>SEBU01000001.1 GCA_004173475.1 Gammaproteobacteria bacterium
AATAAAATCCTGTATATTGCAGCGCTATTTTTAACCCCAGCTTATAGAGAGCGCCATGACTGACTTATCCCTTTACAGAAACATTGGTATCTTCGCCCACGTAGATGCCGGCAAAACCACTACTACCGAGCGTATCCTTAAGCTGACCGGTAAAATTCATAAAATCGGTGAGGTTCACGAAGGTGAATCCACTACCGACTTCATGGTGCAGGAAGCTGAGCGTGGTATTACCATTCAATCAGCAGCGGTAACCTGTTTCTGGAAAGGTAATCGCTTCAACGTAATTGATACCCCCGGACACGTTGACTTCACCGTAGAAGTTTACCGTTCGTTGAAAGTATTGGACGGCGGTATCGGCGTATTCTGTGGTTCTGGCGGTGTAGAGCCTCAGTCAGAAACCAACTGGCGCTACGCGAACGACTCTAAAGTTGCTCGTTTGATTTTCGTAAACAAACTTGACCGCATTGGTGCAGATTTCTTGCGCGTTACCGATCAAGTTAAGAAAGTATTGGGCGCCAAGCCACTGCTTATGACTTTGCCAATTGGTCGCGAAGACACCTTCAAAGGTGTGGTTGATCTGTTGAGCAAAAAAGCTTACATCTGGGACGAAACTGGTCTGCCAGAAAACTACACCGTTACCGACGTGCCAGCTGACATGGTTGATGACGTTGACATGTATCGCGATCAATTGATTGAAAATGCAGTTGAAGTAGATGACGACTTACTTATGTCTTATATGGAAGGTGAAGAAATTTCCGTAGAAGATATCAAGCGTTGTATCCGCAAAGGCACTCGTGACCTCGTGTTCTTCCCAACTTTCTGTGGCTCTGCCTTCAAAAACAAAGGTATGCAACTTTTGTTGGACGCAGTAGTTGACTACTTGCCAAGCCCAACTGAAGTTAACCCACAGCCTTTGACTGACGAAGAAGGTAACGAGACTGGTAAGTTCGCCATAGTTTCTGCTGACGAGCCATTCCGCGCGTTGGCGTTCAAAATTATGGATGACCGTTTCGGTGCCCTCACCTTCTGCCGTATTTACTCAGGCGTATTGAATAAAGGTGACACCATTCTTAACTCTTTCACCGGCAAATCCGAGCGTATCGGCCGCATGGTGGAGATGAATGCTAACGATCGTACCGATTTAACTACCGCTCAAGCGGGTGATATCGTTGCTTTGGTTGGTTTGAAGAACGTGCAAACCGGTCACACACTTTGCGATCCAAAATTCCCATGTACGCTTGAACCAATGGTATTCCCGGAGCCAGTAATTTCTATCTCCGTAACACCAAAAGACAAGAGCATGATCGAAAAAATGGCGACTGCCATTGGTAAGCTGGTGTCAGAAGACCCAACGTTCCGCGTTGAAACTGATCCGGACTCAGGTGAAACCATCCTTCGCGGTATGGGTGAATTGCACCTGGATATTAAAGTAGACATCATGAAGCGTACTTATGGTGTTGAGCTGAACGTAGGTCAACCACAGGTTGCTTACCGTGAAACTATTACTCGTAACATCGAAGACAGTTACACCCACAAGAAGCAATCGGGTGGTTCTGGTCAATACGGTAAGATTGATTACACCATCAAACCAGGCGAGCCAAACTCTGGCTTCGTGTTCAAAACCTCTGTTGTTGGCGGTAGCGTTCCGAAAGAATTCTACCCAGCGATTGAAAAAGGTTTTGCATCTATGATGTCAACCGGTCCATTGGCTGGCTTCCCGGTGTTGGACGTGGAAATTGATTTGATCGACGGTGCATTCCACGCCGTGGACTCGTCAGCAATCGCGTTCGAAATCGCTGCAAAAGGCGCTTTCCGTCAATCTATGCCAAAAGCTGGCCCACAATTGCTTGAGCCAATCATGAAAGTTGACGTGTACAGCCCTGAAGATCACGTTGGTGATGTTATTGGTGACTTGAACCGTCGTCGTGGCCAACTTTCTGGTCAGGAAGCAAACGTGACTGGTGTGCGTATTAAAGCTGACGTTCCTCTGTCTGAAATGTTTGGTTACATCAGCACGCTGCGTACTATGACTTCTGGTCGCGGTCAGTTCTCCATGGAGTTCTCGCATTACGCTCCGTGCCCATCGAACGTAGCTGAAGCTGTAATCGCTAAAGAGAAAGAAAAGAAAGCTGCCGCTGCTGCCGCTAAATAATTTCTCGTTAGTATAAGAGAGCCCCGCTTGTGAAAACTGGCGGGGCTTTTTTTATTATTAAAATCGGTCGAATGATTTGATAAAAACGAAAAACTTGATGCGGATTATATGAGTAATGCCCGCTCCGGCGCATTGATTGCCCTATTCAACCCTGGCAAGATTTTATAATCACTTTTAAATGCTTAGATCGTCACAATTTAAATTTTAATAATTGATTGGCTTTCGCAACTCACGTACTGTTCGTCCCCGTAGAGGCACGCTCTCTACAGAACTCAAAAAAATAATAGTGCGATTTTCCCCGGTATTAGCAATTGTTTTGGTCAATCCGTCCTTATTTCATAACCAAGACGGAGATTAATTATGTTTGCCAAACAAACATCTAACAGACTCAAGAACGAAATATTGTTTTCCCTAAAAACACTCACCGCCACTATGGCGCTGCTCACTGCTGGCAGTACGCTTGCAGCATCAACGGGTGGGTTCTCTACCACCGATGGCGGCAATGTATCTGGCGCAAAATCTTTTAGTGCGTCAACTTATCAGGAAATTAATTCCATTATCGCCAATGCTTTCCTTGATTCAAATGGAAGTAAAGTTTCTGGTGGAGCCTATCCGGTAGTTATTACCTATACCGGCAATGAGGATTCCCTGATTAATCAAATCATCAAAGATTCCACCGTGGATTCATCAGGCAAGTGCTCCAATCCACACTGGGACGATGCTTTCCGCGAAGTGCAAATCAAGGAATTTACCAAGGGCATTACTATTATCGGTGCTAATGGTTCATCCGCTAACTTCGGTATCACCATTATCAAAAGTGGTAACGTCGTAGTTCGTAATATGAAAATCGGCGCGCTCGGCGGCGCCAGTAACGACGCTGACATGTTGCGAGTTGATACCAGTTCTAACGTGTGGCTCGATCACAACGAATTATTTGCAGTGAATAATGAATGTGCCGGCTCGCCCGATGGTGACTTAACGTTTGAAAGCGCGATCGACATCAAGAAAGACTCACACAACATTACCGTGTCGTACAACTACATCCATGACAGCAAAAAAGTAGGGCTGGATGGTTCAAGCAGCTCTGACATCGCGGGCGGTCGTGAGATTACTTTCCACCACAATATTTATAAAAACGTAAACGCTCGCTTACCGCTTCAACGCGGTGGTTGGACGCATATGTATAACAATCTCTACGACGGCATTACCGGTTCAGGTATCAACGTGCGTCAAGCAGGATATGCGTTGATTGAAAAAAACTGGTTTCAAAATTCAGTTAACCCAATCACCTGTCGTTACGACAGCAGCAACTGCGGATTCTGGGATTTGCGTAATAACAATGTTACAAGCCCTGGCGATTTCGCAACTTACAATATTACCTGGACTAGCGGCGGCACTATAGACGCTACCAACTGGACCACAACGGCGCCCTTCCCTATTTCAATTCCCTACAGCTACTCGGCAGTCACGCCACAATGCGTAAAGGATAAGCTCGGGCAAGTGGCGGGTGTAGGGAAGAATGAGGCTCAACTAACATCTTCAACTTGCAGCGGGACGTCGTCCAGCTCGGTTGCAAGCTCAATTAAAAGTTCAGTGGCAAGTTCGGTGGCCAGCTCGGTTAGAAGTTCGGTAGCTAGCTCAGTAAAAAGCTCCGTATCCAGCTCAGTTGCCAGTTCCAAAGCTAGTTCAATTGCCAGCAGTGTTTCAAGCAGCGTCCCCACGGGGCAACAGTGCAACTGGTATGGCTCCCTCTTTCCACTTTGCGTAACAACCACCAATGGTTGGGGCTGGGAAGATAATAAAAGCTGTATCTCCGTTTCCACCTGCGCTGGTCAACCGGCGCCGTGGGGGATAGTCGGAGGCTCAGCAAGCTCCACCAGCAGCAGTGCTGTTAATAGCAGTGCCACAAGCTCCAAACCTGCAAGTTCAGTCGCCTCAAGCAAGCCAGCATCATCAAGCTCTAAAGCTGCGTTCAGCTCGAGTGCGAGCGCGGGTCCAGTGTTAAGTGGGACAGGCGATTATCCAAGTGGATTTTCTAAGTGCGCTGATCTTGGCGAGACTTGCTCGGTTACGTCCGGCGACGGATGGGTTGCGTTTGGTCGAAAAGGCCAATGGGTAACCAAGCGAGTGTCTGTTCCAGGGACTATCGGGTGTACCGTATCGGCTTTCGGATCCGACCCACAAGGCAATCCTAATAAGTGTTCCTATAAACGTTAATCCCTTCATAAACCCTTCGGATAAAGCGGCGCGAGCCGCTTTATCTTTTACACAACTACCAGTTTTAGCAAACTCTGAATTTTGAACTTTAAAGACTCGCTTATCCGGTATTTCGCAATGAATTTTTAATCTGCATTGGGACCAGTGTAAAATGCTCATCGCTGCGTTTGAAAAGAATCGCAGGCTAATAAATTTATTTCACTCTCACCAGAGCCATAATGAGCAACCGTCTTCCGATTTTGTATAGTTTCCGCCGCTGCCCTTACGCTATGCGCGCACGTATGGCGATTAAAACTGCAGGGATTTCTGTAGAACAAATAGAAGTTTCGCTAAAACATAAACCACGGGATTTATTAGAGTGCTCTCCAAAAGGCACAGTACCTGTGCTGGTAACACTGGACGGCGAAGTGATTGAACAAAGCCGCGATATTATGTCGTGGGCATTGCAAAAATCAGATCCTGGCAATTGGTTACTTAAAGAAAATGATTTGAAACAGCAAGCGATGACGCAGCTCGTCGACAAATGCGATTTTGAATTCAAACCTTTTTTAGATCGCTACAAATATTTCGATCGTTATCCCGAAGAATCACAGGAAGAATATCGCTCCAGGGCTGAAAACTTTTTGACGGAGTTGAATACTGCCTTATCAAAACATGCATTTTTAATCGACGATAATATGCGTTTTGCCGATGCAGCGATTTTCCCCTTTATACGTCAATTCGCCGCTGTAGATATGGAGTGGTTCAAACAGAGCTCTTATACCCATGTACAGCGCTGGCTAGAGGTTTGCGTCGGCACTGAAACGTTCCTAAAAATTATGGAAAAGCAGCGAGAGTAAAATAAATTTCTAACATCAACAAAATTTTTATTATAGGGCTACCGAGAACCGGGACCACTAGCGTGAGTGCTGCGCTATTAAATCATGGTTTCAAAGTGGCTCACACTGCCTTCACGAAACGCGCATTTGAATTAGCGGATGTAATCTCGGACGCTCCCTGTTTCTGCGACTATAAAGAGTTAGACAAATTATTCCCCCATTCAAAGTTTGTGTATCTCGAAAGATCCCTTGATGATTGGGTTCCCTCTATACAAATGCTGATAAAAAAAATGTCAGCCGAATTAGAACCCGATGGTTATTTGCACCCAGTGCTTAAACGTGCGTTCAATACCACATTCAAATTATCAGTGAACAATAACCTGCAAAGCGCACATTTCCGCGAGTGTTATTTAACGCATCAATACTCAATCGATAAATATTTCGTAGGGAGGAATGATCTGTTGAAAATTAATATTAGCGAACAAGGCAGCCTGCAAAAATTACTCGGCTTTTTAGCCATTCCAAACAACGCGGCCGGCTCATTCCCGCATCTGAATATTGGCAAACAGGTAGACAACTGGAAGCAGGTAAAACACTCGAACAAAATAAACTCCCTCGCTGCAGGCAAAGATCATCGAAAATTTTTTGATTATCAATAAGCTCCTTTTGAGTGCACATTGTCGCTAAGCATCCTTGAGATACATTGCGAAAAATATCAAAAAGGCGGCGCGCTGAAACCTTGCGTGTGCCAGCGAACCCTGAAACTCGTCTGAATATGTATAATTAGTTCCAAATTAATATTGAGGACTCAGGTTATGGACTGGAAAGGTGGCAGACGCAGTAATAATGTAGAGGATCTTAGAGGAGCGCCACTGGCAGCAGGTGCCGGAGGTCTCGCGATCTTGTTTAGATTCCTTCCATTCCTACTGAGTACGAGAATCGGAAGAATTATTTTATTGGTGGGAGTCTTGGGTTTTGCCGCAGCGCATTTTCTTGGCATCGATGTCATGCGGGTTATAGGCGGCCAACCTACTCAACAATCGGCACAACCACTCACCGCACAGGAGCAGGAACTTACGGATTTTGTATCCGTCGTTTTGGGAAGCACTGAAGACGTATGGGCAACCCAATTTCAAAAAGCCGGATCTAACTACGAAGCGCCGGTGTTAAGTATATTTTCCGACCGAGTGGCCTCCGCATGCGGCCTGGGTCAATCAGCAACCGGACCTTTTTACTGCCCTGCCGATAAAAAACTTTATATCGATTTAAGTTTCTATCAAGAAATGAAAAATAGATTGGGCGCACCTGGAGATTTTGCGCAAGCTTATGTGATCGCTCATGAAGTAGGCCATCATGTACAAAATTTGTTGGGAGTTGCCGATAAAGTGAGGCAGGCACAACAGGGTAAATCGCAAGCTGAAGTCAACGCGCTTTCCGTAAAGCTTGAACTCCAAGCGGATTGTTTCGCAGGCATGTGGGGACATTTTGCTGATAGTGAGCGCGGTATGCTTGAAGCAGGTGATATCGATGAAGCCTTGAATGCAGCGGCTGCTATAGGCGACGATCGTCTACAAAAACAATCAACCGGCACCGTTCGCCCCGAAAGTTTTACGCACGGCTCATCCAAACAGCGCGCAGAATGGTTTAACCGCGGCTTCCAAAGCGGCTCAATAAACGACTGCAACACATTTAAAAACTAGCAATTAAAACTTCCACAAACACATGACGCATAAATCTTCACAAAAATGAATAGTGATTGATTTATGCGTCGCAACATCAGAAACTCTTCCCACTTAGGTTTTTCATTTCACCGCGGGTAATTTTTCCAGAATTGCTTCGAGCATATATTTATCACCCGCACTTTACGGGAGTAATAACTTGAAAAAAGTCTTTACCAGTACCAGCTTGCTGCTAATGTTAACTGCTTGTGCACCGAGCGCGAAAACACCTCAAACCGTTGCCGCTAATCCACAGCTTCTTTCCGGCATAGACACACAATGGATTGATACTAGTGTACGGATTCAGGACGATGCCAACCTTCACGTGAATGGCAACTGGATTAAGAAGAATGAAATACCCGCTGATAAATCTGCGTGGGGAGCATTCTACGAACTGCGCGACGCCACTTTGCCGCAATTGAAAGGAATTATTGAGAACGCAGGCTCAAGCGCAGAAACAAATTCAGATGCACAAAAAATTTCCGATCTTTACGCCAGCTTTATGGACGAAACCAGTATCAATGCACTTGGTGTCAGTCCTATCGCCAGCCAACTGGAAAGTATTAACGCGCTAAAAAGCAAACAACAAATTCCTACAGTGATCGCACAATTCAATCGTGTGGGCGCAACAGCACCTTATGAACCTGCGGTACATCAAGATGCTAAAGATTCAACAAAATATATTGTGGATATAGGGCAAAGCGGTTTGGGGTTACCGGATCGCGATTATTATTTAAAAGATGACGATGTAAAATTAAAAGATATACGCGTTAAATATCAAGCGCATATCACAAAAATGCTCGGCATGATTGGGGACACTAACGCAGCAGCGAACGCAAAAAATATTCTCTCGTTAGAAACGGCTATCGCAAAAGCACAATGGACTAAAGTTGAAAATCGTGATCCGGTAAAAACCTACAATCGCGTAGAACTGAGTGAGTTAAACAAACTAACACCTGGGTACGACTGGAACCAGTACCTCACTGAAAGCGATATAAAAGGCAAGGTGGACTACTTGGTTGTCAGTCAGCCCTCCTATTTAAAAGGTTTTAACGCGCTGTTGAAATCACAACCTTTGTCAGTTTGGAAAGCTTATTTTCGCTGGCATCTACTTAACAACTACGCATCCTATTTATCCAAAAACTTTAGCGATGAAAGTTTTGCATTTTATGGTACAGCACTACGCGGAATCCCCGAGCCGGAGCCACGTTGGAAGCGCGCAGTTCGATTAGAAGAAGGTGCGCTTGGCGAGCTTTTGGGTAAACTTTATGTCGCAAAGTATTTTCCACCGCAGCATAAGGCACGCATGGAAAAATTGGTGGGCAATTTACTAATCGCCTATCGAACCAGTATAGACACTCTTGACTGGATGAGTCCGGAAACCAAAAAAGAAGCGCAGGCAAAGCTGGCAACTTTTAATCCAAAAATCGGCTATCCGAATAAATGGATTGATTACACAACTTTGGTTATTTCAAAAAATGACTTAATCGGAAATATTAATCGCGCTAGTCAATTTGAATACAACCGCAACTTAAACAAATTAGGTAAACCTATTGACCGTGATGAGTGGGGAATGACACCGCAAACGGTGAACGCCTATTACAACCCGGAATTAAATGAAATCGTATTTCCGGCAGCGATTATGCAACCACCCTTCTTCAACATTAATGCGGATGATGCCGTAAATTATGGTGCAATTGGCGCAGTCATCGGCCACGAAATCAGCCACGGTTTTGATGACCAAGGCTCGCAATACGACGGCCATGGAAACTTGCGCGATTGGTGGACGAAAGAAGATCACGAAAAGTTTTCAGCCAAGACTCAACAATTAGTTAAACAATATAGCGCCTATATCCCCGTGCCTGGCTACCCTGTCAATGGGGAATTAACCTTGGGTGAAAATATTGCGGACAACTCTGGTTTAGCCATAGCTTACAAAGCTTACTTAATTTCGTTGAATGGAAAACCTGCTCCGATTATCGAAGGTTATACCGGCGAGCAACGTTTCTACGTGGGATTTTCCCAGGTCTGGCGCAGCAAATTTCGCGAAGAGGAAGCTATTTCGCGCATCAAAGCTGACCCTCACTCACCTCCACAATTCCGTGTCATTGGAACGCTTAAAAACCAGCCGGGTTTTTATAAAGCATTTGATCTAAAAGAATCAGATAAAATGTACCTTGCCCCTGGCGAGCGCGTGATTATTTGGTAAATCTTCTTCAACCCAAGGCGCAAATAAATGCGCCTTGGGTTTATTTATGGGTTATTTGGAAACATAGCCACATCCTTCCATATTGTTACAATTTAATTGTTGAAACTTAAACTTGCCCAACGAAAAATTTGGCATGGTAATTTTTCACATATTATTTAAACCAATGCCAACTTAATTATGAATACATTTATATTTGAAGCGCAATCTACGAGTTGGTTTAAAACTGACTTGCCGACTTACCACTGCCGATTCGATAAAAGCCTTTATAAAGATGAGCTCTTTGCTCAGTTAGGAATTTATTTTCCTGAATCTTTGATAAACGCAGTTGCTAAACGTCGAGCCGAATTTTTAGCCGGGCGTTACTGTGCAGCAGAAGCATTGCGTCAGTTGAACATTCATAATTTTATTATCAAAACAGGGGCAAACAGAAATCCTTTATGGCCAGAAACTGTTAAAGGCTCAATAAGTCATTGTGATAATTATGCTATAGCGATTGCTAGCGATAAGTCAGATCTTATTGGGGTTGGAATCGATATCGAAAGCCAAATAACAGAAGAAACATTTGAAAAAATCCAATCCCAAGTCCTTTCAGTTTCAGAAATTGAGTTGATATCAAACATTGATCTCAAAAAAACAATTTCGTTTGCAGTCGCTTTTTCATTGAAAGAAAGCTTTTTCAAAGCTTCATACCCTACGATTCAAAAATACTTTGATTTTAGTGCCGTAACGATTACCGACATTGATTCTGTAGGAAACACAGTTTCTTTTAAGGTGAACGAAACTTTGCATGAAAGTTTCAAAAAAGGTATGTTGTTACAAGGCGAATTTCACTTACTACCGGAAGAAAAGGTAGTTACCTTGGTTAAGATTTAAGAATTCGCACATCTTGAAAATGTTTTAACGCCTAGCTCGAAGCAAGATTTTAGTCGCACACAGTCCAATCGCCATTCAGCTGAAAAATATTAAAAACGACAGCGCCATCAACAATTGTCGAAATGTATTCGCTGCCGTTGCTTGCATCCAAATATTAAGGTAAGTGCTCACCACCGGTTACGCCAATAACCTCGGCTGTGATGTAACTGGATTCTTGCGATGCGAGAAATACGAATGCTGGTGCGACTTCTGCGGGTTGGCCGGGGCGACCGAGCGGCGTTTTTTCTCCAAAATGTTTTAACTTTTCGTCTGGCTGACCGCCACTTAATTGTAAAGGAGTCCAGATTGGGCCAGGTGCAACCGCATTAACGCGTATACCTTTTTCAATTAATGTTTTTGCCAAACTTTTGGTAAATGCTGTGATGGCACCTTTGGTAGATGCATACGCAAGTAATCCCGCTGAAGGTTGGTACGACTGAATTGAGGTCGTGTTGATAATTGAAGATCCAGGAGGCATATGTGGTGTAGCTGCTTTAGTTATCCAAAACATGCCAAATACATTAACAGCATATATTTTTTGAAATTCATTCGACGGGATGTCTTCCAATTGTTCTATAAATTGTTGTTTACCCGCATTGTTTATCAAAATATCAATTGAGCCAAGTTCTTCAACAGCTTGCTTCACTAATTGATTGCAAAAACTTTCGCTGGAAATATCTCCAGGAATACAAATGGCTTTACGACCTTCCGCTTCAATAAGCTTTAAGGTTTCGGTTGCATCTACTTCTTCACTGGGAACGTGTGTGAGCACTATGTCGGCTCCCTCACGCGCGAATGCTATAGCAACAGCGCGACCTATCCCCGAGTCAGCTCCGGTTATCAACGCTTTGCGCCCCTGAAGACGTTGTGCGCCGCGATAGGTTTTTTCACCATGATCCGCTTGAGGCTTTAATAATTTATCGAGTGCTGGTTCAGGCTGTGAAGGGTCTGGCTCGGGATGCGGTACTGGATACTGGTAACGTGGGTCTTGCATTGTGTATTGATCAAGGTTACTCATGACAATCTCCTGTATGTACATAAATGGAGAATGATTTTGTCTTGAGTATTAAAAAATTTAGGTACGTTATTTAACAATAAAAATTTAAAAATATTTATTCACCAAAAAAAAAAATTAGATGTACGTGAGCATAAATAATTTTTACTGCCGCTTTCTAAACTCTTCTAGCGAAACTATAGGCACTAATCGAGCGAGCATCCCCAAAGATCGTCCAGCCATGCATCATTCCAACCGTCGTACCATTCATTACGCCAATTAAAATTCACTTTAACGAAAGGATTAACTGAGGAGGGTTGACCAGAGCGGTACGCCAAAACGCCCAATTGATAAGCGTCACTTTCCAAATCAAATTTATTAATACGACTCATCTTTACGGCTCGACTTTCTTACGTGGTAAAAACTATAAATTGAAATTGACGGAATTGTGTTTTTTATATTTTTATACACTTTAAAGACATAAGTTAATATTTGAACATCAAAGCAGAGAAAAAAACAGGGTTAAAACCTGCGGAAATCCATTTCCGCTTGGTGGTCTTACTCAGACTTACGTCCACCACCGTGGCTATTTTCGCCACCTTTTCTGCCAGCCTCAGATGCGCGAGCAGGATCGTTTTTGAAGTTGCCGCCGCTTACGCTGCCACCTTTCTTGCCAGCTTCTGATGCGCGTTCCGGATCTTGAGCAAAACCTCTGTCTTTAGTAGCCATTTTGAAAACCCTCATATTAATTGAAAATTAAATAATGGTGTGCTTCTTTATCGCACGTATTTTTAGACAAATTAATTAAAAATAGTTCACACTTTTTTACTAAAAATAATTTAATTTTTTTAAATTTTTTTAATTAATTTAAAAAGAAAAATAAAATAATACGCAGGAAAAATCATCAACAAAAAAACGAAGTTGATTAATATTGTCCTTATATATCCTAATTAAATCCGTGCTATTTAGCTGATAAGACTTGCTTGCGACCGAACAATTTTTTCATGCCACTGCTGCACAACGAGCAGGTGAACATCCTCTTGCCGTAACGCAGTTTGAAACTTTTCTACCATATCGGAATGGCCCATATCATCCGCGAGCTTTATTAATAAATCCCAAGCTGCATTGTCTGCTAATTCAAGGGTAAGCATTGCTTCCAAGCATTGAGCAATTGTTGTGCGGGGATCTGTAACAACTTTCATTAAACCTGATGCCGCAACGCCAATTGCATCCGCATCCGGAGTTTGTGCAGTCGCATCTGCGCCTAATGTATGTAGGATGTCAACAAGAAGCTCCATGTGCTCGGCCTCTTGGTTGCGAAATTGTTTCAGGCGAGAAATATCGATTTCGTTTTCTGCCATTCCGTTTGCTGCCATGAATTGACACTTTAGAATTAATGCTTCATAGACTCGCACCCCGCTCCGCTCATACGCCAAGCGCTCACCCAACTTATTAATAAACATTTCCGGCCGGTGACCAGTGACTGTTTTTAAAATAGATTTACCCACACCTTTAACCGTTGCCGGAAGCGGAATAGAGCCAAGTGAGCCAGCATCTTCACTTAGCGTTTGCTTCAATGTTTGTCGTGCAAAAAAAGTATCAGTGTCGGTTAGTGGAAATCTTTCAATACCCTCAAGCATTTGTTTGCTATGGATAGGAGACATATCAATGCCCGTTTTATTGCTACCTAATTTCGTTGACTGTTCCATAAAATTCGCCTCACAATTTATGCAGATTTTCTGGCCAATTCAGTACCAGGATGCCATTGATAATTGAAACCGATTTCTTCAGTAGGTGAACCTTCCGAATTCAAATGGTCGCGATAATCGCGCGATACGTGGCCCTCCTCATCTTTGTGAACATATTCAGGGCCACGCGCACGCAAATCGACTTCTTCACTCAACACCTTGCGAACAAATTCGCGTTGGCTTTCAAACGCGATGGGGTCAGGTAGGGTTTCAGGCAAAATTTCGGCGGGATCACGGCGCTCATATTTTTTAAATAATTCACTTACCAAATTTAAATGGCCTAACTCGTAGCCTAAAAATCTTTCCCAAATGGCCCGAATGCGGGGATTAGGTTCTGAAACCAAACAGCTGTAGTAGGTATAAACTTCGTTAGCTTCGGACAATAACCATTTTTCCAACCAAGTTTCGTTAGGATCAATTATCGAGCCGTATTGCGTTACATGCTGCTCTTCGATTGAAGCAATTTCTGCGTATAAGGCCCGCGCTACCGGATCAGTAAATGTAGGGCCGATATTCATGTAGTAATCGCGGGTTTGGTATTCGCCGGAAAATATGGTTAACGCATTCATTTTTGAAATAGGTGCAGCAGCCTTATGATCGTAATGGTGACGTAAATCGTCCGCAGGATCGCGGTGCTCTATGACGGTGGGCCTACCCGGTAAAATATCGGTGTAGCTTTGCAAAATATTATTCGCGTCTTTACCTTCAACGCGATCGAGTAACGCGGAATAGCGGTACATATGATCGAAATCTTCCAACATTCCAAATCGATAGGTTTGTGCAAGATATTCGTCAGGCTCTTGCTGTGCGATGGCTGCAGTAACTTCAATCGCAACTTGCTCGTAACCGATAGTTGTTTCGAGCGGAGAATGATCCGCACCTAACAGCCAATTCACCATCGTCTGCTGATGATGCTCGGTACGCCTTACTTGCGCCAACGCGTTGCGTAACTCGCCATTGAATTGTCCGCACATATGCTGAAATCTATTGGCTTGTTGTTCGATGCCATTCATTAATATCACCCGCACGCGTGTGAAGGCATCGTCATCTAATTTACTAAGTGGTCTCGGTGTTAACTCCCGCCATGTAAACTTCTGTTGCGACAGCGGTGTTCCCTTATTGTCGAATAATTTTATCGTCATGTTCACCTCGCATTGCGAAACGTGATATTTTCAAAAAAAAGCAACACAAGACTGGTGGTTTTTAATGTTTCGCTTTTACATTTAAAAATTATTTAACCGTCAATATCATGCTGCACCCCGTTAAAATGGACTGCAGAGTATTGCGATTCGGCGATGGCCTCCGTTCGTTATGCAACATAGAAAAATAATATCGGACGCGTAAGTTTCGCTGAAAATATTTTCGTTTTATTTTAACGTTTCGCTAAATAATTTATTGCTATTCCAATAAATCTATTTTTAATTTGTTAAATTAAAACCTTAGATATCGAATGATAAATTTATTACATCATTTAAAAATGTTTTTCGAGAATTTATAAAATTTTGGCGCTTTGTAATCATTATTAGCATTTGCCCAACTAAATTTAATACGCTATTACACAGGCGTTTAAATACACGAGCCATACCGAAACAGCACATAAAGCGAAGCATAGGTAATTTATAAAATCGTCCTAAACGAAATTATCGCGAAGCTAAAAACAAATATATTTTAAAAAGACCAACCGAAACACTGCTATTCGACCCGAACACATGAGCGTATTTTTTCGGAGTCATCTCAAATTAACGCGAAATTGGAAATAATCAGTGTCGCCATATTTTTATTCTTGAACAAAAATTGGCGAAAAACCGTTATGCCGTTAGGTGGTGCGGGGAATAACATATCGTTCAGCGTGACTATTGCTACCGGAAGAGTCTTTGTTGGAACTACTTTTGTTTATATTTTTATTTTTATTTTTATTTTTATTTTTATTTTTATTTTTATTTTTATTTTTATTTTTATTTTTATTTTTATTTAATAAATATTAAAGCGGATCGATAAAATTCGCATAAATTTGGCTTTATGACGTCAAACGTCATTTTTGCTATGTTAGCTGGGTAACATATAGAGATTATCGTTACTTTAAAGAAAATATATTTAAAATAAATGCTCAAATTATTGATCATTACTTTTTTTTACGCACAATGCAAAACGCTTGTGATAGCGCTCACACTTTATAACCGCGAACACTAACTCAGTATAAAATTTGAGCGGGAGCATGATGTGCCGATGCATCATCGCAACGCGTCACTATGGTTCACATTGTCAAACGCTTTAACTGGAACAAGCGGAACATGATAGAAGCTCACAAAATTTAGTTGTTCTCTGTTTGAGAGCTGGTTATTCTCCAAAAAATAAATACATTTCATTGTCACTCTGGACAGGATTCCGCTTGACCTCATTGTGAACGCGGCTATGACAGACACACATACCTCTGACGAAACGAATAACGAAACTAGTTCCGCTCCAACACCTGTAGTGGTTGGTATTGGTGCCTCGTCCGGCGGGCTTTCGGCGCTGAAAAAATTAGTCACCACTATCCCCGTTGATAGCGGCGTCGCTTACGTAATTGTGTTTCACCTGTCACCGGAGCACGACAGCCACCTGGCTGAACTCCTACAACCCCACTCGCCTATTCCGGTGATGCAGGTAACTGGGGAGGTGTTGATCGAGCCGAATCAGATTTATGTGATTCCGCCAGGCAAAAATTTAGACCCCATTGATAGTCATCTTCGCATTTCCCAAATAGAGCAAGAGCGTCGTAAACGCGCCCCCATTGATCATTTCTTCCGCGCCCTGGCCGGAACTCATGATGGAAATGCAGTCGCCATCATCCTTACTGGAACGGGTTCAGACGGAACCTTGGGAATTCAGGAAGTTAAAGGAATGGGTGGTTTGACGGTAGTGCAAGATCCCGTCGAAGCGGAATGTGACGGTATGCCGCAAAGTGCACTGTCCACCGGTGTTATAGATTTAGTTCTGCCCTTAAGCGATATGATTTCCTATGTGCTTAAGTATTTGACTACACAACCGCGCTTGTTTGTACCCAACGATGACGATGAGAAAACGCGACCGGCCCTGAGTAAAACATTAGCGATTATTCGCGAAAAGGTGGGAAGTGATTTTACACGCTATAAGCAGTCCACCATCATGCGACGCATTCGGCGCAGAATGCAGTTAGCCAATATTGAAGAAATAAATGAATACCTGAATTTATTAAATACTAACCCCGACGAAGTTGTTGCACTTGCGAATGATTTTCTCATTAACGTAACCAGTTTTTTTCGCGACCAAAATGTTTTCGAAGAACTGGAACATAAAATCATTCCTGAATTGTTTAAAGGTAAACTGGATAGTGATTTCGTCCGCGTTTGGTCAGTAGGATGCGCAACCGGAGAGGAGGCCTATTCGCTCGCGATGCTGTTACACGAGCACGCAGAAAAAATACCTAACCCGCCACAAATTCAAATTTTTGCGTCAGATCTCCATGAATTTTCCCTGAAAAAAGCTCGCGAAGGTTTATATTCCGGTGACATAGAAACCGATATTTCCAGCGAACGCCTGGATAAATTCTTTCGAAAAGAAAATGGCTCTTACCGTATAAGAAGTGATATTCGGGATCATATCGTTTTTTCACCTCACAACTTGCTGGCAGACCCACCTTTCTCCCGCGTTGATTTAGTATTGTGTCGCAACGTATTAATTTACCTTGAGCGAAATCTGCAGCCAGATATTATCCGGCTATTTCATTACTCCTTAAAACCTAACGGCTATTTAGTATTGGGAACGGCTGAAAGCATTAACCAATCAGATCTCTTCACGACAGAAAACAAAGCGAATGGTATTTATCTGAAGCGAAATGTTCCCTGCCCCGAATCACGTTTATCGGTATTTCCCATCATGCAATCCAAGGGAAACAACCTGAATCAATTGCAGACGCACTCGGAATCCCTTTCTTATGGGGCACTGCACCATCGCATGGTGGAACGTTACGCTCAGCCAAGTATTTTGGTGAATTCTGAAAATAAAGTGGTGCATTTATCATCGCGGGCCGGTAGATATCTTACACATCCCGGCGGAATGCCAACAACAACCATTTTTAAACTCGTGCGCGATGAATTACAGGCAGAGGTTCGTGCGATCCTACACATGGCATCTGAACGTAGCGTGCCTTATAAATCGCGACCCGTAAAATTAAAAATCGAAGGCGACCTGCGCGAAGTCGTTATTCATGCGTGTCAAAATTTTGAAGAGGGTAGCGGCTTTACCTTACTGATTTTTGAGGAGCGCGAAGTAACCACTGCGAAAGAAGGAACCGAAACAGATGCCCAAGGTGGCATCGCTCAGCCTGAACTTGAAATCGAACTGGAGCTAACAAAGCGTCGCTTACAAGCGGCGATTGACGAGTACGAAACCAGCCAGGAGGAAATGCGCGCCTCGAACGAAGAGCTCCTATCCGCAAATGAAGAGTTGCGTTCAACACTCGAAGAGCTCGAGACTTCGAAAGAAGAATTACAATCAATCAATGAAGAATTACAAACTGCGAATCAGGAAAATCGACATAAAGTTGCGGAGCTAGGTCAAATAACAGATGACCTGCAACACTTAATGTCTGCCACTCATATCGCGACCTTATTTCTTGATAGAAAGCTTCGAATTCTTCGTTTCACGCCGCAAGTTGGCGAATTATTTAATTTACGCGCGATGGATCGTGGCAGACCGATTTCCGATTTAACACACCGCTTAAGTTACGATGATTTAATGAAAGATGCGGCCGAGGTGTTGGAAAAATTAACGCCTTCCGATCGCGAAGTAAAAGACACCAAGGGCAATTGGTATTTAGCACGTATGCGGCCCTACCGCACCGCTGACGATCGCATTGAAGGCGTGGTGTTAACCTTTGTAGACATCACCGCTCGTAAAGAATCAGAAATAGCCTTACGCCAAAGTGAAGAGCGTTATCGCGTTTTATTCGAAGCAATGGACGAAGGCTTCTGCGTGGTTGAGAAAATAGCTAACGACAACAGTGCAGACGACTTCAAAGTTTTAGTCGCTAATCCAGCCTTTCAAAAGCTCACTGGATTTGTGGACGCTGAAGGCCGATGCATTAAAGAAATAGTTCCGGGTCAATTGGGCTTTTGGAAAGATATTTTTAATCGTCTCGACAATAGCCAGGAAAGCACACATTTTGAATGTGAAAATCATTACTCGCAACGATGGTTCGAAATTAGCCTGTTTCGCCTACCTAATGTGTACGGCCCACATATTGCTGTACTGCTTAAAGATATACATGACCAAAAACGCATTGAAGAAGAACTTCGAGCTTCAGCCCAGCGTGACGCATTCCGTGTTGCACTTGCAGATGCGTTTCGAGTCGCAACTGACCCGGCGGAAGTACAACAAATCAGCTGTCGCATGTTGGGCGAGTACCTCAATGTTAATAGCGTCATCTACACCGAATTAAGCGCTGAAAATGATTTGATCAATGAGCACGAATATACACGTCCCAACACTCGAATTGACGGGCGTTTTTATGCATGGCGTAACAACGAACTCTTAAACGAAAAATTTCTGGCCGGTGAAACTATTGCAGCGCGAGACATACGTAATTTCCCTGCCTTAACAAGCCAACAATTAAAGCTCTGCCATTCGCTGAATATAGCCACATTTATTAGTATTCCCATAGTTCATGATGAACAAATTGTTGCCGCATTAAATATTACGCATTCAAAACCGTGCATTTGTTCTGAATCAGAAATTTTGTTAATTAAAGAAGTTGCCGAACGCACTTTTGATGCGATTGATCGCGTGCGTGCTGAACAGGCCGTGTGTCAACGAGAAATAGAATTGCGTGAGGCAGATGCACGTAAAAACGAATTTATTGCCGTGCTCTCGCACGAGCTTCGTAATCCGCTTGCGCCTATATTAAACGCATTACATATTATTGAAGCAGCTGAAATCGGCAGTAAAGCATCCACTGATGCGCAAGTTGTTGTGCGGCGTCACGTCGGACTCATGTCGCGACTCATAGACGACTTGTTAGATATAACCCGCATTGCGCAAGGTAAAATTCAACTTAAAACGACCAAGCTGGAACTCAATAAAATTATTAGCCAAACGGTGCGTGATCATTCTTCGATATTTGAAAAGAATGAATTAACGCTTACGTTTAATCCTGCACCCGAAGATACCTGGGTTAAAGGAGACAGGAGCAGACTGTCCCAAGCTATCGGAAATATATTACACAACTGTGCGAAATTTACGTCCGCTGGGGGCAGCACCTCAATTACCGTGTCCACCGAAGAAAATAATGCAGTGATCATAATAAAAGATTCAGGCGTTGGAATGACCAGCGAATTTATCGAACAAATGTTCAAACCCTTTGTTCAAGGTGAGGCGACTCTTGATCGCAGTAAAGGCGGGCTGGGTTTGGGTTTAGCCTTGTGTAAGCGTTTAATTGAGTTACATCGCGGGACTATTAGTGCACTTAGCGATGGAATTGGCCACGGGGCTGAATTTCATATTAGATTACCGCTTGTTGATGCACCTCAGCGGACCCTAAAAAAGGTCAGTAAAAATTCTCAGATTATTCAGCGCAGAATATTAATTACTGAAGATAACGAAGACTCAGCAGACACTTTAGGCGCCCTGCTGGAGTTTGGTGGTCACGATGTATCGATTACTTACGATGGTCCGAATGGAATTGATCGTGCACGCGAGTTTATGCCGGATTTTGTTGTTTGCGATATTGGCTTGCCCGATTTAAATGGTTACGAAGTTGCGAGAAAATTTAAAACTGATGAAGATTTAAATCAAATTACACTCATCGCACTGAGCGGTTATGCCATGCCGGAAGATCTTAAACGTGCGCGTGAGGCAGGCTTTGACCATTACCTTAAAAAACCGGCCGATATTAAAAAGCTCGAAGAAATTTTAGGAAGTTAAATCGATGCGATTCTGCATGATTGGTAAAGCGCACATTGCGGATGAACGTCAGGAAGGAGCGTTATTAAAACAGGGAGATTTATTGCGGCCCAAACAAACGTAATTTTGAAGCCCAGCAAATTAAAAACCCCAGCACCTTTCGGTGACTGGGGTTTATCTTATATGGCGGTGAGAGAGGGAGTCGAACCCTCGATACCTTACGATATACACACTTTCCAGGCGTGCTCCTTCGGCCACTCGGACACCTCACCAATTTTTAAAACTACTTAAAACGTTTTCTTAACTGCACGCTGCGTGCTCGTTACCGCCCTACTGGCGTTGTCTTCGTAAACTTCGGCTCGGCCACTCGGACACCTCACCAATTTTTAAAACTACTTAAAACGTTTTCTTAACTGCACGCTGCGTGCTCGTTACCGCCCTGCGGGCGTTGTCTTCGTAAACTTCGGCTCGGTCATTCAAAATTTAACCAACATCAGAATAACTAGACAGTCGCTGAGGGGCCGCAATGTACACAAGCAACTATAAAAAGGCAATATTATTTGGTTGGCCAAACACTAAAAATACTATTCACATCTACTTCCGGTGGTTCGGAAATATCTTGTGCCGGAGTACCAACATAAATGAAGCCTATTATTTCATCTGACGGAGCCAATCCAAGACCCTCTATAACTACCTCGTTATAGGCCAAGTCCCCGGTCTTCCAAATTGCACCAAAGCCCAACGCAAATAAAGCGTTCAACATATTTTGCGTTGCAGCTCCACATGCGAGGCGCTGCTCGTGTTTAGGAATTGAGGGGTGCTCCTGACATTTAGCGATACTGACGATGATCATTGGAGCGCGGAACGGGAGGTTCTTAGTTTTCTCAACAACGGATGGAGAGACATCTGGGTTGGCTTTTGTTAAGGCAGTCACTAACAAATTGCTTAAATCATTCAACCCTTCGCCCTCAATGGCTAGAAAGTGCCATGGACGAAGTTTTCCGTGGTCTGCCGCCCTGGAGGCAGCCTTGAAAACCTCGATCAAATCAGCCTTGCTTGGTGCTGGCTGCGTCACCTTACTTACCGAAACTCGTTTTTGTAATAGTTTTAGTGCGTCCACATTTACCTCACTTTCTTAGAATATCTGTCGATTTATAGGGCTTAAATTCGTATATCGGTAAACCTGTACCATAATAAATGGATCTCAGGGTAAAACACTTACTTACCCGCCAGTTAGAGCAGCTTGTAACCCGTAACGAGTCAATCCATGCAAGTACCAAACGCCATTCTGGTGGTCGCGGCAGAAATCAACATAGTGCTTATAATCAGCACCGTGTTTTTTTTTGTACATGCACGCAAACTTAAATCACTGGTACGTCGTCAGCAAGAAAAACTTTTAGAACTTTTGCAGGTTAAAAAATCTACACCGGAACCGCCACCGCCAAGCGTCGTCACCGATTATAAAACTTATTTAAATAGAGAGTTGGACGCGACATCCACACAATTTAGTACAGAGTCGCCGGGCGCCGATATTGCCCTCGAACTTCCAGATGATAGCCCTGTCTTCCAACGAATTCTTGCCTTACGTTATGCATTTTTACGCGCCGAAGAATTGGGTACAACGGAAGAAATTGGAACGCAAGCATACTGGAATATTTTTCAACAAACATTAACTCCTTTATTAAGCTCATCGCAATCTCCGCTCAATGTAGATAACTCTGACAGTGAAGAGGAACTGAACACCGCGAAGAAGCGAATTGAAAACTTGGAAAAATTTAAACGTTTGTTTTTTGATATGGAAAAGCAGTGGAAGGACGCGCAGGCGAATGCCCAGGATTATTATGGTCAATTGTTGGAGTTATCAGAAGGTGTTCATGACCGAGAAGCATTTAACGACGTGTTGCAAAACTATCACGGCGTTTATGATTCCATTAGTCAAAACATTACCCAGGTAGTCCAAAATACGGACTCATTTGATAACAAAAAAATCATTAATATAACGAGACAAGATCCTCGCGCTGCTGAAGAGATCGTAAAGCTAAGAAATGTCGCTGCGGATCAGCACCGCATTATTAATAATTTGCAGAAAAAACTTGAAGAGGCGACAACAGCTGAGGAAAAAGAGATCGTCATAGTTGAGCTTCAACAACAATTACAACGCCAGGTTCGATTTGTACAGGAATCGGAGACTTGCATCCAATTGCTCGAAGATGAACTCGCAAAAGCCCACGAAGAAATAGTACTTAAAGATAAGACGCTTGACGAAACAAGTCTGTTGAGCGAAGAGAATCAACAGATCAAAAGTACGTTGCACAATTTTACCTTAGAGAGCAGAGACCTTTTAAACAGCATTAACGAGCTGGAAGAGGAAAATGATTCGCTTAAACAAAATATGAACCAGACAGCTCCAATAGCAACACACGCTGTAACGAAAGAAACAGTTTCTGATTCAAATAAAATTCATACCGAATTAAGTGAGTTGAAAAAGCAATACGCTGAGCTTGAAGAGAGATATTTGGATCTGAAATTAAGTCAATTGTAAATAACACAAGCGCAGTCAATAACAATTAATTAATCCTATTTAACCTGGTCAGGCAATGGACATTTAATCGAGAGAAAGCTTAATATACTACGAGTCGCAGTAAGCCTTTAGAAAGGCAATATCTACTAAAATAAAAGTGCGTCTAATCGGATACCGACAAAATGAGCAGCAAACAAGAATCTCTACAAATACAAGCTGAATCTCCTCAACAACAATATTACTTTCGCACCCTCATCTGTTTCGCAGCAGCAGGAACTTTAGCGGCATATATCAACTGGTCGAATATAAGTTATTTGTTTGCGATCACAATTATCGGCCTGTTGGCCTACGCTTACGGGACTTATTTTTTTACCCACAAGCAAGCACCGGACACGTTAGTTAAAACATCGCGTTGGCTTTCCTACGTGGATGCAGGGCTTATTGGATTGGTTTTGGGATTTACCAATTTCAGTATTTTACCCTGCGTACTTTTTCTCACCATGATTCAATTTAATGCGTTGATCACTGGAGGGATTAGAAAATTATTGGAAGATAACTCTGCATTTGCGGTGGGTGTTCTAATAAGCTTTATATTTCATTCACCCAGCTTCGTGTTATCAACGAATGTAGAAATCAGCATGTCCAGCCTTATAGGCATTGCCACCTATTTTTTAGTTTATGCAGTTTATATGCATCAGCGTTTTCACAAAATGTCGCTCTCGCAAAAGCAACTTGAGAACGAGCAAAAATGGCACAAGATTCGGGCTTACAAGCTGTCGCGCTACTTACCGCCCACGGTATGGAAAGCAATTAATCAAGGTAAAGATGAAACCTTGCAGGCCGAACGCAAAAAAATTAGCATTTTCTTTTCGGATATCAAAGATTTTAGTCAGCTGGCAGAAGAGATAGAAGCTGAAGCATTGAATGAGCTTCTGAATCACTATTTAACCGAGATGTCGAAAATAGTCACCCAGCATGGCGGCACCATTGATAAATTTATGGGCGACGCGATTATGGTGTTATTCGGGGATAGCAACAGTCAGGGTGTAAAGGCTGATTGTGTGCGATGCGTTTCGATGGCAGTTGCAATGAAAAAGAAAATGCGTTCGTTGCAATTGGAATGGTTCAACCAGGGTATTAAAAAGCCGCTACAAATCCGTATGGGCATTAACACGGGGTATTGCACCGTCGGTACCTTCGGTACGTCGAGTCACCTCGATTACACCGTGTTGGGAACACAGGTTAATTTAGCAAGTCGCCTTGAGTCGGCAGCCGAACCTGACGAAATTCTAATCTCTCACGAAACCTGGTCACTGTGTAAAGATACTATTATGTGTCGTGACAAGGGTGAAATTCAGGTAAAAGGATTCGCGCAGCCCGTAAAAGTTTATCAAGTAGCAGATTTGCGCAAAGATTTAGGCAAAAACCAAAGTTATTTTGAAGACCGTGCGGAAGGATTTTCAATGTACCTGGATATGGATAAAATTCGTAACTACGATAAGGAAAAAGTTATAGAGTCTCTGGAAAAAGCCGCTGAAAAATTACGCGATAAAGTTATTGTTTAGCAGATTTATTGTCTTAACAGACGCCCTGCCCTGGGTAAAGCGACTTCATTTGAACTTCTAAAGGGATTGATATCGAGCCCTCCCCGCCGTGTGTAACGCGCATATACCGAAAGATATTCAGGTTCGCAACGACGTTGAATATCTGAAAAAATTCTCTCGACACAATGTTCGTGAAAATCCTGATGTTCGCGAAACGAAATCACATAACGCAACAGCGCCTCATGATTTATCTTCGGGCCCAAATATTCAATAAATAAACTTGCCCAATCAGGTTGACCCGTTACCGGACAATTACTTTTTAACAGATTGGTGTATAGATATTCACTTACAGGATTGTCCTTATCGGCGGTTAATAAATTAGCGTTAGGGTGATATTGATCTACCATCACATCCAATTCATCGAGACAAAATGCCGAGGAGAGAGAATCTATCTGTAAGACATCATTATCTTGTAGACGATACAAGCTAACCAAAACCTCAGCACCTGCGGCAGCAGATAAATCCTTTACCAGTAACTTTTCAAGTTGATTCCAGGTTAAAAATTTTGTTTGGTTTAATGAATTCAAATAGAGCTTGAAAGATTTCGATTCAATAATAAACGGGCTATCGCATGGAATTGAAAATTCAGCAACCGCAACCTCGGGCTTACCATGGGCATTCAGCCAGGATAATTCATACCCAGTCCAAATATCTCTCCCGTAAAACGGCAATTTAGTCGTAATGCCAAGCGCTTTACGAGATTCGCTTCGAGGAATGGGGAATAATAGACTTGCATCATACTCGGAAATATAAGCAGTCTTCTGCCCAAGGGGGCTGGAATCAACTGAGTGTGCCATTTACAATCTCATTAAGCGCGCAAACGCTTTCCAGTTTTTAATAAATGTAAACTAATAACAAATAAAATCACAACACTCACGGACAAACCTAATATCGCATTTACGATATTGATATCGCTCACCCCTAATATGCCGTAACGAAATGCATTCACCATATGCAAAATTGGATTTAGACGCGAAATATGTTGCCAGATTTCAGGGAGCATACTTATCGAATAAAATACACCGCCAAAGTAGGTTAAAGGTGTAAGAATAAATGTGGGCACTATGGAGACATCATCAAAGGTGTTTGCATAAACGGCATTTATGAAACCGGCCAATGAAAAAAGCATGGAAGTGAGCAAAACAATACTAAAGGTGATTAACCAGCTGTGAATATGTAAATGCGTAAATATGAGCGACATTAAAGTCACGAGTATTCCCACGCAAAGACCTCGCGCAACCCCGCCCATCGTATAACCTAGCAGTATTACGTAATTCGGTGTCGGTGAAACTAGCACTTCTTCAATACTGCGCTGAAATTTCGCGCTAAAAAATGACGATACAACATTCGCGTAAGCGTTGGTTAAGACTGCCATCATAATCAGCCCGGGAGCAACAAACTGAATATAACTAAAGCCGCCCATGTCACCGATACGGCCACCGATAAGTTTTCCGAAAATGACAAAATACAAGGCCATAGTAATAACAGGCGGTAATAATGTTTGAACCCAAATGCGCATGAAACGTTTAATTTCTTTACGCAAGATGGTGACAAATGCAATCCACTGTTCGCGAAGTTCCATATCACTTTCCTCCCGAACTATTCGATGACTGTGCGATCATTGAAACAAACATTTCTTCCAGACGATTTGCCTTGTTACGCATGCTGATAATCGTAATACCTTGCGAACTCAAACTTAAAAAAACGTCGTTAACGGATTGACCACGCTCTATTTCTACTTCAAATGAGTGCTCGTCGATTTTTTCAGTTTTAAAACCAGCAATGCTTAAATTTTCCGGAAGGTTTCCCGATGTGTCTAAAATAAAAACCTCTTTATTTAACTGCTGAAGCAAATTTTTAACACTGGTATTTTTTACGAGCACCCCTTTATCGATAATAGCTACATTTCGACAAAGGCTTTCCGCTTCTTCCAAATAGTGAGTGGTCAATATAATAGTGGTTCCGGCCTCGTTAATTTCGCGCAGAAAATCCCACATGGATCTGCGCAATTCTATATCAACACCTGCGGTAGGCTCATCAAGAATAAGTAACTTCGGCTCATGCACAAGTGCTCGGGCAATCATCAGGCGACGCTTCATGCCACCCGACAATGTGCGCGCCGGAGACTCCCGTTTATCCCATAAGTTTAATTTTTTTAAATATTTTTCAGTTTGGCTTTTCGCAAATTCACGTGGCAAGCCATAATATCCTGCTTGTTGTAAAACAATATCTTCAACTTTTTCAAATAAATTAAAATTGAATTCTTGCGGTACGACGCCCAGAAACTTTTTAGCCTGAGAAAAATTGGTATCAATGTTAACGCCAAAAACTTCTACATCACCTGATGTTTTGCGTACCAATGAGCTGATAATACCAATCGTGGTAGACTTACCCGCACCGTTCGGGCCGAGCACTGCGAAAAAGTCACCAGGCATTACATCCAGCGAAATACCTTTTAAAGCTTCGAACTTATTATTGTAAACTTTAGTGAGATTACGAATCGAAAGTGCTGCAGACATAGTGCCCCTGCTTTCAGAATGAATTAACGATACGAGATTTTAATTTATGACAATTGAAGATATAGACACGGCTTATTCTGATTTTCATTTAAACCTGCTAAATACTTTTATCGAGCAAATAAAGGATCAACCACCTTTCTGCCTGGAAAATTGCGACCAAGACGACCAGGAATTTTTAAACGAGCTAGATCAATTGCCCAAAGTTGGGGGTAGCGAGCTTTTAATTCAAGGGCAACAATTGTTTTGTCGAATTGTAGCAGGCTATCCGCATCTCATGCCTTTAGTTCCAAGAGATCTTTTGTGGTTTTTTGGAGGGGACTGTTTACATTACATGCCTGACGAAGAGATTTCGGTATTTCAAAAATTAGACGAATTGCGTCAAAGCGCAAAAGATTCGAACGAAACTTTTTCGTATGAAAAGGCTCGCTTGAGCACCATGGGATTACATTAGGGATTTAATCAGGGAAAAGATAAACACTTTTAAGATTGGAGCGGGAAACGAGACTCGAACTCGCGACCCCGACCTTGGCAAGGTCGTGCTCTACCAACTGAGCTATTCCCGCAAATGGCGTCCCCAAGGGGAGTCGAACCCCTGTTACCGCCGTGAAAGGGCAGTGTCCTAGGCCACTAGACGATGGGGACTTAAAGCATTTTGCCTGACGGCAAGAATTAAAGACAAATGTAAAAATTGGAGCGGGAAACGAGACTCGAACTCGCGACCCCGACCTTGGCAAGGTCGTGCTCTACCAACTGAGCTATTCCCGCAAGTGGTATCCCCAAGGGGAGTCGAACCCCTGTTACCGCCGTGAAAGGGCAGTGTCCTAGGCCACTAGACGATGGGGACCCAGAAACCTCCTACTTAAACGTTTGTGACGTCGTCAGCAGAAGTGGGGCGCATTCTAAGGAGCACGCCCTACTCTGTCAACACTTTTGTTCTTAATTTTATAACTTTGGAAACAAGCACTTAGGCTAAATGCCGGTTTGCATATTACATAATCTATTTGGTTATTTTTGCGGTGCTATACTTCATGTGATATCGCTATTCCAGAACTCAATTATGTCTATTTTTATTGTTGTCACTATAGTCGTGTTGCTAATTGCGCTGGCAGGTTACGCGTTCATTAGCCAATCGATCGAAAAAAAGCGGGCTCAACGGCAGCGCATCCTCATGGCGCTGAAAACCAAACAACGCAATTTTGTGCACCTTATCAATGGTTTTCCGCCCAACTTTTTGGCCAGTGACTTGCTGGGATTGATCTACCGCGCACTTATCGACACCTGCGAGCAACTAAGCAAAGTCGAGCCCAAGGAGCAGCGGCATCTGGACGATATAAATCTCTACACAAATCAGTTAGACGCACTACCCAAAAGTAACCCTGCACAGCGCCCGCGCATTGAAAATCCGCAGGCTATGAAAGAAATACGCCAGCATTTACTCGAGCTGCAAAATTTTTTAATCCAACAAGAAGCATCTAGAAACATTAATAAGGTGCAATTTGGAGCCTATATCGACCAAATAAAACGTTTAAGCTTGCAAATGTCAGTCGATGCTCACCTTTACCAAGGCAAGCAAGCACAACAAGCTGGCAAATTACGCCTCGCCATTCATTTTTTTACGCTAGCCAAGAAAATGCTTACCGCTGAAAATGCCAGCCGGACTTATGACAAGCAGATCGCTCAATTGGACTCAATTCTTCACAAACTCGAGGAGAAAGCCCAAATAAACAACGAGCCAGCTGATGTGACTCACGCGTCGCAACAACCCGAAGTTGCAAAAGAGTGGGACAACTTCACACCACCTACCGATAATTGGAAAAAGAAACAGGTATACGATTAAAAATAAGCCGTGTTATTTATTTTTTTCCAGATCAATCGATGCCGAATTAATGCAATATCTGAGACCCGTGGGTGCTGGTCCGTCCGGAAATACGTGGCCAAGATGACTTCCACATTTACGACAAACCACTTCGGTGCGATGCATACCGTGACTCGTATCGTAAACTTCCTTAATCACATTTTTGTTAGCAGGTTCAGAAAAGCTAGGCCAACCACAACCGGCATCAAATTTGGTCTCCGATGAAAACAGAGGCTCAGCACAACCGCGACAGAGATAGGTGCCGTCGCTAAACTCGTTCCAATACTCTCCGGTGAAAGGTCGCTCGGTGCCCTTTTGGCGGCAGATACGGTACTGTTCCGGCGTTAATTTTTTCAACCAATAGGATTCGTCATTAAATTCTGATTCCGACATAGGTACCTCTCTCTAATTCGATTTCCACGATGATAAATGATGTGATTTTACGCAAATACTACTGCGGTAAACCAATGACTACAGCATTAATAAGGTCTCGTTGTAGAAAAACCAAGCGGGAGCGAGCTAAAACCAAATAAGCGCTAAAAACGTGCATTTAATGAGACAGCTCATTATGAATTCCTTGACACGGATGGCAGCAAACACCGATTATTCACGGCTCGCAATTTTATTTCACAACGCATTTTATATCTCGTACTAAAGGCATCCTACTGCAATGAGCAACATTAAAAAATCCGACAAGCTAAACGGGGTTTGCTACGACATTCGTGGTCCCGTGCTTGAGCACGCATATCGCCTCGAAGAAGAAGGCCACCGAATCCTAAAGTTAAATATTGGCAACCCAGCCCCATTCGGTTTTGCGGCCCCGGACGAAATTATTCAAGATGTTATTTACAACCTTCCCAACGCTGAAGGTTACACAGCGTCGCGCGGTTTGTTCGTTGCACGCAAAGCGATTATGCAAGAATGCCAGCGTCTTAAAGTTCCCAATGTAGAGATCGACGATATTTTTCTCGGCAATGGAGCCAGCGAACTCATTGTTATGGCGATGCAAGCCTTACTTAACAATGGTGACGAAATTTTAGTACCTGCACCAGATTATCCTTTATGGACTGCCGCGGTAAATCTTGCTGGCGGCAAAGCGCGCCATTATTTATGCGATGAACAGTCAGACTGGTTTCCGGATATTTCGGATATCAAAATTAAAATTTCTGACAAAACACGCGGCATAGTCGTTATTAATCCAAATAATCCGACTGGCTCTGTTTATAGCAAAGACGTTCTCGAACAAATCGTTCAGCTTGCGCGCGAACACAATCTGATAATTTTTGCTGACGAAATTTACAGCAAAATTTTGTACGACGACGCCGAATTTATTCCTATGGGCCGCCTCGCTCAAGATGTTGTGTGCGTAAGCTTCAATGGCTTATCTAAATCATATCGTCTAGCGGGTTTCCGCTCTGGCTGGATGGTCATCAGCGGCGCTAAGCACCGCGCCAAGGGTTACATAGAGGGCTTGGATATGTTGGCCTCCATGCGGCTGTGTGCAAACGTGCCTGCCATGTACGCCGTTCAAACCGCACTGGGAGGTTATCAAAGTATCGGAGAGTTAATTATTCCCGGTGGGCGTTTGCGTGATCAGCGCGACGCAGCCTTAAAAGCCTTGGCAGCTGTTCCAGGGGTTTCGTGTGTAAAACCTAAAGGCGCCTTATATCTTTTCCCCAAACTAGATTTGGATATGTACAAGATCAAAGATGACCAACAAATGGTGTTGGACTTTTTGATTCAGGAAAAGATTTTACTCGTACAGGGCACAGCGTTTAATTGGCCCAACAAAGATCATTTCCGCGTTGTATTCTTACCGCGAGAAGACGATTTGACCAAAGCCATTTACCGCTTTGGCGAATTTTTATCGCGCTACTCGCAATAAAATTTGTATCACTAACTACAAAGCCCGCTACTGCGGGCTTTGTTGTTTTCATAACTGGTTTATTTCTCGTTCTGCGGTTTTAAATTCAAGGAGCCGCTCAGCTTACGTTTTAGGCAAAGGTCTACAGAATTAACATGGGAGTCGTCATCCTCGCGCAGAGGGTGTCCAGCTGTTAGTGGACGATAATAAAAAATGGAACATCAGACCTGTGGCTACCCGCTGCGCGAGGATGACGACTCCATTTTTTATAAGCTCGTTTTAATAATGATTACGAAAAAAAACGTAAAGAAAGTGTTTTACCGAATTCTATACACCAATAATTTCAATTGTTGCTCAGAGTTGACATCCGGAAAATCCTGATGAGCTGCTAACCTTTCTATGAATTCTGCTTGGGGCAATTGTTGTTCAAACTGCTTTTTCAAAAAATCATCACCCAGCTCGGGTGCATTTAAACAAGCCAAAACTAAACCTCCGTCTGGCATTAACTCGGGTAAACGACGTATAACTTTTCCATAATCTTTCTCCGCAATAAAGCTACCCTTTTGATAAGACGGAGGGTCAATAATCACTAAGTCATAAGGCCCAGGCTTTTTAACCCGACTCCAGGATTTTAAAATATTTTCGGCAACAAATTCAGTTTTCTCTTTAGGCATACCGTTGAGCTGATGATTGGATCGACCGAGGTTTAATGCGGGGCTACTCATATCCACATTCACAACCTTTTGTGCTCCGGCAGCAACCGCAACCACTGAAAAAGCACAGGTATATGCGAATAGATTTAATATACATTTGTTATTTGCATGCCTTTCAATCCATTGGCGCCCTGCTTCCATATCCAGAAAATAACCCGCATTTTGCTGCGCACCCAAATGCAAATTAAACAGCAAATCGCCACGCCGAGCGAAAACTTTTTCTGGCATAACACCGAGGATAACTTCCGATGGAGAATTAATTAGATAACGACGCTGAACCAATACGCAGGATAAATTTTCACTTAATTTATTTTGTAAAAAACCTACAAGCTCAGCCAACCAGTTTTCAGGAGGCGCTTTATATAAAACAAAGACGAGTACGGGTTGATAAAAATCTACGTTTGAAAACTCAAAGTCGGTGAAACACTGACCTCGCCCGTGCAAAACCCTGAAGCTATCAATCAGCGGTGTAGATTCAAACATTTCAGTTAAGGCGCCGATTCTATCGAACAATAGTTTCATGAGTGTACCGACGCTGAATCTGATACACCTATAGGATACATAATAAATTCATCGTACCCCACCAGCACGGTTTGGTAACCGGAAAAAGATTTATCCAGTTCAGGATCATTCGAATCGACCAAAAGCGGCCTTTGCTGCAAAGACAATATTTTTTCTTTTGTGGCGATAATATAAATATCGGATCGATCTATCCTGCGTAAAACTTCTGGTGTAATTTGTTGATTACCTCGCCCAATAATATGCCCTTGACCACCAATCGCCGTAATGATTAATTTAATGTCGCCGCTGTGATTGTTAATGATTTGGTAAAGCTGCTGAGCCGATACATCTGCCGCAACCAACTTTCGGTTTAAGACCACATCAACACCCAACAGGGTTCCGTCGACACCCAATTGATCCAAAAACATTTTGGTCGTAGAGCCGGGGCCAACAATATAAAGCACTTCATCAAATAAATTGTCGATGAGGTAATTAGCAATATCGAGCTTAACCATCTCATCTTGCGCTGCACCGCTATTTTTCACCTGCTGCAGAAATTGCGGTAATACAGGTGCGTACATGGAAGCATAGATGCGTGTTTTTACCTTGCCCTCACGGAAAGCTACTTCATCAATGTCGCGCACATCACAAGATTGCACGTTGACGAGTTGATTTTTTAGCAAGCTGAGCATTATTTCGCCCGCAGCTTCAGGCGTAATTGCATAAACACCAGAATGCATTTTTACACCGCAAGGAACGCCCAATACAATTTGATGGTCTGCATTCTCTTTCTTCAAAGCATCAGCGATATTGCGCGCAGTACCGTCGCCACCCGCAAATAAAATAATATCAACGGACTCTTTTAATAATGCTGCCACAGCCATACATGTGTCTTGCGCATTTGACGGAGCGGCAACTGGATGTCCAACTAGGGTATGTTCGAAATTTAATTGCTTTGCGGCGTCTTCGCCCATATCGCCTGCAAAACAATAAATATGAATATCGGACGTGGAGGGTTGCAACAATGTTAAACAGCGTTGCATACGCGCGATCGCACGCGGTTCAGCACCGCGCGCAAACGCTTCCGCTCGAATTTCGTCACCGTCGCTGCCTTTTAAACCGACGCTGCCACCAATTCCGGCGTAGGGATTAATAATAAGGCCAAGCTTAAATTTATTCATTTCCGGACTTTTTTACGCCAAAACCTAAAATACTCAACCACTCGGCGGATTTCGCATCTGCATGACTCACTTCGTAATTTTGAAATTCACGTCGAACCGGGTAATGTTTACGCAAACTATCAAAACCGGTTCCAAAATCTTGTTTCCCTTCTCGAGCATTTTTTGCTAGTGACCGTAAATTTTTGTCGTCGTTTGCAATTGAGTAAACGTGAGAGATAAGCTGTTTCACTTGTTGCCAAGTTGCAGTGTCGCCAGTAACAGTTAATTGATTATTCGCCAGTGGAGGGACCAAATCTGTTATTGATAAGTTCGCAGGAAATTGGAAGTGCGAACAAAACGCATGATATATCATTTCGGTGCCTTTCAATTTACCGTCGTAACTGTAACCTGCAATATGTGGCGAGCCTAGAGCAACTTTTTCGAGCAGATCTAGCGAAATATCTGGCTCCGGTTCCCACACGTCTAGCACAACACGCACATCGTTGCGCTCAGTTAAAAAACGCAATAAATCTGAATTATTGATGACTGGACCGCGGCCGCAATTTAATAAAACCGCATCAGGTTTCAATTGCTTTAATTCTTGCAAATTAATTAAATGGAAACTGGGATACTTACCGGTTTTAGTAAGCGGGGTGTGCATACTGATAATATCGCAAGCGAGAACTTCTTCAAGAGTAGTTAAATCTTCATTTTGTTCTGGTGTGAGCAAAGGATCATAGCAGTAGCAATCTACTCCTTGTAATTTCAATCGTTTGTGTAATAAACCTCCCACATTTCCACAACCAATGATACCAAATTTTTTATCGAGCCAATTAACATCCAAATGGCAAAGCGCCGCGTATACATATTCAACCACTGAGTTAGCATTACAACCAGGTGCGCTTGAAAAATTAATATGATTGTCTTGCAGCCATTGCTGATCCAAATGATCGACACCTATAGTGCAAGTGCCTACAAAACTAACTTCGCTGTCTTTTAACAGCGCTTCATCTACGTTGGTTACCGAACGGACTAATAATGCGGATACATCGAAAGTATCACTGCTGGTCATTGTGCGGCCAGGACGAGTAATAACCTCACCTAGCGATTGAAAAAACTCTTTTACTAATGGGATATTTTCGTCTGCCAGGATTTTCATAAAATTTCTCGTGGAAGCTACTGTCTTTTTCGTAGAAAAGGTGTTGTCTTTTAAATCTTTAGCATATACTTAGTTTGAAGACGGCTTCAGCCGCTTCGTTACCGACGGAAGTTTTAGCAGAGTTTGCCAAACGCTCCGGTCGGTTATCACCAACCGCTTGAACCGAGGGGGTGGCATTATGAAGACCTCAGACACAACCCACAATATGGATAATGTGGTCGACTTCTTCACCGGCAAAACCTTTTCCAAATTGCACGATGAGCGCTTTATACGTCTAGCCCCCGAGCTTGACGGTCTCGAAATGCTCTACTCCAACGATACCAGCTCTGAAAAACTTTTTAGCTTGAAAATCCTTTGTTGGGGTTTGAGGGCGAACGGTGAAGTGGTTGGTTTGGTTCCCTGGTTAAACGATATTGTGCCCTGCCCCGATCTATGTGACCCACTAAATGGCCATTTCGAAGGCTATTATGACCAGGGAATTGACGACGTTTTCTTTGAAGCACCGATTCATAAGATTGTGGAGCTGGAAACGGCTGCTGATTACTATGAGATTGAATGCGAAAGCGACGACGACGTGGTACAGGAAATACCCGATATGATCGGAACTCACGCGGTATTGGCTACACCAGGTCAAAAACACCTTTCACTTGTGGAAGTTGTTAGTTGGCGCTTGCTGCATGATGGGAGCATCTATGGGATGTTGGCTGACACTTCAAAAGTGATCAGTACACCGGTATTACCAGGAGACGACTGCCTTTTCGCAGCGCAAACCAATGATAACTTCCGGTACTTCTTCCAACACCAAATCGCTAACAAAATTAAGGCACAGGACCCCGAAGCACTTGCTGCTATTTCTTTGCTAGTTGAAGATGTCTGACAGATAAACTGCTTCTTTTCACGAGAGGCAGTTTATTTCCTTTCTTAAATATTCCCCCCCTATTATTTTTCCCGATTCGCGCGCCTAAATTCTTATTCGTACGCCATCCCCTAACAAACCGTCTAAGCGTGGAAACATTGCATGCATTCATTATTTAATTCATTCATCGCGTCGAACCCAGAAAAAATTTTGAGTTTGCTTATGAAAAAAATTGATCATCAAAAGCAAAAACAACAGTAAACGCTATGTGAATTTAGGTGGGGACCTTTTTAATATAGTAAAAGTAGTTTTTTTCATCGGCTTCCTGCGAAATTAAATCATAACCAAGAAAAAGACAAAACTTTGGAATATCTCTAGTTGTTGAAGGATCTGTAGCTATGACTTTTATCACTTGCCCTTCAACTAATTCTTTTACTGCGTTATGCAACATCATCACAGGCTCAGGACATAGCAAACCGCTGGTGTCCAAAACTTTATCAATTTCAATCTTCATAGTATTACTTCGTCTAAAAATAAACTGCAGAAAAACAGCTCATTGCTACACTCTAGCTGAGGATATTTAAAAGTAGCGGATCGTCTACTCTAACCGGGGAAAAGGTTTCGATGTCTCGGATATCAATTAAAACTTATGAGCCAAATGATTTTTTTTCTCGTCAAACCCTTGAATTAACCTTTAGATTGTTGCGGAATAATAACCCAGGTTTATCCAATGCCATTAAAAACGCCATGTCGCATGTGAACATAGTACACTACGAAACCATACGAGGTATTCACACTGGCGAAATGCACTTTAATGTCGATATTTATCAGCTATTAACTGCACACACCATCGGCCAAATTGTTTACGCCCTGACAAAAATCGGTGAGCTTGCGCTAGCAAAACACGACATGCCACCAGAACATATAAATCAACTACGCAAATTAATTGAAGATTGGGTTCAATTAACTGAGTGGGTTTTGTATCAAACTACGACAGATAAAACAGCCTACCATTAATACTATTTAAATACGCGAAGATGCCCGGTAACTTCTTCGCGATCATGATAAAGCTGTTTAAATTGTATTCCTACATTTAGTCCAGCCGATCTTAATTCTTTTAAAATGCGTTGCTCGCATTTTTTTACCTCAAGGTACCGTTGCTTCATAGGTAACTTCAAATTAAAAATCGCTTCCCGACAATGACCTTTCGCAAACCATTGAATAATCATGCTCGAGACACGAGCGGGTTTATCAACGATATCGCATACCAACCAATCAACTTTCTTTTTGGGTTCATACAAAAAGCCGTCGGTGAGGATGTGAATTACCTGGCCAGTTTCGAGCAGATTTTTATCCATAGGGCCGTTGTCCACTGCCTCCACATACATCCCACGCTGCACTAGTTGCCAGGTCCAACCGCCTGGCGCTGCACCCAGATCAACAGCACGCATACCAGGCCCCAAGCGGGTGTCCCAATCTGCCGCTGGAATAAAATGGTGCCATGCCTCTTCCAGCTTTAAAGTGGCGCGGCTTGGCGCTTCTTTTGGCAATCGCAAGCGCGCGATTCCCGTAGGCCATTGCGAGCTATTGTCATAAAGACTAACTCCAAGGTATGCCTCAGTACCCGTTACAAAAACTAGGTGTAATCTCCATGAGCTTCGATTCTCCAAACGCTGACATTTACGCAACGCAGTACTAAACGGAGCAGTGAATTTTTTACTGAGTGTGGATAATTCTTTTCCTTCATTGGTGTCGATTGTTTCAATCACTAACTCACGCGCAACTGGAAAATTTTGTGCAATATCAAGCAAAGGAGTGACGCGATCATTCACTGGCAAGTCTGTGATGGGCGCTTGGGTAACAAACCATTGGCGAGTAAAAATTAATTTGCTGAATGATATTTTTTTTTGTAATTGAAAAGCCCCGTCAACCTCGTGCGTAATAAATATTACGTAGGCAGAGTTATCTTTCGTTTTACTGTAACCGTAAATTCCTGCTTCACTGGCGAGATAAGTCATTTCTGCGGCACATTCTTTTTCAAAACCTATGCGGCAATGTAAAAATAAATAATTCATACTTTCTCTTCACTATTCAGTGTTATTCCGCTGCTGCAATTAATTTGGCATCATGTTTAGTTAAAATAGATACGCTTTCAGTCGCAACATCGAAAACAATCACTACATCACCCCGCTCCAATTGCAACTCGACTTGTTTTACCTTTTGTGAAAGGGAAAATTCAATTTCTCCATAATCTGTACCTTCACGTGTAATGAATTCTTCGATCAGCCCTTGCAGCGCATCGGGTGAGAGTTGTTTGTAAGGAATAATCATATTGAGTTACTTAATATTTTACTTGTTCGAGGATTAAGAGAAAGTTACTCTTAGGCCAACATATCTTCCAGCTCACAGGTCGCCTAGATATTAAGCGGACCGTTATAAGAAGGATACCATTGTGCAAACACAATTAGTTTTAACCATTATCAGCGACGACAAACCCGGCGTAGTTGAAGCATTAGCGCAAACAATTGCGCAACACCAGGGCAACTGGCTGGAAAGCCGCATGGCGCAATTAGCAGGTAAATTCGCAGGTATTCTGCAAATTGCAGTGGATACTGAAAATGAGGCCGCTTTGCGACGAGCACTAGATAATCTGGCGCATCAAGGCTTAAAAATTATTACCGAATCCTCAGCAGAAACTGTAAAAACATTCGGAAAAGAATTTCAATTTAGCGTAGTGGGCAACGATCGCCCAGGCATAGTATTTGAAATTGCTCAAGCGTTCGCCAGCCGTCATATTAACATGAGCGAGTTGGAAACCGCTTGTTCAAGCATGCCTTGGTCAGGCGAGCCTATGTTTGAAGCAACCGGTTTGATTTTGGTACCCAAAACGGTTGATATGAACGAACTTTATGATCAGCTGGATACTATTGCTGATGAGCTAGCGGTAGATGTTCGACTGGAATGCCCCGCAGAAGATGTACACCATTGATTGGCTAATAATTCCACAAGCAGGTTCGCATTAAACCTGCTTATTTTCTGAATTGACCCTCGCATCAAATTTTTCTAATTCAATATTAATAGCTTCGGTGGAAATATTGACTTCATAGAACGAAAATAATAATGAAATTACCAGCAGTATAAGGCTATTTGCGAATAATATTTGACCAGTTATCGGCCATTGGATTAAAAGCGCAAACATGGAAAGCGTACATAATACGAAAGACAGCACACCAAATGCTTGCATGCGGCGGATAACTTGAATACGCAAACGCAAATTATTTATTTGACGAAGCACAAGTACTTCGGAGGTGGCATTTTCTACACTACTGAGCTGACGAATTACATTTGTTAAAACCACAAATCGGTTCGTATAAGCCAGCAGCAACAAAGAAATTGCCGGAAATAATAAGCTTGGGGTAGTGATGGTCATTTCCATAAAATAATTCTTTTTTGGATAAAGCCAAAGCTTAACAATTTACGCGGTTACTGTAATCTTTCACGCCAATAAATAATCCTGTCGTTGCCGCGATAGGAGCCGAATTCATAAGTTGCGTTAGGCAACAACGCGTCCAAGTAGTTTCCGTCCTGGTTCCAGTCAAAGCGCAACCAGGGCATATTTACCAAACTTACACCCACCACAAATCTTCCCCTACCACCCGCTGGCGAAGTAAATACCATACCGGCGGTGCCGGCACTAAAACCTACACTAGTCGCCGATAAATCTGCGAAGGTGGCTTGGGTTGAACCGCCCGTTAAAGCCACTGTGCGGTTCCCATCTATGGAAATAGCACCGGCGGGAAAAGTGATGTCCGAGCGAAGCACCCGCGTACACCCATCGTTCGCATTTTGGATAAAACGATTTCCCACCCAATGTTCGGTGAAAAAGTTTACGGGAAGTTGGAAGGTTTCTGGGCCGAAGGCATCATCCAGGCGTAATCTGCCGTAGCGTACATCTAGGAGATAATTAGAGGGAGCTGCTGGATCTTTAAACGCTATAGCTGTTGCACCTAACATATCTTTAGCTGCAGACGCGGGTGTATTAGTAGTTGGTACTGCCAAATCGAAAGGAGTGAGGTTAGGATCACTCAGTGATGTAATCCCAATACGTAGGCTGCCGTAAGGTCCATCAGGGCCTGTCAATTGCCTTGCGAAAGTACTTATTGCTGGGTCATCGTAAACCCCCATGTGCCATTTGCCAAAAGGCACGCTTAACCGTGAGGAACGATTAATCGTGTCAGAGTTATTTTCCGCAGCGTAGGTTGGTAGGACTAAATTGCTGCCACTTCCATATCCAAAATTTAGATTATCGTAATTGGTGACAATTACTGGATTACTACCTGCAGATTCGGCAACAACATTGGGGATGATTTGTAGATTAGCTTGTCCCATGTAGCTAAAGCTGCCACATACATAACCCGCTGAGGCCGCTGCGGGAACTACTCGATAGCGGTCAGGGTAAAATCGACCAATCGTTCCACTTACGACGCCGCCTACAGGGCCAGTAGACAAATAGTCACTTAAGCCAGGCATGATTGTGATGCTACCTACCTGCGGCCAGACGACGGTGCTGTTAGCGTAAGTTCCCGCGGACACAAACGAAAATGTATCGGCAATATATGTTAGCGGTGTTGCCGTTCCGCCTGCAGGATACACAAGGCTGTTGGTCAACAAAGTTAAATTCTGGGATTGAGACGAAGTTTCCCTGCCAAAATTTGGAGTAACGCCACCTAAGAAATTTGTGGACTGTATCGATACCCTAAAGGGAGTTCCTGCTGAGACGAAATTACCGCCGGCCTGATTAGTCGCACCAGGATACGTCCCCCCTCCGCCAACTCGCGTTACTCCTACGACCGGTATACTTACCTGATTTGGTCTCACAATAAACGTATTGCTCTGCCCAACCAACGTATAGGCCGGGTCTGTGCTGGTTTGGCCAAGAGCCAGGCTAGCGAAAAGCTGTACCTGCCCGACATCTGAGTAATTGATCGGGACTTGGGCTGAGCCATTAGCATCAAAGGTCAAATTAACATCACTATAAATAACCGGACTTGCAGCGTTCGAGTTCGCCTGAATCGTCGTGGTATTTATTTTAAGCGTCTCGCCAGATATGCAGGTATTGGGGTTCACACACTTGTAGCCCATTTTTACGGTCGTTGGAGAGGTTAAACGCGCAACGCAAGTGCCTGTGGACGTGTTAGTTCGCACCGCTCTCAGGTAAGTCATATTGTTATCAGGGGATGTATTGCTAAGCTTGCCCGCGACTTGAGTTGCTGGATTATCCACCCCCCCGGTAATAGTTTTCGAAAAGATAAATCCCGAAGTATTAAAAGTTGTACTGCATGAATTTGCCACCGTACAAGTACCACCTACACAACACTTACGAGCATTAGTTGCAGCTGTTGCTTCCCCTGAAAGAGTTACGGTGGCGGTTACACCATCAACTGCCGCGGCGTAAAACAGATCAACCGTTTTAGTGCCCGACACCAAAGCAGGGGTTGTCGCTGTTAAGGCTCCAGCAGTAGTTGCCAGAGTTACGTTAGTGTTGATCGAATAATCAATATTGGTACATGGCGAGACACTGTCTGCACAGGCTCTGACTGTAACATCAGTGCCCAAACAGGCAATGCCGTTGGCTGGTACGTCCAACTCGTAATGATCGGGCGCAGGACAGGTGCGCACCGTTGTCAGAAGTGACTCAATTGCTGTTTGCGCAAGAGCTCCAGAATATATATTGACCTCATCAATGTTACCCAGGAAATGCCAAGAGCTCTGGCGTCCCTCTGAAGAAGCGGAAGTTTCCCCACCAATCCCTACAGTTCCGGTTCCATCCACCCAAGTACCCGAATAGGCGCCCACAGCCTTGGCCTGCAAGGCTCCTGAAGCATTGTATACATACAGGGTCACCGTCTTGGCTGAGGTGTCAACCGCGGCCGCGACGTAATACCAAGTGTTGCTAGCGATTACCGCATTAGTATCCACACAGAACACGCCACAGTTGGGATTTGTTCCCTGTCCCGTAACAGCGCCATTGTTGGTCACGTTTCGGTTAAAAAACCGTAGAGCTGGGTTACCAGTACCGTCCGCCAAGCTTAAGCCCCAGCCGTTATCAGCATCGTCCCTCACCAAAATCCGTTGATGTTGTGCTCCAGCATTTGTTGAACGAATCCAGGCTGCAAAAGTGAAACCATTTGGTAAGGTGGGAAAGCCTGAAAGTTCGACGTAGTCATAAATCCTCGTTGGCGAACCGGTGCCGTCGAAAGTACCGTACCGGCACGTACTTTGGTTGGCGGCTGTATAAGCAGCAGTTCCGGAGGTAGTGGATGGTAAAGCTCCGCCAGCCGTAGCAACCCTCGCCCTTCCATGGTTGTTATTTCCGCTTGTATCTTTCACCTCACCTGCGGTACCGTTCCACGAGAGCTCATCCATGTTCCAGGAGCCGAGGAGAACGGGAATCACCGTGCTACCACTACAAAAAGGCGCGAAATTAGCCGTTGAGAATGCTGTCGGTTCGTATTTAACGGTTACGTCATTACCAGTCGCTGTGAAGCTTGAACCTGAGATACCACCGTCTATAGTTGACTGGAAGCCAAAACTAACGGCTCCTCCCGCATATATATACGCACTTAAATCCGCTTCGTTCGCTGAGGTTATGGTACCGGTTGCATATATAAGTAGTTGAGCGGAGGTAAAACTTTGGGTCGTTACTTTATAGCCAAGATTCACATTTCCATTTACAAAAATTCGTGTAGTTCCAGAAGTGGCGACGCGCTTTAAAACCGTTTGTTGCCCTATGGTTAAATTACCGTTAATCCAGTAATCGCCAGATTGTAATTGAACGATTGATTGGAAGTTGGTAGTGAACGCAGTTGTTTTATATGTTCCGTTAGCAGTGCTGAATGTTAGAGTCGCCTGTTGCCCTACCGTTACCGTTGAATAATCGCCCGATGCTTTGGAAAGAGTTCCATTGTCCGCAACACTAATAACGCCATTTGTGCCGGTGCCGGTGGAAAAAGTTACCGTTGAGGTTGTTGCAGCAACCCCGGTTCCAACGCAACTCGACCCGCTACAAGCTACCCATGACGAGTTATCTGTTAACGTCTTGGTTTTTAAAGTGGCACTCCCACCGGTAATGGCGGAGTGATAACTTAAATTAATATTTCCTGATGCACCTGTTGCCTGAATGCCGTTGGTAAAAATCGCATCGCATGCAATTGCCCACGCTTTTGTGGAAAATAAAAAAACATATCCAAACACAAAAAGTGTTTGAAAAATAAATCTTGCATGTCGTTGTGAAAATTTCATGGCTCGTATCTCATTACAACGCTTAACCATTTATTCCTGTTTTAAATATGAACCCACCTCGACGGTTCGCACTGATCGCAAATGCCCGATGCCGCAAGTTCCAACACTTGTAATTTGATAATTGCTAGTGATGCGGCCGGCTGCTGCCGTGGCTGCGTAGTTTGTAGCAGTTATCGGCGAACAATTGGTATCGTCTGCAAATCGACATACGCAGGTTACCGTGATTGAACAATTGTTTAATCCTCGTACATCCGGTAGACCTGGATTAGCAAGCGATTTAAAAGCGATAACTAAAGGTGTGGAGGTAAGATTTGCACAACGCTGATCGACCTGCTGACGCACGCGGGCATCGGGGTAAAACAAATTTTGCATGCCCCGCTGGGCGCCAGTTTCTGCGGCATAAAATGCTTGGCTCGAAACCAACTCTAGCGCAGCTGCGGCGCTGGATTGACCCGTGTTTCTGGATAAAACCAATGCAAAAATTCCCATAACCACCACAATAAAAATGGCTAACGGCATTAAAAAACCTTGTTGCGTTCTACGCAAAAATTGATTTTTTTTTAATGGATTAAGGCACATTGCGTATCATCACCGAGTGATTAAAGGCCACAGATTCAGGACCGTAGACCAACTCGGCGCCCCTCTTAACACTAACCTCAAATGCGATATTTAAAAAGACAACAATGTTGCGGCTCTCGCTACCCCCTGCCAAAGAGAAGGGCGCTGGAGTTGTAACATTTTCTGCCAATAAGCTATAAGCAGTGGAGGTATCTACATTTATATCCGATATATTTTGTTCTGAATAAAAACGCAGTTGGCTGGCTACTATGCAAAATGCTTGTGGGTTATCAAGTATGTAAAACCGCTTGTTAATGGAATTGCGCTGCCAAACTTTGGGACTCGATAAATTTAGCGCGACGTTAGTACGCGAACTTAATGCAGCAAGAGATACTGGATTGGTTCCATAAAGTTCGTTCGAACTTAATGCACCTATACTTAAGTAGCGTGCATTCCCCAGATCAACCGAATAGGGTGAAACAGAAATGCTAGCTCGACCTCCTACGCCATTAGTCGGGTCAGGTACGTAACCTACAAAATCACCGCTTGGTAAAAACCCCAAATAATTTCCGCCCCCTACAATAGGCATAAACTGCAAACATGATCCATCATTTGTAATGCGAACACCGTAGGGTAGCGATACTCGCAACTGACGAGACATTCGTTCAATTGCTTGTCGACCGGTGTTGACTAAACGCGAACGCATTTGTGTGGACTGATATGAGTCGGTAGATTGTGCGATTACTTGGCCACCTAATACAGCTAATACGGAAAGAATAACAATAACTGTGACGAGCTCTATTAACGAAAATCCATTAGCTTTCTTTAAACGGATAATTATAAATTTTGAATTAACAGACAACATTAAAAGTTTGCCTTTTGTGCTGCCAAAGGAACCACCAAGCCTGTAGGAGCGGTTACGATTACACTAACAAGTTTTACGTTACCGGTAGTTACTACAGTGACCTGTCTAGTGTATTTAACCATTATGGTAGTTTGTCCTCCAGATGAGGTTTTTTTTGTAACATTAAATGAATAAGGTTCATCAGTAATATTATTAAAATCATCTACATCATTCATATCTAAGTCAGGCGTGTTATTACAAGCGACTGCTCCTACAGCCGTACTACCGCAAGCCGGAATACCTCCCGTCGGGGTATTGGCATCGTATTTTAAAGCGAGAATTTCGTCGAGTCGGGATTGAGCTAATTCCAACGCACGAACTTGAACAAGCGGATCTGCGCTTTGCGCTTGACTGTAGCTATAAACTTTAAACAAAGCTGCACCTGCAAGACTAACAATGACAATAAAAACCACCAACTCAATCAAGCTCACGCCTTCGTGTTTTTTAAAGCAAACATTTTTCTGTGCGTCAGTGTGCATAGCCACTGGCCTCCACCGTAACCAAAGCGCTTGCGCCACTGGCACTTAACGTAATTGTCGTAGCAGTGGTTCGCCCCAACTTGTCATAAGTTAAAGTTTGTGCGGAAGTTGTTACGCCATTTGGAAAATTTAACGGGTAACCTCTGCTATGCACAATGATCGGTGTGCCGTTTTCAGTCACACTAACCGCATTCGTCGTAAGGATTAGTTGAACATTGCTACGCGCCATTGCGGTTTGCTGCGCAAAAAATAAAGCCGCGATGAGATCATCGCGGCCTGCTTGAAGATTTGCGGTGCCTACACTGCCTAAACGAGAAAATAAAGTTACGGATAAAATACTAATTAATATTATTACCGTAATTAATTCGATTAAGGTAAAACCTCTCTCCGCTCGCATATGCTCCACACAAATACGTAACTCAATTAATCAGCCACTAGATTCTGATTGCATTGAACGTGGCGGTCTTAGCCGTTGAACCCTTGGTATAAGTCAATGTGCAACTCACTGTAGTACCCGCTGGTGCTGCAACGGCTGCGCTAGTAATAACCCATTGCGCCGCCGCTGGAGCAGGAGGATTGGGTAAGCCTCCTAATAGCAAACTCGCGCCATCGGTGCAATTGGTAACAGCAGTCGCAGTTGGCCCACCTACAACGCCAGCTGCAGCTGCAACTCCCGCCGCATAGTTTAACGCCATAGCGCTACCTATATTTCCGGCCACACCATCCACAGCTGCTTGTTGTGCAGCACCAGACATGTCTACAAATTTTGGCAAGGCTGTTGCCGCCAAAATACCTAAAATAACAATAACAGCGATAAGTTCAATCAGTGTAAAACCAGATTGTTGAGTTTTCATAAAAAGCTCCAGAAAGCAAAGTGTTCAGTGTGTAGTTTAAAGGTCTCGCTAATCATTACCTGAGCTGCTGTCAGCTCTTCCCTGTTTTCGTAAAGTTTTTTATTGCTTTACGAACTTAATTTTTTAATTAACTTGAATATAGACCATTAACAAAAGCTTTCCAGTTATTAGGAAAATTCTTATTATTTTGAGATGAGTGGTTACTTTTGGAAGACGATCTTCCCGTTTGTAGGTTGGTAATCAAGAAAGAGCTTCTGCGGCGGATCACTAACATATTCGTAACGACAGATTTTATTTTCGATAAGGCTTAGATGATATTTTTGTGTTCCATATGCATCTCCACCTGTAAAAGAAATAAGCGGCGGATTTTGCAATAAATGCTGCCACAAACTTAGGCAAGTCGTTATAGATAATGGGTTAACTATATTATTTTCGACTAGTGCTGCTATTGGCCAGCCAGTGGGAGAAAAATAAATGTGATGTCCATCGATCACCAAAGAAGAACCATCTTGCTGGCTTTGTTGTGCCGTGATCCAGCGCGCGTGATGATTGTAAATAGCGGCGCTAAAATTATTTACGATAACTTCAAAACTGACTCGACGAGTTTCTTCTGCTAACGCTTGATATCGTCCAAGAGCAACGAGCATTAAGATGCCAATTGCGGACATAACAAAGAAAAACTCGAAGCGAGTTAAGCCGAGGTGTTTGTTCATAGTACTAGCACCTCATTGATGTACTACTTTTGGATGGCGTACATATCCCACATAGGCAGGAAGATTCCCAACGCCAATATAGTGACAAAACCCGCCATGATCACGATCATTAGTGGTTCAATTCTATCGCCAAGCAACTTCGTATCATATTCCACTTCGCGCTCGTAGAATTCGGCTACTTCCGTTAGCAATGTATCTACTTGGCCACTTTCCTCGCCAACAGAAATCATTTGCAACACGAGAGGCGTGAACATTCCGCTCACCAGATGGGTTTGATACAAACCTTCGCCACGCTCAATGCCGGTACGTATGCCACGAATTTTATCGCCGAGGTAATTATTATCTATAGCTCGCGCGCACAATTCCAAAGCGTTTGATATAGGTAGGCCAGCACTGAGCATTAAACTAAATGACCGTGCATAACGTGCTAATGACGCACGTTCAACTATGTCACCAACAATAATGATTCCGAGTTTCTTTTTTCCCCACCAACGGCTCCCATCGGGCGTCTTTATATAGTTAACAAACCACGCTCCACCACCAATAATAGCAACCAACATGTATAGCCAATAAGCTACAAAAAAATCAGAAACCGCTAATAAAATTCGTGTGGGTAATGGCAGCTCAGCACCGAAATTAGCAAACATGTCGGCGAATGCCGGAATAACTTTTAAATTAATAATTGTCATAGCGATGGATATAGCGAGCAATACAAATGACGGATAACGCAATGCAGATTTAATACTTTTTGAGGTATTAAGATCACGTTCCATGTAATCACTTAATTGTTTGAATACCAGATCCAAACGACCTGAGTTTTCACCCACACTTATCATGCTGACAAATAAATTATTAAATATCTTGGGATGAAACCGCATCGCATTGGATAACTCAACTCCAGTTTCCAAACGCGCAATGATGTCATCAAGCGCTTGCTGAAAAGCATAGTTACGCATAGATGCCGACAATCCACGCAAGCCCTTCACTAAGGGAATGCCTGACTTGGAAATTGAATACATCTGCCGAGCAAACATAATAAGCTCAACAGTCTCGACCTTGCCAGAGTTAGTAGCGCGCTCTATTTTTTCTTTTAATGATAGCTTGAGCAGCTCCTCTTCCATGGAAACGGGTGTTATACCACGGCCCAATAACTGATTCGCCGCCGCATCGGTGCTCGCCGCCTCAACCTGGCCATTTATTAAACGGCCGTCGGCATTTCGCCCTTTGAATTGAAAAATAGCCATAAGATCACGCCGATTAAGTCAGCAAACAAATGAAAAAAATAATACAAAATATAAATGGAGCAATTCGTGGCAATAAAAATTAAGCGATCTCTTCGATCTGCGCGGTAATACTCATGACTTCATCCAGGCTGGTTATGCCCTGTTCCGCGTACTCAAGTGCCGCCTGACTTAACGTTTTAAAGTTAGGGCTTGCAGCGGCTGCCTGCGCGAAACCGTTAATATCTTCGGTTCGTAATGCTTCAGCCAAGACCGCATTTAATTCCAACATTTCGAATACACCTACACGACCGCGATAACCTGTGTTATTGCAATGCGGACAACCTGCGCCACTTTTGAATTGAACGGAGTTAAAATCCCTTCCTTTCGAAATGGTAGCGAGCAACTGTGCTTCGTTCGCATCTGGATTATGATTTTGAATACAGCTGGTGCAAATTCGGCGCACCAACCGTTGCGCTACTACCGCTTTCAATGCAGTCGCAACAAGATAACCGTCAACACCTATATCTAATAAACGTAATGCAGAACTAATTGCATCGTTAGTATGAAGTGTAGACAGAACTAAATGCCCAGTCATAGATGCACGAAGCGCAATTTCCGCAGACTCCGCGTCACGAATTTCTCCGACCAAAAGAATATCCGGGTCTTGACGTAAGGTAGCGCGTAGAACGCTACTAAAAGTCAGGCCAATCTTTTCATGTAATTGAACCTGACTAATACGAGGCAATCGGTACTCCACCGGATCTTCTACAGTAATAATTTTTTTCTGTGGTTTATTCAATTCAGAAAGTGCACCGTAAAGCGTTGTGGTTTTACCGCTACCCGTCGGACCAGTCACTAACACCAGTCCATGGGGGCGCGTAATAATTTTACGAAAGCGTGAGACGAGGTTCGCCGGCATTCCAACGCTGTCTAAACTACGCACGCCATCCGTATGATCCAACAACCGCATTACTACAGATTCGCCAAATTGCACAGGCATGGTAGACAGACGCACGTCAATATTGTGGTGCTTCACTTTTAGATTAAAACGTCCATCTTGCGGCAAACGTTTTTCAGAAATATCCAGGCTTGCCATTAACTTGATACGAACCACTAATGCAGAGGCAATACGTTTTTCATTCATGACCTGTTCAATCAATTCGCCATCAATACGATTGCGAATACGTAGCACTTTTTCATCGGGCTCTATGTGAATGTCCGATGCTTTATTGGTAAGCGCCTCTTCAAATATTTTTTGCAAGAGTTTTACAACTGGAGCATCGCTGTCTGCGGAATCTGCGATAAAACTTTCCAAATCTACTGCTGATTCTTGCAACTCTTCGTCGAGTTCCCCGGCGAGCGTCGCAATTTCACTCGCCCTGCTATATGCGATATCCAGAATGTCCAACAGTTCAGATTCACGAACCACTGCGGGTTTGAGATTTTTTTGCAGAATTCTTTGCAATTCATCCAAACAAAATATATCTGTAGGATCTGCCATGCCAAGCAACAGACCATCGAAATCTTCGCGCAACACCATAACCCGGTAACGACGCGCGCTGGTTTCGGGTAAAGTTTGAACCAGATTTTTATCGAATCGAAATTGCTTTAGTTCCACAAAAGGAATTTGCAATTGTGCAGACAACAAGTTTAATAGCGCGTTTTCGTCAACATAACCAAGATCAACTAATTGATTACCAAGCTTGCGGCCACTCAACTTTTGTTCTTGTAACGCATGAGCTAACTGCGTTTCGGTGATCATATTTTTTTCGACAAGTAAATCGCCGATCCGAATACGCTTTGGTGCTGCCGAATTAAACATTACTTATCTCACTCACTGCGCAACGCAGCAATTCGTTGATTGGTATATTGTGTCACTTGCTCTTGTAACTGCGGGAAATCGCGCAATCGTTGATAGGCTTGAAGTGCGCTTTTATGTTGAGACAAACCATCATAGGCAAGCGCTAACCCCAACCAGTACGCAGGCTTATCACCAAACCGGGCAATAAGCCGTTGGTAGCTAACAATAGATTGTTGGTAATTTGCAGTTTGATGATAAAGGCTGGCCAGCAGAGATCGGTAAGCCTCATTATTTTCGGCCATCGGTAAATTTTTTTCCAAAAGCGTGATCGCCTGCGAAGGCTTTCCATTTGCATTTAATATTTGCGCTTTAATCCTGGACTTAGTATCTACCGGAAGATAAGTCGCCTGATCCGCGATAATATTTGCGGCTTCGGTGTTTCCCTGCTGAATATAAATGTCTGCCAGTAGTGTTGCGGACAATACTGGATTTTTTTCAGTGGAAATAAAATTTTTAAGTGCGAGCAAGGCCTCACTTGATTTATTTTGTTTAACTAATTCCTGCGCATGCTGAACGAGCTGCTCATCTTTCCAGATACTACTTGGTGCAACTGATAAAGTTTTTGCTTCAACAACATTAAACGGCTTTACGGTTTCTGAAGTTGTCTCAGTCTGCGCTTCAGGCTGATTTGAGATAATCCGCGCGGGCGGCTCAGATGCTATGGCTGTAATATTATTGTTCGGGCTTTCTTCAGTTGTTAATTCATGAGCTAGTACGTAACGTGAAGAAACAAAGCGCGCCCGTTGAATAAAAGCGTCTGCAGCCTGTGAGTTACCAACCGCAAATTGTTCCTGGGCTTTAGCGAGGTAACGTTTCGCGATTTCGTCTAGTCCCGCTTTCGCATCGTCGTTGGACGCATCCATACTTAAAATTTTCTGATAGTAACCGTAAGCATTATCCTCAACAGGTGCGGTAAGCCTGTCCATACCCAGCGCGCGTTCAGCTTGCTGAAATAAATCATTTATGTGATTGATCAATTCTTCGCTCTTGGCAACCTCATTTTCGGCAAGCTGATGCTTGGTACCTTCTTCGCTCTGCGCGACGACAGCTTTTGCGACAGCCGGAGTCTCTGGCTTGGCAGCAGGAACTTCTTCAGCATCCTTTGACCCTGAATTTGAAGAAACCGAAACGGGGTGCGTAACGGATGATTTGGTAAGCGCGAAATTATGCAAGGTGTATTTAATTGCTAACACTAAAATAAAAACGACGACAAATACCGCAGAGAGAGAGGCCCAAGGAAATTGTTTTCTTTGGGAAAAAGAGGCTTCACGTAGCAAAGACTCATCGTAACCTTCGCTAGATTCAGTTAAAGGTTTGTGATGCGACAAATCGCGCAATATGTCGTTAAGTAGACTCATAAATTATCCTACCAAACTTATTCCTAGGAACCCGGGTAAGATCAATGCCGAAACAGTTGCGAGAATTGCAACGCCCGGCCACAACCAAATATTTCTTCGCGCTAAAATGCGACCTATGGAGCGACTCTCTGTCGTATCTGAAATCGCTCGAGCCATATGACTACGGGTGACCTTTTCGCTTTTTTCTCCATAAGCAGCGAGCAAGGCTTTATGAGAAATAACATTAATAAGGCGTGGTATTCCACCCGAGGCACGATAGAGCAACCACAGGGCCGCATCTGAAAATAAATTTGCACCGCGATATCCAGCAGAACTTAAACGGTAAGCCACGTAATTTGACAAACTATGACGTGGAATACCCTGCAAATATTCTGAGAAAACGATGCGCTGTTTTAGTTGGCGCAAATCGGGACGATTTAATAAATCGTCTAACTCAGGCTGACCGATAAGCACGACTTGCAGAAGTTTATTCTTTTCTGTTTCGAGGTTAGTGAGTAGACGCAACGCCTCGATAGTTTCGCGCGGCATTGCCTGGGCTTCATCGACAATCAAAACAACTTGTTTTTTTTGTTGCGCAAGATCAACGAGCCGCTGGTTTATCTCGCGCAACAGTTGATAAGACGGAATCGACGGTGAGTAGGCAATTCCAATTTCTTCAGCGAGAAACCATTTGAGTTCTTCGGGTGTAAGGTAAGGGTTGGGAATGTAAGCGGTGAGAAAATTATCACCCAGGCTTGCAAGTAATTTCCGGCTTAATAAGGTTTTACCCGTACCTACCTCGCCAACGATTTTTATAAAACCTTCACTGTGCCGAAGCGCTAGCACGATGGTGCTTAGCACTTCACGGTGACTCTGACTATTGAAAAAAAATTGTGTGTCAGGTGTTAGCGAAAATGGATGCTCCACTAATCCAAAGTGTTGACGGTACATAAAAACCTCGAATAAATTTACCTGGGCGAAGACATTTATTCTTTACGTTTTTCTTCATCTAAATTTTGAATGCGTTTTTCAGTTTCTTCTAGCTGCCCTTGCCATGTATTCCCATCTACCACAATAGGGCGCAGCAAAATTACCAATTCGGTTTTGGATCTCGCTTTGCTCTTGGTACGAAATAAACTATTTACCAGGGGGATATCACCTAGAACGGGGCGTTTGCCATCGCTATTGCGTTTGTTCTCTTGCATTAGCCCGCCCAAAACAATTACCTGACCATTTTGCGCTTTAACAATGCTGTCTGATTCACGAATACCGCGCAGTGCCAAGGGCAAAGAAAAATCTTGATTGCCTACAGTAAAGTTTTTTTGCTGATCAGTAACTTCACTTACCACGGGATGTATATGTAAAACCACATCCCCGTCTTCAGATATTTGTGGCGTAACATCTAGGGATATTCCGCTAAAAAATGGTGACAATTCAATATTAGGCGTGCTCGACACAGACGTTGCATTCGAAGTGGTGTTATTAGAAATTCCTGTCACAAAATATTCATCAGAGCCAACGCGAATTACCGCTTTCTGATTATTTACCGTTGACACTCTTGGGCTCGACAACACTTGTACCGCTCCCTGGGTTTCCAAAAGGGAAAGAATCTTGGTGATATCCTGCACTCGTAGTAGTGCTGCGAATACACCTTCAGTTTGTTCACGAGATGGGACCTCCAAGGTTTTCCATTCGCCGTTCTCGAAATAGCGGTAGGTCTTGGTAATTGGCCTAAATGCATCAACAGGAGTTGTTCCATCCGTATTCAAATCGAATCCGTCTTGCAAGTTGTAACCTTGAGTTAATTGGCCACTTATAGCACCCCAGTTAACACCTGCTTCAAAGCCTTCGTTTAAATTAACTTCGAGAATTTTCGCTTCTAGAATTACCTGGCGTTTCACGCTTAATTCAGAACGTTCTAAGTATTCCCGCACCGCGCTTAATTCGCTGGGTAAGGCCTTTACTACAATCATTCCTGCTTGCGGTGAAATTGTAACTGAGCGGCTTTCACTCTCGCCGCCAATAATAGAGGTAACCGTACTGTGCAAAGTCGCCCAAAAATCGGTGTGATTTAAGGTTTGTACACGTGACCCTGGTGTGATTCCCTGACCACCCGAACCACCGGATTTATTTTTCTCAGCTGACTCTAACATTCCCAATAAGTTAGCTGTGTCTCCATTACTATTTCCAGAGCCTCCACCTGAATTCCCGCCGCCACTGTTCTGACCAGTTGACTGTGCACGCCCAATAAGTACCGCTGTATCCGAAATACCTACACGTTGTACATCTAGGTAATTAATGTGAAAAACTTCAGTACGCAACGCATTCGCGTAAATGGTGTAAATTCCGCGATCCTGCTTATATTCGTAACCGTAAATATCACGCGTAACTCTTAACACATCATCAATTGTGACGTTTTTTAAATCGAGCGATATGCTGCCGCTGACTTCAGGATGAACCACTACATTAATGCCCGTACCATTAACCAATCCGAGAAAAAATTCCCGCGCGGAAACTGCACGCACAGAAACATCGAATCGCTCTGTAAATTTTTTACCGCTTGCCGTTTTGATCGTATTGTTATCCAGAAGTGTTTTGGTAACTTCATCGGGAACTGCTGTAGCTTTTTTGCTGCGTTCTGCCTGTTCTGTAACAACGGCTCGCATTTCAGTTTCAACAGGATTTGTCTTGCTTGAATTATTCGAGCAACCAACCATAAAAATGGTTACGAAAATCGCAAGTATCGTATACGCGCGATAAAGACCACGTGTGTTATTTTTTAATGGCATAGCCACAACTCCAAAAAACATTATTTGCGAATAGCGGTGTTATTCAACGCCACACGCCAGACTTTTCCGTTTTGCTGCAAGGTAACGGACTCGGGGTCAATTCGCTTTACCAATGCGCCAACACTTTTCACTGTTTGACTTTCACTCAGCGCCTCACCATTGATGATCGCAATTTTTCGTTCACTTGAAATTAATATGCTGGTTAATTGAATGCCTTGTTGGCCATCTCCCGGAGCTGTATTTGCTGCCGAAAAATTTAGTGGTTTAGTAGGATCAATTATTTGCTCTTGCGCCAAACACAATGACGTCATAACTAAAGCAGTAGTAATGGCATATAAAATTTTAAACACCGAACAGCCCCTCTTCTGAACTCAGGGTGTAGACACGCAATTTAATGTCGGCCTCGGGATATTTATCAACTTTGTAATCCAGGCCTTGCCAATAAAAACGCCAAGGTAGACGCTCAAGTGAAATCAGTAGCTGCACTATCTCGCTATAGCTACCCTTTACGCGTAGTTCAACGATGTGTTGATAAACGCCTGCGTTATTTTCACCTTCTGCCGCAGTACTTCCATCAACAGGTGCAAATTGCAGTTCCTGTGCCGGCAAAGTATTTACTTCCATCAAAGTAAGTTGGTCGGCCTTCTGTAAAACTTCTTGCAAAGCCAACGGAAGCTGGTCGGCTTTAATGAGATTCTGGGACACATTTTGCAATTGGGATTCAAGCTTTTTAATATCCTCTTCCAATTGTAATATCTGTTCATTTTTAATTTTGTTAGGACTATTTAACAAACTTTGAGTGGTCGCAGTAATTTGGGTTTGAATGGCCGAGCGCTGGGTGGCCAAGGCTTCTATTTGGGTACGTGTTTCGTCAATTTTTTTATCGATAGTTGATTGGAAAAAATTCCAAAGCATAAAAATAACCGCCATGATCGTAACAAATATCAATGCGCGTTCACGTATGATGCGAGAATCAATTCGTTCCTGAATTTTTTTAAGGGACTCAAGCATCAGTTTGTCCCCTCACGTTGATTGCCTTCTTTTGCTTTTGCCAAACTGAACTTTAACAATCCAGACTCTTTCAAATCTCGATCAATATTAAGTACACCAAAACCAACTTCGCTAAAGCTTGAATCTCTACGCAGACGCTGTAAATAGAGAGGGATTTGATCAGCTCGATGCGTTACACCCGAAAGCTCCGCATACCTACCACCACGCTGCAAGGAGAATGACTCTACTGAAATCGTAGGTAATGCAGCTTGGCCCATGGCAATTAACTGAGATGAAAAACCTTTGTCATTCCCCAGATCTTGATGGGAAATCATTGTGAGAATTCGTTGATGGCGTTGAACACTCTTTTGTAACTGCGCAATTTTTGCATCTATTTCCGCACTGGATTCCACTGGCTTGTTCGCGCTCAACTGCAATAACTGCGCCTGGATGGCCTGCTGACTTTTTTGTTCTACTTCGAGCTGCTGCAATAGAAGTGTATGTTTATGGTTTGAGTAAAAAGAAAAGCAAATCAGGATAATTAAAAACGCGACTCCGGCCCACAACATATGGAGCGCTCGTAGCGGCTCTCGGCTGGGACGGAATTCCGAAAGATATAAATTTATCTGCTGCATTATCAGACCACCCCTACCGCGTCTTCACGCAGGGCAGCACCCAAAGCTAACAGGCAAAGTGAAAGATTATGTTCCTGAATGTTTTCACCGAGTTGCAAACCGGCCTCTAAATTAAACAACTCGATTTTTACAGCCATGCTATTTCGAATTTCGGGCGTGAGTTTATCTGCCGTAACGTTTTCACCACACAAATAAACGTGGCTTGGTGGAGTTTGACGCATTTGTCGCTCGAAATAATCCAATGAGCGCTGCAATTCAAGTACTAACGCATCACCAGGTAAGTCGTCCAACAAACCAGCGTTGTAAGCCAGCGAAAACTGCCGTGATAAATACAAATTTCCATCGCGAATGATTTGCAAGGTTCCACCGCCCTGCCCCAACTTTACCAACGCAATTCCACGCTTGGTATCGCAACAGGCTTGTGCAACATTGCGAAGGCACAACTCAGGAATGTCTATCGCCTGCAAATTTATCTGCGCCGCTTTTGCTTGCGCGATTAATTGAGTCACGTTATTGCGCTGGGCTACCACGGCGTAGGCCATGCGACTTGTGCCACGAGCGCTATCTTCCGGCAAAAGAAACGCATCTAAAACTGCATCGGCAATGGGAAATTGAATTAAATCTTTTACGCGCCACCGCAAGGCCTCAGCCAATTCTTCTGCTGGAACTTTGGGTGCTTCACCCAAAAGCATTTGATAGGTACCGCTGCTCATTGCGATATTGCATGGAATTTTTTGCAAGCCTAATTTTGCTAAACGGCTGCGCAAAATCTCGGCGACATCCGCGTCTTTATCCGCGGCAATAAACTCGGAACTTACGAGCAATGGTTGCTGCGTAGGCATTCGCCGAACATGAGCAAAAGCGACACCTTCGGCAGCGAATTCAACGCCGAGCATCTCGTTTTGTCGCGATTTTGCATTAAACCAATTCAACCGAACGCCTCTGCTAGCCAAAAAATAAATCTTTCAAAAGTGAAGTACTAAACGAGCAGCTACGTAATAACTCTTCTTTATAATTAGTAGAAGTCACATAACCTTTAACATGACCTTAGACCATAAAATGCAAAAGTGCCACAGACTCATAATGAAGAGTGTTGACGGGTAGATTTGCAAATATTGCGAACAAGCCGAACTTAAAAGCTGCAACAAGCAAGATTGGAATAATTGTTTAAAACAGGGGGAAGATTTGAAGTCGACTGGGCGACCGATTTATTCGGCGGCCGCTGGTACCCAATCCGACACATGAGGGCTTAAGCAGTGGTGAAGCAGTGGTTACTACAAAAGTTACGGTAGCGTCGAGACTTAAATACCGTTCTTGAATCCACATTGCCGCCAGGCTTCGTAGCTAATAATTGCCACGGCGTTGGAAAGGTTCAAGCTCCGGCTGCTCGGCATCATGGGAATTCGTAGCCGATTTTGCGCATCGATACTATTGAGCACGTCAGGAGGTAAACCGGACGTCTCTGAACCAAACAGCAGAACGTCTCCCTCTTTATAGTCGAGCTGATCGTGGGGACGGCTGCCCTTGGTCGTACAGGCCAGAATACGTTTGCCTTCAACGTGCTCGAGAAATGACGCGTAATTTGCGTGACGGGTGATGTTTTCAATATCGGCATAATCCAAGCCGGCGCGGCGCAAACTCTTTTCTTCAAAATCGAAACCCAATGGCTCAATCAAATGCAGCTTGCAGCCGTTATTGGCAATTAAACGAATAATATTGCCCGTGTTGGGCGCTATGCGGGGCTCATAAAGGGCGATATGAAACATAAGAACTCATCGTCAGTAGGGTTTGTTTGCTGGGCTAAATGGGGTGCGATGCTATACAAAACCTTTTATGATGCACACCCCTTTCCACAACGATTTATGTATCCATGGCAAAGATTCAAATCCTGATTGGCAGCGTTTACGGCGCTGCCGAGCAAGTGGCTGAAATAGCCGCTGAAACTCTGCGCGACGAAGGCCACGAGGTATCACTAAATACCTACGCGCGCGCAGAAGACCTCGTTCGCGATACGAATGAAGTGTTATTACTGTGCCACTCCAACACCGGCTCTGGAGAGCTACCGGATAATATCCAACCAATTTACCTGCACATTACTCGCGACTACCCACGCATCGCAGGCAAGCGCTACGGGGTCATCAATCTCGCGGACAGCAGTTACAGCACCTTTAATGAAGCAGGTCGTTTGTTGGATGCAGCTTTTGCTGATCTGGGCGCAGTGCGTATTGGTGAGCCACTGATTATAGATGCCTGCGTTGGTGATGATGCGGATGCGATGACTAGGGAATGGATAAGTCAATGGGCCCAACAGCTATGAGCCAACATCAAGCCCCCATCGGTCTGTTTTACGGCAGCTCCACTTGTTACACCGAAATGGCTGGCGAGAAAATACGTACCCAGCTTGGTGAAGATCTTGTCGATTTTTTCAACATCAGTGATACACCTATTATTACTGCGCAACTTTATGACTACATCATCCTCGGCATTCCCACGTGGGATTACGGTGAGCTACAAGAAGACTGGGAAGAAATCTGGGATGAAATCAACGACGTCGACTTCACCGGGAAAAAGGTTGCTATTTATGGTTTAGGCGACCAAATCGGATATCCGGAATGGTTTCAAGACGCTATGGGCTATTTACACAGCAAAGTTATCTCCCACGGCGCAATTCCCTGCGGCTACTGGCCCATCGAAGGCTACACCTACGAAGCCTCAAAAGCCCTGTCGCCCGACGGAAATTATTTTGTTGGGTTAGCGCTTGATGAAGAAAATGAATTCGATAAAAGCGCGGAGCGCATCGCCAAGTGGTGCGAACAAATCCGCGACGAGTTTGGTTTGTGAGTGAGATAAAAAACGCGCAGATCGAGTGGGACCCAGACGGTCAACCTATTTCTGGGGAGTTTGGTGACGTGTATTTTTCCAAAGCAAATGGCTTGGAAGAAACGCGACATGTTTTTTTACATCACAACCAATTAGCCGAGCGATTTTCCGCAATTGGAAACACGCAACATTTCACAATCGCCGAAACGGGTTTTGGTTCGGGTTTAAATTTTTTGGCAGCTTGGAGCTTGTGGCTTGAAAGTGCACCTGAGTCTGCGCAATTACATTTTGTCAGTGTTGAAAAATTTCCACTTCACAAAGATGACTTAAGTCGTGCACTCGCATTGTGGCCACAACTTAGAGATTTGGCGGAGCAATTGATAGCTGCCTATCCCGTATTTGTGGGCACCGGTTTTCACCGTCTAAAATTTATGAACGGCCGTGTGAATCTCACGTTAATTGTTGATGATGCAGCAGCGGGTTTCGCAAAAATGCTCGCTAGCACCCATCCACTTTTCAAACAATCAGGCACTAAGGTGGACGCTTGGTTTCTTGATGGCTTTGCTCCCTCAAAAAATCCACAAATGTGGAGCGACGATTTATTTGAATGCATTAAGTGCTTAAGCAAAATCGGCACAACTGCTGCTACCTTTAGTGCAGCGGCGATTGTAAAAAACGGATTGGTAACTGCAGGATTTTCGGTTCAAAAAGTTGCCGGTTTTGGTCGCAAACGAGAAATGGTTAAAGCTGTTTTTACAGCGAAAACTGAAACGCTAGAACCCGAAATTTTCCAGTATCGGGGCAGTTTTTCCCCCTACCCGGTGCCTTGGACTATTAACAAAAACAAAAAGTCATTTCGTGATAAATATGTAGTGATTATCGGGGGTGGACTGGCTGGTTGTCATTCCGCCCGTGCGCTGGCTGAGCGAGGCTGGCAAGTAAAAATTCTGGAGCGACACGCAGCATTAGCGCAAGAAGGTTCAGGCAATCCACAAGGGGTGCTATACGCAAAATTATCCCCTATGGAAGAGGCGCAAGCTGCCTTTAATTTAACGAGCTTGCAATTTGCATTAAATTTTTATAGCCCGCTGTGGGAAAAAATTGGCGAAATGAGTGGCGTATTGCAACTAGCTTACAAGGAAGCTGAGAAAGAATTGCACGCGCAACTTAAAGATAAATTTTCAAACGCCGATGCGTTGGTAAAATTTGTTAACGAAGATCAGGCGAGCGAAATTTGTAATACACGGCTTAAACACGATGGATTATTTTTCCCGACTGCAGGCTGGATTAATCCGCGTAAACTTTGCGCTTATTTAGTTGATCACCCTAATATTCAGGTTGAATACGGCTTTAACGTGAATACCATAGAACTCGCCAACTCACAGTGGAAAATAAATTCCCACCACGAAAAAACTGAAACAAGCGAAGTCTTGATTATCGCCAGCGCAAAGGATGCTTTACATTTTGAACAATCAGCTCATTTGCCCATTAAATCTATTCGTGGCCAAACCACTTTTTTTGCCCGAACACCAGAAGCACCACAATTAAACACCGTGGTGTGCGCTGAAGGCTATATAGCGCCACCGCAAAACGGGATTTTTTGCGTGGGCTCAACGTTCAATTTAAAAGACACTGAAACTGTTCTTCGAGATCGCGATCATCAAACAAATTTAGAAAATCTGATTACATATCTCCCTGAATTTGAGCGAGCCGCATTCGATAACCTCGACGGGCGTGTTGCCTTTCGTTGTTCACTGCCTGACTACCTCCCTTGCGTAGGCGCCCTACCTGAAGTGGACAAATTTGTAGAGAATTTCGCGCCATTGCGAAAAAATTCACGCGCCGGAATTACTACGGGGGGAAGTTGCCTTCCAGGCCTTTATATAAACCTTGGTCACGGTGCGCGCGGCCTTGCTTACACTCCTTTGGCTGCCGAAATTTTAGCCTCGCAAATTAACGACGAGCCGCTTCCGATACCGCAAGAGCTTGTAAACTCCTTAAGCCCGGCCCGCTTTGTTATACGTGATTTAATACGCAGCAAACGATAACTGACTGTTTGCAAAACCCGTCTATACTCAATTGATTCAAGACTCACTCAGTTACAAAAGAGATAAGACAATGCTGACCAATGCGCGCAACTACACACTAGACACCTCTGAAGAAATAGATTTCATTCACAACTACTATGAGCGTCTGGTGCTCCAGGAAATTTTTGCACAAAGTAAACGTGTGCAAGAAGGTGACAGGGATTTTTTAGCAGATGTAGCCTGTGTAGCGCTTAATAGAATGCCGCCTCGCTATATACGCCATGACGTGGATATGACGTTTTTTATGTCGCCACAGGATATTCAAGAAATCAACAACAAGGTTAACCATGCGGTCACGGATGCGATAGCCTATGTGGAAAGCCGCGAACGCGGTGAAGATGTAAAACTACCGGTTCTTGAAGTCTCGCTAGTCGCTAACCGCGCAAGCAAGCCAGATAAAGCTGCAGTGAAAGACGTTGACCTAAACAAAAAAAATACTAAAACGAAAAATTCAAAAAAATAATGTAATTTATTAAAAATAGCCATTGCATTTACTGCCAATGGCCGTCTTTATTTCTCGTTGAACAAACCCACTTTACCGGTTTTAAATCGCAGCTTTACAATTGAGTTGCTACTTCACATCTATCGTTTGGGCTAATACTTGCGAACCACTCCCACAGGCAATAATGGTTCGCATAACTGCCTCAACTGAAATATGTGGCAACAACTCAACACTCTCATGCCCCAAATGGTAAACCATACCGGACGTTAAAAAAGGTGCAGTAGGAACATACACCGTAAAATCACCATTTGCGTGTTTAGCTGTGACTATTCCTGTAACCGATGTTGGAACACTACGCCCCATAATGTAGGCACGGCAAGCCTCGCCTTTAAGCAAAGATGTATTGCCTTCTCCACCGAGGAGCTGTGAAACAAGCTTATTAATGGTTTGGTAGCCGGGTAAAATCTTTCCCAAAAAGTCATCAATTAAATCGTGCAGCCATCTGCCGATATTAGTCTTAACTAAAAGACCAATAAGAAAACAGCCGAGCAGAAGCAGTGCAACTCCGGTAAAATCGGCCATATAATTGGTTAAAGGCGTCCAGCTGGCGACCCAATCGTTGAAGGGTTTAATCAGTCGGCTAACGACACCAAAAATCCACTCTGCAAACAATACTAAAATTGCTCCTGGCAGAACCACCATAAATCCGCCGAGTAAGGTGATGCCGAAAAACGAACGCAAACGCTTCATGATGCTTGTCCTGATGAACCAAATGAAAAATGAAAGCCTATTAAAATAAACACAACTCCGACAATGGTCAGAAATCTATATACGCTTATGAAAACTACTTTTTATCTATTCTGCCTTAGCTTTATCCTGATTGCTAATATCTCTTACGCGCAACATGATCCGCTAGCTGATGCTGCTGCAATCCACTACAAAATCATTGCCGAACGTTCACACAAATCCAGCCTCTTTACGCAGGGATTATTGGTGAAGGATGGTAAATTTTATGAAAGTAGCGGGCTCTACGAAAAATCACAAATTGTTGCTTACCCCGTAGCAGAACCGGAAGGTTCATGGGCTAAGTTGAGTGCACCTTTTTCGCAAAAACAACATCTTCCAGATCGTTTTTTTGCTGAGGGACTTACCTTACTAAATAACAAACTCTATCTACTAACCTGGCAAGAAGGAACTTTATTCGTTTACGACGCCGCAAATTTTAATCTCATAAAGAATTTAAATTATAAAGGTGAAGGCTGGGGACTAGCTACAGATGGAAAATCTCTTATTCGCAGCGATGGTAGCGCACAATTATTTTTTCATAATCCTGAAAGTTTTTCGGTGGAAAAAACTATCGATGTAAAATACAAACAGGAAATCATGAATAACCTCAATGAACTTGAGTATGCCGAGGGTTTTATATGGGCAAACATTTGGCACGACAACCGGATTTTAAAAATAAACCCCACGTCAGGTGAAGTTGTCGGTGTGATAGACTTTTCCGAGATTATAAAAAATCTAAAGTTGAGGGATACTGAAAGCGTATTAAATGGAATCGCTTATGACGCCGATAAAAAAGCGTTTTGGATTACTGGTAAACAATGGCCAAAGATGTTTTTGGTAAAGATTCAACACTAGCTCGCTGAAACGCTCCCACTCATGGAAACTTATCTTATTCTTCCAAATCGCGGCACAATTCATTGGGGCATCATACCCGCGCGAGCGGGAACCCTAACTGAAGATGACTACCGCATGGATGCGAAGCAATGGACTTAATTTAAACGCTTTTAAGACTCTAACCAAACATCCCTAACCCATTGCCAAATAGATGGCCAAGTTTCGTCGGTTAACTCGCCGTCTTTCCATAAAATAATTTCTCCCTCTGGATCTGCGCAATAATATGCGCCTTTGTCTTCGCAAATGGGCAGCAAATAATGCGGAACACCGAGCGACCAAGCTACTGCCGTTACTTCTGGTAAATAAGTGTGTGAATTCGGGTCTGCGGCTGTGACTGGTTCGAGAGTGCCGTAAATAACGTCACTGGCTTCAAGTAAATAGGAACGAACATCTCGGGGTATAGGCAATAACAATTCTTCTTCAATCAACACCAGTTGATCTTCATCGGGTAAGTCCAGCGGCACTGGAACATTTACGTTATGCTCGCGCAATAATTCTAAAATTTCTTCCATTATTTACTCTTGTCTTTCGATAATTGTTGAAGTTCGCGTTCGTACTGGTTGTACCCAGGTGGCGGTTTGGCAATCTCAAGCAGTTCAGCTTTTCACCATTTCGTTGTCACTTACAAGGCTCTTGATTAGCACACGCGTTTAGGCCAACAACGAATGTAAAAATTAACCTATTAAATTTTTAAAAATTTGCAGTTAACTGTTAATGGACAAATAAAGACATCTGCGTATCGACCATATCAGTCATATTTTGACCCATAAAATGCAAAATACTATCAGCTACTGGCATTAATTGCTTGTCAACATAATGCTGATAATCTAATGGGCTTTGGCGCGCCGCCACAGGTTCCGCTCCGTTTGTAGTTATAACATATGCAATCCAGTCACCGCGCCTTAGAGGCTTACCGGTAAGCTGTACGTATTTACGTGCGGCTTGCACTTGTGGCGGAATATTTTTCTCGTATTCGTGCAAATGACGGCGCAAGCGTTTGTTATAAACTAAATCCTGATCGCGTTTACCCGCCAACACATCAGTGACTGTTGCGCGCACAAAATCAAGATAATCCTCGCCTGCAAATACCTTTCCGTAAAGTTGTTCCTGAAAATCTTTTGCCAAACGCGTCCAATCGGTGCGAACGTTTTCGAGCCCTTTAAAAACCAACTCGCGTTTCCCATTATTCTCGATAACGCCCGCATATCTTTTTTTGGTTCCCAGTTCGCTACCACGAATAGTAGGCATTAAGAACTTCAAGTAGTGTGTTTCAAATTGGATTTCCAACTTGCTTTCAATGTTGTACTCAACTTGCAGCGTATTTTTCCACCATTGATTTAATTCGCGCGCTAATCTCGATCCTATGGTCTGGCATTGCGCCTGGTTTTTTGGTTCGCGACCTACACAGTTATTCTCAACCCACACAAATAGCGAATCGGTATCGCCATAGATAACAGCATAACCTTGTTGCTCAATCCAGGTGCGGCTGCGCTGGATAATTTCGTGACCGCGCAAGGTTATGGAGCTGCAGACGCGAGGGTCAAAAAAACGACATCCTGTAGAACCTAAGACACCATAAAATGAATTCATAATAATTTTTATAGCATGTGAGAGTGGAGCATTTTTTTCCTGTTTCGCAATATCACGCGCCTGCCAGAGATGCTCAATAATTTGCGGAAGAATATGGCCCTCACGCGCAAAAACTGCTTCGTTAAAACCCTCGACGACCTCACACCGAGGTAAATTTTTATGCTGTGCAATCCAAAAGGCGCAAGGATCTATAAAGAATGTACGGATGATACTGGGATATAGACTTTTGAAATCCAATACCAGGACGTTGTTGTAAATATCCGGGCGCGAATCCATCACGTAACCCCCTGGGCTTATGACATCGGATTCCAGTTCTCCTAAATTCGGAGCAATGTAACCTTTGCGATGCAGGCGAGGTAAATATAAATATTCGAAGGCGGCGACCGACCCGCCGATACGATCCAGTAACAAACCGGTTAATTGACTTCGCTCTACCGCAAAATGTAATAATTTTTTATCGGCAAAAATTTCCCACACCAATTCGCAGTCACGTAGATTATATTCAGCCAATGCAATTTTATCTTCGCTAAATAAACGCGTTATGTCTTTACCACGATCCTTACCAGGCAACAATTTTCCTTTACCCAAAAGTTGCTCAGCAACAAATTGCAAGGCGTAACTTTCGAAGCGATAATTTGCTGCTTTTAGTAGCTCAATGCCGTCAAGCGCCACGCGGCCTGGTATAACAACAAATCGACGCCCCCCTTCCTCTGCTTCTTGTCGCCAATGTACAGCTTGGTCACAGCGTCCGATAGCAAAACTCAAGCCGTTCGCCTGACAAATAGTTTCCAACACCCATAAATCAAATTGCACGACGCTCCAGCCAATGACTATGTCGGGATCATAGTGTTTCCACCACGAAAAAAATTCTTCTAAACACTCCTTTTGATTCTTGCAGAAAACAACATCGAGTTTCGCGTAAATTCTTTCACTATCGCTTTCAATTTTTTCCGCAGATGTGGACTCACCTACCATAAACACTTTTTGATCATGCTCGCCCCACACAGCAATGGAAAATAATTGCTTGGCGTTCATTGTGGTTTCTATATCAAGCGAAACCATTTTAAGAGGAATACGAATATCGGAAGGGCTTAAACGCGGATTTGAAATGGGCTTACAATCGTCAGGTCGTTCTATATCTATAGCCGCACCTGCGGTAATAAAACGTTCCATTAGATAGCGCTCATGGGGCCGAATATCAGTTTCCCAACACCCAAGCCCTGCTTTGGCAATCAGCTCTTGCGCATCGCGCGCGGTGCGCTGACTTTTAAAATAAAGTGCGTTAACCGCTAGGTTGTGAAAAGTTTTTAATTCAACTTCTGCCATACGCCACATACTTAAGGATGACAAAAGCTGTGTTATTTTTTCGGCATCTTTACGCAACACAAAAAAAACTATTTCTTGTCCCGTAACTTGCGTCCAGCACGCACCCTGCTCCGTCGCCCACCAAAAATCGAGGGCAACACCGTCGCGCGTATCGCGCCATTGGCGAGTAAGTAAAAAAGCATTCAACATACGGTGAATTTTACGCGATAAAGCACAGGATAGGTATTACTTGGACAGGTATTACTTAAGGTGCGCGCAATTGACGACGACAATCTGCAATCGCGGCTTGTGTGCGTGCGAGGTAAGAAGCCATGGTTAATGAATGATTCGCAACCGAACCAAAACCATCGCCATTTAAAATCACGGGGCTGTATATTGCTTGTTGCGTAGGTTTCAGTTCACGAATAATTTGATCAAAACTTGCTTGCGCATTTTGTGTTTGCAGGGCCTCTGCAAAATCGATTTCAATGGCCTGCAAAATCCCAATAAGCGCCCAGGAAGAACCACGTGCTTCAAAAAAAACATCATCTAATTGCAGCCACGGCGTTTTGGTATATAAACCATTAGTCGCTTTTTTCAAATCATCTTGTTTAACAGGCATGGCTGCAGCGTCCGTATTAATTTTTGGCCCAACACTCGCCGTTAACCGCTGCGACATATTTTTTAAACGTTGTTCAACGCTTGCAAGATAATCGTTCAAATGAGCAGCGTCTGCAAAAAATTGGGCCTGACTGTTGTTGGCTTGCATTAAACGATAATTGTATTTTTGCAAATGCTCGATGCCAGATAAGTATTGCGATTCTGTGGCAGGAAAAGCCCAGGACGTATTGGAAAAATTAAATCGTATCTCTGCTTTTTGTAAATCTGCATCAAATTGATGGTTGAGAGTGGATTGACTAAGAGAGGCTCCGATCATCTGGGTAGTATCACGCACTTGCAAAAGCACCCCCAATTCCCAATGCGGCATATTATCTAGCCAAAGCCCTGGAGGAAAAACGTCATTTGCGAGATAGCCACCGGACTTGTTGAGCAAAACTTCACTGATTGCGATCAACGTTGAAGTCGTTGTAACACCTTGGGGTAATTGTGATTGCTGCGGTATGTTTGAAAGAGCTAATTGACGTTGAACTGCTGCGTTTACAGAAGGTATGCCAGGTACTGTGCTCCAGTAGATGCCCAGGCAAAAAGTGGCAAAAAAATAAATTGCCACCATATAAATGAACCAACGAAACCGCGGGCCAGCTCTGACTATATCGCTTTGAGCGTCCTCATATTCATCGCGAACACGGCTTACACCGCGAACCCACCAATGCTTTATAGTTTGCATGAGACAACCTGTTAATGACCATGAATTTGATCATAAGCACTTTTAGCCAGCGCAGTAAATTGCAACTGTTGACCATTGCTTAGGCTTACCGATAAGTGTAGCTCGTCACCAGTACTTAGCCGGGCTTTAAGGTCATTAATTTGTAAGAAATTACCCTTGGGGTTCAATACTAATGAGTCGTGGGCGGCAACAATCCAGGGCGAGTTTGGCATTAACTTTATTTGTTTTGCGAAATTCGAAGTGACGCCAGTAATCCTGATTTCGCTTGCGCTGCGATTGTCGATTGTGAAAAAACCGGTAGTGGTTTTACTGGCTCCCAAAGGAATATAGACAAAAGCATTAGTGATTCTTATATCCAGATTTTCTTTTTTTACGGCAGCGGAATGGTTAGCGGCATTATCTGCCGCCGCAACGGCTTGTATATAAAAAGCTAAGGTAAACACACTAATGCACTTTATTATGTATTTCACTACCCACCCCGGTTCATTCGGTTCGCTAGGTTAATATCAATCTAACGATTTAACTAATTTAACCCGCGTAGGTGAACCTAGCTTGATATCACCACGCACTAGATAACCCGGCACCGCATTGCGCAACTGTTGATAAACCCAACGGCCTTCCGCATCAGTGCGAGCGATAATTAATACGAACTGATCTGTCTCTTTGGCTTTTTTAGCAACACCCGTTAATTGCGATGTAATTTGTGCATCTTTCGCCTGCAAAAGCTTTGCATCTAGCACGACTTCGCCCTCGGACGCTTGATAAGGTTTTGGTGCCGGCGTGCTGGCTACCTGCTTGCGCAAGGTTTCAGCAGCATCCTGAACCACGGGGTTATTATCTATGCCGCGTGCATAGCGAATAAGAGTTTGTGCCTCACTTAAATTACCACGCTTGGCAGCAGTGCGTGCCTGCTCTACGTAGCGCATGGCGATAGTCTGCAATCCCAACTTTGCCCGATCGTTTTGTGGATCCATCAATAACACCGACCTGTAGCGATCGTGCGCATTGTCAGTAATAGGGTTGAGCAGCTTATTTTGTGACAAACAATAATCTGCTTCCGCTAAAAGCGCTTCAATGGTCTTTTGCTGCGGCGTTAATTCAACTGGAGCAGCAACCGTTTGCTGCACTACAGGAGCAACTGCGACTTCCTCTTTAGGCGTGGACTGACACGCGAGCAATAGACTCGACAAGCCTACAACGCTCAAAAGGTGCGCGGAAGTTTTCAATACTGGATGTTGCAATAAAAACAATTTTGTTAGCTCGACTTGCGACTTCAATAACACATTGAACATGAATACTTTCTCTATTAAAAATACGTTAGGGAACTAAAAACAAATAAAATGGTTGATGTAGATTTTAGGGCCTGTTAGCTACACAATCCTGTAGAAAATTTATAAATCTCATTCTAACAAGATGACTAGCCGACACACTCTCGACTCGACTACACTTGTCGCAACTAATCTCATACAGCCACTTTTGCTTCAGGCTCTCATTATGCCAAGTTCTCTCGTTTTCCCTAAGGCTAATTTCCAATTTTTCCGCTCTTTATGCATTGTAATGATCTGCCTGCAGGTTTCATTGGCGAATGCAGTGGATTTTACCGCTACACCAAATGCTAATGTGTCGCCCGCAAAAGCTACTAACTTTTCAAATGAGGAAAAATATTTACCTGTTACAGAAGCCTATAAATTAAAAGGCGAAATTAGCGACACCGGAAATACCAAACATTTGCAATTAATCTGGACTATCGCTCCCGATTACTATCTTTATCAAGAGCGCTTCAAGTTTCAAGCAACTCCGGAGCTGACGCTCACTCCTAGTTACAACGAAGGTAAAAAAAAGTTCGACGAATTTGCAGGCAAGGACATGACGCTGCATTATCACCAAGCAATAGTCGACTTCTCATTGGCTTCGCAAACAGCCCCATTTGACTTGCGTATAACCTCGCAGGGTTGTGCTGAAGCAGGCCTTTGCTACCCGCCTTACACTGAAACATTACACATTGATCCAACCACTAACAGTGTTACCCCGATCGCCAACCAGACTACGCCTGCCAATAAACCAAGTTCGCCGCAAACTAGCGATGCTCCCGAATCGACATCGTTGTGGTTATGGCAAGCACTTTTATTTGCCGGATTGGGTGGAATCATCCTGAATCTGATGCCCTGCGTTTTCCCGGTTCTTTCTATTAAGGTGCTCAGTCTGGTACAGGCAGACAGCGCCCGTTTGCGCTTACATGGCTGGGCTTATACGCTAGGGATAGTCCTTTGCTTTATTGCGTTTGCGAGTATGTTGCTCATTGCTAAAAGCGGGGGGGAAGCCATAGGCTGGGGTTTCCAGCTGCAGTCACCGGGGCTGATTATTGCGCTGGCCTACCTATTTTTTGTGATGGGTTTGAGCATGTCTGGCGTGATTCAGTTCGGAACCCGTTGGATGGGGGCGGGCCAATCGCTCACGCAAAAATCTGGCTTAGCAGGTTCGTTCTTTACAGGTGTATTAGCCGCTGTTGTAGCCAGCCCGTGCACTGCTCCTTTTATGGCAACTGCTCTAGGCTTTGCGCTCACCCAGCCAGCGTTCGTTTGCCTCGGTATATTTACCGCGCTTGGTTTCGGCATGGCGCTACCACTTCTTTTATTGTGTTATTTGCCAAACCTTGCAGGGCGGCTACCCAAACCCGGCGTGTGGATGGAAACGCTGAAAGAATTTCTCGCCTTTCCGCTTTACCTAAGTGCGATTTGGTTGTTATGGGTACTTACCAACCAGGTAAATAGCAATCTAATGGCGGGAGTATGTATTGGCGCTGTATTGATTGCGTTCGCTTTCTGGCTTTACCAACGTCCAGCCAGAGGATTTACTGCAAAAAGTTATCAGTTAATTGCCCTCCTCTCTCTCGTTATTGCGATTTTCTTACCCTATCAACTGCTGCAGAAAAAGACGGTCAGTGATCGCTGGCAAGCTTATTCGCCAGCTTTACTGCAAGAATTACGTGAAGAAGGTAGACCAGTATTTATCGATTTAACGGCGGACTGGTGCTTGACTTGCCTTGCAAATGAGCGTGTAACTTTATCTAAAGCAGAGGTAGAGGCAGTCTTCGACGAACAAAAAGTTGCTACCTTGAAAGGTGATATGACTAATCCCAATGATGATATCAGTGCACTTTTGACCGAATATGGTAGAAGTGGTGTACCTCTGTATCTTTGGTACCCGGCGAACCGCCCTGGAAAAGCTGATGTGCTGCCGCAGTTGTTAACGCCTGACCTCGTTATTAGCACTTTGAAAGGTAAAAAGTAACTAAATTCACGATTATAGCGACTTTTAGCTGTATATTTCGCTGCAATCAACGAAGTTGTAGTATTTTGCACCTATAAAGCTCGTAAAATGCGACAACCTGTATCTAAAATTCGAGTTCCGCTTCACCGTGAATCACCCGCCTGTAACAATTTCATCAAACTTGCTGCGATTTTCATCAATTTAAATTAATTTCGCAGTCATCGTGGACAGATCAAATTTTTTGCGGCAAACTCCTGCCACTTTTTAGAAACCGATGAAACTTGTATCGGCCTACCGATGTCAAACTGGCAGTTCGCAGCTGTTCACAACAATAGGACTCGATATGGCAACAATTTTGGTACTTCATGGCCCAAATTTGAATATGTTGGGGTTGCGCGAGCCAGGCATCTATGGAGCTGCAACGCTCGATACTATTAATCAGCAACTTACCCAACTTTGTTTGAATGCTGGTCACCATATTCAGACTTTGCAAAGCAATGCCGAATATGAACTTATTGACCGTATTCACGATGCGCGCAAAGAAGGGGTTGATTTCATTATCATTAACCCAGCTGCCTTCACCCATACCAGCGTGGCATTGCGAGATGCACTTCTTGCGGTAGATATTCCCTTTATCGAAGTTCACCTGTCTAACGTCCACAAGCGCGAAACTTTTCGTCATCACTCCTATTTTTCTGACATTGCCCAAGGTGTTATTTGCGGTTTCGGCCCGAATAGCTATCAGTTGGCAATGCAAGCAGCATTTAACTTACTCAAACATTAATTCAACAACTTAATATCAACAACCTTTGCAAAAGAGGATCCTATGGATATTCGCAAAATTAAAAAACTCATCGAGCTGTTAGAAGAATCCAATATCGGTGAGTTGGAAATCAAAGAAGGCGAAGAGTCTGTACGCATTGCCCGAAATAGCGGCACTGTTCAATATGTAAATGCACCTATGCAAGGTTACGCTCCTGTACCAGCACAAGCACCGGTTGCAGCCGCTGCGCCAGTGGCCGCTGCTCCAGTTTCTACACCCGCCGCTGCACCAGTTGCTTCAGGTCACATTATAAAATCGCCCATGGTAGGCACCTACTACGGCGCGCCTAGCCCAGGCTCACCCAACTTTGTGGAAGTTGGCAAACAAGTAAAAGCTGGCGATGTAATTTGTATTATCGAAGCCATGAAAATGATGAACCAAATCACCGCCGACAAAGCCGGTGTTATCGAATCTATTTTGGTTCAAGACGGAAACCCCGTTGAATTCGATCAGCCATTAGTGACTATTGCCTAACAAAAATTGTGTGGCTTAACAGCTAACTGCTGAGGAATTCGTTTATGTTTAAAAAAATTCTAATCGCCAACCGTGGTGAAATTGCATTGCGTATTTTGCGCGCTTGCAAAGAAATGGGAATTCAGACGGTTGCCGTGCACTCATTGGTTGATCGTGACTTAAAACACGTTCGCCTTGCGGATGAAGCAGTGTGTATCGGCCCAAATCCGTCACCCAAAAGTTATTTAAATGTGCCTTCCATTATTGCCGCAATGGAAATTACTGATGCCGAAGCCGTGCACCCCGGATACGGCTTTCTTGCAGAAAATGCTGACTTTGCCGAGCGTGTGCAAAAAAGTGGCTTTACTTTTATTGGTCCAGATCCGGATGTAATCCGCATGATGGGCGATAAGGTTGAAGCAATTAAAGCAATGAAAGCTGCTGGCGTTCCAACCGTACCAGGCTCCGATGGTGCATTGCCCAACCCTAGCGAAGAACCCGGAAAATGCTTGGAAATTGCGGAGCGCATTGGCTTCCCGATTATTATCAAAGCTGCAGCCGGCGGCGGCGGACGCGGAATGCGCGTTGTTCACGAAAAAGAAAATTTAATCAGTTCAATTCAAATTACCATGGGCGAAGCTAAAGCAGCTTTTGGTGATGACACAGTGTACATGGAGAAATTTTTACAAAATCCACGTCACGTGGAAGTGCAAATTCTTTCTGATGGTCAAGGCCACGCAATTCATCTTGGCGATCGCGATTGCTCTTTGCAACGTCGTCACCAAAAAGTACTCGAAGAAGCACCTGCACCAGGCATCCCGCAAGAAGTTCGCGAAGCGACTTACAAAGCCTGTATAAAAGCGTGTATCGACATAAAATACAAGGGTGCTGGTACATTTGAATTCTTGTATGAAAATAATCGCTTTTACTTTATCGAAATGAATACGCGTATTCAGGTAGAGCACCCGGTTTCTGAAATGGTAACAGGCATTGATTTGATTAAAGAGCAGATCCGTGTTTGCTCAGGATTGCCACTCTCAATTAAACAATCTGATGTGATTATTCGCGGCCATTCATTTGAATGTCGTATTAACGCGGAAGATCCAAAAACCTTTATGCCCTGCCCCGGGCTGGTGAAAGGTTTCCATGCTCCCGGTGGACTTGGTGTGCGTGTGGACTCCCATCTTTACAACGGTTATTCAGTTCCGCCAAATTACGATTCCATGATCGCAAAAATTATTACCTTCGGTGATACACGCGAAATCGCACTGGATCGTATGCGCCAAGCGTTGGACGAAACCATTGTCGATGGAATTAAAACCAATATCCCGCTACAACAAATGCTGGTGCGCGATGAAGCTTTCCGAAAAGGTGGCGTGAACATTCATTACCTTGAAAAGAAATTGGGTAGTGAGCATTAAAGATTGTAGTGAATAGCATTGCGACACTCATTAAAATCCCTCAGTGTTCTTTTCGCTGGGGGATTTTTATTTTAACGAGGCAGCCGTCGCTCTGCAGTAACGCAGCAGCAAAAGAAAAATTACCAAATCTGGTCAATTACAGATGTGGTTGACTGGGTTTTTCACGGCACCCATGGTGGAACCGGATCCTATCAAGCCGAAGTTAATGAGTTACTACTTTGGCAAGCCCAAAATGCGCTAGGCTTCTGCCAAATTTACCCTAGCTTTTGCTCGGTGATTGGCGCACCCATTTACGTACTCTATGATTTATTTGTATCTCCTAACGTACGAAAATCGGGCATAGGAAGATTATTGTTGGAACAAGCTCGCTTGCACGCCAAGGAAAATAATATTCCACGTATGGATTTAACCACTGCAAAAACTAACTTAACCGCGCAATCGTTGTATGAATCTTTAGGTTGGGAGAGAGATGATATTTATTTCGCTTACAATAAAAGTGTATAAAACAAATCGATAAATAAAACTGACAAAACCGTTCACCCTTAGCGCGAAGCGGTCGAAGGGCCGCACGCACTGCGACCGCCCAGTATGAACAAAGCAGTACACATATTCATAAACACGACGCCGTAAATTTTTCGAGTAAAAACTATGCCCTGGCTTCAATTAAAAATTATTTCTCCGCGTCGCTATGCAGAATCACTGGAAGATTCGTTACTTGCTTGTGGTGCTGCCTCGGTCACATTTGAGGACAATGCAGATCAACCCATTCTTGAACCTGGGCTTGGTGAAACGCCGCTGTGGGACAACGTCAAAATTACCGGGTTATTTGATGCGGAAATAGATACTGCGAAGGCGATAGCTATCGCAGAGCGAAAATTTGGAAATAATTTACCTGAATACAAATGGGAGCAATTAGAGGATAAAGATTGGGAACGCGAATGGATGAACAACTATCACGCCATTCGTTGCGGTGAGCGTTTATGGATTTGCCCCAGCTGGCAACAACCACCTGAACCCGACAAAATTAATTTGATGCTCGACCCCGGGCTTGCGTTTGGCACGGGCACACATCCCACCACTTTCATGTGCATGCAATGGATCGATGGCCAAAATTTCAAAGATCTGGATGTTGTTGATTACGGATGTGGTTCAGGCATTCTCGGTATCGCTACTTTATTGATGGGAGCTAAAAAAGTGATTGGGGTTGATATAGATCCACAAGCACTTCTTGCCACCACTGAAAATGCACGACGAAATAAACTGCCGGATGACGCCATGCCCGTGTTTTTGCCGCAAGATTGTCCAAAGATCCAGGCAGATGTAATGCTGGCAAATATTCTGGCTGGCCCGTTAGCTGAACTCGCACCTGCGCTAAATGAAATGACAAAGCCCGGCGGCAAAATTTGTCTTTCAGGAATTTTAGCCATTCAAGCAGATAGAGTTAAGGAGGCTTATGCCGCATGGTTTGATTTTGACCCGATTACAACCCAGGAGGAATGGGTGCGACTGACAGCTACGAAGGTACGCTAGTGTAAATACGATGTGATGTGGTCTTTAAACGCGGCAAAATTAACATTCCCAAATAAGAACAATTTACCGCGCCACTGTGACAGGCTACACTCTCAGCTATACGAATAAGGAAAACCTCCGCTATGACCCAAATGGTTACCCGCTGCCCTACATGCGCTACAGCTTTTCGCGTTACCAGTACCCAGCTGGAGTCCGCAAAGGGTGCGGTGCGGTGCGGTTCATGTTTACACATCTTCCAAGCCCAAGATTACCTTGTAAAAACTGCTGAAGATGAAAAACCTAGCCAATCTAAATCCGTAGCTCAAGAGCCAGCCAAAACCGAGGCTAAAATTGAGCCGCTTAAAAAAGTTGAGCCGGCGATCCAAGCGAAACCTGAGCCTGCTGTAGCACAACCAAAAGTGATTCCGCAAAAGCCGGAACAACCAAAACCTAAATCACTAGTACCAGAGCAAAAGCCGGTTCAACCCAAATCCGATCAGCAGATTGAAAAAAAATCTACCAGCTCAGCACCGGCAAACCCGATTGTTACTCAACCGCCGGCGTCAAAAGTTGCGACAGCCGTGGCTGCACCTCGTCAAGCTGTGGCAACCGAAAAGACAGTAGTAAAACCAGTAGTTATCGACAAAGCAAAAATTTTAGCGGACGAGGACGATATCCTCATCAGCGATGACATGGATCACGTTCAAGAAAAACCGTCGAGTTATGAATTTGATGGTTTCATAGATTTGGATATGCATCCGAAGCAAACAGTATCGCTGTTTGAGCGCGAAATTCGTTACGAGCCCCCGCGAGATAACAACGATGAGGAAGCGACTGACGAATCTTGGGCAGAAGGCTTATTAGATGATGATGGCGAACCACTGCATCAATTCAAAAAGTCCGTAATAGTGTCAAGCGCTGAGGCAAACGCAGCGTTGCAATCCGCAGACAATGAGAAAGTTACAGATAGAGACGCTACCACAAAAGACACCAAATACTCCGGCCCTATATTTAGTCTTGTCACTGATAATGCTAACGAAAGCGATGAAAAAACGGATGATCCGCTTTTAAGCGAGGCTTTCCTAGCCGCTACTCGAGCGCCCGAACCTGCTGCCTCTCCACCTTCTCACTTTGCAGCACTCTTTGACCCAGACAATGAAGCAGATGTAGATAGCGAAGAATCGGAAAAATCGTCCAAGCGCCCGGTAAAATCATCCAAAATGCGCGCGGTCGATACATCCCGCGCAGCCTTGTTAATGAACATCATGCCAGCGCCAGTTGAGTTCACTGCTCGCCGTATGCGCAAGTACCAGCGAAAGTTATGGCCCATCCTGGCTGTTTGCATGTGTCTTTTGCTGCTTTTCCAGGTTGCGTATTTTAAATTTGATTACTTTAGTCGAGTAGAACCTTATCGCACCGCTTATCTTTTTATCTGCCCATTAGTAGGATGTGAAGTCCCAGCGCTTGTAGATACATCGCAAATATTGGCCACCAACCTCGTGGTTCGCAACCATCCAGACATTGCTAATGCGCTCATTGTAGATGCCATCCTCATTAATAACGCACCTTTTGAGCAACCGTTTCCGGATCTCATTTTGTCGTTTAGCAAACTGGATGAAACCCCCGTTGCAAGCCGCCGCTTTACGCCTAAAGACTACATAGCTGGGGAATTAGCGGGTAAAAAATACATACCTTTAGGTCATCCAATTCACATCAGACTTGAGATCGCTGACCCAGGTCCAGAGGCGGTAAATTACATCTTGGCGACTCACTAGCCGTGTAACGCATTTAGTGCAATAAATTGCAACCCCTTAAAGCAACTTTTTAGCTCAAAAAAACGCCAGCAATTGGCGTTTTTTCGTTTTCAATCTGTTCTTGAACGGTTATCATGGCGCCCCTTTTACGCAGGGGCGAAACTTATTTTTCGCATGCCCCGTGCTCATGCCAGACGCGTTTAATGTTTCAAATCGGGCCCTATCATATTGAAAGTAAAGTTATTCTTGCGCCCATGGCAGGTGTAACGGACCGTCCCTTTCGCCAGCTTTGTCGGCAGTTAGGTGCGGGAATGGTAGTGTCGGAGATGGTTACATCCAACTCTGAGTTGTGGGGAACGCGTAAAAGTAGTTTGCGTCTTGATCATACCGGCGAAGCTGAACCCATAGCGGTTCAAATTGCCGGTGGGGATCCTGAAATGATGGCAGAAGCAGCGCGTTTAAACGTTGCCAATGGTGCCCAAATTATTGACATTAATATGGGTTGCCCCGCCAAAAAAGTGTGCAAAAAGGCAGCTGGTTCCGCCTTACTTAAAGATGAACTGTTGGTAGCCGATATTTTGCGATCTGTTGTAGCTGCCGTCGATGTGCCAGTCACGCTTAAGTTTCGCACCGGCTGGAGCATTGAAGAACGCAATGCATTACGCATTGCACGCATTGCAGAAGACACCGGAATACGTGCCCTCGCCTTACATGGCCGAACTCGTGCATGTGGATTCTCCGGTGAGGCGGAATACGACACCATCGCTGCCGTCGTACAATCGGTCAAAATTCCAGTGTTTTGTAACGGTGACATTGACTCCGCGCACAAGGCAAAAGCTGTGTTGGAACGTACTCAGGCCGCAGCAGTCATGATTGGTCGTGCGGCTCAGGGGCGTCCTTGGATATTCCGCGAAATAGAACATTACCTGAATACAGGTACTGAATTACCCGAACCATCGCTCCACGAAGTGAGAGATATTTTAACCAGCCATCTGCGCGAACTGTACCGTTTCTACGGTGAATTCATGGGGCCAAGAATAGCTCGGAAACACACGAGCTGGTATTTGCAAACAGTCCCTAACAGCGACGCTTTTCGTCGTGAATTCAACGCATTGGAAACGGCTCAAGCGCAAGACGATAGCGTACAAGTTTTTTTTGAGCAGCTGATACAGAGAGAGGAAAAAGCCGCATGAACACTGCAACTTTTATTACCCAGCCAAACAACAACGCCACTGCGAACAGCAATGGACAAAACTTCAACCAGGCAGCCCAACAGCAATCATTGAGAGCTTGTGTTGAGCAGGCAATGGACAATTATTTCAAGCATCTTGATGGCCAGTCAGTCAGCGATGTCTATGAAATGGTGATGGCTGAAGTTGAAGCCCCTATGCTTGAGATCGTTTTAAAATATACCCGCCATAACCAAACTCGCGCGGCACAGGTATTAGGCTTAAACCGTGGCACTTTACGTAAGAAGTTAAAACAATACGGTTTACTGTAATCACAGCGGGCGGTTTATTTCGCCACGCACAAAAAAGGGGTGGCAATTCATTTCCACCCCTTTTTCTTTTTTAAGATTCAACGCCATTTATTTTATGAAGTAATCGTCACGTGTTTAGCATATGACGATATTGAAAGCGTTAAATCACTCCAGTTTTAAATTTACTTTCTTTTGTTTAAGGAGACTCATGCATGAGTAATGCGGCTGATCTTGTAGCGGTAAAACGCGCGCTAATTAGTGTTTCAGATAAAACCGGCATAGTTGAATTCGCACAAGCATTGTGTGCACAAGGTGTTGAAATTTTATCAACCGGCGGCACGTTTAAATTACTCACGGAAAACAAAATTCCTGCAATTGAAGTCTCCGATTATACTGGCTTTCCAGAGATGATGGATGGCCGCGTAAAAACCCTGCACCCTAAAATTCACGGCGGAATTCTCGCGCGTCGTGGTATTGATAATGCGGTAATGCAAGAGCATGGAATCAATAACATCGATATGGTTGTTGTCAATTTGTACCCCTTCGAAAAAACTGTGGCGAATAAAAATTGTTCCCTCGAAGATGCAGTAGAAAATATCGATATCGGCGGCCCAACCATGGTTCGCGCTGCAGCAAAAAATCATGCACATGTGAATATTGTTGTTAATGCATCTGACTACGCTAAAATTTTGGCAGAATTAAAAGCCAACAATGGCGCAACCTCTTTGAAAACCCGGTTTGATTTAGCCATCAAAGCCTACGAACATACCGCTGCTTATGATGGCGCAATTGCAAATTATTTCGGCCGGTTAGTTGATGGCGGAAGCGAAAACTTCCCACGCACTTTCAACACACAATTTATTAAAGCGCAGGAAATGCGTTACGGCGAAAATCCTCATCAGAAAGCTGCTTTCTATGTTGAAAAAAATCCGCAAGAAATCGGAATCGCTTCTGCAAAGCAAATACAAGGCAAAGAACTTTCTTACAACAACGTTGCTGATACAGATGCAGCACTGGAAACTGTTAAATCATTCAGCGAGCCAGCCTGCGTTATTGTTAAACATGCGAATCCCTGCGGTGTTGCTGTTGCTGAATCCATCAAACATGCATACGACTTAGCTTATTCAACCGATAGCGAATCAGCATTTGGCGGTATTATCGCTTTCAACCGCGAATTGGATGCCGAAACAGCCAAAGCAATCGTCGAGCGTCAATTTGTTGAAGTAATTATTGCACCAAGCGTTTCTGCAGAAGCAGTTGAAATTGTAAAAGCTAAACAAAATGTTCGACTACTCGCCACTGGCGAATGGAATAACATTCGTGTGAAAGGATTGGACTACAAAAGAGTTAATGGTGGTTTATTGGTACAGGATCGTGACGATGGAGTTATCACCGAAAGCGATTTAAAAATTGTTACCAAGCGCGCACCTACCCCTGCAGAAATTCAGGATTTATTATTCGCCTGGAAAGTTGCGAAATTTGTAAAATCTAACGCAATTATTTACGCAAAAAACAAACACACTATTGGTGTTGGTGCAGGCCAGATGAGCCGCGTAAACTCTGCTCGTATCGCAGCGATTAAAGCAGAACATGCTGGGTTACAAGTTGCCGGTTCAGTCATGGCTTCAGACGCATTCTTCCCCTTCCGTGACGGCATTGATAACGCAGCCAAAGTTGGAATCGCAGCTGTGATTCAACCAGGCGGTTCAATGCGTGATGAAGAAGTGATTGCGGCAGCCGACGAGCATGGCATGGCGATGGTATTCACCGGCATGCGTCACTTCCGTCATTGATTTAGATGCATTTTCTAACACACCCTAACTTGCTCACAAGAAATTTTTAACTAAGAAGGGAATCGTCACCCTCGCGGAGCGGGGGTCCAGCTTTTCGCTTTTATATAGCAAAGTCAGGAACTGGATCCCCGCTTCGCGAGGATGACGACTCCCCATTAAATGGCCACTATATTAATGGCCAAATAGAGATTTAAATTTATGAACGTATTAATTATCGGCAGCGGCGGTCGCGAGCATGCACTCGCGTGGAAAGCAGCACAAAGTAAGCAAGTTGAAAAAGTATTTGTTGCGCCAGGGAATGCAGGAACGGCATTGGAAAAAAATATCGAAAATGTTGCAATTGATATTTTAGATTTTGCAAAGCTCGCTGAATTTGCACAAAACAATAATGTTGGTTTAACAATCGTAGGACCGGAAGTACCACTTGTTGCTGGTGTGGTCGATTATTTTAACGAGCGCAAACTGCCCTGCTTCGGTCCCACTAAAGGCGCAGCGCAACTGGAAGGCTCAAAAGCATTCACAAAAGATTTTCTTGCTCGTCACAAAATTCCAACCGCCGATTATCAAAATTTCACTGAAATTGAACCTGCGCTCGCATACTTAAAAGAAAAAGGCGCACCTATAGTTATCAAAGCAGATGGTCTTGCTGCTGGCAAAGGTGTAATTGTTGCTGAGACATTGCAGCAAGCTGAAGAGGCTGTACGCGATATGCTTTCCGGAAATGCTTTTGGCGATGCGGGATGTCGTGTTGTTATCGAAGAATTTTTAGCCGGCGAAGAAGCCAGCTTCATTGTCATGGTCGATGGAAAAAATGTTTTACCAATGGCCACCAGTCAAGATCACAAACGTGTTGGCGATGGCGATACCGGCCCTAACACGGGCGGTATGGGGGCTTACTCACCGGCACCCGTTGTTACTGCTGCAGTTCACGATCACGTGATCAAACATATTATTCGCCCAACGGTGGATGGTATGGCGGCTGAAGGAAATACTTACACCGGATTTTTATACGCAGGTTTAATGATTAGCGAAGCAGGTTTACCAAAAGTTATTGAATACAACTGCCGATTTGGTGATCCGGAAACGCAGCCCATCATGTTGCGTTTACAATCCGATTTGGTTGAACTTTGTTTGGCCGCGCTCAAAGGTAATTTGGATCAAATCACTGCTGAGTGGGATGAACGCGCATCCATAGGAGTGGTACTCGCCGCTGGTGGCTATCCTGATAATTACGGCAAAGGTGATGTAATTTCTGGCTTGCCTACTCTGGATGTTGACGGTGAAAAAGTTTTTCACGCTGGTACCGCATCTAAAGATGGCAATACTGTTACCAATGGTGGACGCGTTTTATGCGCTACGGCTTTAGGAAAAAGTGTTTCTGAAGCGCAACAGCGTGCCTACGCACTCGCAAAAAAAATCAGCTGGAACGGAATGTTTTATCGGAATGATATTGCTTATCGTGCAATCACACGCGAGCAGAACAAGTAGTATTTTCGGCTTTCTTCACAACAATTTGCTCGTCTGTTCTGACCGCTCACCAATGAATATTTTTATAATATAAAAATATTCATTGGGTCTAATCTATGTAATCATCCTGCCCGGCTTAGCTTTCAAGCACAGTCGAAAATTCGCCGAAACATGCCGATTTATCAACTCGGCAAGACCAAGCTTTCAGGAGACCATAACAATGATCGAAAAATCTCGCAAAACCAATCTTGTCCATTTAGCACGTGCATTAACGATAAGCCTTACCGCTTTCGGTTTTAGTTTAACCATCCCAGCGTTCGCGCAGGATGACGTTATGACGCCAATCGCAACTCCCGCTCAGCCAAAAGCAATCGAGCTCGGTACGGGCGTTCTGCCAGACGCAACTGCCAGTGAATCCTGGCATAGCCAATATAAGAGCACCTTTGCTCGTAATGTCACCGTGGCAACCTTAACTCCATTTTTACCAAAAAAAGGTAAAGCCACGGGAGCTGCAGTCATAGTCGCGCCCGGTGGTGGTTTTCGCACGCTATCAATGAGCAACGAAGGTTGGGATGTTGCAAAAGCTCTCGCCGACAAAGGCGTAGCCGCTTTCGTTCTTAAATATCGCCTCAAACAAACACCTGCAGAAATGGCCGCGTTTGAAAAATCAATGGCGGAGATGTTTTCTGGTGCAGCACGTGCCAGCCGTCCGCTCGCTGATCAAGATCCAGCGGTAGAATTCGCGGCACAAATCGCCGATGCGCGTGCTGCGTTTGCATTGGTGCGCGAGCGTTCCAAAGAGTGGCGAGTTGATGCTGATCGCATTGGTATGATCGGTTTCTCGGCAGGTGCAATGCTCACTATATCTACCACGCTTTACGGTAAAGACGCCAAGCCAGCATTTATCGGCGATATTTACGGCCCTTTAACCAAAGTGGATGTTCCAGCTGACGCACCGCCTCTGTTCGTTGCATTAGCTGCAGATGATCCATTTTTTGCTAACGCTGGGTATGGCCTTATTGATAGCTGGCGCGCAGCCAAGCGTCCTGTGGAGTTCCATTTATTTGAACAAGGCGGACACGGTTTTGGTATGTATCCAAAAACTACGACCAGCACAGGTTGGTTCGATAGTTTTGTTCGCTGGCTAGATATGCACGGTTATTTGTCTAAAAAATAAATGTAGATAATTTTTCTAAATAAAAAAAAGGCGATGCATTCAGCATCGCCTTTTTTATTTCTGACAAAATTTACGTTACCACTTCCAATTCAAACCCACCTTAAGTGTTAATGGTGGCCCTGCTAGCGTATCGTTAGGCTGTCCAAACTTTGGATTTAATGGCCCGCCAGCATCGCCATACCAATCTTGATAACTGTCGTAATTTTTTGAGTTGGTGACATTGAGAATATCTAGTCGCAATGTCATCACACTATCATCAACGATATATCCAGTCTCAATATCCTTACTAAGAGAAATGTCCAACTGTTTGTAACCAAGAAACCCGTGACTGTCGGGTTTAAATGTGCGATACACACACGCATCCCAACCAGCACGGCAATCTTGCCCATAAAACGTTTCGACACTTTGCAGATTTAATTTAGCAGATAAAACAACTCCGCCTGGCAAATCGGTGATGCCTGCGATGACTAATCTATGCTCCGGTAAGTCATGAACACGATGCACACCATAATCCGACAGTCTCGGATAATCCAATGAATAAATCTCGCCAACCTTGCGATTGCTCGTAGCATCTGTATAGGTGTATGCGACATTCATACCCCAACCATTTTCTTCTTTGGGTTTATCTAATTTAAGATAGAAAGAGTTAGTTTTGGTTTCAACGCCTGTATTACTAAGTATCAGATTTCCAAAACCAGGTACGGTTTGAGTCCATGGCGCCCCCCAAGTTTTTCCAGGTTCAAAAAACTCGCCATTGGCCTGACGATTTCCCAGAATCCAGGTGTAACCATCTTTACTCTCAATTCGTGAGAAGCTGAATTCGCCCTTCCACTCATCACTGAGATCACCACGCAGACCTAAACTAAATTGATCAGAATACGGTGTTTTTAAATTGTTATTTACGAGATTAACTTCACGTCCAGTGCCTGTGCCATCTACAAACCCAGCAAGCCCTTCAGGTGTTAAATATTGAGGATCCCAATCCAAACAGCTGGATGATGTTGGTGTACCCAAATTACAGCTGTCATAGGACGTATATTTTTCATTACCCGTTTTAAATATTTTTTCATAAGTTGGGAATGTTGCCTTTGTTCTTTCTGTTTGCAAATAATCAAAAATATTCCGATCGTAAGCTCGACCAACACCACCAAACAACTCCAAAGCAATTTCTTCGTTCAACTTGTACGTAAATCCAAAACGAGGTTGCCATGCATTTTTAAAGGAATTACGGTTACTGCCGTCACTAATATAATCTTCAATGTTTATGTTTGAGTTTTGCAGATTTGTCCAGCCACGCAGAGCTGCAGCCAAATCATCCGGAGTTTTGTAATCAAGAAAGCTTGACGATTCTTCGTAGTCCCAACGCACACCGGCATTAATATTCAAGCGATCTGACACTGTCCAATCATCCTGAATATAAATTCCGTATTGCTCGTTATCAGATTCTGCCGAGCCGTCTCCAATACCCGCTAGTGGTGCGCCCCACCGAACCCGGTTTGGCTGTGTCAGATTAAGATCGTATTCAATATCGTATTCATATTGCGCGTTATATGGCTGTTGTTCAGTAGCGTTGAGCGTTAAAGATTTATATTTAAAACCAGCTTTTATTACATGGTTTGAAATTGCGTGGTAAGTAAAATCTTCCTGGATCCCCCAACCTTTTTGACTTTTATTTTGGTAATCGGGGCCGCCGCCCGCATTCAATATTGCTGCCCGGGCATTATTGGTTAAAATTATGCCATTTTGCCTAGTGTGCGCACGTGGGTTATAGGTTGCGTCCTCATAGGTCACATGAAAATCATTAGTCCAATTATCTTCACGCCAGTTATGGCTTAAATCAATACGAGTTTCATCGTTCTTTTTATCGGTACCGTAAGATAATAAATTCGTACCACCAACACTAGTCAACTCGGTTTCATCGCGAATTTTTGCGGATAACTCAAGCTTTTGTGCATCATTAATTAAATAATCCAACTTGACGAAATACAAATCCTCTTGGAATTCCGCAGGTATTCCGCTCCACGCATCAGCAAATTGGGGGGGCAATTTATCCGGTGTATAAGTTGCCTGTATTGTCATTGATTTTGGATCAACATTATTTTTTGCCTCATAGGCTAAAAAGAAATGCATTTTGTCTTTAATAATCGGACCGCCGATGCTTACGCCATACTGATTTTGTTTACCAGGCACTTTTTTATTATCTTTCAACTCAGCAGGATACATCTCGCGCATGCCTTCATTGCTGTAATCGTAAAATATACCGCCGTGAAATTCATTCGTACCCGATGCTGTCACCGCAACAATAGCTGCACTGCTTAACTGATCGTATTCAGCGGAATAATTTTGTGTGATAACTTTATATTCGCCGATTGCAGATTGCGGAAAAGGATTGCCGCGGCTTGAATCCTGCCCTGCTACCCCACCTTGTAAAACATAATTCTTCTGCCCCACACCATCAATAAAAACATTGATAGCGTTTCCAGTTTGCGCGCCACCTCTAATTTTTGTGCTTCCGTCCGACGCTTGCGTAAACTGTACGCCGGGTGCCAAATCAGCAAATGAGAGGAAGTTACGCGTGTTTTGCGGAATAACCTGAATTTGTTCGAGCGAAACATTGGTGCCTATTTCGCCGCTAGTATTTTTTAATTTGAAATTTGTACCAATAACGGTAATTTCATCGACCTTATCATCGTTGGTAGACGACTTATCAATTTCAAAATCCAATGCAACGGATTGGCCGACCTTTAAGGTTATTGTTTTCGGTTCTTTTTCAAGTTTATTCTGTAACAACACCTGATAGCGTCCCGGTGCTAGCCCTTTAAATGTATAGGAGCCATCCTGTTGGGTTATGGCGCGGAAGGTGTATCCGTTGTCAATATTTTTTGCAGTAACTTCAAGACCCTGTTGCGGTTGTGTATGAGATGCAACAACACCTTGGACACTTGCACTGCCAATTTGCGCGACAGCTGTGTGTGCCAATGCAGCCAGAGTTATGGAACTGATGAGAGATGTTAGATTTTTTTTCGTAAAATTAAATAGCTGTTGGCTTTTCATAGGTTCTCCTTTGTTATCAAAATTATATAGGCCGCTATGTTGGGCTTATTTTGATTCTAACGGAAAACTTTGGGAAAAAGAAAATTTTACGAATCGAGGTTCGTTTAATAACAGAAAAATGGAGTTAAATATTTTACATTTTGAGGAATTGGCACCACATTCATCATTTTATTAATTATTATTAAATCAGGAATCAATTTCCGTTGTTTCAAGGGTAACAGTGATTTTTTCTCCGTCCCAAATATATTCGTAGTGAGTTGTTTGAATAACATCTTTTATAAAGATGGGGGAAAATATTGCGTAGCATATTTTATTTTCTATACGCACCGAGTAATAGACTATCCCGGAGTCATTATTTGATTTTACAATCGCACCTAGTTGCTGAGACGCGGAATAATCATCTTTAACATACCAATCATTATCTTTATAAATGTCGCCTCTTATGTCACGCAAGCTCGCACTGAATTGCGTTTTTAAACATCGCATACTTAATCGATCATACTTTAAACCTTCCACTCCCGAAAAATAACATTGCTGGTGATAACGTGTTTCTGCAATAGCAGTTTGCACATCCTCTGCTGCATAATAAACGCCAAAATCACCACTTGAAAAACGCGAGCCCGCAGGATTTAAATGCACGAATGGACCGAGCGCATAATTGCAGCCGCGAATTCCGTAGGGTCGCTCTTCAACAGGAACACGATTTAGACTTCCAACTTCATTGCGGATGCGCGGATTAGTGAGTTCTTGAATCGCATACAAAATTTCGAACTCGTCTTGGTTCGCTACATCGTCAAATAAAGATGTAGGTGGGTATCTGCTAGGAATTAAACGGTAAGCGGTTTGATTAAAAAAAACCGTTTGGGGAATGGCTTTTATATCTATCAAAGGACTGTCCAAAATTTCAGGAGAAGCAACTCAAGAGAATTGTCCGTCGCGAGTTGCATCCAGGTGACGATGTACTTCGTAAAGTGCGCTCATTAATCCAGAGCTTAAAATTTCCATAGGTGCTTTGCCGTTAAAAAATTTATTTTTATTTGGCATCCGTAAAAAACCATATTGGTTTTCAGGATTTTCGAACAATACACGAAGCACCGCATGTATATTCAAAACATAACTAATGCGCTCGAGTAAATCTGGTGATAAACGTGCGCTGGCTGGCTCCGCTTGATATTTATGCAGCGTAGAACGACCCACACCCAGCAGTGCCATTTTTTCTTTTTCTGAGCACTCCCACTTGTCCATGATATTTAACGCAGTGCCAACAGCAGCGTGGGCGGCATTAGCGGGTAAACGTTGGGCTAGAGCACTCATAAAGACCTCCGGGACTTTGTCAGCGGCCCATTTCTGCAACCGCTCTATTACTTTTACGTAACGGTTTAAGCGCAACATCTGCGTCTAAATCCATAATAGAACATTTTATGCACTAATGTCTATTTATATTCATTATTATGCAGCTAATATTTTGGTCGCTATTTCTGCTCCAGGTACATTAGCCTCGACTAAAAGCACAATCAAAAGAATAAATGCCAGAGCGACAGCCAAATACCAGGCTAGCGAGAACCATATTCCATAGGTTTTAAGCGGGGTTATATCTGCCGATATGGGCACTGACCAAGCGGTAATTAGGTCCACAACACCAATAAAAATGAAAAACGACAAAAAATAAAATCCAAATGACCATGAAAAGTAGAGACATAAAGCAGAGAGGCTTAGCAACAAAACAAGCGCAATTCGGTTACGACGAGAGAAAACCAGCGCTTTGACTACGTGGCCGCCATCCAGTGGATAGACAGGAAACAAGTTAACCAGATTAAGCAAGGCGCTGATGGAGGTGACCAATCCGCAAAAATGGCTACCCGTAACAAGAAATGCAACGTAGAAACCTGCGGTCATCACCAAGCCATAAACGGGCCCCATCATGGAAATATAGAGCGACTCCCATTGCGTGCGCGCTTTGTCCCCTACGGCGACACCACCCAAAAAAGGAATCAAGTAAAAGCCTTTGGTGGGTATTCCAAACTTCTTCATAGCTCGCACATGGCCATATTCATGGAACATAAGAACAGCCACCAATGCCAGCGCAAATTCGACAGTAAACATCACGCTATAGACCGCCACTGAAGCCCCCAATAACGCGACCTTGATGACTTTGAAACTCTTAAATAATTTGGCCGCTATACCCAGCAAAACAAAGCTGTTAACTTTTCCGCTTTGATGTGGCGATGCCCCTGGCTGTTGAACAAGAAGAGACTTGGCCTGTTCGCTGACGTCTGCAATACCGGTAATGACTGGGTAGCTGGATGCATGTAAGTCGTAGCTAATTTGTTGATTTTCAGGATCAAGCTTAAAACTCAACGTCGATTGCCCAAGCTGCGCATCATCAAAATTATGAATACTGTTTGCTTCACCCCAAGGCTTCACTGACATGACTACGCCATCCAGACTCAACCGCTCTAATTGCAAATCAACATCCAGAGTTACTGCGAAACGACGCTCCAGCGCATCAAACGAAAAAAATTCCATAAACTATCTACTCTCTATAATCACCCTTCTTAGGGCACAAGCTTTACAATAGCGCCCATTATGCCCTGTATATAAAAGGTTAAACATGCTTAAGATTGGTCAAATGAATCACTTGGAAGTCATCAAGCAAGTGGATTTCGGTTTGTTTTTAGATGGTGGGAATTACGGCAATATTCTTTTACCTCGCCGCTACGTTCCTGCGACTGCCAAGGTTGGCGATAGCCTCGACGTATTTATTTATCTGGACTCAGATGATTGCATTATTGCAACAACCCTTACACCAAAAGTTATGGTTGGCCAATGCGCACATCTTGAAGTAAAAGATGTAAACGCTGTAGGTGCTTTTTTAGATTGGGGTCTACCAAAAGATTTACTCGTACCCTACAACGAACAACTCAAGCCCATGGAAGTCGGCAACAGTTATGTTGTATACGTTTATCTTGATTCACATACATCACGCATCACCGCGTCATCGCGCCTAAGCCATCATTTGGAAGAACGGGCTAGTGGATTAAAAGTACAACAAGAAGTTGATTTAATCATTTGCGGGCGCACCGACCTAGGTTTTAAAGCCGTTATTAATCACACTCATCTAGGTTTAGTATTTCGCGATAACGCACCACGCACTCTACTTTACGGCGAAAAATTAAAAGGCTTCATAAAAGAAATCCGTCCCGACCGAAAAATTGGCTTGAGTTTGCAACCCGTAAATAGCGTGGTGCGCGATGAACTTACCGATATTATTTTAAATCACTTAAAAGAAAATGGCGGCGAATCAACCCTTACCGATAAAAGCGAACCAGAAGAAATTTATTTTCAATATAAAGTCAGCAAAGGCATTTATAAAAATGCACTAAGCAAGCTCTACAAGGAAAGAAAAATTTTAATTACTAAGGAAAAGATTACTTTGGCGTAATTGAGCAGCGAGCAAACGACAATTCCAAATCATCAACCTAAAAATTCATTGGCGACATTCATATAGTTGAGAAGTCGTCTTCTTCAATTAGGCGAACCACTCGCAGACATCCAGCTTTTAAAAATTGAAATTAAAAGCTGGATTGTTACCAACAATTATAAACTTACCCGCCACACTGTATTCGCCCATTTAATATTTCCCATTTCTTACCACTAACAAATTTACATTTTACACTTCCAAAACTTGCATCTACGTAAGTCTTCGTATAAATTAATTACGAAGACTTACGTATATAACCGCAAAAGGAACAATAATGAGCAATCCTACACCCGCCGAATTAGAAATACTGCGCATTATCTGGAACCTTGGTGAAGCTAAAGTACAAGCAGTGAATGATGAACTATGCAAAACAAAACCCATTGGCTACACCACCACACTCAAAACCATGCAAATTATGGAACAGAAGGGATTATTAGGGCGTAAGAAAGATGGCAAAAGTCATATCTACTTTCCCACTGCGGAACAACAAGACACCCAAACAACATTGCTCAATCGCCTACTCCACTCCGCATTTGGTGGGTCGAAATCAAAACTGGTCATGCAATTATTAGGTAGTGAAAAAGTATCAAAACAAGAATTGAAGGACATTAAAGAATTTTTAGCAGAAATGGAGAATAAAAAATGAACCAACTATCTCAATTGTTGAGCCACCAATTAGTTCACGCAATTGGATGGACGATAATTCATTCGCTATGGCAATTCTCCCTAATCGCAATATTAGTGGCGACGAGCTATGCATTTACCAAAAAAATATCGGCAGCCAAACGATATTGGATAAATATTTTTGGCTTAGTCAGTTGTATTGTCACTAGTATTGTCACGTTTTTTCTCAATCTTCATGACACGGTCGTCATAGATATAATTTCAAACAATGTATCTGATAACTCTGTCGTCCTCACTCAAAGTTCCTATGTTGAAAGCTTTCACAGAAATAACCTGTTGGAAGTATTTGATAAGCACGTTGGTAAAATCGTATTCATTTGGATGATAGGCTTTAGCTTTTATTTGACCAAATATCTCACAGAGCTTTTCTTTTGCCAAAAAGTCAAAAATCACAAAAATCAATCACTTGATGAACAATGGGTAACTAGCTTTAATGAACTGAAAAATTGTTTGGGTATTACCCAATCAATTCAGCTACGCACATCCGAAATAGTTAATGTTCCTTGCGTGATAGGTCATTTCAAGCCAATGATACTTTTACCTGTAAGCATGATGCTTGGTTTATCCCACCAACAACTGGACGTCATTCTACTTCATGAGCTGGCCCATATTCGTAGAAACGATTACCTAACCAAGAGCCTGCAAACTTTCATAACATCTATTTATTTTTTTAATCCCTTTATACATTGGCTTTCTTCAAAAATAGATGAAGAGCGTGAAAATGCCTGTGATGACGTAGCCGTCTCTGTAAGCGGTGATCCATTGTTTTATGCGAATACACTTAAGGAGTTTGCAGAAATGAAAGAAAACCACACCATGATAGTTGCCATCGCAGGTTCAAAAAAATTACTGCTTAATCGTATTAAACGCCTATTTAATAATGAAGACAGTTTTCCAAAGACCTACGGAAAAACACTAGCATTTATGGGTTTTTTCTTATTCATAGCTAGTTATTCGTTAACGGGCTTTAGCGACGGAGGGGAAAATGACGAGAGACATAGCTTCCACGTCGAAAAGGTGGCTTTGTCGGAAGCTATTTTATTAGCAGAACAATCCTGTCCCGATGAAATAAAACTAATAAAATTAAAAAATCCCCATCGGTTGGTTACCGCTGATTTAAAAAATGTTTCTTGTCGGAAGCTGGCTGAGTTTATAACCAGAACGGATAAAATTTTTAAGGAAAAAACGTTTACATCAAATTTTACGGATGGAAATATAGATAATATACTTTCTCAACTTTCTGAAAACTGCCCTGGGATTACTGAAAACATAAATATTAAAAGGCCGAGCTATCTTAAAATAACTTTCGTCTCGGATGCTACTACCTGTAGACGTGCGCAACACCATATTGAAAGCCGGTACCTAGCGGCAACGACTGTAGCTGACGAATCGATTATCGTAAACGATGGGTTTGGTACTGCGCCCTATAGCGACGCTATATGGCCAAATCTGGCGATCCCAACAGAAATGAAAGTTAATGCCGACGTTAAATGTGATTCGTTATTTTCAGTGGATATAACCGGAAAGCCTTTTGAGGTAAGTGCAAAATGCATTAGCAATAGTCAAGATGCAGCCTTAGTATTTGAAAGTAATCTCATTACAGCAATAAATAAAACTCAATTCAAGCCAAAAGTACTTAATGGAAAAAGTTTCACGATGAGAAATATTCATATCTCAAATAATTTTTCAGTAGACGAAAAATACGGGGTTTTATAGCGCTCACCCGTAAATTTGGAGCGATTTTTTCACCGCTCCAAATTTAGCCCGGTAATATCTGAAGAGAAACACTCAACCATCGCTAAAATTCATTCGGTTGATGCGTACCTAAAACAGGTCACACCAAACTTTTACTCACCACCTCAAACACGTCCTTGGATAAATCCGGTTCCGCCATGATTCGCTCAAGCTGTGATTTCATTAACTGCTGGCGATCAGGAGCATATTTTTTCCACTTGGTAAGCGGTGTTAATAATCTGGATGCAATTTGCGGATTTTGTTTGTTTAACACGATTATCTTATCTGCAAGATATTTATAACCTTCACCACTTTTATCGTGAAAATTAATCGCATTGTTGTTACAAAAGCTTGATACAAGTGCGCGAATTTTGTTGGGGTTCTTACTGTCGTAGGCGTTGTGAATTTCAAGCGCTTTAACTCGCGCAAGTGTGTTGGGAAGGCTGCAGGTTGCTTGAACCGTAAGCCATTGATTGACCACTAGCGATTCATGTTGCCAGCGCTCGTAGAAACCTGCCAACGCGTTGCCTGACAAACCTTGTGCCAACGGAGCTTCTGCGTTAACCAGTTGCGACAAGGCTGCCATCACATCGGTCATATTGTTCGCGTTTACATATTGTTGTTCGCAGGCGCGAATAATCTCGTCGTCGTTTAACAGCATAAGATAAGCGAGAGCAACATTTTTTAAGCTTCGACTTGCAATAGCGTCCGCTGTTGCCGCATAAGGCTGCTCATGGTCGTAAGTTTTATAAATTCTTTCAAATTCACTAAGCAACTCACGAGCAATAATTTTTCGAACAGCTGAACGACTGTAATGAATAGCTTCAACATTCACTACATCTGCGAGCTCGCTGATATAGGCTTCGGATGGCAGGCTAAGCATATAGGCTACCATTGCCTTATCCAAAGATTCGTCTTGCAAGACCTTACGGAATGCTTCAGTCAAACGCATATCAATACTAATTGTATTGATATCTTCACCGCGTTGATACGCAGCCATAACATCATTAATAATTTGCAGAGATAATTGCTGACTCGCTTCCCATCGATTGAAGCCATCGCTATCAGCGCTCATCAATAACATCAAGTTTTCACGAGAATAATCGTAGTGTAATTTTACTGGCGCAGAAAAACCCCGTAGTAAAGAGGGCACCGGCTTTTCCTGAACGCGCTCAAATACAAAAGTTTGTTCTTCCTGAGTAAGCTCAAGAACCATGTATGTATTATCAGCCGTTTCAAAGTCAGGCTGGGTATTTTTTAAATAGAGCGGTAAATCACCTGCGCTACCTAATAAGCCCATGGCAATCGGGATATGAAATGGTAGTTTTTGTTGGCATTCTGGTGTTGGTGGGCAGGTTTGCTTTATATGCAATGAATATTCTTGAGTATCTTCATTGTAATTATCGGTCACTTGCAAACGTGGAGTACCAGCCTGCGAATACCAACGCTTGAATTGCGATAAATCTCTACCCGATGCGTCCGCGAGAGCCGCTACAAAATCTTCGGTGGTAACAGCTTGTCCGTCGTGACGTTCAAAATATAAATCTGTACCCTTGCGAAATTTTTCCTTACCCAACAAATTTGCAAGCATACGAACAATTTCCGCACCTTTTTCATATATTGTCATGGTGTAGAAGTTAGAAATTTCAATATAAGATTCAGGCCGGATCGGATGCGCCATAGGCCCTGCATCTTCCGCAAATTGCAGCGTACGCAAAAGACTTACATCCTCTACACGCTTTACTGTAGGTGAGCCCATGTCCGCTGAAAACTCTGAATCACGATAAACGGTGAAACCTTCTTTTAGACTTAACTGGAACCAATCACGACAAGTAACCCGGTTACCAGTCCAATTGTGAAAATATTCGTGGGCAACCACACCTTCTACACGCTGAAAACCGGCGTCAGTGGTAGTTTCTGGTTTTGCCAGTACACACGATGTATTAAAAATGTTGAGACCTTTATTTTCCATCGCGCCCATATTGAAATCGTCAACAGCAACAATCATAAAAATATCAAGATCATATTCACGACCGTAGACTTCTTCATCCCACCGCATAGAATTTTTAAGGGAGGTCATCGCGTGTTCACATTTATCTAAATCCTTTGGCTCCACATAAATTTGTAAAGTAACTTCGCGCTTGGAGCAGGTTGTAAATTTATCCTGAATGTTTGCGAGATCACCCGCAACCAATGCAAATAGATAGGCTGGCTTTTTAAATGGATCATGCCAGGTAGCAAAATGGCGGTTATCATTTAAGTCACCTTTACCGATTAAATTTCCATTCGATAAGAGCACCGGAAATTTTTTATCAGCCACTACCGTAGTTGTAAATTCGCTCATCACATCAGGGCGATCAAGATAATAGGTAATCTTTCGAAAGCCTTCGGCCTCGCACTGTGTGCAATACATAGTGCGCGATTTGTAAAGCCCTTCAAGCGATGTATTTTTTTCTGGATAGATCTTGGTGACACTTGTCAGCAAAAACTGAGCAGGCGTGTTTTTTATGGTAAGAGTTTCCTCACCAAATTCGTAGGCACTTTCTGGAATCTCATGGCCATTAATAGCGATAGAAATTAATTCGAGATCAGTTCCATGTAGACTTAATTGAGATGCATGATTTACCGCGTCGGGATTAGCTGTCAACGACAAATTGGCGGTAACCAATGTATAACCGTCGTGGATATCTACATGCAATTGCGTTTTGGTAATTAAGTAGTCAGGAACTTTATAATCTTTTAAATAAATCGCGCGCGGTTGTTGTTCTAAAGCTGACATATAAAAGCCCTTAAATTATTCAACCCATTTGACAGGTTTTTCAGTTTCAGCATGATCGTGCTCGTGATCATCGCCACAAAATGTGTGAGGCTCCGGCGGAATGAATCCGGTGTGTTCTTCAGGCGGTAAATTTTTATGTTCATAAGCGATGACGGCTTGCATACACAATTGACGCTGCTTGCTGGATAATTTATTACCATCCGGCCATTTTCCTATTTCGACTGCCAATTTCAAATTCTGGTAGATGTCGGGGGTAATACTGTTAAGTAACTTCTGTAAATCCATGGAAATTTTCTCGATATTAATCTTGAGGTGCAGCTTTTTTTACGATTAAACAAGCGAAGGCGGCACCAGCCAGTAAACCGCCAACATGGGCAGCATTGGCAACACCGCCACCCACAAAATAATCGACGGCGCCAGTCATACACAACACCAACCAAAACAACATAAACCCTAAAACGCTCGCAGGTACAGCCGTTAATTTACTAGGCGCTAACCTTTGGTTTACTATAATAAAACCTACCAATGCGTAGACCACGCCCGACATACCTCCAAAATTGGTATTGGGTTGCCAAAAATATTGCGCACCATTGGATATGACCGCTGTAGCAACAAAAAATAATAGGTACATGGATTTTCCCATGTAAAGCTCCAGACGACGCCCCATGTCCCACATCCACAAACTATTGAAAACAAAGTGCAAAAATCCAAAATGTAAAAATGCTGGTGTAACAAGTCGCCAAATTTCACCTGACTGAAGCGATTTTTCCAACGTCAGAAAATAACCAAAACTTATTTTCTGGAACGTAAACCAATACATAGCCCCTAAATTTTCGTTCAAGCCAACTATAAGCGCACCTAATGCACTCAGCAAAATAAGTATTGAAGTGATGGGAGATGTGAATATTTGTTGAATGAATGGCTGTGCTACTGAAGCCTCAGGGTCTGAAGAAGTTATGTCGTGTTGGATCACCAAGGTTCCCTGTTCAACTTCATTTAAAAATTGTGCAATAGGTCCAACCATGCGAGGATCTGCTACGGCCAGAATTTGCTCACCCGATTCTTCGTAAATGCGATGCGCAATAGAACGTTCATTTAAAAATCCTGCCACGTGCGACAAATCTTTATTCAGCGGAAACTTTTTAACCACAATCCAATTCACAGTAAACTCTTCTATTCAGATATTGTCATTAGGGATCAACATATTCCCATACAAATTTTTTTGTTTGTAATTGTTGTTCGCCATCCATTCTGTAGGCAACCAGGCGACCATATTTTACCGCGCTGTAATCAAGACAAGCGATGTTATTGGTAATTGGCTTTGGATTACCTTTCAACCAGTAATGCCCGACAAATAATGGTGGTTGATCCAAACCGTACCGAACCATTTTTGAGCGATGATCTTGCGCTATAGGGAGTGCAGCAATTTCAGCGGGAATAGGATCAGGTTGAAATAATAAATCGCCGTAGGTCTCTGCCTTTTCCGCCCAAAATTTTGTGCGAAAGGTACTACGAACATGGCCTTCCTGGGTAACAACTTTTACACCGTCCGGCAATGGAAAAACAACGCCGCGGGTTAGCACTTGGATTGCATGTGACTCAGCGGTATTTGTACAAACACTTTGATGTAAAAAATTTTCATCAAAATGCCCGTCACCAAAAATGGATTTATGGTGCGCAACAATGTCGTGATCCCAGCACGCGTGTACAACTCTAAACATATTCCCTTGTTGAGCTGAACCAAACTCCATAAAAAGCGGTAGGGTTTTAAACCACTCCAACATTTCCGACCACTCATTAGGATAGTCGGAAAATTGCTCCAGAGTTTCGGCGATTAAAGCGCAATTTGCGGGATTGTGCGGCCGCAAATACTGGCAATTTGAAGCTGCTGAGTGTTTTATTTTTTCACAATAGGTCAATGCATTATATTCGTGATTACCCAGCACCATGTGCGCACTTCCCTTCTGTACCATCGCATGTACGAGTAATAGTGCCTCACGAATATTAGGTCCACGATCGACAATATCGCCTAAAAAAATAACACGACGTTTGGGATGCTGGTAAACGCTCTGAATTTTTTTATAACCTAACTTCTGCAATAAATTTTCGAGCGTTGTAGCACAACCATGCACATCGCCGATGAGGTCATAACCCTCGACGGGAACTAATTCAGAGTCGGTTGAAAAAAAATTTACCATGACTGTAAGTTAATCACTGAGTAGATGCCCGCCCCAACCGAGTTTTGTACGGCAACGTTCATAAAAATTATATTCAGCGGGGTGCAACAACTTTAATAAATCCGGCTTTTTGCGAATGTGAATTTCATCGCCCATGCTCATTTCAAAATGATTGTGACCATCACAGGATATCATTGGAATCGCGCGGCTATGTTCGCCCACTCGAATCATAATGTGGCTACTGCCAGACACCACCATAGGCCGACTACTCAATGTGTGCGGGTTCATAGGAACCAATGCAATGGCATCAAGATTGGGATGCAGTAATGGACCGCCGCCACTGAGGGAATAAGCGGTAGAACCAGTGGGTGTTGAAACAATAATGCCATCTGAAGATTGCGTGGTTACAAAATAGCCATCCACATATATTTCATATTGCAACATATGAACAAATTGTCCGGGATGTAATACAACTTCATTTAGAGCCTCACTTGACGCAATAGTTTCTCCTAAATGAATAATAGACATATCAAGTAAAAAACGTTCTTCAAGCACGTACTTGCCGGATAAAACTTCATCCACTTTTATTTCAATATCTTCGGGCATAATGTCGGTTAAAAATCCGAGCCGACCACGATTAACGCCCAGCAAAGGAACATTATATTTTGCTAATACTCGCGCGCCGCGCAGCAAACTTCCGTCGCCGCCAACAACAATAACCAAATCGCAGAGCTTACCCAAGTCGTCAGCATCAACAATTTTGCAGCTGGTCTTATATAACGGATCGTCCACTAGTAAACCCGCCGTTTCCTGTTCGAAAACAATTTGCACGCCACGACTTTGAAGAAAGTTAATAAGACGCTTTAACGAATAAGTAGCCCGTTCATTGTGAAGGTGGCCTATAAGGCCTATAACGGAAAATTCAGTCATATCTCTCGCAACCATTAATTGTTAGATGCGCCCAATGCCCGGCGTATATTTGGCTTATTATACCGTTAAGAATACCACTAAACCCAATAATACCCTCTTGGACATATTTATGAAGATCCATTTGCTGGCCCTCGGTCTGATCATGTGTTTGAGCAATTGTAGCGACAAAAACAATCAGCAAGCGCTAGGCACGCTCGAACGCGATCGTGTGGTATTAAAAGCGACGGCTGCAGAAATTATTCTTGCCGAACCCATTCGCGAAGGCAGCTTTGTCAAAAAAAGTGATTTATTAGTGCAATTGGATGATACCCAGGCACAAGCAAATCTTAAAAAAGCCGAAGCCAAACTTGCGAATGCAAAAGCAATACAAATCAAATTACGCCGCGGTGCACGAGCAGAAGACATAGAAGCAACGCGCGCGCAACTCGAAGGTGCACAAGCACAGGTTATTCAAGCAATTGCAAATTTCAACCGGGTTGCAACACTTTCAAAAGAAAAAATGATTGGGCAAGCCGAAGTCGATAACGCGCGCAGTCTTCGCGACTCAGCCCAGGCAGATGTTCGTCGCGCAAATCAAAATTTACTAGCGCTCACCAACGGTACACGTCCGGAAGACTTACAAGCTGCCGATGCGCAAGTAGCAGAAGCGGAAGCAAATATAGCGATTGAAAACCACACATTAAAACAACTAAGTATTACCGCCACTCGAGATGGGTTCCTGGACAGACTGCCCAAACACATAGGTGAGCGCACTGCAATAAATGATCCGCTTGCAATTTTATTAGTTGGAAGCTCGCCCTATGCCCGCGTTTATATTCCCGAACCCGCTCGCACAACATTGAGTATTGGCCAAACATTAAACGTGCATGTAGACGGTTATGAAAAATCATTCGCCGGAAAATTGCGCTGGATTTCGCAAGATCCTGCTTTTACTCCCTATTACGGATTGAACGCACGTGACCGCGCTCTACTCATGTATCTGGCAGAAATTGATTTACCTGAAACAGCCAAAGATTTGCCCAGTGGGTTGCCCGTACAAGTTGATATTCATCCGAATCTACGTTCGGAACCATTGTGATGACAACTATCGCAATTGAAACTCAAGGCTTAACACATCGTTTCGGCAACTTCACCGCAGTAGATAATTTAAATTTATCGATACCTGCGAAAACTATTTATGGATTTTTAGGGCCAAACGGATGCGGCAAATCTACCAGCATGCGTTTAATCACAGGCTTGCTCACACCCTCGAGTGGAAAAATTCATGTGCTGGGAATGGACATTCCGCAGCAAGCCGAAGCCTTGCGATTACGTATCGGCTACATGACACAAAAATTTTCGCTCTACGAAGATTTAACCGTAATTGAAAACCTACATTTTGTTGCGCAAATTTATAATTTGAATCCTGCAATTAGCAAACGACGCATTAACGAGCAGCTAGCCGCTTATGAATTAAATGAACGCAGCACACGCCTTGCGGGTAGTTTGAGTGGCGGGCAGCGTCAACGGCTTGCTCTGGCCTGCGCAACGTTACATAAGCCGGAGCTGCTTATCCTTGATGAGCCAACATCTGCAGTAGATCCCGAAAACCGCCGAGACTTTTGGGAAAAATTATTTGATCTTTGCGATCAGGGAACCACTATTTTGGTATCTACACACTACATGGATGAAGCCGAGCGTTGCCACGGCATCGCAATTTTGGAAAGTGGCGTCAAACGAGCGGACGGCTCACCCGCACAATTAATGAAAGATTTGGGTGCTCAGGTTGTGGAAATTGATGGTGATAATCTTCGCCAGTTGAAACTGCAGCTAACAGGAAATTCAAATGTAATTTCGGCTGCGCAACAAGGTACACATTTGCGTGTCCTCATCAAAGAAAATATTGAACAACCTCAACATTGGTTACTGCAAGAATTTGCCAATGTAATGCACGGGAGAAATTTAACGTTAGTACGGCCCAGCCTTGAGGATTTATTCGTACACTGTACTGGTGAGGGCAGGCAATGAATACATCTGCAAATGTTCGCAATTCCTTACAACGCATCTACGCCATAGTGGTAAAAGAGTTGCGGCAACTTTCTCGCGATCGCCCTACTTTCGGCATGATTGTGATGATTCCATTAATTCAGTTGTTGCTATTCGGATTCGCCATCAATACCAACGTGCGCAATTTACCCGTTGCGCTGGTAGATAACAGCCACAGCGAAATCGCTCGAACAATAGTGGCCGACTTAAAAGCTACACAAGTTGTACGATTTATTCAAAATTATGCAAAATCAAAAGAAGCGGTTGCCGCACTAACTCGCGGCGATGTGCGCGCAGCACTTATTATCCCGAAGGATATAGCGCAGCGTTTGAATGATGAACGCCCGTTGGCGCAGTGGGTTGTTGATGGGTCAGATACCATGGTGGGTAATGCAATTTTTGGATTAAAAAATATGCCATTGAGTGCGCTCAATTCTCAAACGATGGCAAGTAGTTACAACGCTCAAAAATCCACATTTGAAATGACAATTTTTTACAACCCTGAACGGCGCTCGGCGATTAATATAGTGCCCGGTTTGGTCGCTATTATACTGACTATGACCATGGTGCTTTTTACATCTGCCGCGTTAGTGCGTGAACGGGAGCGCGGAAACTTGGAGTTGTTAATTACCACGCCAGTAAAACCTATGGAGTTAATGATTGGCAAAATTGTGCCCTATGTGTTTGTAGGGCTCATTCAAATGTCAATTATTCTTGGATTAGGACATCTGATTTTTGATGTACCGATTAGCGGCAGACTGGATCAATTGTTTTTGGCAGCGCTGGTGTTTATCAGTGCGAGTTTAACCTTAGGCATGTTGATTTCGACTGTAGCAAAAACGCAACTGCAGGCAATGCAGCTCACCGTGTTTTTATTAATCCCCTCCATTTTACTGTCTGGGTTTATGTTTCCTTATGAGGGCATGCCACGCCTCGCACAATGGATCGCTGAAATATTGCCAGCGACTCACTTCATTCGGTTGATTCGTGGAATTGTTTTGCGTGCAGCAACCCTGGCGGATTTATGGCCAGACCTGGTCTGGCTAATTAGCTTTACCCTAATAGGCTTGCTTGTGGCGGCAAAACGGTTTAAAAAGCGTTTAGACTAATCTTTTAATTTATGTAAACTTTATTTTTGTATCAGTTATTTTCGCATCAGTCTTTTTACAAAACTGGCGAGACCATTTAATCATCAGCAATTGCAACGACAACAACCCAAGGATCTTAAGATGAAAGTCGACAATATTTTACAAACCATTGGTAACACGCCTCACGTTCGTATTAATAATTTATTTCGCAATGATATTGAAGTGTGGATGAAGGTTGAGCGTTTTAACCCAGGCAGCAGTATTAAAGACCGCATTGCATTGGCGATGGTCGAGGACGCTGAAGCTAAAGGTCTTCTCAAAAAGGGAACTGTTATTGTGGAACCCACATCGGGCAACACAGGAATTGGTTTGGCGTTGGTATGTGCAGTGAAAGGTTATCGTTTGATTTTGACCATGCCTGAGTCCATGTCGATTGAACGTCGCAAGATTATGAAGGCTTATGGTGCAGAGCTGGTTTTAACTGCAAAAGAATTAGGTATGGGCGGCGCGATTGCCAAAGCAACTGAAATTGCAGCGGAACAAGACAGCGCGTGGATCCCACAACAATTTAATAACGAGGCAAACGTAGAGATACATCGAAATACCACCGCACAAGAAATTCTTGCTGATTTCCCCGAAGGCATTGATTATTTAATAACGGGTGTAGGCACTGGTGGCCACATTTCCGGATGTAGCGAAGTTTTAAAACGCGAATTTACAAATTTAAAAACCTTGGCTGTTGAACCTGCAAAATCGCCCGTTATCAGTGGCGGTGAAAAAGGCCCGCATAGAATACAAGGCGTAGGTGCTGGTTTTATTCCGCAAATTCTAAACAAGGCAACACTCGATGGCACCGTGCTTGTAACCGAAGAGGATGCATTTGAAATGGCGCGCCAGTGTGCGTTAAAGGAGGGAATTTTTGTAGGAATTTCGTCAGGTGCGACACTTGCTGCACTTGCGCAAAAACAATCTGAAATGCCCGCTGGCAGTCGCGTTATTATTTTCAGCTACGACACGGGTGAACGCTATTTATCGATAGAGGATTTGTTTTAAATAAATAGTAGAAATAAAAAAAGGGGATTGTGAAATCCCCTTTTTATTTTGATCAACTAGCTTTATTCTACGGCAACGACTACTACCGATTTCGCAGGCAACTTAACATTCAACTTGCCATTTTTTGCTGACGCGCTGAAGGGTGCAGGCTTGATAGTTTCAGGTTTTTCAAAAGTGTTATGAGCATCCATAATTTTTGAAGTCAATATACGACCTTTCGCGCCTGACACTTTTTGGCTGCCAAGATTTACGGCCACATCCAAATCTTCTTTGGGATTAGCATTCACAAGCGCAACATAGATTTTACCGTCTACTCCTCGCGCTGCAGATGTACTAAGGCCAGGAATGCTGCTTGAGCCCAACGTGTATTTAGGATTGTTACTAATCGCGGTAGGTAACGAAGTAGCATTTTGGAATGGCTTGTACAAGTCAAAGGCATGATAAGTCGGTGTTAAAATCATCTTATCTTTATCAGTCAAAATCATTGCCTGCAACACGTTAACCATTTGCGCAATATTAGTCATACGCACGCGATCAGCATGAGCATGGAATATATTTAAATTCAAAGCCGCAACAATCGCATCACGCAAACTGTTTTGTTGATAAAGGAAGCCCGGGTTGTCGCCTTTCTCTGTGTCGTACCAGGTGCCCCACTCATCCACATCAAACGCGATTTTTTTCTCAGGATCGTTTTTATCCATTACTTTTTTGTTATTGACAATGAATTCATCCATGCGCAAGGTACGCACCATGGTTGACATCCAATCCGCTTCAGAAAAATTAAGCGCAGCACCTTTCACTTTCCAATCGCTAGTGGGTAATGTGTAATAGTGAAAACTCACTGCATCAAAATTTAATGCCCAATCAGGTTTAATGTTGGCTGTTAAATAATCTGCCCAGCTGGTGTCATCGGTATGACCACCACTTGCAATAAATTTGGGACGATTATTTTCAGGAGTTTTTAAGAAGCTGCCCCAGTGATTGTAGAGGCTGGTGAAGTAAGCTGGTGTCATATGGCCACCGCAGCCCCACGCCTCGTTACCAATTGCGAAATAAGAAATTTTCCATGGTTTATCGCGACCATTTTTACGACGCAATTCTGCTAAGGTAGATTTTCCTTCAGCAGTCATGTATTCCAACCACTCAGCCATTTCTTGCGGAGTGCCTGTACCGAGATTGCCGTTTATATAAGCATCTGCACCAACCATTTCAGCAAGATCAAAAAATTCGTGTGTGCCCACCGCATTATTTTCTTCAACACCGCCCCAGTTAGTATTCACTTTTACCGGGCGATTAGCGCGTGGACCAATTCCGTCACGCCAGTGATATTCATCAGCAAAACAACCACCAGGCCAACGAATAAGAGGAACCTTCAAATCTTTTAGCGCACCTACTACGTCGTTACGCCAACCTTTAGTATTGGGAATTTTGGAGTCGGGACCAACCCAGATACCTTCGTAAATTCCACGGCCTAAGTGCTCGGCGAATTGGCCATAAATATCTTTATGAATAATGGGACCAGGTTTTTGTACATCCACAACTACTTCAGCTTTATCGGCTGCAAAAACACTTGCGGCTACAAAGCCAAGACTCAATAGGCTTGCCTTGAGTTTTAACATAGGATTCTCCAAATAAGTTTTTTGTTATGTCTCTCTTTACTGCTCTTTTTTTTGCAACGCAATCATAACGTTTTAAATGTTATTATCATATAAGTTTACAAAAATTTTACTTGAGCGTGAAAGGGACGCCAATAAAAAAGCCGAACCTGTGACGGTCGGCTTTAATACTAGGCGATATTTTTTGTTAAAAAAAATTATTGAATAAATTTGCCGTTCACATCTAAAGTCATAGCGCCTAAATGCACAATAACACTGCTCGCGTTTGCATCAGTGGCATCCGCTGCGAGAATTATTTTGTAATCGCCTTCAGCAATTTTCCAGGTTTTTGAAGCCGTCTCGTAAACACCAACCAAACGTGGATCAACAACAACGCTCGCGGTTTTACTCGCTCCCGCTTTTAATTCCACTTTTTGGAAGCCGCCTAAACGCTTCGGCGATTCCCATTTTGCCGTTACCGGAGCAACATAAACTTGAGCAACTTCTTTCCCTGCAAGCGACCCGGTATTTTTAACCGTGAAGCTGGCATTGATCAGGCCTTTTTTCACATCTGCTTTTAAATTCGAAAAAGCAAACTCGGTGTAGGACAAACCATGACCAAAAGGAAATAAAGGTTTAAGACCTTTTAAATCAAACCATTTGTATCCAACCGCTGCACCTTCTTTATATTCAACGGTAAAACGCGCGTTACGTACTTCAGGATAGCCATCCAACACTGGTCTGGGTAATTGTGATTCAGACGCTGGGAAAGTTGCGGGCAAATGTCCTGATGGATTCACTTCGCCGAATAACACGCGTGCTATCGCCTCGCCACCTTGCGTGCCTGGATACCAAGCTTCAACGGCCGCGCCAACGCTACCAAGCCATGGCATAAGTACAGGCCCACCGGTTTGTAGAACTACAACAGTTTTAGCGTTGGCTTTAGCCACTGCGTCCACTAATGCATCTTGATTATCGGGCAGTGACAAATTCGGTACATCGATCGATTCTGCAGTCCACTGATTAGCAAACACCAACACCACATCACTTTCAGCCGCCAATTTTGCAGCCGCAGCCAAGTCGCTGCCGTCGTGATAAGTAACGCTTGCTTGCGGTACGCGCGCTTGAATCGCTTTTAATGGTGACGATGGGTAATACAGCATCGGACCAGGGAATACGCTTGGGCCACCTTTGAATGCCGCTCCACCTACAGGATAAACTTGTGACGAACCGCCACCGGAGAGAACACCAACATCAGCATGCGAACCGATAATGGCGATTTTCTTTGCAGTTTTATTTAACGGTAAAAGTTTGTTGTCATTTTTCAACAACACCATGCTCTCTTCCGCATCTTTTTGAGTAACAGCTGCGTGAGCTTTGAAATTAATTGCACCGGGATTAGGTGAAACCGGATTATCAATCACACCAAATTCAAACATGGCATGGAGAACACGACGCACCATATCGTCAAATCGCGCTTCTGAAACCCAACCATTTTGAACAGCTTCTTTAAGCGCTCCACCAAAATATTCTGAATGGTCGAAGGGAATACCTGATTGTTGATCCAAGCCGTTGTTAGCAGCTTGTGTTGTGCTGTGAGTAGCGCCCCAATCCGACATTACCCAGCCTTTGAAACCCCAATCTTTCTTCAAGACTTCATTGAGGAGATAATCACTTTCGCACGCGTATACACCGTTAACACGATTGTAGGCACACATGACTGAGCCGGGATTACCCTCTTCTTTTGCAATTTGCAAAGCCAGCAGATCCGACATGCGCGCAGATTGATCGTCAATCTTAACATCGAGGCTAAAGCGCCCTGTCTCCTGATCATTAAATGCGTAATGTTTTAACGTGGAGACGATTTGATTGGATTGAATACCGCGAATTTGCGCGCCTACAATTTGCCCTGCCAACAAAGGGTCTTCACCTGCGTATTCAAAATTGCGACCGTTGCGTGGCTCACGCATGATATTCACGCCGCCGGCCAACTGCACGTTGAACCCAAATGAACGGGATTCTGAACCGATCATGGCTCCGCCTTCATAGGCAGTTTTCAGATCCCAGGTTGCAGCAGTGGCAATACCGGATGGCAAAGCAGTCGCTTCACGTACAATCGGGCCGCTTTGACTTGCAACACCAATGCCGGCATCTGCCTCCCATATATTAGGGATACCTAAACGCGGAATACCATAAAAGAATCCTGCGGATTGAGGGTACGACTCAACCGGACGTTTAAATTCTTTCCAATCTGCATCATGACCGAAATAACCCATTAACAACTTGAGTTTTTCGTCTATTGTCATTTCTTTCAAAACCAGATTTGCGCGTTGCTCCGGCGACAATTTTTTGTTCATCCAGGCGTGCGGCGCATCTACACTTACCTTTTTCGGAGCTTCAATAGCGAAGGCAGGTACTGTGGCAGCTAGCGCAACAGCGATAGTCAACAAACTGATTTTTTTTCGAAAAACCATACAACTTCCTCAATAGGTTTGAGTGATTGAAAAGATCATAATTAAAAATTGGATGAATCAGCCACGAATAAGAATGGCCAATTTAAATTGGGTGCAATCATAGCCGCTGCAGATAGGGCAACCCTGCTTTTTACCAATATTTACGTGTTCTGAATAAAAAATAACCGCTACTGATGTGGCGGTTATTCATAGTGAATCATCTCTACAACGGGATTTTAACCGTCAAATTCTGCCAATTGTTGCCTTTTTTTTATGTTCGATACAAGTGAAACCTTATAGGCAGCTTGGAGAATATGAGCGAGGACTTAAATCAATGAGTTGCGGTCAGAAATCTGGAAAATTTATAGTCCGACCCATCGCACGGCTTTAGCGCTGGTAACGAACGCGAATTCCCAGATCAAAAGACAAACGAATTTCATCCGCCGAAAGTTCAGCAGGGAAATAACAACCTGAAATATGCGCTTGGCAAAAGCTTGCGCCTTCGAGATTGGTATTGCGGAAATCGACACCACGCAAATCTGCACCGCGAAAATAAGCATTGCTTAAATCCAGACCATCAGCATCCATATCACGTAAATCAAGACCGCGAAAATCTCCTGCTGCTAATTTTCCTTCCGTGGATTCGCCCGCTGCTTTGCGTTTATTAAATTCATCAATTTGCTCAGCGCGTAATAAGTCATACAGAGAATTGTGATGTACGATCGGCTTGGTCATAACAGCTCCTGAATTATCAACATCTCAACAGAGGTGAATCAAATTAAACCCACGCCATTTGACTATAGCCCAATGCGCCGATTTTGCGCAGCTTCCAACAAGGTGAGATTAATTTTTACCGCTTGATGGCAATTTAATTTAACAGACGGTAGACTGCCATGAAGCTGTATTAAGCAGTAGCGCCGCAACTTTTAAAGACATCAGAGCGCAACCCTTCGGTCATTACCCTCAAACGCAATCAATTGGATTCACTACGCTTAACTGTGTCATTTAACCCTATCCTTTGAGAAGCGCACCATCAAACCAAAGCTCGGGGTCGTTACCCTGAAAAAAGCCGCTGAGGACTTGTGAGAATGCAATTTATTCACGACGATTTTTTACTTGATACGGAACAAGCGAAAGAGCTGTATCACAATTACGCCAAACACATGCCGATCATTGATTACCACTGTCATCTTCAACCGGAGCAAGTGGGCGACAACAAACAGTTTCGTAATTTATCCGAAGTTTGGCTTGCCGGTGATCACTACAAATGGCGCGCTATGCGCTCCAACGGAGTGGACGAACGTTACTGTACTGGCGATGCCAGCGATTGGGAAAAATTTGAAAAGTGGTGCGAAACTGTTCCCTACACTCTTCGTAATCCGCTCTATCACTGGACTCATCTCGAATTACGTAAGCCCTTCGGTATCACCGACCGTTTGCTCGATAGCAGCAACGCTAAACGCACCTGGGATCAATGTAATGAATTGCTTGCAACACCTGAATTCCGCGCGCGCGGTTTAATGGAACAAGCGAATGTGAAAATGGTGTGTACTACTGATGACCCGATTGACGATCTCGAGCACCATAAAAAAGTAGCAGCTGATAAAACATTTAAATCCGCAATGCTTCCCACATGGCGGCCTGACCGCGCTATGGCGGTTGAAGATGCAGCTGCCTATAACAAATATATTGATCGTTTAGCTAATGTTGCTGATACACACATTGCTACTTTCGATGACTTGATGGCAGCGCTACAAAAACGTCATGATTACTTCCACGAAAATGGCTGCCGCTTATCAGATCATGGTCTGGAAACTGTTTACGCAACTGATTACACCACCGAAGAAATAAAAACGATTTTTGCGAAAGTTCGTGGCGGAAATAATTTAACTCCAGGAGAAATCGAAAAATTTCAGTCAGCCATGATGATCGAATTTGCATTACAAGATCACGCTAAGGGTTGGGTTCAACAATTTCATATTGGCGCTATTCGCAACAACAATCCACGTTTGTTCCGCACCATTGGCGCAGATACGGGTTTCGATTCCATCGGTGATCACAATTACGCAAAACCTTTGGCAAAATTTTTGGGCAAATTGGATAGCGAAAACCGCTTGGCCAAAACCATTATTTATAATTTGAACCCGCGCGATAACGAAATGATCGGCACCATGATTGGTAACTTCCAGGACGGCTCATCCGCGGGGAAAATTCAGTTTGGTAGCGGTTGGTGGTTTCTGGACCAAATGGAAGGCATGACTCGTCAAATTGAGTCGCTCAGCCAATTAGGTTTAATCAGTCGCTTTGTAGGAATGCTAACCGACAGCCGCAGCTTCCTAAGTTATTCACGTCACGAATATTTCCGTCGTATTTTATGCGGAATTTTTGGCCGCGATATGGCAAAAGGTTTGGTACCTAACGACACCAAAATGGTTGGAAAAATGATTCAAGACATTAGTCTTAACAACGCAAAAAATTATTTTCCTTTTAAGGTTCCGGATTAGTTTTGTATTCTGGCAAGTGAATAATTTATGTTGATGTAACTTGTTGAGCCCAGCTATGCTGGGCTTAATTTTTGCTGTACCAACTTTTGTACATTTCAAATATCCGTTAAAAATTTCTGTTCTATTAAATAGGGAGTCGTCATCCCCTGCCTAACCAGGTATTTTGAAATCCGACTAACGCAGCATTAGACGATAGAAATTAATATTTTTACTGAGACAAATCGTGATTACCGATTCACCACTCGCCACCCTCAGCTTTGCTTTTTCCGTAACAGCACCAATTTTTGTGATGTTGATGCTTGGCATTGTTTTAAAACGCACGCGAATGATTACCGATGACTTTATAAAAGTCGCCTCGCAATTGGTTTATAACATGGGCTTACCCGTTATGTTATTCACCACCTGCGCCACCGCGCACTTCGGTGAAATGGCGGAACCAAATCTGTTGATTGCATTTAGCCTGATGACAGTCGTCGTATTTATGGGAAGTTTATTGACTGCACATTGGCACTGTGAAGATGTACGGGATCACGGCGTTTTTATTCAGGGAGCTTTCCGTGGGAATTTGGTGATTCTAGGTTTGGCATTTTGTGCAAACGCCTACGGTGAACAAGGGCTTGCGATTGCGGCGTTACCGGTAGCTATGACCGTATTTGTTTATAACGTATTGTCAGTCTATGTGCTCAACCGCAGTTTGCATGCTGCTAATAGTTCGCTCAAACCGACATTAATTGGCATTGCAAAAAACCCATTAATCATCGCCATTTTTCTCGGCTTGATTATTAACGCAGTCAATATCAGCTTACCTAAAGTGTTATTAGACAGCGGGAAATATTTAAGCCAAATGGTCTTGCCACTTGCGTTGATTTGTATTGGTGGCGCATTGGATTTATCAAAATTCAAATCATTGGATTCCGCTACATTAGGTGCAAGCATATGGAAACTCTTGCTATCTCCATTGATAGCATGTGCTCTTGCGATAGCATTAAATGTTCGTGGTGAAAGCCTGGCTATTTTATTTTTGTTAGCAGCATCGCCCACCGCAACCATTAGCTTTGTGATGGTGCAAGCAATGAATGGCAATACGAAGTTAGCAGCCAATATTATTGTACAAACAACCTTGGGTTCAATGCTTACGGTAACTTTAGGTTTGTGGATGTTACAACGATGGGGATTAATTTAAGAAAAATTAATTAGCATTGTCCGCGTTAGATTGCATCATTTGAATTAAAGAAGCTTCAGCACGAGATAAGCCACAACGACGCGCGACCTCTTCTGCATCTAAACCCAACTTGAACAATTGTGCCGCTTGCGAATAAGGTTGGAAATCTTCGTCGTTGTAGTAATCGATTTTTTTATCTGCCTTTTGCGCTTCTTGCAAGCGCTTTTCCATAGCCAGTAAACGTTGCCCCATCCCCACCGAACCGCTAGAGGACATAGCCAAATCGCGCGCAAATTTTTGAAGCGCTTGTTCCGTTTGTACTTGCTGAGCTTTTGCGACGTTTAAACTTTTAAGCGAAACAATCAGGGCAACCACACTGACAAGCAAACATACAGCCAATCCAATTTCTAATGGCGTTAATTGCATTTTATCTCCGACAACATCTATATTTTAGATTCTAATTTTTGTGATGATAGCAAGGTACTTTTACTGACAAGGTACTTTTGTTGAAAAAAAAGTAGTTAGCAAGAAAGGAGTTTGCGATAGATCATAGTTTGCATCCATGTAAACTACCTTTCAGGCGGCTTTTCGCCATGCAAATTTGTTCTCACAATTTCTGACTTTTTGATAATGAAAAATAACGCAGCTAGCGCGCAAAAAGTGTTTATCTAAACATCTTCTAATTCGTTCCACTCTTCACTTGTTAGCAACTTATTCAACTCAATTAAAATAAGCAACTCATTATTTTTGTGGCAAACGCCTTGAATAAATTTCGCCGATTCTTCGTTACCGACATTAGGCGCCATTTCTATTTCTGATTGACGCAAATAAACAACCTCTGCAACGCTATCCACCAAAATACCAATTACGTGGCGATCAGTTTCTATAATTACAATACGAGTGTTATCAGTGATGTCGCCACTTGGCAAATTAAAACGATGACGCGTGTCAATGACAGTCACTACATTGCCGCGTAAATTAATAATTCCCAATACGTAAGAAGGCGCGCCAGGCACGGGTGCAATTTCGGTATAGCGTAATACTTCCTGCACTTGCATTACGTTGATGCCGTAAGTTTCGCCATCCAAACGGAATGTCACCCACTGTAGAACCGGATCATCAGTGCCTTTATTTTTTGCTACATCAGTCGCCATAAAAAAATTCCTCGGGAGCTATGCCTGAATTCAAGGTGCACGGCTCAAAAATGTGATTAGTCGCTATAACTATAGTCGAGGCTGCATCCTCTGCCAGTCTTACGCCCGCGATTTCAACGCATTCTTATCGGCGTCCATCAGCATCTGGCCAATCATGGGAATATCCAGCAAGGCACACATATGTTCCTTCACTGTTCCCGCAAGCCAGGGACGCTTGCTGCGATCAGTGCGCCATTTAACGTCGTCCGGCTTCAGGCTTATCGGCTGATTCACAGAATCAACCGCAAGCCCCCAGGGAACACCGTTAATAGACACGACATACTTTGCGTTCTTCACAAAATTTTCATCGTAGCGTTCAGGCATTACAAATTTCGCAGTATTCACTGTTCGGATTTTGCCCTGGGGTGTGGGTTGAAATCCCATAAACCAATCAGCCTGCCCAAACAACGGCGTAAGTTCATCGGTAATAGGTTGTATCTGCCCCAATGAAATTAATGGAACGGCGAGAGTCAAACCAGACACTTTAAAAAGAAGTACATCAAAGCGAGACTGAGCCCATTGCGGAAGACCATTTGGCAACCACTCTAGTCCAGGCATTTGAAATTGTTGCGACACTAACTCGGACTCGATCACCGCCGGAGTTTCGAGCGTTCGTGTTTCCACAACAGGAGCAGCGGTTTCAATCACCCACTCCTGGATTTCCCTTGGGTTTTCTACGAACGATGTCTTAACTTTAACGATAGGTGCAACCACAATGTGCGGTTGCGCGCTGCTCAATAATTTTTGCAACTTTTCTTTTTTATCTGCATCGGGTTCTGCATATTCTGGACTTCGCGAACTTTCTACCTTGCGCGAAACAGCCGCCTTTATAACAGGAGTTCTAATTTCATTTTTTATCACCGGAGTGGAGATAATTTTTTCGCGCATGTCCTCCGGCAATAACTCATCCGACGGCAAAAGCTCATCAAAATAATTCTGCAAACTATCGAAGGGATTTTTTATATCACTCACGATGCACCTGCTACGACGCGTGCGTCATCTGCGGCGAATTTTTGCATTAAAAATTTGAACAACGAATTGTACGCCTCAACACCTCGGGCCGTTTCATCAAATAAATGCGGTGGTACGCCAGCACGGCTCGCATCGCGAAATTTAGTATCGACAGGAATATGTCCGGGCCATACTTCATCTGGGTAGGTATTGCGAATTGTGCGCAGGCTCGTCACTGACGCTTGCGTACGTCGGTCATACATCAGCGGCAAAATCGTATAGCCCAAAGGTTTTTTGCGGGAACGACTCATCATTTTGAGCGTATTGACCATCCGCTCCAAACCTTTGATTGCCAGAAATTCAGTTTGTACGGGTATCACCAGGTGTTGGCAAGCCGCAAGCGCGTTGATCATTAACACGCCTAATAAAGGAGGAGTATCTATAAACACAAAATCGTAGTCGTTATAAATAAAAGCTAGCGAACGAGCCAGGACTAATCCCATGCCATCCTGCCCGATCGCTTGGCGCTCCAAAGTAGCGAGCGCAGTCGCCGATGGCAGCAAATCCACGTTAGGGTAATCGGTAGCGCGAATTAACCGTTTTACACTGCTAGCGGATAATTCTTTCCGCTCTTGGAAGAGCGTGTACGAACTGAGTTCCTGTGTGTCAGGATCTTGACGAAAATAAGTGCTGAGTGAACCGTGCGGGTCAACATCTACAAGCAATACCCGGTAGCCAAGCGCGGAAGCAATGCCCCCGAGCGCTACGCTGGTGGTGGTTTTACCCACACCACCTTTCTGGTTAGCTACCGTAATAACACGCACAAACAATTCCTCAGAGCGTCAAGCAGATGTCAGTTTAGGCCTGCTTAGGCCATAAGCAAGCCGTACACAGCTATTGAGCAAAGTTTATGCCTATCACAATCTTTTCGTTGCTGAGAAACCTTCTGCTAATTACAAAAGCTTTATTAGCTCACCTACGCGCTTTAATGCCTTTTCTTTTTCCGGCGACCAAAGCCCGCTCGACGATAAGCGCAAACAATGGGTATATTTTTGATTTGCGGAAAACAACTTACCCGGCGTTATAGCAATTTTCTTTTCCAGGGCTGTGAGCGCCAAGTCGAAGGTGTCGTTATTTTTTATGACATCTGGTGGTAATTCCGCCCACAAAATAAACCCACCCTTGGGTTGAGTGATTCGAGTATCAGGTGGAAAGTAACGCTCGATTGCAGTAATCATTTCATGAGTCGCCTTCCCCAGCTTGGCTCTCAAACCGCGCAAGTGGCGATCATATTTTCCACTCGCGAGAATATCCACCAATGCATATTGAACGACGCCTGGCAGCCCCGTATTACTCATAAATTTTAACTGAGATATCGCATTCGCCAATTGTCGCGATGCCACCCACCCGATTCGCAATCCCGGTGCAAGAGTCTTTGAAAAAGACGAACAATAGATAACTTTTTCATCGAAGCGTTTACAGATGCTCGGCCTCTGCGCGCCAAAACACAAATCACCGTAAATATCATCTTCGATCAAATGTACTTTGCTTTTTTTACAGAGGACCGTGAGCTTTTTCTTGTTGGCATCACTCATTGTTGCGCCCAACGGGTTACTAAAGTTAGGCATAACAATACAGGCTTTAATGGGCCAGTTTTCGAATGCAAGTTGAAGTGCATCCAAAGAAATACCCGTTTGGGGATCGGTGGGAACTTCGATAGCTTTTAAGCCCAAATGTTCGATAATTTGCAGAATTCCATAATAACTGGGTGATTCAACGGCAACGGCATCGCCCGGCTGAGTGACAGCTTTTATGGAAAGAAGGAGCGCCTCCTGACAACCGTTAGTAATCACTATGTCATCAGCATCTACGTCACAGCCAAGCTGTGCCATGCGTTTTGCAATTTGCTGCCGCAGTGCCAGATTACCGGGCGGGAACTGGTAGCGACAAATATTCAACCGTTCCTGGCGCGCCGCTTTTACGATGGCTTTTTCTACTATAGCGGTGGGCAACAAACTCAGGTCGAGAACTGCAGCGCCCAGGTTAACCGTACCAGGAATTTGCGTTTGTTTTAATAACGGCAACATGAGTTGTTGGCCCACAACGTCACGCGGAATCATGGCCGGCTGAGACATTTTGGGCGAGAGGAAATCGACCTGCGCGCGTGAGCACACATAAAAGCCGGAACGCGGGCGCGACTCGATATAGCCGCCATCTAATAATTCATCGTAAGCCGCGACAATGGTCGACGCACTTACCCCGTGAATTTCACTCGCAGCTCGCACTCCGGGAAGCTTGTCACCTATGTGATAAGCGCCCCCATCAATTTGCGAAATAATTTCAGAAGCGATTTGATGATAAAGATTGCCCATAAACTCACTCGATAAAATGCAACTTATAATTAGCAGTACAGAAGCGCTTTATTTTAACCAGTACAGATTTTTACGCACCAATCTGTACTGGTGTAATTTATAAATTGTAAATCTGCACTGCTCCACCAAGCAAGGTTATTCTAGTCACATATTCGTACGTACGCGTGATTAATCAAAAAAACTTACCAGGATTTCGAAAAATGGATAACCAAAGCTTGCCCTATTTTGTTGTAGATGCATTTTCTCATAAACCTTTTAGTGGAAATCCGGCGGCTGTTTGCATTTTGGATGAACCTAAACCGGATGAATGGTTACAAAAAATTGCAGCGCAGTTTAATTTGTCTGAAACTGCATTTTTGTGGCACCAAAAAGATAACCAATGGCAGCTGCGTTGGTTTACCCCTAGCTGCGAAGTAAAATTATGTGGCCACGCTACTTTGGCTTCCGCGCACGTACTTTCTCACGAATTAAAATTTCCCTACCAGGAATTTTTATTCTCAACCCTAAGCGGGACTCTGGTCGCAATCGCGAATGCAAACACAGTGACGTTGAATTTTCCTAAAATCCAACCGAAATTATTTAGCAATATTTATTTGTACAATGATGACGTAGGCATTCAACAACTTAACCTCGATATTGTCGCCGCCTACCAGGCCGGCGAGGACGTTATTGTAGAGCTTGCTACTGAAGATGAAGTTCTAAACTATTCACCTGAAATGGAAAAGCTCGCTAAAATTGAAACGCGTGGTGTCATGATTACTGCACCCGCTAAAAACGATGAGAGAGATTTTGTATCGCGTTTCTTTGCACCCCGCGCAGGTATAGACGAAGACCCGGTAACCGGCTCTGCCCATTGCAGTTTAGCTATTTTGTGGAGTAAAAAATTAGGCAAGCAGATGTTACGTGCAGAACAATTGTCACAACGCCGTGGTTTTCTTGAGGTTGGTGTTCATCAGGAGTACGTGAGTTTGATGGGTAAAAGCTCAACGTTTTCTAAAGGTACGCTACGAAATTAGAACCTGGCTCCCGTCGAAACGGGAGCCAGATTGAAAAAATTAAAGGACTTAAAATGAGTAATGTTTTGGTATTAAAAATAAAAGCTAGAGACGTCAAAGATAGCGAGCAAATCATTCAGTTACAACCACTGGCCTACCAAGGTGAAGCAGAGCTTTATCAAGATTGGACAATCCCTCTTCTAATGCAAACAGTTGAAAATCTCGCACAGGAATTTATTTCATCGATTATTTTTAAAGGCAATAATCAATTACATTTTGTTAAGTAGTCATGTGCGAAAAGCTTTTCTTGATCACCATCAAATAAGGTTATCTTTTTCAAATTAAATTCCTCATAGTATTATCATGGAATTTTGTTAGTATTTTTATCACACCATTAGATCCGACTGGCGCCGTATAGCTTGATTACGCCTTATCGCTGGAATCAAGAATAGTACCAATAGCTTTTCAATCTTAAATGCTTTCAGATACTCTAACTTGCCCAGACGCAGCCTTTTTCTGATGAACTTTTTCGGACCTTAACAGCAATGACACCTAATTATTACGAAATCTTTCATCCATCTCCTTTTTCAACAAAACCCATTTTTTCTTAGCCTCCAATAAATCAACAGAATCATCGAAAAAATCAAGCAAGCTGCTTTTGGCGTTCATATATAACCATTGAACCGTAGGGGGTTTTGAAAAATCTTTTAGCTGAACGTATTCTTCATAACTAATTTTTATTTCTATTGAAGTAGGTTTTATTTTCAAAACGTAATTGTTTGAATCTGCTTGTTTGATAAATTTCGCTTGCTCGCGAAAAAAGGTAACATTTGTATTCACATCGTCCAAATATAAAACATTTCCGTGCTCTTCAAGTATTTCCATTTTCTTAGTCATATTAAGCTCGAATAGGTATGCCTGTATGCATCTTTGATTCTAGGATAAACTAAAATCCTAAAATTAAAAAAAATAGATCGAAAACATACGAAGCTCGCAAAAATTAGATCTTATATTTCCCTAATAATATATTCAGTAGGTTTTATCCACGAGATTCTTTTAAATGTTCCGTTAACAAAACCTTGCTCTCTAAAGTATTCAAATAGCTCCGCAGGACACCATTCTTTACCATCAGAAAATAAAATACCTATATCTCGCAAAGCCTCGAAAATCTTTGCTTTTTCTTTAATATTTCCCACGAACTTCACATATCTTGAAAGCTTTGAATCAAAAGTAAATCCGAGAGGTAACATCTTCGAATCAATATTTTCATTGACAGCATTAACTATTATTTCAGAAGCGTCAGCTTTTACAACAACCGAGTAAGAAGCATTCATATTAAACTACCTTAACCTCTACTAGAGTAAAAACCCCATTACCGTCTACTGTTGGTATAGAGTTGACCACCATCTCAGGAGCCCCTCCGGGAAGATGATTCCCAGCACCAAGAAAAAATCTATTCCCTTCCATTGGGCTTCTTGGCGCTCTTAATCCAATATTATTTACCTGTCTTATTTTAAATCCATCTTGAAGAGAACCTGGCTCCAAACCAAATGCATTTTCTAGTTGAATAACTTTTGATTTGTCTATTGTTAGGATAGATACACTATCAATATTACCTAAAATATCAGTAACACTTTGCTTGTCAGATATGAACGATCCTTCTCTACCGATAGATGGATAGGCATCCCAACCGATGGGGCTAACATTATAGCCAACATCTTGTTTTAGCATCTCATATTGCCGTTGACGAGCTTTATTAACTCTAAGCTCTTCTTTACATAGCCCAAACGGATCAACCCAACCGGTCGGATTCGGCGCGTATTGATAATTGTTTATTCCACCCAATAATCCAATTGGATCTTGCGTTGTAAATTGGCCGATGCTTGGGTCGTAGTATCTGTGACGGTTGTAGTGGAGGCCGGTTTCTTCGTCGAAGTATTGGCCTTGGAAGCGAAGGTTATTTTCAACTTCCTCGACATCTTTTAACGCAACATTGCCGTAGGTTTTGTATTGCGCTTTCCAAACTACTTTACCCTGTTCGTTGGTTAGTTCGCGCGGTGTGCCGAGGTGATCCAAGTGATAATGATAAATTTCACCATCTTGCACCATGGCGATGGGTTTAAAGCTTTCGGGTTCGTAAACGTATGTTTTCTTAATTTGGTTGCGTTGTTCTTGAGCGAGTTGATCACCCGCCCATAGATATTTCGTTATACCGAAACTGTCGTGTTTTTGCGTACGACGTCCAAGAGGGTCGTAGCAGTATTCTGTGGATTGATTATCTTTGACAACTTTTATTAAATGATTGTTAAAGTTGTATTCGTAAACAGTTTTGAGTTTTCCGCCTTTGCCGCGAGTTTCCCGAACTAAATTTCCGCGAGCATCGTATTCAAATTTGCGATCACCTTGAAGTGTAAGACGATTACCCTGGGTCGCTTTACCAGCGTCATTTTTTTCCTGACCTAATAAATTTCCTGCAGGATCAAATACAAACTTTTCTTTTAATGAACCTTCGGTGCGTTTGAGTCTGTCAATCATATCGTAGACATAATTAACTTCCCAATTTCCGTCTTTGAATTTGCTCAGATTACCAAAAGGATCATATTGGTACTGACGATCAATAACGCCTGCTTTTTGTTGACGAATATGCGCATGTTGTTTTACCAAGCGTCCCATGGGGTCGTATTCGCTATGTGTTATTAAATCGCCTTGTTGACGATTCAATTCGAAGCCGAATTCATTACGTTGAATTTTGGTAATAGCTGTTTCGTTTAAAGATACAGATTGCAAACGATCAAACGAATCATATCCGTAATCAATTATTTGATTGCCTGGCAAATGCAATCTTTTAAGTTGGCCAGAAGTAGCTAGCTCATAATGAATATCCACCATAGTGTCGCTAAGACGCTGACGCTGTTCATTAAGATCACTATGGTGCTCTTTAATTAAGTAGCCCATGCGATCATATTGGAACGTAATGTATTGTGCGCTGTTGTATGCTTCTTTTATTCGCCCCACAGGATCGTAGAGGTAGCGATTTAGTTCAGCAACTGCGGATGGATTTTTTAAAGAACTGCTGGTTTTTGCGAGCATTTGACCGAGCGCATCACGCTCGAATTCTGTAACAATTTCGCCAGCATCCAGATGTTTGATTAAGTGGCCGGCTTTGTTGTATTTGTAATGCTGAATGCGGCCATCAAAACCGATTTCTTTAATTAAACGCTCGTTACCATCATAGAAAAATTGGTATTCGTCGTTGTTCTCATTGATGAGACGAGTGAGGTTTCTTTCAGTGTCGTATTCATAAGCGATACTGTTGCCTTCAGGATCGGTACGACGAATAACCTGACTCAACCCATCATATTCATAGTGAGTAACGCGGCCACGTCTGTCACTCAAGCGCTCTATCTGGCCATTTGCGTTGTAAACGATATCAACTTTTTCACCACCAGGATAAGTAATGCGTTCAAGCTCACCACTACTGGTATAGAAATAATAAGTGGTGCCTCCATGCTGGTGACTCGCGAGCCACACGTCCATCTGCACAAGCTGACCCCATGGGTTGTATTTGAAAACTTGCTTGTGCCCTTCTGAATTAATTAATGCCGTGAGTTCCCCGGAATCGTTCCATTCATAGCGTCTAGCACGTCCGGCAAAATCTGTTTCGCGAGTTAATAATCCCTGCGAATTGTATGCATAGTGAGTTTGTTTCCCGTCTGGCGCTTCAAGGGTTTCAAGCAAACCTTGTTTATTATATTTGCGTTGCCAGTGAGCGCCGTCTTTGTCAGTCGAAGAAACTAATTTATCTTGAAAATAATAATGCGCCTGACGCTGCGCCAATGCATCGACGATACCGGTCGGACGACTCGCTGAATCGTATGCGTACCAGGTGACATTTCCCTCCGGATCGGTATAGGAAGTACGCAGACCATTTTCGTAGGTGTAGAAATGCACACCACCTTCGTTATCTGTTTCTTGCGTAATTAAACCGAATTCGTTGTAAACAAATTCTGTTTTAAATCCGCGACTATCAGTAGCAAGTGTACGATTATTTTTTACATCCCATTCGAAGCGATAATCGTAAATACCTTTATCGCCCCAAGTATGCAAACAACGCGCGCCGGGTTGCATTGTTTCCCATTCGTAGTAATAACTAAAACCAGTTGTAAGCGTGCGTTTTACAAAAAGATGATTATTGTATTCGTAAGTTTCACCGCGACCTGCGCTATCGCGTTGCGCAATTAAATCGCGCTCGGGGCTGTAACTATATTCTGCAACGGCACGACGCTCGTTGGTTTCCTGGTTTAGCAAAGTTACTGATGAGATTTGCCCTTGATTATCGTAGGCAAACAGCAGCGACTTACCCCAATTCCCGGCGATCTGGCTTAATCGATCCTGTGCATTATAGTGAAGTGTCAACGCGAAGCCTTTAGCTTCACCGCCAGCAATTCCAGGCTTGTAGGATGGATGTTGAATTTGGGTTAGGCGAAAGCTACCTGTTTGACCTAATCGAGAAAATATTTTGTGCGGCTGATTGTGTTGGCGCAACACGTAGGTTTCATAAGCGACAAAATCAAGCGCCATTTGCTCGTTAACTAATTTGCTACGTTGATTGAGTTGCGGGCGTTTAAAGGTAAGAACCCTGCCCTCATCATCGCTCAATTCAACGCTTGAAGAACTTTCCGATAAACGCTCACAGCCAGCGTATGTCCAGCCGTGCCCCAAGCCTAGATTGCGATCATGCCCGGAACGGTAGGTACGTTTCCAAACAAAGAGTAGCGGGCCAGGTAATACGAAATCTGTGAGGCTAAGTAGCTCCTCTCCGGAGATCATACTGATGGGGCAACCGCGCGTGCAGGTGTTGGCGACCGAAGCCGCTCCCGCTGCGCCTTCCGCAACACTTGCAGGCTGGGCAGTAGAAATCGCGGTGCTGTCATTACATGAGGATTTGGTTTCGGGAGAAACCGTGCTCGAAGGAGCGAAACTTGAAGACGGTACAGCTTCGGGTTCGGCTGCTTTGGGCTTAGCGCCAGCGCCACCTTTTCCTTTCGAAGTTTTGGAAACCGATTTAGACGGCATACCGATCAAATGGATTCTTCTTGCGGCAATTGCTTCGTTTATTGCGCCCGCAATTTTTTCCGGTCCGGCCGGGCACGGTTTGGCGGGAAATATAATCTTCCAGGCTTCATTCCAATTGAGCGGACGGATGAGCGTGATGTCTTTGGGTAAAAGGTTGACTTGAGTTGTACCAGCGATTGATGGTTTGCTGGTCGATAATTGATATTGATTGTTGTTGCTATCACTAAATTCAACGATATTCGCAGTGATTTTATTTGCAGCCATTTGATTCCAACGTCCTTTGATCTACTGATCCTGTTTATAAACAAACCTGGTTAAAAACATTCGAGATATTTGTGGATGAATTTAAGCATAAAAAACCGGCGCCAGTATAAATGCACCGGTCACTTAAAAACAGTGGACCCTGATATTAGGTGAACTGGTGCTCACTTTAAGCGAACATTGAGCACGAGGTGCAAATTTAGAACCCGCCCGGCGCTGTCTTGGGCCGCTCCATTTTTCGCTTGGCAACCATGACTGCAACACGTCTGTTTTGCGCTCGGCCCATTTCAGTATCGTTGGACGCCAGCGGTTGAAATTCCCCGTAACCCACAGCAGCTAAACGCTCAGGAGCGACGCCTTGACTCGCTAAAAATTTAACAATTTCAGTTGCCCTCGCCGACGACAATTCCCAATTAGTAGGATAACGACCATTGCGGATCGGAACATTGTCCGTAAAACCTTCAATTTGAATCGGGTTTTCATAATTTTTTAAGATACCTGCGATTTCCGTAAAAATGGTTTGCGCCTGCGCACTGGTTTCTACTCCGCCGGAAGGGAACAAAATACTGTCTTTTAATTCAATCTGTAGCCACAGCTCGTTACTCGATACTTTAATTAATTGGTCATTAATTAATTGTGCGAATTTTTCATTCACCAAGTCAGAAATTTGCGTGAGTTCATCCGACGTTTTAGTGGGTGCGGTGGTATTGGACTGGGAATTCATGTCCGGCTTTGCGCTATCTTCGATAACGGCTATTTGGGGTTGCTTGATACTGTCTTCCGTCGCAGTTTTTCCCATATCGATAGGAGTAATGGCGTCGTTAGATGGTGTTATTTTTTCTTGCGGAACCGGGTTCGCTTTTGAATCGTTCGGTTGATTAAAAGCTTGCACAAAGGTTTCGGAAAGAACGCGATATTTGCTTTGATTAACCTGTGAAATGGAATACATGACTACAAAAAATGCAAATAGCAAGGTAATAAAATCAGCGTAGGACACCAACCAACGCTCGTTATTAACGTGTATTTCTCGTTGACGACGACGCACCATAATATTTACGCCAGCTTTAAAAAAATTAACGATTTATAAAATGAATCAGGGATGTAAATAGCCATTCAATTTAATTTCCAGCGATCGCGGATTCTCGCCGTCCGCGATCGCAATAATCCCTTCAATAATTAATTCGCGATATTGTGAACGTTCGTTCACACACATGCGCAATTTGTTAGCAATGGGAAGCAAAAATAAATTGGCGAGCGCGACGCCGTAAATAGTCGCAACAAATGCGATAGCGATGCCTGGGCCTAACAATGCAGGGTCGGCGAGATTATTCATCACATGAATAAGCCCCATAACAGCGCCGATAATTCCAATCGTGGGAGCATAGCCGCCCATGCTTTCATAAAACTTTACGGCATCGTAATCGCGCTGTTCATCCAAAATTAAATCTGATTCCAGAATGCGACGAATCGCTTCAGGTTCACTGCCGTCCACCAACAGTTGCAAGCCTTTTTTTGCGAACTTATCTTTTTCTTTCTCGGCAATTTCTTCCAAACCCAGCAAGCCATCTTTACGTGCTGCATTGGCCCAACGAACTAATTTGGAAATGCCTTCTTTAAATGGGGAATAAGGTGGATTGAATACCCACTTAAAAATATTTAACGCACGCTTCAAACTATGTTTCGGTGTTTGCAAAATTGCGGCCGCAAGTGTGCCACCAAAAACAATAAGCGCAGCTGAGCCATTTAGTAAGGAGTGGATTGATCCACCTTCGGCGAAGTTGCCGCCAATAATGACAGCAAAGCCAAGTACAACTCCGACTATGCTGAGAAAATCCATTAGACAACCTCACGCGCCAAACGCGGCCCGATATCTTTTAAACTTAAAACGCGGTCGCTGTAACCCGCTCGCGCAACCGCCATTGGCATACCGTAGATAACGCAACTCGCTTCATCTTGCGACCAAAGTTGCGAGCCCGCTTCTTTCAACAAACCGGCACCTTTACAACCGTCAGAACCCATTCCGGTTAATACAACGCCCAAGGTTTTATCGCCGTAAACATTTGCAGCGGAACCAAAGGTGATATCCAAAGAGGGTTTGTAAGTAACGCGATCATCGTCTGGCAATATGCGCACAGAGCCACCGTTACGCTTATCTAACATCAATTGTTTTCCGCCGGGAGCAAGCAATGCTAAACCTGGCTCCAATAGATCACCATCCACCGCTTCCCGTACACGAATATTGCATTGTTTGTTTAAACGTTCTGCGAATGCCTTGGTAAAATTTTCGGGCATGTGCTGCACCAAAATAATGGGCACCGGAAAATGAGCGGGCAAGGCTAATAACACTTCCGTCAATGCAACTGGCCCGCCGGTAGAGGCCCCAATAACCAAAATTTTTGGCTGGCGTTTTAAACGATAGCTTTCATAATTTGTTACCGGTTTTGATGCAACTGTCGTGTTTGTTGTATTTGTTAAAGGCGCCGCTGCTAATTCAGCAGCAGGATTTCTTGCAGGCGCAATTTCAATGGTTGAGGTGCGCGTTTGATCTGACTGAACTCGCGGCGCAGGCGCAACAACCGGTGTAATGACTGTAGGTTGACCTGCTTTCGCAAGAGTGATTAAACGTTCATGCAGCTTTTTTTTAAGCGCAGCAGAACTGCGCGAAACTTCGGCGAAATCTTTCGCTATAAAATCAAGGGCACCTGCGGCCAAGGCATCAAGCGTTACCTTTGCGCCTTCATAGGTAAGTGATGAAAACATAATGATAGGAACTTTGCGACTTGCCAAAATATGTTTTACTGCAGTAATTCCATCCATCACCGGCATTTCGAAATCCATAGTGATGATATCGGGTTTTAGGTGTTCAGCTTTTTCAATAGCTTCACGGCCGTTACTGGCGATGCCAACAACTTTTAATTCGGGGTGTTCATTAATAATTTCTTTCAACCTATGTTGAAAGAAATTCGAATCATCAACCACTAACACCCGAAACGGCATGAAATTACTCCGAGCCAATAATGGCATTTTTCCCAAACGGAATTAGCGATGTGTGTTGCAATCCAGCGGTATCAGGTGTGACCCCAGGATGTTGACCCCTTGGCATAGCGACGAAGTAGACTAGGGATATCCAAAATGAGTGCAATAGTTCCATCGCCAGTGATAGTTGCCCCAGCCATACCCGGCGTTCCTTGCAACATTTTTCCCAAAGGTTTAATAACCACTTCTTCCTGGCCAATCAATTGGTCAACCACAAAACCAACACGACGTGTGCCTACCGTAACAATAACCACGTGTGCGAAATCTTTTCGTACGCCTGAGGATGAATTCTTAATCAACCATTCTTTTAAATAAAATAATGGAATGGCCTGGTCGCGAATGGCGATGCAATTCTGTCCGTCCACCACATGGGTTTTGGATAAATCCATGTGGAAAATTTCGTTCACGCTCACCAACGGCAGTGCAAACGTTTGTTTGCCGAGCATAATCATCAGCGTTGGCATAATGGCAAGCGTAAGCGGCACTTTGATAATAAAACGCGTGCCCTTACCCAAAGTCGATTGAATTTCTACGCTGCCATTGAGTTGGTTGATTTTGGTTTTCACCACATCCATACCAACACCGCGACCAGACACATCTGAAATTTCTTTTTTCGTTGAGAAACCGGGTGCAAAAATTAAATTGAATGCTTCGACATCCGATAAGCGTGCGGCTGTATCTTCATCGTACAAACCTTTTTCTACGGCAACTTTGCGCAATTTGACCGGGTCCATACCCGCACCATCGTCGCTGATGCAAAGTAGAATATGATCCCCTTCTTGTTCCGCAGATAAAACAACTAAACCGGTGCGCGATTTTCCGTTAGCAACGCGCGCGTCAGGGAACTCAATACCGTGGTCTACAGAGTTACGCACCAAATGCACTAAAGGGTCAGCTAGTGCTTCAACCAAATTTTTATCAAGATCAGTTTCTTCACCCACCAATTCCAAATTGATTTCTTTTTTCAATTGGCGAGCCAAATCGCGTACAACACGTGGGAATCGCCCGAACACTTTTTTGATCGGCTGCATCCGCGTTTTCATTACCGACGTTTGCAAATCCGCTGTCACCACATCCAAATTCGCAACGGCTTTTACCAAGGCTTCGTTAGTCGATGTGTTTCCCAAACGCACAAGACGGTTACGAACCAAAACCAATTCGCCAACCATATTCATGATGTCGTCAAGACGTTGCGTATCCACACGAACAGTTGTTTCAACACCGGCGGGCGCATCTTTATCGCCTGCTGGAGGTGCACTGGCTGCAGCGGGAGCAACAGGTTTAGGCGCTTCGGCTTTTAAAGGTTCGGTTTTTTGAATTGGTTTAGATACTGGCGCTGCTGAATTGGTCGCGGCCGCAGGTTTTGGTGCTGGTGCAGCAGGCGAAACGCTAGCGGCTTTTGACTGTGCAGTTGGTCCCTTACCCTTGCCATGAAGTTGATCGAGCAAGGCTTCAAATTCATCGTCATTAATTAATTCGGAAGTACTCATTGACGCTGCAGGCGCCGGTGTTCCTAACGACGCTTTTTCAGGAGCAGGTTTTGGATTTTCTATGCCTGGCCCTTTGCCTTTACCGTGCAATTGATCGAGTAAGGCTTCGAATTCATCGTCAGTAATTTCATCCCCAGTGGAGACTGCCCCAGTGGAGACTGCCCCAGCGGACGCTGCGTCTACAGTACTGCTCGAAACCGCTGTGTTTGATACAGGATTTGCCACGGTTGGTTTCGGCGCTGGCGGTTTGCCTTTGCCATGTAGTTGATCAAGCAGCGCGTCAAATTCGTCTTCTGTAATTTCGTCGCCAGTCGCTACTGCCCCAGTGGAGACTGCACTGCCGCTGTCGGCAGTAGATGCTGCAACATTTGTTGTAACAGCAGAATTTTTCGCAGGGGTTTGGTTTATTGCATCGAGCAGACGCTCAAATTCATCGTCGGTTATATCACCTTGTGGCGCTTCAGCGGATGATTGCGCAGGCGATGCTGTTGCGGCCTGAACTGGCTCAGCATAAAAATGTTCTTCACTTACTGGAGCAGATTCATTTAAATCGTCACACGAAACCAGACGTTCGAGCGCGTGAATTAATGCAGGATCAACGGGTGGTAATTCACCGCGTGCTGTAACAATATCAAATTGGTCTTTAACACTGTCGAGCGCTTGTAACACAACATCCATTAATTCCGATGTGACGGTGCGTTTTCCATTGCGCAAAATGTCGAACAAATTTTCGGTGAGATGGCAGCATTCCACCATAGGCGTAAGCGATAAAAAACCTGCTCCACCTTTCACGGTGTGGAAACCGCGGAAGATAGCATTTAATAAATTTTTATCATCCGGACGTTGTTCAAGATCAACTAACTGCTGCGACAAGCGCTCTAAAATTTCGCCTGCTTCAACTAAAAAATCCTGAAGAATATCCTCGTCATCACCAAAACTCATTCAATCATTCCCCAAAAAACATGAGACTTAAAAGCCCAGGCTTGATAAAAGATCGTCAACGTCATCCTGCCCGGACATTACATTCTCACGTTCTTTATTGATTTGCGGACCCTCTGCCTCGTGTTTGCGTTTCTCAATTAATTCTTCCATGCCGTTCCCACTTTCTTTTGGATCTGCAATGCCAGTAATTTCTTCAACTTGACCGGCCATGCGCACCAAATCAACCAATTCTTTTTCAACATCTTTGATTAAACCGATAACACGCTTTAATACTTGTCCGGTTAAATCCTGAAAGCCTTGCTCCAATACAATATCTTGCAAGCTTTTGTTTAATGCGGCAGTACCAACTTCCATTTGTCCCAAAAAGCCATCCATACGTTCATATAATTCACGGAATTCATCAGCCGACATTTCGCGGCGTTTTAGTCTTGCCCAGTCGTTGCGAAGTAAACTCGCTTCCTGACCTAAGTTAGCGGCAATAGGCGCGGCTTCATCAACCATATCCATGGTTTTTTCAGCGGCCTTTTGCGTAAGTTCAATCACGTAATTCAAACGATTGGACGCGTCGTGAATATCCGAGCCTTCTATTCTCGGCGGTTGTTTGCTGAGGTCGGCATCGACATTAAAATTAACAATGGCATTGTGCAAACCGCGCGTTAATTTACCGACGGTTTGAAAAATATGACGATCGCGTGATTCAGTAATACTTTGAATAAGCACAGCGGCTTCGTCGAACTGATCGCCCTGCAACTTTTCAGTCAGCAGCTTTGCGCATTCCTTTAGCTCAACGATGAAATCGCTTTTGGGGTCAATCGGAGTTTCAGATGCCATGGACGTGCCTTATTGTTGGAGGGGGCAAATAAAATTCTTAGCCAACACGCTCAAATATTTTTTCAATTTTTTCTTTTAATGCTTGCGCGGTGAATGGTTTTACAACGTAACCATTTACGCCTGCTTGCGCCGCTTCAATAATTTGATCACGCTTGGCTTCAGCGGTAACCATAAGCACCGGAAGAGTCGCGAGTTTTTCATCGGCTCGCACTGCGCGCAATAAATCTATGCCGGTCATGCCAGGCATATTCCAATCTGTAACCAAAAATTGGAAATCGCCGCTTTTGAGCATAGGTAAAGCTGTCATGCCATCATCCGCTTCATGGGTATTAGAAAACCCCAAATCTCTCAGCAGATTTTTAATGATCCGCCGCATCGTCGAGAAGTCATCGACAATCAAGATTTTCATGTTCTTATCCAAAGGAACCTCCGTCACACCTACAGGATTTCGTTAACTGTTAGTCTAGCCAGTGTTAACAATCTGGCCAGTTTTTTGACGTTAAAAAAGTTTTTTAATTACTTATGGTGATTTGTTGATTTTGATCGTTTAAATACTATTCGTATTTTCATTTGCAAAAAATTTAACGTCGTTTGGGTTTTGAATCGAGGCGAAAAATAACCCCTCCCAGACTCCCTCGTCACAGCGGGAGGAGCTAACTCCCTACTTGCTATAGGGCGTAATTGGTTACCTCCCCCTGAAAAGCGGGGCGCGCTGCCGAGAGGGTTAGCGTTGGGTCTTTGTTTTACCTCTGCCAACCACTCAACCGCGATTTCAAACGCGCTGCCGCTTGGCTGTGAATTTGACTGACGCGTGATTCACTTACACCGAGCACCAAACCTATTTCTTTCAGGTTTAATTCTTCGTTGTAGTAAAGCGCAAGTACCATGCGTTCGCGTTCTGGTAGTTGTGTGATGGCTTCAGCGAGCGCTTTTTTAAGACCCTCACGCTGGATGCCTTCAAAGGGGCTGGCAAATGCACTACTGGTTTCACTTGCGTCTATATTGCTATCTTCTTCGCCGAAGGTTTCTTCGTAGCTGTAGAGGCGACTGGAATTCGAGTCTTGCAACATCGAAAAATATTCATCCAAATCTACTTCTAGCTCTTCGGCAATTTCGGCGTCGCGTGCATCGCGACCAGTGCGAGCTTCAACGGCTTTGATGGCTTGAGCGATACGGCGGGAATTGCGATGAACCGAACGAGGCGCCCAATCGCCGCGGCGCATTTCATCCACGATGGAACCGCGAATACGAATACCCGCGTAGGTTTCAAAACTGGCGCCTTTGGAAGAGTCGTACTTTTGCGCGGCCTCGATTAAACCAATCATGCCGGCCTGGATAAGATCGTCTACCTGAACACTGGCAGGCATCCGCATCATCATATGAAAAGCGATTCGCTTGACCAGTGGCGCAAATTCTTCGATGCGCGCATTGGCAAGGGTCTGCTCCTTTTTATCGTACATGGCTAACCTATCGACTGCGGCCATAACTCATACTCAGTAGCGGTCGTTAGCCGCACGAAGTAAACGTTCAACAAAAAATTCTAGGCGGCCACTTGGGCCACTGGGCAAGGGCCATTTATCCACCACTTGGGCGAGCCCGCGAATGGCAATAGCAGCTTTGGACGAAGGTGCAAATTCCAATAAGGCTTTTTGCTTACGTACAGCGTTGCGTACCTCCTCATCAAAAGGAACTTGCCCCACAAATTGAAGGGTTACATCTAAAAAGCGTTCACAAACCGTATTGAGTTTGTTGAACATGCTGGTGCCCTCCTGCGCGTTACGCGTCATATTCGCGATAACCCGAAAGCGTTGCATGCCGTATTCTTTGTTAAGAAGTTTGATCAGCGCGTAGGCATCGGTAATAGATGAAGGCTCATCGCAAACCACGATAATCACTTCATTAGCGGCGCGAACAAAACTTACTACCGTGTCGGAAATACCGGCAGCAGTGTCTATCACCAGTACATCAACTTGATCGCTTAATTCATTGAAGGCATTGATTAAGCCGGCGTGCTCAGCCGCGCTCAATTCAGCCATGCGTTGCACACCGGAAGATGCCGGAACAATTTTGATACCAGACGGGCCGTTGATAAGAACATCCATTAATGAATGTGTACCTGCGAGCACGTCGGCAAGAGTGTTGGTAGCTTTTAGGCCAAGTAGAACATCAATATTTGCCAATCCAAGGTCAGCATCAAACAAGACCACACGGCGACGCATTTCAGCCAATGCGATGCTGAGATTCACCGAGATATTACTTTTACCGACTCCGCCTTTGCCGCCGGATACTGCAATAACTTGTACTGGGCGCATTAATTATTAACTCCAACAAACCGGCCTAAAACTTAATTTGTGAACTGAGTATAGAAGGTGATTTAGCTCAGCATGGATTTTTTATAACGAGTTTTACGATCTGAAACGCCACTTTTGAAAGACGCCTACGCTGCATGACTTACAGCCTAAGTTTTTAAAAGCACCCCACCCCAAGCCCTCCCCGGCCGCGCCACGCTTCAAGGGGGAGGTTGGGACGACTGCACGGATGCGGGAGGTAGAGCCCCGCAGGATGCAGTTGCCGAGGGGGTTTGTTTTTTCTTTTAAGAAACCGCCGAGGCCGGATTTGCCTTCAAGAGCGCTAATGCCTTAGCTACGATCTGGTGAGCCTTAGCTACATCTATATTTTTTGGAATGTCTTGCCCGTCGGTAGTGTAGGCAACCGGTAAACGGTTTTGCATAACCACCCCCAGGGCCTCACCCATACTGGCGGTTTCATCCAACTTGGTAAGTACACAACCTTTCAAACGAGCTGCGCCGTAAGCGTGGATGGACGCTTTGAGCATCTGTTCCTGGCTATTGCACGACAACACCAACAAACTTTTAACTTGAGGCTGATCAGCCAAGGATTTGAGTTGCGCTTTAAGTTGTGGATCGCCATGGCGGAAACCGGCAGTGTCGATCAACACGAGCGAACAATGACGCAAGCTTTTCAACAAACTGTCCAATGAATTACTTTCATCCACTACCCGCACTGGCACTCGCAAAATACGTGCGAGAGAACGCAATTGATCATGTGCAGCAATGCGATATGTATCAGTAGTGATAATGGCAACTTTGTCCGCACCGTGTTTCAACACATAACGCGCAGCCAATTTTCCGATAGTGGTAGTTTTACCAACGCCAGTAGGGCCAACGAAAGCGAATACTCCGCCCGCATCAACCACATCGCGCCCGATCACCGGTAATTGATGAGCGAGGTTCGCCAAGGCATCTGGCCATGCATCGCTCAGGTTTTTGGTTTTAGTGCAGCCCGTTAATACGCTGTTAATCGCGGTGGCCGGTAAACCCAAACGCTCTAAACGACGGCCAATGCTGCCTAGTATTGGCGAGTTATTAGCCGGGCTTGCAGCAGCGCCCAAACGGTTAAGTTGTTGCTCTAACAGGAAACGCATATCGGCGATTTCCGCCTGTAATTCTTGAATGTCGTTGTTGTGTGTGGGGGTAACACTCAATTGAACTTTATCTTTTTGGCTATGTTTATCGAAATCTGCATCAGCAAGTGGATAACGCTCTGCTGCGCTAACAACCGCAGGTTTAACCGCTACAGGTTTTTCATTCGCAGGCTTGGCATTTACCACTTTCGCTTCAATAGCTTTGCGGCCTTGCGGGCGATTGGCAGTTGGTTTTGGCGCTGGTTGAGACGAGCGCCCGGCTTCAGGCGCAGCAGCTTTACGAGGGATACCTGCATTAACCACAGTATTTTTGCCGACTAAAAATTCTTTAGCGGAGGCTTCAAGGTTTTGGCTGGCGAGCATACGCAAACGCGCTTGCTCAATATCATCAACCAATTGCTTGCCGGTCTTACCGGTATTGCTGCTACCTGATTTGGTTGCAGCCAATGTTTGCGCAAATGAACTGTTCGCATGTTGCTTGGCAGCACGCTCGATAACTTCAGTTTCAGCCCAGGCGCCGTCGCTGATCATGGGCGACGCGCTGGCGAACGCCATCTTGCCAAGTGGCTGCTGTTGCAACTGTGCAAGTTCGCTATCAGAACCTGTGGTCGTCAATAGCTCCACACCTTCAGGCACTCGGCCGCTTGAGAGAATAATTGCATCTGGCCCGAGCTCCTGGCGAACCAGTTCTAACGCACGGCGCATATCAGCGGCTACGAAACGTTTAACTTGCATATTCAGCTCCTGCCTTTCGGCTTACTTCATTCTGGGTGAGCGGTTGGGGCTATCTGTCAGCCCCCACATTCGCATCAATCGTAATTTGTTTGTTGTCGGGTATTTCGGTGTAAGCCAGTACGCGCATGTCTGGGAGGCTATGACGTAAGAAGCGCGACATCATCATCCGCAGCGGCGCTGCCACCAGTAACACCAAGGGTTTCCCCGCCATCTCTTGCTTCTGAGCCGCGCTTACGAGCGACTCTTGCAAGCGGTCCGCCAAGCCTGGCTCTATAAAAGCACCGTCATCAGCGCCAGCTTTTTGTGCTTGCTGTACGGTACTTAGCAACAACTGTTCCAAACCCGGGTCAAGCGTGACTACAGGCAGGTTTTGCTCGTTTCCAATGATGTTTTGGACTATTTGGCGACGCAGGGCAATACGTGCTAACGCCGTTAAAGCGACGGGATCTTGACTCCTGCCATTAGCCCCCGCCAAAGCTTCAGCGATGGAGCGAATGTCCCGAATCGGTACGCGCTCATGTAACAGGTTTTGCAGTACTTTTAAGAAGACGTTCAGGCTGATAGTGCCGGGTACCAACTCCTCTACTAATTTGGGAGATGTCTTGGCCAACATATCCAACAGTTTTTGCACGTCCTCATGACCGAGCAATTCGTAAGTATGATTTTGCAGAATTTGGTTGAGATGGGTCGCCACCACCGTACTAGGGTCAACCACGGTATAACCCAGTGTTTGTGCCTGCTCTTTTTGGGTTGCGCTGATCCAGATAGCATCCAAACCGAATGCTGGGTCTTTAGTTCTTACACCATCCAAATTGCCGAATACCTGGCCTGGGTTAATCGCCAACTCGCGATCCGGGTAAACCTCCGCTTCCGCAACGGTCACGCCCATCAAGCTAATGCGGTAGCCGGTTGGCATTAAATCCAGATTGTCGCGAATGTGGACCGAAGGAATCAAAAAGCCCATCTCTTGAGAAAGTTTCTTACGAACGCCTTTAATACGGCCTAACAACTCACCGCCCTGGTTTTTATCAACCATAGGTATGAGGCGATAGCCCACTTCAAGCCCGATGACGTCAACCGGTTGAACGTCATCCCAACCCAACTCCGGGCCTTCAGATGAAACCGTCGAACCGCTGCCGGGCGGTAAGGCAGGCGGCATACGTTGCGGCGCAATAGTGGCTGAGTTGGACGGGCTATTGGCGTTATTAAGTTCATTAGCCAAGCGGCTGCCGGAGGGAATAAACGAACCCTCATCCACCGCAGCAGGTTGTTCTTTTTTCCAGTAGATATAATAGGCAATCGCAGCACATAACAGACCCAAGGACAAAAACGCAATGTGCGGCATACCGGGAATCAAACCCATAATAATGAGGATGCACGCTGAAACACCCAACGCCTTCGGTGAGGCGAAGAGTTGGTTAGCAACCTGCTTACTCATATCCTGAGCAGTATTCACCCGAGTAACGAGAATCGCAGACGCAACCGAGAGCAATAAACCGGGAATCTGGGCAACCAAACCATCACCGATGGTTAACAAAGTGTATTTCTGGATCGCATCCATAAACGGCAGGTCGTGCTGTAAAACGCCAACTGCCAACCCACCGAAAACGTTAATCAACATGATCATGATGCCCGCAATGGCATCACCTTTTACAAACTTGCTCGCACCGTCCATGGCACCGTAGAAATCCGCCTCAGCGGCGACTTCTTGACGACGGTGACGTGCCTGATCCTGATCGATCAAGCCCGCATTCAAGTCCGCATCAATCGCCATTTGTTTACCGGGCATAGCGTCCAAGGTAAAACGCGCGCTTACTTCAGAAATACGGCCCGCACCTTTGGTTACTACCACAAAGTTAATGATCATCAAGATGACAAAAACGACTATACCAACCGTGTAGTTACCCCCAATCACCACCTCACCGAACGACTCAATAACCTTACCTGCCGCGTGCCCACCTTCATGGCCATTAATCAAGATCACACGCGTAGACGCCACGTTCAAACCCAGGCGCAATAAGGTCGCAACCAGCAAAACAGTAGGGAAAGCGGCAAAATCCAAAGGGCGCTGCGCGTATACACTCACGAGCAAAACGACGAGCGCTAATGCGATATTGAAGGAGAAAAACGCATCCAACATGAACGGCGGAATTGGCAATACCAACATCGCCAACAAGATCATAAGCATGATCGGAATACCAAACGCCCCTGTCCCTATCCCACGGAAAGATTGCAGCGCAGATTTACCACCGACATTGTTTAACTGACTAAAGGTTGGAATTGCCATAGTTACGGATTCTTGACGCTAAAGTGATTTATAAACCACCCATCGCAAGAGACGTGCCTATTTTATTATTTTGTGTTTGTGGACGAGTTTGGGTAAGTGGGTGTAATGGAGATTGGCGTTGAATGTGGCTATGGTCTTTAATTGATGAAGACTTAAGACCACGCCTTTTTAGAGTCATGAGACATGTGACTAGGAGCACATATGCTTTATAACAGATTAATGTTAATAGCCTTACTCATTGTTCCAGTTTTAATTTCAAGGTGTGGCGATGACTGTTCTAACTATTCAAAATATTCGTGCAAGGAAATTGAGAAAGCTACTTACAACGTCTATTTCTATTACCCAAGTGGCACGGAAGATTACTTGGGCCTAGCTGTTGGTTTACCGAATTGCGGTGTCACGGCCCATAATTTCGCTGCTTCTAAAAATCTGACTAAAAATAATGAGTGGAGTTACGTTTGCTGCATGAAGGCGGAAGGTTCCGATTGTCTCGAAAAACATAGATAGAATGAGGGATAAAACGTTCACACTCCCTCAAAGGGTATGTTAAAAAACGGGCGCCTATCGTCCTGCAAAAATACCAAAATAACTTAAAAACCGCGTGACTAAGAAAGTCATAAATCAACGATGTAACTTGAGAAAGTAAAAATGAAAAAATCATTATTGATATTGTTGACCCTGGTTAGTGTTGGTTGCGTCTCAACCACAACTCATTATGGAAGCAGGCCAGATCTATCATCTTTAAAGATAGGGATGACGCAGGAAGAGGTGTACAAAGCAATTGGAAAGCCCGCCAAAGTTTCATCTCAGGGAGCTATTTCTTACTTGAGCTATGGTTGGGATGATCCTTGGGATGGCCGCATAGGTGCAGCTGAGGAATATTATGTACGTCTACTAAATGGAAAATTAGAATCTTTTGGAGAAAAGGGTGATTTTGATAGTACAAAAAATCCTACGCTAGATGTAAATACGAAAATGGACATAAATGTCGATCAGAGGTCCACTGAGAAAGATTTTTACACAGAAATAACAAAACTCAAATCGCTTCTTGATGCCGGCGCCATAACGCAGGCCGAATACGATGCAAAAAAGAAAACCTTACTTGCAAACCCATGAAATTACAAAATATAAAAAATCATTAATTGCTAGGTTTTTGGAACATTTTAATCACGCCTAATGCGCAAAATAAATGATATGAATTTATACAGGGAGTCGGCATCCTCGCGCAGCGGGGATCCAGCGGCTGGCCATTCAGCGCTGATGTCAATAAGGTGGAAAAAGAATTCACAGTTTCTGCATTCTACGACTCATACGGCCGTAAAGGTAGCTATAGATTGGTTCTCAATGAAGTCACTCCAATGGCAGAAGCTGGATTTTGTATAAACTCTAAAAAAATAAAACAACTATCTAAAGGCGAAATAGTAATACTGACTGGTAGAGAATCAATTCTCGGGTTTAGATTCACCGAAATTGAACTATCAAGTCGTCGAAGCCTTACATTCTGATAAACTCTCCTGACCGAAATTTAGAATCCACAAGAGGAACTATTGTGAAAATAAAAAGTATTTTGTCCCCCATATTAATTTGCATATTGTTTTCATCGTGCTCGCAAGTGATTTATTTCGATGCCAAAGATGGAAGATATGCGACAACCGGCGATTTTGTAGTACTCACTCAAAAAGCTGATACACCATTATCCTTATCAACTGTAGGTTGTTGCGGTAATGACTGGTTGTATTTCAGACAGATAGGAGCCAAGTCGCCAAATATATGGGGAACAAATACAGTTTTTGCTGAAACAGGCGAAGTTAAGATTATTCTTGTTGCAAATGATAAAAAGAATCCGTTTCTACCCATTTATTACTTAGCATTTAATTTTAAAGCCACAGAAAAAATGGACTTGCATTTAGTAGGGAATCGTAATACTGGATTTAAATTTGTGAACAAAGACCAAAGTGTTAGCTTCGCTGGTCAGCTTTTCCAGACTGAAAATGTTTATGAAGTGTTTAAAACGCTATCACTTGTTCCCACCTACGAATATGTAAAACATGCAACTGTAGATACAATTTACGATTTGAAATCAATACCTGCTCCTATATTTAGCCTAGATCCAATGGCGCTATTTCGCCAAAGTGGAAACATTAATGTCACTTACGATCTTAATGTTGATGGGCGACCCGTGAATATTGATATAGGTGATCAACAAGGCGATCTTCCAGCTATTTCAAAACATGCATTGACCAGCATGCGGTTTCAAAAAACAAATGTAGGTGGGGTTTATGTTGAGAGAAAAAATTTAAATTATGTTTTTTCCTATAAATACTCAACAGTAATTAAATAGTATAAATCTTCGGCAGCAAGGCCTTGGCGTTCTTAAACGAGTTAGGTGCCTCCGGGACTTTGGAATAAACAGATATGTTGTCAAAAATTAAAAAGATTTAGCTGGCTAACTTAGATCTATGTCAAAGGAAAAATGATGAAACTTTTACAATTATTGCTCTTTGTGTGTATCAGTGTTCTGGTAAATGCCAGAGCGTTTGCAGAAACTGAACCAACTATTTATAGCAACGACAAGTCCTATTGGGCGCCTAAAGTCAAAATCAAACCAGATTACCCTCGTGGTGCTCTTGAAGACTCCACCACTGGTTGCGTTAGGATGGAGTTCACTATTAATTCTGACGGCAAAGCCGTTGGGCCGTTTAAAGTAGTATCAATTCCTCAAAAGGCCTTTGAAAAGGTGGGGTTGAAGGCGATAAAAAAAGCGTCATTTATCCCTTCTGCAACCAATATAGATAGAACGCCCATTCGTAGTTCGATTGTTTATGCATTTAACCTTCACACACGTGAAAAGCCGGAATATTTTTCATTAGAGCAGTGTGAAAAATTGACTACACAGTAAATACACATGAAGATGACGCAGTGTAGATATAATGCAGATATAGGGCAGCGATAGGCCAATCGATTATTCGGCATGCCCACAAGCAACAACTATGTATAACGAATCCTTGTGAAGGCACCTTCACTACCTTTACTTTAGCTAATATGAGTTTTTAATGATCTTCAAATCTAACAATAACCTTGTCAGCTTCCTGGTTTTATCCGCCCTCCTCGTTGGCTGTAAACCGAATGAAAAACCAGAGCCGCTCCAACCCACTACCGAAAACACGCCCGTTATACCCACCACACCCGCAGTGATTGAAATTCGAAAACTTGAAAATATAGATGGATTTTGGGTTCCTGAAAAATATTTAGACTCATTGCGAGCCACCAGGAATCCGTTTAGCGGAAGTCCAGAATCTATTGAAATAAACACGGTAGATAATAAAATTAAATGGACCAATTTCCACGAGGGCTACTGGAGAAATATATTTGAATACGGAGTGAAAAACGATTCGTATTTTTTGAAAGTGTCCGAGCCTGAATCATCAACCTTGATACAAGAACCGGTTTATTTTGTTTTCGATAATGGTGCTCTCATTTTCAATGAACGTGGAATTGTCGATCAAATAAATGAGCGCTTTACTAAAATACCCGTTGAACTGCCTAAATACGCAAACCAACAAATTCTCGCTGGTAAATACAAGGATGAAAAAGGCAAACAATACGAGTTTACAGAAAGCGGTAAAGCTATATGGCCAGGCCTGTCATTTGAATACGAATTCGTTTTAGACTCATCTGAAGCAGATTGCCCCTATATTAATTCAAGCGTTAAAAAGGCAGACGGCTCACTGAAACGTTTTGGATACAAATGGGAATCGGAAGTTCTATTTATATTTGAAATAGTTGAGGACGGCGGCGCACCTATAAGTTGTGCTAAAGACGCTTACCTAAAATTAATTAAGAAATAAGGAGAGCTCGCCGTGAATCGTAAATTTCGCAAATGCTCCATATTTACGGCCTTCGCATTTTCATCCATTGTGCAATTTGCCGTAGCCGCTCCTCAGATATTTGACGCTCATGTTCACCTGCGCAACACCGAAGAATCCTTTCTCGAATTCGAAGAGAAGGTAAAAGCTGCGAATTTGGAAGTTTCAGGAATTGGCGCTATGTGGTTTGGCGGCGGGAATCAAGCACTCGCTGGAAAACCAAAAGAAATTCGTGCAGGTAACGATAGCATCATTGCGCTCGCTGCCAAATATCCTAAAGTTTTGCCCATTGCTACAGTTCATCCGTACGATGGCACAGCCGCGATTAATGAACTCAAACGCGTAGCAGCTAAAGGAGTGAAGGTTCTCAAAATTCATCCGCATACGCAAAAGTTTGACGCAGAAGACCCACGCGTATTGACTCTGGTACAGCGCGCTGGTGAGCTTGGGGTAATTGTATTAATGGATAATGCGCACATTCTTCCCGGCGACAGTGAGAAATTGTTTAACCTCGCGCTCAATGCTCCTAAAACCAAATTTATTTTTGCACACATGGGCGCTTTGAATTTCCGGTTCTGGAATATTCTTAAAGCAGCGAGAACTGCCGAAGGTTTATTTGGGGACAATATTTACTTTGATATTTCAGCTACCGTCGAGCTGGTTGCCGATACACCAGTCGAAGCAGAATTTATCTGGACGCTTCGTAACGTTAATTTAGATCACGTGTTACTCGGATCAGATTACCCACAATATTCGTTGGAACAAAATGTTCGCGCACTCGACCATTTGGATCTCACCGAAAATGAAAAATCAAAAATCCGTTATGAAAATGCTCGCGCGCTGTTCGGATTGCACTGAGCGACGGCAAAAATAGTGGCGTATCTATAGGGAACATAACCCGTGAAAAGGTCCACCATTTACTTCTTAACAATATTTCTAGCCCAATACTGCTATTCAAATGAATGGATAGCGGTTGGCGAGCAACCAACTCTTACTAATACAGCTGCACTCGAAAACCATCTTTGGAATTATATTGGCTCAAATACCAAGGTTGCCTTTCAATCGAAGGAAAAATACCGATTTCAGTATAAATTCATCAATAAATCTTCGGTTCTGATTAATGCGATTTGTCTGCCGGCAATACGAAATGAGAATGAGTTGGGAGTTTTCCCAGGCGCGACAACGGAAGATTTAAAAGTAAGTTTTTATCAAGTTAAAGATGGTGGTAGCTGTTTCTTTAACGTTCGATACAACATTAAAACACGTGACTTCGATTCGTTGTACATCAACGGTGAAGCCTGATATGGGCACCATTATTAAACTAAAACACACCAGCAAGTTCCAATTTTTCAATAACGAATGCGAAAATAAATTTTAGGCGTGACATGTACATAATTTAAATAAAAAAAAGCCCGTGAAAATCACGGGCTTTTTTTCGGCTTATATTAAAAGCGGTATACACCACCAGCAAATAAACCTTGAACATCATCTTTATGGCCTAACTGATTAGAAAGGTCGCGATAGTTTTGATATTCAACACGCACAGCAAATTGTTCGTTCACGTTGAACTTAACGCCGGCACCCCAGAATGGAGAGTTACCCGATTCGTCATCTACACGAACGCCGTCAATTGAACCATTGTTGTTTGTGTCGTACCGCGCATAACCCAAACGAGCAAATACGCCAAACCAGTCATTAACTGGAACTGAGCCGATCGCACTCAGTGTAATAGCGTTTGCCTTTTGAGTAACTCTCGCGCTGCCTTCACCTTCATCAGTATCGAGGTCGAAGTCAGTACCGAAGCTGGTATAGCCCAACTCTACTCCCCAATTTTTATTGAAGTCGTAACCGATTTCTACTCTTGGACCATTATCGCTATCATCACAGTTTGCGATATTGTCACAGAATTTTTTGGCTTCAGTTTGACCGTAGTCTAAACCGAACGTCCAACCTCTGCCTTCGTCATCTTGTGCGAAAGCTGCTGGAGCCAAACAAACGCCTGCTAAAGCAGCACAAAAGGCACTAACATAAATTTTGTGTTTAAGCATGATAAAACTCCTATCTATATTGTTGCTATAATTAGCATCAATTTTGTGTGTTAAGTGCATGAACAAACAATTCGATTAATTTTATCTAATTGCTTAACCGTAACAGCCATTCAACCAGACAAAACATTTAACATGAACTGTCGCTTTATCACTCCTTACATAGGAATTTAAAATTAAACTCCTAACTCTCCGGTTGGAATATTTGTTGTGAAAAAATATTCGCAATTCTCAATGCAAATACTATCATCGCCAAATTTTACGTATGTGCGGCACCTAACCATGAAATAATAATGTTGCAGTAATAAAACATGCTTAAATTTTAATACTTCACGTTATATTTTTTTCGAAGCAATCTGGTTTGAACGAGGCGTTCGCCATCAACTGTCATCTGAAAATTATCGGTACTCCAAATAAAAATATTTAAAGAAATTTTCCAGTACCTTTTTTAATCCAGTTTTGGATAAATATTTTTATCTGGTTTTTAGAGGGATGACGCCTTCGAAGGGAACGTAAATAAAGGTGTCTACATTTTGAAAAATGTTCATTTTGGTATACCCTTGCGGCCCTTAAATTAGCTGCATGATTAACCTGCTTATGCGCCGTCAGGACTTCTATTACGACCTACCCGATTCGCTTATCGCCCGCGCGCCTACCGCGGAGCGCCGGGGCAGTCGTCTTTTGTGCCTGGATGGTCAAACAGGTGCTTTAACCCATCGCCAATTTCCCGCGCTGTTGGAGCTTGTAAACCCCGGCGATTTAATGGTTTTTAACGATACGCGCGTAATTCCCGCGCGAATTTTTGGCCAGAAGGAATCCGGCGGACATGTGGAGATTTTGGTAGAGCGCGTATTGGATACCCATCGTGTTCTTGCCCATACCCGCGCCAGCAAAGCGCCTCGCGTTGATTCAATTGTTATTTTGCAAGACGGTACTCGTTTGAAAATGGTGGCGCGCCACGACACTTTATTCGAGTGGCAGTTTGAAACTGAGGAAACAGCGCTTTCAGTACTGGATCGTATCGGCCATATGCCCTTACCTCCCTACATTGACCGGGAAGATGCGGCTAGCGATCGCGAGCGCTACCAAACGGTCTATGGCCAGAAACAAGGCGCTGTTGCAGCGCCGACCGCTGGCCTGCATTTTGACGAACTCATGTTGGAGCAACTTCGGGCCAAGGGTGTACAAATAGCTTTTGTTACACTGCATGTGGGCGCAGGAACCTTTCAGCCAGTGCGCGCCGAGGACATTACTGACCATCATATGCATTCAGAAGTGATGGATCTTTCCGCCGAGGTTTGCGAGCTCGTCAGAAAAACTAAAGCCGCAGGCAAACGTGTTATCGCCGTAGGTACGACAAGCGTCCGATGTCTTGAATCGGCGGCGCAGGGTTTTAACGACCCCGCAAAAAAAGGTGAGATCCACCCTTACCAAGGCGAAACGGAAATCTTTATTTTTCCTAGCTATCAATTCCACGTGGTAGACGCGCTGGTTACTAATTTCCATTTACCGGAGTCAACACTATTGATGTTGGTGTCAGCCTTTGCCGGCTACAAACATACGATGAACGCCTACGCGGAGGCTGTCGCCAACCAATATCGCTTTTTCAGTTACGGGGATGCGATGTTTGTGACTAGAAACCCCGACTCTTTTAATGAACTTCCGTAGCGGTATGTCGCCATCCTCTTGCTGCACTAGGGTGACGACTCCCTGCTAATAAATTGCCTATAAGATCTAAACAAAACAAAGACCACCTGAGACCGCGCCTGTGACCACTTCCGATAAAAGCAATCAGTGCTTCATGAAATTCGAACTCGATACTCCCAACGGCCAACCGGGCCGGGCACGTCGGGGGCGTATGATTTTTCCGCGCGGCGTTGTAGAGACACCCGCATTTATGCCGGTGGGAACCTACGGTACCGTAAAAGGTATGACACCGAAGGATATAGAAGACATAGGTGCGCAGATTATTCTTGGTAATACCTTCCACCTCATGTTGCGCCCAGGTACTGAAGTTGTTAAGGCGCACGGTGATCTTCATGATTTTATGCAATGGAAAGGCCCTATTTTGACTGACTCAGGCGGTTTTCAGGTGTTTAGCCTCGGCAAAATGCGCAAGATCACTGAAGAGGGAGTCACTTTTAAATCGCCCATCAACGGCAGCAAGGTATTTCTGGACCCCGAAATTTCCATGCAAGTGCAGCGCGATTTGGGTTCGGACATCGTCATGATCTTTGATGAATGTACGCCCTACCCGGCCACCGAAAAGCAGGCTCGCGACTCTATGGAGTTATCCAAACGCTGGGCCAGCCGCTCAAAAGCCGCCCACGAAGGCAATCCGTCGGCTTTATTTGGCATAGTCCAGGGCGGTATGTATGAACACTTGCGCAGCGAATCCTTAGATGGACTCACTGACATAGGGTTCGATGGATACGCCATTGGCGGCCTCTCTGTGGGCGAACCTAAAGAAGATATGCTGCGAATCCTCGACCACCTGCCACCGCAAATGCCGAGCGACAAGCCACGCTATCTAATGGGCGTCGGTAAACCTGAAGATTTGGTAGAAGCTGTTCGTCGCGGTATCGACATGTTCGACTGCGTAATGCCGACGCGTAATGCCCGCAACAGTCATATTTTCGTGACCGAAGGGGTGTTAAAGCTGCGCAATGCAAAATACCGTAATGATACGGCGCCACTGGATGCCAATTGCGATTGTTATACCTGCAAAAACTTCAGCCGCAGTTACTTACACCATCTGGATAAATGCAACGAAATGCTCGGCGCGCAGCTAAATACTATCCATAACCTAAGGTTCTACCAAAACCTGATGGCGCAAATGCGCAAAGCCTTGAGCGACGGCACATTTACGGCATTTTTAGCGGACTTTTATGGTCGCCAAGGGTTGGAAGTGCCTGAAGCGCCCCAACAATAGGTCGATCCCGATCAAAGCCAGCTGGAATGCATTGTTGCGGCTGGTTAAATCGGTATAATCCGGCGCTTTCATCTGTCGCCACCTGCCACAGTATATAAATGATTCGACTGGCAATACTCACTATAAATGCCGTTCGAACAGTCAAAAGTTTCATCATTTGTTACGGAAATTTTTATGCTAAATCGCTACCCGCTTTGGAAATATCTGTTGATATTAGTGGTTTCACTTCTGTCATTAGTTTATGCAGCACCCAACCTCTATATTCCAGACCCCGCCATCCAGGTTTCCGGCAGCTCCAGCGGCACCGTGATTGATGCCGCGCTCTTGGCCAAAATTGAAACCACCTTGAAAGATGGCAACATTGAATATTTTGGTGCTGAAACTAATGGCAAATCGGCGTTAGTTCGTTTTAGGAAAGACGAAGACCAAATGCCAGCTCGCAAACGCATTCAACAAGCGTTGGGAGATGAATATGTTGTAGCACTCAACAAAGCGTCTACATCGCCCGCTTGGTTAACACGTATGGGTGCTGTGCCCATGAAGCTCGGCTTAGATTTAGCTGGCGGCGTGCATTTTGTATTGGAGGTAGATACCGCTTCCGCCGTTGAAAAACGCCAGACCATGACGGCTGATGAATTCAAAGAAAAATTGCGTAAAGAAAAAATTCGCTATAGCTCAATTAACAATACCGCATCAAATACAATTGTTGCGCGTTTTAAAACTGCCGAGTTTCGCGACCAAGCGATCGAAGAACTACGTAAAAATTCGCCACAACAATTATTCGTAAAACCTAACTCCGAACCGAATCCTGAGGAGTTTACTTTCACCTCAACGCTTAGCGAAGCGGCGGTTAAAGAAATTGAAGATTACGCTGTTAGCCAAAACTTGCAGACCCTTCGCAATCGCGTAAACGAGTTAGGTGTGTCTGAACCGATCGTACAAAAACAAGGCCGTAACCGCATCATCGTCGAATTGGCAGGCGTGCAAGATCCGGCAGAAGCAAAGCGTGTTATCGGTAAAACAGCCAACCTCGAATTCCATATGGAAGCGTTGCCCGATGCAATGGTATCGAGCAAAGAACAATTTAACTGGCGCAATGAAGCTGAACAAAGACGGAATGGCCCGGCGTGGCTGGAAAAACAAATCGTCGTTACGGGCGACCAAGTAACTGATGCTCGCAGTGGTTTTGATCCGGAATCGAACGGCCAGAAAGTAGATATCACTCTAGACAGTTTAGGCGGCACCAAAATGAATCTCGCGACCCGTAACAACATTGGTCGCAGACAAGGTATTTTATTTATTGAATATAAAAACCACACCGAATACGTCACCAATGCACAAGGTGAGCAGATTGAAAAAAATACCCAATATATTGAACGCAAAATTATTAGCCTTGCGACCGTTCAATCTGCATTAGGCGTGAAATTCCAAATTACGGGCTTAAATGGGCCGGGCGAAGCCTCAGAACTCGCACTTTTATTACGCGCGGGCGCTCTCGCAGCTCCTATGTTTTTCGTGGAAGAGCGCACCATAGGCCCCTCACTCGGTAAGGAAAATATCCGCAAAGGTGTTACGTCGTGTATCTGGGCACTCGCGATGGTGTCCCTATTTATGGTGGTCTTCTATCGCGTGTTTGGTTTATTCGCTAACGTTGCGCTTACTATTAACGTGTTTATGTTGGTGATGGTGCTGTCACTATTTGGAGCCACCCTTACCCTGCCCGGTATTGCCGCGATTGTGTTAACCATGGGTATGGCGGTAGATGCAAACGTACTTATTTACGCACGTATTCGTGAAGAAATTAAAAATGGCGCGTCGCCACAGCAAGCTATTCACACCGGTTTTGAGCGCGCTTTTATTACCATTTTGGATGCCAACTTAACTACCTTTATCGTCGGCTTCATCTTGTTCGCCATTGGCACCGGCCCGGTGAAAGGTTTCGCCATTACGCTGTGTATCGGTTTGGCAACATCGTTGTTTACGTCCGTCATGATTAGCCGAGCCATGGCTAATTTAGTGTACGGTAAACGTAAAAATTTACAGAAAATATCAATTTAAGGTCTTTACCTTAAACCAATTACACAGACGCTTTTACAGAGAGCACTGCTATGTCACAAGATGAAAAATATATTGATTTTATGTCGATCCGGAAATACACCTCCGGTATCTCCATCGTAGTTACTATCGCCGCAATCATTTCTATTGCCACTTTTGGTTTTAAACTGGGGTTGGATTTTACTGGCGGCACACAGCTGCAGTTGTCGCTGGATCGCCCTGCGGATTTGCCAAAAATTTATCATGTACTTGAAGAAGAAAAATTGCGCGGCCCGAATGCCGTCATCTTTGGCGCTGAAACGGAAGTTATGGTACGTACCCAGGATTTGATGAAGGACAAAGGCCAGGAACAAGTTGCTGCTGAAGTTGCAAAACTGGGCGAAGGCGCCAGCTTAAAATCAGTGGTTCAACCAAGCCGCGACCAGGTAGGTTTTGCCAATGTTTTAGTGATTAGTAATGTGACGCCGCAGAAAGTCTTGCAAAGCAATATTTTCGATGAAGCGCGCTTTGGCAAAGTAGATATAACAGCAAGCGGAGCAGATACCCATGTTGCTATCGAACATCCTTTAGAAAGAATCTACAGCCAATACTTACAAGGCAAAATTGCGGAAGCCACTCAAGCTAAGATTGAAGTACGCAGCAGTGAAGAAGTAGGACCACAAATCGGTGAAGAGCTTTTCAATAGCGGCGGCCTAGGCATTTTATGTGCGTTTGCACTGGTATTTTTATACGTCGCAGTACAATTTCAATGGAAATTTTCGCTAGGTGCAATTGTGTCTCTTCTCCATGACACCATTGTCACCTTGGGTGTATTTGCTTTGTTTCAATGGGATTTCGATTTAACCGTACTCGCCGCTATTCTTGCGCTTATTGGTTACTCCATTAACGATACCATCGTAATATTCGACCGAATTCGCGAAAACTTCCGCAAGCTGCGCAAGCAAGACGCGCTCACGATTGTTAATATTTCTATGACGCAAACCCTCGCCCGCTCAATAATGACTTCTATGACGGTGTTCTTGGTGATGGTGGTTTTATTTTTGTTTGGTGGCGAATTACTGGCAGGTTTTTCTAAGGCCATGTTGGTGGGTGTTGTGATTGGTACTTACTCTTCTATTTATATTGCCGCTAATACAACCGTTGCCTTAGGTATCAGCAAAGAAGATTTAATGCCGCGCCCGAAAGAAGGTGAAGGAAGCGAAGTCGATATAGCTCCCTAAGTTGAAGCTAATTTGAAAGCAAAATAAAAAAACAGCGCACTGCGCTGTTTTTTTATTTAGGGGCACGATTTTGCATTTAGCATCTGCCTGGTTTATCTTCTATTAAGAATAATTTTACCCACAGTATCAGTGACCTATTATGGCTCAAGACATTAGCATTCGCGCCAACTTACATAACATTGAAGATGTAAAAACCTTGCGAGAAATTATCGCGCGTTTTCAGCGCATCTTTAGCGGCAGCGGATACGGTTTATGGGAGTGGGATTTAACCAGACAAGTTATTGATTGGTCAGGTGGCTTTTGGGAACGGCTTGGTTACACGCCAGAAGATGAAGCTTATATTAATAATGCTAATCACATCATGAGCTTTATCCATCCCGATGATCAAGAGACAAGCCAGCGAAGTCTGATGGAACATTTGCGATCAGGTAAACCATTTAACACCAGTTATCGCGTGCGCATGAAAAATGGCGAATATATTTGGACACAAGTTCGTGCAGATTCCATACGCGATGAAAATGGCCGCGCGCTCTATATGTCTGGTGTTAGCTTTGACGTTACTGCGCTCAAGCAAGCAGAAGAAGCTTTGCGTGAATCTGAGTCGCGTCAGGAACGTATTATTCAATCTTCAAATGACGGAATTTGGGAGTGGTACGCGGACACCGGGGGGTTTCATTTTTCCAGACGTTGTTGGGAACTGATTGGCTACGACGCCAACGACGATGAAGTCACCATGGGTGAAGACAAAATTGTTGTTTGGAGAAAACATATTCACCCGCAAGACTTGGCCAAATTCGATCAGGCTCTCGCTGACCATTTGGCTGGCAAGGGCCCTTTTGATATTGAGTATCGCCTCATAGGAAAGGACAAACAATTGCATTGGGTTCGCGGACGTGGACGCGCTAGTTTCAATGCCGAGGGCAAACCTACGCGCATGTCCGGCGCCAATATGGATATGACGCAAATTAAGCTCGCAGAGCAACGTGTTATTCAAGCCAAGGTAGCGGCTGAAAAAGCCAATCAAGCCAAGTCAGAATTCCTCTCCAGCATGAGTCACGAATTGCGCACACCATTGAATGCAATTTTGGGTTACGCGCAATTGTTTGAATACGATTTGAATTTAAATTCGCAGCAAATTGCGAATATGCGTGAAATTCGCAAAGCGGGCGACCACTTGCTGCAACTCATTAACGATGTGTTGGATCTCTCTAAAATTGAATCGGGAAAAATGACTGTTTCACTTGAACCCGTGCTGGTCTCAAGAATCATCAATGAAGCATTTACGCTAGTGCAACCACAGGCAGATGCAAAAGGTATAAACCTCTATCACAACGCGCACGCCACTGAAAATTATTACGTGATTGCCGATAACGTGCGTTACAAACAAGCGCTGGTTAATTTGCTGAGCAACGCCGTGAAATATAACAATATGGGTGGAGAGGTAGAGGTAAGTACAACCATCATCGGACAAAAGTTATTGCGCTTAGGTGTGCGCGATAACGGTAAAGGTATTCCCGCCAATCGCCAGGCCGAAGTTTTCCAACCCTTTAATCGTTTGAACGCGGAATTCAGTAACATCGAGGGATCGGGTGTAGGCTTGGTGATCACCAAACAACTTGTAGAAATGATGGATGGTCATTTGGATTTTGAAAGTGTCGATGGTATGGGCACGCATTTTTGGATTGACTTGCCACTCGCTCTCGAATGGAACCAACAGCAAAAAGAAATCATAAAATCGGCGGACTATGCTCCTGGCAAGCTTGCTTTCGATAGTCAAAAAAATGTGTTGTACATCGAAGATAACCCAACCAATGTTCGCCTGCTGCAACAGTTTTTTAAACGTCATGAGTGTTTGAAACTGGATGTTGCGGAGGAGCCTTTTGTCGGAATTTATAAAGCGCGAAACGATCAACCGGATTTGATTATTTTGGATATAAACTTGCCCGGCATGGATGGTTTTGAAGCAATGAGCGTCTTGCAAAATGATCCGCTGACGAAACATATTCCGGTGATTGGTCTATCAGCGAACGCAATGCCTTACGATATTGAGCGCGGAATCAAGTCCGGGTTTTTTGAATATCTCACCAAACCGGTTGATATGAATCGGTTGATTGAGACATTGAATAGGGTTTTTTTAAAATAGGTTTTGTCAAACATTCTTTCGCGTTGATATTTCAAATAAAAATAAAATACAGCCAAAATAAAAAAAACGAGGTGCTAGGTCTCGTTTTTTTATTTGGATTTTAAAAATTTATTTCAAATGCCCAAGATTTTTTTGAACGATCTGCAATACAGGTTTAAATACTTTTGGCGAACCACAAACAATATGGCCGGTTTCTAAATAATCGGAACCGCCGTTAAAGTCGCTCACCAGCCCACCCGCTTCTGTAACTAACAAAATTCCAGCAGCTATATCCCACTGGTTTAATTTCATTTCCCAGAACGCATCAAAGCGACCTGCGGCTACGTACGCCATATCCAAAGCCGCTGAACCACAACGACGAATGCCGGATGTTTCGCCCGCAATTTCTTTAACAGTCTCAAGATAAGGAACAATGTGTTCAAGCGCATAACCGCTAAAAGGAATTCCTGTACCAATAAGCGCACCTTCAAACCCTCGACGAGGAGATACACGAATACGACGATCATTGAGCTTTGCACCACGGCCACGGCTGGCGGTAAATTCTTCACGCTTGATGGGATCTATAACAACAGCATGTTCAAGTTGGCCTTTGTATTTACAGGCAATGGAAACAGAGAAATGCGGTAAACCATGAATAAAATTGGTGGTGCCGTCAAGCGGATCGATAATCCATTCGTAGTCAGAATTTTTGCCTTCCTGATATCCGCCCTCTTCACCGCGGAAACTATGGTCCGGGTAGGCTTTACGGAGATGATAAATAATTTCTTTTTCAGCAGCCTTGTCCACTTCCGTCACAAAATCATTGCGACTTTTCGTTTCGATGGAGATTAAATCGACACGTTCAAACGCGCGCTCAATCAATTCAGCTGCTTTACGGCCAGCGCGCAAAGCAATAGTTAACATGGGTTCCATAAAGCACCATTAATAAGAGGGAGGATGTGAAAGAGCATAGCCGCAGACGCTTCAATCAATATTCGATGGCGCCTCTCGCTGAGGGCGGGCAGTATAACAGCCGCCCCGCTTTTGCTCTAGAGAACCCTAAAAAATTAACGCCTAAATATGTGGTGACGAAAGCCGACATATTTGCAGCTATATTTAGACCTTCGCGCTTTTGACATACACGCGATTAAACACTACGAGCGCAAATAAAATAATCGCGAGATTCACAGCGAAGACCTGGTGATATCCGTAAATATCCGCAACCACACTTACCACCAAGCTACTCAGGAGATTTCCCATATGGGTGGTATTGGTATAGAGACCAGAGGCCATACCAGAGCGTCCTGGCAATAGATCCTGAATAAGCGATACACCCAAGCCAGCTAGAATACCGATGAACATGGCGTTGAAAATCTGTAACGCAAAAAACTGCCATAACTCAGTGCCAAAATACACACCCAGGTAAAGCCCCAAAGCCGCGATGCCCGCCAAATTAATCAAACTCATGATCTTTATTCGCGAGGCGTAATAGCCCGCCAGCAGCATAAATGGAATTTCCAATCCAGCGGCTGTGCCCATCACCCACCCCATCCATTGGGTGCCAATCCCCAACCCATCCTTAAGGTGTAAGGGAAAACTAATCAAGTAAGCGTTATTAGCGCCCCACATTAAGGAAAAGCCGATCAAACTCAATATTAATGCCCGCTTTTGCGCGCGCTCAAGCGGAGGCTTTTTTGACTCCTGTTGATCAGTATTCTGCTGACTTTGCAGACGCGGAAGCAGTCGAAGACTGAGAATTGCAATAACTATGAACATAGTGGCCGCGAATAAATACATAAACTTAAAGCCCATATAGGACGCCACCAGGAAACCCGTTGGCGGCCCCGCAACCCATGCAATAGCAATTTGGGCACGTACTATGGCGTTAAAGAGGGGAATTCGATCACCTGGAATATTATGTTTGGCGTAATCGAGGCTATACGCCATGATTTGCGAAAAAGAAACCATCGCAAAACTTAAGAAAATCACTACGCATCCCGCTACCAACCAATAATGTTTTGAAAAGGCCAGCGTTACGCACACTAAACAACCCACTAAGCAACAGGCTGCGACAAGAGGCCTGCGATCACTTACACCATCGGACCATCGCCCGATAAAATAATTGTAAGCCATACCCGCCACGGCAAGCCCGGCAAATGGAATGCCTACTAACAGAGGACGAACGCCAATTTCTTTTGCCAGAAACATGCTCAGCGTCGGCAGGATGAGGGCGCCAACGAATCCGACCATGCAAAATAATGTGTAAATACCTAGAGCAACAGGACGAAATAATGGTGCCACAAAATCAACCAGGGAAATGAATAAGAAGATAATAGAAACTTGCGTTAGAATAGCCGAAATTTATTTTCACTGACATCTACCAGGCCTGGATTTACTTTTCCCAACACAGGCGAACATGCGAGTAATATTATGCAATCCATTAGCATACAGATTCAGCCAGAATTTTTAGCGGAATTTGATCGCGCTGCATTTTTAACACAAGTACGATCTGTAGGACGCTCACCGGAAATAGATGAGTTTACTGAGAAAGGCAAAACTTATCTCAGCTTTAATTTTTTTACCGAGTTTCCGAAAAAATTGTGGCAGGATTTACAACAAGCACTTTATCAACACGCTGAATATTCAAAAATTATTTCGCCTATTTCGACTGCGGTTTGCGAGGACGAATCGCATCCGGAAGGCTATTTAATTTTGCATCATTTCGACAAAACAGAAAAAGTCGATCAGCTTTAATTCCATTTTCGTTCGCCCTAAGCGCGCACCATTCAAAATGATGCGTCAGTGATGATAGCCTTCAGCTGCGTTGCTCAGGGCAAAAGATTCATTTAATTATTTTTTGAGAAATTATGTCAGTCATTAATTGGTTCCCCGGTCACATGCACAAAGCTCGCAAGGAAATTGCGGAAGTGATGCCACACGTAGATGTGATAATTGAGATGCTGGACGCGCGCATCCCTTTTTCCAGTGAAAACCCATTGGTTCCGGCATTACGAGGCAATACTCCTTGCATTAAATTGTTGAACAAAGCTGATTTGGCAGATCCAGTAATAACCGAGCTATGGATTGCCGAATTGGAGAAAACGCAAGGCGTCAAAGCATTACCCGTTAGCCAACAAAATCCTGAGCAAATTCGTCAACTTTTGCACGCCTGTGAAGCGCTTGCACCCGAGCGTAATGCGTCTATCCACCCTGCCCGCGCCATGATCATGGGAATTCCAAATGTTGGAAAATCCACGCTTATAAATACGCTCGCCGGTCGAGTGGTGGCGAAAACCGGTAACGAAGCGGGCATCACCAAATCGCAACAAAAAATTAAATTGGAAAACGGTTTTTTGTTAACAGATACACCGGGATTTTTATGGCCGAAGCTAACTCCACCCTCTTGCGGTTATCGCCTCGCCATTACCGGTGCTATAAAAGACACAGTTTTTGATTACGCTGATATTGCACTTTATGCTGCGGAATATTTATTGAAAGCCTATCCAGACGAATTAAAAACACGTTATAAATTGGAAAGTTTGCCTGAGAGCGATATTGAATTATTAGAGGCGATAGGTTCTAAACGCGGCTGCACCAGCAAAGGCGGCGGTGTAGATATTCAAAAAGTATCGTCGCTACTAATTACAGAACTGCGTGCAGGTTTGCTTGGCCGGATCACCTTTGAAACACCGGAGATGACCACGCAAGAAGTTATAGACGCAAATTTATCCGATGAGATTAAAGCAAAGGAAAAAGAAGAAGCCGACAGAATACGTCGGCTGAAGACACGAAAAAATCGCCGTTAATGCTAGTTAGTTTTTTCCTTCTATCACACCGCGCACATAACTAACTAACTCTTCGCTGCCCATGGTTTCAGGAATCTGGGCAGGTAAGGTGCGTGTGTGCCATCTTACTTCCCAATCAAGATGCTCACCGGGGGCCAGCTTCGTCATAACACCCTGTTGCGCAATTTCCCAAAAAGTTTTTTCGAAATTGGCAAACAAATCTATTTCACCTTCACCAGACACAATCAATTCAACCGGCACGTCAGCAAATTCTTTTATCAACAATTTTCCAGCTGTTGTGTAAGCAACCCAGCCTTCTTTACCATCGGTCATCAATTTGTGATGATTTTGGAGCAGATACTCAGGCTCATATTTTGCCCACGTTAGATCGCCGATATGTTCAACAGCGAGGGGATAAAAAATCCCGCTATTACTTTCGGTGTTACCCTGTGGAAAAAATGCCATACCTTTCGGATTAAATCGGGTGACTTCCCAAGCTGCGACATTTTTATCTACGTTAGAATGGTTATAGATTGAGTAGATAATACTGATGCATTTTTTTTCCGGATTAAGACCGTAACTTTTAACGAACTTATAGCCGGTGCGAGGATCGATTTTACTGGTGAAAATAATTCTATTTTCAACAACGCTAACTTCATAGGGCGCGCTGTCTAACACATCAATTGGAGGCCAACCCCATTCACTTTGGGGACTGGACCAAAACACACTGCCCCAAATAGAATTATTTGTTTTACTCGAAACTAATAAAATTTCTTCGCCGTCTATTTTTAACGAGCTTATACGACCGGCTACATTAGCAACGATTTCCAGTTGGGCCTGGCCTTGGGTAATAGTGTAAACACTGCCCTTGTGCGTAACGAAGGCAGGCAAATTAGCAGTATCGATTGTGTTTTTGCGATTATTATCGCATGCATGCAAAATGCAGGTGAGTAACAGTAATAACACCAGTTGGCAGGATGACTTCATTTAATCCTCATCGAAAAACTACCGGAAATCGAAATCTGCATTTCGTAATATCGCGCTGACCTTAGCGCACCTAACGTCCCGTAAAACACAATATACATTCCAGCAAAACCTAGTTTAACGAGATTTGCTGGATATAACTATTTAACTCTTCGTCAAAACTAGTAAAGCAACGTAAATAATTTTCGCTGGAACTCTGCCGCTAGCGAATCGCCTTTTCCCAGTGCGGACAAAATATCCATGAATGTCTTTTTCACAGCACCTTCCGCAAAGTTGCGATCTTTACGTAAAATCTCCAGCAACAATTCCAGCGCTGGGCGATGCGCAGATTCGGCATTGTATTGAATTGCGAGCTGATAAGCACAATTTAAATTGGTTGGATCATTAGCATGAGCAGCTTCGAGTGCAATCAACTCCGGTGTTTTAGCCGCCTGCTTTTTAAGCTCAACCTGCGCAATAAGCTGGTCGTAGTGTGCATCCCGATCCGCCATCTTGATTGTCGTCAGAATTGCCTCAGCGTTATCAATTCGATTTAGTTCGAGGTGACATTGCGCCAACAGACAAGCAATAGCAGCGTCGTGTTTTGACTCCTCATACGCTTGGCGTAACAATGGCAACGCCGAATTAAAATCGCCGGCCATAATAAATGCCTGAGCTTCATTAACATTTTTTTCCCAAAGCTTTGGTAAATGTTTTTCAAGAAGCTCTCGCACTTGCTTTTCTGGTAAAGCGCCAGCGAAACCATCAATGGGTTGACCATCCTTCATTAACATAACTGTGGGCAAACTACGCACACCGAATTGTGACGAAATCATATTCATTTCATCTGAATTTACTTTTGCCAGTAAAAAAGCACCGGCATATTCATTAGCAAGCTTTTCTAAAATAGGCATCAAACTTTTACACGGAGCGCACCACTCTGCCCAGAAATCTACTAACACAGGGCGCACAAATGATTCTTCTATTAAATATTGTTTTGCGTTTTCAAGATTAATTTCGACAATATTCATTTAACAGTTTCCATTTCCAGTAAGGTGATAGTGACGTTGTCCGAAGCGTTGGAAATATAAGCAATCGATTCAGTAATAGTCACACTCAAACTCATTGTTTTGTCAGCAAGCGCGCAAAGCGCTTGTAATTCATCTACTTTAAAATAATTTATCACTACCTTTGGCAAAGCATTAATTGCAGCAGCATTGGTTTTCCACCACACATCCAAACCGCGACCGTAGCTAAATACTTTTACAGCGCTCGACTGGCTGGCCCCTTTTTTTAAACGATCCGGTGACGGCTGGCCAACTTCAATCCACTCTAGAATAGTGCCGTTATCATGTTTCAACCAAAGCTCAGGGTCTTCCGGTGAAGACAGGCCGCGCGCAAATGTTAAATTTTCCGCAGCCCGGTAACAAAAGGCTAGAATGCGCACCATCATGCGTTCGATAGTTTCTGAGGGATGGAGTGCGATAGTCAGGTTGTAGTCGCCGTATACCTGGGTATCCATATTGGATAGCGACAGATTCAGCTTATGGATGGTTGGCTTTTCTGCCACAATTTTCTCACTTTCAACAGTAATACAATGACCGATACTTCGTTTGAAATACCACAAAAATTTGAATTCACCGTCACCAAACCTGAGCAGACTGCGCTGGATTTATTAGCGGAGGGCTCCGGGCTTTCCAAACAGCGCATTAAAGATGCGATGAATAAGGGTTGCGTTTGGTGGACACTCAAAGGCAAAACAGTCCGCATGCGTCGTGCAACCAAAGTGCTGCTCAAGGGCTCAAGAGTTCAGTTTTTCTACGACGAACAAGTCCTCGCGCGTAAACCTGAACCGGCGCAATTGATTCACGACGCGCAGCAGTACAGCATTTGGTATAAACCTCAAGGCATGCTGGCACAAGGATCGCAGTGGGGCGATCACTGTAGCATTTTACGGTGGGTTGAAGTGAATGGCGAATCTATCTATGGAAAGAACGGTGATTATGGAAAGAATCACGACTACGGAAAGCAACGAGAATGTTTTTTGGTGCACAGGTTGGACGCGGATGCAGCAGGTTTGATGCTTATTGCTCATACCAGTCAAAGCGCAGCTAAATTATCCTTGCTGTTCCAGGGGCGCGACATCAAAAAATATTATCAAGCCTGGGTCGTTGACGATTTTGAATTGCCTGAAAAAGGTATGACGTTGAATTATGAGTTGGATGGTAAAACGGCAGTCACTCACATCAAAAAAATTGGCTCCTCAAGTAAGGCGACGCTTCTGGATGTTCATATTGAAACCGGTCGCAAACACCAGATTCGACGTCATTTAGCCAACATTGGACATCCAATCGTCGGGGATAAATTGTACGGCACCAAATCAAACGAAGGTTTGCGACTGCTTGCATACCGGTTAGAGTTTATTTGTCCTTTTTCGCGAGAACTTTTGAATATTGAGCTGGATAAAAGCTTGCAATTCAACCTTGGCAGCAATTCAAAAAACGAATAAATAGGGCAATAAAAAAGCCGCATGCGAATTACCACAAGCGGCTCTTTTCGAACGCGAAAAACTTAGAAGTTCATGCGTGCGCCAACAGCAAAGGTCGTTTGATCCGAACCAAGACTGATATCACCCGTCAATGCGAATCGTGTATCGAACCAATACACCAATCCACCGTTAACTTCGGTGTCACCATCGAATGCAGTGTGATGAGCAACTTCCAATTTGCCTTCAAGCTCGTTGGTGAAGAAAGTGCGAATTCCAGCGGCAGCAATTAAACCTGTATCGCTATCACCATGATCAACGGAAGTATCTTCAGCACTCAATACACCATAGATGCTTGATTGACTGCTAAATGCTGTGCGGTATCCAGCGCCGATACTCGCGGTTCTCGAACCACAACCTTTATCGCCACCCACATCGGTGAACGATGCGCGCGCAAAAAATTCATCGGTCAATTCCAAACTGCCGTACAAGTTCAAACCGTCTTGATCGCAGTCGTAATCATCCAAATCCTGATTAACATATTGCAGGCCCGCGTAGTTATAACTGATAGCGGAATTGGTAGCAGCCGTTGCACTTACACCAACAAGAGTGAGTGAAGCTAAAAGTAATTTCGCCAGTTTTGTAGTTTTCATAGAATCTCCAATTGCGTTCATTTAAAGGGCTGCCAGTCGATATGCTGTACAATCCATACCAGGCGCGGCGCGGATTATCCTTATATTTTGCTTAAAAAAAGTGTTTGAGTTCGCGTTTAAACACTGTTGCTCGCCCAAAACCGGATTTAACAGGGCGAATTCTATTAGAAAAACCCTAACCTTAACCGTCACTTAACAGACAGATGCTATAGGCTTCCCTTGCTAACTAACCTATAATGCGCGCCTCTTTTTTTGTATATTTTTCACGCAGGCCGGTTTCATGTTTACCACCGAAAAACCCACCAAAAAGCTTTACATCAAAACCCATGGTTGCCAGATGAACGAATACGATTCGTCGCGCATGCGTGATCTGCTGGGCGAATCTCACAACATGGTGGCCACTGAGAATCCGGAAGACGCAGATGTAATTTTGATTAACACCTGCTCCATTCGTGAAAAAGCGCAAGAGCGTTTATTCCATGAACTGGGCCGCTGGAAGAACTTGAAGAAGAAAAATCCGGATTTAGTTATTGGCGTTGGCGGCTGTGTGGCCAGTCAGGAAGGTGCAGCCATTGCGAAGCGCGCGCCGCATGTGGACTTGATTTTCGGACCCCAAACCTTACATCGTCTTCCAGAAATGATGGAAACCAAACGCGCAAACGGTGTTGTAGTTGTAGACATCAGCTTTCCTGAGGTCGAAAAGTTCGACCGTCTTCCCCAGCCAGATGCTGACGGAGTAAGTGCGTTTGTCTCTATCATTGAAGGCTGCTCCAAATATTGCACATTCTGTGTTGTTCCCTATACCCGCGGTGAAGAAGTGAGTCGCCCGGTGGCTGATGTGCTGGCCGAAGTCGCGCATCTTGCCAAACAAGGCGTGCGCGAAGTGAACCTGTTAGGCCAGAACGTAAACTCCTATCGCGGTGATAATGGTGACGGGACTATCATGGATTTGGCCGAATTAATTACGTGTGTTGCTGCCATTGAGGGAATTGACCGAATCCGCTTTACCACTTCGCATCCAGTAGAGTTTAGCGATGCGCTTATCGACGTTTACAACGAAGTGCCCGAGTTAGTAAGTCATCTTCATCTACCGGTACAAAGCGGTTCTGATCGGATATTAATGGCAATGAAGCGCGGCCACACCGTATTGGAATACAAATCCAAACTGCGCAAAATTAAAAAGAATCGTCCGAATATCAGCTTCTCATCGGATTTCATCGTGGGTTTCCCCGGAGAGACTGAAGCAGATTTTGAAGCGACCATGAAGCTCATTCATGAAATGGATTTTGATACTTCTTTTAGCTTTGTTTACAGCCCGCGCCCCGGCACTCCCGCTGCGGATTTAGTAGATGAAACACCTGAAGAACTAAAAAAGCAGCGGCTAGCGATATTGCAAGATCGCTTGATTCAACAAGCCATGGCGATTAGCCGTCGTATGGTAGGCAACACCGAGCGTATTTTGGTAACCGGCTACTCTAAAAAAGATCCAGGCGAACTATCTGGCCGCACCGAAAACAATCGCGTAGTTAACTTCCGCTGTGACGACACCAACTTAATTGGCAAATTTGCAGATATCGTTATCGAAGAAGCCCTCACTAATTCGCTCCGTGGCGTGTTAATTGCCTCAGAACTGGATGAGGATTGGGTTAAGTAATGCAAGTGGTAAAAAAGTCACTAGAAAACTAGTGACTCAGCCAGTTATTTTGGTTTAGTCTTGACCTATTCCCGTCATACGAGTTTATTGAACACTTTGAACAGCCACATAAGTAGCTCTGAACAGACCACTACTGCTTTACCCATCCAGCTCAGCCTGGAGCCTAATGATAGCCGTCGCCTTGCCAACCTTAGCGGTCTTCTTGGGCAACACCTTCACCAAATCGAAAAGCATTTCGGTATTGAAATACGCAATCGCGGCAATGAATTTGCCCTCCTCGGTGAGCATGTCGCTACCAGCACCGCCGCTGAACTTTTGCGCCATCTGTATGCCGAAACAGCAAGCACTGAACTAACACCCGATGAAATCCATCTCGCCTTGCAAACCTCAGGTATTGAAGCCCTTATGGAACAATTGAACACCCCGTTTGAAAACGCTCGTGAAATTGATCTGGACGCTACCGAATCTAACGGCGTTACTTTGATCCGCACGAAAAAATGTACCATCAAGCCCCGCGGCGCTAATCAACTGAATTATGTCAAGGCCGTTCAGACTAACGACATTAATTTTGGTATAGGCCCGGCCGGTACAGGCAAGACTTACCTCGCGGTAGCTTGCGCAGTTGAAGCATTGCTTAAAGATCAAATCGAACGCATTTTACTTGTGCGCCCTGCGGTTGAAGCGGGTGAAAAATTAGGCTTTTTACCGGGCGACCTTGCGCAAAAAGTTGATCCCTATCTTCGTCCTTTATACGACGCTTTATTTGAAATGCTGGGCTTCGAGACAGTTGGAAAATTAATGGAGCGCGGCATTATTGAAGTGGCTCCACTCGCTTTTATGCGTGGTCGTACGCTCAATAATTCTTTCGTAATTTTGGATGAAAGCCAAAACACAACACGCGAACAAATGAAAATGTTTTTAACGCGTATTGGTTTTGGGACCACGGCAATTATTACCGGTGATCCAACTCAAATCGACTTACCACGCGGACAAGCGTCTGGTCTTCGCCACGCGATTGAAGTACTCGACAATGTTCCGGGGATTAGCTTTACGCATTTCAACTCAAAGGACGTTGTACGTCATCCGATAGTGCAACGAATTGTTGAAGCCTACGCAGCCTTTGAAGCTAGCAACCCGTCCCACAATAATTCAAACGGCCATTCGAGCTAAATCATGTCGTACCGAATAGATGTTGAAGTCAACAGCTCCAGCACCAAAATTCCAAGCCTGGAAAATATGGAGCACTGGATTGCTACAGCCTTGCATAGCGATGAACTTAATCAGGCTGAAGTGAGCGTCTACATTGTTGATGAAGCTGAAAGCCAAGAACTGAATTCGCAATATCGCGGTAAAAATAAGCCAACTAATGTGTTGTCATTTCCGGCAGATATTCCCGATGAAGTTGGAGTGCCGTTGCTAGGAGACCTTGTTGTCTGTGCCCCTGTAATAGAACGTGAGGCGAAAGAACAAGGAAAATCCCTCGAAGCACATTGGGCGCACATGTTGGTACATGGCACCTTGCATTTACTCGGTTACGACCATATTAATGATGACGAAGCAGATGTAATGGAAGCATTGGAAACACGTTTGATTACACAACTGCATTTTCCTGCGCCTTACAATGAAATCGTAGAACACTCATAACATCGATTGCATAACATTGAATAGAACGGCTTTTTGCTACACATTTTTTACTAGGTAAAACGAAGATGTCGGAAGACTACAGCAGCCATACTGAGAAACACGAACGGTCTTGGCTGGATAAATTGTTGCACGCGTTCAGCGATGAACCGCGTTCGCGTGATGAATTATTGGACATTATTAAAGATGCTGCAGACAACCAACTGCTCGATCAAGACGCACTGAGCATTATTGAAGGCGCGCTCGACGTATCTTCGTTACAAGCACGTGAGATCATGGTGCCACGCTCACAAATTACCGCGATTCGTTTGGATGACTCCCCGCAGGATTTTTTACCTCAAGTTATTGAATCTGGCCACTCACGGTTTCCGGTAATTGGTGAAAGTCTGGACGATATTAAAGGCATTTTGCTCGCTAAAGATTTGCTTCCGCTTGCGTTAAAAGGCACCGAGAATTTTAACCTGGAAAGCATTCTGCGAACTGCAAATATAGTTCCGGAAAGTAAACGCGTAAATGTGCTCTTGCGCGAGTTTCGCGAAAACCGTTACCACATGGCGCTGGTCATGGATGAATACGGCGGCATATCGGGATTATTAACGATTGAAGATATTCTCGAGGAAATTGTCGGTGAAATCGAAGACGAAACCGACGAAGAAGACAACGACACTTATATCAAGCGCATGAGCGATACAGATTTTATTATTAAAGCGCTCACCCCCATCGAAGAATTCAATACACATTTTAATGCCGAATTGAGTGAGGAAGATTTCGACACTATTGGCGGCATTTTAATGCAAGAGTTTGGACACATTCCAAAACGCAATGAAGTGGCGGTGATTGAAAATTTCCAATTCCGCGTGCTCTATTCCGACAATCGTCAAATCCATTTACTGCGTTTAACGATTTTATAAAATAATGTAAACACTGCATGCATGTAGTGTACATACCTAGAGATAGGTAGTCGTCATTCCTTAGGAATTCAGTGTGCTTATCGCAAAAAGATTACTGGATTTCGTAGGGCGTGACGATGATGTCAGGACTCATTTCCTTTTATGATCCAATCACACCTGATACAACGCCTCAATCAATTATCTGATCGGCAACAACTCGCTATTGCCTTGCTTGCGGGCTGTTTAGTTCCTTTTAGTTTTGCTCCCTTCAACATCTGGCCACTCAGCATAATCGCGCTTGTCACGCTTGCGTTGCTTATCAAAAACCAAGCACCTAAAAAAGTTTTATGGCGCTGTTGGTTGTTTGGTATTGGAATGTATGGCCTTGGCGTTTCGTGGATTTACGTCAGTATTAGTGGATTTGGCGGCGCACCTGTACCGCTCGCTGCGTTTCTCGTTATTGTTTTCGTATTTTTTATGGCGGCATTTTTTAGCATGCCGTTTTATATCTTCGGACGATGGTTTAGTAGCAGCGCCTTAGGCTTGATTATCGCATTTCCTGCAACCTGGTTAATCAGCGAATGGGTACGCACCTGGTTATTAACCGGCTTTCCTTGGCTATTTATCGGCTACGGCGATTTAGCAAATTGGCTTTCAGGTTGGGCGCCGGTTATCGGTGTCATGGGCTTGAGTCTGTTGAGCGCAGTAACTGCAGGCTGGATTGCTCAAACTATTTACAACCCAGAAAAGTCTGCCGCGTCGATTCTTACAGGTTTTGTCGTAACAGCGCTCTGGATTACCGGATTTGCTTTACAGCATGTGGAGTGGACAGAGATATCCAAAGCCCCCATCAGTATCGCAATTGTACAACCGAATATTGATCAGGAAGAAAAATGGCAAGTGGACTCTCGTGAGAGTACGGTAGATTTGTTACGCAAAAAAACGGAACCCTTATGGGGGCATAAAATTATTATTTGGCCGGAAGCTGCTATCACCCAAATTTACAGCGATGCCTTACCCTTTTTAAATGAAATAAATCGTAAGGCGTCAGATAACGATTCAGGTTTAATTACTGGGATCATTTTCGATGATCAGAAAAAGGATATTTACTACAACTCCGTCGTCACTCTTGGAAAAGCCATTGGAATTCACCATAAACGCCGATTAGTACCCTTCGGAGAATATGTGCCCATTGAGGCGCTGCGTAATATGATTGAGTTTTTTAACTTGCCAACATCCATTATCAGCCTCGGTCCCGAGGAACAATATGGTTTGAAAATAGATGATTTGTTAATTTCTCCATCCGTGTGTTACGAAGTTGCCTTTCCGGATTTAATTGCAAAAAATGCACTGGATTCTCAACTACTTTTATCGGTGAGTAATTTGGGTTGGTTCGGTGATTCTCTCGGCAGGCATCAATTTATGCAAATGGCACAAATGCGCGCGCTCGAAACCCAACATTATTATGCGTACAGCACTAATAATGGCCCTAGTGCTATTTTTGACCGCAAAGGTCAGGTTACGGCTTACACAAATGCTTTTGAGCAGACTGTTTTAAGCAGCGAAGTATTTGCCGCGACTGGTGCTACCCCGTTTATGAAATTAGGTAGTTTGCCATTAGTAGTAATCAGTATCTTAGGATTAATTTTTCTGCGGATTTTTGATAAAAAAAATCCAGACTAGTTGTCTGGATTTTTTTTATCACTCTGAGCTTAGGCGGAGACCGCTTGTAATTCGCCTTCAATGTTTAATAATGCAAGAAAATGGTTGCGCTGACTCGGCGAACTAACTACTTCACAACGAGCGGACAAAGGTGTGTTGCCCACCCATTCAAATTTCCAACGAAATAATTCGGGGTTACTAGTTCCTCCGCGCAACTCAATTAATTCAAAACGGCGAGCATCAACCTTGAATAGTTCACGCAATTGAAAAGCAAAGTGTTCCGCATTTTTCGCAACCAAACTGGACGCATGCTGCGCAAGCGCAGAAACAAATACATATTCGCGGCCATAAGCTTGTGTATGATATGCGGAAAGTTGTAGCTCTTGACCTAAGCGGTTGACTAACGAATATTTATTAAATGACTGTCCTAACGTCATTCAGCATCCCCTCTTGTTTTGCTTCTCATTTAAAGACCACTACTCAAGACTAAAATTCCATGCACTATAAAATGTCTGGAATTCTCCATTGAGTAACTTTAATGTTTGGATTCCGATGTGCGTGAAGTCTACGTTCAAAAAATGACAACTCAAGTTTAATTTTTTCAAAAAATCATTTGCGCGAAAATATTTTTCCCACGATTGTTTTTTGAACAAGACAAAAATAATTGTGTTTCTTTTGGTGGCTATGCTCAGGTCACCGGGTAACAGAATGTCGTTGCCCTTTGGCCAACGCGAAAATTAAATAAGCCTGTTGAAGGAAGAAGCTTAGACGGATTCCAGAATATCGCCAGCGTCTAAAAATTGCACAATGCTTGGCTTTGATACAAAGGGTTCAATAGTTGAACAAGTGTCTGTATCAGTGCGGGCAATTGCATTTTTGTCGGCCAGCAAATCAACGAAGTTAAATAAACTTGAATCAGCCAATTGCGAGGGGGATACATTTTTAATGGCAGAGAATATGGTTTCAGTGCGACCAGGGTGCTGTTTTTCCCAAGTATGAAGCATGTCCTTGATAACTTGCCGCTGCAAATTTTCCTGCGAACCACATAAATTGCAGGGAATAATTGGGAAGCCTTTGAGCGACGCGAATTCAATAATATCCGCCTCGCTGCAATAGGCCAGCGGGCGAATAACGATGTTGCGTTTATCATCAGCCAGGAGTTTTGGCGGCATGGCTTTTAATTTGCCGCCGTAAAACATGTTCAAAAATAATGTTTCTATGATGTCATCGCGGTGGTGCCCCAAGGCAACTTTGGTCGCACCGATTTCTGCGGCAAAATCATAAAGAGTACCGCGACGAAGACGCGAGCACAGGCCGCAGGTGGTTTTACCTTCGGGAACAATTTCTTTAACGATGCTGTATGTATCCCGTTCGATAATATGAAAAGGTACGCCGAGAGCGGTCAAGTATTCAGGCAAGACATGCTCAGGAAAGCCGGGCTGTTTTTGATCCATATTTACGGCAATGACCTCAAAATCAATCGGCGCGGTTTTCTGCAAGCTGAGCAGTATGTCGAGCATAGTGTAAGAGTCCTTACCTCCCGACAGGCAAACCATTACTTTGTCGCCTTCTTCGATCATGTTGTAATCAATAATCGCCGTACCGACGAGCCGCCGCAGGCGTTTTTGCAATTTATTGAATTCCAGACGATCCTGACGCGCAGCTTGTTCTTTCATAAGGGTCACTCTACTGAAAACGATAATCAGCTTTTGCTGAAAAGGCGCGCATTGTACGGATTTTGCGCATGGGAGGGAATCATAGGCAACAAATCGTAAAAACAATCGAGCAACATAACAAACCTGGCTGAACGCGCCGAGCGGCAACGACTGGCAACTAAACGTTATGCGCCTGGCAAATGAGGAAATAAATTTCCTCTTACACCCGCCTTGTCAGTTCAACCGAGGCGCTTACCGCCAGAAATTGCCTCGTTAAGCGCGATCATCAGGCGGATAGAGAAGGATTCTTCTGTTTATTTCCTATGATTTCTTTGGCGGTTGCCCATGGCATAGGGTTTGCTCTTAGAAATATAAGCAAACACCTCAAGGGTGTCTCATAAGGTTCAGCGGAGTTAGGTATGGCAATCCTGCAGTCAATGTGGAAAAAACTATCGGGCAAGCATTCATTAGGCGAAACCGCACAACTCAGTAGTTTAACCACACCCCTTACTCTTGCCAGTGTCTCCTCCATCAACCAAACCAAAGAACCCGGGTCGGAAAAATATTCTTCGCTGTACCAACTGCTCAATCAACGTCAGATCATCGAAGTCAAGATTGAAGGAAGCTCACTGAGCTACCAAACCTTGGTATTGGCGATCGATATGCAACGTGGGGTTGTGTGGCTGGACGATTTATTCCCTACGCAACATATGCTCGAGATTGGCGACCTGATTACCGTCAAACACCATCGAAGTGGTGAACAACTGAGTTTTAGCTCGCCGGTGCTGGCCTGGGGCAATGACTACGGCGCAAACGGCTTGGCCATACTTTTACCGCAGCAAGCGCTTTATAGCCCTCGTCGAAAATCGAGTCGAGCCGACATGAGTGAGAAATCGAATGTAAGCCTAAAGCTTCGCGCGGTGGGACATGAGCCGCTCTACGCGAGTGTTTTGGATATTTCTAGCGGGGGTCTGCGGGCCAGCGTGCCGGGCAATTTATTAGGACAGCTTCGTCACGGTGCCCTACTACCCTTGTGCGAGCTTACCTTGAGCGATGAACTTACAATTCGCTGCAGCGCCCGGGTGCGCGGTTTCCGGCTGTTGCGGTCGCCACATCGTCATACCCAAATCAGCATTGAGTTTGTAGACCTACCTGTTGAACGTCAGCAGCAGCTTCAACAATTCATCAATAATGTTGTTTATCTTTATCAGCCAGAACAAAGATTGCGTAGCGCCTAGAACGGTGGTTGCTGAAGCAACTATCTGAGAGTCTGCAAATCCAGTTGAACGACACAAACTTTAAGCGAAAAAAAAGCAATGCGTTTTACCGCACTGCTTTTTTTTGGTAATACCTGATTAGTTACAGGTATTTTTTATGTCATTCAAAGAACCGCGATTCATGCCCGAGCGTGAGATTAACTCTGCTGGACAAGCCACTTCCTTATATTTCAACGCTGGATTATCAGCTGCTTCAAACCAGTTTGCATACCAGGTACAAGCCTGTTGCAGTTCGGTCAAACCGCGTGAACCAAACACGCTGTCACAACGATTTATCAAGCAAGACTTGTACTGCGCCAAACTCGCGTTATAGCCAAGTTCTTGTTTACATGCAGCAAGAAGACCACCATATTGCGCGCCCAATTCAGCGTTAGATACACCCCATTGCGCCGAGCATGCGTTAAAGGCACCTACACCTCCGCCAGGAACGAGAATGTCAAATTGACCGCCGCTTACGTCATAGCCGATGTTGGTCGCTTGAACAATCATAACTTTTCCAGCAAGCGCAGCTGAACCTGGGTCACCTGGGGCGTTGTGAGATTGACCGGTGAACTCAAGTTGGAAACAACGACCACATACGTCTCCACCAGAAGTAGCCGCGTAACCGTAAGCCAATTTATCGCTGACGGTAAACGGAGCTTGTCCCCAACACATATGCGCATTACCGCTGCCACACGCACTGCCTGCACTCGCATCAGTTAACTTCGCGTTGTTTACACCGCAGCTTGGCAATGGGCTCACGACGGATGGAACGTTTGCGCTCCAACTGCAATGCGCTTTACAGCAATCCCAATAACGTGTCGCATAACCGTTACACGTGGCGCCTGTTGTAATGCTACTGGCCGAAGAACTTGCAATCGATGAGCGCGACGATGACGACCGTGGCACAGATGACGGGCTTACAGAGCTAACCGCAATGCTCGAAGAACTGCGGCTTGAGGAACTACGAATCGACGAGGCTGGTGTAGACGACGTGCCTGACACAATCCCGTAAGGCGATGGTTGCGAGCGACAAGTTGAGGCTGAAACGCAGCTTTTGCCATTTTCATATCCCCAGCCGCTTGTTGTGGTTGCACAGAGTGGTGTTATGGAGCCATACCAATTACATGCTTGGCCGGACGCAACACTCGAACCAGGCACCGATGAAGCTACTGCGCTAAACGAGCTGCGAGGAACAGAACTTTGTTGCTGGATTGAAGAGCTACTCAAACTTGAACTGGCAAGGCTCGAGCGAGTGATAACCGAACTGGCAACGCTGGAGGCGGCAACACTTGACGTAGTGGTGGTACCACCACATACGGAGCCAGTGATAGTAGGAACCTGGGCCTTACCTGATCCGTTATTACCCTGAACACCGAATTCAATACTTGAACCAACAGGAATACTGCTGTTCCACCCCAATGGTGATGCCGTGTAGGGATTGCTGCCAGACAGTGTTGCGTTCCAGCTGCTGGTCACGCGGGAACCGTCACTGTAACTCCAGCCAACATTCCACCCAGATACGGCGGACGTTCCGTTGTTAGAAATACGGATACTTGCTGTAAACCCGCTACCCCAATCGTTGTTTACCAGATATTCACATGTCGCTGCCTGCGCAGCTCCAACATAAATACCCAATATGGCAACTGATGTACCCGTTAATAATTTTTTAAATAATGTGCACGATTTAGCCGATAGAGATTTCATCAATCAGTCCTCCAGAACATAAAAGTAAACTGCAAATAATCGACGATAGAATATTCACAATGACGCGAGTGACTCCAAGAAATTTCCACACAACAGAAATTGAATACCGCAAGGAGAACACAGAGGTTGATAAAACAGTGGAGAGAACACTTCTAACTTATTTTTATGGTGGCAAGCCTAACGCACGAGGCCGATATTAAAAGCTGTATGTGCAAAATATGTGACACACTTGGCCTGAACGAGCGCTATTTGCCGTAGGTATTGTACACAAAAATCTTCAATCACTGCTCAATCAAAAATTTCCTTTATAGAATTAGTAAAACAGGTCGCGAGAAAAATTTAAGTGCGATAAATAACTTATGACCTGACTTAGCCAAACTCCGGGTCGATAAGGCAATCCATTCTGCTATTTACGCATTCTCGCGGGTAGGTATTTGTGTTTGTAAGGTTTGTAGATGCTGAATGGTTTGAGAGACATGCTCGGAAAGCTCATCCATAAGTAATTTTTGCGCAGCATTCAGCTCAATCACTTTTGCTTCCGCAAGTTGTTCGAGGAGCGTTTGCTCAGCTTCAATGCGCTGACTAATAAGATCCCCAGCGTAATCGTCCTTTATCGCTGCGACCACATGATGAAGCAGCATAGCTCCGGCTTCTTTGTCTGGATCCGGCACGGCGGGTAAATCACCAGACTCTCGGACTGCGTTTTCAAGGGCACCAATAAAGTCTCGCCTCAGCCTACTAATATTCTTGAAAGCCTCTGCCAGTTTTGGTTCAACCAATTCCGCAGCATCGCGATAATGGTCCAGCGTTTCGCGGGCCGTTACGAGCAATGAATTCAACGCGGCTTGCGCGTCAGTGCGAAAAAACTTCATAGACACTCCCTCCAACAGGGCCGAACAAACGCCCCATAATTATATTTACAAACCCGCTCTGCCGATGCGAAATCACGACTCAGGACCAGCAGGCTCTACATAAATGACGTTAAGTGCTTGCGGAATAATTTCAAATACCGCCGGTGTTTTGCTGACGGGTTCGCCGTCCGCATAAATCTCCTGACTCGGAACCGTAATTATTTCAATACGGCGCCCAACAGCAGTAAAAGTTCCGTTCAATTGGCGGTGCTTACCCGCACGCAACCAGGGCGCCGCTCGCAACAGCTCCCATATTGATTGGGGCGGCAAGCTGTACAACTTGAGCACGCCGTCATCAATAGTGGCTTTTTCATCGATCACATTTCCGCCGCCATAAAAACGACCGTTACCAATTGCGAGCTGAATCGATCTCACGCAATAGGACGTACCATCGACTCTTATGGTTGCTTTAAATTTTTGGTTGTCCTCGAAGGCGGCGAAAGCAGCTCGTAGATAACTGAAAACTCCCCAGCGCTTTTTAATTTCTGGTGTTAACTCGTGAGTAACCTGGACTCCAAGACCAATATTGGCGGCGTTAAAAAAGTAGTGCCCATCGAAATAACCCAAATCAACTTTACGCCGCTTATTGGCCGCAATTATCTTAAATACTTCAAGCACATCCATGGGTAGCCCAAGGGAGCGAGCCAAGTCGTTAGCGGTACCGAGGGGCAAAATAGCTAGTGATAAACCATGCTTATAAACAGTGGCGGCCGCAGAATTAATCGAGCCATCCCCGCCGCCAATAATAACGAGATCGATATTTTTATGATGTCGATTAATCAGCTTCGCCGTTTCTTCGGCGCTGTTGGACTCAGCTTGAATCAGCACGAACCCAGCGGATTCCAGTAATTCAACACCCTCTGTGATATCGACTTCAGCACCCGAGCGACTTTTGCGATTGATAATAATCAAGGCATTAACACTAGCTTCCATATTTATTAGTCCTATTTGCGCGGTTGAAGCTTGCCCTCTGGTCGCTTGCCGCATCGGGCTTTTGGCCGAATGGATCACTGGGCGTTAGATCGATCCTGCGATATACAGCTTCGAGCAGGCTGTAGGCCCCAAAGGCAAATAAACCAGCGGCAACAATGCCGAACAACCACACACCATAAGAATTGGCTCGTAGTAACTCCAGCGCTTCGGCCATCCCTTCAACCTTTCCGCTCTTCGCAAATATGGCCGACCTAATGAAAAACCAACCGATGATGCACCAGACGATCCCGCGCGCGATCAGACCAAACCGGCAGAGAGGTCTGACCCAAACATCTTTGTCGGCGGGAATGTCCATATAGCGCTCGAAGCGGGCCGTCCAACCTTTGAAGATGTGAGCGAACCCAGCGCCTACAAAGGCTATTCCAGCCAAACCTATAAACACATGACCCACGCCAGTACTCAGAAACCGCTCGGTATTCTGAGGCGTATCATTTCTGCCGAGCAAAAGTTTTAAGGTCCACAATGCAAGAAACCCGTGGCTAACAGCGCTAGCCATTAGGCCTGCACGGACGACTAGGCCTTTAGCGGAAGTTCCGTGGGAATCTGTATCCTGTATCGATTGAACGAGTCGCCACAAAACATAGCCAACCAAGCCCACAATCAATAAAACGAGTAAGACGGTTCCAAAAGGTTGATGCAATATTTCAACAATAGCTCCTTTTGAATCCGTGGTTTTTCCACCCTCACCCAGTGCGGCCAGAATAGCCAAACCACCGATAACTAGATAAACCGACCCTCTCGCCGCATAACCCATTCGTGCGAGAGCTTTTAATTTTTTTTCGTTCGCCGCCATAGTTACTACTCGTTATTGGAAAAATGCCCTATTAAGTGAGAGCCGTATGTTTCCACCGCAATTTGCTGACTGCCTCCAAGCAGGCAGCCGGCTTACTTGCTTAATTCACCCTTGTCGTTTTCGACAGCACCATGAGCTTGCAGCCATCGCGCGATAAGCCAGCATATAAGCGCCCAGCCTGTGCCAGCAGTCCAACCAGCGATTACATCGGTTGGCCAATGCACGCCGAGGTAAACCCGGCTAATACCGACCAGTAATGTCGTCGTTATTGCCACCAACAAAATATAAGCTTTAATTCGCTTTCGCCGCTGAACCCGCGCAAGCAAGGCGCCCATGGTGAGGTAGGTGCTCGCCGCTAACATCGAGTGTCCGCTGGGAAAACTTGCGGTGTAGACGACAGACCCGTGAGGAACTAGCGTGGGGCGATCTCTATCTATGGAATACTTTAATAAACTGCTCACGCTCAGGGCACCAAGCGTTGCGATAACTAGCACCAGAGCCAGACGGCGTTTACCGTCCAGCATAAGAAAACCCACAACCGCAAGCGTTAACAACGTGAGTATGGCGTTACCGCCAAGCGCGGTGAAATCTCGCCCTATCTCTTCAAGCCAACGCGGTCCAATGGGATCACTAAGATCTAGCGGATTGCGCATGCTCAGTAATATCAAGCGATCAAAATCTGCGGTATCCCCTTCCATGACTTCTTCCGCAAGCTCCAGAAAGAACCACAGTGATCCCATAAGCGCAAATAACACCGCCAGCACGGACAATTCGCGTGCGCCTAGCCACTGTAAAAGTCCAGCGATTCCATGCAGGCCTAGTTTTGACGACATATTTTTTGTCTGGGTAGTTTTCATGCGCGCCCTATCTTCTTCCACTCGTGTTCGGAATATCCCTTACAACAACACTATTAGCGGTAACTTCGCTATCGAGCCATCTTTTTTACGAGAGCACTTTTTAGCGAGTACCTTCGATTTATAAAGCAAACACGGATTCCAAATCTTTAGTCTTGTCGAAATATTAATAGATGGAAAATTTTTCTTCGGTTCGCTTGTTCACGATAATCCCAAGATTAAAGGACTCTCGCCAAACTAGGATGTATTACGACCGGATATGTAGAATCGCATTGTCACCACAGCCTGCCACACTAAAATAATTTTTGCAGATTCATATTTTTTTAGTGGGAATGCGAACAACTAGTAAATATTTACCCTAATAATCATTATCCGCTAACTTAACCCTATAATAAGAACATCGTCTGCTCAATTTGCAACCAATCGAATCTTTACGAGTACGCTATGTTATCCACCACAGAATTAACTGATCTTGATCGCGAACATCTCTGGCATCCTTACACGTCTTTCACCAACCCATCACCCGTTTTTCCCGTTCGCCGCGCACAAGGCGTTCATATTGAATTAAGCGATGGAAAGAAATTAATTGATGGTATGTCGTCATGGTGGAGCGTGCTCCATGGGTACAACAATCCGGTCATTAATAAAGCGATCACCGATCAGCTACATCAATTTGCCCATGTCATGTTTGCCGGTTTTACGCATGAACCAGCAGCGCAACTTGCAAAAACCTTAGTAGATATCACCCCAGCTGGATTAAACAAAGTTTTCTTTTCAGACTCTGGTTCAGTTGCAGTTGAAGTTGCGTTAAAAATGGCAATCCAATACTGGTATTCGCAAGGTGAAACACAACGTACAACATTTTTAGCGCTTAGACGCGGTTACCATGGTGATACGTTTGGAGCCATGGGGGTGTGTGATCCTCACTCCGGAATGCACCATTTATTTCATCAAAGTTTGTCACGGCATTTATTTGCCGATGAGCCTGAATGTAAATTTGGTGAACCTTTTGATGAACGTAGCTTTTCAAATTTCTCACATTTACTACAACGTAATCGTCAAAAAATTGCTGCCGTCATCCTGGAGCCTATAGTTCAGGGCGCTGGTGGTATGCATTTTTATTCTCCGATCTTTTTGCAACGCGTACGCGAACTTTGCAATAAAATGAATGTGCTTTTAATTGCAGATGAAATAGCAACCGGGTTTGGCCGCACGGGGAAATTGTTTGCTTGCGAGCATGCCAATATCAGCCCAGACATAATGTGCCTGGGAAAAGCCTTAACCGGCGGATACCTCACCTTGGCAGCCACCTTATGTAATGACACTGTCAGCGATGGTATTTGCCGCGGTAAAAATAGCATATTTATGCATGGCCCCACCTTTATGGCGAACCCCCTCGCCTGCGCTGCCGCTAATGCCAGTATTGATTTGTTACTTAAAAATGATTGGCAGAAAAAAGTATCGAATATCGAACAACAATTAAAAAAGGAATTGGAAGATTGTAGAACAATGCCAGCAGTTGCGGATGTTCGGGTCTTAGGTGCTATTGGTGTTGTGGAATTAAAAGAAGCAGCGAACCTGGCAGAACTACAACCCAAATTTGTTGAGCTTGGAATTTGGATACGGCCCTTCGGTAAATTAATTTACCTCATGCCCCCTTTCATTATTAACGAAACTGAACTTCGTGTATTGACGACCGGTATTAAAACAGTGGTGCGTTCTTTAGCTTAATAATTACAGCCAGGGTATCAAATACCTTGGCTGTAATTCGTTAAATCTTGAACATCATTGAATCTTTTTGATGCCAACTGCTGCGCGTACTTTTTCCAATAATGGTTTACTGTGTGACCGCGCCTTCTCAGCACCTAGTTGCAAGACTTCTTCGATATGTTTGGGATTCGCCAGCAAGGCTTCATATTTTTCGCGTGCTTCACCCACTTGCGAATTAATTAATTCGAATAACTGCTTTTTAGCCTCGCCCCACGCAATTCCATCAGCAAAAGCTGCGCGCATTTCAGCAGTTTGTTCTGGCGTGGCGAAGGCCTGCCAAATTTGAAAAACCGTAGAGGTAGCTGCATCTTTTGGCTGGCCAGGCTCTAACAGATTAGTAACAATTTTGTTGATGGATTTTTTTAACTGCTTTTCGGGTAAAAATAATGGAATAGTATTGCCATAACTTTTACTCATTTTGCGGCCATCAAGTCCCTGCAAAACCGCGACATTGTCATCCACAATAGCTTCCGGCAACACAAAGTGTTCACCGTAATGATGGTTAAAACGCGCTGCTATATCGCGCGCCATTTCAATATGTTGAATTTGATCCTTACCGACAGGCACCTTATTGGCATTAAACATTAAAATATCGGCTGCCATCAAAATTGGGTATGAATATAAACCCATAGTAATACCAAAATCTGCATCCTCCCCTGCCGCAAGATTTGCATCCACCGACGCTTTATAAGCATGGGCGCGATTCATTAAACCTTTCGCTGCCATACAGGTGAGCATCCAACACAACTCTGGAATTTCAGGCACATCAGACTGGCGATAAAAAATGGCATTGTCGGTATTTAAACCCAAAGCCAACCAAGTGGCTGCGATCTCACGTGTGGATTGATGAACCAAAGCGGGATCGTGACATTTAATAAGCGCGTGGAAATCGGCAAGAAAATAAAATGATTGTACGTCCGCCCGTTCGCTTGCTGCGATGGCCGGGCGTATAGCGCCAACGTAATTTCCTAAATGGGGAGTTCCGGTAGTAGTAATTCCGGTAAGAACGCGCTGCTTGCTCATGGTTTTGCTTCTTATGTTAGTAGGCTTTAAAAGGCTTGTATGGATACAATAAATTGTTGTGGCTAGTTAAAATCGATTGGCATTATATAGCCAAGCATCTTAGGCACGCATCCGATTGTTCTGCTTGGATTAAAAATGCGTTAACGAATTTATTATTTTTATGGCGATTTTACTTGGTCGACTTATTTGCTCGGAGCGTGGTACAAGCTTGCATCACGTAGGATTAATGCCTCGTATCCCGCTTGGTTCATAAGTTGAGCAGCTACGTCCGCGCGTCGTCCGGCATCGTCGGTCACAACATAAATTTGTGATTGCTCCAGAGTTGGCAGACTTTTTCGCAGCTGGCTCAAAGGAATACTGCGGCTGCGAGGAACTGACTGAAATCTTCTTTCAAGCGGCAAACGAACATCAATAATTTGGCAGGGGCTATCTGTCGCAAAACTTTTTACAACTTCCTCATAATTTATAAAACGACGTACCGGCTCTTGTAAAAGAGTAACAAAATCATTTTTTTCCAAACGCATGAGCTTTCCAGTCGTTAACATTTTTACGGTCGCATTGCGCGTCGTATCGCCTACCAAAGCCTCTTCCCCAAAATAATCACCTGGGCGTAATGCGGCCAAGATATTGCCCTGTTTATCAATTACTTTGGCGCTACCCACTTCAAGCACATAAAAAAATTCGCCGCGCTCGCCTTCTTTGACAATCACTTCATCGGCAGCAACTTTTTGGGATTTAAATCTCAGAAATAATTGGCGAATATTTCCGGGTGGTATTTTATTAAAGAAAGGCGACTGCAACAAACTCGACATCCAGTCGCCTTCTTCGGCCGCCTCAAACTCAGGATGCCCATCCTGGGCCTCATCGTCCTCGTTACCACTTTCACTCCAGGCAACTACCAAATCTGAAAAATCGCTTTCCACCGCTAAAATAACAACCGCTGATTTTGCCACTGCAGAAACATTAGTCGGTGAGACGCTATTTAATGGAACCTTATGTGACTCATCGTCGTTAGCGATAGACGTAATCGCGAATTGCGAATCGATTAAATCAACATTGCCACTCACTAAATACAAAGACTCATTGAGTTCACGCCCACGCTTAAAAATAATAGTGCCTTTGGTATATTCTTTGATGCTGGCCTTTTCGATGACCTTGGATAAATATTCAAACGCCAGGGTATTAAATGGAGAAAATCTGGCCAGCAATTCGTGTGTGAGTGTCATAAGAGGCTCGCGTTATGCTTTTTTTAGTAATTGATAAATTATAAACAGCTCCCGCCCTAAACGGCGACAACTTACCAAGTCCTAGTATTGAGTCACATTCACTTGCGACCAAAACACTATGCCAAAGTTCAGGCATCTCCAAGCACTTAAAAAAACCTTTTTATAAGTACGTTCAACAAGTAAGCAGGCACCTGCCTATGAAAAACTTAAAAACAGTGGATACTGATAAAAAGCTATTGCAACCCGATAAAGATAGTAGGCATCTGCCACTCCTGCCATTTCACGAATGGAATGCATGGCAAAAGTGGGAACTCCAACATCTATTGTTTTAACACCGACTTCAGACGAAACGATTGGACCAATGGTGCTGCCACAACCCATGTCCGTACGAGCGACAAACACTTGTACCGGGACTTCATTCTGCTCGCATAGCCAATGAAAAAATCCGCTGGTCTCACTGGTAGTAGCATAACGTTGATTTGCATTAATTTTTACAACTGGGCCACGATTTAACAATGGCCCATGATTTTCATCGTGTCTGTCGCTAAAATTTGGGTGAACACCGTGTGCGTTATCTGCCGAAATCAACAAGGACCGTTCAATAATACGGATGCGGGTTTCAGTGTCAGGAATGAGACGCTCCAAAAACTGCTGCAACATCGGGCCTTTGGCGCCACAACAGGAAGTGCTACCAACCTCTTCGTGATCAGTACAAATTAGCAGACTGGATACTTCGACATCAGCCTGCAAGAGCGCTCGTAGACCAACAAAACAACTTAATAAATTATCTAGTCGGGCACTGGCAATAAAATCCTGTTGCAACCCGATAAGCCCAGGTGCCTGGGTATCGTATAAACTAATTTCATAATCCAGAACATGCGTTGCATCTAATTCAGGGTTTTCCAATTTTAGTTGTGCAAGCAAAATTGATTTGAAATTCGGTGCCAGCGTTTGCTCCGGAGCAAGCTGTAATAAGACTGGGATAATATCGCGCTGCGGATTAATCGTGCGCGCGTTATTAACTTCACGGTCTAAATGAATTGCCAGGCTGGGTACGCTAGCCACCGGGGTTTTAAAATCTAGCAAACTACTCGCTATTTTATTATCGCTGGTTTTATAAGTGACTCGGCCAGCGAGTGATAAGTCGCGGTCGAACCAGGGGGCAAGTAACGCACCTCCGTAAACCTCAACGCCCAATTGCAGATAGCCTTTTCGATTTAATTCTGGCTGAGGTTTTACTTTTAAACAGGGGCTGTCAGTATGAGCGCCCAACATCCGAATTCCGGTACTGAGTAAATCTTTTTTACCGTAGACAAACGCAATAACGGACGATTCATTACGTTTAAGGTAGTAACGTTTGCCCGGTAATAAATCCCATTCATCACTTTCACGCAATTCGGTAAAACCTGCTGCCGCTAATTCTTTTGCGATAGCTTGAGCTGCGTGGAAAGCTGTTGGTGATGTTTGAATAAAATTGAGTAAATCCTGATTAAATTGGGATTGAGACGCAAGCGAAGAAGATGACGAAACCTGACTCATAGCAAATAACCTGATGTAATCGAAAGGTAAAAGCCGTGCTTATATATATATATTCAACAGCTAGTCAAACAATTGAGTTAGAGCGAATGCGCTCGCGTTTTTTCCAGGACACGGAATCACGTAGATAAACTGGTTGCGCATCTAGAATAGAAATACTATTTCCACGTTGATACTCCTCTAACGCAAGCGTAAGAATATCTTTTGCGTTGGGATGAACATATTGAATCTGCTGCTCAGGAGCGCAATCGTGTAAATCCAGGTAATGCCAGCCCGGCCCAACAGCAATAAATTTTTTTGATAAATTTGCGACAATCGGATGCACAACAACATCCAAGGGTTTCATAACATATTCTTCGCTCAATACTTGTGGAATTTTTTCCGGGCTAAATAAACCCCAATAAATTTCTTCCATACGCGCATCTAAAGCGACCATTACCGGGAGCGATGTTTGTGGATTCTCCGCTATAAAACCTCTCGCCATTGCCTGCAGTGTAGAAATAGGTATTACCGGCAAATTCGCACCAAATGCGAGGCCTTGAACTATACCCATACAGATCCGCAAACCGGTGAAAGAACCGGGGCCACGACCAAAAGCAATTGCATCAAGATCTTGCAGCTTACAATTTTCGGCAGATAAAATTTCATCCACCATTGGCAACAAACGCTGCGTATGACTTTTAGCGGCCAGCTCAAAAATATGGCGCTCGTGGCCATCAATATGGATTGCAACAGAACAGGCGTCCGTTGAAGCATCAAGTGCTAAAATTTTAGTCATGAAAAGCCAGTCGTTTAAAAAATCAAATCGTTTTATACATGATCACGAAAAAAAATAGGCTCACTGGGAGCCTATTTTTTTTCAACAGCGCATAAATTAGCTCAACACGGAGAGTAATTGTTTGCGAATGGAATCAACACTTCCCACACCATCTATACGTGTATAAACAGGCGCGCCTTTTTTGCCGCTAGCCGCCAGGTTTTGATAGAAACCAACCAGGGGCTTGGTTTGAGCATGATAAACATTCAAGCGCTTGCGTACCGTTTCTTCATGATCATCGGGACGCTGAACCAGGGGCTCACCAGTAATGTCATCATGACCCGCTACTTTTGGTGCGTTATGAACAACATGGTACACACGACCTGAAGCTTCATGAACACGGCGACCACTTAAACGCGCGACAATTTCTTCATCGGCAACATCAATTTCGATCACATGATCAATGTTTACACCGGCGTCCAGCAATGCTTCGGCTTGGGGAATTGTGCGTGGGAAGCCATCAAACAGAAAACCGTTATTGCAATCACTCTGGAGAATGCGTTCTTTAACAAGGGCAATAATCAAATCATCGGATACCAGGCCACCAGCCTCCATAATATCTTTCGCTTGCAGCCCCAAAGGCGTTCCTGCTTTTACAGCAGCGCGCAACATGTCACCAGTAGAAATTTGCGGAATTCCAAATTTCTCCATGATTAGTTGCGCCTGGGTACCTTTGCCTGCACCAGGTGCGCCTAACAAAATCACTCTCATTACGGATTGCTCCTCAAAATTATTCGATTCCATGCACCCTCATTACTGGCGTCAGGCGATTTATAATGCCAACACGCGCACAAAAAAGCGCTGGTAAAAAAGGCGTTACGATACACGGCCAAGCCGCCAATCACAACCTCATGGCGCAGCCTTAAGAAGTGATACCGCGCACATACATGGATTAGGCGCGAAAATCAGTCATCAGGCTATAGTTTGCATTCAAAGCCTACATCCGCTGCGAATTATCCTAACTTGATTGTATTTACAGATATTTCATCCTAGAATCGCTTATATTCAAAAAAAGGTATATAGCTATGGCGTCCAAGGTTGAACTCGACGATTACGATCGCAAAATTCTGCGCGCGCTTCAGGAAAACGCTGATTTTTCAATGGCTGATTTGGGGAATTTAATTGGCTTATCCCACACGCCTTGCTGGAGACGCCTGAAACGCTTGGAAACGGAAGGAGTAATACGCGGTAAGGTTACCTTGTTAGATGCCAAGAAAATTGATTTAGGCGTGAGGGTTCATGCTTTTGTAACTGCCAAGAACCATGATGAGGAAGCACTTAGCGCTTTTGAAGCGGCCGTTCAGTCGATTCCCGAAATAGTAGAGTGTTACTCAACTAGCGGCGACAAAGACTATGTACTTCAAATAGTGATTAACAGTGTGGAAGAATACGAGCAGCTGTTACGCAAAACCCTGCTGAAGCTGCCAAACGTGGGTAGCATTCATTCCACGTTTTCGCTCAAACAAATTAAATACACGACTCAATTGCCTATCTAAATCTTTGACTGATAAATCTTTGCCTGAGTTCTGCTAAATTTTTACCAAACACTGCAGCGACTCTGCAGTGTTTGCGGTGACATCAAACTTTAAATCGTCTCAACGCATCCCGCAGACTGCTTGATAGCTGGCTCAGCCTTTGGCTTGCTTGAGCCGTGTAGGTCGCTCCGTCCGATGTTGTTAATGCGAGCTGATTAATTTCCACCAAATTTCGATCAATTTCAGCCGTCACGCTACTTTGCTCTTCTACCGCTGTAGCAATTTGAATCGCCATGTTGGTAATTTCCTGTACGGCAGTGCCAATTCCGGAGAGCGATTCGCCGACGTTAGCTGCCGAGTTAACTGCATCTTTCGTCATAGCCGCACTGGAATTCATACCGTCTACTGCTTTTTGTACACCTTGTTGCAGCTGCCCCAACATTCCCTGAATGTCCGCGGTAGATTGTTGTGTACGGCTTGCGAGCGTGCGAACTTCATCTGCCACCACTGCGAAGCCGCGACCTTGCTCACCCGCACGTGCTGCTTCTATCGCAGCATTGAGCGCCAGCAAATTCGTTTGTTCGGCAACACTGCGAATAACATCAATAACTGATGTAACGCTCTGGGCGTCATCCTCGAGCTTGATCATGGACTCGGCCGTTTCGGTGACGTGGGTGTACAAACCTTGCACATGGTTCACCGCCAAACGGATTCGCTCCTGTCCTTCATCGGTAATCCGGTTCGCGTCTTTGGTACTTTGCGCCGTGTTACTGGTATTACGCGCGACCTCTTGAATAGCCATGGTCAATTCATTCACTGCAGTCACAACCATCGTAATAGCGGTACATTGTTCATCGGCAGCGCGCTGCCCTTTTGCGGAAATGACCAATAGATCTTCAGCCGCATGAGAAACCTGGTCAGTGTTAGCATGAATATTTCGAATCAAGGTTTGTAGCTGGTCCATAAACTTATTTACATGAGTTGCCAGATCACCCAACTCATCCTGATGGTCAATCTCAATCCTGATCGTGAGGTCCCCATCGCCGGCCGCAATGTTTTTAATGCGATCACTGATTTTTTGAAGTGGACGGGTTACAAGCAGCGGTAGGAAAAATGCAGCAGCGAGCGTGGATATGGTTCCTACAACTAGTAGAAACATCAATTGATGAGAGATGGACTCACTGCTTTTATCGATATTCGCAGTAAAGTTTTCAACATGTTCCAGACGCCTATCCTCTAGCTTGTCAAGAAAACTACGTGCTGCTGAAAATGCCACAAAACTTTCTCCCAGCGAACGCTCTAGCAAATTTACGCGGGCATTAGCATCAGCTTCATTTGCTGCCTGAACGATAGATTCTGAAATAGCTTTCCAACGTTGCAGATGACGTAAATATTCCTGCTTCTCATCGGCCGTTGACGTGTCGGAAATCTCAATGGATTTAATTGCGCGATCATGAGCCTGGGTGAGATTTTCTTTATGTTCTTTAAGAAAAGTAGCCACTTGCGCCGAGGTGAGATTGGGTGACAAAAGTGCACGCTCTGCAGTGAGCGCTTGATACATATCTCTGTCTGCCTGAATCAATAGTTGAATTTCCGGCAAATTAACTTTTGCAATTATTTTTGCATCCTTCGCTAAAAGGTTGCTGGACCTGACAGAGTAAATCCCGACATAGAGAAAAAGAAGGACTAATAAAATCAGAGGAATTCCGAGTTTCCAGCGGAACGAAATATTCGCATACCATGCCATTTTTGACGCCACCTTTTCCAGATACTCATTTTTTCTAAAGCTTAGTACAAAAACTTTAAAGCTTCCGAAAATGTCTATGCAAGAAAATCTTTACGTGAAAAATGGCCCTCGAATACTACGGGTAGAAGCAATTAATTATTTATGAAGTTTTAAACTCACTTTAATCAAACGCTGATTTTTCATCGACAAAACGACGAACTCTACATCACCTAAACGTACCCTATCGCCAACCACCGGTTGACGATATTTGCTAAATATATACCGGGCGATACTCCAGTTCGCCATATGAGGTGGTACAGGAAAGTTGTAAACCATACTTAGATCGGCCAATTTTGCGCGTGAATTTAAAACGAATTCACCAAAGAAGGCTTGCACAGATAAACGCTCATTTTCCTGCATCCCAACCAGGACTTTATCGAGTGCTTCTAAATCACTGGGAAGACTCAGTAAAAAAATATGATCGTCCGCTAAAAATTTTTGTTCAGGTCCCAACGCAACTGGGGTTCCTTCACGCAACAGACAGAGAAGCTGGGCTTTGTCCGGTAAATTCAAACTGCCTACGGTGCGACGCAAAGCCGGGCTGCCATCGGCTAATTTGTAACCCACAAACTCGTGACCGGCTTGACCGGGAATATCCAACTCGACTCGCTGCACGCGCGAACTACTACTAGGCACGTTTAAATTTAGCCAACGCGCCATGGGCCCTACTGTCCAACCTTGAACAAGCAGTGAAATCAAAACAATAAAAAATGCGATATTAAAGAAGAAATTCCATTCGGGTACGCCGGCCAACCAGGGGAACATAGCTAACACAATTGGTACTGCGCCGCGTAGGCCAACCCAACTGATAAATGTTTTTTCCTGCCATGAAAATTGGAACGGCAATAAACATAACCATACCGCCAGAGGCCGAGCAACAAACATCAGTAAGACCGCAACCAAGAGCGCGCTCGATGCATACTCCACTAACTTGTGAGGCGTTACTAACAAGCCGAGCATTAAAAATAAACTGATTTGTGCCAACCACGCGAAGCCATCATGAAAGCGTTGAATATTGTACAGCCCGCGTGTAACACGATTGCCCACCATAAGCCCTGCTAAATAAACAGCAAGGAATCCGCTTGCATGCATGACCGCCGCCAGACCAAAAATAAATATTCCACCGAATAATGCCAGTAACGGATACAGACCCGGACTCAATTGCAACCGTTGCACACCCTGAGCAAGAACACGACCACCGATAATTCCGACGACCGATCCCGCGCCCATTTCCCACGCGAAATCACCAAGCATCATCCAACTGAAATTCGTTTGCTTGGTCACCATCAGTTCCACAAACATGATGGTGAGAAATACCGCCATGGGATCATTGATACCCGATTCGATTTCAAGCGTTGCACCAACACGGGATTTGAGTGCCAACCCCTGCATGGTAAGCACTGAAAATACTGCTGCCGCATCCGTTGAACCGACAATGGCCCCAAGTAGAAGGCCATGTACCATCGATAGCCCGAGAATCCACGCAGCCAAAGCGCCACAAATACCGACTGAGATAACGACGCCGATGGTGGCGAGCGAAAGTGCTGGCCTCAGCCCCACGCGAAACAGATGAATTTCAGTTCGCAGACCGCCATCAAACAAAATGACAGCGAGCGCCAAGGTACCCATAAAATAAGCGGCTTTTACATTTTGAAAATGGATTCCTAAAAAACCATCCTCGCCCGCCAGCATGCCGATAATTAAAAAGACCAATAGGAGCGGCATTCCCATTCGCGGTGACAAGGTGCTGGCAAGGATGCTGATAATAAACAGCGCACCGCCGAACAATATGAGTTGGTTCAGTAAATCCATCCAATAAAAACCTGCAAAAACAATCAATTAGTTAGAAAACATTGACGATACTACACCAATAATAGCTCATCAATCGAAGACATTCTGAAGTATTAAAGCTACGCTTTTAATCGTTCATCGACTTGCAAACATTGTCAGCCTTTTGTTCTTGGGTGGTGCAAATGCTGATATGATTCGCCACATTATTTCTTTGATTAAGTCGCCCTCATGCTCAATAACACAGCCCTGCAACAATTAGCTCAATTAAAAACCAATCTGGTCGCTCAAAAAGATATAGCTCAAGGAGTTGTACGAAGCACCACCAAACGTTTTGGATTTGTGTGTCTGGATGACGGCCGCGAAGCCTTCCTCGACCCCGAGCAGATGTTGCGTGTTTTACCTGACGACCGTGTAGAAGTTGAAATTACTACTAATAGCAAAGAACAACTCGAAGCCAAAATAGAAAAATTATTGAGTAGCTCGCTCACTGAGTTTGTTGGCCGTTACGTTAATAAGGGCACGAATTTTTTTGTTGAACCTGATATTTACAATTTTAACCGTTGGTTGTTTGTGCCACCGCAAGATCGCAAAGATTTAAATGTCGATGAGTTTGTTCGCTGTACTATTGCGCGCCACCCTTTCAGCGATGGCAAAGCACAAGTAAAAATTATCGCACGCTTGGGCAAAGCGGATGAGCCGGGTATAGAAAATCGCTACACCCTCGCCAAATTCCAATTGCCAAATGAATTGCCAGCCCCCGCGCAAAACCAGGCATCCAGTATCAATTGGTCTCCACTAGTATTTGATAAGGGCGAACTTGATTTAACTCACCTACCTTTCGTTACCATCGATTCTGAAAATACGCGCGATATGGACGACGCTATTTTTATTACGACTAACGACAATGGCTGGGAATTAATAACGGCAATTGCGGACCCCAGCAAGCAAATTGATTTCGACAGTCCATTGGAAGTTGCCGCACGTGAACGCGCCAGCACCATGTACCTGCTAGGCCAATCAATTACCATGCTACCCGCAGAGTTATCGCACGATACCTATTCCCTGGTTCCGGAAAAAAAACGCCCTGCGTTGATATGTAAAATGCAAATTTCCACCGCAGGGGAAGTCAAAGAATATGAATTTTTCGAGGCGCAGATTCGCTCGCAATATAAATTAAGCTATCAAGCTGTTGCCGATGACGCGAACGGTGTGAAAACATTAAAAGACGCAGGCTTCAATGTAAGCGATGAAGTGAAGTCCATGCTTAACACCTTGCGAGCATTTTCGCTTAAACGCACAGAGTATCGTTTACAACATGCGTTAGTAATGGACGACAAGCCTGACTACTTTTTTATTCTCAATGACCAGAAAAAAATTGATCACGTCGACAAACGTGATCGCAACATCGCGCATCGAATGATCGAAGAAGCCATGTTGGTTACCAATATTTGTGCTGGCGAACTATTTGTTAAGAATCCCGGTTACGGCATTTTCTCAACGCATGTTGGTTTTCGTCCTGAACGTTTGAATGATGCTATCAATTTGATTAGCGAAGATCGCCCCGACTTGATTGCGGCAGGTTTAACCGCGAACGATCTGACCAAACTCGATAAATTCCAAACTCTATTTAAAGACTTGCGCATTAATTCGAAGATCGACAGCCCAGATTACAATTCTAAAAATGCGCAACTGCTTTCACTTTTGCAACGCATGCTGCAAGCTGGTTCTTTATCATTTGATCCGATTCCGCATTTCGGTTTGGGGTTCAATGCTTACGCGATGATAACTTCGCCTATTCGACGTTATAACGACTTTTACAACCACCTTGCCATAAAACGTATTTTACGTGGTGAACCAGCGCAGGAAGTAGATTCAACTTCGCTCGCAAATCAATTGCAAGAACAGTTGAACCAGGGCCGCCAAGCTTGTCGATATTTGGAGCTGTGGTTGCAATGTCAATTTATGACACAACAGCTCGATACTCTACACACAGGTACAATCGGGCTTGTGAATTCCAACGGTATTGGCGTACGACTGGACGATCTTGGAATTGAAGGTTATGCCATGCTTGCACCACGAGATGGCAATGTAAAAGCACAATTCGATTCCCGCCGTTTAAGTTTAACTATTGAAGGAAAAACCTATCGTTTGGATGAAAAAGTAAATGTACTGGTCAAAGAAGTCGACGTTGCAAAACGCAAAATTGCCTTCGATGTTGTTGACCAGGCAACCGCCGATAGATTGAGTGCGTGGTTATAACGTTAAAAATTTTTAACCAGGAGGTTTACTATCATGAGCAAAAATTATTGGCTCTTTAAAGCCGAACCTCACATTTACGGTATTGATCATCTCAACGCGGCGCCAAAAAAAATTGGCCGTTGGGATGGTATTCGCAACTATCAGGCACGTAATTTTCTTCGCGATCAAGTTGCTGAGAACGATGAAGTATTTATCTATCACAGCAGCTGCAAAAACGTTGGCATAGTCGGGACAGCAAAAGTTGTTAAAACGGCTTATCCCGACCCGACCCAATTTGATCCTGAAAGTGACTACTACGATCCTAAATCGAATCAGGAAAATCCTCGCTGGGTGTCGGTGGATATTCAAGTCACTCAAACTTTTCCTCGCATCATTTCGCTGGCAGAAGTAAAAGCACAACCTGCGTTGGAGAACATGGTTTTGGTGAAACAAAGCCGTCTGTCCACACAGCCTGTAACCAAAGCGGAATGGGAATTTATTCTTAAATTAATCTAGTTAATTAATTAAATTTAGGGAATCGTCATGAAATTTATCGATTGCACCTATGAGTTACACGCGCCTGAAATCCTCGCTATTTTTAATCACGCCATTCTAAATACCACCGCACTTTGGGAATATAAAGCCCGCACAACAGACACAATGAAAATCTGGTTTGAAACCAAATCGGCTGGAAATTTTCCCGTCATTGGTGCACTTGATGAACAAGGAACACTTATAGGTTTCGCAAGCTATGGTACTTTTCGCCCTTGGGCCGCTTACAAATACAGTGTTGAACACTCAGTTTATTTGCGCCAAGATCAACAGGGAAAAGGTTTGGGAAAACTATTTATGCAAGAATTGATTCAGCGCGCCAAAACTCAAGGATTTCATACCATCATCGGTGCGATAGACGCTGATAATAAAAGTAGTATCGCATTCCATGAAAATTTAGGCTTTGAATACGCGGGGACACTTAAACAAGCGGGCTACAAATTTGGTCGCTGGCTGGATTTCGTTTTCTATCAACTGATTTTGGAAACACCCCTGCATCCCACGGAAGATTAAAGTAAAAATTCGCGTACGACACGATTACAATTTCGTTGAGGGAGGTATTAATGAGCAAGAATAGCATTTCGCACCAAATAACGACCATTTCACAGCTGACAAGTATCTATGACACTCCCGGTGAAGCGTCCATTAAAAAAGAAATTCCTTATCTACATCCACACTATCAAGCCATCATCAATGCTTCACCTTTCGCAGTTCTGGCTACTCGAGGGCTAGGCGGTTTAGACGCGTCTCCTCGCGGTGACGCTGCCGGATTTGTTCATATAGAAGATGATAAAACGTTAATTATGCCTGATAGACGCGGTAACAATCGCTTGGATAGTTTGCGCAATATTATTCACGATCCGCAGATAGCCCTATTATTTCTTGTGCCAGGCTTAGGTGAAACATTACGCGTTAATGGTCGAGCTAGCATTTCCACCGATCCAGAATTATTGAATCAATTTATTGTGAATGGAAAATTACCTAAAACGGTATTACTCATTCAGGTCGAAACCGTCTTTTTTCAATGTTCACGCGCGATTCACCGTTCGGGATTATGGTCGGATAAAAAAGATCGCATGGTCTCCATCCCAACGCCGGGGAGAATCCTCGCCGATTTGTCTAACTCAACTATCGATGGAGATAAATATGATCGCGAGTTGCCCGCTCGAATAAAAGAAACACTTTATTAAATACCAATAAAAAAGCCGATCACTTGATCGGCTTTTCGTTTCTGAACAATAAATTATTCCCACTCAATGGTCGCTGGCGGCTTACTCGATACGTCGTAGCAAACCCGCGATACGCCAGAAATTTCGTTAATAATTCGGCCGGATACTTTTTCTAACAATTCGTAAGGTAAATGAGCCCAACGCGCGGTCATAAAGTCGATAGTTTCGACAGCACGTAATGAAATTACCCATTCGTAACGGCGACCATCACCCACTACTCCAACAGATTTCACCGGCAAGAATACAGCGAAAGCTTGTGATGTTTTGTGGTACCAACCAGCTGCATGTAATTCTTCCAAAAAGATGGCATCCGCTTCGCGCAAAATATCTGCATATTCTTTTTTAACTTCGCCGAGGATACGCACGCCCAAACCCGGGCCGGGGAATGGATGACGGTAAACCATGTCGTAAGGTAAGCCTAATTCCAAGCCAATTTTACGCACTTCATCTTTAAATAATTCACGTAGCGGCTCGACAAGTTTGAATGCCATATCATCTGGCAAACCACCTACGTTGTGATGTGATTTAATGACGTGTGCTTTACCCGTTTTTGCAGCAGCGGATTCAATTACATCTGGATAAATTGTACCTTGGGCCAGCCATTTAACATCTTGTAATTTAGTCGCTTCCGCATCAAACACATCAATAAACGTTCCACCAATAAGTTTGCGTTTTTTCTCTGGATCGTTTTCGCCTTTCAATTTATTTAAAAATTGATCTTGAGCGTCTGCGCGAATAACTGTCACGCCCATATTTTTGGCGAACATATCCATTACCTGATCGCCTTCGTTTTTGCGCAACAAACCATTGTCTACGAATACGCAGGTAAGCTGTTTACCAATCGCTTTATGCAAAAGAGCCGCTACTACAGAAGAATCTACACCGCCAGAGAGACCAAGCAACACCTTATCCGTACCGACTTGCTCGCGAACTTTTTTGATAGCATCTTCAACAATGTTCGCTGGGGTCCATAGAGGCTCACAACCACAAATATTCAAAATAAAGTGTTCGTAAATGCGTTGGCCTTGCAATGTGTGTGTTACTTCAGGATGGAATTGTACGCCGTAGAGTTTTTTAGATTCGTTGTACATACCTGCAATTGGGCACGATGGCGTAGACGCAAGAATATTAAAACCTTCCGGCATTTTGGTAACTTTATCGCCGTGACTCATCCACACATCGAGCAGAGCACTGCCATCGTGATCGATATGATCTTTAATATCTTTAAATATCGCACTGTCACCCAAGACTTTTACTTGTGCATAACCAAACTCGCGAATGTTCGAACCCTCAACTGCGCCACCCATTTGTTCGGCCATGGTTTGCATGCCGTAACAAATGCCAAATACAGGGACGCCCAAACTAAAAACAGCTTGCGGGGCACGCGGTGAATTCGCCTCATGAACAGATTCGGGACCGCCGGCCAAGATAATTCCTTTTGGGTTGTATGCACGAATATCGTCGTCATTCATATCCCATGCGCGAATTTCAGAGAAGACCCCAATCTCACGCACACGACGTGCAATCAATTGAGTGTATTGCGAACCGAAATCCAAAATTAAAATGCGCTGAGCGTGAATATCGTGAGTCATGCTGATTCCTGTTTAAACGTAAAATAAATTTTTAATGCCTGGGCTTCGTCACCCTCTTGCAAGGGAGTCAGTTTGTGTAAGCGGAACTTACCCATAATCCCATGACGAATATGACGATGGTGTTTAAATGAAAAACTCGGGCTTGCCCGAGTTTTTGCGTCCTATCATGCGGGAAAATTATCTTCCTCCGATCGGATAATTTGGTGCCTCTTTCGTAATCTGCACATCATGTACATGGCTCTCGCCCATACCTGCTGACGTCACGCGAACAAATTCTGGTTTAGTGCGCATAGCTTCTAAGTCAGCACAACCGGTGTAACCCATTGCTGAGCGCACGCCACCCATCATCTGATGGATAATCGCAGTTAACGCACCTTTATAGGGAACGCGACCTTCAATACCTTCAGGTACTAATTTCTCTGCACCGGCACTGGCGTCCTGGAAATAACGATCAGACGAACCTTGGGTTTGTGCCATGGCACCTAATGAACCCATACCGCGATAAGCCTTGTAAGTACGGCCCTGGAATAATTCAACTTCGCCCGGCGCTTCTTCAGTACCCGCAAACATAGAACCCATCATAACCGCATGCGCGCCAGCGACGATTGCTTTAGCAATATCGCCAGAGTAGCGAATACCACCATCTGCGATTGCAGGAACGCCTGTACCTTTTAAGGCAGCAACGACGTTTGCAATTGCTGAAACTTGTGGAACGCCCACTCCGCTAACAATACGAGTTGTACAGATAGAACCTGGGCCAATGCCGACTTTCACGGCATCCGCGCCAGCTTCGACTAATGCCAGCGCCGCTGCGCCAGTGGCGATGTTGCCACCAATAACTTGCACATCAGGATATTTAGTTTTGATCGAACGAACACGATCTAATACATTCTTTGAATGGCCATGCGCGGTGTCCACCACCAACACATCTACACCCGCCTCGACTAATGCAGCAACGCGATCATCTGTATCGCGGCTTGTACCTACACTCGCACCCACACGCAAACGACCTTCAGGATCTTTACAGGCATTTGGGTATCGTTCGGCTTTGTTAATGTCTTTAACGGTAATTAAACCGCGCAGCTCGAAATTGTCATTCACAACCAAGACCTTTTCGATGCGATGTTTGTGCAGCAGATTGCGCACCTCTTCAGAAGAGGCACCTTCTTTCACTGTCACAAGTTGAGATTTCGGAGTCATTATGCTGGAAACGGTAGCGGCCAGATTGGTTTCAAAACGCACGTCTCGACCAGTCACAATCCCAACCAGATTGCCGTTTTGCATCACAGGTACGCCAGAGATATTGTTTTTACGGGTCAGCGCAATCAAATCACGAATGACGGCATCAGCTTCGATAGTAATTGGGTCTTTAACAACGCCGGCTTCGAATTTCTTAACCGCACGCACTTCCGCCGCTTGTTGCTCGATACTCATGCTTTTATGAATAATACCGATGCCACCGTCTTGCGCTATGGCGATTGCCAGGCGGGACTCGGTCACCGTGTCCATCGCAGCAGAAATCAATGGGATATTTAATTGAATCTTGCGAGTCAGTTGGGTTTTGAGCGAAACGTCTTTTGGGGTCACATCGGAATAACCGGGCACCAACAAAACATCATCAAACGTGAGGGCTTCTTCAGCAATTCGCAACATACCAACCTCTAAAACGGAAATACCGGCCATAAATAAACGCGGAATTATAGCGGCTTAGGTCACAAGGGTAAACATAAAACACAATGGGTTGTGTTTATAGAGCCAATAAACTCAAGCTATCCGATTGGCCGTACTTCCCCTAAAATGCATACATGACTACATCAGACCTTTTTACCCAGCCGCCTGAACACATACCGCTCCCAGAAAGAGAGGTCATGACCGTTACGCAATTGAATCGCAAAGCCAAACAATTGCTCGAAACTCATTTGCCTTTACTGTGGGTTGAAGGCGAGCTTTCTAATGTTTCAATACCTTCTTCCGGTCATTGGTATTTCACGTTAAAAGACAGCGATGCGCAGGTGCGATGCGCCATGTTTCGAAATCGCAACATGACGGTGAGATTCAAACCGCAGCAGGGTCAACATGTATTGATTCGCGCGCGCGTTAGTCTGTATGAAGGTCGTGGCGATTACCAAATTATTGCCGAACATATGGAAGAAGCTGGTGCCGGAGCGCTTCAAAGAAAGTTTGATGAGCTAAAAATAAAACTCGCGAACGAAGGTTTATTCGATCCGCAATTTAAAAAGACGCTGCCGCCGTTACCAAAACATATTGGTGTTATTACATCACCAACTGGCGCCGCCATTCACGATATTTTAAATGTTCTGTCGCGACGCTTTCCCAGCATTCCTGTTACGGTCATTCCCGTTGCAGTGCAAGGTAAAGAAGCTGCTCCACAAATTGTTAAAGCGATTCAATTGGCAAATCGCGCCCAACTAGCCGGTGAAAAAATTTTTGATGTGATAATTCTTGGCCGCGGCGGCGGTTCGCTGGAAGATTTATGGCCCTTTAACGAAGAAATCGTCGCGCGCGCGATTTTCGCAAGCAACTTGCCTATCGTGAGCGCCGTTGGTCACGAAGTGGATTTTTCAATCGCTGATTTTGTTGCCGATTTACGTGCTCCCACTCCCTCCGCTGCGGCGGAACTTGTTACACCTGACGGCGAAGACTGGCTCGATAAATTTATCGGCTTTGAAGTTTTACTCGAAGACGCAATGACAAGAAAATTACAGTACTTGCAGCAAAAAATAAATTGGTTGCGCTCGCGACTGCGCCACCCCAAGCAAAAGCTTGAACAACAAGCCCAGCGTTTGGATTCGCTCGAAATACGATTGAAAAATATAATTCATAAGTCACTCACAAATTACCAACATCGGCTTAACAATTTAATTCTTCGCCAAAAGCCGTTGCATCCTGAAATTAAACTCGCAGAATTAAAGCACCGTTTTAAATTAGCCCAGCAAAATTTGCTGCGAGCGCAAAAGATTTCTTTTACGCAAAAGCAGCAAAGATTTAATGCAGCCGTGCGCATGCTAAATACATTGAGTCCACTAAAAACGCTTGATCGTGGCTACGCATTGGTCACTCATAGCGAAACACACATACCCGTTATCAATAGCCAACAACTAAAACCGGGAGACAGGATAAAAGCGCAGCTTGCTAAGGGTGAATTAGTCGCTGTGGTAGAAAATATCAAACCGTAAAAGCGGATTGCTCTAGCTATCGTCGCCCTGTATATTGTCGACTTTCTTGTCGGAGCGCCTTGGTGCCACATAATGTGTGCATACGGAGGCTGAGATGGGCTCGGCCCAATCCGTAGAACCTGATCAGGTTGAGACCTGCGGAGGGAACAAGGTATCTATGGGCTCTCCCGCTCCTACCTTTTTCCAATCCAATAGCTAAGTACCGTTCGTAGCGAGCGCGAAGCAGTTGAACCACACTGCTCTTCGACAACCTCACGGCGAACCGAAATAGCAACTCAGCCTCAACTATTCTTCGAGGCATAATGACAAATCCTTTTCCGAATAATATTGCGATTGCTGGCGCGGGCCTATTGGGGCGCTTGCTAGCATGGCAGTTATTGCAATCGGGATGCAACGTTACTCTCTTTGAAGCAGGCAGTTTTACACCCAGCGCACCACAAACGGATCGTGCCGCAGCTTTTACTGCGGCCGGAATGATTGCACCGCTGAGCGAAGCGGTCGTATCAGATGAAGGCGTTTATCGCATGGGACAATTTGCTCTCGCACGATGGCCGCAGTGGTTAAGTACATTATCTGTTGGCGTAGATACTTTATTTTCTCAACACGGCAGTCTGGTGATCGCACATGCGCAGGATCTGAGCGAACTCGAACAATTTGAACGCGAACTGCGTTTTGTGATTCCGCAATGCAAAACCTATCAACGTGTAAACCAGCATCAAATTCAAGAGTTGGAACCAGATTTAAATCCACATTTTGTACAAGGTTTATTCCTGGCCGAAGAAGGTCATATTAATAATCGCGAGTTGTTGGCCATTATTGGTGAAGAGATTATTTTGCGTGGAGTGCAACTGCGCGAATTTACCTCCGTTGAGGTGAACGCCAACAAAATCATTAGCAGCGCAACGGAAGAGCAATTCGATCTTGTTATTGATTGCCGTGGGTTCGGAGCAAAAAAACAGCATCCAGAATTGCGCGGCGTGCGCGGTGAAACATTGCATGTAGAAACCAAAGAGATTCGCTTGCAACGTCCCGTGCGCTTAATGCACCCGCGTTATCAACTTTACATTGTGCCAAAACCTAATCACCGGTTTATTATTGGGGCAACACAAATTGAAAGTGAAGATAGATCACCAATGACTTTACAATCATCATTGGAACTAAGTAGTGCGCTTTATACTTTGTCACCTGCGTTTGCAGAAGCGCGAATTATTGAAATGGATACCAATCTGCGCCCAGCCTACATGGACAATTTGCCACACGTCGATATCCAGGACGGATTGATTACTGCGAACGGATTATTTCGGCATGGATATTTGTTAGCGCCGGCGATTGTAGAGAATATATTGGCGCATATTTTTGAGAAAGAAGAAAAAGTTTTTAGTGAGTTACTTAACCGCTAAAATTAAAATTCTGTTTGGAGCATCGTCATCCCCGCAGGGGGTCTAGTGACTTGGATGTAGCATCAAAATCACACTGGCCAGTCGCTGGATCCCCTGCGGGAATGACGATTTCCTATTAAATTAAACCCCCGGGTACCGACACACCCTAGAACCTACATTTTCTTGAAGATACCAATGATCAGCATCAGCTTAAACAACGAACCAAAACAAATAGCAGAAAACACTCTATTAAGTGATGCGCTCATGCAGTGGGGTTTTGGTGAAACGAAAATTGCCGTAGCTATTAACGGCGAATTTGTACCACGCTCTACATACAACGAACGCCAACTTTGCAACCGTGACCAAGTTGATATTGTTAAACCAGTTGGAGGCGGTTAGCCATGAGTTACATCCCCACTTTACCCGCAAAAGATTTCACACTTTACGGTGAAACATTTTCGAGTCGCTTCTTATTAGGTACTGCGCTTTACGCATCACCGCAGTTAATGCGCGATTCAATTATTCAGTCTCGCGCAGAGATTGTGACCTTGGGATTGCGCAGACAAAATCCCGCTGATCGCTCGGGTGATGCTATTTGGCAATTCATTCAGGAAAGTGGTTGTCGTTTGCTACCCAATACGGCGGGATGTAAATCAGTTAAAGAAGCTGTAACCCTTGCAGAAATGTCGCGTGAAATTTTTAATACCGACTGGATTAAATTGGAAGTAGTCGGTGATGATTATAACTTACAACCAGACCCATTTGGCTTGGTAGAGGCGTCAGACATTTTAATAAAAAAAGGCTTCAAGGTTTTACCTTACTGCACGGATGATCTAATTTTGTGTAGGCGTTTGGTAGAGGTTGGTTGTCAGGTACTTATGCCTTGGGGTGCACCAATAGGCACCGGGCAAGGTTTATTAAACCGCTACAATTTGCTCACTCTACGTGAACGAATCAAAGACGTACCCATGATAATTGATGCGGGCCTAGGCGCGCCGTCACAGGCGACTGAAGCCATGGAGATGGGTTTTGATGGAATATTACTTAATACGGCCGTAGCAAAAGCACATAATCCGCCTTTAATGGCGGAAGCTTTTGCCGATGCAATTGACGCAGGTCGAAAAGCTTACAAAGCAGGCCTCATGCAAAAACGACAAACTGCCAGCCCAAGCACGCCCACCATCGGCCAACCCTTTTGGCATCAAAAGTAATCCTGCATAAAATTCACCCGCTTGTAAGAGTGGGTGAATATCAAACCGAAAATTCTTTTACTTTCGCAAGCGTTTTTAGCAGCGACTCTTTGATATCGATTTTTTTGAAATAGTCTGAGTCCAAATAAAACTGCAACATCCTATTTAGTCGCTGTAAATGAAATAAAATTTCCTGCTGTTGGATATGTGCGGTTTCTATTCTTCGATAAGTCTGATCATCCTGAGTTAACGTCCAATTCTTTAACCATTGATCCATTTCAGCGCCAAATACTCCAGAGCCTTTTACTGACGTGGTCACGTGCAACATAATATTTTGAAGTGCGTGAAGACGACGATCGCCGTGCGTAAAACCTATTGAGAGCAAGCTTTCTCGCAATATTTCAAACCATGCATTTAAACGCATGTTTTCTTTTAATAAACGCGCGACAAAATCAGGTAAATCGTCACCTTGCACAATATTTTTAAATGGCATTTCGCTACGTCGCCAAATAACGGCGAGTATTTCATCGTGGCGAAAAAAATAGGCCTGGGCATTCATTTGAATTACTGGTATTACATCGCGCCAATTGCGGTCGTTCTGGAATCTGTTGCGATAAATACCTATGAGCGAATCGGCAAGGCCTACAATTTTCCCACCGTAAGTCAGTTCACTTTCAACCTTTCCTTTCGGATAACCGGTGCCGTCACAACGTTCATGATGTTCGTACACAGCCTCAACTACATCGTTGGGCATTCCCTGCATCTGCTTTAATAAGGCAGCGCTTATAAGCACATGCTCCTGAATATGATTCCAATCCTGCGGGGACAATTGCGACTTCTTTTCGAGAACATGTGCATCAAGATGCAGCATGCCAATATCGTGACTTAAACCGGCAAGGAAAACATCCACACAACCTCTTTCGCTGAAACGCATTTCTTTTGCAATAAGCAGTGAAAACCAAGAACAATAAAGCGTGCGTAAAAAGATCTCTGGCATCGCTAATGCCATTACCGTTATTTTTTGTTTTAAGAGCGGGAATTTTTCGTAGGCCGCTAAATAGCCGCCAATAAAGGACGCAATATTTTGGTGTTCATTAATTGCAGTGAGCAGATCATCCTTTTCCATTGTTGAAATAAAGTGCTGTTCCAATTGAACCGAATCGAGTTCAGAACCGAAACGAACGCATTCTTCAATGGGCGTTTTTAATCGGGTTCCATTAATTGTTGCTGCTATTTGCGACGTTATAGGTGTGTCTTTCGGGATCAACAAAACATCTTTTGCATCGTAGATATCTTGCCCGGCGGCTATACCGCATTTATCGCTAATCGACGCCAGACGAAAAATATAGGCATCAACAACCAGCGGGTCATACTTGTTTATTTTGGTGTTGCTTATAAATTTTAACATTTATTACCCGCAAAACTTTGTTATATAAATTGCCTCCATGCCCATACCGTCGCCAGGGACAACAATAAACTATAACCAACCAGGCTTGATGCCAAACGCGGCGCGAGTTGGTAATTAATTGCGAGAACACCTGCAGATATCATTGCAGGCATGGCAGCTTCTAATACTACAACTTGCGCGGCCAAATTATTAATGCCCAACAAATACAGCATTATCCAGGCCAGCATAGGTGTCAGTACCAACGTGGCTATCAAACCCAATGCAAGTGGACCAACAAACTCACGCTCTAGTCGTAGGCGCCACTGCAAACCGACCGCGACCATTACCACTGGTACCAGTGTAGATGAGATTTTCTCTAACACGGTAGAAAACCAAGTTGGAAAATACAAAGGCAACGAAATAAAAGCGACGATAAGCGCAATAAAAGGTGGAAAACTTATAATCGCATTTAAGAGATTTTTTCCTGACGTTGCATTACCACTGTAGTAGGCCGCTATAAAACTTCCGTAGGTATTTAGCGCAATAAATGTACCGAATTGATCATAGAGAATAGCGTATGGAATTGCTTCTTTTCCCAATAGAGCTTCAATCAAAGGAATACCAAGAAACCCGGTGTTGCCCAAAGGTACCGTTAACATCAGGGCACCTGTGATTGATCGTGACCAACCTGCACGCTTGGCAAAAACCCAAATAAATAAAGCGCTCGCAAACATCATTAACCAAGCAAAAACTATGGGTAACAATGCGCGAGTATCTAGTGTTAACTGGTGAATTTCAAATAAAACTAATGCTGGTAGAGCGACATAAATAACGTAATTATTTAGGGACAGCGCCATTGCCTCCGGCAAACGATTGTTTCGTTGTAGCAATAAACCAATCGCAAGGCACACTAAAACAACGAGTAAATTACTCATAAATGTGAAAATAGAATAAAAGCAAAAGGGTAAGCAATAGCGGGTTCGTAAATCATCCTAAATTTGCGAACTACTTTTTCTTTCTATTGGGGTGAGCATTTTCCAAGCGGCGTTTTTGGATAAATTCGCGCTGGGTAATTTTCTTTTTCTTCTCCGCATATGGATTGTCAGTTGTACGATATTCAATACGAATAGGTGTGCCGTGCAAATCCAACACACGACGGAAAGTTTTTTCCAGATATTTTGTATAATGCCCAGGAATATCAGACGTTTGATTACCGTGAATAACAATGATGGGTGGATTATGGCCGCCGGGATGCGCATAACGTAATTTAATACGGCGCCCCTGAATCATCGGCGGTTGGTGCTCACGCACAGCATCCTCGAGAATACGTGTTAAGTAATTGGTTGAAAATTTATCAGTAGCGGATTGATACGCCTGTTCAATCGACTTATACAAATTGCCCACGCCCGTTCCATGTAAGGCTGAAATAAAATGTATATTCGCAAAATCCACGAAACGTAAGCGGCGTTCTAATTCTTTTTTTACATATTGTTTATGCGATTCGTCCAAACCATCCCATTTATTTAATGCAATGACTAGTGCACGCCCCGCTTCAATCGTCGAGCCCATCAAGTGTAAATCTTGCTCGACCACACCTTCGCTGGCATCCATGACGAGAATCACGACATTGGCGTCACTAATAGCTTGCATTGTTTTTACGATTGAAAACTTTTCCACCATCAAATCGATATTTTTTCGACGACGCACGCCAGCGGTATCAATGATGGTGTAATTTGTCCCGAAACGTTCATAGTTGATATAGACACTGTCGCGGGTCGTTCCTGGCTCATCGTAAACTACTACACGATCTTCACCGAGCAGGCGGTTTACTAACGTGGATTTTCCAACATTTGGACGACCGACTACGGCCATTTTGATTCCTTTGGCGATGTCAACCGCTTCGCTCTCTACAAATTCGGGAACATCCGCAAGAACTTCTTCCATCATGGATTTAACACCACGACCATGTGTGGCGGTCGTAGCGAAAATTTCGCCTAACCCCAACTCATAAAATGGTGCGAGCGCGATGTCTGGATCCATACCGTCAATTTTATTTGCTACCAAATAAGTTTTTTTATTATTAACTCGCAAATGCTTGGCGATCAAATGATCCGCAGGGTGAACACCGGCGCGACTATCTAAAATAAATAAAACAATATCCGCTTCTTCAATTGCCAGAAGAGATTGACCAGCCATCATGGTATCAATACCTTCTTCCTCGCCGCTGATACCACCCGTATCAATCACAATAAAACGACGCTCTTCAAATGTTCCCTCGCCATACTTACGGTCGCGTGTCAGGCCTGGATAATCTGCCACCAGCGCATCTCGACTACGAGTGAGGCGATTGAATAATGTTGACTTACCGACGTTAGGTCTACCGACGAGTGCAATAACAGGAATCATAATAAATACATCAATTAATGGAGGAGCAACGCAAGGATGACACAAAAAAAACGATGTGCCACAAAAAAATCAACCACTTAAGAGGCGAGCCCCTTAAGTGGTTAAGCAATAACACATTTTAAAATCTATTTCTTGGCGACTGCAGTGAAGGCCATTAGATCCCCACCATTGCCGTAAACATAAAGTATTTTACCGTCGGTTAACATTGGTGCCCGGACGCCACTTCTATCTACCCGATCGCGTGCGGCAAATTCACCGTTGGATTGGTTCAGCACATGCATGTAACCTTTGTAATCAACCACTGCAACATAGTCACCGAATACTTGCGGACCACCTAAACGGCGACGTAACAATTTATCGTTTTGCCAAATTTGTTCGCCAGATGTAAGACTCAAAGCAGTAACTTTTCCGTCACTTTGACTAACAAACAGTTTGTCATCTGACGCCGAAAGATTTTCTGATGTTGAACCATCAATGCCCCACACACTTGCGCCCGTGCCACGTGCAGCGGCGGCAATACGACCCTGGTAGGTTCCGACAAACAAAATGCCGTCTTTAAGAAGCGGACTCGCATGAATATCAACCATGCGATCAAGTTCCGAGCGCCCCTTTGGCGATGCCATACGTTGCTCCCACAAAATCAAACCATTCGCGGGATTAAACGCCATCAAACGACCATTCGCGAAACCCGCATATATTGCATTGTCCGTTACCAAAGGTGCAGCGGAACCACGCAAAGTAAGTACTGGCGGCGGATTTTCAAAAAACCATTTGTCCTCGCCAGTTTTTGCATCAACCACAAACAATTTTCCATTCATGGTTTGTACTGCAACAACTTGACCATTACTTTGTGGAACAGAAGAAATTTCACCTTTCAATTGCTTACGCCACATCTCTTTTCCATCAGTTGCGGAGAGTGCAATCAACTCACCAGCATAGTTGCCGATGTAAAGATGACCATCTGCATAACCAATACCGCCAGTAATGCCAGGATTCAGATCTTTTTCTTTAAAAGCATACACCACGCTACCGGTCAATCCAGTGAAGTTTTTTGTCACCTTTTTTGACCACAATTTTTTGCCGGATTTGTTATTTAAAGCAGTAACAATTCCTTCGTGATCAACGGTATAAATTTTTTCACCGTCAATTACCGGAGTAAGTTGCGTTAAACCAACGCCCTGCCCGTTACCAACACCACGGCTCCAAACTTCTTTGAGTTTAGCGGTGGCTTTAAAGCTCTCCAACTCCATGGGTTCCTGGCCAGTTTTTTTTGCAAAAATGGAACAACCAGACATCAATATGGCACAGAGCAGCAAGCCCCATTTCAAGTGCCTCATTGTGCTTTCTCCTCAGCAACCGCCAGTGGTGATTTCAATTCATCAGCTTTCATTTGCAAAATCATTGCGCGCTCTTGTTGTTGCGGGTCGGTAGTATCCAATGCTTTTTTGTATGCGGTTGCCGCAGCTTCTTTATCACCCTGAGCTTTCAAGAGATCACCAAGTACTTCTGCGTACTCGGAAGAAAATGCTTTGCTCGGTTCTTCTGCGAGCTGCTCTTGCGCTTCTTTATAAGCACCTTTAGCAATGTAAACACGCGCCAGGCGCACATGTGCAAGTTGCGCAGTTGCCACATCAGGTTTTGAAGATAAGATCCATTGCAATTCAGTTACGGCTTTGTCGAGATTGCCTGAATCAACAGCATCTTTAGCAAGGTAAAAAGCTGCGCTTTGCGCATACAAACTTTTGCCATTTTTTTCTTTCAGTTCATTTGCGATAGTAGCCGCTGTATTTTTGTCGGCATCTGAAAGTTTTTTGTCAGGACCAACATTTAATAATTTGATCAACGCGTCATATTGTGTCGAGGCGGATTCTTTTTTAGCATTAGTTCTGTCTTGCCAGGTTGTCCACGCGAAATAAGCTGCAACTATCGCTATCACAGCAGCTAATATTAGCTTGCCATATTCTCTCCACCAGCGTTTCAGCACTTCTAATTGTTCTTCTTCTGTCAAATGTACGCTCACAATGAACTCCTAATGATTCATATTAAAATTAAAATTTTATACACACTTTTTAAAAAAATTTACAATTTCATCAAGTGAAATTACTTGTTGAGGCTGTTCATTGCGGAGAAACTTTACCGCGACGACTGCTTTCGCAACCTCGTCCTCACCTAAAATTAAGGCTAATTCTGCAGTGCTCTTATCAGCCCTTTTCAGCTGATTTTTGAAGTTCCCACCACCGCAATGCTGAATAATACGCAGTGTAGGTAGCTCGTTGCGTAGCTTTTCTGCTAATTGGAATGCATCTTTTTGAACGTCGCCAACGGCTACGATATAAACATCCGTGACTTTTTCCAAATCTTTTGGAATCGCTTCTACCGCTTGAAGTAAAAGTACCAGTCGCTCAAGACCGATTCCAAAACCTACTGCGGGCGTCGCTTTGCCACCTAACTGTTCAACCAAATTATCGTAACGACCACCTGCGCACACGGTGCTTTGTGATCCCAAATTATCGGTTACCCACTCAAATGCGGTTTTGCCATAGTAATCCAGGCCACGCACCAGACGAGGGTTAACTTGATAACTAATTCCTCCTGCTTCGAGCAATTGTTTCAATTGCTCGAAATGTGAACGTGAAGCCTCATCCAGGTAATCCAACAGAACAGGTGCATTATCGAGCAACGCTTGAGTAGATGCTTCCTTACTATCTAAAATACGCAAAGGATTTGTGGATAAACGACGCTGGCTATCCGAGTCCAACTTCTCTTTGTGATTTTCCAAATAAGCAACTAATGCCTGTTTGTATTTTGCACGCGCCTCAGAGTCACCCAGCGAATTAATCTGCAATGTGACAAATGGGGCTGCGCCAAGTTCACGTAAAATACGTGCACTTAGTAATAAAACCTCTGCATCTATATCCGGGCCATCCATGCCAAATGTTTCCACACCAATTTGATGAAATTGGCGGTAACGACCTTTTTGCGGACGCTCGTAGCGAAACATCGGGCCCATGTACCATAAACGCTGCGTTTGATTGTATAGCAAACCATGCTCTTCACAGGCACGAACACAACATGCAGTGCCCTCGGGACGCAAGGTGAGGCTATCCCCATTGCGATCATCGAAGGTATACATTTCTTTCTCAACGATATCGGTGACTTCACCTATAGAACGTTTAAAAAGATCAGTTGATTCTAAAATGGGAAAACGAATTTCCTGATAACCATAACGTCGCAAAATATTCGCAACTGCAGCTTCAACATATTGCCATGCTGAAGAATCAGCGGGCAGTAAATCATTCATTCCACGTATAGCTTGAATCTTTTTCAAAATATTTTCTCTACAATCGATGAATAAGAATTCATCGAGCGCCAAATTTTACATCTACCCGTTTACGCACGAGCAATAATATTTTTTTCGTCTTCTGCTATTTGTTTAGCTTTTTCTGCAGCCTTGGTACGAATGAGCCGTTCCAAATTGTCCACCAAATTCTCGTTTGAAAGCTTATGGTTTGGCTCGCCGTCAATATAAACCAAATTGTTAGGTGTTCCGCCTGTTAAACCCAAGTCAGCCTCTTTCGCTTCGCCGGGACCGTTAACAATGCATCCGATCACGGCAACGTCAATGGGAGTTGTGATGTCTTCAACTCTCGCTTCCAACTCGTTCATGGTTTTGACTACATCAAAGTTCTGACGTGAACAACTTGGACAGGCAATAAAGTTCACACCTTTGCTGCGCAACTTTAAGCTACGCAGTAAATCCCAACCAACTTTAATTTCTTCAACAGGATCTGCAGCAAGAGAAATCCGAATTGTGTCACCGATACCGTCAAGAAGAAGTGCACCCAAACCTACCGCAGATTTCACAGTACCTGCGCGCAACACACCTGCTTCGGTAATACCGAGATGTAAAGGCTGCTCTATCTGTGTCGCTAGCTTTCTGTAAGCAGCGATCGCCATAAAAACGTCAGATGCTTTTACACTAACTTTAAAGTTTTGGAAATTTAACCGATCTAAAATTTCAACATGACGGAGCGCAGATTCAACCAATGCATCAGGTGTAGGTTCACCATATTTTTTTTGCAAATCTTTTTCCAATGACCCGGCATTTACACCGATGCGTATAGGTATATTTAAATCGCTCGCTTTACTTACTACAGCTTTAATACGGTCTTCGCGACCAATATTACCGGGATTAATGCGCAAACAATCTACGCCCAGCTCTGCAACCCGTAGTGCAATTTTATAATCAAAGTGAATGTCAGCGACTAAGGGAATATTTACTTGCTTACGAATAGCACCAAAAGCTTCCGCCGCCTCCATTGACGGAACAGACACACGAACAATGTCCGCACCGGCCAATTGAATGCGACGAATTTGCTCCACAGTTGCTGCAACATCTGTAGTTTCTGTATTGGTCATACTCTGAACAGAAATCGGAGCGTCGCCACCAACCGGAACATTTCCCACCATAATTTGGCGCGACTTACGGCGTTTAATCGGTGATTCACAATGCATAGATTTACCTTAACAACTGGCGATATTTAATTGCCGACCTTGAGTATTAATACATTGGTGCCGATCAATGGAACGACATCAACTTTTTTCCCATTTAATTCGATATCAACAGCGGGCGCATTCCCTAATTTCACATTGAAAGGCGCTCGCCCTAATAATTTAATTTTTCCACCCGCCGGCTCGAGTTCTGTTGCAAGCACATCACCGCGAGAATCACTCACCTCCAGCCAACATTCAGCGCGAAATGAAAATGTGATTTCATCTAAAGTGCTTTTTTTTACGCTGGCATTTGTTCCTGATTGTGGCTCAGTAGAGAAAGTGTTTACTTCACCCGATACCGCGGTCGAAGCGTCAGCTGACTTCGCCTCACTTGATTTACTTGCACTTGCATTTGTACCAGTCGGGACAACATTTGTAGGGGCCACTATCATTGAATCGGAAGAAAAAGCTCCTCCCGTTACCGATGAAGCCACCGATCCATTCACTTGCACCGACTGAGCTGACGTAATAGTTGCAGCAGGCAATGGGTAATCTGACTCAGTGCGATTGTCAAAAAACCATACGGATATCAACCACAGCCCCACTAAAAATGCCGCTATAACAATTAAAAAATGCCAGGTGCCTCGCTGACCAACCTCTACCGTCGGCGCGGACACATGTTGCGTTGTAACTAATGGCTTTAAATCTTCCATTAACTTGTCATAGGCAGCCAAAGCTACAACAACGTCTGCTTTTACCAAATTTGCATACGCACGAATATAACCGCGAGCAAAAGTATCAGAGCTTAATCGGTTGTAGTCATCCGCTTCCAAAGATTTCACTTTGGCAACCGTCATGTAAAGCTCTTTTGCAACTTGCTCTTGCGTTAAACCGGCCTGCAATCTTGCTTGCTGAAGTATATGTCCCGGTGATTTATTCGATTGCGATTCATCCGAGTGAAGGTTCTCAATCATAAGGAACCTCAATTACCGTTCTTTTGTTGATATTCCAGAAGTTCTTTGGAATATGGAAAGTTATTTTTCAACTTTATCGCGAGGACCGCTTCCTTATCCCTATTACCAAAAACCTTTTCCAACCGTATCCCCAGCATTAAGCTACGTGATGAGCCGCCTGCGAGAGCTTCGTAAACATCCAAATTTCGTTTTGCGTCCGCATATTCCTGGTTTTGAAAATTAATATCGGCCAACTCAATATATGCTTCTGCATTTTTTCTATCGAGAATGCAAGCATGTTCAAATGCTGCTTTTGCACGAACGTCATTTCCAATTTTTAGCGCCGCACGTCCCACGTTAGTCAACGCCTGAGAACGGCTCAGGTTTGCTAAATCTGCCGCCGCCAATTCAAATTGCGTAAAGGCTTCCTGATACCGTTTTTGATTGTAAAGAAACACACCGTAGTTGTTATGCGCTATGGTCAAATTTTTATCGCGTTTCAACGCCAATTTAAAATTTTCTTCCGCTAAGGCTTGTTCACCCTCCAACTGATATAACATCGCCATGGCATTTGTAGCGGGTGCCGAATCTCCGTCAATTTCAAACGCTTTAGTCAAATGGTGACGAGCTGATTCGCGATTACCTTTTTCCACATAACCCAATGCCATTTGCACGTGCAATTCAATTGCTTTTGCTTTATCGGGTCCCTTCTTTTCTTTACCCGAAATTTGTTCAGATACGCAACCAAACATCAATACACTTACTACCACGCAGACCAATACACTTTCGAAACTTAACAGCAATTTATTATTCTTCATTCTGTTACTCCAGGGTATTAAGTTTGCAGGCCCAAAAAATACCTGTCAGCCAATAATTTTTATAGGTTGCGTTTCTTCAAAACGCGCACGATGGCGTTCGCTGCGTTTGGTAATATCATTTACGGTTCCTGCAAGCTGACCACAAGCCGCATCTATGTCATCGCCGCGAGTGGTGCGTACAGTTGCAATGTAACCTGCCTCAATTAAAATATCTTGAAATTTGCGCAAGGCATTATTACTAACCCGTTTGTAATTCGACAAATTAAACGGATTAAATGGGATCAAATTAATTTTTACTGGGACATCACGCAATAATTCTGCAAGCTCGTGTGCATGATGAGGACGATCATTCACTTGATCAATCAATGTGTATTCAATTGTGATTTTTCTGTGATTATCGGGCATATCCGCAATGTAGCGCTGTGCGGAGTCCAACAACATAGCAATCGGATACTTACGATTTATTGGGACCAACTCATTGCGCAACTCGTCATTCGGTGCATGAAGTGATATAGCAAGGCATGCATCGGTATATTGGCTCAGACGATCTAATTGCGGCACAACACCAGATGTACTCAATGTTACACGACGCTTCGAAATACCGTAGGCATTATCGTGCATCATCAGATTCATTGAATCGACAACGTTATCGAAATTAAGTAAAGGTTCGCCCATTCCCATCATGACAACATTGGTCACTGCACGGGGGCCATTTACGGCGAGCTGACCAAATGATTTTGCGGCAATCCAGACCTGCCCAATAATTTCTGCCGCCGTTAAATCGCGATTAAAACCCTGCTTGCCCGTTGCACAAAAGCTACAATCAAGCGAACAACCAACCTGGGAAGAAACGCATAAAGTGCCGCGATCGCCTTCAGGAATGTAAACAGTTTCGACAACGTTTCCGCCCGATACGCGAATCAAAAATTTGCGCGTACCGTCTGCCGAATCTAACTGCTTAATAACTTCTGGTGCACGAATTTCTGCACACAAATTTAATTTAGCGCGCAAACTTTTGCTGACATTGGTCATGTCTTCAAAATTGTCAGCGCCTAATTGATGAATCCATTTCAACACTTGCACAGCGCGAAATTTAGGTTCGCCAAGCGTTTCAAAAAAAGCGATTAGCTTGGCTTCGGACATTCCCAATAGATTAACCTTGGTCGAGCTATTTGCTACGCTCGCGTCTACCGCCGCCGATGTTTCCGACGCAGTTTCCGCGATTGGATTGATATGCTCGACCATGGGAATTACCTAAAAAATAAATAACAAATAAATTAACGAACAATGACATCGCTGGAAGCGAAGAAATAAGCAATTTCCCGTGCTGCGGACGCAGGTGAGTCCGAGCCATGCACAGCATTCTTATCCACTGCTTCCGCAAAGTCGGCCCGAATAGTACCTGGCGCTGCATTAGCGGGATTAGTGGCACCCATAAGCTCACGGTTCAATAAAATAGCGTTCTCACCCGATAAAACCTGAACTACGACCGGACCGGAAATCATAAATTCAACCAAGCCTTCAAAAAATGGACGGCCTTTGTGTTCAGCGTAAAAACCTTCCGCCTGGGTGCGGCTCAGTTGCAACATGCGTTGCGCAGCTATGGTAAGGCCGGCTTTCTCAAACCGCGCAAGGATTTGACCGATGTAATTTTTGCTCACTGCATCGGGTTTAATGATCGATAGGGTTTGTTCAACAGCCATGAAAATCTCCAAAATCATCTTAAAAGGGTCTGGGCGGATATCGCGCAGCACCCTATAAACACAAAACCCGCGATTATACGCGGGTTGGCCTGTTTTTTATATGCATCAAAAGTCAAAAAATGGCAGAAAATTAGAGACTTGCAGCAGTATCTTGAATTCGTTTCACCATAGCTTTGAGACCGTTTCCACGGGTTGAGCTGAGGTGCTGCATAAGATCAAGGCTGGCAAAATAAGCTTCCACATCAAAAGTCAAAATTTGCTGAGCGGTTTTGCCGTTATAGGCAGCTAAAACCACACCTAATAGACCTTTTACGATGAAGGCATCGCTATCAGCCTGAAAAAACAAGTGGTTATCGCGCTCCTCATGCACTAGCCAAACCTTGCTCTGACAGCCTCGCACCAAATGATCCTCAGTGCGAAGGCTTTCGGGCATGGGCGGTAATTCCTTACCGAGATCGATAATATATTTATACCTATCTTCCCAAGAATCGAAGAAGCCGAGGGTTTCCACTATATCTTCGGCGCTTACATCTATACCAAATTGGGTCATTGCGTGCGGAATCCGATAACTTAATCAAAGCGCGCATTGTGCGCGCAAAATTACAGAGAACTAACAATTTCACGAAGAATTCTAAAAGAACATACCCGTTTCCAATTGCGCCTCTTCACTCATCATATGGCGCGCCCATGGAGGATCGAACACCAGCTCAACTTTTACCGATTTAACATTAGGTACTTTGCGAACGCGATATTCGACATCACCCACTAATACCGGCCCCATACCGCAGGCAGGCGCGGTCAACGTCATTTTGATAGCAACATGCTTTGCTGCTTGATCAACTTTTACACTGTAGATTAGTCCCAGGTTAACCAGATCGACTGGAATCTCCGGGTCATACACGGTGCCCAGTGCTTGCCAGACTTGCGCCTCGACAATTTTATCGTCAGCAGGCTTCGGGAAACTAACCGTCTCCGCTTCCAAACCCAACTTATCAGCATCGGTACCATCCACACGAACCATTTGTCCGTGATAGGTCACTGTGTAATTGCCGCCTAAAGCCTGGGTGATGGTAACGAAGGTATCTTGCGGAATGGTGAGCGGTGTGCCGTCAGGAACCCGACGTGCCGGACAATCGGCAAGCGCTACCACCATGCGTCTTTCAGACATAATGACTCTCAGATAATCAACTTTTCTCGGGGTTACGAATTATTACGCCGAAAAAAGTTGTTTTAAATTAACTAGCAACGCTAAAACTTTCACCACATCCGCAATAATCTTTTACGCGCGGATTATTAAATTTCAGTTGGCGATTTACACCTTCAGTGACGTAATCAATTTCAGTTCCGCTGACAACGGGAAGCGCTGCGGGATCTATTAATAACTCTACCCCATCGCCTAAAGCTAAATGCAAATCTTCAGCCTTGCCTTCAGGAACCAAATCTACGACGTACATCCAACCTGTGCATCCGCTTTGTTTAACACTCAAACGCACCGCTTTGGCTTCAGTATTATTACTAAGCTGACGCTTAAAGTGTGCAGCTGCAGATGCAGTTACTAAAACCGATTCTTGTTGCGGATTAAATGTTTCGACGCCCATGACGTACCTCTCAATTCGCTAACATTCGTCAGCTATTTAAATCTGATTACAACAAAAATAGTTTTGCTTTCTCGATCGCTGCGAATAAACGATCCACTTCTTCAAAAGTATTGTAAAAACTAAAGCTCGCGCGAACCGTTCCGGGAATTCCAAACTGCTCCATAATCGGCTGCGCACAATGATTGCCGGTGCGTACTGCAACGCCCTGCTTGTCTAATAAGACACCAACATCAGCGGGATGTGCGCCCTGCAGCATAAAACTCATAACACTGGTCTTATGCGTAGACGTTCCAATAAGTTTTACGCCCTCGGTTTCAAGCGCGTTTTTTTCAGCATACTCCAGCAAAGCTTTTTCATGTGCTGCCGCTGCTGCGCGGTCAAGGTTATTCAAATAATCTATCGCTGCGCCAAAACCAATTACGCCTGCAATATCCGGTGTTCCTGCTTCAAACTTGTAAGGTAACTGATTAAAAGTTGTACCTGCAAAACTGACGGTTTCAATCATTTCCCCGCCACCTTGATAAGGAGGCATGGATTCTAAAATATCTCGCTTGCCGTAAAGCACACCCAAACCCGTTGGACCAAATAATTTATGCGAAGAAAACACATAAAAATCGCAATCCAGCTGCTGAACATCAACTGCCCAATGGCTGACCGCCTGAGCGCCATCAATTAAAACTTTGGCTCCGATTGCGTGCGACGCCGCGATAATTTCTGCCACCGGATTAATCGTGCCCATTGCATTGGAAACGTGACCAACAGCAACCATTTTTACATTTGCATCTAAGATGGAGGCGAATGCGTCCATATCAATAGTGCCTGTTAAATCCACCGGAATAGCTTCAACACGAGCGCCCGTAGCCTGAGCAATTAACTGCCAGGGAACAATATTGGAATGGTGTTCCATCGCCGAAACCAAAATACGGTCGCCCGCTTTTAAATTTGCTCGCCCCCAACTTGCAGCAACCAAATTTATACTTTCGGTTGTTCCGCGCGTCCAGATAATTTGTTTTGCTTCGGGAGCATTTATAAATGCTGCAACTTTCGTACGTGCAGCTTCAAATTTTACAGTCGCACGATCTGCCAGCGCATGAGCACCGCGATGCACATTGCTATTATCCGTTCGATAATATTCACTGATTGCATCTATAACAGCGTTCGGTTTTTGCGTCGTGGCAGCGTTGTCCAAATAGACCAAGGGCTGCCCATTTACTTCTTGATGAAGAATGGGGAAATCGGCACGAATTCGTTCTACGTCGAAGGGTTCAACATTGGATTGTTGAACATCAACGTCTGGTTTATTTGAAGATTGTTTAAATGACGATAAAGTCATTATTCATCTACCATCGTTAATAAAGATTGATCGCGGCCAAAGAGCGCAGCCAAGCGCGGGAACAAATAATCGTGCACGGCCACTTCAGAAATTTGCTCCAAAAGTTCGTTAATAAAACCGAAACTCATCATAACTCCAGCTTCAGTGCGCGACACGCCGCGGCTTTGCAAATAATAAAGTGCAGTTGCATTTAACTGGCTAACGGTTGCGCCGTGCGCGCATTTTACATCGTCAGCATAAATTTCTAGCTCAGGCTTGGTGTTAACTTCCGCCTTGTTTGATGTGAGCAAATTTTTATTACTTAACTCAGCTAAGGTTTTCTGTGCATCTTTATGGATATAGATTCGGCCATTAAAAATGGCTTGCGCTGAATCCGCAATAATTCCACGGAACACTTCGCTAGTAGTGCAATTCGGCACCCAGTGCTGAACATTGCTGTGGTAATCAACCATTTGATTATTGCGAGGTAGATATACCCCTTGTAAATTCAATTCCGCGCCTAGGCCGCGATGATTAATTTGATAATCAATGCGCTTTAATTTGCTTCCCAACGCCAAGGTAAAACCACGCATGCGCGCATTGCGCAGCAAATTGACATGCACTGCACCCAAATGCTGAATATTTTCTTCTTCCATATTTAAACGGTAGTGTTGGAGCTGCGCATTATCACCAATAACAATTTCCGTAAGCGCATTAACAACACTATTTTGTTGTTCAGATGTGGAGACAAAATGCTCAATAATTTCAGCATTCGCTGAATCTTCCAATACGACCAACAGCCGCTGATTTACAGATAATGTTTGCTCGCCCGGAGTAGAAATCTGCACCACATAAACAGGCAGCTCTAATTTCTGATTACGCGGCACATGCACTAATATTCCATCATCTAACCAAGCACTATTGAGCGTCGCGAATAAATGTTGGGGACCATCAACTACTTTATCCAAATGTTGCTCGATTACTTTTTGCTGCGCTAGATTCGCTTGTGAAAAACGAACAATATTTTCAGGAAAATTAGATGAATTAGCTGCATCAAAAACGCCATTTACAAATACCAAACGGATTGCATCTACATCGATGAATTCAACTTCGCTTTTCCAATCAGTATTAGCGGCTGAATTATTTACTAAGGTTAAGGACGTTTTTTGCAAGGAAGCAAGCGATGTATATTTCCAATGCTCAGTCTTCCGCGTTGGCCACTGCACATTCTGCCAGTCATTCGCCGCCTGAGAACGCAAAGCCGCCAGCCACGCTGGGCTTTTTTGTTGCGAAGCAAGGATTAAAGCTTGTTGCTGGAAATCGGCCATTTTATACCGCCTCTCCTTCGAGCCATGCATAACCTTTTTCTTCAAGCTCCAGCGCTAAATCTTTTCCGCCTGTTTTTACAATACGGCCATTAGCTAACACGTGAACATAATCAGGGACAATGTAGTCAAGCAAGCGTTGATAATGCGTAACTACAATAAAACTGCGATCTGGAGAGCGCATTGCATTTACACCGTTTGCAACGACTTGCAATGCATCAATATCCAAACCTGAATCAGTTTCATCGAGGATACATAGTGTTGGTTCAAGCAACATCATTTGCATAATTTCATTACGCTTTTTCTCACCGCCAGAAAAACCTTCGTTCACACCGCGCTTCAAAAAAGTTGGATCGAGACTTACGCGCTTGCTGGTTTCGCGCGCGAGCTTCATAAATTCCACGGCAGATAATTCTGGTTGCCCGTGATATTTACGTTTTGCGTCTACGGAGGCTTTTAAAAATTCCATATTGCTAACACCAGGAATTTCTACCGGATATTGAAACGCTAAAAATAAACCTTCGCGAGCACGCTCTTCAATTTCCAATTCAAATAAATTTTTGCCTTTGAACTCAACTGTACCGCCAGTAACTTCGTAGCCTTGGCGGCCAGATAATACATTACCAAGCGTACTTTTACCTGCGCCGTTTGGGCCCATAATGGCGTGAACTTCACCGGGGTTGATGGTGAGATTCAAACCTTTCAGGATGTCTTTTTCTTCTACTTTGGCAAACAGGTTTTCAATACGTAACATAAAGTTTTCAATCCGATAATTTTGGTCTAACGTGATATTTCACTGCTGTCATCTTCGCGTAGCGGGACTAAAGCACAATGTGCTTTGAACAGCCACAGGTTGGCCCGTAGGGCGAGCAAAGCGGGTAATCCAACTTTTGCTTACTTTCAAATATTTTGTTTCGCCTCTTGGCGAGCTTCTTTTCTTTGCTTCGCCAAAGAAAAGAAACCAAAAGAAAGGCGACTCATCTCACTCCTGATCCTGCGCGTTTCGAAAACTTGCTGTCGTTCCGGTGCGACATCCATGTTGCATCGTCACTAAAACAAACTTCCTGTTTGTTTTACACCAACTTTTCTCCAATGCTCGGGAGTTCGCATGAGAAGCTGGCCGACGAATTAAATTTTTAGCCTACCGAACCTTCAAGGCTCACTTCCAATAATTTGCCGGCTTCTACAGCAAATTCCATAGGTAATTCTTTGAATACTTCTCGGCAGAAACCGTTCACGATCATAGATACTGCTTTTTCCGCGTCGAGGCCGCGTTGTTGGCAAAGGAATAGTTGGTCGTCGCTTACCTTTGAAGTCGTTGCTTCATGTTCAATGACAGCACTGGGATTTCTACTTTCGATGTAAGGAAAAGTATGTGCGCCGCATTTGTCGCCGATTAATAGCGAATCACACTGGGTGTAATTACGCGCACCTTCGGCACCTGGATTCATGCGCACTAAACCGCGATAAGCGTTTGAACTTTTTCCGGCTGAGATGCCTTTGGAAATAATTGTTGAGCGCGTATTTTTACCAATGTGAATCATCTTGGTGCCGGTATCGGCTTGTTGATAATTATTGGTAAGCGCTACGGAATAAAATTCGCCGACGCTGTTGTCGCCACGCAAAATACAGCTTGGATATTTCCACGTGACCGCAGACCCTGTTTCAACTTGCGTCCAGGAAATTTTTGCATTGGTGTGGCATACACCGCGTTTGGTAACAAAGTTGTAGATACCACCTTTGCCTTCTTCATTACCGGGGTACCAGTTTTGTACCGTAGAATATTTAATTTCAGCGTTATCTAACGCGATCAGCTCAACCACCGCGGCGTGTAATTGATTTTCATCGCGCATGGGCGCGGTGCAACCTTCGAGATAACTTACGTGGGAGCCTTCATCGGCAATAATTAAGGTGCGCTCAAATTGACCAGTGTTTTGTTCGTTAATACGAAAATAAGTGGACAACTCCATGGGGCAGCGAACACCTTTTGGAATGTACACAAAAGAACCATCCGAAAATACCGCGCAGTTCAGCGCCGCATAATAATTGTCTTTTTGTGGGACAACTGAGCCGATATATTTTTTTACCAACTCTGGGTATTTATGCACCGCTTCGCTGATCGAACAAAAAATAACACCGGCTTCAAATAATTTTTCGCGGAACGTAGTGACAACCGAAACAGAATCGAAAACAACATCCATAGCAACACCAGCTAATGCGGCTTGTTCGTGCAATGGAATGCCAAGCTTTTCGTAAGTTCGCAATAATTCGGGGTCAACTTCGTCCAAGCTTTTTGGTTTTTCATCCATAGATTTCGGAGCGGAATAGTAAGAAACGGCTTGGAAATCTATATCGCTATATTTTACATGCGCCCATTCTGGCTCGGTCATTTCAAGCCAGGCTTCATAGGCTTTTAATCGCCATTCCAACATCCACTCGGGTTCATTTTTTTTCGCGGAAATAAAGCGAATCACCTGTTCATTCAAACCAGGTGGTAAGGTCTCAGAAACGATATCCGTAGAAAAACCGGCAGCGTATTCTTTTCGGATGAGATGTTCGACTTGTTCAGACATTGTCTTTACTTCTTCACAATTACTGCTTAACTGGAGGTGCGCAACAGTTTGGTAACTGTGCCGCGAATATGTTCAACTGCAAATTCAATTTCTTCACGTGTAGTATAACGCCCTACACTAAACCGAAGCGAAGCTTGCGCTTGGGTGTCATTCAAACCAATAGCCTTCAATACATAACTAGGTGACATACTTGCCGAGTTGCAGGCTGATCCGCTCGATACGGCAAGATCACGCAATGACAAGAGCAACATTTCACCATCAAAACCTTGCGCGCCATTGTTCGCGAAGGTGACATTTAAAATTCCACTGACACTTTTTGCGCAACCGCTGTTGCGCTTCACATTGGGTAAATCGGCAATGCCGTGCCACAATAATTCGCGTAATTGCGATATACGCTCAGCATCATTCGACATTTCTGCTTGAGCAAGTTCGGCTGCTTCGCCCATGCCAACACATTGATGCGTCGCTAAAGTACCTGAACGCATATTACGTTCGTGACCACCGCCGTGAATTTGTGCTGCGATTTTTACATCACTGGCACGCCGAACATAAAGTGCACCAACACCTTTTGGACCATAAAATTTATGTGCAGATATAGACAACAAATCCACACCTAAATTTTTAACATCAACCGCAGTTTTTCCTACGCTCTGTGCGGCATCACTGTGAAATAAAATGCCACGTGGCTTGCAAATTTCACTAAGTGATTTGATATCATTGATACCACCCAACTCATTGTTAACCTGCATAATACTGACTAAGAAAGTGTTATCTCTCAGTGCTGACTCAACATTCTCTGGCGTAATAATTCCTTCGTGATTAGGCAGCAAACGCGTAACCGAAAAACCCTTTTGCTCAAGCCAAGCAGCCGGATCAAGCACGGCTTTGTGTTCAATGGCGGATATAACAATGTGACCACCAGTTGAGTGTTGAGTGCGATAATTTTCCGCTACACCTTTCAAAGCGAGATTGTTTGCTTCTGTCGCTCCGCTCGTCCACACGACTTCGCGAGTGTCAGCTCCGATTAAATTCGCAATCTGAGCACGTGCATTTTCAACTGCTTCTTCCGCTTGCCAACCGAACAAATGCGAGCGAGAAGCCGGATTTGCAAAATTTCCTTCCAGTGTTAAACACTCTGCCATTTTGGCAGCAACCTGCGGAGCCACCGGCGTGGTAGCGGCATAATCTAAATACACAGGTTTGCGGAAGGATGCTTGTGGAGAATTAAAAGTCACGCAAATTTCTCACGAGGTAAACTGGAAATATCAAAATACTACAAGATCTCACTGACGATTATGTGGTTCTCTGGCCTAACGCCAGTGTGTAAACGACTATCCTGACGCTCTTTCACAGCCTGAATTTCGCCACGTGCAACCAAATCTGCCAAGCTTATGTCGCTTAAAAAACGATGAATCTGATCACTCAGGTTTTCCCATAAATGGTGGGTCAAACAAACCTCGCCCTCATGACAATTACCCTTACCTTCGCAGCGGGTTGCATCAAGCGACTCGCTGACTGCATCAACGACCTGGGCTACAGAAATTTGAGCAGTGCTAACAGAAAGACGGTACCCACCACCCGGACCGCGAACACTTTGTACGAGGTTACATTGACGAAGACGGGCAAAAAGCTGCTCAAGGTAAGAGAGCGATATCCCTTGTCGCGCAGATATATCCGCCAAACTCACCGGCCCTTTGTCCGTATGAAGCGCTAAATCCAGCATGGCAGTAACCGCGTAACGCCCTTTGGTGGTCAGTCGCATAGGAATATTCCGGGGTAGTTGATATGCGTGAGATCGAAATCGCTATATCCGAGCATTTTACTCAACTATTACAAGTTTTCCAACGCCTAATAATTAAGGGGGGTTATTTCCGGAGGGGCGAATCAAGGTTTCGGATCAGAATCGCCCGATTTAGCAGCTTCTCGCAAAGCGTCTATATCGGATGCAATTCCTAACCTGCCGACAACTTTACCGGTGTAGTAAACATAATTTTGCACGGCTGTTAATACACCTCGGAGGATATTGAGCTCCATCTGATCCATTCGCACACGGTTATACATGCGACGTAAACGGGTCATAGTTTGTTTGGGGTTTTCAGGGTCCAGAAAGCCAAGCTGCACAAGGGTTTGCGCCAAGTGCTCGTAATAGTTTTCCAAGGCGCCTGAATCCGCTGGAGGCATATCCCACGCGTGGTTAGGCAGCGTTTTTCCTTCTGTATCTTTCAAAAACGCCATTCGAATTTCGTAGCAAATCACCTGAACTGCAGTAGCTAAATTAAGCGATGAATATTCTTCGTTAGCCGGAATATGAACGTGATAATTACATTTATGCAGCTCTTCGTTCGTCAAACCGCGATCTTCACGGCCGAATAGAACCGCCACTTCATGCTGCCCTGCTTCCGTCCATAAATTTTCGCCACACTCGCGCGGATCAAGTAACGGCCAGGGAATACGTCGTTCACGAGCACTTGTGCCTACCACTAACGAACAATCACTGATGGCTTCATCCAGGGTTTCAACCACAATCGCATTGTCCAATACGTCCGTTGCGCCTGCAGAGCGCCAGATTGCTTTATCAGATGGATATTCCTTAGGCGCTACTAAATACAACCGGGAGAGCCCCATATTTTTCATCGCGCGGGCTGCACCTCCTATGTTGCCAGGATGTGTCGTGTTTACAAGAACGATGCGGATGTTGGAAAAATTAGCAGAAGACATGGTTGGCGCCTCGACAAATACCTGAGGCCTTGTAAGCGGCACTCAAAAGGCGCGCAGTGTAACAAAAGCGACTATCAAACGCAGCCTGCACGCGGGATTTTGTAAAGTGTTCAACCTTGATCCATGCTAATCGAAAAGAGTGTAACAAGGGGCCACACGTCAATATTTCACCAGCAATTAACCCGGAAGACTCAAAAAGGCTAAACCGACATTTTTACGACGCAACTCGAGCGCGATCTTATCAATGCTCACGCTTTCTTCCTGCAAAAAAATCGATGCAAACTTTAAAATAAAAAGCGTTCCAATTATCGCAAAACATATTGCTATAGACGTAAATTAAAAAATTCGAAAAATAATTAGCTCAATTTTTATCTCACTGCAATTACAAATCATTACAGCAAAATAGTCGCCTAAACATTTGAAATATAATTTGTTTTCTAACTTTCTGTACTATTTTACAAGAGGTTATACACTTACTATTGCGCGACTTGATCAGCCCAAACGTTCCTATAAGCAGACAAATAGCGCGAAATAAATTGAGCGAAAACTTAAACGAATAAGCGATTGAACAGCGCAATAAGCAGGTGCATTAACAGATGCGTGTAGAGACGCCAAAAATACGTGTTTTTGATTTCAAGATATGGAAACGAAGTTGGGCATGAAAGCGCAAGAAAAAGTTTTGCAAGTTATTACCGTTAAGGCTCCTCCGGCGGTATATCTTTTCGCCTCGCTATTATGCTTGTTGGCCATTTTTGTAATATTCGTGTGGCATTACCCACTAGTGTTTAAAACGCATCGTGCCGCTATTACTCTTACCGCTTACAACACCGCCATTTGCCTCGGCTTTTCCGGCTTGGGCTTGTTTACTCTTATTTATAAAAAACTTTGGCTAACACGAATATTTGCGGTGTTTATAGCAATTTTAAGTGGACTCAATCTGGTTGAGTTATTTAGTCAGCATTATTTCAATGTAAATTTTTGGTTTTTAAAAAATTCTTACGCCGCTGGTAGCGTGGGCTTAATGTCACCCACCACAGCGATTTGTTTGATTTTAATGAGTTTGTCACTATTTTTATTAAGCTGGCCACGAAATGCTTTTATTATCCCCATCGTATTCCTCAACATAGCGGCACTCACAATCGCACTAATTGCCATTTTGGGTCATGGAGCAGGCATTGTTCCTGCTTTTGTTTGGCTAGGCATTAAAATGGCAATTCAAACTGCCTTGGCAATATGTTTGTTTTCACTCGCGACTCTCATCTTGCTAGGTCGTGTCGCGGTAGAAGCATTTAATGAGCTAAATTTTTTTAATCGCATTGTTGTCGGGTTTGGCTTTATGTCGACCCTTGTAATTGCGATTGGCTCCATCGCTTTTATGCAAATCCATACCGTATCTGCAATTACTCACAAGCTCTATGAAAGCCCCACTCAAATTAATAATGCGTCCTTTCGTATTAAGTCTGAAATCAACCTGATCAATCGGCATTTGAAAAATTTTGCGATCCAACCGGAGTTGTTTAAAAATCAGAACATTTCTGAAGAACTCGACAGAGCCGAATTTAACATCCATCAAGATTTGGCATTCATTCAAAAAATTGACCCAAAGCTTGCCGCAGAAGTTGATGAGCTTTCACGGGGATTTATTCTCTGGAAACAATATGTGCTTGAATCCTGTGAGATTCTAGCTAACAACGATGTAAATACTTTTTCGGCACGCACAATTCATAACGGGCAAGAACAATTACAGGCGTTCGAATCCGTTTTAGATCGAATTGGCTTTCAAGCGCAGAAACAAACAACCGAATTAAATAATTCTATTCAAATCACGGAAAATGATGCAAAGAAGCTTGTTGTGGTTATTGTTATAGGATTTCTAATCATAGGCGCAACGGTTGCGAGCTTGATTACACGAAGCCTTACCAACCAATTGCAAAAAATAAAAGATGCCATGCTCGCACTTGCCAATGAAAATCTTACTGACACTATTCCATTTTTAGATCATCCCAAGGAAATTGGTGACATGGCAAGAGCACTGAACGTTTTTAGGGAAAACGTTAGTGCCCGTAGGGAATTAGAGACTCGCCTACAACAAGTGATCGAAAGCATGCCCAACGGTATCATCATGGTAAATAATTTGGGAATGATTGAGATAGTTAACGCCCAAGCTGAAAAAATATTTGGTTACGAACGCAATGAGCTCATAGGAAATCCTATTGAGAAATTGATCCCACAAAATATTGCTAAAACCCATCCTTCTTACCGTGCAAATTTTTTCCAGAATCCTTCACCCCGAGTCATGGGCGCTGGACGCGAACTTTTTGGATTGCATCGCAACGGTAGTGAAATTCCAATTGAAATAGGTCTAGCGCCTGTCGATAGCAAAGATGGAATGAAAGTACTCGCATCTGTTGTTGATATTACCGAACGTCGCAACTCAACCCTTGCTTTAAATGAAAGCCGTGAACGACTCGAATTAACTACACGAATAAATCAAATAGGCGTATGGGAATATATTGTTGATGAAGGAAGACTCATATGGAATAACGCCATGTTTGAAATTTACGGACTCGATAGAGGTTCTTTTAACAATACTTATGTTGCATGGAGACAGTGCGTACATCCAGACGACATTAAAGCAGTGGAAAAATCATTTAATGAATCGATTGCAGCGCTGACACCCTTCTCAAGCAAATTCCGTATTATTCAACCGGACGGAACTATTAAGCATGTAAATGTGAAAGCAAAAGTCGATCGTCAAGCTGGCAATCAACAATTGCGCATGTTAGGCACTAATATAGATGTGACGCGTGAAGAAATGGCACTTGCGAGAATCCACACTTTGGAAGCGCTGCGATCCGCAATTGTAGAATTTTCCGACGACGCCATCATCAGTAAAACGCCGACTGGAATTATCACCAGTTGGAACCTCGGCGCAAAAAATATGTTCGGTTACAGCGCAGAAGAAGCGATAGGAAAACCCATCACAGAATTACTCTTTCCGCCTCACTTAGCGTATGAAGAAAATATGCTGTTAGAGAAGGTGAATGCCGGGGTTGAAATCAAGCACTTTGAAACCTTAAGAAAATGCAAGAATGGCGAGCTCATTAACGTATCCATAACTCTTTCGCCGATCAAAGATCCCTTGGGCAATATCGTAGGTATCTCTGCCATCAAGCGTGACATTAGTGCGGCAATTAGAGCTGCGGACATGTTATCGAGTCGGAAATTTGAATTAGAAAAAATTAATGATGAGTTACAAAAAAGCAATAAAGAGCTGGAAACTTTCGCTTATGTAGCGTCCCACGATCTTAAATCTCCATTACGTGGAATCGCGCAACTATCAACGTGGATTGAGGAAGATCTAGCAAGCGGCGAGACTGAGGCGGTAAGGGGTCATGCTGATCTCTTACGTAATCGCATAAAACGCATGGAAAAGCTGCTAGATGATTTATTGCTTTTCTACCGCGCGGGAAAAACGGAAGGCGAATTAACGCGCGTTGATATGAATTTTATGGTTAGCGAAATATTTGAAATACAAAACAATAAACCCGGCCTGCGTTTACGTATTAACAACACCCTGCCTACGCTCGATACTTTCAATACGCCGCTGGAACTTGTTATTAGAAATTTTTTTTCAAATGCCATAAAACATCATGATCATGAGGAGGGTCTTATTCAAGTAAGTTCAAGACCTATAGATGATCAATTCGTCGAAATAAGCGTGTGTGATGACGGCCCCGGAATACCCGAAAAATTCCATCAACGTGTCTTTGGGATGTTTCAAACACTTAAACCTCGTGATGAGTTGGAGGGAAGTGGAATGGGCTTGGCGCTAATTAAAAAAATCGTTGAAGGCTATGGAGGTAAAGTTATTTTGGAGTCTGAAGGACGCGGCACATGCTTTCACTTTAGTTGGCCGCTAAGAATAGGAAAAAGGCAAGAGAATGACTGAAAAAACCTATCCAAACGTACAGACTAAAGAATGCCGTGAAGTCAGCCTTTTAATGATTGAAGATGACGATATAGACGCTACTGCTTTGAAGCGAGCATTAAACAAGTTGAAGTTACTCAACCCGGTTTATCGTGCTCGCGACGGCCTCGAAGGACTGGAAATGTTACGCTCAAATGTTGTGCCAGCGCCCTATATTATTTTATTGGACCTTAATATGCCGCGCATGAATGGCTTGGAATTCCTGGAAGCACTGCGAGCAAATCCTCTGCTGACGCAGGCCATCGTATTTGTATTAACAACATCCAAATCTGACGAAGATATTACTGCTGCTTACCGCGAGCATGTTGCGGGTTATTTGTTGAAGCAGCGTATGGACGACGATTTTTTGCAAGTCGTAAGTTTACTTAATCACTATTGGCGTATCGTCGAATTACCAGTTATTGCCGGGCAGTAACTTAGGGAGACACACATGAAATTGCTTTTAATTGACGATAATGATCTTGATCGCCAAGCGATAATTCGCACGTTTAAGAGAGCTGAGTGGAATATTCAAATCACCCAGGCATCTTCTGCGAATAGCGGATTAAAAGAGTTTGAAACCGATGATTTCGATGCGGTTTTGTTGGATTACCGTTTGCCTGATATGGACGGCCTGGATACCTTGCGTATGCTGGTCAGAAACCCCAATCATCATGCCGCCATTATCATACTCACAGGCGCACTGGAGAACGAGGAACTCGAACAAAAATGCATTGAGGCAGGCGCGCAAGATGTTCTTTTTAAATCCGATATTTCACATAAACATTTAACACGTGCCATAGTCCATGCACGTACTCGTCACTTGCTTGAGCGAGAATTATTTGAAAGTCATCAACGGTTGCGCACATTGGCGGAGAATGATTCGCTGACCGGTTTATCAAATCGCTACTATTTTGATGAGAGCCTTCGAACTGCAATACCGCGAGCAAATCGTCTTAACGACAAGCTTGCATTACTATTTCTCGATCTCGATAACTTTAAACTGATCAATGACAGTATGGGGCACGACGCTGGCGACCATTTGTTAAAAGAAGTGGCAAAACGTTTACTTCACGTTGTACGTAACGGCGACATAGTGTGTCGATTAGGTGGTGATGAGTTCGCTATCTTGGCCCACAATTTTGAGTCGCAAGAACGCATTGTGCAATTAGCAGAACGCATTCTTGAGGAGTTACGCCGCCCCTTTGTTATTAAAAATATTGAACAATTTATTTCGGCGAGCATTGGTGTAGCAACTTACCCCGATGCCGGCCATGATGCCGGAGATATGCTGAAAGCGGCTGACCTGGCGATGTACCGGGCTAAACGTGACGGAAAAAATAATTATCATTTTTTCTCTTCTGCGCTCCACGCTCAGGTTCAAGAACGCATTCGTATGGAAAAAGAATTACGTTCGCTTATTCCTACCGACCATTTCATTTTATATTACCAACCCATAATTGATGCGAAGTCACTTGAAATTACCGGAGTCGAAAGTCTGATTCGATGGGACCATCCTGTTCGAGGAATTTTACCGCCCAGTGAATTTATCGGCCTAGCAGAAGAAATCGGTCTTATCATTGAAATAGATTCTCGCAGTCGGCTAAAAGCCTGTAAGCAGTTATCGCAATGGCGTCAGAAGGGGTTAGTCAACGACTATTTTTCGGTGCGTATCAATGTATGTGCACAAATGCTAACAGATGATGAATTACACATTGCGATAAAAAATGATTTGGATGAAACGGGAATTCCCGGATATTGCATAGGTTTGGAAGTCACAGAATCTGTGCTCATCGAAAACTTTGAAAGGACTGCGAAATTATTACAACAAATTAGAAGTTATGGTGTAGAAATTTCTGTAGACGATTTTGGCACAGGCTACTCTTCTATGGCCTATTTGAAAGCCCTACCCGCTCGTACGCTAAAAATTGATCGCACTTTTGTTCAGGGCGTGCCCGAGAATGCAGATGATGCAAGAATTTTGCGTGCAATGATCGTTTTTGGAAAAAGTTTAAACTTGAAGATAGTTGTCGAAGGTATCGAAACCAAGGAGCAAGCGAGATTCTGTCGCCAGTATGGTGCAGATTTACTACAAGGTTATTTATTTTCTAAACCTGTCAGCAGTGAAAACATAGAACAATTATTTTTAACTCACAATCCAGAAGCATGGAACGTACTTTTATCAATGACCGATGATATTACGCCGTCCTAGAAAGCAAAGAATAGGTGAACAGTTATCGACGCTGACGCGAAAGAATTAACCGCTTACGGTCAGCAGAGCGAAGCAGAATTTTTTCTTTATCCTCTTTAGTCGACGCACTCCATTGAGTGATTTCTTCCAAACTGCGTCCACATCCCATACAAATGTCATCGTCATTTAAGCAGCAATCACGAACGCATGGAGACAGGGAAGCAGAAGACGATGGCGTCAACGACATTTTAGATTACTCAGTGACAAAAATTAACAGCGCGGCGTAATAGCTTTGTCCAATATCCGGCATTAACACAGACAATTTTGCGCCGCACCCAAGATTCGCCTATTATGCACCCACATTAGTGAAACCACTATTTTGAATGACTGTTTTAAGGAATTGCCATGAGCAACGTACAACATCACCGTTTAATCATTCTTGGGTCTGGTCCTGCGGGCTACACTGCAGCAATTTATGCTGCGCGCGCGAATTTAAAGCCCGTCATCATTACGGGCATGCAACAAGGTGGTCAATTAACAACCACCACCGAAGTGGAAAATTGGCCAGGCGGTGTGCATGACTTACAAGGCCCCGATCTCATGGTGCAAATGCAAGAGCATGCTGAGCGTTTTAATACCGAAATTATTTTTGACCATATTCATGAAACTGTTTTAACCGAGCGCCCTTTCAAATTGATCGGTTCCAACACTTACACATGTGACGCACTAATTATTGCAACAGGCGCTTCGGCGCAATATTTGGGTTTGCCATCTGAAGAGGCGTTCCAGGGGCGAGGTGTTAGTGCTTGTGCGACGTGTGACGGTTTCTTTTATCGCGGCCAAAAAGTTGCTGTAGTTGGTGGCGGTAATACTGCAGTTGAAGAGGCATTGTATTTATCGAATATCGCGAGTGAAGTTACCTTGATTCACCGTCGCGACAAATTAAAATCCGAAAAGATTTTACAAGATAAATTATTTGCCAAAGCTGCTACAGGCAATATAAAGATTATTTGGAATCATCAATTAGAAGAAGTGTTAGGTGGAGATTCTGGCGTAACTGGTTTGCGTTTGAAAAGTACACAGGATCAAAGCACTCAGGAAATCGATGTCGCAGGTGTATTTATCGCCATTGGTCATAAACCAAATACTGATATTTTTGCTGGTCAGCTCGATATGAAAGACGGTTATTTAATTGTGAAAAGCGGTTTACATGGTAACGCAACAGCAACGAATGTACCGGGCGTATTTGCGGCTGGTGATGTCGCCGACCATGTTTATCGTCAAGCGATTACTTCATCTGGCGCAGGCTGTATGGCGGCGTTGGATGCAGAAAAGTTCCTGGATGACTTGTAAGTTTTCTTGCGAAACTTTGTCAGAGAAAAAAGCTGCTTTAAAAAGCGGCTTTTTTTATTCTTGCTCAGGACAATGAAAGCTTTGTTTTATTTCATCTCCATCCATTGAATGAAGATGCACATCAAAACCCCACAATCGATGTAAATGTTTGAGAACTTCAGTCGCCGATTCTGCCAGTGGTTTTCTATTGTGCATTGTGTGATGCAAAGTTAAGGCACGATCACCACGAACATTGACATTGAAGATCTGAATATTAGGCTCACGATTACCCAGATTATATTGGCCAGCTAAGGTTTCGCGCAAACGTTTGAAACCGCCCTCATCATGAATCGCAGAGATTTCTATTTTATCTTGTTGGTCATCGTCAACAATACTAAACAATTTTAGATCGCGCATAACTTTTGGTGATAAGAACTGCAAAATAAAACTTTCATCTTTAAAGTTGCGCATTGCAAAATGCAAAGTTTCATTCCAATTGCTACCTGCAATATCCGGAAACCATTCGCGATCCTCATCTGTAGGGCTTTCGCAAATACGACGAATGTCCATCATCATTGCAAAACCCAGTGTATAGGGATTAATGCCGCTAAAATAGGGACTGTCATAGGCGGGTTGAGCAATAACACTGGTATGCGATTGCAAAAACTCCATCATAAAACCATCGCCAACCAAACCACGGTTATACATTTCGTGAAGTAAGGTGTAATGCCAGAAGCAGGCCCACCCTTCATTCATAACTTGGGTTTGTCGTTGTGGATAAAAATATTGTGCAATTTTTCGCACTATACGAATTACTTCACGCTGCCAAGGTTCAAGCAGAGGGGAATTTTTTTCCAGAAAATACAAAATATTTTCTTGGGGTTCAGAGGGAAATCGCGGTGTATTTTTTTCCGCTTTCCCGTTTGCTGATTTAGGAATAGTTCGCCACAAATCATTAACTTGTTTCTGCAAATATTCCGCACGTTCAACTTGACGAAGCTCTTCATCATGAGCGGATATAGGGTAAGGACGTTTATAGCGGTCAACCCCATAATTCATCAGCGCATGGCAAGAATCTATAATAGATTCAACTTCGCTAATTCCATATCTCTCTTCACACTTACTAATATAGTTCTTCGCAAATACTAGGTAATCGATAATGGAATCCGCATCAGTCCACGTCTTGAATAAATAATTACCTTTAAAAAAGGAGTTGTGACCATAACAGGCATGCGCAATAACGAGCGCCTGCATGGTCATATTATTTTCTTCCATCAGGTAAGCGATGCAGGGATTGGAATTAATTACAATTTCATAGGCTAACCCCATCTGTCCGCGCCTGTAGGAATTTTCAGTGCTTAGAAATTGTTTGCCATACGACCAGTGGTGGTAACCAATAGGCATGCCTACAGCTGCATAGGCGTCCATCATTTGTTCGGAGCTAATGACTTCAATCTGGTTTGGGTAAGTATCAAGCCCAAATTCGGCGGCAATTTCACCGATGGCATGATCACAGTCACGGATTAATTCAAAACTCCATTCTGAGGAGGAAAACAAAAGTGATGAATCAGATTTGGCTTGTTTCATGCGACCTTCTTATGGAAAAGCTCACGAAAGACGGGATAAATATCTTCAACTCCAATTATGTGTTGCAGCGAAAATTTGTCGGGGTAGTCGTTATGAACCTCTTCATAGGTGCGCCAAAGCGCTTGATGATCGTGCGGAGTAATTTCAATGTAGGAATAATATTGACACAAAGGTAAAAGATGATCGCTCATCAATTCCTTACAGCTCGCGGAATCATCACCCCAGTTATCACCATCTGATGCCTGAGCGCCGTAAATGTTCCATTCATTGGGCGAATAGCGATCATCAATAATACTTTTCATAAGTTTTAAGGAACTAGAGACTACCGTACCACCAGTCTCGCGCGAATGGAAAAATTCATCTTCATCTACTTCTTTGGCGCTAGTGTGGTGACGAATAAAGACAATTTCAGTTTTTTCATAATTTCTTTGCAGGAATAAATACAACAAAATAAAAAAACGCTTAGCAATATCTTTAGTTGCCTGATCCATTGAGCCAGAGACATCCATAATGCAAAACATAACCGCTTTGGAGCGCGGGATGGGCTGTTTTATTTGCAAGTTATATTTTAAATCGAATGTATCAAGCCAAGGTGTTCGCTTAATGGCTTGAGAAATTTTACTCATTTCATCAATTATTTCTTCGCGTAATAATAGGTCGCGACTGGCTTCCTCCTGACGATCAATTTCGTTTAATTGAACTTCTAGCTCAAGCAAGCGTTTGCGCTTGCCCGCTGTAAGTGCGATACGCCTCATGTTGGCGGCTCGTAAGGAGCGAACAATATTGATGCGCCCTGGCTGCCCCTCGTTGGCTATACCGCCGCGAACCTTTTTAAATTCCTCAACACCTGATAATTGTCGTTTGATTAAATTTGGCAGTTCTAATCCATCAAACATAAAATCCAAAAATTCTTCCTGGGATAAAGTAAAGGAAAAATCGTCCTCACCTTCACCAGAATCACTGGCATTTTTACCCCCACCCCCACCTGCTCCACTCTCCGGGCGATTCACTTTATCACCCGTGGAGAATTGTTTATTACCAGGCAAAACACGCGTGTTGTGGCCACCATTGCCATGATGAATGACAGGTTCACCTATATCTTTAGTGGGAATGCTAACTTTCCCGCCTTTATCAATATCTTTAATAGAGCGGTTACTGACAGCGTCGGAGACGGATTTTTGAATTTGTTCGCGGTAGCGCCGTAAAAATCGTTGACGATTAACCGCACTTTTATGTTTTGCGTTAAGGCGTCGATCAATGATGTAACTCATGCTTAACCCTATACAAAGAGATTGACACGTTCTTTCGCACTATCATTCATTTGAACGGGAGCCGCATATCTAGCTATGCGCTCCCTATCAAGTACTACTGCGATTTTCTCACGCGCAAATACCACTCAGACAACAAGCGCACTTGTTTTTCGGTGTATCCGCGCTCCACCATGCGCTGCACAAAATCGCCATGTTTTTTCTTGTCCTGAGCCGATGCTTTGGCATTGAACGAAATAACAGGTAATAAATCCTCTGTATTGGAAAACATTTTCTTTTCAATTACAGTGCGAAGCTTTTCGTAACTGCGCCAATCAGGACTTTTACCGGAATTGTTTGCTTTAGCTCGCAAAACAAAATTTACAATTTCATTTCGGAAATCTTTCGGATTGCTAATTCCTGCAGGCTTTTCAATTTTTTCCAATTCTTCATTTAATGAGGCACGATTAAGAATCTCGCCCGTTTCGTGATCACGATATTCCTGATCCTGAATCCAAAAGTCAGCATAGGTAACATAACGGTCGAAAATATTTTGGCCGTATTCAGCATAAGATTCCAGATAAGCTGTTTGTATTTCTTTACCGATAAAATCAACATATTTTGGAGAAATGTATTCTTTTAGCCCATTCAGATATTTTTCCTGCACATCTTTGGGGAATTGCTCTTGCTCAATTTGTTGTTCGAGCACATACATTAAATGCACTGGGTTAGCCGCAATTTCAGTAGGGTCAAAATTGAATACTTTCGATAAAATTTTAAATGCAAAACGCGTTGACAGACCAGTCATACCTTCATCAACACCTGCCGCGTCTTTATATTCTTGCAGCGATTTTGCCTTCGGATCTGTATCCTTTAAGTTCTCTCCATCATAAACGCGCATCTTAGAGAAAATATTCGAATTGTCTGGGTCTTTGATTCGCGACAACACAGAAAATTGAGCCAGCATTCGCAAAGTGTCTGGTGCGCAAGGCGCTTTAGACAGAGAACTGTTTTGTAGCAATTTTTCGTAGATCTGCATCTCTTCTTTAACACGCAAGCAATAAGGCACTTTGACGATGTAAACGCGATCAATAAATGCCTCGTTGTTTTTATTGTTACGGAAGTTTTGCCATTCAGATTCATTAGAGTGCGCGAGTATTACTCCATCAAACGGAATTGCACCCAAACCTTCGGTGCTATTGAAATTTCCCTCTTGAGTTGCAGTTAGTAAGGGATGCAGCACTTTAATAGGAGCTTTAAACATCTCCACGAATTCCATTAAGCCTTGGTTCGCTCGGCACAGGCCACCGCTGAAACTGTAGGCATCCGGATCATTTTGCGGAAATTCTTCTAACTTGCGAATATCAACTTTACCTACCAAGGACGAAATGTCCTGGTTATTTTCATCGCCGGGCTCAGTCTTTGTAATGGCAATTTGATTTAGGATGGACGGATAAAGTTTAATCACTTTGAATTGCGTAATATCGCCACCAAATTCTTGCAAACGTTTAGCAGCCCAAGGTGACATAATTGTTTTTATATAGCGGTTAGGAATTCCATAATCCTCTAAAAGGATTTGGCCATCTTCGTCTGGATTAAATAAACCTAAGGGGGATTCAAAAACGGGAGATCCTTTAATGCAATAAATCGGCATTTTTTCCATTAAGGTTTTAAGCATTTCAGCTAACGAAGATTTACCGCCACCGACAGGACCCAATAAATAAAGAATTTGTTTTTTCTCTTCCAAACCTTGCGCCGCATGTTTGAAAAACGACACAATTTGTTGAATACATTCCTCCATTCCATAAAACTCGCCAAAAGCTTTGTAGCGTTTGATCATTTTATTGGAGAAGATACGGCTTAAACGAGGATCGGATGCTGTATCCACCATTTCAGGTTCGCCGATTGCCATCAACATACGTTCAGCCGCAGAGGCATAAACGCTTGGGTCTTTTTTACATAACTCCAAATATTCCTTAATGCTTAACTCTTCCTGCTGAGTGGCTTCGTAACGCTCGCGGTAGTGATTGAAAATGCTCATAAATTACCTCAACTAAGCGAATAAACCTGAAATTCTAGAAGCTGAATGCCGTATTACGGTTAAAAAATTGATACAGAAAACACCTTAATTGTTTGTTTCGAACCTTAGCTTAAGCATAGCTGCAAAAACGAATAAGCAACCGAATTAAATTCAAAATATTGACAGTATTATTAACTTCATCTGACAGCTAATTACACACAAAAATCACGCCAATCTCACAAATTTTTTATTTTTTTACTCCATCTGAATCAAAAATTATGTGACTATAGAAATACCAGACTTGTAGAAGCTTGGATTTTTATCTTTATACGCGAAATTATATGACCCAGATTCCCTGGTTAAATCCGACCAACACAATATTTCCGGCACCAGCGCTGGCCCTCAAAGAGCCGAATGGTTTACTGGCCGTTGGAGGAGATTTGTCACCCGATCGAATTCTTGCCGCGTATCAAAAAGGGATTTTTCCATGGTTTAATCCCGGTGACCCAATTTTATGGTGGAGCCCGAGCCCACGTACAGTGATATATCCCTCACAATTGCACGTATCAAAAAGTTTGCGAAAACTACTACGTGCTGGAACTTATAAGGTGACTTTCGATCATTGTTTCAATGAAATTATGCGTGCTTGTGCTGGACCACGTCGTCATTCAGATGGAACATGGATTAGCGAAGAAATTATTGCAAGTTATACCGCACTTCATCAGCGTGGTTTCGCGCACTCGGTTGAGGTTTGGTGCAATGACGCTCTCGTTGGCGGATTGTACGGTATGGCTTTAGGTAGGATATTTTTCGGGGAATCCATGTTCAGCCGGGCGGACAATGCCTCAAAAGTGGGGTTTGCACATCTAGTACAGCAATTGTTAGCATGGGATTTTCAAGTAATTGATTGCCAAGTCGCTAACGATCATTTATTTAGTTTGGGCGCTGTAGAAATTCCACGCGATGATTTTCAGCGACTCCTGCTAAACTTCGTAAGTCAGCCCCGAACCTACCCGGCTAATTGGTCAAGCTTGGCTACTGATTACAAGCTAGCGAGGGCATAGAGAGGCCTCTAATGACGGATCTTTCAACGTTAAAACTATTTGCGACTCAACCGCATCCGTGCAGCTACATTAACGGTGAGCAAGCCACGACTGTTTTTGTAGACCCTGAAGCTATTGTGGATGTCGAACTTTACAGTCAGCTTTCCCTGTTGGGGTTTAGGCGCAGCGGCGCGCATCTTTACCGCCCTCAATGTAGTAACTGCCAAGCCTGCATGTCTTGTCGCATTCCCGTCGTGCTCTTCAAACCGAATCGTAGTCAGCGCCGCTGCTGGCATAAGAATCGAGACATCACGATAACCAACGTTGATCGAATTGATACTTTGGAACATTACAATCTGTACTCCCGCTACATAGAGAGCCGCCATCAGAACGGTGATATGTATCCCCCTTCGGAGGAACAATACAAAGCGTTTTTAACAAGCGAATGGGGTTCAACTCGCTATCTTGAGTTTAGAGTAGAAGGGGAGCTTGTCGGGGTTTCGGTTTGCGATTACCTGAAAGATGGTCTTTCGGCGGTTTACACCTTCTACGCCGCGGATTTACAAGAGCGAAGCTTGGGCAAATATGCGATTTTGGCGCAAATCCACCGTGCACAAGAGTTGGGCTTGAGCTATGTCTATTTAGGTTATTGGATCAAGCAATGCGATAAAATGAACTATAAAACTGACTATCGCCCATTGGAATTACTTATTAATCGCCGCTGGTTACGATTAAATTAGGCAAAAACCAACCTAATTACCGCTTTTCACTTGGCTCAGCTGGCTATTTCAGGCACAATTCGCGCCTATTTTTCATGTCCCACATTTTATACCTGAGGATTATGCCGCATGGCGAAAGAAGACAATATTGAGTTTGATGGCGAAGTTGTAGATACATTACCAAATACTACGTTCCGCGTTAAATTAGAAAATGGTCATGTAGTAACTGCCCATATTTCCGGAAAAATGCGTAAAAACTATATTCGCATACTCACGGGTGACAAGGTAAAAGTTGAAATGACACCTTACGATCTCAGTAAAGGTCGCATTACTTACCGTGCTCGTTAATGTCTCAGTGTTAAGTTGAACCAGCAGTTAAAGTTAGATCAGATATGATCAACTCATAAAAAAAGCCGCTTTTCAGCGGCTTTTTGTTTTTCCACGTCCCGATTTAGCGACTTAGACCTTAGCGGTTTGAGGGGCTGACTGTTTTGCAAAGATTTCGATCGTCAACTCATCCGTGATGGGGTCTAAATCTACGTCTATAGTACCGCCGCCATGTGATAGTTCACCGAAAAGAATAGCCTCTGCCAGAGGTTTTTTGAGTTTCTCCTGAATCAGGCGAGCCATTGGACGGGCACCCATTTTGACGTCATAACCATGGATGGCGAGCCACTCACGCGCAGCCTCGGAAATATCCAGCGTAACGTGCTTGTCGTCCAACTGGGTCTGCAATTCCATAAGGAATTTATCAACCACAGTTTTAATGGTACTTAATGTTAAAGAACCGAACTGCACAATCGCATCCAGACGGTTACGGAACTCAGGCGTAAACATCTTCTTAATCGATTCCATACCATCAGACGTGTGATCCTGATGCGTGAAGCCAATCGACGCGCGACTCATAACATCTGCGCCTGCATTGGTGGTCATGATCAAAATAACGTTACGAAAATCCGCCTTGCGTCCATTGTTATCAGTAAGCGTTCCATGATCCATAACTTGCAACAGCAAGTTGAAAACTTCCGGATGCGCTTTTTCAATTTCGTCCAACAACAATACGCAGTGCGGTTGCTTGGTAATTGCGTCAGTCAGCAACCCGCCCTGATCAAAACCAACATAACCTGGAGGCGCACCAATCAAACGCGATACGGTGTGGCGCTCCATGTATTCGGACATATCGAAGCGAACCAGCTCCATACCCATAGCTTTGGATAATTGACGAGCCACTTCGGTTTTACCAACGCCGGTTGGGCCAGCAAACAGGAATGAACCAATTGGTTTATCGCCCGAGCCTAAACCAGCACGCGACAATTTGATGGCTGTTGATAAGGTGTCAATCGCTTCATCCTGACCAAACACTGTCATCTTCAGATTCTGATCCAATTTTCGCAATTGTTCTTTATCAGAAGACGACACACTTTTTGGAGGAATACGCGCAATTTTAGCGACGACATTTTCAACGTCAGTCACGCCGATAGTTTTCTTGCGTCTGCTCGCCGGTTGTAATTGTTGATAAGCGCCCGCTTCATCAATTACATCGATTGCTTTATCCGGCAAGAAACGATCATTGATGTAACGCGCAGCCAATTCTGCAGCTGAACGCAACGCTGCATCGGTGTAGCGCAAATTATGGTGTTTCTCGAAACGGCTTTTTAAGCCTTTCAATATCTGATAGGTTTCATCAACACTTGGCTCACCTACATCCACTTTTTGGAAGCGACGAGACAGCGCACGATCTTTATCAAAAATTCCGCGGAATTCTTGGTAAGTCGTTGAGCCCATGCAACGAATTTCGCCCGAAGACAATAAAGGTTTCAATAAATTGGACGCATCCATTACGCCGCCGGATGCCGCACCAGCACCGATGATGGTGTGAATTTCATCGATAAACAAAATAGATTTCTTTTGTTTTTTCAATTCATGTAACAAAGCTTTAAAGCGCTTCTCAAAATCACCGCGATACTTAGTACCTGCCAAAAGCGCACCCATATCCAACGAATACACTACGCTGTCAGTTAGGATTTCAGGCACATCACCATCTACAATACGCTTGGCTAAACCTTCTGCAATTGCCGTTTTACCGACGCCGGATTCACCCACCAGTAATGGATTGTTTTTGCGGCGACGCGATAATATTTGGCAGACGCGCTCTACTTCAAGCTCGCGACCGATCAGTGGATCGACACGGCCTTGCATCGCCAATTCGTTTAAATTAGTTGCGTAATTTTCAAGTGGATTTGTAGAGCTTGATTCACCTGAAGCTGATTCTTCATCATGATTTTCTTGCGCCTGATGATCATGGCTGTGATCGTGACTACCAGACACCTTTTGAATACCGTGAGTGATGTAATTGACAACATCAATACGCGCAATGCTTTGTTGTTTTAAATAATAAACGGCCTGGCTTTCTTGCTCACTAAAAATAGCAACTAACACGTTCGCGCCAGTAACTTCTTGTTTACCAGACGATTGAACATGAAACACTGCGCGTTGTAAGACGCGTTGAAAACCGAGTGTGGGTTGCGTTTCGCGATCTGCGTCGTGCTCTGGAATTAGAGGAGTAGTTGAATCGACAAATTCGATCAACTCTTTGCGTAAGCTGGATAAATCCGCACCGCATGCTCGCAGCACAGTTGCAGCAGAATCGTTATCGATAAGTGCGAGCAATAGATGCTCGACTGTCATAAATTCATGGCGCTTCGAACGCGCACCTTTGAAGGCGAGATTCAAAGTTACTTCAAGATCTTTGCTCAACATCACTCATACCCTCTTGATCATAAAAAGCACACCAGACTAACTCTCGTCATCCTCTACCGCTTCGATCTCACACATTAGAGGATGCTGATTCTCTCGAGCATATTGATTAACTTGTGCGGCTTTAGTTTCAGCTATATCTCGAGTATAGATGCCACAAACTGCTTTTCCATGAATGTGTACAGTCAACATTACATGAGTTGCTTTTTCACGATTCATGCCAAAAAATTTTTCTAAAATCTCAACAACAAAATCCATTGGAGTGTAATCGTCGTTGAGCAGCATCACCTTATATTTCGGTGGACGTTTTAACTTGGGTTTCGATTCCAGAACCGCAAGATTTCCATCGAGATCGGAATCTTTCGTATCACCGTCTTGATTTAAGGTTAGTTGAAGGTTTATTAGATTGCCCATAGAGTTTCAACAGAAAAATAAAATGATTGGATTGTGTGCGACATTGTAACTCATAGGCATATAAACCACGTATAGGTTCAAAACTTGACAACCGGTCAAATGTTGGATAAAAAACACATTCTGCTGAGCAATTTATCCACACTTTGAGGCTAAGTCTCACGATCTGGCCTCAAATCAGCAGTTAGCCTACAAGTCCCAAATTTCTTTGGGGTTAATAATAACGAAGGCAACATATACCCATATGGTGCCAAGGCGCAGGAATTCAACATGCCCACAGGTACAGTTAAGTGGTTCAATAATGCTAAGGGTTACGGATTTATATTGGCCGACCAAGGCAATGAGGATCTGTTTGCACACTATTCAGCAATTAAGATGGAAGGTTATAAGACGCTGAAGGCGGGACAACAAGTGTCATTCGAGATCACAAAGGGTGATAAAGGATTACACGCCGTCAATATATGCGCACCAGAATCAAGCGTAGTTGGCCAATCCCTGACAGAAGCAACGGCGTAGCAGCCAGACCGCTTAGACGAGGAAGCACAGGCTGACCTAGGGTTAGCATGTGCTTTTTTATAGCTAAAACAGGCTACCGAACGTCTTTCGCGGTCCTATCTAAATAAATCACACGGCGGCGATGCTGATTCAGTTCTTCCAAACCCCATCGATAACGGGGAATGCTGTTATATAAAGTATCGAAGCTCCCATCTTTCATAGCTAATTCAAGCCCAGCCGTTAGGCGCTCTGCCAGGGCTTTGTTGTCCTTGTGTACAAAAAAATAGACGTGATTCGGATAATGCAACATCAGATCTTTTTCGATTACAAGTTGCAATTCTGGATATCGGTTCACCTCCGTCTGGATCTGGTACAAGCCTCGTGAAAAATAGTCGAAACGTTTAGCCGCCAACATCTTAAATAATTTACTGAAACCCACCGCCTTAACTAACGGCAAACCATTTGCCTCCATAATGGCAGCGTCGGTCCATTGTGAACTCATGCCACCTTTGAATTGACGCAAATCGTTGAGGGTTTTTACCTTTGAAAATTCTGGCTGCATCTCGGGCCGAATCAGCAGAAGCCGATAATTACCAAGCTCTTTCAACAAGGAGATTTTGATCGGCAAAAATTCCGTCTCGAGCTCTTCATTAGTGGGTGACCATATAACGTCAATATTTCGCGCATGTAGTTCGGAACGCAGCCTCTTATCAATATTTCGATAGGATTGTTCTACTAAACTGGCTTTACCGTACTGATGTTCGGTCTTGGAAAGCGCTAGGGAAATTAAATGAGTAAAATAGTAATCTTCATGCCCAATGTCAGAATAGGCAATCTTCTGAATCAACACTTGATCCTTAGCTGCAATTGCTGAATGCGAAAAAAACATGCAAACAAAAGCAACATTCAGAATTGATATTAAAGTGAAGTTCAACGGCATCTATTACCTCTGATTGCTCCCTGCTAAATAAGATTCATCTCAGGGCTCTCGATTAATCATACTAGCTCACTATAAATACTTAGCTAAGAAAATGCTGCTTATCAGTGCGCCAAGTGCACGCTACTCTTTTTAAAAGCCCACAAAAAATAAGACCCTTGTGCTTTCACACAAGGGTCTTATTTTAAAGCCAGGATAAATTAGTTAATTCAGAGTTGCCAGGGCAGCATTGAAAGTCGCACTCGGACGCAACGCTTTAGAAGCTTTCTCTTCGTTCAAACGATAGTAACCACCCAGATCTACTGGTTTGCCGCCGGCGGCAATTAACTCAGCAACGATTTTGGTTTCGTTTTCCGCCAAGGTTTTAGCCAAAGGAGCAAACTGCGCTGCCAGTGCAGCATCATCTGTTTGAGCAGACAAAGTTTGCGCCCAATATAAGGCAAGGTAAAAATGACTACCGCGATTGTCAAATTCACCGACAGCACGACCTGGTGACTTGTTGTTATCAAGGAACAAACCGTTAGCTTGATCAAGTGTTTTTGCAAATACTTTTGCTTTAGCATTGTTGGTTACGTTGCCGAAGTGATCGAGAGATTCGGCCAACGCCAAAAACTCTCCCAAAGAATCCCAACGCAAATGACCCTCTTCGACAAATTGTTGTACATGTTTAGGTGCTGACCCGCCCGCACCTGTTTCAAACAATCCACCGCCATTCATCAAGGGGACTATAGACAACATTTTTGCAGAAGTACCAAGCTCCATAATTGGAAATAAATCAGTCAGGTAATCGCGCAATACATTACCGGTTACCGAGATTGTATCTTTACCAGCACGAATACGATCCAACGAATATTGAATCGCTTCTTCCGGTGACTTGATATAAATTTCAAGTCCATTGGTATCGTAATTTTTCAAATAGGTTTCAACCTTTTTGATCAATTGCGCATCGTGAGCACGTTTTGGATCAAGCCAGAAAACCGCTGGTGTATTTGATGCGCGCGCGCGATTTACCGCGAGTTTTACCCAGTCTTGAATCGGTGCATCTTTCACCTGACACATACGGAAGATATCGCCAGCTTCTACGTTTTGTTCTAGTACGACTTTTCCAGTTGCATCAGTGACGCGTACAACGCCATCAGCAGCAACCTGGAAAGTTTTATCGTGTGAACCGTATTCTTCTGCAGCTTGCGCCATTAAACCTACATTAGGAACGCTACCCATAGTTACCGGATTAAACGCGCCATTTTTTCTGCAGTCATCAATAACAACTTGATAAATACCAGCGTAGCAACGGTCTGGAATACAAGCCTTGGTGTCTTGCAATTTGCCATCCGCATTCCACATTTTTCCGGAATCGCGAATCATCGCAGGCATGGACGCATCAACAATCACATCACTAGGCACATGCAAGTTGGTGATACCTTTATCGGAATTCACCATCGCTAATTCAGGACGAACTGCATAGAGCGCTGCGATGTCGGCTTCGATTGCAGATTGTTTTTCGACAGGAAGAGATTTGATTTTAGTGTAGAGATCACCAATACCATTATTAACATCAACACCGAGTTCTTTGATGTCAGCGGCATATTTTTCCAATACAGATGCATAAAAAACCGAAACGAAATGACCGAATATAATGGGGTCAGACACTTTCATCATGGTCGCTTTCAAATGCACTGATAAAAGCACGCCGGTTTTTTTCGCGTCTTCAATTTGTTCAGCGATGTAAGTGCGCAGTGCATTTTTGCTGAGAACCGATGCATCAACAATTTCACCCGCTAAAACTTTTACACTTTCTTTAAGCACTTTGGTGCTTCCATCTTTTGCAGCCAATTCGATAGTCAAATTTCCGGCTTCAGCGATGAGCGCTGATTTTTCGCTACCGTAAAAATCACCGCTGCTCATATGCGCAACGTGCGATTTAGAATCTGCAGACCATGCGCCCATTTTGTGAGGATTTTTACGCGCGTAATTTTTTACTGAAAGTGGCGCACGACGATCCGAGTTTCCTTCGCGCAATACCGGGTTAACCGCCGAGCCTTTAATTTTGTCGTAACGTGCTTTGGCGTCTTTTTCTGCATCATTAGCAGGATTTTCAGGATAATCAGGCAAGGCATAACCTTGCGATTGCAATTCTTTAATTGCCGCTTTCAGTTGTGGAATTGATGCGCTGATGTTTGGCAATTTAATAATGTTAGCTTCGGGCGTGGTGGCCAGCTTACCTAATTCGGTGAGATGGTCGTCGATGCGTTGTTCTGGTTTTAGCAAATCTGAAAAGGCGGCGACGATGCGGCCCGACAACGAAATATCGCGTGTCTCAATGGCAATGCCAGACGATTTGGTGAAGGCTTGGACTATCGGGAGTAAAGAGTAAGTGGCTAAGGCTGGGGCTTCGTCGGTTTGCGTGTAGATAATTTTTGAATCAGTCATTTTTTACTTTAACTCCGTGGATTTCATGAGACTTATCAGGTGACTTAGCCTTTTGAGCTTTGCCATTAAGGTTATGAAGGGGAAAAATTAAGGCTGCCGCCTTTAAAAAAAATCGCGCGCAGTATAACAGTGCTGTAAACTTTTGACATTCGCGGCAATATCTATACCTGTTTTTCAATCTTCATAAATTAAGCCTCCCATGTCATCACTACTTTTATTCAATAAGCCCTACGGAGTTATTTCCCAATTCAGCGCGGGTAGCAGCGGCGATAAAGATCGCCCCACGTTGGCGCACTACATTAAATTACCTAATGTATATCCAGCGGGTCGCCTTGATCACGATTCTGAGGGTCTGTTGTTGCTGACAGACGATGGCCAAGTTCAACATCATATTGCCCACCCAGCGCACAAACTTCCAAAAACCTATTGGGTGCAAGTAGAAGGTGCACCTAATAGCTACGCTTTAACCAAGCTACGCCAGGGCGTTGAGTTGAACGATGGAATCACCCTGCCCGCTGAAGCCCGATTGATTCCCACACCCAAGCTATGGGAGCGCGATCCACCTATTCGCAGCAGGATCAATATTCCTACGCAATGGATCGAAATCATTATCACTGAAGGGAAAAATCGCCAGATCCGTCGTATGACCGCAGCAGTCGGCCATCCTACGTTGCGCTTGGTTCGCGTAAAGATAGGTAACTGGACACTTGAAGGTATAGCGCCCGGAGAATATAAAGCCACGACAATCAATCTGCCGAAGTCAGCATTAGCAGATATGCCACGCGGTCGAAGCAATCGCCCGCAAAATCAAGACCGCAAGCCTGGGCGAACGGGTGATAGACCTAAACAGGACGATCAACAACGTCCACAGCGCGCGGCTAGTAATAGCGATAAATCCGCAAAACCCACGCACCGAAAAACGAATACTAGTGGCGCTACTGACATATCAGCCAAACCTTCGGTGGCGACCAAGGTAATTATTAAGCCCTCTCGAGGCAAACCATCCGAGTAAAAGGATTCATCCGGCTCATATTTGAAGCATGTTGAAGACTTACTTCACAACATCAGGAGACCCCATGACCTGGGCACCACACGTAACAGTTGCCACCATCGTTGAGCGCGATGGGCGTTTTTTAATGGTATATGAAGATTCAGACGGCCAATTGGTTTACAACCAGCCGGCTGGTCATCTCGACCCCGACGAAACCTTGCAGCAAGCGGCAATCCGCGAAACCCTGGAGGAAACCGGTTGGACGGTAAAGCTAACGGGCGTGGTCGGTGTAAATCTTTATACCGCACCGGCCAATGGAATTACCTATTGCCGTACCACGTTCATTGCAGACGTTATATCTCATGACGTTTCCCGCAAATTGGATACCGGCATTATTGAAGCAGTTTGGTTGACCTACGATGAAATAATTGAGCGCAAAGATGAACTGCGCAGCCCTATGACACTGCAAATTATTGACGAGTATCTAGCGGGGAGGCGCTTTCCTCTTAACGTTATTGGTTAGGATTTAATTCAAAATATCTTTAACTGATATCGAGGCCCGTCTGCTAAAAAACACAGAATGCAAAAATTGTTGTTGAATGACTTTTATGAAACTCAGGGACGAGCTTTACCTAAAGCTATAAAAATTTTCTAAACAAAACCCACATCAAGATCCTATCAAAAAAGTCCGGTATACTGGAACGGTCATTGCATCACTCACTCCACCTTATGATGTTGATCGCGTCAAACCATTTGAAAGCGATTTGATATTTTTGACGCCATTTTGCAGGGGCGTTAATTAATCAGCAATCAGCTGATGTATATGTGATGACTCCACCACTTACCAGTGCGTTGCGGACGCAGGAGAATATTTTGCAAAATTTTAAATGTATCGAAAGCCTACGGGCCTATATGGCGTGGTGGGTTGTACTCAGTCACGGCGTGGGATTGATTGGAATTTACGATACTGGCAGTTCATTTTTTAATCTCTTTATGAAACTTATTACCTGGGCAACAATGCCCGTGAATATTTTTATTATCGTCAGCGGATTTGTTATCACTCACCTCCTGTTGAATAAAAAAGAAAATTATTCTGTTTATATTACGCGCCGGTTTTTTCGGATTTTTCCGATTTATATTTTTTGCATTTTGCTCGCTATTTTTTTAGCAAATCTCCGCGACATTGCTTATCTCGATGTGTCGTTCCTGCCGGATAAAAGCGGTCGAATTGCCACGTTTGCTGCACAGAATGAACATTTTTGGACGCATTTTTTTCTACACATCACCATGCTGCACGGACTAGTTCCCGACTCACTATTACCCCACAATACTTCAGCATTCCTGGGCCCAGCCTGGAGCCTGTCACTTGAATGGCAATTCTATGTCTTAGCGCCCATTATCATTGGTTTGATGGCTCGCGGTCTTGTACCGATGATTATCACCACCTTAGTCTTATATTTGTTCGGCCTCGTAGCGAAATCCGGTGTGATTGGAACCTGGAATTACCCCGCGTTTCTTTTCACATCTATACAATATTTTTTAATCGGTATTCTTTCGCGATTTATTATCGAGAGATTTAAAAATCACGAACGCATTTGGGAACTACCCATTGTCGCTCTGGTGACTATTGCATTGGCTAATACTATTGAATCACTTATATGGATTGGCTGCTTCACGATTGCGCTCATTGAATCCAGGCGCATCACAAATGTGCCGGTCGTCATTCAAAAGGTGTTGAATGTTTTTGTACTTAACAAAGTGGTAGGCAATTTAGGTAAATGGTCGTACTCAACTTATCTCATACATTTGACTCTGTTCAGTTTGGTGGTGGGTGGTTATGCCTCAATATTTGGCACCGACGTTTCACTTAAAAAACTCATTTTGCTAATGCTGTCATGCGTTCCCATCATTATTTTTGCTTCATGGGCCTTATATTCCACGATAGAAGTAGGCGGGATTGCTTTAGGGAAACGCGTGATTACGCGAATCAAGCAATCCAACGACGGGCAAGTCACTTTGCCAGTCAGCGCTCCTTAGTTGCACCGAAAGTGGCCAGACGCTTCGAATGCCTGGCCATTTTCCGATATCTCTGAACAAGCCGCAAAACCGCATTATTAACGAACCTCGCGACTAACAAAACTCTCAGTTACCTAACCTCTCGTTTAAAGAATCCCTCAACTCACCAACCTCGCGCCCAAGCAAGCGACCACTCTAATCATCAAGTATTTCGTTAAAACCAACCGCTTTCCCTTGGAAGTGCCGGACTAACACGCGTAAAATGCCGGCCTCACTTCTCAGCCACTATCTGTCCTATGTCCCACACTTCCGTAGCTCCTTCAAAGCCCCTCGTTATAGTCGGAATGTCCGGCGGGGTTGACTCTTCCGTATCTGCCTTACTTCTTAAAGAACAGGGATATAAGGTCGAAGGCTTGTTCATGAAGAACTGGGACGAAGATGACGGTACTGAATACTGCACCGCTAAAGCCGATTTGGCAGATGCTGAGCGCGTCTGCGAAAAAATTGGCATCAAGCTACACACGGCGAATTTTGCAGCAGAATATTGGAATAACGTGTTCGAACATTTCCTCGAAGAATACAAAGCCGGGCGCACACCGAATCCCGACGTTCTGTGCAATCGCGAAATCAAGTTTAAGGTGTTTTTAGATTACGCAAAAATGTTGGGCGGTGAGCTGATTGCTACCGGCCATTATGTGCGCCGGGAGGATCGCGATGGTCATACCTATTTATTAAAAGGTCGCGACCCTAACAAAGACCAGAGTTATTTTCTGCATGCAGTCGGCGAAGCTGAATTTGCGAAATCCTTGTTTCCAATTGGCGATATTGAAAAGCCAGAAGTGCGTCGTATTGCGGAAAAACACGGCTTGGTTACCCATAATAAAAAAGACAGCACTGGCATTTGTTTTATCGGTGAGCGCCGGTTTAAAGACTTCCTTCAACAATATTTACCAGCTCAACCGGGCGAAATCCAAACTGCTGATGGCACAGTGATTGGCCAGCACGCTGGGTTGATGTACCACACCATCGGCCAGCGTCAGGGGTTAGGTATAGGTGGCGTTAAAGGTGCCAATGAAGAGCCCTGGTTCGTGGCGCAAAAAGATTTAGCACGAAATGTACTTGTAGTTGTACAAGGCACCGATCACCCGCTTTTATTCACGAATCATTTAATTGCACAACAAGCGCACTGGATTAATCCCCCGCCTTTAAATACCTCTGCGGCGCCCTCACTAAGTTTTAAATGCACCGCCAAAAATCGTTACCGTCAGGAAGACCAAAGCTGCAATGTGCGCGTTCTTGAAGATGGGACTTTAGATGTTTTGTTCGATCAGCCGCAACGCGCCGTCACTCCTGGCCAATCTGTTGTTTTCTATCAGGATGATATTTGCCTCGGCGGAGCTGTTATTGAATCAACAGATAACGTTTGATTCAGTAGGTAGCGACGCGCAAATGATTAGGCCGCAAATAGTCTGATCACAACTACTAAATTATTACTAAAAGTCTGACTACGAGAGATTAGTGTGAGTAAAGATCTTCAAGAAATTACCCTTGCCCTCGCCGGTATTATTCAGGCAGTCGTCTTGGTAGAGCAAGCGGCCAAGACCGGGTACGTACAGCCGGACGCTTATAAATGCAGCATCGAAAGCTTATTTGATCTCAACCCGAGCAGCACCTTGGCCGTGTACGGAGGAAACCCGCAAAATCTGCGCCTTGGTTTGGAAGCCTTGCGAGACATGTTGAAAGGTCAACATAAACATCAAGACGCCATGCGCTATGGTTTAGCCGCCTTACATCTGCAAAAAAAATTAGCAGGCCGCAAAGATATGCTTGGCGTTATTGCTAGTCGTGTCGCGCAAGCCGCAACGCAAGCAGAGCATTTCTCCTCAACACACGAAAATGTAATCGGCAATCTCGGCCAAATTTACAGTGAAACTATTAGTACTTTCCGTTTTCGCATTCAGGTGATGGGCGACTATAATTATTTGCAACAACCTCGCATTGCTAGCCAAATTCGCGCACTACTTTTATCAGCAATTCGCTCTGCAATGTTGTGGCGTCAAATAGGTGGTAATCGCTGGCAGCTTTTGTTTCAACGCAAAGCTATAGCGAATGTCGTGGATAATTTGTTACGCAGCTCAACTCATTAAAATTCACGAAACGCCTGAAAAATCAGGCGTTTTCTATTATCATAGCCACCTTCACGCCATCTAAAATACCGGAATATCCCACGGCAAGCTTGGCCAAAGGGTTAAAAAAATACAGAAATGCACAGCCCCAAGGCTACCGAACTTTTATCGATATAGTCCTGCCACCAGGATCAGATTGCATACCGCAGCCAGATTTTTATTTTATTACTTTTACTTGAACGAGAACCCGCATGACCAATTCAGTGAATGACTCTTTTGCAACCCTCTCCCCGCTCAATGCAATCTCACCTGTCGATGGCCGTTACGGCAAACATACTCTTGCCCTACGCAAAGTTTTTAGTGAATTCGGATTAATTTTTTTCCGTGTTCAAGTAGAAGTTCGTTGGTTGCAACAACTCAGTCGTCACCCGGGAATTCCGGAAGTGCCCGCATTTAGCGCAGCGACTAATGCGCAACTTGATAAAATTGTTTCAGAGTTCAATGAAGTAGATGCTCAAAGCGTGAAAGATATTGAACGCATTACCAATCACGATGTAAAAGCGGTTGAATATTTTTTAAAGAACAAATTTGCAGGCAACCCTGAACTCGAAGCCGTATTGGAATTTGTTCATTTTGCGTGTACCTCCGAAGATATCAATAACTTGTCGCACGCGCTCATGCTGAAAGCAGGCCGCGAAGTATTTGTTAAAGATGCACAAGCTATCATCGACGGTGTTGTAAAACTCGCGCACGACTATGCCGACGACGCAATGCTTTCACGCACTCACGGCCAAACTGCATCGCCTACTACCGTCGGTAAAGAAATGGCGAACGTGGCCGCACGTTTGCGTCGTCAGTTAAAAACAATCAAAGAAGTCGAATTGTTGGGCAAAATTAATGGTGCAGTGGGCAATTACAATGCGCACATATCTGCTTACCCTGAAGTTGATTGGCAAGCAAATGCTAAACAATTTGTGGAAAGCCTGGGTTTGACCTGGAACCCCTACACTACTCAAATTGAACCGCATGACTACATCGCTGAATTGTTTGATGGCATCGCACGTTTCAATACCATCGTAATCGATTTTGACCGCGATATTTGGGGTTACATTTCTTACGGTTATTTCAAACAAAAAACTGTAGAAGGCGAAGTTGGTTCATCTACTATGCCGCATAAAGTAAATCCAATCGATTTCGAAAACTCTGAAGGTAATCTTGGTATCGCCAATGCAGTTTTCACGCATCTCGCACAAAAATTACCAATCTCTCGCTTCCAACGCGACTTAACGGACTCAACCGTGTTACGTAATATGGGCGTGGGTTTTGGTTATGTGATGATTGCATTTGCCTCCACTTTAAAAGGCATGGGCAAACTCGAAATCAATCGTGCACGTTTAGCGCATGATTTGAATAACGCGTGGGAGGTATTGGCTGAGCCGATTCAAACTATTATGCGTCGTTACAATGTCGATGAACCTTACGAAAAATTAAAAGCTTTAACTCGCGGCCAAACAATTACGAAAGAAGTGTTAGCAGAGTTTGTGGAGACGTTGGATATTCCTGAGCATGCGAAACAAACCATGCGGGATTTGACACCGGCGAATTATATTGGGAATGCAGTAGCGCAAGCGAAGACGATTTAAGACCACAATTTGAAATAAAGGGCTCTTAGGAGCCCTTTATTTTTTGTGTAAGTTCAAATATTGCATGCCGCAGGCGACTATGTAGCGACATACCTTCAACAATATTTTCAATAAACAATTTTTAAAATCAGAGACAAAAAATGACGACACCTTTGACCCATCTCGGGGATATGCCCATCCAAAAATTTCTGCTCGATTACTGGCAGAAAAAACCCTTATTAATTCGCAACGCGTTTCCTAATTTTGAATCACCAATTGATGGTGATGAATTAGCGGGGTTGGCGCTTGAGGAAGAAGTTGAATCGCGCTTGGTTTTGGAGCATGGAAAAACTCCGTGGGAATTGCGCAACGGCCCCTTCGATGAAGATACCTTTGCAAAACTTCCAGAAAAAAATTGGACATTGCTAGTCCAAGCAGTAGATCAATGGGTGCCGGAAGTTAATTTGCTGTTGGATAATTTCCGTTTTATTCCCAACTGGCGATTGGACGACATCATGATCAGCTTCGCGCCCGACCAAGGCAGTGTAGGGCCACATTTTGATTATTATGATGTATTTTTATTGCAGGGTCTTGGCAAACGCCATTGGAAAATTGGGCAGAATTGCGATGTAAATTCCGCACACATCAAAGGAACTCAACTGCATATTTTGGAGAACTTTGAGACTCAGGATGAATGGGTGCTAGAACCGGGCGATATGCTTTATATTCCACCAGGCATTGCGCATTGGGGTGTTGCACAAGGTGATTGCATGACCTATTCAATTGGCTTCCGTGCACCCAGTCATGCGTCGATTGTTGACGAGTTGAGTCACGATATTGCGCAATCTTTAAATAACGATTTGCGCTTTAGCGACCCTTATTTAAAACTGCAAAAAAATCCCGGTGAAATTGGTACTGAAGCTATAGTTCAAATCCAGGACATTATTCAGCAGCATTTCACCGCTGAAAATATCGCGCACTGGTTTGGGAAACATATGACCGAACGCAAATACGGCCAAGACGATGTAGCCCATGAAGACGAAATTATCGCGGATGATTGGCAAGCTGCATTAGCCGAAGGCAATATGCTTTGGCGTCACCCTGCAGCGCGCGTTGCCTTCCACACCCAAGGCAATGAAACGCAGCTATTTGCCGATGGCAGTGCAGTCCACTGCTCGCGCGCACTTGCAGAATTGGTCTGTAGCGAAGCGGAGATCAGCTGGGAGCAATTGAAACCGCTGGTTGAAGATTTATTTGATCGTGCGGCTATCACGCAGTTAATTAATCAAGAAACCTTATTGGTGGATGAGTAATACGAATCGAATTTTGATATGACTTACAACATTATTACCACGAATTGGCAAACTCATCGCGAGTTCCTACGGGAAATTCGTGACCAGGTTTTTATTCAGGAACAACAAGTCCCAGTTGCCGATGAGTGGGATGACAAAGACGAAACCGCTAAGCATTTTTTGGTGTTAGATAATGATGGAAAACCGGTGGGTTGTGCTCGTGTGTTGATTGAAAAAAATCTATTTCATATAGGTCGTGTTGCGGTATTAGCAAAATATCGCAAACTAGGTATTGGCCGCGAATTAATGCAGCATGTATTGCTTTGGTGTAGGCAACAAAATTCAGAACATAGTGTCTATTTGCATGCGCAAACGACTCGCATGGAATTTTACGAACATTTAGGCTTTGTAGCGCAAGGCGACATTTTTATGGATGCGGGGATTGAGCACATAGAAATGTGGTATCAACATTAAGGAAATAACCTATGAGCGAACTTTCAGCAATCAGCCCTGATTTATTTTTGTTGGACGGTTTACAAGATTTTCAAGAGCATTCAGTGAAACTGGTTACACAGGCGCGGCGCACTATTGCCATTTTAAGCCACGATTTGGACGCACCTATTTATGCCGAAGAAGCATTTGTTGCGGCACTGTCAGGCTTTGTTCGTAGCTCCCGCACGGCACAAGTTCAAATATTGGTAAGGGACACCAAACCGCTCGTTGAAACTGGCCATAAACTCGCCAAGCTGCATCAAAGACTCTCTAGCAAAATTTTATTGCGAAAGATCACTGTCGAACCGGATGATACAGAGATGGCGTTTATACTGTGCGATACAGATGCGTTGCTTTATAAAAATGATGATGCTGTCTATAAAGGATTTGCTAACTTCAATGCAGCCGTTGAAATAAAACGTTTACGTGACACATTTAATTACATATGGGAATACGGCGAAGTTGAGCCCGAATTACAAATATTAAATATTTAACGCCCCATTAGATTTCAGACTTTCTTGCAGCAATTACGCTTACAAATCTCACACAAAATATAAATTTGCACTTTTCTTCGGGAAATAACGTAGTTTTAGGTTGCTGATTCCATTTTTATGCTTTATATATAGCTTCAATCCTTGTTAAGGTTGTTTTTAGCCTTGAAAAACAGGGGTTTTTGAGCACGACTGAGCTTCGCTTAATCAACCGATTAAACAGAGTGCTTACAGAATAAACAAATCCACGAACATCTACGATAAAGGAATCCACCATGGTTGCCAAGAAAACTCCTGCTGCTAAACCAGCTGCTTCCAAAGCTGCACCAAAAGCCGCTGCTAAAGCTGCGCCGAAAGCTGCTGCGAAAAAAGCTCCTGCTGCTAAGGCTGCTCCAGCGAAAAAAGCACCCGTAGCCAAAGCTGCTCCCGCTGTTGTAAAACCTATCGCAGAACGTCAAAACAAAACCCAAATGTTGCAACAAATTGCTGATGCAACTGAATTGAGCAAAAAACAAGTTCAAGCTGTATTGGATGAATTGACTAACGTTATCGAAGGCCATGTTAAGAAGAAAGGTATCGGCGAGTTCGTTTTGCCAGGTCTGTTGAAAATTACCTGTGTTAAAAAGCCTGCTACTAAAGCGCGTAAAGGTATTAATCCTTTCACTGGCGAAGAAGTTATGTTCAAAGCAAAACCAGCCAGCACAGCAGTTAAAGTTCGTCCATTGAAAAAGCTGAAAGAAATGGCTCTTTAATCGCCGAGCAATTCTGTTTCACAAAAGACCCCGCATTGCGGGGTTTTTTATTGAGCGTAAATACTAAATATTAGCCTGGGTGAGCCGCACTCACACAATCCTAAACCCTTCTCCTACCAACGCGTTTTGTAACCGCTTGATACGCTCAGCCAGTTCATCGTGGGTGTAAATTTTGGCGGGGACTTTGCCCCAAATCGGCTGTGGCCACGCAATATCTTCTTCAAAACGCGCAATATGATGAACGTGCAATTGACGCACAACATTTCCCAATGCGGCGACATTCATTTTATGCGCGTCAAACAAACTTGTCATGACTTCAGACAAACGACAGCTTTCACGCATTAGTTGCATTTGCTCCTCTTCGCTTAAATGATGAATTTCAAATACATCCTCCACCTGCGGCACCAAAATACACCAAGGATAATTAGCGTCTTTGCTTAGTAGCAATAACGACAATTCAAAACGCCCAATAACAATTGAATCTTCTGCCAAGCGGGGGTGAAGCTGGAACATAGGGTTTACCTTTTTAGTTCTGTGAGAATCTCGCGCACTGGCAATTGGCGTCTGTACCAATTGCATTTAGCACCGTAGAATAAGCGCCTTAAAAAGCCCCCCATTATAGACATTTTACGAAGAAGACCATCTATGCGTTCCAGTCGTTTTTTAATCGCAACCCTGAAAGAAACCCCTGCCGATGCTGAAGTAATTAGCCATCAACTCATGCTGCGTGCGGGAATGATCCGCAAGTTGGCATCAGGGCTTTACACATGGCTACCGCTTGGTTTACGTGTGTTGCGTAAAGTAGAAAAGATTGTACGTAGTGAAATGGATAAATCCGGAGCGCAAGAAGTTTTAATGCCTGTTGTGCAGCCCGCAGAATTGTGGGAAGAATCTGGACGCTGGCAACAATATGGTCCTGAATTATTACGTATCAACGATCGTCATAATCGTGGCTTCTGTCTCGGACCTACCCATGAAGAAGTCATCACCGACTTAATTCGCAATGAAATTAATAGCTACAAACAACTGCCTGCGAATTTTTATCAAATCCAAACCAAATTTCGCGATGAAGTGCGCCCGCGTTTCGGTGTAATGCGCTCACGGGAATTTATTATGAAAGATGCCTATTCGTTTCATAACAGCACTGAATCGCTTCAGGAAACTTATGATGTAATGCATCAAACTTATTGCAATATTTTTACTCGCTTGGGTTTGCAATTCCGCCCTGTTTTGGCGGATACCGGCTCAATAGGCGGCGCTTTTTCACACGAGTTCCATGTATTAGCAGCGAGCGGTGAAGATGCAATCGTGTTTAGCAATGGTAGCGATTACGCCGCCAACACAGAAAAGGCGGAAGCTTTACCACCACAAACTCCGCGCCCTGCTCCACAGCATTTAATGAAGGAAGTAGCTACTCCCGGTGCGCATAGCATTGACGAAGTTTGCGCGTTTTTAAAGGTTGCTCCCGAACAAACGGTAAAAACGTTAGTTGTGTTGGGAGAAGCTCGCGACGATAGATCTCAACCTTTGGTTGCATTGGTAATTCGCGGCGACCACGAACTCAATGAAATTAAAGCGGAAAAATTAACAGGCGTTGCATCGCCATTAACCTTCGCACCCGAAGTGCGAATCAAAGCTGAACTAGGCGTAAGTGTTGGGTCAATTGGCCCCGTTGGCTTGAACATTTCCGTTATCGTTGACCATGCTGCTGCGCAAGTTGCTGATTTTGTTTGCGGTGCGAATAAAGATGGATTTCATCTCACGGGCGTAAACTGGAGTCGCGACGCACAACTGACGCTAGTAGCTGACATTCGCAATGTGGTTGCCGGTGACCCGAGCCCATGCGGTAAAGGCACACTGGAAATTAAACGCGGCATTGAAGTCGGTCATATTTTCCAACTTGGCACCAAATATTCGGAAGCACTCAAAGCTCGCGTATTGGATGAAAACGGAAAAGAGCAAACCATGATTATGGGTTGTTATGGAATAGGCGTTACAAGGGTTGTTGCAGCTGCAATCGAACAAAATTTTGATGAGAACGGAATTATTTGGACAGACGCTATTGCACCCTTCCATGTTGCGATTGTGCCTATCAATATGAATAAATCTCCTGCCGTCGCTGAAAAAGCTGAAGCAATTTACGCGGAATTACAAGCTGCTGGAATTGACGTGTTATTTATGGACGATGAAAAAGCACGCTTGGGAGTGCAACTCGCGAATACTGACTTAATCGGTATTCCACATCGCATCGTAATCGGGGATCGCGGTTTGGAAGCAGGAAATATTGAATACAAAGGGCGTCGCGACGCAGAAAAACAAGAAATTCCAGTTACAGATATCGTTGAGTTCTTGAAAGCGCGAATTAAGATTTAATGTTGTTGAGGATGAGTAAGTTCAATCCGATTCATTAATTTTTTTAAAGTGGAATCGTAATTCCTAACCGACGTCGGTTTAGGAATTACGCAAACCAAAAATAAAAGCAATCGCTAGCACGAATCCATCTTTTTTAAATGATAAAGCCTTTAGCCTATTCAATTTTAATCCTTTAGTTTTTGTTACCCAACCCTCTATTTATCTGGCTTCTATTATCCGAGCTTCTGTTTATCAAACAGAAAATTGTTTGGTTAAAACGTACGCCGAAAGTATTCAATCTTCATTAGTTGTCTATAGATTTAAACTGTTCAATTTGCCTATCGAGATTTTTACCGACCACTTCTGGTGAGCCCGTATTTTTTGCCAATATGCTGTAGGCGACGGGTACTATAAACAAGGTAAAGAAAGTAGCCACTATCACGCCAGAAATAATCACCACGCCTATAACGAAACGAGTTTCTGAACCGGCACCCGATGAAATAACCAGCGGCAAAGAACCCGCCACAGCGGTCAAACTGGTCATTATGATTGGGCGCAAGCGCGCAGACGCAGCCTCCAGTAATGCTTCGGTAAATTCCACACCGCGATCACGCAGCTGGTTAGTGAACTCTACAATCAAAATTCCATTTTTTGCTGCGAGTCCGATCAGCATAATCAAACCTATCTGCGAATATAAATTCAGAGTACTGCCAGTTATCAATAACCCGAACAGACCACCCGCAATCGCAAGCGGTACACTCAACATGATTACAAAAGGGTGCACATAACTTTCAAATTGTGCCGCAAGCACAAGATAAGTGATCAGAATCCCTAAAATAAACATAAAAAACATAGAGCCGCTGGAGTTCTTGAAATCACGCGACATACCGCGATAGTCCACCGTGGCCGTTGGTGGCAAATGATCTTTCACCAGCTGATTAAGATAATCGAGCGAATCTCCGAGCGATAAATCATTCGTTAAACCCGCTTCCAATGTAATGGAGCGAATTCGATTGTACCGGTTCAGACGGCTTGCATCAGCCACCTCGGTAAGCGTTACTACGCTCGCCAGAGGAATGAGTTGACCGCTACGCTCAGAACGCACGTACATATTTTCCAGGCTGGCTTTGGTGCGTTGTTCATCGCGCTCACCTTGAATCAGCAAATCATATTCTTCGCCTTGTTCAATATAAGTCGTCACTTTTCGCGAGCCCAAAAGCGTCTCTAATGTGTGACCAATATTGCTAACACTTATACCGAGATCAGCGGCGCGGTTAGTGTCAACCTTTACTTCAACCTGAGGCTTTGTCTCTTTATAATCCCAATCAATACTCGTTAGGCCCGGATTCTTTTCATCAATTTTTTCTAACAAAATGTCACGCCATTTCGCAAGTTCCTCGTAGGTTCCACCACCAATCACAAATCGCACCGGTTTCGATGATCCGCCTGCAAAACCTTGACGCATCACGAGCGACGTCGTCACACCGGGCAAGTCACTCAATTTTTTTCGCATTTCATCCATGATTACAAATGCATTCCGACGCTGACTCCAATCATTTAATGCAACAATAAAACTTCCTCCGTTAAAACTTTCGAAAGTTCCGAAGGAACGAGGGGCGCGCACCAGCAAACGAGCAACTTCTCCTGACTCAACATAAGGTAAAAGGCGCTTTTCAATTTCATCCAGATAAGCTTCCATATAATCGTAGGTTGCGCCCTCTGGTCCATCCACATTTATAAAGAAGTTACCGCGATCTTCGCGAGGCGCGTACTCGCTGGGAATAAATATGGCCAGACCCACACAGGCGGCGAGCAAGCCCACAAAAGCAGCAACCGCGATCATTTTTTTACCGAGAGTTTTTACAATGACTCTTTTATAGCTATCGCGGAGTTGATGCATTTTTACATCAATGGTTGTCACCACTCTATTGTGGCGAGTTTCTTTGCGAAGAATTTTGGAGGCGAGCATAGGTGACAATGTCAAAGCGACCAGCGCGGAGAAACCCACCGAAGCAGCCATGGTCACTGCGAACTCTGAGAATAGCCTGCCCACGTCCCCTTGAACAAAAACGATAGGAATAAAAATAGAAATTAATACCATTGTCGTTGCTATCACAGCGAAGCCAACTTCGCGCACGCCGTCGTAAGCCGCCAGTAAAATAGGTTTACCTTTTTCTTCAATGTGGCGAACTATATTTTCAAGCACGACAATTGCGTCATCCACCACGAGGCCAATAGCTAACACTAAGGCTAGCAGCGTCAACATGTTCACCGAATAATTCATTGCTGCAAGCACAGTGAAGGTCGCGACTATGGATACAGGAACCGCAACGGCGGGAATTAGCATAGCTCGCACGCTACCGAGGAAAAGATAAATTATCAGCACAACCAGAAACACGGCGAGAACAAGCGTGATGTAAACTTCGTGAATAGCACGCTCAATAAAAATAGCGCTGTTAAAACTTTCATCCATGCTCATGCCTTTGGGCAGAGTGGCATTCATATTTTCCCGTTGTTTCTGCACACCGTGGGCCACATCTAAAGTATTTGCCGTAGACTGCTTGATAATACCTATGCCCACCTGGGCAACACCGTTACCGCGATATAAATTGCGGTCCTCAACGGTGCCTTTTTCAACTGTTGCAATATCACCCAAGCGAATTAGATGTTCGCCCTCCCCCGCCTTTACGGTTAATTGCGAAAATTGCTCTTGAGTGCGATAAGTTCGCGCCATACGCACAGTGAATTGGCGTTCTTGCGACTCGATACTACCCGCTGGTAATTCCACGTTTTCTGCACGGAGCGCGCGCTCAACATCGTCAACCGTTAAATTATGCGCGGCAAGTTTTTTTCGGTCGAGCCATACGCGCATTGCGTAGCGCTGCTCACCGCCAATTCGCACTCGCGCCACACCTTCAACGGAAGAAAATTTGTCGACAACATAACGCTTGGCATAATCGGATAGTTCAGGCACCGACATGTTATCGCCAACGAGACTCATCCAGATAATCACATCATCATCGGAATTAATTTTTTGCACTTCGGGTGCCAAGGCTTCTTCAGGTAACGAACCGACAGCACCGGAAATTTTATCGCGCACATCGTTCGCTGCTGCTTCAATATCGTGTTCAACATTAAAAATGATGGTGATATTAGAAACTCCGTTTTCACTACTCGATTCGATATCGCGAATACCTTCAACCCCTGCGATACGATCCTCCAAAGGTTTTGTAATACGAGTTTCAACAATATTGGCAGCTGCGCCAGGGTAACTGGTGCGAATGGATACTATAGGCGGATCAATATTGGGATATTCACGCAGCGACAACCGATCAAACGCGAGAATGCCGAAGGCGACTAGCAATAATGAAATAACTGACGCAAAAACCGGGCGTCGAATTGAAACATCCGAGAGCATCATAATTATTTGCCCTCTTGCTTTTTCTGTTGCAATAACTCAGGTAGCGATTCCGCTTTTTTTTCTGGATCGTTTGATTCTTCCGCCATAATTTTCACAGTTTGCCCGGCGCGTATTTTTTGTAGGCCGTGTGTCACGACTTTTTCGCCAGCTTGCAAACCTTTTTCAATCTCAACATATCCCTTGTATCTCTGGCCAATATATACCTGACGCTTTTCTACCGACCAGGAATCTGCTTTGTCATTTTTATTGGGCTGCAAAACAAACACAAAATTATTACTGCCCATAGGAATCAGCGCAGATTCACTAACTACTAACGACTTACGAAGATCTGCATGTATAACAACGCTCATCAAAACGCCTTGCTGTAATTCGCGGTTGGGATTATCCAAAATCGCACGAACCTTAATTGAGCGTGTGGCCTCATCGACTTGATTGTCCATGCTAAAAATTTTTCCTTTAAATATTTTATCGCCAAGGACCTTACTCTGGGCTTCAATCGGTAAATCGGTGCGCAAACTTTGCAAATAAATAGATGGAACAGTAAAGTCCAATTTCATTTTGCTGTCGTCGTTAAGGGTTGTGATAGTTTGGCCAGGTGTGACAAGGCTGCCCAGACTTATATCGCGTAGTCCAACCACACCGCTGAAAGGAGCGGTAATTAATAAATCCTTATAGCGAGCCTGTAAGGCCAGGAAGCGAGCGTTGGCTGTATCGTAGTCACGTTTGAGTTCATCCAAGGTTGCAGGTGACACCGCGCCCGTTTTTGCGAGGGATTGAGTGCGTTGTAATTGCTTTTTGGCGTCTTCAGCAGTCAGGCGTGCTTCTTCCATTAAAGCTGATTCTTCTGCATTGGTCATTTCAACAAGCACTGCGCCTTTTTCAACACGCTGGGCATCATCAAAACGAATGTGAGTCACTGTCTTTGTTGTTTTTGCAGTAATACGTGTTGATTCATAAGCACGAAGATTGCCCAATGCCTCGATATTATTTTGTAAATCACGAAGTGTTGCGGATTGAACAATTACACTGACAACTTGCTCGCCCCGCTCCGGCTTTTGGGCATGGGCAGACGCAGCGAAAATAAATATCACAGAAAAGAACAGACGCACTGCAAAAAACAAAGGCATAGTAAATCTCAAGGTTGAATATGATCTAAATGGGTGTCGGCAAAAAGCAATATACCTAACGAAAAATAAGATCGTCGAGAGCGTATCTTAGGGCCTGACTCAAAAATCGCCGCGATTTTAACACTTGTTTACGCGTGGAATATGACGACGACAGAATAAATTTGGCGGGTCGCTGCCTAGTTTTTCTACTGCATCATCAGTAATATTTTAAAAATCATCTTCGTCTTCATCGAAACGTTCATTGGTGCGTTTTAAAGCATATTGAATGTTAGTGGTTGAAAAACCCCTTGCGGTTAGAAACCGAATTCGCCGGGCTTTTTCCTTGAGATCACCGATGGGGGCTTTCCCGAATTTTTTTTCATAGGCTTTTAATGCTAATTGATTCCAATCCACATTGTCGTGATTGCCACCAATGTGCTTATCAATTAGATCAGCACTAATACCTTTTTCTTTTAATTCCATGCGAATGACCAAAGCACCTTTTCCTTGCCTTAAACGCATATTTACGAAGGCTTCCGAAAATCGATCATCGCTTTGCAAATTATCTTGCTGCAATTTATTAATAACACTTGTGATTAACTCTGGTGAGGCAAACTTTTTAGCCAGCTTTACCTGCAACTCCTTCGCGGAGTGTTCGCGCAGGGACAATAAGTTCATAGCGGCCATGCGAATCTGTGCTGGCGTTACTGCAGGATTTTCCGCATCAATCATAGATGCTCCTAAAATGGCTATTCCGTAAAAACAAATAGTTGATGCGCCGTAAATATCTCTCACCATAAAAAATGGCCGCATCGCGGCCATTTAATAATTTTTAGAAGTGCTGATTATTTCACGGGAGGAAATTGGGAAAGCACTTCGAGAACCGCGCTGGTTAAAATTTCACGTTGCTTTTGCGGGCTCAAACTTCTACTTAGACGTTTTTCTGAAACACCGCGCCAAATTGGTTGTTGGGTTTTAGCATCCACCATATCAATAATTAAACTACCTTGATTGTAGACTCTGACACTTGCAAGTGGAGGACGATAGAAAAAAGGTGATGGATAACGATAGCCCCTACCCCAATACCCATACCCGTACAATTCATCGTAAGTGTTAGGGTCCAGTTTTTCTTCCATGACAACGTGATAGGCAACCAGGAAATCAGGTGTAGCATTTTCGGTAACAGCTTGATACCGCTTTGACAATTCCGTATTTACTACATTGTGAATGTGGGAAAAAGTGAACGGCGATATAAGAATATTTTCTTTGGTGTCTTGCTTTTCACTTTTCAACGAAAAGGTTTTTAGTGCTGCAAAGTTGTAGCTTTCCTCGTAGTCGGTTTCGACGTACGGCTTGGTTGCACACGAGCTTAAGCAAAAAATAGCGAGCAGCAAACCTAACACTCTTAAATTACACATTTTTATCCTCGTGGTGGCGAACCACCTATTGAATAAAGCTAATTACATTCAGTTAGACGATTCCCCAACTGTTCACCAAAGCCAACAGCATACTCACACTCATTATTACGCGCAACCGCGCCATGCCAGGTTGAACAATTGTTAACAAGTAACACCATTTACAGGGTCTCGTGTAAACAAAATTTCAAGCTACAAGGTTTTGACAATGTTGTTCAAACCTTGGATCACTACTTCTAGAGAGTCTGGATGATGCAAGTACCTTAAAATTTCGCCGAGTCGATTCTCAATGCGATACAACGTGAGTCTCGCATCGTCGCTACCTCGCTTACTCGCTACCGGCGACTTATTGGTTGCCGCGTAATAAGAATCGCAGAAGGCGGCATGAACCTGGCCCTTATAGGTTGCGGTAATGGCGCGGATCTGATCAGCCTCAGAGCCGCTGGTAACGGCCAAAGCACTACGTATGGCTACCGCACCTGCGTCGTCAAACGAACACAACATATCGGCTAAATCTTTCAAAGGGCTTTGACGAAGATCATCGTCCAGAGTTCCTTTTGAAAGGCGGTCTGCAAAATTAATAAAGTAGGCATCCCCGCGCACAACTAAAACTTGTGCAAGATTGAAATTTCCATGAATACGAATGCGGACATCTTTATTGACTTGGGTCGATAATTCCTTAATCGCGTTGGTGAGTTTTTTTGCATTGGCAAGCAATGTCGCTGCCTCACTCGTAGGATTATCTCGCAACACATCCAACACTTGTTGCAACCGAACTTTAATAGATTTAACCCAGCGACTTGTCTCAGCAGTAGTGGTTTCGAGATAACCAAAATGGGAATTTTTGCCAGGTTTAGCGAGCAGAACGTGCATCTCTCCTAAACGGCGCCCAATCATTTGAGCAAAGCTCTGTAATTCCTCCAATGCGGGGAATTGCATATCCATTGACGACGTTCCCGCTGTCAAGCGATCACGCAGCGCACGCTCGAGCGTGTTCTGTGTCCATTGCCAGGCATCGCCCTGACTGATCACATGACCTTGCAAGATCATCAAGGTGAACTCACCGTCTGGACTCACACGTTTCACTTCACCCAGGAGCGGCACTATGTTGGAAAAGCCGTTCTCGCCGAGATAAGTATTCATTTCAATATCTGGATGAACACCCGGAAAAAGTTTTCGTATAGGCCGCAATACTAATTTTTCATCGATAACCACCGAGCCATATACTACGTTGGTTGCGACCACGTTCATTTCTTCGACATTTTTTTCTTCAAGCGATCTTTGGTCAGAATCTTTCCAATAATTTGCTGCACCCGGCAAGGCTACAAAATGCACCTCACCCCCTTCAATAGGAAGGATTGATTGACCGCGAATGAGGTTAATAATTTTACGATTGAATTCCTGCAGGGTAAATGCATCGGTTAATAATCCCGCTGTACGTTTTTGTCGCAAGCGTGCAACTGCGAGCTGTTGCGATGCAGTCCCAGCAATGTGATCCTGAACGAAACCCATTGGCAAAAAGTAATGCTCGGTTACGCCGCGCACATCAACTTTTACTTCAGAGAAAATCAAAAATTCCGCAGCGTCGCCAATCGGATTGACATATAGCAGCTTCACATTTTCTACCGGCTCGCTTAAATGGCCGGTCCAGGGACATTTGGATAAATAGGCTGGCAGGGATTGGGTTTCCAATACATTACGTGCAGGAATCTCCATCAGATCTTCCATACCGTTTTTAATAATCACTGTCGTTAATTCTGGCGAGCGTTCTGCTGGTGCAACATACCAGCTTGGCATCTGTGACTCGTCCGATAAGAGAAACCAATAAAATCCGTAAGGCGGCAAGGTCAACAGATAATTAAGTTTGGTGATAACGGGAAATGAAGTCCCGCCGATCATTTCCACTGGAATTTTTCCGGCATAACCCGATAGATCCAACTCGCCTGCCTGGGCAGCGCGTGACACATTGGCCACGCATAAAATAATTTCAGTTACACCATCATCGCCCGTGTATTCACGTAAATAAGCGAGGATGCGGCGATTTGCAGGTGCGAGGAGTTTTAAGCTGCCGCGACCAAACGCTTTCTGCTGCTTCCGCACGGCCAGCATGCGGCGCGTCCAGTTTAATAACGAATGCGTATCGTGCGCTTGGGCCTCAACATTAATCGCCTGGAAACCATATAGCGGGTCCATAATGGCGGGAGCAATTAAGCTCGCCGGATCAGCGCGCGAAAATCCGCCGTTACGATCATCGGTCCATTGCATAGGCGTGCGCACGCCGTGACGATCACCAAGAAAAATATTATCGCCCATGCCGATTTCATCGCCGTAATAAAGGGTTGGCGTACCGGGCATGGAGAGCAACAAACTATTTAATAATTCAATACGGCGACGATCGCGCTCTACCAAAGGTGCAAGGCGTCGGCGAATGCCTAAGTTAATACGCGCGCGTTTATCAGCAGCATAATGATTCCATAAATAATCGCGCTCCTGATCAGTCACCATTTCAAGCGTAAGTTCATCATGATTACGCAGGAAAATTGCCCACTGACAATTCGCCGGAATATCCGGCATTTGCCGAAGTATATCGATGATTGGGAAACGATCTTCCTGCGCGATTGCCATGTACATGCGTGGCATCAACGGGAAATGAAATGCCATATGACACTCATCGCCATTACCAAAATATTGCTGAATATCTTCGGGCCATAAATTCGCCTCGGCTAGCAACATGCGATCAGGGTAATTTGCTTCGAGGTCGGCACGAATTGCTTTTATGACGGCGTGAGTTTCCGGTAAATTTTCATTGGCCGTTCCTTCCCGTTCTACCAGATAAGGAATTGCATCTAGCCGCAATCCGTCTACACCTATGTCAAACCAATAATGCATGATGCTTAAAACTTCTTTGAGCACTTCTGGATTATCAAAATTCAAATCGGGTTGGTTACTGTAAAACCTGTGCCAAAAATACTGCCCCGCCACCGGGTCCCACGTCCAGTTTGAACTTTCTGTGTCGGAAAAAATGATCCGAGTACCTTCGTATTTTTGGTTGGTGTCTGACCAAACATAAAAATTTCTGGCTTTGGAATCTTTCTTCGCATGGCGCGCTTTTTGAAACCACGAATGCTGATCTGAAGTGTGGTTAATCACCATTTCGGTAATTACACGTAAGCCGCGTTTGTGCGCTTCAGAAATAAACCGACGGGCATCAGCCATGGTTCCGTAAGCAGGATGAATAGCGCGATATTCGGCAATATCGTAACCATCGTCTCGCATGGGAGAGGGGTAAAAAGGAAGTAGCCAAATAGCATTTACACCGAGGCTGGCAATGTAATCAAGTTTGTCTATTAGACCGAGGAAATCACCTACTCCATCGTCGTTGGCATCATAGTAGGATTTGACATGAACCTGATAAATAACGGCGTCTTTATACCAGGTGGGGTTTTGCAAAAAATTGTCCTTGGGGACGGCGCTACTTTTGCTTTTTTTTGCCATAGTGATGCCTTTTAATTTAACGGAAAGCGCACATCCAGATTTCACAAATCAATAAGCTGAATGCGGATTACGGGGAGGTTTCTCAAACGCTTTATCATCAAGAAAAGGAGTCAAATCATCTGTGCGGCACTCAACATAGCGCCATTTACAAACGCTTAAAACTACGTTGAGTGATGTTAAATGCGAATGCTAAAAGTTACTGCAATTTTTTCCACATAGCCTGGGTAATACCTTTACGGCACTTATAATCACTCCAGGGATCGGTTTTTAATTTTTCCAGCCGTTCGTGTAAATTTGCAATTGTCCATTGTGACGACGCGGTAATTTTCAATAATTCATCCCGTGTAATGGGCACAGATACAGGCAAACCGGGCCGGGCTCGTACCGAGAAAGCGGAAACAGTGCTTGCGCCACGTTGGTTACGCAAATAATCGATAAAGATTTTACCAACTCTATTTTTAGGGCCCATCTTCGACACGAAGCGTTCAGGAATCTGCCGTTCCATAAAGGTAGAAATTGCTTTAGAAAACTCCTTTACCTGATCCCAATCCGCATCCGGCTTAATAGGTATAACAACATGCATACCTTTTCCGCCCGTTGTTTTCACAAACGCATCAAGTTTTAATTCGTCCAAAAGCGCCAGGATTAAACGTGTTGCTTCAACGACGCTACGCCACGGCAAAGCAGGATCCGGGTCGAGATCGAGAGTGATGCGATCAGGTATTTCAATTTTTTCGACTTTGGAACCCCAGGTATGCAGTTCAATCGTGCCCATTTGAACTGCACCTACAAGCGCCTGTGTACTATCAATTTCCATCAATGCCGCATGACCAGGGTCAAGTGATTTATCGAGATGTTTAATGTTCGGAATTGCCAGGTGTTCAGTGTGCTTCTGAAAAAATTGCTCACCTCCAATGCCTTCCGGCAAACGCAAAATAGATACGGCGCGATTATCGAGATGCGGCAAAATCCAGTTAGAAATTTCACCATAAAATACTGCCAAATCTTTTTTAGTCGATTGCGAATCAGGATCAATAATACGGTCCGGGTGGGTGATGGTGATTTTGGAAACAGGCTCTTGTTCTGGAGCATCTTTTTTCGGTTTTACCGGTTTATTTTCTTCTGACAATTCACTATCCCCGCTCGCTGAATTTTTTGGCACTACAGATTTTTTTGATGCAGCAGTTTTGGATGGCGCTTTGCTCGTTTGCATAGGACTAATTTCAGGCGGCGGCAAGTCCTGAGGCGAGCGGGCTTGCTCGCGAGTGATATCGCGCGCGGGCTTATCGGTTCGTAGCGATACAAAAACAGCCTGCCGTAATACGCCCTCACCTGTCCATTGCGCAAACTCCGCTTCGCACACTAGCGTTGGCTCTACCCAATGCACTCTTCGCATTTGCGAGCTATTTAACTTATGTGAAAGAGGTGAATCCTCACGCTCCAATTTTTTCAATTTTTTATAAATATCCTGCAGTTTTTTCTCATCGAACCCAGTACCAATGCGACCCGCGTACAACAATTTTGAACTGCCCATTTTTTCGTGGACGCCAATCAAAAGCGCGCCGAAACCCGAACGTGCGCCTTGTGGACTGGTATAGCCGACAATCACAAATTCTTGTCGCAATTTACATTTTAATTTAATCCAGTCACCGCTGCGTCTGCTTACATACGGGCTGCCTGCCCGCTTTCCGATTATTCCCTCTAATGACATAGCACACGCGCTTGCCAACACATTCGAATGATCAAGATCAAACGCAACCGAAAGCCGTATGGGTGTTTTAGCTTTGGAAGGAATAATTTTTTCCAGGAGCGCACGCCTGGTCTCGATTGGCTGGTTACGCAAATCAACGCCCTGTAAAAAAGGCGCGTCGAAAAGGTAATAAATAATGTGGTGACTCTTGCCTATATCAAACGCGTTTTGTAGACCCTGAAAATCCGGGAGCCCCGCGTCGTTCAGCACCACCACCTCACCATCCAACCAACAATCGTCCAGGCCGAGGTCCGCAATGGCTTTTGCTTGTACGGGTAACTTATCTGTCCAATCATGCGCATTGCGAGTGAGCATACTGACCTCACCATTTTTAATGCGCGTGAGAATGCGATAACCGTCATATTTAATTTCATACAACCAATCGCCAGATGGCGGTTCACTTACCAGAGTGGCTAGTTCGGGTGAAAGCTCCTGAGGTACGACAGATTTTTTGGCAGACGAAATATCAAAAGATGTTTTGCTATCCATAGCGTTTGATTTCTTTCCGAAGGCTTTTTTTTCTACTACTTCTTTTTGTAGCACTTTTTCTTCAAGTAATTTTTCTTCCGTTGCTTTGCCTTTTGGTGCTTTGCCTTTTGGTGGTTTGGCAGAAGCTTTTGAAATTTTTTGTGTTTTGGTTACATTTGCAGATTTAGTTTTCGTTGGCGATTTTAGCTTAAGCTCCGCGCCAGTCAAAACGCTTTGAGGTTGCTCGCTAACAATGTCGTATTCGGCAGAGGGTCGTGCAATTTCATCCCGCTCTTTAATGAGTAACCACTGCTCTTTATCTCCACTAGCTCGCAAGTGGGTGCGAACCAAAGCCCAAGCGCCGGTTAGCTTCTCTCCAATCAAATTAAATTTTAATTTGCCTGACTTGTAAGCTTGTGCTGGATCGCCATGGGGCTCCCATACACCACGGTCCCATACGATAACGTCACCGCCACCATATTGGCCATGCGGAATGGAACCTTCAAATTCTGCATAACTTATGGGATGGTCTTCAACATGGACGGCAAGTCGTTTATCGTTTGGATCGAGACTTGGGCCCTTAGGAATCGCCCAACTTTTCAAGGTTCCATCCAGCTCAAGACGAAAATCATAATGAAGGCGACGAGCGTCGTGTTTCTGAATAACAAAGGTTAGGGCGTGCGCACTGTCTTTACCCCTTTTACTTTTTGTATCACCAGAGGGTTCAGACGTTAGTTTAAAATTGCGTTTACGATTGTATTCACTCAATGCTTTGGTCATGGCTTACCTCGCCGACGACTTGGCTTTTCTGGTCGTAGATTCAGTTTTCGTATGTGATGTCGACTCTTTTTTCTTAGGTGCGGATGTCGTTTTCTTCGCGGTTGAAGCAGATTTAGTCGAGGTTGTTTTTCCAGTTTTGCTATTGGCAGTTTTAGTGCTCGATTTCTTATCCGAGCGATCAGTATCAGAAACCTTTGCACTTTTCTGAGCGTTGTCTTTTCCGCGCAAACTGCGTTTTAACAATTCCGTTAAATCAATAATATCAGCACTTTTGCGACCTTCACTGTCTGGATCTGTCTCAACATTTTCTATTTCACCATCACGCGCTTTTTTATCGACGAGCTCCATGATTTTTTCCTGGAAAGTGTCGCGATAATTTTCAGGTTCCCATTCGCCAACCATATCCTCAACTAAACGCTTCGCCATCTCTTTTTCGCTCTTGCTTAAAGTGGCGTCGGTGGTTGTTTTGGTTAAAGCTAGTTCATCCAAGCTGCGAACTTCAGCCGGCCATCGTAACAATACTAAAACCAGTGCTGACTCCACCGGCATAAGCGCCGCAAGGTGTTGCCGCGTGTGCAGAATTACGTAGGCAAGTGCGACCTTTTTAGACTCTATGAGAGTTTCGCGTAATAACGCATAAACTTTTTCGCCACGTTTATCAGGAGACAGGTAATAAGGGGTGTCGATATTGGCTAGCGGAATTTGATCGCTATCAATAAAAGAAAATATATCGATAGTTTGTGTAGATGCTGGATGGGCAAGACGAATTTCTTCTTCTGAGAGAATTACATAGCGCCCTTTCTCGTAGGCAACACCTTTAACAATATGTTCTTTAGTAACCTCCTTTCCAGTAACTTTATTAACGCGTTTATAACCGACTGGCTCCATACTCCTTTCGTCCAGCCAGTCAAAGTCGATTGATTGAGATGAGGTTGCTGAATGGAGTGCAACGGGAATATGCACCAAACCAAAACTAATTGCACCTTTCCAAATTGCCCGGGCCATTCACAACACCCCCTCATTTAAGAATTAATAAAGCGAAACAATAAATACTTTCGCCACTATTAATTCTTTAGTAACACCTATCTGTTCGCTATTACACCTAAGGGTACATCAAAGCGCCACGCCGTCACTGTAGATTATGTTATCGGATTCAGTGATGTCTCGGATGCTCTCCAACATCGAGGCCGCTGCTATTTCCGCTTCATCTTCATCATTCAGATGGGGACCGACAACCCATAGTTCATGAACCATTGAACAGGGTGCCCTGCGTTGATATTCAATTAAACCGACAAACTTACAACCTTCCTTCACAACCTCAGTCCAGGCAATGTGGCGCGCGAATTCTTTTACCATAATAAAATCTCACATATTCTGTAGGAAAAACTAATGAATTCATTTCGTACTTTTAAGTGATTTGACTCGCAATTTATTTTTATATTTTCTGGTTTTATCTACTCCTATCATATTTAAAAAAACGATTAGGTCACGATCTTTATCAAAAATCGCCATATACGCACTTTTTATATAAGCAGCTGATTTTTATTATTTCAACAAATTTTTAGAGTATTTTGCGATTAACCTAGGTGGCCTTTATATTTTTATAGAGAAAACATTTTATTTTTGTTTAATATCTAATCAAAAAAAAATAAAAAAATATGTTTAAGTGCAAATGTAAAACTGAGTTAACTAGCGCACTGAGTGATTCGGGGTTTGTATTAAGAATTAGCGCAAGGTAGTACTTAGGGTCTACCGGCAACCTGAATTCTTAGAAAAATTAACTGAGGTATCAAACATGAAAACGACCAAATTACTTTTAACAGGCGCGTTCGTATTTGCATTTAATATGATTTGCGGATCTGCAATGGCAGCCGATACAGTTGATGCTGACGATTTTGTAGAAGAAGCCTCAGCAGCTGGCGTTGCTGAAATTGAAACTGCAAAATTGGCACTTCAAAAATCAACCGCTGGAGATGTGAAAACATTTGCTCAGTCAATTATTAATGACCACACCGCAGCTAACAGAGAACTTGCAAGCATCGCAAGCAAAAAGAAACTGAAAGTTTCTACCGAAGCTGAACTTTTAAATAAAGCGAAAGCTGCCGTGTTGAAACAACGCGAGGGTGAGTCCTTCAACGCAGCATACGCGAACAATCAGGTAAATGCGCACAAAGATGCCATTGAATTGTTTAAAAAGGCATCCGTTTCTGAAGATAAAGAATTAGCCGCTTTCGCGGTGGCGACATTACCTAAACTTGAGCATCACTTACACGCCGCACACGAGTTGGCGAAAGCTTATCCAAAATAATTGTTGGACAGCATAAAAGTGGCGCACATCAATGCGCCACTTTTTTTATTTAACTTTTACCATTATTGTCCGAGGCGAAGCCCGAGGTGAGGTCTGCGACGAGGATGATATCGTAAACGAGCAAGAGGATAAGATCGTGGAAAAAACTTATCATGGCAGCTGTCACTGTGGAAAAGTCAAAATTAGGGTGAAGCTGGATATAGCCAAAGGAACTGGTAAATGTAACTGCAGCTACTGCCGAAAATCCCGTTTTTGGGGTTTCAATATTAAGCCCGAAGCTTTCACGCTCATGAGCGGTGAAAATGATTTGAGCGATTATCAATTTAATACACACTCCATACATAATTTATTTTGTAAACACTGCGGTATACGCACCTTTGGGCGCGGTCATTTAAAAGAATTGGGGGGCGATTTTTATAGTGTTCACGTCGCCTGTTTGGATGACGTGGATATTGAAGAGCTCGTGAATGCGCCAATTTATTACTCAGACGGTCTTCACGATAATTGGCAAAACCCACCTTCAGAAACTCGTCACCTTTAGTTTCAAATTTGGTAGTCAGTTTGTAACGGCGCTAAGATCAAAATTAACCTAGAGGAGTCACATCATGCCCAGAGGTAGCAAAGAAAAATATTCCCCAGCTCAAAAGAAAAAAGCAGAGCACATAGAAGCTGGGTATGAACATAAAGGCGTGCCTAAAAAGAAAGCCGAAGCTATAGCTTGGGCAACTGTAAATAAACAATCCGGTGGCGGTGAAAAGTCAGGCTCAGGTAAAACCACGAGCAGCACAAAAAAAGCTAAAGCGCGGGAAGACTCCGCCCATAATGCGGTGAAAACCAAACACGCTAAAGCAAGCAGTGACTCATTAGAATCACATACTAAAGCTGAGTTATTAGAGCAGGCTCGTAGTCATAATATTAGTGGCCGATCTACTATGAATAAACAAGAATTAATTCTTGCTTTAAGAAAACCTAAGTAAAGAAAAAAGGCGGAAAGTAAAATTCCGCGACCGACAAATCAGATCAGATTCAAGCCAAAAAGCAACGGACGGAGACAAGCACATTTACACGTCTTCATAATCTGCAAAATGGCGCGTTAAACATTTTCAAAGCGCTCCTATCCTGATACTGCTCCCTGCCTTAAATCAAACTGAATAGCTCTATGTGCGCTTGCATACAGAGCTGTACATTTCCAACTGTTATAAATACGTGAATTGTTTAAAAATGTTTTTGTAAATACGATCACAAGCTGAAAGTTAATTCAGATTTTTTTGTGATTAATGTTTGAGGTGTAAACATGACACTTAATTGGGAACCCTACTTACCTGAACTTAAATTATTGCTCGGGGGACTGGGTATATTCCTCGTGCTGACTTTTATTGCACCTTTAGTAGCAAAATTGTTAGCCCGAGTTGCCAGCCCATTTAGTTTTGCGCGCACACTCCTTGAACGTATCAAACCACCTATTATATTCCTGGTTCCCTTACTAGGTTTGCGCGCGTATTTCGGCTCGGCGGATGATGATTTTCGTTTTATAGATACAGCACGTCACATCAATTCGCTTTTCATCATAGGTACAGTGACCTGGTTAGGTTTACGAATTCTTGCTGTAGGGCAAGATATTATTCTGCAGCGCAACCCTATGAATACTGCCGACAACTTGTCAGCGCGGCGAGTTCAAACACAAACAAAAGTACTAACGCAAACACTAGGTTTTTTCATCATTTTGTTTGGCATTTCAGCGATGCTCATGACGTTCCCCAACGCCCGTCAATTTGGCACCAGCTTGCTTGCTTCTGCTGGCTTAGCCGGGCTAGCTGTTGGTTTTGCTGCTAAGCCTGTATTGGGAAACCTTATTGCCGGTTTGCAACTTGCTATCACCCAACCGATTCGTCTCGACGATGTTGTAATAGTGGAAGGCGAATGGGGACGAGTCGAAGAAATCACCGGAACTTATGTTGTTATTAAAATATGGGACGATCGCCGCTTAATCGTTCCGCTGCAATATTTTATCGAACATCCGTTCCAAAATTGGACACGTAAAACATCTGAGTTGATCGGATCAATATTTTTATGGGTCGACTATTCAATGCCGCTCGAACCTCTACGAAAAGAACTGGAAAATTTATGCAAACAATCTCCCAACTTATGGGATGGAAAAGTTTGCGTATTGCAGGTAACAGAAGCAACAGAAAAGGCAATGCAATTACGTGTGCTGGTAAGTTCAAAAGACTCTTCGAGCAATTGGGATTTGAGATGCTTTGTACGCGAAAAATTGATCAACTACATCAGCCTCCATAATCCGGAAAGTCTTCCTCAGCTGCGTGCAAATTTACATGAAGAAGCTCCACGAGCTCCATCAAAAGAGGAGCAAATTGCAACACCGGAACATCAACCTCCCGTGTAAAAATTGCAGTGAAATATAAACTCAAAATGTCGAGCTTTATATAAACAAGAAATCATTATTCATTTAAAAGTAAGCTTAAAAATCGAAACTTCTGCATAAGGAATTGGTCACGTCTTTAGGACACAGATTTGAGACTTTTTTCACATTTTGGAGCCAATCATGGGAACCGCTGCTAGTATTGCGAATCTCGCGCAAACGCACTTCACCACCCGCCTTTACCTTGGCAAGCAACACCTAAAAGATTTGAAGCAAGACGCTACAGTACACACTAAAAATATTTTATTTGTTACTTCAGAATATTCTGATTTGATTAAAGCCGGCGGCCTTGGCGATGTATCTTCCGCGCTACCCAAAGCCTTACTAAAACGGAATGATGTACGCATACTTATTCCCGGTTACAAACAAGTAGTCGAAAGCGGTCACGCGATTAGTGTGGTTGACGAACTCCCTGCCTACGCGCATTTACCGTCGTGCAAAATTGGCCGACTTCAAATTGATAAAGGTCCAATTATATATGTTGTTTTAGCGCCTGAATTGTATGAGCGGGAGGGTAACCCTTACGGTGATGAAAAAGGTAAAGATTGGGACGATAATCCAATTCGGTTTGCTCGCTTCTCATTAGCAGCAGCTGAAATTGCTCGCGGGAGAAACTCACTTAACTGGCAACCCGAACTTGTTCACACTCACGACTGGCCCGCTGCTTTGACCTCCGCCTATATGAAGTGGCAGGGTCAACACACGCCGAGCGTATTCACAATACACAACCTCGCGCATCAGGGTTTGTGTGCTCCTGAATATCTTGAAAAATTAGGATTGCAGAGCGATGCATTGACGATAGATAGCATGGAATTTTATGGTCAACTTTCCTTTATGAAAGCGGGCATTAATTTTGCGAATCATATTACTACCGTCAGTGAAACTTACGCCCAAGAAATTACGCAACCTGAATTCGGTTGCGGGCTCCATGGATTGCTCAAGCAAAAATTCGATCAGCATTTATTAAGCGGTATAACAAACGGAATTGACGATAGCTGGGAACCAGATTCAGATCCACATTTGGTGGAAAGTTTTAAGGCGCGCAAATGGCACGGTAAACACGCCAACACCCGTTATCTGGAACATTTATTTAACCTGAAACCAAGTTCAGCTCCGTTGTTTGCCGTTGTCTCTCGTTTAGCGCATCAAAAGGGGCTGGATTTAACCTTGCGTATTGCTGAAGTTATTGTGAAAGCTGGCGGGCGTTTAATTGTTATGGGTACCGGGGAAAAGAAAATTGAAAAAGAATTGCTGCACCTAGCAGAACGTCATCCCAATCACATAGGTGTTCATATTGGCTTTAACGAAGCAGAGGCGCGCAGAATTTTTGCCGGTAGTGACTTTCTCCTAATGCCTTCGCGTTTTGAACCTTGCGGTTTGAGCCAAATGTATGCGCAACGCTTTGGCTCCTTACCAATTGCACATAGAACAGGTGGGTTGGCAGATACCATTGACGATGGCTTGAACGGTTTTTTATTTTCGGATCTCACTATAGAAAGTTATGCGCGTGCTGTGCATCGCGCATTGCACGTATTTAAACATCGCGAATTATTATGCGCGATGCGCTGTCATGCTATGGCATCACCTATGTATTGGAAACAATCTGTGCTTCCTTACGATCAGCTATACAGTCGACTCATTAATGAAAATCAGACGAACGTGAAAAACTCTGAGCAGGTTGAAATAAATTCTGAGATGGAGAAATTTGAATTTAAAGATCGCCGCCATCGCGAGCGCCGCGATCCTATAAATCGTGCCTACACTTATAAAATTTATTCGGATAACCGCGTCAATCGGAGGCAAGCTTGATGTCATTACCCGAAGAACGTCACGGAGCATTTCCCAACAAAGATAACACCACTCGTTTCGCCATCTGGGCGCCGGATGCATTACGTGTAACGATTAAATTAGGCGACGGCCGACGATTTGATTTAATAAAAAGTTTAGATGGATGGCACTGGATTAATATCGAGTGTGGGCCAGGAACACAGTACACCTACATTATCGACAATGATCTCGAAGTTCCCGATCCAGCATCACGAGGGCAGGTCAGCGATGTACACAGCCCAAGCTATGTAGTCGATCAAAATTATCCCTGGAAATGCGTTACCTGGCACGGTCGCCCTTGGCATGAAACCGTTATCTACGAATTACATGTCGGGCTGTTCGGCGGATATAAAAAGGTTGAGGAATATTTACCGCAGCTTGTGGAACTCGGAATTACCGCCATTGAGCTAATGCCATTGAGCGAATTCCCTGGCGCGCGCAACTGGGGCTATGACGGTGTATTACCTTTTGCTCCTGAAGCGTCTTACGGCACGCCCGATGAATTAAAAAGTTTAATTGATACCGCGCACGATTTAAATCTTATGGTTTTTATCGATGTGGTTTACAACCACTTCGGCCCCGATGGAAATTATCTGGGTCATTATGCCAAAGGTTTTTTCCGCGATGACATAAAAACTCCCTGGGGTTCCGCTATAGATTTTCGTCGCAGCCAAGTGCGCGATTATTTTTGCGAAAATGCACTTATGTGGGTGGTCGATTATCGAGCGGATGGTTTGCGTTTCGATGCGGTACATGCCATCAGCGAAAAAGATTTTCTAGTCGAACTCGCTGAAAGAGTTCGCGACGCTATTTTACCGAGTCGACACGTTCACTTAATGCTGGAGAACGAAGACAACAATGCAAACCTGCTGGAAAACGGATTTGATGCGCAGTGGAATGATGACGGTCATAACATATTGCATCACATCATCACCGGTGAGAAAGAAGGTTATTACGAAAACTTTTCCGACGTTCCTACGACCAAACTAGCTCGTTGTTTCAGTGAAGGATTTATCTACCAAGGCCAACTTACCCGTAAAGGCACTCCGCGCGGTACGCTAAGCGGACATTTGCCACCCACCTCTTTCATTTTGTTTTTGCAAAATCATGATCAGGTTGGTAATCGCGCCTTTGGCGAGCGGTTGCCGCTTCTTGCCGACAATGAAGACCTGAAAATTGCGGTTGCGCTTATGCTGCTTTGCCCAATGATTCCTCTGTTATTTATGGGTGAGGAATGGGGTTCGCAACAACCTTTCTTATTTTTTACCGATCACAATGAAGAATTAAGCAAATTGGTTTGCGAAGGCCGTAGAAAAGAATTTGCGGATTTTGCGATATTTAGTGACGGAGAATCACTGGAAAAAATTCCAGATCCCAATGCGCTCACAACATTTACCAATTCTGCGTTAAACCATGAGCTTCATAACGCGCCCGAGCACCAGGATTGGTGGAACTTTTATAAATCGTTATTGCAGTTACGCACTACCGAACTAACACCTCAACTCCCAGGCTCATTTTCGTTGGGCACTCACGCACTTGCTGAAAAGGCAATTTGCGCCGCATGGACTTTAGGTTCTGGGGATGTTTGGCGAATATATATTAATTTTTCCGCTGAAGAAGTAACGGCAACGCCGACTTGGTCCGGCTCCAAATTAATTTTTGATTACGGCTTGGACAAATCCAAATATGAGGCAGGACAATTGCCGGGGAAAAGTATCTTGGTAAGCGTAACCACTGCCGAAAATCGAAATTCATAACTTCATTTTAAAATTTCGAAAAACTAAAACTAAAAAAATGATAGGAAAATTAAAATAAGGCAATGACCTGTTGAGTAAGGTAACAAAACGCCACAAACCACACACCCACTATAAATGCTCCTGCAATATAACTAACAGGTTTAGTTGATACTTGCGCAGCTTTAGCTTTTGCGTCCGCAATAACATCCGGCGGGCTGAGTCTAATGATAAATTCCATACCAATAGGAATTAAAATCAGATCGTCCAAATAACCGATTATCGGGATAAAATCTGGAATAAGATCAATAGGACTCAATGCATAAGCTGCGACTAATAATGCAATCAATCTTACGTGGAGCGGCGTGCGTTTATCGCGTGCTGCGAAATACACAACTAGCGTATATTCTTTAAGATCTTTCGCTCGCTCTTTCAAATCATAAAAACTAATCATTTCTACACACAACTATTTTATGGAATTTATTAACTGACAGCCCTTTGGGGTTTTAGTTTTAATTTACGGGATGAAATATATTTTTAATAATTTAATGTTAGATCTAAGACGATTAGCATCTCGGTCCTTCCAAATCGCGACACGGTTGTCGTTAGTAATAATTTATGCGCCGCGTTGTTGCGCGACACGACCTTAACGTTCGCTAGCCCACAGACGCGACACCGCCTATTTGAGAAAAAGGTTACTGGAGATTTAATTACCTAAAGAGCAAATCGCTATGACTGCAGTTAATGCCACAGTGCGTTTGCAATTTCATCAAGGATTCACGCTTGATGACGCTGTAACACTGGTCCCTTATTTTAAACGTCTCGGTATAAGCCACATTTACGCATCACCTCTGTTGAAAGCCCGTGCAGGTTCAATGCACGGCTATGACGTGGTCGACCCTTCGTGTATTAATCCTGAGCTTGGTGGCGAGCCTGCACTTGAACGTTTGGTAACAGCGCTTCGTGAACACCAAATGGGGCTAATTGTGGATATCGTCTGCAATCACATGGCGGTTGGTAAGGATGACAACCCCTGGTGGCTAGATGTTTTACAGTGGGGCTTAAAAAGTCCTTATGCGCGCTACTTTGATATTCAGTGGAATTCACCCGACCCTTTATTGAAGGGACAACTGCTATTACCTTTTTTAAGTGGTAATTACGGCGAGGTATTGGCTGCCGGCGACATTACGCTACATTTTGATTCGCAATCGGGCGAATTTTTCGCAAAACATTACGACCACAAATTTCCGATTTATCCGCCTAGCTACGGGCACATTTTGCGACATGCGAAGCATCCAGCGCTGCAACCTTTTATTCGTTTATTTGAAGCCTTGGAGACCGCCGAAAAAGATGAAGAGCGTTCGCAAGATGCAAAAGTATTGCACAAGCAATTAGGCACACTCGCGCAAAATGAGGCGGTGGCTGAGAGCATTGCAGAGGCTATAAAAGCCTACGATGTCTCAATTCACGAAACCGCGGTTCACGAAACAGCAGTCTCTGAAAAACAAGCTGCATTAGAAACCACGGCACATGATGACCATTTGGTGAGAGACGAACATTCAGGCGATTTGCATCCCGATTGGCAACACAATGAAAATTTGCAACGCTTACATGAGTTACTTGAGTTGCAACATTATCGGCTTGCGAGCTGGCGCACAGCGTCAGACGATATAAATTGGCGCCGCTTTTTTGATGTGAATGAGCTTGCAGGATTACGTATAGAACGCTCAGAGGTTTTTGAAGCGAGCCACGGAAAAATTTTCGAATTAGTTGCTAAGGGCTGGATTGATGGCTTGCGAATCGATCATGTCGATGGCCTCGCAAATCCCCGCGCCTATTGCCGTAAATTGCGTCGTAGACTCGACAATCTCCATGCCCAACGTCCACCGGAATTGGCGCAAGACCACATGCCAATTTATGTTGAAAAAATTTTGGCTGATAAAGAAAAGCTCAACACCAGCTGGCGCACCGACGGTACGACCGGCTATGAATTTATGAACCAGGTTTCGCTGTTGCAACACGATCCGCGTGGTGAACTACAGTTATTTGATCTGTGGACGCGCATTAGCGGCAGACAAGGCACCTTTAAAGATGAAGCGCGTGAAGCCAGACGTTTGGTGCTTGCCAGTAGTTTGGCTGGAGACGTAGAAACAGTTGCGCAGGGGCTCCTACAAATTGCGAGAACCGACATAGCTACACGCGATTTACCGCTTGGCGCTATTCGCCGCGCTTTAATTGAAATCGTTGTTCACTTTCCTGTGTATCGCACTTATGCAAACGCGTGTGGACGAGCGGAACAAGACCAAATCTATTTTAACGAAGCGCTTACCGGCGCGCGCCAATCCCTGGCGGAAAGTGACTGGCCTATTTTAGATTATTTGGAACCCTGGCTCGGCGGCTTGGCACTTCACGCATTACCGCCTGGCCCTATCCGAAACTTGCGTAAAAAAACGATTGCGCGCTTTCAGCAGCTCACATCACCTGCTGCTGCAAAAGCGGTAGAAGACACAGCCTGTTATCGCTCCGCTGTTCTACTCTCGCGTAACGACGTCGGGTTTGACCCCCAGAATTTTAGTGCACCGCTCAGCCAGTTCCACGAACAAAACCGGGAACGCGCACTGTATTTCCCGGCCAACTTATTAGCTACAGCAACCCACGATCATAAGCGCGGGGAAGATACGCGTGCGCGCATCGCCGTTATCAGCGAGCGATCTGTTTGGTTCGCGGGCAAGCTTGAGCAGTGGCAGGCTCTATCCACACCGCTAAAGACCACTCTTGATGATGGTGTAGCACCCTCACCTGGCGACGAAATCATGTTGTACCAAGTTCTCTTGGGAACCTGGCCTTTATCCCTGATGGAAACGGACGCAGTTAACTCTGAAACAATCCAACATTACCTTGAGCGTATGTTGCGTTGGCAAGAAAAGGCGCTGCGTGAGGCCAAGCTACGCACCAGCTGGAGCGCACCCAACGGCGCGTATGAAACCGCCAATCAAGAATTTTTAACACACTTGCTCACGGCAGCGGATATGAAGCCATTGCGTGATGACATCATAAACTCAGCGGCTTCACTTGCTCCTGCGGGCGCGTTAAATGGCCTTACACAAACCCTGTTGCGCATGACGGCGCCAGGCATACCAGATCTCTACCAAGGCTGTGAGTTTTGGGATTTTAGTTTGGTTGACCCCGATAATCGCCAGCCTGTCGATTTTGGCGCGCGCGTTGCAGCTCTCTCATCAAACTTAGGAGCCGACTCAAGCTCGCAACCTGATCTGTCCGAGTTGATGTCGCTCTGGCGAGATGGCCGTATCAAACAATGGCTGATTGCCGCAACTCTGCGTCTACGCCATCAATACCACACTCTGTTTTCAACGGGAGACTACCAACAGCTCGTCGTTGAAGGCGAGTGCGCAGACCAGGTGGTTGCATTTGCTCGATTACACGAGGGCCGCTGTTTAGTGGTGATTGCACCCAGACTGTGCTCTAACTTGCTGGGTGATAGCACAATTCCTCTGGTTAATCCCACGGCGTGGGGCAATACGTGTGTCTTATTTCCTCCGGAAGTCGACGAGTCGAGCAAGTTGGTTGAGAGCCTGGCACCTGTTAATGAAAGTCTTGGAAGTTCTTGTTCGGTCAGCGAGTTACTGGCCAAATCACCGATCAACATTCTTATTTTCGAGGTTGGTTCTGACAACAAACCAGCCGCACCTTCATTCACCTGATAGGGGAGACATCACATGAATACCAACGAGCATCGTATACGCGAGTATGCCTACCAAATTTGGGAGTCCGAGGGGAAGCCGCACGGTCAGTGTGAACGTCACTGGAGCATGGCCTGTACGCTAGCGCAGACGCAAATGGAGAGTGAGCTTGCTGCGAATGATAGTGCCCAGCAGATGGCGTCTACCGAACCGATTGAGCCGATTTCCCCTACTCAACCTGCGCAACCTGTAACACCAAGTGATCCTATTCAGCCGACAGATCCGGTACAACCAGCCCAACCCGTGCAGCCTGCCTCGCCCAGCGCGCAGTTTGCTGAAGGCCCGGCAGCTGAGGCGGCAGTGAAAAAACCGGGTACAAAAAAAGTGAACGTCGATGAAGTGATTGCGAGAGTCGCAACCAACGAAAAAGCAGCAGCAAGAAAAAAGTCTGCCGGAAAAGGCGAACTTAATACGGACGTAAAAATTAAAACGGATATGCGCAAAACTGATGCGGCATCTACATCAAAGAAAACCGAGAACACCGAAACCAAAAAGACCGCTAAACCCAGAAAAACTAAAGCGGTTGAAAACGAATTGAGTTAAGCAGCCTAACTGCTTTTGCTAAGGAGTCGCTATGACTAAACATGAGAGACCTGATCAACTAACCCTATCCTCCAGAACCTGCGAAGGCCAACCTTTTCCTTTAGGGGCCACTTGGGATGGACAGGGCGTAAACTTTGCAATCTTCTCAGCTCATGCGACCAAGGTTGAATTGTGCTTGTTCGACGCAGAAGGTAAAGCGGAACTTGAACGCATCGAACTACCCGAATTTACCGACGAAATCTGGCACGGTTATTTGCCAGGCCTACAGCCCGGGCAAGTCTATGGCTACCGTGTTTACGGCCCTTACGAACCAACCGCGGGTCACCGCTTTAACCCGAACAAATTGTTGATGGACCCTTATGCCAAACAGTTGGTCGGCGAATTAATTTGGGACGATGCCTTGTTTGGCTATACCATTGGCCACCCGGATCTAGACCTCAGTTTTGATGAACGCGACAGCGCACCTTTTGTACCCAAAGCAATGGTCATCGACCCGGCCTTCGACTGGAATGGCAAGCAGGCCTACCGAGTGCCCTGGGACAAAACCATCATTTACGAAACCCATTTAAAGGGCATCAGCAAACTTCACCCGTCGGTGCCAGAGCGTTTGCGCGGCACCTGCGCTGGTTTGACCAATAAAGATTTACTCGAACACCTTAAATCCTTGGGTGTGACGAGCGTTGAATTGCTGCCGGTTCACGCCTTTCTGCATGACAACCATCTTCTCGAAAAAGGGCTAACGAATTACTGGGGCTACAACACCATCGCGTTCCTAACGCCCCACGCTGAATACCTAGCGAGCGGCCACTTGCACGAATTTAAGGAAATGGCTGCCTGCCTCCATGAAGCTGGTCTGGAACTCATTTTGGATGTGGTTTACAACCACACCGCTGAAGGCAGTGAATTAGGCCCAACCTTGTCTATGCGCGGCATAGATAACGCTACTTACTACCGCTTACTGCCCGATAACCCGCGTTATTACATCAACGATTCAGGCACAGGTAACACACTTGACCTTACTCACCCTTGCGTATTACGTCTGGTAACTGACTCACTTCGTTATTGGACAACCGAAATGGGCGTCGATGGATTCCGGTTCGATTTGGGCACAATTTTGGCCCGCGAAACTACCGGCTTTAACGAGCGCCACGGATTCCACGTCGCCTGCCGGCAAGACCCGGTATTGAGCCAACTTAAGTTGATCGCCGAGCCTTGGGATTGCGGCCCTGGTGGTTATCAAGTTGGCGCATTTCCTCCCGGTTGGCTTGAGTGGAACGATCGCTTCCGCGATACGGTACGCGCATTCTGGCGCGGAGACGGCGGCAAGTTACCCGAGTTAGCCAGCCGCATAACCGCGTCTGGAGACCTATTTAACTGGGGCGGACGTAGACCTTTCGCATCAGTAAATTTCATTACCGCGCATGACGGTTTCACCATGCGCGACCTCGTGAGTTACAACGAAAAACACAACGAAGCCAATGGCGATGAAAATCGTGATGGCAATGACAACAATATTTCCTATAACCACGGCGCTGAGGGCGATACAGACGACGCTAATATTCGAGAGATTCGCTTACGTCAGATTCGCAATTTATTAAGCACACTCCTGCTGTCCCAAGGTACTCCAATGCTGGTTGCGGGGGATGAATATGGACGCAGCCAACACGGCAATAACAATGTTTATTGTCAGGACAACGAACTGAGTTGGTTAGATTGGAATTGGGATGACGAAGCCAAAGGCTTGGTTGAGTTCACCAAAAAATTGACCAGCTTACGCCGCGAATATCCAATCCTTCGACGCGGGCGCTTTTTGGTGGGTGCTTATAACGAAGAGTTGGGCGTAAAAGATGTCACCTGGCTTGCGCCATCCGGCAATGAAATGAACGATGAATTGTGGAGCACAACACCGGTCTCCTGCCTCGGCATTATTCTGGATGGCCGGGCGCAAACCAGCGGTATTCATAGACGCGGATGCGACACGACATTGTTGATTATTTTTAACGCTCACCATGAAGGCATAAATTTTACCTTGCCCGAAGTTGTTCAGGGTTGCTGTTGGTTAAGGCTACTGGACACATCAAATCCTGATGGCGAATTAAACGATGTTCACAATTTTGGAGAGGATTTTTGCGCTCATGATCGCTCAGTAATTCTTTTCAAACTTACCACCGAAGAATGCAAGGCGCATCATGAATAACGCGAGTAAAAATATGTCTGAAATAATTTCCTCCGGCTCGGAGGAAATTACCCAGCAAAATTTTAATACGCCTGCGGTAAACAAAGTGCGCATTCTCACCCTGAATATGCACAAAGGTTTCACCTTCTTCAACAGGCGTTTTATTTTGCCGGAGCTTCGCGATGCCGTGCGAGCCTTATCAACGGATATTGTATTTTTGCAGGAGGTGCATGGCACTCACCTCCAACACGCCGAGCGTTTTTCCGACTGGCCAAAAGTATCGCAATACGAATTTTTGGCGGACAGCATGTGGCCTGAATATTCGTACGGGCGCAATGCAGTTTATCCTCACGGCGATCACGGTAACGCCCTACTCTCTAAATACCCTATCGCCCGTTACCAAAACCTTGATGTATCTATAGGTAAGATTGAGCAGCGGGGTTTGCTCCACTCAGTTTTAAAATTACCCGACAACAAACAGCTGCATGCAATCTGTGTGCACCTGGGTTTGCGAGAAAATCACCGCCAGCAACAACTGAAATTATTATGCGACCTTGTGCAAAGTTTTCCCGCAGGCGAAGCAGTCATCGTTGCAGGCGACTTCAACGACTGGCGAGTGCGCGCGAATAAAATTCTCGCAACAGTTGGGTTTCATGAAGCATTTGTAGACGCGTTCGGAAAATCCGCGAAAAGTTTTCCAGCGCGCTGGCCCCTTTTATCATTGGACCGGGTTTACGTCCGTAATGCCACCAGTAAAAATCCTGAGGTGTTACACGATTTACCTTGGTCGCACTTATCCGATCACGCCCCTTTAAGTGTGGAGGTTCATATATGAATAACGAATGGCGCGATGGCAATACCATTAATCTGTTGATTAACGGTGAAGATTTTTATCCCAGGGCAATGGAATGTATTCGCAACGCAAAAACCGAAGTATTGCTGGAAACATTTATTTTCGCAGAAGATAAAATTGGCCATGAAATGCAGGAAGCATTGGTTGCGGCAGCAAGTCGCGGAGTTCGGGTTGATATTACCGTAGACGATTACGGCACTTTCGACCTTAGCAAAGAATTTGTGGATAAATTAATTAATGCGGGCGCGAAGCTACATATATTTGACCCACAACCTAATTTTCGCGGCGTGAGATTCAATTTTTTCCGCCGTTTACATCGCAAGCTGATCGTGGTGGACAACGAAATTGCATTTGTTGGAGGCATTAATATTTCTGACGACCATCTACTCGATTTCGGGCCTAAAGCCAAACAGGATTATGCGGTGGAATTGCACGGCCCTGTAGTGGCGGACATTCGTCAAGCCTGCATGGAACTATTAATTCGTGCGTCCAGCAAACAGGACGCTCTTGAATATAAAAAGCACTACAACCAACCTGCTCCCGAAGCGTGCGGTAATTCAAAAGTTTTATTATCCGTTCGTGACAACCAAAAACATTCAAAAGATATTCAACAACAATATCTGCTGGCGATGCGGCTCGCAAAAAAGCGAATCATTATTGCCAATGCATACTTCTTCCCAAGCTACAGAATTCTTCGCGAGCTACGCCGTGCAGCGCGCCGCGGAGTTGAAGTCCGCCTCATTTTACAAGGCCGCCCGGATATGGCTTGGGTAAGCATGTTGTCCAGCTTGCTCTACAGTTATTTAATGCGCTCGGGTGTCGTAATTCATGAATATTGCAAACGCCCATTGCATGGAAAAGTAGCCTTAATTGACGATGAGTGGTGCACAGTTGGCTCAAGTAACCTGGACCCATTAAGCCTTTCGTTGAATCTTGAAGCGAATGTCGTTGTGATGGATTCCGAGCTCAACCAAAAACTTTTCGAACATTTTGAAGACCTGTCTTCATCCTGCTGCAAACCAGTCAACATGAAAGTGGCGAAGAGAGGCTACTGGTGGCGGACACCTTTAATATTTTTGAGTTTCCATTTCCTGCGTCACTTCCCTGGTATTTTCGGATGGTTACCAGCTCACAGTCCCGAGCTTAAATTAATAAAATCAAAAAAACGCGCCTATGGTGAGCGAGCATTTAATTTCAAGAGCACGCCGCTGGAGGAAAAAAATCAGGATAATTTAAAGGTAGTGAGGGATTAGGGACATTATGACCGCATCCGTGGCCGCAAAATCAAATGAGCGAGATAAAGCTTCACCTAACAAGAAATGGGTATGGGCAAAACGAGCCCTAACAGCGTTTTTCTTTATTCTCATACCCGTACTTTTGTATATGGTGCTGAAAAACATTGAATGGCAGGAGGTAAAACAAGCCATCCATGCTTATCAATTAAAAACTTTGTTGCTGGGATGCTTAATCGCCATGGCAAGCTTTTTAGTCTTCAGTAGTTACGATTTAATCTCGCTGCACTATTTAAAAAACCCCATAAAAATTCGCGAGGTTTTACCTCTCGCATTTGTCGGTTGCGTATTCGCGCTAAACCTGGCTTGGATAGGCGGCGTTGCCTCGCGCTTCCGCCTTTATTCTCGTTTAGGGCTCGACCCCGTTACCATCACTAAAGTTATCAGCACAAATATCATTACCAACTGGTTGGGTTACACCATTGTTGGAGGAATAATTTTTACATCTGGCCTGCTGGATTTGCCCGACAATTGGAAGATGGGAAACACGGCATTGCAATTTATTGGAGTTGGTTTATTAATTGTTGCAAGCAGTTATTTTGCCGCTTGCCGATTTTCAAAAAAACGCACTTTTCGTTTCTTTAAACAGGAAATTAGCTTACCAAACTTTAAACTCGCTCTTTTTCAAGCCGCTTTTGCATCGCTAAACTGGTGTTTAATGGCGCTGCTAATTTACACGTTGTTAACTGGCAAAATATCCTATCCAACGGTGTTAGGAATTCTACTTATGTGCAGCATCGCCGGGGCAGTCACGCACGTACCCGCTGGTCTTGGTGTTATTGAAGCTATATTCGTCGCAATGCTAAGTCATCAGCTATCCAAGGGCAGCATCATTGCCGCGCTGATCGGATATAGAGTCATTTATTTTCTGCTGCCGTTGTCGATCGCAGCGCTAGTATACTTGGTGCTTGAGATTCGCTATAAGAGAAAGGAAGGTAAAAGTACCTAGTAAAATAAGAACAGTAGTTAACACGGAGAAAAACAACTTAAAATGCATTTGTGGCAACCGAGACAAACTTTAATCGATACGTCAATGTAAGGGCGATAAATCTAATAAATTAAACAAACTAACCAAACTAAACAATAAATTTCCCAGTCCACCACTAAACACAGCGTTATAAAATTCTGTTAGATTTAAGATTTAATTAGGGGAATTGTCAGGTACGCTACAGTCGACGTAACCAGCGGTGTGATCACAGTCTGTGCGTAGACCGTAAATAACAAAGGCAAGGGTGGCCACACATATCAACGTAATAAGCACAACAATAGGTTTTGATAGCTTCATAAAATCTCCATAATCCAAAAATTATAATTATCATAAATTAACTATTTCCTAAACGGCCAATAGTAAATCCATTTCCTCACCGTCCTTGCATTACTTATACCCACTATAAGTATTGTCACATAATTAATCAAAAATTTATTTCGTTAGAATTTAACTGAATACGCGTTGAGAATTTTGCTGCTGCTCGCTTGTAATTCTGACGATGCCGATCAAACTCTATGTCGTCTGAATCATATTCAAATCGAGACATTTTTTTGCTTTTAGACGACATTAATTTTCTAGGTTGCTCACCTATAGCATGATTCAGTTTAGTACTAAAAGAATCGCTGCTACCACTGATATTTCTATTCATTCAAAAACTCCAGAGCTTAGTCACGGTACGACACAATATCGGCACCACCGCACATAATACTATTCACATGACTCTGGTCACTCCGTACGCTACCTAGCTTAAAATTAACACGATAATTGGGTGAAAGTTTTGCTTCATGTGCGCTGACGAACAGATTCATTCCCACCTAAGCTTTACTTTCTGATCCAGATCGAATTTGTTAAAAACATTCTTGATTCGAACTGTTTTACTAACCAGCATAGGGGTATTGTTAGATGTCTACTCAAGCCGAAACACTTAAATCAACACTAATCAGCGCTGGCAATGAAATTAAAGATGCCTCCGTCGATATTTCAAAAGAATTTAAAACATTCATAAGCGATATAGAGGTTCTGTTAAAAGAAACAGCATCGCTTTCAGGTGACGATCTCACCAAGGCTAAGGCGCGCATTTCCGACCGCATCGAATTGGCTAAAACAACGCTTGGTGAAGCTAACCGTTCGCTGATTCAACAAGCGCGTCAAACTGCCGAATACACCAACCAATACGTACATGAACAACCATGGACAGTGTTAGGTGCCGGTGTCGCGCTTAGCTTTTTATTTGGGTTATTGGTTGCACGTCGCGGCTAACTGATAATAAAAAACCCCGCCTTAAAGTTTATTTAAGGCGGGGTTTTTTATTAACGGAAGAAAAGTACAAAAAAAACGGTCTCATTAAGAGACCGTTTTTAAAATCACTTCAAGCGCATATCGTTTTTCACTGACTTCACACCACCCACACCTGACGCAACACGCACAGCGGTGTTTATATCAGCTTGAGAGTGAACGAAGCCGCTCAATTGCACAACACCTTTAAAGGTTTCCACATTTATCTCGCTAACTTTCAATGTATCCTCTTTCAAAATTGCCGCTTTAACACGAGTGGTGATTACTGTGTCATCCACGTACTCGCCGGCACTTTCTTTTTTGTTAGTCGATGAACAGGCTACTACCGCAACCAATGCGAAAATCATGAACAGCCCAGATAAAAATCTATTTACGTTTTTCATATATTTCTCCAAGATTATTAATTTTGTGGTGATCTCTGGTAAAAGTTGTAAGCTGCACAACTCTGCCACAGACATTAACGTTCCGCTTAGAGAGAATCAGTTCGTTGGCGCACAGAGAGCACTGGCAGCATATTACTCGTCATAATTTTTGCAAACTGGTCCGCAGGAAGTGGCATGCTTAAATAATTTCCCTGGGCCTCATTGCATCTATGAGTACGCAAAAACGCGAGTTGCTCAGCAGTTTCAACTCCTTCTGCCAACACGCGTTGTTTCAGATTTCTGCCCATGGCGATAATGGCGCTGACAATCGTGGCATTATCCGAATCATTGGTTAAATCGCGCATAAATGATTTATCGATTTTTAAAGTGTCGACAGGAAAACGTTGTAGATAACTTAAACTCGAATAACCTGTTCCAAAATCGTCGATAGATAATTGAACGCCTATATCTTTTAATGATTCAAGCACGCTAATGGATAACTCAGCATCGCGCATTAAAATTGTTTCGGTAAATTCCAATTCCAAATAATAAGGTGGCAAGCCAGTTTCTTGTAAAACCTGGTTTATGCCACTTAAAAAATATTTGTGTTTTAATTCGGCGGCAGAAACATTTATTGAAACCGGAAAAATGGCGTAGCCTTCTTTTAACCAGGCTCGCAATTGACTGCATACTTCACGCAGTACCCAACCGCCTATGGCGACTATCAAGCCGCACTCTTCTGCAATGCCTAGAAAATCTAGTGGTTGTATGACACCTTGCTGCGGATCATTCCAACGAATCAATGCCTCCGCACCAATAATCGTACCCGATGCTATATCCACCTTCGGCTGATAGTGAAGTTCAAATTCCTGACGTTTTATCGCTCGGCGCAAACTCGCTTCTATAAATGCACGTTGCACCGCACGGGTATTCATTTCTGTTTTAAAGAATTGGAAATTATTGCGTCCTAATAATTTTGCGTGGTACATGGCGGCATCAGCGTTCTGCATAAGTACATCGGCATTTTCGCCGTCCGCGGGGTAGACGCTAATGCCCATACTGAGAGAAACGTGCAATTCATGCACGCCTATATAATGAGGCTCCGAAAATGCGTTAAACAATTTTTCAGCAGTGACGGCCGCATCTTGTGGCCGCTCAATTTCGGTTAAAAGAATAACGAATTCATCACCGCCTTGTCGGCACACCGTATCTGTCGCACGTACACAACTAACGAGTCGCGCAGCCACAGACTTTAACAGCTCGTCACCTACTGCATGGCCCAGCGAATCATTAATATGTTTGAAATAATCAACATCTATAAACAGCAGCGCAACTTGCGAAATATTACGATACGCCAAACCTATTGCTTGAGAGAGGCGCTCGGTTAACAGCATTCGATTTGGTAAACCTGTTAAAAAATCATGCTGCGCCAGATGGGTCATTTTTACCGCAAGCGTGCGGGATTCACTAACATCGTGGAAGACAACAATTGCGCCGGTCACAGCACCTTCGCTGTCATGAATTGGGGTAGCAGCTTTTTCAATGGACAGTTCACTGCCGTCTGCACGCACCAGGATAACGTCTGACTCTAATCCAACAGGGCTGTTTTTTTCTATTGCGTATAGGGCAGGATTTGTTGCAATAACGCGAGTGTTGCGATTAATAATTTTAAATACGTCAGAAAGAGGTTGCCCTAAAGCATTTTCGCGTGCGCAACCTACTAAAATTTCGGCAGCGTGATTCATATAAATGATATTGCCAGCGAGATCCGTCGTCAGTATGGCATCGCCAATGGAATTTAATGCAACGTTAGCGCGAGCTTTTTCATCGTGCAGCGCTTTTTGTTGCGCCTGCATAATCAAATCGTGCTCTCTTTGCTGGGCGAGGTAACGTATTGCTCGAGGCAACCAATAGGTATGGATTTGTGATCTAGCTAAAAACTCATGCGCGCCTTTCGAGATCGCTTCCGGCGCGTAACTTTCATCCTCACCTACCACTAAAACTCTTGCATGGGGTGATGCAGATATAATTTGGCCAATGGGGTCGGCACTGGCATCTTTAACCGATGCCAAATCAACCATGACAATATCTATAGCGTGATCCATCTGCCGCAGAAATGCTATGCCTTCATCCAACGAGTGCGTACAGTCCAAGTGATAAGGGCTATCTTCCACACCGGTTAAAGCCGCCCAAATACGCTCTGCGTCACTAGCGTTGCTTTCGATAAGTAAAACACAGGTTCGATTACGACTTTGCATTTAAGTTACCAAGTTTTATAAATACAAAACTTATAGTCTACATACTAACTTGGTTCAAGATGAATGCCCAAATTGTGGTTGTATGCACATGAAAAAGGCCAAATTCTACAAAAGAAAATTCGTCATTCAGCTTATTGTTTAGCCTGAGTATTCTCGGTGCGTTGACGTACACAGGCTGCAAAAATGCGGCGCTATGCGCCATAACCCCGAATCAAACTTTTCATTTTAAAAAGGCAATATCTTCGCGACGGAAGTCGTTAAGTGCTGGAAAACGTAAAGAAAATTTTTTATGAATCCGCAATTATTTATTCTTAGCGAAGCTTGTGGTGATTCAAACGTGCTGTAATAACTAATTATAAATCGATACGGAGTGTCACAGTAAATGTAGTTTCGATTCCAGAAATTAAAATACTTGATAGCAAATGCCGGGAGACGGTTTTAAATTTTACTTGTCCAATTATCCAATTATTAAATCACAATAACGTTGGGTGTCGTACAGAGCTCAAGTCTGCCCAGACCTAGTATCCACCACGAGAGTGTGAAAACTTTCATTGAATGAAATTAATTTTCACCCGGCATAAGACCACAACATTTTGGAGATCTAAAATGAACTACGAAACTCGCGACACCTACGGCATTTATAAAACCAATTTTCATAACGGTCCTGGCCCACAATTGATGGGGGCAGATACGCTCATTGGAAATGATGTTTACAATCTTGAAGAAGAAGATATAGGTGACATCAAAGAAATTATGCTTGATATGTCCACAGGTGAAATTTCTTACGCCGTTTTATCTTTCGGTTCATTTCTCGGGCTCGGCGAAAAACTTTTTGCTGTACCTTGGAGTGCATTGAAACTGGACACCGAGAACAAACGTTTTGTGTTGAACGTAAGTAAAGAACGTCTGCAAAATGCTCCAGGTTTTGATAAAGATGATTGGCCAGATCTTGCAGATCCAACACTAGCTAGCGATATACATTCTTATTACGGAACAACTAGTTACAGCAACACAGATATTTAAAAAATATATGTTTCGCAATTAGAAAAATTCGAAACATTTTTTAATTAAAGGCCCTCGCTTATGCGGGGGCTTTGTTTTTTATAGAAGTGGCTTACGCGAAATTTCCATTATCCGTGAGCTAACGAACCGAGCTAAAAGTTTAATATTCTTATTCTGTAATCTCAGAACACCCGCCTTTCAATCAATATAAATATTCCGGAGGTTTTATGGAAACTCGAGTTTCACAGAGCATACCAAATGATTACAGCGGAGAGTCCGCTTTAGCATTACCTAATCGGATTAGCGCCGTGTCGTGGGGAGCTATTTTTGCTGGTGCGGCAGCGGCAGCGGCCTTGTCTTTAATTATGTTAGTACTCGGTACAGGGCTTGGTCTTTCAGTTGTATCCCCCTGGGCCCAAAAAGGTGTTAGTGCAACTACTTGGGGTGTGACAACTATTTTGTGGGTTACGCTCACTGCAGTGGTCGCGTCGGGTATCGGCGGTTACATCGCCGGTCGTCTTCGTTCGCGGTGGGTAGCCGTTCACTCTGATGAAGTATATTTCCGCGACACTGCACACGGGTTCCTCGCATGGGCCGTTGCAACTTTAACGACAGCTGCCCTCTTAACATCAGTTATTACCGGCATCTTGGGCACTGCAGCTGAAACAGGTGCAAAAGTAGCTCAAAGTGCAGCGGTTGGAACAGCAGTTGCTGCCTCTACTGCAGCGGTTGCCGCTAATAAAACCGATGAGCCCAAATTTGATACTGAAAAGTCCTTGTCGTACTTTTTAGATTTTTTGTTTCGTAAAAATTCAACGGCGGCAGCCGTAGCGCCTGGAGCGACTTCTCCATTGACGCAGGGACCAACAACAGTTCCAAATGACCCTGAAGCAGACGCTGCCGCTAAGGCAGAAATCGCACGCATATTTTTGAACGCACTTGCCGAAGGAAAATTACCGCCGGCAGATCTTACCTACACAGGCGAACTACTTTCACAACAGGTTGGCATTAGCCAACAAGATGCAGAAAACCGTATTACTGCGACATTCAACACCGTTCAAACCAAATTGCGTGAAGCTGAGGTGGCAGCGCGCGATGCGGCTGATAAAGCGCGTAAGGCTACGGCTTACGGTTCGCTATGGTTATTTATATCTCTACTCATAGGTGCATTTGTCGCGAGCTTCACCGCTATTTACGGCGGTCGTCAACGCGATCTATAAACGTAATTAAACTTTAACCAGCAGGAGACATATTATGCGCTCAATACTTTTATATCTGCTCGGAATTCCAATTCCAATCATCATTCTGATCGCCCTTTTTACATAACCCAGTAACGTGAGGAAAAGATTATGGCAACTGCAAAGAAAGTTACCCGTGAATCTGCAGCACCCAAACCAAAGGAAGCTACCAGCTTGCTTCGTGCAGATCACAAACTCGTCAACGATTTATTCGCTGAATACGAGAAGAGTCGCTCTAATGTTAGAAAAAAACAAATCGTTAGTATGATTTGCAAAGAGCTTACGATTCACGCGCAAATTGAGGAAGAAATTTTTTATCCAGCAGTGAAAGCTGCACTGAAGGATAAAGAATTAATCCCCGAGGCGACTGTAGAACACGCGACCCTAAAAGATTTAATTGCTCAGGTAAAAGACGTTGATCCTGACGGTGAAATTTTTGATGCAAAAATCAAAGTTCTTTCTGAATACGTGAAACATCACGTTAAGGAAGAGCAAAACGAAATCTTTCCTAAAGCTAAAGAGTCCTCTTTAGATCTTCTGGAGATTGGTGCTCAGTTGACCGAAAGGAAAGCTGAATTATCCGAGAAATACAAGTAACAAGCAGTTAGCTAAACAAAAGCCCTTCCCTGAAGGGCTTTTCTGACTGTGCCAACAATAATTATCCGAGGAAAAATCATGATGATCTCAAGGCAACACCAGGAGTATTCTGCTCGTTTTGGATTGAAAAAAGCGCTTAACGATGTTGAAACAGCGCAGCAAATTGCTGAAGCAAAATATCGTTCATTGGTAGGTCGCGATATTATTTACAGTGAAATGGTAGGGATTCATGCATTAATCATGGAACTACGCAACTGGGTTGCGCCGGAAAACACGTCGCAAAGTGTTTGTGCACATTAGATTTTGATTTTTAAATTTTAGATCGCTGGCATTAACAATTGGAGCTGGTTATGAGTGGAACCGACAAAGAGTTAAGCTACGCTCAGCAACTTGAACAACAGCTGGATGCACTAATCGAATGGGCAATTGCCAACCAACCGCATAAACTGAGCAAGTTATCGCGCGACGATTTTAATGAAGCGCGTGGTCTTTTTTGCACGATTGCAAAAGGTGGTGGCAGCTTACTGGAACAAGAACCCGAACCTTCTGAGGGCGGCGCGCAATACATTAACGACAATCCTGCCCCTTGGCCCTAATACAGTTGGGATTATTTTTTATTCTTTCTTTTTTATCCCCTCACATCATTTCCAGTGCTCATTAATGACGGGCACTGGAAATAACCCAAGTATTCAGACGGAATGCACTTTTAAAACACCAACTAGCAGAATTTATAGCTATCAAATTCGCGATTTATTAATTACATCACTCAAAAATGCCATGCGTTCGTTAAGATGCAGCTTAATGTTGGGGTAATAATTAGCGATCAAGTAAACTCCGACAATCTGATAAGCTATTTTCAACGCACTATAAAAAAATAAAAGCTCCTAATTATGAGCGCTTCACTTCGGCAACTGGCGCGTAAACTTAAATCCCCCCGCACTTTACTGCGGTATTTTTAGTTTTCAGCTCCAACCATCCCTTCGTTATTTTGTTCCCGTGGATGTGGTATTTGGTTAGTTCCCCGCACGACTATTTGAGTTGATTACATTCCAAAACCTATTCCGGAGAATTTAAATGAAAAAAATAACGTTCAACTATCAACGACACTATTTTTGTAAAAGCTCACTTTTCGCAACACTTGTGTTGCTAGCATCCCAAAGCTGGGCTAGCTGCAGCTACACAATAACCAGCAATTGGGGTTCAGGGTTTACCAGCGAGATTAAGGTAACGAACAACACGGCACAAAGTGTCAAGAATTGGGCCGTATCCTGGAAAGAATCCGGCGCGAATATCACAGCTGCTTGGAATGCCTCGTTGAGCGGAAGTAATCCCTATTCCGCTACTGCTTTAAGTTGGAACGGCACCCTCGCCCCCAATGCGTCGGCGAGTTTCGGATTCCAAGGCGAAGGTAGCGCTGCGGTACAACAAGTTTCTGGTAGCTTGTGCGGCGATTCAACTGCATCGTCAAGCGTCACAACTAGCCTAAACGTTTCAAGCTCAAGCTCTGTTAGGTCCAGCTCAATTAGTTTCAGTTCCAATTCAGTCAGTTCTAATTCAATTACGGTAAGCAGTCTTAACAGCTCAAGTAAACGTTCATCGTCAATTGCATCCTCCATTAAATCATCTGCAATATCATCATCAGCCTCTTCAGTTACCGCAGAAAACAGTTGGACATTCGAAGAAAGTTCGATTGGGTTTTGTAATGATTCAAGCAGAGTACTCACCAACCATACAGGATATACAGGCGTCGGATTTTTCGACAGCGAGAACACACTAAACGCAACTTTCAGTGTAAGTGTATCGGCGGCAAGTTCCAAAACTTACGCGGCTAAAATTCGTTTTGCAAACGGCAGCTCCGCAACCCGACAAGCTGCAATTTTTGTAAATGATAATAAAATTCAAAGCGTAGATTTTCCCAGTAACAGCAATTGGGATCAATGGCAAACACTGACGGTGGATGTGCCACTCAATGCAGGAAGTAACAATGTAAAAATTATTTCCGAAACCAAAGACGGTTTGCCAAATATTGACAACCTAATTGTTGTAGGTAATGGAATCGCACCAGCTGCCTGCCCTACCACTCCCACAACATCAGACTGTAACAACATTACGAACCAGCCAGTTTTGAAAGTCGCCAGTGATGGGTCGGCACAATTCAAAACAGTCACGGCAGCCTTAAACACGTTATCCACATCAAATTCAACCCCAACCCAAATTCGCATTAAACCCGGCACCTACCGTGAAAAAATAACCGTTAACAAACCCTACGTTACTTTTTGCGGCGAAACCGGAAAGCAAGCCTCAACCATTCTCACGTACAACGATAGTGCAAGCGGAATAAAATCTGATGGCACCACCATTGGCACCTACGGCAGCGCAAGCGTTGCGATTAAAACCAATGACATATCCATAGAAAATATCACTATCGAAAATTCATTCGGTGTTGGCTCCCAAGCGGTAGCACTCTTAGCACAAGGTCAGCGTTTGCAATTTCGCAATTGCCGGTTGTTAGGAAATCAGGACACAGTCTACGTGCACAGCGGTACGCAGTATTATCGCAACTGTTACATTGAAGGCACCGTGGATTATATTTTTGGTGCAGCTACAGCTGTGTTTGATAACAATACCATTCACAGCGTTGGCTACGGCACCGCGGTAACCGCACCAAGCACCGAACAAAGCGTGCCCTTTGGATTAGTGTTTTTAGGTGGAAAATTAACGGCGAGCTCGAATGTTGATGCAGGTAAGGTAGCACTTGGTCGGAACTGGAGGCCTTATGGTGCTGCTGCCTATATACGCACCGAACTCGGTTCGCATGTCTCTGCTGTAGGCTGGGTAAAAATGAGTGAAAATATTTTGGATACCGCGCGCTTCTCCGAATATCAAACTACCGGTGCTGGTGCAAATCCTTCCGCGCGCGCTTATCAATCGACCCAATTAACAGCATCGCAAGCTGCAACCTACACCATCGCAAATATTTTTGGATCCTGGACGCCAAGTTTCAGTAAATAATTTATTTGGCAAAACTAAAGTTGACACGTTAACTTATCCGCTGCGTTTTTATACCTACTTTAAAAACGCAGCGGATAGATTTATTCTTCATACTTGTAAGACTCTTGCTCATACAAACTAACATCAAAGTCATACCTTCTTACATTTCGGTTGTCATATTCAGACATCCAAATAATATCTCTAAAATCTACCATGGCCTTACTAACATAAACGTCGAGAGAATCATAATCACTTTCGGCGAGAACCAAAACACATCTAACAATTCGGCTTTTACTAACAGCAGTATCAAGCCTTAGCAATGGCTCCAGCAACAATTTAGCCCTTTGAGGATTTTTGTATTTTTCTAAAATCCATTTCTCGATATCTGCTTCAAATTCACTCATAGGCTCCCTCACATTTAATGATTAGCGTTCTTTTTTGGAAACAAGGTGTACCACAGCGGCCAACAGACAAGCCATGTAACAAGAATCCAAAAAATAGAATAAAACCAATCGTGAAGTGCTTTAGTCCTCTCCGGTTCATTCACATAGTAGATTGCCAAAAGCAGTAAAACGGCAGCGATTGCACAAGCACCAACACCTTTCAACCATTGCTTCCACTCATAAATTGTATAATCCCAACCGAATATGGGCGACTCAACAACTTTGTCTACCGTTGAAAACTTATTCGCAACGTACTGATCGGCCCACTTTATCAACCCACTCGCATATACAAGGGTAAATCCGAGGTACACGGCAGCGAGCCCATGCGCAAATTCAGCAGTAGCTCCGTTGTGCAAATCGATTGTCGTTGCGCATAAAAGTATTAAGTCTAACAGCGGAACAAAAAGTAGTACGGCTTTACCAAACCGTGGCGATTTTAAAACGTACCGGGTAAATAAACCTAAAAACAATAATATCCAAAACCCTATTTCACAGCCCACAATTAACCAAAATAACATTTTTTCGTCCTGACTATTTTATTGAAAGCTTCTATTATCTTTGCTTCCTTACATTCTTGATTCGTTTTTGCAAATGGCTTAAACATTTATTCCGCAAGCAATGTCTAACTATTTTTTATTCGTAAATAGAACCAATAACCCACCGCAATCGCTAGAGACAAAATGCATGGAAGCAAAATTGCCTCAAATGCAAAAACTTTGAATGAAAGTGCGCCGACAATGCCGCCGAAAATAAATCCGAGGATTAGAATTATATATAAAATAATCTTACGTTTGTCGGTAGCTTGGCCGCGAAATCTAAGACCAATCATTATACCTATATCTGTGAACAGGCCTGATACGTGTGTTGTTCTAATCACGGCACCGCTATAGGTGCTCGTTAGCGCATTTTGTAATCCACACGCTGCCGACGCGAAATAGTAACCGTGCAAGGAATTGTTATTCAGGAGCAAAAAAGCGATGAAAAGAAATAGAGATTCGATAAATAGCGCAAAACTGTAACGCCTTCCGAGCTTCAATGCTGTGTTGCCTACTATAAAACCGCTAAGCACAGCGCCCATTAAAAAGCTCAATGCGAGTGACAGTAAATGCGTCACCTCAGTTACATTAAGACTTGCTATTTCCAAAGACAGAAACGTAGAAGTTCCGGTTAAATGCGATACGGCTTGATGTTTAAATCCCAATAACCCGACAGAGTTAATGGAGCCTGCAATAAACGCAAGGCAGAACCCGCCAAACTCAACCCATCGTGGTAATTTATTGATCATTCCTGGCTATTGACCTGCTTGACATCGATTGCGGTTAACGAATTTCTAGCGAGTATCTATAGCGATTAAATAACAGCTCTGACCCTAGTGTCGAATACATTAATTCATCAAGCGATAGCGTCTTGAGGTGGATATTTTGCAAACCATTCAACAATGGATGGCATATGACCTTCGAAATTTCCAGGAACCGATATATTCAATACACCGGCCCGGCTTGAGCTGCGATTTTGAAAGTCATGGGTCGTGCCTCCTGCCGCCAATACAAACGAGCCTTTCGCTGCATCCATCCACTTATCACCGAGTAAAAAACTCATGGTTCCTTCTATCACATAAAAAATATCATCTTCGTCATGCGAGTGAGCACCTGGTCCCTGCGTGTTAGGTTCAAGCCACCATTCGGAAATGGAATATTTTCCTGCCGTCTCACGCTCATCAGCTTTAAATACCGCACTTATACGCCCCATTGCATATGGCCGCCCTTCGCCCGGAGCCAGGAAAATATTTTCACTTTGCTTAAGATTTTTATCAACACTCATAGAATTTCCTTGGAATTTTTAATACGCCTCACGCCGAAGACCAACAACCATCAATTCTTTTTTCCATAAAAACGCTTAACGGATGTTCGGGGTAATCTCCGAAAGCGTTACAAATTTCGAACCCGTGCTTTTTATAAAATGCGAGCGCTTCGGGTTGATAAGGTCCGGTTTCGAGTTTTATGAGTGGGCAATCGCGTTTTGCGGCTTCATATTCTAATTTGGCTAACACTTTAGCTGCGATACCTTGCCCACGATGCCCGGGCCGAACAAACATGCGTTTAAGTTCGGCGGATTCATCATCCAAAACCAAAGCACCGCAACCAATCGCGGCTCCAGAATCATTTCTGGCAACTGCGAATAAGACATTTGATTGTTCAAGAGTAGTTAAATCGAGTGCGTAACGCGCTTCTGCAGGATACAAAGTGTCCTGATATACATCTAAATCCCGGATGAGAGAAATAATGTCAGGTTGGTTTGGAGATTCCAGTTGTACGCGCATGATGGTCTCAAATCTATATTAATTCTGGTCACGGTTGTAATTCATGAGCGACTAATAAAAGTGAGCGCCAAGCGTTACGCGTGCCGGTATTTTCCTGATAACTGTAGCAAAAGAATTTGTACAGTAAGTCGTTTTACTGGAAGCGTCAATCGCAGGGATTTGAGAAAAGTGAGCTGAAGATATTTCGACGAGGGATGTGGCGCTGGAACCAACACTTTGACACGGAGACAGATTAATGGATGTGTGTCAGCGCCAGCAATTATTGCTGGCGGAGGGAAGCAGAAAAATAGGCGATGTATTTCTACGCTTAGGTTAAATCCGTAATATCGCCAATCGCATCTTTAATTACTTTTGATGCAGCTACTTTTTCTTCGTTGTTAGTTGTTTCTACCACCACCACATATTGACCATTGGTGATGGCGTCATGAACTAATTCGGAGAGCGGTTTTATTTTTTCTGAGGCACCTGCAGTAGCTCCGATTAAACCACCAAGAGTTGCGCCCCAACCTAATAATACGAGCGGCGCGATTAGCGGGCTTGCAACAAAAAGCGTTACGTTTGCGGCAATTAAACCGACTTCGATCAATGCGCCTACTCCCGTTCCCACGGCAGCACCGATTCCGCTGTCTATCAAGATATCTTTTAACACTTTGTCATCGCTATCGTTAGCGATGTGATCCGGCATTAAAGAATTTTTATCGTAAATATGAATGCGATCTCTTGGAATCCCATGATCAGCAATTTGCACGACGATGTTTTCCGCATCTGTGCGATTTACAAAAAAACCTGAAACGTAATGACGTTTAGTGTCCATATTAAATACCTCTTTTTTCATGGCGAGCATCTGGTAGTAGATATTCGCGAACCAATTTGTGTGGTCGATGGGTTTAATCGCTGAAGTTGCCAAATCGTCTCCCCCTAAAATAAAGCGCTAGCTAATTTAAAAATTTTTCAATTTTTTATTCATGGATAACTTTTAGAATTTACGCTGACTTCTACCCAATGCTCTTTACCATCATCAACCAAATTAATGCATTGATCTTTTTGATTGATGCCGTCCAACGCAACATGGCCAAGAGTTCCGCTCGCGTCGTTTGCGGGAATTTGCATAACCTTGATGCGATAAATCGCAGAACCAAAACGGTAGTTAATTGAGTAGTGATCCCACTCGGTTGGCATACACGGAAGCACGCGCAAACAATTACCCTCACGTTTTAATCCAAGAAGGGATTCCATTATCAACCGGTAAGTAAGACCCGCCGAACCTGTGTACCAGCTCCAACCACCGCGACCGGTGTGCGGCGGAATCGCGTAAACGTCGGCCGCGACTACATAAGGCTCGGCTTTGTATACATTTATCTCGGCATCTGAACGAGTGTGGTTGAGCGGATTAATCAGTTGCATTAAATCCCACGCGCGGCGGCTATCGCCAAGCGCGGCAAATGCCATGGCTGCCCAGACTGCGGCATGAGTATATTGCCCACCGTTTTCGCGCACGCCGGGTACATAACCTTTGATATAACCAGGGTTCATGGGTGCTTTATCGAACGGCGGATCGAGTAGCTGAATGATTCCGCTGTCACGACGGACGAGATGCTGATCCAGCGCACTCATCGCTAATTTGGTTCGTTCTGGATTACCCGCTTTGGAAAGCACGGACCAACTTTGAGAGATAGAATCAATCGCACATTCGGTATTGCTGGATGACCCGAGGGGTGTGCCGTCATCGAAGTAAGCACGACGATACCAACCGCCATCCCACGCATTTTTCTCGATGTTGTCGCGCAGGGTGTCAGCTTCAGATTCACAACGATTAGCGAACTCCAAATCCTTTTTCATGTGCGCGACTTTGGCAAATGAACGAAGTACGTCGTAGAGCAAGAAGCCCAGCCACACGCTTTCGCCTTTGCCGTGGATGCCGACCAGATTCATACCATCGTTCCAGTCACCTGAACCCATAAGCGGTATGCCGTGCACGCCGAATCGCAACCCATTTTTGACGGCGCGAACACAGTGTTCATAGAGACTGGCGGTCTCGCTGCTGGGCGCTGGCAAGTCGTAATAAGACTCCTCGTCTGGCGCAAGGTCGCGGCCTTGTAAGAATGGAAGTATCTCATTCAGTACGCTGGCATCGCCCGTGCTCTCAAGGTAACGACAGGTCACGAGCGGTAACCATAGGTAGTCGTCAGAACAACGAGTACGTACGCCTCTGCCTTGGGGCGGATGCCACCAATGCTGAACATCGCCCTCTGGATATTGACGTTGGGCACAGCGAAGCAAGTGCTCGCGCACAAGGTTCGGCTGGGTGTGTAATAAGGCCATTGAGTCTTGCAGCTGGTCACGGAAGCCATAAGCGCCCCCGGACTGATAGAACCCGCTGCGACCCCAAATACGGCACACAAGGGTTTGGTAAAGGAGCCAGCCGTTAGCGAGAAGATCGAGGCCGGTGTCAGGCGTGTGTACCTGCACACGGCTCAAAGTGTCTTGCCAGTAATCACGTACTTTTTCTAAAGCAGCACGAGCTGTGCCCATGGTGCGTAAGCGTTGCGCAAGATTGCGTGCATGCTCGATATCGTGACCGGCACCGAGACGGAAAATAATTTCGCGACCTTCACCGTGCGCCAACTTGAACGGAACCTGGATGGCACCGCATGGATCAAGCCCTGCCCCTAAGCGGCCAGATAGACGAGCACGCAGCATGGCGTCCGGGTTGCTGATAGAACCGTTTCTACCCAGGAATTCAGTGCGGTCACCACTCAAGGTACGCGACGCATCGTCCACGTCGAAGAATGCAATTCGGCCCGCGAATTCCGTGTTGTAAGCATTGCGAGCGAAAAGAGCGCCGCTGCGCGGATCTATCTCGGTTACCAGATGCATGGATGATTTGGAGCGAAGATCGCCAAGCACCCACTCGACATAACCGGTCGCTGACAAACGGCGCATGCGGCCCGACTCGTTGCGAACCTTAAGCACGGAATATTTCACCGTGTCCTGCAGGTCTACATACACCCACAACTCGCAATGTATGCCGCCATGGGTGTGCTCAAACACGCTATACCCAAAGCCATGGCGTGTTAAGTAATTAGCAACCTGACCGCTGTCTACCTTTTTAGGTAGTGGAGTTGGTGTCCAGTAATAGCCGGATTCCTCATCGCGAAGATATATCGCTTCACCCCCAGTGGCGCCGACCGGGTCGTCACTCCAGGGTGTTAGCCGGAACTCATGGGCATTCTCGGCCCATGTGTAGGAAAGCCCACTCTCAGTTACGACCGTACCAAAATTTGGGTTCGCCAAAACGTTTACCCAAGGCACCGGGGTTGTTCGCGTATTGCTGGTGTGGATGATGTATTCACGACCGTCGCTACTAAACCCGCCCAACTCATTGCCCAACAATAATTTCTCGCGGGGTTCTTCCGCTTGCTCCACAGGCTGTTCAGGTCTGTAGCTTCGAACTACCGGCAGACGGGCCACACGGCTATCAGTCATGCTGCGCTTGTTGACCTGCTCTACCAGGCTGCCTTCTGTATCCACAATCACTATGCGCGCTACGGTTTGCAACAAGATGCGGTCTTCATGGGAAATCTGGTCGGCTGAGCGCACGAATATGCCGCCGGGACGATCAATAAACTGTGCTTCAGCGCCAGAGGCGATCAATCCGATAATTTGGTCTTGAAGATTTTGACGATAGCCGGCGTGATCCTCGTTCCAAATGACGAGATCCACTTTCAAGCCTTTCAATCGCCAGTAGGTATGGCATTGAACGAGTATGCGAGCCGTATCGAGATAATCCGCGCTGGCCATTTTCAATAGCACAATCGGCAGATCACCGGAAATGGCGTAACCCCATAAGCCTGACTGACCGCGACGATTCTGGATCAGCACATGGGGATCGGCGCGCAAGCTTGAGTTAGCGAACAAGACGGAGCGCGCTAACTTGCGGAACAACAAAGCGTCGGTCTCGGAGGCGTTAATCTGACGCAGGCGCACACCACTGTGAGTATTGGCGATATCAAAAATACGATCTGCGAAGTGTCGGTCTTGATATTTTTCTACCAGACTCATGCTCGCTGGGCGGCTCTCCGCAGCACCTGACACAAAATCCAGCGTTACAGATTGCTCTGCTTTTAAGGTTATAACGGTGCGTATGGAGACTATCGGATCAAGCACTGAGCCTTGGCTGCCAGACAGCTTGTCGGTGCCAAGTAACGCCTGGGGACGTGCGAGATTGTGGCCGCGTCCGATAAATTTCATCCGGTCGGTCTCGTAAGACACGTCGTCAAGTTCAACACCCTGGGCGGCCAATAAGTGGAACATCCACGGCGTATGTTCATCCTCTGAACGCGGCCTGCGAGTGCACAAAATCGCGCGCTGCTCGGGTACGAGTTCACTTTGAACGAACAAATTACCAAAGGTGGTCTGGCCTATATCTGCCGCTTGGGTCGCCAATACCACTTCACTAAACGTGGTCACCTCAATGGTGCGGGTGCGACGCGAACGGTTAGTCAGGCGAACACGGCGCAGCTCCACATTATCTTCAGGCGATACAACGATTTCGGTGTAGGTTTCTATGTCATGGTCGCGACGGCGGAATTCAGCGCGCCATTCAGAGAATATGGCTTCATAGGCTTCCGCACGCTTGGTCGTGGGTTGATGAGAGGTCGACCAAAAATCCTTACTAGCGAGGTCGCGCACATATATAAAACTGCCCCAGTTATCGCAGGTTGTATCTTCCCGCCAGCGGGACACGGCGAGATCTTTCCAACGCGTGTAACCGCCACCGGAGTTGGTGACCATTACATGATAAGTGCCGTTCGATAGCAGCTGCACCTCAGGATAAGGCGTGTGTGCGCCCATTGGTGCATGGACGGGATGTTCGTCCGCCTCAAAGAAGGCGGCACCCTCAGCATGTTCTGCTACATAGTTATGGAATACCGAGGTTTTCGGAATTCGCTCTTGCAGTAACAACAGCGTTGCCTGGAATTGAGGGTCGGACTCGAAGCGTTTTTGCATCGGCTGATCCAATAGCAAATACGATAACGACAGCAAGCTCATACCTTGATGGTGCGCCATAAACGACCGAATAATCGCCTTGGTTTGGCCGCGCGCAAGACGCGCTGGCGTGTAGTCCAATGCCTCGTAGAAACCGAACCGCCCTTCTGCTCCCATATCGGAAAGTTTTTGAAGATTAATACATGCTTCTTCTGGAGCAAACATGAGCGCCAGCGCAGAAGCATAGGGAGCAATAACCAAATCTTCAGCAAGACCGCGTTTAAGGCCTAGGCCGGGTGCACCGAAAGCGTGATATTGATAGTTTTGAGCAGCATCCGTAGCGTAATAACCGGATTCGGAAATACCCCAAGGTACGGAGACTTGCTTACCGTAGGCGATCTGCCGAGCAACCGCCCCATGGCAAGTTTGATCCAGCAAAGTACCCTCGTAACTCGGCATTACCAGGTTAGGCATGAGGTACTCGAACATGGAGCCGCTCCAGGAAACCAGGGTTGGTTCCCCACCTGACGAGGTACGTAAACGGCCAAGGTTGAACCAGCTCTCCTGCGATAACTGGCCTTGCGCTATCCCCACAAAAGTCGCAAGGCGCGCTTCAGACGCGAGCAAGTCATAGAAACTGGCATCGCGACGGAAGTCATCCACGTTGTAGCCAATAGCCAGCAAATGACGATTCTCGTCATATAAAAAGTCGTATTCAATCGTCGAGAAGTCATTAATGACAGTAATCAATTGATTGATCTTACTGATACGGTCGTTAGCGTTTTCACAACCTACTGCCACCATGTGCAGCAATTTGCTGTAGTGAAGACGATCCTCCATTGAGCTTTGGGCGACCGATCCACCCAAGTCTTTAAGAAGCTGGTTTTTCGCATTGGCGAGATGACCCAGCGTGGGGATGCGATCCAACTCCGCATACTTGCTATTTGGATCTAGCGATCCAGTAACTTCAACCCAGGGAGCGAGGTACAGCAAGTCGGCTTCGATGGCTTGCACTTGTGTCGCCAGGGCATCCGCCCAAACGGCCGCCTCAATTCTTTGTTCTGAAGCTTCAGTATTGTTCGATAACTCCGCGGCAAGCGCGACTGAACTAAAAGACAGTGGCTGGATGTATTTGTATATCGCATTTAAGGACGTGAGTCTGGAACTCGTAGCCGCCGCTAGTTGTGTGTGTAAGCTTTGAATAGACGCGTTCACAACCTCTGATCGCAAGCCCGCAGCCGCATCTGTCAGCAAACGCAGCGTATCCAGCAAACCTTCGAACAGGTTAGGAGAAACAATGGGTTGGTTTTGCAGTTGGAACAGCGCTGCGCGCAGAACTATTAAATGGCCAACCAGATTTCCGCTATCGACTGACGAAATATAGCGAGGTGGCAAAGGTCTTAAGGTCGTAGTTTCATACCAGTTGAGGAAATGACCCGCATAACGTTCGAGCCTACCCATGGTATTCAAGGTGTTTTGAGAGCGATCGAGCAGAACGCTTGATGGGATATAGCCGAAGTCATAAGCCGTAACATTTGCTAACAACGCGAGACCCATGTTGGTCGGTGACGTGCGGTGGGCGACAACGGGGCCAGGTGACTCCTGGAAGTTATCAGGCGGTAGCCAGTTATCCTCAACTCCTACAAAGCGTTCAAAGAAGGCCCAGGTTTTGCGCGAAATTTTGCGCAGGAAAACAACTTGGTCGCTGTTTAGTTTGGGTTGTGGGCGTTGCAATGGTTGGCTTATCCACCATGCCACGGCGGGCGCGAGGGCCCAAATCAGCAATACAGGCGACGCGTCTAACAATACACCTTCGTACATTCTGGCTAGAGCTATGCCAGTGACAATAGCGATTACGGGCCCTACCCACATACTGGTGTAAGTTGCCCATAATGTCGCTGGCCCCTTACTGGTTTGCTCGGCGTAGGGGTTCCATTCCAACAGCAGGCGACGGGTAAACAACATGCGATTCAGGGCGCGCAAAATAGCCGTTAAGCTGTAAGTCGCCTCGTGGGGCAAGCAGCTAATACGAAATACCGATTGCGCCAGGTTGCGCTCAACCGACTGGATGACTGCCATACAGTGCTGCCAGAAACTAACTTCATCTGCACGACGGAAAAGATCCACAACTCCGATGAGTAGCGCCGGAATAAAAACAATGAAAAATATGGCCGAGGTCCAGTACCAGACTTCTCCGGTCACCAACCAGCCTAGAATCAATAAGGTCAACAGGCAAACAGGCGCAAGGCTACGTACCAGGTTGTCGAGGATTTTCCAGCGCGATAAGGCCGATAAGGGATTGCGTGTGGGCTTACCGTCAAACCCTGGGACACGCTTGAATAGCCAGCTGGCAATTTGCCAATCCCCGCGAATCCAACGTTCACGACGGCTTACGTCAGCAGCATAAGATGTAGGGTTTTCTTCATAGAGTTGTACGTCGCTCAATAAACCGGAGCGTGTGTAGCAACCTTCCAAAAGATCATGGGAAAGAATTCGATTTTCAGGGAAACGACCACGTAATGTTTGCTCGAAAGCATCAACGTCGTAGATACCTTTCCCGATAAATGAACCCTCGTCGAATAGATCCTGATAAACATCCGACACCGAACGGGTATAAGGGTCGATACCTGGCTCCAAACCATACAGTAATGCATAACGAGAGCGTTTATTTGCCGAAAGACTAGCAGCCATCCTCGGTTGTAAAATGCCATAGCCACCGATTACCCGCGTGCCGGTTTCGTCGAAGCGTGGATGGTTAAGGGGATGCGCCATGGTGCCAATAAATTCGCGCGCAGAATCTCTCGGTAACTGGGTATCTGTATCCAACGTAATGACGTACTTAACGTTCACGAGCTTGGTCAGATCGCCCACGATCATTGAAAAATTAGTGGTAGGTGGATTCCCAGCTTGTTCGCTCCGAAGTAAAGCATTCAACTCAGCCAATTTGCCGCGCTTGCGCTCATAACCCATCCAAACCTTTTCAGATGCGTTCCAGGTGCGACGCCGATGAATCAGATAAAAGCGGTCATTTTGGCCTTCAGAATATTTTTCATTAAGGGCGATAATGCCGTTGCGAGCTTGCTCTAATAACAGATCATCAGTTTCCAGGGTTTCGGTGGGCGCATCGGCCAAGTCGGTCAACAAGGCAAAATGTAGGTATGGATCTCCATTACCTAGAAAACGAACTTCCAGTGCTTCGAGTAAATCCTCAATGCCCTTCGGGCTGGTCAGCATGGTAGGAATAACTACCAGCGTCCGCATAGTTTCTGGCAGCCCCTGCGAGAAATCCATGCGCGGCAATAACTTGGGCGTTACCAATAAGAGCGCAAGCCAGTTGACCAATGCAGAAGCAAGTTGGCTGGTACAGAAAGCTGCCAGAACGCCAAGCACGGCCAAAGGCCAGCCCTCAATTCCAGCCCTATAACCATGGCCAACCAAAATAGAAGTAAACACCGCCGTTAGTACAAGAATGCTGCCTACATGCAGCAGCAATGGAAAACGCCCCGCCACGCGACGCAATCTGGTCAAGAGCGGCAAACGCGGTTCAACCATTTTTTCAAGCTTTGCTAAACCGCGATCGACGAGGTAATAGCCCACATGATGTTTATGGGGTTCCTTTTCATTGACGGTAGAAATATTGATGCCAGCTAAGGTAACGGCAGCGCGAGCAACATCGGCTTCGCTCAGGCGAATACGTTTTGCAAGCCTGTCGATGACTTGGCGATAACTGTCGCGGGTAGCGAAATCCATTGCGCAATAGATCTCGTCTTTACGCAAGATCGAATCTACCACGCTCAGGTTTTCAACAAATACTCGCCAATCATGGGAACCTAAAAACCGTAGGCTGCCGATACTATTACTAATAGAAACCTGATCTGCGGCCTGCTGTTGGGTTTCTGCCAAAATCATTTGTTCGATAGTCTGGCTAGACTCCGCCAAACGCTCTTTCAACCAACCCATAGGCAATGCGAGCGCCGCACCATGGCCCTGTAAACGGCGAGTAAGTTCTGCCACAAATGGGCTAACCATCTTAGGTTCAGAACGCGCCATGTCGGCTAAGATTAAAATTAAATTTTTGGGATTATTTTCGGCCGTTTCAATTAATTTATTGGCCCAATCTTGCGCCTGATTTACATGCAAACGCGCAGCGGTAACGTGTGCAGCAACACGACGCAAGTTTTCAATCAGCGCGAGCCGTAGCATAATCGGGATCGCCCAAAGTTCACCGAGCGTTAGCGGTACTACCGTCTGATACGCCGAAATAAAACGGCTCAACAATACCGAATCTATGCGGCCATCGCCGTGCGCAATCACTTGCACCGCCAAATCATAAACCCTAGGCAAACCACGTGAATTACCGTTCGCTAAACGGGGTAATTCGCGGCTGTAATTTTTAGGTAAATGCTGACGCGCGATGCGGATTTGGTCTTCAACCAAATAAAAATTATCAAGTAGCCATTCGCCGGCGGGTGCAATACGGGATTTTTCTTTTACCGCATTCATAAGTAAGGTGCAGCTGTCTACCAACACCTTTTCATTTTCATCTAATCGTTGTAGTAAACGATTGTGTCTACCGTAGCGGCTTAATCTGTGGCTTACAGCAAGGGCTTTACCGTGCTGCTCCATTTGATCGACACTAAATAACTCCGCACGAAAAGGTCGTAAAACGTGCACTTCATCGTCTTCGAAGGGATCGGTACTCCACCCGTCAAAATAATTTATTAAATTTAAAAACCAATTTTTAGTTTTAGGTGTACCCCCCTTAACGGGCGCTGCATTTTCTTGCAGTTCAATATTTGGTGTTGCTTCAATAGCTTCTGCATCCGTATCATTTGCTGCAGAGCCAAACGTGTCATCCAATCTGGATATTTCGCGGGGTAATTTTTCGGGAAGTTGAAACCTGCTTGTAAGTTTCATTTTGCATCCTAGTTGTTAGAAGAAAAGATAAAAATCGCAGACTCCGTTAATTGTTCACTTCATAGCTAGTAATTAATTAACACTACACTGACGGATTAGCGTCTAATTCAAATTGTTTTTCTAAGCCAACGCTAATCATTGGTAGGTTTTTTTGAGACGAAAATAGCGGAACATATGTTCATCCTAGGCCTGCCACCTAATGTGATCGGTACGCAACCGCACACAGATGTAGAACTGCCTGCAATGAGCCGGAGATAAGTATTTGCTGCACGTGATGTTTTTTCGAACAACTTTGAGAGCGTAGTGTGCAAGCGAATTGGCTGAACCAAGGATTGGGGTTTGTAAATTAATGTCTTAAGTGGGGTAGCACACAGAAGCGGACCTTCGCCTACAACATTATTAGGTTTTGCTAGGGTAATTACGTAAGCGACAATTGAAATTATTGTTGGGCCGTCTTTGGTAGTCATTCAAGTTCGGGCATTTCAGGAGGTTTTTCCGTTTTCTGGGCGTCCTGGCTCGCTGCTAGTAGGTGAAATCAAACACGGACTGTTAGAGAACAAACGTGTCAGAGTACAAAGCAGATTCGGATTAATGAGGTTCGAGTAAAATGCTGGGCTATTGAAGTGAAAAAACAGGTCACTTGCCAAGCTAAAAAATACCCAACACCGAAACTTCGACACGCTCAACGCTTGCTTTTACCGACGAGCCGGCTTCCTCACGCTAGACGCTAGCCCAAATTGATATTGGACTTATGATTAAACGATCTGCTACCCGCAAGAATATATTTTTGCTTTCAGTACCAACTATATTCGTGCTTATCATAATCGCAACGCTATTCTGGTTCTTTGATCGGATGAAAAGCGCGAGCGAAGACCGAAACTATATTTTCCTTACCATAAATACTGCACAAGATTTATTGACTCATATGGTCGACGCCGAAACCGGCGCGCGTGGTTTTATTATTGTCGGTCAAGAGCACATGCTTGAACCCTACAAGAACGCGCTGACAGTCATTCCCGACACGCTAAAAAAATTAGACGAAATTTCTAATTCCAGCGCTACCAAGGCTCAAGTAACCGCAATAAAACCGTTAGTTGAACGTAAGCTGCAAATTCTTGGTAACGCGATTGATATCGTAAAGGCAAATGGTTCAGCCAAAGATTTAGGGCCAATGATCAGCACCAATGAAGGGCCAACGGTGATGGATCAGCTGCGCGTAGAAATCGCTAAATATATTCAAATTCAAAACGGTGTGCTCGCCTACTACGATCAACAATATCGCTCCAATATGAATTTCTTATTCATATTTATAGTGTGTGCCAGCGTATTTATGTTGATGTTCGCCCAAATTTTTGCATACGGAATTTATCGCAATATTCATCAGCGCATGATGGATTTGGTGCATCAGGAAACCAAGCGCTCACTCGATACGCAAGAAGCCATGAATCATCAACTCAACTTGGCTTACGTCACACTGCAGGATAGTGAGAAAAAGCTTGAAGTTACCTTGAATTCAATTGCGGATGCGGTAATAGCTACTGACCCGCAATCAAAAGTGACTTTGATGAATCATGTAGCAGAACAGCTGACGGGCTGGTCTCTGGATGAAGCTGTTGGTCGCCCTATCACCGATATTTTCAACATGGTTAACAAGGATACCCGCGAGCCAATGACCGCTCAGATAATGGCGCGTCTGTTGAGTGGTTCCGCACAAAGTTCGCGCGATTCGCTGTTGATTACTCGCGATGGAAATCAATGCAATATTGCAGATAGTTGCGCAACTATGCGCGATCCGGAAGGAGAATTAATAGGCGCAGTGTTGGTATTCCGCGATATCACCGCAGAAAATGTTGCGCAACAAGCGTTAATTGACAGTACTGAGTTGGTACAAACTATTTTGGCAACGGTCGTTGATGCCATCATTACGTTTGACGTGCGCACTAATCTAATTGAAACCGTAAACGCTGCTGCAGAAAAAATGTTTGGTTACTCTGCGGACGAAATGATTGGCAAACGTTTCAGTGAAATTGTCCCTGAGCTGTCTGATGATAAAGGCTCAATTGATTACTACAGATCAAAAGCCGAAGACGCCGCCAACGGACTTATCCGCGAAGTACCCGGCCTGCACAAAGACGGCTATTTTTTTCCAATGGAAATTAGCGTAAGTGAAATGCGTTTGGGTGGGCAACGCTATTTCACCGGCGTATTACGTAATATTTCTGCACGTAAACAAGCCGAAGCAAATGTGCGCGCATCTGAAGATCGCTATCGTAATTTGTTTAATAGTATCGACGAAGGTTTTTGCACCATCGAAATGATTTACGACAACGGCAAACCGGTTGATTATTTATTTGTAGAAGTTAACCCTTCTTTTGAAAAGCAAACTGGCCTACACAACGTGGAAGGTAAAACCATGTTGGAGTTAGTGCCCGATCACAACCATGAATGGTTTGAAATCTATGGGCGGGTTGCAGCAACAGGCGAAGCAGTTCGATTCGTGCAAGAAGCAGTAGCCATGAATCGCTGGTTCGATGTTTACGCATGCCCCGATCTCAGCATGGACAGTAAAAAAGTGATTGTGTTGTTTACAGACATCACCGAACGCAAACGGTCAGAAGAAGCCTTGCGTGAAAGTGATGAGCGTATGCGTCTCGCTACCGAAGCTACTGGTGTAGGTATTTGGGAATGGAACCTCGTAAAAAACACTGTGCATTGGGATGCACAAATGTTCCGCATTTATGGTGTGGGCCATATCGAGAGCGGATTGATTGATCAGGAAACCTGGGCGAACTACATACTCCCTGAAGATATTCATGTTCAACAGGATGTACTGCAAGAGGCGATTAGTTCAGGCACACAGCGCGTTCGGGAATTTAGAGTTACTCCGTTAAATGGCGAGGGTGTACGTCATATTCGCTCGGTAGAAACAGTTAGATTTGATGATGACGGAAAAGTGGTATCCATAGTGGGGACCAATCTGGACATCACGGATCGTAAACGTACCGAAGATACCTTGCGTGAAAGTGAGCGTCATTTACGTGCCGTTATCGACGCCTTACCAGTGGCAATTATCACCACCGACGCCGACGGCGTTCTCACCCATTTCAATCAAGCTGCTGTGGAATTTTGTGGCCGTGCGCCGCAACTCGGTCATGACAAATGGTGCGTGAGCCAGAAATTGCTGCGCCCTGATGGTGCTCCCCTATCCCATGAAGCTTGCCCCATGGCAATTGCATTGCGGGAAGATCGGCAAATTTTAGGCGCTGAAGCGGTCGCTGAACGTCCAGACGGATCACGGGTTTGGTTTACTGCACACCCAACACCATTGCATGACGCCAGCGGAAAATTAATTGGCGGCATCAACATGATGATTGACGTCACCGAACGCAAACGTCTCGATAAAGTTTTGCTTGAAAATAATATCGAACTTAAGAAAGCAAAAAATCAAGCTGATAAAGCCAACCTGGCGAAGTCCGATTTCTTATCAAATATGAGCCACGAGTTGCGCACACCGCTCAGTGCGATTTTAGGTTTCGCGCAATTGCTTGCGAGCAGTAAAACACCGCCAACGCCGGCGCAAAAACGTAGTATCGATCAGATATTACAAGCGGGCTGGTATTTGCTGGAATTAATTAATGAAATTCTGGATCTGACTTTAATTGAATCCGGAAAATTATCTTTCTCTATAGAGCAGGTATCTCTTTCGTCGCTTTTAACGGAATGTCATGCGATCATCGAGCCGCAGGCAATCAAGCGCAACATTACGCTATCATTCCCCACACCGGAAAAATCCGTTTGGGTTAAGGCCGACCACACTCGTCTGAAGCAAGTGCTTATTAACCTGCTTTCAAATGCGGTGAAATACAATCGTGTTTCCGGAAATGTTAATGTCACCTTCAATGAAGAAAAACCAGGGCGCATTAAATTATACGTTCAAGATACCGGCGAGGGTTTAACAGAGGAAAAAATTGCACAACTTTTCCAACCCTTCAATCGCCTCGGTAAAGAGAACAGTGCCGTGGAAGGCACCGGCATTGGCTTGGTAATGACCAAGCGATTAGTGGAATTGATGGGCGGTGAAATCGAAGTGCAAAGTAAGGTCGGTGAAGGCACAGTGTTTAGCATTGAGCTCGATTTATATTTACACACTCCCGTGATTGAACATGACAGTAACCACATGGATTCTGAATTAAAGCACGCGAGAAATATTACGGATCATCACACGATTTTATACATTGAAGATAACCGCGCGAATCTAATGCTCGTGGAAGATATTATCGAATCACGAACGGACCTAACGCTATTTTCCGCACGCGATGGCTACACCGGTATCGAAATTGCACGCAGTAAATTGCCGGATTTAATTTTAATGGATATTAATTTGCCAGGTATTAACGGAACCGATGCGCTAAAAATTCTTGCTAAAGATCCGCTGACGTCGCACATACCTGTCATCGCATTGAGTGCGAACGCAATACCACGCGATATCGAAAAAGGTTTGGCTGCCGGGTTTTTCCGGTATTTAACCAAGCCGATTAAGATCCACGAGTTTATTGACACTTTAGATCAAGCGCTCCACCTTGATACCGAGCAACCCGTTGAAATAAGTAAAGAGAAAATTGTATGAAAATCACCGCTGAGGATGTGCTTAACGCACGAATTTTGATCGTAGACGATCAGCAGCCCAACATAATGGTGCTGGAGGAACTTTTGAGCGAAGAAGGTTATACCAACGTAAGCTCAACAACGAATCCGGTGGAAGTACCTGGCCTGCATCGTAAAAATAATTACGATTTAATTTTGTTAGATTTACAAATGCCGGAGATGGATGGCTTCCAGGTAATGGAATGCCTAAAGGCAAACGATCAGGAAGCTTACATTCCGGTTATTGTTCTCACTGCGCAACCTGGTCACAAACTGCGTGCGCTGCAAGGGGGAGCAAAAGATTTTATCAGCAAACCCTTTGACATCATCGAAGTTAAAACGCGTATTCACAATATGCTTGAAGTTCGTTTGCTCTATAAAAAACTCGAAGACTACAGCAAGATCCTGGAAGAAACTGTACAGGAGCGCACCGCTGAATTGCGTGAAAGCGAAGCGCGTTTTCGCAGCTTGACTGAGCTCGCCTCCGATTGGTATTGGGAACAGGATGAGACCGGAAAATTTACCAAAGTTTCTGGGCCTGTTCTGGAAATGTTGGGCATTCAGGTTGATTCATTTGTGGAAAATGCACCGAAAGGAACTGCGGTTATTGCAGATCCAAATGGGTGGAATGAACATGAGCGCAAAGCACTACAAGATATTATTGCTGCGCGCGAACCCTTCATTGATTTTTCTTTCAGCCGAAAATTGCCTGACGGAAACGTTCATTACTATCGTGTAAGCGGCGAACCCATGTTCGATCAAGCGAGCCGTTTTATCGGCTATCGCGGTATCGGAATTCAATGTCAAGAAATGCCAGTCGCGCATAAAGGATAATGATGCAGCTACCTACTAATAGCCTTATACAAAATCGTCTTCTCGCCGCACTTAGTGAGCAGGAACTCGCTCGCATTGCAACACGAATGGATTTGGTAACGCTACGCCTTGGTGAGATGCTCTACGAACCTAACCAACAATTACAGTTCGCCTATTTTCCAACGACCAGCATTATTTCATTACATTATGTAACTGAAACGGGTGCTTCTGCAGAAGCTGCGGGTGTAGGTAATGAAGGTATGGTTGGTGTTCCACTTATTTTGGGCGGTAACACCACACCAAGTTCTGCGGTTGTACAAACTGCGGGCCAAGCTTATCGACTTGATCGTCATATTTTAAAAGCCGAGTTTACCAGTGGCTCTGGTTTAATGAATCGCTTGCTGTTGCGATACATTCAAGCACTTATGACACAAATGTTCCAAACCGCTGCCTGTAATCGCCATCATTCAGTCGAACAACAATTGTGTCGCTGGTTGTTATTAACGGTTGATCGCATTCCTAGCGGTGAATTAAAAATGACGCAGGAATTAGTTGCCAACATGTTAGGTGTGCGTCGTGAAAGCGTTACGGAAGCCGCCGGTGCATTGCAAAACTCCGGTTGTATTCGCTACCGACGTGGCCACATCGCCGTGCTTGATAGAAAAAAGTTAGAAGTTCGCTCTTGCGAATGTTACGGCGTTGTGAAGAAAGAATTGGATCGTCTTATAGGTAATGTAAGTTAATATTTGAAGTAATGATTAAACCATCGCTGACATAAGCTCGAAAAAATATCTATTGAAACAGGTATTTTTTCGAGCTTAATATTTTTTAAAAATTATCGTAAAACTTTCTCCATATCCTTCCCTCAAAATATTTCCAGACATCTATTCATTGATGTTCCCATGTTTGTTCGTCATCAAATTTTACAAAATAACTGAGTTAGTCACCACACAGATGAAAGCTTCGCTTAAGCCTAACATAGACTTGCAAATTTCCGCGACAAATAAAATTTAGTAGTTTTTATAGGCGCACCGAATTTACCTTCAGTGGAGAATAATGATGAAAACTTCCGTTATCGGATTATTTAAAAAACCTCTTTTAGTTTTAACCTTATTAACCACTTCGTGCTTCTCCTATGCTGACGCAAAACAGGAAATTCTTGACGCACGTCAGGAAACCCAAATATGGACAACTTATGCATTAAGCCCTTACCTTCGCGCTAACGATCTGAAAGTTAGCGTACATAACGGTAAAGCAACAATTTCAGGCAATGTAGATGAAGAAGTCAGTAAGGATTTAGCAAAAGAAATTGCCTTGGGTGTTAACGGTATTAAAGAAGTAGACAACCAGATTAAAGTTCAAGCAGATGCTAATCCAAAGCGTTCAACCAATTACGGGGAGACGGTTGATGACATTACTATAACATCGGCTGTTAAATCGAAATTGTTCTGGAGCAAATATTCCTACCTCGCTACCAAAGTTGAAACTAAAAATGGAAGCGTATCTTTAAGTGGAACCGTAGATTCGAAAGAAGCGCGCGATCTGGCAGGCCGTTTGGCATCAAACACGCGTGGTGTTACTAACGTAAAAAATCAAATTGCTATCGAAGATAAGAGTGGCGATAAATCCAGCGCAGGCGCCAAAGTGAAAAACGTTGCAACCGAGACAGGTAAAGTTGTTGAAGATGCGTGGATTACCGCAAAAGTGAAATCTAACTTCCTTTATTCCAGCAACGTAAGCGGCTCTGCTATTGATGTTTCAACTAATGCGGGTGTGGTCACTTTGAAAGGCGGTGTTAGCAGCGGTACTGAACGCGCGCTAGCCATTGAGCTTGCCGAGAATGTACGCGGAGTTAAAAGCGTTGACGCAAAAGGCTTAACTTTTTAATACAGAAATTAGCACTGAAAATGATATTGAAAAATCGATCTTGAGTTTAAATCAGATTAACAAATAAGGGATTATATAAAAAATACCAATTAGATATGACTAAAAAGGAAAGGAGTTGAACAACAACGACATAGCGAAAAGTCTTACGCGTTGTTTAAACTCAATCTCAGTAAGAAACAAAAATGGGCCTTCACATATTCAGGGCCCATTTTTTCATTTTATCCATTATCTCTTGTCCGTCATTTTCTCATTATTATTTATTTTTTTTATGACAGTTGCTTTAGCTCTACAAAGTGGCTCACGCGACAAGCCACTCGTTTCGCTTTCACTTACTGGATATTTTTCTCAGATGATTAAGGGGCATAAACCATCCAAGAAAAATTAGTCTTCCGAAGCTTCCATATCATCGGAATCTGGACCAACAGCACTTAATGATAAGGCTGGAGACTCCAACAACTCGGCGCGAACTCTTTTCTCAAGTTCACTAGCAACAGCAGCATTCTCTTGTAAAAACTTCATCACATTGTTTTTACCTTGACCGATTTTGTTGCCTTGGTAGCTGTACCATGCACCAGCTTTATCAATCATGCCCAGCTTCACGCCGTAATCAATCACTTCACCCAAACGGTTAATACCGCTGCCGTAAAGAATCTGGAATTCGGCTTGTTTAAAAGGTGGCGCAACTTTGTTTTTAACAACTTTCACACGGGTTTCGGAACCAATAACTTCTTCACCTTCTTTTACCGCACCGGTACGGCGAATATCCAAACGTACAGAAGCGTAAAATTTAAGTGCGTTACCACCAGTTGTGGTTTCAGGGTTACCGAACATAACACCAATTTTCATACGAATCTGGTTAATAAAAATCACTAGGCAGTTCGCATTTTTAATATTGCCGGTAATTTTACGCAACGCTTGCGACATCAAACGTGCCTGCAAACCTACGTGGTGATCACCCATTTCACCTTCAATTTCGGCGCGCGGCGTCAGCGCAGCAACCGAGTCAACAATGAGTACATCCACAGCACCAGAGCGCACCAGCATGTCTGTCACTTCCAGCGCCTGCTCACCGGTATCCGGCTGAGAAATAATAAGATCCTCAACATTCACGCCTAATTTGGCCGCGTAAAGCGGATCAAGGGCATGCTCGGCATCAATAAACGCACAAGTACCACCGGCGCGTTGCGCTTCAGCAATAACCTGCAAGGTTAATGTGGTTTTACCGGATGACTCTGGGCCGTAAATCTCAACAATACGACCTTTCGGTAAACCGCCAATCCCCAAGGCTACGTCCAAGCCTATGGAACCGGTAGAAATAGAAGGAATAGCGACCTGCTCTTTGTCGCCCATACGCATCACAGTCCCTTTGCCAAACTGACGTTCAATTTGGGTTAACGCGGCCAATAAGGCCTTTTCTTTGTTCGCATCCATTTAACACCTCAACGTAATTAAAAAGTAATTTTAAAAGTCACTGGGTGTGTGGTCTCTTGCCACTCTTAGGTCTACCCCAGCTATGAGGATAGCCTACACCAAAAAAACTGTATGCGCAAACAGTACTGTTGTTATATGCAGTATTTTATCAATGGATAATACGTGGCTTATGAATTGCGCGACAGCCAACCTGAACAACCTTAAACTCATGTAAAAATGGCACATGCCGGGGACGGATTACAGCTCAACTCCCTTAATAGCAAGGAGTAGCAAGGAGTACCTAGGATTCAAAGTGCTCGTGTTCAGATCTTTCTGATTTTAATTAGTTTAAGAAGTTGTGCCCGGAACAGGATACCCGGTACGCCTACACTTCCCTGACGAGATGCTATAAAGTATCGCGCCTGCCGAACACTCAATAGAATCCGCTTATGACCCTCAGCTAAACCTAAAAAAATCACCATGTTAGTTTGCGTTTCTCTTTGTGCCTTAACGGAATATCCATGACCAAAACCAAGCAAAGCTTTTCCTATCTATTTATTACCGGAGGCCTTATTGGCCTTATTTACTGGATTATCGTGTTTGGTGAAAAATTACATCCGAAATTGGCAGCAGCTGCACCGAATGCCGATACTGCGAACAGCCAATGGACAAACTTTCTCAACGGACTCGCCAATAATCTTCATCACCCGCTCGCAATTTTGCTTGCTCAAATTGCGACAATTATTCTGGTAGCACGTGTATTCGGTTGGGTGTGTACAAAAATAAAACAACCTGTCGTTGTAGGTGAAATGATTGCAGGTATATTGTTGGGGCCATCTCTTGTAGGTATGCATTTTCCGGAACTTTCCGCCAATTTATTTCCGAAATCCTCATTGGGAAATTTGCAGTTTGTCAGCCAGATTGGGCTGATTTTATTTATGTATATTGTTGGAATGGAAATCAGTTTAAAAACATTGCGCGATAAAGCTTACGACGCAGTGATAATTAGTCACGCAAGTATTTTTATTCCCTTCACGCTCGGCGTCGGTCTATCCTATTTCCTTTACACACAGTTTGCGCCACCCGGAGTTTCCTTTTCTGTTTTTGCATTGTTTAGCGGTATCGCTATGAGCATTACGGCGTTTCCGGTGCTCGCGAGAATTGTTCAGGAACGCGGCATTAATAAAACCAAACTTGGAACAATTTCACTCACCTGCGCTGCTGCTGACGATGTAAGTGCGTGGTGTATTCTCGCGGCACTCATTGCTTTTGTTAAAGCGGGTACTTTTATTAATGGTTTGTTTACGGTCGTGATGGCGATTGGCTACGTGACAATAATGATCAAAGTCGTGCGGCCATTTTTACAGCGTGTTAGCGAAAAACACTCAACAGCCGAAGGAATGACTCGTCCTGTTATTGCGATTTTCTTTTTGGTATTAATTCTATCGGCTTACACCGCAGAGATCATTGGCATACACGCATTGTTCGGCGCATTTATGGCCGGCGCGATCATGCCCGACTCTGAAAGTTTCAGAAAAATATTTATTGATAAGGTGCAAGATGTTGCTTTAGTACTGTTGTTGCCGCTGTTCTTCGTATTCACCGGCCTGCGCACTCAAATTGGATTACTGAACGATCCTTACCTGTGGCAAATCACCGCGCTAATTGTGTTCACTGCCGTGTTAGGAAAATTTGTTGGCAGCGCGCTAGCCGCAAAATATGTTGGCCAGAGCTGGAAAGATAGTTTATCCATAGGTGCCTTGATGAATACGCGTGGGCTCATGGAATTAGTGGTGTTAAATATTGGTTACGATCTGGGCGTATTATCCGCAGAAATTTTTGCGATGATGGTATTAATGGCGATAATCACTACTTGTATGACGGGGCCAGCGCTGGATTTGATTAACAAAACGTTCAAAAATAAAACACAAGAAAATTCTGCGGTTGCTAAATCTCTCTAATAAATATGTACAAAAAAACTGCCCGTCACTTTTAATGGCGGGCAGTTTTGCAATAAACGTAAAATACAAAAAATTTTTCGTTAAACCAATTCAGCTAAGACGCTTCCAAAGTCGATAACAAATTTTGCAATGATCCCATACTCACAGGTTTGGTCATATGCACACTAAAGCCCGCAGCTTTACTTTCATCACGATCACTCTTGTTGCCATAACCCGTCATTGCAATTAAAAATAAATCCTCATCTACTACTTTTTTCAGCTCGACGGCCAGTTGATGTCCACTCATTCCTGGTAAACCTATATCGAGTAGTGCTACGTCTGGCTTAAACGTACGGGCGATTTCCAAACCAGAAAATCCGTCGTAGGCGAAGGTAACTTCATGGCCCCACATCTCAATTAGTTCAGAAATACTGTTTGCAGAATCGACATTATCATCGACTACGAGCACGCGCCTGGCTTTAAAACTTGCAGGAAGATCAGCATCGGAATCTTCTTGTTCGTCGATTTGTGTTGCTTGATTCATCAATGGTAGATGCACAGTAAATTCGCTACCTTGCCCAGCACCATTGCTGGCAGCAAACACTGAACCGCCGTGACCTTGCACGATTTGTCGCACCAGAGTCAAGCCTATGCCCAAACCACCCTCCGCACGAGTTCGGGTTGCGTCGGATTGAACAAATAAATCAAATACGTGTGGCAAAATATTAGAGGTAATACCAGCACCGTTATCAATGACTTTAATAATGGCATCAGTCTCACTTGCCGATACGGTCAGCGAAATACGCCCTCCACGATCAGTATATTTTCCGGCGTTATTGAGCAAGTTGTTAAAGACTTGCTCCAAACGAGTTCCATCGCCATTAACCGTTAACGGCAAATCCTCTGGAATAACTACCGTGAGTTGGTGTCCTCGCTGTTCCATGTAAGGTGTTACTGAACTCGCTACATGTTTTAAAAGATCGCCGAGTAATACAGGTTTGCGTTCCAGTAAAAGTTGCCCGCGAGTTATGCGGGAAATATCCATCAAATCGTTTACCAAACGCGTCAGAGTCGTTACCTGCCGATCAATCATGTCCAATGGCGTTTGCAAATTTTTATCGTGACTGCGTTTATTTATTAACTCGACCGCATTGCGAATAGGTGCGAGCGGATTGCGCAACTCATGAGCGAGCATGGCAATATATTCATCTTTACGTTGATGATCGGCTTGCAAGTTATGGAATTTTTCCTCGTTGAGGGTTACATCATCAAAGGCTAATAACAAACGTGCAGATCGGTGATCCAACGCGGGAACTTTACGCGCATTCACCATCACCGTTCTCTCACCTACATTCGGGAAATGATTTTGTGTTTTGAACGCACCGAAGGGCATTTGTCCGGTAACTACTTTTTCAAGTAATTGGCGAAGCTCTGCGATATCCCACTCACCATCACCCAACTCGAACAACCGACGATTCAAAGTTGTACCGGGGTTCGTCAGGAACGTATCGTAAAATGCATGGTTCGCACGATGAATCGTTAAGGTCTGATCCAATACTAATAACGGATGGAATACAGTGTCGATTACCGACTCCGCATAAATCGCATGGAAATCCGCTTCCTTACGCGCACGTGCTAACTCGTTGTTGAGCAGATGAAGTTCTCTGGTTCGGCTAAGCAATTCTTCATTGGCTGTCGTTAACTCTTCGTTAGACGCCTGTAATTCTTCACGCGCCGTAATGAGTTCCTCGTTGCCACTCAGAAACTCCTCATTAGCGGATTGCAACTCTTCTTGCGCCGAGCGAGATTCTTCAAGCGCAGCTTCATAAGCTTCATTGGTCGCGTGCAAATAATCGCGCAAACTTTCAAGCTCTTCTTCGAGCTGACGTATACGAATATCTTTGTCTGACTCAGGAATATCCGGGCGCCCTTCCGGTTTTGACGGGCGAGAATTCGCATCAAATAAAATCAAACAAAAACTGGTTTTGGTAGCGGGTTCGCGCAAAGGAATAACTTCTAATGTTCCTTCTCGTGTACCAGCAGGTGTTTCAATTCGTAAATCACTTTTAAAGACCGTAGCACCGGTTTGCTGAGCTTCTTTAATAACCGGCATCAACTGAAGCAAAATTCCCGGGTGTGCGACCTTATGCAAATTCAAGCTGGCAGTACCGCTAGCGTGTTCAAGATAAGGGCTGGTTTGTCCCCGAAATTGAACGATGTTCAACCTGTCATCCACCAAAATACTGGCCGGCGCAAAACGGGAAAGTAATAAGCCATCTGCCTTGCGCTGAACCTGACTATTGTCCAGAAAAACACTGTGTAAGGGTTCAGGCGCCTTCGAGGTTTTCTTTTTGGGGTCCGCACTCATTACAGGCTCGATGGAGCCGCGTGCCGGCATGGCGCGTTTGTAGAGCATGCGCTGACTGTTTTCAATGCGCTTAAAAAATTGGGTATCTTCGTCCGCATTTTCTGCAGGCCCCAGAATCAAAAAACCGTCTGGTTTCAGCGCGTAATGGAAGTGCCGCAGAACACGGCGCTGCAATCCCGAGTCGAGATAAATTAATAAATTACAACAGCTGATCAAATCCATTTTTGAAAATGGTGGATCGAGCGCTACGTTCTGCCTTGCGAACACGCAAAGTTCACGCACTTGTTTGGCGATACGATAGCGACGATTCTCGTGAACGAAATAGCGCTGTAAACGCGCCGACGAAACACGCTCGGCGATACTTTCCGCGTAGGAACCTTGACGCGCCTGTTCAATGGCAGCCTCATTAAGATCGGTACCAAAAATTTGAATCGTAATATCCTGTGCGCGCTCGCCGAGATGCTCCAGCAAACAGATTGCCAGGGAATAAACCTCTTCGCCTGTAGCGCAGGCGGGTACCCAGATTCGCAAGGGGTTTTCATGACTGCGATTCTTTAAAAGCGCAGGAAAAACGGTTTGCTTCAACGCGGTATAAATTGCTTCTTCGCGGAAAAAAGAGGTTACGCGAATAAGCAAATCATCGTAGAGAGCCGCGAGTTCAACCGGATTATCGTGCAACACCTCAAGATAAGATTGCACATCCGTTTCATTGACTAAGGCCATGCGGCGCTGAAGCCGACGTTGAATAGTGTTGGATTTATATTGCTTAAAATCAGCTTGATAAACAGTGCTGAGCAATTCAAAAATTTTCTCCATGGCGGCATCAGCCGTCATGGGCGCTGGCAATTCATCGTCATTATCGACAACGAAATAAGGGTGAGTTGCAATCTTTGCCAATTCATTGGCAATTTCGAAAGGTCGCAGTACTAAATCCACACTACCTGTTTGTATCGCCGAGCTGGGCATACCATCAAACGCCGCGCTGGTGGGTTCCTGCGCGATAGTGATGCCCCCCGCTTCCTTAATTTCTTTGACGCCCTGGGTACCATCGCTACCTGTTCCAGAAAGAACTACACCCATGGCTTTGGTGGGACGCTGTTCCGAAAGCGAAGTAAACAATGCGTCGACCGGCAAATGTTTTGTGCCCGACTGACCACGCGGTGTTAGCTGTAACGCGTTTCCGCACACCGTCATTAAAAAATCGGGCGGAATGACATAAATATGATCGGGTTGGATTTGCTGATTATTATCGGCAAAGCACACCGGCATTACCGTATGCTTGGCAAGAATTTCTGCCATATGGCTCTCTTGTCGAGGGTCCATATGGGAGATAACGATATAGGCAAGCCCAAGCTCAGGAGACAATGCATCCACCAGCTGGGTGATAGCTTCCAAGCCGCCAGCAGAAGCACCGATTCCTACAACGGGAACCAGAGTAGTTGGAGCTTTAACATCTACCTTTTGCATTTTTTAAATCCTTACTGGGGCGGAACACTGGATGTGCGCCGAAAGTAATAAATCGCCATGTTTTTGCGAATCTGATTTACCAACAATCAACTGACTTTTCGCTGGGAAAAACATCACTACATTATCAATCGGAAACTTCGTTTTGGACGATCACTATCAATCAAATAACTGGCGTGAAAACTTAAAAAACTCAGGGTAAGGAAAGCGCCTATTTTTTTCATTTCAGCTTGTATAATTTGACGACATTATAATGTTTCGCTGTAATTCCTGTTCAGTGCGTTGCCGCACGCAGTATTTTAAATAAAAGGCGAAACTAAATCATCCAAATAGCGTTGAGATTACTTAAGAATTTTCTACGGAAATTTAAAATTTTGGATTATTAAACCAAAAAATATTGGGATATTAGTACTTCAAAATTAATGTTGTGATGGTCTTGAAAATAACAAGAAATAAACTGAGGAAACTTGCGGCATCGTGAGGTAGTTCAAATAACACACAAATATCAAACATTAAACGAAACTTAATATAAACGCGCTGATTTATTAGCGCGTTATATTCCAATTACTACTTTCATAGATTAATTTTTAAGCAGTTTTGCAAAAAACTTTTTATAAAAATTGTTACCCGCAATTATCAAACAGTCAAACTATGCATTTTCCCTGCTAAACCTAATTGTTTTATAATCCGCGTAAATTAAGTTGTCATTCCCGCAGCAGTCATAAATTTTTTAATTGCAAAAGCTACGCAACCTAAAGCAATCACACTCAGCGACCAAATGACAATGAGCCACCCTACTCTGCTCCACCAGGAAAATTCGGCTGCTGATGGCGAGCGATTTGAAGGTGACTTTGTGTCTGGGCTTTCTGTGCGCATTAATGGTCGTGCCCCATACCCGGTTTAATTTTTCCGCGAAAAACGTAATACGCCCAGAAGGTATACACCAGAATAATGGGAATAATAAATAAAGCTCCCACTAACACAAAGCCCTGGCTTTGCGGTGGCGACGCAGCGGCCCAAATACTAATGGACGGAGGAATAATATTAGGCCATAGGCTGATACCCAAACCGCTATAGCCCAAAAAAATTATTCCAAGCGTAAATACAAAAGGTTTTACGTGGTCGCCATTTTTTACCGAGCGTATCAACAGAAAAGTAAATAACCCAACCAGTAGGGGCACGGGGGAGAACCAAATAATATTGGGATAAGTAAACCAGCGAGCTGCAATAGCTTTGTCTGATAACGGAGTCCATACACTGATAATAATAATGGTTGCCAGCAGCAACCACGCGAGGTAACGCGTGATGTCGTGAGCACGCTTCTGCAATGAACCTTCGGTTTTAATAATTAGCCACGTGCTGCCCAACAACGCAAAGGCAACAACCAAACCAATGCCCGTAAATACCGAAAACCAGGAAAGCCAATCCAGCGGGCCGCCAGCATAGGCACGCTCAACAACCGGTAAGCCTTGAATATAAGCGCCGAGTGTAACGCCTTGAAAAAACGTTGCTGCTATTGAACCACCAATAAATGCTTTGTCCCAAAAATGTCGCTCGTGATCCATGGCTTTAAAACGAAACTCAAATGCAACGCCGCGAAAAATTAATCCGATTAACATAAAAATAATCGGTAAATATAACGCACTTAAAATAACTGAATAGGCGAGTGGAAATGCTGCAAATAATCCTGCACCGCCTAACACCAGCCAGGTTTCGTTACCGTCCCATACGGGTGCAACTGTGTGCATCATGATATCGCGCTCTTCCTTTTCTTTAAAAAATGGAAATAAAATTCCAAGCCCCAGATCAAAACCATCCATGATGATGTACATCATGATCGAAAATAAAATAATTACCGCCCAAATAACTGAAAGCTCGATGCCCATAATTATGCTACCCCGTCATGGCCGTCTTTATCGCTAGGTGATACGTCATCACGATCAGATTTTTTCGCGGCGGATATTGGCCGCATAGGTGTGCGGACTTCACCCACTCCACCGTGTTCTTTTTCTTTACCTTCGCTAATGACAGGACCTTTTTGAATAAGCCGCATGAGATAGGCAATACCTGTCCCAAAAACCGCGATGTACACCAGCACAAAAATAATCAATGTTATTCCGACTTGTGTAACATCCAAACGAGATACGGAATTTGCGGTGCGAAACACGCCGTAAACAGTCCACGGTTGGCGCCCAATTTCCGTTGTGAACCAACCTGCCAAGATTGCAATAATTCCAGCGGGCCCCATGCACAGCGAAAAACGCAACAGAAATTTATTGGTGTATAACGATTGTCGATAGCGCAGCCAGGCGCTCCATAAGCCAAGAAATATCATCAGGAATCCGAGCCCTACCATAATCCGAAATGACCAGAATACAATGGCCGAATTGGGACGGTCTTCGCGCGGAAAATCTTTTAACGCGGGAATTTTTCCATCCCAGGTATGTGTAAGAATTAAACTACCGAGGCGAGGGACTTCTACTTTGTAATGTACGGTTTCTGCTTCCATGTCTGGTAAGCCGAATAAAATGAGCGATGTTCCGTGCTCACCCTCGTTTTCCCAGTGGCCTTCGATAGCCGCAAGTTTTGCAGGTTGATGCTCCAGGGTATTTAACCCATGAAAATCGCCAATGACCGCTTGCACTGGAGCGACCAGCAGAAGCATCCACATACTCATGGAAAACATTTTTCGAATTGCGCGATTATCATTGCCCCGCAATAAATGCCAAGCCGCTGAACCGCCAACAAATAATGCAGTTGCTAAAAAAGCCGCTACGCTCATGTGCATTAGACGATAAGGAAATGAGGGATTAAAAATAATTTTTAACCAATCGACTGGCACTGCTCTGCCGTCAACAATTTCGTAACCCTGCGGCGTTTGCATCCAACTGTTGGATGCGATAATCCAGGTCGTAGAAATTAATGTACCTATGGCTACCATTGCCGTGGAGAAAAAATGTAATCCTGGGCCAACACGATTCCAACCAAATAACATTACACCTAAAAAGCCAGCCTCAAGAAAAAACGCCGTTAGCACTTCGTAGGTTAATAGCGGGCCCGTAATACTTCCTGCGAAATCTGAAAAAAAACTCCAGTTGGTACCAAACTGATATGCCATAACAATTCCGGATACCACGCCCATTCCGAAATTTACTGCAAATATTTTTAGCCAGAAGTGATAAAGGTCGCGGTAGACTTCCCTCTTGGTTCGCAGCCAACAGGCTTCAAGCACCACAAGGTAACTGGCAAGGCCGATAGTAATTGCAGGGAAAATAATATGAAATGAAATTGTAAAAGCAAACTGCATTCTTGCCAGTTCAAGTGCCGAAAATCCAAACATACTTCACCCCAAAAACTATTACCTACTTCTACAAAAACAATTTTTGTATCACAGCCTTATAACGGCAAAAAAACTGCTACGCCTTAAAAGCGCAGCAGTTCTTTCCGTGGGATCTTGCATTGAAGATCAAACCAATGGTGGATCTGTTTCTCTCACATATGAACGATGTTTCGCCAAGGCAGCTTTGAATTCGCTCAAATCGTTCTCAAGTGTTGCACCGCTTGCAAATACAATTGCAGGGTCTGGCGTTCCATCGGGCAAGGTTGTTGGTACATCGGCCTTGGTAAACAAATCAGCTCCATTACCAATTACCAAAATGGGCTTACAGTGACGATATTGTTGTCGAATAAAATCCAGTGCATGAGCGTCGCGCGCCAAATCCTGAGCTGCAGCTTGGCCATCGGCAATAACAACCGCGTCATATAAAACTGATGGGCCCGCTTCGATTGAAATTTCTACATCCAGGGTTTTGCCATCACTCGTAGAAATTTTTCCAAGTTGCGAACCCACTAGGCGTGGCACCGCGCCTTCGTTTAATAGTTCAGCATAAACAGACGAAACAATGTCGGCATCAACCGTGTTACCTACTAGTATCGCAACTTTGCGCGTGCGAATACCTGTAATACCGGGTCGCGACAATAAAGACAATGCTGGAGAAGGATCGTACACAGGCATCGGCAGTGAAGATGCGTTTGGCGCAGCAGCCGGTAACGCAAGACCTAATCCATTCGCAACTTTGGTGGAAAGAACCTGATCAACATTTACCAATAATGATAAAACGCGCTCGCGAATTGCTGGTATTTGCACACGCGTCAATTCAAAGCGGAATGCAGCAATAATATGTTGTTGCTCTACTGGAGTTTGGCTTTGCCAGAATAAACGCGCTTGCGAATAATGGTCAGCAAATAATTCCGGTTTACCGCGCACCTTATCTTCAGCGACAGGTTGCGGGAAGCTTGTGAAGCCTGCAATTCCTGCCTGGAATGGGCAGCCGCCCGCCAAGGAATTTGGTTCGTAATTTACACGTCCACGGTGAATGGCCTGACGGTGCAATCCATCGCGCTGATTATTGTAAACAGGTGCAATTGGTGAGTTGATAGGAATTTCGTGGAAGTTAGGCCCGCCCAGACGAGTAAGCTGTGTATCAAGGTACGAATGTATACGACCTTGCAGTAACGGGTCATTGGTAAAATCTATACCAGGAACAATATGCGCGGTGCAGAAAGCAACTTGCTCTGTTTCTGCAAAAAAATTATCCGGATTTCGATTCAGCACCAATTTACCAACGCGAGTCAGCGGCACCAATTCTTCTGGAACAATTTTTGTTGGGTCTAATATATCGAACTCAAATTGGTCTGCTTGTTCTTCAGAAAAAATTTGCAACCCTAATTCCCACTCAGGAAATTCGCCCGCCTCAATTGCTTCCCACAAATCACGACGATGGAAATCAGGATCTGCACCGTTAATTTTTACGGCTTCGTCCCACACCAGGGAGTGAGTTCCTGAGAGCGGTGTCCAGTGGAATTTACAAAATACGGATTGGCCTGCGGCATTAACCAAACGAAAGGTGTGTACACCAAAACCTTGCATGGTGCGATAACTGCGTGGAATCGCACGATCAGACATTTGCCACAGCAACATGTGAGTGGATTCAGGTGTTAGGGAAACGAAATCCCAAAAAGTATCGTGTGCACTGGAGGCTTGCGGCATCGCATGATGCGGCTCAGGTTTAACTGCATGCACCAGGTCCGGAAACTTCATAGCATCTTGAATAAAGAATACCGGAATATTGTTTCCTACCAAATCCCAGTTGCCTTCATCGGTATAAAATTTAACAGCAAATCCGCGCACATCGCGCACTGCATCCGCCGAGCCACGCTCGCCTGCCACTGTTGAAAAACGCACAAATACCGGCGTGCGTTTGCCTGGCTCAGAAAATAAGCTGGCGCGCGTGATATGGGCCAATGATTCATAAGATTCAAAATAACCGTGAGCAGCTGAGCCGCGCGCGTGAACAACACGCTCTGGAATACGCTCATGATCAAAATGCGTGAGCTTTTCACGAAGGATGAAATCCTCCATGGCCGTTGGGCCGCGTAAACCTATCTTCAATGAGTGTTGATTATCCGCAACAGGAACGCCTTGATTGGTTGTAATCACCTGATTACTTGCATCTACGCGAACCCGATCCAAAGGACCAACAGTTGGGTTTTCGCCAATGTCCGTTTCACCGTCACCAACTTTTTCTGAAGAAATAATTTCTGATGATGTACTTCCCGTTGCAGCAGTCGATGCAGGCTCACGGGTTGCACCAGAATACGGACAGCGTGACGCTTCGCCATATTCATCTTTTTTATTTTCGTTAGCGGGCATTGCAGCCGCTAGATCTTTACCGGCAGCCATCTTTTCTAATAAGCGATCTCCTACTGGAGTTTTACCACCGAGCGTATCAGGTGAAGCTGGTGTCGAAGGCCCTGATACGGTACTTAAAACAGATCCTGATCCGTTGATGTTTTCGTTCGTTGTTTCTTGATCTGGCATAGTAAATCTCCAAAAATATATTAGGCAGGGATAAAGAAAATCACATTATTTTTGATCGTCTCATATCGAAGTAGGTATTTAGATACAGTGAATGCTGTTCTATTGTTAAATGGAAACTTTTAACGAGAGATTGGATTAATAACGCGGTTGTCGTTAAAACAAAAATCGTCGTTAAAATGATTATCTAAAGCGACAATAAACTTTCACTATAATGCGGAGCATAGCGACACATTTCCGTGCGCTGCCGAACGATTACTCGGTCTAAAATGTTGTTCAACCAAAACGAATTATGTTTCGCTTGTTCTTATTTTTAGAAATTTTGTAATGCTAAAAGTTTAATAGGCTATGGTTGAATTAAGAGACATGCTTAACGCACAGTTAAAGCGCAGTATGATTATGAAAATTCATTTTTTTACAGACGCATCAAATCTTTTAGCGGACTATCATCAAACAGGTAAGAATTCACATCAGCATCGTGCCATAGCGCACTTTATTTTCTGACATGAAACATTATTTTCCGAGCGCGACACATTAAATTCAAATTAAACGATACGGAGAATTAACATGACCAAACTAGAACGCGTTCCTGCAAAGAAAATACCTGATGCAACAGCACTTCTGAAAGCAGACCATAAAGAAGTCAATGCATTATTTGAGGAATATGAAACGCTCAAATCAAATGCTAAAAAGAAAGAAGTAGTGAAAAAAATTTGTACTGCGCTAACCATACACGCCCAAATCGAAGAGGAGATTTTTTACCCAGCCGTTAAGCTTGCACTGAAGGACAAAGAATTAATTCCGGAAGCTGCGGTTGAACACGCAACACTTGAAACACTTATTGCACAAATTCAGGACGTTGAGCCGGACGGTGAAATATTTGATGCGAAAGTCAAAGTACTTGGTGAATACGTGAAGCATCACGTGAAAGAAGAACAAAGCCAAATATTTGCCAAAGCGAAGGAATCATCAAAGTTGGATCTTTCAAAATTGGGTGAGCAATTGCTGCGTAGAAAGGAGGAGTTGATGGCGACACTCGCCTAAAGTTGCGGTTAGGCGGCCACGAAATGGCCGCCACTTTCACTAATGCGTATCGCGTGGCTCTTGCTGTTTAAGCATCGCTTTTGCAACCGTGCTGTCTGGTGTCACATTGCTCATGGCGACCTGAGCTTTATTTTTAAATCCTGATACAACCATATCGTCTCCTGACATCAAAGCCTTGAATCCATCTGCTGCAACTTTCGCTGGGTCAGCAAGCTCATGATCTAAAATTTTAGAATTTTCCATATCCGCTTTGTGGAAAAAATCTGTGTCAGTGGCGCCAGGGAGCAATGACGTAATAGTTACACCTGTATCCGCTAGCTCAGCACGGACCGCTTCGGTGAACGAATGAACAAACGCTTTAGTTCCGTGATAAACAGATTGAAACGGGCCTGGAACTTTTCCGGCTATAGAGGCCACATTAAGAATTTTCCCATATTGATTATTCACCATATCTTGCAAAAACAATTTAGTGAGCACCACATACGCATTGATGTTCAGCTGAATAATATCCAGCTCTCTATAAATATCGGTATCTATAAAGCGGCCATACAAACCTTGACCAGCATCGTTTACAAGAACATCAACTTGTAAACCTTTTGCCTTTACTTCCTCATACAAGTCGAATGGACTCTGCGCATCAAATAAATCTTTGGCAATAGGTATAACGTCAACTCCATATTCGAGCGAGAGTTCTTCTGCCACATCGTTTAGGCGATTGGCGGTGCGCGCAACTATGATTAGATTGTAATCATGTTCGGCAAAAACTTTCGCCAACTCATAACCGATACCACTGGTAGCGCCAGTAATAAGCGCATAAGTTTCATTTTGTGTCGTCATACAAACCTCCGGTAATGTTAAATTTGAGGACGCAATATAACCTTGCGGCACTCCTCTTCTTTTTCATTAAAAATGCGATAGCCTTCCGCAGCGTCTTTTAAAGCGAGACGATGAGAAATAATAATCTCCGGCCGTAGATTCCCTTGAATAATTTGCTCCAGCAACTCAGGCAGGAAAGGATGCACATGGGTTTGTCCCATCTTGAACGTAATCCCTTTATCAAACGCATCGCCAAATAAAAATCCATGTATAAACCCAGCATAAACTCCAGGTACGCTCACGACACCGCCACGTCTAACCGCAGCGATGCATTGGCGTAATGCTTTTCCACTACTGGCTTCAATTTTTAATGTTGTTAAAACTGTTTCAACGGTACTGCCTTTGGCTTCAAAGCCGACGGCATCAATTGCAGCATCAACTCCACGATATCCTTCTGTCTGTTCAATAATTGCTTCAGCAGGATCTTCTATTTCGTCAAAGTTAATTGGAACAGCGCCATAATGTTCGCGTGCAAAGTCCAACCGATATTGGTTATGGTCAACCATAAAAATTTTTTCAGCGCCCAAAAACCTCGCACTTGCAGCTGCCATTAAACCAACCGGCCCTGCACCGTAAATTGCAACACTGCTTCCCGCTTTTATGCCGGCATTGACCACAGCTTGATAGCCAGTTGGTAAAATATCCGTAAGAAATAAAACTTTTTCGTCGTCCAGCCCATCCGGAATTTTAAACGGACCTACATTGGCTTTGGGAACCCGAACGTACTCGGCTTGACCACCGGGTACGCCGCCGTATAAATGGCTGTACCCAAACAGCGCTGCGCCAGGCGGAATTTGCTTTTTATTTAGAATTGCGCCGCGCCCTGTATTTGTTGTTTCGCATGCTGCGTGTAAGTTCATGGCGCAAAAAAAACAACTGCCACAAGCAATAACAAACGGCACTATGACTCTGTCGCCTTTTTTAACAGATGTTACCGCTCCGCCAACTTCTTCGACGATACCCATAAATTCGTGGCCAAAAATATCACCATCCCTTACCTGCGGAATTTTTCCGCGATAGAGATGCAGATCCGATCCACAAATTGCTGTTGCGGTTACACGAAGGATAATGTCGTCCGCTTCCTGAATCTTTGGATCAGGCACATTTTCCACTCTCACATCTTTACTACCGTGATACGTAAGTGCTTGCATAAATATCCTCCGAGTATTCAACAGTTCCGCTAATAAATTAAAGATTTATCAGGGTTTAGGTATTAAAGGTGCTCCAACCTAACAAGCTGTCGCAACAGGCATCGTTCGCCAACGAACAGAAAATCGCTAGGCTGGCGTGCAATCTCGTTATTGAAATTAATTTTCAAAAATTAAAAGTTTTATGCGTCACTTTTAATAATCTAAAAACAAATCGGAACTTAAATGTGGAATCTTTAGAAGACGTGATAAATTTTTTATGCGAAAAAAAAGCGATGCTTGTGACGGCGGAGTCCTGTACCGCTGGAATGGTTACTTCGCTCTTAGCTGATGTACCTGGTTGTGGCTCAATATTGGATATAGGTTATGTTGTTTACACCGAGCATGCGAAGCATTGCTGCCTGGGTGTGAATTTGCAAACTATGAATATATTTGGATTAACCAGCGAGGAAGTTGCACGGGAAATGGCGTTAGGTGCGCTTCAGCGAAGCAGCGCGAATTTTTCGGTTGCTATTACCGGCACCGCTGAATCTGATGATGAATTGAACGGTGTTGTTTGTTTTGCTTATGCAACCACGATTAACGATGTACAAAAGGTCACTAGCGAAACACACAAATTTGTTGGGGAACGAAACGAGGTGCGTCACCTAGCGGCTATGCATGCAATAAAATCCATTCCCATACAGTACGAAAAATTTCACAATGGCGAGGGAGATATATTTTATGAATAAAAACGCAGGAATTTTTAAAAGAAACGGTTTGTTAATAACATTCCTCTTATTAATGATTGTGTCACTTATAGGGCAAGCGTACACAGGTTATGAAGAGGACCAACAGGAGCGTTATGAAAAGCACTTGGCATTGCTAACTTTTGGGCAATACCTTGCATCAGGACATTTTTTGCAGGCGACTTTTGAAAACTGGGAAAGCGAATTTTTACAAATGGGACTTTACGTAGTGTTGACGGTATTTCTCTATCAACAGGGTTCGGCAGAATCTAAAAGTCTGGATGAGCCGGAGGACGTTGATCGCGAGCCAACGGCTCACGAAAACGCCCCCTGGCCGGTCAAAAAAGGCGGTATCTATTTAAGTGTTTATAAGAATTCACTGAGCCTGGCATTTCTAATACTGTTTGGCGTGTCCTTTTTAATTCACGCTTATGGCACCATGCAGCAGATTAATGAGGAGGAACATAAGGCGCTTACTCTTATGCAAACCTTTATGGAAAATCGCTTTTGGTTTGAATCTTTCCAAAATTGGCAGAGTGAATTTTTGTCCGTGGCAGCGATTGTTTTTTTCTCTATATTTTTAAGACAAAAAGGATCGCCGGAATCAAAACGTGTTGATTCCGCGCACTCAGATACAGGTAAGTAGAAAATTAACGTCGATCATTTACCCGTTTTAAACCTAAAATCGCTAGCCCTATGCATAACAATATAAATGGCGAAGGCTCAGGAACATCTGCATAAGTAAATGTAAGATCATCTATATGAGCCGAAGTGCGCCCGCCCCAGAACCCCGAAATGGCGATCGTCCTGATTCCTTCATTTGCTAAAAAAGAAACATATTGGCGAGGCTCATATGGAGCACTATATAAAGGCCCTCCGTCCCCTTTGGTGTGAGTTGATGCGAGTAACCCGGATTCACTGTATGCACTAAGAAATATGGCTTCAATATTTGCTCCGACGTACATCCCGACATAGGTGGGTAATTCATCTCCTACAAAATCTAAAACTAACCTTTGCCCTCCCCATAAAAAATTAGGACCAGAAATATCGTCTGGGCCCAGTTCATCCGGATGAGAATAATTATAGGGATATAAAAAACCTCCTGACACCATTAGGCCTTGTGATAAGTACTGGTCTGTTACAGGAGTTTCCCAAAAGAACGGGTGATCCGGATCTTCCGATGCGTACGTCAAGTCGTCAAAATCAATAAAAACTGCGTGTACGCTGTTGGAAATCGCTGACAGAAAAATTGCAAATGAAAAGGCAAAAATTTTGACAAATGAGGCAGAGCTTAAAATGTTGGTACTCATAATCGACTCCCTGGTAATTTGCATGTGAACGAACGTCAATCAAAGATAAAACTGTTAATCTTCGAAGTCCACCGAATAATGACAGGTGGAAATATAGGTTGAACATTAGAATATTATTTGGCGCATAAATAACGAAAAATAATTTTACTTATAGAAGATTGCTAACCATATCGTTAGTTGCGCGGGATCAGTCCATTTTACTCTGTGTTTGCAATGCGCTGGGAGGTTTAAATAATCACCCTTTTTCAAAGCCACTATTTTATTATTTTCAAATTCCAGCAGAGCGTGCCCTGCAAGAACCATTACCCATTCATTTTCCTCCTGGTCGTACCAGTCATTTTGCGCGGACGTTTGACCACGAGAAATAATTCTTTCAACTCTAACATTGGGTGACTTAAAAATATCTTGAAATACTTCGTCATCTAAATTTTCGGGAATAGACTCATAAATATTTATTGGTTTCATGTTTTTTAACCTGACTAAATTAGATTTATTGAATGAGCCGCAGCAAACTGGCAGCTGAAAATCACACCACGTGCGACGTTATATAGCGAACGGATTCGGTGGTTCTATTAAATTACCCTAATTAATAAGAACATGTTTAGTAGCAATTTATTCATTAAAGCTTCATTAACCTTGGGCACGAAAATGAAAATAGCCACCTACAATGTCAACGGAATTAATGCACGCTTACCCGTTTTACTGCGCTGGCTAGAGGAAACTCAACCGGATGTAGCTTGCCTGCAAGAATTAAAAGCCCCCCAAGAAAAATTTCCCGAGGCGGCAATTAATAATCTTGGTTACGATGCTATATGGCATGGCCAAAAAAGCTGGAATGGTGTTGCCATTCTCTCCCGCGTTGGAAAACCTCTGGAGATCCGTCGGGTATTACCAGGTGACCCGACAGATTCTCACAGTCGTTATATTGAAGCGGCTGTGAACGGTGTTGTTGTAGGCTGTCTCTACTTGCCAAATGGCAATCCAGCACCGGGCCCGAAATTTGATTATAAATTATTGTGGTTTGAACGTTTAAAAACTCACGCGGCTGAGCTTTTATCGTCGGGCGTTTCGGTTGTTTTAGCCGGCGACTTTAATGTTATTCCTACCGAAAAAGATGTTTATAAACCTGAGCGATGGCTAGATGATGCACTCTTTCGCCCCGAAGTTCGTAACTTGTTTAAAGAGTTAGTTGCACAAGGTTGGACTGATGCGTTGAGAAAGCTTCATCCCGATGAAACAATTTATACTTTCTGGGATTATTTCCGAAATGCTTATACACGTAATGCTGGCCTTCGCATTGATCATTTTCTATTAAGCCCTGCGATTAAAAAGCGCTTACTCAAATGCGAAGTAGATAAACATGTTCGAGGTTGGGAAAAATCCAGCGATCATGCGCCCGTATGGATTTCATTAAAATAAAATATCTGGCAAGCTTGTACCCAATAAATGGCGCGCGTGAAATCCACCTGTCGCTTAAATTAAGGAAACGGATATGATTGATCACACAGGCGTTGTTGTTAGCGATTTTGAAAAAAGCAAAAAATTTTACCGATCTTCTCTTTCCGCTATAGCCTACGAATTAATTATGGAGATTCCGGCTGCCGTTAACGGGAAAACAAATGTTGCTGGTTTCGGGGAGCTACCTAAACCCGATTTTTGGGTAATAGAAGGAACTCCGAACAAACCACCCGTTCACGTCGCGTTTCGGGTAGGAAGTCGCGCCATTGTGGATGCTTTTTACAAAGCTGCGTTAGATGCAGGTGGTAAAGACAATGGAACGCCAGGGGTTCGAGCACATTATCATCCACACTATTACGGAGCCTACGTTCTCGACCCAGACGGACACAACATTGAAGCAGTTTGTCACGAAAATCCAAACGCGTAGCGCCATAGCGGGCATACGCGTAAATACCTAATGTTTTGCTTTGATAAAAGATGATCATACGATCCGGAAAAAAATGTTAAGTCTGATCAGGCTGTTCCGGTTCAGTTTCACCCGTTTTTTCCGAGGGATCAACGGATCGTTTTTGATGCGGATGCGCACCCGCCTCATCCGCTTCCAATAACCTTGTAGCCAACTTCCAATGCTTTTCAGATTGCCCTTCAGGCCTTCCTTCAGATTCCCAAAGTTGATTAGCGAGATTACGGATATCTTGTTCACTGCAAGCCATAAGAAACCTCCCATCAAAAACTTCTTTATAAGTAATGATCTAAAGATTGTCGGTATGGCAGACCACATAAACTAAATTGATATTGATTTGCGCCTTCAATGCAAAGCCGAGTGTTACTTTCCGAAAATTAAATCTGCTGAGCGCACTACACGAGCATATTCACCATTTAAATTCGCCAATGACATTGCATGAACTTCTTCTGCTGATCTTTGGATACCAAAGTAATCACGCTTTGCAAAAGCAAAACAAGCATCCTCAATAACCATTATTGTAAAACCAAGGCAACTACCCGTTCGCACACTGGCCTCAATAGAATTATTAGTTGACGCACCTACGACAACCACTGAAGTGATACCGTTTTGATTCAATAAGCTTTGCAGATTTGTATTGATGAAAGCACAGGGAGTTCGCTTCTCAATTTCAGCTTCATTATCGAGCGGTACAAATTCCGGTTTGAATTCAAAGCCGTCCTGGTCAGGCCAAAAAACAGAATCAATATGCGTTGACCTATGCCTCACATGAAAGATTGGCCATTCAAGTTCTCGCCATTTTACCAAAAGTTTTAAAATCTCGGCCTGCGCGTTTTTATTATTACGAGGCCCAAGCTTAGGATTATCAATCCCCTTTTGCTGATCGAGAATCACTAAGGCTGTTTGCATTCTTAAATCCATAAATTTAAAAACTCTTCTATTTTCTTTCAGGCTATTTTGTTGAAAGTTCATACTCAAATTCATAAAAATGCTTGCCGCTCTCGATTTTTATAAGCATTTTTCCAGAAAGACCAGTTAACTCGCCAGTGCCGGAATCCGGAACAACTTCGAGTATTAATCTATCTTTGCCGCGATTCATGGTGCCAAAATGTTGTAAAACAAAACTACCTTTTTTACCGGACAATGATCCGACGACTTGCTCAATCGCAACGTAACCTGCCGAACCTTTCGTGGAAGTCATAGCACTAAGCATTTCGCCTTTACTAGTAGCGTCCAGCGCTCCGGAAAATGTTTTATCGAGCGACATACGACCAAGATTTATACCTTCAGCTCCCTTTGCATACGAATCCAATGGTTGTAGTTTGACTTGAAATTCACCGGTAATTTTCATTTTATTTCCTATTTCAGATGAGTGGATGGCGGAGGACAAAAACAAAAAAATAATTGATGTGACATATACCTTTAGATTATTCATTGATAACTCCTTGGCAGTCATATTCATAAGTAGTGACCGATATTTCTAATAGCCGTGGGGAGTAAACTGTAACACCGCGAATTAAAAAACGTTCATGAATTTTTCTAGACGGTATGCGGGTTTAAGCGAATCTTATCCAGAATGTCTTGTAATTTAGTTTTATTATCAAGAATACTGTTTTTTTGTTGTTCCGATAGTTGAACGACAACTTCAAACAACGCCGAGGTTCCGCAAACGATTGCAATCACATGATGCGTACCATCAGACGCAATGAGATAGTTACCATTTTCTCTTTTTAAGATTTCCATTTTAACTCCATCATCATACAGTCTTCGATATTGACGGTATCGATAACGGCTTGACTGAAGCCATTTTTATGATGACCGCCAGGAATCCAATCCTTGTCCGTACCAGCCTCATTTCCAGACAGCACTCTTAAATTCCTGGCTTTATCACTTTCAATTTTTATAAGGTAAATTTTTTGTTCAGCCCAACATTTTTCCGGCACACCTAATTGATTGCATACGGCGCGAAGATTGTAATCACACTTTTCAAGCAGCTCAAATGCTTCTGCTTCTACCATCACATATTGGCTATTATCTGGATACCCAAGGACGCCTTGATGATTTCTAAGGACTGACTCAGATGCAAAAAATACGGGCATTATTTTCTCCTATGAGTAAATTGACTAAACAATCATTAGGGGGCGAACTGGTTTTGATTTTCATGTCATTTAAAAAGCTAAATAAGCAAGGCTTCTTTTTATAATTTTAAAATGATGGATACAGTAAAATACACTACTAGGAATTCAACTTCCTTACAGATGTCAGTGTTTGCATTCACATTTTCTTCGCCCGGGAAATCATAATATCTTACCAGTCGCCAGCTAACTATCATTACTTGATTTGGGCTTGAGAGCATCAAGAAAGGTCGCCTGCATCATAGATGCCAGTAATAAAACTTAGCTTATTACGTGAAGCTATCAAGCCTAAGTGATTTGTTAGGTTGTGATTCTATTTTGGATGATAATTGGCTTTACCTTTATCCAATGAATTCTGATATAAGTGTTAAAACCAAAGTTTTTCAAAGGGCTTAATATTTTTTTTACTATCCCTTTTTTAGATAGAATATTATTTTTTATGCTGCTTACTAACCATTCTTCATCAAAACCATCCCATTCTCCTGCAATACTCAGTAAATTTCTTGAACATACAGGTGCAACCTCACTGTCAAGGATTTCTTTTAGCTCTTCCAATGTAAAAGATGACTCTCCACATACGCGAGCGATATATTCGTAGCTAAGCGAAACATCTGTATCCAGGAACAAATCAGATAACGCAACCCAAACCGCTTTTCGTTTCTCTAGGCTTTTTTCATCATTCAATAACATTAGATTTCTACTATGTAAGATGGCGACTCGTGAGTTGTGTTTTACTGCATAACTTTGCTCAGCGCATCCAAGAAGTTGCCTAGCGAAAACTGTGACTTAAAAATTTTCGGACACGTATTGCGTAATGCTTTAGAAACCTTTTTCAAGTCACTTCATATTAGTCCAAAAAATCAATGGGAATTTTTTTGATAAACTCTCTCGATCTATCAACTAGGGCTTCCCATTCGGTTTTCTGCCTACTACCAATACCATTATCAACCAAGGCATTCTCAAGTAAATCAGCTAGCCCCCATATCGCCTTTTTCTCTTCCTCCGAAAGAGTATCGTTTGAGCGTAAGTCTGAGAATTTATTTGAAAGCGTTTCCCATGCAAGTAGAAGGTGGCCAAGAGGAACCTGAATTGACACCATTTTGGATAAGTCTTCATCTATCATTTCAACATTCTCTTCACACAACATAAGGTGGAATTTGGCAGATAGGCGCCACGACATTTTTACGTTGTTGTTTTATGGATTACTCTTACGCAGCCAAACCGTAAAATCGCTTAAATTCTGTTCAGCGGAACGGTGTTTGACTGCTGTGTTACAGGCGAACGTATTTGCGAACATAGCACCAAGCTGCGATCGATGTCACCGCACCAAGCGAACCGTAGGTAATCACAAGCTCCTTGGCTTGGATTAAATTAATCAGATCTATATTGCCAAAAAATAAAGCTTCTGAAGCACAACCTAGCGTAAACCCAACAATAAAGAAAACTAAAAATCTATATTTCTCTGGCATTGATTCTGTGAATTTTATAAGTGGATATGAAAATAGCAGGCAGCAGATTAGCGCACATGGAAGTGCAATCGCTCCAAATACAAAAGCTAAACCTCCATAAATAGGCATGCAAATAATTAAAAAAATTATTGATCCAATAAGTGATGAAAAGATGCTGGAAAGAATCACATGCTTGAACATACGTTTCTCATATAAAGTCGATCTCAAAAGACTGGCGCCATCGATATTTTTAGGTTGTGATTTTAAATAATTTGCATATCATAAAATTATAACCGAAACTCAAAATTATCTTTTTCCCGATGTGCGCGGCGCTTGAGCGAATCAACGACAGTTTTTACATAATTATCTTATGGAGTGCGTTAGCGCAGTAAAACCACAAACCAGCTAATGAAGACCAGCGCATTGGTGATGCTTTATCAACCCTTCAGGGTTTTACTTTTCTGAGGGGGAGTTCTCAATCTTCCAGTTGTACTTCATATCAAACCAAGTATCAATTGGCTTTCCGCCTTGAGTAGCAGGTTTATATTTACACGAGCCGAGATACTTGATTGTTGCAGTATCAAGAATTTCTGAACCGCTACTTTTTTTAACTTTAGTTTCAATCACGTCTCCCTTTGTGTTTATATGCAATTCAAGAACGGTTATTCCCTGAACATTATCTTGCAGTGCAGCCTTAGGGTATCCAAATGGAGGGCAAGTTGAAGGTATAAGCGTGGGCCTAATATACTCTTCGTTTTTTACCGGCGTTCCTGCGCAAGAGACTAAAATTAAAATCCAAAAAATTAGAGTGCCATTAAAAATGAATTTTTTCATCTATTCCTCCATAACGCCTACTTAAACGGCTGTTTTTAATTGTAATTTTGTTAAATAATTTTGCTCAGAAAACCGTAAAACGCACTTAAAAACTGTCCGGCGCAGGCACGGAGTACTAGCGGTGCTGCAGTAACTTGCTAGCCTTTAATTAACCAAGCGCATAAACCAAAAATAGCGATAAAAATAAGATAAAACCAACTATTATTTAACTTATTAAATATTCTATCTTTTAGTGTTTTTCCTCTTTTTTCTTTTAAAATATTAAGTTCTTTTTCCATTTTATATTTTGCTTCGCTTTCGAATAGCATGTATTTTTGTAAAATAGACGAAGCTTCTATTACGTTATTTGAGAGATTACTGGGTTGATTTGTTTTAATAGCTTTCAGCTTAGCTTCACTTGTTAAAGCAAATTCGCTAGCAATATGAGGCTGAACAATACCCCACAGCTTTTCAAGCGACATACTTCTCTGGCTTAATTCAACCATTTCAATGGAAATACTAATAAGTAAGTGTATGGTTTTTTTCAATTCAACCGTACAACATTCCATTATTTTTCTTACTACATTTCCACTACCAAGATCATGATTAGCACTTGCATTTCTTAAAATTATTTGCAACTCACGATCTAGATTCGAGTTTTGCTCCTTGAGCAATATGGAAATGCGATCGGAATATTTAGTTTCAAAATCCATTCTTTCACCATTTGATGACTAACAGTTTATTAAACAGCACCAACTATATAATTACGACTCATCTCACTCAATCTAATTGAGTGCGAGACTCTCACAATATTTCTCACCCCACTCCCCCATGCCTCTTAATCGCCTGCTGCAACTGACTCAACGTAACGCTTCTCGCCAAGTCCTGGCTTTTACGAATATGTTTTGTCATTGCGCGTCTTGCCTGGGTTTTGTTGTGTTCGCGGACTAGTTGACAGATTGCGGAGTGTTCTTCGCAGGTTTCTATTACGGATTGGCGGTCGGGGAAACCGAGGCGGCGTAGAATTCGGATGTGATTATTTATATCGCGCAAATAATTCGCGAGGATTGTATTACCGCTGCCGATGGCGATACCTATATGAAATGCTTCTTCGCGCGCTTTAATTTCTTCCATGTCGATTTCAGCTTCAAGATTTTCCTGATTCCATTCTTCTTGTAGCGCGTCTATATCTTCATCGCTCATATGGTCGCAGGCTAATTCCACAGCAGTAGCTTCGAGTGTGATTCGCACGTCGTAATATTGGCTTATGGATTCAATATCCACTGAGCGAACAAAGCAGCCTTGTTTGGGCATGATGGAGATTTGGCCTTCAGCTTCGAGACGTTGCAACGCAGCCCTTACTGGTGTGCGGCTCACCTGAAAATCTTCCGCAATTTCAGATTCAGTAATGCGCGTGCCCGGATAAATTTCGAAATCGATAATTTTTTTCTTGAGCTGATCGTAGACCAGTTGGGCGGACGATTTGGTCAAAGTTTTTGCTCCGCTTGTTAAATAAGGAGATAGGAAATGGCGTAATAGGTAAGCGTCCGAGCGACCGTTTTTGAATACGCATTTCTTATAAATACTACGTTTAGTTCATGGTAGGCGACCACATTCGGCTTGTAAAACAAATCCTCTAAAACTCGTTTGTAAACCAATACTATGTCTTCAGCCGCCCTTAATCAGTGCAAAGATTGCGATAGTTAATCTTATTTTGGTGCTAATAATTGCGCCATTCATTTCTCATAGCCCTGTCAGTCATCTCATCCCAGCGAAAAAACATCGTCGAATCATACGCTTACTGATAGATACCTACCCAGTTAGTTCCGCTGGCACGAGCCATGCTAAACACATCGTTGTATACAACGTTGATTCAATAAAACACATATCCAACTCTAGCGAGATACCATTTAGCCAAAACAATTGTTAAGACCGCGCTATCAAATTTAACGAGGGAGTTTTCATGAAGATCAATAACCACGTCATTAAACACGTAATCGCACCTGCCTGTATTACTTCTTTATTACTGCCCACGCAATTTGCACATGCGGACTCCGCATTGAATTTCGTTGGCGAATTGGACACCTACTTAAGTTACAACCGTCCTGCAGGCGATGAGGATGTAGAGAGCAAAACCGGAATTGAATCTAACGGATTAACAACTTCTTACGTAGGCATCCACGGCAGTCATGATTTAGACAATGGCTTAACAGCCATAGGCTCTGTTGAAGCTTTTTTACGGCCAGACTCCGGCGAAATTGGTCGCTTTGAAGGTGACATGATGTTTGCGCGTGCCGCTAACTTCGGCCTCAAAGGTGACTTTGGCCAGTTCACCATCGGCCGTAACGCCAGCCTTTATTTCTTGTCGACAATTATTTTTAACCCCTTCGGCGACTCTTTTTCTTTCTCCCCCATGGTGTTGATGAGCTTTGGCGGAGGCGGTTTGTATGGTGACTCCGGTTGGAGCGATTCAGTGGTTTACACCACGCCTACTGCCGGTGGGTTTACCAGCAGTATCGCTTATGCGTTTGGCGAAAAAGCGGGTGACAACAGTACCAACAAAATTGCCGCCAACACTTTTTTTAAATCCGGTGATTTCGGGTTCACCGCAGCCGTCCAGAAAATTTCCGGTACGCAAACTGGCGCCACAGGCTTGGGGCCCGATGACGACCAAACCGATGCACTCCTCGGAGTCAGCTACGCAATGGGCGACAACACCTTTTATGCTCAGTACCAAATGATGCGCGACAAATTGGATAGCGAAGTTGGCGATATAGACCGCGACACGCTGGTGTTGAGTGCGTCCATTGCAGTTGGCAAAGGCGCTATTTACCTCGGCTACGGCCTCACACAAGTCGACACTCCTTACGGAGATTACGACCGCAACATCTACACACTTATGTACAACCTGCCCTTAAGCAAGAAGCTCGATTTCTACGCTGGCTACACCAACGACGACCCGGAGTGGACCGAAAAAACCGGCCAGACAGTTGGTCTTGGTGGACGTTTCCGTTTCTAACCCACCCGTTTAAAACGCACCAAAGATTCCAGTTGTGAGATTGCTTATGAGTATCCAAGTGGTGGCTGCGAAGCCAGAAGCCATAGCCTTAGACTTGAGTAAAGCAGCGCTGATCATTATCGATATGCAGCGCGACTTTCTCGAGCCCGGCGGCTTCGGCGCAAGCCTTGGTAATGATGTGAGCTTATTGCGCTCTTGCATCGAGCCTTGCCAGCGCCTACTGAACGCAGCACGGGCGGCGGATATGACGGTGATCCATACCCGCGAGGGTCATTTACCGGATTTGTCTGATGCACCGATTGCCAAGATCGAACGTGGAAAGCCCTCGCTACGCATTGGTAGCGCTGGCCCCATGGGGCGGATTTTAATTCGCGGCGAACCGGGGCATAGCATCATCCCTGAGCTGGCGCCGATCAAAGGCGAGTTAGTTATCGACAAACCCGGCAAAGGCGCGTTTTACCAGACAGATTTGCAAGAAAAGCTACAAGCGCGCGGCATCGAAAACCTGCTCGTGTGCGGCGTTACTACCGAGGTGTGCGTGCATACCACAGTGCGTGAAGCTAATGATCGCGGCTATCGCTGCGTGGTTATCAGCGATGCTTGCGGGTCATATTTTCCCGAATTTCACGAGATGGGATTGCGCGTGATTACGGCACAAGGAGGAATTTTCGGCTGGGTCGCTACATCCGGTGCGGTGATTGCGTCAATCAACAATGCGGTAACAGCAGCCTAGGCTCCAACGATCGAATGTTTGAAACACTGAGTTCTAAATAAATTTGGAGATCCCGCTATGCAAACGACCAAACCCACCATTTGGGTGCCTGGAGACTGGAATGCATTCTTCGGCTTCGGCACCAACATTCTTGTTAACCTGCTCGTACTCACCGGCTTACTGCGCTATGTGTTGAACATGCCGGACGATCTTGTGTTCGGGCGAATCCTGCCCGCGACCGGTTTAATGCTGTGCATCAGCACACTTTACTACGCCTATCTCGCTTACAAACTCGCGCAAAAAACCGGGCGAACGGACGTATGTGCCCTGCCTTCGGGAATCTCTGTGCCGCATATGTTTGTGGTAGTTTTTGTGATTATGCTGCCCATCGCGACTATGACCGGTAATCCACTAAAAGGCTGGGAAGCGGGATTAACCTGGGTGTTCGTACAAAGTTTTGTACTTATGGCAGGCGGCTACGTCGCACCTTACATTCGCAAAATTACGCCACGGGCCGCACTGTTAGGAACGCTTGCCGGAGTTTCCATCGCCTTTATTTCATTACGACCTGCCCTCGAAATGTTTATGACGCCGGTGATAGGTGTCGTGTGTTTTGCGATTATTTTGTTGAGCTGGTTTGGCGGGGTTCGCTATTTCAAAGGAATACCCGCCGGGCTTGTCGCCATTGCGGTTGGTACTTTAATCGCCTGGGGCTCAACGGCGATGGGTTTGAATTACGGCGGTCTCACGCTGGAAAAACTGACGCAATCCGTTACCAGCTTCGGCTTCTCCATTCCGATCCCAGCTATTGGACACGTGTTCTCCGGGTTTGAATTTATCGGCGTGATCCTCGTTACTGCCATTCCATTTGGTATTTACGATCTCGTTGAAGCCATGGATAACGTAGAAAGTGCTGCCGTCGCAGGCGATGACTTCCCCACCACTCGTGTATTAACTGCTGATGGCGCTATTAGTCTGATCGGCTGCTGCATGGGCAATCCATTTATCAATGCAGTCTATATCGGCCACCCCGGTTGGAAAGCCATGGGCGGGAGAATCGGTTACTCGGCTGCAACGGGTGTTGCGGTGTTAGTGCTGTGCTGGCTGGGGATTATCGCCGTGTTCTCGTCGTTTATTCCCATAGTCGCCATCTCACCGATTCTCCTTTACATCGGCATGCTGATCGGCTCGCAAGCATTTCAGGAAAGCCCGAAAATCCATGCCCCGGCAATTATCGTTGCATTAATGCCGCATCTTGCTGCCTGGGGCAAATTGCAAATCGATAACGTATTGGGTGCAGCAGGAACTAACGCCGCTGCGGTCGGTTTGGACAAGCTTGCCCAAACAGGTGTGCTCTATCACGGTCTGTCGGTATTAGGTGGCGGAGCAATTCTAGGTGGATTAATGCTGGGAGCGATTACCGTATTTATTATTGATCGCGCTTTTGTAAAAGCATCTGCATTTGCACTCGCAAGTTCAGTGATGACCTTCTTCGGATTTATGCACGGCGAAGCAATCGGGATTGGGCAAACACCTACAGTAGCCTTTGCGTATTTCGCAGTCGCTTGTGTATTGTTCGCCTGCGCGAAATTTAGCGTTGCAGATAATCGTGCACCTGAGCCCTTGGAGCATAGTCATGCTTGATAGGCAAAATCACTAAATAGGGAAACGAAAAAAATTCAACTCTAGTTGGGGCTAGCGTTAATTTACATGGCCCCTTTTTTAACTAGCAACCTGTTCGAAATTTTTAAAATATTTAATCAGGAGCGACCATGACGGAAACTTATCTCTCAAGCACTCCCTATCAATGGCCTTACGATGGTGATTTACGTCCGGAAAATACCGCGCTGATTATCATTGATATGCAAACAGATTTTTGCGGCGAGGGTGGCTACGTGGACACCATGGGCTACGACATTAGCCTCACGCGCGCACCTATCGAGCCGATTAAAAAATTACTCGCTGCAATGCGAAAAAAAGGATTTCATATTATTCACACTCGCGAAGGTCATCGCCCTGACCTTGCAGATTTGCCAGCCAACAAACGTTGGCGCTCACGGCAAATAGGCGCAGGCATAGGTGATGAAGGGCCCTGCGGAAAAATTCTTATTCGTGGTGAACCCGGTTGGGAAATTATTCCTGAACTAGCGCCTATTGACGGAGAAATTATTATCGACAAACCCGGTAAAGGCTCTTTCTACGCAACAGATTTAGAATTGGTATTGCACACCAAAAATATCCGCAATTTAATTCTTACCGGCATCACCACCGACGTTTGTGTTCACACCACTATGCGTGAAGCTAATGATCGCGGCTTCGAATGTGTTCTCGTTGCAGACTGCTGTGCTGCTACAGACCCCGCAAATCACAAAGCGGCATTGGCAATGATTCATATGCAGGGTGGTGTGTTCGGTGCTGTGACAAACTCAGCAGATTTATTAACTGCGCTCAACGATAAATAAAGGAGATAATTTTGGAAAACAAACTGCTCTGGAATAATCTTCTGAATATCACCTTCGACGATCCGAAAATTCTATGGCAAGATTTTCGCAGCGGCGTAGATATTTTTCCGCTCTATAACGAAGGTTCAGACGGCTGCTCAAGCGCACTATTGCGCTACCACCCAGGCGCACGCATCCCAAAACACATGCACATGGGCACTGAGTTCTTATTGGTTTTATGGGGTAGCCAATCTGACGAACGCGGCCATTACAAAACCGGAAGCTTTTTAATAAACCCTACCGACACCAGCCATGAGATATTAAGCGAAGAAGGTTGCATAGTGCTCGCGGTTTGGGAAAAGCCGGTTAGGTTTATCAATCAATAAACTAATAAAAAAGCCCCTTTTCGGGGCTCGAACTAGATTCCAGTTTTAATCCAATCTATCGCCCTATCCAATCCTCCGTCATAACCACCTTGGCGCTCTTGAATTGTTGCAAACGGCACTGCAATATAAGGTGATATTCCAACACCTTCATAGTTTTTTCCTTGATTATCTACATAAGTTTCATTGCTTATACCAAATAAAATATCGCTAGTAAGTCGCTTGACGAGGACATCTGATAATGCCCCGGAAGTTGGCTCGCCTATAACGGCAACTTGCGGCAAAGACGAGATGGCAATAGTAAATACTTCAGCTGCACTGACGGTGTCCCCACTGACTAATACTGCTGTGGGCTTCAAATAAATATTATCGCTTTGCGGATCTAAGATTACTTCTTTCATAGGTGTTGCTAAAGCGCCACTACCTGCAGACTTGGAGTAGACAACTTGGGATTGGCTCATAAAATGGCGAACGAAATTGAGCGCTACCTGATCTTCCCCACCAGTATTAAAGCGAGCATCAATAACAAGCCCGTCCGTATCAGCCAGATCTGATAAAGCTTCTTTGATAGCAGATTCTCCGATAACAAGATCAGAAGCTATCGTTGATATGCCTTCGCTGTAATCAGACATTGAACCTATAAATAAGTATCCGATATTATCTTTTGTTTTAAACCACGCAATTTCACCTTCAGCTCTTACCTCAATATCAGAATTTTCCTTTGCATAACCAAAAATAATATTTTTCAAATTCTCAACGCCGGTAAGAATATAATTTTCTGCGTCTGCCATTTGCGCTTCAGTTAATTCACTGCCAGATTCAATAGTCTCCAGATATTCATTTAATAATTTGTCATGCAAAGTCAGTTGCGTATGTTGACTAAAAATTTGGATGTCATCACTTTCCCGTGCTGCGTCTATGCTCTTATCCAAATTTTGGGTGAGCGGTATTCTGAGCAATACCGCATGGGCATCACCCAGAGGAGCTATAAGCATACTAAGAAACTCAAATAATTCTTCTTCGTTTTTAATATTGCCTACAGACTTTACAGCCTCCTCATAAACTTCGTCCCAACTTACTCCTCTCAATTCAAAATTAATGTACAGCTCACTAAATGACTGCCAAAATATTTCAAAATCTTTCTTAGCATCAAAGACATAACCAGAGTCATATTTTACTTTCTGCAAATTTTCCTTACATGCCATTGGAAACTGCTCCAGCTTTTCGTATTCAACTCCAGACAAATAGTCTCCCTTTTTCTGAAGCAACACCTCCTGTGCCAAACTTGAATAATCATAACCTTGTTTTAGATCATCCAAAGATAGATCTACGTCAATATCCTGTAACAAACAAGAATTTTTTGTAACGCTATATGTATCTAGCTTATAAAGATTATTCTCAACACTTATCGATAGGACGTAACCATATGCTGGTGCGTACCAATACCCTAGATAGGGAGAGCTGGATGAACTGGAGGTTGCTAACGAAGAGCTGGAAACAGAAACGCTGGATACAGAGGAGCTGCTTGTTGAGCTAATAGATGAGGAAGAGCTTGACACTTCGCGAGGATCGTCGTCAGAACACCCTGTTAGAAGGGTTGCACCAAACCATATAATCAGTACTGAACTTTTTATTGAAAAGAAATTTTTGTGAGTAAAAAACATATCTTATCCCTTTGTTTATTTGGAAGGGATAATCTAAATCATCATTTAATTTATAACTGTACCAACTTTTATCATTTTGTATCATCCGTGACTATATTTACCTGCACATATTTAATATTTAGGATTTTTTCCTAGCGAATGGCTCGTGTAAACAACATCGAAATTTTTGCCCCACCCAATGCACCTGATTTTGAAATTTCAATTTCCACATTGTGTAAGTCCGCAATACGTTTAACTAAAGCCATACCAAGACCATGACCTGTTTGCGGAGACTGTTTACAGTGAGGCTCTTGCTTAATTTTTCCACCACGAATAAAGGGTTTAAATATATCCTGTTTGAAATTCTCGTCTATGCCAGGACCATTATCTTCAATCATAAATAAAATTGTATTTTCCTGATGGGCGAGGCTAATCAGTATTCTTTGTCTACCATATTTGACTGCATTAGCAAGCAAGTTTTCCAGAAGTAGGTTTAGATAAAACCGATCACCACGCACTACATAAAAAGGTTCTACGGCGTTTACATTAGCTTCCAGCCTTGGGCTTTTCAGATCACTTACCTCATTCGCATCTTGCACTACAGATGCTAGCGAGCTGGTGCATAGCTCTAAAAGATCAACTTTATCGTTCGGAAGGTCAACGATGTTTTTATCCAAGCGCGCATACCGCAACAAAGTCTCAACGAGGCTCGCCATATCAGCTATTACCTTATCGAGGCGATCTTCGTAGACACCACGTTTTTTCGCATCATCTTCCTCCCGCAATGCATCCAAACCAAACTGTAATTTGGCAAGTGGTGCGCGCATTTCGTGAGAGATTGCTGAACTCAATAAACTTATATCAGACACCAATTCTTCAATGCGTTGTGCCATACGATTAAATTCAAGCTCAATGTCTTTTATATAAGAAATCGCACTCGGCGTAATTCGCGCACTCAGCACACCTTCACCCAGCTTTTTTGCTGACAAGCTTAAATTTTGTAATCGACGAATCAACGGAAACAACCAGGCAAATATAATGGATATTAATAGGGTGTAGAAAAGAATAGTGAAAATGATAGGCAGCCATTTACTTTGCTTGTGCTTAGTCGCCAGTGGCGCACGAAGTACAAAATATTTATTTTGTTCATTCAAAAAATAATAAAAACTGATATTAGTCGTTGAGGCTACAGTGATATGACCAACACTTTCCAACTCGTAAAGAAGCTCTTCAGGCATTCCAATATCATCACGAGTCACTATCTCCAAAGAGAGCGGTGCTTTTTCCTGTTCCCAGGCCTTTATAAATTCGTCCTTATTTTCCAGTTTCCGCAAGATTGATGAAAGTTGAATACCTATTAATTCCAATTGTCGCTGAGTCAAATCCTGGCCCGTTTTTTCACTGGAATATAAATGGCTATAAAGTTTATCCAATAAAAAACTTGAACCTACAGAAGCAAATAAAATTGTGAGTAGGAGCGACATTATAAGTGTACGTAATTTCAGCATAGAAAGATTACCAGGCATCTTTAACAAAAAGGTAGCCCTTTCCCCATATCGTTTTTATGCGATAGGGATCTTCAGTGCGGTCTTTAAGTTTTTTTCTTACACGAGAAATGCGTAAATCAATTGATCTGTCGAGGCCATCAAATTCATAACCTCGTAATTCTTTGAGCAAGGTATCGCGCGTGACAATTTCACCTGGGTGCGAAGCTAAAATCCATAAGACCTCAAACTCTTTTGATGTGAGTTTTATTTCAGCACCTGATAAGTGAACGGATTGAGAATGCGAATCTATGACTAGATTATTAAAAGTTAAAATTCTGGAGGCAGGAGCTGCATTTTTCTTTTCAAGTAGTTTTTGAATTCTAGTTAGCAACGCCCTTGCTCTTACCGGTTTTATCAAATAATCGTCTGCTCCAACTTCCAGACCCAATACTTCGTCTATTTCTTCATCCCTGGCAGTGATCATAATAATGGCGCCCTTATAAAATGATCGCACTATTTTGCATACTTCAAATCCGTCAAGCCCCGGTAGCGCGCCATCCAATAAAACCACATCCGGTTGAAGGTTAGAGATTAATTTAACGGCTTCCGCACCATTTTCCGTACAAGTGCAATTAAAGCCTTTTCCGACCAAATAATCGGAGATCCATTGTTGTAATTCTGTGTCATCTTCAACGATGAGTATAGATTTAGAGGGATGATTCATTATTTTTAAAAAATTCGCCAGGTATGTTCAGGTCGGTTCGATTTTTTATGGACCCAGGATAGATTTAATGTTTCTTTCAGGAGCTTTTCGGAACTATCGGTCGGCGTTAAATAATATTCTACAGGCCCATCCATCACCAACTTTTCTGAAAAGCCACCCTCATTAGCATTATTCCAACAAGCCAGTTTTACATCACCGGGTGCGCGAGATAAGCAAAACGAACCTGTTTCACTCGCCTTCCATTTAATAATTGCATTCGCATAACATTTGTCTCCCTCTTTATACACAACACATTCTTTTGGTTTATTCGATAGTGCAATTGTACCCTTGTAAGCAAGCGTAGCTGCAGTGCTTGATTGCACCTTAAAAACAAGTAAAACGATAAAAGTGAGCCGATATTTATTTTTCATTCTAGCTCGCCCTTAAAATACATAGTGCACGATAATACCGAATGTCTGTTCCTTTTCGGGGCGATTTTCCCATTTGCGAGCGTACTTTATTATTGGGCTATCCAGCATTTCGTCAGAAAATTGAGTGTGTGTTGCGTAAATTTGAAACAGTACGTTTTTTCTGATGGGATATGTCAAATCAATTTGAGCAGTATAATCAACACCTGAAGAAGTCTCATAGGCGCTAACTATCTTATCGGCCTCACGTTCAGTAACTCCGAATGAGTAGTTCATCAAGTCGCTTGACCGGTATTTGGCACCCACCAATCCGTTAAGGCTCCAATTTTTAATTTGCCAACGGTGGCCAAGCCACAACGCAGCATAATCCAGGGCCGTATCTGATCGAAATTCGGAATTGAAAGAATTCAATCCAACTAACTGCAAAGTTGTGTTTCCCCACGAGCCTAGCGCTCTCAATCCAACACCACTTATTGGCAGAGTAGACATCTCATGTGTTTTACCATCCATTTCATATCTAATTTCGCCGGTGCCGTCCGTGATCGCATAAAGCAGATCGAAATTCCAATGCTCGTTGCCATAAAAGTTATAGCCCAGCGTAGGAAGATTTGCAGTACCGGATGATCCGTTCGCGAGTTCCACAAAAAAACCATTCCATTGGTAGCGACCATTAATAACAAGTGCTAAACCATTACGCTTCTCACGCAAGGGAGATTCATGGTTCCAATACCCTGTCCCGATAGAAAAGTAATAGCCATCCCGAGTATTTTTATCGTCCTGCTGCAGCTTATCTTCACTCGAAGCTTCTTCCGCAAAACTGTAGCCGCCGTAAGATACAAGCATTAAGCCTAGTAATAAGGTGCGCATTACACTATGTAAGTAATTCATGTTAGTTCTACCAATAAATTTCTGCCTGGCAAGCCTAGGACTTAACCACTCAAAACTCTTCACCAAATCTAATCAAATTGTATCAAACTGTATCTATATTTACGTTCGAGAATGAATTAGTGGTTTATATCGTTGCTTAATCATCAGAAGCTTATTGGCTTGGACAAAATAATTCAGTCAGGCAAGCTTCATCACGGCTTGTCGTATCGGCGATGAAGGGCCAAGCGGAAAAATTCTGATTCGGTGAACTGGGATGGAAAATTGTTCCGGAGATCGCGCCTATTGCGGGCGAGATTATTATCGAAATACCGGAATTTGCGTCCATACGACTATGCGCGGGGAAAATGTTCGTGGCTTGAATGCGTGTTCATTACTGATTACTGCGCGGCTACCAAATACCACCATGAAATTTTTAGTGAGTGCTGCATAACGCTCGCAGTTTTGGAAAAGCCGGTTAGGTTTATTTAAGGTGAATAAACTCCAAACTTAAAATAAATAATTAAAAATCATTTTTCCTTTACTTTGTTCTGTTCCTTTTTACCTTCGCCGTTTTCTTTTTTAGGCGCGTTCGCTGCGATAGCGATAGTCGGTTGCCAATTTTTTGTAGCGACAAGTTCGCCCTCTACTAATTGATCTGATGGGCTTACCACCAATACATCATCCGCACTAAGTCCATCAAGGATTTCGACATCGCGACCTAAATCGCGGCCGAGTTTTACGTTGCGGTAGGTAATGCGGTTATCTTTTTCTACGACGGCAACGCGTGGGGTTTGATCAGTGATAATTAATACTGCAGCGGGAACAACTAAGGCTTTAATTCCGCTTGATAACTTAATATCCACCTCTGCGTAAACGCCGGGTAAAATTTTCGCATCGGGGTTCGGCAAGATTAAATCCACTTGACGCGCTCTGGTATCCGGGTCTATGCCGCCCGCTATTCTCTCAATGGTTGCATTAAGTTTTGTGCTCGCTTGCTCCCGAAGATTTACCGCAACGGGTGCTCCGACTTTTAAATCATCTGCGTATGCCTGCGAGACCCAAATGGTGAGCCTTAACGGATCTGTTTGTGTAATCGCAAATAGTTCTTTACCGCCATTTGCAATTAAATCGCCTACTTCAATACTACGACGAGTGAGAATTCCATTGAAGGGCGCAACTATACGACGAAAACTTTCAAGCTGCTCCAGGCGTTTTACATTAGCATTTGCTGCATCCAGATCCGCTTTTGCTTGTCGAACTGAACTGCGTTTCTCCGCTAAATCCTGTTGTGAAATTGCACTTTGTCGCTGTTGCAATTGTTCCCAGCGCGCTAATGTTTGCTCCGCCAAATCTGACCGAGCGGCAAATTGTTCACGCTGCGCACGGGCTTGAGCTAATTCCTGGGTTTGTTCAGGTGCATCAATTGTTGCGAGCAACTCACCTTTTTTTACCTGATCACCGATTCCTTTGTACCACGCTGTTAGGTAGCCAGCGGTGCGCGCATAAATAACAGCTTCGGTATTACCACGCAACGTTGTGGGTAGCGCAAGAGTGCGTTGCAACTCGCCAGGTTTTGCGCTCGTAACAAGTACATTACGCTCAAGCGTTTTGGCGGTGTATTCTTGCAGCGCGCGTGCGTCATTTACATTGAACACAACGCGAACCGCTGCACCGACCAACAATATCAATAGCGCGCCAAGTGCAATTCGTTGCGTTTTAATCACACTAACTTTTGTTGCTGGTAAATCCAGTTGAGGCGTGTACAAATCATTCATGGTTGATCACTCGAGTAGCTATTGTTTGAATAATTACCGCTTGAATATTTAGCTTCTTTAGGGTGCAAGGAGCGCTGCGCGAGTCTGTGATGGAGGCTTGCAAATATCACTGGAACAAATAAAAGCGTTGAAACAGTCGCGAATAATAAACCGCCAATAACAGCTCGCCCGAGCGGTGCGTTTTGTTCGCCGCCCTGCCCTAGTCCCAACGCCATGGGTAACATTCCTACGATCATAGCGAAGGCAGTCATAAGCACAGGACGCAAACGGGTTGATGCCGCCTCCAATGCCGCCGCGAGAGGTAACATTCCTTGAGCAAGCAATGTGCGAGCGAAAGACACGAGCAATATGCTATTTGCCGTTGCGACACCCATGGTCATGATGATGCCAGTTAATGCGGGGACACTCAGTGTTGTGCCCGTTAAAAATAACATCCACGCAATACCTGCGAGCGCAGCCGGCAAAGCAATAATAATAACGAGCGGATCAAGCCAGCATTGAAAATTCACGACCACTAAAAAATAAACCAATGCGATTGCCACTAGCAAACCAATCCCTAAACCAACAAACGCAATATCCAGGGTTTCAATCTGGCCGCGTAATTTAAGATCTACGCCGCGTGGCAAATTCGGGCGCATTTTTTCTATGACGGCATTAATGTCGCGACTTACAGATCCTAAATCTCGCGCCTGAATATTCGCGTGAATATTTATCATGTTGGTATTGTTGTAGCGATTCACAGCGGACGATTGCGATGTACGTTCGTAAGTAACAACGCTACCCAACAATTGTTGTTTGCCATCGCTGCCTTTACCGACCGGAATGTGCATAAGTTCATCGATGCTATCCATATCGGTTTCGATGCTGCGTGCGCCAATGTTATAGGTATTTCCGTTTGCTTCATTTAACCAATAGGTCGGTGTTGTTTGCATGCTACCACTGAGTGCGATCATCATATTTTCAGCTACATTGCGTGCATTCAAACCCAATTGCTGTAATTGCGTGCGATTCATTTCAAGCGAAAAGGTTGGCTTACTCCAACGCTGGTAAACATGAGCATCCACAATGCCGGGAATTTTTCGCAGCTCATTATTTAATTGCGCAGCTAGCGGAATAATTTCGGCAGGTTTGCCACCAATAAATTGCACGTCTATAGGCGCGGGAATACCAAAATTTAACGTTTGGCTTACTTGATCTGCTGGTTGGAAAAAGAATTCCACATGCGGAAATAACTTGGGCAAGCGCGCACGTAAATCTTTCATGATGTCCGCGCTATCCAGCTCGCCCGGTTTGAAACTAAACATAATTTCCGAGTCTGCTGATTCTGCGGTGCCGGAATTTCCGTTGAGCGTGTTAATGGTACTGTAAGGTCCGCCGATAATATCCAGAATGTCGCCCATTTGTGTTTCTGGAATACTTGCTCGAATTTCAGAATGTATCTGATCGATTAATTTCGGCATTTGTTCGAGTCGCGTGCCAGACGGCGCGCGAATGTGAAGACGTAATTGTCCGCTGTCTACTACGGGAAATAAATCCTGGCCAAGCATTGGATATATGCCTAAGGACAGCAGGCAAAACACTAAAAACCCAACTGCAAAACGTTTACGTTTTTGTAACAATCCTGAAAGAACACCAACAAACCGTGTGCGAAATTTTTCAAAACCGCTATTGAAGCTATGATGTATTTTTTCAAACCGGTTTTGTTTAAATTCTTTTTGCTCAAGCTCCGCTTGCGAAGCAAGCTCCAAGCGTTGATGATGGCCGCGCATCATAAACATGACGAGCGTAGGAACCAACGTGCGCGAAATAATGTAGGACGCGATCATCGCGAATACTACCGCTTCAGCAAGCGGTACAAATAAATAACGTGCCGTTCCTGTTAGAAAAAACATGGGCACAAATACGATACAAATACACAGCGTGGATACGAATGCTGGAACAGCAATTTCCTGCGCACCATCCAAAATAGCTTGTATGGGTTCTTTACCCATACTCATCTGCCGTTCGATATTTTCAATTTCTACAGTGGCGTCATCCACTAAAATTCCCACCGCCAATGCAAGACCACCGAGAGTCATAAGATTAATAGTTTCACCAATTAGATACAGGCAAGTGAGCGACACCATAATCGAAAGCGGAATAGATACAGCAATAATCAATGTACTGCGCCAGTTGCCTAAAAATAATAGAATCAATGCGGCGGTGAGCGCGGCTGCAATTAAACCTTCATGCACAACATTATTAATGGCAGCTCGAACAAAAATAGATTGGTCGAACATTAATTTAATGTCTACACCTTCCGGCATTTTTGCGAGCATTTCCGGAATCGCATTTTTAATAAAATCCACGGCCTCAATAGTAGAAACACCACCGTAAGCCAGAACTGAATTGAGCACACTACGTGAGCCGTTTTGACGGGCAATAGTTGTAGTCGGTGAGAATCCATCATGGACGTTCGCAATATCGCGCAATAACAAGGTTCTGCCTTGTTCGGTGCGAATTGGAATCAAACCAATTTTATCGATGGTGGGCACAGCGCCGTTTAGCTTGATATCAAATTCGCTATCGCCAACCTTCATAGTTCCGGTCGGTAAAATTAAATTTTGTACGCCCATTGCAGCAACAACTTCGGCGGGAGTGAGGTTGTTGGCGAGTAACGCTGCTGCATCCAGATCCACCGACACTTGCCTGCCACGTGCGCCGTAAGGTGCCGTAAGTGAAAGACCTTTTTTGCTAGAAACGATAGGACGCAAAGCCGTGCCCGCAGCGTCACCAATTTCAATATCGGAAAGCGTGTCACTTGAAATACTCAACTGAACCACGGGAAGTTCCGAAGCCGAATAAGGTCGTACTCTACCTGGCTGCGTGCCCTGCGGCATTGAGCGCCACGCGGCGCTGGCACTCATAGTTGTTTGCGTTAACGCTGCGTTAATATCGGTACCAGGCTGAAAGAAAACCTTAACAATGCCGAGACCTGCGACCGAAACGGATTCTGTGTGCTCGATATTATCGACGGCTTGACCTAACTCACGCTCGGCCGGGCCGGTAACACGTTCGGACATTTCCTTTGCAGTTAACCCTTTATATTCCCACAGTTCCGCCACCACCGGGATTTGGATAAACGGAAAAATATCTGTCGCCATTTTGCTCAAAACATAAGGCATGGTTAACAGAATCAGTATTGCCGCCACTACAAAAGTGTGAGGTCGGCGTAATGCGATATTGACGATCCACATGATGCGCTTTAATAAAACTCATTTTATCCAGCCTAAAGAAAACATCACTTTGCAATTAGCACACCATCAATTTGAGCGCGTCCCTGCGCCATTTCGGCGAAATTTCACTCAAAAAATGTTTAAAAATAATCAATCACGTTAGAGCGAAGTTGAAAATTAAACACTTCGGTTTTTACAATGAAATTTCAGAAAAATTTGAAGCGGTAAAGTGCATATTTCATTTACCGCCTATAGCCATCAAAAAATAAATTTTGGTTATAACCTTAGAAAAATAAAATATTTTGTCGCGCCAAAATATCCCCTTAGACTCGCCAGCAACTTGTTATGACAAGTACTAACAAGTCATTAATGTAACGGCAGAGCGCAAATGAGCACACACGAAAAACTAATTCCATTTTCTGCGGTGCCGCTTTATAGCCAGTTAAAAGAATTATTACGCGCACGAATTTTGGACGGTAGCTATCCATCGCACAGCCAAATGCCATCCGAAAACGAATTAGGGAAACTTCATAACGTAAGTCGTATCACTGTGCGCCAAGCACTCAATGATCTTCAGAAAGAAGGGCTGATTTTTAAAATTCACGGTAAGGGCACTTTCGTTGCAAAACCCAAGGCATTTCAAAATGTGAGCAGATTGCAGGGCCTTGCAGAAGCCATGTCGCAAATGGGTTACGAAGTTATAAACCAATTGCAAAGCTTCAAATTTATTCCGGCAGATTCAATTATCGCCGAGAGATTAAAAATTAACGAAGGCGAAGAAATCACTGAAATTAAACGCGTTCGTTTAATTAATCGCGAACCTGTATCACTTGAAATTACTTACGTGTCTAAACATTTAGGCAAGCAATTAGAGAAAGCTGATTTAGCGACGCGCGATATTTTTCTGATTATCGAAAATGATTGCGGCATAGCGCTCGGCCATGCTGATTTGGCAATTGACGCTGTGCTCGCCGAAGCAGAATTAATGAAGGCATTAAAGGTTGAGGAAGGTTCAGCCATTATGCGCATTGAGCGGTTGACCCATGCAGCTGATGGTGTGCCGTTGGATTTTGAATATTTGTATTATCGCGGCGACGCGTTCCAGTATCGTTTTCGAATTGATCGAAATAACACACAAAAATTAAATCCGTAAGGAGTGTTAATGAACAACGCAGCATTTGATTTTTCCGATGTAAAAACGTTGGAAGAAGAATACGACATAGTTGTGGTAGGTGGTGGCACCGCCGGACCAATGGCCGCTATCAAAGCGAAAGAACGCAATCCCAAATTGCGCATTTTGTTAATTGATAAAGCCAACGTAAAACGTTCGGGCGCAATCAGCATGGGTATGGACGGTTTAAATAACGCCGTCATTCCTGGCCACGCCACGCCTGAGCAATACACCAAAGAAATTACAATCGCTAACGATGGTGTAGTAAATCAGGCCACTGTGTACGCTTATGCAAAACACAGTTTCGCCACCATCGAGCAGTTAGACCGCTGGGGTGTGAAATTTGAAAAAGATGAAACCGGTGATTACGCGGTAAAAAAAGTGCATCACATGGGCTCCTATGTTTTACCCATGCCAGAAGGCCATGACATTAAAAAAGTTTTATATCGCCAATTAAAACGCGCAAGGATTTCAATTACCAATCGCCTCGTAAGCACGCGCTTGTTAACGGACGACGAAGGTGCGGTATGCGGTGTAATGGGCTTTGATTGCCGCACCGCAGACTTTCACGTAATACGCGCAAAAGCCGTGATTTTATGTTGCGGCGCTGCCGGTCGTCTGGGGTTGCCAGCGTCCGGTTATTTAATGGGAACTTATGAAAACCCCACCAACGCTGGTGATGGTTATTCAATGGCCTATCACGCTGGTGCAGAACTTGCGAATTTGGAATGTTTTCAAATTAACCCGTTGATTAAAGATTACAACGGCCCTGCTTGTGCTTATGTGACGGGTCCGCTCGGTGGCTACACCGCAAACAATAAAGGCGAACGCTTTATTGAATGCGATTACTGGAGCGGTCAAATGATGTGGGAATTTTATCAGGAACTTGAAGGTGGTAATGGCCCGGTATTTTTGAAGTTAATGCATTTGGCAGAAGAAACCATTCAAAACATTGAAACGATTTTGCACAGCAACGAACGTCCAAGTCGGGGACAATTTCACGCGAATCGCGGTACAGATTATCGCGAACAAATGATTGAAATGCACATCTCTGAAATTGGCTTTTGCTCGGGCCATAGCGCATCTGGTGTGTGGGTTAATGAAAAAGCGGAAACGTCGGTAAAGGGGCTTTATTCAGCTGGTGATATGGCGGCCGTGCCACACAATTACATGCTTGGTGCATTTACCTATGGTTGGTTCGCTGGCACCAATGCTGCGGATTATGTTGCAGAACGTGAATTTTCATCTGTGAGTGCTGAACAAGTCGAACGCGAAAAACAGCGCGTCTATGCACCATTGTTGCGTACTGAAGGGTTACCACCAGCACAAGTGGAATACAAATTACGCCGTTTCGTTAACGATTATTTGCAGCCACCAAAAGTCACCAAGAAAATGGAAATTGGCTTGCAACGGTTTGATGCAATCGCACATGACATTGAGCAAATCAAAGCGAACAATGCTCATGAATTAATGCGCGCAATGGAAGTTAGCATGATTCGCGACTGTGCCGAAATGGCCGCACGCGCTTCCTTGTTCCGCAAAGAAAGTCGGTGGGGTTTGTATCATTACCGTGTAGATCACCCGCAACGTAATGACGCTGATTGGTTTTATCACTGCCATTTGAAGAAAGATGAAAACGGAAATATGGTCAGTTTAAAACGCCCCGTTGAGCCATACATAATTCCGCTCAATGAAAAAGAACAAGGTGCATACACCCAACTGCGGTTGAAAGTAGCTAACGCTTAATTTTTAAGAGGAGGCAATATGGCCTACCAAGCACAAGAAATATTTTTTCGCAGCAACGCACCCGTTACTGTCGATGAAGAAAAATGTATCGCGCACAAAGGTTGTACGGTTTGCGTAGAAGTTTGCCCGATGGATTTACTGGCAATTAATCCGGTAACGCAAAAAGCTTATATGCAATTTGATGAATGCTGGTACTGCATGCCCTGCGAGGCAGATTGTCCGACGGGAGCTGTGAAAGTCGATATTCCTTATTTGTTACGTTAAGAGAAAAGCTGGCGATCCAGCTGTCAGAAATTAACTTTTAAACTAAAGATGTTGTGAAAATTTTACAAATAGCTACCCAAAATTGGATGCATTTTTATTTTTAAACCTCTCGTCGCCCACCTCACCAAAGGCGTTGACGAAAAGATTAACCAAAAACACAGAGAGGATGACCATGCGTTTTACCATTAAATTATTATCGAGCATTGCACTTATTGCCGCGAGCATCAGCAGCAGCGCTGAGACCATACGCATAGCGCTTGGCACGCAGGATACAACTATCAATTGCGCAACAGGTGGTTTGTTGATTCGCGAATTGAAATTGTTGGAAAAATATTTACCGCATGACGGAAAATATAAAGATGTTACCTATGATATCCAATGGAAAAACTTCACCAGCGGCGCGCCGCTGACGAATGAAATGGTGGCAGGCAAACTCGATTTCGGTGCAATGGCTGACTTCCCTGGTTCATTTAACGGCGTAGCCCATGAAGCCGCAGGCAAACACAGTATTTTTCTGAGCGTATTGTCCGGCAGCATTAAAGGCAGTGGTAACGGCATTGTTGTACCTGCTGCTTCCAACGTGCAATCCATCAGCGAGTTAAAAGGAAAAACAATTTCTGTACCTTTTGCATCTACATCCCACGGTATGTTGTTGCGGGCAATCAAAGCGCAAGGTTGGGATGTTGATAAGGATGTAAAAATTATTGCGCAAGCGCCGGAAATTGCAGGCTCTGCATTGAAAAGTAATCGCATAGAAGCCCACGCAGATTTCGTTCCTTTCGCTGAGTTGTTTCCTAACCGCGGCTTCGCACGAAAAATTTATGATGGTTCACAAGCAAATGCGCCTACCTTTCACGGCACTTTAGTAGATGCAGCTTACGCTGAAAAATACCCTGAAATTGTTGTCGCTTATTTACGCGCAGCACTTGAGGCAGACCGCACCATCGCTGCTGAGCCAGAAAAATATAGCGAGCTAATTGAGAAAGTGACCGGTATTGATGCTGAAGTAAATTACCTTTTCCACGGCCCACTGGGATTACAAACTCGCGACCTAACCTGGAAGCCTGAATACCGTCAAGCACTCACAACAGCAATCGATACGTTAAAATTGTTGAAGAAAACTGACCAAGGTTTGAATACGGATAAATTTGTAAACGACAAATATATTCGCGAAGCTTTCAAACAATCCAAACTTGATTACAAAGCTGCCTTGGCAAATTATGCGCAATTACCGCTTAATGCTAAAGACGCCATTTCTGGTAAGCCAATTACGGATACAAAACATGTTGCGCAAATTTGGGTGCGCGGTGAACCACTTGTTCGCCACTACGCTTCATTTAAAGATGCATTAAAAACCTTGAAAGAGTTAGAGACCGCTGGGACTGATATTCGCGCGATTTATGCGCAAGCTTCTGACAGTGGAATTAAATTACTCGCTAACCAGGCATGGTTTGTTGAAAACGCTCAAGGACAAATTGATGTATTTTTATTGAAAGAACAAGCCGAGGCATTTGCTAAAACTAATGCTGGAAAAGTAAGTGACTTCAGCGCAATTCGCCTGTAGGAAATAAGTGTATGGCACAGTTAACTATTTCAACGTCGCCAGCAAAACTGCAAGGACTCGCCTTGCAGTTGGGTTCAATCGCGCTGTGTTTCGCATTTTGGCAAGTTGCTGCTACGCAAAAACTGGATTTCGGTTTAATCACCTTTAGCAACGTGCCAACGCCTACCGCAGTGTTGAGTGCTGTGGTTGAACTTATCAAATCCAACGCGTTATGGCCTCATTTAACGAGTAGCCTGGGACGAGTTTTTATTGGCTATTTTATCGCTGCATTTTTGGGTATTAGTTTGGGGTTAGCAGCTGGGCGCTCAAAACGTGCGGAAAAAATATTGATGCCGCCATTAGAATTGATTCGCCCTATTCCCGCCGTTGCATGGATTCCATTAGCCATTTTAATGTTTCCGTCCTCCGAAGCGTCGATGATTTTTATTACGTTTACAGGTGCACTATTTCCAATTTTGTTAAATACCGTTCACGGTGTTGAAGCAGTAGACCCACGTTTAATTGCGTCAGCGCGTAGTTTAGGCGCTTCGCAGAGTGCAATTTTGCGTGAAGTCATTTTACCGGGGGCATTGCCGAGTATTTTTACCGGTTTATCGATTGGTATGGGAACTTCGTGGTTTTGTTTAGTGACCGCTGAAATGATTTCCGGTCAATTTGGAATTGGTTATTACACCTGGTCCTCTTACGTTATACAAAACTACGCGGACATTATTGTGGGAATGTTATTGATTGGTTTGCTGGGCATGGGCAGTAGTTGGTTGATCAAACGCCTCGGTGAATCTTTGACGCCCTGGTATCGCTTGAGGAAATAATGATGACTATTTATGAATCGGCTCATGCAAATCTTTCGTTCGCAGAAACTAATGCGGAGCGATCGGGCCGGATTGATGCGCAAAAAATTTCCATTCATCTCGGTCAAGGCAAAGCAGCATTTGAAGCCGTGCAGTCGGTAGACTTTACCATCGAACCCGGAGAGTTTGTGTGCATTCTTGGGCCCTCAGGTTGCGGAAAATCTACCCTGCTTGGTGCGCTAGCTGGTCATATCACACCGAGCCACGGCAGCTTAACTTTAGATGGTGAAGCCATTAAAAATCCATCACCGGAACGTGGCATGGTGTTTCAGCATCACACTTTATTTCCATGGCGCAGTGTGGTCGACAACGTTGCTTTCGGATTAAAAATGCGCGGCGTGAATAAAACCGAACGACGCGCGCAAGCATTAGAAATGTTGAAACTTGTTGGTCTGGAAGATTCCGCAAAACGCTGGCCAAGCCAACTCTCCGGTGGAATGCAACAACGTGTGGAAATTGCGCGCGTATTAATTAATAAACCACGTTTGTTATTAATGGATGAACCTTTTGGCGCCTTGGATGCGCAAACACGTTTAAAAATGCAACAATTATTATTAAGTATCTGGGGACGCATTCGTACCAGCGTTGTGTTTGTAACTCACGATATTGATGAAGCTTTATTTCTTGCAGATCGTATTCTTGTAATGAGCCCGCGTCCCGGCAAAATTATTGAGGATTTGCCGGTAGATTTTTCACGGCCAAGAAATACCGAATTGGTAACAACGCCTGAATTTATGCGGCTCAAACGTCACTGCCTGGAATTATTAAATCATGAAGAAGGTCGACAATTGCCGCGCCTTTCTCCACTAGGTTTGCCACCAGATACAATATGAAGTATTTAAACTTCTAAATAAAATTAAATTAAAACTTGTCTTAACACTTGATTCAACTGGGAGTCGTCATCCTCGCGCAGCGGGGATCCAGCTGTAGAAATCACGATCAAAAACTGGATCCCCGCTGCGCGAGGATGACGATTCCCTTTTTTACGAAAATAAGTAGTACCAACAATTATTATGAGCCGAGTATGAGTTTATTTATAGATAATCCCGACATCATTGCCCTACAACCGCGATTAAAAGATGAGGACTCAGGCGTGCGCCGCATTGCACTCATTGAACTTGCAGATCTTGAGGAACCGGATGCATTGCCGCTATTAACCGAAAGTCTGCTTGATGACCCCGATGCAGATGTGCGCGGTGAAGCTGCACGTTTACTTGCAGCGTGGGAAGAACCTGGAGTTATAGAAGCACTTTGCCAGGCACTGGTTGACCCGAGCGAAAACGTGCGTGAGTTTGCAGCACAAAGCCTCACCCAACTAAAAGACGCTGAGTCAGGCCAATTTATTTTGCCTTGGGTAAAAAATAAAGACGTGAGCGTTCGCCGTCGTGCTTTACGTGCGCTGCGCGAATTGCGTTACGCAGAAAGCGCGGAGCCAGCAATTGCTGCACTGTCAGATGATGATGCCAGCGTTCGTCGTGAAGCCGTCGGCGTGTTAGCTTGGTTAAAACACAAACCTGCACTTTCAGCATTGGCAAAGCTTGCGAGTAGTGATGCCGATGTCGATGTGCGCCGCGCTGCAACAGGTGCACTTGGTTTCGCTGCAGATCCACAATTACTGCCAGAACTTTATCGCGCATTGAGCGATAGCCAATGGCAAGTTCGCGAAGAAGCAGCAGCAACATTAGGCAAGTTGGGATTTAAAGATGCGGGCACTGAATTGATTGAAGCGCTCGAAGATGAATATTGGCAGGTGCGCCTGCAAGCAGCGCGTGCATTAGGAAAATTACGCTTTAGCCCTGCCAATTCAGCGTTAATTGTTTTACTTAAACACAGCATCAGTAATTTGCGTAAAGAAGCCGCACTAGCGCTAAGTGAGCTTGGTGATCAACATGCCTTAGTCGCTTTGCGCGAGGCAGAAAATGATGCTGACCCAGAAGTTAGAAAAGCTGTGCGTATTGCAATTGCGCAATTAAATGGCCGCTTCGCATGATTCAGCCACCGCGTAAACTGCAAAACTCTCGCACAACCGGCCAGCTCGTCATTCAGTGGGCTGCCGGTATAGAGCACAAAATTGCTTACAGGCAACTGCGCTCGGCTTGTCGTTGTGCAAGCTGCCGCGCAGATCAAACACGCGGAAAAATTTCGCTAATTCCAGACGACTTATACGTAGTAAAAATCAATAATCTCGGGCAAGGGTTACAACTCGTTTTTAGCGATGGGCATGAACGTGGCATTTTTCCTTGGCAATATTTGCATGACATTGGCGAGCAATGTGTTGGGCAATAGTAAGTAATTAGCTAAACCCGAATTGTTTCAGACCATTCAAGAAAATTTATACGACATTTAAGCTGCGATTTTCGCCTGCTTCCTCATTCTAGCCTCAACTATCCCGTGCTTATGAACTATTAGTTATCGCCCTGGTCATTTTAAAAGAGCAGTAATTTTTAGCACTTCTAAACAGGAGATAAAATCATGTTTTATGTAGATGGCTTTGTAGTGGCTGTTCCAACAGAAAATAAGGCGGCTTACACAAAAATGGCGCAAAATGCTGCTGAAGTTTTTAAAGAGTATGGTGCAACCAAAGTGGTTGAAACCTGGGGAGACGATGTACCAGATGGTAAAGTAACTTCATTTCCCATGGCAGTTAAACGTGAACCCAATGAAACCGTAGTGTTTTCCTGGATAGTTTGGCCAGACCGAAAAGCGCGAGACGAAGGTATGAAAAAATCTATGGAAGACCCTCGAATGAAAATGGAACCATCCACTATGCCTTTCGATGGGAAAAGAATGATATTTGGTGGATTCGAAGCGATCCTGGACGCGTAGTAACGCACAGCCAAAGTAAGAAAAATTTTAGTTTAGGATGTGCGCAGCCACAGCTGCGTACGAATGCTCCTTAGTTCGGCTGCTTAACCAAACTGCTGTCAAAAAGGCAAGCTTCGGTTTATTCAATCAAATCTACCTATCCATCATCATTCACTCATCCACGCTTGTTAAGGCATCTAATTTCAATGCTTGCATTAGGTAAGTCTCCGTAATCCGCTTGATTGTTAAACGCACCAATTAATTTTTCAATTTACCCGCATCACTCCAACTAACTAAACGAGTATCACAAAGCAAAAAACCTATTTGGTTTGGGCCCATTCTCTTTCGAAATAAAGTTTTACAAATAACGAGCTAATTTAAGAAGCCTTGCGGATAATAGTAGCTCTTTGGACTAAGATAAGTTATTGCTGACGCAAGGCCATCTCGAATAAACCGGGTTAAACACGCATGAAAGATACGCCTGTTGATGGAGCACGTAGTAAACCCATCATGCTGCATCAAAATATTTTTAAAGGCTTTATATTAGTTCTGGTAGGGCTATTTCTGTTCGCATGTATGGATGCTACAACCAAATACCTGACCGCACACCATAATGTACCCTTTGTAGTGGCCATGCGGTACATCATCCAATGCTCAATAATGTTTGTCATATTGGCACCGCGTCATTCAAGTTATTTACTTCACACTCAACGAACTGGTCTGGTAGTGGTGCGGTCACTCGCATTATGTTGCGCGTCCCTTTTTGTTGGTTTGGCACTACAACGCATGCCAGTTGCTGAAACCACCGCAATTACTTTTCTTGCACCTATGTTTGTTGTTTTATTAAGCCCATTACTCGGCGAAAAAATTAATGCAGTGGGATGGATAGCAGCACTCATGGGATTTGTAGGTGTACTTCTGATCGCGCGCCCCGGTGGTGGACTGGATTTAGCAGGAATTATTTTTGCTCTACTCGCCGTATGCGCAAATACTATTTATCAAATACTATCGCGCGTGCTGGCAAGCACCGAAAAAGCCATCACGCTTTTGTTCTACACTGCCTTCATAGGCTCAATTTGTTTTGGTATAGCATTGCCCTGGTATTGGGAAAACACACGTCCAAGCAATCTTGAGATAGTGTTATTTTTAGTAGTCGGAATCTCAGGAGGTTTAGGCCATTATTTGTTTACCCTAGCCTACAGATACGCACCCGCCTCCGCCATCTCACCAATGCTTTACTTGCAATTAGTATGGGCAGGATTACTCGGCTGGATAATTTTCGATACAACGCCAGATGGGCTGAGCATTTTAGGAATGATAGTCATCGCAGCATCGGGATTAATAATTGCGCTCAAATCAAATTTTTCTAGAGCAAACAAAATCAACGCAAATACTCTCAGAGAATAAGGAAAAATCTAAGTATTTCTATGTAGTTTTTTTATACCAGCTAAATTTCCTTAGGCGATAATCTTAAAAAAACTCTTGCGGCCCAGGGAGGAATCTTTTATCGAGAATGTAAAAATTACCCTTCCTCTTTCAAAAGCTGCCGAAGCCTGTCAAACGATTAGCCATCTGCCCCGCTCCATAACTAAACTGAATAAATAGAAAATTTAAAATGTGGGTGAGCTAACACTTTCGAAAAATCCCCGAACATGTTAAGCGGGTGGCCTTTGCCGTCATGGACTAATTGTTAGCAATAGTTTAATTTATTAGCTGCGCAATCAATAAAAATAAATTTTTGTTTCCGTATTACATCAAATACGCGCATGCAGCTTGTAGTTGTTCGTTAAAAAAATTCATTCTGCTCCACCAGCATTCTCTTTTTTATTTAGATTTAAACGCCAAATTTAAAAAATAATTTAATCACATGATGATAAGGAGTTGATCTATGTTTCTACAGTCCAGGTTGTTTAGGGGTAATGCTGCGCTTGAGGCATGCCTGGTTAAAGACAGCGCTCACCTGATCCAAGGCAGCCGCGGCGAGCATGTTCGGCTCGTCCAGCGAGCCTTGGTTTATCTGGGTGAAAAAGAAATCTCAGGACAAGAATATCGTCAGGGCAGCTATGGTCCGACTACTGCGGCAGCTGTGCTCCGTTACAAGCAAAAACGTAAAATTATTAATTTCAGTTATCAAAAACAAGCAGACAATATCGTGGGTAAAATGACTATCCAGAGACTGGATAACGATGTGTTCGCAATTCAGAATTTGCAGCGCTTTTAGAGGATATGGCCATGGACGTAGTGCTTTCAGTATCAGCAGGTGGATGGAATCGTTGGGGCGAACGTTTTGTAAAACGCCAACCTTTAAGCCGCATTCAGCACCTTATTCCTGCGGCAGTTACAGCAGAAGCCGCCAAATTAGCAATTATTAAAGCCGTTACCGCAGCAGGTGCAGGTGGCCGTGTAATAATGAATGTAGGACATGGAGCTGGTGGCGGCCCACTTCTTCCGACAGAGGGCTCATTTGAAATGGCGCCAGGCGGTACACTTCGCATTGGTGGCCGTGGAGTACAGAACTGTTTTGTTGATGTATTTTATGATGTGAAGCCATCGGCAGTCGCATTGTCTGATTTGGAATTCGACCAAAAAAACAATCCCACATCCCAACGCTTGGCTCACTGGCAGTTATACCAGGAAATTGCCGCTGCATTTAAAAAAACCAAACCACGCGAATTAATATTATTAACGTGCCGCGTCGGTAATGCTACAGAGTTTCTTCGGAAAGTTGCTAACGATTGGGGCGTTGTGATTACCGCGTACCGCCAACGTGTGGCACTAACTGAAGATGTCGTAACTAGCGCAGGTAAAATTACACGGCATTTTTATTTGCATCTGGAAAACGATAACCCCCTTACCAAATTAGCAGCGGATCTTGTAATCTACGAGGAGGAAATACCGCTCAGCTCCAAGGATACATTCCGCGTTGGGCCCCCACTCAATTAAAGAAAAAATATTGCGTTTAATAAAACTTTGTACGAAAAGTTTTCAAAATTATAAATTCTAAATATCGAAAGGAATATATCAATGGGTAGTTTTAACAGAGTTCATTTGAATGGTCAGGCAATAATGCAACGGTTTTTATCTGCTTGGTCGAAAGATAAATATAGTCAGGCTTATCATCAAGGCGCAAATCGAATACTTTACAATGATGTTGGTGGCGGAGCCGTTTTGTTAGGGCCCTATCAAGGTAATATTCCCAGATCTCTTGCAGGCGGTTTGGTTATAGGTGCGGAATCAAATCCTGAAAATAATATGGGGCAGCGATCAGCAGGCTATGGAAGACGATGGGAACGACTCCATCTTATTGGCGTGAGTGCGGGCCATCTCGAAGAGCGCGACTACTCTAACTACAATACTATTATGGGAACTCACGGCTTAAATAGTGCCATGATTCCGTTTGAAGGTATTGTAAATTGGGTCATCGCCGAAAAAAGAAAATATATTTATTCTGTACATGTCGCCACCAAAATTCTCGAATTGGAAAAAAAGGCAGACGGAAAACACATTGAATGGACACGTGGCAATGTAGCTCAATCTATAACGCAATCCATCTCCTACACCTCATCAAATGACGACAGTATTTGGATTAATCTTGCGCAAGAGAACACCTGTCAAATCGTTTCAGGGTTTGCACCAAGCCAGCGAGTTGCACATGACCCTGCGATTCCAGACAATTGGAGGCTATCAACTGCAAACGACAATGCAATATACGCCGAAATCAATCGCCTCAACGTCATCATCATTAATACGCAAAATAAACATACATCCATGAACGATCAGTGGTCGAAACAAAACGGGATTCCAAAAATAGTGTAAGAATTCCTGCTTTATTGATAAGCCGCCCTAATAGCGGCTCGCCACTTTTTCTTAAATCGTTGATGAATGGTCGAGCTGAAAAGCTTATCATGGTAGCGTCGTAAAATTTACTAAACCTAACTTTAAATCACAATATAGTGTTGCTTAAAAAATCGCATTGAGAAGAAAGACCTTATGGAAACGTCGATTAAAGAAAAAGCCGATCAATTATTTGAAGATGGCGAGCTTGAAACACTTTATGAATTGATTGAGCCTTTTCTTAAGGCAAATGATCCTTACGCTCAACTGCTTTATTCCAGCTTCAGCCTTGAGCGGCTCACTGAAAGCGATGAAGAATTTGAAGCGCGCAGCCTTGCTCTGTTGAAAGCGGCTTCCGAAGGTGGGCTTGCAGATGCGTCCTACCGTATTGCGGTGCTTTATTCGTTCGGCGATATGCCGGCGGGTGAATCTGACCTATCCTCATTATATTTTGAGCGGGCAATCGCACAAGGCCACTCACATTCCAAATTTACTTATGGCTTTAACCTTTACTACGGAACAGAAGTCAAACAGGATAAACCGCGAGGATTGCAATTACTTAAGGAAGCGGCGGACGACGGTATTGAACTTGCCAAAGAAGAGCTAAAAATCATTTACAGCACAACCCGTTTTTAAAATATTTTTATTCAGGCACTAATAGATGGCTAACACTAATCCGAAAGTCGATGCGTTTTTGAATAGCGCCAAAAAGTGGCGTGAAGAGTTTGAAACACTGCGAGCTATAATTCTTGAATGCGACTTAACAGAAGATTTGAAATGGGGACAGCCCTGCTACACCTTGGGCAAAAGTAATATTGTGTTGATACACGGCTTTAAAGAGTACTGCGCATTATTGTTTTTCAAAGGTGCCTTATTGCCGGACACCAAGTCCGTTCTAGTTCAACAAACCGAGAATGTGCAAGCAGCTCGTCAATTAAGATTCACCGAATTGAACGATATGGTAAAACTCAAATCCACCATCAAAACCTACGTTAAAGAAGCGATCAAAGTAGAACAGTCAGGTGCCACCGTAGAATTTAAGAAGACCTCGGAATTTGCGATTCCTGAAGAGTTTCAAGCGCAACTCGCTAAATCATCCAAGTTGAAAAAAGCATTTGAAGCCCTGACCCCAGGCAGACAACGCGCCTACCTACTCCACTTTGCATCACCGAAACAATCCAAAACACGCGAATCACGCATTGAAAAAGCTATGCCGCAAATTTTTGAAGGTAAAGGTTTGAATGATTAGCTGCGTCTGAAAATTAACCGCTACGGCAGCCTTACACCATTTTCAGATGTTTTATAAACATACATGTAGTGCAAAGCTGCTAATTTATTTGTTCCGCGTTCCAGGCTTTAACATATTTCTCTACCGCCGGGGCCGCATAAATTTGCGGTTCAGATGGTATTTGTTTTTCTTCTTTTTCCCATTTATCAACAACGTCTTTAGCTTTGTTAAATGCGGTAATAAAATCTGTACCCGGCGACAGGGATTCTTTGAAGTAAGCTTTTGCGAAATAAGTGAATCGGCTGTCATCCGCACAACCAAAGGATGTTTTGTCGGCAGAGGCCGACGTTATGATGACGCTGTTATCATCCTTCAAATCATCGATAAAACCACCAGAGTAACAAGCAGATAATACAATCACCTTATGTTTAATACCCGAGCTTTTTAAAATATCACCCAGCCATTTAGAATCAATATCCCCAAAGTCTATCCCGTTGTGCGTTAAGGAAATTTTCTTATCTTTTGAACCATGGCTAGTGATATAAAAGAAGAAAATATCTTTCTCTTTATCCATTTGTTGCGATATTCGCAGTATTGAATCTTTTATACCGGTTAGAGTCGCTAAAGGGTTTTCGTCGAGTGAACGCTGGCTATTGGTAAGGTAAACCGAGGTAGACCGATTTTTGTAGCGCTCAGTAAATATATTTTCTATAAATTTATTTTCGCGACGAAAAACTTCCTGAGTGCCATAAGCCGCAATAGATAAAGTATAAAGCTCCACTTTGTTGGGATCAGACGCTTGCACCGCATCAAGCGATTTAGCCAAAACTTCTCGTTGTTGGTAAATAGCGTAATCAGTTATCTCAGCGGGAGAATAAATTTTTACAGTGTCGCTCTCAATTAAATGATTGTACTTCCAAACACCGGTAATTTTAGTCAACCCATCGAGAGGTTCTTTATAAACTAATACACCTGCGCCACTTTTATTGCCGTATTTAAATTCGCCTTCGTATTCGTCGCCGGTTTTTTCGTGCAATTTTCCTTTGCCAGAATATTCGTCCCGCTTAAATTCACCGGTATAAGTTTCCCCGTCCACCCCTACATAGGTACCTTCTCCTGTTAGTTCGCCGTTTTCAAAAGTTCCTGTCCATACATTTCCGTCGGCATCAATTCTTTTGCCTTCTCCATTAGCGACCCAGTTTGCGAAAGCACCTTTGATAACGCCACCTTCCTCGTCTTTATAAACACCATTACCCGTGAATCGGTCTTTTACAAATTCGCCTGAATAAATATTCTTTTTACCGCGATAGACGCCGAACCCATGCATTTCGCCTTCAACAAAATCACCACCGTAGGTGCTTCCATCAGGACGTGTTAATTTTCCTCTACCGTGAAATATCCCGCTTTTTAAATCGCCGTAATAAGTACTCTTGTCTACAAATACCCATTTGCCTTTGCCAGTTATTTCGTTATTCAGGAAATCGCCTTCGTAAACCGATTTATCTTTATGGATGAGCTTGCCTTTACCGTGAAATACGCCTTTGGAAAATGCGCCTGTGTACTTGGTGCCATTATCAAAAAGAATCGTGCCCTGCCCGTTCATGTAGCCTTCGTTAAATTCACCTTCATAGACAGCATAATATTTCGAGATTAATTTTCCTTTACCTTTAAATAAGCCATTTTCAAATTGCCCTTCGTATTCATCACCATTGGTCCATACCATGCGACCATAACCATGCGCTTGGCCTTTTTCGTTCAAAGCACCTTTATAGGTAGAACCGTTGGCAAAATGCACGGCGGGCGAAAAGACGTAGCGAAGATTATTTATCGAGTAAGACCCCAGCGCTAATACCAGGGCGGCACCCAGAAAAAAACAAATCAAGTGTGTAACTATCTTGCGCATGGCAGATTCCATTTCGATAAAAGCGTTTCGTAGCGTCCAGTTTTGCATTTTTTAAATGCGACCTGCAACGGCATTTTTTGCAGGTTTAAAAAAGCATTGCCTAAAGTTTCGAACAATTTTAATACTGCCAAGTGTATCGCGTAATGGGGTGCGCATCCTTTCATTTAATCGGTATTAATTAAATGGAACCCACCGCTAAGCCAAGGTAACGGCATGAGGAATGTTTTTTCAAAAGCGCTACGATGATTAAGATCGGTATAAGCTCCATTTTTCGCCAGCTGCTTTTTCATTTTTGAAGTGCGTTATCCCACATACAAACTACTCACCCCAACCTATAGTCAATGATTATTTAAATAAATGCATACCATTCGTTGGAGGCTATTAGATGAATACCAAATCGTCTTTACCCATTGTTACCGCTAGTCTATTTTCTGCGTTAGTGCCTACATTAGTTCAAGCATCATCATTTCAAATTCTCGAACAAAGCCCTGCGCATCTCGGCAAAGCTTTTGCCGGTACTGCGTCTGACGTACGAGATGCCAGCAGCGTGTTTTTCAATCCCGCAGCGATTGTTAAATTAGAAGGCTCTAACCTAACGGTGGGTGCCAATGGAATTTTTACCAACGCTGAGTTCAGCGATATAAATTCAAACACGCGTGGTATTGAAGACAAAACCGACAAGGTTGGTCTCGTGCCTAATGTGTATTGGACGTTGCCGCTTTCAGAAGAAACCACAATCGGTCTCGGCATCAATGCACCCTACGGCCTGGAAAGCGAATACAGCGAAGATTGGATGGGCCGTTATCTCGCAACGCACAGTGAATTAGCCGTCGCGAGTTTTAGCGGAGTCTTAGCGTTTGAACTCAATGATCAATGGTCATTAGGTGTAGGTTTGGATTATCAACGCGCTGAGGTAACGCTCGCAAGCCAGGTAGATTCAACCTTCGGCGTTAACCCAAGGCCAGCAACCGACAGTCACGCAAAAATTGAAGGTGATGACGACGATTTTGTTGGCAATGCGAGTCTGTATTTCACGCCCAATGAAAGACTTAACATCGGTTTAGTATTTCGCCAGGGCGGCACATTTAATTTAGAGGGTGACGCGCGTTTCACTTTGAATCCAGCGTGTAGCCTCGGTGCTGGTTATCCCACCGGTGCGCCGCCAGCACCTACCACGGGAACCCTATGTGCACTTGGTCTTGGTGCGCTTGCTGGCGATGCAGAGGCCGATGTGGAATTGCCGGATACCATTACACTGAGTGCTTCGCATCGTATAACGGACGAATGGCAAATTCATGGAGATATTGCATTGACCCAGTGGAGTAGCATTCAAACGATTCGGGTTCGCAACACCGATAACAATCTCACCATTAATGAACTGAACTTACAGTATGACGACACAATGCGTTATGCACTGGGTATGACTTATGAACCCTCAGGCAGCCCATGGACCTGGCGATTTGGTATCGCAATTGACGACGCACCGCAAACAAATCCTGCATTCGTAAGCGTGCGCATTCCTGATGAAGATCGTCTGTGGTTCGGCGCTGGGTTTAATTACAAACTCTCTCCTACTTCATCGATCGACGTAGGTTATGCCTACGTCGATGTTCAAAAGGCGACGATTGAAAATACAAATCCACAGACCGGTAGCCGCGTTTCGGGCGAGTTTGATTCAAATGTGCAAATTGTTGGTGTGCAAGCGAATTGGACGTTTTAATTTTTAACCAGTTAATACGCTGAAAGTAATTTTTTAATTCTAACTTTATTAATGCGCCGTTAAATATTTCTCCAAAAGATATTCAACGGCGCAGCTATTTCTCCCGTTAATAATCTCTCTCCGCGAAGCGAAAGCAATCGCGCCCAACACTATTTTTAATAATTCCCAGACTCATTTAAATTTTTATAACCTTCCCTTTAAGATCGCAGGTGACGCACTCCAGAGTCACATCAATCAACATTTTTTACGATGACTGCTCCATGTCACATGAGCCGCCAGTTATTTCAACTTAGGTTTGCTCCGCATTATGTGCTGCTTTTTTCGACATTTTGTGTGCGATCCCACCATTAACGTCAGATAACTACTTGAAGAAGTGATTGCGGGAAAATCATTTCTAAAAAAAAGTCACATTTTTTTCGAGACGCTGCTTTTTAATTTGTGTTGGCATTGGTAGCGCCATTATTATGGGCAGCTATAAACCGCCGAATACAAATACACCTTGAATATTGAGGAAAGGGATATGACAGAGAAAACGATTAGAATTTTTCATTGGAATGTCAAATACGCCGATCCAACTAAAGATAGCAATGCAGTTAAATATGAGTCTATTGCGAGATCAATCGCGAGAGTAGAAGCCGATGTGGTTGTGCTAACCGAAATAACTTCCAAGGCAGACGCTACCAGAGATTTGATTTTAGCCAAGCTAATATCATTCGGTAAAGACTACGGACACGGGGCAGTATTGCAGGTTGACGGAGGCAATAACGAGCACCACTTGTTTTTAGTAAAAAGAAGTTCTGGATATAACGTCGCAAAATTCAGAGTGATTGGTTTCGATCATAAAGGCACTAGAGATTACCAAATTGGCGCTGGCACACGCGGTGTTGGGTTAATAAATATTAATCATCCGGCGCACCCTACTACTTACTTAAGAATTTTAAGTGCACACCCCTCTCCTTGCGCCTATACCAATAATAACTCTGTAAAAAATGCGCAATCCGTTGTGCAAAATAAAGCGAATGGGAAAAACAAAAACGTAGCTTTTGCCTTTATGGTGGCAGATTTTAATTCTGAATCCGAGGGCGACGGTGCTAGCACCGCTAGTGTTTCAAAAACCGGAGCGAATACGCATTCGTCAGGAATGGAACTCGACTTTGCTGTGCATGCGGGCGCGCTTGACGTTCTTTCTTCCGGATCAAGAGTGCAAGATCGAATGAGCGATCACTCATATCAATATTACGACGTAAAATATCAATATTAATGCAACTACAGCTATGCCTATCTTTTTTTGAATGGACGAGCGAAGGGTAAATCTAAGATGCGATGGCCTACATGCAGATCAATGAATCTCATCTTTAGACAACCACCTCGTTCGTGCCTGAACCTTTATCTTTATTGCTTACAATTTTTCCGGCGAGTCTTTTCTCGATAAAATCGATTGTTCCCGATACTCGGAAACTGTAACGCCTCCCACGCCCCAGCTCTCAAGGTCCACTTCGTCAATCACGACAAACGTAGAACTATGTGGTTTACCCATAACATTAAAAAGCAAATCACTGATGCCTTTGATAAGGGCTTTTTTCTGTTCAGCTGTTGTGGCAGTCGCACCTGGTGCAGTTCCCTCTCGGGTCACTTTAATATTTACATAAGGCATAGCGTTTCTCCTCTATTACCAGCGCCCGGCGTGCTGGCCGCCGTCTACGTTAATGGTTTCACCGGTTACGAAGCCTGCTTGCTCTAAATAAATGACTGCATTAGCTACGTCGTCAACTTCGCCCATGTGCCCCACTGGGTGGAGGCTATTTAAAAAATCGTAATTTTCCGGTGCGTGCATAGGCGTTTTGATAATGCCGGGAGCAACAGCGTTGACACGAATTCCTCTCGTCGCATATTCGATGGCCAGACCGCGTGTTACAGCATCAAGGCCGCCTTTGGTTAGCAGCGCAAGACCGGTAGGAATAGCCGAAATAGCCTGATGCACTAGCGTCGTTGTGATTTGCACTATGTGGCCATTATTTTTCTTAAGCATTTCTTCTAACGCAAATTGCGTAATATGAAAAAAGCCATGAATATTTGTGCTGTACATATTGGCCAAATCTTCAACCGTATACTCCGTAAATGGTTTGGCAATAAATAATCCTGCGTTGTTAATTAAAGTGTCGACGCGACCAAAACGGTTAATAGCGGTATCAACTAATTTTTTCGCTAATTCGCGGTTAGCGATATCACCACTAACAGCTACAACACCGGTATCGTCCATTTGCTTTATGCTGCGCGAATTCGCAACAACCGCATAACCAAGTTTGCGGTAGGCTTGCACTATCCCTGCTCCAAGCCCCTGTGATGCGCCGGTAACTATGGCGACTTTCTGTTGATTACTCATTACGTCATTCTCCTGGATTAATGGGTGGGAATTTTTTTTGATCCGGTTAAGCCGAACCACGAAGGAGAAGATACGTCTGTTAGGCTTATGAAAAAACGGCTATTCTTTAACAATGACTGATAAAAAACGCACAGAGGTAGATTGGCAGGATGTTCGCGTGTTTCTCGCGCTTGGACGTCACGGCAGTCTTTCGGCAGCAGCGCGCGCACTCTCGGTAAATCACGCAACTGTTTCGCGACGTATCCAGTCGCTTGAGTTGAGTCTTGGCGAAAAACTTGTTGAACGCCGGCCGGAAGGTTATGTGCTAACGCCAGCGGGTACACGCACGTTGGAAGTAGCTAAAAACATGGAAGTAGCGGCTGAAACCCTTGGCCGCGGAAGCGCAGACGACTCAATCAAAGGTTTGGTCCGCATCAACGCACCACCAGGGCTGGCGCAAGGTTTTTTAATCGACCATCGCGCAAAACTACCATCCAAGTATCCCGGGCTGGATGTCAACGTTGCCACCGATTTACGTTCGATAAGTCTTGATCGACATCAAGCCGATATTGCCGTCCGCTTAAGTCGTCCACTGGATGGCGATTTCATTGCAAAGCCAGTCGGTAATATGGCCTTCGATTTTTACGGTACTAACGAAATGTGCCAGCTGGTTGAACAAAATGGCGAGCCAACGTTTGTTAGTTTTGATGAAGAAAATTCAGATATGCCGGAGGCCGTTTGGTTAGCGAGAAATTATCCGCGCGCGCGAATTTCCTTTCGGGCAAATAATTATGTCGCACACGCTAAGGCCGCAAAAGCGGGTGCAGGCTTGGCCCTATTACCGCATTACATAGGGCGCAAAGAAATAGATTTACGACGTTGCCAATGGCCGCATGAGGCTCCGCCAAATCGGGAAATCTGGCTACTCATGCGCCGCCAGGATCGCAAAGATGTAACAATAAGAACGGTTGTAGATTATTTAATAGAAATATTTGCAAATGAACGGAGTTTATTCGAAGGGTAAATCTATAGATGCGATGGCCTACATGCAGATCAATGAATTTAATCTCTCAACAACCACCTCATCCGTGCCTGAACCTTCATCCTTAGTTTTAATGGGTTTGTTAGGGCTGGGCTTGCGTCGTCGCCTTCAAAACCGATAAGTAATTAAAGCAACTCGCTCCCCAAAAAGGCCTCGGCAATTTGCTGGTTTTTTTATTTACTGGCGTAACGCACATCTAGTAATCTAAATGTTTTTATTAAATCCCATACATTCTTCAAGAAGTACACTTACCGAAAGTAGCGCCCTGCCTCTCCCTTACTCAGTTAAATTCCTTCATAGGTTTAGTCGGCGGATTTAAATTCATTAAATTAGTTCGATCCGTTAATTGGTAAGTGGCAAAAAAAATTCAAGTACGGCGGATGGTGAGGGCACTCAAAGTCTAGCGAGCTTCCCACAAGATGAAAAATTACCGGTCGCGAATGGGCGGTAAAAAATAATTTTGTAATTTTGTTGAAGAAGGACATCAATTAACGATGCAGTATTGGTTGATATACATTAAAGGATTGTTTGCAAAAAGGGACGGATTTTTCCGTCTCCCTTTTTTATTTGCTGAACCATGCTTTCCAAAGCTGATGACACACGACTACAACACCTATCAAAATTTTTTAAGCGCTGCCATAAGACTCAATCCTTAAAACTTTAAGCGACAAAATTTTCAATGTGTAATTCGTTGTAATTGACGACATGTGGTTAGTGGTCTTAACTGAAGTAATGTCCGCTTTGTGCCCTACACTGCCGTTAGCGACAATGCGATTTAACGAGCAAGTATTTAATTTGTCTCGCAAATCTTCTACCTAGACCATTAATAACTGTTAGTCGACATCAAGGAGAAATATGTTTTCAAATACTGAAGCTTTTTTACGGCTTAGAGAGCAAACACAGGCTGTTCTAGATTTTACAGTTCTAATATCAAATTCAGTTCCTTTATTGAAAATGACGATGAAGAATATTGATAAAAGTGTTGTGGGGGCAAAACTTGCCAATCCTGATTACTTCAAAGGGGATCAAAATCTAGATCAATTGAAATCCTTTGCTGTTAAATATAAAGAAAATCTTAGTAAGTATATCTTACTAAGTAACTTTAGTTACTTTGAAGTATATGTTGTTGACGCAATAGAAGAAATGTTTAATTTTCATGGTGGCACAGATCAACTGATTGAAGATGCTCGAAAACGGTGCCAAAAACATGTAAATCCGAGTGATCAAAGCATTATTAAAAATAGGAGCAAGTTGCAAGACTCGTACAAAAATAAGAATAAAGAAAAATACCAAAAATATACCCGCTTACTACAGGCCAATAATTTCAAATTTCCGTCTGAACTCTTATCGGCTTACGGAGTGCAGAAACTCTCGGAGAATTTGAGCAACTTAAAAAGTGTCGGGATTCCTGAATTATTGATTGATGGATTGCACTTTCCGATAACTGACAATGAAGTTGTTGAGTTTCATAAAATAAGAGACATTAGAAATAGTATTGCACACGGTAAGAGAAAAACATTTGATGTGCCTAGCGCAATGAAACATAACAACTTTTTAAGAGGGCTATCTGTGAGACTAGATCAACACCTCGTTAAAAATTACTTTGTAATAGAACGATTTTCATGAGTTTACTAGATTGTAAAGGCGTAAATGAACCTTACACTAGAACGCCTGCATGCGTTTGCAAGTAGACTTGCCTATGACAATTTTCGCAATGTTTATGTTTGGAATATCTATATTTTCTGTGAAAATCGTTACCCTTGCATATCAAGGTGCGCCTGCGCATCAAGCTCTAGCTGTAATTACACACTATGTTATAACTATCGACCCGATACGTTTACTGACTATCAAGCAGGAACTTTTTCAAGGTCTTACTTTACATCGAAACAAATCAGGACTTATATGGAGAAATGAATATTAAGTTGAAGCAAAAAAATTATGGTAGTTAACAAAAAAAGTGCCTATGTTGGTGCTTTTGCTGAGAATTTTATTGATAACAACACATGGAGCTTTTATGCTTAAAAGAATACTTATCTGTCTTTCGTTCTTAATTTTGGTTGGCTGCGGCGACCCTAAAAAAATAGTAGTCCCTTCTGATGTATCCAAATGGGAAGTTGACTTAAAACCTGCACTTGAAAAACTAGAGCCAAAAGATAGAGAGTTGTTTGTTGCATATTGGATGCGAGTGAAAGTTGGAGAAGCCTTCGGTGGAAAATCAATGGAACCCGGATTGACCATAGGGAAAGCAGTTTCTGATCAAGCTGCCTGGCAAGAAGAAAGGAGAAAAAAGGAAGCGGAAGAAAATGTACTCAAAGAAAAAATCATTGCCGAAAAAGCCGCACTCCAGAAGCGAATTGACGATGTATTGACCGTAACGCTTGTAAATCTCGAGCTTCAGAAAGATGGATATCAGAAAAACCAGATCATAGAACTTGGATTTGCCAACAAAAGTGATAAAGATATTTTAGGTGTGAAGGGTTCAATACATTTTATAAACATCTTTGATAAAGACGTAGGCCAAGTTGGCTTTAGCTACGACGACGGTATCAAAGCAGGTGCTACTGCAAAATGGGTAGGCTCACGACATTACAATGAATATATAGATTCACACAAAGAAATTGCCAACCTCGAACCCGGGAAATTTAAGACGCAATTTGAGCCTGATATGATTGTTTTTGCTGATGGTGAAAAAATAATTATTCAGAGGTAGCTGAATCAGATACCAAAAAAATAACTTGAAGAGAGCCGCTCAGTTAAGATGTTTCAGTGGACCAACCCGGCTGCATAAAATATTAACTGGCAAAAAATCCTAGTTTTTAAAGGATGGACGTTTGTCATAGTGCCATTTGTTAAGAGCCCACATTGGCACTATTTTCTTCGGGCTCATAAGGAAAGATAAAGTATGAATAATTTTACAGGTAGCTGCAATTTACAATCCTCAATTTCTATTGCGCGCAAGAAAATCAAAACGCTAAAACTACAAAGCAAGACTTCATATTTTACAAGTAGCTAATTTGGGACGTCAGTTCTCTTCTCAGAAAATATAATTTATACATCTAACTTTAAAGCTGCAATTCAGCTAAAGGTTAGGCTATTAAATATTCATTCAATTGTTGGAGCCAACTATGTCAGATCAATGGAAAGCAAAAGTAATGACTATCGCAGGCAAACCCGTTGCCATGGTAGATGTAACGATTACACGAACTATTATGATCGATGCGGACGCATACGAAAAAATTAATGGTACGTTACGTCGCGGTGAGGGAGACGATAAGTCTGGGTTATCAGAAGTAGCAGATTTTTACCAACTGGCCTCTACGCTGCCCCCAGAGTCGCGTCAATTTCTGGTTGTGCCTTGGACAGATGCTGAATCCAAAAAAATTGGGCTTTCATCGTTTGCCAATATTTTGCGAGTGTTTGAACATCGAGTTTATTGGCGCGTAGAAGGAAGTGCTGCAAAGGGATTCAGAGGAATTTTCAATATTGGCGGGAATGATCACATAACGGATTTGTCTGAGCAGGCATTACCAGCGTTTGACCTCCAAACGGCCGATACGCGCGCTGAAGCGTTGAAATCTTTTAATGCAGGCGAACTAACTCAGGATGAGAAAGATAACGTCGACTATATCTGTGATACGTTCGGGCAAACTTCACTTAATTGCCTAGGTGCTTATCAGGCGCATGCTGCAATGCTCCGTGAACGTGATCGTCAACAAAGGGAGCAAAAAGAGCGTGAAGATCGCATAAGGGATCGTGAGATGAATGAAAAAGGCGATTACGTAGGTGACTTCCCGGATGGGTTTGAAGATAAATATGGTGATCGCGCTTAAATAAAACTAGATTTATCGATATTGTCCGACGCAATCTGCGACTGGCTTACGATGGTGTAAGCCTGCATTGCAAAAGTATGTTTTAGCTATGCCGCAGGTAAATAACTTTTCATAGATCTCTATGAGGACCCTGTCAGTTTTTTAATGGCTGACGGTGTGTAAGATAATTGGAGGCAAAGTAAACTTATGTGTCGGCTTTCGGACAAAAGCTATTGAGCATATTATTTTCAGAACTCGTACTCAATATTAACTGCGACCAAACTTGTGCTATCAGGTGCTTATGATTAAGTTAATTCGATTCGTTGCTTTCACTATATTATTGCTGGGTACGATGGTTTTAGGTTTTCTCGGTAAGCCAGCCGAAATGGGGCTAGCAATTGTTGCTGCCGCGATGGCATTGGTTTTCTCTGACATTGATCGCTTCAAAAAAATTAAAGGTGCGGGATTCGAGGCGGAAATGGTGGAAAAAGTCGAAGCGATTACTGAGAAGGAAACAGAGCCCATGAAAGCGGAGGACTCAGAAGATACTTCCCCTCGAGAAGCTATAATCGATTCGGAAACCAAGTCAGTAATGAATGCCCTCAATCATCCAGAATTCACTTGGCGCTACTTGCCTGGCATCGTTCGAGATACCAAAAGCTCGAAGCAAATTGTCACTAAGAAGCTTGCATGGCTGGTTGAAAATGGTTTTGCCCGCCGATCAACAGGTAGGCAGGGACCAATTTGGAGTATCACTGAGGAGGGTAGAATTAGGAATGTGCTTGACGATTTCGAAAGCGTTCAGAAAATCTAAAAAGGCAAAAAAGACTCGTTAATGACGTAGTCTTGCTTGTCAACTTACCAAGGAAGCTATCTAGTGCGTGACGGCGCTTTTGGCCGATAAGAGATAAGGGGACGGAGGGATTTAATCTTGATCGGTATTGGCGGGCGGCCGACATTAAATTAACCTCAAACAAAGATAAGCGTTTCACATCATGTTTTCTCAAACCATTTTTTACTCTACAGCAATACTTGATGAATTTTTTAACGTCTTCTCACAAGGTCGAATGACTTAATCATTTGAAGTCTTTATTATCTGAATAAATGACTACATTAGGAAAGATTATGGATATTAATAAGATCTGGTTGATTGACCATAAAGCGACATTAGGTGACTTTTCGCCCATGAATTTGGATGGTTCGACGTGGATTCTGGGAGTCTGCGTTCTCACAGCTGCCCTCACTAAAGAAAGTGCGATTTCAAAATTCAAGGACTTTTTGAAGAATGAAGATATGGAGTTAATCGAAATATATGATATTCGACAATATGTTTCGGACGATTTCAACGATGACTCAAGTCGTTCAGCGCAAATAAAAAATGCTATACGCACTGTTCTCGAAGACGGTGAGACTTGTTATGTTTATGCGCGTACCTCTGAAACAATGGAAAGCGGAGGTGTTCAATGAGTTTGTCACAGGGAGCATTAACGGTTGCAGAAGGACATCCGGCATTTATCACAGATGCCGATATTATTTTTAATAATGGAAGAGACAAAAAGGATTTCGTTTTACGTACAACCAGAGATGACATAGGTATTTGGAAAACTAAACATGGTGTTTCAATGTCGCCATTCAAAACCAGTAATGGAGGTGCGCAAAAATGGGTTGCGCGAATTGATAAGGATTACTGGGTGTTTGGAATAGATGCCACAAAAGCAGATGATATTTTCGCTGCTGTTAAAATTGGAATGAATTGTTACGACGCAAGAGCCTCCGATCTAATAAAAGATGTTTACGTAAAAAACCTCAATATTGAAAACGAATCCCAAATTGATAGAACCTTACTTGTAAAAGAAAACAAGAAATTATATGAAAGCGTCTGCAAAGCTATTCTTCAGGCAGCCAAATTACTCGGGGTTCAGGGGCAGTTAAATTTCTTTGTATTTAGTAACAATAAAAATCCTAAGCTGCCGAAAGATGAACTTCATGTCGCTTTAGTATCGGGAGGTGCAGAGTCCGTGGAAACTGATTCTCACCCATACAAGTTTGACGTTGGCAGCAATGATGGCAAACGCGTGTTCAAGGATTTAATTAGCCATTTACATCTTGCTACACTGAAGGTGTAGTAAAGTCCTGCACCCGAGTTAATTTAGAAAATTAATTAATAGAATTTCGCAAATACTTTGACCAGATGAAATCTTATCTGGATTTGCTAATTAAATTCGGTTGCCAGTTTTCGTTCGTGGACTTCACAAACATTTATTACGACCATCAACTAAATAAAACTATAGAGCCTTGAACAATGGAATTGTCTTCCACACAAATTGGCGCAATTGCAGAAAACTTGGTTGCAAATGAATTGATGATCGAAAGCAAAGGTCGATTGTCGCCGTTTCAGCCTATTGCAGATGACGATGGCCTTGATGTCCTTATCTATGACAAAGTCACTGGTAAGGCCGTACCAATCCAGATCAAAGCAAGAACTACCACATTGAAGAAACGTGGCACCGACACAAGAGGAAAAATAGCCCATTTTGAAGTTAAAAAATCGTCTCACAGAGATGACCGCCATGCTCTCTTATTGCGTGTGCTGCTATCCCCAGATTTAAGATCAACAGAGCGAGCATGGCTACTACCGCTGCATGACCTTCCTAAATTAGCGTCAGTTAAAGAAAGCAAATATTTTATCAGGGCAAATAAGCTACTGAGCAGCAACGATAAGTACAAGAGCTTTCGATGCGAAAATATCGCGGAAATCAGTAAATTATTAATCGAAAAATTTGAAAGTTGAGTTTTTTCTTAAAAATAATGCTGCCTAGCTTGGCAGCATCCAAAAAATCTAGTTTATATTAGGTGATTAAATGAATATGTTTAAAAAATATATGTCGATGATTTTCATGTGTTCTTGTGTCGGTTGTGCGACAGTTTCAGGGCCACCATTTGTCAATATCGAATCGGGGCAGCCATACGCATCATTAAAATCGAACTCTGGTCTCGATAAGGAATACCAAGTTTGGATTGGACCTGTTGACGGAAGATTTGCTAAGAAAAGTATATTCGGTGAAGCCATGTATGGTGGCGATACAGTATATATCTCATCCGGGTTACACACCGTAGGTCTAAGATGCCACAATACTTGGGTTAATCGATATGTAGCGATAGATGTTGAATTTATTGTCGTGGAAAAAGAAGTGTATCAACTTACATGTGGTCCAGATGGCTCGAACACGAAGGCAATCTTTTACATTCATGACTCTAAAAATAATATAGTGCCTTACAAAGCTAAAGAACAAAATTGGAATAAATCATCTGATAAAAAGTCAACCTAGCGGATTCGATTATGTTTACGCGAATAATTAGGGTCAGCGTAAATTTAATCTAAGCACACACAAACGTCCTAAACGACAATACCTAAAAAATCTATATTGCTCATATTGCCCTTCGTACCCCAAATAATTTTTCGGTGGATAAGGATTGGAACTCAAACGTTGAAATATCAAAAAGGATTAAATCTATGAATTGGTTAAAAGTGTCTTCAATCGGATTGTTATTTTTATTCGCTGTAAATTTGCAAGCGGAAGAAAATTATGTTGTTCCAGCCATGGTTACCATTCCGGCTGGAAAATTCATTATGGGCAGCGAAAAGAAAGCGGCTTGGCAGTTAACTTACTCTCCGGAGCATGCAGTTAATATTAAGTCGTTTCGACTTTCAAAATATGAACTCACGGTGAGAGAGTTCCGGAAATTTGTTGAAGACACTAAATACAAAACCAAGTCAGAATGCTGGAAACAAAAGCAAGGAACCTATGAAATTGAAATGGTGGCAGGAAGTTGGGATTTACCCAAATATGCTCCCACCGATTTTCATCCTGTTATGTGTGTAGGAATGGATGATGCATTGGCCTACATGGATTGGTTGTCCAAAAAAACGGGAAACAACTACAGATTTGCGTCTGAAGCCGAGTGGGAATATGCCGCTAGAGCTGGCTCAAAAGATGATTATTTTTTTGGAACTGATCCCAAAAAACTTTGCAAATACGGGAATGTATTTGATCAGTCTGGCGAGCGTGCGTTCGAGAGGGACGTTGGCTTGGATTGGACCGGAGTCAAGTGTGATGATCATGCCGAATATACTTCAATCGTAGGCATGTACAAGCCAAACGCTTTTGGCCTGTTTGATATGATTGGCAATGTCGGGGAGCTGCTTGCGGATTGCCAACATTTTGATTTCAAGGGCGCGCCCTCGGACGGTTCAGCGTGGACTACCGACTGTTCTGTATCCCAAGTGATGTTCCAGGGAGAACTTCACACCATGGGGCCAATGTTCATACATCGTGGCGGCAGTTATGGTAACGATGGAGTCTCCAGTCGCATTTTCGTGCGAGGGCATACTGGCGACAATAACTCCAGTAGCCTCGGCGAAGGAATTCGTCTTGCCCAGAGCATCCCTGAAGAAAAAGCCACACCGATTCCTGCGAAACATTCGGAAAACACCAAATCATTTTTAAAAGAACTTTCACTCGCTCAAAAACAATTAAGGTCACACAATTAGGGGCAGAGTGAAATTAATATATTTGGAGTCGGTGTAAAATCACATCCTCTCGCGAAACATCTTCAAGTGTTACTTGCGGATGGAATTCAACCATTCGATAAGAGGATGGAAGAATCAACTTTTCCATAAAAACCGATGTAGACAAAACTGCATCTGGAATTAATTATGACCGACAAGCGCCAATTAATTCGCGATGCATTTATAACGGCGGTGTTTCGCTTTTTGGGCTATGTGGCCAGCTGTGATGGAGCGATAAATCGCGACGAGATTGATCGCCTCAAGATTCATATGAAAAAGATGGACCTTGTAGAAGACGAACAGCGGAAGGCACTACAGTTGTTTAAATCTGCCACTATTCCCGATTTTAATGCACCTGAAGCGCTCAAGGAATTTCACTGTTCGACAACGCCCAAACTGACCCAGATTTTATTGGTGCATCTGATTACCATGGCGCGCGCTGATGGTTATTTGGTGGAGAAAGAACTCCACGCGATTCAGTGGATTTCACGCGAACTTGGCTACAAAAGTGTCACGTTTAATTATCTTTTGAAAATTATCTACACTCAGGATCAGGTTGCCCAGCGTCAAAATCCACCAAAGCCAGTCGCGGGAGATACCTACAGTGCAAATGACAGTCGTACTAGTTACAACAATTCCGATCATCACGACTCGTTAAACCATGCGCAGTCGAACAAGAACGAAAGCTCCCATCGCACTAGTGCAAGTCATGATCAGAATTTACATAAAGCCTACAAAATTTTGGGCGTGAATCCAGGCATGACGGAAGATGAAATTCGACGCGTCTATAAAAAACTTTCCCACAAGCTTCATCCGGATAAATTAATGAGCCAAGGTCTACCACAAGAGCGGCTCAATTCAGCGCTCGATGATTTCAAACGTGTTCAGGCCGCTTATTCCTTTATCAAAAAACACCGCTCGCTCTATACTAGCAAAAAAGGGGCGGCGGGAAGTTAAACCTCTACGAGTTATAAATAGCTGATTATCGTGTCACTACATAGTGGATTCGTTTTTACTATTTTTGTAACAAAACGAAATGGAAGAAAATTATGTCTTTAATCTGGGTTGTTATTGGTTCAATCTGTCTAATTTTATTAGCAATACCTCTATTTTTGTTTGCCGCTATTGCCCAAGGCGCATACTATGGAATTCTATTTATTCTGCCGCTCAGCTGCATTTTTAGTACAGGTATAGTTATCTATTATTATCTTAATGGTGGCACTTCAGCTTCATATTTATGGTATGGACTTCCCGTGTTGTTGGGTTTGATTACTGCTATTGCTCTTCCGAAATGATAGATAGTAATCAAATGTCAGCAAATATCGCATTTCTATAAACGGTTGTTTCGTCATCACGTCGCTGCGCTACGTTGGACATTTTTTAATGTCGCGGTTTTCGCTAGGCGCCCCCATGGGTTTGCTACGCAAGCGAATGGAGTACTTACGAACGTAGGGAAAATGGCATATCAACCATTAAATGGAATTACTAACTATAGACTTGCGAAGCGAAGTTTTTAGCTGGTAATCCATTTGGTATGTGCAACAGGAATAATTAACGTTAATCCTGAATATCGAAACGCTTAATTTTATCGCCGTTCATTCGAAAAATGTGTATGACAGTTTTGTCTTTCAGGCCGTGAGCCTGCCCACTTAATGGGCGCCCATTCAAATCAAATATTGACTGAATCACCTCAACAGCGATGGCAGCATTCTCTAGGGCTTTGAACCCGACTGGTTTAACGTGTGGGCTTACAACGGCCCATTGGCGCGTCCAATAATCGCGTAGCGCGTCATGTCCATACACATGCCCGCCTTCCATTCCGTTCGCCCAAGCGACATCATCGTCAAGTGCTTCGAGTACACCATCAATGTCTCTCGAGTTAAAACATTCGTAGAGTCTTTTAATGAGCTGAATGGGATCAATCGTCATGATGATTTTCTCAGATGAGTTGAGTTGATCTCTAGCAAAAATAAGCTGAGATTGGTAGCATTCGAAAAAGTACATACGCGCATATGTAAAATATATATGCACATATGTATTAATGTCAAATCTTATCGAAACGGAGAAGAAAAAATGGCGGAAAATGTACTGTCCACACCGGGTCATCTCATAAGTCTTGCCGCGAGGGGATTCGCCAGGCTTAGTGAGTCACGCCTCAAGCCGCTTGGTTTCGGTATAGGTCAATTGCCGGTACTGATAGCGCTTCAGGATGGCATTGCTAATACGCAACGTGACTTGGCGAAGTTCGCCAAGGTTGAGCAGCCTCCAATGGCACAAATGCTAGCGCGGATGGAACGTGACGGACTTATTGAGCGAACCCCTGACCCGGTTGATGGTCGCAGCAGTTGCATCGCATTAACGAAGACGGCGCAGAAGCGTATGCCAAAGGCAATTACTACACTGCTGCAAGGAAATAGTGAAGCGATGGCAGGATTTACAGCGGAGGAAAAGCAACAACTTACAGACTTATTGGGGCGACTGATCAGTAATCTTGAAAATATCGCGAACAGCGAGGCTCCGCTGTCTTAGTGCGCAAATTTTATGAATGGCCTCGATCGAAAAATTAAGCATAGCTAGTTCACGCACGCGTTCTGCAAGTTGCAATCTAAATCGGGTTGCCGATGTCTCCTCCGCAATAATTGGGGTCAGAATAAATTAATTATCGATCAAGATACGAGAGTAAAAATAATTGCGAACTTCTTTTATCTGAGGGATTTCATTCTTCCTATTGGATCTCCAGGGCTGGCAAACCTGACGAAATCCACGAAGGTTGGCATTTATCATCAGATTGCCATATGGAGATCCCGGAAGACAAAGGAAACTGATTAGATCAGGATCTCACTAAACCGCCGACTTTCAAGCGCTTAACATTCGACTGCGCTATAGTGCTACGCAGACCTCACGCACGCAGCAACTGAATTCCCCTTGTATTCCACCGTTCCTCCATTCGCACTTAACGCGAAGCTCTGCCCAGACAGTCCGAAGCGATATTTTGTGGCAAATAATTTGAAGGACAGACAAATGGTCAGCGAGCCCACTCCCCTATCCCTACTTGAGGCTTCAGGAGACGGAATTCTAAGTTTCAATCACGATGGCTTGTGTACCTTTATAAATCGCGCTGGAGCATCAATGCTTGGGTATCAAGCTGATGACCTTATAGATGCGGTCATTCATGACGTCATCCATCACCGTGATTCCGGCGGCGTCACATGTGCTTTTACTGACTGTAAAATTGGTGTTGCCGCGAGAGGCGGGGCCTCGATTCGTGTAGAAGACGAAATATTTTGGCATAAAAATGGTAGCCCCGTTCATGTCACCTATTCGGTTAGTCCGCTGATAGTGGGTGGTCTTAATACCGGTTCGGTCATTAACTTTACCGACGTTTCCAACTTACATAATGCTGGACTTTCCGTACGCCTACGTGAAGAGCGATACCGAAATTTGTTCGCGTCTATGGACGAAGGATGTTGTCTCATCGAGTTAATTTACGATGATGCAGGCCGAGCAACTAACTACAGATTTCTCGAAACCAATGCCGCATTCGACGCCCAAAGCGGGCTTGTAGATGCTGTTGGAAAAACCATCGTCGAGCTGGTTCCCGACTTTGAGATTGAATGGATTGAAACCTATGCCAATGTGGCGCGCACTGGCACGCCATTTCGATTTGAAACTGAATTTAAATCGATGGGATATTGGTTCGATGTGTTTGTTACGCGAGCTGATGACTTCGGAAGAATATCCATTCTTTTCAAAGACACCACCAGCAGAAAAAAAATTGCGCAGGATCTGAAACAAAGTGAAGAGAAAGTTCGGCTGGCAACTGATGCAGCAGAGCTAGGCCTGTGGATATGGAGTGCCACCACTAATACCATTACGTGGGAAAATGATAAAACCTATGAAATTTTTGGAATGGCCAAAGCGGATGCGTCTATTAACGCTGCGCAATTTTTTTCGGAAATAGTTCATCCTGATGATCGCCCTTCGTTTGCAGAAGCGGTGAAACTTACTGTTGAAACCCAGGCGAGATTTTACTTTGAGGGAAGATTTCTTCATTTGGATTCCCGTGAGCTTGGGTGGCTGGAAATGACCGGCGTCGCTCGTGGTATTACCAATGGGCGCACAGAGACAATTATCGGAACCATCAAAGACATTAGTTCGCGTAAAACTGCCCAAGTGCAATTAGAGCAAAGCGAAGAACGTTTCCGCTCCTTGTTTGAATCTATGGACAAGGCATTTTGTTTGATTGAAATGATTTTCAACGAGCACGGAGTGGCTTACGACTATCGATTTTTAAAAGTAAACCCTGCGTTCATACTCCACACTGGTTTAAGTAGCATCGTAGGAAAAACAGTTAACGAGGTAATTCCAGACCTTGAGCCCGAATGGTTTATACGTTTTGGGGAAGTCGCATTGAGTGGCGAGTCGACACGCTTTACACAAAACGCCCAAGCGCTAGAGAGATCGTTTGAAATATACGCAATGAAAACCGGGACACCTGATAGCCCACATGTTGCTGTTATTTTTACCGACATTACTGAGCGGCTACGTATCAATAATGATCTTCGGCGTATGGCTGCAACATTGTCGGAAGTTGATAGACGAAAAAATGAATTTCTTGCAACGCTTGCGCACGAATTACGTAATCCCTTAGCTCCCATCCGCAATGCATTAAGTTTAGCGCCTTATTTGCTCAATGACCCGTCGGCACTTTCCAATATGTTTCAAATGATGGAGCGACAGGTAGAACAAATGGTTCATCTAGTCGATGATTTGCTGGATGTTGCGCGTATCACTACCGGAAAGGTAGAGCTCAAGCAAACCACCATGGCTATTCAAGATATTGTTGCGCGAGCAGTCGAAAGCAGCGCTCACACGATCGAAGAAAAGGGCCATTCCTTGCGTCAATTATTGCCTGACCAACCGCTCTACGTTGACATCGACGTAACGCGCATGATTCAAGTCATCAGTAATTTAATTAATAACGCTGTGAAATATTCGCCGGCCGGGAGCTCCATCGATATTCTTGTCTCAAGCGAAGAATCGGAAGTTACCTTGTCTGTCATTGATACAGGAGTCGGTATCAGTAACGCCGGGCTAGAGAGCGTGTTTGATATTTTCTCTCAAGTTTCAACATCGAGCAGTATGGCCGAAGGTGGATTGGGGATCGGCCTTTCGTTGGTGCGCAAACTTATGGAACTTCACGGCGGGAGCGTCAGTGCCTCAAGCGAAGGCGAAAATAAAGGCAGCAACTTTACGCTTCGATTACCTCATTCGCTGAACTTAGTATCAGATGCGAATGAAATTGAATCTACCAATACCATTACCACACTTAATTCTGAAACAACAATAAAAATGCGTGTTCTTGTCGTTGATGACAATGTCGATGCTGCTGAGACACTTTCCACCTTGCTCGAAATTTTTGGTCACGACGTGAAAACGTGTTACGACGGATGCGACGCATTTACTATCGTAGAAACTTTCTTACCACAGGTTATATTTTTAGACATTGGACTGCCCACATTAAATGGCTACGAGGTGGCTCGTGCTATTCGAGAAATGCCTGGGCAGCAAAACACAACACTTGTCGCCTTGACTGGATGGGGTGCGGAAGATGATAGAAAGCAGGCTAAGGATGCAGGCTTTAATCATCACCTGACGAAGCCGACGGGAATCGATGTTATCAGCGCTATTCTTGCCGAGTTATCCGAGCCAGTCCTAATTGAATGATTTGCGTTAACTACGTACTGTATTTGACTGGAATAACAATCAGTGTGGTGACGAACAGATGCTCACGTTTTAAGTAAGCATTATGAGCGGTGATTTTCAGTTTCTTCACCAATTAATTGCGTGCTACGATAACTTTGCAGTGTCAGCATTCTATTCGAATGTTCAAGCCGACATATTTGCCAAACCGAAAAAATAAACGGAACAGCCTCGATACGATGCGCGCCACTCTAACAAAAGAGTGGCTTTTTATTTTCAGGATTCAAAAAAGCACTGATTAACCGGCGTGGCTATTGAGAGAAAATAATCCTGTCGAAAGTTGTGTTGCGGCGGGAAATGCGTAAATTACCTAATCCATAGAATTATCGTACCGGGGAAACAAGAATTGTTCACACAAAAATCGATAACTCTATTATTGCTTGGCAGTGCCACAACCAATAATGAATTCTGGAGTTCCATCGCAGCGACTTTTGATGCGCAAGTAATTGAATGTAATGTCGACGGCTTGCTGTTGCAAAACAGCGAAATGACTACAAACCTTGCCGCGATTTTAATTGACATGGAATCGGTGCAAACAACCGCTGCCGCTCTAGCACGTTCAATTCGCGCCCATGATCAGTTGTGCTCGATTCCCATTATATTTTTTAACGCACCCTCTAATGTGAACATTGACGAGCTGTACGAACTGGACGGCATTGATGTTGTTTTCCATCCGCTCTCACTCGCTGTGCTCAAAGCTAGAATTGTTTTTTTCATCGACCTCTTTCACAAAACTGCGGAGGTTGAACGATTAACGCATCATGAAAAAAAGCAATCTACGGGTGAAAGCGACTGGTTTACGTTAATTCTCAATAATATTAAAGACTATGCCGTCATCACGATGGATATTGATAGAAACGTTACCGCGTGGCGAGCGGAGGCTGAGAACATTACCGGGTGGACCGCGCACGATATCGTGGGAAAAAAAATCGACCTAATGTTCACGCCAGAAGATCGAGAGCGTGGGCAGCCAGCGATCGAGGCGCAAACCGCACTTGACGTCGGACGAGCCAAAGATCAACGCTGGCATATGCGTAAAGATGGAACCCGATTTTTTGCGGATGGCGTTATGGTTCCGCTTAAGCACAGTGATGGCGAAATTCGTGGGCTCGCAAAAATTTTCAAAGATGGAACGCAAAGCAAAAATTTCGAAGAAGAATTGAAGGCGAGTGAAGAACGATATCGCACCTTGTTCAATTCAATTGACGAGGGGTTTGCTCTGATTGAAATGATGTTCGATGGGCACGGTATTCCAATTGATTACCGATTCCTGGACGTGAATCGGACGTTTGAAGCTCAAACAGGGTTGGCGAGTGTAATTGGCAAAACAGCGCGCGAACTCATCCCAAATCTCGAACCGCATTGGTTTGAAACCTACGGCAATGTAGCTCTGACCGGAGAATCCATTCGGTTCACTGAGGAGTCAGATTCTTTGGGCAGATGGTTCTCTGTGTACGCAACTCGCGTCGGTGGAGAACGCAGTAGAAATGTCGTGTTACTTTTCAGCGATATAACGGAGCGAAAACGTGCAGAAGCGGAGCGTGAGGAATTACTGAGTAAACTCCAAATAGCTCACGATCAAATGGCGGACGTATTTCACCAAGCACCCGCCTTTATGTGCACGCTAAAAGGACCAAACCATATTTTCGACATGGTTAACGATCAATACCGCCAATTGGTTGGTTGGAGAGAATTAGACGGCAAAGAAGTCAGAGAAGCTTTGCCGGAGGTGATTGAGCAAGGATATATCCGAATCCTTGATGACGTCTTCGAGACAGGCAAACCTTTTATCGGTAAAGACGCAAAGGTCCGATTGCAGCGCTTGGCAAACGGTGAGTCAGAGGAGCGAGTTGTCGATTTCGTTTATCTCCCGCTCAAAGATATCGACGGCGCCATCTCTGGAATACTGGCGCACGGCATTGACATAACTGATCGTAAACGCGCTGAAGAAGACCTCCGCCGCCTGGCGTTGGGCTTGTCAGAAGCAGACCGGCGCAAGACTGAATTTTTAGCAACCTTAGCCCATGAATTAAGAAACCCACTTGCGCCAATCCAAAACGGCCTGGAGGTGCTGCGCTTATCAGAAGATAACGCTGCTGCAGTAAGGCGCGTGCGAGGAATTATGCAGCGACAAGTGAGCCACATGACTCACTTGATTGATGATCTTTTGGATGTGGCTCGTATCACTAGCGGGAAAGTCGAACTCAAAAAAGAACGCGTAACCTTGGCGACAGTGGTAGCTAGTGCGGTGGAGACAAGCATGCCGCTCATCGAGTCGAACAACCATCATCTAAAGGTAAAAATCCCAGATCATGAAGTCGTATTAAATATTGACCCGGCGCGAGTATCGCAAGTGATCGGTAATCTGCTCACCAACGCCGCTAAGTACACGCCCAAAGGTGGCCATATTGCGTTGTCGGTGGAGGTGATAGACCAAACGGTAGAGCTGAAGGTTATTGATAACGGCGTTGGCATTCCTGCGGACCAGCTAATTAATATATTCGATATGTTTACTCAGGTGGGGCGTAACATGAGTTTGGCTCAGGGAGGCCTCGGCATCGGACTCTCGCTCGTCAAACATTTAGTGCAATTGCATGACGGCACCATTGAGGCAAAAAGCGAAGGTGCCGGTTTAGGAAGCACCTTCGTTATCAGTTTGCCACTCGGGAGCGAAAAACCAGAATCCTCCGATAACCTAACCTCTTCCCATGATGATATTCATCGGAAAAACGTTCTGCGCATTCTCGTTGCAGACGACAATGAAGATGCTGCTCTTACGTTGTCCACGCTGCTTGAGCTGAATGAGCATGTAACGCATGTGGTCCACGACGGTCTTAGCGCACTCAAAGCAGTGGAGGACTTACGACCTGACGTGGCGGTTTTGGATATCGGCATGCCAGGCTTAACTGGCTTTGAAGTCGCCGAGAGGATCAAAAAATCACCCCACTTGAAAAACACGTTTTTGATTGCCCTGACCGGCTGGGGAACCGAGGACGATCGAAAAAAATCGAAGGAAGCTGGGTTCGACTATCACCTTACAAAACCTGCAGGCTTCGCAGAAGTGCAAGATATTTTAAATAGCATGCCGAATCATACGAGAAATGAGCTAACAATTGATCAAGCGTGAAGCGTAAATGGCTAAACGCTTTCAAGGCATGAATACTTGGTTTCATCGAGAATGAGACCAAAAAAATCTCGAATCCTATTCAGGGCAAGGTTTTGCTGACCCCTACAGCTTGATAATTATAAATGTTGTGAAACACAAGAATTTGACAAGGAAATAAAATTTCAACTTGATCAAAAAATCACGAGAGTTAGATGAATTAGTTTCGTGTAAATCTAATTATTGGGCATTAACAGTCTGTTTATTTCACTTTCAAGTTGGCTCGCGGTTAAAAGCTTTGCGAAGTGTAAATCGAGACTATTGGCACTGACTAACCCAACCAATACACCCAGCACAGATCCGCGATGGCAATTTTCTCCCCCTAGATTGGTATTCGCTAATAGCGCCGGTTCTGGCTCAGCTAAATATTTATACAGTAAAAATAAAATGCTCGGCCAGGAATCATCGATATAGCAGGCTTTAGAAAAAATTCCGCCAACAACTTCTTCATCCCGAACATTTTTATGCATTAATTTTTTAAGGTTAATGCCCGCAGATTGTTGCGCGGCATTCTCAATATAATGTCGTGCATCATCTTGCGCTCTAAATAAAAGACCATTGATTAGCTCAACGTAAACATCACAAATTTTTCCTAAACTTTCATCCGGATGCGTTAGATACAAATGCTCACGACATAAGCCTTGAACTCGTTCAAGGGAAGGGTCGAAGAGTAATTCAGAAATTGCGATAGGTGCGATCATAACCAAACCACCGATTGACGCTGTGTCATGGGTGCGTGCGCCACATTTACGCGGTGGCAAACCTTTGGCAAAATTCGCAAAGAAGCCACGGTGAAAGGATTCAGCATAGGTATCCGGGTGCAGCGGAGTTTCAGATGTCATGAAGGCTATGTAGTTTTCTAAAAAAAGATCAGCGTCATAACGTCCGTCATTAGAATTTAACGTGCGCGTAACAAGCCTTGCACAATGCGCGTTAAGCGTGTTCTCACCAGCTACCATACCTTGATGATAGTGCTGATTTGCAACACCCCAAAATTCTCGCTTACCTTTTAAAATGACATCGCCAACAACTTCTTTTCCAGTCGCAGAATGCTGCGGCCCACGCCCGCCCGCATTGGTTGAGTGTAGCGGCATAATCGACGAGGGATGTTTCGAGGGAGCAGCTTCAAATTTTTTGATCCCACCGGGAAAAGTTTTAATAATATCCCAGGGATTATAAAACCAATGCACCGGCATTGATAAAGCGTCAGCAACATACATAAGTTTTAAGGCCGCTCTGGCTCTTGTTATGACTAACGCATCCCGTGAATTCATTCGGTTTACCTTTTAAAACTTTATTTAATACTTCCCCCTTCTACGCTGCTTATGAAAAAATAGATGCCAATCGCAGTCTAATATTGTTACGCCGCCAAGCCGACTGCAGGCCCCAGAGGAATAATGACTCACCGAGATGTATGCTTTGTTGGCGCGCCCACGACATAATTGGGTTCACGAAATAATTGGGCTCAGAGTAAATTATCTATAGTCGCATTAGACAATTTAGAATTACCAGTAATGCACTTGTGGTTTATGATGCGTAGGAGAATTTGAACTGAACACTTACGACAATACGGCCTCTCTCTATGTTGTAGGCATAACTTTTAAAATTAGAAGCGATGGTAAAAATGACTCCCTTTGATATACAGCGGTTATTGATCGATGAATTGCCATTTTCTTTCCTTTATGAAGTTGCTTTTCGAGCATGTTTAGCGTTTATCGCCGTGTTTTTGTTTTTAAAATGCAGCGGTCGACGCGGAATAAGACAGCTTTCGTTATTTGAACTCGTGATAATTTTAACGTTGGGTTCTGCTGCAGGTGACGTATCTTTTTATCACGACGTGGCTTTACTACCAGTAGCCGTTGTATTTCTAACTCTACTAATACTTTATCGTTCAACCATTTTTTTCATGCGGCGGAATAAACGTTTGGATGCATGGATTGACGGTATTCCGGTTACCGTTGTTAAAGATGGTCTTTACGAATACAAATCTTTAAGAAAGCTCAATATTTCATCGCGTGAATTGTTGATGGAGCTTCGTCAACGGGGCGTAGAGCATCTGGGGCAAGTGAGATTAGCGATAATGGAAATAGATGGCGACGTTAGCCTCTACTTCTTTGCCGCTGAAGATGTAAGGCCAGGCCTTTCCGTATTGCCTCCCGAGCATCGAGAAGAATATAGAATCGCTACGCATTCTGGAGTTCACTGCTGTATTAACTGCGGCTTCACTCGTCAACTTGAAAGCGGAAGCACAGCTCGCTGTGTGCGGTGCGATAGTGAAATATGGTCCCCGGCACTCACCAATCATCGTTCCAGTTAAATAATTGGAAGCATTGGGGTCAGAACAAAATTAATTTAATGCCCGTTTCGCGAACAACAGTCTGCAACGATTGATGTGAAGAATTCGATTACCGCTTTCAATCCCAATAAAATTAGTAAACACATTCGTACACTCACTCCTCACCTGCCCTTATGTCAGCGCGTGAGTTTAGCTCTTGTTCAGTCAAAGGATGTAAATATGGCAATTACAAACTGGGATTAACGGATAGAAACAGGAAGCTTGTATGAAATTTAATATGTTAATTTTAATTGTTGTAGTTAGTCTAAGTTCCTGTGCCGAATTCGATGCTGAGCCCTCAGGGTCAGAGATAGGTTCAATGAAACTTAATTGTCAAGGGATGTCAAACCCGCAACGTAATGAATGTTTGAGCGACATTCCGCCTGAATACGATAAGTACCAGGAAGATCGTCAAAAACTGTTAAAAGAACGAGCTAAGTAAATTAAAAACTTATCTTTAATGAATGACCCGCTATTAAAGACGCCATAATTATGGTCAGGCACTGAAGATGATAGATATCAAAAATTTGTTCGTTGTTCTTCTTTGCCTCACACCCACGGCGTTGCTTTCATGGAACCTGTATTTTAATAGGAATTGCCTAAATGAAGCTGGCGCTAAATCGATTTTTGATGAAGCATTTGATTTGGAAAGCCATGGTGAACTGAAACAAGCTCATAACAAGTATAAAATTGTTGACGCATATTCCTGCGAAAATTATGACGTGCGAGCGAAAGCAGTTGAACGGGCTCTGGCAGTTCAGGTGATACTTGACAAAAAAAGATAATTTAGCAGTCTATAAATTATTTAAAAGAGATGGTTTGACGATTAGCGTTGTATATTTCAATAACGTTGAATACGAAATTCTTCGAGGAAGCGATGAAATAGATTCGTTCTTACTAGCAAGTTAAAAAGATCATCGAAATAGTATGGTGCGGTGGCCAGAGCGGTTAACGCGCATACCCAGCATATATATTTAGGGCCCAAGATGATTAAAAAGATATTTGGAATTATTACAGGTGGAGGGGCAAAACTTCGCTGGCTACGACTCGGCAAGTATTTAAAGATATTTATTCGCTAGAAGCCCCGGCAATTTATGTTCGTAATGATAAATATACGCGCGATCACTACATCGCCTACCGAAAGCAATACAATGCAATACTTGAATCTATTCAACCCTGTTCTTAATCGCGAAATGATTTGAGCTTAACTAATTCAACGTCCACATATTACTCAAGCGAAAAATCAATTACTGATTATTTGTTAACATCGACTTCCATATAAATTTCGCTCAGACACAGCTGCTATAATTTTTTAAGTAGATGAGCAATTTAATTATTCGGAGAATCACATGAGCGCATACGACTACGATCTGTTTGTCATCGGCGGAGGATCAGGGGGCGTAAGAGCTGCTCGCGTTGCGGCGTCAATGGGCAAACGAGTGGCGATTGCTGAAGAATACCGATTCGGAGGCACATGCGTCATTCGCGGTTGTGTGCCGAAGAAGCTCTTCGTTTACGCATCTCAATTTCATGAGCATTTTGAAGATGCGGTTGGCTACGGGTGGAATGTCGGAAAAAATACTTTTGACTGGAAGAAATTGATTGCTTCCAAAGATAAAGAAATTGCTCGACTCGAAGGTCTCTATCGTAGTGGCCTTGTGAATAACGGAGCCGAGATTATCGAAAGTCGCGCTGAGTTGGTTAATGCGCACACGATTCGCTTGGTGAAAACGGGCAAGACTGTTACGGCGGAAAAAATTGTTATCGCCACTGGCGGCGCACCAAATCTTCACGCGGCCCTGCCGGGTCATGAACTTTGTATCTCTTCCAACGATGCTTTCGATCTTCCTGAATTGCCGCGTTCAATTATGATTGCAGGTGGAGGTTATATCGCGGTTGAATTTGCGAATATTTTTCACGGGCTCGGAGTGGATGTGACACTCATTTATCGCGGCAAAGAAATACTGTCGCGGTTTGACAAAGACATGCGGCAAGGCCTTCACAACGCGATGGTGGAGAAAGGGATTCGCATCATTCTTACGGACGTTATCGAGAACGTAGAAAAAACGGCGGTTGGTGGACTATTAGCCAAGACAAAGACGGGTGAGACCATCGCCGTCGATATTGTCATGCTGGCGCTCGGCCGCGATTCAAACACCAAAGGTCTCGGCCTGGAAGCGGCTGGTGTCGATGTTGACCAACGTGGTGCGATCATCGTAGATGAATACTCGCGCACCAATGTGCCCAGCATTTACGCGCTGGGAGACGTGACTGACAGGGTCCAGCTAACGCCAGTAGCAATCCATGAGGCCATGTGTTTCATAGAAACAGAATACAAAAACAATCCAACTGCTCCTGATCATGACTTGATTGCTACAGCCGTATTCTCACAGCCGGAAATAGGAACTGTTGGCTTGTCTGAAGAAGATGCCGCAAAGCGTTACAGCGAGCTCGAGGTGTATCGCGCTGAATTCCGCCCAATGAAGGCAACACTTTCAGGTCGTGCGGAAAAAATGATCATGAAACTGATCGTTGATGCAGAAAGCCGAAAAGTTGTTGGAGCTCATATTCTTGGTCATGACGCTGGCGAGATGGTTCAACTCCTAGGAATTTCGCTGAAGGCAGGCGTCACTAAGGAAGATTTTGATCGCACTATGGCTGTTCATCCGACAGCCGCAGAAGAGCTAGTAACCATGTATGACCCGAGCTACAGGATCAAGAACAATCAGCGCATTTGATTTAACGCATTCCGCTAGGGCGGAAAATCAGAAAGAGGATTGCCAGTGGTCTGCGCGTTAAGCTTTATCTGGCCTCTGTTTTCAATTAGCTGATCCTGATGAGCAGTCTTCTTTATTGCTTGATTGCTTGTGTTTTTTTCCGATCAAGGAAAATACCTGCTAGACGGGATCTACTGTAGCTTTCACATTTCAGCGACTTTTTAGTCACATTAGCGCTGCTAACCTCCCTGTGTTTCATCAATTAAACACTTTCGAATCTTGGGGAATCAGCATGAGCAGACGATTGAGTAAAACGCGCAAGTATTTGAGACAAGTTTCGTGGGTCGCCCTGTCGGCCCATCTAGTTGGCTTTCCACTTTCCGCCCAAGCTGCGGAGGCGCCCGGCGGAATGACTGTCGTTGTCAGAGATCAGATCACTGACCGGCCACTCTCAACCGTTCAGATAACAATCACGGAACGGGAAACCAATTCCACTCGATCCGTAGAAACCGATGCGCAAGGTCGCATCGTTCTCGAACAGCTCGACCCCGGTCTTTACTCAGTAACCCTCACTAAAAACGGGTTCGCGTCATCCTATGAGCCAAGCATACGAGTGCTCACGCGTAAAAATATCCAGGTTAAATTCGAACTACTTAAGGAGCCAGAGCTTGATGAAGTCGTGGTTATTGGAAGGCAGGCTGAAGGACTAGCGTCAGTTTCCAGCACTTACATCAATAGAGATGCATTACGAAGTGCCGTTGGAGGTGGAGCAGATCCGCTCTTATCCTTGGACGGGTCACCTGGCTTGGCATCCACTGGCGAGTTCGCGAGCTTTAGCGTGCGCGGCCGTGGCCCGAGAGATAATTTGTTATATGTTGATGACTTTCCCTTTGATAAAGCCGTGCACTTTGATGCAACTTTAGGGGAAGACGAAGATGTTGGCGGCGGTGGCCGCTTTTCGATTTTCGCACCGAATGTTATCAGTGGTGCAGAGTTTTCCCCCGGCGGTTGGGGTCCAGCTTATGGCGGTAAGACAGCCTCGCTTCTAAAACTGGAAGTCGCGGACGGCAACCCGAGTCCTTCAGCAAGCTTGCGCCTTGACCTTGCGGGCTATGAGGTTGGTTACGACGGCCCGGCCGGAATCACTGACGACTCTACCTTACTCGTTTCTGCTCGACGACTGGACTTCGGCGCGTTTTTTGAAACGATCGAAGAACTGGACATTGGAGCGCCTGTGTTGCGAGATGTCATCGTAAAGTCGGTCATGCCCGTGAACGAGGACCATACCGTTGAAGTTCTTTTGATCGACACGCACGAAGATTACACTCGCGACGTGACTCACGTTTTTGCATCGCCTAACTTTGAAGATGCCGCGCTGCAAGATTTGAAACAAGACAGTGATTTGTACGGCCTGACATTGCGATCATTGGTTGGTGAGCAAGCCGTTTGGACCAATAAGATTTACTACCGCAAAAGCGACAAGATCAGCTCAGAGGGCGAAGCATTTCCTGACCTCGTACCTGCAGGATCACCCGCGTCTGATTTTCCGGTGCGAGAAGACATTATTACCGTCGGTGAAAATGAGAAAGAGATCGGCTGGCGAAGCTACTTTGAAACGGTGAATAAATGGGGCGTGTTCAGCACGGGTATTCAAGCAACGCAAATTGAACTGGACTACAACACAGTATTGGATGGCGATTGGAACCGATTTATCTACGACAGCGATGACTTCAGACCAAACCCCGATCAGCAGTTTATTGTGCTGACTCCCGCCAACATTAACTCTTCATTCAATCAAAAAGAAACAAGCTACGCGGGTTACGTAAATCAGGTCTTTAAGCGCGGCGATTGGGATTTTGGCACAGGCGTTCGGTTTGAAAGGGACGGCTTTGCAGACGAAAGCTTTGCGTCTCCCAGGTTCAGCGTAGATTGGAGGGCGAGTAAGGCGATTAGATATTTTACGACTGCAGGGCTCTTTCATCAGTCGCCACGCTATTTACAACTTGCCGCTAACGCGTCGAACGACCTTAAGACCGAACAAATCACACATGGAAGTATCGGGTTTGAATACTTTCCGTTTGAGCGTTGGTCGTTACTGACTGAAGCTTATTATCAAAACCTCGACGAACTTGTGGTGGACCTCGATCGCGCAAGCGGAACCTTTGCGAACATAGGTGACGGCACGTCCTACGGCGCCGATGTCGTGATAAAAGGTACGCTTCGCGAAGGTCTGTATGCTACCGCAACCTACTCTTACAACGATGTTGTCATTGACCGAAAAGATGGTCGAGGTGAGGTAGCCGCCGACTTCAGCCGCGAACATGTTGCGACGCTCGGCATGACCTGGGAAATCAGCGACCATTGGAAGATCGCCGGGCGCTACAAATATCTTTCTGGCCGGCCAGACGAAACCTACACTATTCATTCAAATGTGCTGGGAGCCGGGCAACCTCTGCGGTACTCGAAAGAGATTCTTGAACGTAATGTCGGCCGCAAAGACAATTACAGCTTGGTGAACGTTCGCGTTGATTATCAGCGCGCGTTTGGCCCCATAGACCTTACGGCCTTTCTCGACATCATCAACGTAACAGAAGCATCGTCGAGCGATGGTAGCGAGTTTGATTACCGCCGAGGTATTGTGGTGAAGGACGAAAGCGAATCCCAACCACTGCTTGGCCTACGACTCGACTACGGTTGGTAAATCGGCTGGTAAATCCACTGGTAAATCGGTTCTGGTAAAGGGAAAGCAACAGATGGTACACACATCGGGTGCAGCGACGATTAGAGCGTTAATTGTTGAAGACAACCGCGACATTTGCGCGAACATCGCCGCCTATCTCGAAAGGCATAGCTATATTCTGGATTTTGCCTACGACGGAATAAGTGCAATGCACCTCGCGTTGAATAATCCATTCGACATTATCGTGTTGGACCTGATGCTTCCAGGGATGGACGGTTTACGCTTCTGCCAAAAGCTGCGAACTGAAGCTGGAATCGAAACGCCCGTGCTTATGCTAACGGCGAGAGATACCCTTGACGATAAAATCAAGGGCTTTGAAGCGGGAGCGGATGACTATTTGGTCAAGCCATTTGCGTTGCAAGAGTTACACGCGCGTCTGCAAGCCCTGTACAAACGTAGTCACGGAAAAACTGAGAATTTGCTTACTGTTGGCGATCTGACAATGAATAGGTCCACGCTGCAAGTGCACCGCGCGGGACGGCGTGTCGATCTCAGCCCGGCTTGCATGAAACTGCTTGAACGATTGATGGAGGCAGCGCCGTCTGTTGTGCCTCGCGATGACCTCGAAAACTTGCTGTGGGCTGACGAACCTCCTGATGGTGATGCGCTTCGCTCGCATCTATACAAACTGCGACAAGCGATCGATAGGCCGTTTGACAACCCGATTATTCATACCGTGCACCGGGTCGGCTATCGAATTGCGGAGGATGCGAAATGATGTATCGCCGCAGCTTGCGCAAGCGGATCGCGATTGCTTTCGCGATATGTGTTGCTGTACTCAGCGTTGCCTGGGGATTCGCCTTCTTCGGTGCGATTAAGTTGACCGAAGACCACGTGCTACAGAAGCAACTGCAGCGTGCCGCCGAAAGCTATCCTGCCCTGACAACGAACCTGCGCGCATACGATGAGGTGAGTAACTTGCCAGAGCCACTCAGAGAATGGGCTTCGACAAATCCCGCTGAAGGGTTGTACGAATTCGAAGCTGAAGAGCTACATGTCGCAGTTCTACCTAGCGCCATTGAAAAGCAGTCTACCGACAATGGAAAGCCGGCTGCCAACAATGGTCAGCGAAAGGCATTTGTAGTTTTTAACGTTGCCGGGATCGAGTCCGCCTCGTCCGATGATTGGTGGTGGTTGCTCGGTATCACCGGTGTCGTAGGTACGCTCGGTGCTTTTGGTTTCGCGCTGGGATTTGTTGTGATGCGTCGCGCGGTCGCTCCTGTCGCGCACCTCGCCAAAGTGGTCGCGGATATCGATCTGGCACACCTATCGGCTGAAGATCATAAACGCATAGAGTCCAGCCGGTTCGGGGATGATGAGGTTGGCGTGCTCGCTGGGGCTATAGAGAAAACGCTTGAACGTATCAGCGCATTTGTTGCGAGGGAACGATACTTTACGGATTCAGCGAGTCATGAGTTACGAACGCCGATCACGGTGATAACAGGCGCACTCGAATTACTGGAACAAAGCGATCTGTCAGCAGCTGATCAGAAAGTGATAGATCGAGTAAGACGTGCGACGCTTGATATGAAGACAACGATTGAAATGTTTTTGTGCCTCGCTCGCGAAACCGACGATGGGTTGTATGGAGAGCAGTTTTTAGTTGAGCCGCTGGTGAGTCAAGCGATAGATCAGCAGCGCCATTTGCTAAGCGGCAAGTTCGTTGATGTTGAAATTGACCATCTCGCAAAACCCAAAATTTTCGGGCATCCCCAGGCTTTTTCTATTGCAGTTAATAATCTTGTGCGAAATGCATTCGAGCACACACTTGCGGGGCAAGGACCCATCAGGATTCTTGTCAAAGAGCACGAGCTACTCATCACCAACGAGGTAAACAACGACGCTCACGGGCGCCACACACAGACCGAGCCGTCATCTCACGGATATGGTTTGGGCCTGGGAATTGTTCAGCGGCTGTGTGAGCGCAATAACTGGTCGTTTTCGCTGCAGGCTGATGAGACGCATGTTGCCGCCCGCCTCTCATGGTGATTACGTGCTCCATCCATTTGCTAAGAAAATCCGCGGCTGATTGTATGTCGCCAATTAAATACTTGTGATTGAAGTTTTTGGGCGGTGCGGGTCTAATTGCCCCCTCTTCTATTGCGAATTAATGGGCGACTATGAAACATTCTCTGGGCTACTTACTTATCGTGAGCGTTGCTGGATTCTTGAACATCACACCAGCTTTTGCGACTAATCCTTTGATCATGGATCAGTTCACGGCTGACCCGACTGCGCGGGTTTTCGACGGAAAAATATATGTTTACCCCTCGCATGACATCAAAGCGCCACCCGAATACAAAGGAAAACCCGACTGGTTTGTGATGGAGGACTATCACGTCTTTTCATCGACCAATCTTACCGATTGGAAAGATCACGGCATGATCGTCTCGCAAACCGATGTGAAGTGGGCCGACCCTACTGCCTATGCGATGTGGGCGCCGGATTGTGTGTTTAAAGATGGAAAATATTATTTTTACTTCCCGGCCATCGCCAAGAAAGATGACAAAACAGAGGGCCCCAATTCAGAGCGACCGCAATTCAGAATTGGTGTGGCGGTGTCAGATGCACCCTACGGACCTTTCAAGCCTCTGCCCAATTACATCCAGGGCGTGAATGGGATCGACCCCAGTGTGCTGATCGACAAAGATGGCACCGCTTATTTGTATTACTCCCAAGGCAAAATTTTCGTCGCCAAGCTGAAACCCAATATGACGGAGATAGATGGCGAGCCGAAGGTTATCGACAATTTACCGACCGAAGGATTACTGGAAGGACCTTTTGCGTTTGAGCGCAAAGGCACTTACTACCTTACCTATCCGCATGTGGAGAATAAGATCGAACGGCTGGAATACGCGACGAGCACTTCCCCTATGGGGCCGTTCAAACAAGCCGGCGTGATTCTCGACGAATCCGAGAGCGGTTGCTGGACAGTGCATCACTCCATTCTTGATTGGCAGGGTCAGTCATATCTGTTTTATCACGATAGGGATCTGTCGCCCGGGTTCGACAAGAATCGATCGATTCGCGCCGATAAGCTTTTCTTCAATACCGATGGCACCATCCAAAAAGTAAAGCCGACGCTACGCGGTGTTGGACTAGTGGATGCAAAGAGCGAGATTCAAATTGATCGCTACAGCGAGAAAAGTGCCGAAGGAATTGCAGTTTCATTCATTGATGACGCCAACCCACATGCAGGCTGGAAGACAACCTTTGGTGCTACAAAATCATGGATAAAATTCAATGACGTGGACTTTGGTAGTGGTAAGCAAAAATCAATCAAAGTGCGCGCGAAAACTGGCGCTAGCGGCACACTGGAAATTCATTTGGATAGCCAAGATGGACCATTGCTGGGCCGTGTGAAAATTGACGAGGCAACTGATTGGAAGATATCGAGTGCTACTGCCAAAAAGATTCCAAAAGGTGTGCACGACATTGTGATTACTCAAACCGGTAGCAATGCCGTCGAAGTAGATTGGGTAAGCTTTAAATAAATTTACTTCTGAAACAGATTACGAACTACGTCGCGAAATGCTTAATGAACTCGCCCCACGTAAAAAAGGATTGGTGCGTTGGGGTCGGGGCGACGGGCTCAGAGTAACGTTAATTTATGTTCGCATTTGGCGGTATTCGACCAAAAAATAATTTATAAAGTTATAAACGTGAAGTAACCTCATGAAAAACTCAAGCAACGCTACCCCTTTTTCCCAAACATTCTTTCATGGAACTAAAGCCGATTTAAAAATCGGAGATTTGATCGAAGTTGGTTTTAATTCAAATTTTGGGCAGAGGAAAAAGGCTAATTATATATTTCTAACGGCAACTCTGGATGCCGCTATTTGGGGCGCTGAACTTTCCATTGGCGATGGTCGCGAGCGAATTTATTTGGTAGAGCCAACCGGCGCTATTGAAGATGATCCTGATCTGACTGATAGAAAATTTCCCGGTAACCCAACGAAATCTTATCGATCATTACACCCGTTTAGAATTGTCGGTGAGGTTACGATTTGGCAAGGGCATCCACTCGAACAACTTGAAGCCATGAAAAATGGTTTGGAGAAGCTTAAAGAACAAGAAATTAATTCATTAAATGATGAATAAAAATCGAACAATTCGATTTTTGATGTCCGCTTTTAGCCATTAGTTCATTAAAATAAAGGCGGTGCATCCTCTTCCCCGTTTAAGACGTCTAATCGTTTTTATCAACAATGAAAAACGTGGGAAGCCTAAATGAGCGATAGCTATGCTTCAAAATTCCGAGCTTATGTATGCTCCCAAGATAAATAATTTTTTTGCGCATGAGCAGAAACAGAAGTCATGCAAATAGATTTGGTACTTAAAGCGACTTAGTCCCCTTAAGTACCATTGCAATCCAGATCCATAAAAAAGTTTTCCAAAATAGGAAATACACTCCTGGCAGCCGGGACTAAGCTGCCTTTGCAGTCAAGAATGTGCGAGTAACACAATCCAATTCTTTCTCGATCCACGCGGCCCGCCTTTCAGAAACATCTAAAATGGTTTGGCAGGTTTTTTTGACGTCTTGATCACCGGTAGAATCTGCTGCTGCGACCAGGATCTTGTATGAACCGATCGCCATTTGTGTAAATGTGTGAAGGGCAAGAATACCTTTTACAGGCTCATCACTCACCATGATTCCCGTCATAGTTTGTTCGAAGCCCATGAATTTTCCGAAGGTGTCTTTTATAAAAGATGTATCGCTTCCTAGGTTTTTCAACGTGGCAAACAACAGCATTTTATTTGCTTGTATGAAAACTAATTCATCGCGTAGCTTGGCGGATAGCTCTGAGTATCTTTCAATCGTTCCGCTTGTCCCAAGAAAAGCTTTTCTGCTTGCGTTTCCATAGCATGGGCGTCGCGTAACCAATCGCAAATATTTTCGTTTTTCATTGTCTTCTCCTACAGAATCAGAAGGTAAATTTTTCACCATGTGGTGAAAACCGGTCAGCTCGATTCAACATAAAAAAGCTGGATCGAAGCGAACTGTAATTTCCTCTAGCCTGAACACCATGTCTGTATGCGGCCTCACATTGAGGTAAGATTGCAAGCCATGCATTTGCTGTTTAGCTTCGTAATATTTCTAGTCGCAGCGCAGGGTAAATAACGCCTCGTCGAGAATTATTTTTACAGTACGTAGATGCAACTGGAGCCAGCAAGATGAAAAGCTTCTGTCGATGGCGATTGAGACGGAAATTTTTTATCTACATAGGTGAGGTGAAATAAAAAAAAGAGCGCATAAAAATGCGCTCTTTTTTATCCAGCTGAATGATACTTGCACTTACGGACTTACTTTACGCTCAACAACGACTTGATCGATTTCAACGCGACGGTTGGGTTTTAAGCATTCAATCAAGGCTGCTTTGTTTTTCTCGGTGCACTGTACAACCGGCTCAGCTTCGCCTTTACCAACTACTTGCAAACGCGTTGGGTCGATACCTTTGCTTGCAATGTAATTTTTGACAGCGTTTGCGCGGCGCTCAGACAATTTTTGGTTGTACTCAGGGGCGCCGAGGCGATCTGTGTGACCAACGATTACGATTTGCGTTGGGGCGCCATCAGTTTTAAGCGCAGCAGCAATTTCATCCAACTTTGGTTGTGGCATTTGCAAAGTTTCACTATCAAAGCCAAATAACTCGGTTGACGATAACGTATATTTTTCAAAGCGTGGCGCTGGTGGAGGTGGTGGTGCCACCACAACAGGTGCTGGCGGCGGCGGAGCAACCACAACTGGCGCCGGAGCAGGAGCTGGTTTAGCGCCAAAGCGATACACAACACCCAAAGAATACAAATCAATATTGTTGTGATCGTAGAGAGCATTGCTAATTACGTAGCGCTCCGCTTCAAGTCGCATTGCAAACGAATCAGTAAAGTCATATTGCAAACCTACACCCGCTTTTCCAAAAGTATCACGGTCGCTCAGCTTGCCACCGAGTGCAGCTGCCGCACCAGTTCCAGTGAAAGTGTCTTGCGTTAATGCGCGTGTTACACCGAGGCGACCAAAAGCAGAAAAATTATCAGTGAAAGGCATGTGACCTACCACGTCAATATTAAAGCCTCTTACTTGCATGTCGGTATGCAGAAGTCCATCGGGTGACGTAACAACATTGAACTGAGATTCACCCAAATCGAAGTAACCAGCCTCTAATGAAAAATGGCGATTAATTTGGTAGCCCGCGAAAATTTTTCCTTCACCATCAATTCTATTTTCATCAAGGAATGTTGCAGAGTACCCTGGCGCCAATACGTTATTAACAACAGCAGATTCGTCGATATGTGCCCTGGATTGGCCGACGTTACCGCCTAGGTACCAACCTGATTCATTATCGGCGAGTGTTACTGAGCTTGCGAAGGTTGTTGCAATCGCAAAAGCTAATAGTGATGATTTTTTTGTGAATTTCATGTGTATCCTCAATAATATGTAGCTAACGTTTTATACTTGCGTCGGCGTCCAAGTCGATTTCTTAACTTCTGAAACTCGGTATCCGAATATCAATGTGCTCATCACGTGATGGAGAAAACAATTGATACAGCACGGAAACATGCGTCCATAATTCTTAAAAGTTAAGCTGCTGGACAGCATAATAGGGAAACGCTAAGCGCCACTCGGTTCGCCGCCCCACAGAAGGACGAAACAGGATAGATTTAATTGAATTAAGTTCCGTAGATTCGAAAAAATTTAATAAGGGGAGGTAATGAACGACGAGCTGCAGCGACTAGGCATGTTTCGGCAAACTTATTTCAAGCCAAATCGCCGAAATGCACATTATTGCAGCTCCCAGATGTGCCTACTGATCTTAAAATCGATGCTCAACTTTTAGCGTGTGAAATGCGCGTGTACATAGGAGTCAACCATGAATTCAAAAAGGCAAACGGCATCAGCCCGGCATATTTTAGTTAAGACTCAGAGTGAGGCAGAGAAGATAAAGCAACTTATCGCTAAAGGCGCTGATTTTGGTGTTATGGCGAGAAAGCACTCTACGTGTAGCTCAGCAAAAAAAGGGGGAAATCTTGGTGAGTTTAGCCCAGGTCAAATGGTTAAAGCGTTCGATAATGTGGTTTTTAAGTTGCCGATACATGTAGTGCATGGCCCAATTAAAACTCAATTTGGCTTTCACCTTATTGAAACTATCTACCGCGACTAACGTAGTTTTTGCAGAAAACAGCAGCTGCAGTTTGGGTTGTTTTATGTTGCCTTAGCTTTTCGGCCGTTTCTCTAGCTCAGCACTATTCGCCCACTATTTTGAAAGGCGGCCGAATTTTCAAACTTGATATTATTTATTTTCACTGGCCTGGATAATACTGGGTATTCTTCCGGAACATACTGTATTACTTTTCTTGTACTCTTCAACAGAATCAATTGCTTTGTGCCTTTTGTTACCTTCCTGCTCCATTTTTGCTGTCGCTTTTTTGATGAACGGCATCCATGCATTACTCATTGATGTTTGTACTTCCTTGTTAACCTTTTCAATGGGACCGTAAATTATTCGGTTGGGAAAACGTTTATTAAAAGCTGCAACTATCTCTTTACTGTGCTTTTGCATATTTTCTTTATTAATTTTCACATGTTTATATTCATGCTCGCGCACAAAGTTATATTCGCATGAGTTACGCGATAGTTCCTTCGCAATATGAACTTTATGGTAGATAACCTCCAGTTCGATTTTGATTTTTGGCCGTGCGCATGCCACATTCAAATCACTCAAATGTAGCGATTCATACGAGGTGTCTAATCCCCAGGATAACTTTGACGTTGTCAGGCCAAGGACATGACGTTCGCCTGAATGTACGGTATTGGAATTTCGAGCTGAGACAGTTAACGAACGAATCGATTCTTTTTGATCCTCTTCAACAGGTGCGTCGCGAAAATTGAAAATAATTTCTGATTCGGGGAATTTGTTTTCGCAAGTTGAAATGAAGGACTGCGGCACCTTAATAGATTTTGGTGGACCTGCCCCAATTGCAGCGCACGTCAGCGCCGATAATCCGAAGAACAGAACTAATTTCATCTTGTTTAAATGCTTTCTCATTCATACTAACCCTGGAATTAAATTTTTATAAAACATTCACCACACCTGAAATTAATTTTTGAGAAAACCGCTAACCATTGTATTAAATGCATCAAGCGCTTTTGGAAGCACGTCTTTAGGATTTGAACTCGTAGCAATCCATAAGGCTGCGTTTAGTGCGGCACCGTTTATCAGCATCGCGGCGGCTTCGACATCAACTGGTTTTAGGGTTCCATCTGCAATAAGTTTTTTGATGGTTTGCTTTGTTGATTGCAGGCATCGATTTTGACTAGGCCATTGCGATGGATCACCCAGCACTGCTGGCCCATCTAATAAAACAATTCGCTGCACCTCATGATCCAACGCTTTCTCCATGTACGCCGCTCCTTCCGCGAGCATAGCGTCCCAAGCGTTATCTGCTTTAGAACCAGCTTTCTTCGCATGCTCCGCCATTTCAGAATCTATTTGGTCTACCACTGCTGCAAGTAAGCCGCGCTTATCACCAAAATTATGGTAGAGCGCGCCGCGTGTCAGCCCTGCATCGGCAGTCAGGCTATCCATGGAAGCGGCAGCGTATCCGTATTCCGCAAACGCGCGCCTGGCAGCCTGAAGCAACTTTTCACGATTTTCTGTCATTTTTTCAATGCGTTTATTCACAGCCTCTCCTGAAATCTTCCGCTTGACATACGGATCGTATGCGAAATAACATACGCCTCGTATATTAAATTGATTATTGGCGTAAGCCAAGTGTCGATTGGCAAGTCAATTAAATGCTGCGCACCATCAACTTCAAAAGAGGAGATCAACTATGACGACTAAAGAAACAATTTTCCCTGCTAATCGACACGCCCTTTATGAGGAGCATGGATATTCCGCGGCGATCCGCTCGGGAGATTTATTATTTGTGTCTGGCCAAGTGGGAATCCAGCTCGACGGAACACCGGAACCTGATTTCGAACGGCAAGTCGAGTTGGCGTTTGAAAATCTTAAGGCAACTTTAGCGGCTGCGCGCTGCTCCTTCGAAGACATTGTTGATGTCACGACTTTTCATACTAATCCCGAGCAACAATTCGAAAGCATCATGAAAGTAAAACAAAAGATATTCAGTGCACCGCCCTACCCGAACTGGACTGCAGTTGGCGTAACCTGGCTTGCGGGTTTCGATTTTGAAATAAAAGTTATTGCTCGCATTCCTCAGTAATTCTTTGTCGCCAATCAAAATTCCAAGTTGCGATACCAACTAAAATTGCGCTACCGATTTATTAAGTGGGGCGCGTATACCACGCGTAAACGCAAAACCGGTGTTACAAGTGCTGATTAATTCAACCGCTTGCCTCATCAACAGAGTGGTTATTTTATAAGCTCCCTTTAACAAAATAATGTAAAGATTTGAACTTTTAAACCAAACTGTTTTACTAAGGGGGCTTGAAAGAAGTTTATATAAATACAAGTAGTTGTTAATCCCAAAATTCTAAGCATTTACAATAATTAATTTAATTCTGGAGAAGTTTCATGCGTGTAATTCTTTTCACCGCTATAACCTTATTAAGCACAGCGGCCTTTGCCGGTCCACAGTGCACAGATACTGATAAATCCACATGGCTCGACCAAACTAAATTTCAGGAGGACCTGAAGGCTAAAGGTTACGAAATAAAGGTTTTTAAAGTCACGAGCGGCAATTGCTATGAAATTTATGGTTGGGACAAAGACAAAAGAAAGGTTGAAATTTATTTTGATCCAGTTACAGGCAAAACAGTGAAAGAAGAAGTTAAGAAATAATGTTGCCGAAAACCGAAATTCTTTGGGATCCACTAGTCAGGTTATTTCATTGGTCAATTGCAATAATATTTATTGCAAATTACTTTTTTAACGAAGCTGGTGAAACCTGGCATCAGTGGTTGGGCTACATTGCTATAGTGTGGCTAGTGGTGAGATTCCTATGGGGCTTTTGGGGCAAAGGTGCAGCGCGTTGGTCGGATTTTTTCCCGACCCGCGCTAATCTCGGAGTGCATGTATCAGCGTTATTGAAGCGCGAGCATTTCCATCGTATGGGCCACTCTCCTTTGGGCGCATTAGTCATGATTACGATGATGCTCTGTATATTGTTGCTGGGAATTACCGGTTACCTGATGCAAGAGGTCGATTATTTTTGGGGTGAAGATTGGCTTGAAGATCTCCACGGATTAATTGCGAACTCACTTATGGCCTTAGTGGTACTACATATATTCGCGGCAATCATCGAGAGCATTAGACTTAAAGAAAATTTGCCCCTGTCAATGATTACCGGCAAGCGTCGTAAAATCGAAAAATAAATAGCCACAATTTTTCTCCGCGCCGATATGGTTGACGTGCGTTCTAGTTTTATCCTCAGTGGAACTAAAACATTCCTGTCGCCAAAGCAGAAGTAGACGAGAATTCGCAGGTGCCCTTTCTCACCAAAGACTTGGCGATAATAGGTGTGCATCTATTGTCTAAAAGGTTGCTACTTATCTTGGCGAAGCAGACATCGAGGATCTAATCCCAACAATCATTTGCTTCGTCATATAAGTTGGTTTTTGTTTTCCCGAAATACAGGCAAAAAAAAGCGCGATGGACATCGCGCTTTTTTTTCGTAATTTAATATTCGAGCTTAATCACGCTTAAATATTAAACTTCTTAGATCAACTAAGATGCTTTACGAGTTGCATGAGCTTCAGATGTAGAGTGAATGTCTTCCGCACCAGCACGCTTATAAATTTCTTTCGCAGCATCTACTTGATTGGAATTTTCGGTATGAACAGAGATGAGTGAATTACCACCTTTAATTTTTCCATCGTACAATTTGGCTTCGTATTCAGGAATACCCATACCTATTAAGCCCCCAATCACACCACCAGTAGCACCACCGACAGCTGCGCCACCAAGCGCTGCCATAATAGGGCCAGCAGCAATGAATGGGCCTACGCCAGGGATAGCCAAACTACCAATACCAGCTAACCAACCCAAAACTGCACCTGCGCCCATTCCAGTGACGCCACCTGTGGTAGCACCTTCAGGCATTTTAGTGTTTTGTTCATGTGAGAAATCACGTGTGCCTGACTTGTCAGAGAACAACACGGAAATTTCGGTGTTAAGAAACCCGGCACTCTTTAAACTATCAACGATAGTTTCAGCTTGTTCACGAGTTTGAGCTATACAATAAACGGCGTTTTTCATATTAATTCTCCAAAGGTTATTTAGTGTCGATATCTAATCGGTTATCAATGTTTACAACTCCCGCAACTTTGCGCGTGAGTTCTTCCACTCGAGCTTTTTCATTCGCATTTTTTACCGGCCCGCGCAATGTGACTGCGCCTTTCACAACTACAATTTTAATATTGTGAGCTGCAGTTGAAAGGTTACTGTCATCTACAATTGCACTGCGCACCGCTGCAAGAACATCAATATCGGATTCGGAGTTCGGTTGCTTTTGCGCTGTAAGCGTTTCACCACTTTTGTCGCGTTCGTTTAGGTCAGTGTTATCAGCATTTTTTGTCGCCACACCTTTCATCGCTGACGATGAAGCACTATGAGTGACGCTATCTGCAGCCATTGCAGTTGCGCTGCTACATACAAGAGTAAGCCCTAATAGTTTTATTAATGTTCGCATTATGTTCTCCAGTAGTTATCAAGCGGTCGCCAGTTCACGACTCACTATTTGTAGTCTACGCACGAAAAAAAATTTTCATTGTCTGGTAACAGACATTAAAGCTAACTTGCGAAATAATTTTCCCTCAATCCATCCTGAGATTTTCGTCATAACAATGTCCCTAAAATTTTTGTCGGTTTTTCTGGCAATGCTGTTCAGGTATAATTAACTTGGCACTACTTGATCCGACGGGCTTAAATTAGCTTCATAACATAAGGAGAAACGCTCTGAAATTTAGCAAATATCATGCTTTGGGAAACGTCTATATCGTTGTAAATCCTGACGGTGTAGAAGCTGACTTATCCCCTGACATAATTAAAATTATTTGTCACAAAAATTATGGTGTAAGTTCTGATGGATTATTGGTAGGCCCAATTAAATCAACCTCAGCGGATTTTGCCCTGCGCATATTTAATCCCGATGGAAGTGAGGCTGAAAAGAGCGGTAATGGGCTTCGAATTTTTTGTCGATATTTATGGGATCGTGGCTTGGTAAAGGAACAGCCCTTTTCAATTGAAACAAAAGGCGGAATTGTTAGTGCTCAAGTTTTTGAGAATGGAGCTGCCGTAAAGGTAGAAATGGGAAAGGTTTCGTTCTGCAGCTCGAAAATTCCTGTGGCAGGCCCAAAACGTGATGTGCTTTTGGAGACCATTGATATTAACGGCCATGAATTTATTTTTAGTGCTGTAACAATAGGTAACCCACATTGTGTGATTCTATATGAAGAACCCACGGAAGAAATTGCTCGTCGCTATGGCCCCTCGTTAGAAACGCACCCAAATTTTCCAAATCGTACAAATGTGCAATTCGTAAAAATTATTGATCGTCGCAACATAAAGATTGAAATATGGGAGCGTGGCGCTGGCTATACCATGGCATCCGGTAGCAGTAGTTGCGCAGCCGCTTCAGTCGCTAAAAAACTTGGCCTATGCGAGAACAATGTAAAAGTATTTATGCCAGGAGGGGAAATCGATATAGAAGTTTCTGAGAACTTTACAATAACAATGCTTGGTTCCGTCACGTCAATTTGCGCTGGGGAGATTTATCCAGAATGCCTATCTCAAATTCCGTAAGCGATGAAGAAGCGTTAATACGAAGACTTGTTTCTGCGAGCTTATGAAATACCACATTTTAATTACGTTAAAGGACTCAAATTAAATCCGGAGAGTTAAGCCAATGAACCAAAATAAAATGAGCAGAATCAAACCGAAACACAAAGCCGAAAAGTAAAGCAGGCATCGTACTTCTGAGCGTTTCATTGTTATGGTATCTATAGGTCTACTTTTATACGGATTTATAACAGCTTTAGCCAGCCGGTTTGCTAACTCATAACACCTCGACCTCACTGAAGCGATCTACTGTGAGTGTATAGCTAAGGACTTTAAAAAACTCTTACGAAAAACCGCCACTTAGATTGCAGTTATGCGCGCCTTAAAATCAGGAGAATATTTAGTTGAATCGTGAATTAATTTCAATTATACATTCAAATTATTTTCCCTATCCTCGTTACAATTTTGAAATTTCTAAATTGCTATAGTTTTTAAACTTTTCGCAAAAACAAACCATAAAAAAACGCCCAAGACTGTTAAGGTCCTGGGCGTTTAATTTGCAACCTTTTTGGCTGTTGCAAAACTGTTTTACTTAATATGAATAATTAGGTGAACAATCTTGCGAAGCTCTTTTTTATATTTACTACATCACAACAAAAAATTTATAACAATGTTACCGGGCAATTAAAGCCCGGCACCGTTGTTAACCCAAACATTATTAATACGACCATTTTGAGTTGGCATTTTCACCGAGGTGTAACCCGCTTTCTCAGCAATAGTCATTAATACATTGGTATGGTTCACGATACCCTCAGACGCAGTCTGGTCACCCCATTTCAGGCCGGGAGTTCCCAGTGGGCGTAGATCCACTGAACGCCCGGTTACCAAGCCAGCATTTTTACCGCCGGCGAGGAACATTGGGATACGGTGATGGTTGTGTCTATTACCGTGACCAAGATCTGAAACGGTACAGATGATGGTGTTATCCAACAAGGTCCCGTTAACGTCAGGGGTCGCCGCCAACTTTTGGATAAGTTGACGAATCTGCCCCATCCACCAAATTTTACTGGTGGTGTGGGCAGCTGCGTCCTGGTGCGAAAGATCGTGGTCGTTAGTGCTGGTGCCAGGTACAACAATGGGCGATACCGGTACACCGTACATCATCGCGATGGTTCGGGTGATGTTGCATGAAAGTGCTGCGACTGCGATGTCTTGTTGAATGCCCGAAATGTTGGCTAACACATTGGTATTCCATAAGGCTTCTTCGGTACCGCCAACGATTCGGTCAACACGCGGCTTGATTGAGGTAGAAACGTCCAGACATCCGCCAGTTGAGGCAGAGTTCAAGCGTTGCTCCAATACATCCATCGCTTCGATATGCTGCTCAAGTCGTTGTGCTTCGATGTAACCCAGACGCGATTTCAAACGCGTCAGGTCAGCACGAGCACGCGCGACAACTTCGAGCTTGTTGCTATCAGCACCGCTGGCACCGAACACTTGTGGGTAGAGAATCCGGGGATCATCTACCGAGTGCAAGCTGGTGCCGCTGTCGTAGCTGACACGTTTATCCGCGCTGTCGCCCCACTTGGTTCCCACCCCCATTTGTATGGAGGGTTTGGAGATACCGGTAGAGGCACGGTTTGCCCAATCCTCTTTGCCCATTTGAACTTCAATAGACGAGAGGCCGGCAGTCGAGTTATCGGTACCGGTCAGGCATTTACGCGCGCCACCTTCGTGGGTATTGCCATCACCTTTGTAACCAATACCGTCCAAAAATACCAACTGGTTGGCGACTGGTTGTAAAGGCGCAGACATCGCTGGGAATGATCCCAGCGGACCGGCGGCAGGGAAAAATATGTCTGGGACGCAACCATTAGGGTGATAGATAAATAAGGTTCTTATGCGTTGCGTTTCAGCCGCCATGGCAGAGTTAGCTAGCATTGTCGCCAAAGGGCCCATAGACATCGCCGCTATGCTTCCCGCAGAAAGGCCTTTTAATACTGAACGTCTTTTCATGATGCCCTCCTTATTTACGGGTCAAGAAAGTGGGTGAAGTCACGGTTTCAAGCAGCAATGTTTTCAAGTCCTTAGACGAGGAAGCCTGCCAACGTGTGTAACTAGCGTTTACGGCACAGGAATTCGGTTCAGAAATACCTGTGGCAAAACGTTGATACTGTCTGGTCAAACATTTTGACGTTGCTTCAACACCATCCGTAGCTAACACGGTAGATAACCCGCGCAAGTTACTGAATTGGTAACTTTCTGATGCGGTCATAGTAAGCAAACCAGAAATACCGCCGCTGGCGTCTACTGGTATGGAATTACCTTGTGTGGTGCGGTAACGGCCCACTGCATCGTAGTTTTCAAACGCGAAGCCAATGTTGTCGATGTATTGGTGACATGACTGGCAGTTAGCATTGCTGGTATGCGCAGCAAAGCGTTCACGCGTTGGCTTGTTTGGATCCAGCGGTTCAACTTCGCCTACGTTCGGTGGTGGGGGTGCAAAGTCCTGACATAACAAGTTGCGACGTACTAACAAGCCACGGTGAATCGGGTGCGATTCTTTCACTGAAGACAAGGTCGATGTAACAGCACCCAGGTGTAAGACACCGCCGCGTTCAGCGTTGGTAGTTACTTTCTGGAAATTGTCTCCGCTCACACCAGAAATACCGTAGTAACTAGCCAGAGGGCCATTCACGAAGGTAAAGCCAGGGTTAAACAATTGACTTACGCTGTAACCAGACTTCAGGAAGACTTCACCGAGGAAGTTAGTCAACTCTGATTTCATGGCCGTGCCGATCGCCGGAGTAAAGGTTGGGAAGAGTGAAGGGTCACGTTGCAGGTTCGCAACATCATCCACTTTCAACCATTGGGTTCCGAAACGGGCCAATTGCGTGGCTGCTTTAGAAGTACTGAGTAAACGGTCAGCTTGCGTACGCAGTTGCGAACTGGTCGTTAAACGGTTGTTGTCAGCTTCGGTGAATAGCGTCGAATCTGGCATAGAACCGGTGAAGGTATATGACAACAAGCTCGCTGCTTCATATGGCGTCAAACTGGTATTACCGGTTAAGGAGCTACCCAGTTCAGTGCGATAGAGGAAACCTGGCGAAGCCAACATTCCCTGGATAACCAAACGTGCACCTGCTTCGTTGCTGGCCCCCAGCTTGAACAAGTTCAGATAAGAAGTTTGTTCGTCTGAAGTTAAAGGTCTGCGGAAAGCTTTCTTACCAAAACTTGGTACAAAGGTACTCGCGCACTGGTCACGAGACGTTTGGGTATCGCAGCTTAGCAAATTGGTCATGCTTACATTTTTCGACAAAGTTTCAGCAGCATTCCAATAAGCGTCCATACGAGTAGCGGTCATTCTTGCTGCTTCCACGTCGTTGTTAAAGAACTTAACTCTAACGTCAGCTTCGAAACCAGCCGCAAGGGTATTACCCGTGGTGGTGTTCAGCAGATCATTTACCGTATTGGCGTATTCATAGTTAGTGAGCAGACGAATGCGACGAGTGAGTACGTCTTCATCCGCATTACAACTGACTACCGGGTTCCAGGTCATGATGTACTTAGCGATTGCAGAAGCACAATCACCGGTACAGGTTCCTGGAGCGTTTGCTGGCATGCTCGCTGCAATTTTTGCGGTTAAGGTATCCAGCGTCCATCTCGACGTTATGATCTGGATGTTAGGAGATTCACCCCGAGCACCGTGGCAATTGACGCAGCCTTTAGTCACATAAAGTGACGCACCGTCAACACTAGACGCAGACGAGCGGGACGAGGACAGTGACGACACTACCGACGATACCGCAGAAGAGCGCACTGATGACGAAACTAAAGAACTGGAGCTACTGGAACGTATTGATGAAACAACAGAGCTTGAGCTGCTAGAGCGAATCGATGAGCTGCTTGCTGAAGAAACCACAACTGGCTTCAACGACAAGAAGTAGGCTGCCGTATCACCCGCACATTCGCCCACACAAGCTGTTGGGTTACCTTTGGGCATGGCGGCCTCAATGAAGGCGGCCAAGTTAGCTCTGGTAGTGAAGCGCAGGTTGTTCGGGTCGATCTTACTGTTAGAAGCGCCAGCAGTACCGTCAGTGTTTACAGCATGGCAGAACAAGCAGCCAACTTCCGGATTCTCCCACAGTGCCTTACCGCGTGTTACGTCTCCCAGGTTTGAAGCTGAGCTGGCAACGGAGCTCACGCTCGAACTGGCAACCGAACTGCGAACCGAGCTGGCAGAAGAACTGGTCACACTAGACTCTGTTAACAACATGGTGCCAAACACGCTGGCGTTTTGATAACCAAGGTTATCTTTATGACCTTGCGTATCAACTGAACCCATCATGCTTTCACGTTGAGGGCTACCGTCGTTATCGATGTACGCCGCAGAGAAGCCCATCAACTTGCCAGCCGTTAAAACGAGTGGAGTGTTAGCAGCGTTATCGGCATAGCTCGCATCGTAGATACGCACACTCATTTCCCACATGTGCTTATCGCCAACGCTCACTTTGCGCATGGTCACATGATCATTCAGCAGTTTTGGACCGCTGGTGGTGTAATCAACGACATCGCCAAAAGTACTGATGTGGTATGCCCACGCCGAAGTGTTGTATTCATGCTGTCCACCGCTTTTGTTCTCATCGATGAAGATTTCAACGGTGTCATCTTCCCAATAACTATCGAGAGGACTTGTGTGGCCGTCATAAATTTTGTCATCGGTGATATCAAACAAAAGGTAAAGGTTGTTCTGATCCCACATAGCTTTATAACGGCCAGTGTAATCAGACGCGGGCGGGGTGCCTGTTTGAGTGCCTAACCAGCGAACATCAATCGGCGCCCAGGTGGCGTTATTCCACACTGAATCTGCCTGACCATCAATGGTCGGAGCGGTAGTAGCTCGAACGGCATCGTAGTGGTTACGTCCGCCCAAACTGCTGCTTGACCCAACTGAACTTGAACGACTGGACAAGCTGGAAGACGACAAGCTTGATGATCTGATCGACGACGATATCGAAGACGACGATCTGGACGATACCGGCGTGCTAGATGCGATTGAACTCGATAATGAGCTAGAGGCAACTGAGCTTGAGCTGCGGATGCTAGATGCAGAGCTGCTGGTAACTACACCATCAACATGAGCACGGCGAACCGAGAATACGTAATCCCACAATTGTGGATTCAAGTAAGCGCGCATCCACACGGTGTGTTGCAAGTCATAGCTTGGTTGCGGATCGCCCGGATCAACGGTTTGAGTAGTGCCGGTTGGGAAGATGCTAAAGGTCGCACAGCCATTTGCAGCACTGATCGCATTCACGGTATTTGTTGTATCGGAAACCGGATTGTTTTCATCACCATTGCCTTTTTGAGCCCAGATCACGACTTTCGATTTCGCAACTGTTGCTGCATTCGACGTGTTAACTGGAATCCCCGACATAGGAATTGCTGCTGCAATCAGATCTGGACGACGAGCTGCGAGTTCCCAGGCACCGCCACCGCCCATAGAAATACCGGTCACGTAAATACGATCTGGATCAATCTTATAGTTTGCTTTCAGGTTTTCGATCAAATCCGTTAAGGCTTTGCCGTATTTGGAAGGCTGACCCGTCACGCTGAAAGGAGAGCTTCCGCCTGAAGACCACTCGTTAGTGTTGAATTCACATTCACATTGCGGCGCAACGATATAAGTTGGCTTGTTAGCCAGGTTAGTTGGAGTCAATAATGAATTGCTGGAAGCGAAGAATGGCAAAGCATGACGACTCGTTAAATGCTCGCCCGATTTACCACGCTCGCCACCACCGTGCAGATAAATTACCAGTGGGAATTTTTCCTGGCTGTTAGTTGCTTGCGAAGGCTGATGCAAGTTGTAAGGTAAGGAAATCACACCGTTATTGAATGCTGGCATGTTCACCATGAAATCGCGGAAGTTCGGCACCACTTGTTGGCTAGCATTGTTGGTATCGTAGGGTGACCATGACCCGTATTGAATAGTCGGCGGTGGCATTGGGCAATCAGTACGTTCAACAGCTATTGAGCTTGACGAGCTGGACCGCACTGAACTTGATGATATCGAGCTTGAAGACCGGGAGCTCGATGACACAACAATGCTTGACGTTGAGCTTGAAACTACCGAGCTGGACGCTACAGAAGAGCGAACAGATGAACTGGATACGCTTGAGCTGGAAGAGGTGTTATCACCACAACCAATACGTTGGTTACCTACAGCAACGTCATCCAACCAACCTTCAACACCCGACGTTTGTTGATAAGCTCTGAAACCAAAACCTAAGTAATCAAGTGTCGCGGGGACAGGCGTGAAACCGGACAAATTGGTTTTATTGGTTACAGTACCGTTGCGACTAAAAGACAACTCCTGACCGTTACGGAAGAATCTGTAGGTTTGGGTTTGTGCATCAACATACCACTCGCTACATACCCAAGTACTATCAAAGGTATAGGCATAGGCGCCTTGTAAAGACACATCGCCCGGCTCGGAGTTGTAAAGGTACTGATGCTTACCGCTAGCTTCCTGCACAACATCTACAAAACGGAACTCAGCATTGCTGCCGCGAGAAGTAACAAAGGTACCGTGTAACCAAGTACCAATGTTAGGCACTGGCATCTTCATTTTGTAGAACAAACGACCCCAATGAGTACCAGACACTGAATTCAATTTGAAGTAACCAGAATCGCTAAAGCTGGTGCTTTTGAATTTCACTGAGCGATTACCGCTATGTGATTCCTGACCTTCAACAATGCTGATGCCATTGCCTTCTTGGGTAAAGCCAGCTGGAATTGCGCCAGGCGCTACGTTTTCAAAGTCGAGGCAGAACAGGTTGGTGCCGTTGCCACAGCCTGCTGACGAGGATGAACTTGAGCTCACCGAGCTAGACGATACTGAACTGGAAGAAGCCACGGAGCTGGACAATGAAGAGCTGGAACTAATGCTCGATGCAATTGAGCTTGAGGCAACCGAACTTGATGTAACGCTTGAGCTAGAAACACTGCTTGAAGATCTAACAGATGATGAAGATGAACTGTTGTAACCAATGAGTGGCGCCCATCCAAGCGCAATGCTCTTCGCCAACGCACCTGACGCGGTCAATTGTGATGAAACCCAACCGCCGTTAACGCTGGCACCAGGAACTAATGCTGCAGAACCTTCAGCTTTGTCCGTTAACGACCAGTTAGCGTTGCTGATGTTGTTGGCTTTCATGAAAGCAACCCAGGCATTAGCTTCGCTATTCGCAACAGAACCATTACCGTCAGCATTTACGGAGCCCCATTCAGTGACGAACAAAGGAATGCCTCTGCTCAACGCCGTAGTGGCCTTGTCACGCAAGTATTGGCCGTGAGTACCCGCGTAGAAGTGCAAGGTATACGCAATGTTTGGATAACCGGTAATTGGATCTTGTGCTGCTACATCGACATCCTGAGACCAGGTCGGCGTACCCACAATAATCAGGTTGTCCGGGTCAATGGCACGAATCGCCTTGATCACTTCAACCGCGTAAGGCTTGATGACGCTGCTCCAGGACACCTGCAACGGCTCATTGTAGATTTCATAAATGATGTTATTGGTCTTGCCGTATTTAGTCGCCATTTCCTGGAAGAAGGCGATGGATTGCGATTGGTATTGATGAGCCAGGTGCGAATGGAAATCCACAATAACGTACATGTTGTTGGCAATCGCCGCATCAACTACTGCCAGGGTGCGTGTTTTGTTCGATGAATCGCTCAGCAGGCCGCCTTCATCGTTAACACCCATGGCCGCGCGAACTAACTTAGCGTTCCAGTCGGTTTTCAACCAACCCACGGTTTGTGCGTTGTAGTATTTATCGCCGCCCCAGCCAGTGTTGCTCCAGAACAAACTCATACCGGAAACACTACCAACCTGGCCACCAAACAATACTTTATTGCCTGATGTTGACACCGGCAGTACACCACCCGATATCACCGAACTTGAGGAACTCGAAAAACTTGAAGAGCTTGATGAGCTGGAAAAACTAGAGGAACTTAAAGAGCTGGAAAAAATGGAACTTGAACTAAAGCTTGAGCTGGAACTAGAACGAATTGAAGATTCGACGGAAAAAGAGGAAGAGGATGAAGAAATTGAAGATGAGGATGGTTGGCTACTTGAACTCACTGAATTCGAACAAATCGCACCAGTGACCACCGGAACAGGTGCGGGCGCCTTAAACACACCTTTATTGCCCTGAACCCCAAACTCTACAGTCTGGCCCGGCGCAATTTTCGCATTCCAACCCATATCTTTAGCGGTGTAAGGATTACTACCACTTATCTGCGCGTTCCATCCGCCGGTTCTCGTCGAACCGTCCGAGTAGGTCCAACTAACAGTCCAACCGTCAATTGGGGTACTCGTGTTGTTGGTGAGTTTGATTGCAGCGGTAAAGCCACTCTCCCACTGACCGTTGACTACATATTCGCAGCGAGCTGCATAGCTTGCTGCGGACTGTAGCGCTAAACCACCAAAGGTAATTAGCGCTACGCCCCGGCGCAGCATTAGTATTGACCTTTTCATTGAGTTTCCTCGTTATTGTTTTCCAGGAGATATTATTTTTTTCAACGTCAAAATAATAAAAAGCGAGGGCTTACCTAACCATTTAAATTTCTAAAATTATTTTTATTAAAAAAGTGTGTCCACCGCTGCTTAACTCAGAGTCATCGAGAAATTGTGAAACAACTACAAAATCATCAACAGACGCTTGCGCCGACAAACGAAGTATTAATTCAATCAGCAGACGCTCATTGCTATCGGATTATTTTTATAGGAAGCTGCAATAGCAGTTTTAGTGCGTTGGTTAGTTTTTTAGAAATTAATAATCTACAACTAGGAAGTAAAATTAAAAAGTTAGCAAAGCCCTCTTTAATGCGGCTACATGATTGCATATAAAAAAATTTTTACAACGTAGCCTTCCTACACCATGTTAAGGATAAAATCTGATTTTCTTAGTTACTAAAAATCGTGTTTATTGATAAATTTTTTGATAAATGACGGGTGATAATTTATTTGCTAAAAAAACCATGACAAATGATTGATGTAGGAGCAGCGTGATAAGCAATCATTGAAAATGATTGCTGAGAAGGTATTGATGATAAATGATTCAAAAAACATTAAGGTTGCTAGAGAAGAGAGCTCAAATGACTGATAATAATAATGAATGATTTTTAAAGGTATTTAGGGTGGATTTCAAAGTGCTAATTTAAGTAAATTAGTGTAATAAATTGAAATCAGTTTTAACAACCCGTGCAGTAACTGCATAACCGTCATTTTGCGATAGATATATTAACTCGACTTTTGTCTGATCTTTTGGAAGATCTGTGATGTAAGTTCCATTTCAGTTTTTTAATAAAAACTGAAACAGTAAGTTTTTTCGAACTACTATTCGACCATTATTCGGAGCTATTAGATGGGTTACGATTTACACATAACTCGCAAAGATTGTTGGGCAGAGGAAGAGGATGAACGATCAATCTCTTTAGCTGAATGGCAATCCGTCGTAGACAACGATCCTGAAATCATTTTAGATCCTGAAAATCCGCATGAAGATTATTATATCTACATTAGGGATGCGGGAAATTGGCCCTTGTGGTTTAACCCACGGCTAGGAAATATTTATACGAAGAATCCACCTGAAGATGTTATTCAAAAAATTATTAAACTTGCCAAGACGCTAAGAGCAAGAGTTCAAGGCGATGATCAGGAGTTTTATGATTTAGATGGAAATATGCTAAGCATCCAATACGAACCTAGCGCACAAGATAAAAATACCAGCTCCGTTTCATACGAACGCTACATTTGGTATTTCGCTGCTGTAGTTTTCATTATTTCAATTATTTGGCATCTGTTTATTCCTGGAAAATAAACGCCAACTGCTGCCAGGAATAACATTTAGCATTGCGATTGAAATATAAATCCCACAAAAGCTTTATAAAAGGCTGGTTAGCAATTCCCAACCTTTTATTTTTCCCAGGAAGTTAAACCTTATCACCGATAGGCAAACGTTTAATGGGTTTTCCAGTTGCAGCAAATAATGCATTCGCAACTGCACCTGCAATAGGAGGTAGCCCTGGCTCGCCGACACCGGAAGGAACTTCAGCAGAAGGCACAATATGCACATCTACTTTGGGCATGGAATCAATTCGCATGATGGTGTAGGTGTGGTAGTTGGTTTGTTCAACCACACCTTTATTTAAAGTAATCGCTTCACCCAAAGCAGCGCTTAATCCCATACCAATACCGCCTTCCATTTGCGCACGAATAACATCGGGGTTTACAGCAACACCGCAATCCACAGCACAGGTGACGCGCTCTACTTTGAAGCTGCCGTCGTCTTTAACTCGCACTTCAGCCACTTGCGCAACCCAGGTACCAAAAGATTTATGCACAGCAACACCCCGACCAACACCTTTTGGTAACAGTTTACCCCAATCACTTTTTTCGACGGCGAGATTCAAAGCGCCCAAAGCGCGTGGCTCTTTAGCAAGCATTTCACGACGAAACGCAACCGGATCTTTTTTCGCAACTTTTGCAAGTTGATCAACAACAGTTTCAACTACAAACGCATTGCCGGAATTTCCTACCGAGCGCCACCAAAGTGCGGAAACCTTAACCGCAAATTCTGTTGCTTGAACTTGCACATTCGGAATTGCGTAATGCATGTCGCTAATGCCTTCTGCAACCGTGCTATCTACAGGTCCGTTGATAAAGCCTTCAAATGGAGTGCCGCGCAAAATTGGCTGTGCGACAGCGTGATGCTGCCACGCAACTAATTTTCCATCTGCAACTGCGCCGCGAATATGGTGAACTGCCATTGGGCGATAACGAGCATTAAGAATTTCGTCTTCACGCGTCCATACCATTTTCACAGCGCGACCCGGCACTTGCTTCGCGATATTAGCCGCATCGACCACATAGTCATGCGGACAAGCGCGGCGTCCGAAACTGCCGCCCGCATACTGAGTATTGATTTTTATTTGTGTAGGTTTAAGCCCAACCGCAGCGGCAACTTGCTGCTGATCTACGGTTGGCATTTGACAGGCATACCACAATTCACAATTATCTTTTTCCAATTTAGCCACACAATTTAGCGGCTCGATGGGAGTATGTGCGAGATAAGGCAATTCAATTTCAACATCAATAACAGTGGTGGATTTCGCGAGTGTCGCCGGAGCATCACCTTCATTTTTTAAAATGTGCCCAGGCTTGCGCGCAGCATCATGACAGGCTTTAAAAAGCTCGTCACTACTTCGGGTTTCGCACGCAGAAAGATCCCAATCGATTTGTAATAATTTACGGGCTTTTTGTGCTGCCCAAAAATTTTCAGCAACTACCGCAACGCCGCGTGGAATTTCAACGATTGCAATCACACCTGGCGATGTCTTGGCTTTTGTTGCATCGAATTTTTTTACTTTGCCAAAAACTTGGGGCGGATAAGCAACCAACGCCGTCAGCATTCCGGGTAATTGAATATCTTGTGTGTATCTGGCAGTGCCGTTAGTTTTTTCTGTACTGTCTTTGCGAGCTAATGGTTTGCCAATAAACTGAAATTGTTTTGGATCTTTTAACACAGGTTGCTGTGGTGCAGGCAAGGCAGCTGCCTTAGCCACTAAGGCACCGAAACTACTGGTGCGATCACCGTGGGAAATGACACCTTTGCTAACACGAATTTCTTCCGCAGGCACTTTCCACTCTGCCGCCGCTGCAGCAACTAACATGGCACGTGCAGCTGCGCCCGCCTGACGCAATTGCTTCCAGGAATTGGCAATTGACGATGAGCCACCTGTGCCTTGCGAATTGCCCCAAAATAAATTGTTGTAGAGGCTTGCATCAGCAGGCGCAAACTCCCAACTAATTTGCTCCCAATTTGCGTCCAGCTCTTCTGCGACTAATGAGGTTAAACCTGTGCTAACACCCTGCCCCATGTCTAAATGTTTTACGACAATAATGACTTTACTATCAGGTGTTATTTTTAAAAATGAATTAAATTGCGGTGCGTCATTTGTGGCAACTGACGATTTAGTTTTCGTTGCAGCCACTGCATTCTCTGCTAAAAAACCAGCTCCTATTAGCAGTCCTCCACCCGCACCTGCCGCTTGTAAAAAATGACGGCGCGACAAAGTTAATGTTTCTTCTTTCTGATTACGCGCGGCTAATTGATTTAAAAAGTTCATCAGGCTTTACTCCCCAAGTTATCAGCAGCTTGGTGGATGGCGTTGCGAATACGATGGTAAGTCGCGCAGCGGCAGAGGTTGCCCGTCATTGCCGCATCAATTTGCGAATCCGTCGGTTTGCTATTGGTTTGTAGCAAAGCTGTGGCAGACATGATTTGCCCAGACTGGCAGTACCCGCATTGCACCACATCAAGACTGCGCCAGGCTTGCTGTACCGCTTGAAATGCTGGCGAATTCATTCCTTCAATGGTTTGAATACTCGCCCCTTGGGCAGCCGCTATGGGCACACTGCAAGAGCGCACCGCACTGCCATTCATGTGCACCGTACAAGCTCCACACATAGAAATGCCGCAACCTAATTTAGTGCCAGTCATTTTTAATTCGTCGCGTAGCACCCACAACAAAGGAATCTCCGGATCTACATTAATTTGTTGCGCCTTGCCATTAATCGTGAGTGAAATCATGGAGTAACTCCTTTGAAATTTAACGACAGAATAAAATAAGAATATTTAAAACGAAATTTATTGCAAACCATCGTAGATTGCCGCTGGATTAAACAACATTTTTTTGTGACAGAATGTCGAGATCTTCAGGTGTATCTACATCAAATTCCGCGTGGGGCATAGGTACAGATATAAGTATTTGCGAATGACGCAACAACACAGACTTCGCACCACGATCTCCGCCGCAGGCTCGCAATTCTGTTTTAAATTGCGGTGGGAAAATCGCGGGAACGCCTAATGTATTTCCAAAGCTGGCGCACACTATTTTTTCAGCACTGTTATTCCACACGCAGCGTAAATTTTGTAAGTCCTGCGCGCTGATTAACGGTTGATCGCCCAATAATATTAATACTGCATTTTCAGTTGCAAACTGCTCAATACCAAATGCGAGTGAGTGCCCCATACCCATTCGCCAATCACTAAACTCCACTAATTCAACGCGAGAATTCAGCTCCTTCGGAATAAATTTCGCAGCTACTAATTCCTGGTAATAGGCACCTGCGATTATTTTAATATGTTCAATTTCTAACGTACTTGCCGCATCAAGCGTTGCAGCGATTAAAGGCTGTCCCCGCCACTCGGCTAATAATTTACAACGACCAAAACGAGTTGAATTGCCCGCCGCAAGGATAAGACAATCAAGCTTCATATTTCGGCTACAGCGCTCAATTGATAGGAAGCTTCAGTATCTGCCGTTATTGAAGTCGTATTTAAAATTGATTGGGCTGAACTTGTTGCTAATAAATTTAAAGGAAGCGCACTGCTACCAAATATTCTTGCGTGACATTCTGCCAACACGGACAACGCAATACTTTCCGGTAAATCTCCCCCGAGAGCCAATCCCATAGGCCCGGCGATCGGATATTTCAATTGCTCTTCGCGTAAATCGGCGAATGCAAGAACGTCTGCTTTACGATGAGCGGGGCCAAGCAAGCCAATATACGGATTTAACATTGTTCGAGTTTGCAAGGCTGCGATTGCATCTGCATCCAGCCGAACATTGTGATGCGCAATGACAATTCCGTCGATCTGCTGTAACAACTCGTCGTCCAAATCATCTGCAGAAACACTCAAGGCGTTAATTTGCGTGGGAAAATGAGCACGTTTGTTTGCATTTAATCGTTGATCGGCGAGCGTAACGCGCCAACCCAAAGTGATGGCTAATTGACACAATGGAATTATGTCCACTCCATTACCCAATACTAATAAATGCGGCAACGGATTGATTAATGTCGATAAGACTTGTTCGTTATTTTTTTGTTCAACTTTGCCAGATTGACGTTGCGCGAATTTGCGAGTGCACGACGTAAAGCTTGCCCGAGGTCGCGCAATATTTAGTTCAAGGTTACACGCGCTATGTTGCAGGCATGAAAATACGTCCGGTAGCTGCAAATAATTATTTTCTACATTGCAAGGGTGGAGCACTATTTCTGCAGCACCGCCGCAACCTATACCCAGGCGCCAGGCGATGTTGCCATCATCGGACGCGTCATAAACGACTTGTCGGGATTTGCCTAAAGCTATTACTTTGCGCGCCTGCAATAACAAATCAGATTCGAGACAGCCACCACTTAACAGACCCAGCTGGTGGCCTGCGTCGCTCAATAGCATTAAAGCGCCGGCTTTTCGGTACACAGAACCGCGAGTATTAATAACGGCGCCCAACACCCAATTTGCCTCATTTTTTAAAGGCAGCCAGGAGGCAAGCAGATGGTAAAAGTGATTTGACATGTGCAGCCTTCCATGTAACTTGAAGGTTTGAGAACCAGTACGGACAAGCACTACTAACGGCCAAAAATAATCCCACAGAACCTCATGAAAAGAAAGTGGGGCTTAACAAAACTAAATAGATTACTGATGATGACAACGATAAGTGAAAATTCCTTTAGAGTTTTTAGAACATTGGCATCGTTCACAAGCATGTAAGCTTCTCTTACGTTGTTCTTTAAACCACGCTCTTGAAATGAAATTTTGCCGAATAATTTGCCAAAATAGTTGTCTGCATAGTGCAATCCCCAAGAACGTGCAGTAAAAAATTGCGGCAACGAAACGCTATAGGTTAGCAAGCGAGTTAGGATTAAATATGAAAACGGATGAGCTGAAAGAAAAATTAATTTCCGAAGGTTGCAACGAAAGTAATTTTGCTGTGATGGGTAGAACGAGTGATGCTTTTTGTTTAGATAAGAAAGGCGAGAAATGGTCGGTTTTTTTTTGTGAAAGAGGGTCTGACTCAGCGCCGATTTTTTCCTCGGATAGCGAAGAAGAAACCTGCGAATTTTTCTTCAACTATATTATTAAGCAACAGCACTGGCATATTGTGGGTTTCTTCAAAAATATATCTGACGCTAATGATCTAGAAGAAAAGCTTACTTCAATAGGTGTTAAGCCTATAAGAAACGATATTCCTGCTTACAGAGCTGCTGGCGATTTGAGACATCGGGTTTTTGTGGTAGGAAAGGACATATTTAAAGTGAGGGAACATTTAGGCGATATTCACGTCAGCTTTGATTAATGCTCATATTTTTGAGTTACCGCCGTGAAAGAGGTTTTATAGTTCCCCGGAGTTCAACCAATACCGAAATTTATGGGGAAATTTTTCTATCTTTTAAAGCTTCATTCGTTTGCTTAGATGTTTCATCTGTATTTGCAAGCGCAGGAATTCGTTTTTGTTTTTCACAGGCTGGAAGTGTCTTCGGAAGTTTATTGATAAGATCAAGTTCGGCCCTGGCAGCATCAATATTCTTTTTCTCATCGATCTCGGCTTGCAACCCGGATTTATACCCATCGATTCTTTTTTCACACACCTGCCGAGAGTCGACTACCTGTGTCTCGGCATGGCTCATCGAAGCATAGACTACTGAAATAGGTGCAAGACATATAATCGATAAGACAGTTTTTAATTTCATGTTAGCTCTCTCTTCTAAGGTGAAAGGACGCGGTTCGTCGCCCATACTTCAATGTAGAAATTAATTCTCAATCAGGCGTAACCGAGTTATTGAATTGCATCGCGCGCGGGCACTTCAACTCCTTGGGCGACAAGCATTTCAATTTGACGCTGATCAAGTTTCTTTATAAAAGCTCGATAGGCAGCGCGCACGTTGCTATGTGTCATTGACGCGCTTTTTTTCAATAAATCTAAAATACCAAATTCGTCCGTTAATCTATGGCGTACGCCGGTGAAGTAATAATATTGGGTAACCAGACGTCTTAAGCAAAATATCGCGGTTTGTGAAAAAGATAATGCGTTCATAACACTCTCGCCAAATACTCTATTATCGTTGCGTAATAAGTGGTCGTATTGGTCGTGACCCGTATACGTTTTATTACAGTGACTCATGAGCTAATTATATGTACCGCCGCCCCGGACTCTGTGCTTAAGCGAACATAGGGATGGCGTTAATAAAATTTGACAGAGTAGCGTTAAATAGCTTTCAAATTCGCTAGCCTGGCGGGCCAACTCCGCCGACAACTTGGAACGCGAATTAAGATAAAATTAAATTGAGAAACGATGGGGTGGTTAGGGAGTGAATTAAACTAATTATCGCTTAGCTGATTGACTGTCTGCGCAAAGTTCTTTACACCCTGCTCGATCTCACCCATACCGACTGAGACCTGTGAAATCTTCTCTTGCCCTTGAGTAGCAATCCGACTTACAAGTTCCATCTGTTCACGAATGGCGATAGTTAGCTCACGATTATTAGTCACAACGGTGCCGATTTCCATAGTTGCTTCGTTAGTCCGCGCCGCAAGTTTTCGAACTTCGTCCGCAACTACAGCAAAGCCTCGGCCTTGATCACCCGCGCGCGCCGCTTCAATTGCGGCGTTGAGAGCGAGCAAGTTAGTTTGGTCGGCGATTGAGCGAATCGTATTGACGATGTCAGTAATGCTTTGAGCATGTTGGTTCAGTTGATCAATAACTTCCGCAGCCTGGTTAACTTGCTGCGATATAAGTGTTGACGTGCTGACAGCATCAAGTAAAACGGCCCGCGCATCGCTGGTGATTTTCGACGTTTGCTGAGAGGTCGAAGCGGCGGCTTCCGCTGCGTTCCGTGCATGATTAACGCGTTCGGAAATGTTGCTGGCAAATTTAATGACTCTTTTTACTTTGCCATCCTCACCTGCAATCGGGTTGTAGGTCGCCTCCAGCCATACAGATCGTCCCGCTGAATTCTTTCGTTCAAATCGGCCAGACTCAAAATTTCCGGCTGCCAATCTCTGCCAAAAATAAGGGTTGGATTGATAGAAGCTGTCGTAACAAAACATACGGTGATGCTTACCGACAATATCATTTAAAGAGTAGCCCATTGTTTTCAAGAAATTATGATTGGCCGTAAGAATATTACCGGCAGGATCGAACTCAATAACTGCCAAGGATTTATCGAGCGCTGTGAATAAAGCGTTGCGATCCAACAGATCATTTTTAGCTTGGGTAACGTCAGTCGCTAATTTGATAATCTTGGTTACGGTATTGCCATCTTTGATTGGAAAGTAGCTCGCTTCTAGCCAGATCTCCCGATTGTTTTTCCCCAACCGTCGGAAGGTACCACGCTGGGCCTTTCCGGCCCGCAGGTTTGCCCAAAATTCTAGATAGGCTGTTGAGTTCGCATAATTTGGATCACAAAACATCCGGTGATGCTTATGCAGGATTTGCGCTCGCTCATAACCGACCGCGTCCAGAAATAAATTATTGGCGTCAGAAATTTCACCCGTAGGCGTAAATTCTATGTAGGCGACATGAGCCTTTATCGCCTCCAAGTCATTTTCTAAAATTTTGCGTTCCGCGTCAGCGTTAAGCAATTGCGTTTCGAGGAGTTTTTTTCGGCCAAACATTAAGTGTTACCTTTGCACTGGCTGATCACATAAACTTGTGACATGGGAGGCAATACCAGGACCAGCAAAATCATATGTTTAATTTTAAGAATAGACCTCCAACACCACCACGACAATTAATTTATTTATATTTATGACGTTGCAGGGCACAAATGCTCGAATGATGACCTTTAAAACGTGACTAGCAGATCAGATCTATTGGCGCAGAAATTAAGTTCCAAATGGAAAAGTACTTTCTTCGCCATGCGTCCATTCTGATGTCGAATCTAGCGGCTCCAATGCGTAAGTTTCATCGTAATGGATGATAGCATCGAACTGATTTGCCAACTGACACGAAAAGTAGTGGCTCGCTCGCTCAGTTTCAGGGCGATAAATTACCCCAATAGCGCGTAGTTCTTTCTTTTCATCGAAGAGGCTTTGAATTTTTTTATTAGCCAAGCCCGTAAGGCGCAAGTAAAAATTCTGTAATTCTGTTTTATGAAAAATATCCTCAATACTGCCCGCTAATGCAGGGCGGATTTTTTTACGTTCGGCGGGGCCATCCCATTCAGATGCCGCCGTTACAGTTCCGTTATAAGTAGTAAATCCGATCAGCACATAGTCATCACTGTAGCGTTCGCGCGCGAGTTGGCCAACATTGTGCTGCGCGGCGTTACGCATATAGGTTGCGCGGGCATCCCCAAGATGAGAGTTATGTTCCCAAACTGCAATTTTAACCTGCCCGGATTTTTTACTACGACTCGATAAATGATTATGCAAATTATCCAGCGTTTCAATCATATGAGTGTCACGCAGATTCCAAACATTAGCTCTATTGTTAAACATTTGCCGATAATAGGATTCTGCACTTTTAATCAGAAGTGCATTTTGTTCTGCCTGGAATTGATCGTCTTCGGAAATTTTGTCACCAGGTTTTGAGTAAACTAAACTTTTATTTCGCAAAGCAATTAATTGTTCAACAACTTCGTTTTCGCACGAAGGTCGCTGGTTAACTTTCACACCAAAACCATAAAGTTGTGCATTATCCGTATGATCGAGACAGGAATAGTTTTCGCGCGCTTTTTTTGCTGCGTCAGGATCAACCTGATCGAGATATTCCAATACGGCAGCGATTGACTCGTACATGCTGTACATGTCCAAGCCATAAAAACCAACCTGATGCTGTGCAGGCAAACCTTCATTGTGATGTCGCAACCATTCAACAAACTCAAGAATCACAGTATTGCGCCACATCCATAGTGGGAACCGAGAGAAGCTGGAGAGTGCTTCATTCGCATTGGTATCATTGCCCTGCCAACGCACGTAGCGATTAACTCTTTAAGCCGAAGGCCAATCGCCTTCAATAGCAATTGCACGTAGTTCATGATCGATAATTAAACGCTTGGTAATTTCTACGCGGGCCTCATAAAATTCCCGCGTCCCATGGGTTGCTTCACCTAATAGGATAAAAGATTTATCTTTTACCAAATCTATGACGGGCGTAAGTGTATTTCTTAGTTTGTAATCAAAAGGTAATGCGGAAATTCGAATTTTATCGATAATGCCATCTTGAAAGCCAAACATAATGCCCTCCCCCATTAGTGGAGTTAACGCTTCCACGCCATTTGCACCAAACGATTCACTTCCTCATCGCTTATCTGATTAAATTCTATATACCATTTACTGACAGCTATAAATTGCTCTGGAGTCGCCAGGCAAACAGTTTCGTCAACGAGCACCGATATATCTTGTAAAGTGTCTTTAGCGGCAACAGGAACTGCGACAATAATTTTTTTCGGATCTAAATTTCTGATGGCTTCAATGGCCACACGCATGCTGTAGCCGGTCGCAAGTCCATCGTCTATTAAAATGATGCAGTCAGCCTTATAACGTGGCCAATTAGATTCCCCGCGATATGCTTTTTCCCGCCGCGCCAATTCTATCGATTGTTCATCACGCGCTTTCTCAATCGCAGATCCAGAAATGTTGAGCTTATCAATAATTTCCTCATTCAGAATTTCAATTCCACCGCTGGCAATCGCGCCCATGGCAAATTCTTCACGGCCGGGCAGCCCGAGTTTTCTAACCAAAACAAGATCCAGCGGAGCTTTTAATGCTTCGCTAATTTCAAAGGCAACTGGCACCCCACCTCTAGGTAATGCGAGAACAAGCACATCGTTCCTATGAGCATATTGAGTTAGCTTTTGAGCGAGGAGTTTTCCCGCTTCGGTGCGATTGAGGACTATTTCATTGCTAATAAAATTTTCTACTTCATCAAACTACAATCAGCTGCGCTGCCATAGCGCGACAACTATCTGCGCACGCTAGGCAGGCAGACACACATTCATCCATCCCGCCGATCTCTTCACAACTTTTTGCGCATGCGAGGCAAATATCTTCACATAACTCGCAAAGATCGGCACTGAACTCGGAACCGCTTAACTGAAAGCTTGCTGATGTTTCACATATTTTTGCGCAATTCATCATAAGTTGAAAATGCTGCGGCTCGGTATGTTTTCCTCCCTGTGACAAGCAGTGGGTCATAGCGGTATGAAAACAAATTTCATAGCAACGTAAACAGTTTTCAACGCAGTCTGCATGTTTCATCGTCTTATCCTCATCTCGGAGAATTTAATTTGAAAACATATGCTGTTTTATCGCTCAACCTGGGTCTGTTAAATGACGAACACATTTCTATTTAAAGGCGCGGACGATATAAGCAGTAGTTTTAACTTCGTTTTTTACGTTTATAGGAAGGGAAATATTGTTGGTTTAGTTAAGCGATACTTTCGATCGTTATGCGACACGCCATCATCTACCCTTCGGGCTGCTGATAATGACCTGGATGAATATTAGGATTTTTTTGTTTATGAAGCCCAACAACTTGAATATCGCTGATAGGTGCGCTCGGCTGTTGGATTGTGCTTCGAATTATGACTTCAGCGTCCTCTTTGGAAAGCGTTTCGCTCGCAGCAGTCGCTTCAATGGATTGCGGTTGGTTCGATGTGATAAAGCTAATAAGAAAACGATGTTGTTCTGACATAAATCACTCCACAGCTGACTCAAATAAATTTGCTGTTACAATCTGAAAATCTACCTAAGAGCTTTTATAAATTATTATTATCATGCCCCGGATGATTTTTGAAATAAGGCGTTGGGTCTACACGGTCAAATTTTAGTTCTACTACGGTAATTAGCTGTCCTTCCTTATCTTCTTCAAAAATGGACTCTACTTTAAATACGGGTGAGCCTCGCTCGGTTTTCACGTCCAGACCATTACGCATTTCATTATCAATAGCCGGATAGGTGTCGCCAACAAAACTATAAGGCTGTACAAGCGGAACACTGATCCCTTGCTGCAAAAGGCGATCTCTATCCAAGTAACGTAGCTCACAATTTTTCGCGTTCATAATATGTTCCCCATGATTGCTATATCAAAATTAAGAATGCGCTAGCCAGAGAGAGCGCTCGGTACGTTAAATAACTCATTTAGAACATCTGCAATCAGAAATATGTATTTAAACGAAACTTCACGAACAAATAGAATTTCATGAATTAAGTTAGCGTCCAAATTTCATATGCTTCGCTACTAATATAAAAATAATGATGATAGAACAGAAATATTTTTCTTCCGATAAAAGCCTTTTTTTATCGCGCATTAGGATTTCGCGCGATGAAACAAACGATATTTATACTGAAACTATTGAGGTGGGCAGGAAATTTTTAGCAAAAAAATGAATGAGATGAAACTGAGGGATTATCATTTGTGCACAATAGCTTGCGTCATTCAGTTGTTTGCAAAGCAGCGAATATTTTGATTGTCGAAGTTTTTATACACTTCGCATTGAGGAAAAAAATCGCCCGCGGCATCCAGGGAGATAACAAAATGAAATTTTAAAGGGAGCGGGGAAAAAATGAGTACGGAAATAAAAAGCCATTTCGAAAAAATAAAAAAGGCGACTCAAAAGTCGCCTTTTTCAATTACTAATTGGAATTACCAACCAGTGATTTCTTTCAGTGCTTTACCGATATCGGCCAAGCTCTTAACAGTTTTAACACCAGCGTCTTCAAGCGCAGCAAACTTCTCATCTGCAGTGCCTTTACCGCCAGAAATAATTGCACCGGCGTGACCCATACGCTTACCAGCAGGTGCAGTTACACCAGCAATGTAAGATACAACAGGTTTGGTCACGTTAGCTTTGATATAAGCAGCAGCTTCTTCTTCTGCAGATCCACCGATTTCACCGATCATTACGATGGCTTCGGTTTGTGGGTCAGCCTGGAACAACTTCAAAATGTCGATGAAGTTTGAACCTGGAATTGGGTCACCACCAATACCTACGCAAGTAGATTGGCCGAAACCGTAATCGGTAGTTTGCTTAACCGCTTCATAAGTCAAAGTACCTGAACGCGATACGATACCTACTTTACCTGGCTTGTGAATATGGCCTGGCATGATGCCGATTTTGCATTCGCCTGGAGTGATAACACCTGGGCAGTTAGGTCCAATCAAACGCACGCCCAACTCGTCACACTTCACTTTTGCGTCAAGCATATCGAGCGTTGGGATACCTTCAGTAATACAAACAATCAACTTAATGCCGCCGTTAGCTGCTTCAAGGATTGAGTCTTTACAGAAAGCAGCTGGAACATAAATAACAGATGCAGTTGCACCCGTTTTTTCTACCGCTTCAGCAACAGTGTTGAACACTGGCAAGCCAAGGTGAGTTTGACCACCTTTACCTGGCGTTACACCGCCAACCATTTTGGTGCCGTATGCAATCGCTTGTTCAGAGTGGAAAGTACCTTGCGCACCGGTGAAACCCTGGCAAATTACTTTGGTGTCTTTGTTAATTAGAACGCTCATCTCATCACCCCTTATTGGTTCGCAGCAGCTGCAACAACTTTCTTGGCAGCGCCAGTCAAGTCGGTATCGGCAATAATGTTCAGACCACTTTCGCCCAAGACTTTTGCTCCCAATTCAGCATTGTTACCTTGCAGACGAACAACAACAGGTACTTTCACGCCTACTTCTTTAACCGCACCAATCACACCTTCTGCGATCATGTCACAACGCACGATGCCGCCAAAGATGTTGATGAATACAGCTTTAACCGCGTCATCAGACAAAATGATTTTGAATGCTTCAACAACGCGTTCTTTGGTTGCACCACCGCCTACGTCGAGGAAGTTCGCGGGTTGACCGCCGTGCAATTTAACGATGTCCATGGTACCCATTGCCAAACCAGCGCCGTTAACCATACAACCGATGTCGCCACCTAGAGCAACGTAGTTCAATTCCCAAGCAGCGGCATGAGCTTCACGCGCATCTTCTTGTGATGGATCTTGCATAGCTTTCAGTTCTGGATGACGGTACAAAGCGTTCCCATCAATCACAAGCTTTGCGTCCAGGCAGTGCAAGTCGCCTGCAGGAGTGATAACCAATGGGTTAACTTCCAACAAAGCTAAGTCTTTTTCTTTAAACAATTGCGCAAGACCTAAGAAAATCTTTACGAATTGATTGATTTGCTTGCCTTCCAAACCGAGCTTGAAAGCCAAATCGCGACCCTGGAATGGTTGAGCGCCAACCAACGGATCAACAGCAACTTTAAGAATTTTTTCTGGAGTATCGTGTGCAACTTTCTCGATCTCAACACCACCTTCGGTTGAGGCCATGAACACGATGCGACGGCTCGAACGGTCAACTACAGCACCAAGATAAAGTTCTTTGGCGATGTCGGTGCAAGTCTCAACCAAAATACGGCTTACTGGCTGGCCTTTTTCGTCAGTTTGGTATGTAACCAAATTTTTGCCCAACCATTTTTCAGCGAAAGCGCGGATATCTTCTTTGCTCTTAACCAGCTTCACGCCGCCCGCTTTTCCGCGGCCACCAGCGTGAACTTGCGCTTTAACGACGAACGTATCGCCGCCGATTTGATCTGCAGCTGCAACAGCTTCTTCAACAGTTGCGGCAGCAATGCCTTTAGAGACTGGCAAGCCATATTGGGCAAACAATTGCTTACCCTGATACTCGTGCAAATTCATGGTGTTGTTCCATTTGACGAAGTTGAGCACAATTGTGGAGTGAGTGTGTCAACTGGGGTTATCGATGGCCATAAACCTTGTGAGTAGATGGCCGCCTGGGATGAGAGCCCTTAGTAGCTCTCTTCACATTTTGCTTCACATTTAAATGTGATTAACGCTTCTTCTTATTAGCGATGTGGATGGCATGACCATGCACCGCTAATGCTGCTTCATGAATCGTTTCAGACAAGGTTGGGTGACCGAACACCATCATACCTAAATCTTCTGCACTCGAACCAAACTCCATGGCAATCGCAACTTGCTGTACCAAATCCGCCGCGCTCGGGCCAACAATGTGGGCACCAAGAATACGGTCAGTTACCGCGTGAGCAATAATTTTTACCAAACCTTGCGTTTCGTTGGCAGCCATAGCGCGACCCGAGGCAGCGAAAGGGAAAGTACCAACATTGTAAGGTTCACCAGATGCTTTAACTTGCTCTTCAGTTTTACCCACTGCAGCAACTTCTGGATGGGTGTAAATAACATTAGGAATAATGTCGTAATTCATTTGCGATTTTTGGCCAGCGATACGCTCTGCAACCATCACACCTTCTTCTGAACCTTTGTGCGCGAGCATTGGGCCGCGAACTACGTCGCCGATTGCCCAAACGCCAGGAGCGTTGGTTGCGCAGAACTCGTTAACGAAAATGAAACCACGCTCGTCAAGATTTACTCCGCTATCGCCAGCCAACAGGTTTTCGGTGAATGGACGACGACCAACGCAAACGATCAACTTATCAAACGTTTCTTGTTGCTCTTTTCCATCTTTATCCAAATAAGTTACGGTCACTTCTTTCCCGTTAACTTTCGAACCCGTCACGCGCGAGCTGGTGCGAATATCCAAACCTTGTTTGGTCAGAATTTTTTGAGTTTCTTTTGCGATTTGCTGATCCATGATTGCAAGGAAACTATCGAGAGCTTCCAATACAGTCACTTTTGAACCGAGGCGATTCCAAACAGAGCCCAATTCCAAACCAATTACGCCAGCGCCAATAACGCCCAAACGTTTTGGAACTTCAGAGAATTCCAATGCGCCGGTTGAGTTAACAATTACGTCGTTATCAACAGGAGCTGGTGGAATATTGATTGGGTTAGAGCCGGACGCAAGAATTACGTTTTCCGCTTCGTAAACAGTTGCTTTGCCTTCAAAGTCAGTCACTTCAACTTTTTTGCCAGCCAACAATTTACCGGTACCGAACAAACTGGTAACGCCATTTGCTTTAAATAAACCAGAGATACCGCTGGTGAGATTTTTGATGATTTGGTTTTTACGCGCAATCATCGAAGGGACATTAATGTCTACGCCTGATGTAGTGATACCGTGAACGGCAAAATCATCTTTTGCTTCGTGGTATTTGTAAGAGCTATCGAGCAACGCTTTGGAAGGAATACAACCTACGTTCAAGCAAGTGCCACCGTTAACGCCCTTGCCTTCTTCGTTTTTCCATTTCTCAACACATGCGGTTTTTAAACCCAACTGTGCAGCGCGGATTGCCGCAACATAACCCGCTGGGCCTGACCCGATAACTATCACATCAAATTTTTCAGACATAATTTTTGTTCCTGCTTTAATTGGCCAGTATTTTTATCTACCAGCATCAATTTTATTAATTTCGATTACCGCCTTGTGAGCGGCAATCATTTACATAAAAAAACGCTCCTAGTTTGCTGGGAGCGTTTCAAATAATTTTTAGATTTCTAACAAAATGCGAGCTGGGTCTTCGAGCAAATCTTTGATGGCGACGAGAAATTGCACTGCGTCTTTACCATCCAACAAGCGGTGATCGTAAGACAGAGCGAGGTACATCATCGGCAAAATTTCTACTTTGCCATTCACCGCCATTGGACGCTCTTGAATTTTGTGCATGCCGAGAATTGCTGATTGTGGCAAATTCAAAATTGGAGTTGATAACAATGAACCAAAAGTACCGCCGTTTGTGATCGTGAATGTACCGCCAGACATTTCTTCAATGCCTAATTTTCCATCACGTGCACGCGCACCGAAATCACGAATAGTATTTTCGATACCAGCCAAACTCATGCTTTCTGCGTTACGCAATACAGGAACAACCAAACCTTTGTCGGTCGAAACTGCAACGCCGATATCTTGATAACCGTGGTAAACAATATCGTTGTTATCGATAGACGCGTTTACCGCAGGGAAACGACGCAAAGCCTCTGCAGCCGCTTTTACGAAGAAGCTCATAAAGCCCAAGCGAGCACCGTTGTGCGTTTTTTCGAATTGATCTTTGTATTTCGCACGCAACGCCATGATTGGCGCCATGTTCACTTCGTTAAAAGTAGTGAGCATCGCCGTCGTGCTTGATGCTTCGAGCAAACGCTCAGCAATACGCTTACGCAAGCGAGTCATTGGAACGCGTTTTTCTACGCGATCACCAGTAGCCTGAAGCGCTACAACGGGAGCCGCATTTGAGCTTGGAGCAGCAGACGGAACAGCTTTCAAATGATTCGCAACATCTTCTTTCAATACGCGACCATCTTTACCAGTGCCTGATACAGATGCGGTATTTACATTTTTCTCATCAGCCATTTTGCGTGCTGCCGGATTTACCAGTTTTTCTCCGCCAGGCGTTCCTGCGGCAGTTGATGCTGCGGCAGGCGCTCCAGTTGCAGCAGCAGGTGTTGGCGCCGCTGTAGGTGCGGCGGCGGCAGGAGCACTTGCTGCACCACCGGCACCCTCAACAAATCTAGCAATCACTTCATTACTTAATACGGTATCGCCTTCGCCCTTTAATACTTCAGCGATGCTGCCATCGGCAGGAGCAACTACTTCCAAAACCACTTTATCGGTTTCGATATCAACGATTAACTCATCACGTTTTACCGCTTCACCTGGCTTTTTGTGCCAGGTTGCGATAGTACCGTCAGCTACTGATTCGGGGAATGTTGGGGCTTTAATTTCGATACTCATTACTATTCCTTCTCTCTCGGCTTGGTATTAGTTGGTTACGCGGACTGGTTATTAGTTCAACTCTGAATTTAATCAACTCTGAACGGTCAGCGCCTGATTTACAAAACGGTTTTGTTCTTCAATGTGCGCAGACATGTAACCGCCCGCTGGTGCCGCTGAAGCTTCGCGTCCTACATATTCCAAGTACAGACTTGGATAGAGGTCGTGAGCCATACGGCGCAAATGGTGTTGGCTGCTGTACCAGGCGCCCTGGTTCATAGGCTCTTCCTGACACCACGCGATGCTCTTCACATTCTTGTATTTGCTGAGGATATTTTTTAATTCAACATCCGGGAATGGATAGAGTTGTTCCAAACGGATAAACGCAACATTTTCTTGCTTACGTTCAGCGCGCTCTTCAAACAGCGTGTAATAAACTTTACCGCTGCAAAGAATCAAACGCTCTACTTTCTCCGGATTAGCAGCATCGTCAATTACGTTTTGGAATTGACCATTCTCCAACTCTTCCAACGTCGATGTCGCTAACTTATGGCGCAGCAAAGATTTCGGGCTCATCACAATCAATGGGCGACGCATTGGGCGAATCGCCTGACGACGCAACATATGGAATACTTGCGCCGGTGTTGATGGAATACAAACCTGAATATTGTGCTCAGCACAAAGCTGCATAAAACGCTCTAAACGTGCAGATGAGTGCTCTGGGCCTTGGCCTTCATAACCATGTGGCAACAACATCGTCAAGCCGCACAAACGACCCCACTTGTGTTCGCCGCTGGTAATAAATTGGTCGATAACTACTTGCGCGCCGTTAGCAAAATCACCAAATTGCGCTTCCCAAATTACCAAACCTTTGGGTGCGGTAGTCGCGTAACCATATTCAAACGCAAGTACAGCTTCCTCCGACAAGTAGGAATCGTATAAATCGAAATCTATTGATGGATTAATACTTTTCAAAGGCGTTGCTGAAGTACCGTCTTTTTGACTGTGTACTACCGCGTGACGATGCGAGAAAGTACCGCGGCCAACATCTTGCCCGGTCATACGCACTGAGTAACCTTGCTCAAGCAAGGTTGCGTAAGCCAACGTTTCAGCCATACCCCAGTTAAGTGCTAAAGCACCACCGGCCATTTTGCGGCGGTCTTCGTAAATTTTTTCAACTTGCTTTTGAACCACTATGCCTTCTGGAATTTCGAGCATTTTGTTTGCAATAGCTTGCAATGCTTTTAATTCCACACCGGTTTTGGCAGGTGTTAACCAATCGTGGCCGATGTAAGGTGACCAATCCACAAACAATGAACGATCGGGTTCACTCACCAAACCGCTAGCAACATGCTCACCGCGATCCAAAGCAGCGCGGTAATTAGTTGTCAATTCATCGGCAGCGGTTTGCGATATCAAATTCGCTGCAACCAATTTTTCAGCGTACAAAGTGCGCGTGGTTTTTTGATTACGAATAATTTGATACATCAATGGTTGAGTCGCGGACGGCTCGTCAGTTTCATTGTGGCCACGACGACGGTAGCAAACCAAATCAATTACGACGTCTTTCTTAAATTCATAACGGTAATCAACCGCTAATTGCGCAACGAACAATACCGCTTCCGGATCATCACCATTAACATGCAAAATCGGTGCTTCGATCATTTTTGCAACGTCGGTGCAATACTCAGTTGAACGAGCATCTTCACGTTTATTGGTGGTAAAACCAACTTGGTTGTTGATCACAATATGTAAAGTACCGCCGGTACCGTAAGCACGAGTTTGAGACATTTGGAATGTCTCCATCACAACGCCTTGACCCGCGAATGCAGCATCGCCGTGCACATTGATAGGAACAACTTTTGCGCCAGTTTTGTCTTTACGACGGTCTTGACGCGCACGCACAGAACCTTCAACCACTGGAGAAACGATTTCCAAATGCGACGGGTTAAAAGCCATCGCCAAATGCAATTCACCACCGGGAGTCATTAAATTGGAAGAGAAACCGGAGTGATATTTCACGTCGCCTGAAGTATTCAGCGAACGCTTGCCATCAAACTCAGCAAACAATTCCGCAGGGTTTTTACCGAATACGTTTACCAAGGCATTCAAGCGACCACGGTGGGCCATGCCTAATACAATTTCTTTCGCACCGTAGGTGCCCGAACGTTTTACCAGTGCATCAACGAGCGGAATGAAGCTTTCGCCACCTTCCAAACCGAAGCGCTTAGTGCCTGGGTATTTACTATCCAAATGACGTTCAAGACCTTCAGCAGCCGTCAAACGCTCCAGCAGAGCCAATTTTTGCTCTTTGCTAAATTCTGGGTTTGACCGCACGCTTTCAAGACGCTGTTGCAGCCACTGCTTCTCCGCTAATGGCGTGATGTGCATAATTTCTGCACCTACGTGACCGCAGTAAGTTTTCTCAAGCGCTTCGATAATTTCACGCAATGACGCTTCTTCTTTCCCGATAAACAAATTACCGGTATTGAACAGGGTATCGAGGTCAGCGTTAGTTAAACCGTGGAAGCTTAATTCAAGATCTGGAACGGGCTCACGCGTCATCAACCCTAATGGGTCGAGCTGTGCCTTCTGGTGCCCGCGGAAGCGATAAGAGCTAATCAATTGCAAGACTTTAACTTGCTTGCGCTCATGTTCTGCACTTACAGAACCTGAACCTGCTGAAGCGCTGGCAGCGACCAGAGTACGCGCACGCGATTTACCCAACTGCTCGAATTGAGCACGAATCACAGAATGGGGAGTGTCTTGTGTCAGCACGCCGTTAATGCGGGGCAACTGATCAAAATAATTACGCCATTCTTCAGAAACGGCATTTGGATTGTGTAAATATGTGTCGTAGAGCTCTTCGACGTATGCAGCGTTCCCACCAGAAATGTGCGAACTACTCCAAAAATGCTCCATGATGCTGTCTTGCATTCCACCCACCTTAATCACGGGGCTTGCATCACTTCGGCCCAACCGGCGCAAATGATGTGACACCCTGCTATCAACTAGCTATTTAGCTACACAATAACGCTTTTCACTTGTGGTAAAAAACGCCGCTTTTAAGTCGCCACCTTTTCAGTCGGGATGACAGTGACAGCGAACAGTTTAGAAGCTTAGCTGCAAATGCCTGCCAAGCTAAAAGTTTTTACTGATTACAAATACGCAAAAGCGCCACCTTAGGTAGCGCTCTGTAAAAGCATGTTGCGAATGTGGCCGATGGCTCGCGTCGGGTTAAGTCCTTTTGGACAAACCGCAACACAGTTTTGAATACCATGGCAGCGGAAGACACTAAAAGGATCGTCTAATTTGGAAAGACGTTTCTCAGTTGCCAAATCACGACTATCCGCAAGGAAGCGATAAGCCTGCAATAAGCCCGCAGGTCCTATGAACTTATCGGGGTTCCACCAGAAAGACGGGCAGCTTGTGGAACAGCAAGCACATAAAATACATTCGTACAAACCGTCCAACTTTTCACGATCTTCCGGAGACTGCAGTCTTTCAATAGCTGGGGCCGGCGTATCATTTTGCAAGTAGGGTTCGATCTTTTTATATTGATCGTAGAATTGGGTCATATCGACAACCAAATCGCGAATCACTGGCAAACCTGGCAGCGGACGCAACACCAATTTGCCGCTTCCACCGGTAGCTTCAGAGATTGGCTTGATGCAAGCTAATCCATTCTTACCGTTGATATTCATGCCGTCCGAACCACAAACGCCTTCACGGCATGAGCGACGATAAGCCAAACCTTCGTCCTGCGCTTTCAATAATTCCAGTACGTCAAGCACCATCAAATCTTTGCCTTGAGTATCTAACTCGTAGGACTTCATGTAGGGCGCTTTGTCGGTGTCAGGGTTGTAGCGGTAAACTTCAACTTTCAACATGTCTGTAATCCCGTATTAATAAGTACGTTGCTATTAATAAATGCACTTCTATTAATAAGTGCGCTTTTTAGGTTGGAAGGCTTCCATTGTGTGCGGTTTGAAATTCACCGCACGCTTGGCAACGCGCTTCTCGCCAGGGAAATACAGGGAGTGACACAGCCAATTGGCGTCATCACGCTCTTCAAAATCTTCACGTGCATGCGCACCGCGCGACTCCTTACGCTCTTCAGCAGCAATGGCGGTAGCTTCAGCCACTTCAAGCAAATTTTGCAATTCCAATGCTTCGATACGGGCAGTATTAAACGCACTGCTTTTATCAGTAATGGAGACGTTTTCAATACGCTTTCTCAAATCTGCAAGCTGCTGGATACCCTTTTGCATGAACTCACCTTTACGGAATACACCGAAGAAGTTCTGCATGATGGTTTGCAACTCTTTACGCAACACAGCTGCGCTTTCGCCATTGGTAGACGTATTGATTTTGTTCAGGCGAGTCATGGCTTTGTCGATATCCGCATCGGTTGCCGCTTTATGCTCGACACCTTCACGTAGCGCTTTTTCGATGTACAAACCAGCCGCACGACCAAACACCACCAAGTCGAGCAACGAGTTTCCACCCAAACGGTTAGCGCCATGCACTGATACACAGGCAACTTCACCGCAAGCGAACAAACCATCAATCACCAAATCATTACCATTGGCATCTTGCTTAAGCGCCTGACCGTTAATGTTGGTTGGAACGCCGCCCATCATATAGTGACAAGTAGGTACTACAGGAATTGGAGCATAAACAGGGTCAACGTGAGCGAAGGTACGAGACAATTCACAAATACCTGGAAGCTTACTTTCCAGAACTTCTTCACCCAAGTGATCAAGTTTTAACAAAACGTGATCTTTATTAGGACCTACACCGCGACCCGCAATAATTTCCTGAATCATGGAGCGAGCAACTACGTCGCGGCCTGCAAGGTCTTTTGCGTTAGGTGCGTAGCGTTCCATAAAACGTTCACCGTCGGCATTGATAAGATAACCACCCTCACCACGGCAACCTTCAGTCACCAACACGCCGGCACCTGCAATACCGGTAGGGTGGAACTGCCACATTTCGATGTCTTGCACAGGGAAGCCAGCGCGCAATGCCATACCAACGCCGTCACCGGTATTTATGTGCGCGTTAGTAGTAGACGCATAGATACGGCCTGCACCCCCAGTCGCCAATACTGTTGCCTTGGCTTTTACATAAACGGTTTCGCCATCTTCGATATTAATAGCTATAACACCGACCACAGCGCCGTCAGCATTTTTAACGAGATCTACGGCAAACCACTCGTTTAAGAACACGGTTTTACTTTTGATATTGCCTTGATACAGCGTATGCAATAACGCATGGCCTGTACGGTCTGCCGCTGCGCAAGTACGCGCTGCCTGCGTCGGGTTATCCGGGCCCTTCGATTGACCGCCAAAAGGGCGTTGATAAATACGGCCTTCTTCTGTACGCGAAAATGGTAAGCCCATGTGTTCCAATTCAAATACGGCTTCAGGGCCTACAGAACACATATATTCAATTGCGTCTTGATCGCCGATGTAATCTGACCCTTTTACGGTGTCATACATATGCCAGCGCCAATCGTCATTTGGGTCCGCACTGGCGATCGCGCAAGTGATTCCACCCTGAGCAGATACGGTGTGCGAGCGAGTTGGGAATACTTTAGTAATTACTGCTGTTTTGTAACCGGATTGAGCCAATTGCAATGCCGCGCGCATACCCGCGCCGCCACCGCCAATGACAATGCCGTCAAAAGAAATTGTGCGAATGCTAGCCATTATTTCAAACCCCAGATTATTTCGATGCCCCAAATCAGGTAAGTTACTGAAACTCCACCTAGGATCACTTGCGCGATAACGCGCAATACAGTGGCTTTATCGCCCATAAGACGCACCGTTAAATAATCAGTCAGCACAGCCCACAAACCAATCCAGGCATGAGCAATAAACGAAAGTAAGGTGACGAAGCTGAAAACACGAACCCACAATTGACCAAACAAGGTTTGCCATTGCTCGTACGTCAGATCAGGATTTAAAGCTATATAAGCAATAATGAAGACGGCGTAAGCGGCCATGACAACACCGCCGACGCGCTGAATCAACCAGTCGTACAGGCCGCTGCGGCCAAAATTTGTTACTGAGGTTACCATACCCAAACTCCTATCAATGCAATCGCTACAATCGCAAGAACCAGGGCAATTGTTGCACCCGTTTTGCCACCCTTAAGACTTTCGCCGATACCACAATCCATCAATAAGTGGCGAATGCCCATCACTGTGTGATACGCAAGTGCGGACAAAACAGCCCACAATACAAATTTCCAAACTGAATTATTTGCAGCATCGCGAACGGCGGCAAAACTTTCTTGAGAATCCAGACTTGAGTCGAGCAGCCACAAAAGAACGGCCACGCCAGCAAACAAAAAAATGCCGGAAAAGCGGTGCAGAATAGAAACGTATGCGGTAATGGGAAGCTTAATTGTAGAAATATCGAGGTTGACAGGTCTTTTCTTGTTCACAGTTTGAGTCACCTTTTTGCCCATCGCGGGCAGGTTATAAGATCAGCACCGGAACCGACAAAAGTGGAAGATTTTGGGGCATAGCCGGCGCATCCTGCAAGTCGCGCAGCATTATAGAGAGGGAGCCTAAGAAATACAAACAAAAAGCCGCCACAAAAGCCAAATCTGAGGGATGTTTTTGCCGTTGCGGACAATCGCTCGATTTTTCTGCAAGATCAACGACTTCGCGACTTTTTTAACGGATTTTTTGATCCAATCAGGCGCACAAAAACACGCACCGGAACCACCTTGGTGCAAAAATGGAAAGCAGCTCAAGCATACACATTGATCAATCAAAAACACCAAAAAAAGTTTTAACAAATACGCCCTAATTCTTGGCAAAAACTTTCGTTGCAATGATTAACTCATCTATAATGCCGACCGAAAACAAACGGCAAGGTCGTCGAACGACTGCTCTTAATAAAGCAAATCGGAATTTCGACTAGTCAAAAGTGGCTATAAAAAGCTACACACTCTCTAGATCGCTTGAGCATGCAACTTGCAGATGGATAATAATGTCGAACTCTGCACTTATGGCCTATATACTCCCCTACTGAACATCAGGGAAAGAATAAAAGCCAGGTGCAAATCGAAACTGCACACATACCCTCAAGCACATTAGTCCTATTAGTAAGCACAGGAGTCAGTAATGACTGACAAGAAAGCACACCTAACGATTGATGCCACCGCAGCTGGTGAATCGAATAGCACGATTGAACTACCGATTTATACCAGCAGTGTGGGACCAGACGTTATTGACGTCACCAGTATTACAAAAAATGGCCTTTTCACGTTCGACCCGGGCTTTATGTCCACCGCCTCATGCGAATCCAAGATTACGTTTATTGATGGCGACGAAGGAATTCTTCTTCACCGCGGATACCCCATCGAACAACTTGCTGTCTCCTCTGATTACCTCGAAACCTGTTACCTCCTCCTCAACGGCGAACTCCCAACCCCAGCGCAAAAACAAGAATTTGTTGCTGCGATTAAAGCAAACGCCGCAGTTGACCAATCGGTAGCGAATATTATTAGAAGCTTCAAACGTGAAGCTCATCCAATGGCGATTTTGTGCAGCGCTGTAGCCGCCCTCGCCGCTGTTTATAACGACGAAATTGATATCACCAATGCAGAAAGCCGTAAGCAAACTGCTTACCGTTTAATCGGCCAGATGCCGACGCTTTCTGCCATGGTGTATAGGCACCGCAAAGGTTTGGAATTTATTGTTCCTGATGCAAGCTTGGACTATGCCGAAAACTTCCTGCACATGACTTTTGGCGAAGTGGGCAAAGCGCCTAATGTCAGCAAAACTATTGCGAAGGCAATGGATCGCATTTTTATCCTGCATGCTGATCACGAGCAAAATGCGTCTACGTCTACTGTTCGCTTGTCCGGATCGTCAGGTACAAATCCATTCGCTGCAATCGCAGCTGGTATCTCAACGCTTTGGGGCCCTGCACACGGCGGAGCTAACGAAGCTGTATTGGAGATGCTTGAAGAAATCGGCACCGTGGAAAATATTGAAGCTTGCGTCGCGCGCGCTAAAGATAAAACCTCAGGCTTCCGCTTGATGGGCTTCGGTCATCGCGTTTATAAAAATTTCGATCCACGCGCTAAAGTCATGAAGCAAACGTGTGATGAAGTTCTGGGTGAGTTGGGCTTAGGGAATTCTCCCCTTCTAGCAATTGCTAAACGCCTTGAACAGATTGCACTGGAAGATCCTTACTTCATCAGCAAGAAGCTTTACCCGAACGTGGATTTCTACTCCGGCATTATCATGAAAGCGATCGAAATCCCGACTGAAATGTTCACGGTTATTTTCGCTTTGGGTCGTGCTGTAGGTTGGTACTCTCATTGGGATGAAATGGTTAGCACTTCCTACAAAATTGGCCGTCCACGTCAGTTGTACACAGGTAGCGTGAAACGCGATTACCCAACAAAATAAGCTATAGAACTTTATTTGTTGAATAAAAAGCCGCAAATGAAAATTTGCGGCTTTTTTATTGGATTAGATGCCCGCTCCTACCTCAACTATAAATATTCATAATTGTTTCAAAACTTCGAACCGATTATCGCGTGCAGCCATTCACTTTCATTCGTATACTCCTTGCACGCTCTATAACAAAAAAAGGAAATATTGTATGTTTCACTTCATCGCACGCATTGCCAGCATTTTAATTGTTCTCGGTGGCACCACCCTCAGTAGCTCCAATGGTTATGCGGTCGACATCCCCAAATCCTTAGAAGAATGGAAGCCGTGGGTTTTGGAAAAACATGCGGATCTTAACTGTCCCTTTATGTTTAACAATAGCAGCCGCGCGTGTGTGTGGCCTTCCGAATTGAAGATAGAGGCGACGGCGACGGGTGCAAGTTTTTTGCAACGCGTTGAAGTTTACAAAAGTGATTGGATAACGTTGCCCGGCAATGGCGGTCTTTGGCCACAAAACGTGAACGACAGAAATACAAAGATTGCTGTGCGTGAAAAAAATAATAGTCCGGAAATTTATCTCACTCCCGGTTCGCACGAAATCAGCGGTGAGATTCGTTGGGCCGAAATGCCACGCACTCTTCCAATTCCTGAGACTACCGGAGTTATTCAGCTAACACTAAATGGGAAACCGGTTAGCTCTCCAGCAGTAGAAGCCGGTGATCAGTTATGGCTCGCAGCGAGCGAAACTCAAAGTACTACTGCGCATCAAGATTCATTTGATGTGCGAGTGTTTCGCAAAATCAATGACACAATTCCCATGCGAATGACAACGCATTTACAGATGGATGTCAGCGGCAAAGAGCGAGAATTGCAATTGGGGCAGTTGATCCTTAACGGATTTAATCTTATTGAATTTACGAGTGCTTTGCCTGCGCGCATCGAAAAAGACGGAAGCTTACGCTTACAAGTTAAGCCGGGCTCATGGGAAATTGTCGCGGTAAGCCAATCAAACCTGCCCATCAACAATCTGTTTTTCAAAACAACATCTGCACTCTGGCCCAACGAAGAGGTCTGGGTATTTTCTGCCGAGCGCCAACTCCGCAGCGTACAAATCTCGGGAGCACAAACAATTGATCCACAACAAACTCAGCTACCCGAAGATTGGAAAAGTTTGCCTGCTTATTTGGTTACATCGGAGACACAATTTAAAATTGAAGAATTACAGCGCGGTGAAACGAAAAATGCAGGAAATAAGCTTGAGCTTAACCGCAGTGCCTGGCTAAGTTTTGATGGACAACAATTTATTACTAATGACCGCATTACCGGCACCACGCAAAGCTCTCGGCTTCAGACCATACAACCCTTCGAACTCACCGCAGCAGAAATTTCCGGACAACCGCAACTGATTACACAAAGTCCAGACAGCAAAAATACCGGTGTCGAGATTCGCTCACGCAATATTAGTATTAGCGGTATTAGTCACCTACCCCGCGAACTCAGTTTACCAGTCACCGGCTGGAACGAAGAATTTAATTCGGTGACTACAGAATTAAATCTACCGCCTGGCTGGTCACTTTTCACCGCAACCGGCTCGAGCAGTGAATATGGAACCTGGATTTCACAATGGACCTTGTGGGATATGTTTTTAGTTTTAATTATCGTTGTGTCTATTGCACGATTGATAAAGCCTATATTTGGAATTTTAGCAGCTGTAACACTTATTCTTACTTACAATCGCGACGGTGCTCCAGTATTTGTTTGGTTGAATCTGATTGTGGCGATTGCATTAGCAACTTATGTGAGCGGAAAATTCAAAAACCTCGTCGTTAAATATGTCTACGCCAGCTTTCTGGTATTGATTGTAGTTATTTTGCCTTTCACTGTTCATGAAGCACGTTCATTTATTAATCCACAATTGAGCGCGGAGCGGGTAATATCTTTTATTCCACACGGGTTAAATAGAGAGGTTAAATATGACGCTTCACTTCAACCAGCACCAGTCGCAGCACAAATGGAAATGGACTCCGCATCAGCTGAAGAGATTGTTGTTACAAGCGCTAGGGAATCGCTGACGTCATCCAAAACTGTGCGTATGGTACAAAAACAAACTCCATTAAAACGATACGATGTCACGCAACAAACACAAACCGGTTTGGCTGTGCCTGATTGGCATGCGAACCGAGTTAATTTAAATTGGACCGGACCAATTCAAGCGAATGAAACCACCAAATTAATTTTAATATCGCCATTGTTTAATCGTTTAGGATATTTGCTCTGCGCAATATTACCCCTACTGCTTGCTGGAATTTTGTTGCGTCATTTTCTACAGATAATTGATAGGCCCGTTAATTTTCCAACACTTAAGACAAATTCGACGGCGAGTTTATTATCGTTAGTATTACTCGCTTGTTTTTTAATTGCGCCGTCAGACTCGGCACACGCGCAAGTTAGTTCAGCCATTTTAAAAGAGCTTGAAGCTCGCCTCACTCAGCCGCCCGCCTGCTTACCCGAATGTGCATCCATAGAATCGGTTGCAATCAATGTAAAGGATGATCAACTTAGTATGGATGTCGTCTTGCATAGCAGCGATTTAATCGCGTTACCCTTACCTGCCGATCGTCAACAATGGTGGCCTAGCGCGGTAACAGTTGACGGAAAAAGCGCGTCACTGGTTCAACAAGATAATCAAACACTCTTGGTGAGCTTGCCTAAAGGTCGGCACACCCTGAATATAAAGGCGGACCTCAAAGGGCGAGATGCGCTGAATTTAAATTTTCCCTTGTCGATTCATAATGTCATCGCCGACACCAAAGGATGGGATATCAACGGAACTCCCACTGCCGAGCAAGCTAGCGCCTCATTACAATTGCAGCGAGTAGAACGCGATGAAAATGCTAGCAAATCTGAACATCTGCGCCTCGATCCTATATCACCATTTGTGACGGTACGCCGAGAATTGAAACTGGATTTGGATTGGACAATCGTCACGACAATTTCTCGCGTTGCACCAGCATTCGGCGCAATTAATTTGGAAATTGCTGTTGTAGAAGGCGAAGCGCCTTTGACGGCACAATTAAATGCAAATGGAAAAGTGTCAGTTCATTTAGAGGCGAATCAGGAAAGCTTTTCCTGGAGTTCTACAATTAAGCAATCTTCAGCATTGAAATTGGAAGCGCCTAAAAATGTTCCCTGGGTAGAAATTTGGTCGCTAGATACTTCCACTCTTTGGCATTCAGATACTAAAGGTATTGCCCCAATACAAATGACGAATGCTGAAAATTTTCCAATTTGGCAACCTTGGCCGGGTGAAAAACTCGATATACATATTACGCGCCCCCAAGCGGCGAAAGGCAACTATGTAACTGTAGATTCCGCGCGCTTAAATTATACCTTGGGCGAACGCAGCAACCTCGGTCAACTCGTTTTGAGCATTCGCGCGAATCAGGGCGGGCAATACACATTTAATTTGCCAGCGAAGACAAGTTTAGCGGCGCTTGAAATTGACAACCAACCTCTTTCCACAAGTGCAACAAGTTCAACCAACAACCAAATTAAAATTCCGCTTCGCCCTGGGAAACAAAATGTCGTTATTCGTTGGAACAGCGAACAAGGCGCATCGATATTTACCAAGACACCTGAGTTCACATTGGAACAAGGCAGTAGCAACCAGCTAATAAATATCGATTTACCAAATAACCGTTGGGTCATTTTATTGGGTGGCCCGATGATGGGGCCTAGCGTATTAATTTGGGGGATGTTGCTAGTCGTTGCGCTGGTCGCATTTGCACTCGGTCGCAGTAAATTAACGCCGTTAAAATCCTACGAGTGGATAATCTTAAGCCTCGGAATTTGTACGTTGAATTTCATCACCTTTGTAGTTGTCGCGGCTTGGCTAATTGCGTTGCAACAGAGGGGTAAACTTATTCGTATATCTAGTGCGCGAAAATTTAAATTTTTACAAGCAGGTTTATTTTTATTTTCAATCTTGGCGTTAGGTTTACTCATTGCCACCATACCTGACGGGCTGCTTGGAAATCCCGATATGCGTGTCTCTGGAAACGGTTCAAATGATGGATTCCTGAATTGGTATCAGGATCATAGCGATTCAATATTCCCCACCGCGTGGGTGATCTCCTTACCACTATGGGTTTATAAAATTATAATTTTGTTGTGGTCGCTATGGCTTGCAGCCTCATTAATAAAATGGATTCGCTGGGGATGGCAACAACTTAGTCACAATGGATTGTGGTATGCCGATGACTCGATTGTAATGCCTTCTGCAACACATGCCACAAAAGAAACAACGAAAGACATGAGGGAGGGTGAAACAAGAACGGTTAATGAGAGTCCAAATGCCGTTAAACCTGATGCTCATTAATGCACAACCTTTACAACCTACACGCCGTTCGCCCTGAGCTTGTCAAAGTTTCAACGCAAATCTTTCGACAAGCTCAGGAGGGAAGAAATATCAATTGACAACAAATCACAATAAAAAATTTAAGTCCAAAAAAATCCCGGTTGTAGAACAATCGGGATTTTTTATCTATCACGAAAAAATTAAAAATTCCAATCGGCTTGAAACCAAAACTTGGTTGTATCCGAAACTAATGATTCGGTACCAATTTTTTGTACCCAATCACCATTGTCAAATTTTGCAAATTTCGCAGTGTAAACCACTGCACCAAATTTTTTACTCGCGCTTAGATTCCATTCCGAACCAAAATCGATAATTGTTCCTAATGCGGGGCCTGCAGCTAAACTTTTTTCGTCAGCTTCATACTTATGGTATGCCGCAATCAACTGAACACCGGCTACCGTGGTGGTCAGGCTCGCGTAGGCATCTTTCAAACCTTCTTTAGGTGTTGCAAGAAAACGATCCGCCCACCCGTTAAAAGCATGTAGAGTTGCGAAGGGTGTTGCGAAACCTTTGGTGCCGTCATCTGACCCTAACACTTCGTAACCAATCAGAGGTACAAATGCTCCCAGGGTAGTACTTATTTCTACGAGTGCGTAATTAGCTTTGTATTCCAATGGATTGCTGCCGGCACCTTTTTGCTGCGCATATTCCAAGGTATACATAAATGCCGGATTTGCGGTACTGCTCCAACGTATGCCATAAGTATCACTGGAAATAGCAGCGGCTTTATTTGCAGCAGCACCAATTCCAACGAGCGTTGGGTCATCCACATTATCAATTAAATAGGCGTAACCTATTAGCTTGCCCGCTTCAAAACCTGTGTAGCTAATATTTAATAAATTCGTATCCTGCTTGTAATCACCTTGCACGGGTATTGAGCTTCCGAAAATTCGATTCACATTATCAATATGCGCAACAAAAATATTTGTGTAGCGAATAGATTTGTTAGTCAACGAAATACCGTCATAGGTCTGCTCGTTCTGCCGCCACCCTACGTTTCCGATAAAGCGCGAATTATCCAGCACAATACGTTGACGACCATATTTTATTTGATTATTAAACGTTGAATAGGAAACTAATGCCTGATTTAAATCAGTTCCTTTGGGATCGAAAATCGGCGCTGCTTTTTTTCCATCAACCATAATCGGATCAGCAGGCCAGGTGGCGTAATCCACTTCATTATCAATCGCTGTAACATTGTCCATTTCGAGTGTGAGCGCAAGTCCGTTCCAGGCACCCGACTGATAACTTAAGCGTGAACGTAAGGTAAGTGCATCTGCGTCTTCGTAACCGTCCCAGCTCACATTTTCATAACGTGTACGAAAATTCAGTTTAATTGTACTGCCTGTTTGCAAACCCTCCGTTAGCGTTTGCGCTGCGTAGACGTTCGGTGTTATTAAAAATAATGCGCTCGCAGTAGCACAAAAAAAATGAGCAGCGTTTTTTTTCATAGAACTTTCTCCAAAGGTGAGCGTTAGTTATGGTCACACTCGCCTATTTTTTGCGATTGAAGATTTATCGCATCATCTAATTTTTCATTTAGAGATTAGGCTTGAGTAATCACTCGGGAGCAAAGCCTATGCCAAGCGAAAATGTCGCTTAAAATATTTCTATATTTTTCATGCAAATCAACCGGTTATAAACTCAAAGAATTCGGTAATTATTTTTTGTCACAAAATCGTAACGCACACACTTGGTGATGAGGCTAATAAAGTCGCGCTAATAATTTACATTTTTGAAAATTTTTATGCTCTAAATAAAGACACCTATTTGCACGACACATTCACGACATGCGCCATTTAAATGCATTTCAATTTTATTAACTAAAAGGGTCAATAAAAAAAAGAACCTTTGACTGCAGAAAAATCAACGCACCTCACCAGAACATTTCAAAATTAATACTGTGCCCCGAAATAGACTATTAAGAATTTGGCTTGCCTGGCTTTATTTTTCCGATAAAAAAAGCGAGCCTTCTGGGCTCGCTTTTTAACGCAAAACTTAAACTTAAATACCAGCAAATCCGAATAATTATTTAGGATTGGGTTTGATGTTTCGAGCTTAGACTACAAGAACACTACCGTTTTGACCCGCATTTTTCTCTATACGAACATTGGAGAAGACCAAATCAAGTTCATCGTTAGAAACAAGTGAGAAAGGTTCAAGCACCAACTCAAACAGTTCTTCCTGAGTGCGCTTCAAACCAAAGTCAGTACCGGCATCCGGGAACAATACCAAATCCACCTTAATCGTCTTCCAGCCTTTATTAACGATGGAGGTGAGTTGTTCGGTGAGATCAACTTCCGTGAAGCATGAAGGACCGCAACCTACACGCACTCTCGCATTGCCTTTCGGTGCCGCGTCCACTTTTACATCGAAAATTAGCGCCGAGTTAGAATGCAAATAATCGCTTAATACTTGTCGGTTCAACGCAGACAATGCAACCAAACCTTCACCCTCACCATTCCACAGTGCGCGACGAGCGTCCTCCTGTACGTCGCGATCCACAGCAGTCACCGTTAGTGAAGAAACTTTGGCTATGTTGCCATTCAATTCCGCGCGATCATTGTTTTTACCTTCCAATATAATCGTGAAAGGATTCATCGGCCGACGTTTGAATATTTCTAAAATATCCGTAGTAGCTTGGTGTTGAATCCCCTCTTCCGATAAGTTATCACTGAAGTCATCTCTATCGGAGTAACTCAAACCAAAGGCGTAAGGGAATAAAGGATCATAATCTTCATCGCCAACATTGAGTGGCGTTTGGTCGGGGCGCTTTGGCCACGAAAAGGTTAAGCGACCTGTAGTGTCGAATCTGATTTTGTTATCCGGAGTTTTAAAAATAACGTCTGCAACACCTGCGCCTTCTGTACCTGGTTGCCAGATCACAGCAAAAGCATCGGACGCATTCAATTCACGGTTGACCCACAATGGACGACCAGTGATGAATAAGGAGACTACAGGAATATTGTCTGCCTTGAGTTTACGCAACAATTCGAGATCTTTCGTATCACCAGATTTGTACAGCACGTTTTGAACATCACCTTGCATTTCCGCGTAGGGATCTTCACCGAAAATAACGATCGCAACATCAGGTTTTTGTTGATAACTACCATCCGGGCTGAGAGTAACTTTACCCTCTGCCTCTTTTACCGCTGCCTCAATTCCCGCCAACAAAGTAGTGGCGCCCGGGAAGTCAGCCATGGTATTGCCAGTGCCTTGCCAATTTACAGACCAGCCGCCAGTTTGTTTGCTGATGTTGTCGGCACCGTCGCCTGCAATCAAAATATTGGCTGACGGAGATAGTGGTAAAAGATTATTTTTATTTTTTAATAACACTATAGATTCTCTAACCGCCTGGCGCGCGACCTCACGATGGGCAGGTGCGCCGAGCAGTTCATCTTTTCCAGCGAACGGACGAGTAGACGGCAAGCCCTTATTCCATAAGTCCGCGCGCAGCTTAACGCGCAATACGCGACGCACGGCGTCATCAGCACGTTCAATTGGAATTACGCCGGATTTAATTTGTTCAACAGTATTGTTAAAGAGTGTTTTCCATTGCGGATCTGGAACCATGAAAATATCCAAACCAGCATTGATCGCTGCAGGGCAATCCAGAACTGTGCAGCCAGCGACAAAACCGTGACCGTTCCAATCGCCTACCACTAAACCGTCAAAACCGAGCTTATCTTTAAGCACGTCGGTCAATAAATATTTGTGGCCATGCATATGCTCGCCTTGCCAGCAATTGAATGAGGCCATTACCGACTGCACACCCGCTTCAATCGCACTGAAATAACCGGCGGCGTGAATATCACGCAATTCTTTTTCACTAATCAAGCTATTGCCGCGATCAATACCATTTAAGGTTCCGCCATCGGCGATGAAATGTTTCGCGGTGGATATGACGCGGGTTTTTGAAAGGAAATCGTCAGAATTAGCAACACCCTGCAAACCTTCAACCATTTTGCCCGCGTACTTGCGGACTAATTCAGGGTGTTCGGAATAGGATTCGTATGTGCGTCCCCAGCGGTCATCGCGAGCAACTGCTACCGTCGGTGAGAAGTCCCAATCCAAACCGGTTACGGCAATTTCAGTTGCAGTAATTTCACCGATGCGTCGAATTAATTCAGGATTGTTAGTAGCACCCAATCCGATATTGTGAGGGAAAAGCGTTGCACCAACTATATTACCAACGCCATGAACTGCATCGGTGCCCCACATAATTGGAACAGCAACTTTGCCATCGCTCTCATCCATTGAAGCTGTGTAATAGGCGTCTGCAATTGCAAGCCAGTCAGCTGCTTTTGAATGACGATTTCCGTTTGGAACTGAGCCGCCGCCATTTAACACCGAACCTATGTGGTAGTCTTTTACGTCTTGCGCCGTTAAATGACGAATTTCGGGCTGAATCATTTGCCCCACTTTTTCTTCCACACTCATGCGAGCCATGAGTTCATCAATTTTTCGTTCGATGACGGAATCTTTTTTTACTGCGTGGTTGAGCGTGGGCCACTGCACTTTTGGTAACCTCCAAAATCATAAATACAAATAGGGTACAGCAACGCTTCAGTTTCGATCGCCCCTGATCAAAAAATGCGTAAGCCGTTTTTGGTAAAACATAAAAGAGTTTTAAGATGCTGTAAAAAAAACATCTGAATGAAACTGATATTCAAAGCGGTGAAAAGAGACAAAATGCTTTCAAATAATAAACATTATTATGTAGTGAAATAGTCACATGGATCTGATAAAAACCCTAGATCAATAGTCAAACTATTCTTACTTGAACTTAATTCGTCAACTACCGAATTGATTCTGGATGCTATGCCTAAATGGGGCCCGATGGCACCCTAATGCTCACCCTATATTGGGCTAGCAAGCTACCGTTTATTGACAGCGCTGTCAATGATCCATAGACTTCCATGTATTGAAAAATAGGTCATAATCACACCCGAATGATGGTCACGAGTATTACTCCCTCAACAATCCTCTTTTTTCACTTTCATTCTTTACAAAACTCCAACTCTTATACCTACAAACGATGCACAGAGGACAAAACGCATGGGCTTATTATTGGTCGCAGATATCGGCGGCACCAACGCTCGCTTTGGCTTGGTTGAGCAAGTCGAAAACACTCGCAAACCTGTTTACTCCGCGAGCCAACAAATTACGCTGCAATGCGCAAATTATAAGGACATGGCCAGCATGGTTAAGGCCTGTTGTGCGGAATTTAAAATCGATATTCCGAAGTTTGCTTGCCTGGCAATTGCAGGGCCTATAGAGCACGGTGTTGCACGAATTACCAACCTGAAATGGGAATTTAGCATCAGCGAATTGCGTGATCAGCTCGACATGAAAACCCTGCACGTTATTAATGATTTCGCTGCACTTGCCTACGCCGTTCCCTTTCTTTCAAACGAAGAAACAACAGTTCTATATGCAGCGGATCCAAATCCTAAAGCCCCGATTGTGGTGATGGGGCCTGGAACCGGCTTCGGTATGGCGTTACTCGTTCCGGAAGAAGATGGTAGCTGGGAAATTATTCCCACCGAAGGTGGACACGCGAGCTTTGCACCTACCACTGAAAAAGAATTGGCTATCAAATCGTTTTTGCTGAAACAGCAATCTCATGTCTCTGTAGAAAACATTTTGTCTGGTGCAGGGCTAGTAAACTTGTACCGCGCTTTAGCGCATATCGCTGGAGTTGAAGCAAAACCTTACTCGCCCGCTGATGTAAGCACTAAAGGACTCGCGAATGAGGACCCTATATGTCGTGAAGCCGTAGTGACCTTTTGCAATACCCTAGGCGCAGTTGCGGGCGATAAAGCCGTTTCAACAGGCGCACGTGGCGGAGTGGTTATTGGCGGCGGTATAACGCCGAAATTGATGAGCATTCTCGGCGAAACAGATTTCGAAGAGCGCTACAAAAATAAAGGCCCGATGAAGGACTTCGTCAGTGACATCCCTATTAGAGTTATTGTTAATGATAAAGCAGCGCTGGTTGGCTCAGCCGCTTGGTTAATCCACAAAACCCGCGAATTGAAACCTGCTTAAAAAAAATCGCCGTAATAAATATTCTTAGTACGGCGATTTTTAACTTAAATCTATCGATCGCGCGTTGAAAACGTCTTGAAGATTTGCTCAGACTTTCTTCGGAGCAATGCCGGTAGATTCCCGCATGATAATACTCGAACTCAACATGCTGGCCGGTAGCTGTACATCTTTTCCACGCAATTGTTTTATCAAAAGTTCCGTGGCTTTTTTTGCCATAGGTTGAATCGGTTGACGCACGGTCGTCAATGCTGGCCAAATTTGATGTGCAACAGGCGTATCGTCAAAACCTGCCACCGAAAGCTCCTTTGGAATTTGAATTCCGAGCTGATGGGCCACCATCATCACACCCGCAGCCATATCATCGTTTGCCGCAAAAATCGCCGTGGGGCGCGTTTTTCGTTGCAGCAAGTTACGCGCGCAAATTTCTCCAGATTCAAATGAATTTAAACCGTGCTCGACTAATTCATTAGCGATGGGAATATCGTTTTCAATTAAGGCTGCTTTGTATCCATCAAAACGTAAGGTCACCGCACGGTGATCAGGATGACCGCAAATAAAACCTATGCGCGTATGACCAAGTGCAATTAATTTGCAGGTCATATCGTAGGATGCCTCCTGGTCATTGGTTTCAACGTAAGGTGACAAACTTTTGCTCTCGGTAGGGGCAACGCGCACGAAAGGAATTGCCATGCGCTTTAACGCATACATCAACACCATATTGTCGGATATAGGCGGTGTAAGCATTACGCCATCAACTCGCTTATCGCGAATTAAATTAACAATCTCTTCGGTAATGTTGGGATCTTGATGATTACAGGGGTGCACCAAAAGCTCGTAACCCTGCGGGCGACAAACATCAAGTACACCTTCCTGGATGTCCAATACATAATGCGCAGATGGAATTCCATATAAAAGACCGAGAAGATAGGAACGATTGCCTGCTAAACTTCGTGCCGACATATTGGGCCGATAATCTAATTGAGCGACCGCAGCAGTCACCTTCTCCCGCGTTGCAGGGCGAACGTTGGGTTCGTTATTCATAACCCGCGAAACGGTTTTCATCGAAACGCCTGCAAGCGCAGCTACATCATCAATCGTTGCCTTAGCCACGACACACCACCTGTTATTATTGAATTAAAGACGCGCCTTAATTTGACTTAACAAATCTATTTGAAGTTTAGCTTAATTATTTGCTTTTCGAATGATGTTAACTTCCGCCACTTAAACTACTGAATTACTGAGTACTAAGCTTCACCGTTGCACCAAGTTTTTATTAACTTTTTATTTATCAAATCATATTCCACATGAATTACTCTGCAACCACCGTCTGCCATTAAGGGACGAGAGTCAGGTTGAATCCAATAAATACCGGGACTTTTAGCGTACTCATAAATGTAATATCCAGTCAATTTATTCAGCCCATCTACATCCGTAATAAAATAGTATCTGCTGTAGGCTGCTAATGAATGCGCACCTTTAGGTAGGGTGATGTCTGATTCGATAGTTGAGATATCTTTTGGGGACATCTTTGTTTCGCTTGCGAAGGATGAAAAAACTATCGCGACAAAGAATGCCAACAAGAAAAAACTCGTAGCCCGGTGAATCATAAATTACAAACCTAAAATTTTCTTAACAAACGGAATCGTAAGTTTGCGTTGCTCAGCAAGTGATGCGTGATCAAGCCGGTTCAACAACCAGAATAATTCGTTCATATCACGCGGTGAACGTTGAATAATAAACGCAGCAACTTCATCGTTTAATTCCAAACCACGTGCACGTGCACGAAATTGTAAAGCCGCCTGCTTTTGTTCATCATCAAGCGTATGTACATGAAAAACCGCACCCCAATGCAGGCGCGATTTTAAATCTGGCAAATTCACTGGCAGCTCTTGCGGGCCGTGCACGGCGGCAACCAATAATAATTTACCCGCGTCGCGCAAACGATTGAATAAATTGAACAGAGCGAATTCCCAATCAGGGCGATCAATAACCTCATCAAGCGCATCTAATACAACTAAGTCAAGCACCTCAAGCCCATTGAATAATTCGTCCGGTGCGTATCCAGCCAATTCACGCAAGGGAAAATATTGAAAACTTTTTCCCAAGGTTTGTGCATAGTGGCAAGCGCCTTGTAAGAGGTGGGTTAAGCCGCAACCCGGCGCCCCCCAGAGAAAAATAAAAGGTTCATTCGCTTTTTCAATTTGCGCTTGTAAGGCCGATAGGATTTGTGCGTTGGCTGTGCCGGTTGGTGCATAAAAATTCTCGAAGGTAGCATCATCATTTAGGCTAACGCCGAGTGAAAGCTGTTGCGGACTCATTTATCTAAACCTATTAATAATTACGGCCTATCAATTTTGCCAGCGGAAACTGAGGGGATACTGTGCATCGCCATCGACGAATTGCAATCTATTACCTGCCGCCAGGCTGGTTTTTAAAAGTTGCTCATCACCGTCAAGCAACACGTTAAATTGCAATACATCTTTGTCTACACTCACCAAATTCACACTGCGTATAACACCCACTGTTTTCAAATAAAGTTGAACCTGCTTGAACGCCGTAAAATCCTGAACATCCACTACATACACGGTCAACCCTTGTGCAGTACTAGCGTTAGCGGCAATAAGTTGAGCTTTTTGTAAAAGCGTTTGTATCGCCTGCGGTGAATAATTTAATACGAGAGTATTGTCGGAACTGTAACTGAACTTGGACAAATAGTTTGGAGCATCATTAATAGCTTCGCGTACAAGAGGATGTTGCAGCGCCGCAGAATCGCCAAGTACACGCCTGATCACCTCACCCAGATTGGCTTTGGCGGCTGCGACACGTTCACTTTCCGACTGATTGGTAACCAGAGCCTCTACGCGATAATTATCTGTGTAGGTTTGCGCCCATGCATTTGTCATTAACAAACTGAACGCTAAAACTAAAATTCTGGCCACAACATAACTCCTGCCATTTAGGATCTACGGATTGATTAAATCGGCGACATTGTAACAGGCTTGCTTACAATGCTCGTAAAAAGTCTCAATAACACGCGCGAATATAAACCAAGCGGACAAAAAATGGATGTAAGCTGCGCAATTTTTTGTACAATGCGCGCACTTATGATTAACCCGCTAATAAAGATAAAACCATGAGCACAACAAACGCAAAAAGTGTTATTAACATCACTATCCTTGTGGCCGCGCTCGGCTACTTCGTGGATATCTACGATCTTTTGTTATTTTTAATTGTAGGGAAAAAAAGCCTGGTTGAGCTTTACCCGGAATGGGCCGACCAACCTATTCTCCTTGAAAAATTTCAACATCTATTAGATTTACAGATGTTGGGGATGTTGATCGGTGGCGTGCTCTGGGGTGTGATCGGCGATAAAAAAGGCCGCTTAGCTGTTTTATTTGGCAGCATTATCATGTACTCCGTGGCTAACCTGTTAAATGCCTTCGTCACTAATATGACGACTTATGAAATATTGCGTTTTGTTGCAGGCGTGGGCTTGGCCGGAGAATTGGGAGCGGGCATCACCTTGGTGACCGAATTAATGCACAAGGACAAACGCGGCATCGGCACCATGATTGTTGCGTCCGTGGGTGTGGCAGGCGCAGTGGTCGCTGGGCTTATCTCACAATATGTCAGCTGGCAGAACTGTTACATCATTGGCGGGTTGCTGGGAATTGCTCTGCTCTTTTTACGCCTTGGATTGTTTGAAAGTAATATGTTCGCCAAAGCTCACGGCTTGAATATACCCCAGGGTAATTTTTTTATGATGTTTACCAGCGGCGAGCGATTTGCGCGATTGCTAGTTTGCGTACTAGTTGGTTTGCCGCTGTGGTTCGTAGTCGGGTTGTTAGTCGCGAGGGCGCCGGAAATCGGCAAAATTCTGCACGTTCAGGGAGTAATTCAACAAAGCTATTGCGTCATGGGTGCTTATGCAGGACTCGTGCTGGGTGATTTTGCGTGTGGTGGGCTGAGCCAACTTCTGCGAAGCCGTAAGAAAGCGTTACTCATTTTTTACGGCCTGTGCACATTCATGATGATCACTTACTTAAACCTCGAATCAGTCACCAATACGACTTTCTATGTAGCCATTGTCTTACTAGGCTTTTCAGTGGGCTTCTGGGCCGTATTTATCACCAACGCTTCGGAACAATTTGGCACCAACCTGCGTGCAACCGCCGCCACCAGTGTCCCGAACTTTGTTCGCGGTTCCCTGGTACCCTTGGCGTGGTGCTTCACCCAAGTGCTGAATTTTAATCAAGGCGATGTGATCAAAAGCTTCTACTATGTTGGCGGTGCTGTAATGCTAATCACGCTCATTGCACTCTACTTTAATAAAGAAACTTTCGGTCGCGATTTGGATTTTTACGAACGCTAATTTTTAATCGTTAGGCTATTGAGGTGTTAGCAAGTCTGTCACCTCAATAGCTAAATCCACACATCACGGTATCAACTTCAATTTATTCCGCACCAAAATTACTCAAAAAAAACCTATCGGAAACTTTTCCACTCTTCTAGACTGCAAGCCGCCTGAATTTTCGCATTGGCGCAATCCTTGCTCTTGAAATAACTTCATCAAACGACTATGGAGAACAAATGGGCAGAGTACATTTTATCGGCGGCGAAAAAGGTGGTGTTGGAAAATCATTAACCGCGCGCTTGCTCGCACAATATTTTATTGACAATCAACTGGCGTTTATTGGCTTTGATACTGATCAATCCCATGGAACTTTTTCGCGTTTTTATACGGATTTTGCCAGCCCAATTATCGTGGAAGACTTTGATAGCCTGGATCAAATTGTCGTTACGGCAGAAGAACATCCCGGCATAGACATTATTGTAGATTTAGCGGCACAAACGTCACGTAAGTTAGAGCAATGGATTCAAGACAGCGGAATTTTTGATGTTTTTGCAGAGTTGGGTTATCAGGTTTTTCTCTGGCACATTATGGACGACGGTGCCGACTCTATGCGGCTACTCGACTCATTGCTCCAAAAACACCAGCATGACGATGTGCAGTTCGTTATTGTTTGCAATATGGGTCGCGGTGAAAATTTTGATGCTGCAAAACAATCGCCTACCTTTGCGAAAGCTAAAGAACGCAATGCAAAGTTTATTACGCTCAATAAACTTCAATCGCGTTTAATGCAAAAAATAGATTTTAGTAATTATAGCTTTTGGGCGGCGGCCAATAATACTGAATCCTTGAATATTACCGAGCGCCAGCGAATTAAAGTGTGGCTCAATAATAGTTTTTCTGAGCTTGGTAAAGCTTTAAAAACCGATCAATCATTGCCGTCAAATTATTTAAAATAACTCTCGAAATATTTTGAAGCTTTAAAAAAGGGCAGCATGTTCACACTGCCCTTTTTTTATTTAAACGAAGCGAGAAAAAAGCCAATAAAGCGAGCCTGACAATATCATTGCGACTGGCAGCGTTAATACCCAGGCTGTTAATAAACTACGGACGGTAGACAACTGCAAACCGGTTTTGTTGGCGACCATGGTTCCCGCAACACCCGATGAAAGAACCTGCGTTGTGGATACCGGCAAACCGAAACTATCTGCCGCACCAATCATTGTCATAGCGACAACTTCAGCGGAGGCACCTTGCGCGTAAGTGAGATGGGTCTTACCGATTTTCTCACCCACGGTTATCACAATTCGTTTCCACCCCAACATAGTGCCCAAACCTAAGGCAATCGCCACAGAAATTTTTACCCAAAGCGGGATAAATTTGGTTGCACCGTCAAGTTCACTTTTAAATGCTTTTAATGATGTTGCGGTATCTTTATCCATTACTAAACTTTTTTCTTTGCCTAGTAAACGAATAGTTTCTGACGCTAAATACATATCGTTACGCACATTGCCTACGATGCTACTGGGCATTTTTGCAAAAGTACTGTGCTCCTGTACTTGGTCTGCGATATTGCCAGTCACCCCTGCAAGCGCAGGTACGATTTCTGGAGTCAATATTTTTGTTCGAACATATTCAGACAATACTTGGCGGGTATCTTCAGGCGCAGCTGCAGACGAATTTCTTTTTAACGCTTCTTCGGTAACATGAGCGACTGCCATAAATTGTGTAACTTCAGTCGCAGGCATAGCGCGATTAAGTGCATAGGCCATAGGTACAGTGCCCACCAAAATCAGCATTATTAAACCCATACCCTTTTGGCCATCGTTAGAGCCATGCATAAATGAAACGCCAGTACAGGTGACAATTAATAAAGAACGAATCCAAAATGGCGGCGGATTATTACCTTTAGGTTCTTCGTAAAGCTCCTTATTTTTAACCAGTACGCGCAATAATAAAAGTAAAAGCGCAGCCAAAACAAAACCACACAGAGGTGAAAGCAACAACGAGTAACCTACTTTACTTGCCTGCGCCCAATCTACACCGGTTGTACCATCACGCCCATGCATAATGGCATTAGCAACACCCACACCAATAATGGAACCAATTAGCGTGTGTGAAGAAGATGCAGGCAAACCCAAAAACCAGGTTCCAAGATTCCATACAATCGCCGCAATCAACAACGCAAACACCATCGCGAACCCGGAACCCGAGCCTACTTGCAAAATCAATTCAACGGGAAGTAGCGAAATGATGCCGAAGGCAACTGCACCGCTCGAGAATAAAACGCCTAGAAAATTAAAAAAACCAGACCAAATAACGGCGAAATTAGGTGGTAACGAATGTGTATAAATAACCGTGGCCACAGCATTCGCTGTGTCATGAAAACCGTTTACAAATTCGAAGCCCAGTGCAATGAGTAACGCAATTCCAAGTAACAGAAACGGCAACAAGGTCGTTGATGTTTGCCCCACGTCATTAACATCAGCAACCAAGCTATAACCGGTATATAACAAGCCACCCAACATCAACCCAAAAAAGAGAAATGCCGTGATAACTCCGGGTTTTGTTTCCATTTTGGCTCGCACATTTGGCGCAGCTGTGGCACTCATAGTCGTCATGATTATTTTTCCAAACTTTTAAGATGGGAGAGAGGATCATGAGAATATGCTTCGAATATGACAGTTTGGAGAGTGTACAAAGGAAGGTTAGCGACAAAAAAACGAGGAATAATATAGGAGCAGAATTTGGAAGAAGCGAACAAGTCAAAGCTCGATGTGACCGCATCAAAAATAATGATTTCTCACAAAGAATGAAGACAAGTTATCGGTTAGAAATTTCAATTTGGATTGTGATTACTGGTGTCGATGCATCATCTTGTTTGCCCACAGCATTCGGGCTCGCAAGCTAACGTTGCGATTAAATTCAGAATAAAAAAAAGCCCGCGCTCCATTAGCAGGAGTCGCGAGCTTTTTCATGGAATTTTACTAATTAGTGCGTCTGCATCGCTGCTTTTGAGCGCTGTACGTATTGCTGGTATTGGGGCAAAGCGATGGCGGCCAGAACGCCGATGATCACGATGATTGGAAATATGAATGCCAGCAGCTTGATGCCAGTCGTGTTAGGTGGCGGTGGAGCGCCATAGCGGTTTGCTCCATCGGTGCCTGCTTTGAAAATCCAGATGAAGTTCACCAAAGGAATAAGGACAAGGAATACCGCCCAACCAGACCAATCCATATCATGGGCACGCTGGATTCCGGCCAAAATTGCAAGAACACCATAAGCTAGCCCGCTAATGGCCAGAACTCCGGTTCCCAGAGCAGATGAATTAAAGCCAGCAGCCAACCCACCAGTAACAGAAATAACCAAGAGAAACACTAAATAACCACCCATGGTGTAGGCCAGGTAGCGTAGGCGGCCAATTCTCCCCTTGGCGGACCACACTTTGGGTTCGGAAAAGCCGACATCTCCACCATTAAGAGTGTCAACACTAGCCACAGGTGGCGAGTAAGGATTTGTTGCTGTCATTTAATTTTTCCCCTTTTTTATGTTTAAACATGCATGTTGTTGCGCAGTGCGATCCCACGCGAGAATGAACTCGCAACGACGAAAAACTACGTTAACTACAAGTCTTGCAGACTCTGAGTTAACCAAATTAATCGTAGCTCTCTTTTTACTTTCGAAATATGGTCAAGTTGGGTTCGCAATCTCACCCCAATAACCTATTAACTCGCACATCACCGAGCGATGATTAATATCCTCGAAACCAAATCCTAGGCCAAATGTCCAAAAACAGCCACTTTCTAACAGCTAATTCCTTAAAATCTTTTCTACAATTCTGTAAATATCGAGACTTACATTGTTTGCGGCTGCAAAATTTCTGGGGATCAACATGACAAGCTTTCGGATAGAACACGACACCATGGGCGAGGTACATGTGCCTGCTTCCGCACTCTATGGCGCGCAAACACAACGAGCGATCAATAATTTTCATGTCAGTGATTTGCGTTTACCAGCGCAATTTATTCAAGCGGTGGCGCAAATAAAGAAAGCCGCTGCGCAAGCGAATTTGCAACTTGAGTTACTCGATGAATCTATTGCGAATGCTATCGTCCAGGCAAGTGATGCCATTATTTCAGGTGAGCATGCGGATCAATTTCCAGTGGACGTTTTTCAAACTGGCTCTGGTACAAGCACCAACATGAATGTGAATGAGGTTATTGCCCATCTAGCTAGCGAGATAGCAGGAAAAAAAATTCATCCGAATGACCATGTCAACATGAGTCAAAGCAGTAACGATACAATTCCAAGCGCAATACATATCAGCGCAGCATTAGCTTGCGAAGAAAAATTATTTCCGGCCATAGAAAATTTGCACACATGTTTATTAGGGAAAGCAGAGCAATTGACTGACATTGTAAAAACTGGTCGTACACATTTAATGGATGCAATGCCCTTGACGTTTGGGCAAGAAATTAGCGGTTGGGCTAGCCAGATCGAAGGTAATTATGTGCGTCTGCAAACGTCCCTATCGCAATTACTGCAGCTTGCACAAGGAGGGACTGCGGTGGGTACAGGTGTGAATGCACATCCTTATTTTGCCGATTTATTCGCAAAAAAACTCAGTGAAAATACTGACACGCCTTTCATACCGGCGAATAATTTTTTCGCAGTGATGAGCGCTCAAGATACTGCAGTAGCCGTTTCAGGCCAGTTAAAAACACTTGCCGTAAGTCTCATGAAAATTTCCAATGATTTACGCTGGATGAACTCCGGGCCACTTGCAGGGCTTGGTGAAATTAGCCTGCAAGCACTGCAACCTGGTTCATCAATCATGCCCGGCAAAGTAAATCCGGTAATACCTGAGGCTGTTTGCATGGTGTGCGCGCAGGTAATTGGCAACGACGCAAGTATTTCAATTGCCGGGCAATCCGGGAATTTTCAACTTAATGTTATGTTGCCCCTTATAGCTTACAACTTATTGCAATCAATTGAATTGCTCAGTAATGCTTGCAATCAACTAGCTGAAAATGCGATTCCAAATTTCAGCGTTAATCAAACAAATATTGATAAAGCACTAGCCTGCAATCCGATTTTAGTTACCGCGCTAAATTCAACTATTGGTTACGAAAAAGCAGCAGCAATTGCGAAAAAAGCCTATCAAGAAGGTCGCTCTATTATTGAAGTTGCCGAAGAAGAAACGGATTTAAAGCGCCCGGATCTTGAGCGCTTATTAAATCCAAAATCCCTCACCGGCGCTTAACATCATTGGTCACGTAAACTGGTATCTAATTTATCGATAATCATGACCCACTCGGCGTCCGCTTTCGTTTGTTCACCAAGAAATTGCGATTGTCCCGGCGTCCAAAAGGGAGCTTTACTTAAGTGAATTGATGGGTCCAAGGGACGATGTGCGCTAATGAATGCCTCAATATCTTCCGCCGAAGAAGGAAGACCAAGTTGATCAAACAAAGCGGTCAGATAGTGTGAATTATTCTCCATTTTTGACTCCTGCAATAAATAAGACTGAACCTATCGACTTGTTCACTTGTCGCTTAGAGTGCGATTGTGTAGCCGACCACGTGCCAGTTATTTGAAGCTTTATGACCGAAAAAGACGGTTATCTAACACTCACAACTCGTCATAAGCGTTAATTCGATTCAAATCTCATTTCTTCAATACTCGCTTGAATCATCGCGTTATAGCCGTTGACATCAAAATCAACAACGTGGTTTTATGACGCCACTGTCGCTTAAACATACAAGAAAATAGCAATCAACCCACTTAAAGGAGCACGCATGGAATCTTTTGAAGAAAACGAGTCGCTCGATCAGTTAGATAGCGCTGCGTTTAAATTTAACCACAAGCTGTTAGGACACCCCTCTCTCAGCATGGAAAATTTGGCTCGTGTACTCCCTGAGCTTCCTGCTGGGAGAGTGGAATTCTCAAAAGGCTTGCTCAATGTAAATGATGATTTTGAAAAGACACTTGAGAACCAGACATGCAAAATTAAACTTGAAGAAATTATTGAAAATATTCGCACGTCCAACTCTTACATCATGGTGAATCATCCCGACGTGCATCCATCATTCGCACCGATAAAACGACAATTGGTAGAAGATGTCGAATCCATCATGCGTCGTTTGGGAATAGGCAAAGAAGCAATAGACCCACGGTTATTTTTGTTTATCGCTTCACCGAACAGCGTCACGCCTTTCCATATCGACCGATATTCCAATTTTTTAATGCAATTTCGCGGCAGCAAACACGTCAGCGTTTTCCCGCAATGGGATGAGCGTGCGGTGACCGCAAAGCATCATGAAGCCTATATGGCATACGCAAACACAAAACTACCCTTTAATGATGAGATAGATGCGCTTGGCACCCGATTTGAATTTAAACCAGGCGAAGCGATACACATTCCATTTTTGGCCGGTCACCACGTGCGTAATGGGAGTGAAGATGTGTCGATATCCATGGCCATATTTTTTAACACCGAACAAAACAATGCATGGCGAAAAGCTCTGCGTTTTAATGGAATAGCGCGCAACGTCCTAAAAAAGGTCGGGCTAAGTCCTGCACCGGTTGGTCAACAAGCATGGAGAGACAAGGTAAAAGCAATCGGTTGGGATGCATATACCAAAATTCGAGAGCTACAAACAAAGAACCAAAATCTGTTCTCAACCGGTTTATGTATGCTCGCTACGATTTGAAGGCCTGCCGCTTAGTCCGCTCCACTTAAAATGCTGCCCGACGCCATGGTCTGTTAAGGTTGGGCAGCATCCAAATTTTTAAGCCCTGCAAAACCACAAATCCCACGCAAACTGATAGAATGGCGACCTTTTTTGCGCACCCCTTTATTTTCATTGTTTTCCGAGTCATTACTCCGACTGCATCAGCCAGAGAGCCAGCTATGAGCGACCACCAAAACTCTAATCCATCCGTTAATTCTGCACCTTCACTTAGCTATAAAGACGCTGGTGTTGATATTGAGGCCGGTGACGCGCTGGTAGAACGCATCAAAAGCGTTGCTAAACGTACGAAGCGTCCTGAAGTCATGGGCGGGTTAGGCGGTTTTGCATCTTTGGTAGAAATCCCCGCAGGTTACCGCCAACCTGTCCTCGTATCGGGCACAGATGGCGTAGGCACCAAGCTTCGACTGGCGATGAACCTGAACAAACACGACACTATCGGCATTGACCTGGTTGCCATGTGTGTTAATGATTTGGTGGTTACCGGTGCAGAGCCTTTGTTTTTTCTCGATTACTACGCAACAGGAAAACTCAACGTAGATGTTGCTGCATCCGTTGTTTCCGGAATTGGCGATGGTTGCCAACTCGCCGGTTGCTCATTAGTTGGTGGTGAAACGGCTGAGATGCCAGGCATGTACGAAGGCGAAGATTACGATCTCGCAGGCTTTTGTACCGGAGTGGTTGAAAAATCAGAAATTATTGACGGAAGCAAAGTCAAAGCTGGCGATACGTTGATTGCCTTAACCTCAAGTGGTCCACACTCAAACGGCTATTCGTTGATCCGAAAAATTATCGACGTCTCTAAAGCTGATTTAACTCAAGACTGTGGTGGCCGGCCGTTGGGTGATGCGTTGATGGAACCAACCCGTATCTACGTTAAATCTGTACTCAAGCTCATCAAAGAATCGCAGGTAAACGCCATGGCGCATATTACCGGCGGCGGCCTAACCGAAAATATTCCACGTGTTTTACCTGATGACTGTAAAGCGGTTATCGACACTAAAAGCTGGACGTTTCCGCCCGTATTTCAATTCCTTCAGCGCGGCGGCAATGTGAACCTGCGTGAGATGTATCGTACGTTTAACTGCGGCGTAGGAATGGTGATTGCTGTTCCTGCAAACGAAAAAGATAATGCCCTTGCAATATTAAAAGCCGCTGGCGAGACTCCTTTTGTTGTTGGATTTATCGCAAAAGCCGTTGGTGATGAGCCACGTGTTGACTTGCAAGGTTTATAAAAAGGATGTCGCTCAGCTCAAAAAAAGCCCGCGTTGTAGTTTTGATTTCTGGTAGCGGCAGTAACCTTCAAGCACTTATTGATGGTGTAACCTCAAAAGAACTGCCGATAGACTTGGTGGCTGTTATCAGCAATCGTCCCGGTGTACTGGGACTGGAGCGAGCAGCCAAGGCGAATATTCCCACTGAAGTTCTTGATCACAAAACATTCGCCCATCGCGAAAGTTTTGATCACGCACTTATGGAAAAAATCGACTCTTACAACCCGGATTTGATTGTACTCGCAGGTTTCATGCGCATACTTACCTCTGAGTTTACCCAGCATTACCAAGGCAGGATGTTAAACATTCACCCGTCGCTTTTGCCAAAATATCAGGGCCTCCACACTCATCAGCGCGCCATTGACGCTGGTGAAACTCACCACGGCGTAACCGTACATTTTGTAACTGCGGAGTTGGATGGCGGGCCTGCCATAGTGCAAGCCTCAGTTCCTGTTCTTGACGGGGATGACGCAACGACCCTGGCCAAGCGTGTTCAACGCCAGGAGCACGTAATATATCCACTGGCAGTTAAATGGTTTGCTGAGGGGGATTTACGAATGATTGATGGCAAAAGTATGTTAAAAGGTGAACCTTTATCCTCATCGGGCTTCCAAATATGGTCCGATGAACCCTGAGGAGATTATCTATGCGCTTGAATCAATGGTTAACAGCTTTTTTCGGAATTTGCTTATCTTTAGCAGCAAGCGCAAATTCAACATTGAATACCTTTGATAACACCTATAGCGCGAAACTTTTCGGGTTCAACATTACGGTAAACAGTAAACTCGACCCCCTGTCGAACGGTAACTACCTATACACTTTCAATGCAAGCTCATCCGTCGGTAAAGTTGCCGAGGGCACAGAAATAAAATGGTTGGAAAGTGAAAAACGTGTATTGCCATTACGTTACACTTACAAACGCAAAGGCTTAGGCAAAGATCGCGATGATGAATTGATATTCGATTGGGCCACCTTAAAACTGACCAACGTCAGGAAAAATCAGGTGACAAACCTCGATGCCAACCAAAGGCTTCATGATAGTTTGAGTTACCAGGTACAGCTGAGCCAGGATCTAATCGCGGGGAAAAATAATTTTTCTTACGCAGTAACCAACGGTCGAAAGATCAAAAATTATAAGTTCGAGATTGTTGGTGAAGAAGTTCTTCAAACACCGCTCGGCGAGGTAAAAACAGTTAAAGTCAAACGTTCGCGCGAAAACGATGACCTTGTCACTTACGCGTGGTTTGCAAAAGATTTCCAACATCTTTTAGTGCGGATGCAACAGGAAGAAGATGGTTCTGATTACACCATCTATATCAGCAAGGCTTCCATCAACGGTAAAGTAATTGAACACTTTTAGGCCTTAAATTTTCACTTTATTTTTAATTTTTTGTCAGGATTAGTTTTATGAATATTTCTCCAAACAGCGTTGCCAGCATTCATTACACCCTCACCGATGGTGACGGTAAAGTTATAGACTCTTCCGAAGGTCAAGAGCCTTTGGCTTATTTGCACGGTGCTGGAAATATTATTCCCGGCTTGGAAAAAGCATTGCTTGGCAAAACCGTTGGCGACAAATTTACCGTGAGCATTCCAGCCTCGGAAGCTTACGGCGTACGCGACGACAGCATGGTGCAACAACTGCCGTCCAACATGTTCAGCGGTATTGATAACATTGAAGTTGGTATGGAATTTCATGCCGAAACCGAACATGGTTTGCAAGTAGTGACAGTGACAAATGTTGAAGGCGATAACGTTACTATTGATGGCAATCATCCGTTGGCCGGCGTAGACCTAACATTTGATGTTGAAGTTGCAGACATTCGCGCTGCCTCTGCAGAAGAGTTGGAACATGGTCATGCTCACGGAGCAGGCGGTCATCACCATCATTAATTGTTAGTCATCTACACGCGATTATGTCACCGGTTATGCCGGTGATAAATTTCACCACTTCCCTGTCCGCTCGATATTCTTTTAAATTGCCCAGATTTAATTTCATCCTAGGCATCGAAATTTTTAATCTTTATAACAACTGCTCTCTATTATAATTATCACTTCTGGATATTGATTGGCCTACGGATGTTTCTTTCGCAATTGTCTAACACTTCTAATCAATCGTAAACGCATCGTTGATCATTTGAATGGAATGTTGGTGTGAGGACGCTGAATATAGCAACGTTATTGTCTGGGCCACTCTACTTTGCCGTCGTAAATTATGAAAATTACCTTGCTTCTACTTTGGTTTCGCCACAGCGTTCGCACTCATACACCGTGACCAATTTTCCTTCTTTTACATCAAACTTTTTATCCGTTTTTATTTTCCATTTATGGAACCCATTTTTGCAAAGGGTTTTTCCTTTGTGCTTTTCGAACGGCGATGGGCGTTTGAATGGAAGGACGTTACTCATAAGTCACTCAATTGATTAAGTTAATTCAAGGTTGATTTAAATTGCACCTTCATTCACGCGAAACCAACCAGCAACGCTTTTTCGCTCACAGCTTGCCGGCAAAACTTCATGAGGAAATTTTTCACTGAGAAAAATAACCATGCGTCCAAATTCCGGTAATATTTTTTCTAAAATTTGATCACTATCCGGAGCGTAAATAATGAGTTCACCCCCATTGTCGCGCTGCCATGATTCGTTAAGGTACAAGACAGTTGAAAGCACCCGGTTAGCTTGCCCGGCCACTTTATTTGAACGAAACGCATCAAGGTGTTTTTTGTAAAAAGCACCAGTGGTGTAATGCGCAAAATGCGATTCGTAATCAAATAATCCCATAAACAAACGGCGGTTAATGCCTATCCGCAGTGACTCCATCCATTGTAAAAAATCTGAAGTTGGTTCTGTATTTGCGTTTATCCAGTGAATTTTATCTAAGCGAATCGTTTCTTCTTGCTGAAAATCAGCATGACGACCAATACCGGCTGCTTTGAATTGATGATCTTGTAGCTCGTTAAAATAGTTCAACAATCCATGCAAAAGCGAATGGGGAAGCGATTCATCCAAAATTAAATAACCCCGATGAGCCAATGCGTCCGCAATAACATCAAGTCGAGAGTCGTCAAAATAATTCATGAGAAGCCTGGGCACGCGAAGGTATCTAGTTAAAAATAACTGACCGATTATAAACCCGAATCTGTTAAAACCCGCGAAATTTTTCCCAAAAAAAACGGCCACATCACTGCAGCCGTTTTTGATACCGAACTAAAAATCCCTCAATTACAAATGCTTCCTGTCACTTTGGGAATTTCATTCACATTAGCAGGCTGATTTCCCTGAAACCCGAACTCAACTGTTTGGCCGGGGCTGATTGTTGAATTCCAATTAAGCCCGCTTGCGCTGTAAGGATTAGTTCCCGTTAATATAGCGTTCCAGCTGCTAGTGACGTTAGTACTCGAGCTATATGTCCAACTCACCGTCCAGCCATTTATTGCTGAGCTGCCTTTATTAAAAATACGTATCGCCGCTGTGTATCCAGTACCCCATTGATTCGTAATTACATAAGTGCAGGTCGCACCGCTGTTAGATTGTGATGACGACGAACTCGCTACGCTTGAAGATATTGCTGATGACGACGCTACTGACGAAGATGCGAGTGAGGACGAACGCAGGCTTGAGGCCACACTTGAGCTAGCCAGGGACGATGAAGATCGACTGGACGAACTCACCGGCGCTACCGAGCTAACCCCACTTGAAGCAACAGAACTGGAGCTGCTCATGGGTATAGTTGAGTTAGGGTTATTGCCGACAAAATATATACTTGGCGCAGCCGGAATTGACATGCCTTCTCCAAGGAAAAAGCTTGTGTGCGGCGGCTGGTTGTAACCTACGTTCTGACGAGCAATTTCCTGGCGGTATTGCGAGTCGTGCATTAGCGTACGCAGCTTATTGGACGTTACGGCTGTGGTGGAGAAAATAATGAGCTGGTAATTGTTGTCCACTCGCCAAATCACCTCTTCGCGCCAATCACCCAGGATGTCTGCAGATATACCTGGCGTTGCCTTGGTACCGTTGTTAGTTGCAGCACCCCAGTTGTAGGCCGTTAATAATCTATTGTCCGTGCTGCTGGAATAATTCCATTTGTTAATCATGGTGTTGTTGAGCTGCTCCGCTAATAAGTCTGCATCCCACAACACACTGAAATTAGTCGAGTTAGGTTTCGTGGAGGAAATCTGTTGGCCTTTAGCAGTGTAAAGCCCTCCAACCGATGCCCAGTTTTCATTACCAGCGTAACGCGGATCTATATCCATGCTCACGCCGCGCCCAACGTCCGCACCGCCGCCTGAAATTCCCCACAATATGGAACCGGTTTTTGCATCGTGCATTTCCAACCCATAATTGCCATAGCAACTCGGGCTTTCATGAACCATGAATATTTCCAGACCGGAACGCGTGGGATCAAGATCCCCTAAATGCAAAGCGTCGCCATGGCAAAGATTAGTGCTGTATAACATGCGGCCATTGTCATCGATGGTGGCAGCGCCGTAGACAATCTCGTCTTTACCATCACCGTCTACATCGCCAACACTCAGCGTGTGAGCGCCTTGGCCTGCAACTGCTCCGCCACCATTATTACTATCGAAGATCCAGCGTTGGCTGAGCTGTCCGTTACGCCAATCCCAAGCCGCAACAACGGCACGCGTGTAGTATCCACGGCTCATGATCAAGCTTGGGCGAGAACCATCAAGATAAGCAATTCCTCCCAGAAAGCGATCAACGCGATTGCCGTAATTGTCGCCCCAAGCACTTACAGTTCCACGAGCTGGCACATAGTCAGTAGTTGCCATGGCCGCGCCTGTCTCGCCATTGAATATTGTTAAATATTCTGGCCCCGAAAGAATGTAACCGCCCGAATTACGGTAGTCAGTGTATGCATTGCTGCCGCCCAACACTGTGCCGTACGCGTCGCGCGTTCCGGGTGCAGTTTTCATGGCAATTTCTGCTTTGCCATCACCGTCCAGGTCATAAACCATGAACTGTGTATAGTGCGCTCCAGCGCGAATATTTTTGCCGAGGTCAATACGCCATAAGCGATTTCCATTGAGCTTGTAAGCATCAATAAACACATTGCCCGTATAACCACTTTGAGAATTATCTTTAGCGTTGGACGGGTCCCATTTAACAATGATTTCGTATTGGCCATCGCCATCCAGATCACCCACACTCAAATCATTTGGCGAGTAGGAATAGGATTCGCCCGATGGAGTGGTGCCATCCGATGGTTTCTGCAAGTTAACAAGCAGATATGGATTGGTCCACGTAGCCTTGGCTGCGTTAGCGGTTAATTCCGCTCCATTTACCAGCGGACGAATCGTATAAGCGGCATTCGTGGTCCCGCTGCCGTCGAAATAGTTAGTGCTGTTGGTGATGGGATTAGAGGTAATCTTGGTGCCGTTTCGATAAACATTGAATGAAATATTAGTGGGGTCATCGCCCAACATTCGCCAACTCACAAAAACGCCACTTCCCGATGGCATAGCTACAACACCGCGATCCAAATATTCTGCCTGACGTGCAGCTTCAGCTGAAGACCAACATAAAGACGCAAAAATAAATGCCCTTAATCCGGCCGAGAATTTTTTAGCAAAATGAGAGACGGCATGAGCTGAAAAACACTCGCGCCCTTGGCGTAGACCAAGCATATAAACCTCGTTATATATTATTAAATGGTTAAGATTGCGCGCTACTGACTGCTGACTGAGCGCAATTGAAAACAGGATCGTTCAATCGCCCGACAAGACTAACCAGAAAAAATAGCAATACAATGCAAAAAAAAAGAAGTGATAGTTATTTGAGAGGCTGATACATAAATTCTGCAAATTTTTGTATCCAGGTCGCAGTAATCCACGCGACGAACTGTGCGTGAAATACGTTGATTACAAGTGTTCGGGCATTTTTTTCAGGGTATAAATATCGTAGCGGCTGGATTTCCCTTCCAGTTGATAAGACGGAGTTTTATTCGCAAGGAACGGAGCTTTACGTGGGCGCTTTACCACTACGCGATAGATAGCTGCAGCGAGTGCCTTTTGCAAAAGAGAATCAGCGTCTTCATCTTTTCCTATCACCTGATGAAAAGCTGCCATTTCTTTTTTAACATCAGCTGTCTTTTGCCGATCAGGAAACATGGGGTCGAGGTAGATAACATCGGGACGATCTTCTTCCACAATTTGGGAAAGGTAACCGTGACTGTCAACATCCAGCAGCTCCATGCGTTCTAGTATACATGTGAGTTCCGGGTCATTAAATGCGGAGGCCTCGCGAGCACGTGTCAGTCCATCTCGTAAGAGCGAATAAGCGACCGGTGATCGTTCAAGCATTTTCACTTTGCACCCAAGTGTCGCCAATACAAACGCGTCTTTTCCAAGCCCTGCGGTCGCGTCCAATACTCTAGGTTCTACACCGGATTTCAAGCCAACAGCTTTAGCAATCATCTGCCCTTTGCCGCCACCGAACTTTCTCCGGTGATCGACAGCACCTTCCATAAAATCCGCACGTATGGGCCCTGGCGCTTTGCGGCCAGTGTGCTGTAACGAAACGCCATATTTATCGTAAACAACCACAAGCTCAGGTGAGGTAAGGCTCGTGATATCCACGTCAAGCTTTAGCGGTTGACCCAGCCTGGCTGCTAATGCACCGGCCGACTCAGCATACTCAGGCTCAAGACATACCACCCAAAGCTCATTACTACCCATAGTCGCAACCATTATGAAATCACTATCAACACAAAAATCACTTATTGCAAAAGGGGCGACTATATAGAAAAGGCGGCACTCAAGACAATCCATGGGACTGTGACGCCTGCCGAAACGACGCGTGAACCCGATCAAAGTCACTTGATGATAGAACCTGTCACTAAAGTTATGCATAATGCCGCCACCTTTTCAAACCTAGTGGTTTCCTAATGGCGCGCAATTTACTTAAACGTTTCATCCCGACCCAGGAAACGATTAAGAATAATCCTACATTACGCCGGTTCGAGAAATTCTTACACGATCCGAATCTGTTTCATCTGAACCGGCACTCGGTATCAGTTGCGTTTTTTTGGGGTTTATTAATTGCAATTCTTCCTGTGCCAGGGCAGATGCCACTCGCTGCTCTTGCCGCCCTTATATTCCGTTGCAACCTTCCTATAGCAGTTGCCCTTGCCTGGGTCAGTAATCCGTTCACGACGCCGTTTATCCTCCTGCTCAGCTACAAGCTCGGTGCTTTTCTCTTGCAGTCAGATCCGCTCATGCATCATCCCAACTTTAATTACGAAAGTTTAACCGCGAGCGCAGGCCAGGTGTGGGAGCAGTTGTGTTCGGGTAATTTTAGAGACAGCTGGAACTGGTTAATAAAAAGCCTCGGCGATATATGGAAACCTTTATCGCTGGGTTTGTTGGTTACCGGGTTATTGTCGGGCGCTCTTGGCTATTTCGTCATGCAGATATTTTGGCGCCTGCACGTTGCCCGAGCATGGAGCAAGCGAAAGATAAAGCGTGGCCAGGTAGAAAAAGACAAGCCATTATAAACGCTTGAGTCTTTGACCTCGATTCACGACCAATTTACGAAGCTGCACTTGTAATTTAACCTTCAGCCTCCATCAATCAGGTTCAGCTAAAATCGGCAAAATTCATCCCATCCAAAATCCACCTTATTCTACGGAGCTACCCCATGGCTACAGTTACACTTAAAGGCAATCCATTCAACACTAACGGTGATCTTCCAACCATTGGCAGTAAAGCTCCTGCATTCAATTTGGTAAAAACCGATTTGTCTGAAGTGACCGGCGAAAGTCTTGCGGGTAAACGCGTTGTACTGAATATTTTCCCAAGTGTTGACACACCTACTTGTGCGCAATCAGTTCGTACATTTAATGCGCAAGCTAGCAGCCTCGATAACACTGTTGTCGTATGTGCATCTTACGATTTACCCTTTGCATTGGCGCGCTTTTGCGGTGCGGAAGGTTTAAACAATGTTATTCCTGCTTCTGCATTCCGTTCAGACTTCGCTAGCAACTACGGTGTGAAATTAACCGACGGCCCACTTGCAGGTTTAACGGCTCGCGCCGTTGTGGTGATTGGTTCTGACGGTAAAGTTTTGCACACAGAATTGGTGGGTGAAATTGCTAACGAGCCAAACTACGATGCTGCTTTGAAAGCACTCGCTTAATCGCAAGCGTCAGTTAAAAATTAAAAAAATGCCGGAATTTATATCCGGCATTTTTTTGCTATTTATTTAGGAATTTCGCTAATTTATTTCTGCGACAACTTACACATTGAACTGCTTTACCAGCTGCTGTAAGTCATTGGTAATTTTTGCCAACTGATTAATTGCTTCTGTTGTTTTTTGTGTGCCATCGGCAGTGTAGATAGCCGCTTCATTAATATGAACAATATTCCGATTAATTTCCTCAGACACTGCCGTTTGCTCTTCAGCGGCAGTCGCAATTTGCGCACTGAGTTCTGATATTCGCGAAACTGTAAGCGCAATAGTGTTAAGCGATTGGCCCGCGTTCTCAGCTTTGCTCACGACCACATCGGCCTGCTCACAACTCTTATTCATAGCTCCCACAGATGATTTTGACTCAAGCTGTAACTGACTAATCATTTCATTAATTTCGCCCGTTGATTGCTGCGTGCGACTGGCGAGTGTTCGAACTTCATCTGCAACCACGGCGAAGCCTCTACCCTGCTCTCCTGCACGCGCTGCTTCAATAGCGGCATTGAGCGCTAATAAATTAGTTTGCTCCGCAATATTTTTGATAACGTCTACCACTTTCGAAATATTATGGCTGTTATGCTCAACGCGATTAATAATGGCAGAGGCGGAACTGATTTGGTCTGCCAAAACCGTAATAGATTGCACTGCTTCCGCAACAATTTTTGCGCCCATCGTCGTTTCTTCTGCAGCTTGTTGTGCTGACGTAGCAGTCGCTAAAATATTATTCGATACTTCATGCACGGTAGCCGTCATTTCGTTCATGGCGGTTGCAACCTGCTCTGTTTCAGAACGCTGGGCTATCATGTGATTTGAAGCCGCGCGAGTGACCACGGCAATATCTTCAACCGAACTTAATAATCTGGATGATGTATCACTGATTTGCGAAATTACATTCAACAAATGTGTACGCATTTTTTCCATGGCTCGTGCAAGCGCACCGAGCTCGTCAGATTCGGATGTATCTATGTGAACGGTAAGATCACCCGCTGCGACTCGCTCCGAAACATGCACCAACCTTTTAAGCACGACCATAATATTTTTTATTACCAATTGCGAAATTAAAAACATTAGCATCGTGCCGACAACTGAAATGATAACCAGAACTCTTGCTGTATTTTTTTCCTGGTCTTCTGCCACCTTCTGTGTGAGCTTCACGTTTTCTTCAATCAACTCTGTTAGCGCCTCCATTTCCACTTCCAAACGTGTAAAAGCGTCGTGAAATTCAGACATCATGGCGAGCGCATTAGGGCGATTGGTTTTTGCAGTTTGAACAATTTTATTGGCGCTACTGATATAGGTGCGTAATGCAGGCAAAACTTTGGTTAGCGCAGCGTGAGTTTTGTAATCAGAAATTAAATCTTCGTTTTTTCCGAGGGTTTCGGTGAATAATTCTGAATGTTCTTTGAGTTCTTTTTCGACCGCACTAATTTCATCTGTGCCGCTACTTTCGGCAGCAATGAGCGCGGCATTGACATCCGAATTCAAAGCGTCATGCATCATGTCTGCAAACATGTGGTTACGCAGAATAGCTGAGCTAACCACAATATTATTCATGGCTACACGCAATTGTTGGATACTACTGTAACTATAAACTCCCACCACCGCTGTAATAATCAAGCCCAGCAAGGTCAGCCCTATTAATTTATTCTTGATGGTTAGCATGCTAAACATTTCACTCCATCCTGCATTCAGAATAAAAACGTATGATTTAGCTTAGGATACAAACATCAAAAGTGTTAAAGCTGCGTTTAATTGGGCGTCAAATTCATCATTTCCTCGTTTTTAATTATTATTTCTCCGCGATATCGTGCACTGGTTTAACGCCTTGCAAATTTTTCAAACAATGCGCCTTGGCTAATTTTAAAAAATCCTGCACATAACCAGTACTTACTTGTTCTTCGCGAACGGCCGCATAGAGCGTCGGCCAAATACCTTTTGCGCCAGCTGAGCGAACACTAATTAATTGCTTCTCTGCATATTCATCCAACACCCAATTCGGCAATGCACAAACACCACGACCACTGGCAACTAATTGCACCATCATTAATGTCAATTCAGACGTGCGCACTGCAAGTGGCTCTACACCCGCAGGTATTAAAAATTGATTGAATACATCTAAACGATTCCGATCCACCGGATAAGTAATTATTGTTTGGTCCGCTAAATCTTGCGGCTCCAAAAAAATCTTTTCGATGAGCGCGTGATTGTTGGCAATGGCTATGTGCATCTCATAGGAAAATAAAGGCACGTAGCGAACGCCTTTAATGGGCTGCGGATCAGAGGTGATGACTAAATCAATGTCGCCCTGTGCGAGCGCAGGTAGTGGCTCAAATGTAAAACCGCCAGAAAAATCCAATTCAATGGCGGGCCACTGATTTCGAAATATATCAATGGTCGGCATCAACCAATTAAAACAACTGTGACACTCTATAGCCATAAATAAACGGCCAGCTTCGCCGTGAATTAGTTTTTTTACATCGCGCTCCGCCTCGCTAACCTTGGCAATAACGTCATCGGCCAAGACCAAAAGACGTTTGCCCGCTTCACTAAAACGTAGGGGTCTACTTTTGCGAATAAACAATTCACATTCAAGGCGCGACTCCAATTCTTTAAGTTGATGCGATAAAGCTGACTGCGTCAGGAACAAGAGTTCAGCAGCTTCAACCAGACTGCCGGTTTCACGCAGTGCGATTAATGTTTTTAGATGTCGAATTTCGAGCATGATTTTTTTCCTACGTAAGTTAGGAGAGAAACTTCACTCCCCAGTAGCGGCGGATTCGATGGTCACCTTATATTAATATTATTCACGTTAAACCTGAAAATTACCAGTTTGATTCATGTTGCGAGTTAAACAAGAATAGCGCTACTTCTTAATCCTACTCAAGGCAGGGCTTTACATGACTCAAAGACTCGTTACTCATAACCTCGGTTTTCCACGTATCGGTGCCGACCGTGAGTTAAAAAAAGCGCAGGAAGCCTATTGGCGTGGCGACATTACCCAGGCTGAATTGGAAAAAGTTGGTCAAGAGTTGCGCAAGACGCACTGGTCGCTGCAAGCCGATGCAGGGTTGGATTTGATCCCCACTGGCGATTTCGCGTGGTACGACCAGGTACTCACCATGTCTGCAACCTTGGGAAATATTCCTGCGCGTCACCGAAAAGAAAATATTATTGCAGCCGATGCGCCGACAGCAGAAGTCTCTGCATGTTGCGCTCATCACCACGACCAAGGTCATGAGCATCAGCAAAGCACTATTCGAGCATGTAGCGATATAGATCTCGATACACTTTTCCGGGTGGCGCGCGGACGTGCCCCCAGCGGTGCGGCAAGCAGCGCGTCGGATATGACTAAGTGGTTTGATACCAATTATCACTATCTCGTCCCTGAATTTCATGCCGATCAGGAATTCGCATTGTCATGGACGCAAATTATTGACGAAACAGCAGAAGCTATAGCGCTAGGTTACAAAGTTAAACCCGTCATTCTTGGCCCGCTAACTTATCTATGGCTCGGCAAAGAAAAAGGTCATGACAAAAATGGCAAAACATTTGATCGCTTTGATTTGCTGGAAAATTTATTGCCGGCTTACACAAAATTATTACAAGCATTAGCAGATGTAGGCGCAACCTGGGTTCAAATTGACGAGCCTATTTTAGTGCTGGATTTGCCCAATAAATGGTTGCGCGCATTTGAATCTGTTTACAACCGTTTGCAGCATAAACAAATTAACGTTTTACTCGCGACCTATTTTGGTCCACTTGGAGAAAATTTATCAACCGCCGTAAACTTGCCGGTTGCTGGATTGCATATAGATGCTGTGCGAGCACCTGAACAACTTTTGTCTGTGGTTGATCGGTTGTCTGCACACAAAATTCTATCCGTCGGCATTGTTGATGGCCGTAATATCTGGCGTAACAATTTACAGAAATCCCTTACATTACTAGAGAGTGTTCGCGAGCGTTTGGGTGAACGCTTGTGGCTTGCGCCTTCCTGTTCATTACTTCATTCACCGGTGGATTTGAATCGTGAAGAAAAGCTGGCTGCTGATTTGAAAAGCTGGTTTGCATTTGCGAAACAAAAAGTGCAAGAAGTTGTTACTTTAAAAACACTATTGACTCGCCCGTTCGATGTAATAGCACAACAGGAATTAGCTTCCAGTAATGCAGCCGCACAAACGCGAGCAAGCTCCACTAAAATCCATAACCCGGATGTTAAAGCGCGTGTAGTTGCAGTTAAACCTGAACATGCCAAACGTAACTCGGCGTTTAAGCAACGTATTACAAAACAACAAGCGCGCTTTAAATTGCCATTTTTTCCAACGACTAGCATAGGCTCCTTTCCACAAACCGAACAAATTCGCAGCACCCGCAGTGAATTTAAAAGTGGAAAAATTTCCGCGAACGAATATGAAACTCGAATTCGCACTGAAATTGCAGACTGCATAGCGCGCCAGGAAAAGTTGGATATAGATGTATTAGTGCATGGCGAAGCCGAGCGTAACGACATGGTTGAGTATTTCGGTGAACAGCTCGATGGTTATGCGTTTACCCAATACGGTTGGGTACAAAGTTATGGTTCACGCTGCGTAAAACCGCCGATTATTTTTGGTGATGTATCGCGCCCCTTCCCCATGACAATAGGATGGGCTCAATATGCGCAATCGCTGAGTAAAAAACCTGTAAAAGGAATGCTCACCGGTCCAATCACTATGCTCTTCTGGTCGTTCGTGCGCGATGATCAACCGCGTGCAACAACGGCGAAACAAATTGCATTTGCACTGCGCGATGAAGTTGTGGATTTGGAAGCGGCAGGTATAAATATTATTCAAATCGATGAACCCGCAATTCGTGAAGGCTTACCACTACGAATTAAGGATCGAGCTGAATATCTTGATTGGGCGGTAAATGCGTTTCGCATCAGCGCGAGCGGTGTGCAAGATGAAACGCAAATCCACACCCACATGTGCTACTCGGAATTTAATGACATCATCGCCGCTATCGCAGATTTGGATGCTGACGTAATTACCATTGAAACGTCGCGCTCTGATGGCGAGTTATTACAAGCCTTTGAAAATTTTAAATATCCAAATGATATTGGTCCTGGTGTTTACGACATTCACTCACCAAATGTTCCAGAAGTGGATGCGATGGTGAATTTGATGAAACGCGCTACACGGGAAATTCCGGCGGAACGTTTGTGGGTGAACCCTGACTGTGGCTTGAAAACGCGTCGCTGGCCGGAGACCGAAGCTGCGCTTGCACGCATGGTTGAAGCTGCAAAAATATTGCGCACTCAATTCGGGCAAGAGAAAAACAAACAGGATAGCGAATCGCGAAAGGAATTAGCGGACGTTTAAAAACAACTCATGTGCTCTATACGCGCAAAATAACTCGCACGTATAGATTATGTTTGTATCAAAGCGCCCATTCTAAAGCCATGCTAAGTTCACGGCCCCGATTGGGCACACCTTGAGGGATGCTGGTGCCTTGTGCCGGCGTAGTGAAATTAAGATCAGCAAGATTTTTTGCCTGCAAGCTCAGAGTAAATTTATTATCAAACTTATAACGCAACTTGGAGTTAATCACCCAAAAATCATCCAGCCTTCTTAACTTATTAGGTGCTTCCAGCGTATGACGAGCGCCTTGGTGATAGGTCATTAGATTCCAATTCCATGATTTATGGTTAAAATTTAATTCTAAAGATGCAAGCTCATTTGCTTCGCGAAATGCAGAATCTGGTAAGTCAGAAAATTTCGTATAGACGGCGCGTAGAGACCAATCGTCCGTTATAAAGTATTTTGAACCCAATACATAACCGCTGCTGTACTCGTCACCACCATTGACAAATGTGCGAGAAGCTCCGTTAAAACCCGCAACAATTGCATCACAATATTGGTTAGTAAAAGCACCAGCGCTAACAATGGTTTTACCCCAGGTACCAATCCATAATAAATCCCAGGTTTTCACGCTTTCATAATCCAAATCCGGGTTACCAATAAATATTGGATTATTAATAATTCCTGTTTCAGCAAGCGAAGGCGCACGATAGGCTTCGCCATAAAGTAATTTGATTGTATGGTTAGCTGAAAGCAAATGCACCAAACCCAGACGAGGACTAAAATGCGAACCAAATTCGTTATATTCGTTATAACGCAGGCCTGCCGTTAAATTGGTTTTCTCAGTGAGATCGCGTTGATATTGCCCGTAAATTCCGGCGGAGCGATAAGTGTCTTCCAAACCAAGCCGCGTAGTGTGGTTAAAATCGCCGTAATAATTAACGGGATCTTCACCTTGTGCGTACTGACCTAAATCATAGTTATTTTGTATGTACGCATCGTTCTCGCTATCCTGCTTCAATTCCAGACCAATCAATCCTGTTGATTCATCGTCGATATTCCAATTGTTGGTGAAATTAATATTGTAGCCTTCGCCCTTCAAGACACCTTTGGTCAGCAAAGGCTCATTACTGAACGGCACACTGATTTTTGCCATGGCCCCAGGCGCAGTAAGTGGAACACTTAAATATTGATCGACGTTGAGATAATTCAATTGGATTTTGCTGGTGACACCATTCCAAATATGCAAACCTTGCTCAAAGCTAAGTATTTTGAGCGATGCGCTTGTACCTACAAAATCATTGAGCGTATTTTCAACGACAAAAAAATCGTCTGTACTAAGTCGGTGATAGCCTACGTGAATTTTTGTTTCGTTTTTGCTTAATGAAAAATCCACATCGTAGGTTTTGCGTGGATCAGTGGTACGAAGCGGTAATTTTGAAAAGGTATCCTGCACCCAATACTTTTGACCCTCGTCTTCATAGGCCCGCCCATAAAAATCGGCCGACCATTCGCCCAGAGGTTTAGCAAGCATTGCGCTGACACTGCGCCGACTGTTATTACCTACATCCAGCTTCACCAAATTTTTGCCTTTGCGCGTAACAATATTGATCACACCAGTAAACGCACTTGAACCGTAAATAGCTGAACCTGGACCACGAATAATTTCAACTCGTTCAATTTGTTCAAGTGGAATTAACGGCAGGGTAATATCCGCGGAACCGGTGCGTGGATTCGTCATAGAGACACCGTCAATAACAACCAATACTTCGCGCGCTTGCGACCCGTTGCGGCGACCGCGAGAGCTAAAGGTATAATTCACACTGCTGTCAGCGGCACGACTAAACTGAAACCCTGGCGATAGATTGACTAACTCATACAGATAATCAATTCCCAAATTCTCAATTTGCTCATGCGTAAAAATACTCACCGCTGCAGGCACAGTGAGTATTGACTCTTCTCGCAAGGTTGAACCTGTTACAGGAACTTGTAAAAGTTGTTCAATATCCATCGCAAGGTAACTATCATCTTCGGCTAGGGCTTTAGCACTGCTAAATAAAACCACCGCAAAAAATAGCCTAAGCCTAAAAAAAATGTTTTTGTCTGGCATAATATTATTCCTTACAAATATTCATCGCATGAACCTTCCTATGTCCAACCGATATACTATGTTCAACCGATATACTGTGAACCACATTTATTGAAGTGAATGTTTATTTTCACTTGCCCACGCCTCAAAAACCTTTGGCGGTAGCGGCTTTGAAAAATAATAGCCCTGAATTAACCGGCAGTTACGCTCGCTTAACAAATCAAGTTCTGTTTGTGTTTCTACGCCTTCAGCGATAGTTTCTTTTTCAAGTGAATGTGCCAGTGCGATAATGGATTCCACTATAGCGAGGGACGCCCGTTCTATTGCCATTTCCCGCACAAAGGATTGATCAATTTTGAGTACATTCACGGGCAGACGACGCAAATAATTTAAGCTTGAATAACCAGTGCCAAAATCATCGATAGCAATACGGAAACCTATCTCTTTTAATTCATTCAATGTATTGATGGATGATTCCATATCATGCATTAAAATGGTTTCAGTCACTTCCAACTCGAGTGAATGCGCAACAGCGCTCTCCGCTTTCATTATTTCTTTTATAGTCGCAACGAAATTTTCCTTGCGGAATTGCACCGCTGAAATATTTACGCTTACCACGAGATCTGGTAGAGCCTCTTTGCGCCACGCAGTTACCTGACGTGCAGCTTCCGCAAAAACCCAATTACCTAACGGAATTATCAAGCCCGTTTCCTCTGCCAGGGGAATAAAATCCGCAGGTGATATCAGCCCGCGCTCCGGATGGCGCCAGCGTATCAGGGCTTCCGCACCCCACAATTTTTTGCTCTTCGCAAATACCTGAGGTTGGTAATGCAATTCAAAACCGCCTTCCTCCAATGCTAAACGTAAATCGCTTTCGAGTTTCAGTCGATCCAAAGTACGTGCGTTCAGAAAAGGTGTATAAAATTGATAATTATTACGTCCCTTTTCTTTCGCAAGATACATTGCCGCGTCGGCGTTTTTTATTAGCGTATTTGCGTTGTCACCGTCGTCCGGATAAATCGCGATCCCGACACTGGGCGTGATGTGTAAACTAATGCCTCCAACGTTGTAGGCTTCCTGCAACACGTGACTTAAATGAATGGCGAGATCCGCAAGGGTTGTTTCATCTTTTATACTTGGCGTTAATACTACAAACTCGTCGCCACCTAAACGCGATACGGTATCATCGGAACGTACAGCTTCACTCAAACGCTTCGCCGCTTCTTTTAAAAGTTGATCACCAACACTGTGGCCCAATGAATCGTTAACATTTTTAAAACGGTCCAGATCAATAAATAATATGCCTGCTTTTTTTCGTTGGCGACTTGCGGTTGTAATTGCCATTTCCAAACGGTCATTCAATACAATGCGATTAGGCAAACCGGTCAGGTTATCGTGATTCGCCAGAAAATCTATTTGAGCCCGCGATTCCTTATACTCGGTAATGTCATTAAAAATGGCGATGAAATTTTCAGGCTTGCCTTCTGCATTTGGCACAAGACTAATGGAATACCAGGAAGGAAATATTTCGCCATTTTTGCGTTGGTTTAAAAATTCACCCTGCCAATGGCCCTGCTCTTTTAAAATGGACACTACGTTACGAAAAAAACTATGGGTATTCAATCTGGCACCCGTGGCCTTAAGATCTACTCCCATCGACTCTTGTTCGCTATACCCCATAATGGTTTGGTAGGCGCGATTTACTGAAACAATATTGAGATTACCGTCAGTAATAATAATAGCTTCATTGGAGCCTTCAAATACTTTGGCCCACAGACGCAGTTGTGTGTCCTGTTTTTTTCGGTTGGTAATTTCCCGCACAACCATTAATACTTCCTCCGCGTTGCGCGGAAGTATCCTGGCTTCCCAATAGCGTACGCGATTAATATCCTGTGACCATTGAAATTCAATTAACTGCATTTCGTTTTCAACAATGACTTTTACGATTGAATTTTCGATGGCCGCAAAAATTCCCGGCGGCAAATAACCCGAGCTTTCGTCTTCTTTATAGATTATCCACTCGTCCATGTCATAGACGTAGGTGCCAACCTGCATGTCCACAACTTTTCCGTCACGTTGGACGCGCATAATCATGTCGGGGATAGCCGATAAAAGCGCTCGCGTTTTACTTTCACTCACACTTAAATCTATCAGCGCATCACTTGCTCGTAGAATGTATTGAATACGGTGCGGCAATGCGCCCCAACTTACGGGCTTGGTAATAAAATCTGTCGCACCACTTTCGTAAGCATGACTAATGGACTCTATGTCATCTAATCCAGTCACCATGGCAATGGGTAAGTCACGACCGCGCTGGGTTGCCAAAAATTCGGCGCACAATGAAAAACCGTCGCCATCGGGTAGAAGAACATCCAGTAGAATAATGTCCAGGTCATATTGTTCAAACACGGCTCTGGCCTGTTCACAATCAGCCGCTGTTATTACCTCGAAGCCTGCATTTTCAAGTGTTGCTGCCATCATTAGACGAGCGGCCTCGTCGTCATCCACAACCATCACAAGAGAAGGTTTTCCGGGAACATTAGTCATCGTTAGCCTCCTCATTTTTAATAATAAGAAGAACCGCTTCAACAGCGGTATAAAGCTTTTTAATTTTATTTACCAAACTCAGAGCATCTGCCAGTTCACCTTCGCGACCTTTAATCTCCAAATCGCGACCAAGGTTGGTGAGATCAACAATGCCTAAATTAGCTGAACTATTTTTTAAACTGTGCGCAATTTTATAGAGGCTTTTGGTGTCGTTTTGCACTGCCGCTTGTTCCATATCAGATAGCAGCTTGGGGGTTGTTTCTACATATAAATCGATGACTCTGGTGAGCAAACCCGCCTTTAAATTTCGCAATTGCGTTATGACTTTTCTATCGATATTGATATCAGAAATTTCAGGTTCGCTATCTTCCTCATTATCCTTAGGTAGCCATTGGGACAATATTTTGTGCAACTGCTCAAGCGTAAAAGGTTTACTTAAATAATCATCCATACCTTTTGCAAGGCAGTGTTCCTTATCGCCAATAATCGCATTGGCAGTGAGCGCAATGATTGGTATTTTCGTGAGCGCAAGCGTCATTTCTCGTTCGCGTATTTTTTGGGTCGCTTCAAAGCCATCCATAATCGGCATGTGACAATCCATTAGTACCAAATCGAAACTGTCTTCTGCGAGGCATTCAATTACTTCGGCACCGTTGTTGGCAATTTTTGCCTGCAAGCCTGAGCGTTGCAACATGGCCATGGCAACTTCCTGATTCACCAGATTATCTTCGGCTAGTAAAATTTTTCCCTTAAGTTTTGGTAGCCAGGTTTCATTAGCTGGGTGTTCAATAGTCAAGGGGATTGGGGATTGTTTATTTTTAAATAAATCACCCGCAAGAATACTTGCAATTAAATTATGTAATTCAGATTGACGTACAGGTTTCAATAAATAAATAGTTTTTAACGTAAGGTTTGGTCTGGTGTCTACGCCTGCTGAGCTCAAGACAACGATTGATAAATTATTCAGCCGCGAATCTTTGTGGATAGCGTCAATGAGTTCTCCGCCATCCATATCAGGCATCATCCAGTCCGTTAACAACAGATCAAATGGGCGACCCTGGATCACGGCTTGTTGTAACAACGCGAGCGCCTGTGGAGCCGAATCAACCATTACGGGTTTTGCGCCCCAAGATCTCAACCAGTATTCGAGAATTTCGAGATTGGTTTGGTTATCGTCAACAACGAGGATTCGAATATTTTCAAAGCCCTGCACGAGTTGATAGTTTCGCAAGTCGCCGACTTTAGGCAAAGCAATTGAAAAATGAAAATACGAGCCTTTACCAAATTGGCTGTCTAATAAAATTTCTCCGCCCATTAATTTTATTAAACGTTGCGAGATTGCTAAGCCCAATCCTGTACCGCCATATTTACGTGTCATTGACGTGTCGGCTTGGGTAAATGCCGTAAATAATTTTGAATGTTGATCGGGCGTTATGCCTATGCCCGTATCGCGCACAGAAAAATGCAAGTTAACAATTCCGTCGATTTCATCAACACACTCCACCGCAAGCATAACTTCGCCATGCGCAGTAAATTTAATCGCATTGCTCAATAAATTGGTAAGCACTTGCGCGAGCCGCGCTGAATCACCTTCAACCGAGAGTGGAGGAATAGGTGTACTGCACAAAAGTTCGAGACCTTTTCCCTGCGCGATGGGAGCGTAGCGCTCTGCTAAATCTTCTAATAAGCCATTCAGTTGAAAGGGGCGCGGTTCTAATTCAAGACGTCCCGCTTCAATTTTAGAAAAGTCCAGGATGTCGTTAATAATCGCAAGCAAGTCTTCGCCAGAGCTTCGCGCTACACGCGCAAAACGTTTTTGTTTTGCATCAAGCGGACTATCGATCAGCATATTGGTCATGCCCAATATTCCGTTAAGCGGCGTGCGAATTTCATGACTCATTACAGCAAGAAATTCACTTTTTGCACGGCTTGCCGCTTCTGCTCGTCGACTCTCTTCACGCAATTGCAGTGTGCGCTGTTCAACACGCTGTTCAAGCTCTTCCTGTTGCGTACGCAACTCTTTGTCCTGATTTTCGATACGGTCAAGCATGAGGTTAAAGCGGTGCGTTAATAGCCCTACTTCGTCATCTGTATCAGTACCGAGAACGCGCATACTGTAGTCACCTTTTTCACCCACGGATTGGGCGACTTCATTTAAATCTCGCAAAGGGCGAACGAGAATGAGGGTAAAGTGATTAGCCAGTAACCCGGCGAGCGTGAGGGCCACCAGCACAATTAAAAGTGCAAATCCAATTTGACGTTGGAGTTGCTGGCGCATTCCAGACAAATCAACATCCAAAAATAAACGGCCAACAGTTTCGCCCTTCCAAACCACATCAACCGCAATTTCTTTATCACTCGTTTTATCTTTTAGAGTCGCTCCATCAGATAAGTTGCGATGATATTCCGCGAGAATTTGATTATTCGGTAATACGAGACGCGCTGAAATAACTTCAGGGTCCACCTGTAAAACTTTTAGCGCTTCATAAGCTTCCTGATCATCGCCAAACATACTAGCCGACGCAATGTTGTACGCGGTGGCTTGCGCCAGAATGTTAAGCTGGCTATTCATTTGCTTGTGGGCAGATTCATACTGCTGCCAAATACCCATCATGGCGGCGATTAATACCGCGACAGAAGAGACAACCATGGTTAACTGGCTTATTTTGCGAGAAATAGTTTTATTTTTATTAGCCATAATCTAGCGCCCCACCTGACTATTCTTGGCCAATCTCAAAAGCTGGCTACTGATACTCACACCTGCCTGACTTACTGCCACTGAAGAAATTGAAAATTCAATTCGCCCGTCTGTATTGCGTGCTAAGGCAATGCCTACATCTTCATCGGTTGGACGCGGATCGTCTGCAACTAAAAAAACACCAGCTGGTGGTGGGTGCGGAATTGGTATGGGTGAGGCGTGAGACGGGCGATAAAGCATTTGGCAGGTTTTTAAATGTTGCTGTACAGCGGCAGAGTCATCGAGATAAAAAACTTCTATTGTTTGCTTAATAACATTTCCGTTTACAACTTGCTGACTTGCTGGCTGTCCATTAAGCGGTTGCAAAGCTGCCTTGGCGTCAACATCAGCGCCTAATGCACACAAACGCAGCGAGGAATTCTGAACTTGATTGGGCCACTCTATAAATTTTATGAATTTATAGACGAAGGCTACCCGCAGAGCTGCCTCGTTAGATGCTCCCTCGGCAACTGACAAAGGTAGTAGAAAAAATATGCAACTTATAATGGCTCGTTTTAACAACTAAGGCTCCAAAGTGATACCCACAAATAGCGCTTAAACACGCCTCCTTCACAGTCAATACTTGTACCTCTTTTGGCCATACAAGTCGTAGGAATTTAGAGCATAGACCAGTTTTTTGGCTATTGTTATTACATGGCGTAACAGTCCTCGTAAACACAAAATAGCACTGAGCGGTGTTATCATAAGCGCCTTTCCACCTCTTGCGAAATTGACCTCATGCTGCTTTTTGTAGACAAACTCACCAACGTAGATTTCAGTTTTCTAGACCCGCAACGCGGGCTTTTAGGCGAAACTTATTTAGCGAACATAACCTTGAAAGGAGAGTTAGATGAGCAAGGCATGGTGTGCGATTTTGGTACTGTCAAAAAAATTGTTCGCCATTGGCTCGACACTGAATTGGATCATCGCTTAGCAGTGCCTGTTCATTCACCTAATATCAAGATTATCGATGAAGGTGATTTTCTAAATATTCGTTGGCAATTTGGCGCAGAAAATCATTTTCTGCAAACACGCTCACCTCGAGATGCAATTGCTTTGGTGGACGCTGAAATTCTTACGCCTGAATCTATTGCAGGGTGGTGTATTGCGCAGCTGAAACAATTTTTCCCGGCAAGCGTTGCCACACTTGAACTGGTTTTTAGCCAGGAAGATTCACCCGGTTCTTACTACCATTACAGTCACGGATTAAAAAAGCACTTGGGCAACTGCCAGCGTATTGCACATGGCCATCGTTCCCGTATTGATATATGGGAGAACGGTGTCAAATCGCCCGAACTCGAACAGCTGTGGGCCAGTCGTTGGGAAGATATTTATGTCGGCACACGTAGCGACCTACAAGCAGAACCCGAATATGAGGGAGTCCCCTATTACGAATTTAGCTACCTTGCGCAACAGGGGCGCTTTGAACTCACAATTCCAAAGGTCTGTTGCTACCTCATTGACACGGATAGCACCGTAGAATTAATCGCACAACATTTTGCCCAAGCTACCAAGTTAGAGCGGCCTTCATCTGATATTCGAGTAAAGGCCTTTGAGGGAATTTATAAAGGCGCAATTTCCCAGTCGTGATTTACTCAAAGCCAAGGGTAAACTATAAAGCTAAAAAAAACTGATTATAAAAATCGAAACATTCGTTCATTATTGCGCATAAAATCAAAAGGGATTCCTGATGAACCTGACCACCATAGTATTTATTGTCGTAGTGTTATTTTTTACCTGGCGCGGTTACAAAAAAGGATTTATCGGCGCAATATCCCGCGTTCTGAGTTTTGTAATTGCCTATCCTGCAGCTATTTTTTTCACCAAACCTTTCGCTAATTTTTTACGCGGCATTATCGCATTAGACGGCCTGCTATTATTTTTGGTGGCTGGATGTACTATCTTCCTCACGGTGAGTCTGGCGGTAACTTTATTGTTAAATGCCATCGCGCGTTTAATTCCGCAGACAGAAATCACCGCAACCAGCTCAAAAATTGGCGGCACTCTTTTTGGCGTGGTGATTGGCAGTGTGTTTGGTTTAATTGCTGTTTATGTCATTGATATTTTAGTTAAACCCAAGTCAGAAATCGCAACCTACGCAAATGCGCAAACAGAACCCAACCGCGAAAACCGTGAGGCGGACGAAGAAACAATTAAGAAATATGTAATGGAGGAAGGTAGGCCTTTTGTTAATACATCAAAGGATACATTTATAGATACAGCAGCCAAACAAATGGTGAGTAATGCAGCCTCAACCGCCGTAGCAATAATTACTGACGATAAAGCCACATCGCAAATTACTAAAACAATTACCGAAGACCCGCAAGCCACGCTCGGCCATGTGCAAAATATGACGAACGATGGCGAGTTTAAAGCATTACTCAATAAGCCTTCTTTTCAAGCAGAACTCAACCGTGGCAATGTTGAAACACTTCTGGAAAACAGAGACTTCCAAGAGCTCATGCAAAACCCTGATATGCAGGCCATTATTTCAGCCGATGGCGACGGAGTGGCTACTGATAAGTCTGGTGAAAGAGCCGCTGCGGTAAAAATGATTCAAGCCTGGCAAAAGGTTTCTACTCTAAAAAATGATCCGCGAGTTTTAGAAATAGTCCGGGATGAAGCCTTTCAGGCACAATTAAATTCCCCGAATAAGTTGCCGTTGTTGATGAACCCGAAAATGCGTGAACTAACCGAAATTATTTTTAGTTCCGGTAATGGAAATAATGCATCGACTTCGACAACCGACAGTGAAACCGCAAGTGAAAAAGAGCGTGTGAATTATACGATTGAAGATATTACTAACGGCTCTGTGCAGGAGAGTAACGAAACACAATCAGGCAAGAATGCTGAGGAAACCGAAGGTTCAGAACAATCGTCCGAACAAAAACTTTACCGATGGACAGACGAAAGCGGCAAGGTACATTTCTCGGATAAACCCATTAAAGACAAACCTTAATAGAATTTTTCTTCACCAGGAGGACGGGTTCTGAACCGTGGCTGTGCCCAGAAATATTGGCCCGGAATTTTTCGAACTTCGTCTTCCATAAATTTGTTCACTCGCAAGGCATCCGCATAATCATCACCGGTGGGATAATTTTCAAAACGCGGGTGAATTTTTAATTCGTAACCTCTGCCCTTCGGTAATCGCTTCTGCGTAAATGGAATAACCTGGGCTCGACCTAGACGAGCGAATTGTGCTGTTGCCGTAACAGTTGCGGTTTGCACGCCAAAAAAAGGCACAAATATACTAATTTTTTCTCCCAAGTCCCGATCCGGCGCATACCAAATCATGCGGCCTTGGCGTAAACGGCTAATCATCATGCGTACGTTATCGCGGCTAATTGCCATGCCTCCAGGAGCATAGGCCTCACGACGAATTTTTTGCATGTAATCATAAATTCTGTTGCGATGCGGACGATACATTCCGTCGTAATTGACATACTGGCCCAGCATCGCGCTGCCTATATCCAAAGTGGTGAAATGCATACTTAAAAGTAGCGCGCCTTCGCCTTTACTTAACGCAGGTTCAAGATGCTCAATGCCGGTGATAGTGAATAAACGACGCAACCGCCATTTAGGCCAGAACCAGGCAATTCCTGTTTCAAATAAAGCCATTGCCGTTGAATATAAAGTTTCCTCAAGTAAGGCTTTGCGCTCCTGCTCGCTTAACTCCGGAAAACATTTTTCCAAATTAACTTTCGCGTGATTCACGCGCTTTTTATTGCGCTTAAGATAAGGCACCAATAAATAGGCCATATAAAATTGCAACTTATAAGGTAACTGTGCAATTAAATACCAAATGGCTACCCCAACCCATTCAAGCCAATAGCGCGGGGCAAGTAAGGCACGAGAAAATACAGGTGGTTGCATAGTAATCACATTCAAAGAAATCAGTGGCCATTATAGCCTGATACCTACGGAGGAAGTTTACACAGCCATGAACAAAAAAAGCCGGGGAACTCCCGGCTTTTTTCATGGAAAAACTACGCCATTATTTAATAGTGATTGACCGGAACACTGGCGTACCATTACGTACAAAACGAATAGCTTTAGCTGTGTTTTTCGGCAAGCCACTTACGACTTTGCTATAAGTCGCAACCGAATCTAAATCAATAAAATCAAGCTGAGTGATTATATCGCCACGTTGCAATCCTGCTTTTTGCGCAGCGCTGTCGGGCTCAACACTCACCACTTGCACACCTTTTTCTTTTTCGCGAGCATCGGTGGGCGCTACGGCTAGCCCGAGGGCATCGGTCTTGGTAGGCTTGGATTCCGTTTTTGAATTGGTCGCAGGCAACGCGCCGGACTCATCTTTTAATTGCTCAAGAGTTCCCGTTAAAGTTTCACGCTTGCCTTTGCGAATAACATCAAACGTCACTTTGGTGCCGGGTGCAAGCTGACCTACGATTCGCGGTAAATCTGCCTGACTGTGAACATCCTGATTATTAAATTTGACAATTAAATCACCCACTTTCACGCCCGCTTTTTCAGCTGGTCCTTTAGGCACGACTTCAGACACTATGGCGCCTTGTGCTTTGTCCAGACCGTATGCACTGGCCAAGTCTTTATCAACATTGCCGATAACTACGCCTAACCAACCACGCTCTACGCGGCCTTTATCTTTAAGCTGAGTAACAACATCTATGGCAACCGAAGATGGAATCGCGAATGACAGACCTACTGATCCGCCCGACGGCGTATAAATTTGTGAGTTGATACCTACGACGTCACCGTCCATATTAAACAGAGGGCCACCAGAATTTCCCGGGTTAATGGCGACATCGGTTTGGATGAATTGCACATAACTATGTTCAGACGGAATATTTCGGCCAATCGCACTTACAATACCGGCGCTAGCGGAGTAATCCAAACCGAAAGGTGAACCAATAGCAACCACCCATTGCCCTACTTTAAGTTTTTCATTTTTTGCTAGATTGAGTTGCGGCAAATTTTTTGCGTCAATTTTTAACAGCGCTATATCAGTACGCTCATCAGTACCAATTAATTTGGCTTCGAATTCACGATCATCGCTGAGAATAATTTTAATTTCATCGGCCTCGCTCACCACATGATTATTGGTTAAAACATAGCCGTCACTGGAAATAATAAAACCTGAACCGAGCGATCCATGATCGCGTTGGGGAACTTGATGTTGCTCCAGAAGCTGACGAAATATTTCTGGAACATCTTGCATTTGATCATTAGGGCCCTGGCGAAATTGGCGCGCTTCGCGAGCTTTAGTAACTGCCGTAATCTTAACAACAGCGGGTGAGGCTTTTTCAATGAGATCGCTAAAATCGGGAAGCTGTGCTGCTTCAACCGAACTAAATGCCATGCTCACGGATAATAAAATTAAACTAATTGTGCGTAAAACCAATTTCTTCATAATGACCTCTATTGAGATGAATCCATCTCACAGCATGAGATAAATTCACACGCTGTGACTCGGGTAATAGGACATAAGTGATCCGAAAAAATTCCACGTGCCAATAAATATACTGGCGCCCAGCCTTTTGCTCAAAAGTGCGAAGGGATGTTCAAAAGGCGTGGCACGCAAGTTGGGGGCGGCCGCAAATTTTTAAAGGGAGATTAATCAACTAGTAGATGGTGAGAGAACCTGGTTGAGATGGAATTACTTATTGGCTGTGTTTAATTATCCTTAGCTATTGCACTATGTCCGAGCTATCGCACTATGTCCAAGTTATCGCACTGTGTCCAAGCTATCGCACTATGTCCAAACCTTCGACCATACGACTGATTTCTTCCGGCGACATACGCCCGCTGCTGGATGCACTACTACTGACAGCCACACTTGCACTTGCTGAAGTCTTGGGATTTTCCGCAACTGCTTTTTCCACAACATTCTTCTCGGCGGTTTTACGGTTCTCTTCTTCTTTTTTCATAAACTCCTTATGTGCGGCTTCATCTTCCAGGCGAATTGTGACGCGACGATTTTCCGCTCGACCAGCATCGGTTTTATTATTCGCAATTAAAAATTTATCGGCATGCCAACGCGTAGTTATTTTATCCGCCGCAACGCCCCGCTCCGCCAAATAAGCAGATACCCATTCGGCCGCTTGTTTTGACTTCGCATCGCGTTCTTCAGCTGTACCTGAATTATCGCTATGGCCATCAACAAATACGCCGACGACTTTAGAGTCAGCGCCAACATAACGTGCAACTTTTCCTAGCTCTGCTTTATTGGCCGCCGTTAAACCGCTAGGTTTTTCTCCATAGTTAATTGAGGTGCGAGCAATCTGTGCGAAGGTGTAAGGAATTAAATTCTCAACGCATTGCTGGTATTTTTTATGAGCATCTGCAAAATTTTTCGCTGTTAATACAACTCGCATGACCGAAGGTTCGGACGACGCTGTAGCAACAACTTGCTTCTGCGATGTGTACATAAGATTCACGCCCATAGACAGCTGGCTAACTACCGGTGCTATTTGAGTATCGCGAAGGGTAATAGACTGGGTTCCTGTCACAGCCGTAACTTCATTAAGGCGTACCGGAAGAATATCGCTGCGCCACACGGGTGGAAGTGTTTCAAGCTGTGCTGGTCCAGGCGGAAAGGCGACTTTACCTTGGGATTCCAATATGAATAACTCACCCGCACCGGCTTTGCGGGAAAAAACTGCTTGGCCAAATGACGGTATTTTATGCGTTAAGCTGCAGGCAAACGGATTCGCCGCTAGCTTCCATTCGGAATTGTTTAAATCAGCCGTATGAATCTGCGCGCTAACCGACCCGACGTACACAATGCCGGTACCTATCAAAAGTTTATAAAAAACACGCAAACCGAAAAACATGTGTAGAAACCCGGTACAAAGAAACTTGAACTGAGTATAGACAAGCGAATGACAACTGCCCGAACCAGCAAGAGATTTACAAAAAATTTGCAATGCGAAGCAGATTAGTTATGCGATATGAGGCCTGATCCTTTCCAAACCTGTACGACTAATCGGTAGTTTGACGCCAGAATGAAGTACAACAACTTGTGAATCTTTACTAAGGCGCTCCAGACCTTTAATCGCACCGAGTTTCACAATATAGGATCTGTGAATACGAATGAATTCCGCGGTATTTAGTTGCGCTTCCAACGCGGAAAGACTTTGGGTTTTTAAAATAGTTTTACCCTTCCAGCAGATGCGAATGTAATCGTCCTCGGCTTCGACGTAGTCTATATCAACGAGTGGGATAATATGCGTCTGACCTCTGTCGCGCACGAGAATCCGCTCTGCTTTAATTTCTTGTACCAAAGCCGATATGCCGTGACGGTCCTGATCAGCTCGTTTTTTTGCACGAGCTATGGCTTCGTCAAATCGTGTTTGCGAAAAAGGTTTTAGTAAATAATCCACCGCGTGAAGTTCAAAAGCTTTAAGTGCATATTGATCATAAGCGGTTGTAAAAATAACGCCCTCTGTGCGGCCTGTAAGTTCAGCTACTTCGAGGCCACTCAGTTTCGGCATGTGGATATCCAGTAAAATTAATTCCGGATTTGATTTAAGAATTTCTTCTACCGCTGCTTCACCATTAGTGCATTCGCCGACAATCTCAATGTCGGTATGGCTCGCCAAATATTCACGCATCAGCCGCCGAGCTAATGCCTCATCATCCACAATTAATAATCTCATGGGCATCCGGGCCTGCTCCCTAAGTGAAATTGATATCGTTAATAAAATTCATTTAAGCGCACTCAAAAGGAATAATGATTTCAACTCGAAATACCCTGTGCGATTCCTGCCAACTGACGCGAGCACGTTCACCATATAAATTCTCAAAACGCGCTTTGAGATTGCGCAAACCTGTAGCTGTACCACTTGCAGAAGGCGCGTGAGAATCCATTGGGTTACTTATCGCAATATACAACCACGACTCGTGCAAGCTCGTCATTAGAGTGACAGCGCCACCTTCGTCCAGGTTGGAAATTCCATGTTTGATTGCGTTTTCAACTAACGGCTGCAAAAACATCGGTGGAACCTGTGCGCGTAGCGAGTCAGGTTCGATGGTCATTTGTGTTTGAAGACGATCACCAAAGCGATTTTTTTCTATCGCCAAATAATGCTCGCACAATTTCAACTCATCTCCGAGAGGGATTAGCGAATGCGCTGTTAAGGCGACAGACTTTCTGAAAAAATCACTTAATTCTATAACCATAGCCCTTGCTGCTACCGCATCTATGGCGGTGAGTGCACTGATTGAATTTAAACTATTAAATAAAAAATGTGGATTAATTTGACTGCGAAGCACTTGTAATTCAGCATCGCGCGCAAATAGTTGCGCAGCGGTTTTTTTAAGCTCGGCATCGCGAATATTTTCCTGTGCAATTAATAAATCATGCGCAAGTAAGGAAACGATATAGATAAGACTAGCCAGACAAAAAAGTGACGTTGTTAATTGGGGAGTCATCCCAATTCCAAGCCAATCGCTTTCAACGTATAAACTCAAGCTATTTAATAGCAAACACAAAACTATCCAGGCAGCACCCGATAACAGTGAAGCACTGCCAAAAATAAATATCATATTTTGCAAATTGCGATTCGCCAAGGGGTATGAGCGACAAACGTAATAAGCAGAAAGACTTATGAATCCATAGGCAACTGTGACCGGAATTGTAAATGTCAAAGCGGCAGGCCAAGGTGTTGCGTGGCTCACTACTAACACCCAGGCCATCACCAGGCCGCCGATAACCCAAGCGGCAAGATACCAAAGCAGACTGCGTAATTGAGATAAAATAGGATGCATAAAATCTTAATTTTTTTATTTAATTTTTAATTACCACTCCGCCCATAATAGCGTTACCAGTGATAATTAAACGCTTTCCACTTGCTGGAACCGGAATAGTTTTATCTTCAATACCACCTAATATCGCCATGCCGCGATTTACCACTTCCCATTCTTTTGGAACTTTTATCTCGATGCCGCCCCAAGTTGCCCACACATTTAAAACAGCTTCGGTTTGAATAACGGCTGCGCGCAAATCCAAATCCACTCCGCCCATGATCGCTATTACATCTCCGCCTTTAAAATCTTGCGAAGAGTTAACGGTTTTGTTGCCGGCCATAATCGCAGTGATATCAAGATTCACATTTGAATTCGTATTTTCATCGCCGGAAAAATATGTTCCAGTGGAGTTGTTAGTAGAACGATCCTTAAGCACAACTGAAATACCTACGGCAATGAGTATGACTGGCCACCAGTCGCGCAAACTAAAATGGAAAATGCCGAGGTTGTTAATCATCATAGCCACTCCCACAGCCACAAAACACAAACCGATTAAAACATTCGAACGATTTTTGGACTCAGTCATTTTTAGAATTCCTATAACGACAATGATTGTCGGCCAAAACTGAAATAAACTAAAAACGTTAAAATTAAAAATATTAAGCTTGTCGAAAAGCGCCAAGACGCCGACAACAATAATCAAACTACCGAAAATGACGCGGCGCCCCGGTTGTGAATCACTCATAAAAACTCCCGAATATTTAAGATTTTGGTTTGCTTGTTAGAGATTTCACAATAAGACAGCTGAACCTGCCTGTCTCGCCAAATTCGGTCACCGACGTAAAAAGTCGGTAAACAACGCCAACGGCAACGCCGCACTTAAACTTGTAGCTGCGTCAGTAGCTCTGGTTTGGTAGTATGCGTGACGTTTTTGAAAAGAAGAGAAAGCCGTTCATGTCCCAGCCCGCAAGCCCGCAACAACTTACCCTCACTCGCCCCGATGACTGGCATATTCACCTTCGTGATGGCGAAGCGTTGAAACGCACCGTTAGTGACGCTGCAGGGCAATTTGCCAGAGCTATAGTCATGCCCAACCTGGTGCCGCCCGTAATGAATACCGAGCAGGCTTTGGCTTATAAGACGCGTATATTGGCGGCGCGCCCGGCTGGAAACCAGTTCGAACCCTTGATGGTGCTTTATCTGACTGATAGCACGGATCCAGCTGAGATCGCGAAAGCCAAAGCAGCTGGCGTAACAGCAGTTAAGCTTTATCCTGCAGGTGCGACGACTAACTCTGCGTCTGGTGTTACAGATTTGACCAAGGTTTACCCGGTGCTGGAAGCAATGCAAAAGGTCGGAATGCCTTTTTTACTACATGGCGAAGTAACTGATTCTGCTATTGATATTTTTGATCGCGAAAAAGTATTCCTTGATCGCACCTTCAGCAAGCTGGTTGCGCAGTTTCCTGAACTAAAAATGGTGCTGGAACACATCACCACAGCAGACTCAGCTGAATTTGTAGCGCATGCACCCAAAAATGTGGCCGCAACCATTACGGCACATCACTTGCTTTATAACCGCAACCATATGCTTGCCGGGGGGATGCGTCCTCATTTTTACTGTTTGCCAATTTTGAAACGCAATACCCACCAGGCAGCGTTAATAAAAGCGGCCACGAGCGGTAATTCCAAATTCTTTTTAGGCACCGACTCCGCACCTCATGCGAAAGACAAAAAAGAGGCCGCCTGCGGTTGCGCCGGTAGCTATACGGCCTACGCCGCGATTGAACTTTATGCTGAAGCCTTTGAAGATGCGGGCTCTTTGGAAAAGCTCGAAGGTTTCGCCAGCCATTTTGGCCCGGACTTTTATCAACTACCGCGTAACACTGACAAAATCACTTTGGTAAAAAGTGAATGGCAGGCACCAAATAGCCTAGACTTTGCAGGTACGGACCTTGTACCACTGCGTGCAGGTGAAAATTTGCGCTGGCGAATCAAAGCTTAAGGCAAATTATTTTTTATTAAGGCAACTGTTTATTAAGGCATTGTAGTGAACCCTCCTGAAAATCAAAAAGATCCATCGTCGCTGCTTGCTCAACGTTTTCGCGGCTTTTTGCCGGTAATTATTGATGTAGAAACCGGTGGATTTAACCCCTTCACTGATGCCTTATTAGAAATTGCTGCAGTCACCGTGCGTATTGATGAGTTCGGTCTTTTGCATCGTCATGAAACCTTTGCATTTCATATAGATCCATTCGAAGGTTCTAATATTGAACAAGCCGCGCTGGATTTCACTGGTATAGATTTAGATAGTCCGGATCGTATGGCCGAACCTGAATTAATGGCGCTCACCGACATGTTGCAAGCAGTGCGTCGCTCCGTAAAAGAAAACGGCTGTACACGCGCAATCGTGGTTGGCCACAACGCACACTTCGATTTGAATTTTTTGAACGCTGCGATAGAACGATGCGACATTAAACGTAACCCTTTCCATCCCTTCAGTGTGTTTGACACCGCAACTCTTTCAGGACTCGCCTTCGGCCAAACTGTTCTGGCAAAAGCCTGTCGTGTTGCAGGTTTCGAATTCAGCAACAGCTCTGCGCACTCAGCGGCTTATGATGCAGAAAAAACAGCGGATTTATTTTGCTTTATCGTTAACAAGTGGAAAGAATGCGGCGGCTGGCCGTTAGCGGTAGTTTGCGAAGAAGATGAAGAAGCGGAATAAATATTAAAATAAAGTTTGCTGACAATCGTCATCATGCTTACGCTAGAATGACGATCTCTTGACTAACTATTTATTTTTCACATCGAACTCCGGTTAGGGTTCGTGACATTACGGCCTTAACCAATAACAATTTCAGGCAGCACCGGCGATTCCAAAATTAATTTTTCACTCGGTGCAATAACTTCTGCAATTCCTTTCGCGATTAATTTTCCATCCTGATTATGCGCTTCGCATTCAAGCACGACCAATCGCACTCTTTCTTTTAGCTCACTGACTATTAGAGTTACCGTAACAGTGTCACCCACTTTTACAGGATTTTTAAACGTCAGGTTTTGACTGCGATACACAGAACCCGGCCCAGGCAAACACGTTGCGACTGCTGCAGAAATCAACGCGCCGGTCCACATTCCGTGAGCAATTGGCTCGCCAAATGCCGTGGTAGCAGCATACGCTTTATCGAGGTGCACTGGATTAAGATCTCCTGAACACGCAGCAAATAAAATAATGTCTTTTTCAGTGAGTGTTTTGCTGAGGGTTTTTGTCAATCCGACTGACAATTCGGAGATCGGAAAATTTTCTAGGCTTGCCATAAGCAGTCTTATTAGTAAGTGAAAGATGTCAGCAGTATACTAAAATCACTAAGCCGAGCACAGGCTCGGCTTCACGTACTGCATTTTTACGAGTTGTTTATTTGTTGCCGTTACTACGCAATTCATCATTAAGATTTTTTAACCAATAATCAAACGCCAATTTCAACTGCATATTATTTTGCGCCCTATCATTTCGCTCCCATATTCTTCCGAGGTCATGCTCATCGCTACTGAGTACAATGAGCTTATTGGAAACTGAGTCATACAACTCAAACACTATTGTCATACGACCAAAACCTTCACTATAAACATCCATTAAATTCGGACGCGATTTAAAATCATCTTTGGACGCAAGCGGCGCTATTTCAGTGATTTTTGTTTTTAATACCAGGGTGTCACTTGCCGGGGAGATTGCTGCAGAAAAATCACCCTTTTCAAACAAATAATTTTTTGCTGAATCCGTAAATTTCTTTTGATAAAACTCTTTGTCTTTTTCAGTGAGCTCCCACAGTTCCTGAAAGCTATGCGAACTGGATGGCTTAATAATTTTTACTCTGGAAAAATCGAGATCATTGAGAATGATTTTCTTGTATTGACCTAAGCTTGCGCCTGGCAGAATGAAAGACGCATCAAACTCCGGCTTAGAGATCGCAACCAACCCCTCCTTTTCTGCCTGATCCTGTGCCGTTTTTTCATGAATTTTATGGATGTTGCAACCGCTTAGCAGAAAAATAAATAGTACAAAAGCAAACGAGAATTTCATGGCATTCGACCTTAACGATAGGCAAACAACGGAAGCTAGTTAATCACGCACAACTAAAAAAATATCACGTGCTGGTTTTACTAGATTAACCAGATTAAAGATCGCACTTTTGATTTATTGTGTTAAACATTGTTCCCTGTAGAAATAAATTAAATCGCCCTCACGGTGTGCATAACCAGATATTTGCTAGGTCTTAAAAAATCTAAACAAAAACTGACGGCTAAAGTTGCCTTTTAAAAAGGCTAGCTATAATCAAGTTACCAAGGCAAATATTTGCTTGGTGCAAACTCCGTGAAATGGTAGAAGCAACTACCGCAGTACTGGATAGTTTGTCTTCTACCATTTGTTTTAGGATCTCTTTTACATAAAAAAAATGGTAAATAACTATGTCTTATCACGTTATACAAAACCCGCAACAACGCACACTCGGTGTTTTTATTGTTATTGCATTCCATGTCTTATTGATATGGGCATTAGCCAGCGGTCTTGGAAACGCAATTAAAACTGCTTTCACTCCCGACCCCATTAAAGTTGCCCAAATTAAAAACCCGGTTACACCACCTACACCAGTAGATCCTATCGAGCCTGTCGTTACTACCAAAAAATTTACCTTTGATCCCACAACCCCTACATTTAATATTCCAACCGATACTGCACCAGTAGCATTTACCAAAGAGCCGGTTGAGGTAATCACTACTAGCGGATTATCCAAACCAAAACTTATTAAAGCAAGCAAGCCCGAGTATCCATTATCTGCATCTCGTCTGGGTGAAGAAGGCGCGACCGGTTTGGAGTTATATATAACACCTGAAGGGCGCGTAGGTGATGTGAAAGTGTATTCCCCGAGCGGCTCAACCCGTCTGGATGAAGCGGCCGTGAAACATGCAAAACGCAACTGGTCTTTTTCCGCATGTACAGAAGGAGGTAAAGCGGTAGGTTGCTGGTTTAAAACCAAACTTGTTTGGCGGCTTGAGGACGCAGCGCGTTAATCAAATTTAACACGTTAGAAACAACAAAGGAGGCTAAGCCTCCTTTGTTGTCCGAATAAATCTGAAAAAATTAACCGACAAAAACTCGCGCATTTCTAAATAAACGCAACCAAGCTCCATCATCTTTCCAATCATCTGGTTTCCATGAATTGCTCACAGCACGGAATACACGCTCCGGGTGCGGCATCATGATAGTGACGCGACCATCTTTACTTGCCACGCTTGTAATACCGAGTGGGGAGCTGTTCGGATTCGCCGGGTATGCTTCGGTGATATTCAAATTGTTATCGATGAAACGCAAAGCAACTGTGCCGCTTTCGTTACAAGCTCTAAGCGCATCAGCATTTGCAAATTCCGCATAACCTTCGCCATGTGCAACGGCGACTGGCATATGTGAACCCATCATACCTTTAAATAAAACCGATGAAGATTCCTGCACTTGCACTAAGCTAAAACGCGCTTCAAATTGTTCAGATAGATTGCGAACGAAACGTGGCCAGTGATCTGCACCCGGAATTAAATTCTTCAGGTTGGACATCATCTGGCAACCGTTACACACCCCCAAACTAAAGGTGTCGTTACGGTGGAAAAACGCTTCAAATTCATCGCGCACTTTGTTGTTAAACAAAATAGTTTTCGACCAACCTTCGCCAGCACCGAGCACGTCGCCATAAGAGAAACCGCCGCAAGCAACTATGCCTTTAAATGCATCTAGTGACACACGACCAGACAACAAATCGCTCATATGAACGTCAACCGCTTTGAATCCAGCGCGATCAAAAGCGGCTGCCATTTCTACATGACCATTTACACCTTGCTCACGTAACACAGCGATTGACGGACGCACACTGGTATTGATAAAAGGCGCGGCAACATCGTCGTTTTGATCGTAGGTTAGTTTTACGCTCAAACCGAGATCTGCTTTTAAAATATTTTCAAATTCAGATTTTGCACACGCAGGATTGTCGCGCATGGCTTGAATACGATAGCTGGTTTCTGACCAAAGGCTTTGTAGTATCGCGCGTGATTGATCGAACAAAGTATTGCCGTTTTGACAAATGCAAAGCGTATCTTCTTCATTTAACTTGCCGATAACTTTCACGTGAGTTACGCCAGCTGCAAAGAAGCGATCCAACACTGTATCCGTTTTATCTTTTGCAACTTGCAATACAGCACCAGCTTCTTCGCTAAACAATACAGCGAGTGCATCTTCGCCCAGACAATCGAGATCGACATCAACACCGACGTGACCCGCAAATGCCATCTCCGCGAGAGTCGCGAACAAACCGCCATCACTACGATCGTGATACGCAATAATTTCATCGCGCTTGATACAAGCTTGCATCGCGTCAAAGAATCCTTTGAGGTGTGCTGCTGAATCCAAATCTGCAGGCTCGTCGCCGAGTTGGTTATAAACTTGCGCGAGAATCGAACCACCTAAACGATTTTTTCCGTTACCGAGATCGACCAAAATTAAATCGGTCGCACCTTTGTCCGTACGAAGTTGCGGAGTCAACGTTTGACGAACATCGACTACTGGAGCGAAAGCAGAAATCACTAAAGATAAAGGTGCGGTTACTGCTTTTGCTTTACCGTTTTCTTGCCACGCCGTGCGCATGGACATTGAGTCCTTGCCTACCGGAATCGTAATGCCAAGTTCAGGACATAACTCCATACCGACCGCCTGTACGGTGCGATACATTTTTTCGTCTTCGCCTTTATGACTTGCAGCGCACATCCAGTTAGCCGAGAGTTTTACGTCAGACAACTTTTCAATTCGAGTCGCCGCGATGTTGGTAATCGCCTCAGCAATTGCCATTCGGCCAGAGGCGGGACCATCCAACAAGGCAAGCGGTGTACGCTCACCCATACTCATTGCTTCGCCTTTAGTGCTGTCATAACTTACGGTAGTCACTGCAACGTCAGCCACAGGCACTTGCCATGGACCAACCATTTGATCGCGTGCAACCATGCCAGTCACGGAACGGTCACCAATAGTAATCAGGAAACTTTTGCTCGCCACTGCCGGATGCTTGAGCACACGCTCAGCAGCATCATTAATATTGATATCTTCGGTGGAGAAAGCGCTCACGGCCGCTTTATGTTTTTCAGCAGTGCGGTGCATTTTCGGCGGTTTGCCAAATAAAACTGACATGGGCAAATCGACAGGTTTCGCGTCGAAGTGTTTGTCATTTAGGGTTAGATGTTTCTCATCTGTTGCCTCGCCAACCACTGCGTAAGGTGCGCGTTCACGCTTGCAGATGGCTTCGAAGCGTGCAAGATCTTCCGGGTTAACTGCTAAAACATAACGCTCCTGGGATTCATTACACCAAATCGCCAGCGGGCTCATACCCGGTTCATCGTTAGGGACATTGCGCAATTCAAACTTGCCGCCAGTGCCGCCATCTTTCACCAATTCAGGAAAGGCGTTGGAAAGACCGCCCGCACCGACGTCATGGATAAAGGCGATAGGGTTTTTGTCACCTTGCTGCCAGCAGGCATCAATCACTTCCTGACAACGGCGCTCCATCTCCGGGTTTTGGCGTTGAACGGAAGCAAAATCCAAATCCTCTGAAGAAGAGCCTGAAGCCATAGATGAAGCAGCGCCACCGCCCAAACCAATCAACATCGCTGGGCCGCCAAGCACAACTAATTTAGCGCCTGCCGTGAAAGGAGTTTTAATAACATGTTCAACTTTGATATTACCGTAACCGCCCGCCAACATAATCGGCTTGTGGTAACCGCGGCGCTCGCCATCAAAGTCTTCTTCAAAAGTGCGGAAGTAACCGCAAATATTGGGGCGGCCGAATTCGTTGTTAAACGCAGCGCCGCCGAGTGGACCGTCGATCATAATATCTAGCGCAGTCACGATGCGGCCTGGCTTGCCATAATCCTGTTCCCAAGGCTGAATAAAATCTGGGATCTGCAAGTTGGAAACGGTAAATCCATTCAAACCAACTTTGGGCTTGGAGCCACGACCTACCGCACCTTCATCACGAATCTCACCACCGGAACCTGTACCTGCGCCAGAGAATGGTGAAATAGCGGTTGGGTGATTGTGAGTTTCAACCTTCATTAATAGATGAATAGGCTCTTGGTTGTACTCGTAAGCCTTTGTTTCAGGGTTGGGATAGAAGCGCCCTGCTTCGTGGCCAACCACAACGGCAGCATTGTCCGAATAAGCAGAAAGCACATCTTCCCCGCCAACTTCATTGGTATTGCGAATCATCTTAAACAGGCTGCGTTCCTGCTCTTCGCCATCAATAGTCCACGAAGCATTGAAGATTTTGTGGCGGCAGTGCTCGGAGTTAGCCTGCGCGAACATCATTAGCTCTACATCTACCGGATTACGAGCGAGCGTTTTAAAGGCATCAACTAAATAGTCGATTTCATCATCGGCCAACGCCAAACCCAAAGATTTGTTCGCCGCGACCAAAGCATCGCGACCGCCACCGAGAATATCTACGCTAGTTTGCGGGGCCGGCTCTTGCGCGCTGAAAATTTTCTCCGCGGCTTCCAGTCGATCAAATACAGTTTCAACCATGCGATCGTGCAAGATGGCAATAATAATCGCTCGATCAGCAGCAGAAATAGAACCTTGCACGTAATAAGCAACGCCGCGCTCAACGCGTTTAACCGAATCCAGACCCGTGTTCTTTGCAATATCAGTCGCTTTGGATGCCCAGGGAGAAATAGTTCCCAAACGCGGCACCACCAGAAAAAGTTCGCCCTCATGGTCAATCTCAGCATCTACCTTCGGGCCGTAAGTTAATAATTGCTTTAACACTTGGGCTTGCGCGTCGGTCAAAGACGCGGACAGGTTGGCGAAGTGCACATATTCGGAGGAAATCCCGGTAACGGTAGGAACCTGTTGTTGCACAGTATTCAACAGTTTTTGGGTACGAAAACTAGAAAGAGCGGGGGCGCCACGCAGAATCAGCATAGTGATTTGAGCCTCAAGCGTCTGGGGTGTGGATTGGGAGTGAATTAACGAGGCGCGCATTGTACTGGATTTATGGGCTGGCAGGAATTCATATTGCGGTTACGGATAAAGCCACCTCATCACCAATGATGAACTCTCTTTAGAACGAAGCGAAAAGCCATTGATACTTTATTATTTCCATCGAATAAAACAATTTTTTCCGGTTTACCCTCGTTTTCCAATAATTTTCATAAAAAAAGATCTAACGAGAGTGCCTCAAAGAAGCGTCGTAAAACACAAAAACGGCGTATAAAATCACAAAAACACATATTTTTTCGACTTTTTCTTCGTAATAGTCTCAACTAATACAATTTTTTAACATCTTGTTTGTATTGAATTTTTTATTCTATCGCCCAAATTTTCACCGACGACCTACCCCAGTTTCGCTCAGAAAACAAGCTAGGCAGACCGGTCTCTTGCCTTTACCATGGCTCTTAGTTGCACGGGTCAGTAATGGACTAGATTCGGCATGAGTGCATATACGAAGTTATTCCCCATTTCGGGCGATGCAATTCAAAACCGGAGACAAATCTATGGCCGGAATAAAATATACTGATGGCCGAAAACGTAATATCAAAGTTGTAAAACGCTTCTCGATTGCCAATCTTTTGGTTGGGTTCCTATTAGTTTGTACCGCTGGTTTGTTAATACGCAGCGCACCACCTAGTAAACTTGAACAAGTTCGCAGTGCAGGCGAGTTGCGAGTAATGGCCCGAAGTGGGCCTGTCAGCCACTATCAAAGTCCATTGGGCATTACTGGTTTTGAATACACATTGTTAAAAGGTTTTGCTGACGAGCTGAAAGTAAAACTGGTTCTTAATGATGAAGCCTCGGCAGATTTGCTGCACAGCAATGAATCACCGATTGATCTTGCAAGCCCGAGCGCATTAAACCCAACGAATACAAAGCAACAACTTCGCTATAGCAGCGCCTTTATGGATTTAAGCCTGCAGCTCATTTATAACACCAACCAAACTCCGCCAGCGGACGTTAAGTCTTTAGCCGGCAAAACAGTGTTAGTGGTCAGTAGAGCTTCCGTGCCTACAGCGTTACAAGAGCTTCAACAATCCTTCCCGGATATTCATTGGGAACTGGTCGAAAACGTTGAGATGGCCGACCTACTTGAAATGGTTGAGCTTGGCCACGGTGATTACGCGGTGGTTGACTCGGCGATTTTTGATATACATCGTTATTCGTACCCGCATACCCAAGTTGCATTTGACATTAGCGAGCCGCAACCTCTGGCGTGGGCATTTGCTCCGTCCCGCGATAAAAGTCTTTATGACGCTGCTCAAAAATATCTCGCGAAAATTAAAAACAGCGGTCAACTTGCCCAAATCTCTTCACAATTTTTTGATCACTTCATCGAAGTAAATACCGATGATGCATTGATGTTCAGCATACGCTTTGACAAACGCTTCCCACGTTGGGCGGATACAATCAAAGCAGCTGCTAATCAATACAACTTGGATTGGCAACTCGTTGCAGCTGTTGGTTATCAGGAATCGCAGTGGATTCCCAACGCGCAATCGTTCACCGGTGTACGCGGGTTTATGATGCTTACTCCTGATACCGCACGCGAGTTAGGCGTAAAAAATTTAGAGGATCCGGTGCAAAGTATTTTTGGCGGTGCAAAATATTTGCGCTATTTACTTGATACCCTACCCGCCAGTATTCAGGGCGAAGATCGATTGTATATGGCGCTCGCCGCCTATAACCAAGGCATAGGCCATTTGGATGATGCACGCGCGCTAACACGGCGACTAAAAGGCGATGGCAATAGCTGGGCGGATGTCAGTAAGGCTTTTCCACTTTTGGCAAAACAAGAATATTACTCAAAAGCGACCTATGGTTATTCACGTGGTTGGGAGCCAGTCATTTACGTTAAAAATATTTTAAATTATCAAAAAATTCTCGCATTCAAAGAAAGCCAACAACAATTGCGTATTGCCACTAGTCTTAATGGTGATAGCTTGAATTTAACAACAACGGCGCAAGAAAAAAGCGCAGTTGAAAAATTGAATCAGCTTCGCTTAAGTAGCGCATCTTCACTCTCATTTCTATAGTTCATCAGTAAGTTTCTATTAAATGCCGCGTAATATCGCGGCATTTTTATTTCAAATATTGTTTTTGACGACTAACACCTATCAACTTACAAGCTAAAAATCAATTCAAAGCCTAGCTGGTAGAGCGATGTTATGTTTTGTAAAATCTGTGCTCCCACCAACTTATAATCTCCTAGACTATAAGCCGAAACATAACAATTGAGGTTTAACCATGCATATCAATTCAGCGCTTAAACGTTTAAGCGGCTTATTAATTCTTTTACTTTTTATATCCAAGCCCAGTAACGCAGATGCACTGGCTTTAAACGACAAGGATTATTTTGAACAACAAGGCTTGAATGTTTTGGTGTTTAGTAATTGGTATGACGGGCTATTCAGCGATTCAAAAACCAGCGGTATTGAATTAATTCACCATGGTGTGCGCACAGCAACTAATGGTGACGTGCGCTTAAACGCGACTCCAGAACAGTGGGATATGATTCCGCAATTTAAAGAGCGCAAAGTAAATCGCGCGGAACAATCCATTGAAGCTTTTATGCAGTATCCGAACGAGAAATTTGATTTCTCAATTAAAGTAACCAAAAACCAAAATGGTGTTCGCATCGCGGTTAATCTACCAAAACCTTTACCAAGTTCGTTAGAAGGTAAAGCCGGCTTTAATTTGGAGTTTTTGCCATCTGCTTATTTTCACCAAGCGTTCGTGATGGATACTGCCACCGGTACATTTCCAATTTATCCAAGTGGCGCAAAAGAAATTAACGACCGTGTTGGACCCACGCTTTTGGCCAGCGGCAAACATTTGGTTCTGGCTCCTAATAATACCGAACGTCGAGTTAGCATCGAAACCAATTCATCTTTACTTGAACTCTACGATGGCCGTAGCAAAGCACAAAACGGTTGGTTCGTTGTTCGCAGTAAAATACCTTCTGGTAAAAGCGGAACAGTCGTGGAGTGGCAATTAAATGCTGATACTATAAAAGACTGGGTGCGCACGCCTGTTATTGGATATTCGCAAGTGGGTTATCATCCCGCACAGCAAAAAGTTGCGGTCATTGAATTGGATAAAAATGATAAAACCAATCCACCCGCAAAATTATTTAAAATTGCTGCTGATGGTTCCGAAACTCAGGTAGCGGAAAAAAATCTGGCTAACTGGGGTAGATATTTGCGTTACGAATATCGCCAATTTGATTTCAGCAATGTGCAGGAAGAAGGTCTTTATAAAATCACCTACGGTAGTCAAGAAGCCGGCCCTTTCCGAATTGCAAAAGATATCTACACATCTACCTGGCATCCGAGCTTGGACATGTACTTACCTATTCAAATGGATCACATGACCGTTAATGAAGCCTACCGCATTTGGCATGGGGCATCGCATCTGGATGACGCACTACAAGCTCCACTCAATCACGAACATTTTGATCTCTACAGGCAAGGCCCCACCACCGACACTCCTTATAAACCTGGTGAACACATTCCTGGTTTAGACATAGGTGGCTGGTTTGATGCGGGTGATTACGATATACGTACACAAACTAATTACGATGTCGTTATGAACCTGGTAAATACTTGGGAGCGTTTCGGTATTAAACGTGATGTAACAACCGTTGATTACAAAAAACGTTTTGTTGATTTACATGTGGGTGACGGCAAGCCTGATTTGTTGCAACAAATCGAACACGGAACTTTAGCTTTGATTGCGCAACATCGCGCAGTTGGCCATGCGATTCACGGAATTGTAGAAGCGCATATTGAACAATATACCCATCTCGGCGATGCAATTACAAAAACCGATAATCTCGTATACGACTCAAGTAAAAAAGATGGCGAGTCAGACGGATTTAAAAGCGGTACTTTCGATGATCGCTGGGCTTTCACCAGCAAATCTACGCCGCTAAATTATGGATCGATTGCAGCGCTTGCATCGGCAAGTCGTGCATTGAAAGGGTACAACGATGAACTTTCTAATGAGTGTATAGCTACGGCAAAGAAAGTGTGGGACGAAGAAAATGCCAAAGCAAAACCGGATTTGTTCAATCATGGCAACACCACAGGTGGCAGATTGGAAGACGAAAAATTAAAAGCTGCTACTGAGTTGTTGATTGCCACCGGCGACCAAAAATACGCTAAAGCAATTGAAAAGCTCACGCCTGCAAAACCGATCGACTTTGTTATTCGTATGCCATGGCTAATGCGTGCAGTCCCACACATGCCTACAAATTACACCGCAAAAATGCGCAAACTTGCTGAGGCATACAAGAAAACTTTAGTTGCAGCTGAGTCAAAAAATCCTTATAGCGTTACTATCACTGAAGGTGGTTGGGCGGGGAATAGTTTTGTTATTCGCGGTGCGATCAACAACTATTATCTCCACAAAGCATTCCCTGATTTGATTGGACGTGAATCGGTGCTCAAGGGATTAACTTATTTATACGGCACTCATCCTGCACACAACTTATCTTTTGTATCAGGCGTGGGAACTCATTCTAAAGAAGTTGCTTACGGAATGAATCGTGCAGACTTCTCATTTATACCTGGCGGAGTCGTACCTGGAGTTTTAGTGCTAAAACCTGATTACCCGGAAAACCACGAAGATTGGCCGTTCTTCTGGGGAGAAAATGAATATGTAGTTGATGAAGCTGCGGTTCATATCTTCTTGGCAAATGCAGCTGCTGATTTGTTGAAGGAGTAAGTCAATAGTTGCGTAGAGATCCTGAAACTACAAATATTTGATAGTTATAAAATGGTCGGTAGTGAATTCTACCGATCATTTTTTTTTAGATCTTCTTCCAAATCTTCTTCCAACGCATCTTGGACGTTAGCACCGTTATTTTTCTGTTGTTTTAGTTCCTCGCGTCGTCGACGAAAAAAATCACTGAGCTGATGCTGGCAAACTTCAGCTAAGACACCGCCATTCACTGTTATACGATGGTTAAAGTAACTTGAATCCAATAATTTTGCCTGGCTCACCACAACACCCGCTTTGGGTTCCGTTGTTCCATATACCAAACGTGAAATTCGAGCATGGATTAACGCTCCGACGCACATGGTGCAAGGTTCAAGAGTGACGTAGAGCGTCGACTCAACTATTCGATAATTCTGGATTCGTTCTGCCGCCATACGCAACGCAATTATTTCCGCGTGCGCGGTTGGGTCATGGCTAGTGATAGGTTTATTAAACCCTTCACCAATAATTTCATCGTTACAGACAACTACCGCGCCAACTGGAACCTCACCCAATTGCTCTCCCTGACCCGCTAACTCAATAGCGCGGCGCATATATTTTTCGTCATTAAATTGTTGATAGTTCACTGTGAATTTCTCAATTTACCGAATTTATTTGTTCCATTGCTCCGCTTCTCTTGCGCTTATTTCTTTTATAAATGCAAAACGTGGAATTAGTTCCCCAGCCAGCTCGACGGTTTCTGTGAACATACTGAGTGGGCGAACCCACCACGAGTAGTCGCCGTACAAGCATTGATAAACAACCAAAGCTTCGCGCGTTTCGCTGTGGTGGGCGATTTGGAACACGTAGTAATTGTTGCCTTTGTAGTGGCGGTATAGACCGGGTTTTATCATCTTAAATTCGCTTCAGAATTAATACTTTATTTCGCCTTGCGGAGAGTCGATTTTTTATCACGACGGTTTTTTTTGCATGTTGGCGATTCACTTTTCACAACAAATAACAAACAACAAACAACAACTAAATAACACCAAGTTCTTTCAAGCTAGCAATATCGCTCTCACTCAACTTTAAAACATTTTTCAATATTTCCTGCGTGTGGCTCCCTACTTCCCCACCCGGCCAATCAGTGCGCCCCGGCGTCTCGGAAAGCTTAGGCAGAATCGCAGGGATTTTTAATGGCTTGCCATTAATCTCCACCTGCTCAAACATACCACGCTCATTAAAGTGCGGATCAGCAAACATATCTTCTACGTTATAAATCGGGCCGGCAGGTACGCGAGCTTTATCTAACAAATCCAAAATCTCTTCCGAATCTTTGCTCAAACACCACGTCGCCAACGCATGGTCAATTTCCGCTTCATGAATCACACGGCCCGCGTTATTTGCCATTCGCGGATCGCTCGCCATTTCAGGATGACCAGCAGTTTCCATCAGGCGTTGAAAAATTGAATCGCCATTACCGCCTATCACAACATATTTTCTATTTTTACAACGGTAAGTATTTGTTGGAACAATTCCGGTAACGGTTGTGCCCGATGGCTGACGAATAACACCTGCACCCGAAAATTCAGGTACCACTGCTTCCATTAAGTTAAACATAGATTCGTAGAGTGCGACGTCGACTACTTGACCATCGCCATCTTTATTTCTTTCACGCTCAAGCAATGCCAATGCAATACCAAGTGCAGCATGTATACCGGAAATAGTATCACCAATACTTAAATTTGGTCGCACTGGCGCTTGGTCGGCGAAACCATTTACATAGCGAAAACCACTCATACCTTCACATACAGAAGCGAAGCCGGGCTTGTTCGCGTATGGCCCAGTTTGGCCGTAACCCGAAATGCGTGCATAAACCAATTGGGGATTGGATTTTTTAATTTCATCCGGCCCCAAACCCCAAGCTTCCATAACACCGGGGCGAAAATTTTCGATTACCACATCAGCATAATCAATTAACTGTCGCGCAATTTTTTGCGCTTCTATTTTCTTTAAATCGAGCGTGATACTTTTTTTATTTCGGCCAATACTGCGCCACCAATGTGACGTGCCATTTTCTAAAATACGCCAACCACGAATAGGATCACCTTCCGGCGGCTCGATTTTTATTACTTCTGCTCCGAAATAAGCGAGCATACAACCGGCAAAGGGGCCAGCTAGTAACTGGCCGATTTCAATAACACGGATGCCATCCAAAGGGCGACGAGAGTGTTTCATATTTATTTCTCGATAATTCCTCTCCCAACAAGGGAGGTTAGAAGGGATTTGAATCTCTCCCAGCCCTCTTTTTCAAAGAGGGTTAAGGTTCAATACTATCTTCCCAATATGCTGACTCGATTCCATTCGCTCATGCGCTTTTGCAACATCTTCAAATGCAAACACCGAATCAATCAAAGGTTTTATTGTTTGATTATTTAATAATGGCCAAACTTGTTCTTCTAATTCTTTTGCAATATCAGCTTTTATTTGTGGTGGTTGCGCACGAAGAGTTGAACCCGTAAGTGTTAAACGTTTTAACATCAATGGCATTAAATCCAGCTCAGTTTTACTACCGTTTAAAAAAGCGATATTTACAATACGCGCATCTTTAGCCGCGGCAGAAAAGTTTCGCTGGATATAATCTCCTCCAACCATATCCAAAATAACATTAACGCCCCGCTCCTGGGTTTGCGCTTTTATTTCGGTTACAAAATCCTGTTCGCGATAATTAATTGCCACCGCACCGAGTGATTCAATCGCTTGGCATTTTTCTACTGAGCCTGCAGTTGCAAAAACTTTTACACCAAAAGCAATAGCCAATTGAATTGCGGTTGTGCCTATTCCGCTAGTGCCCCCGTGAATTAATAAAGTTTCGCCCGATTTTAATTTTGCGCGCTGGAACAGGTTGTGCCATACAGTGAAAAACGTTTCAGGTAATGCTGCTGCCTGAACAAATGAAAAAGTATCAGGGATTGGTAAACACTGCGCTGCAGGAGCGACTGCATATTCCGCGTAACCGCCACCGTTTACTAAAGCGCAGACTTTATCGCCAATTTTCCAGTTAGTGACATCTTTACCAATTTCAGTAATTTCACCAGCCACTTCCAATCCTAAAATTGGCGATGCATCAACTGGCGGAGGATAAAGCCCTTGGCGTTGTAAAATATCGGGGCGGTTTATTCCGGCAGCAAATACTCTGATCAATACTTGTTGCGCTGCTGGCTGCGGAACTGTTGCTTCACATATACGAAGAACATTGGCATCGCCAGAACCATTTGTGTCGATATAACGCATCCGCACCTCGAATGATTAAGGTTTATTCCAACCGATATCCATATCGTTAAAAACAAATAAAGCAAACATGCAAATGGCCGCTTTTTCGCGCTCTGGTTCAGGCGCTTGTGTAGACAACCACAGATGAGGCTTACCAATAATTGAAACGGCTGCTAGTTGTTCATCATGTTGAAATAATGCCAGTCCCGCTATACGGTTTCTTATCCAGGGAGGTAAATCCGCGCTGTCTCTTTTTGAGCCATTGCTTAAGACCTGATAAGACTCGTTGATCGTTTTTAATGACCAATTATTGTCAATGGAAGCTTCCAGGTCAGCCTTAGGAAAATACGCTTTTATTGGATTACCAACTGGAGACTCCAATGCAAAGCGCCACTCGCTTTTGCTATTTTTAGCGCGACACGATAAAAAAGTATTTTCCCGTTGGCCATCGGATCTTTTACTCACGTCTTGATGTTCACGTAAATCTGTTCGGGCTTCAGTGGTGGTTTGGAGATATGAAATACGGCACTTTACAGCCGTTGATTGCCCGCTGCTTTCAAAGTTAAAAGAAAAATTTCCTTCGAATTGAGTTTCGTACAAGAAACTATCTACCGAATATTTGTACGGAAATGGTGAGGGGCTATCCAACAAGAGCCAATCCAGAAAGTTCGGTTCAACCCTGACGGTTGAATGTTGCACATCAACCAGTCGTTCATTCATGAAAGAGGTAAAACCCGATGTTTGTACGTCGCTAACCTTGAACTGCAAAAAGGACTGATTGAAACGGCTGCTCAGTAATTTGAGATTGGAGGTTTTTAATTCAACATCTTCAGCAACCTTTGTAAAATGCGGATCGAGCTGCGCCTGGGTGTCCTTGACTGAAACACAACCGCATAAGCTAAACATTAACATCAGCACGCACAACAATTTTATTTTCATCACACTTCCTCGTGGTTTATGCGCTCTACTAAGCGCTCGCCCTGAGGCTAGCGATACTGTGCTTAATACAAAGTGAACGCATGACTTAAGGCTCCAGCCGTGTGATCGTCCATGATTTATCCGCTTGCAAGTTGTATTCAAAACGATCGTGTAACCTTGCGACGCCGCCTTGCCAGAATTCAATTTGATGGGGTTTAACTCTAAATCCTCCCCAGAAATCTGGCAGAGGTATATCGCCTTTTGCGAATTTATTTTTCATGGTTTCAAATTGCTGCATTAATAATGCTCGCGATGAAATTGGGCGACTTTGATGCGACGCCCAGGCACCGAGCTGACTGTCGCGCGGACGACTTACAAAATATTTAAGTACGTCAACCGTAGATAATTGCTCAACCACCCCACACACTTTTACTTGGCGCTCTAAAAAATACCAGGGAAAATGCAAGCTAATTTTTGGATTTTGCAACAAGTCTTGTGCTTTGCGACTTTTTAAATTTGTGTAAAACACAAATCCTTTTTCATCCAGATTTTTTAACAAGACTATGCGTTGCGACGGTTGGCCACTAGCGTCAACCGTTGCCACCGTCATAGCATTCGGGTCCGGAATTTTTGCATCTATAGTTTGTTGCATCCAGCGCTTAAATTGTTCGATGGGATTTTCGTGTAAATCTTCGCGCTCCAAGCCGCCTTTGGTGTATTCGGTGCGCAAACTTTCTAAATCGAGTGACATGTGGTTTCCCTCTAAAACACTGTGTTGCAGTCTACTGTCCAGCTACAAAAAAGGCACTGTTTTCACAGTGCCTTTTTATCGAGATTTTAGAAAAATTATAACAGCGCTTTTACACGCGCGGCATAATCAGAATCAGCCTTGGCAAATTGCGCCAAAACGCGTTCTTGTATCCACGTGTTGGCTTGCGACAAACCGCCCGCAATGTTCCGCGCTAGTTGATTTTTTTGATCATCATTCATCAAACGAAACAAGTCACCTGCCTGCGAATAATAATCCTCGCTTGATTGATCGTATCTATCTGCAACTGCATGACTCAAGCGCAAAGGTGGCTCTTTAAATGTCGGGTTTGGTTCAGGATAACCGTGAGTCGCACGATCATTGGGATAGAAATTGGCCCCGCTGGTTTGAACTTGATTACCATGACCAAACGGGCAGCCAGCTGCTGCACCGTCACGTTGATAGTGATTCACAGGGCAACGCGGTGCGTTTACCGGCAATTGGTTATGGTTTACCCCAACACGGTAGCGATGAGCGTCCTGGTAAGCTAATAAACGCGCCTGAAGCATTTTGTCGGGTGACGCGCCTGTGCCTGGAACAAGGTTGCTTGGCGCAAAAGCAGATTGCTCCGTCTCCGCAAAATAATTTTGCACATTGCGATTCAATTCCAGCTGGCCAATTTCAATCAACGGGAAATCCTTATGTGGCCAGACTTTGGTCAAATCAAAGGGATTGATATGGTAAGTCTCGGCCTGTACTTCGGTCATTATCTGAATTTTAACGGCCCAGCTCGGGAAATCACTCCGGTTAATTGCATCCACCAAATCCTGCTGCGCGCCAAAGGGTGGCATTGATGCCGCTTCTTCAGCCGTCAGGGTCTTAATCCCCTGATTGGTTTTGAAATGCCATTTCACATAGTACCGCTCACCTTTTTCATTCCACAGGCTCAAGGTATGCGAACCAAAACCGTGGATGTGACGGTAAGACAAAGGAATACCGCGGTCTGACATCAAGATAGTCATTTGATGTAAAGATTGCGGATGATTCGCCCAGAATTCAAACGCTGTGGTCGGGTCTGGTAAATTGGTATGGGGATTTTTCTTTTGCGAATGAATAAAGTCCGGAAATTTAATTGGATCATTCAAGAAAAATACTGGTGTGTTATTGCCCACTACATCGTAATTGCCCTGACGTGTGTAAAACTTCACTGCGAACCCACGGGGGTCGCGAGCATAATCGCTGGAATCCTGGCCACCGCCGACTGTGGAAAAACGTAAGAATATTTCGGTTTTATCACCTTCTCGCTGTAAAAAATCTGCAATCGTGTATTGGCTTAGGCTTTTAGTGAGCGTGAAATGACCGTAGGCACCTGTACCACGTGCATGAACGACCCGCTCTGGAATGCGTTCCCGATTAAAGTGAGCGAGCTTTTCAAATAAGTAATGATTATCAAAAGTCAGCGGGCCACGTTCACCCACGCTAATACTATTGTTGTCGTCACTTACCGGAGCGCCCGCTGAAGTAGTTAAAGTCGTGTTAGTCATGATTAATATCCTTGATTCGTTTGGTATATGAGCTTTATGAAACTACGAGCCATCTTATGTAAGATAAATTAATTACCAAAATCAATTATTAATATTGAGCCAATAGGTTTTTAATAAGGTCATCAGTGAGGTGAAGGATATATAAATAAATTCTTTCTACAGTGAGACAACGAACAGCTAAACTTAATTAAGAAAATATAAACTTATACGCCAGCCAAAATCCATGATGATTAAACACCGTATAAGTTAAGAAAGGGCTCCGCCCTAAAGTGAAATAAGGTACCTATGAAAGCTTCCGAATCTGTTGTTGGTGTTATTCTCGCAGGAGGCCTTGCAAAACGAATGGGCGGTGGCGACAAATGTCTGCTCCCCTTAGCAGGCAAGTCACTCCTCCAACGCACCATTGAACGCGCTCAACCGCAAGTGTCCAATTTAATCTTAAATGCCAACGGTAATAGCCTGCGTTTTGCTCGTAGTCGCTTACCCGTCGTTGCAGACGCCAATCCTAACAATCTCGGTCCTTTAGCGGGCATACACGCTGGCATGGTCTGGATGCAAGTTAATACGCCGAAGCTCGAATGGTTGATCAGTTTTGCGTCAGACACGCCGTTCTTTCCTCGCGATATCGCCGATAAAATGTTATCTGCTGCGTTGAGTGGTGATAAAAGACTTGTGGTAGCAACGTCCAATACCCGCGTTCATCCGGTTTTTTCCCTGTGGCATGTATCTCTCGCCTCAAAGATTTCTGCTCAACTTGTTACCGGTGAAGCGCCGCGTTTGCAAGAGTGGATAAACGCCTCTGAACCCTTAGAAATTAATTTTAGTGCAGAGGGGTATGATCCATTTTTTAATATAAATACTCCGCAAGACCTTTACGCCGCTGAACCGCTTGCTGCATTGGTAAAGTAATTCATAACTTCTGTTCTATCTTCCAATAAAAAACTAATGATATTCTGCACGAATCAGAATTCGGGAGCTTTTTATCGTGTGGCGTTCGCTTTGTTTGGTACAGTTTGTATTTCTAATTGGAGCTTTCACTTTTTTAGGTTTGACTCCTACCCCTGAAGAAACTGTCCCCATGTTCAACGACAAACTCATGCATTGTGGTGGCTATTTTTTAGCGGGACTTTCAATCAGTTTTGCCTTTCCATACTGGAAGTTCTTTCAACGCGCTGCGTTTTTAATTATTTATTCAGTAGGTATAGAGATAGGCCAACATTTTATGCCACCCCGCACGTTCGATGTTTTCGATATATGTGCAAATTCAACGGGTGTTTTTCTTGGGCTTTTATTGATTTTAGTTTTAGCTAAAAATGTTCGCTGGTTTGATCGTGTATTGTTTTGGCAAGCAGGCTCTAAAGTAAAAGACCGTCTCGCCTAAAGGGATTTACATCTATGTCAAAGATAATTGTGTTGTTAATTTCCTTCTATGTAGCTTCACATGCTTGGGCAGCTCCCTTAAATTCTGATAAGCCTTCCCTTTTAATTGATGCAGCAGTTTTGCAAACCCACACCCGCGTAACTTATAACGGTGCATACTTTAAAATTCCTTATCCTAACGGGGATATTCCTGCCGAGTTTGGTGTTTGTACTGACGTAGTTATCCGCGCATACCGTAAATTGAATATTGATTTGCAACAATTGATTCATGAAGACATGGATAAAAACTTTTTAATTTATCCTGCTAAAAAAATTTGGAATCAAGATAAAACGGACAAAAACATCGATCATAGACGCGTTCCAAACTTGCAAACTTTTTTTACCCGTTTTGGTAATACCTTACCTATCTCTTCGTCTGGAAAAGATTACCAACCCGGAGACTTAGTGACATGGTTGGTATCTGGAAATTTACCGCATATTGGAATAGTGACAGATAGGCAATCTAATGACGGTCTGCGTCCACTCATTGTTCACAATATAGGTGCGGGCCCGCAGTTGGAAGACATGCTTTTTGAATATAAAATTACAGGGCATTATCGTTACGGCCTGTAAAAAAAATTGATTCAAAAAGTGGTACGAACAGAAACTACAATTTAAATAATTTCAAAATACAAAAGTAAAAAATAAAAAGGCCAGCAATGCTGGCCTTTTTACTTAAAGAACAAATTCAACCTAACATATCTTATGCGAATTACAATAACAAACGACGCAGGTCGCCGATAACACCAGTCAAGTAAGTCATAAACCGGCCAGCATCTGCGCCGTTTACTGCGCGATGATCGTAAGACAATGACAATGGCAACATATTGCGCGGAATAAATTCTTTGCCATTCCAAACAGGTTTCATCTGCGCACGTGATACACCGAGAATACCAACTTCGGTAGGAGCGCTAACCATTGGAGTAAAGCCGTTACCGCCCATCGCCCCAAGGCTGGAAATGGTAAAACAACCACCTTGCATTTCTGCTGGAGTCAATTTGCCATCGCGCGCTTTTTTGGCAAGTACGTTGATTTCATCTGCCAGCTCAAACAAACCTTTTTTATCGGCGTTTCGCACAACAGGAACCAACAAACCGTTTGGCGTATCTACTGCGATACCAATGTGGACAAACTTTTTGTGCACAATACTTTCATTGTCTTGATGCACAGAAACGTTGAAAGAAGGCTCCGCAACCAAAGCTGCGGCAACTGCTTTCACGATAAATGGCAAGGGAGTCAATTTGCTACCGCGTTTTTCAGCTTCAGCTTTCATGCTGTTACGGAAAACTTCGAGATCAGTAATGTCAGCATCGTCAAATTGCGTAATGCGCGGAACATTCAACCAACTACGGGTCATTGCATCAGCAGTAAGCTTTTTGATTTTACTCATTTTGACGATTTCAACTTCGCCAAACTTGGAGTAATCGATTACCGGCAATACTGGAATACCTGAGCCGCCACCAAGAGACGCACCAGACTGAGCTGCCTGAACGATAGGTTTAACGTAGTTGCGTACGTCGTCTTTCAAAAGCCGACTACGTGGACCAGAACCGCTTACCTTGCCGAGATCCACACCTAATTGACGAGCCAGTTTACGTACGGCTGGACCAGCGTATACATCGCCAGTTTGTACAACTTCTTCTACCGCAGCCGCTTTAGGAGCTGATGTGGCGGCCGCCGCAACGGGAGCTGATTCAACCTTTGCAGGCGCAGGAGCCGCAGCTGGTGCTGCAGAGACTGGAGCTGAACTGGCAGTAGAAGCGCCACCGGCGCTGGCCACGATAGCAATGGTTGCACCTTGAGAAACTTTATCACCTACTTTTACAGCGATACTTAATATTTTACCGGCAGTCTCTGCAGGAATTTCCATAGACGCTTTGTCAGTTTCCAACACTATCAATGAGTCGCCTTGGGCAACTTCATCACCGACTTTAACGTTAATTTCAATAACTTCTACGCCTTCCGCACCGCCAATATCAGGCACAGAAAGAGTTACTTCAGCTGAGGCAGTTGGTGTCAGCGCAGCAGCAGCGACCGGAGCAGCCTTGGTTGGTTCTGGCGAAGCGGCTGGCGCTGGCGCAGCCGCCTGAGTTGCTGCACCTTCAGCTTCAACATCAATCAAAGCAGTGCCTTCAGATACTTTATCGCCAAGGTTCACTTTAATAGCGACAACTTTACCGCCGACACTGGCAGGAATTTCCATTGATGCTTTATCGGTTTCTAGCACGAGAATCGAATCGTTTTCAGCAATCACATCACCTACTTTTACTGAAATCTCGATAACTTCAACACCTTCAGCGCCGCCGATGTCGGGGACTTTAATCGTTTGAATTGCCACTGTTTATCCTCATTAAAATGTGCTTTTTATAGAAAGCATTTTATCAATCTCAATGCATTCAATGCTAATGCGCCGCTCTGAATACAAGGCCGCCCTCCTTTTGGGAGGGCGGCTCTGGTTTAAACACTCATTGGATCTGCTTTGGCAGGATCAATGTTGAACTTTTTAATTGCCTTGGCAACCACATCGGCTTTAATTTTGCCTTGATCGGCCAAAGATTTGAGCGCAGCCACTACGACGAAGTAACGGTTGACCTCAAAGAAATGACGCAATTGGGTACGAGTATCGCTGCGGCCAAAACCTTCAGTCCCTAAGACCGTGTAGGTACCTGGAACATATGCACGAAGCTGCTCGGAATAAGTTTTCAAGTTGTCGGTAGCGATCACAAATGGGCCATCGCGGCCTTCCAACTGCTGGGTAATATAGGGTTTACGTGCAGCCGACGTAGGGTTCAGCATATTCCAACGGGTTGCACGCTGACCGTCGCGGGTCAGTTCGTTCACGCTAGTTACGCTCCACACATCCGCTTCAACATCGAAGTCTTTACGAAGAATTTCAGCGGCAAAACGCACTTCTCGCAAAATAGTACCGGCTCCCATCAACTGAACACGGTTTTTAGCTTTACCCATGCCCTGCTCCAACAGATACATACCTTTAACGATACCTTGTTCAGAACCCGCTGGCATATCCGGGTGCTGGTAGTTTTCGTTCATTAAAGAAATGTAATAGAACACGTTCTCTTTATCCTGGTACATGCGCTTGATGCCGTCCTGAATAATCACGGCGAGTTCGTAGGCGTAAGTCGGGTCATAGGTACGGCAATTGGGAATAGTGTTTGCCATCACGTGGCTATGACCATCCTGGTGCTGTAAACCTTCGCCATTCAGGGTAGTGCGGCCAGCAGTTGCACCCAAAAGGAAGCCACGTGCTTGCGAATCACCCGCTGCCCACGCCAAATCCCCAATACGTTGGAAACCAAACATAGAATAGTAAATGTAGAAGGGAATCATCGGCACACGATAGTTACTGTAGGCAGTTGCCGCAGCAATCCACGAAGCCATAGAGCCAGCTTCGTTAATACCTTCCTCCAAAATCTGGCCAGTGGCCGATTCGTGGTAGGACATCATTTGACCAGCATCATGTGGCGTATATTTTTGACCTTCAGATGAATATATACCGATAGTTTTAAACATACCTTCCATACCAAAAGTACGGGCTTCATCAGGCACAATTGGAACGATTTGCTTGCCGATTTGCTTGTCTTTAACCAGTGAAGACAGGATGCGCACGAAACTCATGGTGGTAGAAATTTCGCGTTCGCCAGTGCTCTTCAATTGCGCAGCAAAAGCTTCAAGAGCTGGTGCAACAACCGGATCAAAATCCGCTTTGCGCGATGGCAAATAGCCTTTCAAGGTATTACGGCGCGAGCGCATGTATTGCATTTCCGGACTATCTTCCGTTGGACGATAGTAGGGAAGCGCAGCCAAATCTTCATCTTTGATTGGCAATTCAAAACGGTCGCGGAATTTCTTAAGATCTTCTACAGCCAATGACTTTGCAGAGTGGGTTTTATTAATCGCTTCACCCGACGAACCCATGCCATAACCTTTAACAGTTTGCGCGAGGATTACAGTTGGCTGGCCTTTGGTATGAACGGCATTGTGGTAGGCGTTATACACCTTCTTAACATCGTGGCCACCGCGTGCGAGGTACAGGATGTCTTGATCGCTCATATCGCTAACAAGTTCTAACAATTCCGGATATTTGCCGAAGAAATGTTCACGAGTGTATGCACCGCCGTTAGCTTTATAGTTTTGCATCTCGCCATCGACAACTTCGTCCATGCGCTTTTGCAGCAGACCGGTTTTATCTTTCTCCAGCAGACGATCCCAACCAGCGCCCCAGAGAACTTTAACTACGTTCCAGCCAGCGCCACGGAATACACCTTCAAGCTCTTGCACGATTTTGCCGTTGCCACGTACCGGGCCGTCCAAACGTTGCAAGTTACAGTTGATCACGAAAATTAGATTGTCGAGCTTTTCACGAGCCGCGAGCGATATCGCGCCTAAGCTTTCTGGCTCATCGCATTCGCCATCGCCGAGGAATGCCCAGACTTTACGGTCGCTCACTGGCGTCAAGCCACGTGCTTCCATATAACGGTTAAAACGCGCTTGATAGATAGCCTTGATAGGACCTAAGCCCATAGATACGGTTGGGAATTGCCAGTAGTCCGGCATCAACCACGGGTGTGGATATGATGACAAACCACCGCCATTTACTTCACGGCGGAAATTATCCAAATGTGTTTCGTTCAAACGCCCTTCTACGTAAGAGCGTGCATACATTCCAGGAGATACATGACCCTGGAAATAAACCAGATCGCCAGGAACATCGCCATCGTTACCACGGAAGAAATTATTAAACGCTACGTCATATAAGGTAGCGGAGGATGCAAATGAAGCGATGTGACCGCCCAAGCCTTCGTCGTTATCATTAGCCTTCATTACCATGGCCATAGCGTTCCAGCGAATAATTGAGCGAATTTTACGCTCCATTTTCAAATCACCGGGGTAATCAACTTCTTTATCAACAGGGATGGTATTGCGGTAGGGAGTACGAATAGATGAAGGCTGCTCAATGCCTTGGTTAACCGCAGATTCAGACAGAGTCTTTAACAATTCGGCTGCGCGGTCTTTACCGGCATGCCGCACCACTGACTTTAAGGCATCCAGCCACTCTTTGGTTTCAATAGCATCGATATCTTGTAGCATTCAAATCTCCTCAGCTATGCGCTTGTGGCGCATATTTACTTAGCGATAGTGTCTATAGAGAGTATCTATATATTAGGAATTTGGAACTTGGGGTATCTGCGCTGGGGTTCCCGTAAATCGTTGATTTAGCTGGGCTAGCGGCAGAGGATTCCTGGTGCTTGTAGCGAAAAAACAGCGAATTTTTACATAAGCGCTGTTTATTTACCAGCCCTCCATATTTTGGTGGGTGATGCACTAGGCACAATAAAGGTGCAAAAAAGAGAAAAATAAAAGCAATTATGCAAAATAAACTCTAATTTTTGACACTTAAATTAGGGCTCGCATTATTACCTAATTTTTTTGAATTCTCCAAGCAATAAAATTAAAAAAATGGCTTAAAATGCACCATTTTTTAGCATTAAGGCTGCAAATATCCTTGTTGGTTTTGCTGGTATTCCGCAACATTTTGAATAACGTCAAAGTCTTTTTGGTTTTCGAACTTTTCCGTACTTAACCAAAGTCGACGATTTTTTTGTAAAAAAGCCGTCTCATAATATTTGCGGAGTGTTTCCGGAGTGACTTTGGTAAGTGCAGCAATTAATTCCTGACGACGTGTAAACTCATAATCATTTAATTGAATGCTATCCCAATAAATTTCTGATTGTTCCGCCAAGGATAATGGTGGCTCGCGCAATTCAGCCAACAGCGCTGCTTTATTTTCAGCAAAGTTTTCTGTAATTTTTGCAGCAGCACTGCCAAGAAAATTATTTATTTCATCTGCGATTACACTAGCGCTGGTGTTTGGAGATTGGACCATAAAGAAACTCCCCTCTAGGTTTCTGATAGGTAATGAAGACGCAGCAACCACATACCCTAATTGTTTCTCAGTACGCAAATGATTATAAAATTCCGGTTCAAGTATTTGAGTTATTAACTGCATGTGCGCTGTATCATCCACATTCGGTGCCAGTGCTTGTATGTATAGTTCTACAGCGCGGTCATTGTGTTCAAGCGGATAGATATACAACCAGGATTTATTATCTTTATTGTCGGTACGCAATACCTTCGCCATTTGCGGTAAGCGATTGGAATGTTTTTTCAGCAATTGATGCTCGATGATGGCTGAAAGTTTAATTGCATCTTGCGGATATAAATTTCCGTAGAACAGCGCTTCCAGTTTTGCGCCTCGTAAAATATCGGCCGAGAACTGTTTATATTGTGCGAATGAAGTTCGTTGCAATACATCGATATATTCTTTAACTCCCCAATAAGGCATATATTGTAATCGAGCTACTTTTTTTGCGAGCACACCGTAAGGTAAGTTCTTATCTTCGTTATGCCATTCACGGATTAAGTCATCTTTTAGCTTTTCAAATCTCGCTTCTGAAAAATCCGCCTGTACAATCGCGTTAAGGATTTTATTCATCAACAAGTTTTGTTTATCGGTATAGCCTGCCACGTTGACATCAAAGCCGCGCGCATTTGCTGAGATGTTAAATGTTAAACCTGCCAGGCTTGCGGGATAGGCGTACTCGTTTAACTGATCCGTTAGCATTGCAGCAAACAATTGAGTGCGAGCAGTGTTGCCCAGGGAATTATTGAGCGCAGGTAATTTGAAACGGAAATTTAATTCCGCTTTAGGTGAGCGAAATTTTTTGTCCTGTAAAAACCACAGTTTAAATTGCTCACTATTAACTAGCAGCACAGGAGTATTTTTTGCTGAAGACATCTCCTGAAATGGCAACATCGAAGACGTTTTCACGACCAGGTTTTTGGGAATAAAAATATTACGCTCCGGCAACCAAAGCCGTTGGTGGTAGATAGGCTTTAAATCGAGAATATCCGGAATGCCAGGTTTAACACTAAAGTCGGCTTTGTAGAGAGCGGTTGTACGGGTTGTTGCAACATCCGGGGCGATCGTTGAAATAAAAACATTATCGGGACGCAAGTGAGACAAAGCTTGCTTTATTAAAACGTCGTCAAATTGCGTATAGGCGTAGCTGCCCCACAACACATCTACTGCCGCGTAGTCATGCATTGATTGCGATAATTCCGTTACCGAATCTATGGCTGGAAGCTTGTCGTGAAAACGAAAATTCAAGTCTGCGATTTGTTGCATCTCGGTAAAACGCCATTCCGAAATCCCACGCAAGGATGTAATTTTCAAATAATCAAAAACGGCCGATACAATTTGATCTTTTGCTGTTAACCCTTCTTTCGTGAGCTTAATCGAAATACCAAACAAACTATCGTGACGACTCGTATAAAATTCTCCGGCACTCAGCGATTCAGCCCATCCTAAATTTTTCAGCAGGGCAAGTAGACTACCTGCACCTTCGTTGCCCAAAAGGTTACCCAGATAATATAAAGGTTTGGTCTTATAATTATCGGAGTAGTTTGGCACCGGAAATACTAGATTGAGTTGGCGCAATTCCTTGACGGGTTTGATGTTCACGCTGGCAGGCAAAATATTCGGTAAAAATAATTTGGGATAGCTGTTCGCTATTACTTTATTTTTATTCGGTATTGCTGCAAAACGAGATTCAACCATTTTTTGCAGGTCATCTAATTTGCGATTGCCGAGTACCGCAAGGGTCATTAAGTTAGCGGAATAATTATTCTGGTAAAACGCAATTAAATCATCGCGAATGCTGTGCCCTTCCATATCAGCCAAGCTCTCGAGACTGCCTACGGAGAAGTTTGCTGCAGGATGATCAGGATTAAACAGGTTACGATAAACATCCCATTCACGCCTGTCGTCATCATTTATTTTTGCAAGATACTCTGCATCAACCGCTTTCTTTTCATGGTCAATATACTCTGTGTGAAATAGCGGCGTAATGAAAAACTGCGCAAATCTGTCTAATGCAGGTTCCAGGGAGGAATGCTCTATATCAAAAAAATAACTCGTATTTTCTTGTGCCGTGTATGCATTATTTGTCCCTCCGTGCTGACTAATAAAATCCTGATACGCGCCAGCTTCGGGATATTTTTCCGTCCCTAAGAACAACATATGCTCAAGAAAATGTGCAAGCCCAGGGCGCTCTTTCGGGTTTTGATGGCTTCCAACGTGAACGTTTAGCGCAGCAGCAGATTTTTCGGCATTGCTGTCTGAAATAAGTAAGACGCGCAAATTATTGCTGAGCGTAAGATAGCGATAGTCCCGATTGTCATTATCACTTTTGCCAACAGGCAGAATTTTAGTAATGGGAACTTGCTCAGCCTGAACAGCGGCAACCAGAAATAATCCAAGCAGAATTAGCGTATGCCGGAAATAACGAAGATTGGATAGTGACATCAGAATTTAATTTTCCACATGCAATCAGGGTTTATCATAAAACGCACTCAACTCAATCTCACTCGCATACAACAATATAGGGGTCTCGAATCAGCAATCAATGTTTCCGAAGAACGAAACAATAATAATTGTCATGAATACAAAAACTTTCCAACACTTGTCCAGTTAGTTGCGCAAAAGACACGAAATCCTTTAGCGAGCCAGCATCTGTAGCTAAAACTCGCAGAAGCTCACCTTGCTCCACATTTCGCAGCCCCTGTTTTGCTTTAAGTAAAGGTAATGGGCATGCGAGTCCACGCGCATCAACTTCAAGACTTACCGCTAAGCTCAAAGCACCACTCGACTGTATTTCCTGCAAGGCTGCCGGGACACCACTGTCATGATTTTGATTTGCCAAAATATCCTCGAGCCTCAAAGGCCGCTAAATTAACGCAGAACGCATATTATTCACAGATTTACCGTCGAACTAATGTGAATTTATACGCTCAAATCTGTCGCACCTACATAGCCTTTACCCTATAAACCGGCTAGAGTGCGCCCGCCAGAGTCAGGTATCGCAGGCGTGTTCCTGCTCATTTCCCTAGTTCAATCTGGCTTCAACCATCAGGAGTTTTGATGATTCAAATCATTCGACAGCTTGGTCTAGCCCTTAGCCTATTGGCTTCTGCAACCGCCGCTTTGGCCGAAGTGGAACTGCCCGTATTAGGCGACACAAGTTCGGCCATGATTTCACCAGTACAAGAGAAAATATTAGGGCAGCGCGCCCTGAAATATTATCGCAGCCAGGTACCTACGTCGTCAGATCCATTGGTAATTAATTATCTTGAAGATCTGATCGATCGACTTCTGCCCTACAGCCAACTGGAAGATAAGCATATAGATTTAGTGGTAGTCAGAAACGATACCTTAAACGCCTTTGCGATTCCGGGCGGAATAATAGGCATGCACACTGGTGTATTTAACTACGCTAAAACCGAAAATCAACTGGCGGCCATTATAAGCCATGAAATGGGGCATATAAGCCAGCGCCATTACGCTCGTCACCTCGAACAACAAAAAAATTCGATGATGCCCATGATCGCGGGCTTACTCGCGGGCCTTGTGTTGGCGGCAAATAGTAGTGACGGCGGCATGGCCGCAATTATGGCAACCCAAGCTGCTGCCGAAGCAGCAGCTTTACGCTTTAGCAGGGAGAATGAACAGGAAGCTGACCGAATCGGAATGCAGACAATGTTAGATGCCAAGTTGGACCCCTACGCGGCCTCCGATATGTTTGAAGAAATGTTGCATGCAACTCGCTCCAGCCGCCGTCCGCCCGAATATCTTTTGACTCACCCGGTGACCGAACGGCGTGTTGCGGATGCCCGTAACCGCGCTATGTCCTATCCGCGAAAAGCCGTAGAGGACAACATTGAATTCCAGCTTATGCGCTCACGTATCAGGTTCGAGTTGGAGGAAACACCTCAATCGGCAATTAAACGTTTCAAAAGCGAACTTGATGGAGACAATCCCTCCCCAGACGCAAGCCGTTACGGTCTGGCCATGGCTTATTCTGCGGCGGGGCAGTTCGAGGCTGCGCGCGCAGCGCTTAAACCATTGTTAGAGAAGGATCCAACGCGCATCACCTACCTCATCATGAGTGCGGATATAGATGTTGCATCGGAGCGTTATAAGCCTGCCCTGGAATTGTTGAGTACACAACTTGCGAAGTACCCAGCGAGCTATCCTCTCAATATTCGTTATGCAGAGGCTAGCATGAAAGCCGGGCTCTACAAGCAGAGCGCAGAGTTGTTGGAACGCTACTCACGCAAGCGAAAAAATGATGACTATTTATGGTATTTGTTAGCTGAAGTTAATGGACTAAATGGCGATATCCTCGGAGTCCACGAGGCTCGCGCCGAATACTTTATCGCCAACGGAATTTACGACAAGGCGCAACATCATTTGCGTAATGCGATAAAACTTTCTAAAGGTAACTTCCAACGAACATCCATTTTGGAAGAGCGCTTAAAGTATGTTGAGCGGGAAATGCTCGAAATGCGTCAGTAAATCGATCAAACCCAAGGAAGAGCGAGGCATAATCGACCAACGCCAGGAAACCTCTTGCCTCGCTCAAACTGCTACAAACTAATTTTTCAACCTGCACCTAAATATGGTAACTTGAGCGCCCATTTTTCCGCTGGCGCTCAGCTCATTATTAGCTACGCCCTCCTTAATATATGTTCGTTTACCGGAGTTCTGACGATGGCTGTAGATCGTTCTGATATTGCAAAACTTGCCAATCTAGCGCGCATCGCAATTTCCGATGATGCTGCAGACGTAGTGGCTAATCGTATCTCCACCGTGCTCGCATTGGTCGACCAACTGCAAGCGGTAAATACTGATGGCGTCCTTCCAATGGCGCATCCCCTTGATGCAGTCCAGCGCTTACGTGCTGATGTTGTAACCGAGCCAAATCAACGTGAACTGTTCCAATCAATTGCACCCGCCGTTCAAGATGGCTTGTATTTGGTGCCGCAAGTTATTGATTAAGTTTATTAGATAAAATTACCGTTCGCGGTGAGAGCGAAGCAATCGAATCCAATCTCGATTGCTCGACACACTCTCAGTTCACGGCGAACGGATAGAAATAAAATTTTAGGGCGACTTTCAACGCCTCCCGATCAGGAATTTTTGAATGCATCAGTTAACCATCGCCGAGCTTGTAAAAGGTCTACGCAATAAAGACTTTTCCAGCGTCGAAGTCACTCAACATTATCTCGACCGCATTGATCGTCTCGACAAAGTTTACAATTCATACATCACGCCAACACCAGCGCTTGCACTTGCACAGGCAGCAGCAGCGGATAAACGTTTGGCAACTGGTAACGCCCCCGCACTTTGTGGTGTTCCCATCGCACACAAAGATATTTTTTGCACGATTGGCGTTCGTACCTCATGCGCGTCCAAGATGCTCGATAATTTTATCGCGCCTTACAACGCAACCATCGTGGATAATTATTTGGATTCCGGCGTAGTCATGTTAGGTAAAACCAACATGGACGAATTCGCAATGGGTTCATCTAACGAAACGAGTTACTACGGCCCGGTGAAAAACCCGTGGGCAACTGATTGCGTTCCTGGTGGCTCATCCGGCGGCTCAGCGGCCGCGGTCGCCGCGCATTTAGCTCCGGCAGCAACAGCGTCGGATACTGGCGGCTCCATTCGTCAACCAGCTGCACACTGCGGTTTAACTGGTATTAAACCGACTTACGGTCGCGTGTCGCGCTGGGGCATGATTGCGTTTGCATCAAGTTTGGATCAAGCAGGTATTCTTTCGCGCACCGCCGAAGACGCTGCAATTTTATTAAATGATATGGCCAGCTATGACACTAAGGATTCCACCAGTGTTGAACGCGATGTGCCTGACTACACTGCAACCTTGAACGATTCGCTAAAAGGTTTACGCATCGGTGTACCTAAAGAATATTTTGGCGAAGGGTTAAATCCGCAAACTGCTGCGCATGTTGAAGCGGCGATAAAAGTGTACGAAAGTTTGGGCGCGACTGTTCACAGCATCAGTTTGCCACACACCAATTTATCCGTACCCGCTTATTACGTAATTGCTCCAGCTGAATGTTCTGCAAATCTTTCACGTTTGGATGGTGTTCGTTACGGCCACCGCTGCGAAAATCCAAAAGATTTAAATGACCTCTACATGCGCTCACGCAGTGAAGGTTTTGGTGATGAAGTAAAACGCCGCATTTTGGTAGGCGCTTACGCATTGTCTGCGGGTTACTACGATGCCTACTACAGCAAAGCACAAAAAGTTCGCCGTTTGATCAAACAAGATTTCGTTGATGCATTCCAAAATGTTGATGTGATTATTGGCCCAACATCGCCATCGCCCGCCTTCAAATTCGGCGCAAAATCAAAAGATCCTGTATCAATGTATTTGGAAGATATTTACACCATCGCCACCAATTTGGCTGGCCTGCCCGGCTTATCAATTCCCTGCGGCTTAGTGGATAGCAAGCCGGTTGGTTTGCAATTAATTGGAAACTTTTTTGCTGAAGCACAATTATTAAATGTTGCGCACCAATTTCAGCAGGCCACCAACTTCCACCAACAAACCGCACCAGGCATTGAGTAAGAGGAGAATAAAAGATGCAATGGGAAACTGTAATCGGCTTGGAAGTTCACGTACAACTCGCCACCAAAACCAAAATTTTCTCCGGCGCCAGCACGGCTTTCGGTGCTGAACCGAACACGCAAGCTTGCGCGATTGATTTAGCATTACCTGGCACGTTGCCTGTTGCCAACGAACAAGCATTTCGCTACGCCACCATGTTTGGTTTGGCGGTAAATGCAGAAATTGGAAAGCGTTCGGTATTCGAACGTAAAAATTATTTTTATCCAGACTTACCAAAAGGCTATCAAACAACGCAACTAGCCGAACCTATTGTTGGTCCTGGCTTTGTGGATTTGGAACTTGAAGGGGATCGTACCAAGCGTGTTCGAATTCACCACGCGCATTTGGAAGAAGATGCCGGAAAATCCTTGCACGAAGATTTTGCCGGTATGAGCGGTATCGACTTAAACCGCGCCGGAACTCCGTTAATTGAGGTGGTAACCGAACCGGATATGCGCAGCGCAGAAGAAGCTGTCGCCTTCGCTAAAAAATTACACTCAATCGTTACCTCTCTTGAAATTTGCGACGGCGAAATGAGTCAAGGCTCAATGCGTTTTGACGTCAACATTTCTGTTCGTCCTAAAGGTCAGGAAAAACTCGGCACACGCACAGAAACAAAAAACTTAAATTCATTTAAGTTTATGGAAGAAGCGATTGCCCTCGAAGTCGAACGTCAAATTGATGTTCTTGAAGACGGCGGAAAAATCAAACAAGAAACTCGTCTCTACAACGGCGACACCAAAAAAGCGCGCTCTATGCGCAGCAAAGAAGATAGCAACGATTACCGCTACTTCCCCTGCCCTGATTTGCTACCAGTAATTATTGATGACGAATACATCGAATCAGTCCGCAAGCAGATGCCTGAATTGCCCGAAGCGAAACGCGCACGTTTTGTTGAACAATATGGTTTGAGTGATTACGATGCCGGCCAAATCACTATGGATAAATTTGCCGCTACTTATTTTGAAGCGGCAGTGAAGATCTCTGGCGAAGCCAAACTGACTGCTAACTGGATCATGGCTGACTTGGGCGCTTATTTGAATCGCACCGAGCAACGTATCGATCAATCGCCAGTTACACCAGAATTACTATCCGGCTTGGTTGTGCGTATTAAAGACGGGACTCTGTCGAGTAAAATCGCCAAGCAAGTTTTTGAAGCAATAGCTAATGGCGAGGGTGATGCCGATACCATTATCGAAACCAAAGGGCTGAGGCAAGTTTCTGATACTGGCGCGCTTGAAAAAATTATCGACGATATTCTTGCGGCAAACAACGCACAAGTGGAAGGCTACCGCGCCGCTGCGGAAGACAAACGCGCAAAAATGCTTGGCTTCTTTGTAGGCCAGGCGATGAAGGCCTCAAAAGGTCAAGCGAATCCGCAAGCGTTGAATGAATTGTTAATTAAAAAGTTGAATGGATAATTTGATTAATTTGTAGCACATACAGTCCCTCTCCCCGTAAAAGGAGAGCAGACAAAAGTAAAACTAAAGAATTGAGACCCAAAATGAGTTTACGTAAAGACAAAGAGAAAGTACTGGGTGAAATCTTCGACGAAGAGCGCATCAAAACTTTTCTAGAGTTTACAGCGCCATCAGGCGTAAATGCTGATTTTCACTTACTGGAAAAAGCCTATCGCGGGATGCGAGGCGAAAACTTCAGCACTTTCGTAAGATTGTTTAAAGAAGCTGGCCGCGATTTGAATGCGGTAGGACCCGAAGGAAAAACGTTCTTGCAAACTATAAAACATCACCGTGCCGGTGAGGAATATATTTTGGCGTTGGAAGCCGGCGGCGCAAACTAGAAGTTCGATGTTTCACTTTGAGGGTAGCCAACCAGCTGCCCTTTCCTTTTTTCCTTTTCTCCTTTCCTATTCTTTCCCCCATCCCTCTTATTTTCATTTTATTTCCTTTCTCTTCTTTACATCCGTATTGGCAAATAGCTATCAATTACTAACTATTTTTTACACACAAAGCCACCAATTTTACAACCAACGGACGAACTGCCAAAACGCACATAAAAGCCACAGGCATCGCCAATTTATACGCGTGCAAAACTCCTGAAAAATATTCGCTTTTCAAATAAGCAACCGTCAAATTGTGATTGGCCGCCGTGATAACAAGGCACATTAAAAATGCCATTATGGAAGACATAAAAAAAGCGAAAACTACCGGGCTGTATCGTGCGGGTAGTCGGCCAATAAGGTAGGTTCTTGGATTAACTAAACCGTCAGTGCGTAACATGTTTCATCTCCTAAGCATCGAATGTATTTGCTGTCCATAGTTACTCTATAGACGCCGAGAACACCTCGGTAGACGGATGTGACTTACTTCAATACTAAGTTAAACTTACCAATCAATCGTTTAATTAAGAAGCAATCCTATGGATACTTTGCGCGGGATCGAAAGTTTTGTAAAAGCTGTCGAGAACGGCAGCATTGCTGCGGCCGCTAAACGCATGGGCATTAGTGCTGCGGCGGCAAGCCAAAACATCGCGCGGTTAGAGGAGTACCTTGGAGTGCGATTACTATTGCGCACGACTCGCAGTATGGCGCTCACAGAAAGCGGCGAAGTTTATTATGAGAAAGTGCGAACCATCGTCAACGAAATAACTGAGGCTAATGCAGCCGTTACAAGCCTAAGCACAGAACCTCAAGGAAGACTTTGTATAGCTTCCACTGCCGCGTTCGGCAGGCACGTTGTGGCTCCGTTAATCCCCGAGTTCAACTTACGCTACCCGCGCATTGCCATTGAATTGATGACCACCGATCGAAATGTCGATCATATTCAGGAATCTGTTGATATCAGTATCCGTATCAAGCAACAGCTTGAGGACGGAATGGTTGCACGCCGGATAGCGACCATACCAACGCACTTCTGTGCAGCTCCAACTTATTTAGCGCGAGCTGGCCGCCCTACCACACCGGAAGAACTCCGCCATCATGATTGTTTGGTTTTTCGGGTGCCAGTCGATGGGCGATTTTTACGTTGGGGGTTTGTGCGAGACGGATTACGTTTTGAGGCCGATGTGCGAGCAACAATGATTAGCGATGATATTGATGTACTCGCCCAATTTGCGGTCGCTGGTGGCGGCATTACTCGCCTAGCTGCATTTGTCGCAAATCCTTTTATCTCTAGCGGCCAACTCGAAACATTATTTTTACAAAGCGAAAATTCGCAAGTGTCCGCAGAAATTGAGCCTTTAGATATTTATCTCTGCGTGCGAGACCGCCATCAGCTAACATCAAAAGCACGCATTTTTATGGACTATCTGGTTGATGCTATTCCTCAAGAATGGCGACCTACGGTGAGTAAAAATAACTAACCTTACGATGATTTATCTTTAATCATTGCACGACTATTCGTATCGCGATTTTTTGAAATCGGTCTCTCTTCAATAATATTTCCTACCGACTTCGCCAATCTATCGTAAAGAACCACATTTACCGTAGCGGCTAAATTCATACAACCTATGGTGGGAATGTACACCACATAGTCACAAGCATCTAAAACAGTTTGTGTCAGCGATCCATCTTCCGGGCCGAAAATATAATAAGCACATTCTGGATGTTCAAACTGGATAAGTGGGGTGGCACCTTCTATTAACTCAACACCAACAATTTTTACATTTGCAGGAACACTTGTTAATAAATTATCCGTCGCTTGCAGCGGAATTTTTTCGTGTGCATTTTTAGTGTCGGTAAAAAATTTACGAGCTCGATTAAAACGCTCGCCCGTGTAGAAAACTTTACTAGCCGCGTAGCATCCAGCTGCACGCATAACCATGCCGACATTTTCAGGGCTTTTGGGATTCACAAGACCTATATAAGCAATAGATTCAGACATGAAATTTAACGTGGTTGATGAAGCAGGTTTAGCACGCTTCAAGATAGGGAGTTTTAACAAGCTCCAGGAATTGATCGAACGGCAGAGGGCGTGAAAAATAAAAGCCTTGGTACTGGTGGCAGCCTAGATCTTTTAAGCATTGTAATTCTTCTTCAGATTCTACGCCTTCAGCCAAAATATTCATGTCCAAATTTTCACCAAGAGCAATAATCATTTTAGCGATAGAACGGTTTTCGGCATCTTTATGAATGTCGCGCACAAAATTTCTGTCTATTTTTATCAAACTTGATGGTAAGCGCCGCAAATAGCTTAGCGAGGAATAGCCTGTACCGAAGTCGTCAATCGCGCAATCCACACCGATGTCACCAAGCTTGGAAATAAGCATCATTGCATCATGTATTCTGCTAATGAGTACATTTTCGGTAATCTCAATTGCCATTTGGCTAGCAATTACACCGGAAGTTTTTATTGCCTTGCATATACTTTCAAAAAAATTTTCCTGTCCCAATTGTTTCGCGCTGACATTAATTGCTAGTTTTTTAAAGCTATCCGGCAAACCATTTTCTTGCAATACTTTTAGTTGTCGGCAGGATTCATGTAAGACCCAATCGCCAATGGCTAATATCAGCTCACTGTCCTCTGCTATTGGAATATAAACATCTGGAGATTCTTCCATGCGCTTCGGGTTGTTCCACCGTAAGAGCGCCTCGGCACCGATAATTTGATGGTTAAAATCGTATTGAGGTTGATAATAAAGCGTAAATTCATTGTTTTTAAGCGCACTTTTTAATTCGCTCACATATGAAGAACGCAAATTTAACTTTTCCGACATGCTCGGTTGATAGCGCAACGCCGTGCGTTGTCGTAATGTTTTCGCCTCATACATTGCCAAATCGGCATTCTTAATAATGTCGCAGGATGAGCCACTCACTTTGGAAAAAATATCGTATCCCATACTACAACTCACGTTGTAATGAAGTTCGCCGATAACAAAAGGCTCTTCTATCACTGCTAAAATACGTGCGGCCGTGCGGCTGACAACAAGTTCTGCGGCCGCTTCATAATCTCCCAAATCCGGTAGCAAAATAATAAATTCGTCGCCACCAAAACGAGCAACGGTGTCCTTCCCCCGGGTAATTCCTTTTAGTCGATTAGCAACTTCTTTCAACATTTTATCGCCAACATCATGCCCCATGACGTCATTGATCGATTTGAATTGATTCAAGTCAATAAAAATTAGCGCACCAAATTTATTTTTTTCCTGGCAATACTGGATAGATTTTTTAAGGTTTTCCGTAAGCATGCGGCGATTACAAAGTTGCGTCAGCTCATCATGCGCAGCTTGATGAGCAATCAAGTCTTCAGCATTTCTACGCGCCATCATTTCTTTAATTAGCGATTGATGGGCAAGGCAACCGTAACAACTCAATGCCAATTTTTTAAAAATAGGTTCAAGCGATTTCTGGATAATGGGTTCAATTTCGATGACACTTTCAAAAATAATCACACCGTGTTCAGGAATGGAAAAACTTTGATAAAATCTTTCGTTACTGAAAGTCACGGACACAAAGCCACTTTGCTGCATGTGAACGTTCGCAAGCTGCTTTAAAACTTTATTCTCTGCCCATGATTTTCCTTTGTATTGAACAGGAATGCTCATGTAGTGGGATAAGTTTGCGCTGAAAGATTCCTCCGATAAATGAATCGGCTCTTTAGCTTCGTTACAGAACAGGAATAAATTCGCACTACTCAAATCCAAACGTGCAATCGATACTCTCATGAACGACTGCAACATTTCGTCTAAATCCAGGCCATTTCCAATAGCCATAGCAAGTTCATGCTGTATGGAAATTATTTGCAAGGCTCGTTTCATAGAAACTCTTGTAGACTACCTAGAACAATGGATTTATTGAGCAAGTTTATTGTACCACGCGAAGTACTTGCAATCTCGCCGATAGAAAGCGCCTATTATCACACAATTTTCACCAACGCCCTGCTGAATAGCCGCAAGTTCTGAACGGCAACCTCCCCACATACAGCACTCGACTCACACAATCGAATACGATCGCAAGCCCCAAGGGATCAGTGTAGCTTTTTAACGACTTTTTAGCCGCCACCCGTCCGGCTTTTTCAGCGGCAGCAGTTAAATGATCTGGATTGCCCTCAAGAATGTAGATCGTTGAATTAACAGGAACTGAACCAATACAATACAATTCGCTGTTTAGAGATTGTATGGGATCGCGCACTAAAATATCGTCATTGATGCCAATATCCGGAGGGAAATTCTTGGCTATGTCAAAAAAATTCCCTTCAGTGAACCTATAACGCGTGATCTCCTCAAGAAGCGATTTGTAGATATCAAATGTGGTAATTAATAGTTTTTACTCGAGTTCCTTTCGATTAAGTAACAAAAAGAGGCCCACTCAATATTTTCCACGCGTGTTCAACTGCGCAGTGCATCGCAAAAGGCAATTACACTAAAAGCGCCGTATTCATAACCAAACCTGTACGCGAAAATACACAAGGTTTTTGGATAAAATCAACCGCGCTGGCGCCTCCGCCGATAACGTCAATCCCACCACCAATACTTTCAAAGAACTTATTAATAAACACTTCTGTGGCATTAGCCATTGCATCTACAAAAATCAAAAGGTCTTGGGACTGTTCTATTTTATTTCCGCCAATAAAATCTGGGGTATTTACATCAAATGGTGTTGCGGTCAGAGAATAAGATGCGACAGCGAATGAGAATGGAAATCCCAACAAACCGAATTAGCGCGTCAATTAAAGCTTTATTGGCACCATCTTCCGAAATATAAAGAGCAGGCTTTACTAGTGATTTTTCTTGGTGAGAAGTGAATACCATGATGCATCCCAACTTATATTGAACGGATGATAATGGAGTAAGTCCTGCGTAGGAAATATTTTTGATTCTATGATTAGCAAACCCGACCGGTGCAAATCACAAAATTATGCGACTTCGTAAGTATATTGTTAACGAAGTCGCATGAGCAATATCAACTATGATTATGGCCGCCAGCTCCGTGGGCATGGCCGTGTGCTAGTTCTTCGGCGGTAGCTTCACGTATTGAGCTTACTTCTATATCGAAATTCAAAGTCTTACCAGCCAATGGGTGGTTACTATCAATATCCACATTGAACTTACCAACCTTCAATACAACAGCCTCCCATGGACCATTCTGAGTATTTACGGAAACACGTGAACCCGGCTTAAGTTTATTTTTTATAGCGGAATGATTGTGTAAATGTTTAATTGGAATGCGTTGAACTGCACCTTCTTTTCGCTCTCCGTAAGCCTGCTCAGGTGTCACAGTGATCTTAATTTTGTCTCCGACAGATTTACCTTCTAGATGATCCTCAAGAGCAGGCAATATATTTTTATGACCGTGTAAATATAAAGTCGGATCAGTATCGTATGAGGTTTCTAATAAGGTTCCATCAACATCGGTCAAGTTGTAGTGAAAGCCAACAACTTTATCAGCGGAAATTTGCATTTTCTCTCCAAAGCTTACCAAAAATATTTGAGTCGGCAGTATGGAGACTTAGGCGTGACGAATCAACAGCAAGTAAAGAAACCAAAACTGTAGAGTAAAGAGATGGTGAGTTGAAACGAAGTGATTTGGAAAAAATTACGACTTAGAAATTATCTTGTAAATATTGTTTGGCAAGACGTGCAGAATCGCCCAAACCTTTAGCCGCATCTTCCAACAATGGTTTGGCGCGCTTTTTATCGCCCATCAAATGGTAGACCTTACCAAGCTTAAATTTAGCGTCAGGAACTTTTGTGCTTTCTGGAAAATCTTGCAGAAGTTTTGAAAACCAATCTCGAGCTTGCGGCAATTGATTTTTTAAAAGAAATATTTCACCCAGCCAATAACAACTATTGGCAGAAAATTCACCCGCGGGATATTTTTTTAAATATTCTTTGAATGCCACCAAGGACTGATCAACTTGGCGCTGACGTAATAAGTCGTAAGCTGCTTTATATTCGTCCGCTTCACTTGCACCTTCATTTACCGGAGCAGAAACATCTAACGGAGCTGGGGAAGCCTCAACTGATTGATCGCTTTCTCTAGGCTGTGCTTTCGAAGCGCCACCCAATGAAGAAACTCTACGATCAAGATCAACGTAATTGTCGAGCTGAAGTTGTTTTAAACGGGATAATTCGTGGCCCTGCTCTTCCACGAGAGCGCGTAACTCGGAAACTTCTTGCAAGAGAGATTGAATCTGATTATAGGATTCAGTTTTTTGTTCGACGGATTCTTGCTGGCGAGCCGCCCCAGAGCGCACGCTCTGGGGCGAGGAATCAACAACCCGTACTTGAGCTTCAACAGCTGGAACTGCTATACAACATAAGAGAGCAATTACAGGCTTCAACATACGGGTTCAGACTCTTATTACTTGATTTCTACACGACGGTTTTGAGAGTAAGAAGTTTCATCGTGACCAGTTGCAACTGGACGCTCTTCACCGTAGCTAACAACTTCTACAGAAGCTGCTTTTACGCCTTGAAGAACAAGGAAGTCACGAGCTGCTTTAGCACGCTTCTCGCCCAACGCGATGTTGTATTCACGTGAACCGCGCTCATCCGCATGACCTTCCAAACGTACAGCTGCAGAAGAACCTTTCAACTTTTCAGCGTGAGCCAAAAGAATTGCACGAGCTTCTGGAGTCAAATCGTATTTGTCGTAATCAAAGTAAACAACGTTAGCTACTTGTTGAACAACCGGAGCAGGAGCTTCCTGAACAACTGGGGTAGGAGCAGGTGCTGGAGCTGGAGCAGCTTTTTTCTTATCAGCGCTTGAACAACCTACGAGGAAAGCCATAACTACGGCGAAAGTCAAACCTTGCTTAATTGCTTTAGTGATCATGTGTGTGTAACTCCAATCAAGTTGTAGATCTATAGTGGTGAAAAAAACATTTTAAAAAAATGGTGACCACGCGGGTTCACGTATATCGCCTTGTTTTGATGGTAATCGAACCTTGGTTCTTGCATCGAGCGACACTACTCCCAAGATACCCTTTCCACCAACACTTGTTGCATACATCAGCATCGCGCCGTTGGGCGCTATGGTAGGCGATTCGTCGTAATTTGTCTCGGTCAAAATGCGCATATCCCCTGACTTTATGTCCTGAGCGGCGATCAAACAACAACGATCAACCTGGTGAACCATTACCAGGCTTTTGCCATCTGGAGACACGCGGCCACGGGCATTATACGAACCGTCGAAGGTTACACGTTCTGTGATGCCCGTTGCAAGAGTTACTTTATAAATTTGGGGCCTTACGCCGCGATCTGACGTGAAAAATATGCCAGTTCCGTCGTTCGTCCACGAAGGCTCAGTATCGATTGCAAATTGATTTGTAACTCGCGTAAAAGTTTTGCTCGCAATATCTACCGTATAAATTTCTGGATTGTCGTCTTTCGATAAAACCATCGCCAATTTTTGACCATCAGGCGACCAAGCTGGCGCTCCATTGAGCCCCTTGAAATTTGTAATTTGTTCTTTGCGGCCTGTTGATAAATTTTGTACATAGATAGCAGGGCGATCAGTTTCAAACGACACGTAGGCTACACGCGACGCATCTGGAGACCACACCGGAGACATAATAGGCTGCTTGGACTCAAACAAAATCCTTGGCCGCGCCATATCAAAATCCGAGAGTGTCAGACGATATTTTGCCGGCTTTTGAAATGCCTCGACAAAGATAATTTTGGTTGAAAAAATTCCACGAATACCGGTAAGGGTTTCATATACCTTATCGCTAATCCGATGCGCCATATCACGCAACTGGGAATCAACACCTTCGACACTCATTCTAATAAAAACACGTTTTTGCTGTGCTACGTCGAACAATTCATAGCTAGCGGTATAACGACCAGCTTGCTCAGTAATGCCGCCAATTAAAATATACTCAGCATTGATCATCTTCCAATCGCGGTAGCGAATCTCGCTTTCGCTAATGGGATATGAAATCATTTTATCCGTTGGTATAGATTCGAACTGACCACTGAAATTTAAATCGGCCCGAATAATTTCCGGAATGTCTTCGGATAATTTAGGACCCGCGTAGTTAAATGGAACCACGGCAATCCGTGTTGGATTATCAACACCCTTATCGATAACAATCCTCGCGCCCTGCGCGAAAGCGAGATTTGTGACCATCACGAGTAATAATAAAAGATAAGGTTTCACCGACGTAAATCCTCCGGGTTAAATATGAACTGGAACTTTCGATACTTCTTTTCAAAAATGTCGATAGGAATATTTTTTACATCTTCAAATCGATCGATTTTTTTTACAGCCTGAACTGCAGATCGATCGAATGCAGCATCGCCGCTGCTCTTGCTAACGACAACTGAAGTGACCAGCCCGTTGGGTAGCATTTCTATATCCAACTCCGCCACCATACCTTTAACTGCGGATGGTGGCCGACTCCAGTTACGAACTACCTTTTCGTAAAAGAGTTGGTCGTAGCTTTTAACATTGACGTTGGTATCATCGACACGATTACTCAGCATTTGTTCCTCTTTCTGCATTTGAGCTTCAAGTGCCTTTAATTCTTCGCGACGCTGTTTGTCCTGCTTCTTCTTTTTCTCCGCTTCAGCTAATTGCTTTTGCTCTTCCTCAATCTTTTTCTGTTTATCCGCCTTAGCTTTGTCATCGGCCTCTTTTTTTGCTTTTTCCTTTTTGAGACTTTCGTCGCGAACCTTCGCTTCAGCCTCAGCCCTTTCTTTTTGTTGCTGCTCTTTTTGGACTTCAGCTTTACTCTCGGCCTCTTGAGCTTCCTGCTCTTTTTGCTGCTTTGTCTGTTTTAAATCAGGATCATTTTTTCCATCCAGAACTTGCTCCTTCGGCTGCTTGGGCACTGGCTTGGACTTGGGTGTCAAATCAACCAGGGTCGCGGTAACAAAGTTTGGTTCATAGGGCTCAGGTTCTTTTTTAAAAAAATCGAATCGTAAAATGATGAATGCAATCAACACCGCGTGCAAAAGTACGCTAAGAAATATTGGCAGCAAGGATGTACGGGAAAGTGTCATAAACAACCTAGTGCGATGGCGGATCAGTAATTAAACCAACCGAAGGCGCACCCGCCGTTTTTAGTTCACCCATAAGTTCGACGATTACACCGTATGAAACGCTACGGTCGCCTTGAACGAATACAAGGGTATTGGGTTTACTACTCAAAACTTTACTGACGATATCTTTTATTTCGTGCAATGGTCTTGCGGTATCTTTATCTCCACCTATACCTTCCGCGCCAGACTGAATGTAGTAGCCACCGTCTTTTTTCACGGATACCGTAATTGGATCTTCATCTTTATTATCTACAGGCTCAGCGGCAGCCTTTGGTAAATCGACTTTAATACCTTGGGTCATCATAGGCGCAGCAATCATAAACACCACTAGAAGCACCAACATAACGTCGATGAAAGGCACGACGTTAATTTCAGCCTTAAGATTTTTTTTTACTTTCGGTCCGAATCCAGACATGGTGATTAACCTATTTCGCTTTCGGTAACATTCACAATAAATTTATCAGGAATAGCATCCACTTAATTACTGTGTACCTGCCGATGAAGAATTGTAGAAAACTCCTCTGCAAAGGTTTGATAATTACTGAGTAAAGCAGCTGAACGTGAAGAAAATTTGTTGTAAGCCAACACCGCAGGAATTGCCGCAAATAAACCCATTGCCGTGGCAATCAAGGCTTCTGCAATACCTGGCGCTACAGTTGCAAGTGTCGTTTGATGTACGTTAGATAGATTCATAAATGAATTCATAATTCCCCATACAGTTCCGAACAAACCAATGTACGGACTTACCGACGCAACACTGGCGAGAAATGGAAGATTTTCATCTAGCTTTTCTTCTTCACGTGCGAGAGCTACACGCATGGCTCGCTGAGCTCCTTCCATGATTGCATCCGAATCCGCACCAGCTTGCTGCCGTAAGCGTGTAAATTCTTTAAAGCCTGCACGAAAAATGTTTTCTATACCTTCAATACGCTCGTGGCCGTTGCCCTGGCGAAATAATTGATTAAGATCGATTCCCGACCAAAATTGTTTTTCAAAATAACCAAAGTCAGCTTTTGCTTTGCGCTGATAAAAAAAGCTTTTAAATATCATTACCCAGGATACCAGCGATGCCATGACTAAAATCAGCATGACAATTTTTACCGCAATGGTAGCCGAACCGATTAAGTTCCATATGGAGAGAGTAGTTTCGACGTCTGACATAAGGGCATCTAACCTTGAGTGGGTGATTCAAAATAATGTAATGATTGCTAAAACCTATACTCTGGAATGATGCGCAGCTTGATCGTTAGCATCCACGTAACCTATAAAATCAAACCAGGCACAACAATTTTTCTACATCACGTTCTTAATATTTAAAGACGCTACAAATATCAAATTAAAATTTCAAAGATTATCGGCGAGAGAATTAAGGGATTTATTCGATTTGATTGCAACCAAATTTCTATCGCCCGAGCGTTGCGGGCATATAATACCGCAAACTTCCAAAAAATTCTGTACGGCAACGCTCCATGAGTTTTTTAAGTTAGAAAGTTAAAACGACAACCACAGCAAATTGTATAAAATTTACTCACGTCACACATCGAGCTCCTGCTGCAACCGCTTTGGCATAGCAATTCCAAAATGCGAATAGGCATTACTGGTTAAAACGCGACCACGCGGTGTTCGCGCCATAAATCCCTGTTGAATTAAATAAGGTTCGATAACATCTTCAATGGTGCCTCGGTCTTCACTAATCGCCGCCGCTAAACTTTCGACTCCTACAGGTCCACCATCAAAATTATTCATCATGGCAATCAGTAAACGACGATCCATTTGATCAAAGCCGCGCTCGTCTACATTCAGCATATTAAGCGCACTGTCTGCCATCGCCAGGGTTACAGTCCCGTCGCCTTTCATTTCGGCATAATCGCGCACACGGCGCAATAAACGATTGGCTATACGCGGAGTTCCTCGCGAACGTTTAGCCACTTCTTCTGCGCCCTGACCGTCCATCTTCACACCCAGCAAATTCGCAGAGCGCGCCACAATATGAGTGAGATCGGCGACATTATAAAACTCTAAACGCTGAACAATACCAAAACGGTCGCGCAAAGGTGATGTTAAAAGTCCTGCACGAGTGGTTGCACCAACCAACGTAAACTGCGGTAAATCCAGTTTGATTGAACGTGCAGCAGGCCCCTCGCCAATCATAATATCTAACTGAAAATCCTCCATGGCCGGATAAAGAATCTCCTCAACCACCGGACTTAATCGATGAATCTCATCAATAAACAAAACATCTCCCGGCTCAAGATTTGTCATTAACGCAGCGAGGTCGCCTGCTTTTTCTAGTACAGGACCAGACGTGCTCTTTAAGGACACGCCCATCTCGTTCGCTATAATGTTTGCAAGAGTTGTTTTACCTAAACCGGGAGGGCCAAATACCAAAGTGTGATCAAGTGATTCACCACGCTTTTTCGCCGCGCCCATAAATATTTCCATTTGCTCACGCACGACCGGCTGACCAACATAATCAGCGAGGGTTTTGGGGCGCACAGTGCGATCCAAATAATCTTCACGTTCTTTGGCGGCGGGTGCAATAAGGCGGTCTGTCTCAATCATCATTAGCTCTTACGATAACTAGATGTAATTTATAATTTCCAACGAGGGATCTTCATCGGCGTGCGATTTATTTACACGCTGGCCATACTGCGCAATGCTAAACGAATTAACTCCTCGCTTTTTGCATCCGGTTTTTGTTTGGATGCAGCAGAAATCATCTTGGCAGCTTCGGTAGGTTTGTAACCTAACGAAATCAGCGCGCTTTCTGCTTCACTGTACGCATCGTTGTCACTGACAATTTGTTTAATTTCGCTGTGTGACAAAACATCGCTATTGGGCATGTCCCAATTTTTTAAACGATCACGCAGTTCAATCACCAAACGCTCGGCTGTTTTTGTGCCTATGCCAGGCACTTTAGTAAGCGCCTTAATATTGTTGTCGCGTACACAACGCGCAATATCATCTGCTTCCATGCCGGACAAAATCGCAATTGCCAGCTTGGGCCCAACGCCATTAACTTTAATAAGCGTGCGAAACAACGAACGATCGCGCTGATCAGCAAATCCAAATAACTGATGCAAATTTTCAGTGATGGATAAATGCGTGTGCAAAATAGCTTCGGCGCCTACTGCTGGCAGACGATAAAATGTTGTCATAGGTGCCTGGAGTTCATAGCCAACCCCATTCACCTCTAACACTAAATAAGGCGGTTGTTTTTCAATTAAATTGCCACGTAAACGTCCGATCATATTTCGCTACCAAATTTTTGTTAAACAACCCGACCGCGCCTGAAACCGCTTGAGCCTGCAAGTTTTATTAAATGTTGCGACGTGTTGGCATGGCATAAAGCTACAGCGAGTGCATCTGCCGCATCTTCTTGCGGTGCGGCCACTAATCCCAGAAGCGTTTTCACCATATGTTGAACCTGCAATTTATCCGCAGCGCCATTTCCTACTACGGATTGCTTCACCTTGCGCGCTTCGTATTCGCTAACCGGAATATTTTGCGCAACAGCTGCAACAATCGCAGCGCCTCGCGCCTGCCCCAATTTTAATGCGGAAGCGGCATTCTTCGCCATGAACACCTGTTCAATTGCCATTTCCTGTGGGCAGTATTGATTAATGATTTGCGAAAGGGAATCGAAGATAATTTTAAGGCGCTCAGGTAATTCACCATCGTGCATGCGAATAACACCGCTGGTGACATATTCGGTTTTACTACCAATAGCGTTGATGATGCCGAAGCCGGTTTTACGAGAACCTGGATCTATTCCTAAAATTAGCGCCATATGTAAAACCGATATCAACAGTACTGGAATTCCGTACAGTGTTACACGAGTAAACAGCTGAGGCAAGCCGAGGATACGAACATTAAGTTGGGCAATAACCTCACCGACCAAGTGGGGCGACCAAGTGATTAATGTTGTGGATATGTGTTTGCAAAGACAATGGAATATTTGCTGGATGGGTTAGTGGGGGAAATTTCTTTTGTGCATCTAAAAAAGGCTTACAAATCTTCGTGAGAAATTCTGCCAGGGATTAAACGGAGCTTAGCAAGCCATCACAAATGTGCATTCGATGTTTTAATCATCAAGCTACGGTTTTGAGTAGACCTCCCGAAGCAGCTTGAGTGAGATAAGCGTTAACATTGTTGGGATTGTTGGTGCCTTGATTCGTAGCGTTGTTGGTGCCGCTTCCTTGACCAGGATTCGTCCCGTCGCCTAATCCAGATCGATTTGTTGATGTGTTTGGAGCTCCTGTTTGAATAATAGGCACTGGAGTAACCAAGGTTTTGACCGAAATGATGGCGTCGTTAAAATCCTTATCACCACCGCCGTATAAATCTTCGAATCCAATGAGGGTGCCCTCGGTCGTTTTGGTAAATTTCGCATGCTCCACGTTATCGACATTGTTTGAGGGCGCGCCAGCTTTAAAAAATTGGCCGAAATCATTTTCTATACCGAAATCAATTTTAGTGCCCGCCGAAAACTTACCTATATTGTAAGTTCCTGTCTGATTGTCGATACCCAAGTAGTTGCGAGTTTTGAAATTGTCGGATGACCAATAGATTTTATTGTTGTATCCGGAATCTGAATTTTTGATCTCGACGACAATATCGCCGCCGCCCGCTATAACCTGATCAGAGGTGGCTGCTTGCGCAGCTGGCGTTTTTTGGATGGAGCCGTTTTGATTATAGAGACCAAGATCGGGTGTCTTAGGAGTGGTTGTTTTAACCGCCTTAGCGTCCTTGAGAGCTTGAGCTGCGCTAGCCTTAGCGGCTGCAGCAGCAGCTTTAGCTGCGACTGCGGCTTGCGCTTGCGCTGCTTTAGCCGCTGCAGCTGTTGCCTTTGCCGCCTTTGTAATTTCTGCGGCCTGGGCTTTTGTCGCTTTAGCGAGGTTAGCTGCTTCTGTCTTGGTCGTTAAAGGAGTGGGTAATGCTGGAATTTTTGCTGCAACAATTGATGGTGCGGAAGCAATTGAGCTAGTCATAATAATGTCTCGGCAGAAGTGGATACTTTTGAGTGTCAGTGCGCCCAGTTAGCATCAACTTCTGCGCAACCCGGCTGACATGGAATTTCTTCTTTAGTCCCGTAGCTTTGCGTCGCCACCTTTCGATGGGTTTGCCAATATTTTTAGAATAGACACAGATGAATTAGACGTCAAAAAATTCTTAGCGTGACTTTATATCGATTAGCAGCAAAAAAAGAAAATATCGAATTTCTGATCCACTATTCCCTATTCCAAATCGGGGGAATAACATTACATCCCACTTCCCTGCCTCTTCAAAACTATTCAAGCTGACTCATCACCTCGTCTGAAATGTCCGCATTGGTGTAGACCTTTTGAACATCATCCAAATCTTCCAACAGATCAATTAGTGCGAGAATTTTTTCCGCTTGATCTTTATCCAGCGACACGGTCAGTGATGGCTGCATAATAATTTCTGAGTGTTCCGGTTTAAAACCAGCTGCGATTAAAGTGTCCTTAACGGTCAGATAATCTTCAAAGGCCGTGAAAACATCAATCGAACCGTCGTCATTAGTGACGATATCATCTGCACCTGATTCCAGCGCAGCCTCCATCAAAGCGTCTTCGTTTACACCAGCAGCAAAACTAATTTGGCCTTTGCGGGAAAATAAATAAGAAACTGAACCATTTGTACCTAAATTTCCGCCACGTTTATCAAACGCATGACGAACTTCGCCTGCAGTACGGTTTCGATTATCAGTCATACACTCAACTATAAACGCGACACCGTTTACGCCATACCCCTCATAAGTTAACTCTTCGTAATTATCTGCTTCCGTTGTACCTGCACCACGCGCAATTGCCTTTTCAATAGAATCACGCTTCATATTATTGTAAAGCGCATCGTCAACGGCAGCGCGTAAACGTGGATTGTCAGCAATGTTCGCGCTGCTTTTCGCAGCGACGGTGATTTCGCGAATTAACTTGGTGAAAATTTTTACACGCTTGGCATCTTGTCGCGCCTTGCGGTGACGCATGTTGTGCCATTTGGAATGTCCAGCCATGACTACCTCTCGATTAAGGCTTTCTATAAATAAAATAAAGAGTCGTCAGCTCTCGAAACGAGCACGACGATTCCTTGTTTTATTTATTTTTTCTGTCGAAATAAATTTTAATAAATAAAAAGGGCGGGCATTGCCCACCCTTTTGTTTTCCCTCGCCCTCTGGGAGAGGGTTAGGGTGCGGACAAAAATTACATCCCGTACTCAGCACCTTCCGCAGGAGCAGTTTCCGCTTTCTCTTTCTTACGTAAACGAATATGCAATTCGCGCAATTGTAGATCGTCTACAAAGCCTGGAGCATCAGTCATCACGCAAGCGGCGCTTTGGGTTTTGGGGAAAGCGATTACGTCGCGGATGGAGCTTGCGCCGATCATCAACATAATCAGACGATCCAGACCGAAGGCCAAGCCGCCGTGTGGTGGTGCGCCGTATTTTAAAGCGTCTAACAAGAAGCCAAATTTTTCGCGTTGTTCTTCTTCGCTAATGCCAAGAATTCCGAACACAGTTTGTTGCATTTCTTTGGTATGGATACGAACAGAACCGCCGCCCAATTCAGTACCGTTCAATACCAAATCATATGCTTGTGATAAAGCTTCAGCCGGGTTCGCAGCCAATTCTTCTGGTGAGCAGGAAGGCGCCGTAAACGGATGGTGAATTGCGGTCAGGCTGCCGTCTTCCAATTCTTCGAACATTGGGAAATCAACAACCCACAACATTGCCCATTCTTTTGTGTACAAATTCAAGTCCGCACCGAGTTTGCAACGCAATGCGCCCAAGGCTTCGGTAACGATTTTGTGTTTATCAGCGCCGAAGAAAATTAAATCGCCATTCTCTGCACCGACTCGCTCAAGAATTGCTGCGCGAACAGGTACCGGAAGATTTTTTACAATCGGAGACTGCAAACCTTCTTCAAGATCGTTCTTGTCGTTAACTTTAATGTACGCCAAACCTTTCGCGCCGTAGATGCTAACGAATTTGGTGTAATCATCAATCTGCTTACGCGTTAACTTTTCGTTGCCGCCTGGAACTTTCAATGCAGTCACACGAGATTTTGGATCGTTCGCTGGGCCAGCAAATACTTTGAAATCTACTTCTTTAACGAGGTCTTTAACATCAACCAACGCCAGTGGAATACGCATGTCCGGTTTGTCTGAGCCGTATTTTGCGATTGCTTCGGAAAATGGCATACGTTGCAGCTCATCGAACTCGATGCCTTTCAAATCTTTAAACACTTCGCGAATCATGCCTTCAGTCACAGACATAATCTGCTCTTGAGTCATGAACGAAGTTTCTATATCGATTTGAGTAAATTCTGGTTGGCGATCTGCACGCAAATCTTCATCGCGGAAGCATTTTGCGATTTGGTAGTAACGATCAAAACCCGCAACCATCAATAATTGCTTAAACAACTGCGGTGATTGTGGCAACGCAAAGAATTTATTTTCGTGAGTGCGAGATGGCACTAAATAATCGCGAGCACCTTCTGGCGTTGCACGCGTCAAAATGGGAGTTTCAATATCCAAAAAGTTATTGCGGTCTAAATAGTTGCGAATTGCGCTGGTTACTTTGGAACGGAAGCGCAAACTCTTTTGCATTTCCAAACGACGTAAATCCAGGAAGCGATATTTCAAACGCACGTCTTCGCCTACGTTTGAAAATGAATCCAATGGGAATGGGATAGTTTCGGCTTCATTCAAAATGGTTAATCCGGTGCCGTAAACTTCGATCTCACCGGTAGCCATATTGGCGTTAACAGTCGCCGCAGCACGTGCACGTACTTTACCTGTTACTTGCAATACGTATTCGCCACGCACTTTATCGGCCAACGCAAAATTTTCTTTGCCATCTGGATCAAATACTACTTGCACAATACCTTCACGGTCGCGCAGGTCGATAAAGATCACACCACCGTGATCACGACGACGATCCACCCAGCCAGACAGGGTGACTTCTTGATCGATATGAGCGGCATTTAAAGCGCCACAGTATTGGCTGCGCATAGACATTGTCCCGTTTTATATTGTAAAAAATGAAATTGCATAAAATTTATTCGCTATGCAGAGCTAGTCTGCCGCTTTGGTAGTGCTTGTAGCCGCTGCTGGTGCCACAGTACTTGCGGTGCTGGAACTCGAACTGGACCCAGTATCACCCGCCAAATTCTTTTTATTTCCCGACTTAAAGTCGGTTTCATACCAACCGCCGCCTTTTAAACGGAAACCCGCTGCGGAGATATGCTTTTTTAAAGTCGGTTTATTGCATGCAGGGCAGTCAGTTAAAGGGTCATCACTTAAACGCTGTAAAGCCTCTAATGCGTGGCCACAGGACTCACACTGATACTCATAGATAGGCATTTCTTACTCTCAAATGACAAATTCACGATAATTTCGGAGTTTATACCCGAAAAAGCTCGCGATTATAGCCTATGAGATAGCGAGCGAGAACCTCAGAAGTGTGTTTAAAGCTACAAGATGTTTGTAAAGGGCGTGCAAAAAATAGCCTGTCAGCTAACGCGGAACCTCGGAATAATGCATACGCTGCTGTATAGATTCAGCATGTTCACGGGCATAGGCAGGCAGACTCTTTTCGAAACGGCGAGGGCTTGGCAACATTACCGCCATTCGCGCTGCCTGATATTCGCCGAGACTTGCTGCGGATTGGCCAAAGTGACGACGAGCACCCGCCTCTGCGCCGAACACACCGTTACCCCACTCCACTACATTAAGGTAAACCTCAAGGATACGGCGTTTACTCCACAAAGATTCAATCATGACTGTAATGACAGCTTCCTGAATTTTGCGAATGTAAGAGCGCGAGGGAGATAGAAATAAATTCTTAGCCAGCTGCTGCGAAATTGTCGATCCACCGGCAACTCGCTTTCCTTTACGCTGATTCTTTTTCAGCGCTCGCTCGATGTTATCCCAATCGAAACCATCATGCTCCATGAACTTATCGTCCTCAGCAGACACTACTGCACGTTTCAGGTTTGAGGAGATTTTTTCGTAGGCAACCCACTGGTAATCCAATTTCGCACGCGGATTTTTATCGCGTAATTCTGCTAAGCGGATAGACATAAAACTTGTACTTTGCGGGGGATTCCATTTCCACCAAAGAATCCATCCAAATAACCACAATTGATACATAAGAATAATTGCGATGGCGAACAACAGAACTCGCTTAAGCATTCGCATTAAAGATTTCATCGCCTATTATTTCGTCGCTGATTAAAAAATTTTTTGGCAACAGCCGATTCAAAACATTAATCGATAAGAATAACTATCGATTAATGATGGCTTCCATCTGACGCTGCTTGGCTTGTCGAAGCTCTTCCATCTCTTCATTCATTGTCTTGGGCTTCGATTCAGCCTCTGGCAACTTAGCAACAGGCGCAGATGGCAGGATATTATTATCAGGATCGACCTCTATTGTTTTGGCGCCGTCTACGGGGCGGTTCTCGTAGTGAACAACACCATTTTCATCGGTCCATTTAGAGACCTTTACAGTATTTTTAGCCTCTGAAGATTCATTTTTGGGCACGATATCGGCCGTCACTGTTTTAAGATCTGCAACCCATTTTTGCCACGGAATTTGAGCTGGTTGCAAATAACCGAAATAACTCATTGCCGCGAAAACAACAAAAACCAGTACCGCTACTCTTAATACAATTTTCATACGATTAAATCCCTATTTTCCATAATCATACATTCGCAAAACCTGGTCGGCGCCGCCACCAGGTTTTCATTACATTTATTTCGCCGCTTTTAAACGACTGGCATTAAAACGAGAGAATAGCGCGTTGTAAGCACTGCTATCCACCGCGCCTACTGCAATCCATTCGAATACCAAATTCTCAAACTCGGTGGCGATGTCTTGCGCTTTACGGCCAAAACTTTGTTGCAATTGATTCACCTGAAAGGCCGTACGTAAAGCTTGTTCCGACGTCGGTGTTTCTGTGCCAGTTAAAATATCAGCACGAATGCAAAGTTCGCGCAACGAAGCTAGATTTGCATCCAGATCTGCGCTGGCGTTGGCACGCGCGATTTTTTGTTGTATCGCTTTCAACCCACCGACCGGCCATTGCGTAAATTTTTCTAGTTGCGATTGCAACGCTTCTACTGATGCATCTTTTCCGCTGACTAAAGCAAGTTCGTAGCTGTTTACGGCTTCATTGGCCGCAAACAAATTAATCCACACTTGTTGCTTTAACGCGCCTCTTTCATCTTTTAATTTTTGCTCAAAAGCATCAATAGCTTTATTGAATGCAGAATTGATTTCGCTGACCTGGGCCTTCGGAAATTGTCCGAGGGCTCCAAACTCCTGACGAATTTCATCAACGCGTTTACGCGCATCGACAAGCGCCTGTGCTGTTAATTCTGTCAAAGACTCAACTTCAGCAAGCAATGCTCTAGCGCGATTCAAATTTGCGTCCAGCTCTGCTTTAAATTCTTCAGACTGTTGCTGACGCTTGGCAAAAACTGCATCGCATACGCTTCTAAATTCGCGCCAGAGCTGTTGCTCTTCTTTGCGTAAGCTTGGGCCAATACTTTGCCATTTAGTTTGCAACTGTTTTACCTGATCTGTGGCCTTGCGAGAATCTTCCATAGTTACTAGAAGCTGGGCCTGGCCAATTAATTCTTTTTTCGACGATGCATTTTTTGCAAACTCATCATTCAGTTTTTGTTGAATAGCCTGAAGTGTGGCCTCAAATTCAGCTAACACCGGTTGAGTTGCAACACGCTCGGTGGGCGTATGGTTTCGCCATTCCTGCCGCGCGATTCGGATAACAGTTTCAACATCTTTCCAGTTAGCATTTTGCCAATCATGGTTTTCAAGATAATGTTTTAACTGAGCGACAAGCTGCTTACAGGAGTTCAAATTATTTTGGCGAATAATAGCTTGTTCTGCAAAATAATCGCGGCAGGGTTGATAAACCTTTTGCGCCAACTCATGAAATTTCTCCCACAAATCCTGATCTTGATCTTTGCCGCCTTTACTGAGACTGCGCCATTCATCCTGAATGCGTTTAACCTTATTGGCGAGGCTTTCCGGATGCTCTTTGCTACCATCCAGGCTTTCGAGTTGTGCAATTAACTCATGTTTTTTAGGAATTACAGCGTAATCTTTCCAGTCTTGTAGTTTTGCAAGCGCTTCATCTAATTGCTCCAGCTGACTGGCCAAGTGATTAGGCAGGCTGCCAAAATTTTGTACCTTTTCCTCGATCGCGCGACGAATGCCCATGGCTTTACCCAGCACACCCTCAGCGATAGTTTCGTTTGCTTTACGGATAAGGCCGCCAATATGACGCTGAGCACTTTGTAGTTCTGCAACTTTTTCTGCAGCTGCTTTTTCCCATTTTTCGTATGCTGTTTGCGCTTGGGCAACCACATCTGGCAAATTATCTTTGAAGGATTTACACAATAAATTAACCCGATTTTTCAGCGCTTTGTAATGCTCTTGTGCTTCGCCGGACGCTTCAGACACTAACTGTTCGAATCGCAATTGTTGCGCGGCGAGGCTTCCATAAGTAGTGTGATTATCTAGCTCTTGCAAAATAATTCGGCGCAAACCGTCGACAATTTTTTGCTCGTGGGCGCTGGGCTTTTTTACACTCCCCAAGGATTCCCAAGCCGCATCCAATAGTTTTAGCAACGCATTGGTCTCTTCCACGTTAACGTCGGAACTCACGATCGACATTAAAAGTGCATGTAATTGATCAATGTGGACCTGACGCTCTCCGGTAATTGCGATTTCAACTTTACGTTGAGTTTCTTGCGCGTTAAGCTCCGCAGAAACATTGTCGATGGTAGCTTGGCATTTTTCGATAGCCGCTTGAGCGCGGGATATCAAATCATCTGTGGCGTCAGCCTTTTTTAATTCCCACTGCTGGACAAGATAAGAAACCTTCGCCTCAAACTGCGCATCATATGGACGGTTACTTTGTTGCTCAAGGGATTGAACCGCACTAGTGACAGCGGCAATAATTTCTGCAGCGCGCTTATCTTCCTCTTTAAACGCATCGCATTTTTCTTTAACAATTTTAAAAACCGATTTATCTTTTGTTTTAGTATCTTTCAATAATTTTTGCAGCAATTCCTTGTCGGTAACTTTATCGGCAGCGGATTGACGCAATTTACTTGTAGAAGCATCCAGTGCGAATCTTGCTAACTCTGCTTGATCATTGATTGTGTTAAATATTTGTTCAAATGCAGCTGTGTTGGCGGTCAACCCCAAGAGTGCGAGAAGTGACATTTTGTCCGGGATAGACTGTTCCAAGTCTGATAAATTTATAGTGCCAGCATCAATTAAGCTGACCAGTTGCTGTTTAGCAGCTTTTTGGACATTTGTGCTCAAAGAAGATGCTTCCGTAACTCCGGCGAGGCTCAACAATATATTGCGATCGTTAATTTTTTTAATCGCAGCTATACGCACTTGCTCGTCTTCACCGCTTTTAATCACACCTACTAATGCATCGACAGATAATGCTTCTAAATTGGTTGTTTTCTTTTCAACAACCTTTGGCTGAGTTTTTTTACCTAATAAACGCGAGAAAAAAGACATATGCATTACCTTTTGAAAGTGCCAAGATCAGCCATAGAATTGCGATCTGGAAAAATAAACAGAAAGATTGTTAAACAATAATATCCAATAACAAAACACCGATTAATCCGAGCATGCCGACAATTGTTTCCATCACTGACCAAGAGGCAAATGTCTGCTTTAAACTCAAATTAAAATATTCTTTAAACATCCAAAATCCGGAGTCGTTGACGTGAGAGCACATCAAGCTACCCGCGCCAATTGCCAATACCATCAAATTAGGGTTGATGCCAGGTGATGTAACGACCAGGGGTGCCATAATACCCGCTGCTGTAAGACCTGCAACCGTAGCAGAGCCTAAACTAACACGAATAATCAAGGCTATTAGCCAACCGAGTAGTAATGGATTGATGGGGATACTTTTCAAACTGGCGGCAATTTCATTGCCGACACCACTTTCGACAAAAATCTGTTTAAGCGCGCCAGCACCAGCAATTATCAGCAGGATAACAGAAATGTCTTTCAAAGCCTGACTGAAGCTTTGCATTATCTTCCCAAGCGACTGGCCATTGGCTAGGCCCAAGCTATAGCTGGCAATAATCAGGGCAATCAACATAACCATCAACGGATTGCCAAAGAAATCGAGATACAACTTTAAATTAGCATTACCAGTGACAAGGGGCGCCGTAAGAGTTGTGACTGTTAGCATAAGCACAGGCAATAAAGCGACGAAAAAACTTTTGCCCGTTGACGGTAATGCATGATCCGGAATCACATCCGGCGTAAAAGTGGCCATTGGCTCACTACGCATTTTCTTTAAAAACCTGGCAAATACCGGCCCCGCAATCATCATAGTGGGAAGCGCGACAATAAAACCGTAAATTAACGTCAAACCCATGTCTGCTTTAAATTGCGGTACAAGAGCCGTTGGTGACGGATGTGGCGGTAAAAAACCATGCGTAACGGACAGGGCCGCTAACAAGGGGATACCTAAATAAACGGCAGGCAGTTTTGTTTGATATGCGACAGAAAACACCAGCGGAACCAGAAGTACAAATCCCACATTATAAAAAAGCGGAATACCAACAAAAAAACCTGTGAGCATAAGCGCCCAGGTAATATATTTTTCACCGCAAAACTTAACGAGCACAAAGGTGATTTTTTGCGCAGCGCCGGAATCCGCAATTAATTTTCCGAACATTGCCCCCAAACAAATAATTGCTGCCAGCGAACCTAAAATACTACCTATGCCTTTTTCAATTGCATCGGGAATTTTATTCAGCGGAATACCTAAAATAATTCCACCCACTATCGCGGTAATTAAAAACGCAATAAACGGATTAATACTCCAGCGCGCGGTTAATAACACCAACAGTGCAATACAAATAACAACCGATAAAATAGACATGAATTACCTTTATTATTTTTTTTAAGCAGAGTGGCCGACGGTTGTTCGCTTTAGAGCCAGTCGGCTTACCAGAGTTTGGCGTCAACAAATATCTAACCCGATTTGATTTGCCTCGTAAACCAGCGGTAGAAAACTGAGTGCGTGACGGCAACTCGCGGGATTAACCGGCATACCAGAGCGCAAATCAAACTCTATGCCGTGGGTTGGGCAACGCAAAATATGATTGACCAGACTCGCTTGCGTTAAGGGAGCCTGCAAGTGCGGGCATTGATTTGCAATGCAATAATGCCTGCCCTCCTCTTGCATAAGTATCCACTCACGACCACCTACTTTAAATACGCGGCGATAGCCATCATGAAGTTCATGTAATTTTTCGAGCGCAACAAACGCCATAGAGTATCCACATAATATTCTGGCGATTGCGCCGCTTTTTTACGGCGAAAATTTACGCTGCCAGGAGGAATATAAGCAAGCAGTTTTGCAGTTTTATTCCGGGCGCTGGTCAATGCCACCTTTTTCGGGCCGATTTACCATTTTTTGTCATTATCTTCCTGTGACGCTAATCACTTTTACCGCGTCAGCAGTTAGAATGATCAAGCCGATGGCAGCCCACCCTCGCTGTCACCTTGTCGCCCAATTGAACATGCCCCTATGACGAATCAAGCCTATCTGGAACGGTTACGCAGCTTATCTAATCGCTTGGTGGCGCTGCAAAAACCAATTCGTATTTTGGATGCAATAAAGTGGCCTGCCGATTTAGAGATCCGTTTCCTGGCCAAGGGCGGGCGCGAGCTTCCCCAACTGGGCGAAGATTTTTATCAAAAACAGAAGCTCGCCTTCGACACTGATAAAGTCTATCTACTTCTTAAAGACCTCAAGACGGATGTTCGCAGGGATCTGGGCCGCGACGATGCCTTGGGCCAAATCCTTCTGGCCACCATCGACCAATATCAAATTGTTATCGAATTGTTGCGCTCCCGCGGCACTCAACAGTTCGGTCATTTTAGTAAATTACTGTACGGATCCGCGCAAGACAAAATTCGTGGCGACCGCAAAACCTTGCGCGAAATGGGCGAACGTTTGTGTCAAATTTTTTCCCTTCCGGCGGTTGAACATTTAAACCGTCCTTACACGAACAACATTAGCGCCGAGCAAGCTGTAAATATTTTACGTGAACGTATGGTTAATTATTTCGGTGGCGGTGAAGTTCGCATTGAATTGAGCGATGACATAGTCTCGGACGCTTCCGCCGGCGGTGACTGTATCAAAATTAATCGGCGCGCCATGTTCTCGGAATTGGATTTACAAGTCCTTGAAGTTCATGAAGGCTGGGTGCATATAGGTACTACACTTAATGGACGTCAACAGCCTTGGGCGACGTGGCTAAGCGTAGGTTCACCGCGAATCACCGCCATCCAGGAAGGCATGGCGGTGTTAATGGAAACATTAACGTTTAGTTCATTTCCACAACGCGCCCGCCGTATCAGTGATCGGGTTGTTGCTGTTGATCTAGCCGAACAAGGCGCAAGTTTTTGCGAAGTTTATAAATATTTTATTGATCGCGGCATCAGCGAACACGACAGCTACCGAGTTACTCAACGCGTATTTCGTGGTGGCACATTAGATGGCGGCTCTGTATTCACCAAAGATATTTCTTATGTAAAAGGATTTGTTGAAAATGTAAATTTTATTCGCAGCGCTATTCAGTCCGGTGTACCAGAAGTTATTCCTATGTTATTTGTAGGCAAAGTTACCCTGGATGATTTACCGCTGCTCTACGAGCGTTACCTGGAGGGCGTTATTGAGCCGCCAAAACATTTACCGCCGATGTTTCGCGATTTAAACGGCTTATATGTTTGGTTTGGTTTCTCAAGCAGCATGGGACTTATGAATATTGCGAAAGTGCAACAACATTTCAGCAAGCTCTTTCAGAAAATGCCTGCATCCACACCCTTGTACTTAAACAAAAACGATGTTGAATTGGATTAGTGAATAATTTTATTAAATGATGAAGTACTACACAGTTGTAATTTCCGGTTCTGACATTTTTTTCGAGAACTACAGCAGCATTGCTCCTGTTGTTGGCTTTATAGCTTGCCGCTTGATAAAAGCACAAACGGATGAATTGGCGATAGCAACTGCCAAACGCGACATCCTGGTTGACTGGAACCGAAGTTTTAACGCAGATCGTAAACTCGGTCTTCCGGCTCTACATCTCGAACATATAGCTCCCTTCAAAGGTTGGATAAAACCCAAAGTTCATCACGATTATTATTGGTTTACTGATGAAGCGCATAAACAGCGACAAATTGCAGCCTTCATAGCTGCACCTAAAAAATGGTTTTGGCAAAAATAAAAGAGTCATATTCATGAACTAGCTTACGGCGGCCAGACATCTGGCCCTGTAAACAGTATGCGCCAATCCTTTACCTATCAGCCGGGCAAGATTCGGCTGGGCGAGTCGTTCAATATTACATCCTCGGTATTTACAAAAGTCCGGCATTTTCGCCGTATGCTTCTATACTTCTGTAGAAGCGAAAAAAACTAAAAAAAACGCAAATCAATCCACCTACGGCAATTGGCGCTTTAGCCAAGTGAATTCATGCAAGCTAAAATCCCATTAAAAGGCTGGCTAAAACAGCAAAAGAATCTTATCCACAATTGCATTTCTGCGGTGCTGGTTCGTGTATCGGAAAACGGCAATCTAAAATTTAGTATTAGAATTCCAGAGATCTCGTCGCAGGAAAAATACAGTCCGGATCAATTCACCATCACCGCGATTAAAGAAGTTACAGGAAAAAAACGCCTGCATTTGCTTCCCGTAGACAACAATCAAATGCTTATGGCGCACCCGATAGTGCATCAAGGTCAATTTTGGGGTGTGGTCATTCTACATCTTGATAGCAGCGATAAAAAAGTTATCGCCGAGAGCTTAGTCGTGTTGCAACAGGGAATGGTGTGGCTGCAGTTTTTATTATCGCAACAACAACCGCAACACGAAGATTTCTCACAGGAGTTCGCTGAACCGAAATCGTCACCACAAGAATTAGCTCGCTCAGTTTTAGCTAACTCGGGTTTAGACACCGTTGATAAAAATGCGCAAACCGAATTGCTAATGCAGCTAATGACTAGCCTGCTAAAAGAAAAAAGTTTGCAGGAAACCGCCATTAGTTTGGTCAATTTTTTTGCAACGCAACTGCAAGCAACACGAGTAAGTTTTGGTGTACTGAAAAATAATACAATCGAACTTACCGCCGTTTCATTTTCCGCAAATTTTGATAAGCGTACGAGCGCAATGCAGGCAATCAGCGATGCCATGGATGAAGCCATTGATCAACGCACCGATATACACTTTGACGAAAACGCCCTAGCTAAAGATGAGCCTGTGAGGATTCTGCGTTGTCACGAAAACTTGTTACGCGAACAACAGACCGCAGCTATCGACAGCTTTTTATTGCGCAAGGATTCCAGAGTTATTGGCGCACTTACCATTGAGTATAAAACGAATCCATCCGAGCAAAGTATTTTCTTACAACCTGCTTTAGCATTGGTTAGTGATTTAGTCGCCCTGAAACAAGCAGGGGAAAATAATATTCGCCAACAACTTAAGGCACGTTTGCAAAAAAAGCTACACCCTTTGTTAGGTGAAAAAAAACTGACTCAAAAAATAGCTGCCATTACAGCAATTGCAGTATTTTTTATTTTACTTTTCCCCGCCCGCTACTGGGTGACGAGCGACGCAAGCTTACAAAGTACTTTTAAGTATCTAGTGGTGTCGCCACAAGATGGTTATTTGGAATCCATAAAAGCACGCCCGGGCACCATCGTTAAAAAAGGTGATTTACTTGCGCAGCTCAATGATGAAGAGTTGCGACTCGAACGTCGCAAACTTTTCAGTCAAATGCAGCAATCTCAACAGGAATATGATAACGCTTTGGCAAACGGCAATCGCGCCCAGGCTGCAATATCCAATGAAAAGGTTGAGCAAGCGTCGAGTCAATTACAGTTAATCGAGCAACAACAATCTCGTATGCAATTAGTCGCATCCAGCGATGGAATAATTACGTCAGACGATATTTCACAATCTTTGGGAGCACCGGTAAAACAAGGGCAAACCTTATTTGAAATTTCCGCAAATCAGGGTTATCTAGTTCAGCTGTGGGTAAACGAGCGCGACATAACTGCTCTACAGCCTGACCAACTTTGCAAAATTAAATTGACAAGTATTCCAAACGAGGTTTTCGAAGCAAAAGTAAAATCTATTACCCCAATCAGTGAAATTCGCGAAGGCAGAAATTATTTTCGGGTGGAGGCGACACTTAATCGCGAATCAGCTGAACTGCGCCCCGGCATGACCGGATCAGGCAAAGTATTGGCGGGCCGTGAACTTTTGGGCTGGATTTGGTTTCACGATGTCTGGTATTGGCTCAGGTTAAAACTATGGCTGTAAACGACGATCTACTTTGGCAGCGCCTTGAGGTATTACGCCCTTCACTGCCACGCCATATTGATTTCCAACGCCGCGATTACAGCGGTGAACTCTGGTATGTATTGCACGACAAAAGTAACGGTCGTTTTCATCGCCTGACGCCCTCTGCGTATCGCTTATTAAGTTTTATGAATGGGCAGAATACGCTGCCGCAAATTTTGCTAGCAGCGTCGGCACCGGAGCTCTATGAGAGTCTTGAAGAAATTCCTACGCGCGATGAGCTCGTCCATCTTCTGCAATATTTACATGTAGCCGATTTATTGTTGTGCGACATGCCGCCCAGCACACAGGAATTATTTGCGCGGCAGCAGCAGAAAAAAAAACAGCGTTGGCTGCAAATATTGATGAACCCGCTGGTGTGGAAATTTTCACTCGGCAACCCAAATCGATTTTTGGAACGTTTAAATCCGGTAGCGAAAATAATCACATCGCCTGCTATGGGGATGGTCTGGCTCCTATTTATAGCCATAGCCCTAGTGCAGGCTGCAATGCATTGGACCGAATTAACGCACGGCCAATTGGATAAAATTTTATCGCCCCAAAACCTATTTCTGCTTTGGTTAACCTATCCACTATTAAAAGTAGTGCATGAACTTGGTCATGGCTTATTTACAAAGGCGTGGGGCGGTGATGTGCATGAATTTGGCGTAATTTTTATGTTGGGGACACCACTACCCTATGTAGATGCCAGCGCTGCAACGGCCTTTAAAACAAAACGACAACGTATGATGGTAAGCGCAGCGGGCATGGCGGTGGAATTATTTTTGGCTGCCCTCGCATTGTTGATCTGGATAAATCTTGAGGCGGGATTATCAAAAGATATTTTATATAACGTTATTTTAATCGGTAGCGTCTCCACATTATTTTTTAATGGCAATCCGCTTATGCGTTACGACGGTTACCATTTGCTAACCGATGCAATCGACCAACCCAACTTAGCAAGCCGTGCCAATCAGCAAGTTAGTTATTTAATTCGTCGCTATGCTTATGGCCTGCAAGGTTTATATTCACCCGCAGCAAACCCGCAACAGGCGTTCAGTTTAGCTTTTTATAGTATTGCAGCTTTCTTCTATCGTCTATTTATTCTCGCCTCTATTATTTTATTAGCAGCTCATTATTTTCCAAAACTTGGATTAGTACTCGCGTTGTGGTTACTCGGGTTCCAGATTTTCTTACCAACTATTAAATATGGTTTGTTTTTAGCAAAAAGTCCTGCTTTAAAAGCCCATCGTAGACGTTCGATAGTGGTGGCTTGCAGTAGCGTGGCAACAGTTGTTTTATTTCTCACTCTCATACCCATGCCCAACTCTACATCTACCCAAGGCGTGATTTGGCTGCCTGATAACGCACGTATTAAGGCCGAAGCTTCAGGAGAGATCACCGAACTTTTCGTTAAAGACGGCGAACAGGTAACGCAAGGCCAGGTAATTTTGCAACTTGAAAATCCGGCATTGATTGCGAGCCTCGCCGTTAAACAGGCAAGCCTGCGCGAATATGAAGCGCGCTTGCAAGAAGCCTGGAGCGAAGATCGCAGCAAAGCACAATTACTTGAGCAAGACACTGAAGCAATTCGCGCGGAAGTCAACGTGTTGCAAGAGCGTGTTGATCACTTAACATTGCGCAGCCCAAACGCGGGACGCCTACGTATTACAAAACAATATCAACTCAAAGGTAGTTATTTAGCGCAGGGGGAAAGCGTAGCGCTAATCGAGACGCATGAACCTTTGCGAGTTCGCGCGGCTTTAACACAAGAAGAAATCGGTTTGGTAAAACAGGCGACTAATAAGGTGGAGCTGCGTTTAGCAAGCAATGTGGTCCAACCTATCGATGCCATAATAAGCCAGGAAGTACCGGCAGGCACCTTCGAGCTTCCGAGCCCCGTGCTGGGTGTTAAAGGTGGGGGTCGCCTCACGCTGGATGCCTCAAAACCGGAGGGGACTAAAACGACGCAAATGATTTTTTTGGTAGATCTCACCGCAAAAGATCTTATACAAAAAAATCAATTTGGTGAGCGCGCTTATGTTCGTTTTTATCATCCGGCACGACCTCTGGCGGCCCAATGGTATCGTACACTTCAACAAATTTTTATCCGCAATTTTCAACACGCCTTTTAACGCCGTAAAAATAATTAATTTTTGTATAGAACCGTGGATTTAACCTGCGAGTTTACAAATGTCTTCTATAGTTAGGGTTCAGAATTCACCATTATTTATACGTATATGACCAAACTTTTTTTTCGATTTCTTATCTTTTTTAGTGCCAGTAGTGCTATGGCGCAAAATAATAATAACCAGTTGAATTGTCGCATCGAACCTTCAACCATGATTGCATTGAGTAGCCCCGTGGTCGGCGTTATCAGCGAGGTACTGGTTGATAAAAATAGTAAAGTGGAAAAAGGCACCGTGGTTGCTCGTCTTGAATCCAGTGTTGAAACTGCTACAGCCGAATTGCGCCGCGTGCAGGCTGATCTTCATAGCGACGTGGATGCGCAACGTCTTCAACTTGATTTTAGCCAACGCAATTTGGAGCGCGTGAACAACCTTTACGAAAAAAAAGCCGCGTCATTCACGGAGTTAGATAAGGCAAAAACTGAGCGCGCTATAGCCGCGCAACAACTACAGCAAGCACAGGATCGGAAGCGTCAAGCTGATTTGGAATACAAACGCGCCCAAGCTGATTTGCAAAAACGAACCATCGTAAGCCCGGTGAGTGGGATTGTCGTAGAACGCTTCAAGCAACCAGGCGAGCATATTGATTTTGAGCCTGTGTTAAAAATTGCACATCTCGATCCATTAAAAGTCGAAGTGTTCGCGCCTTCCAGTTTGTACGGTGCAATAAAAGAAGGTATGAAAGCGACGGTAACACCGGAACTCGGTGCGAGCGGTAAAACCTATTCGGCAGATGTGATATTAGTAGACCAGGTAATTGATGGTCCAAGCAATACTTTTGCGATTCGCCTTTCAATTCCAAACCCGGACAATAAAATTCCAAGTGGTTTGAAATGCAAAGTAAGTTTTCAAGGTGTCACCTTGAATTTGCTGGACGCCAAGCGTCCGGCGAATTAGGTTTAAAATTTTTCGCGCGTTTGCTGTTAGATGGCGTTAGGTAAAAGGAAGCATGGATTATAAAAATAACAGTGTTTCTTAATCTTTATACGAAGTTTGTATATGAAAAAAGTATTTGAGTAGCCATGTCAAAATCAACGCGTCCTCGTCGTCCACTGATCGAAGCTATAGAACCTCGGCTGCTATTTTCGGCCACTGCCGATATTGCTGTTTTTGACGATGCAACTCACTCGGTTGATTCACTCTCACACGCTGCAGACAACCTGGATTTAATGCAGGTTTATCCCGACTTAATCGCGCAGCAACACGCCGTTGCCTCTGAAACCAACACCACAGATAATACGAATAATCCAACGGATAACGCTGATACGCCTATCGCATTGCCGAGCAATACTGCGCCGGAAGCCGCCACTCATTCATTGGTATTTGTGGACACGCATGTTGCAGATTATCAACGTCTGGTCGACGATATTTTGAATAATCCTGACAACAAAAATATAGAAATTATTTTCCTCGATCAAAATCAGGATGGCATTACTCAGATTACCCAGAGCCTTAGTCTCTACACAAATATCACGTCGATTCATTTGATTTCACACGGCGTTCCAGGTGAATTGCAACTGGGTAGTACCGTGCTTAATGGAAATACTATTGCGCAGTTTATAAATGAATTGGCCAGCTGGCAGACAAACCTGACGAGCGAGGCCGATATTCTAATTTACGGCTGCGACCTAGCGGCAAACGATGCGGGTGTTCAACTGCTGCAACAGTTAAATCAATTTACTGGTGCAGACGTTGCCGCAAGTACCAACCTTACCGGTACTATCGCGCATGCCGATTGGATACTGGAAAAAAATATCGGGTCCGTTGAAACCGCAAGCTTGCTTAACGCACAACAAGATCTTACCTGGAGCGGTGCACTGGCGGATGTGACTTATATTAATACCGGCTCCGGCGGCAATAATTACGCGCTGATTCCCGGGGATTTTGCAGGTCAAAGTTTTCAGTACACCAGTGGAGTAAATATTGATCGCATCAGTGTAGAAATTAATAAAACCGCAGGTGCGGCTACACAAAATTTATATCTGGAAATACGCGACAATTACAACGGTACTTTGATTGGAAGTGCGACGGTTTCATCCAGCACACTTAGCAATGGTTTGCAGTGGGTTAATTTTAATTTTCCCGAGGTATCCCTCACCGCCTACCAGGTTTATTGGGTACGGTTGAGCACAAGCGGTAGCGATCATTTAATTGCTGCGACTTATCACAATACGAGTGTATTCAGTAACGGTACTTTTTTTAACAACGCGGGTGGCGCAGAGCGAGATTTATCATTCGCAGTCACTAACGTGGGCGCCTCAAATTCAGCACCTACGGTTGCTATAACGCCTACAACTTACTCGGCCACTGAACAAGTTGCATTAAATTTACATGGCACCGGTATTAGCGTTGCGGATGCCGACGGCGATAACCTGACGATCACGCTTGCTGCAACAGGTAGCAACAGCCAAATCACCGCCAATGCAGGTACAACTGGCGTGGGTATCACTTCTGGTAATGGCACTAACAGCCTGGTGGTAAACGGCACAGCTGCCCAATTGAATAATTTTTTTAACGGCACCAGCGGCGCGACACTGACCTATCGCGTCGCCGCTGATACACCGCCGGGGAGTTCGACATTAACCATTACGGCGAGCGATGGCGTTTTAACAGCTAACGATACTGCCACTATCAACATTACCGCCGTTAATGACGCACCTGTTAATACCGTACCTACAACCCAAAATACGAACGAAGATACTGCGCTCATTTCCAGCGCAGGCAATGGCAACCGAATCAGTATTGCCGATGTAGACGCAACGACTAACACAGTACGCACGAGTATTTCCGTAAGTCACGGCGTTCTATCGCTGGCAGGCGTCACGGGTTTAACGTTTAGCGCGGGTGACGGCACTAGCGATTCCACCATGACGTTTACCGGTACGGTGGCCAATATTAATGCGGCATTGGCAACACTCACTTATCTACCAACCGCCAACTACAACGGCAGCGATACCTTCTCCATAATCACGAATGATTTGGGTAATAGTGGTACGGGCGGAGCCTTGAGCGATACAGATTCGTTCACCATTAATATCGCCGCCGCGAACGATGCTCCAATTACCGCACACGCTATTCCCAACCAGAATGCGCCTATAAATGTCGCTTTCAATTTTGCCTTTGCAGCTAATAGCTTCAGCGATATAGACGCTGGCAATACACTCTCCTATACCGCGCAATTAAGTGGCGGCGGTGCGCTACCATCATGGTTAAATTTTAACGCCGCAACGCGAACCTTTAGTGGAACGCCATCGAACCTGGATGTAGGGACGCTTAATATCGATGTAACTGCCAGCGACGGTAACGGCGGCACAGTAACCGATACCTTTGCAATTATTACGTCTAGCAATGTCGACACTAATTACATAGCCACAAGCGCGAATAACACTGATTTGTTCGTGTCCACAACCCAGCAAGTCGGGCAAAGTTTCACGTACAACAGCGGCAACGGAACTTATCTTGCCAACGAAATCAGCTTGTTTGTGACTGCCAGCGGTGCAGCGCCGCAAACCGTCACCGTTCAACTATTAGATGCTTGGAATGGAACAGTTTTAGGTAGCGACATGGTCAGTTCAGCGGCGCTAAGCCCTAACGGCAAAGAGTGGTATAGCTTCGACTTCAGCAACGTCACCCTTACAGATAACACCACCTACTTTATAAAGGTCAGCTCCACCGGAACCGATGGCGCGGTGAAGATCGGATATCTGGGCGATGTAGTGACGCCAGGAAATGTTCTGATCAACGGTGTGGATGACGCAACTAAAGACCTGTCTTTTAAGCTGGGCTATGAGAACGGCAGCAACCTGGCGCCCGCCGTTGCAAATCCGATAACTGATAAAACTACTAACTCGAATGCGGCATTCAACTACACAGTTCCTGCCAATACTTTTGCAGATGCCGACCCGGTCGACACTATTATTTACCGGGCTAATCTAGTCGGTAGAAGCGATCTGGATTGGCTTAGCTTTGATACAACGACACGGCAATTTAGCGGTACACCGAGCCTCGCTCAAATCGGCACTTGGCAGGTGGAAGTTATTGGTACCGATAACCACGGTGCGTCTACCTCGGAATTTTTCGATATTGTAGTGGCCAATCCGAATACCGTACCTACGCCCATCCCGGATCAAAATGTCTCTGAAGATAGCGTTTACAGTTTTCAATTTACTGCCTTTAACAACGGGAATGGCGATGCCTTAACCTACACTGCGACCCAGGCAAATGGGGACCCCCTACCAACCTGGCTTAATTTTAATGCAGTAACGCGCACTTTTTCTGGCACCGCAGACGATGGCGACGTGGGCGTAAAAAGCATTAAAGTCACTGCGACTGATCCCAATGGTGGATCAATCTCGGATACGTTCACGCTTACCGTGAGCGATGTACAAGAAGCACCCTTCGTTCTTAACCCCATCGCTAACCAAACTGCAACTGGCTACGTTCCTTTTACGTTTACATTTGCTTCAGATATCGCGGCTGATCAAGACATTGGCGATTCCATTACCTATTCTGTACAACTCGCGGGCGGTGGCGCACTACCTTCGTGGCTAACTTATGACAGCGCAACGCGAACATTTAATGGAACACCGACCAACGCAAATGTCGGCACACTTTCCATTGATGTCATAGCAACCGATACGAGCAACAACACGGTAACCGATACTTTTGACATAGTGATCAGCACAGGCAACACGCCGCCCGTTAACACCATGCCCGTTACTCAATACACCAACGAAGATGTGCCACTGGTGTTTAGCGCGGGTAATGGAAATCAAATACAAATTACCGATGTGGACGCAGGTAGCGGAAATGTTCGCGTCACACTTGCCGTCATCACTGGCGAATTAAATTTAGCGAGTATCGCCGGGCTGACCTTCAACACAGGTGATGGCACTAATGACACAGCAATGGATTTCACCGGCACAGTCGCCAATATTAACAACGCACTCGCGACACTGACTTACCACTCTGCCACTAATTATTTTGGCGCAGATACTTTTACCATTGTAACTAACGATCTCGGCAATACCGGACCTGGCGGGGCCTATAGCGATACAGATACAGTCTCAATTAATGTTCTCTCCGTAAATGATTCACCACTAGTTGCAAACGCAATCCCAAATCAAAATGCAACGGAAGACTCTGCATTTAATTTTCAATTTGCATCAAATACATTTAACGACGCAGATGCTGGCGATACCCTGACTTACACCGCGCAATTAAATGGCGGCGGCGCATTACCAAGCTGGTTAACATTTAATGCTGCAACTGGAACCTTTAGCGGAACGCCAACCAATGCAGATGTTGGAACTATAAGTATTGATGTAATTGCCAATGACGGCCATAACGGGACCGGCACTGAAACTTTTAATATTGTCATCGGAAACACTAACGATGCACCAACAGTTGCGAACGCGATTCCAAACCAAAACGCAACAGAAGATTCTGCGTTTAATTTTCAATTTGCATCAAACACTTTTAACGATGTAGATGTTGGCAATACCCTAACTTACACAGCTCAACTCGCGGGCGGCGGTGCTTTACCCAGCTGGTTATCGTTTGATGCTGTCACGAGAACTTTTAGCGGAACACCTACAAATGCGAATGTAGGAACTGTTTCTATTGATGTTGTTGCTGATGATGGAAATGGCGGAACGGTTACCGACACATTCAACATCGTCATCGCAAACACGAATGACGCTCCAACAGTTGCAAACGCAATCCCAAACCAAAACGCGACAGAAGATTCTGCATTTAATTTTCAGTTCGTAGCCAATACCTTTAGCGATGCCGATGTCGGAAATACCCTAACTTACACTGCTCAACTTGCGGGTGGTGGTGCTTTACCCAGCTGGTTATCCTTTGATGCTGTCACGAGAACTTTTAGCGGAACACCTACAAATACAAATGTAGGAACTGTTTCTATTGGTGTTATTGCTGATGACGGAAATGGAGGAACTATTACCGATACATTCAACATCGTCATTGCAAACACGAATGATGCGCCAACAGTTGCAAACTCAATTCCAAATCAAAACGCGACAGAAGATTCTGTATTCAATTTTCAATTTGCATCCAACACCTTTAACGATGTGGATCTCGGCAATACATTAACTTACACCGCACAGTTAAATGGTGGAGGCGCACTACCAAGCTGGTTAACATTTAATGGTGCAACAGGAACCTTTAGCGGAACACCAACCAATGCAGATGTGGGGACCATAAGCATTGATGTCGTCGCCAACGATGGAAATGGTGGATCGGTCACAGATACCTTTAATCTTGTTATTGCAAACGCAAACGATGCCCCAACAGTTGCGAACGCGATTCCAAACCAAAACGCAACAGAAGATTCTGCGTTTAATTTTCAAGTTGCATCAAATACATTTAACGACTCAGATGTTGGCGATACCCTGACTTACACCGCGCAATTAAATGGCGGCGGTGCATTACCAAACTGGTTAACATTCAATACCGCAACCGGAACCTTTAGCGGAACACCGACCAATACCGATGTTGGAACAATCACGATTGACGTAACCGCAAATGATGGCAATAGTGGAACGGTTACAGATACATTTAATCTTGTAATCGCCAACGCCAACGATTCACCCACAGTTACAAACGCAATCCCAAATCAAAACGCGACTGAAGATTCTGCATTTAACTTTCAAGTTGCATCAAATACATTTAACGACTCAGATGTTGGCGATACCCTGACTTACACCGCTCAACTAAATGGAGGCGGTGCATTACCAAGTTGGTTATCCTTTGATTCTGTCACTAGAACTTTTAGCGGAACACCTACAAATACAAATGTAGGAACTGTTTCTATTGATGTTATTGCTGATGACGGAAATGGAGGAACTGTTACCGATACATTCAACATCGTCATTGCAAACACGAATGATGCGCCAACAGTTGCAAACGCAATTCCAAATCAAAACGCGACAGAAGATTCTGTATTCAATTTTCAATTTGCATCCAACACCTTTAACGATGTGGATGTTGGCAATACCTTAACTTACACCGCACAATTAAATGGAGGCGGTGCATTACCCAGCTGGTTAACATTTAACGCTACAACCGGAACCTTTAGCGGAACGCCAATCAATGCCAATGTTGGAACTCTAAGCATCGATGTTACGGCCACCGATGGCAATGGTGGAACAGTTACAGATACATTTAATCTTGTAATAGCCAACGCTAATGATGCCCCGACAGTTGCGAACGCAATTCCGAATCAGAATGCGACAGAAGACTCTGCATTTAATTTTCAATTTGAAAACAACATTTTTAGCGATATTGATGCGGGAGATTCATTAAGCTACTCAGCGCAACTGAATAACGGTAGCGCGCTACCAGCATGGTTAAATTTCAATGCCGCGACACGTACATTCAGCGGAACCCCGACCCATGGAGATGAAGGCAGCTATACAATTGAGTTAAGAGCAACAGATAGTCAGGGTCAATCTGCGACAACAGATTTTGTTATAAATGTTGCACACGTAAACGAGGCACCAACAAGTAGCGTTATACCAACATTAAATACAGTGAGAAATAGTAACGGCGATACTATAGATTTATTCGTGGTATTTTCTGACAGGGAAGATCAAGACTCGCAATTGGTTTATTCCATTGTCGGTAATACTAACAGCGCACTGATAACCCAAACACTTATCGATCCACAAACCGGAAAATTACAGCTTCATTACGCGGAAAACCAATTTGGCTCTGGTCAGATTACTATTCGGGCAACAGACGCTCAAGGTGCTAGTGTTGACGCAAGCTTTACCGTAAATGTTGCGTTCACCAACAATTTGCCAATCAGCAATGGCATTAAAAATATTAACGTTTTTCAAGGTAGCGCCCAAAGTAGTTTGGATTTTTCCAAAGTGTTCAGCGATGTTGAAAATGGAAATAATCTGCAATACAGCCTGGTTAGCAACAGCAATCCAGAATTGCTTCAATCGATTCAATTCAATCAACAAAACCATACTTCCACTATTAGTTATAATTCGATGGCATTAGGTGAAGCTACAATTGTTTTACGTGCGACTGATAGTGATGGTGGATTTGTTGAAAGCGTATTTAAAATTACCGTTTTACCTCTACCAATACTGCCGCTGGACCCAACGTTTATCCCCTCAGCGGATGAAGACCAAGATCTTGTTATCTCTAACCCTGGCGGTAAAACCAATGACGAACCAACCGACAAGCCACGCGATAATGACAATAGCTTTATTCCATCTGGTGGCGGGGGGCAAATTCAGAATGGTCTGTCAGATCCGCTTGCCAATAATTTAATTGGTCATGGGTCAGGTGATTTGCCAGCTCTCATAGTTGATACGCAAGCAAATAGGACGCAAGAAATTTTTGACCGAAATCGTTACGATCGCATCCTAATGCATCAGGATTCGCAGACTAAAAAGTTAATTGATTCGTTAAGCACGCGCTCCATAGCATCATCATTAATTTCTCCGGGCGAGGGTTATAGCGCTGCAGACTCAGAAGAGTTTAATACACAGCTGCGGAAAATTCGTCGCGAAATGGACAATGTGATCGAAGAAGAAAAACAACACCGGGCAATAGTCTCCGGCATAACCTTATCGCTAACCACCGGCATTTTAATTTGGTCGTTGAGAGCGAGCAGTCTGTTACTAGCACTTATGTCTATGCTTCCACTTTGGCGCGGGGTAGACCCCTTACCAATTCTGGAGGAAGTCAAAAAACGTAAAAAAGATATAGAAAAACAACGCAGCGACAAAAAAGCCGAAGATCAAAATGCGAAAGAAGTTGGTTACCTATTTGATAACGCCGACAGCAACGTAAAAAAAACTAAGGAAAAAAGCTGATGATTCGTATAACGCCTGCCATACGTTTAAGCATAGGCCTTATTGTTTTGGTCGTATCCATTTTGCTATTGGCACAAGCACTGGGTTTAACGTCCGGAACTGAAAAACAACAGTTTGAAATCCGCAAACAAACCGCCGAAACACTTGCAGCGCAAATAAATTTGGCGGTCAGCCGTGGCGATGACGGTCTGATACGCGACCTTATGAATACAGCTATAGAAAGAAATGCCGACATGCAGTCTGCGGCGATTCGAAAAACTGATGGCGAAGTACTTATTGAAACCAATAATCATGATGAGTTTTGGAAAGGTGCGGAAGCCAAAGTATCTACGCCAACTCACATGCGTTTTCCAATGATCATTAATAGCGTTACTCGCGCTAACACCGAAATTACTTTTAAACCTCTAACTAGTGAAACCCATCCGCTGTTTCATATTCCCACATTTATCGTGCTCATTATTTTTGTGGTAGTCAGTGGTTTTATAGGTTTCTGGTTATACATTCGCCGTGTCCTTAAACATCTTGATCCAAGCGCCGTTGTACCTGCACGTGTGCGCAATGCGCTGAATATTTTGGCAGAAGGTGTTTTGATTTTGGATAAGCGCGAACATATTGTATTGGCAAATACATCGATATTGGAAAATCTGAATAAATCCGAACAAAATCTTGTAGGAAAGAAAGCGAGTAGTTTGGGGTGGCAACTTATCGATAATAAAAATAGCAAAGAATTTCCATGGCTTACTGCATTATCCTCAAATACAAAGCAAGTGAATGTCCACCTTGCACTCCCGAATGGTGAACAAACAAAAACGTTTCGCGTTAACGCCGTCCCTATACTCGACGCTAAAGGTTCGAGCCAGGGTACAATCGCAGTTTTTGACGATATAACTGAGCTGGAAGAAAAAAGGCGGCAACTGGAAGAGACGGTTAAAGAACTGGCGAAATCCCGCACAGCAATTGAATCAAAAAATAAAGAATTAACTTTTTTAGCAACACGCGACCCACTTACCAATTGTTTCAACCGTCGCGCGCTTTACGAATATCTCGAAGGAAAAGCTGCTGGCTCACTCAAACCTAACACAGATTACGCGTGCATCATGGCTGACATAGATCATTTCAAGCGCGTAAATGATACCCATGGCCACGGCGTAGGCGACGCCGTTATTAAAACAATGGCAAATACAATAAAAGAAGTTGTAAGGGAAAAAGATATAGTCGCCCGTATGGGTGGTGAAGAATTCTGCATTATTTTGCCCAACACCTCATTGGACGTAGCACGCAATATTGCCGAACGCTGCCGCGAAAGTATCAGTTCAAAAATGACCAGGGGAGTAAAAGTCACCGCAAGTTTCGGTGTAACTTCAATAGCTCTAGGCGCAAAAGACTCCGCCACTATTATTCACCAGGCCGACGAAGCACTTTATGCATCAAAAGAAAACGGAAGAAATCGCGTAACCTCGTGGAGCACAAGTATTACTTCGAAAGGTGGGTAGGTTTTAAAGATAAATATTAACTGACTTATTTTTTATCTCACTTTTGCCCATTCAAAACATCATGAAAAAAGTGATACTTGAGCAAATAACAAAAAAGAAACCGATACAAAAAATGGTACTGAATGAAAAATTAACTGTGGACATTCCTCGAGTTGATTTATTGTAGGGACAAAATAGAATGGATCTATTCGTTCAAATTTTTCATTTAACCAGGAAAGCATCCACTTTAGCGTGCCATCGTAAATTTGCTTTAAAGCAATAACTAGATAACTAGCTAAAAGTAAGAAAAAGACCTCCAGCCCAATAATATCAACAATCGCTCCAAACATCCTTATTTCAGGCGCCAAGGACAACATTAGGTAAATCGTTACTAATATTGTTAAACACTTCAAGATTTTCTTTTTATTCATTTGCATGTCTCCTTGTTCGAAATGCTTAGATTAGCGCATGGCTTCGAATTTATGTTTGCTCAGGTCAAATCGCTAGGGAATTTTATTGTATATCGGTAGGTTACTCATCAAAAAAAGCTAAATTCCAATCTCGAAAATAACGTAGCAAGAACAAACTTTGGTGGAAAACTCATAAGTTAGGTAGGTGGGGAAGCGTCATCCTCGCATAGCGGGGATCCAGCTTTTAAATCAGGATCAACACTGGATCCCCGCTTTCGCGAGGATGACGACTCCCTATTAATTTTATATATAGTCCGTTAAGGCAAAGTAGTGACCTTGCGAACAGAGCAACCAATATTTTCTAGTCCGCATTTTGGGTACGCCAATTGAGGTTTACCGATGTGTGCATTGTAAAATGCCGGAGTCTGAACCAGAAACTAGATCCTTTGATCATTATTAAAGAGAGCGTCTGCTGCTTTAAGTATATTTGCTGCAGTATTTAAACTCTCATTGTCATCGAGTTTACCTTTTAAAATATTCTCAATTTCTGAAAGAATTTTTGTCTCTAACTCATCAAGAAAATAATGCACATTTTCGTTACCATATTTCTCAATGTGTTGACCGTGATGAGGTAACGCGGCTTTTACTAAAGCAACCATTTCTTCACTCTTTGAAAAATCTTGTTCCCAGCCCGACTTCAAAGCTTCCAGACGAAGTATTGACTGAGAGATTATAGCTTTGTATGCACTGTAATATGCCCAAACAAGCTTTGACACAAAGGGCCTCGCCCTATAAGCAGACAATGCATCTATTTTTTCAGGGTCAAAGGATTTTCCCACAGCCTTGAAGATTTCACGCGCCTGCGGATTTTTCTCAGACTCCTTTGCGGCAGCCTCAAATTTAATTTGTGACATGATTTCTGATATTTGCTTAGCTGCAGCCATTGATGAAACTGCTGCCCATATTTCTTCTGTTGCTTTAAGTTTCCTTTCATACAATATTGCTTGACGATGACTTACGCCATCAAGAACTCCAGATCGCAAAGCTTCAATCTGGCTTTCCTTTTCGCGAATTTTAGATCTAATATTTTCTAGCTTTTCATCAAACTCATGCCGCACAGAGTTTTGCAATCTTTGTAAAAGGACATTTCTACAAAGCCACAGGGCAGCACCTAGTAGAGTTGTAGTTGTAATAGAAGGTAACCAATCCATAGAACGCTCTCAGGTATCTATTTTTTAAAAGTTTAATAAGATTTTACTGTAAAGCCCTGCCCACCTCTTCCGCAATAATTTTCGCTCCCGCTTCCACCACACTCGCATCCTGACAATAAGTCACCCTTATACACTCATGACTATGTTGCCACTCTTCCTCCAATCCCGGAAAAAAGTGATGGCCGGAGATAACCAAAACACCGCGTGCTTTTAGGCGTTGATAAAGTTCTTCGCTTGTAATGGGTAAATCTTTGAACCATAACCACAGAAAAATAGCGCCTTCGGGTTTGTGGATGCGGTAAGGTAAATTTCCAAGATGGTGTTTGAATATACGAACCGCGTTTTCCATTTTTTCAGAATAGAAAGGAGCGACTATTTCTCGGCTCAGTTTTAGGATTTTCCCATCTTGTAATAAATTTTTTGCGAGTGCAGGACCAAAATTACCGCAGGCTAAATTTACGATGGTATTTGCTTTTGAAAACGCGTTGATCACTGTTGGGTTAGCAATCACGATTCCCGTGCGTGCGCCGGGTAGACCTAATTTTGAGAGGCTTAACACCAAAATTGTGTTTTCATTCCAGTGCGGTTTTATATCGGCGAATAAAATATTAGGGAATGGCGTGCCGTAAGCGCCATCCACAATCAATGGCACATCATGTTCGCGCGCGAGCTGGTCCAGGTGATCCAGCTCTTCATCACTTAAAACATTGCCAGTAGGATTCGTGGGGCGCGATACGCAAATAGCGCCAGTATTTTCGGTGATATGAAGCTTGGAAAAATCGACGTGATATTTAAAGAAGCCATCGTCTAATAATTCAATGCTGGGGCGTGTGGATGTAAAAAATCCCTCACCAATTCCCAAATCGCTATAACCTAAATATTCGGGAGCAAGCGGAAATTGAATCTGTTTTTTTACGCCGTTTTCGTAATCGCCCGCAAACATATTGAACAATACAAAAAATGCGGATTGGCTGCCATTACTGAGTGCAATATTTTCGCGTGTGAGTGGCCAGCCGTATTCATTACTAAGCATTTGTGCGAGCGCATCTAGAACGTCTACATCGCCCTGCGGTGGTTGATACACGCCTAATAACTGATGTGCTTGTTGCGGGTCTTGCAGTGTTTGTTCGAGCGCCTCTGCGAAAGCTTCTTCCATTTCAGGAATTCGTGCGGGATTTCCGCCACCCATAAAAATCATATTGGGATTGGTGCGTAGCGCATCACCCAAGTCATCCATCAATTGAACTATGCCTGCGTTACCACTGAGCTTGTTACCGAACCGAGAAAATTGCATCTGGATTTCCTAATAAAAACCTAGCGCGCAATCTAACGTGGATTAGAGGAAATGGGAACGAGGGAGCAATTAGGAGATGGAGCTGAAAGGTGCAACTATAACGACTTAAATCAAGCCAAACTTACGCAAAACTTCTTGCAGCTTTTCTGGGCTGACAGGCTTTTGGATGAATTCCATTGCGCCCATTTTGGTGACGCGTTTATAAGCGTCGGGTTGGATGTCGCCTGAAATTACGATAATCATAGAGTCCAAGCCTTCGGCTTTAACTGCTTCTAGTACTTGATAACCGTCCATTTCAGGCATAGTCAAATCGAGAAAAACCATTTCGCCCTTGCCAGCACGGATTGCCTGAATTCCTTCCACACCATTGGTTGCGAAGGTAATGTCCACATCCCAACCAGCCGGTAATGCCTTGGCAACCTGCTTGCGGGCCATGTTGGAATCATCACAAATGAGAAGAGGTATGGTCATAAATAGTATTTTGACAGCAACTATTATTGGATACCCTGAGTATAGACAGCGATTCCCGGTTCGCTGATTTTTTTTGATAAGCCATAAGTAGCAGTTACTAACAGATCAAAATACTCTAACGCCCGTCGAAAAACGCTTCCACTGATAGATTAAAACGTTCGTTTTCCAAATTATCGACGTAACCAAGATGTAATTGTGCGTTAGGGTACCAAGGCAAATTTTCCACTTGGCCGACATTTGTGGGGAGCAGATCTTTCTCGCCTAGCATATTGCGCAAATCGTTAAGGCTCAGGCGAGCCAAATCACGACTTAAGACAAATTCATTCTGTTGGGTTGTAGCTATCACAGTGTTGGACAGAAGAACTTCTCGAATGCGCTGCCATTGATCGACAGAAAGTCCCAAATGCAATAGATCGTAATTAGCAACGCTATTACCTTTATCGGATGCTTGGTGGAATTGCCAAAGAACTAACAGGCAGCCAAAAAAATCAGGGTAGCCACGATCCTTCAGGTCAACCTGGTACAACTCTATACTTCGGACTAAAACGGCGCCGCCCAGAATTACCATCCAACTAATATTTACCCAGAGCAAAAACAGCGGCACCACCGCAAAAGCACCGTAAATCAGCTTAAAGCTGGAGTGCGACACCATAAATGCGAAACCAAACTTGATGGATTCAAACACCAGAAGCGTAGCAGCGCCGCCAATAGCGGCATGTTTAAACCGCACTTTACAATTAGGCACTGCCACAAATAAAAGTGTGAAAGCGGACGCGGTTAAAAGCCAGGGTACCCATTCGAAGGCAACATCCAAAAGGCTCAGACTTTCGTAATGACCTACAAATTTACGCAAGGCGATCAAGTAAGTTTTCATAAACACAGCGAGGCCGAGCAATAAAGGGCCGAGGCTTAATACGGCCCAATAAAGTAAAAAGTTGGAAACACCACGGCGCTCGCGCTGAACATTCCAAATGCCGTTAAAATTTTGCTCAATGTTCTTGAGCATAAAATAGGCAGATAGCATTAAAAATATCACGCCTACCGCGGTGAGCTTCCGCGCCTGTGCAGAGAAATCACTAAGATACTTACTAATAACCTGCTCATTGCCAGGTAGGAGTTGGGAATAAATCAGCGATTGAAATTGATCACCCACCGTAGAAAACGCTGGGATAATGGAAAACATGGAATAGCTGACGGTAAGCAACGGCACTATGGCGAACAACGTCATATAGGTGAGTGACGCCGCGCTTTTTTGACAATCTTTTTCCCTGTACAGCTTAAAGGCCAGAACAAGGCAGCGTCGCGCCACTCGATAATAATGATTAATTTCAGCCAGCAAAGACCTGCCCTCTTTTAACACGCCCGGAGTATATTACGGGCTATAATGCGATTTTTTTAAGATTAGTGATTATGCCGACACTTTACCATAACCCGCGCTGCTCTAAATCACGTGACGCCCTGGCACTCCTACACGCCAAGGGCTGTGAGCCCGACATAGTTTTATACCTGGACAATCCACCCACAGCAAAAAAACTTAAAGAGTTGCTCGCAACGCTGGGCATCAATGCACGCCAATTACTGCGCAAAACAGAAGATGCTTATAAAGAATTAAATCTTGCTGATGAGAAACTTAGTGAAACCGCGCTCATCAAAGCCATGGTAACTAATCCCAAGCTAATCGAACGACCCATTTTTATTAATAATGGAAAAGCAACTGTTGGCAGACCACCAGAAAATGTTCTGACGATTTTATAAGTTTTATTACTTATCGAATCCAAAAATTTGTATGGCTGCTGGCTGCACCTTGTAGAGAATATTTATGACGCCCTATATTTTAGTTTTATATTACAGTCGTTATGGCGCCACTTTTGAAATGGCCAAACAAATTGCGCGTGGCGTGGAACAAGTACAAGCCATCGAAGCTCGCTTGCGGACTGTACCTGCCGTATCGCCCCTCACTGAGGCAAGCGAACCTGCAATTCCTCACGAAGGCGCCATTTATTGCAGTGAGGAAGATTTAAAAAACTGTGCCGGTTTAATTCTGGGAAGCCCGACTCGTTTCGGCAACATGGCCGCACCCATGAAATATTTTTTAGACAACACCAGTAATGCGTGGGTGAATGGCGATTTGATTGATAAACCCGCAGCAGTATTTACATCAACATCAACAATGCATGGCGGTCAAGAAAGTACATTAATTTCCATGATGCTTCCCCTTATACACCACGGGATGATTATCACTGGAATCCCCTACAGCGAGTCCGCACTATCGTCTACAACGACAGGAGGCTCTCCTTACGGTGCATCACATCTGGCAAAAGGGGATGATGCAAAAATTTTAAGTGACGATGAAATTTCGCTCTGCAAAGCAGTAGGAAAACGCGTTGCGAAAATTGCGCTAAAATTGGGAGCTACTGATGTCTGAAAGTGGTTTAGAAAAACCTTCTGCCATGCCAAGCAAGCAAGAGTTATTAAGCGCGCTCATACAGGTGGAGAAAAAATTGGCGCTAGGCTTACGAACAACCCACGGAAGTTATATTTTATTTATAACGCTAATGAGCTTCTCAAATTTTTACCCATCGAATAGCGGTTTTAAGTTGTGGCTAGTAAAAATATTTCCCTTGTTAATTTTTATTCCAGGTTTTATCAAAAAAAAATACCGTACCTATAGCTGGTTATGCTTCGCCATACTGCCCTACTTTATCTGGATAATACCTCTACTTATGGGCCGAGGTAATTGGAGCGACTGGGTAATGACATTTCTGATAGTCACGCTTTTTATTTCATCAATGATGACCAGCCGCTGGATGCAACAACAATCCTATTTAGGCTGGCAAATTTCTAACACACCTTCAAACTAATTTTTTATAGGACAACATTGTGAATTATCCACAACACAAACCGCGCGGATCAGTGCGCCGCTTTTTCGGTGGCTTGGGCTCGGTGATTACCTTTCTGCGCAACCTGATAATGAATACGTTTTTCATTATATTTTTACTAATTATTTTTTTCGCGTTTGAAGGCGCCTCAAAGCCTCTACCAGCATCGTTCGCACTACGCGTCGCACCAAGTGGCGTATTGGTAGATCAACGCAACTACCTGGACACCGCAAGCCTCTTAATGAAAGATGATAACGAAGAAGCGGAAACTGTAGTTCGCGATCTAGTGGATGCTATTAATGCGGCAGCGGATGATAAGCGAATCGACACGATCGTTTTAGAGCTTAATGGGTTACGCGGCGGCGGCATTACTAAGATGACGGAAATTGGCCAGGCCCTGCTTGCTTTCAAAGCAAAAAATAAACACATCCTCGCGATGAGCGACAATTACAGTCAGGATCAATATTTCCTCGCCACTTACGCCGACGAAATTTATTTACACAACATGGGCGAAGTCGAACTCACCGGATACGGTCGTTACATTACTTATTACAAAACAGCGCTGGAAAAGCTTGGCGTTAACGTGCACGTTTTCCGCTCTGGTAAGTATAAAGATTTCGTGGAGCCCTACTTGCGCGATAATATGTCCGACGAATCGCGTGAACACAATGCTCAATGGTTAAACGCGCTTTGGGCGCAATACACGTCTACGGTAGAAGCACAACGTAAATTATCCGAAGGAAGTTTGAATAAATTAATTAATAATCTGGACAGCAGACTTTTAGAGGTGAAAGGCAACAGCGCACAATTGGCACTCGACGAAAAACTCGTGGATAAGCTAGTCTCTAGAAATGAAATAGATAATATCCTTATCGAAAAATTTGGAAAAAGTGAGGAAGGAAATTTTTACCAAGCTGTTAACGTGCGCTCCTACCTCGCAGACGTCCATAAAAATCAGACTTCGAAGGCAGATCAGGTTGGCTTAATAGTAGCCTCGGGCACCATTCTAGATGGCTACCAGCAAGAGGGTTCAATAGGCAGCGAAAATTTTGTTGAGTTACTGCGTAGTGTCGCCGACGATACGTCTATTAAATCATTAGTAATCCGCATCGATAGTGGTGGCGGAAGTGCATTTGCTTCAGAAATTATTCGAGAAGAAATTGCAGCCATACGTGCGAAAAAAATTCCCGTCTTAATTTCCATGGGAAGCGTTGCTGCTTCAGGTGGCTATTGGATGGCAACCGCGGGCGATGAAATTTGGGCAACACCGACCACAATCACTGGTTCGATTGGTGTGTTCGGCGCATTTCCTACACTGGAAAATAGTTTAGGAAAAATTGGATTAAATACTGATGGCATCAGCACTACGGAATTAGGTGGTGGGGCCAGTATTGAGCGAGCGCTCGCACCGAAAATGCATTCAGTTATCCAATCCGGTGTTGATCATATCTATCAAAATTTCTTGAAATTAGTAGCGCAAGCGCGCAAGAAAGAAATAGCCGATGTACATGAAATCGCGCAAGGCCATGTATGGACAGGTGCTAAAGCACAGGAAATTGGCTTAGTTGATAAGCTCGGAACTTTAAATGACGCCATTGCGGCCGCCGCTCAGCGCGCCGACTTGAAAGATTACAGCGTTAAACTTATTACTCAAAAACTTTCAACAAAAGAAGAATTTATTCGCAAACTTGTAGGCGAAGAAGATGCAAAAGGGTTTATTCCTAAAGCACTTCTTAAACCTTTGACAGATATACAACAGGTACAGCGCGAATTATCTCCACTGCTGAAACCGCTACTGGCCTTGCAACACATGACTGACCCACAAGGTGTATACGCAACCTGCCTTGAATGCGTTAGTCCATAAAATCAATTACAAAAAAACGCGCTTGTATGAGCGCGTTTTTTTTGCCTTGCATGCGTGCGAATCAAGTTTCTACATATTATCTTCTGCCACGCTGACCATCCAGCTAACGCCAAAACGATCCGTAAGCATACCGTAGAGCGGTGACCAAAAAGTTTTGCCCAATTCCATTTGCACACTCCCACCTTTTGTAAGCGCATTAAATGCGTTTTCAACTTCGGCGGTGGTTGGCAAGGCGATGGAGAGACTAAAACCTTTAAAACCAGCGTCATCGTTAACACCGTCTGACAACATGATCCTGTTACCTGCGACTCGTATAGATGCATGCATTACTTTCTTTTCAAAACCTGGCTGCAATACACCTTGCGGTAATGGCTCTGGGCTATCGCTGAATAACATTACCATTTCTACCTCTGCGCCCAAGCCTTCCTTGTAAAACTCTATCGCCTCCTCACAGCGCCCACCAAAAAATAACTAGGGTTCGATAATTGCCTTTGCCATATAGCCTCCCGGACTCGTGTGTTAATTAGTAACGTGACTTCAAAGAAAAAGATTTGTTTTGGTGAAGTTTTACAGAAAGTCTCAATTCACCTCCGCAATTATTCGGTTAATAGTCGCGGCATATCGCATCATAGAATAAACGACTATATACTCAAAAATTGTCAGGAGAACTATTAAACTCTAAAACTAAATACAATTTAATGCGCCACCTAAACAAGTGTCGTTCTCCGGATTTTCATGAGTATGACGGCTTTAAGCAACGATTAATGAAGAGCCGTCACTTCAATTCTTTATAAATTAATTAACTCAAATAAAGCATGGAGTGGTAGATGAAAACATTAACTCTTATAGGGCGATCTTTTATCGCCATCGCCTTGATCGTATTTGGCATCCAACATTTTATTTACCTCGAGTTTGTAACCCGTGCTTTTCCGGTAATACCTTTGTGGATTCCCGGTCACAGCTTGTTGGCGTGTATATTCGGTGCATTTTTATTGATAACCGGTATTTGCATTTTTTTCCAGATTAAAGCGCGTTTGGCGTGCATATTACTTGGCAGCCTTATTTTATTAATGTTCATGCTCTTACTATTACCCTCATTACTCACTAATTTAAATAATGGTGTAGTTTGGACAAACGCAGGTAAAGCGTTGGTAATCGCTGGTGCTAACTTTTTAGTGGCCGCAAGCTTTCCAAAAGAGCCGCACGGAAAGTTTATTTCTTTTTTGGAAAGCTTGATTCCCTTGGGAAAATATTTTTTATGCGGATTTTTTATTTTGGCAGCCATTTTACATTTTGTTTACGCACCATTTGTAGCTATGTTAATTCCAAAATGGATTCCGGCTCCTGTATTTTGGACTTATTTTGCGGCCGTGGCATTGATCGCCGGTGCGATTGGAATGCTAATACCGCGAACTGCGCAATTAGCCGCAACCCTATCGGCCATCATGGTTTTTATTTGGGTAATAATTCTTCACATACCCAGAGCACTCGCGGATCTTCATGCCCCCAATGAAACCACGGCGACTTTTGAAGCTTTAACTATGTGTGGTATGGCTATTTTAATTGCGGTGTTTGCTGCACAGAAAAAACGTGTGTAAGTACTTCGTGTCTATTCATTGCCAAATGTAATGCGATAATCTCGGTTAACGCGACGCTAACCACACCCGTGCGGCAGCAATAGTTGCCGCTATTTCTTCCTTAACTGTTAGATGAAGACTGTCAATCATATCGACATTATGATTTCTGATAGCCAATTCCAGTTCGCGTGACGCTTCCACAAAACGTTTTGCACCTAATACCCCAATTGACCCGCGCATTGTGTGTAACAAGTGCGCTGCTTCTTCGTACTGTTTTTTATCAAATGCCAAGTTGACCTTTTCCATAGATGCTGCACTCGAATCAATCAGGTTACGAATAAGTTGCGTCGTTTTTTGCTTCTGCTCATTATTACCCGCAACCATGGCAAATAATTTATCGACGTTAAAGACGTCTGGCAGGCTCGAGGAATTTTGCTGCGACTCTTCTCCTTGAAGATGTAAGTTTTGTGTGGAGTTCGTTAATGAATTAGATGTAACTGCAGCAGGTGACAAATATTTATTGATAATCGATAACATCTGCTCAACTTCAATAGGTTTGGCAATTAAATCGTTCATGCCAGAAGTGATACATTTTTCCCGCTCGAATTCAGTGACGCCTGCCGTCATAGCCAACACCGGCAAGGTTAATTTTAATTCGTTGCGAATTAAATCGGTGGCTGTAAAACCGTCCATAACCGGCATTTGCACATCCATTAAAATCAAATCAAATGCATCAGGTTTATTACGCAAGAGTTCAACCGCCTTTTTGCCATCATCTACTATGTCAATCGTTGCGCCGGCTTGTTCCAGAATGCCTTTTGCAACAATCTGATTAAATGTATTGTCCTCGACTAATAATAAATGCCCCTTTAGCTGCAAATAAGTTGTTTCATTTTCCTCGGTTTTAACAGCCAACTTACTGCCATGCCGCGCCAGGGTTTCATGTAAGGTATCAAATAAACTTGATGATGTTATAGGCTTGAATAAATAAGCATCTGGCGATTGTTTAACATTATTTTTGGTTAATTTGCCTCGCCCAAAACCGTTAACCATAACAATGATGGGCGTGGAAGTATTGTCTTTAATTGCTTGAAATATACTTAATCCATCTACATCCGGTATCTGCCAATCAACAAGAATGGCATCGTAAAATTTTTCTTTAGCCTGTTGATTATTAATTGCCGCAATGGCTTCTGCTCCAGAAATAACGGCAGTAACGTCCCAATGCCAGGCTTGAATCGTTTTAGTAAGATAGATCCGATTGGTTTCATTATCATCAATAACGAGTAAACGTAATGGGCCCAACAATTTTTGTGGTCGCACTGTTTCTTCATTATTGCTAACCACTACAAATGGCAAGCTCACTGAAAATTCGCTACCGCGCCCAGGTTCACTTTGCATGGTGATAGTGCCGCCCATAAGTTCAGCGAGGCGGCGCGATATTGTTAACCCCAAACCTGTTCCGCCAAATTTCCGGGTCATTGACGAATCAGCCTGGGTGAAAGGTGAAAATAAGCGATCCTGCTGCACTTGGGTCATGCCGATGCCGGTGTCACGCACGCAAAAAAGTAGATTTACACTTTCTGCCGACTGAGCAATAGATTTCACAAAAATGGATACTTCGCCGTGCTCCGTAAATTTAATGGCATTACTAACCAAATTAACCAGTATTTGCTGCAAACGCTGACCATCGCCGATAAACACTTTGGGAACATCCAGCTCAACGCCAATTGTCAATTCCAAATCCTTTTCACCGGCATTAATACTCATGATGCTTGCCAGCGAATGCATAACGTCACTCAACCTAAATTCAGTAGGGGATAATTCCATTCGCCCTGCTTCAATTTTTGAAAAATCGAGTACGTCATTTAAAATTCCGAGCAGGGATTTTCCTGAGGACGTTATCATTTCCAGATATTTTTTTTGCTCGTTTGATAATTGTGTGCGAGTTAATAGTTCCGCCATGCCTAGCACAGCATTTAATGGAGTGCGAATTTCGTGACTCATATTGGCCACAAATTCACTCTTGGCCTGATTGGCTAATTCAGCGCGTTCCATGGCTGCTCGCAATTCATTTTCTGAACGTTTGCGCTCGGTAATATCGCGAACAATTCCAACAAACAAATGCTTGCCTTCAATTTCAATGGCGTTAATGGCGAGTTCCAAATAAAAAATATTGCCATTTTTGTGAAGCCCGGGTAACTCAACATTTCGTTTGCCCACGACTGTGGGTTCACCGCCAGACAAATAACGTTTCATACCGGCGTCATGTGCGGATTGCATTTCAGTGGGCATTAGAATTTTAATATTTTTGCCCACAATCTCTTCATTGTGATACCCAAAAATAATTGAGGCCGCGTGATTAAAGGATTCAATTATCCCTTTTTCATCCAAGGTTATAATACCTTCGCCAACATTATCCATAATTGTGCGAATACGCAGCTCTTTATCTCTTGCTTCACGCTCCGAGCGCAGCAGCTTGGATGCAAGCGGAATAATCTGGGCACGCAATAAAAGCGCACCGACGACCGCTAAAAAAAATAATAACGGAATACTCCACCTGAATTGTTCACGAATGGGTGCGAATAATTCCTCCGTATCTTTTTTTATCACTAAACCCAATCCCGTATCTGTAAGCGGCCCATAAGCCGCTACAACATTTACGTCGCGATAATCCAAACCTTTAAATATGCCGGACTTACCATTTACGGCGAAACTCATCGCCGTGGCATTACCGCTAGTGCTAAACAATTCAGTTTCATAGACATGCGGATGGTTCAAACCGGGGAAGCACAATAATTTTTGCACGTGCAGTACACACATACGTACTTCGCTGGTGTCACCTGACACGAGAGTTGGTTTTATATGATCGAGCGGTTCCTCGATCATGAGCGATCCAACAACTTCGTTCTTATCCCATATAGGAATACCGCTTCTTAAATAAAATCCATTCGACCACAACAACGTGGCCGAAGCATCTGAATCCAGTTTGACCTCAAGATCTGCCTGGTTTACAAATGAGCCAGCGCGCATGAGTTCGCGCCCTGCTTTGTCATAAATAATAATGCCGGCAGTGCCAGTGATTAATACGCTTTGGCCTATTAACTGTAACTCATCATGCATTAATTGATCGTTAGGGTGATTGCTTAACTGGCGCGCCAAACGAATTAAGCTGGGGCGCACCGAAATTCCTTTTAATTTCTCTGCAACTTGGCCAACTTCGATATGAAAAAGTGTCGTTTGATTTTTTACAGCTGAAGCAAGGTTCTGACTCAATACTCGTTCGAAAGTTGACTGCTGTGCCGCAAAACCGGAGATTCCTGCAGTGAGAGCAACGATAACTAAAAGTGCAGTTCCTACAAATGCGATTTTATCGCCATCGGTAAAATATTGGCGCGAGCGATACCAATCGGCCCCATGCCAGGTTGCCCATAGACCTATGGCAACGATGATGACACCAATTGCTGTTGGCGCGGCCATACGTGTTGCTTTGAATCCGTAAAGTAAATCTAATTGCAACAAATAGCCTACGAAGCCGGTAAGCCCGATAAACAAGACAAAAAACGTTGCGAGTTGAACGATAAACCCTTTCGTTCGGCTTCTTACTACCTGCGAGAACACTAAAATCGCACCAGCTGTTAAAAAGCTGATACCAGAATTTAACGCCATGCGTCCAGGGTGAGGATTTCCGTCTTTAAGCCAACGGTGAAATTCGGGCCGATCTATTTGCAAATCTATAGCGAACAGGTTTTCGATAATTGATACGAATGCTATTCCTACAACCAACCAGCCAATTCCAGTACGCAAGGCTACGGCTTGCCTGGCATTCGTTAATGACAAAAGAAGGGCTGAGCCTAACAGGGTAAAACATAGCGCGGTGTTGGAAACGACCGCCACAAAATCAGGCTTTACTTGTATTAAAACCGGGTTATGAATGTACCAACCATAGATAACAACCAGTCCAAGACCCAAGGCTAATATGCCAGCCCCAGCTTGAATGGATATAATTTTTTTCATTGATACCTGACACGCACAGAATCCATTGCAAGAATGGAAGATGGAACCCGGATACGCAGGTGGCCCGGCATCCAAATTGGTTGTAACTACTAACCCAGAATAGACGAAATCACGGGCTTTGCCATTTAGACTAATTCACAATGAGGCGCGAAATTTGAAGCGGAAGAGATAAAAAAACTATAGATAAAAGGAGGTTATGGGCTAGCCCATAACCTCCTTTTGAAAGATGAAATAGATTTTTCTAACTTGTTTTACGGGCTGATCGAGTACGTAATACTAGCGTGGTTAACAGCCCCACGAATAACAGGAGAACAGAAGACGGCTCAGGCACCTCAGTACGGGTTACATCTACCGAAAATGTAACATTACTAAGATAGATATTTCCGCTGTAAACCGATAAAAACTCACGTGCAGTACCGTTTAAATCCAAATTAAACTCGCACTCCCCTGTGTCATAGTTTTCCTTTTGACAATAGGTGTCATCTTTTAGCCAACCTACCCGCTGCGAGAGGACACCAGGGTTTATATCGTGATAATTAGCCCTGCCGTCAAAAATATAAGAATTTAATTGGATAGTTTCCAAGGTTTCGTAATTTTCAAAATCATCCGTCTCATCAATCATCTTGCTAAAGTCATAACTCAGCTCAACAAAATTAATGGTGTCCGTGAGATGATTGTAACCTTGTTTGGTTAAATCAAATTCAAACGAACGCCAAGTTAGATCCAATGTTTTATTGACAGAAATAACGTCGCTAATTACAAACGCATGGGATTTAAGCGACAGTATTCCGAGAACACCCACAAACAGCGATCGCCAGGCAGCCATAGATACCTCCAGATATGCATATTAAAAATTCGATTTTGTATGAATATTTTCTCACAGAATCGTGCCGATAATAACGAGCGAAAAATTAGAATTTCTGACGGAGAATTACATAAGCAACATTGACATACTGTGTTGCATTGCACAGTGTAAAATGTGTAAAAAATTCTTTGTAAATTTAAAATGATTTAGGCGGCAGGGGAATTTTTTGCGAGTGATAACGGGGGGTGAAATAAAAAGCATCAGGGCTTATTAATAGCTAGGGGCTGAAGTTAGCTATCAATAAGCCCTGAATTTTTTGCAGGCTAGTTACCTAGCCTGACGGGGCTCCACAATAATTAACGGTTTTCTTTTGCGTTGCCGATACCTTTTTGAACTGTGCCCTCAACGCGTTTCGCCGCGCCTTTTGCTTGTTGTTTTTCACTGCCTACGGCTTCACCAACTTTTTGTTGAACTTTACCAGCAGCTTGCTTTATTGAGCCTTTTACTTGGTCTTTATTCATGATGGTCACCTTTGCTAAGTGGTTAATGTTATGAAATGATTACCACTGAAGGTTAGTCATTACGCTATATAAAGCTAAACTTTTATATCAGCGTTTCGATCCAGCTCTTCCGTGCAATAACACATTTCATAGTGACACTATCTCACCTAACATTGTTGAAGTGTGTTCGTTAGCTAACGCTAGCGAAACATAATTAGTTGCGGCCATTCAACGAATTGTTAACGAAAAATCCAAGTATAAAATCTTGAAATTATAACTGTAAGTGGCAACGAATCAGGCACCTCAAATAAACTTATAACCGTGAATTGGACTGTATATGGAAAAGCGCTTTATTACTGCAAATGAGCTTCTGCTAGATTCTTTTAAATTAGGTGAGCAAATTTTCCAGCGCGGTTTTCGCCCACATTTTATTGTCGGTGTATGGCGAGGTGGTTCACCGGTAGGAATTGCGGTGCAGGAATATTTGGAGTTCGTGGGCGTCCCCACTGATCACATTGCCATTCGAACATCTTCCTACTACGGCATTGATCAGCAAAGTAAAGATATTCGTGTGCATGGATTGGATTACATTGTTAACAATGTAGAAGCAGATCAGGAATTGTTGATTGTGGATGACGTTTTCGATTCTGGCCGATCAATACAAGCCATCATTAATGAAATAAAACGTAAATCGCGTCGTAATACACCTAATACGATAAAGGTGGCCTGCCCTTGGTACAAACCGAGTCGCAACGTTACCGATATGGAACCAGATTTTTATATTCACGCTACCGATAGCTGGCTGGTTTTCCCCCATGAATTGCGCGGCTTAACGCCTGAAGAAATTCTGGCAGGGAAAGGTGAGGAAATTGCAAAAACCATTGCTCAAGCCACGCAACAACAAAAATAATGCATTCGGTCTGGATAATTCAAAATTACCAGACCGGAAATAAACACGTTTATATTTAATCCGTAGTTGTCAAAGGATCGTTTTCTACTTTCCATGGATCGTAGGTACCAAAATTCCACACGTGACCTTCTGGATCCACGCAGGAATAACCGCGCCCGCCATATGCCTCATCTCTCAGTTCAATAACTATTCGAGCGCCTGCCGCCACCGCTTTTCGATGATGTTCGTCAATATCCTTAACAACGGTATAAACACTTTGCGAACCTACTCCACCACTTTCAAACGTTGACTGGACCAATTCATGGAATTCATTATTAGTCGCAGCGCCCAACATAATCATGCCATTGTTGTAGACCAACTGCGCATGGGCTACGGCTCCTGTTTCGTCGGGAATAATTAGTTGCGCTTCAAAGCCAAAGGCCTCGCATAACCATTCAATTGCTGCCTGACCGTTTTGATAACGTAGGGTTGGAATAACACAGGAACTTGACTCGATCTGATTCATTGGATGCACCTCAATTCATAAAAATTGTGAATAAGATGCGGGAAATAGAAATACACATCTGTACGCTATAAGACAAAAATTAGTGCGTCATAAAAATTTCAAACAACTTCCTTGTTGTTATCCAATCGAAAATTATTTCTTCCTGAATACCGCTACTGCACCGCCGGATGGGGCCAGCACTAATGTGAGCGTATCTTTATTTACGGCAGTCAACTGTGTTTTGTCCAAAGTCGAAATCGTTTTTCCGTCTTGCCAAACCTGCGCCTGATAATTTCCTTTACCCAAAAGTTAAGAGGTATTGAAAGCGTGCGCCCTGCTTCGTTGGTCATTGCGCCTATGTACCAATCTTTTCCTTTGCGCCGCGCGGACACTATGAACTGGCCAATATCGCCTTGCAGAATGCGAGTCTCATCCCACGTGGTGGGTACGTCTTTTATAAATTCCAAACCAGCTTCCCAGTCGCTCTGAGGCTTCGGCCAAGCGCCTTCGGTTTTTGAATAGGTGATTGGCGAATCCGCAAGCATTTGTAAGGGGCTGTCATAAACCACATACATTGCAACGGCCTGGCCACGCGTAGTTTGAACATAGGGCAAAGTATTGCGACGGAGCTTTGGGAATTCTTCTGGCGATGCGTGACGGAACCCACCCGGCGTGTAATCGATAGGGCCGAGAATCATGCGTGTGAAAGGTATGGTCACGTTGTGCGTTGCAGTCGCACGCAAACTCCATTTGTTGTACTCGGCACCCAACAGGCCTTCCTGTGTCAGAAAATGCGGATAAGTTCTTACCAAACCATTTGGCGCAAAAGCGCCGTGCAAATCCACCATGATGTGATGTTTTGCAGTCAGGCTCAGGAGCTTGTGGTAATAACCCACGATTTCCTGATCAGAGCGATCCATAAAATCCACTTTAATACCTTTGATGCCCCATTTCTCGAACGCGGCCAAGGCATCTGCCATCTGCCAATCCAGCTGTTTCCACTGCAGCCATACCCACACGCCCACGTTTTTACGCTTGGCGTAACTGATAATGGCGGGCATATCCATCGCAGGGACAGGCTTTAACAAATCAGAACCGGGTTTGGCCATCTCCGATGAACCGGTATACCAACCCTCGTCAATCAAAATATATTCCAGGCCCAGAGTCGCGGCGAAATCAATATAGGCTTTGTAGGTATCGGTATTCTTACCCGGTTTGCTGGCAGTTGCGCCTTTGCTGAAGACGACCTGATTATCGTTCCACCAATCCCACGCCGTTTTGCCTGGCTTAATCCAACTGGTATCTGCAATTTGGGTTGGCTCACCCAAGTTGACGACTAACGATGACTCCGTCAGCTTGCCAGGCGTATCACCCACCATAATCACGCGCCACGAGGTGTTGAAACCACCAGCAGGCATGTTCACCCTGGCAGAAGCATAATTGGACCCGTCAGGGAGATTGTCAGCACTGTAAGTGAGGCGGATTTCCACCCCATTGGCGCCATCATTTGCGCCCGTAAAATAAGCGCCTGGATAATCGCGCAAATTTGATTCTGCGAGCGCAAAAGTCGTTTGGCCAACACCGGTTTTACAAACCAATGGATTGTCGTAGAGGTTATGCGATCGAATAGCCGACGACTTAATCGGGTCGAACTCGCCTTCGTGGCCGTACACCATTTTGCCCTGATTGAAACCAAAACAATCGTAATTACCAACGAAAAGAAAGCGCGTCATTTCGTTTTGAATTGTGAATTTTTCGAGCCCTGCCTGATTAGGTAATTGATAACGAATGGCCAGGCCATCATCGTAAGCACGCACCACCAGATTGAGTTTGCGTTCGTCTTTCGCCGCAAATTTCAGGGTATAAGTGTTGTAATGATCAGGAACATTTTTTGTTCTACCGAGCAGAGTAAAACTTGTATTTACGGCGGATTCTTCCTTACTGAGAAATTGCATTTCCGCATTTCCAAGGGGTTTATTGTTGACGATTAAACCCAACGCAGACTCGCTAATAACGGGTTTACCATCAAAGCTCAGGCTGTAGCTTAAACCCTGCTCACCGTTATTTAACGCTACTTGCAAACGCGAATTAGGAGATTTGAGGTTATAAGTCTCAGCGTGTAGCGTGGCGGACATTAATAGACAAGCCGATAACCAATGGTGTTTTTTCATTATTTTCCCCTGCAAAAACTCGATGCACCTGATGCAGACAATTACACCTGTATAGGGCAACCGTTCGTAATTACCTAACGAATTTTATGATAAGCATTACATATTGAGCGAGCCAAACACATCCGCTAAATCTATCTGAGTTATTTTCCTTGCAAATGTTTGATCAAACGGGCTTTTAAAGCTGGCGGGAGATTCTTAATGGTGAGGCTATCGCTAGCGGGATCGTAATGAATGTTATTACCCAGACACTCAGCGTCAAAACTCATGCTGAGTGAATCGTTGCGGCCACTGATACGAGCGTAACTGCGCACTTGTGCCGTGTCGGGAATAAACTCGGCTTTGATTTGATCTTGGGTTGAAGCGACATAACGCGAGAAATGATCAGGTTCGTAGGTTTTCAATTCGTCTGATAATGAATTGGAGAGATCATGAATTACGACACTTTTGCCCGCTTTGTGTTGTTCAAGACAATAATCCACAACTTTATTGCGCGTCATTTTCGCGGTAGTTTCGTCAAGCGATTCAGTAAAGTTATCAACGATTTTTAAAAATTCCACCGTATCATTTTTAACATCGTGTTTATCGCTAAAGCCGAGAAACTCAGTGAAGGCATCCGATAATTCTTTTTCACCGCGCTCGCGCAGCAGTGCAAGGTAAGTAACGGAATCACCAGCTTCCCAATCATTCAAACTGATTTTAGCCGCAAGCGTGAATTGCGACGAATTTAAAAAGTAGCTATCGCTGATCGCTAATTCAGCATCTAGATAAACACTGTGCGTGTGCTCAACAACGAACACGTATAAAGTTTCACCCGCTTCAATTTTTTCAATGAGGAAAAACACGTAACCATCAAACGCGTTTTCAGTTTTCTCAATTGCGTAAGACAAATGCTTCATAGCTTTATGCGTAAAGCTTTCGAAGCCCACTCGCTCCTCGCGAAATTCTTTCAACCAGGATGAAAAAGGAAACTCGACCGTTTCCGCAGAAAAACGGCCGTAAAATTTTCCACCTTTGCGAATAAAATTAACTTTTAGTTCGTAAGCTAGTTCTTCAAGTTTACCGTTGACGCCAAATACGTCTGGCCGTAACTGTAAGCTAGCGGAAGCATTCGGCTGCATGCGTTGAATGCGATGGGCGATAATGTGGGAAAAGGCCATAGAAAAATTCTAGAAGGTCAAAAACGGTGGAGGTTTGATATATTGTAAGATGTGAACTAAACCCGAAGTTTAACACGCAGATTCGATGGCAGGTATAACGATGACAGAAACTAAAATGGAAACAAAACTATCTCTTCAAGACAATATTCAGCGCTTAAGGCCAACGCCACGCTGGTCAGACGCAACTATTTTTAACGGCATAGCGCATTTCGTTGAAGTGCCGGCAGACACTGAACAAGATATGACCAGTCAAATTGTACAAATTTTTAAACAGGCCGAAGCAACCCTCGCAGAAATAGGTACCAATAAATCGCATTTACTTTCAGCCACGGTCTATCTAACCCACGTAGGCAACGTTGCGATTTTTAATCAACTGTGGGAAGCCTGGCTACCTAAAAATTGCGCACCATCCCGCGCATGCATAAAAGTAGAATTACTCGACCCAAAAATGTTAATTGAAATTGCGTTTGTTGCTGCGATTGAAAATATTTAATTTTATTAATTTTCGACATAAGATTTTTGCCGGCGCATTAAGGTAGATTTTCCGAATAATGAGTCAATTAAATCTACTGCGATTTCCGCAGTTTTATTGCGTACATCCAGCGCAGGGTTTAATTCCATTACATCGAGCGATGCCATTAATCCTGTGTCGGCAATCATTTCCATGCATAACTGTGCTTCGCGATAAGTGGGACCGCCGTAAATGGTTGTGCCTACGCCAGGTGCAATATTGGGATCTAAAAAATCTACATCAAAACTCACGTGAAGATGTGTATTTTGGTCGAGACCTGCCAGCGCTAACTCCATGGTATGGCGCATTCCCATCTCATCAATAAAGCGCATATCAAACACATCGAGATCTTGATCGTGCACAAACTTTTTTTCGCCAGCATCAACACTGCGGATTCCAATCTGACGAATCCACTTTGGGCTGATGGCAGGTACATGACCGCCAATTTCTACTAATTCTTTTGGACCAAAACCACAAAGACAAGCAACCGGCATTCCATGAATATTTCCACTAGGTGTTAACTCGCTGGTGTTAAAATCTGCATGCGCATCTAGCCAGATTATTCGAAGTTTTTTGTTCACATCGCGACAGTGACGTGCAACTGCGCTGATTGAACCTATGCCAAGACAGTGATCGCCGCCCAATAAAATAGGTAGGCGCTGTTCCTTTAATTCCGCATAAACCGCTTCATGGACCGTGCGATTCCATTCAACGACTTCCTGTAAATGCCTAAAGCCATTAATCGGAGACAGGCCGGGATTAAACGGACCATTTAAATTTCCGCGATCAAGCACATCGACATCTTGGCCCTTAAGTGCTCCTACCAGATTCGCAATACGTATGGCCTCAGGACCCATACTCGCACCGCGAGTACCTGCGCCAATATCAGTTGGTGCGCCAATTAGGGATACAGCTCTCAGCTCTGTCATAACAATACCCTTTCACAATGAAATCGTTCGTGATTTGTTGAAGCTAAAGATTATTTATCAATTCAAACTTTTATCGCCAATACGTCATGCTACATATTCAATTAATTATTACCGTCTGCTTTCGCACATTTGCTCGCGAGAAAATATCTCTCGATTACTAAGTGATTACAATCGTTAATTGAAAATAATGCGGGTGGCCCCATAATCCAAGTATTTCGCAACACATGTTCCGCACATTGCTTCGCAGGTTCGTTACGCTTAGGGTCTATTCGCTATGTTGAAAAATATTCCATTTTCTTTGCTTGAGTTGGCGTCGGTTCGCGAGGGCGGAACTATAAGCGAAACGCTGCAAAACTCTTTAGGTTATGCTCAGGCGGCCGAAAAACTAGGCTTCAACCGTTTCTGGTTAGCCGAGCACCATAATATGGAGGGAATAGCGAGTTCCGCAACAGCCGTTTTAATTGGTCACATCGCCGGAGGGACTAAAACCCTTCGTGTCGGTTCTGGTGGAATTATGCTGCCAAACCATCCACCGCTCGTGATTGCAGAGCAGTTTGGAACACTTGCAAGTTTGTATCCAAATCGAATTGATTTGGGATTAGGGCGAGCACCAGGCACAGATCCCATTACCAGCCGTGCATTGCGGCGCGATAATCTTGCAGCAGATCAATTTCCTACCGAAGTGAATTTGTTACAACAATTGTTAGCCCCCAGCAAACCGGGACAAAACTTAAGAGCAATTCCGGGTGCAGGAACACAGGTGCCCATTTGGCTTTTAGGTTCGAGTTTATTCAGCGCACAGTTGGCAGCGAAGCGCGGTTTACCTTATGCATTTGCAGGGCATTTTGCACCGCGATTAATGCGTGAAGCGGTACGTATTTATCAGACACATTTTGAGCCTTCAGAAAACTTACAAGCGCCGTACGTGATGTTGGGCATGCCAATTATTATTGCTGAAACAGAAACTGAAGCGAGATTTTTATCCACCACAAGTCAGCAGCGCATTTTAGCCTTGCTGCGTGGAAATCCACTTTGGCTCAAGCCACCAGTAGAGTCTATGGAGGGCATTTGGGATCTTGGAGAAGAACTTAACGTTAAGGACTTTTTAGGTCTATCAGCAATTGGTAATCCGCAGCAAGTTAAAAATAAGCTTGAAGCTTTGGTGACCGAGTTAAATATAAACGAATTTATATTTACAAACGACCTCTACGATCCACAACAGCGAATTAAGTCACTTGAACTCTTAGCTGCGCTTAAGTCGTGACATTTCCTACCAATCGTAATTAACAAAATTATTAATATGACATAGAGCCACATGCGTATGTGCGCAACATTATACTTTAGTCTTATATCTTGTATTCAAGTGTGGCAATGACTTTCCTTTGCAGTAGACTGCAGCGATTTCGTTAAAAATTGCAGTCTAACAATGTGGGGCCGGATCACTCGCAGGGTTAGTTTTATTAAATTGATCCATTCCGGAGGATTGTCCCCCATGAAAACAATAAGTAATAAAATAATTTTATTTGCAGCCGCGATTTTTACCGCAGCCTTAAGTTCTACTTTAGTTGCGCCACGCGCTTCAGCTGCATCCTTACAAGAAATAACTAATTTCGGTAATAACCCAACTAATTTGCGTATGCATTTGTACGCACCGGATTCGCTACCGAATAACGCAGCTGTATTAGTTGCTGTGCATTACTGTACTGGTTCGGGCCCCGCGTATTATTCAGGAACTCAATTTGCAAGCCTGGCTGATCGCTACGGTTATATTGTTATTTATCCATCTGCAACACGCAGCGGAAATTGTTTTGACGTTTCAAGTTCGCAAGCGCTCACACACAATGGCAACAGTGACCCTGCAGCCATAATTTCGATGGTGAATTACGTTAAATCAAATTTCAGCGTGGACTCTACAAGAGTATTCGTAACGGGTTCTTCGTCCGGCGCTATGATGACCAATGTTTTATTAGGCGTTTATCCAGACGTTTTTAAAGCAGGTGCGTCATTTGCGGGTGTCCCTTTTGGCTGCTTCGCAACAACCAATGGCTCTTCTTGGAATAGTGATTGTGCTGGCGGCAACGTTAATAAATCACCGCAGGAATGGGGCAATCTTGTTCGAGCTGCCTACCCCAGTTATGGTGGAACGCGACCACGCATACAATTGTGGCATGGCACTAACGATGAAACTTTGAATTACAGAAATTTTAATGAAGCAATTGAACAATGGACCAATGTGTTCGGCCTGAGCCAAACCCCTACTTACACAGATACTCCACAGTCTGGTTACACACGCACTCGTTACGGAAGCAGTGGTGGTCAAGCACAGGTTGAAGCTATCAGCATGCAGGGTGTCACTCACAACTTACCTGTCAATGCGGCGGAAGCGATTCGCTTTTTCGGTTTGAATTCGTCTGCCTCCTCGTCTTCATTATCTTCTTCCAGAAGCTCTTCGGTTATCTCAAGTTCTTCCATTGCCAATACAAGTTCAAGCTCAAGTTCCTTGCCGAGAAGCTCTTCTTCAAGCCTAACCTCAAGCTCTGCACCGAGAAGTTCATCGTCATCATCAAGTGTCGCAAGTGGCGCTCGTTGTAATTGGTATGGTTCGCCCATTGTGTTGTGCGTTAATGCTACCAGCGGATGGGGCTGGGAAAATCAGCAAAGTTGCGTTTCTCGCAGCACCTGTAGCAGCCAGCCCGCACCCTACGGAATCGTTGGTGGAACAACAAGTTCTGCGCCCGCGAGCAGTTCCGCGCCCGCGAGCTCAAGTAGTTCATCCGTCGCAGTTTCATCAAGCTCCAATAGCTCAAGCTCGGCGTCCAACACCACCATGCAAGTTTGTAATTGGTATGGCACGCGTTATCCTTTATGTGTTACTACTCCGTCCGGGTGGGGCTGGGAAAATCAGCGCAGTTGTATTGCACGCACAACCTGCAGGGCGCAACCAGCACCTTACGGCGTAACGAACTAATATCCTCGTAATGTTTTGTCCTTTTGCATCAGATGCCACCTTGGCACCTGATGCAAAAGGTTCTATCCCTCCTACAAATAAAACCTCCTTCATCCCCATTTAACTCCTTGTGTAGCTCTCTCCAATCCAGCCTTTGTTATATCTAACCGATTCAAATCCAGTTACCCTAACTAACAAAGTTGGATGGCGCACAGATGAATAAATGAATTGCATTTATTTTAAGAAACATTGTTCACGACATTTTAATATTAACCTAGCTGTACATTTTTTTGATCACCGGATTCGTTTTAAAATTTTGTGGCGCATAGCCAAACCGAAAGTATAAAAACTACGCAGGGATAAAATGACCAAGGCTAGCTTTCAACTAGAAAACAATGGCACGCAATCTACTCTGTATTTAAGCGATGATTGGCAACTCGGTGAGACACCCGATGTGGATTCCATTCATTCAGACATTCCCGATGAAATCAAAACGCTCAATGTCAACACAGATAAATTGGGCCAGTGGGATTCAAGCCTTGCTATTACTTTGTTACACCTGGCGCGTCGGTGTCAGGAGAAAAATATCCAGTTCGACACCAGTAATACTCCCGAGGGTCTGCAGAAATTAATTCGCCTGGCTACGGACGTTCCCGCGTACCAATCCAGTAGCGAAAAGGAACCCGAGCCCTTTTTACAACGGATGCAGAAGAAATTTAACGATGTGTGGGGAGATATTAGCGCAACGTTTATCTTTATTGGTGAGGCCAGTCTTGCACTCTTGCAATGGATTAAAGGCAACGCAAAAACACGCAAAAGCGATATTTTTTATTTTATAAATCAGGCTGGCCCAAAAGCATTAGCCATAGTCACACTGATCAGCTTATTAGTAGGGATGATTCTCGCCTACCTTGGTTCTGTGCAATTGCGGCAATTAGGCGCACAAGTTTATGTAGCCGATTTAGTCGCCTTGGGCATGGTACGTGAAATGGGTGCACTCATGACCGCCGTAATTATGGCTGGTCGCACTGGAGCAGCTTATGCCGCACAACTTGGCACCATGCAAGTTAACGAAGAAATAGATGCATTAAAAATCATGGGCATTTCAAGCGTAGAATTTTTAGTGCTCCCGCGTTTAATCGCGTTGGTTTTTGTAATGCCACTACTGTGTATTTATGCGGACATTATTGGAATGATTGGTGGTGCGTTAATCGCAGCCAATATGGATGTAAGCTTCACGCAATATATTCTACAAACTCAGGGCGCTGTAGATTGGTTAGATATTTGGACCGGTATATTAAAAAGTGTTTTCTTCGGAATATTGATTGCGATTGCCGGGTGCCAAGCGGGGTTGAATTGTGGGCGAGACTCCAATGCGGTGGGTATGGCGGCTACCAATGCGGTAGTAAGGGCCATCGTATATTTGGTGGTTGCAGATGCGGCCTTTAACATCCTTTACGACAAGTTGGGAATTTAATTATGGCTGCCACTGAATCAGAGTCGAACACGGAAATAATTCCCGACACCAATTCACAACCTTTTATTTCCGTAAATAATCTAAGTATTGGTTATGGAGATCGCGCCGTACAAAATAATTTAAATTTTACGGTTAATAAAAACGATATCTTTTTTGTCATAGGTGGAAGTGGCTGCGGTAAAACAACCTTGCTCAAAAGTATGATTGGACTACTTCCCCCTATCAAAGGCGAGGTGCTCTACAAGGGGCAAAATTATTACACGGCAGATGAAAAGTCACGCCTTGAGCTTTTAAAAAGCTGGGGTATAACCTTTCAAACCGGTGCGCTTTTTTCCAGCATGAGTCTGGGCGAAAATGTCGCCCTACCTCTCCAGCTCTACACCGACTTAAGCGAAAAACAAATTGCGGAAACGGTTGCTTACAAACTTGCATTGGTGGGGCTTGCAGGGTTCGAGGAATTTTATCCTTCTGAACTGAGCGGTGGCATGCACAAACGAGCTGGTCTCGCACGCGCTATAGCATTAGACCCTCAATTATTATTTTTTGATGAACCTTCTGCCGGGCTTGATCCCATCAGCTCATTACGTTTGGATCAATTAATTTTGCAAGTGTGCAGAGCATTGGACTCGACCGTGATCATAGTGTCCCACGAATTACCCAGTATCTTATCGATAGGCACCAACTCAGTATTTCTCGATGCGCAAAGCAAAACCATGTTGGATGCAGGAGATCCAAAAATGTTACTGGAACACAGCAAAGAAGAAAAAGTGCGGCAATTTTTAACTCGCGCTGAAAATAAAACTCAACCCATTGAAGAGTCAACGTCATGACTAATACCAAAAACACCGCATTTACCATAGGTGCTTTTATTGTAGGCGCCATGGTACTTATTTTTGTCGCGCTGCTGTTTTTTTCTGGCGGTCGGCTTTTCTCAGAAAAAGAACCTGTGATTATGTATTTTGAGGGTTCGGTACAGGGTTTACAGGTAGGCGCTCCTGTTAAATTAAAAGGTGTCGTACTCGGAGAAATCACTGATATCCAGCTTAATTTTCAAAACGATGAAAAAACGGTTATTACAGCTGTTACCGCTGATTTGGTTCTAAAACGCATTAACAGCAAGGGAATCAGTATTAAACGAGAATTTTTTAACGAAGCCATAAAAAACGGCATGCGGGCACAATTAAATTTTCAAAGTTTTTTAACTGGTCTACTGTATGTTGAACTCGATTTTTATCCCGAAACACCGGTTAAGCTTTACGGCCTGCAGAATAAAATTCGTGAGTTGCCTACGGCTGCCACTCAATTTGAAAAACTTTCGAAGCGTTTTGCTGATATGGATATCAGTGGAATAGTCACACATGTGGATGAACTGCTAACGGAAGTTAATAAAATTGTAAAAAGCGGCGATATTCAAGTAGCAATAAAAAGCGTCGGTGACGCTGCAACATCGGTGGAAAAAACCTCAGACTCCTTCGACAAAAACTTTTCCGACCTTAGCCGAAACATCGAAAAAACCCGTACTCAAGTTGATAAATTGTTAGTCGAGTTAAATACCCAAACTCCAGAGATAGCGCAGGCGCTACACAAAAGCCTTAACGATTTAAGTACTAGCCTACAACAAGTCGATAAAAGTGCAGCCTCGATTGGCAATACCTTTTCTGAGGATGCGCCTTTGTTAAATCAACTCAATTCCACCCTCGAAAGCATTAATCGATCTGCTAGCGCGTTTCGCGACTTAACCGATACATTAGAGCAACAACCTGAAGCTTTGTTGCGCGGCAAAAATACCGCTAAGGATAAATAATATGAAAAAATTAGTATTAATCGTGGGCATTTGCTGTTTCATATTTGCATGTGCGAATTCGCCGAAGAAAAATTATTTTTATCTGACGCCTAACCTTACTACCGAATCGCAAAGTAAAAGCGAAATTAATGAACTCATCGGTATTGGGCCCGTTGAAATTGCGGAATATCTCAGCCGCTCGCAAATTATCGACAATCAAACCGACAACTCGCTAAACCTCTCCGAAAACGCGTATTGGGCCGAACCCTTGGACAAAAGCATCGCTCGGGTTATTGCGCTGAATTTAACCCAATCAAATAGCGCGCGAAGTTTTGTGAATTTTCCATGGCGCAGTGACAGTAAACCACGCCACAGCATTCGCGTGCGTGTCGATAATCTCTCTCGTACGGATAATAAAGCATCGATAAATGCGACGTGGGAATTAGTGGATAACGATACAAAAACCAACATTGTTCGGCGAAATTTTATCCGAACTATTGGGTCTGATTCCGGTGCGAGAGGCCTCGCCAAGGCGTACAGTCGGCTTCTTGCGGACTTGGCGAGTGAAATGGATAAGGAATTAAACGAAGTGCGGTAAAAAAAGCAGTAAATAAAAAGTCCAACCAGCAGTTTATCTGCAAAAAAACGGCGATCAAATCGCCGTTCTACATTTTACAGTCCAAGCTCAACAAATTAAGCCTCGCGTATTTCATAAGCGTGCGTGATTTCAACTCCACCAGCTTCCAACATAATTGACGCGGAACAATATTTTGTCGCGGACAATTCAACCGCCCTTTTCACTTGCGCTTCTTTAAGTTCTTTTCCGGTGACAATAAAGTGCATATGGATTTTCGTGAAGGGTGATGGAACTCCCTCGGCGCGTTCTGCTTGTAGCTCACAGCGACAGTCAGTTACGGCTTGGCGTGCTTTGGTGAGAATGCTCATTACATCAAATGAAGAGCAGCCACCCAAACCCATTAACAACATCTCCATCGGCCGTACGCCGGTGTTACGCCCACCGTGATCTGGAGGGCCATCCATTAGCACTGCGTGACCACTTCCCGACTCTGCTAAAAATTGTGCGCCATCCACCCATTTGACCACTGCTTGCATGTAAACCTCGTCACTTACCTATAATAAAGGTGGCAAGGTTAACATACGCCACATAAAAAAATGAAAGCGTCACCAAAATCAACATATATCTCAAAAATAAGATTTTCTTATGGACAACTATCAGGACTAGGCTTATAACGACGTCACAAAGCTTTAGCTACTTACTGGCAGATTACTATACTAACAGCCATAATAAGACTATTTATCGCATTATCTTATGCAAAGGAGCATCAACTTGGTCTCAGTGTCACTCACCCCGCATATAAAAAACGTAGACGAATTTTTAGTCCATTGTCATCGCCGCCGCTATCCGGCTAAAAGCACCATAATTTATGCTGGCGACAAAAGTGACTCACTGTATTACATCGTAAAAGGTTCCGTAACCGTTCTCATTGAAGATGACGATGGCCACGAAATGATTGTCGCCTACTTAAATGATGGTGACTTTTTCGGTGAGATGGGTTTGTTTGATGATAAAGATTCCCGTAGCGCATGGGTAAGAGCAAAAACAGAATGTGAAGTTGCCGAAATTGGATATGCGAAGTTCCAGGAAATATCAGAAGCACATCCTGAATTCCTATTTGCGCTCGGTATTCAAATGGCGCGCCGCTTACGCGCAACGACTCGTAAAGTTGGCGACCTCGCTTTCCTGGATGTAACTGGCCGCGTTGCCCGCACATTGTTGGAGTTGTGTAAGGAACCCGATGCGATGACTCACCCTGATGGTATGCAAATTAAAATCACTCGTCAGGAAATTGGCCGCATAGTAGGCTGCTCTCGCGAGATGGTTGGCCGCGTACTTAAAACTTTGGAAGACCAAGGTTTAGTACTGGTCAAAGGCAAAACCATGGTTGTTTACGGAACTCGTTAATTTTGTAAATTCGAAAAAAAAACCGCCAATCGGCGGTTTTTTTATGCTCGCATTTCAAGCAATTATTTAAAAAATTCGCTTAAGGCAACTCCCGGTTCTTCAGCACGCATAAACGCCTCACCCACTAAAAATGCATTCACATTTTTAGCTCGCATTGCTTGCACATCTTCAGGAGCCAAAATTCCGCTCTCAGTTACGACAATACGCTCAGGACCAATTTGGTCCAGCAATTTATAGGTCGTGTCCAAGGTTACATCGAACGTATGTAAGTTGCGGTTGTTAATGCCGATAAGTTTGTTGGGCAATTGCAATGCGATATCCAACTCTTTTTCATCATGAACTTCAACAAGCACATCCAAACCAATCCCGTGCGCCAAATCGTTTAGTTCCTTCAGCTTTGCAGTGTCAAGCGCCGACACAATCAGCAACACGCAGTCGGCTCCCAAAGCACGAGCTTCGTAGATGTGATATTCATCCACCAAAAAATCTTTGCGGATAACAGGAATATTTACGGCCGCACGAGCTTGCAGTAAATAAGCGTCTGCGCCCTGGAAAAAATCAACATCCGTGAGAACAGAAAGACAAGCCGCGCCACCCTGCTCGTAAGAACGAGCAATTTCAGCGGGAACAAAATGTTCGCGAATAACACCTTTACTGGGAGATGCTTTTTTTATTTCGGCAATAACAGCTGCTTTACCCTGCTCAACTTTTTGCTCAATAGCATTTACAAAACCACGCGCCGGTAACTGCTCGCCCGCGCGAACTTTTAAATCAGCAAGCGACGTATTTTGTTTACGTAAGGCAATTTCGTCCCATTTGCGAGCAATAATTTTACGCAATACCGTGGGCGTTTCAGACATGCTGTTCTCTCTTACTATTTAATCTACTTAATTTACTGAACACTTTTAAAAAATGAATTCTAAAAATAGAGGTTACAAGTATTGGGTAAAAGCTGCTAGCTCGCGAATTTTTTCACCCGCTAAACTACTGCCTATTGCATCACGGGCCATTTCAACGCCGTCAGCGAAAGTGTCGACAACACCACTGACATAAATTGCTGCGCCCGCATTGAGGGTAATGATATCTGCTGCTTTTTCTGCATACTGCCCGCGCCGATTGCCGAGGGCATCTTTAATAAGTAATAAAGAGTCTTCCGCGTTGCGAACACTTAAGCCAATTAAACTCTTGCTTTGAATACCAAAATCTTCCGGTTTTATCGTGTACTCGCGAATAACACCATTCTTTAACTCAGCAATTTGGGTTTCGGTCGCCAGACTTATTTCATCCAAACCATCTTTGGCATGAACGACCATGACATGTTCGCTTCCAAGACGCGCTAGTACTTCAGCCATAGGTTTGCACAGCGCTCCGTTAAAGACACCGATGACCTGACGCTTGACGTTAGCGGGATTAGTGATGGGACCGAGCATATTGAAAATAGTGCGCATTCCCAATTCTTTACGCGGGCCAATCGCGTGCTTCATTGCACTGTGGTGGGCTGGAGCAAACATAAAACCCACGCCTATTTCTTTAACGCAACGCGCAACCTGTTCAGCAGTTATATCCAATTTTATTCCAGCGGCTTCAAGAACATCTGCACTTCCTGTTGAGCTGGACACTGAACGATTACCGTGTTTTGCAACTCGTCCACCCGCTGCTGCAACCACAAATGCACTGGCCGTAGACACATTGAACAAATTGGCACCATCGCCACCGGTACCGCATGTATCCACCAGATAATCCGCTTGAATATCAACTGGCGTTGCAAGCTCGCGCATTACCATGGCTGCGCCGGTAATTTCGTCCAAAGTTTCCCCTTTCATGCGCAGCGCGACCAAAAAGCCGCCAATCTGCGCGGGTGTCGCTCCGCCCGTCATAACAATACGCATGATCTCAATCATTTCTTCGGTGCTGAGATCAACTCGCGCAACCAAAGTGTTCAATGCTTGTTTGATATCCATTGCCTACCGCCTTTATTGTTCACGCGCCTGTCTTTCTGGGACGACACATTATTTATTTGTGTATTTGTTACTCGAGCTTTTATTACACATTAATTGCGTAATTAAGTTTTATTTCGTCACCATGCATACCGCGAAATCCCCAATTACAAGCGGGGCTTTCGTAAATACAGATTTCGACATCCATATTCTCGATTCCGATTTCCATTTTAATATTATCAAACAGTAAACGAATTAATTTTTTTCGTGCTTCGATTGAACGCCCTTCGATCATTGTAATTTCTATAATGATGTATGAGTCGCTTCTGCCAGCGGGCATAAAAAAATCATCTTTTTCAAGACCAATAAAACGATGCGCGCGTTTATCGGCAGGAAATTGCAAAGCATCCATTACGCAGGAATGAATGACATCAGACAATCGCCGCTTAATGGGATCCAGATTCGTTTTTAAGCCGTAAATTTTAATTTGTGACATTATTCGTCTCCAAACATTTATCAAGTTTATTCGCTCGGTTGCGCACCTTCATAACCTTCGAGAATGGTTATGTCGATTTCACAGGCATTGTCACGCAAGGATTTTGCAGCCTGATATTCTTCGCTACGCCAACACTCGAGTGCAGCTTGATAATTGGGAAACTCAATAATGGTATTTCGAGCGCGACCATTTCCTTCTACGGATTCGTGGCGCCCGGCCCGAGCTAAAAACCGTGCACCATATTTTTTAAACGCGTGCTGGTTTTCTGTTGCATAAGCTTTAAATTTTTCGAGATCAGCTACATCAACATGAACCATCCAGTAACCTTTAGTCATACTCGGCTCCCGTTACTTACCGTCAAGAAAATTACGCAGCATGTCGTGACCGTGTTCAGTCAAAATCGACTCGGGATGAAACTGTACGCCTTCAACAGCAAGCGTTTTATGTTTCACCCCCATGATTTCGGCCATGCTGCCATCTTCATTTTGAGTCCATGCGGTAATTTCTAAACAGTCTGGAATAGTTTCTTTTTCGATAACTAAAGAATGGTAGCGTGTTGCTTGAAACGGATTTTTTAATCCCGTGAATACACCCATATTTTTGTGATAAATCGGCGATGTTTTTCCGTGCATAACGAACGGAGCACGAATAACTTTTCCCCCAAATGCCTGGCCAATACTTTGGTGCCCAAGACATACGCCCAGTAATGGGATTTTCCCGGAGAACACTTTTAATGTTTCAACAGATACGCCCGCCTCATTAGGCGTGCATGGACCTGGAGAAATAACAATTTTTTCTGGCGCAAGAGCTGCAATTTCATCGATGGTGATTTCATCATTCCGCACAACTTTTACATCCGCACCTAATTCGCCGAAATATTGCACCAGGTTGTATGTAAAAGAATCGTAGTTATCGATCATTAATATCATTGCATTTCTCCCTTAACGCCAACGCGGGCTTTTGCTTCTGAGCATCCTACAGCCTCAGAGTTTCCCACCATATCAACGGCTTTAAAAATTGCGCGAGCTTTATTCATGGTTTCTTTCCACTCCAACGCTGGAATGGAATCAGCAACCACGCCTGCACCAGCTTGCACAAACAATTTGCCGTCTTTGATTACCGCAGTTCGAATTGCAATTGCGGTATCCATATTGCCATTCCAGGAAATATATCCCACTGCACCGCCATAAATACCGCGCTTTTCAGTTTCAAACTCGTCAATAATTTCCATTGCGCGAATTTTAGGGGCACCACTTAAAGTTCCTGCTGGTAAAGCCGCTCGCAGTACATCCATCGCATGTAAGCCAGCTTTTAATTTTCCAGTGACGTTTGATGTAATATGCATAACATGAGAATAACGCTCCACCACCATTTTATCGGTGAGCTTAACGCTACCAACTTCCGCAACACGACCAACGTCATTGCGACCCAAATCGATTAGCATCAAGTGTTCCGCAATTTCTTTCGGGTCGTTTACTAATTCTATTTCAAGCGCCTTATCTTCTTCAGGCGTATAACCGCGACGACGCGTTCCAGCAATCGGCCGCACAGTGACTTCACCATCTTCCAAACGCGCTAGAATTTCCGGGCTTGAACCTACCACATGATGATCACCCAGGTTCATGAAATACATGTATGGTGATGGATTTAAATTGCGTAATGCGCGATATAAATTGATCGGCTCTTGTGTAAAATCTATCGATAAGCGCTGGGAAATAACCACTTGCATGGTGTCACCCGCCAATACGTAATCTTTAATTTTATCTACGACTTGATGAAATTTTTGTTCGCCGAAATGGGATTTAAATTGCGGTTCGCTGTGAATATTCATACCAAGTGTCAAACTTGGTGTCACTGGAATTTCACCTCGCAACCTCGCTTCCAATTCATCCAAACGCTTGGTAGCTTTTGCGAAGGCATTTTCCACATCCGGATTTGCGTGAATAACAAAAATTATTTTTCCGCCGAGATTATCGAACACCAGTACTTCGTCAGAAACACTTAACAAAATATCCGGCGTACCTATTACATCTTTTGGTGTTGATGCATTTAAGTGCGGCTCAACATAACGCGCGCAATCGTAGGCAAAATAACCAACCAGTCCGCCAGTAAATCGTGGCAGATTTGGTAGCTCAGGCGCGCGATAACGCAGCTTGAATTCTTCGACAAAAGTCAAAGCATCTGCACGGGTGTGTTGTTCAATAATTTCACCGTCGCGCTCGATTTGAATTTGGTCGCCAAACGCTTTAAGGATAGTGCGCGCCGGTAGGCCAATCATGGAGTACCTACCCCATTTCTCGCCACCTTGAACAGATTCAAACAGATATGAGTATGACCCGCTGGCCAACTTTAAATAAGAAGAGAGTGGTGTGTCTAAATCGGCTAATACTTCGCGCACCACCGGGATACGGTTATAGCCCTGCTGGGCTAACTCGGCAAATTGTTCCGGAGTCATGTCGTTACCTTTTTCACTCGTCCATTCAGGTGGACAAGCCATTATCTTTTTTGTAATAAGGTTTGCTGAATCTCACGTACGCATGGATAAATAACGCAAACCAGGAGAAGGTGCCTCATATGCAAACACATCGCTTGCAAGCAGGCGAAACGAACTAGCGACGCCATCGGGAGGCGAGTTGGGTGGCGCACTCTGTAGTGATAAAAGTTGCGTTTTTCACGGGGATGTTCCTGAGGCATGACGCCCAAATGAGATGAGCGAAGTGTACTTAATTAATCAGGTAATGCCTACCCTCAAATTTGCTTTAATTAATAACCATTAAGAAATTGCGGCCTTAAGCTCAGATCGCATCGAATCGATAACTGCTGCGTAATCCGGAGCGCCAAAAATGGCTGAGCCGGATACAAAAGTGTCTGCCCCAGCTTCTGCAATTTCGCGAATGTTAGCGACACCGACCCCGCCGTCTACTTCCAGTCGGGTGGAAAAACCGCCTTGATCTATGAGTGCGCGAGCCTCACGCATTTTATCTAGCGTGTGCGGTATAAACTTTTGCCCGCCAAAACCAGGGTTTACCGACATCAGCAGCAACATGTCCAACTTGTACAATACGTGTTTCACCTGTTCCAGGGAACTTGCCGGGTTTAATACCAAACCAGGTTTGCAGCCTTTTTCCTTGATCAACTCAATCGACCGATCTACGTGGCGCGATGCTTCCGGATGAAAACTTATATAGGTCGCCCCGGCGTCTGCAAACTGTACTATAAGGTCATCAACGGGCTCGACCATAAGATGTACATCTATAGGTGCGGTAATGCCGTATTTGCGTAGCGCCCTACATACCATTGGTCCGATAGTTAGATTGGGAACGTAGTGGTTATCCATGACATCAAAATGAATAAAGTCTCCACCAGCCGCAAGTACCGCGTTTGCCTCTTCACCCAGGCGGGCAAAATCGGCCGATAAAATAGACGGGGCAATTTTAAAATCTCGATTAATGTTTGGCATAACTCAAAAGTCTTCCAGTTCAGATCCAAATACCAGCGAGATGCACTATGCTCTCCTGAAGATACACGCATTCTAAAGAGATGCATTTAGATAAGGCAATGAAAACAACTATGCTTATCCTCAATAGATTTCTATGCAAGCCGCTGGCGCTCTTACTCATGACCTGCTTTTTTTGCCAGAGTTGCCTGAGCCTTGCACAAAACCCACCCAAGGCGGATGAAGCCTCTGCTTCGAGCGCTGGATCATCGCCACCGCCTGAAAAACTTATCTACCTTAATAGCAGCGAACGCGATAACGATTTGCTGGCAAAAGCTCTCACCGCAGTTGCGAAAGCCGATGAACTTTTGTGGCTGGAAACGCCGGATGAAAAACTACTGGCACTGTACAAAGCCGGCGAAACCCGAAAAACGCTAGGCGTATTACTGATCATGCATTCACCCGAGGCTCCACAGCTTTGGCCTGCCAATCTCGAAAGCCTACGACGCCACTTGCCCTTATACAGTTGGGCTACTATTGCCCTTCCCCTGCCCGCGAAATACTCACCCGTGTCGCCATCGCGCGATCCGCTTCCCGTAACGCCGCAAGCATTGGAGGAATCCAGCGCATCGTCTTCTGAGGCAGCTGCGCCAGCGGTTGCACCGGTTGAGGCCTCAAAACCTGTATTGGCTCGGGATAAACTAATTTCTGGGCGTGTGTCTGCTGCAGCGGGCGAGGTTAATAAGTTAGGTAAATTGGACTTAGCAGTTTTGGTGGACAACAGTAGCGCACCCGATGCTCTCGCGGCGCTTTATCCACAAGTCAATATTGCGAAAGGTAGTACGGCTAATAGCGCGATGACGGCCTTAATCCTGCTTAACCTACAAGATCAGGAGCCCTTAACCAAAACTCAATTAGCCGCCATATTTGCGAGCAGCAACGTGCGTGTAATGGATGTGTTTTTTAGCCCAGATAGTAAAGCCCAAATTGAACAACGCCGGCTTCACCAGGCTGAGGCTATGCGTCAGGACGTAAGAGATTATCAACAGTTGATTTTGCCTGCGCAGCCCAGCGTCTCAGCAGAGGATACGCAGAGCTTTTGGTTAGGGAAAGTGCACGGATTTTTAAACAGGAAACTTGAAAATAGCCAGCGTCCGAAAGAGAACAAACCGTCAGCCAAAGCAGATCAACCATAAATGCATACGGAAGTTCTGTAGCGACACAAAAGAAGTGGGGCCTGATAAGATTATCTACGGCCCCATAACTATTGTAATGGAGGTCTCCCCATTACTAATTTACCACCACCATTAATATCCTTATAAATGTAATTTGTCCTGAGCGTCCCTACATCAAACCACTATAAATCCCTTCTAAACCAGCCATCCAGGCCCGCTCCTTATCCTGAAAATCCTTCTAATGCTACGCCGTCCTCCAATCTTTAATCCTTAAAACTCTATTAAATTTCCCTATTTTTTCCTTTTCTTAACGCACCGAATCCATCACCCTTGATATTCGCAGCGTCCGAGCTACCCTGAAAAATAAGTCGCTTCCATTGACCCTTCTTGGTCAACTTCACTTCCTTGAAGACCTCCTTGTTGTTGCCATTATTGAAGAATCAGGCGAGTCAGCCTAGTCGCAAATAGCGCTAAATCTTGTAGGAGATTAACCATAGAAAGCGCGGGCATTAACGTCGGAGTGACAAAATTGTATGGTCTAGATCTGCGACTTGATCGCTGAGAGGCGTTGATGAACCTCTCCAAGCACCGGAGGGTAGCAACCACGGGTTGCTAAATAATGCTCATTAAATAATTGAAAATAATCTAAAAGAATCTCACTATTTTTTTTATCGTTCACCATTTGCAAACACAGGGACGCTGCTTCCGCAGTGGATAAATAATTATCCTGATGTGATTTTCGCACGGCGTAGCCACGCAATGACCCCTCTGGCAAAGCTATACATGGAACATTTTCTAACCAGCGACTTAAGTGATACATACGACCACTTTGTTTCCAGGTTGCATCCAACAAAATAAATGTTTTTAGTTTCTCATTCGCCGGAATTTCTAAAAAAATCTTTCGTGGTTTTGCTTCCAAATCCGTTAAGTTTGCGGGATAGACGATAAAACATTGTCGCGTTTTATCATTCAGTAAATCCATTAAGGCCTGTTCTGGCTCAGTACGACTCCAACAATACGCGTGGGTTTGGGACGGGAATAAATCGGCTATTAAACGACCAGTATTGGTAGGTTTGAAAACTTCATCTCGGTGCAACAATAATACAAACTCAGCATCACAATTTAACTGCGGCTGCCAATCACAAATACACGCGAAAGTCGCGAGCTGACAGCGGTCGCAACGAATTACGGATTTCCCTCGAGCTAGAAATTCCCGTGTTGACTGCGCCTTACAGCGCTCGAGCAACTGATGAAATGAGTTTTTAATTTTTTGCATACAAATATCAAAGAGAGCAAAACGTGGATCAAAGCGAAGATTTGATTTTAACATTAAGCCAACTTTGCGGTGTGAATTAAAAACCCTTGATAATTGCAATAACAGGATAATAAAAAAACCCGCTGTTACACGGGTTTAAGACTGGAGATAACTATGGCGAATTTTCAGCGCGAATTTTCAACCTGCCTGGAGTTCATTAAGGTGGCTGTCCAAATGGTGCTCGTCATCAGAACTGCGCGCATATGAATTGTCGCTCAACAGACCATGGCGTTTTAGCAGCGTACGCATCACATTACGAGAGATTCCCAGAAGAGCCGCACCATGAACCTGATTGGATCTCACGTAGGCAAACGCCTGATGCACAATCAAACTTTCCAAAGTTTCAAAATGGGCTCCGTCACCATATTCAGTAAAAAGTCTACGCAGCTGTAGCGCAATAATAGACAGCGGATCATCTTTGGAATTATTAACAACCAAATTCGCAGGCTGCACGGAGGCCACATTTTGCGGAATGACATTTACATTTTGAACAGGCTGCGAACTTGTGCGCGCTGCCCCTGTATCCCAACCACCTGTCACTTTTAAATGCGATGCATCAATCGTATTTGAACTCGCAACAAGCAATGCAAAGTGGACGACATTTTCAAGTTCACGAATATTTCCTGGCCATGAATAACCTAGTAGTAAATCTACCGCTTCGGGAGCAAATTGCGATTGCTTGGAGCCCATACGTTGACTGTAAGATTTCAAAAAATATTCAGCCAAAGGCAAAATATCACCGGGCCTGTCGCGCAACGGAGGAAGCTTTACATGCGCGATGTTAATTCTGTACAGCAAATCACGACGAAAATGTCCCGCATTCACTGCATAATCCAAATCGACGTTGGTAGCCGCTACTAAACGTACATCCACAGGAATAGATTTTCGCGAACCTATACGTACGACTTCTTTTTCTTGTAAAACGCGCAACAATTTTACTTGCAGCGGTAATGGTAAGTCGCCGATCTCATCGAGAAATAAGGTTCCACCATTTGCAGCCTCAAACCAACCTTCGCGTTTGCCTACAGCGCCAGTGAATGATCCAGCTTCATGGCCAAATAATTCGCTTTCTGCCAAGTGATCGCTAATCGCGCCGCAATTGACGGCGAGAAACGGCCCTTTCCTGCCACTTAATAAATGTATATGACGCGCAACCAATTCTTTCCCTGTGCCCGTTTCGCCGCCAATAAGCACCGGGGCTTCACTAGGTGAAATACGCTCGATGTATTCCAATAAATCTGCCGATATAGGATCAGAAAAGACCAGAGCCTTTGCTCTTACAGACAAGGGCTGTGCGTTGCCACCTTCTAATGAAAGTACTACAGGTTGTTTAGATGTTTCAGGCACAAGTAACCTCGATTTATTTTTCAATTGTCGGCTTAATTTTTACACGTGATGACGCGATTAATCTGGAGGCATTGTAAAAGCTGCGTATAAAAAAATTAAGGAATTTAAAAATCTAAAGTTATAACAAAAAGATTAACGTTAAATGATTTAATCTTCGAAAAACAGTTGTCAAAACGCAAAACACCTGCCGAGGCAGGTGTCTTTTAGTAGCAAATTTATTTCACGTAAATCTTGTCGAAGATGCCACCATCACCGAAGTGCTCTGGCTGTGCCTTACTCCAACCACCGAAATCAGCGATAGTCACAAATGTTAATTTAGGGAAATTTTTAGCAAACGTCGCCGCAACTTCTGCATTACGTGGACGATAATAATTTTTTGCAGCGATCGTTTGACCTTCTTTGGAATATAGATATTCCAAATAGGCTTTAGCTACAGCGCCATTGCCTTTTGCTTCTGCATTCTTATCTACAACTGCTACAGATGGTTCTGCCAAAATAGAAATAGACGGTGAAACAATATCAAACTTGTCTGCACCAAATTCTTTCAATACCAAGTGAGCTTCGTTTTCCCAAGCAAGCAGCACATCACCTACACCGCGTTGAGCGAAGGTCGTTGTTGAGCCACGAGCGCCTGAATCTAATACTGGAACATTTTTATAAAGTTTTGACACAAAATCCTGGGCCGCTTGATCTGAACCCAATTTCTTTTTAGCGTAACCCCAGGCCGCAAGGTAATTCCAACGCGCACCACCGGATGTTTTTGGATTAGGGGTAATAACTTCTATACCTGGCTTGACTAAATCGTCCCAGTCTTTAATTTTTTTCGGGTTACCTTTTTTTACTAGAAATACAATGGTCGATGTATAAGGAGCACTGTTGTCAGCCAAACGACTTGACCAGTCTTCTGGTAATAGTTTTCCTTTTTTAGCTAATGCATCAACATCTGCCGCTAAAGCAAGGGTTGCAACGTCTGCCTGGAGGCCGTCAATAATTGCACGCGATTGACTACCAGAACCGCCGTGTGATTGTTCAACTTTTACGTTGTCACCAGTTTTTTCTTTCCAATATTTAGTAAAGGCCGCGTTGTATTCCACATACAACTCACGAGTCGGGTCATAGGACACGTTCAATAAACTAATATCTTTTGCAAAACTTGTAGTTGATATTAATAGAGTGGCGGCCAAAAGAGCGGCACGTTTAGCAAACAGCTTCATTAGATTTTCCTCATTAGTAAAAGTGAACAACAAACTTAATTCGTTGCTAAGGCGACATATGCCATATTTATGCCAGTGAGATTGGTTTCTTAGACGTGTTAAGTTTGAAAATTGAAAAAATATTATATGCGCCGCGCATGAATAAAATTCAGGCAGAAATTCAAGATCACGGCGTGAAAATTAACCGATGTAATGTTTATTACGATGATAATTTAAGCAAATTTATGCGACTTTGCTATTAGTCACTAAGCAAAAAATATAAGGGTTTTTATTTCGCAGCTGTAGTTAAAAAAATTTCATTAGGTTAAAAAATATAAACAGCTCTACAAAAAAATGAATTATGATTTTTCAACAGAACTGTTTAAATCAAAACAGTTTGAGGGGCATGCTGGTGATTTATAAACACGCAATCCCTTCAAGCCAACAGACTGTGTGTTTAAGTAAGCATTTGGAATACTTAAGATGCCTGCATTAAAAAATCGATAGCGATATTTTAGTACTTGGAATTACCATCGAGCCTTTTTATAGCTGAGGCCCGGCGCCACGATAATTTCACAATTTGAGGATACAAATGTTAAGAAGGAAGTTTAAGATTAAAAGTTATATTTTAACCCAGCACGAACTGAACGCGGCTCTTCCGCGCGGCTAACTCGCCCACCTTCGGAATCAAAAGCATTCTCGTAGAAGTAAACTATATCTTTGCCATCATGATCCAACACGTTAAGTACTTCTCCGTAAAGCGTGATTTTTTTAAGATCGTATGCCACGCGAAGATTCAACATGGTTTCGCTCTTGGCTCGTTGTGAATTATCAGGTAACAACGGGTATGGTCCTAGGTATCTCAAGCGCGCACTAAATTCCCAGGCATTGCGAGTTGCGGCGATACCTAGTTCACCCGCATGCTCCACACCGCCTTCAACATATTTTCCACCGGCTGCTTCCGGGTCGCTATTACGTGCTTGGCTACCGGTATAAACCGCATCTATTCCTATCCAATTTACCGGGTGCCAAAAAGCCACTACTTCATAACCTCTGCGTTCAGTACCTCCTTTTGGTTCCACCGAGTTTGAATCCCCTACAAAAATTAATTCGCTATCCAGATTCAACCACCAATAAGCCGCCGTAATTTTAAAACTTCCTTTTTCAAAACGAACACCGGACTCATAACCCGTGCCACGAACTAAACCAGGAACAGGTGATTGTTTATTAACAACGCCACGCGCATCGTTAGAATGAAAGCCCTGCCCCCAATTTGCGTAGAGTTCAATCTGCTGGTTCAGGTTATAGGCCGCGCCTAATTTGGGAGCTGCGATTGAATCGCTTGCATGTCCATCATTGCTATTACCGGAGCCTCTATTTGTGTTCACATCGAAATTATAAAATTCACCGCGTAAACCGGTTGTTAAACGCAGTTCATCAACGGGTTTCCAAATTGCTTCACCATAAATACCTAGCGAACCTTCATTGACTGCATTGTTGCTGATGTTTTCAATAAACTGACCACGCTGGGCGGAATTTAATCCAACCTTTGCGATATGGTCATACCGCCATTCCGTTCCTACTAAAAATTCCAGGGCTTCATCCTTAAGAAAATTTTGCTCATATCTCCCGCCAATAATAATGCGTTGATCAAATTGATCGATTTGAGCATTAACTTCGTAGGTTGGGTTCGACAACATATGCCAATCGTAAAATTGCCCGTAGAGCGTCGCCCGCCACTCATCGCTTGTCCAATGACTGGTGAGAATCCAACGATTGGTTTTTCCCGACGCACTGGAATCAAGTGAACAAAATTTATTTTTACACTCAGCCGAACCGAATGCACTTTCAGGCGTTTGTTCGGTTGGGTGCCAGCTGGCCACATATCCTGATAAAGAAATATCCCAATTTCCGTATTCGGTATTTTCAGAATATTTTGCCCAAAGGGATTGGTGCCGCAAATTTTCTGGCAACTGCCAAGGACCATCATACGTTTTGTACTGACCTAACAGTGTGAGTTCGCCATCGCCAACATTTGTAGTAGTTCCACCCGCAATTCGGCCCCAATTATAGGAGCCCGTTTCGAGCGCAAAAAATGAGTGTTCGAGGCTGCTAATAGTTTTCATGTGGCCACTTCCAGCCATGGAGAAATCACCAGCAGATGCACGATAAGTACCCTTGCGATAATCAATGCGCTCAACTGTTTCAGGAATTAGGCCATTTACATCCAGATAACCCTGACCGTGACCGTGGGTACGTAAATTCCACGGAACATCTTCTATGTAGGTGGTGAAATCAGTTCCGTGATCAAGATTAAAGCCGCGCAAAAAATATTGATTAGCTTTACCACTACCTGAATGTTGGGCCGCGATCATACCTGGGACCGCCTCTAATAAATCGGCTACGCGCAACATAGGCCTTACTAATAAATCATTTCCGGCAACCGCACCTTCGCTCGCTGCTCCCGCAGAGCCGATAAGACTTTCGCCACGGCCGAACACAATCACCTCTTCGATAGCGTAGAGATTTTGCGAACTCAGAGTGAATTCACTTGTAGATTGAGTTGAAAAGTTTTGCTCGTTTGACGCGGGAGCGGAGTACGCAAGAAAGGAATAGCTGAGGAGCCATAAAAACAAAAAAACATTCTTTGCAATACTACTATTCGAATTATTCTCTGCTGTTGTACCCCGCGGTCGGTTGCTTGATCCATTTCCAGCATTGTCTTGCACAAACATACTCTACTCCAAACAATGGATTTCCAGCTCTCATTTTGATGAATGGCATTGCACCTCAGTCATCGAAGGCGGCGATACTAGAGAGATATGTTTTAAACAAAAAATATTTTTTATTTATTAGCTTATAACGGTTTTAAACAGCAGCTGATTAATTGCCAGCAATCTCACTAGAAATCGGTTTTTAAAATGTTGAATATTTAACAAACTGTTTTTCAAATTGCTTTTTTATCAGCAGAAAAGTGCTGATATTAAAACAGGCCAACCCGCTACATATTTTTAAAATACCGGAATTTCTCGTTTCCGAAAAAAACCAAGTGTCCTCATAGCAGTACTCCGTGCTGCTTTACATGCCGCCCTGTTTGTTTTTCATCACCTCTTTTTCAAATTGGCATAGATATTGAGATGGGAGAGCGTTTCCTGCTTTTTCTCACTATTTTTTGTTGGAGTTTTTAATGAGTATTTTTCGTTCAAACAGTCTGGCGTATTCTTCTCGGACAGTTTCAATTGCAAACCCTTTCACGCGTAAATTAATCGCAACCGCTGTCAGCCTTGTTGTAGGAACTACACTCGTATCGTTGAATGCGTTTGCGGCTGAAAAAACCGAACAGGAAAGTCAGAAAGAAAAAGAAAACGCGGTGAAGTTGGAAAAAGTTGTCGTGACCTCGCGCAACCGCGCGGAAGCCGCACAAGATGTTCCATTACCTGTACGAGTTATAGGCGGCGAACGCCTGGATCGCGATGATGTTAAATCCGTTTGGGATTTGCCTTCTATAGCACCGAATTTGCAACTTAATAATCCGGGTGAAAACGCGCGTAAAGTAAGCCCCGGCATTCGTGGATTAGGTCGTGGCGGCGCTAACGATTCTATGGAGCAGAGTGTAGGTACTATTGTTGATGGAGTGACATTGTATTATTCAGGTCAAGCCTGGGCAGATTATGTAGATCTCGATCGCATTGAAGTTTTATACGGGCCGCAAGGAACGCTTGTGGGTAAAAACACTTCACTCGGTGCAATTAAAATTGCCACAAAATTACCGAGTTTTAAACCAAGCTCATCGGTAGAAATCACGGCGGGCGAATTAAATACACTACAAGCTAAAGTATCCACCACCGGCCCATTGATTGACGACTTGCTCGCCTATCGCGGAACTTTTTTAGTGGATCGTAGAGACGGGCTTTACGACAATACGTATTTAAACTTTGGGAAGTCGCGCGAAACCTGGCGTGAGTCCAATAAAATTGCAGGGCGTATACAATTCTTATTAACACCTAACGAAGATTTCACGGGCCGTTTTATTTTCGACAAATTGCGCTCGGATGAAAGAACCAATACTGGAAGTGTATTAGTTTCTAACGGACCTGAAACATGGGCCGACGGAACTGCCCGTGCAAAAACTCCACCTATTGATGGAACCGGATATACCGCAACGGGTAGCTATGCTGATTACGGTTACCTCGGAAAATTTGCAGAACGTTCTGCATGGTTTCATAACTCTGACGGTACGGTTTACCAACCGCCAGTGGGCACAACGGATATAGAAAATTCGGAGGCACGCCCACAAATTACCAATCAATACGGTGCATCGGCGCAATTTGATTGGAGCGTAGCGAATCATACGATTACATCAATCACTGCTTATCGCTACCAGGATTTTGATATCAAAAACGGCGGTCAGTTTGGCCAGTTTTATGTGAGTAACAGCGGGCAACAATTGTGGAACGATCAATTTTCACAAGAGTTACGTATCGCCTCCGACACTGAACCAGGTAAATTTTTTGATTACCAAGCCGGTCTTTATTATTTGAATGCAGAAGTTTACAGCGACGACCCAAGTTACTACGGAGCCGATGCTGGAGCTTGGTTTGCCAAATCAAAGCAATTCAAAGATTTGTTAGCAGTACCTAAGGAACAACGTGCGGCGGGTCGTGAATTATTGCGCGCTTCTCTGGATAAGGTTTATCAATCGTCTGTAACCGACGCAACGGCAGACAGCTTGGCAGTTTACGCGCAAGCAGATTTTCATTTCACCGAAAAAGCAACGCTTTCAGTGGGTGTTCGTGATACCGACGAAACAAAGAAAAATAAAATTGCTACGCAATTAGATCGTCAAGGTGAAAATCTCGATGTACTCGGTGAACAATACGGAGCAACTGCTGGCCAAATTGCTGCAGCAAAAGCAGTAAGAAGCGGTCAAGTACCGATAGAACCATTTTCTTTTGTCGAAGGGAATGATATTGACGATAACCTGATCGCCTGGAACATAAGCCCAAGTTATAAATTAACGGATGATTTCAATATCTATGCTTCTGTAGGTAAAGGCGTGAAATCTGGTTTCATTTATTTTAACCAATATGTTGCACCTACAGATCCAACATTTGAGACTGACGTTAAAGCGGAAGAAACGCTTGATTATGAATTAGGTTTCAAAAGTTTATTGTTGAATCGTAGCTTGCAACTGAACGTAAATCTTTACGACACCAAAGTAACTGACTACCAAGCTTCCTGGACTCGAACAGATCCACGCAATGACGGCGCGTTTGTTACTGCGTGGGGTAACGCGCCTAAAGTTGAAGCGAAAGGTATTGAACTGGAATCCAATTATCGTTTAACCAAAGAATTGGATTTCAATTTAGGAGCCGCTTACAACGAGGCTACTTATGAGTCTGAGTGGTTGGTGTTAAAACCCGAAGTTGTTGCAAATAATAATAGAAATGATTTTATCGACAGAAATGGTAAGCAAATTGCAAACGTACCTAAAGTGGTAGTGAATTATGGGTTGAATTACCAAACACCTGTCGCGGGTTATTTAGGTCGTATCACTTTGCAAAACACCTATAAATCAGGCTCCTATTTTAATGACAACCAGTCGGAGTTCACTTACCAAAAAGCCTACACGGTTTCCAACTTAAGTTTTGCTCTGGGCTCGCTGAATAAAAAATGGGAAGCGCAGTTAAATATTCGCAATGTGTTTGATACAGAATATGCCATCCGTCGTACTACATTTACCTCCACGGCAGGTCAGACGATTGAGATAGGCGCACCGCGTTATACAAGCCTTACGCTCAAATACAATCTGTAAAGCGGCGTTTGTGTTAGTTGGTCACGCGTTCGCGAAGCGGAGCCGTTAACCCGGCTCTGCTTTTTTAGGTAATCATATTTAACAATCCGGAAAATCTGACAATGAAATTTCTAACCCTTAGATTTCTAACCCTTAGTTTGCTAGCTGGCTTGTGCGCATTTAACAACGGTGTAATTGCGACTGATGCACCGACTAAAATCGACGTAAGCAAAACGGAACCTTCCACAACTGCACCTCGACAACAGGTGCCAGCCGCGCGCGGCCCAGCACTTGAGCTTGCAATAGAAGCGGCGCGTGTTGCAATTGAAACTTGCGCTGCCGATGGCGGTCAGAAAATCGCTGTAAGTGTGATAGATTCTGCTGGCATACTTAAACTTTTGCTTGCTGCAGACGGTGCATCCCCACGCGGTGTAGCATCCAGCACGAACAAAGCAGCTACCGCGCTCACCTTTAAATCAGCTACAAGTCAACTTGGCGAACAAGCTAAAACTGATAAAACTCTCGCAGATAAAATCGCTGCAGACACCGCGCTAAATTCACGTCCTGGTGGCGTGCTGTTAAAAGTGGGGGAAGATATTATTGGCGCGATTGGCGTAGGCGGCGGTAAAACCGATGAACCCTGTGCATTGAAAGGCATTGAAAAAATTCAGGCACGTTTGAAGTAAGGATTGAATATGCTGCTTTGGCGTTTGCTTGCAGGTTGTGCCCTGCTTTTAAGTTCCGGATTTTGTTTGGCAACGAGTGATCGTGCGAGCACTGAACAAGTGAGCGCGCAATTGGTTGCATCGGTAGACTCAGTTGCGCCCGGCAGCGAAATTTATGTGGGCGTCAATCAACGGATCATTCCGCACTGGCACACTTACTGGTCCAACCCAGGCGACTCCGGCCTCCCTACAGAAATAACCTGGACCTTACCTGAAGGTGCAACTGCCAGCGAAATACTCTGGCCTATACCAGGCAGGATCAGTCTTGGTACCATCACCAATTACGGTTACTCCGACGAAGTTACCCTACTCACTAACATCAAAGTGCCAGCTAACGCAAAAGTTGGCGAACAATTTGTTGTTGATGCGGCGGTGGAATGGTTGGTGTGTAATGAAGAATGCATTCCACAAGACGTTAAGCTCCAGCTGAGCTTGCCTATAGAAACTTCCGCACGCAAAAGCGACGCAGGAAATACGCTTATTCAAAAGTCTCTGGGCCAGCTTCCCGTTACCAGCCCCTGGCCAGTGAGTGTAGTGTCGGCTAACGGAGGTTTCGATATCAATATCGGTCTCTCGGAACTTCAGGCAAAACAAATTAAGGACATTTGGTTTTACCCTGCAGACTGGGGCGTGATCGTCCAAAACATAGATCAACCTCGTAAGCAAACTGCCAAGGGCATAAGCGTGAACCTTAAAGCGGGCGAAACCCCGCTCACACCTGCTCAAAAACTCAAAGGTGTTCTTGTCATCACCGAAGAAACTGACAAAGGCCCTGTTACAACTGGTTTTAATATCGACCTCGCGCCGACATCCCCGGCAAACAAAAATCCATCTGACATAGGATTTTTTTCTGCGTTGCTGCTCGCATTGCTTGGGGGCTTGATTCTAAATTTAATGCCCTGCGTGTTTCCGGTTCTCTCACTGAAAGCTTTGTCGTTAGTAAGCCATTCGCATCAATCGTCTCTGCAGATTCGCTTGCATGGCTGGATTTACACCGCTGGCGTGCTTGCCAGCTTTGGCTTATTAGCCGCAGTCCTTGTGATACTCAAAACCGGTGGCGCTCAAATCGGGTGGGGATTCCAATTCCAATCACCTCTTTTCGTGCTCGCTATGGCTTACCTGATGTTTTTAGTAGGGCTCAATTTGTCTGGCGTATTTGTAATTGGTGGAAGCATCGCCGGGGTTGGCTCATCACTTGCTGACCGCGGCGGTTACAGCGGTAGCTTTTTCACCGGGGTGCTCGCAACCATTGTCGCAACTCCCTGCACCGCACCTTTTATGGCGGCGGCACTGGGTTACGCCCTTGCACAACCTGCAGTTAAATTATTTGCCATCTTTTTCAGTTTGGGATTCGGACTCGCGCTTCCTTACTTACTTTTGGCAAATTGGCCAAGGCTACAACGCTGGTTACCGAAACCCGGGTTGTGGATGGAGCGAACCAAACAAGCGTTGGCGTTTCCCATGTATGCAGCCGCAGTTTGGCTGGTTTGGGTACTGGCTCAACAAGCCGGACCTGGTTCGGTTGTAATTGCACTTGGCGGCATGGTCGCACTGGCGCTCGCGGTGTGGTTATACGACACCACTCGCAACACCAGCTCATTGACAGAACGCCTGGGCACGACTTCTGCATTTATGATTCTGGCGGCGACCCTGATGCTCGGATATGCAGGCGTTAAAGAAACTGCCCAAACGGAAAAATCCAACGCGGGCGATTACGCAGATCGAAATTGGGAGCCCTACTCGGCCGAGCGATTAAAAGAATTGCTCGCTGAGAATAAACCGGTATTTCTTAATTTCACGGCCTCGTGGTGCATTAGCTGTTTGGTGAACGAACAGGTTGCTTTGAGTAATCAGGAAGTAAAGAGGGCTTTCACAGAGAAAAACATCACTTATTTAAAAGGTGATTGGACAAAACGCGATGGCGAAATTACTGCAATCCTAAATCAGTTTGGTAGAAGCGGTGTGCCACTTTACGTGTTTTATTCAGCGGGAAATAATTCAAAACCAATAGAACTTCCGCAGGTACTTACGCCAGACATTGTACTGAACGCCATAGCGGCGCCGGCTCCGTAAAAGTAATGACAATAATTTTGCAGCTTTAATTTTAAATTTGACCGTAAACTTTTTTAACCCCGAAATGTAACACCAACCCTTGTGAGGAGATTGATATGCTTTTACGTAAATTCGCTACCAGCGCACTCGTGGCGCTCGCATTCATCGGCATAAATACTATGGCGGAACCTGTAGTTGACCAACCTGCCCCAGCATTTACTGCTAAAACTGCTGATGGAAAAACACTGAATCTCGAATCGTTAAAAGGAAAAACTGTAGTTCTTGAGTGGACAAATCACGAATGTCCTTTTGTTATCAAACATTATGACAAGAGCGACAACATCCCCGCTCTACAAAAAGAATTTACCGCAAAAGGGATTGTCTGGTTGCAAGTAATTTCTTCCGCAGTAGGCAATCAGGGTTATGTTGAGGGTGAGTCTGCCATTAAAATTAATCAACATCGCGGAGCCGCACCTACTAACACCATCCTTGATCCGGAAGGCACTTTAGGAAAACTTTACGGCGCGCAAACAACTCCGCATTTTTTCATCATTAACGACAAAGGCGTATTGGTTTATAAAGGTGGTATTGACAGTATCGCTTCTGCCAGGCCACAAGATATTCCAAAGGCAACCAACTATGTACGCGAAGCATTGAATGCAGTAGCCAGCGGTAAAAAAGTAGCAAATGCAAGCACCAAACCTTACGGTTGCTCAGTTAAGTTTTCAAGTTAAACCTTAGCAATCCACCCCCAAAAAAGGCGCTACGGCGCCTTTTTTATTTATGCTAAGCAACAAACACACTATTTAAATTTCAACAATTTCTGCAGCACTGTTGCTGCTAAATCAACACACTATTTTAGTTACACGCGAGCTGGTAGAAAAATAAAAATATCAGACTACGCATTCTACGCGGTTATAGAAACCAATTCATTGGGGCATCAAAAAATTTCAACTCAACTTAGCCTTGCATATTAAACATTGGCGCGATCCCTGCATTTTGTACTGAAGCCATCTTGGCGAACTAATCGTTTTTCTTCCCCGGATATTTTCTTCACCAATGAGAGTAAGCATGTCTGTTAATTCATCCAATATTATTTCTAAAATGGCGGCCAAAAATTTATTTATCGCGGCGTCTATTCTACTAACAACAAATTCCTATGCAGAAAACAGCGTTACTACCGCAATTGATGGCGTGGTTGCGCAAGGCACACAGGTTGAATTTATTAGAGATAAGTTTGAAGGCACTGAAGGGCCGACCAGCTTGCCAGACGGCGGCTTTATATTCACCGAGACCCGAGCGAATCGTGTTATCCGGATCGCGGAAGACAACACAGCTAGTACGTATTTTGAAAACAGCAACGGCACAAATGGCATAGCGTTTACAAAGAAAGGCGAAATTGTTTCCGTGCAAAATCTCAAACCTCAAGTCGGCGTGGTATACCCAAAGGGCAGCGAAAAAGTTTGGGCGGATAATTACCAGGGAAAACCGTTCCAGCGTCCTAATGATTTGGTCATCGACAAAAGTGGTGGTGTATATTTCACCGATATAGGCGTTCTACCTAAAGGTGAAATTACCGAACCTGCGCGTCCAGCCGTGTATTATGTAAAAGCTGATGGAAAAATTACGCAACTTATTACTGATGTTGAGCGTCCTAATGGCGTACAGTTGAGTCGCGACGAAAAAACGCTTTATCTGGCAAACACTGCGGGCGAATACGTTTTGTCTTATCCCGTGCTTGGTAATGGCAAATTAGGCGCACGTAAGGAATTTGCAAAACTCGCAGGTTATGAGAAAGGTGAAACCGGTTTTTCAAGCGGCGCAGATGGTTTGGCGATAGATGATGAAGGCCGCGTGTATGTTGCTTCCAATAAAGGCGTTGAAGTTTTTGACGATAAAGGCAAAGCACTAGGCATTATCCCTATTCCACAAAAGCCACAAAATCTGGCGTTTGCAGGTAAAGATAAAAAGACGCTTTATGTAGTAGGTCGTGGTGCAGCTTATAAAATTGCAACTCTGACAGCGGGATTTAAGGGCCGTATTAAATAATATCTAAAATCTGGAGTAAAAAGATGACTCGCAAAACTGCTAATGATTTCCATCCAGAAGTACTTAAACTTTTCGACCAGTATGTCCATGGTCAAAGCTCGCGGCGCGATTTTTTAAATGGCGCTGCTAAATATACAATCGCCGGCGTAACTGCATCAGGCTTACTCGCTGCATTAAGTCCAACATTTGCAGAAGCACAACAGGTTAGTCCTACAGACAAAGACATCAAAGCTACGTACGTAGAATATCCGTCTCCTAACGGCAGTGGAAAAATTCGTGGCTATTTAGTGAAACCGGCCAAAGCGAGAGGAAAGTTACCAACCGTTTTGGTGATTCATGAAAACCGTGGTTTAAATCCACACATTGAAGATATTGCGCGTCGCCTAGCAAAAGACAATTTTATTGCATTTGCTCCCGACGCATTATTTACACTGGGAGGCTATCCTGGTGACGAAGATAAAGCGCGTGAATTATTTCCAAAACTTGATCAAACTAAAATCATCGAAGACTTTGTTACCGCAGCGGATGTTCTAAAGCATCTACCAGAAGGTAACGGAAAAGTGGGTGCTGTCGGCTTCTGCTACGGTGGTGGAGTATCAAATACTCTCGCCACGCGTATTCCGGATTTGGGAGGTGCGGTGCCTTTTTACGGCAGACAACCCGAAGACGCCGACGTCGCAAAAATTAAAGCGCCCTTGTTGATTCACTACGCAGGAGCTGACGAACGAATTAACGCTGGCTGGCCAAAATATGAAGCTGCACTCAAAGCGGCGAATGTAAAATATGAAGCGTTTATTTATCCCGAAGTGCAACATGGCTTCAACAATGACACAACCCCGCGTTACGATGAAAAAGCGGCGAAACTTGCCTGGCAACGTACTGTAGATTTTTTCAAGAAAAATTTACGCGCGTGATATTGGATGCATCTGCTAAATAATTATTCGTTTTAATTGTTAACGTCAATAAAGTGTTGTAAGTACGATCCGAATCAAGTTGTAAGTAGTTGCTTTACCTTCTCCAAAGGTTACCCCGAGCCGTAAAAAAGCTTGGGGATTTTTTTAATTTAATGCTTAAAAAATAACAGTCGATTTTTTAAGGTGAATAAAAATCAACACTTTAGTTGATTTCGACGCTGTCGCTCTCTTCAGCTGTTTCAATCCCGCCAATTTCTTGCCCACACAAAAATTTTTATCACGACCCTAAAGCCTTGCAAAATCGACATTAATCGCATTTTCATTCTGTAATGGGTTTCCCCTAACAGCCAGCTGGTATGTAAGTTGCTCTGTACACGCATCTCAGATATTTCTGGGTAATTACCTTTAATTTTGATTTGCCAGGATAACCAATCACATGAACAACATTGTTAAAGCTTTTGCATTAATAGCTGCGTTTGCGACACCCGCTGTATTTGCGCAAAACCAGCCAGCCAAGGCACCCGCTGCCGAAGTGAAATATAAAACGCCGGAACTAACCCCTGCGCAAGTAGACGAGTGGCTAGCAAAGCCAGATAAAGTATTGATTATTGATATTCGCCGCCCCGACGAACTTATTACCTTCGGTAGCTTCCCGGTATTTCTAAGCATTCAACTCGCTGACTTGGAAAAAAATATCGCGTTCATACCAAAAGATCGCAGCATTATCACGGTTTCAAACCACGCTAATCGCGCCTTCAGAGCTGGAGATTTATTAAGCAGCAAAGGATTTAAAGTCGTTGGCGCTGCGGGCTCCGAAAATTATGAGCAAGCTGGTGGAACCGCCGTTAAGAAAATTGTTAAACCTGCTCCAAAGCCAGAAACAGAAACAAAATAAGAGCCGATACAAGCGGCCTATCGATATCGAGGGCATAAAGCAATTTATGCCCTCAGATTATTTAGATAACAAGTTTTTAGATTATTTCCAAATTCAAATAAATCCATACGAAGCAATACGCACACGAATTAGTAATAGCGAAATACAGAGAAGCAAATGAACACCAAAGATTTTTTACAGCAATTGCAAGACTCAACCTTAGGTGTTGCACTTAGTGAATCCATTTATATGTATCCCATCGTTGAGGGATTACATCTCATCAGTTTGATTTTCTCTTTCGGTTTAATTTTACTGACAGATTTGCGTCTGGTCGGTCTTTTTCTTCCAGGGGTTCCTGTACAGGATTTATTGCACAAACTGCGGCCGTGGTTAATAAGCGGCTTTGTGGTGACGTTTATTACAGGCTTTCTGCTGGTATTCGTGAATGGGCCAAGCTTGATGAATACGTGGGTATTTCCTCTAAAACTTTTATTAATCGTGTTTGCGGGACTAAACGCGGTCTGGTTCGAATATAAATTTGGTCGGCAAGTCATTCAATGGGGGCATCAAACTTCATCCCCCAAGGGCGCAAAAATTGCGGGTTGGGTTTCGCTTACATCCTGGAGCTTAGTCATTGTTTGCGGGCGCTTGATTCCTTACTTAAACGGCCATTAATTAATTTTATTTTTTTGAAAACAACAGTTTAATCGACCGAGAATTTTTGTGAGTACACTTCCATTTTTTCAGGCACTACAAAATAGTGAAATAGCTGTGGGTATTGGGCAATCCAATCATTTGTATGGTGTTGTTGCCCAGATATTTCATATTGCTGGCTTGGTACTTATTTTAGCGCCGGTACTTTTAGTGAATTTACGGTTACTCGGTACGGGCTTGGTCAATCAATCAGTACCGCATTTGGTAAAAGCGACGAATCCTTTAATCTGGATTGGTTTTTTATCGATTCTTTTTTCCGGAATATTTATGTTTGCGCCCAGCGCAGCCCTTTATTATCCGAATCCCGCGTTTTGGCTAAAGTTCCAATTGTTGGCAGCTGCACTCGTCGTGCAATTTACACTTTATCGAAAAGTTACTGCTTCAGAAAAACCTAATCGTGCCTTGGCCGTAACCACCGCCATTATTTCGCTCACACTTTGGTTTGGTGTTGGTATCGCTGGCCGTGCGATCGGCTACGTTGCCGCCTAAAACTTATCGCCCATTTTTTAAAATCCACCACTAACATTAGGAAACAATTAATGAATCTAAAATCCTTAACCATGATTGCCATTTTTTTGAATACACCTTTCGTCTTCGCAGCAGATGCACCGGCACCCAAGCCTGAGGTAAAACCCGCAGAAGCGCAAAAGCCTTTAAGTTTTTTCGTAACCAGCGAGGGTTTAGGCAAGGGAGCTGACCTCGGTGGCCTTGCAGGTGCAGACGCCCATTGCCAAAAATTAGCGACTGCGGCTGGCGCGGGCAACAATGTTTGGCATGCATATTTAAGTATTCAAGCAGCTAACGGCAAACCCGCAGTTAACGCGCGTGATCGTATAGGCTCAGGTCCATGGTTCAATGCAAAGGGCGCTATAGTTGCGAAAGATGTTGCGGATTTACATGGCGATACTTTGGATTCTGCAAGACGCGGAAATAACTTAAGCCGTACTACCGCAATTTCCGAAAAGAAAGAATCCGTTAAAGGCGCAGGCGATACACCAAACCAACACGATATTATTACCGGCTCACAAACAGATGGCACCGCTTTCAATGACGGAACTGACCACACTTGTAGCGGGTATACAAGTGCAGCCGAAGAAGGGACTGTACAAGTAGGCCACTTTGATCGCACTGGCGGCGGCAATATCTCATGGAATTCTGCACATGCAAGTAAGGGTTGCAGCCCGGAAAAACTAGTTAGTACGGGTGGTGCTGGATTATTTTATTGCTTTGCTACGAAATGATCGGATGACCTCTAGCTAAATGGAAAAACCATGAAAAACAATTTCATTTTATCTCTGGCGCTCATCGTTTTTGGTGTGGTTGCTTGCGAAAAGAAACCGGAATCGACAAAGGAGGAGTCGCCGTTCAGGCCAACCGCTACCATCCAGGAATTGATGTTGTCTGTGGTTGATCCTAACGTGGACCCAATTTGGAATTCTATTCAAACCATCAGCAATGCTGATGGTGTAGAAGAGAAACATCCACAAACTGACCAAGAGTGGGCAACACTTAAAAACCATGCAGTTACATTGCGCGAAGTTGCAAATCTATTGCTGATGGATGGTCGCAAGGTTGCTACATCAAATACGTCCACAGTTGCAGCGGAATTAAGTCCAGATGAAATTGAAAAGCTAATAGCAAGCAATCGCCCTGCATTTATAAAAAATGCGCACGACCTCCATGAAGCTGTCACCCAAGCGATAGTGGCTATTGACGCAAGGGATGTAGCAGCTCTGGAGGCTACGGGGGCGGTAATAGACCAGGCGTGTGAAAAATGTCATATGCAATTTTGGTATCCTGGTGATAAAAGACCAACCCAATAAGTTAATTGATTTAGTTATTTTAATTAGATTAAACATATTTCGCTAAAAAAAATTCCCGCTTCGTGCGGGAATTTTTTGATTCTTGATTAAACTGAGTTTTTAAAATAGCTAGCGTAACTCACGTTTTCTTTTTATTTCTTCCAAATATCTACTCGCCACATCTACATCCTGCGAATTAATTATTTTTTTCAGAATATTTAGGTACAACTTGTAACATACGATTAAGACCACAATCTCGGCAAGCAGGAACATATAGGGATTGGGGCTATAACCATGGATATTTACGTAAATAATTCCCGCTAACGACCCCAACAACAAAATTCGCTTAATAAATCTGACGACCGGGTTGACTGAAACCAAAGGCAAGCTCGCGATGATGCAAGCGAATGCCAAAATGGCGATAAGGACGACAAATTTAACAGGTGGGATTAAGCTTAGGTCAACTCCGAATATTTCCATTTAACGCTCCATAATTACCGGTACAGTTTGGATACGAGCAATTTTTTATCTTTTATTTTCAGTGAGAAGACGATGATGCTAACGAATACTAAACTCTAAATCGCTAGCTTGGTTTAGGTAATTATCAAGCAAAATGAATTTTTGATAATCGAATCACACTTTATGCGCCAAATCACTTAACGCATCACATTCTTTGAAACATGAAATACGTAACTAATTTTTACGAATAATCGTTTAACTAAATATTAAAACGTTTAGCCTTAAAATATGACGCTGTAAACACTGATAGATTTTTCAATCAATGACGTAGCCAAAAAAAGTCGGGTTATAGAAGTTGATTTAAAGGCCGAGGTTCACGGCTTTATCAAGTGCGTAGTGGAAACTCATTTATCCTTTAGGGATTGAAAGTGATCGGCTTGTACAGCAGCGTCTACTTTATGAGTTCGTACATCCTCCGTGATGGGCAACATTGTGCTATTCCAGCTTTCCCATTGTTGCTTTAACTGTTTGAATTCTTCCGGCATTTTTTGCATAAGATTCGCGCGCTCGCGAGGATCTTCCGCCACATTAAATAAAAATTCATTGCCTGCAATTTTTAAATATTTTAAATCACCTGAACGTGCCGCGCGCTGTTCATTGGCTTTGTATCGCCAAAATAATAAACGTGTTTTAGATTTTTCAGCACTCAACAAAATTGGTAAGAGGTTTTCACCATCGGGTTTATAATTTGAATCCGGGATTTCGCCGGCAGCGGCGAGTAAGGTAGGTAGCCAATCCATACTGATTGCAACTTGATCTGTTATTTGATTGGCTTTTATTTTCGCCGGCCACCGCACAATCGCAGGCACGCGAATTCCACCTTCAAGCAATTCAGTTTTTTGTCCGCTAAATGGCCAGGTTCGTGAAAAGCGCTCGCCTCCATTATCACTACTGAAAACTACAATGGTATTCTTATCCAAACCTTTAGCAGCGAGCGTTTTTAAAATACGGCCAACCGCATTATCGAGTCCTACCACCATTTTTGCATAGGTTGCTAAATTGCCACCGTCGTAATGAAATAAAGTTTCTATTTGTTGCGACACAGCTTCATCTTGCGGACCTTCCCACGGCCAGTGCGGTGCAGTGAAGTGCAACGATAGAAAAAATGGATTTTCTGCGTTTTGTTTTTCAAGGTAATCACTAGCGCGATCTGCAATTAAATCTGTGTAATATCCGACTTTATGCACGGGTACCTCACCCTCGTACAAATCCTCTTTAACGTCTTCGCCAACGCCTGGCTTGTGCGTGAAATAATCTATCGCACCACCGTAGTTTCCAAAGAATTCGTCATAACCACTTTTTAAAGGGCCGAATGTTGGTAAGGCCCCTAAATGCCATTTCCCAAAAAGTGCGGTTTTATAGCCGGCTTTTTTTAACATTGACGGCAAAGTAGGATGCTCAGGCGGCAAACCAATTGCATTCGTCGGGCCGCCTAAAGGTTCTTCTAAACCACCACGTAATCGATATTGATAACGCCCCGTAATTAATCCAAATCGCGTTGCAGAGCATACTGCAGAATTTGAATAAGCCTGGGTAAAACGAATTCCCCGTTGTGCAAGTTTATCTAAATGCGGTGTTTGAAAATCAGTTTGTCCGTACACACTTAAATCACCATAACCCAAATCGTCCGCCAAAATAAAAATAATATTAGGTTTTGATTTCGCATTTTTCGATGAATGTGCGAATGAAAATGTGCTCGCTCCCACTAACGGATACAAAGACAAAACTGACAGCCCGCCTAAAACACGGCGGCGATTTTTATCGAAGTCATTCATAACCTTTTACTCGTTTGTTTATTTCACATTGGAGACTTGGAATTTTGTGACATCAATAGCTTTAACCGGTTTTTCTGAGCGAGGAGTTCCTTCGGGAACCCAGTCATAAGGCACAGGTTGCGCGCGAAATACGGTATTGATACTAACTGCTGAAGGGTCGTCGGCTTTAGGCGTGCTGAAATAAGGGCTCACATATTCCCAAACAATTTCACCTTTATTGGTGACTTGTATGAAACGTCCCGTCATGCCTTCGTCGATTAAGGTATTACCGTTCGGCAAACGACGTGCGCTGCTAATGTAGGAACTGTAAAAGCTGTAGCTGGGCCCACCAGAGCTTGCTCCCGTATATTGCCACACAATTTCTTTTTTTACGGGATCAATTTCCAATACACGTGAACCAGGCTGAGTATTTAATTTCGCGCTGGGATAACCCGCCGCACCCTGATTATCAAACACGAGAAGATTTCCCGCGCCAGGCAGGCCCTTGGGAATAATGTGCGCATCATGCTGCCCACTAATTTGATCCACTTTGCGCGGCAATTTATTCGCGCCCGCAGAGGGTTCGTAATCCGGGCCGATATGCCACACAATTTTTCCAGATTTTTTATCAATAATCGCCGTGAAATTTGCTTCGCGAGACGCTACGACAATGTTGTCAGGGTGAAAGCGCGTATCACCAGCATCAAACCATTTGTTGGGGCCGACTACGCTCATGTTATTAAAATGAAGGTAATCAAAAGGCAACGCTTTATCATTGCGGGTTAACGAGTCTTTTATTAATTTTAATGACGCTTCGCTAAAACCAAATTCTTCCAGATGTTCGAATGCGGACCATTTCCACACAACTGCGTTGGACGGCGTTAATTCGTAAATACCATCTTCTAAAATTTTTTCTGCTTTGAATCCTGTTACAGGGCGAACATAATTAATCAGAATTAACGTATTTCCGTTGGGCAATCTGTGCCAATCATGATGCTGACGAATCTCCGTACCATAACCACTCGCATCAGTTGCTGTAGTCGTTGTTGCATAAGCATCCTGCGCTTTGGCGCCGCCCCATTTCCACACAATTTTGTTGTTCCAATCAACCTCCCCTAATGATTGGCTCGCACCATTATTCTTACCACCTGTTTCACCTGTGAGCTGAACAAGTACGTGGCCCTTTTTGCCGCCCGTTAATTGAGGATCAATAAATACCGAAGGAAAACCATTGTAAGGCCACTGATGAACTTCGTTACCATTCAAATCGATCAGATGGGTTTTTTTATCTGACCCAGCGAACAAAACATAACTGTTATAGGCTTTCGCTGGATCATAGCGTGTCACTCCGGTGGGATAAATACTGGGTGATGCAAAAACGCTAGTAGAGATAAACGCGCTTAATATTACCGGTAATAATATAAAATTTTTGGTTTTTAAAAACATCAAATGGATTCCTTCAATTCATTTTATTTACAGACAAAAAAGCCCGACATTCATCGGGCTTTTAATTACCAAAGTGAATTTCTATATTTTTCCGCTGAAGGTCACACCTATCCAACGTGGTACGGCAGGGGTATAAAGGTTCCAGGTTTTAGTGCGCGGAGTGTCATCATCAAACAGATTTTTTACAACCAGGTTGACATCAAAGGTTCCTTTGCGATTTCCAATGCCTATAGAAAAATCGGTACTGTAAGCAGCAGGAATCCAACCATAGGATGACAAATTATTATCCGAATTATATTTCCCGGTGTAGAGAGTATTTAAACTCGCGTGAAATTCTTTGTCATTCCACACCGGTAACCGGTAATCCGCACCAATATTGAATGTCACTTTTGCGGCACCCGGTAATTGCTCACCGCTAACATCGCGATAAGGTTGCGAGGCTTGCAAATTTCCGAATTCATTTGGTTGCGCCGCATTGGTAAATTCTACATATTTTGCGTCGGTATAGGCTCCAGCGAAACGCAAACTTAAATGCTCAATACCGTTGTAAATGCTGTCGATTTCCATACCTTGCGAACGCACCTCAGGAATATTGGCGGTCGCATTTGTGTAGGACGTTAAACCGTTAGCATTTTGCGCCGTGGTGTAAAGGTCTACGATCTGACTGCTTTGTTGGTAATCCGTAATATCCATACGGAAGAGCGCGATGTTGAAGACCAAACTATTATCGAGCAGCGTGGATTTTAAGCCGATCTCATAGGCATCCGTTTTTTCCGCTTTCACTTTATTGGATATGCCGTTGGTCGCTTGCGAAATACCGGCCTTTTCGCCGTGTTGCAACGCAAGATAGGTTGTTATGTTTTTGTTAATTTTATAGCTAGGGCTCAACACCCACGATGGTTGAGTTTCTTCGAACTTTTCCAACTCGGTTTCATTAAATAACACACCGATTTGCGCTTGGCGCAGTGCTTTAGCATGCGCAACTTGTATTTGTTGCGCCGCAGTCAAACTTGCATAGGTACTACCAGGTGCGCCTGCAATCGCAACGCCATAATATTTATTGGCAACTTTGTCCGCGAGGCTTAATTGTTCAACGCTGTTAGTTCCCGTTAAGGCACCACCAGACGCTGGCGTAATTACAACGCCGTTAGCATCTTTAACAGCTGCTTTGTATAAGGCCGAGTCGAAGCCACCCAACTGAACGTTGTTTACCGAAACAGGATTTAGTTCAGGTGCGTTGCCTTGATCACGAATAAAAGATGACGCCAGATTTTGGCGATTTTCGTGCGTAAAACGCAAGCCGGTAGTAAGCGTTAAATCCTCGGTGAAATGCCAGTTAGCTTGACCGAAAACAGCTTCACTTTCGTTAACAATTTTTTGTTGCCCAGCTGGGCTATTGAAGGCCATTGATAAACCAGCCAGAGAATTTTGCAACAAATAACGACCGTTGCCATTTGCATCCAAGCTTGTGTATGGCGTTGGGCTCGCGAACCAAGCCCCCGCGTCATTACCCCATACACGCTGATAGAGCGCATCGTTATGAACTTTCAAGAAAAACAAACCGGTTTGATAATCGACAAATTCACCCGTCGGTGATGAAAAACGAATTTCTTCACTTACTTGTTTGTAGTCGTTAAAGAAACCGCCAGAGTTGCGATGAATATCGAACGGAGTTCCTTCATCGTTAACCGCATTGAAATGGTAATCTTTGTAAGCCGTAATAGACGTTAAACGGTACTGACCGAAATTCCAATTCAAATCCAGCGTTGCGCCATTGCTACCGGTTACCAGACCACGTTGACTATCGCTCGTAACGGTGTTCCCACCAAAACCGCCGTCTAAATAATTATCGCGATAAGTGTATTGCGGGTCCTGACTAAACCACCGTCTTTCCAAACGTGTTTGTGCATCCGTATTAAGATTAACGGGCGTGCCATCTGCATAGGATTGTGGAGTTTGGGTCTTAATTTCGCGTCTATTTGTCGTTTCCGAGGAGCGCGGTTGAATATCTCCTTCAAGGCGCGCGCTAAAATCTTCAGTAGGCGTTAATAAAAATTGTACGCGACCTGACACACGCTCTTTGTTGGTATATGTCTGGTCTGTGTTGTATGCATTAACAATATCACCCGCACCTTTGCTAACAGTTAAGTTGCCGCGCCACGCCAGTAAGTCATCAATGACAGGACCACCAACAGCAAAACGCCCTTGAACTGTATCCCACTGTCCGAGTGTCACTGAATAAGATGAATCAGGTTTAAACGAAGGGCGTTTGGTCGTGACATTTATTACACCGATGCTGGCGTTTTTCCCCAACAAAGTTCCCTGAGGACCACGCGCAACCTCCACAGTTTCTATGTCAGCAAAATCGTAACTGGATGCCAATGCGTTGTAGGCGTAGTTAACGCCATCAACAATCAAACCCACTGGCGGGTCCTGTGCTTCGGTCTGGCCTTGTTTACCTATGCCTCGAATAGAAAGGCTGCTGGTTCTTTGGTTGCCCTGATTCCAACTGATATTGGCAAGGCGCTGGGTGATGGCACTGATATCGGTAGCCTGCAATCTATCAAGTTCCTGGCCACTTACTACTGACACTGACAGCGGCACATCTTGCAACTTTTCAACGCGGTTACGGCTGCGAACCGTAATGGTACTCAACACAACTGGCTTAGCTTTATCCGCCTTATTTTTATCGGTTTCTTTTGCTGGCTTATCAGCAGAAGCAGCATTGGAGGTTGGATTAGCAACAGATATTGTTTCAGTTTTTACATCGTCCGCCGCGGAAGCTACGCCGACATTTAAAATGAACGCACCGGCAATCAGGCTGCTAATTATTCTAGCGAGAGGTGACGGTTGAAATCGCAAATGCTTTATTGCACCAGCAGCTGTTACTTTTTGTACATCGTGTTTCAGGTGGATCATCAAGGTTGCTCCTCAGCGTAAATGTATTCAACAAAGTACATTTCGCAAGGTCTATGCCAGCAACTAGATATTTTTTTCAAACGAAGTTGTAAATTGCACAGAGAACCTTGAAAAACCTTAGCTGCGCAACATTAAAAAAATAATAGAGAAACTATTTATATTTTTAAATTTGCTTTTTTTTAAGCTAAGTGTGCTCTGTTGCAAACATCCAAAAAAATTATGTTATCTCCTATCAAGCACGCAGTGATTGGTAATCAACACCCGCAAAGCAAGAAGCGACAGCGATAAATTAGATTTCTGCAAATCCAACACCTTCCGCAAATAACAGAAATCAACAATTGCGCAATTATTTGTTGAAAGATGAACACCTACTTTTAATATTTTTAATAACTCATTTAGCTAAATTAATTTCTAAAAAAAATAATTTTATGGCGATAGCCGCCAAAAATATATTGTACAAATACAGTTTTTAAATCTGGCACGTTAGCTGCAATTGACCAATTGTTTACAGGTTAATGTATCAATACCAACTGTTTACCTACATGCATTCGCACTAATCATTCCAGTGTGGTGCTATGCGGGTAAAAAATTTTGTATTAATGCGTTTAGATTTGCGGCATGAATCAGCTTTTGAATACAAGCCACATAAGAACACATCACAGGTTAGGAGTAGTTGATGAAGATTAAAATTTTATACGCAGCCATAGTGTTGAGTTTATCAGCCGGTGTCAGCTTCGCAGCTGAAAAAAGTGTGGCGACTGAAAATGAGAAGGCTGGCGATAAGCCCGCAGCTAAGCCTGCGTCAAGTAGCGTACCTAATAACTGGGCCTACAAACCCGTTGCCCAGGTCACCGCTCCTGAAGTAAAACAAAGTGCGTGGGTGAAAACGCCTATAGACGCTTTTGTATTAGCAAAGCTGGAAGAAAAAGGGCTCAAACCATCATCTGATGCAAGCCGTGGTACTTTTATTCGTCGCGCCACATTGGATGCATGGGGCTTGTTACCTACTCCTGAAGAAGTAAAAGCATTTGAAAAAGATAAATCACCAGACGCCTATGAAAAATTGGTAGACCGTTTATTAGCGTCTCCACATTACGGTGAGCGCCAGGCACGCCGCTGGTTGGATTTGGCTCGCTACGCTGATAGCGCTGGTTTCCAAAACGATCAAACTCGTCCTAACAACTGGCGCTACCGTGACTATGTAATTAAAGCGTTTAACGAAGACAAACCTTTCGATCAATTTATTCGCGAGCAAATTGCGGGCGATGAATTGTACCCGGACAGTCAGGAAGCAAGAATCGCCACCGGTTATTTGGCTGGCTACCCGGACAACTACAATTCACGCGATTTGGTACAACGTAAATATCAAATTGAAACAGACATGACTGATCTGGTTGGCGAATCTTTATTAGGCTCAACCATTGGTTGTGCAAGATGCCACAACCACAAGGTTGATAAAGTCAGCCAAAAAGAATATTTCCAACTGCAAGCATTTTTTGCGAACGTTGTTGTTAATGAAAAAACGCCCTTGACCAAAGGCACTGAACTACCGGTTGACGAAGAATTCAAAAAGAAGCAAGCGGAATACCAAGCGGCTACTAAAGATATTCGTGATAAACAAAAAGCAATTTTGGATCAAGTGCGTGAGAAGGGCCGTGAGTATCACAACTCCCGTTATTTAACGGATAGCCGTGAGTCAATTGCGAAACCTGAAAAAGATAGAACACCTTTGGATAAGTGGGTTGTCTATCGATTGAATGCAGTTGCAACTGAACAAGACATAGTGGCGTACTTGAGAGAGACATCTGAAAAAACCCATCCGGAACATGTTCCCGAAAACGCAAAACGTTACGAAGAATACAAAAAACTTGGCGACGAATTGAAAAAATTTGCTTCATTGCGTCCGATTAAAGGTTCAGCAAACTTCACTGCTGTTTCAGAGTTAGGAACTGTTGCCCCAGAAACGCGTATTCGTTTCACAGGTATTCACGAGAAGCCACTTGAAGCTGTAGAACCAGGTTTGCCCGCACTTTGGGCTGGTGCTAATACACAAGTAAAAATTACTCCCACTGCAACATCTACTGGCCGCAGAACCGCGCTCGCCAATTGGATTGCCAGTGCAGAAAATCCTTTAACTGCGCGTGTGTATGTTAACCGTGTGTGGGCACAATATTTTGAAAAAGGTATTGCTGCAAACCCGGGTGATTTAGGTCGTGCAGGCCCTAAACCTACGCATCCTGAATTGCTAGATTATTTGGCTGGCAATTTTGTGAAAGAAGGTTGGAGCAGCAAAAAATTAACACGCGAAATTTTGTTGTCGCATGTTTATCGTCAAGCTTCTGCTGAACGTGAAGATGTTGTGAAAGCAGATCCAGACAACAGCTTGTTAGCCGTGTATCCACGCAAACGTTTGGAAGCGGAAGAAATTCGCGATGCGTTGTTGTATGCCTCAGGAAAACTCGACCCAACCATTGGCGGCCCTGCTGTGTTCCCACAAGTTCCTTCGAACTTAACGGTAGGCAATACGCTGAATAATGGTGGTGGTAACGCCTTGTGGGAAGTGTCTAAAGATCCTGCTGACTTTAACCGTCGCAGTATTTACACCTTCGTGCGCCGTAGTTTGCCTTATCCATTAACAGCGTCATTTGATCCGGCTGATCCATCGCATCCGCATCACCGTCGCGATGTAACAACAACTCCGCTGCAGGCATTAACTCTGTTCAATAGCGATATTGTTGTTGGTTGGTCGCAAGCATTGGCAGGTCGCATTATCAATGAAGCCGGTGCTGATGAAGACGATCAAATAAACCGTCTGTACGAGATTTTATTTGCTCGTAAACCTGACAACAATGAGAAATCAGCGCTTAAAGCGTTTTTGAAAAATGAAACGAAAACCATTCAAGCCAAAACCTGGACAGAAAAATTTGAAGTCGCTGTTCCTACCGGCGTAGCCGATACACAGAATCTGAACCCTGTTAAAGCGGCGGCGTTCGTGGACCTGGTACACACAGTAGCGAACTCAAACGATTTTGCTTACCGCTTCTAAACAATTTTGAAATTAAAGAGGAAAACTAACATGACATCTCGTCGCGACTTTTTAGTACATACAGGGCTTGGTTTAGGCGGAGCAGCTTTAGCGGGTTTCGCACCAGGTTTTGGAATTAACGCTGCATATGCGTCTGAATTAATCGATCCATTGGCTCCAAAATCACCGCACTTTCCGGCAAAAGTGAAATCTGTAATCTGGCTTCACCAAGACGGCGCGCCGTCTACGATCGATTTGTTTGACTACAAACCCGAGTTGGTAAAACAAGCAGGCAAAGAAGTTCCTGCTTCCTTTTTGCAAGGTATTAAAACCAGTACCCAAGGTGGTGTGGGTAAATTGTGGGTGTCTCCAGATCGCACCTGGAAACAATATGGTGAGAGTGGTGCGTGGTTTTCTAACTTGCTACCAAACCTCGCGCAACAAGCGGACAAACTAACGTTCATTAAATCAAGTATCACCGTTGGTGCAACGCACGATATTTCAATTTTGAAATTGAACACCGGTGATTTGAACCCAGGCCGTCCATCACTTGGTGCGTGGATTTCTTACGCATTAGGTACAGCGAATCCTGATCTGCCACCTTATGTTGTGTTGTACAACGGCAAATCAGAACCACGCGCAGGCTCAGTCAACTGGAACTCAGGTTTCTTGCCAGCGGTTTACCAAGGCACTGCGTTCCGTCCTGGTGATTCGCCAATTTTTTATCTCGACCGTCCGGAATTGCGCGGTGCGGATCAACACCGTAATTCATTGGATTTACTTAAACACTTAAATCAGGTTGGCAGCGCAAAACATCCATCAGACACCGAATTAAAAGCTCGTCTCCGTTCTTACGAATTGGCGGACCGTATGCAAACTTCTGCCCCGGAAGCAGTAGATTTGAGCAAAGAAACTGATGCGACTAAAGAGCTGTACGGTTTGAATGATCCAATCAGCGAAAGCTACGGCACCACCCTGCTGCGCGCGCGTCGTTTGGTTGAGCGCGGTGTACGTTTCATTCAAGTCGTAACGGGTGAGCCAAGCGGTGACAACGGCGACGTGACAAGCTGGGACGCTCATGATGATTTGCAAAAAAATCACAGCGTCAAATCGCGTCAGATTGATAAACCAATCGCAGGCTTATTGGAAGATTTGAAATCACGCGGCTTGCTGGAAAGCACACTGGTTGTGTGGACTTCAGAGTTCAGCCGCACCCCTTGGGGTGAAAGCGGTTCAGGTCGCGACCATAACCCTTGGGGTTATACCCAATGGTTGGCAGGTGGCGGCTTGAAGCCAGGCTTCACGTATGGCGCAACTGACGCACTGGGTGTGCAGGTTGAAGATAAAGAAAAAGCTGTTGATACCTACGATTTACATGCAACCGTATTGCAGTTGGTTGGCCTGGATCACTTAAAAACTACTTTCCTCAACAACGGACGCTCTGAACGCCCAACCGTTGTTTACGGAAAAGTGATTAAAGATATTCTTGCTTAATTTGCAGTACAAACAAAAAGTGTGAAAGTCTCTGGTCTTTACGGCCAGAGATATTTTGATAAGCAGTATTGGCAATAAGAATGGGCAAGGTTTTAAGTTATGCGTAGGTTATTGGTACCGTTTTATTTTGTTGTGGCTATTTCTGCGATCATCTCAACGGCTGCGTATGCCGAAGAAGTTGAGATGGAGATGGATTTGATGCAAAACATCGAAGACGTTAATAAAAGCTTGGCGTCAAATATCGCACTACAACGTGTTGACCCATCTCTCGAAGATGCCAATCAACTTACCAGCATGTTTGAAGTCGTTGAAGCGCATTTTATAAAAAAAGGCGATGCGGAAAATGCCGTTGATCTTTCCAAAAAAAGTAAAAAGCTTTCCCAGGACATTGCTAAATTAGTGACTGAGAAAAATTTTGATACGGCGACGAACCTCGCCACAGACTTATCTCGCGCCTGCAAGTCTTGCCACACGTTCTACAAAAAAGAGTAATTTATGAAGTGTGTTGTACAGGCACTTCTGTTGTGTCTTTTTAGTTATGCTTGTTTTGCCGCTACACCAACACCCACTAAAAGCATTCCGGTTCCCGCTGTCGCAGGAGATGCTGAGGCAGGTAAATTAAAATCCGAAGATAATCGTTGTCAGGAATGTCATGGACCAGATGGTAATGGCCAGGGCCCCGCTACGGGCGCTGCCGGCAAATTTGCAAAACTGGCGGGGCAATACCCCGATTACCTAACGAAACAAATTCGCGATTTTCGCAGCGGCTTGCGCAAGCACGACTTTATGTTGATTATGGCGAAAAGCATTGATGAAACAGATTCAGCTGATATCGCCGCCTACTTCGCCAGCCTTAAAAAAATGCAAGGCGACAAAGGCGGCGAAAACCCAGTAGGTAAAAATTTGTTTATTAATGGTGATGCGAGCAGAAATATTTTACCGTGTGTAAGTTGTCATGGTATTGATGGACGTGGCATAGACGCTCCCCAGCAAACTATTCCCGTTATCGGCGGTCAAGAATGGCGGTATCTTGAAAAACAATTACAAGATTGGCGCAGTGGTGAACGTCATAACAGTGAAGGAGGGATTATGAACACCTTTACCAAGCCATTAACTGATAAAGAAGTTCAGGCGTTGGCGGATTATATTTCGGGTTTGTAATTAATCATTTACAGGAAATTCATATTATGAAAAAACATTTATTACTTGGCCTTTTGGCAACAACGCTTACCCTGCCCGCTTTTGCTGCCTTGAAAGAAGGCGACACAGCGCCAAACTTTAAAATTCCGGCATCGTTTGCAGGAAAAGCCACTGAATTTTCACTCAAAGATCAATTGAAGAAAGGCCCGGTTGTCGTTTATTTTTATCCATCTGCCTATACCAACGGTTGCAATCTTCAAGCTCACACTTTTTCAGTGAATAGCGAAAAATTTACCGCAGCTGGCGCAACCATCATAGGCGTATCACAAGACGATATTGGCCGACTCAATGAGTTCTCTGCAGACCCGGAATTTTGTGCAGGTAAAATTGCCGTAGGTTCTGATGCAGATGGCAAAGTTGCAAAAAGTTTCCAGTTAGAGACTCGCCCTGCAGCTGAAGGCAAAAAAGATACTCGCGGTGTGACTATCGATCATGGTTTTACCGAGCGAACAACCTTTATTGTTACTCCTGATGGAAAAATTGCTGCGACTATCGGCGGATTAACGTCACCAGAAAATGTAGCAAAATCGCTGGAAGCTGTAGAAAAATTAGCAGCAGCAAAAAAAGGTTAATCCCGCTCCTCTAACCTTTAGCCTGATTAAATAGGCTAAAGGTTTAGCACACCACGCAGTTCCCCAATCTCACCACAGAGAACCTCATGAAAAAAATGCTGCCCCTGCCTGCGTTACGCCGGTTGCTTCTAACTTCAATTAAACGTAAATCTGCTTTCGTTTTTTTCGCTTTGGTTATGAGCGTCCCTGCATTGGCAATTAGTGGTGGCGCAATTCAAAGTCTGCCAGACTTTAATGAATTGGTTGAACAGTCTGGCCCAGCAGTAGTTAATATTCGCGTCACACAAAAAGTTTCAGCAATAAATGAAAGGCCGCAATTATCCCCCGAAGAAGAGGAACTCTTCGAACGCTATTTTGGACAACCAAGCCCGCATTCAAAAAAAGATTCAGAAGAGAAACCCGAAGCTGAGCCAGACGCCGAACAAATTTCCAGAAGTGTTGGCTCGGGATTTATTTTTTCTTCCGACGGTTATGTGCTTACCAATGCACACGTTGTAAAAAACGCCGAGGAAGTATTTGTAAAATTAACCGATAAACGCGAATTTAGAGCAAAGCTTATAGGTTTCGATACCAACACAGATGTTGCCGTGTTAAAAGTGGAAGGCCAAAATTTACCGAAAGTCACGCTCGGTGATTCGACCAAAATAAAAGTGGGTGAATGGGTTATTGCCATAGGTTCACCCTTTGATTTAGATAATAGTATTAGCGCCGGAATAATTTCCGCGAAGGCGCGCGAGATTGGCGATTTTCTTTTACTTATTCAAACCGATGTTGCGATTAACCCTGGCAATTCCGGTGGACCATTAATTAATTTGAAGGGCGAAGTGATTGGAATAAATTCCCAAATTTACAGTCGCTCCGGTGGCTATATGGGAATTTCATTCGCCATTCCAATTGATGATGCAATTCGTGTTGCAGAACAATTAAAAGTTTCCGGCAAAGTGAGCCGCGGGCGCATGGGAATTTACTTGTCTGAAGTTAATGAAAATGTTGCGGAAGCATTAAAGCTACCTAATAAAAACGGCACATTGGTCAGTCGCATAGAAAAAAATGGTCCCGCCGAAAAAGCGGGGTTAAAAGATGGCGATATTGTACTTAGTTTTGACGGCACCTCCGTAGAGAAGAGTACTGAACTGCGTCGACTAGCAGCAGCCACCAAGCCTGGCTCAACTGTCAATTTAAAAATTTGGCGTAAAGGTGTAACAAAAGATTATCCCATTACTCTGGCTGAATTACCGCAAACTGAAACAGCTCCTATTGAAAAAACGCAAAAAGAAAAAAAGACAACCGGAAAACCACATCCTACCTTCGGTTTAACTGTGCGACCATTAGATAGCGAGCAAAAGAAAGAATATGGAATTTCTTCAGGTGTTACCATCGAAAAAGCCGAAGGTGTATCAGCACGAGCGGGCTTACAAACTGGAGATATTATTTTAACCATTAACAACCAGGATATAACTGACGGGCGCGCCTTCGAAAAAATTATTGAAAAAGCTGGCGCAGATAAAAGTATCGTTGTATTGGCAAGACGTGAAAACATTACTCAATATATTGCTATCAAAAATCCCTGATTTTTTTCTTCTATAACACTTCCATAATTTTGGCGAATATCATTAAAGTCGTGATGTTCGCCACAAATCTCTCCTTTTAAGTTACTTCACCTTAATTCGATTAATTAAGACCCCACCCGCAAAGTTGATTAGACAACATTATTAATTTTATTAGCATCATCCAATAAAACTGTTACTGCTGCGTTTGGCTCATATTTTATTTAATTCATAATAAGCTTATATTAATTTTTTTGTTACCTAAGGTTAAATTAAGGAAATTATAAATTTTATTTTAATTTTTCAATAATTTTTATTTTTTTAATTAGGGTTTTCCCCAAGAGCCTACTTATAAAGTACTAAAATTTTTCAATGGCATGCAAGTTGCTCAAAGAGAATTTCAAATCTAATTATACGGAGAGTCTCATGAGTAACACATTATCAGGCATTGCCCAAAAAAATTATCGATCGAAAAAGTTTAACGCGCAACCTTCATGTAATCGCACAATACTCGCAACAGTTTTAACTGGATTAATATCATTTGTCCCTGCCGTAACTTTTGCCGCTGACCCTGCGGATGCCAAACCGAACAATACGGACAAAGACGCGACAAGCACGCAAGCGAATACCACCGGTAATTCCAGCGCGAACAAACCTGTTCAAAAATTAGGGCAAGTAAATGTGCGCGCTAAAAAAATAAAAACAATTGACGAAAAACATGATGAGCCGGTTTCGGTATCAGTCGTCACAGGTAAAGCCCTCGAGCGCGAATTAGCGCAAGATTACAATGCCATTTCAAAACGTCTTTCAAACGTTACGTTCAATCAATCCAACACACGTGGTGCTTCGCTATCCATTCGCGGTCTTGGTAAACGAGCTTTCGCAGAAACACAAGATCCTAGCGTGCTGGTTGTACAGGATGGTGTTAGTTTTGGTTTAACATCGCTTGGAAATTTTGATTTTTACGATATTGAAACCGTTGAAAGTTACCGCGGCCCGCAAGGCACGACTGGTGGCAAAGGTGGTAGCTCAGGTGCAGTCTATGTAACCACCAAGCGCCCTTCTTTTACGCCCAGCTCGGATTTTTCAATTACCTACGGTCAACGCGACACCATTATTTTGAAAGCAGCAAGCGGGGGCCCGATTATTGAAGATTTATTGGCATGGCGTGGTGCAGTCGTTGTGAACAAAGGCAAAGGTTATTACAAAAGTGAATACGACGAAAATTATACGATGTTCAACAAAAATCGTTTAAGTGGACGCGTGCAATTTTTATTAACACCTACAGAAAATTTCAGTGCGCGCTTGAGTGCAGATCTCGAACCTCACGCACCGCAATTACAAAACGGCTTGGCCTTTCGTCATGATCAACCATTGCTATTTGAAGACGGCAGCTTAACGGATCCCTCCGGAACAACAGCGCGCGCAAAACTTTACGGTATCGCAGATAAGACTGGAGCAATAGTTACACCAGCGCGCGGATGGTTTGTCGGCCGTGACTATACCTACTACGGAAATTACACTAATGAGGAAAGAGCAGCCGTTAATTTTAATCAAAACCAGGGCCAAACAGTTTCAAACAAAGGCGCATCGCTCGAGCTTAACTACGATTTTGAAGCGAGCAAATTAACATCCATCACTGCCTATCGTTATTTTAGTTTCGACGCACATAACGATGAAGGAACTCCGTTCGATATCAGCCGCGACGGCGGTGGCGGTGTTTATTACAACCAATATAGTCAGGAAATTAAAATTGCCTCAAACCCTGGCGGAGTATTTGATTACCAGGCGGGTGTGATCGCGTTTAAAACTGACAACGATATTGTTTCAAAAACAGGTTGGGGCTCCGATGCCGGTGCATGGTTTGCAAATACTAATCAATACAACACGCTTGATCGAAATGCTACAGGCGCTAACCGAGGAGCCGGCCTGGCACTATTAAGAGATTCGTTGGACGATGCATTAAAACGTGGTGATATTTGGGTGAAAACTCAAAGTAATGCAATTTACGGCCAAGGCGATTGGCATTGGAGTGAAGAGGCAACATTAACGGCGGGATTGCGTGTAGGCACCGAAGACCGTGAAACTACCGATGCAATTTTATTTAAAGCAAATGGTTCAGGCGGCGCGTTGAATCCGGTTTCCGTGCGCGGTGTTCAGTTGGGCGGCTTCGCCTCAACGTCTAACGGTAATCTCAGCACGACTAATACGCCCGAGCAGTTAAGCCTCGCAGATTCAGTTGCAAACCGCTATTACGGAGCAGCTATCACAACCACTGCCGGCGACGCTTACAATACCCTAACGGCTGAACAAAAAAATCAGGTCGCCGCGGCAAAAGGTATTCGCTCTGTGCAAATTGGTCAGTTGTTTAACAAAGTCACGGATACTTATGAAGACACGCTGTACACAACTCACGTGAGCCAACGCTATAAGTTCAACGAATTATTAACAGGGTACGTATCTTGGCAGCATGGTGAAAAACCAGGTACAGGTTTTAATATTAATGGTGTACCAACCGGTGTTAAACCTGAAACAACGGATGCTTTTGAGATTGGTGTTAAATCTTTCGCATTTGAAAATACCCTAACGTTGAATGCCGATATTTTCGTAATGGATATTGATGATTATCAACAGGCCATTCGGGTTGTAGATGAATTTACTACTTCAGCAAACCTGGCCGCGATAGATCCTGCGTTAACAGGTGATGCATTGGAGTCTGCAAAGAACGCTGCGGTTGCTTATCTCAGCACGCAAGGGAATGTTAATAAAGTACAAGTGAAAGGTTTTGAGTTTGACGGAACCTATATCGGCATTGAAAATTTTACCTTCCGCTTTAGCGGCGCCTATAACGATGCGCATTACGAAGATTTTAAAAACTCGCCGAAACCGGATGAGCTCGCCTACTTAAAAGAGCCATTTGTGGATCGAAGCGGAAAAGCCCTGCCTGGCGCTGCAAAATGGACGATCAATCTCGGAGCCGAATATCGTCACGCGGTATTCAACAATTTTGAATTTCACACTAGTCTCAATGCGGCATACACCAGCAAGTATTTAACCAGTGATACCTTGTCTAGTTATAGTCTGGTTCCCGGCTACACGTTACTCGATGGTTCAATAGGTTTAAGTACCTTTGATAATAAGTTTGATGTGAGCCTTATCGTGAAAAACTTATCGGATCAACGTCCGCATGAAATAGCCTGGACCACTTACGAACCCTACCCGTACCCACGTTGGGTTGGCTTATCTTTCACTAACCATTTTTAAAATTAATTGAGTTTAGCTATCGATGTTTAAATCAAACCCCGGTAACTATTTTATGGGATGCTGTATTTTTCATTATATTTTTTATCGAGTGTGTGTTTTTAAGCAGACAACAGTCCGATATGTTTAAATAATGCAATCTACTACCAGCAAATAGCGATAAACCAATCACTATTTACTGGTATAACGATTGCATTAACTGCTTTTGATATTAATCCAATACTGAGGAGTAGTGATGACAACTCAAGGTCTAACCGATGCCGCTGGCAATTTCGGCAGCCCATTACAACTGTTAATAATTCTTGCTGTAGTGTTACTCTTATTTGGCGGCAAACGACTACGCAATTTAGGTGGTGATTTGGGTAGCGCTATCAAAGGTTTTAAAAATGCTGTAGCGCCCAGCGAATCAGAAAAGCCTAAGGATGAACACCAGGCACCCTACCAACTTGGCAACGAGCAAGCGGAGTTAATAAGATCCGTCAGTAGCGAAAAGCCTCCTGTGAATCGTGCCGGTTAATTGTTTTTTTTGCGTACTCAACATGAGTAAAAAAATGAGAGCATGAATGTTTGATATTGGTTTCTCTGAATTAATAGTTTGCGCCATCGTGGGTTTGGTCGTGATAGGCCCTGAGCGCTTACCTGAGGCTATACGCACGGTAGGCCTCTGGATAGGTCGTATTAAACGGGGCTTACGTGAAACGCGTGAAGAACTTGAACGTCAAGTGGGCATGGAAGATGTTCGCAGACAACTTCACACAGAAGAAATGATGCGCACCCTGGCGGACATGCAAGAAGAAATTGATACTGCACTTAATTATGAACGTATGGGGAAAAATAAACTTGTCGCAGAATCTTTAACCAGCCCTTCAACAAGCTCGGAAGTAACTGCTAACGACTCCCACAGTCTGATCCACCATGAAAACCCATCTAATATTGATTCAGCTACTCACAAGGATGATGTATTAATTAAATCCACGTCTATTAAGGCCTTTGAAAAAACTGAAGCACAAATAGTCCATCACTAAAATATTCGTCCTCGCCGCAAAATGAGCTGAACATCCTGAATGATCAGCTTGCCTCCTTTATTTTTTATAATTTAAATTCACACATCTATCGCTCGCTTACTGCTTGCCATTTCACTGCTTTGATATCAACAAATATTTAAATCTACAATGCTCAATAATCACCACGATAATTTTTTAAGCGGGATATTTTTAAACTGACATCGTTAAATATCACCTTTATGGCGCCTATTTCGAAGCAAATAATAAAATTAGAAAATTTTATGGTGTGGGCATGACCTTTGCAAAACAAGAAAAATATCGACGAAGAAAGTAAATGTTATTGGGCGTAAGGGTTATGAATGGATTCTCGTTACCTGTGCTGCCCAAGGAAATTTTCTATTTTTAATACTTTTACACATCCTAAAAATTTACTGCGTATTTAATTTAAATCTCTAAGGAAATTTTATGAAAAAAATATTTTTTACCAAAACACTATTGGCAGCGCTCACCGTGGCAGCGCTCTCAGCCCAAGCCGCCAGCTTGCAAAGCGCTGCTGATTTTCTAAAAGCAAAAGACACAAAGACTATCGAATTTTCCGGTACAGGTAGTTGGTATCAGTTTGGCCAAGCGCCAGCGCCGACTTTGTCTTGGCCAAAATTTGAAGTGAGTAGTTACAACGCCAGCATCAACTACGAAAAATCTGCAGCACACGTGCAGATTGTGCGCAAGCAAGCACTTGAAGCAGGCCGCAATAGACCCGCACCTGTCGAACAAAAGCCTGACCAATATCTCAGTGGCAATCTTGCATGGAATGTGGCCCCGCCCGCGAATTCCGCGCCGGGTACCGCCGCAATCCCATCTGCGCAACCTGCTGCTGCTGAAGAGCGTAACGCAGAAATATGGTCTACTCCACAAGGCTTCGTGAGTGCAGCTTTGGCAAGTAAAGCCACAGAGAAACCCGCTAAAGGTGGAGTGGAGGTATCGTTTAAAAATGGTAAATATTCGTACGTGGGGCTAATCAATGCTAAAAATCAGGTTGAATCTGTTAAGACCTGGATCGACAATCCTGTACTAGGCGATACATTGTACGAAACGAAATTTAGCGATTACCAGGATTTCGCCGGTACACAATTTCCTCGCCACATTGTTCGTCAACAAGGCGGTCATCCAGTGCTCGATATTAACGTTAGCGCTGTTAAAGCCAACACACCGGTGGATATTGCTGTACCTACAGAGATTGCGAGCGCTAAACCTGCAAATGTGAATGTTGTTGCGAATAAATTAGCAGAGGGTGTTTATTACCTGACAGGTGGCTCACATCATAGTCTTGCCATTGATCAGAAAGACCATATTGTGATTGTTGAGGCACCTTTAAATGAAGAGCGTTCGCTGGCTGTTATCGCAAAAGCAAAAGAAGCAATTCCGAACAAGCCTATTAAATACCTTATCAATACACACGCCCATTTTGATCACTCTGGAGGTCTTCGCACTTACGTGGCCGAAGGCGTAACCATCGTTACGCATCAGGACAACAAAGCTTACTATCAAAAAGTTTGGGCTGAACCACACTCCATAAATCCTGATCGTTTAGCAAGTTCGAAAAAATCAGCAACCTTCGAAACCTTTAAAGATAAACATGTGCTTACCGATGGTAGCCGTAAAATTGAAATTTACCCCATCGCAGGCAACAGTCATAACGACGCCTTTGCATTAGTGTATTTGCCAAAAGAGAAAATTTTATCTGAAGCTGATGCTTACACGCCCTTGGCCCCAGGTGCTACGCCACCAGCAAGTGTTAATCCATACTCGGTTAACCTTTATGAAAATATCCAAAAATTAAAGCTGGATGTTGATCAAATAGCTGGCTTACACGGCCCAAGCGTCGTTAAGTTGGCGGACTTGAAAAGCTATATTGGCATTAAAGAAGTTGGTGTTAATCCGTAACTTAAAACTTGTTTGGTCTACGAAAATGCCGGATTTTTTCCGACATTTTCTTAGACAATTAGGTTCGCTGATTTTTTTAATTTAATGGAATCCCTATATCCTTAAGCTGAGAGATAATTTCAGCATGCAAAGGAACACCCTCACGCAAATTTTTTTCTCGCGCATCCCAACCGCGTTCACCTGGGTATTGAAATGGTGCGGCTTCTTCGCTCAAATATTTCAAAAAATCCTTAACGCGATTTTGAAACATTTCAGGTTCTATAAACGCTTCCACATTTAACGCGATAAAAATCTTAGAAGCATTTGCATCGATTCCACTTTTATCTAGCGCAAACAATTCTTGTGTAAACGCCGCGCCCGCAAGCGCGGCTGTTAACATTTCCATCATCAATGCGAGCCCAGCGCCTTTATGCTCTCCCATAGGTAAAACTGCGCCCGATAAAATTTCCTTTGCATCATTGGAAGGATTTCCTTCAGCATCTATACCCCAATTAGCAGGAACCTCCCGTCCCTCACGCAACCAGGTAGATACTTTCCCGACGGCAGCCTGACTCATGGCCATATCGAGCACTAGGGGATTACTGTTTCCAACACCAGGAATACCTATGGCAAGGGGGTTATTCCCAATAACTCTCTTTTTAGCGCCCCATATCGCCATAGTCGGCATGGCATTTGTTGTACAAATACCGATGAATCCAGCTTGAGCTGCACGGCTCGCGTACGCGTGGGCACGCCCCCAATGCGTGGTGTTTTTTGCAAGGCAGACTCCAACTCCAAATTTTCTTGCACGGTCAATAGCTGATTGCATTGCAGTTGCAGCTACAAACCGACCTGGGCCATTCTCGCAATCAAGTACGCAAATTGCCCCCAAGTCTCGCAATGTTTTTAAAGTAGGAGTGGGTTTAACGCGATTTTCTTCCAATGCTTTAAGCAAGCCAGGCAACATGCGAACACCGTGCGATGGCACCTCCAACAAATCAGCCTCTGCCATAATTTCCGCTTCAATGTTCGCATTAAGTTCAGGCACACCCGCTGCTTGCAAACGCGCACTCAACAATGCGCATAATTTTTTGTATTCAATTCGAAAGTATTCACTCATAAAATTTCCGACACGCATTGGTTGGGTTTAAAAAACTTACAGGAAACTTATTTTTACGGCGCCGCCACCTTACCGATTTCTAATAATCAATTGGATTGTTTTAAATAGAACTATCCACCTCAGCGCTGTTGATTATTCATCACGCAATTTAATCGCCTGCTCAAATAAAAACATTTTTAAAAAAAATATAATTAATTGTTTAAATATAAACACTCATATTGTTGAGAATTCTTATTAACAAGCGAGTAGATGTTTATATTAACGCTCAACTTGCTTAATTTTTAATCCGCGAATAGTCATTCTTCTACGAAAAATATCAGGTTTCACATTGGCCTAATGTTTGCTGAAGCGAAAGTATATTAACTCATGCGCTGGAGATATTTCATGATTACCCGTTTTATAAATTTGCCTGCAGTAATCCTAGGCAAATATGCGACTTTTACTTTAGGGCTAGTAGCTGGTGTAGGGCTTTCACTAAGCGCACAGGCTCACCATGCTTTCTCCGCCGAATTTGATGCGCAAAAGCCAATTGAATTGAAAGGCACCATCACCCAGGCTCGCTGGGTAAATCCACACAGCTGGATTTATGTAGATGTTAAAGATAAAGACGGAAATGTCAGCAACTGGGGTTTTGAATTTGGCGCACCTTTTAGTTTGAAACAAAAAGGTTTAACGAAAACTACGTTGCCGGTAGGTACCGAAATTTCCCTGAAAGGCTACAGATCCAAAAATGGAGAAAATTACGCCTATTCCACCAGCATTACGCTCGCGAACGGGACTGTGTATCAAACTGGCGGCGCTCAAGATGCCCCTGAACCCACCGCAGCTGCGAAACCATAATAATAAGGTTAGTAAATGTTTTTGGAGAAAATGTTGTTGAAATCTATCGCGAAGTCTCGTTTATTTTTACATAAAACTGTTTTGGTGTTTGTCGGTTTATTATGTTCAGCCGCCAGTATTGCTGGAGAAAAAATTCCAAAACTAAATGGTCACCCGGATTTTTCAGGAATTTGGCAAACCACCAGTGCAGCCGATTATGATCTTGAGCCGCATGGTATGCGCGTGGACGCACCGCCCGGCCCAGGAATTGTAGAGGGAAATGAAATTCCTTATTTACCCAAAGCGCTTGAGCAAAAAAAAATTAATTTTGCAAATCGTTTAACGGACGATCCGCGCTTGAAAGGCTGGACCTTAGGCGTTCCACGCGGCATTTATTACCCCGAACCTTTCCAGATTTTTCAACGCCCACGCGATATCACTATTTTCCATCAGTTTGGTCATTCTGTGAGAACAATCCATACCAATGGCACAACCCATCCCGATGATCCAAACGACTGGTGGTTTGGCGATTCGCGCGGACATTGGGAAGGTGACACCCTTGTTGTGGATGTAAAACATTTTAACGACGGTACATGGTTTGATCGCGCTGGCAATTTCCACAGCGATGCACTGCACGTTGTAGAGCGCTGGAAATTTCTGGACGCCAATACCCTGACTTACCAAGCTACCATTGAGGATGCTAAAGTTTTTAGCAGACCATGGACTATCAATGTCATTTTGTATCGTCATCGCGAGCCGAATTTTCAATTAATCGAAGATTATCGTTTCACTCTGGAGTACGACAAATATTATCCCTATCCCGCAGAGTCAGCACCGGCGGCAACAAACCCAGCGTCTAAATAGGAGGAAAAATAAATGAAGATTAATTTAAAACCTCGCTATTTAGTGAGTACATTTTTTTCGACATGCCTGGCAGGTTTATCGCTAGCGACATGGGCGCAAGACGTACCAGTAGATCGTGCAACCTTTCCAAAATTTGAGCGCGAAAATTACATCTACGAAGTTAAATCCGAAAAATGGAAAGGTCCAAAATTATCTGATGGCCAACCTGATGTCCAAGGCCAATGGTCTAATACCATTAGTAACCACAATAACCTGGTTAATCCGCAAGGTGGTGGCGGAGGTGGCGGTGGCGGAAACCGCAGCGCAGATCAAAAGCGGGCACCAAGCCGTGTGATAGACCCAGAGGATGGACAGGTACCCTTTCAACCATGGGCGCGCGAGCTGCAAAAAGATTATGCCGCGCATTTGTTGAACCCGATTAAACCCGAGTACATTGAACCACTCGCACGTTGTGCTCCCGCTGGTCCTTCAAAATCTTTTATGTGGCATGGTTACGAGATTCGCCAATTCCCTGGCTACGTTTTATTCCTGTTCGATTCAGGGTCGCGAATTATCCATTTGGATAAAAAGCCTCATTTACCTGAAAATATAAAACTTTGGAATGGCGATTCGCGCGGGCATTGGGAAGGTAATACGTTGGTGGTAGATGTTACCAACAACAATTCCAAATCCCGCTTCGGCCGCAATGGCGAGTTTGCAAGTGAGAACGCGCATATTGCAGAAAAGTTTATTTTCGATAACAATCGTGAGCGTTTTACCTATCAGGCAACCTATACGGATCCAACGGTATATACTCGCCCGTGGACTTTGGCTATACCTAACCGTCGCGTTGAGAAATTCGCGGAAGATGGCTGGAATAATCAGCTCGGCGTAGCCAAGTATGACCCACAGTACGAACAGGATAAAAATAACAAACGCGCAAGTAATGAGTTGTTACTCGAACCCTACGAGCAAATCTGTACAGAAAATAACGGTGGTTTCGGTGGTGGAGCGGTGAAACGAACTGCAAACAATACACCTGCGCCTTAAAAGTTTTGGTGCTGGCCAGCACCAGAAAATGAAGCAATAAAATGACAATTGACTTGGAGCACAACCATGAAGTTAAGAGTGAAAACATTGGGTTTTGCATTGTTGGCCGTCGCTAGCGCAAACCTATTTGCCGCCGACGCACCAGCAGAAAAACCTGCAGCGGCACCATCAGGCCCAAACCCTGCCAAGCAAGCGATTGCAGTGCGTAAAGCTGCGTTCACACTGATTGCAAACAGCTTCAAGCCTATCGGCGATGCAGCGCAAGGCAAAGCCGAATACAATCAAGCTGATATTCAGAAACGCGCCAACAGCATTGTTGTGCTTGCTGACTTCTTAGATGCATCGTTCCCGGAATCGTCAAATCTCGGCGAACCAGATACCAAAACAAAAGCTGAAGCCTGGTCAAAAAAAGAAGACTTTGCTAAAAAATTAGCCGATTTTAAAGAGCACGCTGCTACCCTCGCAAAAGTTGCCGCTACTGAAAAAACAGCTACAGATGCATTCAAAGATGCATTTGGTGCAGTCGGCAAAGATTGCAAAGGCTGCCACGACGCTTACAAAGCTAAATAAGTCCCACATCAATCGTCTTTTGGTGCAAATAAAGACTTTGCACTATAAAGACGATTGATCTTTTTGTATCGATTCCTTCCATGAATGAACCACTTCAGAATGACCTTAATCAAACTCCGGCACCGCAAAAAAAAGTAAAGATTTGGGATATACCCGTAAGGCTTTTTCACTGGTCATTAGTGATTTTATTTATCGCAGCTTACGTTACCAATTCTCTTGGTCCGAGTTATTTTAACTACCACTTGTGGTGTGGTTACGCCATTATTGTGTTGGTATCGTTTCGTATTGTCTGGGGATTGGTGGGTACTTATCACGCGCGTTTTATTAATTTTGTACGCGACCCTTTCTCCACTGCTAAATATGCATTTAGTCTATTCACAAAAAAAGATCCGCACCACGTGGGGCACAATCCGCTTGGCGCAGTTATGGTAGTTCTTCTCCTCGTTGCTATTTTAATTCAAGCAATTACAGGATTATTCACGAACGACGAAATCTTCAACCTCGGCCCTCTTTACGCTTATGTAAGCGATGAATTAAGCCTGCAATTAACTTCTCTACATCGTCAACTTTTCTATTGGATTTTGGGCGCAATCGGTTTACACATTGCCGCTGTGCTTTTGCACGTATTTTTAAAACGCGACAACATTATTAAAGCCATGTTTACCGGCGAAAAGGAAGTTCAAGATGATACGGATGTTAAACCCATTAAATCGTCCCGCATTTTACTGGCCATCATTATTGTCCTGATTCTTGCTTTCATCCTCGCGTGGACTATTTCAACGGCGCCTGAAGCTGTGGTTGATCCAGGCTATTAAATTCGGCAACATCCTTGTGGCAGCAAAAATAACATTCACTACCGTTATTTATAGCGTTGCGCTCGCCCATCTTTAAATAGGTAGACTTAATCAATTTATATTTTTTTACCGTCATTTTTGAGCGAAAGTTGCTACCTTGGCCGACCTACATTATCGCGCCGTTTTTCCCTGTTTTGAATGCAATGTGATGTTAGGCCGCGGCGAGATTTGATCAGTCAGCAAAACATGCATCGTCTAATGTTCGCTGAAGAACAGATAAAACCTATCGTCCGCACAATGATTCTCTTTCGAGTGTTCCCCCAAAACCTAGACATCGAGAGGGCAATTATCATGCAATTGAACGAAAACCGCGTGCGCGAATATGCTTACAAAATCTGGGAAGCAGAAGGAAAGCCAGACGGATGTGCGGAAAAACATTGGGAAATGGCATGCCAGTCACTTAAGGAAGAGGAACAACATACCGACATGTTTATCCCTCATCAAAACACCAAAAAAGGTAAGCATGCCCATCACTCTCACCAACCCCATTAATTTGACCGTGAGCGTGATTTCGTGAGCGCAGCTACCCAAGGTAATATTCGCGTGGGCATATCCGGTTGGCGATATGCCCCGTGGAGAAGTACCTTCTACCCCAAAGGGCTGATTCAAAAACATGAGCTGAATTTTGCATCGCGCACGATTAACACTATTGAGATCAACGGCTCTTTTTACCGACTCCAAACGCCTAAAAGCTATTTAGACTGGTATGCAGATACGCCTGATAATTTTATGTTCAGTGTGAAAGCCTATCAGGAGATTACTCATTTCAAACGGTTGCGTAATATCGACAAACCTCTCACAGACTTTTTTGCCTCTGGTTTTCTAGAACTAAAGGATAAACTCGGCCCTATATTATGGCAGTTCCCACCCTCGTTTAAATTCGACAAAGAATTATTCGAAAATTTTCTGAATTTATTACCCGAAAATTTTGGTAGCGCTAGAACTTTCGCAGAAAAATCGACGCGATATATAGAAAGTGACCACATAAAGTTTAATCCCCGAAAAAAAATGCGTTACGCCGTCGAGATTCGCAACCAGAGCTTTGTTAACAAAGATTTTATACATTTATTAAAGAACGCCGGTGTTGCTTTGGTCGTCGCCGATACGGCTGGCCGGTGGCCGCAATTCGAAGATATTACTAGCGATTTTATTTACACGCGCCTACACGGGGACAAAGAACTTTATCGCAGTGGTTATTCCGATGAAGCCTTGGATTATTGGTTCAAACGTATGAAAGCGTGGCGCGAGGGCGATCAGCCACAAGACGCTAAGTTAATTTTGCCGGGAAACAGCACCACGGTCGGACGTCGCGACATTTATTGTTACTTTGACAACACAGATAAACTCTGGGCACCCTACGATGCAAGAAAGATACTTGAGAAATTTGATCTCACCTCTGATCTTGAAGAGACTCCTGGAAAATTATCTGAGAAATATCAACGAAAAAATAAACCAAAACGAGATATAGAAGATGGTGATTTATCTAATTAAGGAAACTTTTAACCACTGGCTGGATGACAAAGCATCACGCTTGGCTGCTGCGCTTGCCTATTACACGGTGTTTTCATTACCGCCGCTACTCATTCTGGTCATTGCAATTGCAGGCACCTTTTTAGGTGAGGAAGCCGCAAGGGGTGAAGTAGTACAGCAACTTCAAAGCCTTATTGGTACCGATGGCGCCAAAGCCATTGAAGCGGTAATAGCCGGTGCATCTAAAGCCGGTACAGGCTCTAGCCTGTCGGCATCGATAATTAGCGTAGTTATATTATTGTTTGGTGCCACTGCAGTGATGACGCAATTGCAGGATGCACTGAACACTATCTGGGGTGTCACGCCCAAACCAGGAAATATGATTAAGATATTTATCTTTCAGCGCCTTCTTTCCTTTGGAATGATCTTAGGCGTTGTCTTCATGATGCTCGCGTCGCTCATTATGAGTGCCGCATTAGGGATTGTTAGCAAATATCTCGGTGGATTATTCCCCGGCCTCGAATTTATTTCGGCGTTAATTGACTTAACCATTTCATTGAGCGTTATTTCATGTTTGTTCGCTATGATGTTTAAATATCTTCCGGACGTAAAAATTAAATGGCGAAATGTATTAATCGGCGCTGTAATAACTGCCGTTCTCTTTAATTTAGGAAAATATTTGATCGGTCTCTACCTGGCCAAAAGCGCTTTTAACTCAACCTTCGGAGCAGCTGGCTCTTTAGTCGTTTTACTAGCGTGGATTTATTACTCCGCTCAGATTTTATTTTTGGGAGCAGAATTTACGCAAGTTTATGCTCGCAGGCATGGAGCCTATATAGAGCCAAAAGAATACGCAGAATATATGTCGAGCGAGATGAAAGCCCAACAAGGGCTTTCAGCGAAAACTAAAGCGGGAGATGAAAAGAAATAGTTGTTAGTGATTGCCAGATGTTAATTCAACATCTTTCTCGCGAAGAATTTTCTGATAAATTTCTTCACGATGCACGGGCACGCTCTTTGGAGCATTTATACCAATTCTTACCTGGTTGCCATTTATACCAAGAACGGTAACTGTAACCTCGTCGCCAACCATTAATGTTTCACCAATACGTCTGGTTAAAATTAACATACCTTTACATCCTCTCCATCTTCAAAAACTAGGCAGTTTTCAATTGGGTTTAATTGCAGTGCAAGCTCTATTATAAATAAAACCGCACAAGACTATTATCAAAATACCAGAAAATTTCTGAAAACTGCACGAACTCTACCATCTTAATTTTTAACAAGCGCAATTTAAAAAATGAAAAATTGACGCTGCTATTTAATTTAATAATGCTTTCAGTATTCGTTAATTTTTCAGAGACTCTTTGGTCTTTCTAACACGTTTTTTAACCGGTGCCACCTCTGGCTCTTGTTGCTCAATAGCATCGAGAGGGTTCACCCTGGTCACGGGCGGAATATAACCATCCACTTCCGATTCCGCTAACTCACAAGCAAGTTCCCAGTGCGTTTTTGCCCGACCATGGGGCTTTCCTTCACTTTCCCAAATTTGATACGCCAATTCACGAATCTTATTTTCCTGGCTCACATTTTCACGAATCATATAAATTTCCTCTGTTGGCTTTGCTATTTCGTACAGTGAAAATAAAGTTTCACTGGCCTTATTGCAAGCCCTCAATTAAAAAAATTCCCTTTTTTAATGAGAGCAATCTAAAGAATTATATTTGAAAAAAACGTTCGGTAACGTACTGATTTACCAATTGTGATAATCCAATCTAAATTTTCATTTAGTGAATTTATTTTTTGCAGGCTTAGACGACATTAATGAGGTTTATGATGAAAGATACTGATCAATATACTATGCGTGACCCTCGTTACCAATACGGTCAACCTCAAGGGACACCTGACAGTACTCAACCTGAACCGGGCTTGGATTCCATCTTAAAACCGCAAGCGGATCACGGCGAAAAAACTTATCGTGGCAGCGAACGTCTTAAAGGACGCAAAGCACTTATCACCGGCGGCGATTCAGGAATTGGACGCGCGGTTGCGATAGCTTTTGCACGTGAAGGTGCAGACGTTGTTATCAATTATCTGCCTAGTGAAGAAGTAGACGGCAAAGAAACATTGAATCAAATTAGCGATACAGGAACTAAATCATTTTCAGTAGTGGGCGATATCACTGACGAAAATTTTTGCAAATCGCTTGTAAAAGAAACAGTAGAATTATTAGGTGGGATTGATATTCTGGTTAATAACGCAGGCAAACAACAGTTCGTGGAAAAACTTGAAAACCTGACGTCCGAACAATTCCAAAAAACCTTCGCAACTAATGTATTTGCAATGTTCTGGATTACTAAGGAAGCCGCTTCGTATATGCCTCCAGGTGCCAGCGTAATAAACACAACATCCATTCAATCTTACCAACCGTCCGCCGGGTTACTGGATTATGCATCAACCAAAGGTGCAATTACCGCGTTCACTAAAAGCCTTGCGAAAATGTTAATTGAAAAAGGTATTCGAGTTAACGCCGTTGCGCCAGGACCTGTATGGACGCCGCTGCAACAAAGTGGTGGGCAGCCTGCTGAGAAGCTTGAACACTTTGGAGAAAAAACTCCTATTGGAAGACCAGGTCAACCGGCGGAGGTGGCACCTGCATTTGTATTTTTAGCATCACAAGAATCCAGCTATATAACAGCAGAAGTGATAGGCGTAACCGGCGGTGAACACACACCATAAGTTAATCGTCACATCAACTAATCGAGGATACCACTATGGAACTTCCTAACACTAATGAACGAGTAGCTATTAACACCTCGGAAAAGGTAAATAACGATATACAAATGTATATTCAAAATTCAATTTATTTTTATCGCAGAAACCCGCAGCTCATTGAACAACGTTTGGATGAACTGGATAAAGAGTGGGATATTGAGCGGGTGTTGGAAACCAACGCTTCAAGCCTTATAGTCGCATCAAGCGCGCTGGGGTTCATCGCCAGCAAAAAGTTTTTTTTCATTCCTTTTGTAGTCGGTACGTTTCTTTTGCAACACGCCCTCCAAGGTTGGTGTCCGCCGCTCCCAATATTACGCAGATTAGGCTATCGCACTACGAGCGAAATACAGGAAGAGAGGGAAGCACTACAAAATATAATTAAAGGCATACGTCACGTAACTCGAAATTAGTATTTATGCCGACGGGTGTTTTAAAAATTGGCACGAGTGGCATTGTGCTACCAGGAAATAAATCTACGTTTCCTGAAGAATTCCGCAATGCCAGTCGACTGAATTATTATAGCTCCCTTTTCAATAGCCTCGAAATCAATTCATCTTTTTACAAACTCCCTTTAGCTTCTACCTTCGCAAAATGGACCGACGATGTTTGCGGTGATTTCAAATTTACAGTTAAGCTTTGGCGTGGCATTACGCACGCAAAAAATTTGCAATATGCTGAGAGCGATGCAATAAATTTCATGCAAGCGGCTGGTAAACTCGGATCAAAAGCAGGATGTTTATTAATACAATTCCCTGCCAGCATCAACTTCAATTTTGCCACGCAAGTCGAATCGCTCTTAACCCTCCTGAATCGAATAAACAATAATTCACAATGGCGAATGGTTGTTGAGTTCAGACATACAAGTTGGTATCAAAACAACACCTACAAAATGCTCAACGACTGCAACAGCTCATTAGTTATTCATGACATGCCGAACTCAAGAACACCTGTGGACTACGAACCCGACAAGCTTGCCTATTTTAGATTTCACGGGCCCACGGGACGATACAGCGGAAGTTATGATGATGATTTTCTTTCGCGGTACGCCCGCCAGATCAAAGACTGGAAAAAGCAAGGGAAAGATATTTATGTTTATTTTAATAACACGATTGGCGACGCATTGAAAAATGCGCAGTTACTGCAGAGGTTCATTGAATCCAAAATCTTAGAATAGCTTTGGCAGATTCTGAAAACCCATCCATGGGATTGGCATTAGCCTATGGCCCGCGTGTGCAGTACATCGCCCTCTTTAAACATCCTTGATTCGCCATGTTGATAAATCTTCCACGACTCATTAGATGTTAGAGGCTTAGTCGCAACAACAATCATCCTGTCGTGTTGAGTATTATGTTTGCTTAAATCCAGCGACACGTTCTTATCGATCAGCGTCACGGTTGTAAAAGGATATTGACGCTCAACATAGGCCAAGGCGGTTGAGCAATAGGTGAAAAGCAATTCGCCATTTGAAAAAATAATATTAAAAACACCAAAATTTTCTATTTCTCGCGAATAAATATCCAACGCATGGAACAGCGCTGCACTCTCAGGTTCATTCTCACCAAATTCTTGTTCGAGGCGCTGCAATAATAAGGAGAATGCAAGCTCGCTGTCAGTATCACCGTGCACTTCGTATTTTCCGTGTAACTCCGGTGCAAAATTTTTCAAATCGCCGTTATGGCAAAATAGCCAGGTTTTACCCCAAAGCTCTCGCTTAAACGGATGGCAGTTACTGACTTTCACTTCACCTACGGTAGCTTTACGAATATGCGCAATAATAGTTTTCGATTTAATACCCGCACTATGAATTTCATCCGCTAAAGTTGAATTCGCTGCAGGTTGATGATCAACAAAAACGTCAAAACTGTTATTGCGAAAAAATGCAATTCCCCAACCGTCTTTATGTTCATCCGTCAAACCCCCGCGCGCACGGAATCCTTCGAAACTAAAATTAATATTCGCAGGCTCTTTGCAACTCATTCCTAATAACTGGCACATGATCGTTACCGAATTTCCGTTATAAATAATTCACGTATTGGCGTTTTTCGAAGCTTTCTGAAAATTCATGCTGGGAGATTAAATATCCGTCAAAAATTCCATCGACAGTTTTGAAATCACCCTGCTTTATGTTTTCTTCGCCTCGTTTAAGAATTTCCTTGCTCACCAAAATTCGCTTGCTGGAATAAAGTTCCAGAGGATGAAGATAAGCCAATTCTGCGTTGGCGGCTTTCGGATTGGTTAACCATTCAGAGGCTGGGTGGTAGATATAAATTACATCCAACTCTAAACCCAAATTAGCGAGCAAGCTAAGCTCCGACGTATGTGTGATGCTCAACCCTATCTTGTAGCCTTTACTTTTGTAGCTGGAGAGCGCCTTATTAAAATGCGGCAAAGTAGCACTGTCCAATAAACGCGTATGCAATATCACCCGCTCGGGTTTCAACCCGCAATCACTCAAGATGCTCTCAAAAATCTTTCCATGGTCATCATTAACACTGACAATGTGACGAGGCTGAACATGAAGAGACAATAAATGGTTCTGTCCATCGAACTTTTGCAGATAGTTAAGCGAGTGCAACGTACGTACCAATCTATCCAAATGCACAATTTGATCAACGCTATCTAATGAATTAAAGATACTATCGATGTCCAAAATATTTCCGGTAGATGCACGAACCACCAGCTCGGCTTCATAGCCCATGAGCTGTTTTTTGCTCCAGGCATTGATCGCGTGAAAATCAGTACCTAATGTCAAACTTCCAAAGCGTGCCCAATAAACATTATCAGCTTTATAAAATCCGGTTTTAGGTAAGGAGCGAACACGCGCTTGCGTTTGCAACTGATCGTTAAAATAATTCATAAGTTCGGTAAGCGGCATATCGACTACATCTCATCGCAATATTTATTTAATGCAATGCATAATAGAGACCATATGTTTTTTTAGAAAAGAATTTTATATTCTCAGCTTATAACTCTGAAAAAATTATAAGTTCATTACCTGTTCCAAACGCTATTCGTCAGTATTTTTATCTTGTCCCTATCAAAATATCCGCACTATTTAATTAAATGCCAACATGATTATAAGGATATAGAGATATATTCTTTCCAATTGTCTATAGCCGCCATTATATTTCCAGCTCAATTTCAATCCCTTGGCGATAAGTGTTGCTAAAAAGCAATCCGAAAAATTGAAGTGCTTATTTTCAAACACTTTGACTGGAGAATTTATATGAGTGTGGTGCAATTAAATAATTCTTTACCGACACCCAAACCTGCTGAAACCTTGGCAGACGAACTTGAAGCCGCAAAACAACAGGCGCAAGCGGAAGGCCTGAAGTACGCAGGCAAAGTATCTCCAGAGGAAGCTTGGAAATTGTTCTTAAATGGCCAGGCTCACTTGGTCGATGTGCGAGCAACGGAAGAACGGAAATTCGTGGGTCACGTACCTAATACCTTTCACGTTGCCTGGCAAACCGGTCCTGCCCTAATTAAAAACCCACGCTTTTTACGCGAACTCGAAAACAAGCTATCGAAAGATGCAGTAATTTTACTGCTATGCCGCAGTGGTAAGCGTTCTGCGGCTGCGGCTGAAACTGCAACAGCCGCCGGCTTTAAACACGTATTTAATGTGCGTGAAGGGTTCGAAGGCGAACTGGATGAAAATCAACAGCGCGGTGGAATTGGCGGATGGCGTCAGCGCGGTTTACCCTGGGTTCAGGACTAATTTCTAGGCATAAACAAAAATAGCAATTTACAAATAATCGAATCGGGTCATAAAAAATGACGAATAATATTAACAGGGAAACAGAATTTTCTTTTGTAGCCGCCACGCATTGGGAATTGGATAAAATTGTTAACGAGTTGCGCACTGTTCGCAACGAATGGCGGTCAACCCGTGGCCGATTACGCGAAGCGGGTTTGCGAGAGCTTCCATCACGCGATGTTTTGCAACAAGTGTTAGTTGATTTATGTGGTGCACTATTTCCGATGCGGTTAGGCCCGCAGGATCTACGCGAAGAAAGTGAAGATTATTATGTTGGCCATACGCTCGATGCCGCGCTGAATCAACTATTAATTCAGGTACAACTTGAGCTTACTTACACTGCCAGACAACATCACGACAAGGTTGATGAACCGGCTTTAAAAAGCCACGCAAATAATATTGTTCGCTTATTTGCCAGCGCACTACCCCGCTTACGTCGCATTCTGGACGTCGACGTACACACCGCATTTAGAGGCGACCCCGCAGCGCGTAGTGTCGATGAAATATTACTTTGTTATCCCGGCATTCACGCAATTATTTATCATCGACTTGCCCACACACTTTATGACTTGGGTGTCCCTCTGCTCGCAAGAATTGTCGCCGAGCTATCACACTCAAGTACCGGTATCGACATTCATCCTGGCGCGCAAATTGGTAGCGGCTTTTTTATCGATCACGGAACTGGTGTCGTTATAGGAGAAACCGCAATTATCGGCGAGCGAGTTCGCATCTACCAAGCTGTAACGCTTGGAGCCAAAACTTTTCCTACAGACGACACCGGGGCGTTACAAAAAGGTTTGGCACGTCACCCCATAGTTGAAGATGACGTAACTATTTATGCAGGCGCTACTGTGCTCGGGCGAGTCACCATAGGAAAAGGTTCAGTCATTGGTGGAAATGTTTGGTTGACCCGCAGTGTTCCTGCTGGCAGCAGCATAACGCAGGCAACATCGCGAAATTTAGCGGAGGCATAAGCATGAGTTTAAATATACATTTTGGGCGAATTGTAAAACATATCCGTGAAGAGCGCGGATTGTCGCAGGAAGTTTTAGCGGACCGCGCCGATTTAAATCGGAGTTACGTCGGCGAAGTTGAGCGCGGTACTGCGATGCCTTCGTTGGGAACTGTGACAAAAATTGCAAAGGCGTTAAACCTTTCGACATCCACATTATTAGCGCGTTACGAAGCTTACGAACAATCCCATTTGGAAAAAGTCGGATAAAAATTGTCATTTAATTCTTTGGTGGTTATAGACGGTTGAGATTTTGTTAGAAGAATGTGATCTTAGCTTAGTAGGTTTTCTTCTAAGAAATATTTATTTCTTTCTTGACTGTTTATTTTAAAACACTTTCCCCACACTTATTTTCTTCAGGAGCTTCGGTATGTCAACCGAAAACGAAGTGCAATCAGCGCTTAGTGATAATGCAGCAAGACAGCTAGCAAATGCGACTAAAACAACACCGCAACTTTCAATTATATCTCCACGCTGGCTCGTGCATTTATTGCAATGGACTCCTGTTGAAGCGGGTATCTTCCGTTTAAACCGCGTGAAAAATCCACGTCAGGTTACCGTGACTTGTTCACAACGCGATGAATCTGAAATTAAACCAACGTTCGTCGATTACGACGAAAAACCACGCGAATATTTTTTAAATGCGGTCACCAGTGTTGTAGATGTTCACACTCGCGTATCGGATTTATACAACAGTCCTCATGATCAAATTAAAGAACAGCTGCGCTTAACGATTGAAACGATTAAAGAGCGTCAAGAGAGCGAATTAATTAATAACGCAGAATATGGTTTGTTAGCGAGTGTTGATGACACCCAACGTATTTCAACATTGACTGGTGCTCCAACGCCGGATGATTTGGATGAATTATTGGTGAGAGTGTGGAAAGAGCCGGGATTTTTCCTTGCGCATCCTTTAGCCATTGCAGCCTTTGGTCGTGAATGTACTCGTCGCGGTGTTCCACCACCCACTGTCAGTCTGTTCGGTTCGCAATTTATTACCTGGCGCGGCATACCTCTCATACCGTCAGACAAATTGCCGATTGATGAAAATGGAAAAACTAAAATTTTATTATTGCGCGTTGGTGAAAAACGCCAGGGAGTGATCGGTTTGTATCAACCAGGTTTATCCGGTCAACAAAGCCCGGGATTATCGGTTCGCTTTATGGGTATAGGTCGCAATGCCATCGCTTCTTATTTGATTTCACTTTACTGTTCATTAGCAGTTTTAACGGAAGACGCATTGGCTGTGTTGGAGGATGTGGATGTGAGTAAATATCACGATTATCCAGACACCTATAAATAATCCTGTAGCGATAATTCACCGAGCACTGACATGACTGACCACCACGGTTTGCCAGATCTAAATTCATTGGCTGCTATGGCCAATGAATTTTTCCAGGCTCTGCCTAACGCAGAGCCAATTGTCTCCAGTTTACGGCCCGCAATTGCGCAACATGCACCGCAAAGGCCTCAATTCGGACGCAGCCTTTCTAACGCTGATGCTAGTGAAGCTTCATTATCATCGCTGCCATTTGTACCATCGCGTGAAGCCGAAAAGCAAACAGCACTTGCACCGGCATCTAATTATTATTTTGCAGATAATGCGAGCTCCTATCCGCTCGCTAATTTGCATATCGATCATTTAGCCACGCAAATATCTCCCCAAGCCTTTGGCCTACCGGGAGAAGATGAATTACGAAGTTTGTTGGCTGAAGACAGATTCGTAAACAATGCAAATCAACATTCTTTTGCTAATAGAACAAAAACGCCCAGTGAGCTAAAAATTCCGCACACACTAGAGAACAACGCCGGCAACTACCATCAGCCGCAAACTTTCGGTGGAGATCGTGTGTCACCTAATGCATCAAGTTTACCTGGTGAGCGAGATATTCAACATTTATTGTTAGCTGAATTTAATTTTAATAAATTTGATGTGCCTGCTCAACCTGCTGCAAAAACATCTAATTCGCAGTTTTATTTTTTAGACTCAAATACGCAACCTATGTTTGGTAATTCGCCAAAGCAAGGTCAGTTCGCAGCAGAATCCCAAGGATTTGATGTTCAATCAATTCGTCGCGACTTTCCGATTTTGTCGGAGCGTGTAAACGGAAAACCGCTAGTATGGTTTGACAACGCGGCTACAACACAGAAACCACAATCAGTTATTAATCGCGTAAGTTATTTTTACGAACACGAGAATTCAAATATTCACCGCGCAGCTCACGAATTAGCAGCGCGCGCCACCGATGCTTACGAAGGTGCACGCAATAAAGTCGCGAATTTCCTAGGTGCCAAATCGTCAGACGAAATTATTTTTGTACGTGGTGCAACTGAGGGTATTAATTTTCTAGCGAATACGTTTGGTAAAGAACGCGTTGGCGCAGGCGACGAAATTATCGTATCTCAGCTAGAGCATCACGCTAATATTGTTCCCTGGAGCATGCTTGCTACGCGAATCGGCGCAAAACTTCGCGTTATTCCCGTGGATGATACCGGCCAAATTTTACTGGAAGAATTTACTAAACTCATTAATGGACGGACGAAACTAATTTCGGTTACGCAAGTATCCAATGCACTGGGCACCGTAACTCCGATCAAAGACATCATTGATATAGCTCACTCGAAAGGTGTGCCGGTCATTGTTGACGGCGCTCAGTCTGTATCGCATATGAGCGTTAACGTACAAACATTGGATGCAGATTTTTTTGTATTCTCTGGCCATAAAGTGTTTGGACCAACTGGTATTGGTGTTGTTTACGGCAAAGCGGAACATTTAAAAAATCTGTCCCCGTGGCAAGGCGGCGGCAACATGATTGCCGACGTAACTTTTGAAAAAATTATTTATCAGGATGCACCAAATCGCTTTGAGGCCGGTACAGGCAATATTGCCGATGCAGTGGGTTTGGGTGCGGCGATTGATTATGTACAACGCATAGGTATGGATCGTATTGCACGCTACGAACATGATCTACTCGCGTATGGCACGCAACGACTACAACCTATTCCCGGTGTGCGTCTAATTGGAACCGCAGCAAATAAAGCAAGTGTGCTTTCATTTGTATTAGAGGGTTACAAAACAGAAGAAGTCGGCAGCGCACTAAATCATGAAGGCGTTGCAGTAAGATCTGGTCACCACTGCGCACAGCCCATTTTGCGCAGATTCGGTGTTGAAACAACAGTTCGCCCTTCATTCGCGTTTTACAATACATGTGAGGAGATCGACCTGATGGTTTCAATCGTGGACAGACTGGCCCGAGCCAGACGTTGATATATATTGACCTGTCATTTTCAACCCCGGACTTAAAATCCGGGCTTTTTACTTTCTAAAATATTTTTTATTTGGTTCTAAGCAAAGCACAAAAAATTATTTTTATTGTCAACCACATAAATTTACTATGAACCTGTTGAATTTAACGCTAATTAACAGGAGTCAACCATGAGCTTACGATTAGGCGATGATGCGCCAGATTTTGTACAGGATTCCAGTGAAGGTAAAATTCACTTTCACGAATGGCTGGGTAATAGTTGGGGAGTTTTGTTTTCACATCCGGCCGATTTCACCCCGGTTTGCACAACCGAACTTGGCCTAACAGCAAAATTAAAAGATGAGTTTTCGAAACGCGGCGTGAAAGCTATTGCATTGAGCGTGGACCCTGTGGAATCTCATCAACGGTGGATTGGCGACATCAATGAAACCCAACATACCATTGTAAACTTTCCGATCCTTGCAGATGCAGATCATAAAGTGTCAGAGCTGTACGATCTGATTCATCCAAACGCCAGTACAACGGCAACTGTACGCTCTTTATTTATTATTGATCCCAATAAAAAAATTCGTTTGATCATTACCTATCCTGCTAGCACCGGTAGAAATTTCGATGAAATTTTACGTGTTATAGACTCATTACAACTCACTGAAAATCACAAAGTTGCAACGCCTGGAAATTGGAAATCAGGCGAGGATGTTGTGATAGTTCCGTCGTTACAAGATGCCGAAGAAATTCAACGTCGCTTTCCAAAAGGTTATAGGATAGTAAAACCCTATTTACGGTTAACACCTGATCCACGTTCATAATCCCAAGGCAATTTCATATAAGGGTGCAACAGCACCCTTTTTTTATATTTCATTTTTTAATTTTTGTAGCGAACTCCATGACAAACAAATACATCGTAGATGCAAACTACCGTTTCATTGCTGCCTATCAAGAGGTCAACACACGTATCAGCCAACGCCAGCAAGCCTTGTCACTTTATGCAACCCTAGTATTGAGTCTGCTCGCAGCATTGGTCGCATTAAAACCTGATGACGGCGGAAAAGTCCCCGTGGAATGGTTACTTCCCGGTTTTCCCGTCGCATCACTCTGTCTGGCATTTTTAAATTACAAAGGTGAAAGAGCTATCACAAATTTGCGCCGATTCCTCTCTGCACTTGAGCAACTTAATAATGCACACGAAGAGTTGCCGAGTTACAACACCCATCCCGAATGGTCACTAGGTGCAAATAAAGCGCGACGCTTCCACGATGTAACAGCATTTTTACTTGTCACCGCAGGCAATGGAATCGGCCTCGGCGCTGCCATTTATATTTATCCTGATCGTGTGGCGGCAGCTCCTTTAGCTATTTGGGGTTCGGTCATACTAGCGATCATTTCCATGATTATTTTGTTACTGATTCCCCGGTGGAGTTATAGTCCGTCAACAGTACTCACCAAATAACATTGAAAAGTTAAAAAATAAACATTGTTGTTATACAAACAATATAAATGTTTATTTTTAAACATTTATATTTAATTAACCCGTGCTTCTCGCCAATGGTAAAAACCGTTGAGTCTAACCATATATCGCAAAGTTTATTAAATAGGTTTTGCGCACGCTAGTTGGTCAAATTAATGACAATATCCGTTTTTTTTCAATGTTTTGAGTGATCGGCGGATTCTGGCATAGATGCTGCAAAATACTATTAACAAAGATTTCATTCAATAATCTTGCTTCATTTAAAACACGCATTAGCAACGAAATTCTTTTCGTAAATTAATTTCTAACAAGCCCGTTTTTATCGGGAAGGAAGTGACTATGAGTGCTCCGGCCTACTCCGAACCTTACGCACATGATCGCCGCCATACGCGTGCAAAAGTGCGCATTCATGAAGGAAAAGCAGCGCAACATAAATCCGCTGATGTCATTCCTTTAGTGCCGCGTCAAGTGAAGCTTGATAAACCTATTGAAGTTGTATATCCAAAATATCGACGCTTAGGTGCAACAATATTTGCTGCCACAGTGATTGGTTTACATGTGCTTGTTTTCGGTTATTTTTACTATCAGCCCATTGTTGAAGCCGTAAAAAAAGTAGAAATACCAAAAATTAAATTGGAAAAATATGTTCCCCCTGTTATTCCGCCACAAGTTGTAGAACCACCGAAGCAAGTTAAGAAAGAAAAACCCAAACCACCAGTAGCGCCAAAGCCTCCTACTGACAACCCAAATATAGTTGAAAAATATGTTGATCCTACACCAGTTGTTGAGGGCCCTGCACAACCGGTTGAGACAGTCACAGAAGCGTCTGCAACAGCAGCTTATTTAAATAATCCACCTCCCGTTTACCCCGAAGCCGCTCAGGAAAAAGGTTGGGAGGGCACAGTGATATTAAGCGTGCTCGTTCAGCCTGATGGAAAAGCAAAAACTGTTGAGATCAAAACTTCCAGCGGTAGAAAAATTCTTGATCAGGCTGCGACACAAACGGTACAACGCTGGACATTTGTTCCTGCGCGCAGAGGTGAAACACCTGTTGAAGGATGGGTTGAAGTACCGATTGATTTTCGTCTGAGTAATTAAACCTTACTGGCGAATGTATTAACTATTTTTTTGAAGTAAATTAAGTGAGTAAATTTTATGAATGAGCTGTACAAACATATCGTTGAATGGACCCTATGGTCACTAGCCATATTTTCAGTTGTTACCTGGACTTTAATTATCCTAAAAAGCGTTCAGAATGCCTTATTAGGTATTCAAAATAGGCGATTTAAAAAGGATTTTTGGAGCGCTGCGGATTTAAATGCGGCAGCCTCTCTCGAAAAATATGTAGGACCAACAGCGCGTGTTGCAGCCATAGGTTTCACAACTTTGCGTAGCGCGGACTCTACGCCAGCCGCTAACAACTTAGAGAATAGTTGGGACAGACAAGATTTGCTAGAACGTCATCTGCGCCAGCAAATTCATAAGGAGCGTCGATCGCTTGAGAGCGGTTTGGCGGTATTAGCATCCATCGGCAGCACCGCTCCCTTCGTAGGATTATTTGGTACTGTATTCGGAATTATTTTGGCTTTGACTGCAATTTCCAGTAAATCTTCTGCAAATATCGAAGTGGTAGCAGGTCCTATCGGTGAAGCCTTGGTTGCGACAGGTGTTGGTATCGCGGTAGCGGTTCCTTCTGTTTTGGCCTACAACTTTTTCTTACGCCGCCTGAAATTAATTGCTGCTGACCTGGACGATTTCGCTACTGATTTTATCACGCTTGTTCAAAAATCCGGTTTCCGCGTTCATACAATTCCTACCACTAAAACTGCGAATCGCGTAAACGATTTTGCAAAAACAAAAAATGAAGCGACTAAAGAGGTACTAGCATAATGGCTTTTTCTTCCGGTGGTAGCGATAGCGATGAGGTGTTTGGTGAGATTAACGTTACGCCTTTAGTAGATGTAATGTTGGTACTGCTGGTTACCTTTATTATTACCGCTCCTATGCTCACCAACACCATTAACGTGAACCTGCCAGATACACAACCAACGTTTCAACAGAAGGAACCCGAAAAACCTACGGTTATCAGCGTTGACGAAGCAGGAAAAGTTTATATCGACAAAGAAGGCTACCCATTACCAGAAATTGAAGGGGAGCTAATTAAGCGTAAAGCTGATAACCCCGAAATTCGTTTGAATTTAAACGCGGATGAAAAAGTAAATTACGGTGTTATCGCTAAGGTAATGGCTGCTATCGAACGAGCGGGAATTGAAAGGCTTTCATTCATAAGTGAACACGAAACTCAGTAACCTGTTTACACCATAACTAAAAAATTGAACTGTATAAAACTAACGCAAGGATGCGAAGTTTTAATTTGTAAACCGTCCTATCAAAACAATATCCCCCTCTCAAATTCTTATTTATTTTCCCAACATCCAATCTGCATTATTTTTTAGCGGACTTCAGTTTACACAGACTAGTGCGCGATTCGATTTTCAAAAATCAATATCAGACGTTTAATTCGGTCCTAAACCTACTAAAGACTATTTTAGGAACTATATGAGCACTAAAGCGTGGAGTGCTGGGGGGACTGCTATAAATGCGTATTCCGACCGAATGATTGGATTATTTTCAATGCCCAGAATTTCAAAGTTTGGAATTAAGTTGCGGGAAACCTATACCCTTACGCAACAAGTTCCTGAATCGAATAGGTGAACCAGAAAGAACTTGAAATAAAAAAGCCCGCAATCTGCGGGCTTTTAATAACACCTTAGGGTGTCAATCTATATGGTACCCGAGGCCGGACTCGAACCGGCACAGCTTACGCCACTACGACCTCAACATAGCGTGTCTACCAATTCCACCACTCGGGCTTACTTTTACTTATTTTGCTCCGGTGCAGTTACCGGAACATCATTCGCATTGGTTGCTGGTGCAGCTTGGTTTTGTGTAGCCGGCGCATCAACAGGAACTTGTGCAGCAGGCGCTGGAGCTTGCTGTTGAACAGCTGCCGGCACTGGAACACCTTGCAAAGCAATTTTAGAATTATTTTTAGCCATAACAGCCAAAACAATACTCAACACGAAAAATATAGTTGCGAAAATTGCAGTAGCTCGAGTAAAAAAACTACCACCACCATCACTACCAAATACGGTTTGAGATGCGCCAGAGCCAAACGAAGCGCCTGCAGCAGCACCCTTACCTTGTTGTACCAGAATCAATCCGATAATAATCAACGCAGATATCGAGTGAACAACTAATACTAACTTTTCCATTTCTGGATCTCTTCTTAGTAATATATCAATTAGACATTTTGCTGATGATAATTTTAGAACACAAGGTTCATTAACTATTACTTATCAGCAGCTTTACAAATTTTTAAAAACTCTTCGGCATCAAGCGAAGCACCACCCAGTAAAGCACCGTCGATATCAGGCAATGCAAAAAGTTGGTCCGCATTGCTCGCTTTAACACTACCGCCGTACAAAATCCTCACTTCTTCAGCCACATTACCCAGGTAACTCCGGATAAACGTGTGCACTTCATGTGCTTGCTGAGGTGTTGCAGTCTTACCCGTTCCTACTGCCCATACCGGCTCGTAAGCGACCACAGCGTTTAAAAATTTATCTCGGCCGACACAGGAAATCACAGCGTCCAATTGTCGCCCGATAACGTCTATGTGTTTTCCATTTTCACGCTGTGCTAAAGACTCACCTATACATAATATGGGAATCAAATTTACACGCTGCGCAGCTATAAACTTTTGCGCAACTTGTTCGTCAGTTTCACCCTGTAAACGGCGGCGCTCATTGTGACCAATAATTACAAATTTGCAATGTAATTCTGCGAGCATTTCCGCCGACACTTCACCAGTATATGCACCTGCTTCAAACTGACTTACATTTTGCGCACCCAAAAAAATGGGTGAGCCAGAAATATTTTCGTAAGTGTGTAGTAAATAAGGACTGGGTGGACAAATGACTACGTCTGCATTGTGTTCACCTTGCCAGCCTGCAACAACTTCGGCTAACAACTCAGCATTAATTCGCTGATTTCCATTCATTTTCCAGTTGCCAACAATGAGCTGGCGACGCTTGGCGTTACTGGTTTTATTCAACAGCAATACCTCCCCCAAAGCGGGCGCTAATGGTAGCTAAGATGAATTCAACATACAACTTAATCTTAGCTTACACCCTGATTTATCTCGGCTTTTTACGATTTGGCCATTATAAATTGAACGCCTTCGCTCAATTTATAATGGCCGCCTTCAGCCTTGAATACTTTTTACACAAACCTTGAACGGGTTGTTTTGCTGCTTACAACAGATCTAATTCAATGCCTGCTCAACCGTTTTAGCCAGTTCCTGCGCTAGCTCTTTAACCTGATTTTTATCCTCACCTTCCACCATTACCCGCACCACTGGTTCGGTCCCAGAGGGTCGCAAAAGCACTCTGCCGGTTCCCGCCAATTTATCTTCAGTTGCTTTAACAGCAGACTGCACAGTTTCGTCAGTACTTAGATCTACCCGCTTTGCCATACGCACGTTGATCATGACCTGCGGCAACTTATTCATTCCCTTTTTAATTTTATTAAGCGATTCGCCGAAAGTAGTGATGGCTAGAAGCACTTGTAACGCGGAAATGATTCCGTCACCGGTAGTTGTTACGTTATTGCAAACTATATGGCCAGAGTTTTCTCCGCCCAAACGCCAGCCATTTTGACGCATCATTTCTATGACATAACGGTCACCGACCTTAGCTCGCGCAAAGGGCACACCCAGCTTCTTCAGGCCCAGCTCAAAACCGAAATTACTCATTAGCGTACCGACTACACCGTCGCAACCACCGGTATATTCTTGTTGGTATTTGGCGATGATATAAAGCAGCTCGTCACCATCCACTATTTCGCCTTTATGATCGACAAACACCACGCGATCACCATCGCCATCGAAGGCTATACCCAGATCCGCACCAACCTCGATGACTTTCTCTTGCAGCGCTTCAGGTTTGGTGGAGCCACAGCTACGATTGATATTGGTGCCGTTGGGCTCAACAAAAATCGGAATAATCTTTGCGCCTAGCTCGCTAAAAACATCCGGAGCTATGTGATAAGTCGCACCGTGGGCGCAATCAAGTACAATTTGCAAACTTTTGAGATTGAATCCCCAAGGCATGGTTCCCTTGCAGAATTCCGTGTAGCGACCGGAAGCGTCGCCAATGCGGCGCGCTTTTCCGAGTTTCTCTGCAGTCACCATTGGTTTTTCCAGCTCTTCTTCAATGAGACGCTCCAACTCATCTGGCAATTTAGTGCCATTGCCACCGAAGAATTTAATACCGTTATCTACGTAGCTATTGTGGGAGGCGCTGATAACAATTCCGGCTTGGGCTTGGAATGTACGAGTAAGGTAAGCGACCCCCGGGGTCGGCATTGGGCCTAGGAGCCCGACATCAACTCCAGCGTTAATCAAACCTGCCTGAAGCGCGGATTCAAACATGTAACCTGAAATTCGCGTGTCTTTGCCGATAAGAATAAGATTGGAGCCATCAAAGCGGTCCATAAGCACTCGCCCGGCTGCCCAACCAAGCTTGAGCATAAAATCAGGGGTGATCGGTGCTTCGCCCACTAATCCACGAATACCGTCTGTACCGAAATATTTACGCGACATTGATCCTTACTCCATTTCTTATTTTGCAGAATTTTTTACTGCGTTATAGACCGATAAAACATCTTTAGTGGCAGCTACGTCGTGCACACGAACTATGGCAGCACCCCGCTCAATTGCTGCAAGCGCTAAGGCCAGACTACCCGGTAAACGCTCGTCAACAGCCCGATGTAGCAATTGATCAAGCATAGATTTACGAGATAAACCAACCAATATAGGTAAACTCAAAACACCTAGTTCTGGCAGGCGAGCCAAAAGGGCGAGATTATGCGTGAGAGTTTTGCCAAAGCCAAATCCCGGATCTATCAAAATGCGACTTCTGGGAATTCCAACCGTTTGGCAGGCTTCAATTCTCTGCTGTAGAAAGGTCAAAACGTCCGCAACAACGTCTTGATAGTGAGGCGCATTTTGCATAGTTTGCGGCTGCCCCTGCATGTGCATTAGGCAAATTGGCAGCTGAGTTTTGGCTGCGGCTTCCAAAGCGCCGTCGCGAGACAATGCCCTAACGTCATTGATAATACCCGCGCCTTTAAGAGCCGACTCACGAATCACGCTGGCCATACTTGTATCCACCGATACGAGTACGTCTAAATTTTTCACCAATGCTTCAACTACTGGAATAACACGATCCAGCTCTTCCTGCTCAGATACAGTAACCGCACCGGGACGGGTTGACTCACCCCCAACATCGAGAATATCCGCGCCCTCAGCTAGCATTACCTCAGCACGCTCAAGCACTCGATCAATCGCCACCTGACCTGAGCGATAAAAAGCCCCACCGTCAGAAAAAGAATCCGGGGTGATATTTAATATGCCCATAATTTTCGGGCTAGATAAATTTAACGAATGGGCACCGCACTGCAGCAACATAGAAAACCTGTAAGTCTTTAAATATAAAAACCCCGAGACAAGCTCGGGGTTTTGGTCAGTACGTAATTGGATTAATGAGTGTTTGCAGGACCACCAATCGGACCAGCCTTATCATCAGGCTCGCCAGATTCCTTATTACGTAAGTGGCTGTTGAAGTCATCATCGTTCCATTCACGCGGTGGACGAACTTTACGACGCGCCATTAAATCCGCAACCTGTTCAGCGTCGATGGTCTCGTACTCCATTAGCGCATTTTTCATGGTTTCCAGAACGTCACGATTTTCCTGCAAAATTTTGGTCGCTCGTGAATAACATTCATCAATAATGCGGCGAACCTCTTCGTCAATCTGACGCGACGTTTCGCTGGAATATTGTTGAGTTGCCATCCCAGGGTAAGCACCTTCTTCTTCACCATAATGAAGCGGGCCCAACTTAGCCGACAAACCCCATTTGGTAACCATACTACGCGCCATACTAGTTGCGCGCTCAATATCGTTAGAAGCACCGGTGGTAACACCGTCAACGCCCAAGGTCATTTCTTCCGCAATACGACCCCCAAACAAGGTACACAAACGCGACTCAAGCGAACGTTTGCTCCAACTATACTTGTCTTCCTCAGGCAAATACTGGGTCACACCTAAAGCGCCGCCACGAGGAATAATAGTAACCTTATGAACCGGATCATGTTCAGGAACCAGACAACCTATAATGGCGTGGCCTGCTTCATGATATGCAGTATTCTCTTTTTCTTTCTCGCTCATAACCATGGACTTACGTTCTGCGCCCATCATGATTTTATCGCGCGCTTTCTCAAAGTCTTCCATAGTTACCAAACGCTTATTACCGCGCGCTGCCATCAAGGCTGCTTCGTTAACGAGGTTTGCCAACTCCGCACCAGAGAATCCAGGAGTACCGCGTGCAATAACTGATGCACTGACACGTTCATCCAGCGGAACTTTGCGCATGTGAACTTTAAGAATTTGTTCGCGACCGCGGATATCCGGCAAGCCAACATACACCTGACGGTCAAAACGGCCAGGACGCAATAGGGCCTTATCGAGTACATCTGCGCGGTTAGTGGCGGCGATGATAATTACACCATCGTTGCCTTCAAAACCATCCATCTCCACCAACAATTGGTTGAGCGTTTGCTCACGTTCATCATGACCACCGCCGTGACCACCGCCACGATGGCGACCTACCGCATCAATCTCGTCAATAAAGATAATACAGGGCGCTTGCTTCTTGGCTTGGTCAAACATATCACGTACACGACTCGCACCCACACCAACGAACATCTCAACGAAATCAGAGCCAGAGATTGAAAAGAAAGGTACCTTTGCTTCGCCAGCAATAGCTTTTGCTAACAACGTTTTACCGGTTCCGGGTGGGCCAACCATCAAAACACCGCGAGGAATCTGGCCACCCAAGCGCTGAAACTTGGATGGGTCGCGAAGGAACTGTACAAGCTCTTGTACTTCTTCTTTAGCTTCATCGACTCCGGCGACATCAGCAAAAGTTGTTTTAATTTGGTCTTCACCCAAGAGGCGCGCTTTGCTTTTGCCAAAGCTCATAGGCCCGCCTTTACCGCCGCCACCGCCTTGCATTTGGCGCATGAAGAACCAGAAAACGCCAAGGATGATAAGCACAGGGAAACTAGCTACTAATAGCTGATTCCATAAACTCGGGGGTTCAATTTCACGGCCCTTGATGGCAACGTTATGTGCGTAAAGATCATCAAGCAACTTGGGATCAGGCGTTTGCGGGCGCACAGCCTTAAAATTCGTGCGATCGGTGTAAATACCTTCGATACTCACCGGATCGATAATTACTTCCTGGACACGCTCATCTTTAACGGCCTTAATGAAGTCGGAATAGCTGATCGTATCGCTATTCGGCGTCTTGCTGAAGTTTTGGAACACACTGATCACGACTACAAGAATTACAAGCCAAATCAGGAGGTTCTTAGTGATATCGTTCAAAGAGAGGTCCTCATTAATGCATAAAAGATCGTCATACGCCTGGAAAAAGACTGACACTCCTATAATTGGGGAATGAATCCCTAATTACAAGCCCATCCAAACGTCAACAGTATTCATTTAACTTTAGCAGCTTATGCCGGTGAATGAACGAAAATCATTCACAAACCATAACCGCTCATCATATATTCCCGGTATTCCCCGCTAACCATAAGGATGCCGTGTGGGCTACAATACCAACCTTTTAGCCAGTCATTGTTTATTGAATCCAAGGTAAGTATTTATGCCCATCAGCGCCGATCGCAAAAAATCATTTCGTACCATAGGCCACAAGCTCAACCCGATTGTTACCATTGCTGGCAATGGTTTAAGCGAAGGGGTATTGCAAGAGCTGAATCGCGCGCTGGATGACCATGAATTAATCAAGGTCAAACTGGGAATAGCCGAGCGCGAAGATCGCAAAGCATTGGTAGCAGAAATAGTCGCCTTGCCGAATGTTGAACTAATTCAAGAGATAGGCAAAGTAGTTATTCTCTATCGAGCCAATAAAAAGGCTAATCCCAAACTTTCAAATCTACATCGTTAATTGAATTTTCTGATATAAAAAAGCCGCCTTAATTAGGCGGCTTAGTTTTGAGCGCTGAACAGCCGCTTCGTGCGTTAAATATGTTCGACCTTCCCGATTTCATATTCAACTTCACCGCCTGGCGCTTTCACAACCACAACATCGCCCTCTTCCTTACCGATCAATGCGCGCGCTATGGGTGAATTCACGGAAATTTTGTTGGCTTTGATTTCAGCTTCGTCATCACCCACGATTTGATAAGTAACGGTTTGATCGGACTCCAAATTAATAATTGTTACTGTCGTACCGAAAATAACTTTTCCGCTGTGTGGAATTTTAGTGACATCAATAATTTGTGCGTTACTCAACTTACCTTCAATTTCTTGAATGCGACCTTCGCAAAAACTTTGTTGTTCACGCGCAGCGGAATACTCTGCATTCTCTTTTAAATCCCCGTGCGCACGTGCTTCCGCAATAGCATTTACGATGCGTGGGCGCTGTACTTTTTTCAAATCCTCCAGCTCGGCCGCTAACTTTTCAGCACCGAGAGCTGTCATTGGAAATTTAGTGCTCATTGTCTTTCCTTTTTGAATAGACTTAATCGAACGGCCTTAAAAAAACCTTATTTATGAGGTCTTTTATGCAAATCTTGCAAACGACGAACTTCTATGTGCTCGCCCTCTTTCAAGGCCATACAAACAGCTTCAGCAGCTGCGAGAGTTGTATTGTAATAAACGCGATGATTTTCCGCGCTACGACGGATTGATGATGAATCGCGAGTTGCCTGACGGCCCTCAACGGTATTCAAAATCAAATCAATCTCATCGTTTTTAATCATATCGACAATGTGCGGACGACCCTCCTGCACTTTGTTTACTACTTGAACCGTTAATCCCGCTGATTGCAAAATGGCTGCGGTGCCACGAGTGGCAACCAACTTAAAACCGAGCTCGGTTAAATCTTTTCCTACGCCAACAATTCCAGCTTTATCCATATCCCGAACACTTAAAAATGCCGTGCCCGATAACGGAATACGATTGTTAGCGCCCAACTGTGATTTTCCGTAGGCCTCGCCGAACGTATCGCCAACGCCCATAACTTCGCCGGTTGATTTCATTTCCGGTCCGAGAATTGGGTCAACTGCCGGGAATTTATTGAACGGGAATACGGCTTCTTTAACACTGAAATAGGTTGGAATAATTTCTTTGGTGAACCCCTGATCCGCCAAAGACATACCAGCCTGGCAACGCGCTGCAACTTTCGCCAGCGACACACCTATACATTTGGATACAAACGGAACCGTTCTAGATGCGCGCGGGTTGACTTCAATCACGTAAATTTTGCCGTCTTGATAAGCCAACTGTGTATTCATGAGGCCGATTACGCCCAATTCAATAGCCATCTGTTTCACTTGCTCGCGCATTGCATCCTGAACGTCAGCAGGCAATGAATATGGAGGTAATGAACATGCCGAATCACCGGAGTGAACCCCGCATTGTTCAATATGTTGCATGATGCCGCCGATGATGACTTGCTTGCCATCGGATACCGCATCTATATCAACTTCAATCGCCGCATTTAAAAAATGATCAAGCAATACAGGTGCATCTTCAGAAACCTGAACTGCAGTGCGCATATAGGTACGCAGCTCATCTTCTTTGTAAACAATTTCCATTGCACGACCACCTAATACATAGGAAGGGCGTACTACCAAGGGATAACCGACTTTATGTGCAGCGGCCAATGCCTCTTCAAGCGAACGCACGATGGCGTTAGGCGGTTGTAGCAAACCGAGTTTTTCGATCATTTGCTGGAAGCGCTCGCGATCTTCTGCCTTATCAATCGCATCTGGGCTGGTGCCAATAATGGGCACACCTTCTGCTTCCAAAGCACGCGATAATTTCAGTGGCGTTTGTCCACCGAACTGCACAATCACGCCGACTGGCTTTTCTTTTTGAACGATTTCCAGCACGTCCTCTAGTGTCACAGGTTCAAAGAAGAGACGATCTGAAGTGTCGTAATCCGTAGATACAGTTTCAGGGTTACAGTTAACCATTATGGTTTCGTAACCGTCTTCGCGCATTGCCAAAGCAGCGTGTACACAGCAATAGTCGAACTCGATACCTTGACCGATACGGTTTGGACCACCACCAATTACAAGAATCTTTTTCTTATCACTCGGATTGGCTTCGCACTCTTCCTCATAGGTAGAGTACATGTAGGCTGTTGACGTTGAGAATTCTGCCGCGCAGGTATCGACACGCTTATATACCGGGCGAATATTTAAGCCCTGACGATAATGACGCACTTCTTTTTCTGATACGCCAAGCAAGAGAGCTAACCGTTTATCAGAGAATCCTTTGCGCTTGTAAGCGAAAATTGCCCCAGCATCCAGGCTGGCCAGCGATTTACCTTTTAAGGCCGATTCCATTGCAATCAATTCTTCGATTTGCACCAGGAACCAGGGATCAATTTTGGAAAGGTTAAACGCATCTTCAACACTTAGGCCCGCACGGAACGCATCACCCACGTACCAGATACGCTCTGCGCCGGGAGTTGCGAGCTCGCTGCGAATTTTGGTCAGGCCTTCTTCGGTAGTGACATCGACTTTGGATTCAAAACCAGCAGAACCTACTTCCAAGCCACGCAAAGCTTTTTGCAAGGATTCCTGGAAAGTACGGCCAATCGCCATAACTTCGCCAACGGATTTCATTTGGGTAGTCAAACGTGCATCAGCTTCGCCGAATTTTTCAAACGTAAAGCGCGGAACTTTGGTTACAACATAATCGATTGATGGCTCAAACGATGCTGGAGTCGCACCACCGGTAATATCGTTTTTCAATTCATCGAGGGTATAACCTACAGCGAGTTTCGCTGCGATTTTTGCGATTGGGAAACCTGTTGCTTTTGACGCAAGAGCAGACGAGCGCGATACACGCGGATTCATCTCGATCACAACCATACGGCCGTCAACCGGGTTTACGGCAAACTGCACATTAGAACCGCCCGTCTCAACACCAATCTCACGCAGTACCGCAATCGAGGCGTTACGCATGATTTGGTATTCTTTATCAGTCAAAGTTTGCGCTGGCGCTACGGTAATCGAGTCGCCGGTGTGTACACCCATTGGGTCAAAGTTTTCGATCGAGCAAACTATAATGCAGTTGTCGTTTTTATCACGCACAACTTCCATTTCGTACTCTTTCCAGCCGAGTAACGATTCGTCGATAAGCAATTCGTTGGTTGGTGATAGATCTAAACCGCGCGTACAAATTTCTTCAAATTCATCCCAGTTGTAAGCGATACCACCACCCGATCCACCCATGGTGAACGACGGACGAATAATGCACGGGAAGCCGAATTCTTTGGGCGCCTCTTTAGCTTCTTCAAGCGTGTGAACAATTTTCGCACGAGCACAAGAAAGACCAATACGCTTCATTGCCTGATCAAACAAATTGCGGTCTTCCGCCATATTGATGGCTTCTTCTTTTGCGCCAATCAATTCAACATTATATTTTTCTAAAACGCCGTGTTTAGCCAGTGCCAAAGCGCAGTTCAATGCAGTTTGGCCGCCCATAGTGGGGAGAATTACATCGGGGCGTTCTTTTTCAATGATCTTGGAGACGGTTTGCCACTCGATCGGTTCGATGTAAGTTGCATCCGCCATCGAAGGGTCAGTCATGATCGTTGCAGGATTCGAGTTCACCAAAATGACGCGATAACCCTCTTCGCGCAGCGCTTTACAAGCCTGCGCGCCGGAATAGTCGAATTCACAGGCCTGACCGATAACAATCGGGCCAGCGCCAAGGATCAAGATACTATTTATGTCTGTACGTTTTGGCATGTCTGCTCCGGTTCTTTGGTTTCTTCGGAGTTATCGGATTGTCTAATAGCTACACGCCGTAAACGCATCCTTGTAGGCTCGGCGCTCGCGTCCTGCGTGTGCACCGTCTGTAAATCTATCCAACAATCCTCTAGAAACCTTTGCGTAATTCTTAGCTCGCCTTGCGAGCTTGCATCAATTCAATAAAGTGATCGAACAAGGTATCCGCCTCGTGCGGGCCGGGGCTGGCTTCAGGGTGACCTTGAAAGCTAAACGCGGGCTTGTCGGTACGATGAATACCTTGCAAGGAACCATCAAATAGCGACTTATGTGTCGCTACCAAATTTGCTGGCAAACTCGACTCTTCTACTGCAAAACCGTGGTTCTGTGCGGTAATCATCACGCGTTTTGAATTCAAATCCTGAACTGGGTGGTTGCCACCGTGATGGCCAAACTTCATCTTCAAGGTTTTAGCGCCTGAAGCCAAAGCCAGTAATTGGTGACCTAAACAAATTCCAAATATGGGGGTATCTGTCTCGAGAAATGATTTGATGGCTTCAATAGCGTAAGTACACGGCTCAGGATCGCCAGGACCATTGGAAAGGAAAATACCGTCAGGGTTCATCGCCAACACTTCAGCGGCGGAAGTCTTCGCAGGCACAACAATCAAATCGCAATCGCGATCAACCAACATTCGCAATATGTTGCGCTTAACACCGTAATCGTAAGCTACCACTTTGAATTTTTTGGTTGCAGTTAGGTCAGTGTGACCCTTACCGAGTTCCCAGCTACTGCTATTCCATGCGTAGGATTCGTTTACAGTAACTTCTTTTGCCAAGTCTAAACCTTTCAATCCACCGAACGCTTTCGCCGCAGCTAATGCCTTAGCCTGGGCGACGTCAGTGTGAGCTTCATCGCCAGCGATAATGGCACCGTTTTGAGCACCTTTATCACGCAGTAGACGAGTTAACCGGCGGGTATCAATGTCGGCGATGCCAACTACATTGCGCTCTTTCAAATAGCTTGACAGGTCTTGTTGATTACGAAAATTGCTGGCAATTAAAGGCAAGTCGCGGATTATCAGGCCTGTTGCCCAAACACGGTCGCATTCGCTGTCTTCAATGGTGGTGCCGGTATTGCCTATGTGGGGATATGTGAGAGTAACTATTTGCTGTGCGTAAGATGGGTCGGTTAGGATTTCCTGATAGCCGGTCATAGCGGTATTAAACACTACTTCACCAACAGATAAGCCATCAGCACCAATAGCGGTACCACGAAAGACACTACCGTCTGCAAGTACGAGTAGTGCGGGTCTCTTAGCGAGATTGATATCCCGAGTGTTCAAGTAAACCTCCTGGGTTTGGCAGTGGTTTTAAATCGTAAAGCTATGAGCGTTTCATCCGCTTGCCGTTCACTTTCTTCAGGCTCAAAAAGGCAGTCGCACAGGCTAAAGGCGCGAAAAGCGAGTTAAGTTACAGGGCTAAAGTGAATTTACCTGGCTGAAGGTTGTAAAAAAGCGAGATGAAACTGAATTCCATCTCGCTTTGATGTCTGTGGGCTACCATTTAAATCGGAAGGTACCAGCCTTTCTACAGCCAAGCCCGGCAGTGCCGAACGCAATTAACCGAGAATTGTACGGGAGTGGACCCCTAGTGTCTATTGGAAAATCTTTCGCTGGTACAAATTAAACATCGATTATTCTTGTCCGCTTTTTTCAGCATGCTTTGTGAATTACTTTTTGCGAAACAATTTGCTAATTGCTGTGACTGAAAGCAGCACAATTACCCCGGCAATTACACCTAAAACCATGTTAATAAATGAACCACCAAACACAGCAGCAACGCCCCCGTAATAGTGCTCAATACTTTGCTCAATTCCATGAATAAAGGGCAACCCGTGAGCCAGAATGCCACCGCCCACTAAAAACATAGCAACCGTGCCTGCGATTGATAAAAATTTCATTAATATAGGTGCGCTCAATAACAGGCCTTTACCTACTTTGTGCTGAAAGGTTAACCAAGCACCCTGCCCCTGCTTTTTCAACAAATGCAGTCCCATATCATCTAGCTTTACGATCAGTGCGACAAAACCATAAACGCCGACCGTCATCAAAATAGCAACTGTAATCACAGCCGCGACCTGAACCGTAAAGGCTGCTTTAGCGATAGCGCCGAGGGTAATTACGATGATTTCAGCCGACAACACAAAGTCGGTACGAATCGCACCTTTGATTTTTTCCTTTTCATAATCAGCCATGTTGACGTGTGGATTATGCAAGGCGGCTTCGAGCGCATCGTGCTCAGCTTTTTCCTCTGTATCAGTGTGCAGAAATTTATGGGCCAGTTTTTCTACACCTTCGTAACATAAATAGGCGCCACCTATCATCAAAAGCGGTGTAATTAACCACGGAACAAACGCACTGATTAATAACGCAGCGGGGACGAGAATTGCTTTATTGATAAACGAACCTTTAGCAACTGCCCAGACCACTGGCAATTCACGTTCGGCTCGCACACCAGCAACCTGCTCGGCATTCAACGCAAGATCATCCCCCAAAACTCCCGCGGTTTTTTTTGCGGCAACTTTGGTCATAACTGCAACGTCATCAAGAACTGCCGCAATGTCATCAATGAGTAATAACAAACTCGAACCGGCCATTTATTTAACCCAGTGTGTAATTCAGCAAAAAAACGCCCCCAAGATGTTTATCAAGGGGGCGGCTTTATTCATTTTCGTTAATCTAACCTAGCTCCCAAAGGAGAGGCAACCTGAATTTACGAAACCTTTAACGGATCAAACTAAATAACAACGTCCCTAACTCGTACCGCAGTTCAACTCCAGCTCATAGGACTATAGGTTTTTAGAAAATTTGCATGCGAAGGCATAGTCTCGACAAACTCCGCAATATTCGTTTTCAATTTGTCCAACTCAGCGAACATAACATCTTTACCCATCATTGTATGAGGGAAATGATTGTATCTTTTTGGCTCAATTCGCTGCCCCATCATTACTTGCAGCCATGATGCGACAGGAAATATCTCGTTTGGATCCTGATATACAACACCGGCCTCCCTAAATAATTCCATCCTATGCGCCAATGAATCCGGAATTTCCATATCGCGACAATCACGCCAGTAGGGAGTGTCGTCGCGTTCAGTTGCTTTGTAATGCAAAATAATAAAATCGCGGATTTTTTCATAGTCAATGCGCGACTGTTCGTTGTAGTGATTTATGTGTGCTTCCGTGCAACCATCGAATGGGAATAACTGCAGCAATCGCGTCACACCCATTTGAATCAAATGAATACTTGTAGATTCCAAGGGTTCGATAAATCCGCCCGCCAATCCTATTGCGGCACAATTTTTAACCCAGGTTTTTTTACGTCGCCCAGTGTTGAATTTCAGCAAACGTAATTCTACCCGGATGTCTCCATCAAGATTATCTAGCAAAGTATTTCGTGCGTCTTCGTCCGTTATGTACGAGCTGGAGTAAACGTAGCCTGTGCCTTGACGATGCTGCAAGGGAATTTTCCATTGCCAACCACTACCATGCGCGATTGCTCTTGTGTAAGGAGGAATGTCGCCCGAAAAATCAGTTTGCAACGCTACCGCGCTGTCATTACGTAACCAATGTCCCCAATCTTCGTAGCCGGCCTTTAAGGTTTGCTCAATCAAAAGCCCGCGAAATCCTGTGCAGTCAATGAAAAAATCGCCCTCAACATTTTCGCCGGATTCCATCATCACAGATTCAATAAAACCGTTATCCAGGTTTTGCTTTACGTTGGATATTTTGCCTTCAATTCGCTTGACCCCCTTCGCTTCGCTAAGTTTACGCAGAAAGCGCGCGTAAAGGCTGGCATCGAAGTGGTATGCATAATTGATTTTTGGTTTTTCCGTGACGGCAAATTTGTGATGTTTAGCTGCTTGAAGCTCAAAACAAAAATCTTCGAGTTGCCCCTCATAACCCAGACTTTTGGCGGCCATCCAGTAATTATGAAATTCCCCTAACCAATGGGATTTCCCAATGAAGCCGAATGAGTGTATGTATCGATCATTTTTTCGAGTCCAATTTTCAAAAGAGATTCCCAATTTGATGCTGCCAGCAGTAGCGCTCAAAAATTCCTTTTCGTCTATACCGTGCATTCTGTGAAAAGTGCATATCGTTGGAAAAGTCGCTTCGCCGACACCCACCGTACCGATCTCGTTAGACTCGATAAGCGTGATGTCCAATAGCTCACCAAATTGCTGTGACAGGGCCATAGCCATGCACCAACCCGATGTTCCCCCACCTGCAATGACTACTTTTTTAATCTGTTGCGACATGAAAGCTCCATAAATTTTAAATGGCGAATTAGCTGAAGTTTTAAAAAGCAATTGCTGAGGGTCGTCAGAATCAGATTAACCATTAATCAGATAGCAATCAGATTGCGCGGCATTTTTATCAAATTTAAAATGGTGGCCGGAAGCCTTTTGCCATAAGTTTTTACAATCAAAAAACCGCCCCGAAATTCTGGGGCGTCGCTCAGCGGATACTATATTTAAATGGCGGACTCTTTGATTATTTTTAAAAACCGAGCATCAAAGAAAATGAGAGGGAACTTTTACATTCGATATTAAATGCTGTAGCTGCTACGCTGATTTTTTTATCTTTATAAATGCATGTCAAAAAAGCTTATTTCAGGCCTAAAACATCCTGCATATCAAACAAGCCAGATTTTTGTTGTTGCAACCAAATGGCCGCACGTACAGCGCCATTTGCAAAAGCTAAACGACTGGATGCTTTATGAGTTATTTCAACTCGCTCACCGTCAGCTAAAAACATAATAGTGTGGTCGCCAACAACGTCACCACCGCGCACAGTAGCGAAACCAATGGTATCGCGTGGACGCGGGCCAATTTGGCCTTCGCGTCCATAGACGGCAACCTGTTTTAAATCGCGATCTAAAGCGTTTGCCAAAACCTCGCCCATGCGCATCGCGGTACCTGAGGGTGAATCCACTTTATGACGATGATGTGCCTCGTAGACTTCTACGTCATATTCATCGCCTAACACGCGAGCGGCAATATCAAGCAATTTAAAACACAAATTTACACCGGTGGAAAAATTTGCGGAAAGCAGGAGTGGAATTTTATTTTGATATGAAAGCAACTCCGCTTTTTCTAAATCACTAAAACCAGTAGTGCCAATAACAATCGGCTTATTGTGTGCTGCACAAATTTTTATATTAGAAAGCGTTGCCTCAGGCGAACTAAAATCAATTAATACATCGAATTGATTTATGGCTTGTGCAATATCACCAACAATTTTTACATTTAATTTACCAACACCACCAAATTCCCCCGCGTCCACATTAATTAATGTACTCGTTGGACGAACTATCGCGCCGGCCAAACTGGCATCAGAGTTTTTATGAGTAGCTTCGATTAATACTTTGCCCATACGGCCAGCAGCGCCGGCGATTGCAATTCTCGTGGTCATAGAATTCTCTTTTTTTTGGCGTATCCAATAACGCGCTATACAACAAGTTTTACCGGGAGTCGTCATCCTCGCGAAGCGAGGATCTGGCTCTTTTAGAATATGAATTTTCTGAAATCTGGGTCTCCGCTTCGCGAGGAGACGACCCGTATTAAATTAAAAGCTGGATGTGGTGCTTATTTTTCTTCATCCATTTCATTAAACAAATGGCCGAGTTTACCAGCTTTGGTTTCTAAATATTTTGAGTTGTGCGGATTACGACCCGTCTGATGAGACATACGTTCAATCACATTGATTCCCATATCCTGCAAGGCTTTTACTTTGCGCGGATTATTAGTCAGCAACCTCAACGCTTTAATATTTAAATGTTCAAGCATGGGTTTGAGAATAGTGTAGTCACGCATATCAGCACCGAAGCCTAATTTCTCATTCGCTTCCACCGTATCCGCACCACAATCTTGCAACGCATATGCGCGAACTTTATTAATTAAACCTATACCGCGACCTTCCTGACGCAAGTAAAAAATAACTCCGCGCCCTACCACTCCTATTTTATGCATGGCGGCCTGTAGTTGTGGGCCGCAATCGCAGCGCAAACTAAAAAGCGCATCACCGGTTAAGCATTCTGAGTGAATTCTTGCCAGCAAGGGTTCATCACCCTGTATATCACCCATGGTTAGCACAACATGTTCTTTTTCGGTTTTGTCATCTTCAAAACCGTGCATCACAAACATACCAAAAGGTGTTGGTAGTTTGCATGACTCTATAAAGCGAATTGCCACGGAGTGACCTCAATATTTGTGAAAAATAAATTGTTATTTTTCGCTTAAAACCATTACACCTTGATCTATTTTTAAATCTACCCGACTTAAATAAGCATTACCTAAAAGCATAGGCCCTATTGTAGGAGCTTTGATGACAAAGGCTGTCACTTGGTGAACAACGATATTTCCAACCGCTACAGAGTTCAGCACGATTCTAAACGCTTTCGCTACGCCGTTGGCTGTACTTGTCTCTGTGGGAACTCCGCCTCGATAATCAAGACCTAACTGCTCAGCTTGTTCGGTCGTCATGGCTACGTAGGTAGCGCCTGTATCAACCAGAAAATCTACCGGAGCTCCGTTTATTAACCCCTTTGTGTAGTAATGTCCGCCTTGACCACTCGCCAGGCGAATTTCTTTTTTGCCGGCTTTTTCAAATTTGCTGCCGATACTTCGCGACAAAGAAATCGTTTTTCGTTTGCCGTCAATTTCCAGGATAGCTTGCTTGCCATTGGCGGAAACGAGCAACACGCCCTCGGGACTGCGACTTCCCTCTCGCAACATTCGTTGCGTGCCATCAATCATCAATACTGCGCTACCTTGCGCCAGCATTTTTGCTTCAATCTCTAATGCCGAACAAACATGCGTAAACACACAAAAGAATAAAGTTAAACACAATTTCATTTTTTTCTGCCCTGAAAATTAAAACGGATAAAAATAAACACAAGCTTGTAAAACAATTAATGCATAAACTCCAGCCAGTACATCGTCAATCATGATCCCCAGACCACCGTCTACTCTTCGATCCAGCCAACCGATTGGCCAGGGTTTTAAGACATCGAAAAAACGGAACAGTACAAAACCCACCACTATCCACAACAAACTTTTCGGCGCGAGAAACATGGTAATCCAATAACCCACGAATTCGTCCCACACAATGCCGCCATGATCATGCACACCTAATAAACGCGATGAACGATCACACCAGTACACTCCCAACGCAAAAGTAACGATTAGCCAGGTTGCATAAAGCGTCCACGGGAAATCCTGAATCAACCAGTAAATTGGAATCGCCGCCAGGGTACCAAATGTCCCAGGCGCTTTTGGAGCCAAGCCGCTTCCGAAACCAAAAGCAAAAAAATGGTTGCTGTTACTTAGTACTTCTTTAAAAGATGGAGTGTGCATTCGCAAAACTCAGTTCAGGAATATCAAATTAAAAATGTTGAAACCCTTTTGATGCCAATTCAAAAACATCGCCATCCAACTCACATCGCACACCACTGCCAGCGGTAATTTCGCCAACGACAGTTGCGTGAATTTTTCTTTCAGCAATCAACATAGCCAGTTCAGGCATTTTCTCTGGAGATACCGTAAAACATAATTCATAGTCATCCCCACCGGTCAGCGCCCAAACGCGCGCTTGCTGTAAATCACTTGTAGCCTGCAGTGCATTAGACATAGGAATATTTTCAACATCAATCACAGCACCTAAATCACTGGCCTCACAAATATGATTTAAATCCGCAATCAAACCATCTGAAATATCCAAAGCCGCGCTAGCAATTCCGCGTAAAAGAGTTGACTCAATTAAACGCGGTATAGGCCGATAAAAACGGTCGCGCAAATATTTTTCGTGTTCGTCGGCAAGAGTTAACCGATTTTGTATAACGGCAAGCGCTGCAGCTCCGTCACCGAGATAATTCGTTACGCAAACGAAATCACCAATGCTGGCGCCATCGCGCCTTAAGGCTTGATGGCTTGCAACATTGCCCATGGCTTGAATAGTAATACTCAAAGGACCGGAAGTGGTATCACCCCCAACTAACACAATTTCATATTCATTCGCAGTGCGAAACAAACCGCGACTAAAACCTCGGAGCCATTGTTCGGTGGAGTACTCAGAATTTTTTGGCAATGTTAGTGCAAGGGTAAACCAAAGCGGTTCTGCACTCATGGCGGCGAGGTCGCTCAAATTTGTTCGTAGTGCTCGTTCAGCAATATCTTCAGGATTTGCGTCAGCAGGGAAATGAATATCTGCAACTAAGGTGTCTACAGAAATAGCTAACTGTTGTTTCGCAGGAATTTGTAAAAGCGCGCAGTCATCACCAATGCCTAAGACAACACTTGCTTGCGCTTTTTCACTTAAGAGAAGATCCGCCTGTTCATTTTGAAAAAACTTCTGGATGAGTTGGAATTCATTCATATATCGAATTAATTAGCTTCGGTTAGCTTTGACTTCAACAGCGCGAACCACTGCTGCGGTTTTATCTAACACACCATTAATGAATTTATGACTATCTTCCGCACCGAACTTTTTAGCGAGGGACACAGCTTCGTTAATAACAACCTTATAGGGAACATCAATACGAAACTTTAATTCGTAGGTTGACATGCGTAACAGCGCTTGAGTAACCGGATCTAATTCCGCCAGCGAACGTTCAACCAGGAAAGGTTCAAATGTAGCTTCGATATCAGATAGATGCTCTGGAACACCGTGCAAAATTTCGTGAAAATATTCAACATCAACGTTCGTCATATCGTTATCAACACGAAACTCTGCTTCAATGGCATTAATACTGGAACCTGCCATACGCCATTGATAAAGCGCTTGCATGGTGTAGTGACGAGCCATGCGACGGGTGGCAGCGGTTTGGCCTTTCTGAACTACTTTTTTAGCGCCAGTACTATCTTGGGAAGTCATTTACATTTACCTGATAAAGAGCGAGTGGTGAAAAATACCACAATTAATTTTCGATCATTGCTTGCCAAATCGACAATCAAACTATTTAGATATTTCCGATCAGCGACACCATTTCTAATGCAGTCGATGCTGCTTCAACACCTTTGTTGCCTGCTTTTGTACCGGAGCGTTCTATCGCTTGTTCAATTGAATCTACGGTTAGCACACCGAACGTAATCGGAATACCTGAGTTGAGCGATACTTGAGCCAAACCTTTAGTGCATTCGCCCGCAACATAATCGAAATGCGGTGTTCCACCACGAATGACAGCGCCTAACGCAATGATTGCATCATGTTGATTTTTTGCAGCAATTTTCTGTGCGACTAAAGGAAATTCGAATGCACCTGGCGCGTAATAAATAGTTACATCTTCATCTTTAATACCGTGACGACGTAAGGTGTCCAATGCACCATCTTTCAAACTCTCAACGACAAAGCTATTCCAGCGGCTCACGATTAATGCGTATTTTCCCTTCGATGCGGAAAAATCACCTTCGATTACTTTAATGTTGCTCATATGTTTTTCTCATACATTTAAAATATTTTTAGTAAAAAGTCTTCGCACCTTGAAAAGAATGACTCTCTGTTTTACTTGTTTTTTCCAGATTAAAACTATTGAGAAGACGGAAATAAAACCACATCGCGATTATGGACAAACATATTCCACCACTTCTAAATCAAAACCTGACAATGCGGAGTAACGCATGGGAGCGGACATCACGCGCATTTTGCGTACGCCAAGATCACGCAAAATTTGGGAGCCGGTACCGATTTGCTTATATAAAACTTCGGGGCTGCGGCGTTGTTGTTTACCGCTCAACAACCAGTCAATACTTTCTTCAACTTCACTGGTAGATTCGTCGTGACAAATAAGTAGAACTACGCCGTTGCCTTCTTCGCTTACGCGCTTGAGCGAGTCCTGATACGTCCAACTTTTGCCGCCAGCGATAGACGGACGCTGCAAACTTAAAATATCGCGCGCCAAATCCATTACGTGAACACGAACAAGGGTTGGTTCCGCCGTAATCTCACCTTTCACCATAACAAAATGCAAATCGCCGCGAGCGAGGTCGCGATAGGTGCGCAATTCGAACTCACCAAATAAAGTTTCTACTTTGCGCGTATTTATACACTCAACAGTTTTTTCTTTAATAGCGCGATAGTGAATCAGGTCGGCAATGGTACCGATTTTTAAGTTGTGTTGCTTGGCAAATTGCTCAAGATCTGGCCTGCGGGCCATGCTGCCATCAGAGTTCATAACTTCCACTATGACTGCAGCCGGCTCAAAACCTGCCAAACGTGCAAGGTCACAACCTGCCTCAGTATGGCCGGCGCGACTCATCACACCGCCGGGCTGACTCATCAATGGAAAGATATGACCTGGCTGTACAACATCTGTGGGTTTTGCATTGGCCTTTACCGCAGCACGCACTGTGAGGGCACGATCAGCGGCAGAAATTCCGGTAGTCACGCCCTCAGCAGCTTCAATTGACACGGTAAAGTTAGTTGTATGCTGGGATTTGTTGTCGCTTACCATTAAGGGTAAGTCCAACTGCAAACAGCGTTCACGCGTCAGCGTTAAACAAATCAAACCACGTGCGTGCGTCGCCATAAAGTTAATATCTTCTGGTCGCACTTGCTCGGCAACCATAATCAAGTCACCTTCATTTTCACGATCTTCATCATCCATGAGGATGACCATTTTGCCGTGGCGCAAATCTTCAATGAGTTCTTCTATAGTATTCAGTTGCATGCTATTTCCAGTTCTAATTACTGCGGTGGTTGTACCCATTCACCATTTACATTGACGATGACACAAGCACTTTCTTTCGGCCTCACATGCTTATTACAACCGGCCAATGCATCTTCTTTAGCCATTTCGACCGTTACACGGTCTGACCGAAAATTCCAATGCCCTTCCGGTGATTGGGCGAATGCCTTGTTATCGGGAGCAACTAAATATTCTTCGTTGTAACTTTTTAATGCCTTGTTGGTTCGCAACACTTTTTCATTTAAGGGCGCAAGGTTTCCATTGGCTTGCGCTTTGTTTTCATCGGCAGTTTTCTTGCCCGACCCGTTTTCATCTGCAAAGGTAAATTGCGCCAGCACTACAAAAATCATTGTGAGTGTGAACTTCATAAATCGTCCTTTAGATAAGTGGTATCCAAAATCAAGCAAACCCGTTTTTTGCCAAAAATTCCAACGTAACGCCACTCTCATTTGCGGATTCAGCTGCCTTATCAGCTAACAGCAGACGCTCGAGATAACGCGCAAGCACATCTACTTCAAGGTTAACGCTGGAACCTGGTTTGTACGTATCCATAATAGTTTGCGTCAGTGTATGGGGAACTATATTTAATTCAAACTCGGCACCGTCAACTTTATTTACCGTAAGGCTGGCGCCATCCACCGTGATTGAACCTTTGTGGGCAATATATTTGGCGAGGTTTTTGGGCGCACGAATTCTGAAGCGCTCTGAGCGAGCGTCGGGATGACGGCTAACGACTTCGCCAACACCATCGACATGACCGCTAACAATGTGCCCTCCTAGTCGAGTTTGCGGTGTGAGCGCTTTTTCAAGATTGACGCGCTGCCCAACTTTCCAAAGTGGAAGACTGGTGTTGTCCAAAGTCTCGCGCGATACATCCGCCCAGTACCCATCACCGGGTAGATCAACTACCGTAAGACAAACGCCGTTGGTCGCGATGGAATCGCCCAAGCGAACATCAGATAAATCCAAGCCACCAGTCCTAATGCGCAAGCGCAGATCGCCGCTTTTTGGCTGGAGCGCAACAACTTCCCCCAAGGCTTCAATAATTCCGGTAAACATAGTAGATGCTCTTTACGTTGCCGCACGAAGTGAAGAAAAATAACGGTACAGAGTTTATTAGCAGCAGCTCAAAAATTCGAGGATGTTTTTTAACTCGCTTTGATCAAAACTTTCGATGACGCTAAGACTAGGCAATTAAACTGTTGGGGTTAACCGCAACTTTCACGTTCAAATCAATAACTTTTGTCTTAGCGATTAAATCGTGTACGCAACGCTTGTCGGTCCGGAAAATCGCAAGCACATCCACCACACGCAGTAGTGGCCCAAGTCCCGGAACCATTCCGAGAATCCATTGCGTTAGATAGCGATTGAAAATTAACGGTAAAAAGGGAGGCTTTTGGTTATCCAAGGTCACTATAGCTATCCCCATCACCCTCTTGCCAATGGTTTGGCCTCTGAGAAATAAAGAGTAACCATGCAGCATAAAAAAAATGCCATATGGAGCAAGCACTACCAGCCATAGTTGCGCAGACGAAAGGGCTTCAATTTTGGCGATCATCATTTTTATGGCAGTCTCCATATTTACTGCCTGAGTCTCATCGGGAACCCAGCCTAAAATTTCAAACATTACCGCCAATAGCGCACCCATCATCAACGAGTCCAGCAAAAACGCCGCTAAACGTTTGTCATAACTAGCAGTATTCTCGACGGGCGCGCGGTTATTCGGGTTTGATCCATGCGCAGAATTAGCATCAGGTTGTAAATCGTTCATCAGTATTCCGTATCAGGCGTGGCGGTGATTCGCCAGTCAGAGCCAACTGCGCGCATATCACTAATTTTGAGCGGCAGAGCAGATGACATTGTGTTTAACGAGAGATCAAATAGAGGGCGTGCTTGACTGCCAAGCAATTTGGGCGCCATGTAAATAATAATTTCATCTAGGAGTCCGCGCCTTAAAAAACTTGCAGCCAAGGTTGCGCCTGCCTCTACCAGAACATCATTGCATTGGCGTTTGGCCAGTTCACGCAGTAGCGCGTTGAGGTCAATACGACCATCCTTTGCCCCCAAGGCTAACAATTCAATGTGGTCGGGCCAACCGCTTAACTTTCCATTATTTTCTTCAGCGCCGTTATGCACTAGCCATATGGGTGTTTCCTGCTGAAGAATTTTTGCGTGGCGCTCCAATCGCAACCGTGAGTCCAACACTACCCGGAGGGGTTGCCTTTCAGCTATGGCGACTGCGTCTGGAAGATCCAGCTCTTCGGCGCGAACGGTCAACGATGAATTATCCAGTAACACTGAATCTATTCCACTGACGATGGCGCAACTGCGAGCGCGCAATTGTTGTACATCGGCGCGCGCCTTCTTGCCGGTAACCCATTGACTCTCGCCACTGGCCATTGCGGTACGACCATCCAAACTCATGCCCATTTTACAGCGCACAAATGGCAGTTTACGCTCCATGCGTTTGATAAAACCCGGGTTTAACCGACGAGCGTCCTCTTCCAGAATCGGGCCATCGACCTGTATGTCAGCAGCGCGTAAATAATCGAGCCCACCACCTGCCACCAACGGGTTGGGGTCTTCCATTGCATAAACCAGGCGTGCGATGCCAGCATCGACCAATGCATGACTGCAAGGGCCGGTCTTTCCTTTATGATTGCACGGCTCAAGCGTAACGTAGGCTGTCGCTCCGCGTGCTTTCTCGCCGGCAGCTCGCAATGCATTCACTTCTGCGTGAGCTTCACCTGCACGGACATGCCAGCCTTCACCAATCACAGCTCCATCTTTTACCAATACACATCCCACCCGAGGATTGGGCATAGTTGTGTAGATGCCGCGCTCCGCTAATCGAAGTGCCTGCGCCATAAACGCGTAATCCGCTGAAGTGATAGGCATGCTTAGAGAGAGTCTGGCTGCTGTTCGAGACGGTCGATTTCTTGCCGAAATTCGTTTAAATCTTTAAAACGGCGGTACACCGATGCGAAGCGTACATAGGCCACTTCATCCAGCTTCTGCAACTGCTCCATCACTTTTTCGCCCACCACGATGGATTTCACTTCGCGCTCGCCGGTTGCTTGTAAAAAGTGCTTGATGTGATTGATGGAAGATTCGATGGCTTCAATACTGACCGGACGTTTTTCCAGGGCTCGCAATAAACCCGCGCGCAGTTTATTTTCATCAAAGGGTTCACGCGTACCGTTTTGTTTAATGATGCGAGGCATCACCAGTTCCGCAACTTCAAAGGTGGTAAACCGCTCGTGGCATGACAAACATTCACGCCGCCTACGCACCTGATCCCCTTCCGCCACCAGGCGAGAGTCAATCACTTTAGTGTCTTCAGCGCTACAAAAAGGACAATGCATATGAATATGCCCAACTCATGGAAAATAGTGCCGGCATACTAGCATAATTTTTATGAAAACCCTTGGCACTTAGGCTTCCAGCCGGTAATTTGATCGACCGGCATTTCCCCAAAGTAGCGCATAGAAATGTTCGCAAATTCTATCTGCTTCGATGGAAAAACAAGCTAAACATTCACAAACTTCACATTCCAATCGCGCTAACGTCAGCGCCCTTTTGCCCTACAGCTTTCCTTTGCCAAGCATTTGATTATGTAACCGCCACCTTCGATAAGGGTGATCCGAAAGTTTTGTAAAAAAACGTGATGAAAATTAAAAGTGGCGCTTGTTAATTTCCTGTTTGAAAAAGGGCAGCTAAAATTCGAACAAGTAGCATGAGACAAGAATTTGCGTTCCCATCTGATTCTTCTAAAAACCTTCTACATTTATCCCCTCAAAAATGGACCCTTATAGGACTTAAGCCGCAATTGCGGCACAGGGTGCTTTGCCGCAATTTTGTCCGTCCAGCTAATGCCGGGTTCGCCGTATCAACCACAGGTCTTCAAATGTTATGCGTAAGTCAAAATTTTTAAAAACGACAATTGCTGTAGTGTTAAGTGGTTGTTTTTGTGCGACAGCATTCGCCAACCCCATTACATTAAAAGTTCAATGCGTAAGTAACGACAACGACAAGTACGTTTATGAAATGTTGCAACTCGCGCTTAGCTATTCCAAAGACAAATATACAACCCTCGTAGACCCCGCTAACGAAAAAACACTGGCACGTACAATGAGTGAAGTAGAGAGCGGTGTTACGGATATCATGTGGACAGCAACAGACCGCGAAAAAGAAAAAGCAATTTTGCCTATCAGAGTTCCACTCTATAAAGGTTTATTTGGTTACAGAGTACTGCTCGTTAACAAAGACAATCTTTCGAAATTTAATGGCGTCGAAACGCTTGATGATTTAAGAAAATTAACCTTGGGCCAAGGGTCTTCATGGGCTGATACAAAAATTCTCGAAGCTAACGGATTTAGTGTTATCAAGACCATGAAATATCCAAGTTTGATTTACATGGTTGATGGCGGGCGGTTCGACGCATTCCCACGCGGCGTCCACGAACCCTGGGAAGAAATACATACATATTCGCAGCTCAATCTCGCAGTTGAGCCAAATATTATGCTTGTTTATAAAATGCCTTTCTATTTGTTCGTGAATAAAACCAACACAAATCTTGCGAGCGATATAGAACGCGGTTTTAACCTGGCTATTGCCGATGGCAGCTTTGATAAACATTTCTATGCAAATCATTTAGTTCAAGCAGCCATCGAACATGCAAATATGCGCAACAGAAAAGTATTTGAACTTACCAATCCCAGCCTACCCGACGAAACACCTGTGGATCGACATGAATTATGGTTGGACGTTAGTAAATTGTAAAAATCATACTTTATCGTTCGTCAACAATTTCGTTAATAGTTCTGAAATATAGAGACAAAAAAAACCCAGCCGAAGCTGGGTTGATTAAAGGAGCTTACCACATCCTAATTACTGGATTAGGACTATTTTTACCACACACTACTACTTCACACACTCACACACTTCACAACACACACGGGGCTTCACACACTTTCACACACACTAAAGTTTTCTTTCGTAAGCATCAGCCAAGCCTTTTGCTGAACCGTACCAGGGCTTGCCGGAGAAAAACACCGCGTCGCCCGTACGAAATAAACCTTTCGCACCTAACGACATTTGCCCGCCCTTGGTAATAAAAAAGTAAGTGATTTTTGGGTTGGCTGCAGCGATGGCTCTCGCCTGATCAAGCGTTAAACCTTTATCGCGACGAACTTCATTTGCCCAATCGGCACCCAAGTACTGCGCAACATCTAACACACGATTGAACTCAACTTTTACAACACTTGCGCTAGAACTTGAGCTTACTTTTATAGTAGACGTAGCACTACTTTTAGCACTTGAATTTACCAAACTTGACTTATTACTTGATGAAACAGTAACAGCTGTAGCTTTTACACTCGACTTTGCACTCGAGGATAAAGAACTCGCTTTCGAACTTATTTTCACTGACTCCACCGACTTTGCTGTTGAAGTTGCAACAGCACTTGCTTTTGAGCTTGATTTCGATGAACTAACTGAGCTTGCTTTTGAACTGGAACTCGACGAGCTTGGCGCCGCATAAAATTTTTCAATTTGTGGGCCAGTAATATTTAACGCGTAACGCGCATCTGCACCATTAACTTTATCAGTGCGGCTCACTCCACAGGGAACACCTTTGCAAGTTAACTCAGGGTTGGAAAATTTATAAAGTTTACCCGTCCAGTAATCCACATTAAAGTCGGATTGATAAGCCATCACAGTAGTAAACTGGTTATTGACACCGTAACCCAACGCGTAAGGAAAAGTTCCGCCACTGCCATTCTGCTTACGAGAATGTTTTAATCCCATGTTGTGGCCTAACTCATGAGCCGTTACAAAATCGCCGCATGAATTTATCGCGATGTGTGAAAACATATAATTTTTGATAGCGGGATTCGAAAAGTTACCCTCAGTACTTTGTCCACCAATCCACGCTAAACCACAACTACCCTGCACCGATTTAAATGGACGATAAAAAATTACCATGTCCGCTTTCGCTTGTTCGCGCACAGCAGCGACCCCGGTAAAAGCAGCATGCTTCGCGAATGTGATGTCATTTAATGCTGTGTCTGCCGAGTTGTCATCGGTGTAATTGACCATTAAGGTTTTAGCGACACGAATTTCCATATTTACATTGCTGTCTTTATAAATCTGGTTGGTAACCTGAAAAAGCTGATTAATGCGAGTCGTAGGATTACCACCGTAAGCATCTGCGGTACCCTTCGAATAAACCACTAATACATCGATAACCGCGTTGGCTGCTGATACGCTTTTAGTACAAACAATCAGCGTAATGGTAGAGACTATGAAAATGAGCTTTCTAAAATTCATGAAATTTTTTCTCGTTTGACTTTACTTAAAGCCTTCCGTGACTCACATAATTGTGCGCGCATCCATTAAAGCCAAAAAAATTAACTGTCACGTTTTCATAGCATTCATCTCAGCATCTAAAATATTATTGAATTGCATTTACTTCCAGAAAATCGTTTGCCCCAGGAGAAGATAATTCTATTTCTGCCGGGTTTTTATAAAGCCAGCCTAGACCATCCAGTGACTCCATCGTATAACTGCCTTCAGGCGTGGTAATGGTTGCAAAAATTGAGCGCTCACCGTAGGTCATAACTATCGGGTAGTCGTCACCATATCCTTGCAAATGACCGGACCAGGTGTAGTCACCATTTGGATTTGTCACTACCGACTGAACATTTGCGATAATCGTTTGCCCATTTAACATAGGCAACGCAATTTGTTGGCCCTCTACAGGGAGAACCTCCGGAATTTGCTCCAGCTCCACAATCGCATAAGAAGATATTTGCTCACTTAACGAAATTTTTGGCGTAGGGGTTTTTAAGCTACCCATTTTCCATGAACCAGACGTTGTGGGCTGCGCAATGGATTTTGCATCAGCCTGCACTACAGCTGACTGCTCCCCGACTTTCGCTTTTTCTCGCGGTAAATTTATTTCAGAAGTTGTGGCGCTATTGATTGGCAATTGTAATTTTACTTCTCTCGTTACAATCACGTTTTCGCTTGCCGCTAACTGAGCAGCTGATTCGCGTGTTGCTAACACCAACAAAACACTCAAACCCGCCGTCACCGCAAGCAAGGCAATACCAAGAATTTTCTGAGGTTGAGAAAGTTGATAAATTTTCATCATTACCAGCCCGAATCAAGTCATAACAGGTGAGATCGAAATCAGAATCTCCTTGTACAAAAATAGATCACCAAATGGATTCGCACTAATTTTTATTTCGAAAAGTAAAAGAAAATCTAAGTTTATTAACATTGCAGATTTTCAGTTCTAATGAGATGAGCATCACATTAGGGTATTTCGGAAAAACACATTCTTGTGGGCCGTAAAATTGACGCATGAGCATAAATATTCGCATGATTCCGAACCGGCGCCATAAAAAAAGCAGCCTCTTGGGCTGCTTTTTTATCACACGGAAAATATTACTCGGCGTATACAGGGAAATCTTTACACAAACCAGATACCTTGGTCTTAACACTTGCAATGACTTCGTCAGCGTTTCCTGTTTCTAAAGCATCAAAAATATCGCAAATCCAATTCGTTAATTGCACGCACTCTGCTTCTTTAAAACCGCGAGTTGTTATCGCCGGAGTACCTACCCGAATTCCTGAAGTTACAAACGGAGAGCGCGGGTCGTTAGGCACTGCATTTTTGTTAACAGTGATATGCGCTTTCCCTAGGGCTTCATCGGCATCTTTACCGCTGTAAGATTTACCAATCAAATTAACCAGCATCAAGTGGTTTTCAGTTCCGCCAGAAACTATGTCAATACCACGAGCAAGGAAAGTCGTCGCCATCGCTTTTGCATTTACAACGACTTGTTGTTGATAGGCCTTGTACTCAGGTGTCATAGCTTCTTTAAAGCTTACTGCTTTTGCCGCGATCACATGCATCAATGGACCGCCTTGGCCACCAGGAAAAACCGCAGAGTTCAGTTTCTTTTCAATTTCTTCATTGGCCTTGGCAAGAATGATCCCACCGCGCGGGCCACGTAATGTTTTGTGAGTAGTAGATGTAGTCACGTCCGCAATTTGAACCGGGTTCGGGTATACGCCAGCAGCCACTAAACCAGCTACGTGAGCCATATCTACGAATAAATAAGCACCTACTTTATCGGCGATATCACGGAAACGTTGCCAATCCATAATTTGTGAATAGGCGGAGAAGCCAGCAACGATCATTTTCGGCTTGTGCTCAACAGCCAAACGTTCAACCTCATCATAATCAACCAATCCGGTTTCCGGATTTAGGCCATATTGAACCGCATTGTAGATTTTTCCTGAAAAGCTAACTTTGGCGCCGTGAGTCAGGTGGCCGCCATGAGCCAAACTCATTCCCAATACGGTATCGCCCGGATTACATAATGCAGCATAGACAGCGTTGTTAGCCTGAGAGCCTGAGTGAGGCTGCACGTTTGCGTAATCTGCACCAAATAATGTCTTGGCGCGAGAAATGGCCAAAGCTTCAGTGACGTCTACATATTCGCATCCACCGTAATAACGCTTACCCGGATAACCTTCAGCATACTTATTGGTCAGTTTGGTTCCTTGCGCTGCAATGACCATAGGGCTGGTGTAGTTTTCAGAAGCTATAAGCTCGATGTGCTCTTCTTGACGCTTTCCTTCGTTTTGGATGGATGCCCAAATTTCTGGATCAAAAGAAGCAATAGTTTGGTTTTTATCAAACATAGATGAGTCCTAGGCTACGCAACCGCCTGAAGAGGGTTGCCGGATTAATGAAAGGGGGGAAATTTAGGAGCGCATTGTACATCAATCACCCAAATTTTCGCCACGCAAAAAACTCATGCGGCGCGAGAATTTGACTCATGATCGAATCCCGAGACCAGATCTGGTAATATGCCTAATTATTGATTTGTAAGCGATTATTGAAATACAAACATCACATTCATAGTTGAAACTTGGCGACACGTTGAAGCGCCAGGTCCCTTGATGTTTACGTCTTTCTACAAAAATTCAACCAGTGAATTAGTTGTTCTGTAGCACAAAAAATTTACATTGCAAGCTCAAAATAGGGTTCCGTGCGCTGACGCACGGATAAAATTCACGTTTTTTTGTATAAAGCGACGGCGTTTTTAGTTCGATTTAGATGAGTTGCACCATTAAGCAGCAAACCGAAGTTCGTATCCGTTGTCAGGGTTTTATTTCGATTCATCTTACAATCTGTTTGGACGATCCTGACGCAACGTTTTTAGGGGCAAGAGGACTTGATGAAAGTAAAGAAACGGGAGATCCAACTCTGTTTATCGCCCACAGCTCATGTAGCTTAGGCTTCCGATCACATTACCGAGCATACTTTAACTACATCCCTATCCCGTGATTGTTTTACCCATGCTTTAACGATTGGGCCCTGGTTTTGCATTAAAAAATTTATTAACACAGTGCTCCTTACCAAGGGAGCCTAAAACTTTATAAAGGACACGATTGATGAATAGCGTTAAAAGATTGAAATGGTGCGGATTTCTACTGCTTTTACTTCCATTTACCGCAAATGCTCAGTCCAACTATTCAATTGGCGCCGGCGATGAAATAAAGATGACCGTATACGGTCAGCCTGAATTAAGTATCGACGCCCAAGTCAATAACGACGGTACCGTTGAAATCCCGTTGCTGGGTAGTCTAAAAATTTCCGGCCGTTCAAGTGGCGATGCCGCCAAACTCATTGCTGATCGCTATCAGAACGGCAATGTGCTAAAAAATCCTCAAGTTAATGTTCTCATCACGAAATATCGTAGCCACGTAGTTTCAATACTTGGCAAAGTCGCACGCCCTGGAAAACTCGTTCTGGAAGGGTCCACCTCCCTGACCCAAGCCATTGCGTGGGCAGGCGGTGTATTAGACGCAGGTAGTGAACGCATTATCCTCGTACGTACCGACGCAAATGGTAAGCAGGAGCGTCGCGAATATGACCTGCAAAAAGTGCTCGGTAAAGAAGTCGATAACAGCCCAATTGTTTGGCTGCAGGATGGCGATACTCTTTATGTTCCAAACGCGGGCCGTTTTTACGTCAGCGGAGAAGTTCGTACGCCTGGTATGTACCCTCTTGATCGTCCTTTAAATGTGATGCAAGCCGTTGGTGTTGGTGGAGGGATTACCACACGTGCCAGTGAAAGGTCAGTAAAATTGTTCCGCAAACAAACGGACGGAAGCGTGAAGGAGCTGCGTGCTAAGCCGGAAGATACGGTACAAGACGGCGATATTTTAGTTGTTCAGGAAAGTCTTTTTTAAAGGGTTAAGCAAACATGACTATTGATAATTTAATTCTCGTCTTTATCGCACGCTGGCGCACCATCGCGATCTCGACCGCAGTTGCTCTGGTATTCGCAGCTATAGTGACTATGTTGTTACCCAAAACTTACACAGCTACTACTGACTTGATTATAGATAACAAAGATCAAGATCCTATTAGTGGCCAGGTCCAACCCACCCGAGTGCTCGCAAGTTATATAGGCACCCAGGCGGTCATCATCCAAAGCCCTAATGTAGCTAAAAAGGTAATTGAAGAGTTAAAGTTAACCTCAAACGCTGTATTGGCTGAGCAGTTACATTTTAAAGATGACTTGAAAAGCCGCCAAAGCGCGTTAATGGGGTTCCTCGATCGCGGATTAAGTGTTTCTCCCGCACAAAATAGCAGCGTTTTTAGTATCTCGTTCAGCGCGCGGGATCCCGAAATTGCGGCCCAGCTTGCCAATGCTTTTGCACAGACGTATATGAAAACCAACCTTGAGTTGCGTATTGAACCTGCCAAGCAAATTAACCAATGGTATGACGAGCAGTTAGCTTCTCTTCGTGAAACCCTTATTGAGAAGCAGAATGCCCTGGCAACTTATCAAGAGAAGCACGACATTATTGCCAGTACTGATAGACTCGACCTGGAATCAAATAAGCTGGCGGAACTCTCCTCCATGCTAATTGCCGCCCAAGGTGAGCGACTAAATAACACATCGCGTAATGACCAGATTTTAAGTGGAATTCGTGGTGGCATTCCTGCCCAGGCAATGGAAAACCCGCAAGTGCAGCGTCTAAGCGGGGAGCTTGCACAAGCCCAAGTTAGATTGAATGACACAGCCACTCGCGTTGGTGAAAACCATCCACAATACCGTCAAGCGCTCAGCGATGTTGAAGGTATAAAGGCGCAGCTCCAACAAGCCGTTCGATCTGTTAGCGGCAGCCTAAAATCTTCACTCGAATTATCTTTATCGCGTGAAGAGCAACTCACTGCTGAGCTTGCTATCCAGAAAGAACGCGTATTGCAACTTAGCCGTACACGTAACGAGCTGAATTTGTTAAAGCAAGAAGTTGATAACGCTCAAGCAACATACGATCAAGCTCTTGGACGTTCGACTAAAACCAAGCTAGAAAGCCGAATCGCGCAGACGGATATTGCACTTCTTAATGCCGCCGAAGTTCCGAGAAGACCATCCTCCCCTAAAACTCCGATGAATTTAATGCTGGCCCTTATCGCGGGTCTTTTATTTGGTTCTGCTTTTGCACTCATACAAGAGTGGATGGATAGACGTGTGCGCAGCTCGGTAGATTTGGAACAAGGATTAGGAATCCCGGTTCTAGCCTACTTGCCTGCGGATATGGGCGTAAGACCTTCCCGTGGCCTTTTAAAGAAAGGAACGATGTGATGAATGATTTAGCCAAAACAATTCCCTTACAACCCCAAACTGTGTCAAAACCTATGAACAAGATGGGTAGGATGTTAGTCGAGAGCGGCAAACTCAGCCTCGAAGATTTAAAAGCAATTATTACTTACCAGGAGCGCCATGGTTTACGCTTCGGTGACGCCGCCCAGCAATTAGGTCTGCTCTCCAACGAAGATATAAATCTGGCGCTCGCAGATCAGTTCTCCTATACCAGGACACCAGATCGCACTAGCAAATTAGACAAGCGTTTACTCGCTGCCTTTCAACCAGACAGCGTCCATGCAGAAGCTTTGCGCAGCTTACGCAGCGAACTTTTATTACGCTACTTTAACCAAGGTGATCATTTGAGCCTTGCACTTATAGGTGCGGAAGATGCGGAAGGTATTGCGCTTACGGCGGCTAATCTTGCCGTGGTTTTCTCACAATTAGGATTGCGCACGCTTTTGATTGATAGCAACCTACGCGCGCCACAATTACACAGTCTATTCGGCTTGAATGAACGCAATCTCGGACTCTCGGATTTATTGGCTGGCCGAGCTTTCACTGCGCCGATCGAGATTCCTGAGCTTCGTTCGTTGTGGGTCATTCCTGCAGGAACTTTGGCTCCAAACCCACAAGAATTGCTCACAGGTAAGCTTTTCTCGCAACAAATGCGTGAATTGGCGGCCGGTTTTGACGTGACGCTGATTTGCACTCCACCTATGCGGGAAAATCGCGATGCACAGTTAGTCGCTGCGGTTATTGGCGCTGCACTTTTGGTCGTTCAAGAACATAACTCCCGTTATAAAGATCTCAATAGTATTTGTTCTGGTCTACGCGAGCTCGGAGTGCGCCTTTTGGGGGCCGCGCTGAAGCAATAGGTATGGTAGAGAATTTGATCGGAAGGACTAGGGAATGCTAGGTACCTTATTTCAAAACCGGTTGGGTACGAGCAATCACCTGCCGGCAAACGGCAGATTAATGCGTAACAATGAATCATTTTTCACCGAGCAGGGAACGGTGATCGGAATTATCATTGCGAGCATTTCCTATCAAGCCATACTTTGCATGCTCAATACGCAAACCCACATGGTTTCACGCGCAATAGTCGGGTTGAGCGAGGGCCTAATCGTCCTCGCATGTCTCCCGCTTCTTGCTCGACGCATGCTTCCTGGTGTTCTGATTTTACTGTTGTTGTCCGCCGCCCTGCTCACAATCTCTTCGATAATTAGTGGCGAATTGATGTTAAAGGCATTTCGTGACCTTCTAATTCCGCTCTGCTTTTTTTGGGCTGGTTATAATGTTGGGCGCGCCGATTTGGCAGAGCGGGCGTTGAAAGTCGCTATCGCGGTAATAATTTCTTTCGGCCTATTCGAATTCTTTTTCGTCGACAAATTTACCAATCTCTTCGACATATTTGGATATTACGTTAGCACCGGCAGCCTCGTACCTATAACGGATTACGTTCGTGACAGTAAACTGCAAATGAATGGTATTCGTCCGGAAGGTATAGGCCGTACTTTATTTCCTGGACTCTTGGGTTCTCATCGCGTTTCTTCCGTATTTTTGGAACCCATATCCATGGGTAACTTTGCGACCATGTGCGCAGCATGGGGATTAAGCAAAGACACAAAACAGATACGCCAAATGCTTTGGTTTTTAGGCGCAGCCTTCGTGATGATGGTGCTCTCAGACTCACGCTTTGCCCTAATGTCAGTTAGCTTAATGATTTTGGCGCGGTTAACCTTGAAGGGAACTACGGTCAATCTTGTTGTTTTAGCCCCGTTTGTAGCAACCATCATGCTGCTAATTATGGGAATGGACGCGACTGGTAGGGGGGCAGATAGTTTTGGGGGACGTCTTTCATTTTCAGGATTCACGCTGCTTCACTTTGATTTGCCTCTACTTTTCGGTTTATCTGGAATGCAGAATTTCGGCGATCAAGGCTATGCCTACGTCCTTTCCAGTTTTGGTTTACCAGTTGCCCTTTTATTTTGGTTTAGCCTTTGGCTGGTGAAAATGCCGGATGATCAGAGCCTACGTTTCCGCGCTTTCATCTCAATTTATTTGTCGCTAATTTTATGCATCAGCGGCAACTCAGCGTTCGCTTTTAAAACTTCCGCGGTTGTATGGTTTCTGATAGGCAGCTGCCTAAAAAATCCTGCACCAAATGGTCAAAGAAACATCAGTTCTGGAGAACAGAAAAATGCCTAGAGTTACCCATGTGGTTAGGCAATACCTACCTTCAATTGGGGGAATGGAAGAAGTCGTCCGAAATATTGCACTGCATCAATTGAACACTGGGCACAAAGGCATTCGCATTATTACGCTTAACCGTTTATTTCGTACCGCCAAGCAATCCGTGTCGGAAAATATTCTTCCTTCTCGTGAATTTATTGATGGCGTCGAAGTAGTACGTCTTCCTTACTACGGCTCCAGCCGTTATCCAATTTGCCCTGGAATACTGCGTGAATTAGCTGACGCTGAAGTAATCCACGTGCATGGGGTAGATTTTTTCTATGATTTTCTCGCCGCAACAAAATGGATTCACAAGCGCCCACTTGTTTTGTCAACGCATGGTGGTTTCTTTCATACGGCGTTTGCATCAACAGCTAAAAATGTTTTTTTTAAAACCGTTACCAAACTTTCATCTAAAGCTTATGCAAAAGTTATAGCGACCAGTGCTAACGACGGTCAACTTTTTAGCAAAATTATGAGCGAACCTAAATTAAAAGTGATTGAAAATGGAGTTGACGTCACTAAATTTGCCAATCGGGGTGCAAAACAATTAAAACCAACGATAATTTATTTTGGCCGATGGTCAATTAATAAAGGATTACTCGAATCGCTGGATATGTTTGCACACTTGTACAAACAAGATAGCAGTTGGCGCTTCATTATCGCTGGACGCGAATATGATCACAGCCTGGACGAACTGAAGTTACGCGCAAGCGAACTCGGTCTAGAACAATCTGTCGAACTTGTGCCCAATCCTTCAGATGAAATGTTGCGTGAGCTCATTGGACAATCAAGTTATTTTTTATGTTTGTCGCGTCACGAAGGTTTTGGCATAGCTCCAATTGAAGCCATGAGTGCTGGGTTAATACCTGTTCTAAGTGATATACCGCCATTTCGCACGCTATTGGAAAAGTCTGGACTGGGTGTGATTGTTGCTGATCGCAATAACACTCAACCGGCAGTTGGAAAATTGATAGAGTTGCACAAAGAGGGTGAAAATGCCTTCGAAGAACGGCGTGCGGCAGCTATTGCGTTCGCTCAACAATATGCGTGGCAACGAGTCGCTGATAATTACTTGGATGTCTACGCGGAGCTCGTTAAAGATCTATCTTTGGGAGAAGCAGTATGAAAACCCTAAGTTTGATATTTTTCACTTTATTTCTTGCAAGTATGCAAGCCCAGGCAGGCTGTCTGGATCTACCACGATTAACCGGCGTAAATGTTGCTGGTGCAGAATCTAATTCAGGTGTGTTGCCGGGTGAGTTTGGTAAAAATTATATTTACCCAACCACAGCAGAATTAAATTTTCTCGCATCACAAAACGTTACCGTCATCCGTTTGCCAATCCGCTGGGAAAGAGTACAAACCGCGCTTAATGGTCCGCTGAACCCGCTTGAAATAAGACGTCTCCAAGAAACAATACACACTGCAAATAATTTAGGCATGTGTGTAATGATTGATATACATAACTACGCAAAATATTTTGGTGTGGCTTTGAATGGTAACGCCGCATTGCAGAATGGTTTCGTCGATGTGTGGTTGAAACTCGCTGCTGAATTCTCAAATGCTGACACGACAATTCTGGATTTAATGAATGAGCCAAACTATATTCCGCTCGCAGAATGGGGTCCTCTTGCAAAACGTACCGTCTCCGAATTACGAAAGGCTAAAGCAAAAAATATCATCGTGGTATCGGGAGGAAAGTGGAGCGGTATTCACGATTGGTTTTCGTTGAGCGGAGAAGTTTCTAACGCTACTGCCTTTGCAGATCTTAGAGACCCGCTGAATCGCACTATCATTCAAGTTCACCAATACGTTGATGAATATTATTCCGGCACAACTACTTTATGTAAATCGCCAGACAAGTTTGATGCTATGTTTTCAAAAATTACTCAATGGGCCAAGGATAACCAGCAACAACTTTTCCTCGGCGAATTTGGTATGCCTGCAACTACAGAATGCCTCGCGACCCTCGAAAAAATGTTGAGTTTAATGGGTGACCCGGTATGGCGTGGTTTTACTTACTGGGCGGTGGGACGCTGGTGGAACAATTATCCATTTGCATTGAACTTAACCAGCACGGCACCAGTGGCTCCTCAATGGGCAATATTGAAAAAATATTTTCAGAAACCGCTTGTTCGAAAAAGCGCGCCTAAACCACCCGTCGTGGACCCTATATAGCTTTTATGGCTACATCTAGCTGTGCCTTACAGGCACAGCATTAAAGTAACTTCAGAGATTCTGTGTGAACGGAGATATTTATGACAACTTCAATTGAAAGTGATAAGCCGCTGGGCAACGAGAATTTTTTAGTTCTCTCTGCCCATGATTTTCGCTCACCGCGCAAAGCAAATTTGCATTTCATCACATCTGAATTAGCAAAGCGCGGAAAAACGCGCTTTTTTTCATTGCGTTATAGCTTGCTGTCAAAGCGCACAGCGGATCCGCGCTTATCACTGGACGCAGAAGCAAATAAAATTGGTACCTATCAGGGTGTAGAATGTTATTTGTGGAAGACCTTGATTCATCCTTTCAATACACGTCGTAAATGGCTTCGTCCTTTAGAAAGTTTAATGTACACCTGGTACAGTCGTGGTCAAAACCCAGTACTTCGCCAATGGATTAGCGAAGCGACGGTCATTGTTTTGGAAAGCGGTATTGCACCTATTTTTTTCGATTTAATCAAATCTTTAAATCCCAACGCCAAAATTCTTTACCGCGCATCAGACGCACTGGATACCATAAATGTTGCCGACTATATTCATGAAACTTTCGCGCGAGTTGCCGGACAATTGCATACGATAGCTCTACCTTCAAAGGCTATGGCAGATGCAATACCGAGCAAGCATAACCTTGCGTTCGTCCCCCAAGGTATAGATCACTCGGTTACTGAAAAAGCAGATCCATCACCTTACGGTCCTGGTGTGCACGCAGTGTCCGTTGGTTCGATGCTGTTCGATGCAAGTTTTTTTGTCATAGCATCAAAACGTTTTCCTGAAATTACATTTCACGTTATTGGCTCAGGCCAAGGCGCAGACCCTGGTTATGGCGACAATGTAAAAGTTTACGGGGAAATGCCATTTGCGCAAACATTACGCTACATAAAACATGCGCAACTGGGCATAGCGCCCTACTCAAGCAACAACTTACCTGCGTACTTGCGTGACACTTCTATGAAGCTTATTCAATACGCATTTTTCGAAATACCCGCCATTTGTCCTTTCTTTATTGCAGCGGATTACCCAAACCGTTTCGGATATGAAATCGGTAATGAAGAAACTATTGCCAACGCTATTACGCGTGCACTAATTCCGTCATCAAATACCGCACGTCAACAAGTATTAAGTTGGGGTGAAGTTACTGAACGTTTACTAACGCCAAAACTATATCGCGATACAGAGATCAGTTTATGAGCCAGGCAATAAGCATTGAATATCCAAGCGTGGATCTTGGCGGATTTCCCGTACAAAGTTTGACCGCACCTATTTTGGGCCAGAAACTTGAACGAGCAATTGACGAAAAAAAACAAATTTCACTTTTTTTTGCAAACACAAATTTCGTTGTTAAATGCCAGGACATACGTGAGTCAATTTTAAAATCCAATTGTGTTATCACGAACGATGGCGTCGGATTAGATATAGCATCACTGCTTTTGTACAAGAAAAAGTTTCCAGAAAACTTGTGTGGTACAGATTTTGTCCCTCAGTTCCTCATTGATATTAAACAAAAGGCACGCGTTTTTTTATTAGGCGCGAAACCAGGTATCGCAGACCGCGCCGCAAAAAATATGCGCGAACATTTGGGCATTACCGTTGTGGGAGCTCGCGATGGTTATTCGCAAATGCAAGACATTGATAAAGTCATTAACGACATTAATACAAGCGAAGCAAATATTGTTATAGTGGCTATGGGAAATCCATTGCAAGAAAAATGGATACTGGATCATCAGCATTCACTCAATGCAAACATTTTTATGGGTGTCGGTGCGTTAATCGATTTTCTGGCCGGTGATAAGCCCCGTGCGCCCGTAGTGTTTCGTAAACTCAGACTCGAATGGCTTTATCGCTTATCTTTAGAGCCAACAAGATTATTGCGTCGATACACTTTGGATATAGGAATTTTTTTAGCGTTATGCCTTAATGCCGAACGAAACAAATCCAAATGGGTGGAAAAACATAACGAACAGTAGTGTGAAGTTTTATGCCCTTGAACTAATGATGAGATAATGAATGCGAATTTTAGCCTCACCCGCTTTTAGTAATGAAAGGGTTAACCCTTACAACGCGCAACTCTACCGAAGAATTGAAGCTAGCGGTCATGTCGTATTTGAATATTCGCACAAACGTGTTTTAAAAGAAAAGTTCGATATAATTCATGTTCATTGGCCAGATGGTTACATCGATCAAAAAAATTGGTTCAAAGCTATCCAACGTGCATTTTTGTTAACGCTTATGATGAGTATCGCCAAAATTAAAGGCGCACGATTGGTTTGGACTGCACACAACCTAAAACCCCACGATGCTTTTCATCCGAAATTTTCGCAATTTTTCCTGGGGCAGTTTCTAAAACTTTGTAACGGTTTAATTTTTCTCACCAATGACGGGAAAAATAGTTTTTTAGAGCGATACCCGGCTCAGCAGGAAATCCATCAAGCTGTTATTCCACATGGCCACTACCGCGATTCCTACCCTAATCCCGTAAATCAAAATGAGGCAAAAACTTCTCTGGGTTTGCCCATAGATAAAAAAATATTACTTTTTATGGGAATGATAAAACCCTATAAAAACTGTGATGCCTTAATCAAAGAATTTGGAGAAGCAAAACTCGAAAATTATATTTTGGTAATTGCGGGAAAACCGGAAACGCCTAAATACAAACAGCAATTAGAGTTACTTGCGAAAGATCAAGATAATATTCATTTGCGCCTGGAATTTATTCCAGATGATCAGCTTCATATTTACATGAGTGCTGCTGATACTGTAATACTACCCTACAAATCCATCTTAAACTCCGGCGCACTGTTATTGGCGCTTTCATTTAACAAACCGGTTATTGCCCCACACATGGGTGCCTTTGTAGAACTACAAAACGAATTAGGTTCGCAATGGATTTATAGCTATGCAAGCGAATTAAATGATGCTGATTTAGGCTTTATGCTTCAACAACTTGATCTACTTTCAAGACCCGCCTCCTGCCCTCTCGACAATTATGATTGGCGCAATCTCGCTGAATTAACTGTTAACTTCTACGAAGAAATTCTACTTAGCGAATCGCCCTCTCAGCACAAAGTATCGTTATGAATATAAAAGCACAACTGGGGAAGAGCACAGCGTGGATGAGCTTAGCCGCGAGCGGCAATAGCGCCATAAGCTTTGTTATTTTTATCGTTTTATCGCGATTGCTTAGCCCAGCAGAAATTGGATTGGTAGCATTTGCATTAATTATTGTTGAGCTAGGAAAAATAATAGTTAATGGTGGTTTTGCACAAGCCGTAGTGCAAAAGGCAGACTGGGATAACAAGTACGCATCAACATGCTTTTATTTAAATTTATTTTTCTCACTGGTGGTAGCACTTATAGTTCTCGGCATAGTTTCGCCTCTCGTGATTCGTTACTATCAACCCGAGGCCGGCACTATCTTAAATGTTTTTTCCATAATGTTTTTTTTAGAGGGCACCAAAGCCGTTCATGAAGGTAAATTAAAACGGGAATTTGCCTTTAAAATCATCGCAATTCGAACGGTTCTTGCGGGATTAATTCCTGGCGCAGTCGGCATCTTTCTCGCCTACCGAGGTTACGGTGTATGGGCGCTTGTTGCACAACAAATGTTAAATCAGGTGGTCGTGACCATTTTGACTCTGAGTACCGCCAAATGGATGCCTACGCTCGCCTTTTCAAAAGAGCATGCTCAACAAATTTTAAATTTTTCAATACCATTAATGCTTGCGCAATTTATTAGTAACGCAAGCTCAAAAATTTTTGAGCTCATGATAGGCATAATGATCGGCCCTGCAGCTCTCGGGCTGTATCGCGTTGGAGGGCGCGCTTTGTACATTTTACAAGATGTGTTGCTTAAGCCCTTTGAGCACACCGCGCTCTCCGCACTCGCGCGCGTCGACGGAACAGCCAATCAGGGTAGAGCTACCGTTAGAATGATTCGCATGAGCGCATTTTTAATATTTCCTTTATTTTTTGGCGCAGCTGCCGTAGCGCCTGAATTTATAACCTTTGCCTTCGGTGTCAAATGGGAAGAAAGCGGCATAATAATGACGATCCTTTCTTTTGGTATCGCCCCTTACGTTTTGGGCCTTCACATCAACGCCGCGCTGACCGCCAGCGGCAACTCAGGCATGGTAATGACCATAGCGATAGTCTCCTTCATTATAAATTGCGTACTGGGTTTTATTTTTGTTCCTTTTGGTTTAATAGTTGCCGCATGGACCTTCTCGATCCGCGGTTTCATAATTAATTCGATGGGAATTTTCTGGTTTAAAAAAGCTTTCAATGTTCCTATCGTGGATATACCAAAAGCCGTGGCACCGAGCTTCATATCATCGCTGCTTATGTTTTTAGCGGTTTATTTTGCGACGCCAATATTAGCGGACCGTATTCCCACTCTTTTAAACATTATTGTACTGTGTGCATTAGGGGGAGTTATTTATACATTCCTTATGCTGGTAATTTTTAGATCCGCCACCAGCTTTGTTTTTAAGGAGGCCGAACAAATTGCACCGCAAAAATTTAAGCCAATTCTTATTTCGCTTAAAAAAGTGATGCGATTAAATTAATCGCCAATTCAAATATTGCATGGATGCATTCACCTACAAAACGTCATTAGTTTCAAAAATTGCTGCCGGGGAGTTATGCTTTATCTGACCTTAAAACTTATTTAGGCCGTTTCGAAAATGAGTAGCATTGGATCTCTGAACGCAAAAAAGAAGCATAAGAGAAGCGAGGCACTAAATAACATATCTAATGCTCAGGTGCTTTAGCTTTAAATGAGTTAAAAGAAATAAGAGATTGAGATCGTTGAGAAGCAATTAATAGATCAACGATTTAAACGTTTGCCCCACAATGCCAAGGGAAATGCTTTTATCAGAGCTGTTGGATTGTAACGAATCCCAGGTGCACCTCCCATCTCCAAACCTTCTTCAATTGAAGTAGCAAACTTAAACTCGGACTCAGTGCGTCCAGTTCCTAAATAATAGTCCTTGTATTTAAATACATCTTCAATTTCTGAAAAACGCACATATCTTGCCGGAATGCCGAAGGCTTCCGCAACAATCAAACCGTGTAACGAACTTGCTAATACCAGTCTGGATTTAAGGATACTTTCGACAACATTATTCCAGCCCCATAAAGGTGAAACGACATTTTTTTCTTGAGGGACCAATGCTAAATCGTGCAGATTGGGAATTACAACGTAACCGCTTTCCGCAGTAGGTTTAAATCGGTTTTTAAATATATGTGGTATTAGTAACGCGGGGTCACCGAAAATATCGGGCGCATCAATTTTACGAGCTCTCATAAATTCTGCGGTCAATGGGCCGCGAACTGCATGAACTTTTAAACCCTTCGCTTTAAACTCCTTCTCATCTATTTTCCCGTTCCAACCGGTGCCCCAAATGTGGTCACCTGTCTTGGCAAAATGCAAAACTGAACCTATGGTAAATAGCCGCTCCTGTCTATCTACTTCATCATCTAAACTCAAGCCATGTAGAGCGAGCATTTGTCGCGAGATTATTTCAGCCAATCTATCGCCAAAATTTACACCACCGTTGGCTGGAGACCAATAAATTAACTCAATATGAGGATATGGTAACCGTCCAGTTGATAAAGATTTTCGATCCGCGAACGAAAAGATATTTTTAATCATATCTTCAACCCCTCAACTCACGTGAACATGATCGGCCTTGAAATGCAGAGAAGGCTCATTGAAATTATTTTTATTACTGGAACACTTAGTATTCCAGTATGCCACATCATACAGTGCTGATTTACACTAAAAACGAAAGGTCAGACCAAGGGAAGCTTGCGATGTTTCATATTCTCGTTCGAGCACGGGTGATTCATTTTTACGCCATGACGTATCGAGCTTAAAATTCAACGAATCACTCATTGTGTAGGTTAGTACAAAAGGAGAAATGTTTACTTGCGATTCTGTGCGAGGAAATTCTTCTCCGAGATTTTTATAGTCACGTTTTATTTTTTCAACTCGACTTGAGATGCTCCACTTCGGGGAGAAACTCCAGGAAAAATTGATAAATCCGGCTTGAATTGTAGAAGGTAAATCAATCGTTTCACCTAAAGCAGGCTTTTTGTATGAATAACCTGTACGCCACTGAATTTTGGGTGTGGCGTCCCAACTAAAATCTACAGTCGCATAGTCTCCGGTTGAATCATTAAGGACACCATCACGCTTGAATCGCGTAAAACTGATAGTTGAAGTCGTTTTGGAAGACATCTTCCAAACATTTTCTATTTCCAATTGATCAAAATCGAAGTTGTAATCACGCTCAGGGTCGAGTACTGATAAATCGTCATATTGACGATCACCGCCTCTGTAACGCACAGTCAATGTTGAAGCGGACGGAGTTTTGTACGTAAGACCAACAAACCCTTCCCTATCTTCAAAATTAAATTTGGTAAAAACATCATTGGAATGTTTTTGATTGGACTGGCTCGCCCCTAGCTGGAAAGAGAAACGATTATCGCGACCTTTTGTTACCATAAACTTCGTAGTATCGCGCTCAACTACGTCACTGGCATCGGCTCCTACTTCCCATCTATCAACTAAATAGGCGTCACGCGACCATTCTAGATTAGATGTAAAATCGCCTGCCCAGGCTCCATTCCACCGCGCAAGACCATTCTGAACTGTTTCATCGAATTGTTCATATTCCGCGTGTTGATAGGATCGCACAGCCCAACGCGCACTGAGTTGCTGGCGACTTACATATGTCGCCAGTGCAACTCCTGCACTAAGAATGGTAGTTTGTTCCGAAAGCTCTTGATCATCGGGTTTTCGAAAAAAATTGCTGTCCCATAATTGAGTAGCTCCCACAGCGCCGCTGATTAGTTTTTCTTGTTCTGCCGCAATAATTTCACCACTTTGCAACACAAAAAATAACGTTATTCCAGCTAACTGAGTATGGCTTTTTTTAATATATCGCATTTTAATCCTGCAATCTTAGTAGGCTTGTTGCCCTACAAAACCTCTGAACAAAGTTCCCCACAGGATTTTCAAATCCAGCATCAATGACCAGTTATGAATATATTCAAGGTCATAGGTGATACGGCCAGACATTTTATCCAAAGTCTCAGTTTCACCGCGGAAACCATTGATCTGAGCGAGCCCAGTAATCCCAGGCTTAACCTTATGACGCAACATGTAACCTTTAATTTGGCCGCGATAAAATTCGTTGTGCGCAACCGCATGAGGGCGTGGCCCTACCAATGACATGCTTCCACTTAATACATTGAACAACTGTGGCAGTTCGTCTAAAGACGTACGACGTAAAAATGCACCCAATGGAGTTACTCGCATATCGCCCTGCTTCGCTTGAACAACATTGTCTCCATCTTCACATACGCTCATCGAGCGGAATTTCCAGACTTTAATACGCTCACCACCCATTCCATAACGGGTTTGTTTAAAAAATACGGTGCCGGGAGAAGTTACTTTTACTGCTATCGCAATAATTAACATAGGAATAGCGAGCATCAATAACATCAATGAAGAAATAATGATGTCTTCGAGACGTTTCGCCCAACCATTATCAACCAAAGGTGAGTCGTATATGCTTAATGCAGGAATACCTTTCAAACAGGTCAACCGTGAATGCATTAAATCAAAGCTGAATACGTCAGGAATTACGTAAGGGGTAACCGTGGTATCTGCCAAACGATTAATCAGCTCATGCATGCGCAACTCAGCGCGCATTGGGAGTGCCACATATACAATATCGATTTTGCCACTGTGCGCGTCTTTATAAAGTTGTTCAAGGCCGCCCTTAATATCAATGTCTTGGGCAATTAAACGACGGCTAGCATCATCTTTCTCTATACGGTCGTCATAGAACCCTACTACGCGATAACCCAACCAAGGCATGCCCGTCATTGAATTAACCAGGCGCAGACCTAACTCATTAGCACCCACTATAGCGACTCTGCGCGGCTCTGCGGGATTAGAACGTAATTTAGCTAAAAGTACGCGGCGCCCCCAATGAAGCCCAACCATAACAATGGGTGTTTCGATGGCCCATAAAGCAAGAATATTTATGTCTAATTCGCTGCCTTTATAAAAGAATAGCAGCGCCAAACTGATGATAAGCGCTGTGCCCGACCAGGCAGTAACTAGACGCGCACCCAAACCATACGTCGAGTGCCCACGCCATAAATAATAAACTTCATTTCCCTCGGCAAAAAAGCCGAAAATAATTACAGCGGAAATTGCGCAGCTCGTATATGCGTTTATCCATTCGACGTTTGCCACGTGCAAAATTGCCCACAGCATAAACACGATGATTAAACTATCAATCGCACGAAACAGTGCTAAGATTTTTGAATGATGTAAACGAATCCCCGGTGGCTGCGCGTTTATAGACACCGGGGACATGGGGCCACTAGGCATATCTGGACTGTTCATTACTCTCTCCACTTAAGCTGTATGTGACTTATTTAAGACCTGCATTATTCAGGCCAAAACAACACTGACGCTAAACTACATAAAATATTTTTGGTGATTATGAAAAATCCGGCTCAAGCTAAAACAAAAGCGAATTTCTTGCTGTAAAGCATTCTGAATTAAAAAAACAATATCCAGCCTCAACACGCTCCTTATCTAAAGTGCCCGAAAAAAGTTTCAAAAAAGTGAATGCCCTGAGAGGAGGGTATAAATAAAGCAGCGATCTAGGCAGCGGCGACTTTACTAGATTGTACAGGTTCATTTCGTGCGTTGCCGCACATAAGATTTTCACACAAAACCGCATACAAAATCCAACAAAGAAACTTAAGTGCCAACAAATAAAAAGCTTTTGCACAAAATTTGCGCCTCGTCACATATCAGGGCATGCAAAGCTTTAAAAGAGTGCGACAAAAGATAGATTTTTTCATTTTGAAGAAATCAAGATCAAAAATAAAACAGTCAAACGTCTTTTTAATATGACAATAAAATTTCAAAAATATGAACTAGGACACAAGATGGGATACCTTAGCCTTACGCCGATTTGATCAGTTTTTAAACTCACGATGATGGACAGCCATCTTCTCTGTTAATAGACACGACAAAAATAAAATTCAATAAATTAATAATTTCGCCTTTCATGTCGCTTGGATCCGGATATCAAATCCCATATTACAGGTGGTGTTATGGCCTTACTGAATCTACGAATACGATCGGCCTTGCTCCAAAACAAAAATAATGAGCTCTCACGAGCTTCCCTTTCAATACTTGCAAAGCGATTTGTGTAGTAATAAGTGGCAAGTGAACGGCGTAGAACACCTTCCGGTGGTGTGAGCGGTAATGGATGTCCGTGATAACTTGACTTGCCATGACGCATTAAAATTGTGCGTCCGAATTCAGGTTCAACACTAATTACCTTTTTACTGGCTGTTGGATCCCACAACTCAAGTGCTCCATTCCATTCAGGGTTCCAATTTTTATTAAGATAAGTAATCAGCACCATTTCGTTATTTAGACCGGTGCGTACATTTCGATCAAAATCTCGGTGAATACCAAACATGCCCCCTGGCCTCGTTTCGTGAAGACCGCCACCATACATCTGGACGTCCACAATCAAGTCATCGACACTCGTCAACATGGATAACATCCGCACAAACCAGCCAGCATATACTATGGAAAAGTAAAGTTGGCTTGCGGGACCTAAGTCCATGCCGACTGCGGAACGGTGGGTACTTTGGTATTTATCAGCAACAGGTTTCCACGAAGGATCTGCTTTATCTTCAAACTCCTCCAACACAAGTTCAAGTAAATCGGGATTAAACCACCCTTCCTCAACAAAATGCTGGAAAGGCTGGGCATTTCGAATTCGGTCGCGCAATCCTAAAAGATACCCTTCGTTGCGAAGCCGCCTGTCGACTAAATCTTCCAAATCCAGTCGGCGACCGCGAATGCTGACAAAACTATCCGTCATGGACATCTTACCTCTACCATTTATTTAATCCGGAAGCATCCAATACTAACGGCTTTTCAGTTGTCACGTAAAGCAACATGTAAAACTTCCGCCTACTTAAACTTCTGCTCATTGCAAACCATTGAGATGGCTTTGATGCAAATATACATAGGGTACAATATTCAGGCCGTATAGCACCCAACCCATAGCACATAACGCGTAATCATCGTATCAATTGCATTTGCTTCTGCTTCATTGGCTAATCTAGGTCATGAAAGTATTGCACGCCCAATAACTAGTGGCCATTACACGAGATTTCAAGATAATCTGCGACTTCGGCATAAAATCGTAAAATGACCAGCATTTCAAACTGATCAGCCTGGGACATGCACTTTCAGCGCCATGACTGCCCGAATTTTAAGCGATTAAAAATATATTGATCAAACATCAATCTTTGGGTCGTTGTCGTTTAGAAAGCGTTTCCCAAAAGTGCTTTAGACATAAGTAGCGATATAAGCATGCATAACTCACCTCCTTTCAAATATCTCGTTGGATACCCTACGCAAACAATCGCCCAGCTTGAGCAAATCATTAAAGATAACCGTTTGGGAGAATTGCTTTTACAAAAATACCCTGACACACACAGGGTGCGCACTGACAAACAACTTTACGAATATTCCACTGCGTTAAAAAACCACTATCTCAGTAACGCGCAACCACTTAATCGTGTGCGATACGACTCCAAAATAAAAGTCATTCAACACGCGCTCGGGCAACATCATTATATTAACCGTGTACAGGGCAACAAAATAAAAGCGGTTAATGAAATAAAAATTGCCAGTCTATTTCGTGTTGCACCAGAAGCGTTTTTAAGAATGATTATCGTGCATGAGCTTGCGCATTTTAAGGAAAAAGAACACAACAAAAGCTTCTATCAGCTTTGTCGGCATATGGAGCCCAATTATCATCAATATGAATTTGATTTGCGTTTATATCTAACACATTTGGATTTATACGGAGAGCTTTACTCATGAGCGAAGGAAAATCTGCTCAATATGTACGTGGTGTAACTTTTATTTTAATAGGTACTTGCTGCTTTGCTGCTAAAGGGATTTTAATAAAATTGGCATATAGATATGGCGTGAATGCATCACCGCTCTTAATGTTACGGATGTTATTCGCTTTACCGTTTTATATAGCCGTAGCTATCTGGTTACAAACGCAAAAACATAAGCGACTTACAAATAAAGAAATTTGGCAGATCATTGGCTTAGGTCTGTTAAGTTATTATATCTCCAGCCTATTTGATTTTATGGGGTTGAAATACATATCTGCAGGATTGGAACGCCTGATTTTATATCTATACCCCACATTGGTTTTGTTAATTTTTGCATTTGTAAAGCATAAAAAAATTCACACAATAGAAAAATTAGCGCTTGCAGTGGCTTATGCTGGAGTGATTCTAGTGTTTGTGCACGATATTCGTCTTAATAGCTCTTGGCAGTTAACTATTTTGGGAAGCGTGTTAGTATTTGTGAGTACTATTACATTTGCTATTTTTATTGTGCTCGCTGGCGATATAATTCCGCGAATAGGTTCACTTCGTTTTACTGCGTATGGAATGATGTCCGCATGCGCGGGTGTTATTATCCATAATTTCATTGTTGAAGAAGCGCAGAGTATCTATCAGGCCTCATCAGTGTATGGATTGGCGTTATTGCTCGCTATTTTCTGTACGGTTATTCCATCTTTTCTAATGAACGAAGGTATACGCATTCTCGGGAGCGGTCGCGCAGTAACTTTAGGGACAATTGGGCCAATAATCACGCTATTTTTAGGTGCTTTAATTTTGGATGAAACTCTAGGCATAATACAACTTCTTGGCGCAGCTTTGGTAATCGTTGGGGTAGCTCTAATCAGCGTTCACAAACCTTCTTAAAAAGTTCTTACCAATGTTAAGTATTGATATTCTGCAGTTAACATTTCTTAGCTACATATTTTTAAAATTTCGTATTATTTTCGCCAAATTCAACCTAATAAAAATCGAATAATTTTCGGCAAAGCACTCGTACAAAATATTTAACATCGCTATCTTTTACCACTAAACTGATCGGTAGCTTCAATCAAACATGTAGGTAATTTTAGCCAAGCGATTCGAAATTCACGTTGATAATCTACCTTACTACAACCAACTTCACCTAGAGATAGCTAATGAAAATAATATCCTTAAAACTAATTACCCTCGCGATGACTACATTGTTTTCTCTACCATCACTCTCGGCATCAAACAGTTCAGCATCTCCCAAAGAGCCTTGGCAACTAGCGGAAGAAACCGAAGTTTGGACACCTGTGCCAGCAGTTGTAACGGCCAATGAAAATAGTGCTCCATCTGACGCTATTATTTTATTTGATGGTAAGTCTCTTAACCAATGGCAAGGGGCTGAAGGTGGGGAGCCAAAATGGGATATTCAAAAAGGTGTTTTAACTATCGTCCCAAAAACTGGGGACATTAAAACAAAAGAATCATTTTGCGATGTGCAACTGCACGTTGAATGGGCCACACCTACCAAAGTCACCGGCGACGATGGCAAAGAATTAACCAGTCAGGCTCGCAATAACAGTGGCGTTTTTTTACAGGAACAATATGAAGTTCAAATTTTGGATTCCTACAATAATAAAACTTATTCAAACGGTCAGGCAGGATCCATCTATAAGCAACACATTCCACTGGTCAATCCCACTCGCGCACCAGGTAGCTGGCAAACCTACGACATTATCTTTACGGCACCAAAATTTACCGAGGCCAAAAAACTTCTCGCTCCTGCACGCGTAACGGTTTTGTTAAATGGCGTACTTGTTCAAAATAACGTAGAAATTCAGGGGGCGACTGCCTGGATTGGCAAGCCCGTTTATACGGCACATGGCTGTGCTCCGCTACGGCTACAAGATCATGGAAATACAGTTAGCTTCCGTAACATCTGGCTTAGAAAACTCTAGCATTATTTGCTAGGGATAACCTTCTCATGTGCTGCGTTGGTTGCGGCACATCGCAACCTTTAGCGGGAACCAAAGCCATGTATTTTTCAAAAAAAATTTTAATCAGTGTTGCGTTAATCGGCTTTACCTTTAACGCATTCGCCGACTCACCTTTAGATTCATTTGTTGAAAATTCAGATTGGGTTCCTGTCACGAGCGTGAGCGTAGTTGGCAAAAAATTTCAAATCGACAACAGAAAATCGGACCCAGAAATTATCCTGACAAATAAGAGTGGTACAGCCGAAAAATATTTGGTTGGAAATTATTTTTATGGGGATGCAGTGCTTACCATGGACTATTTACTTCCGCAGGGATCTTCAGCAAAAATTTTTATTCAAGGCCACTACGGCTATACATTAGGTGGTGAAAGTAAGTATAAAAATAACGAATGGCAACGCTTAAGCATAAAATTTCGTGCGCCGCGTTTTAACGAAGCCAGTGAAAAACTTGAGTCAGCATTGCTCCTTGAGGTGAGCATTAATGGCGACATAGTAACTAGCAATCAAATTATTCCGAATCAAAGTGACGATGCTTTTACCAAGTGGGAAAGCGCTTTCGGACAAACCGCAATTCTAGCCAACCAAGGCCCGTTTGCTTTTCGCAACTTCAAGGTACAACCCGCAGATTACTCAAACATTACACCGCCAACCACAAGCGGAGGCACAACCAATATCAACGAACTTGTTGATTATGTCGCACTAGGTAAAGAAACATTTGAATCGGTAGGTTGCAATGTTTGCCATTCCGTATTCAAGGACGATACAACCGTAACCACAGGTCCAAATTTATTTGGTTTATTTACCCGCGAACCAAGATTGCGTGAGGTGGTTGAAGGTGGCGAGGGGCATCGTTTCAATGTTAAAGCCAACACTGAATATTTGTATCGTAGCTTGCGCGCTCCTACAGATCAGTTAGCAATCGCTGAAAAAGGCGAAAAGAAAGGCAGCGCTTATCCGCCAGTAATGCCACCCTTTAATTCGCAAATACTTAACGACACACAAATTGATGCTATTGGAGCATATTTAGCAAGCCAGAACGATTTACAAAAGCAAGGGCCTGTTATCAAACTTATGAAGCAAGGCACTTCAGAAAAATACGATCCTATTGAAGATAGGTTGCAATTATTAGTCGATGACAAAGTACGTATCCAACGTGGGCCTATGGCTAACCTTTCCGGACGAGCCATTCATGTTGGACAGGTGAATGGAGTCAACTATTCCTTTGATCCTCGAATCCTCGCTATCGCAAAAATATGGCAGGGTGGATTTTTGGATATGACTGGCGAGTTTACTAATCGTGGCGGCAAAGGTTTAAAAACTGGTTTTGAAAGTCGCGAAATTAATTTGAGCGATAAAGAATATTTGTTCGCTCCGCTGAATCGCTCTGGTAGGCTCGTTGATTTCTCATTTAAGGACGCAAAATTCGGCGACGTGGAGACCGTAAAGAAATCGCTTTACAGCAGTCAGGATCAACTAGCGCTTTTGGCCGAGATAGACGCTCAGTTCTTAGGATATTCACGTAATTCAAAAAGCAAAGCGGCGACGCCCTACTTTAAATATCGCGTAGGTAAGAATCTGATATCCGTACAAACAACATTTGAAAAGGATAATTTAAAAATAAATGTGATTGGCGAATTGGAAGAGGAACAGAAATTTTCTTTAAATACAAATGTTCTTTCGAACGCTCGCGCTAATAGTGGCGATATTCAAACCGAAACCTGGACCTTACCTGCTGGAAAAGTTAACGCAACTTTGAATGCAAAAATAGCACTCGCCGCCAAGGCGTGGCACGCGCCAAAATCTACGTTTAATGGTCTCAAACAACCCTTAAGACGTGTTAAGTCATCAGCCGATTTGCCAGCAGGTTACAGTATTGAAAGCTACTACCCACCTAAAGATAATTTTGGCCGTGAACAGTTATTTGAAGCACTTGGCCTTGCACTTTCCGACAATGAAACTCTCGTAGTTGGAACACGTACCGCTGGTATCTGGCGATTGGTTAAAGGTGAATGGCGCCTATTTGCAGAGGGCACTTTTGATAGTCTCGGTGTGTTAGTTGAAGATAAAAAAGGTCTCACAATAGTAGCGGGGCAAAAAGCAGAGTTGACACGCATCAGCGACACTAATGGTGACGGTATTGCTGATAATTATGACACTTTATTTGATGCGCACTCCTATCACGGAAATTATCACTCCTACATGCACGGCCCCGTGCGCGGAAGCGATGGTGCGTTTTACATCAATATTAATCTCGCGGACGGTAGCGACGGATCTGCATATAATGCCGGCGGAAAATATATGGGTAGTGCTGGAGGCTTCGCAGGTTGGAATATTCGTGTTGAAAATAATAGTAAAAATGAAGTGAGTAAATTTACACCTTGGGCAAATGGTTTGCGTAGTCCAGCAGGTTTGGCCAAAGGTCCAGACGGTCGACTTTGGTATTCTGAAAATCAGGGTGAGTTTGTTGGTACTTCTAAAATCTTCGTGCTTGAACAAAATAAATTTTATGGTCATCCCTCAAGCCTTGTTGATTTACCAGGCATGACTCCTGATTCGCCCGACATCACGTGGAATAAAGTCTCGGACAAGCGTGTAGCCCCAATCATTTTACTGCCGCACAATAAAGTCGCTAACTCTCCAGGCAACCCGGCGTGGGATGACACCAAAGGAAAATTTGGGCCTTTCACTGAACAAATGTTAATCGGTGACCAAACACAATCAAATTTGTTACGCGTAAACGCTGAAATAATTGATGGAATACAACAAGGCGCTGTGATGCCTTTTATTGACGGCCTTGAATCAGGTGTCATGCGTCCATTATTTTTGCCTGATGGTAGTTTGCTATTAGGTCAAACTGGCCGTGGCTGGCAAGCAAAAGGTGGCCACGTTGCCAGCATGCAACGCATTGAGTGGGATGGCAAAACGATTGCTCCTGCGATTCACAGTACGCATGCCACCAATGATGGTTTTGTGTTGCAGCTAACTCAACCAATCGATGAAAAACTAGATGCCAATTATTTACAAAAACTTATAAATATCGAGTCATGGGTATACCGAGACGCCGCCGATTACGGATCTGAAGAGTTAGGTAAAGCTATGGAAAGAATTACAAACATCAGTATCAGCTCTGATCGCAAACAAATTACAATTAAACTCGCGGAACTTGGCCATCCATCAGTTCATCCGCAACAAACCGCGCGTGTCTATCATATCGAGCTAAACAATCAACAATTGTTTAGGGATGCTGCACCTGCACAATTGCACAGTTACTACACCCTGTATAAATTTGCGAAAGCGAATTAGATTTATTTGTAGGTACTAGTCGCAAGTTTGTTCTTATGGCCACCTGATACGTGGCCATTTTTATTAAGGTTTCTCACATGATGTTAAAAAAATTACCTCTTCTTATTAGCACATTAGTCGCAACTCATGCTTATGCTGCTACTGATGAAATTATTGTTACCGGAACTTATAGCCCTATCTCAGCGGAGCAAATCGCTTCGTCGGTTACAACGATTAGCCAGGAACAACTACTCGCATTGAGTAGCCACAGTTTGGTAGACGCATTGCGTCAAGTTCCCAGCATTTGGGTGGAAGAGCAAGGCGGGCCTGGCGGGCTTACCGCCATTTCATTGCGCGGCGCAGAGAGCAATCACACTCTTGTTATGTTGGATGGGACACAACTAAATGATCCCACTAATACACGTGGAGGCGCGTTTGATGCCAACAATATTAATATTGATTCCATTAAACGCATTGAAATTATTCGCGGCGCGCAATCATCTATTTATGGTTCAGATGCAGTCGCAGGCGTTATTCATATTATTACGATCGAACCCACCAAAAATGCGCAACAAAATTTGTCAGCTTCTGTTGGTGAAGATGGTTACAAAACTGGTAGTTTTAGTACAACAGGCACACTCGATAAAATTGGTTACGCGGTAAAACTACAGAGCAAGGATGGTGGCGAACCGATTAAGGGCAGCACCGCCGAGAGCAAAGAAGCGCTGGTAAAATTAAATTGGATCAGTGACGCACAACGTGTCGATTTTACCTATCGTTATTTAGATGGAGAAAAAACGACTTTTCCAGAGCAAAGTGGCGGCTCATTATTTGCTGTAAATCGCGATTTAGATCACAGTGAATATACCGATCAGAATACAGCGCTTGCATGGCAGTGGCAAGTCAATGAAATCTGGCGCAGCAAAGTGCAGGCTTCATGGTTTAATCGTCAGGAAACATTAACATCTCCGGGAATCATTCCCTACTTTGCAGTTCCGCCGAATGGTAGCGATACAGACTTTACTCGTGAAAATATTAGCTGGGTAAATACTATTGGTGACGAAAAATCTGTGTGGGGAAATATTGGCGTAGAAACCAAACACGAATCCGGAGATAGCAAGGGCTACATTGTTGGAATTGATATTCCACCTGACTTTGCACTAGACCGTCGCATTAACAGTGCATTTATTAATCTTAATGGTTATGCCACTGAAAATTTATTCTTACAAGCTAGCGGCCGTCATGATAAAACAGAAAATCTTGATGCAAAAGATACTGGGCAAGTAGGCGTACGTTACCAGATTAATAGCGCACTAAGCATCTTTGGAAATGCAGGTAAAGGTTATAAATTGCCAGGTTTTTCCGCGCTCGGACATCCACTCGTCGGGAATCCTGATCTGAAACCGGAAACTGCTACTACGCGCGATGTGGGCTTCGAATGGAAACAAAATAACACCGCTATCAATATCAGCTATTTTAGAAATACTTACGAAAACTTAATCGATTTTGATAGCGACTTATTTAGAAACGTAAACCGTACCGATATCATTGATACTCGCGGAGTTGAAACTGAAGTTCACTGGCATACGCAAAACAACCAGTGGCAACTCAGTGCGCATGCAAGCTACGCAGATATAGACGCGCAACATCCGTTAATGGGGAGACCTCAGGTTAAAGCTGGGGCAAATGTTATCTTTGCGCTAAATGATAGCTGGCAGTTCAACGCGAATTATTTATGGGTGGATGAACGTTTTGCATCAAGTCTCTACACCGGTGAAAGTGTGATTGAAACTTTAGATACCTATAATCGTTTTGATCTTGGGGCAAGGTGGCAAGCGACCAATCAATTATCGATCAACGTCAGTATCGAAAATATTACTGACGAAAAATATTATAATGACGTCGGATTCCCATCTGTAGGACGCTCAGGTTTTATTGGGTTTAATTTTAACTTTTAAAAAAAACGCCTGGTTATTGCCAGGCGTTTTTTTAAATTCATCACCAAGCTTTTATATATTAAGTTAAAGCCTTACGGTCAGGCTCGCTCAATTGTGTACGTTGGGTCTATGGATCTTTCTTAGTAGTTTATGATAGGTGGCCAACAATTAACGCTTCTGGAACTCTGCAAACACTTCGACACTTACATCATCGCCAATCGCTGGAACCAGGTAGTCCATACCAAATTGCGAGCGCTTAAACTGCGTTATGGCGGTAAACCCTAATGTGTATCGACCAGTTAACATATTGTTGCCTCCGCCGTTAAAAACTACATCCAAAACTATAGGTGCGGTAACGCCATGCAGAGTCATGTCGCCGCTAAACTTCGCTTGTGTATCGCTAATCATTTCTACCTTGCGCGTCGTAAATTGGGCTTGTGGCCAGGTCACTGCATCAAACCAACTACTACCACGCAAAGTTTCCTCCAGATCTCTGTTATTTACATCAACGCTTTCAATGTTAATTACCGCAGATAAGATCGCGTTTTCCATGTGCTCAGGATTGAATTCCAATGACGCATCTACCGAATTAAAACGACCGACAAAGGTGGACATTCCCATGTGGTTTATCTTGAATATAACTGTCGCATGCTGCTTATCAATTTGATAACTACCTGGAGCAAGATTAACAACACCCGCTTTAACCTTAGGTTGAATGAGGTAACCACACGCGCTCAGTGACATTATTGCAGTTGCCAAGGTTAGCTTTTTAAAAAAATTATAATAAGCTTGCATAAAAACTCCTGTGAACTCGAGATCTGGAACAACGAGTCCCATAAATTCAAAAAAAAAGGAAGGCTATTTTACAGCCTTCCTTTTTTTATTCAGACTCAAAACGCCTTACTCAGGCAATGTAATATTCAATTCCAATACCGAGCAGTTATCGGTGTTATCCAAATTCACGGTCACCTGATCTGACTCGATATGAATGTATTTACGGATAACAGCAATAATTTCCTGTTGCATTTGTGGTAAAAAATCCGGCTGCTTCAAATTACGTTTATTGCGCTCGTGTGCAACAATAATTTGCAATCGCTCCTTAGCGGTGGAAGCAGACGACGGTGCACTTTTCTTTTTAAAGTAATCAAAAAGGCTCACTATTTACCTCCAAGCAAACGCGCTAAGAAACTTTTCTTTTCGGCCTCAAGGAAACGGTGTGGAAGCTCACTACCTAATAATCTATCTACCGCGTCACTGTAGGCTTGGCCGGCCTGGGTTTCTGCATCAAGAATTACCGGAGTTCCCTGGTTTGATGCTTTAAGTACCGCATCCGATTCTGGAATCACCCCCAACAACGGAATCGCAAGAATTTCTTCAACATCCGTTACACTCAGCATTTCTCCTGCAGCAACACGCGTTGGGTTATAACGTGTTAATAATAAATGCTCTTTGATAGGTTCAAGGTTTTGCTCTGCGCGACGCGATTTACTTTGCAAAATTCCGATAATACGGTCTGAGTCGCGCACCGACGAAACTTCGGGGTTGGTTACCACTATAGCGATATCGGCAAAGTACAATGCCATTTGCGCACCTTGCTCAATACCCGCAGGAGAATCACAAACGATGTAATCAAAATCTTTCGATAATTCATTAAGTACAGCTTCAACACCTTCTTTCGTTAGCGCATCTTTATCTCTGGTTTGCGATGCAGGTAGAACGTATAAATTATCGGTGCGTTTATCTTTGATCAACGATTGGCTTAGATTGGACTCACCTTTAATCACGTTTACAAAATCGTAAACTACACGACGCTCGCAACCCATAATTAAATCCAGGTTACGCAGACCTACGTCAAAATCAATAACGACAGTCTTATGGCCACGCATTGCTAAACCCGTGCTGATTGCCGCGCTGGATGTGGTTTTCCCCACCCCGCCTTTACCCGATGTAACAACAATAATTTTAGCCAAGGTAGGCTCCTTAATTTTCTATGGTCGATTTTAATGTTTGAAATTATGTGCGCGCACCATGCGTGCGATGTATTTTCTTATGCGCTAACGAGCGCATCTACTACAACTTTTTCACCTTTCAGAGAAATCTGAACAGGCTTTTTAAATAATTCTTTTGGCAACACATCTTGCAGAATAAAATTGCCGGCTACCGACACCAATTCGGCCTCAAGACTTTGGCAAAAAATCCGTGCGCTTTCATCACCTTTAACGCCTGCCAAGGCACGGCCACGCAAAGACCCGTAAATATGAATATTCCCATCTGCTAGCACTTCCGCACCTTCACTCACCTGAGCGAGCACAATGAGATCCGCACCTTCTGCATAAATTTGCTGACCCGAACGAACGGGGCGTGTAACTACGCGGCTCGTACGCTGGACCAAACGCTCTTCGACAACCCGCTCAATAATTGTTTCAACTCGGGTTTCAACGATTGGTTCAGATACCTGGGCTTTTGCAGCAGTAGGAATCTTCAACGCACGCTCGGAAGGTGTTGGCAAAATTGCTAAGCCAGTTTTTTGGACACCCGCCAATAAAACCTCTGGCACCGCAGTAAATCCTAAGGGTTGTAAATCCAGTTTGCGGCAAATTTGGATTAAATCATTTGCGCTATCAATCAGCGCAGCGCATTTCCCAGGGTTTTCCAAACGCTCGAAGCTAATAAGAACCGGTGAATTCACAAAAAAATGCGGGGCTTGGTCAATCTTTTCTTTTAACTCTGTAGCGAGGGTTTTCGGGTCGTATTCAACCAAAGCCAATACCACAACCGTTAAAGCACTACCCTTCAGCTGAAAACTCACATCTATCATTAGCAACTCGCTGATTCAAACCACATATGGCCGCCATTATCAAGCCGTTAGCGTTTTAGTCAAGATAAAGCGCTTGCTCGCTCTCAAGTGTTATTCCATGATGATGTTATTAAAAGCGAGCATTCTGAGTGCTGCTACTATTCAGGCGCTATTAAGCAGTCGCAACTTATAAAGGACGCAAGGTGTCGAAGTCTTATGAGATCGGTCTCATACTGAGCTTAATGCCTTCGAAATCGCAGCGCTCCAGCGAATCCGCATTGGATCAACACACGAGAAACTACCATGAACCTCTTGAATCGTTTGTCAAAGCGTTTTCAAACTCTTTTATTCGTATTGCTAGCCATTGTGCCCTTGTGGTCGACGTCACCTTCGACATTTGCAGCAGATGACGAATCGGGAGACTTTAGTCAGGCGGAACTGGATCAGATGCTCGCGCCAATAGCGCTCTACCCCGATGCCTTACTTTCACAAGTGCTCATTGCTTCAACATACCCCCTGGAAGTTGTTCAGGCTGACCGCTGGGTGCGCACCAATAAAGATCTTAAGACAGACGATGCTCTGAAGTTTGCAGAAAATAAGGACTGGGATCCAAGCGTGAAAGCATTGGTCGCCTTTCCCGATGTTTTACAACGCATGAGCGAAAATATTGACTGGACGCAGCGTTTGGGCGACGCATTTTTGGGTGATGAAGATGAAGTCATGGACGCCGTTCAAAGATTACGTAAGCGTGCTTACGCGAGCGGTAATTTGGAAAAAGCACAACACATAAGCGTTGAACAAGATAACGACAATATCGTTATCGAGCCTGCACAAGAACGTGTTGTTTATGTTCCCGTTTACGATACACGTGTTGTGTACGGCAATTGGTGGTGGCCGGAATATCCACCCGTATATTGGCATTACCCGAGCAGTTATACCTATGTTTCAGGATTTTACTGGGGCTCAAGCATCTACGTTGGTCCAACGTACTTCTACAGCTCATGTCACTGGCGTGACCGCCGGGTAGTAGTGATAGACCGTCATACCCATTACTCCGGTAACCCTCGCTTTTATACGGGCCGAAGTATCGTACGACATGAAGGCGCGCGCGCTTGGCGTCACGATCCCGTCCATAGACATGGTGTTGGGTACTACAACAATAACTTGCGTGAGACATACGGTAGTCGGCACGACACCCGCCGCAGTGATCGTGAATATCGCGAACAATATCGTGATCGAATAAGACAAGATCAGCGTGGTGGCAATGCAAACAACGATCCACGTGTGGAACACAGATTTAACAATGGAACCAATCGAACCGAAGTTAAAAATGATGTACAGGATAGAGCTAGTAATGTTGACCGAGCTGATCGGATTCGCGACCGTTTAAACCAACGTCAGTCGGTAGGCGAAAGCAATATCGGTAACGCGAACGAAGGCGCAATGCAAAATCGTGGTCACCGCCGCGATCAGCGTGATGGTGCTAATATTCAGGCCCAGGCTCCAACCGCGAATGGTGAAGGCAACCCACGCCCTAGGGATATCGAAAGAGTGCGTCCTTCGATCCAACAGCGAATAGAAACAAACCGAGGAGACGCGAATGATGGCGGTGGTAGGGTAATCCAGGAGCGCCGTTTAACCAATGAGCAAGCGCGACCAAACTTCACTCCACCTGCCCCTCGCGTAGCTCCTGAGGAACGAGCAAATCCCTCCCCGAGGACGGAACGACGGGAAGAGTCCCCTAGACGAGCAGAATTCTCACCAAGTCAAAGAATGGAGAATCGTAATGAGCAGCGCGCAGAGCGAATGAATTCGCGCGAAAGACAGGGCGACCAGGATAGAGCAAGATAGTAATCTGCCACCATCAAAAGACAAATTTTGCTGCTGGCATAATCGACAGGAATTCAAATAAAAAAGCCGCCAGGAGTTACTCTGGCGGCGAAAAATGGTGTGGGCAACATGGTTGCTACACCCTCCAACGACAAAAAATAAAAACAATTAAAACTGGTAACAGTGCCGCCACGAAATTTAGGGCCAGCGCATAACCGAACAAATACAATTTGTAATATAATAAGCACCAAAAATTCAAATTGCTAGAATTTTTACACTTTTCAACAATGTCATTCCCCACGTAGAAAGTAACTTGTTCAATACAATTGATATCCGTCATTATTTAGCCGGTAAGGAATTTAATAGCTAAGGGTATTAATAGTATAATAGGATGTTAGTTTTAGTATGCAGCAGAAAACTATCTGTTAAATTGCTGGCCTTTTACATCTCGTTAACATAATTTTAGCGGGGCGCTAAATTGCGCAGGCTCTTTGCAACATAGACAATAAAAACTTATAACAAGGGTATTAGCATGTCCGCTAATGACCAAGACCTTACTTTCGATAAATCAACGGATAAAAATATGTCTAAGACCAACTCAAAAGGCGGGAGCCTTGTACTCTCAATTATCTATATAACAGCCTTATTTTTTATCTGGGCATTTGTTACAAACTTAATCGACCCCTTGGTTAAGAGCATGAAGGTGATTTACACCCTCAGCGATGCAGAAGCCCAGCTCAACCAATTCGCGTTTTTTATTGCTTACGGGATAATGTCTATCCCATCAGCCGCTTATCTGGCGAAAAAAGGTTATACCAAGTCAATTATTCTTGGACTTATTGGGATCATAGCGGGCTGCTTAATCGCTTGGTCTACAACATTCTCGCATAGCTTTGTAACTGTATTACTTGGTCTGTTCGTAGCTGCATCTGGCATCACTTTATTGCAGGTTGCAGCCAACCCCTTGATCGCTTCCATGGGCGACCAAAAAGGTGCTGCCTTCCGATTGAACCTCTCACAATCATTCAACTCGTTGGGTGCTTATGTCGGAGGCGTAGTCGGCGCAAAATACTTGCTTGATGGCCCACTGTTCCATAAAGACGTTGTGGTCACTCAGGATTTGTTAGATACAGGTTTGTCATTTGTAACTAACACCTATTTGTTACTTGCCTTGGTATTAGCTGTTTTTACCGTTGCTGTATTCCTTATTCGCAACACAATTTCAGAGCATGCGCCTAAAATGGCAGCGCACTCCGAGTCGCCTTTTTCGGCCTTAAAATCAAAATGGGCGAACCTTGGAGCGCTGGGGATTTTCTTGTACGTTGGTGCCGAAGTGTGTGTTATTTCAGGCATGATCTTCTTCCTTGAACAAAAAGAAATCCTGAATATTCCATCGCAAACCGCAGGTTATATAACTGCTTACTTCATGTTACTTGCAATGATTGGTCGTTTCGCAGGCTCGGCGTTATTGAGATATATAAACGCGACCACTATGTTGGCATTTGTTGCGTTCTGGGCAACGTTGTTATGCACAGTAGTCATTTGCACCTACAACCTTGCTCCATCAGCGTTGAGCGGAACCATTTCTTTGCACGGATACGAAACCCCGATCACTATGGGCTTCTTACCTGGACTAGCGGCAATTTCTCTTGGTCTGTTCAATTCCATCATGTTCCCAACCATATTCACATTAACCCTTGAACGCTCAAGCGCACCCGCGTCGGCGACATCGGGCCTAATGTGTATGGCAATTTGCGGTGGTGGTTTCATCTCTGTACTCTACGGCTTCACCGTAGATCAGCTGCTGGCACACTTCCCGGTTGGCGCAAGGTCAATAGCATTTGTTGTTCCGCTCTTGTGTTACCTGTATGTATTGTGGTTTGCCTTTGCAGCGAGAAAAGCACCAACTCACGTCATTGAAGAAGGCGTAGCAGTAGGTCATTAATAAAATGCGCTTACTCTGAAGTTAGAGAAAGTGTCATAAATAAAAAAAGCGATCAAGTTACCTTGATCGCTTTTTTTATTTCATAAGGTTTAAATTTTATTTATTAACTAAAAATTTGAAGCCAATTTTACTATTGTACTCAGCGCCGGGTTTTACCAAAGTACTCGGGAAGTTAGGCTTGTTAGGTGTATCTGGGTAGTGTTGCGGTTCCAAACATATAGCGCCGCGATTTTCAAAAGTCACGCCCTTACCAACCACTTTCCCAGTCAGGAAATTACCGCTGTAAAATTGAATGCCGGGTTCATCAGAATAAACTTCCAATACACGACCAGAAACCGGATCTGAAAAACGCGCGTCCAAGCCCCATTCGTTGTCAGACTTTTTGTTAAGCACGTAGTTGTGATCGTATCCACCGCCATTTTTTAGCTGCTCATTATTCTTCTGCCCAATCATTTTTCCGATAGCATGCGACGTTGTGAAATCAAACGGAGTTCCAGCAACCTCTGCAATTTCACCGGTTGGAATCAAACCACTATCGACGGGGGTGTAACGGCTCGCATTAATGTACAGTTCTTGGTCCAAAATACTTCCCTTGCCCGCCAAATTAAAATAGGGGTGATGAGTCATATTCAAATGTGTTGCTTTGTCGGTAGTTGCACTGTATTTCACAGTCAATTCATCGCTGTTGGTAAGTTCGTAAACCACCAACACTTTTAAATTGCCTGGATAGCCACCTTCACCATCAGGACTGTTGTGAGTCAAGGTTACACCTACAGAGGTTTCTGTTTTAAATGGTTTTGCATCCCACAATACCGACCAGAAACCTTTTGCGCCGCCGTGTAAATGATTCTTACCGTCGTTAATGTCTAATTGATATTTTTTGCCATCTATTGAAAATTGCCCTTTATCTATACGATTACCGTAACGACCGATCAAAGCACCAAAATAGGATTTATTTTCCAGATAGCCAGTAACATTATCAAAGCCCAAAACAATATCACCCAGCTTGCCGTTTTTATCAGGTGTATTAATCGCAGTGATGATGCCGCCGTAGTTAGTCACCTTAACTACCACACCATTTGCGTTCGTAAATGTATATAAAGTGGTAGCCTCACCCGTTGGCAATTTTCCGAAAGACGATTCAGAAAAACTTAATTGTGCAACCGCTTTCGTAGCCTCCGCAACCTTCTTAGCAGGAGCAGTAGTAGATGTTTGAGCATAGGCAACTTGTGCACAACCCATGGCAACGCACACAGCGAGTGTTAAATGTTTTAGGTGCATCATTTTCTCCAATTATTATAAAAAAATAAAAACAACGTAGTGAAAGTAAAACATAAGTTTATAAAAAGAATATTGCAGCGGCCAAAAATCTAACGCGATAAAAGATAGTGTATAGACAAACTTGGCAGCAAAGGTTCGATTAGGCGACGATCTTTTAACGTTGATTTTGGCCAAAATGGCCATGCGAATATACCGCAAAATGGTGCGTGTAGTAGCTTGTTGGAAAACTATTTACGCATGTTATTACAGGTTAAATTTTGACTTCACCTTTATTAAGGGCAATCTAAATTATTATTCATTGTGAATTAAAGATTGTATTTCGGCATTAAAAAAAGCGGCAAACCTTCTGCCGCTTTCTATTTGTTATCGGTTCTCTCACCGTTTTGATCTACTACGTCTTACTCTTGCCCACTAAACTACAGCTTTAATCAGCATACTCCTCGATAAAAACTATTTTTACTTTAGAGTATTACAAACTAAATTAATTAAATTTAATTAAGAATTTTATACGCCATCTTTCAAATGATAATACGCAGCGTTATGACGCAATTCTGTTTTGAACGCACGAACACTGGTGTTTGCATCAATTACAACAGCTTCAATACCAGCCATTTCCGCATAATCTACTATTTCGTCCGCTGTCACACCTTGAGTATAAGCGCTGTGGTGCGCACCACCTGCTTGTATCCAGGCAGCTGCAGAAATTTCGAGATTTGGGCGAGGCTCCCAAAGCGCTTTTGCGACAGGTAGCTTCGGTAATTCTTGCGGTGGGGTTACTGTATCCACTTCGTTAACAATTAAGCGGAAGCGCGTGCCTATATCAATCAATGAAATACACAACGCAAGGCCAGCTTTACCGGTAAATATCAAACGAGCAATATCATTTCGACAACCAATGGTATGTAAATGAACTTCAAGTTTTGGTTTAGACGCGGCAATTGAAGGACAAACCTCCAACATATGAGCGCCCAGAACCTGATCCGTGCCACCAAAGTGATAAGTGTAGTCTTCCATAAAGGATGAACCACCTTCGCGACCTTTGGACATCACTTTGCAGATGTGAACCATGGCGGCTGTTTTCCAATCGCCTTCGCCGCCGTAACCATAACCCGCAGCCATCAAGCGTTGTGTTGCCAATCCTGGAAGATTAGTTAAACCAGTCAAGTTTTCGAAGCAGTTGGTAAATGCACCGAAACCACCTTCAGTTAAAAATTTCAGCATACCTAATTCGAGGCGCGCTTCGTTTTTTAACATTTGATGTTGATGCTCATCATCAAAAATTGCTGGAGAAACATCGTATTCTTTTTTGTAGATTTCGATTTGCGTTTTAACTTGCTCATCGGTAATTGCATCAACCACTTTTTGTAGATCACCTAAACCATAGGCATGAACTTCGTAGCCAAAAGTAATTTGCGCAGCAACTTTGTCGCCATCAGTAACTGCTACTTGACGCATATTGTCGCCGAAGCGTGCAACCTTCAACGTTTGGCTTGCGTGCCAACCCATAGCTACACGGCACCAGCTGTCAATTTGCTTCTGTACAGATTCCGTTGCCCAGTGCCCTACCACCACTTTGCGATCTTGACGCAACCGTGTGCTCACATGACCGAACTCACGGTCGCCGTGCGCACTTTGGTTGAGGTTCATAAAATTCATATTGATTTCTGCGAAAGGTAATTCCGCATTAAATTGTGTGTGCAAATGCATATAAGGCTTGCTCAACGCACGCAAACCGGCAATCCACATTTTTGCAGGAGAGAAAGTATGCATCCACAGAATCAAACCAACGCAGTTCGGATTACTGTTTGCAGCCTGACAGACTGCCAAAATTTCAGCAGGAGATTTCACCGTATCCTGCGCAACAACTTTGATCGAAATTTTGCTGGACTCTGTCAAACCCGCTGCAATTTTCTGACTATTCTCGGCAACCTGTTTTAATACACCAGGGCCGTACAAATGTTGCGAGCCAGTGACTAACCAGACTTCTTTATCGCCGTAGATTTTCATGTGGATTTCCTCTAAAAAACTTCTGTGTATTCAATATCGGTTACAAAACACGACAGTAATAAATTGCTAATCTATTTCTGTCCGTAATAGGCATTCTTACCGTGTTTACGCAAATAATGTTTATCAATAATGCCTTGCTTTAATGCTGGCGTGTTCTGCTGCAAGGTTTTCGTCAAGTAAGCCATACGCGCAATTTCTTCCAGAATGACCGCGTGATAAACCGCATCGGCTCCGTTCTTACCCCAAGTAAAAGGAGCATGACCAGCCACAATTACCATAGGCACTTCTTTTGGATCACGTGATTTAAAGCAATCGGTAATTTGAACTCCGGTTTCTTCTTCGTAATCCCGTTCAATCTGTTCGTCGCTCATCACGGCCGTGCATGGAATTTCACCGTAAGCATAATCCGCATGCGTTGTACCATAGCACGGGATTGCTTGTTGTGTTTGCGCCCAAGCCGTTGCATAGGTGGAATGCGTATGAGTTACACCGCCAATATTTTCGAAATGCCGATAGAGATGAGTGTGGGTTTTGGTATCCGATGAAGGACGCATTTTCCCTTCAACAATATTGTTTTCCAAATCCACAATCACGATGTCATCCGGTGTTAACTTTTCATAAGCCACACCACTTGGTTTTATTCCGATGACGCTTTTCGCACGATCAATTTGGGATACATTTCCCCAGGTATAAACGACTAAATTACGACGCTGCAATTCCATATTGGCTTCGTAAACTTCACGTTTTAATTCTAGATAACTCATTAGTTTACGCCTTCACTCCGCCTGCATTCTCAAATGACGCAAGCTTGAGATATTGTTGATACAAACCCTCGTAAGCAGAAGCAGCTTGCGCATTAGGTTTATAAGTTTTGCAGACCGTAGATGCCATGACTTTTTGCGCGCTCGCAACATCTGGATATACACCGCCGACAACCGCCGCAAAAATCGCTGCACCTAGAGCACAGCTCTGCTCGCTTTCTAAAACTTCAATCGGACAGTTCCATACATCTGCGCAGGTCTGCATAACGAAATCGGATTTTTTTGAAATTCCGCCAATAGCCACTACCGAGGTAATTGCTACCCCCTCCTCTTTAAAACGCTCGATAATTGCGCGAGCACCGTAGGCAGTCGCTTCAACCAGACCTCGGAAAATCTGTGGTGCCTGACTTCCCATTTTTAGTCCCGCAATAACCATAGCCACGGATTGATCGGCATCTGGCGTACGACGGCCGTTTACCCAGTCAGTCGCGGTGACACCCGCCTCCCCTATGGCAAGCTTGCTGGCAGCTGCGCTGAGGGCGCCCAACGTCTTCTCTTCAATCTCTTCCACAAGTTTGGCTTTAGTAGCTTCATCTAACAATGTTGAAGAGCTTAAAAGATTCGTTGTTGGCCAATTGATGAGATTACGAAACCAGGCATAAAGATCACCGAATGCAGATTGACCAGCTTCAAGGCCAACAAAACCGGGAGTTACCGAGCCATCAACCTGTCCGCAAATGCCACGAATGCATTTACTAGCTATATCTTCGTAACTTGCAACTGTAATGTCACAAGTAGATGTACCCATAATCTTGGTCAAAACACCAGGCTTAACGTTCGCGGCAACCGCACCCATATGACAATCAAAAGCACTGAAACTTACCGGCGTCCCAACTGGCAGACCTAATAATGCAGCCCAATCTGATGTTAACAAACCACAGGTTTGATCCGAGGTGAATGTTTCTGCCGGCAAGCGATCACGAATGCCATTAAGCAAAGGGTCTATACCAACAAAGAATTCATTAGGCGGATAACCGCCCCAGCTCTCGTGCCACATGAGCTTGTGGCCAGTAGCGCATCGCCCCATACGCAGTTTGCTCGGATGCGTCGTTCCCGTAATAACTGCAGACATCCAATCACAATGTTCAACCCAAAGATAAGCTGCTTTAGCAACTGATGCGTCTTCGCGCAAAACGTGCAAAGTTTTAGCCCAAAACCACTCAGACGAGTAGATACCGCCTTCGTATTTCAAATAATTTTCACGCGCGGCAGCCGCAGCAAGAGTTATTTCCTGGGCCTCTTTAATCGCCGTATGGTCTTTCCACAACACAAACATGGCATTTGGATTTTCAGCAAATTCGGGCTTCAAGGCCAAAGCCATGCCTTCGCTATCAACAGCAATAGGTGTGGAACCTGTTGTGTCAAACGCAATCCCCACAACCTGGGCGGCGGCATTAGCAGGAGCTTTAGCCCACAATCCTTGAACTACTTGCTCAAGACTTTCTAGATAATCCAATGGATGTTGGCGAAATTGGTCTTTGACAGGTATTGAATACAAGCCTTTTTTCCAACGCGGGTAATACACAACGTTACTTGCAACTTCACTGCCGGTTAACGCGTCTACCAAGAGTGCACGAACTGAATCAGTGCCGTAATCAAGGCCTAAAGCATAGGAGGTCATCGGGTCACCATAAGTATTCCGGCACCTTTTTTGATGCCTTATTTTGTATGATAATATTATTCACTAAGACTGGATAAAGTCAATGTGTCTCACTCATAAACCAGCTTGCTATCAAATTATTTTTTTCTATTTTTCTTACTAAACGACGTAAACAGTTATTGGATTTTTCAGTCTTAACAAATCTTTTCCTAAGGTAATAATGACTTGTATACATGAATTGCCGATTGGCATTGCTTTATAAAGATATGGATTATCTATATGCAAAGCTCAAAGTGAGATTATTACTTCATTTTTTTTCTTGAGCACCTATACTCGTGATCCCGATTTTTTTCGTGGACCCGCCTCTAACCTACTAAAAAAATCGATGGTCCGTGCAAGCACCAACTTACAGCATCGATTTTATCGTGATAGTCACTAACGATCCGTCTTCGCTGAACCAGCAACTAGATCACAAGCTTAGGATCAAAATATGTATTTACATATATTAATCAAAAAATTAAGGCGCACAATGTTGCAAAAACGATTAAGTCTTTTATTGTATTACAATATTAACACTCAAGCCAAAGCTTAATTGACATTCGCTAAGACAATATAAATTTTGAAAAATTGAAGGCAAACAAACCGTTCATTTGCATTATGAAAGCCGGTGAATATGAATTTACGATCCACCAAAGCGCCAGTTTTTTCACTCACTTTTTCTAAGCAATCCCCAATTAATTTGCATGATAATTGGTGCCTAACTCGCAATAAGACTTAACAAAAAAAAGTTCCTTTTTAATGAGCCAGCCCGCACGAGACAGCTGGCGCATTGAATTACCCAGATTGTATTCTCAATGATAAATCGTTAATCTTCAGCCAATTTATTTTCACATCGGATCACACGCCAATGACTTTACTTGACCGCAACTTCAATCTGTCTCACCGCATGGTCCAGGAATTAGGGAAATCTATTATCTGTGGAGAATATAATCTCGATGGCTTACCGACAGAAGCTGAGCTTTGCGACAAGTTTGGTGTCAGTAGAAGTGCGGTGCGCGAGGCGGTAAAAATGCTTTCCGCAAAAGGTTTGATATCCAGCAAACCACGCCAGGGAATCCGCGTTCAGCCCGAACAAGAATGGAATATATTTGATCCCGATTTATTAAGCTGGTCACTCGAAAGTAGACCTTCAATGAAGGTATTAAAAGAATTTTTGCAAATGCGCATCGCCATAGAACCTGAAGCAGCATCTCTGGCCGCTCGCTACGCAACTCAAGAACAACTGGATGCTATAGAGAACGCTTTAGAACGCATGAAAAATGCGGAAGATAATACTCAGGAGGATCTGGAAGCGGATATCGCTTTTCACGTGAGCATTTTATTTGCGAGCAACAACCGCTTTTATATACGTTTGCGCGATTTTATTCATACTGCTTTGCGCGTGAGTATTAGTCATACCAGTCCTATGAAAGGCAATCACGAAGGCATAGTGGAAGATCACGCTAAAGTTTTTAACGCGATCAAAAATCGCAATCCTGAACGCGCTAAACACGCAATGCTTTTGTTAATTGATGAAGCGTTGAATTTCATCGAAGAAGAATTGGCAGCAAAGCAGGAAGTCACGACCCCTTAATTTTTCCACTCGCTAAACAACAAGAGGCCAGCTATACGCTGGCCTCTTGTTGTAATTAGTTGAATCCAAAGTTTAACAATCGCTAGATTTCCTAGCGTTGATTATCCTGCCTTTCCCGGCGCTGACTATCGCGATCTCTAGATCGATCTCCTCGATCACCATTGTGTTGCTTCTGCTCATCGCCTTGTCGCTCCTGTCGCTGCTGATCCCCTTGTTGCTGACGTCGTTGTTCTTCCTGGCGACGCTGATCATCCTGCTGGCGTCTTTGGTCCTCCTGACGGCGCTGATCATCCTGCTGACGTCGTTGCTGCTCGTCTTGCTGACGCCGTTGATCTTCTTGACGACGCTGGTCATCTTGCTGATGTCTTTGCTGTTGTTGCTGGCGACGCTGATCGTCCTGTTGGCGTCTTTGATCCTGTTGACGACGTTGGTCATCCTGCCGGCGTTGATTTTCCTGCTGGCGGTGTTGATCCTGTTGCTGACGACGTTGATCTGCTTGTTGCTGTTCCTGCCGACGGTGTTCCTGCTGGCGCTGATCCTGTTCACGACGCCTTTGTTCTTGCTGTCTATTTTCCTGCTCACGTTGCTGTTGATGACGGCGTTCCTGTTGACGTTGTTCGTCTTCACGTTTCCGCTGTTGTTCGCGATCATCCTGCTGACGACGGTCATCGCGTCGATGATCTCTATCACCCCACTGCTCGTTGCGCTGATTGTTGCGTTGATCATTACGGCGCTCATTTCGGTAATGGTCAGCCACCACTTGATTGCGCGGTTGATAATGATAGTTTCGTTGCTGCAATTCACGCTGGCGATGAGCATCTGGATAACGGTCGCCGGAATAACGCCGTTGGTAACTTGGAAGCGGTGGAGGCTTGGGTACATTACGTCGATCCCATCTATCCCAACCGTGACGGTGGCGATGCCAATCCTGCCCCCAATGATCGTGCCAGTGCGGCGCAGCTTCGCGAGACCAGCCATGGAAATATGAAGGAGGACGACGGTAATAACGCACCGGAACACGCAACACATAAACCGGAACTACATAAGGATCGACAAAACTCCATGGGCCGTTGTACCAAGAGCTGGCGTACCAGGAATCATCCTGATAAATCCAATAGAGTCCATCGTAGAAAAAATAATTAGAATCCATATGAGGTGCGTAATAAACGGGATAACCTCGGATAGGCACTAGATCCGGATACTCTCGTACATTTACACCAATACTTAAATTAGGTGAGCCGATGCTAACACTTACATCAGCGGCGCTCACATTAATTGCGTATAAAAAAGAAAAAAGAACGAGAAATTTGCGCATGTTATTTACTCAAATACCAGATGCCGATGTGTTTGATTGCGAAATTAATACCCAGGCCACGTGCTAACTTCGAAACACAGAAACCAGATTAAATTCTCCAACGGTGATGATTCGTGCAACTGGAAAATCCAATGAGACATAAATAGACGCCAAGGCATGAATACTACCTGAATACCCTTGATTCAAATGAACAGCGCTCGTAAAGCTTGCGTTAATCCACAATTTCAATCACATGATCGTTTCTGTGTGATTTGTTCGCGCATCGTGCATCAATCTCGGAGTCGCATATCTGATGCTCGTTGATTATCGAAATATTTATCTGTTTTATTTTTATCCAAGAGTTCGTAATTAAACATCCGCCTCAAAGCATTAAAAAAAGTCGCGGAAAACAACGGAACTTTTACAATGTATAGCTTTCCAGAACTAACGCTGGTGAATAATGCTCAGGCATCCAGCGACTACCTTATTTACTTGAGCTTATCTATACCTGAAATTTCATAATATGAAGGTAACGGATTAACAGGCTTGCGGCGTCGAAAAGGTAGTTAGCTTTTACATCCACGTCTTAACTATTTCATTCTTAACAATAGTTTAAAAAAACATGCTGCCTGTTTGAGCATCTTCCTGTACCCTAACAGCGGCCAATCATCACGTACTAATAATTCACTCACTGGCAAAACTGAAACCTCTTTTATCGAAGGAATTTTCCATGAAAAAAATTTTAATCAGTGCTGTTTTAGCGTGCAGTTTTATTTTACCGGTACACGCAGAAGACGCTTTGAAAACTGCTATTTCAGGATCACACCGCAGTGCAGAAAACGTAGCGCGTGACCCCGCACGCCACCCTTACGAAACACTAACTTTTCTTGGCATAAAACCTAACATGACAGTTGTTGAGCTTTCGCCAGGTGGAGGTTGGTACACGGAAATTCTCGCGCCTTACTTACGTAACAAAGGTAATTTAATTGCGGCGGGTGGTGATCCAGAATCATCTAGCGAATATGCGCGTAAAGGTGCAGCAGCATTTCGCCAAAAACTGGATGCGAACCCGGCTGTTTACGACAAAGTAAAAGTTGGAATTTTTGAACCTGGCAATAAATATAAATTCGCGGCGCCAAACAGCGTTGATTTGGTACTTACTTTTCGCAATATTCACAATTGGGCCGGCGGTGGCGATGAGCAACTTACCACTGCATTCAAACAAGTATATGACTCATTAAAACCCGGTGGAGTTTTTGGTGTGGTTGACCATCGACTACCGGCAAACAAAGAAGCTAATTTAAAGTCTGGCTATTTACACGAGGCTTACGTTATTGCCCAGATCGAAAAAGCCGGTTTTAAACTAGCAGAAAAATCGGAAATTAACGCAAATCCAAAAGATACCGCGGATCACAAAAGCGGAGTCTGGGCGTTGCCACCATCATTTGCCAATAAAGATGAAGACCGGGCAAAATACGCAGCGATTGGTGAGAGTGACCGCATGACATTAAAGTTCGTCAAACCATCTGCTAAAAAATAAAATGTGTTTCAGAAAATCTACCTCAAGATAGTTTTAGCAACGCAATAAGGAGGCATCATCGCCTCCTTATTTTCTGTACCCGCCGTTCTCTCTCTGCAAACAAAAAATAGGAATTACTATGAAAACCTGGTTGCTCGTTTTAATTTCCTTAAGCTTTTCACAGTTCCTTCACGCCAAAGAACAAGCCCAACCAAATGCTTACGCACGAGTTAGTGTCGACGGGAAAGCAGCTATTGCTACTGTGAATCCTTATGCAAGCGGAATAGCAATGGATGTAATTGAGCGCGGCGGTAACGCAGTGGACGCTGCAATCGCAGCAGCGTTTACCCTAGGTGTTGTGGACGGACAGAATTCTGGAATCGGCGGAGGCTGTTTCATATTAGTTCGTTTAGCCAATGGAAAAATTTTTGCAATTGATGGCCGCGAAATGGCACCTGCTGCCGCAAACCGGGATATGTTTTTAGTTAAAGGAAATGCAAATCCGGAATTAAGCCGCACTGGCGCCTTAGCCATTGGTATCCCAGGCTCGGTGATGGCATTACATAAATTGCAACAGTTAGGTGGGACGTTAAAATTTAGCGATGTTGTTTTGCCCGCTGCAAATTTGGCTGAAACTGGATTCCCGATTTCTGCAACTGTGGCCGAACGTCTTGCATCAACAAGTTCGAAACTTGCGCTGTTTCCTGCGAGCGCTGAAATCTTTTTAGATAAAGATGGAAAACCTTTGCCAGCAAAAACACAACTTCAACAAAAAGATTTGGCTGCAACTTACCGTGCAATTGCAAAACACGGCCCGAAATATTTTTACAAAGGCGACTTTGCCAAAAAAACTGCACAATGGATGAAAGAAAACGGCGGTCTTATCACCAAGAAAGATTTTGAAAATTATCACGTTGAAATGCGTAAACCTGTGATATCAGAATTTTCGGGTTACACGCTTTATGGTTTCCCACCACCCAGTTCTGGTGGAACTCATGTCGCGCAAATTTTAAATATTCTTGAACAATTTGATCTGAAAAATGCGACGTCCGAGTTGCGCTACCATTTAATCGCGGAGGCAATGAAATTCGCATTTGCCGATCGAGCACAGTGGTTAGGCGATAGCGACTTTACCCAGGTGCCAGCGGGGCTAACAGATAAACGCTACGCAAAAATTATTGCATCCAAAATTAATCTAGAAAAAACTACTTCTGATATTAGTTTCGGAAATCCGGATGTCGATGTTGAAGCACTTATGAATAAACACACAACTCACATTGCTGCTGCAGATCTAGCCGGTAATTGGGTTGCAATTACCTCGACTGTAAACACCAGTTTTGGCAGTAAAGTTGTTATCCCGGGAACGGGTGTTGTAATGAATAATCAAATGGATGACTTTTCTGCGCAAATAGGCGCGAAGAATGCGTTTGGTTTGGTTGGCTCAAATGCAAACTCTGTTCAACCGGGCAAACGCCCGCTCTCTAGTATGAGTCCAACAATAATATTTAAGGATGGCAAACCTGTCATGACAGTAGGTGCAGCAGGCGGCCCCACTATTATTTCGCAAGTTGTTCAAACACTACTTTATACGCTCAATGACGGTGTAACCGCAGAACAGGCTATGGCTCAACCGCGAATTCATCAGCAATGGAACCCAAACCAATTATTTGTTGAAGCTTCGATGTCAGATGCGGTTCAACAATCGTTAAAACAAAAAGGTCATGAGCTAAAAATTTGGCCAACGATGGGGGCAACCCAAGCTATCCAACTAAGAGATGGAAAACTGGTACCGGTCGCTGAGCCCAGGGTAATTGCGCAAAATTCAAAGTAGTATTTTGAATACATAGCGGTTCAAAAAAATAAGGCTTGATGCATGAACACCTAAGATGGGAATTGGCATTCGCGACAATTACAGTGAAGGAATAAACGAAATGATTAGAAACAAATACAAACAATCTTAATCAACACACGAAAGTGAAATGACTGAAACCACTTAAATAAATAAGGCGCCTTAAATAGGCGCCTTATTTACAAATAAAGCTTTGACACTCTATTCAGTTTTACGAGCACTATCTTTGAAGTTTTAACACACCCAATTTGTAAGGGATTGTATTGTACTCTGAACTGGTGCCAGCTTGACCTTGATAAAGGAATTCTAAATTACAAGGATCAATGGTCAACCTTTCGTCATAACCAGAGCGAATCAACTCACCATGGCTGATGCCGTCTGCCCACTTACCGCCAGGCCACGAAACGTTATTGTTGCCAGCAAACGGATTCGAATCAGTATCAGCGAGTGCTGTCCATGGGCCATCCAAACTGCTTGAGGTCCACGAGCGGAACATACGTGGTCCGCTTGGGTATGCTTCAACCATCAACAAATATTTATTTTGGCCATCCAACTTATAAACGTTTGGTGCTTCAAACAAATATTGATTGCCATTGCCGCGATGATCTTCCATTACTTTCGTATAGCCAGAGAAATTAGGGAAGTTTGCGATGGTAGTTTTGGACATGTATAACACACCGTCATCACGTGAGAAATATAAGTAACAATAGTTGGCATCACAGATGTTCCAGAAATCCAATGCGTTAGTAGGTTCACCTTGCAGTAATTTCTTTTTCGCTGACCAGTTAGGTCTACTGATATCGTCAGTGGTTGAATAAGCACCGCCCCATTGGGTGATCAAATACCACTTATTATGCGGACGGAAATAAAACACTTGCGGCGCAACGGAGTTTCCAACCGTAGTTCCATTCATTGAAATATGCTGAGCGCTTTGAGCGCTGCTCCAATCGGTAAAGCTGGTGTACATAGATTTGTACGAGCTGTCGTAGTACGTCGCGTACACATGATAGACGCCGTTATATTTCACAATTGATGGATCTTTAATTGATTTCCAACCTGAATTTTTTGGGCTGATAACCGGGCCGCTAGATACCCATTTCAACGGTGCTTTCAAATCACAGACTGCGGATTGCGAGCTTGAAGAACTGCTAGTAGATGAACTGCTGGAAGATTTTGGATCGATTGTTCCAGTGTAAGTACCGATGTAAATCCAATCGAGATCGAGATAATCAGTGCTGCCTACAGTCACGCGAATTTTTTGGTAGCCAGGTGCTAAATGTACTTTGCCAGCTGACCAAGTTTTGAATTCGCCCCAGGTAGAAACATTAGGTACAGCGAAAGATTCAATCAATGTAGTGCTGCATTGAGAAATCTTCAGAGTACGACCATCACCTACAGCGCCTGAGCGAATTGTTACATCGTAATCGCCTTCAGTTTCAACATAAATGGTGTATTCCAACCACTCACCATTAGTCATCCAACCTACTGCGTTGCCACCGGTGATAGATTTGATATCTACCGCTGTATCAGTTCTGTAAGCACCGCCTTCGTTAGTAGTGCTTGAATCAGAATAACCAGCTGGATCGAAATCTTCCGCCTGAACAGCGACCGGAATTTTCGGTGCGTAAGTTTGGAACGCATTTGATTGCTGGCTTGGGCATGCGTTTGCAACAGAGCTGGCAACCGATGAGCTTGATCTCACGGACGATGACGCAATTGAAGAACGCACCGAGCTAGACGCTACCGAACTTGGTGCGGCAGAACTTGGTCTTAAAGAACTTGATGCAACACTTGAACGAACAGAGCTTGCAGATGAGGTTGTGGCTCCGCACCCGGTTCCAGAAATTGTTGGGCGTTCAGCAGAGCCGCCATTTTTTTCACCTTGGAATCCAAACGAAACAGATTGGCCAGCCGCAATGTTTCCATTCCAGGATAGGTTGGATGCGCTGTAAGGATTGGTGCCAGAAATATTTGCGTTCCATCCACCGGCGATGCGATTGGTGGAATATTGCCAATTCACATTCCAACCACTAATAGCAGAGGACGTATCATTTTTTATCGTAATACTTGCAGTGAATCCGTTACCCCATTCGTTATCGACTGAGTAGGTACAGCTTGCAGATGACGAAGTTGAATAAATTGCCATTGCAGCAACCAACATGGGACTCGTACGTTTGAGCGCACCCACCAGCGCGTCAAATGTTTTATTAATAGTTAACATAAGGTCTCTCCGTTAATTAACTCGGTTAAAAACAGCCAGCGTTTAGCCAGGCCGGATGAAAACAAAATTGCAAGAGTGCAGCGAGCTTAAATTTTTTATTCTGCCAAGCGGTAATAATCGAAATCCACATAACCACCTGAAGATTGACTCGCATAATTAAACAGCGCAAAACGGTAGCCCATAAAATGCTTCAGGTCATAAGTCATGCGCAGGGTATTGCCGATCACCGTCCAACTGGAACCATCGATACTGTAGTAAAATTTCGCTTGATCAATTTGGTTCCGAAAATCCATTTCAATTTTTAAATAAACACGATTTTGATAAAGTCCTATGCGGATAATTTCTTGTGGTACGCCCGACGTGTTATCCACCATTACAATCGCTTTGTTGCCGTTTGACTTGGCAACACCTACAAATCCATATCGCGCTTGTAATGCTCCCAAGCCAGCATAATCACCGTCTTTCATGCCAGCCGTTTCCATTGAAATTTGTGCAGAACCTTGAGGGCCGAATGTGCGTTGCGTAAGTGTGTTACGCGCATATTCAAACGTAGTATCTATGCGCTTTGTAGTCAGGCGTAAATAACCAGGCCTGCTCAATAAAGACCACCCACTATTATCGGGATTATGATTCCACTGCCATTGCAGCGGTAAGGAGGCTATACCTTGCGCGCCCTGGTTAAACTCATCCGATGCAACAACACCTGTTAACGCGGAATCTTCCACTGTGAAATTTAAATTTTTCGGGGTTTGCTCATTAACTCCCATTACTGGCCATCCGTTCTGCCAACTCACAGGTACGAGATAAGGAGTCCGCCCTACTGCACCACTATCTTTAAATAAAAATGCATACCAATTACCACTGGGTGCATCAACAAAACCGCCTTGAGCTATACCCTGATCCTGTAACGCAATTCGTCCTTCATAAATGCCTGTTAACGAACTCGCACGATAAATTAATTGTGTACGCCCTTTGCCGGACGGCCAGGCAATCAGGGATACATAGTAATAGCCATTGATTTTTTGAAGATGTGTTCCTTCCGCCTTCACAACAAAGCTGCTGCCTGCGATAGCTGAAGATTTAGGAATAATAGTTTGATTCAGTCCGCCCGATTTAATGGCCGATGCGTCTGAGGTTAATTCAATTAATTTAATATCGTCGCTGCCGTACGCGAGGAAAGCTCGGCCATTTTCAAAAAATAATGCGCAATCGTGATAAACCCCATCAAGGACGGATAAGTTCCAGGGGCCCTGCTCAATATTTTGAGTTTTATAGATGTAAGTTTTATTAGTTGTGTAAGAAAATGTACTCACGTAATAAATGCCATTGACGTAGCGAATGCTGCTCGCCCATGAACCTTTGCCATAAGCATTTTGGCCATTTTCTAAATTTAATTGATTTGAATTTACGAGAGTGTTGTAAGCGTAATTAATTATTTTCCAATTAATTAAATCTGTCGATTTCATAATAGGCACACCAGGGCTCATGTGCATGGTTGTGCTACTCATAAAGTAGTTATTGCCTACGCGAATAACTGACGGATCGGGCACATCTGCCCAGATAACTGGATTGCTCGCTTCTTTTAGCGCAACAGCTAATGCACTACTAGTAACTGCACAAAGAAAACACGCTAACAATATCGCTAATTGAGAAATTACCTTTTTGCAGGCAATAGAATTCACTGAGGCTGATAATTTATACACGATAAATACCTCAACGCAATTTTGACGCGAATAGAAACAAGGGGGTGGAAGATAACGCGTAATTTCTTACGCGTTATCCGTTTTACTCACTAGGATGAAAAATTACTTACCTATGTAATTCATCAACCAGCTCATTGCAGGACGTTGTGCACCGCTGTCGGTCATTAAACCGGAACCGTCGATCCAGGTTCTACCGTTTACGTAGCCCCAGATGGTAATACCCTCTACGTGAGGATGGTTCCAGAACACTGGGAAATGCGCTTGGAAGTTTTGCAGTTGAACTTGGTCGTTGCTATCGCCAATATCGTATTCAGAGATGTAAATGGGCTTGCCCACTTGATTCCAAATATTGTCGATCGCAGTTTTAACGTCTGACGCTGACATGCCTTTCAATTCGTGAGATTGCAAGCCGACCGCGTCGATGTAGTTACCTTGAGCTTTTGCAAGCGCGATAAACTCATTGTGCTGCCAACGAATATTGTTGTAGTCGTTCAGAATCAGAATTGAGTTAGGGCAATATTGGCGAGCCAACTGGAACACTTTCTGAATCCAGTTATTGCCGTATGCCTTCTGTGCATAAGCCGCTGGTTGGTGACCTGCTACAGCTTCGTTAACCACGTCGATGTACTTGGTATCTGGGTAACGCGTGCAGTAATCATGAATCCACTCTTCGATTTCCGCAGCAGTTTCAGATGCGCTCAGGTTGTTAATCCAGGTTGGGTATTGTGCGCCCCAGATAAACGTATGTGCTTTTACTGGAATGTTGTTTTGGCGAGCGTAAGCATAGATGCGATCCACTGGTGCCCAGTTGTAAACGTCACGAGTACCTTCAACAGATCCCCACTTGCCTTCGTTTTCACCGGTAATTTGATTCCAATATCTGCTGAAATCAGAACGTACTTGGCCGCCAGTTGTAATGTTACCAACAAACTTTTTGCCAGATGCGCTTGATGATGAGCTTCTTACAGAGCTGGAACTAACAGAAGAGCTGCTGGAAGATTTTGGATCAATTGTTCCAGTGTAAGTACCGATGTAAATCCAATCGAGATCGAGATAATCAGTGCTGCCTACAGTCACGCGAATTTTTTGGTAGCCAGGCGCTAAATGTACTTTGCCAGCTGACCAGGTTTTGAATTCGCCCCAGGTAGAAACATTAGGCACAGCGAAAGATTCAATCAATGTAGTGCTGCATTGAGAAATCTTCAGAGTACGACCATCACCTACAGCGCCTGAGCGAATAGTGACATCGTAATCGCCTTCAGTTTCAACATAAATGGTGTATTCCAACCACTCACCATTAATCATCCAACCTACTGCGTTACCACCGGTGATAGATTTGATATCTACCGCTGTATCAGTTCTATAAGCACCACCTTCGTTGGTAGTACTCGAGTCGGAGTAACCAGCTGGGTCGAAATCCTCTGCCTGAACAGCAACCGGAATTTTCGGTGCGTAAGTTTGGAATGCATTTGATTGCTGGCTTGGGCAAGCATTCGCAACGGAGCTAGTTGAAGACGCAACAGATGAGCTTGATCTCACAGAAGACACAACAGACGAAACAGAAGAGCTTGATGGACGCAAAGAGCTTGATACAACGCTTGAGCGAACGGAGCTTGACGCAACTGAAGATGTAGCGCCATTACAAGCGGTTCCAGAAATGGTTGGACGCTCTGCTGAGCCACCATTTTTGTTACCTTGAATACCGAAGGAAACAGATTGTCCTACCGGTATATTTGCATTCCAACCCAAATTAGAAGCGCTATATGGATTTGAACCAGAAAAGTTCGCGTTCCATCCACCAGCAGATCTGTTAGTGGTGTACTGCCAACCCACATTCCAGCCATTAATGGCCGCAGAAGTGTCGTTTTTGATGGTGACAGTCGCCACAAAGCCAGACGACCATTCGTTGTCAATTGTGTAACTGCAACTTGCCAACGCACTTTGCGTATAAGCCGTTGCAACCACACCGAGACCGAGAATTAACCCGGCTCGTTTGATCGCGTAAGCGAGCATAGTGGATGTTTTATTAGTGTTATACATACATATCTCCGGTTGTAACTGAGGTTTAGTAAGAAAAAAAGCCTAATGAGTTATCAGGCTAAACGTGCGACACAGGAAAGACGGCGATGCTCATGATTAAAATTATCGTTGGAGCGGTGGAACCATATTACAATACTATAAGCGACACAATTATTAGAGTTCTTTTTAGCCAAATGAGTCATCTACCGTTCTCACAAGAACTGCGAGAGTTTTTCCAGTACACACAGCTGGGCACAGCTTACTGACAAAGCACTTTTGTTAATTGAATATTTGAAAGTGTTTTTACAAAACCAATAAAAGTTGAAGAATTTTTGTAATTTTTTGAATGAATCTGACGACACAACTTTGAATAATGCGACTCTTTTCACAAAAAATTTTTACTTATTTTACGCCTTATGTATGACAAAACTGATTAATCCGCGTCTTTGTGTTTGTACAAAGCTTTAAATGTTTTGGGAGTACAGTCGTATTCGATCTTAAAAAGTTTATTGAAATAAGAAGGATTGTTGTAACCAACCAAATAAGCGATTTCAGAAACGTTTACGTCCTCATTTTCAGACAATAATCTTGCAGCTTCGGTGAGCCGCAACTTGTTTAAGTACGCAGTAAATGTGAGACCCAATTCATCTTTTAGAATGTCATTAATTTTTGTTCTATTTATTCCCAATTGCGTTGCAGCGGACTCAAGACTTAAATCCGCCTTCGCATATTCCGTTGCCATAAACCGTAACACCGAACTTTTTTCTTTATCTTTTTGCGGTTCAATCGATAATTTTTTGTAGGCCATTAAAGGTTGATCCTGCTTCACCTTGTCTTTGAGCTGAATCGTTAACATGGTCACATAACGGCGGAATATCCAGATAACAAACAAAATCCACAACGCTAAGGTCAGCGCGATTGCAATATAAAGAAAGCGGAAATCTCTTCCCACGAGCGTTACGTCTGTTACCTTTACGTGAGACATGGTGTTTAGCGGACTTTGCAATGAGTTCACCCAGGCAAATCCCATAGTCTTGTTAAGCTGGTATCCCCTATCGCTGAAATCGTAGCCGTTTCTACCAAGCCACCAGTGGGGAGTATCCAGATGATCAAATGAAACAGTTACGGTGTCCCATTTATTGTCACAGGTGAATGCGGTAGACGAGACTCTACGGGTGACAGGCTTATTAACATTCGTTACCTTTTCGTCAAAACTGAACAAGACGAACAGAAGCACATTTTTAGGGTCGCAAATGACCTTAAACGAAACACCACTGAACCTCGTCAAATCAACCAGTTTGTAAGGTTGGACGGAATCAATGAAATACATGGAATAATGTGTGTAGGGATAATCTTTCTCAGGATCAAGGAAATATTGAAAATCAATATTTCCAACATCACTTAATAGGGTTGTTGCTGTCTTACCGTCCGGAACAGTTGGCTCTGTAGAAGATCGCCATAAAAAAGCAGGGTCTCGCGCCGGAAACAGAGACACGCTCAAGTTGGACTGAACTGCCCCGGCATAAATTATAAGCGCGGTAAGCAGCAGCAATGCTAGAGATAGCAGTGATGTATTGCGATAGAACTTTAACATTGGAGACGACCTTGGGAAGAGTCAGGTTATTCGACCCCGCCCCATGAAAACGCATTATTGTTATTTGATTGGCCGGCTCTGGCCTTACTTATCTTATAATACCAGCATTTATACCAGAGAGCTTCCATATATAAATACAATTTTAAATAAAAAACGCTCCATGCCCTTTTTAACTTATGAGATCTGCCCATGACAACCCAGGCGCCATTAAAGCCGAAACAAAAAAAAGACGCACGTGATATACGTGCTGATGCAGCAAAAATCACCAACGCCATAAAAATTGATGGCCAAACTTCAGCGGAAACTAGGGCCATTGCCAATGGGATTCAACGTGGAATGGAATTATTTTTGCGACAACAAAGCGAAAAAACACGCGACCTTGATAAACGCACAAAAAAAGTAAAACAAATGGCCAATCAATTAACGCAACAAAAGCCGGACGACGAAAAAGAAGTCGTTAGCACAAAACAAAAACAATCGTTATTGCCTTGGATATTACTCATCGCCTCGTGGATCTTATTTTTAGTATTCGAAGCTGTCAGAAATTACGTTTGACCTGCTTTAAGAGTTAACCCAAATGTCGTGAAAGTCGCAAGGCTAAGGCTGCCAAGGTTCGAACCGGATTCGCTGCAGTACTGATTGGCATCACAGACATATCACACACATAAAGACCGAGAGCATTACGTACCTCCAAGTTTTCATTAACGACAGATGTATTTTCAAAATTAACCGCGTCACGGTTGCGCTTCCATGGCATGCGTAAAGTTCCGCAGGCATGGTGAACCGTCCCCCAACCAAACGGCCACTGTTTTCCCCCGTCACCGCCATATTCACCGGTAATCCACTCAACATTATTAAATTGATTAAAAACTCGATTACGAGTTGTATTTAAAAGATCAAAAAATTCCTGCTGGCTTTTGTTCCAGCCCGCCATCGCCGGGAATCGTGAATTCAATAAATTATCAAGGTCCGAAAATCGTTTGAAGCGAATTTCCGGGACATAATGGTCATTCGCATGGGAAAAAATTCCATTTTCATCATCGATACAATTGGCGAAACTGAATTTGATATCTACACGCGCTTTAGCAGTGTCATCGGGAATTTCTTCAGATGAAGGATCGTTGTCTCGCAAATGCCAATATTCGTGGTTAACGTTCATCTCAATATTAAACGGAAATTTGATATTTCCCTGCGCATCCAATGTGCCTTTTGAGTAAAAAATAATTTTCGCGTGATCCTTTCGAGAAATGGGAATAGCACCTAGCGACGATACATAGGCTTGGGATTCACCACTCACTGGATGATCCGTTAATCCGAAACCGACATTTCTTTTCACAGCGTCAGATAAATTTCCATAGACCGAAGAGCGATTAATCAGTTTAGGGCTTTCAAGCGCGCCCGCCGCAATAATTACTTTTGGAGCATAAAAACTTATTTGTTCTCCGGTTATAGTGTTGGTGGTTTTTACCTCGTGCCAATCAAAAGGTACATCGTGAACGCCTTCTACAAACGTATTAAGTTTTATAAAAAGGCCCTTGCCATCCAGATCATTCACCTCCGACGTTAGGCCCACTTGATTGATGAGTAATTCCGCCGTGTTAAAAACTCCCGTGGGCTCATGGAACAATCTATCGCACAAGGTACCGTCGGCATTTAGATAGGGTTGATGAACAGCGCGAGGTGTTTCTCTAATATCAAAATCATCCGCAAGATTTGTTGATTTGAAATGAGCCACCAACGTTCTTGCCATAGCGCCAAGGGAAACCGATTCATTCATTTTTGAGCCAGCTTGTTTTAGCAAACCAGCTTTCAAATCATTGCGCACAGCATCCGGAAAAAATTCCAGCTCCCAATCACTCGCTTGTGGAATTAACCCTGACCAAAAAATTGAACGACCGCCAAAAGCCATTTGCGGTTTGCCACCAATATAAAATGAGCTGTCGGGCCAGTCTTTGAAATTATCAACACCAAAATGCTGTGCTGTGGCGGAATTGGGAATCTTGCTAAAATTATAAACATGGGTGGGATAAATAAACGAACCTGTTTCCAGCAACAATATGCGATGGCTATGACCAAGTCGATTTGCGAGATCATCCGCCAGAATCCCTCCGCCTATACCAGAGCCGACAATAATAAAATCAAAATCCTTATTCGTTAAATTATCGTAATCACGAATCAATCGTGTATGCGCTTGCGAGCGCTCCGTTACCAAATTCACATAATTATGTTGAAAAGCCATAACTCCTCCTTAATCATTAATCCGCGTTAGATGAGTACCTCGCTTACTTTCATTTTCTCAACACCTACCAGTCATTTCATTTTACAAATGCTATACCACCAAAGCTGGCGATATATATCAAGTAAATTTTATCAAACGGAATTATTTCACAAGGTTGGCTGCACCGATATAAAGCTTTGCTTTAGAAGCTTGCATATTCATCGCTCATTAGGCGCTTAATTACGCATGAATTAAAATTTACTTTGCTAGTAATGACTCGCTCGAATATCTTTAATTTTTGTCAGCGATTTTTTTATCACCATTTTAGTTCATTAATAAAGCGCGATCTCAATACTACCTATGTAGGCCTTTCGCCAAATAAAACGCAGCTACGAAAGTTGATAGCCCTGCAATCGAAATATAGTAACCAACAAAAGCGAGACCAAAATTAACACCTAACCAACTCGCGATAGCTGGTGTTAGCGATGCGCCAATAATTCCTGCTAAATTAAAACTGAGCGAGGCACCCGTGTACCGTACTTCTGTAGGAAAAATTTCAGCGAGCGCGGTGCCTAAAGAACCATACGTAAAACCCATAACGCTGAAACCCAACACTAACATAGTTAAGATACCCAAACTTGAACCTGAATTTAACAGGGGCGCAAAACTTAATCCAAAAATCACAACGGCGACGCCTGCAATCATAAGCATTGCACGGCGGCCTATTTTGTCCGCTGCGATCGAAGACATCCATATTGTAATTATCAACGCAAACACCGCGTACAACTGCAAAATTAAAAAATCTTCACGCGTATACCCTAATTTGCCCGTACCCCAACCCAACGAAAATACGGTAGTAATATAAAAAACTACAAAGGCAGCAATCGCCAAAAATGCGCCGAGAATCAACACTCGGCCATGTTGCGTGAGAACAGTTAATATAGGAACACGCACGCGCTTGTGCGTTTCGATGGCTTGCTTAAAAGCGGGTGTTTCTTCAATACTTAAGCGAACATACAAACCCACAATTACCAATAACGCGCTTGCAACAAACGGAATTCGCCACCCCCAGCTAAAAAAATCTGCGTCAGTTAAATTATGCGTAAGCAACAAAAACACGCCTGTAGAACAAATGAAGCCGATGGGCGCTCCGAGCTGTGGAAACATTCCATAAAGCGCGCGTTTATTTTCAGGTGCATTCTCAATGGCCAAGAGTACGGCGCCGCCCCACTCTCCACCCAAACCGATACCTTGACCAATGCGGCACAAACATAATAAAACAGTTGCTGTAATTCCTATGGACTCGTAGGTGGGCAATAAACCAATCAATACGGTGGATAATCCCATCGTCATTAGAGCGGCAACTAACGTGGCTTTACGGCCTATGCGATCACCGTAATGTCCAAACAGTGCTGATCCGATTGGTCTTGCAAAAAAAGCGAGTGCGAAAGTTGCTAACGATTGCAGCGTTGCGATAGTCGCATCGCCTTTTGGAAAAAATAATGTGGGAAATACCAGAACGGCCGCTGTAGCGTAAATATAAAAATCGAAAAATTCGATAGTGGTGCCTATCAAACTGGCGAACAATACACGAAAAGGTGAATTAGCCGTTTTAGAAGTATGCATCGTGAGTCTCTGGTGATTTTCTTATTTGTATATGATTGGTAATTTCATAACGCATTATATAGCTAGCTTTTCCATTAAACTTTAATGCCAAATCCAATTCCAGATTCCGGGGAGTTTTGCATTAACATCTGCATCAATCACGACACGTGCTTTAGCCGCGCGCTCTAATCCATCACGGCTATCATAAAACGCTTTGTTGGCGACCGGCATATCAAGCTCATTTGCTACTTGTAACAAAATCTTTAAATAAACTTCGATAGTTCTTGCTGTGTAAGTATTCACATCATGAAAGGTCACAACTATCGGAGTTTCACCATCGACGATTGGAAGCTTGCCTTCCAGCCATTTTTCTCGCGCTGCCGTTAACTGTTTTAACAGATTGCTGTGTTTGTGCCAACTCCAGTTAACACCCCAAATCACACCGTCATTTGCACTTAAATCGGTGAGTAACATTTGCAACCCATTGCGATGATATTCCGCAAGCGTACGCGCATCATAATTCCAAAAAGGTGGGCGAACTAATGTAGGCGGTACACCAGTAGCTTCAATCATATCAGTAACACCGAACCTAAGGGATTGTTCGAATTGCTCCGGGGGTAACTTTCTATGATTAGAATGGTGCGGCGTTGCCGTGTGAAAGGCGAGCAAATGCCCTTCATCCTGTTCACGTTTCAACAGTAATCGACCAACCTCAGTTCCACCACCACGCTTCGCACGTGTTTGCACAAAAAATATCGCTTTGATCTCGGGCTGAATTGGATTGTTCGCCAATACATCAAGAATCTTTTTAGTTGGGTTTCTTTTTGTTGCGCCACTGGGGCCGTCATCGAATGTTAAAAGGAAGCGAATTGGGGCGCGTTCATTTTTAGATTGCGCATCCGCGAAAGCAGCAGCGCTTATGAAAAGGGAAAAACCTAGCATGAGGCAATTCAATAATATATTTCTAGCGAAAATCAAAAGCATTTTCCTTGTAGGTTATGGAACGCGGTTAAAAAAGTTCAAGCGATGTGAACTCCGTCGCTCCGATTTGCATATGTATGTATGAGATGCCTATGAAATTTGAGCCGGAAGTTAATCATTACATATTAAATCGTTGTATTGAAATTTTTTAAAAGTAATGACACATGTTTATTTTCGGGTGCTTTAAATTATTTTTTTTGAAATGGTTGATTGTTAAAAATGAGTTATTAGAAAAGCATTATTTAGGTAAATAAAATTTGTCTTTTGAAAATTCGTAAGCGAAAACCATTTCGGCTTAGCACGCCGTTTGTTGGATGATCAGTACTGCCTAAGGCAGTCGTGTCGATTTTTGAACCGAAGCTAAAAAAGATCCCGCTAAGAGCTAGCGAAGCTGAAAATGAAAAACCCCGTATGCTTTTGAGCATACGGGGTTTTTCATTTTAATTTGGTGGAGCTAAGCGGGATCGAACCGCTGACCTCTTGCATGCCATGCAAGCGCTCTCCCAGCTGAGCTATAGCCCCAAGTCTTGCTTGGGCTTCGTCCTGAAGCGGGCGCATTGTATGCACCGGCTTTGGGAGTGTCAAGGAAAACTCCCCTGCACGCTTTCAGTATTTTCAGGCGAATCAAGCGGTTAAGTGTTAACCGCTGGTGTGGCGTCTGTAGCTTCGGGCATCTCACCCAGTCGCGCATAAATTTTATCCAACTCCTTTTGTTTATTCTTGCCGAATCCACCTAACGCATTAACAGCATGACGCAAACGTGCACGGCTTAAATCCGGCCCAATTATTTGCATGGAGTCCACTACCGAGAAAGAAGAAGTGGTACCTGCAATTGCAACGAAGATTGGTGCGAGTGCGTCTTTGAGTTTGATGCCCATTTGATCAGCAAGCATCTTAAGCTCGGTAAAAATATTATCGCGCTCCCAGAAGCGCAAAGCCTCCATACGCCAAAGCGCGAACTGCAAATACTCTTTTTGTTTTTCAATATCGAGTTTATTGCCCGCAAAACTGGCTTCATTAATATTCAACATACCTGATACTAAAAAGCCGGCGAGTGGCGCGAAATCACTTAGGGTATTCATGCGCGACTGTGCGTGCGGTAAAGCTTGCAATAGGGTTTCTTTATTAAATGCCCAATCGTGCAAACGTGCAGCGAGTTGCTCAACCGTGAAATTTTCGCGAATCCACAAACTGTTTAACCAGCTGAGTTTTTCCACGTCGAAAATCGGGCCGCCCAGTGACACGCGATTTAAATCGAAGTGTTCTTGCATTTCAGCAAGCGTAAATTTTTCGCGCTCATCGGGCATTGACCAGCCCATACGGCCAAGATAATTCAACATGGCTTCGGGCAAATAACCCATGCGCTTGTAGTACAAAATGCTGGTTGGATTCTTGCGTTTGCTGAGTTTGGATTTATCCGGATTGCGCAACAGCGGCAAGTGGCACAACACCGGTGCTTTCCATCCGAAGTATTCATAAAGCTTTAGATGCTTGGGCGCTGAGTTAATCCATTCCTCGCCACGAATGACGTGAGTGATTTCCATTAAATGGTCATCGACTACGTTCGCCAAATGATAGGTCGGCATACCGTCGCCCTTCAGCAAGACTTGCATGTCCACATGCGACCACTCGATCTCAATTTTGCCACGCAACATGTCGTCGATAATACACACGCCTTCCGACGGAATTTTCATACGAATTACGTAAGTCTCACCCGCTGCTAAACGGCGCTGCACTTCTTCATTTGATAACAGCAAACCGCGACCGTCGTATTGCGGAGTCTCGCCTTTAGCGATTTGTTCGCGGCGCATTTCGTCCAGCTCTTCGGCCGTGGCGAAACAATAAAAAGCGTGACCTTTTTCGATCAATTCTTCGGCATATTGGCGATACATGCCCATGCGTTCGCTCTGGCGATAAGGGCCGTGCGGGCCGCCCACATCCGGGCCTTCGTCCCACTCCAAGCCTAACCAGCGCAGACTGTCCAAAATTGCTTGTTCGGATTCTGGTGTACTGCGTGTTTGATCAGTGTCTTCAATACGCAGTAAGAATTGGCCGCCGTGTTGGCGAGCAAAACACAAGTTAAATAACGCGATATAGGCGGTGCCTACGTGCGGGTCGCCAGTAGGTGACGGGGCTATGCGGGTACGAACGGTCATGATGAAGCCTTAAAAACGAGGATGGGTGCGAAAAGCTGGGCATTATACGTGTTAAATCCGGCGTTTGGGCATACCGGTGCTAGCGTTTTGCCGTGCACAAGATGTACTTAAGGGTGCTAATAAATACGATTCCATTCAAAACCCCAAATATATTGTCCCTAACTTGGTGCGCCAATTGACACCATTGCATTTATTTGCACTATATAAACCCACTTGTATCGCCCATATTTGTTTCGAATTTCATACGAGGCATCTTTTTGCGCACCATCAACAATCAAAAATATAAATTAAATCCTGTAAGTAATGACTCTCCGTGAAAATTTCGCTTTTAAAATTTAAAATCCACTACCGAATTCTATTTGGGCATGAGCGTTGCAAAGCACGGAATGTATCTAATGTTTCAACTTTGCCTTTCAATAATTATGTAGCGAGAAAATACCATGTCCTATTTAGTTCCTTCAGAGTTTGCAACCAAAATGGTGGATTCCGGTGAGTCCAAAATATTTATGTCTACCAGGGATACTGTCATTCGCGCCTACATGGCAGGTGCCATCCTGGCATTGGCTGCCGTTTTCGCCGTGACAATTTCCGTGCAAACAGGAATATTTTTACTTGGGGCAATTTTATTTCCCGTTGGTTTTTGCATGCTGTATTTGATGGGATTTGATTTGTTAACCGGTGTATTTGTTTTAACTCCATTAGCGTTGCTTGATAAGCGCCCTGGCGTTACTGTTTCTGGTGTGTTGCGGAATTGGGGTTTGGTTTTTTTAGGCAACTTCGCAGGCGCATTAACTGTAGCCGTTATGATGGCCTATGTTTTTACCTATGGCTTCAATGTGGAGGCAGATGCAGTTGGTAAAAAAATAGCCGGAATAGGTGAAGCCCGTACACTTGGATACGCAAAATATGGTGTGGATGGTTGGTTAACAATTTTTATTCGTGGCATGTTATGTAATTGGATGGTTTCCCTCGGCGTAGTAGGCGCAATGATATCCACAACGGTAAGCGGTAAAGTTATCGCTATGTGGATGCCGATTTTCCTATTCTTTTTTATGGGTTTTGAGCACTCAGTCGTAAATATGTTTTTGTTTCCCTTCGGTTTAATTATGGGCGGCAACTTTTCCGTTGGTGATTATTTTATTTGGAACGAAATTCCAACAGCACTGGGCAATCTCGTAGGTGGCTTGGCATTCACCGGACTAACACTTTATAGTACACACGTGAGGACAGCTCCAAAACGCAATATTTAAAATGTCCGCATCTATTTACTTTCGCGGTGTAAAACGCCGGGAAAGTAAATAGCAACTAGAATAGTGGCAAGATTACTCATTCATAATAAGTAGATTCGGTCATGCCAAAAAAATTAAACCTCGCCATAGGGCAACATTCTGACAAAGGCCGAAAAGAGATCAACCAGGATTTTTTTGGTATCGCAATTCCAAAGGAACCGCAACTTAGTTTGAAGGGCGTCGCCATCGCCATTGCCGATGGAATTAGCAGCAGTAGCGTTAGCCAAATTGCCAGCGAAACTGCCGTCAAAAGTTTCCTGGAAGATTATTTTTGTACATCCGAAGCCAATTCAGTAAAAAATTCAGCGCTGCAAGTTATCACCGCAACAAATTCCTGGCTGCACAACCTCACGCAACAAAGTCAATATAGGTACGACAGAGATCGAGGCTATGTTTGCACCTTGAGCGTCGTCATTATTAAATCCAGCACCGCACACATTTTTCACGTAGGTGATTCACGCATCTACCGATTACTTGATAAGAATCTTGAGCAAATCACACAGGATCATCGTCACAGAGTTACTGAATCCGAAAGTTATCTTAGCCGCGCGATGGGAATTAATCCGCAAGTGGAAATTGATTATCAAGCAATCGCAATTAATAAAGGCGATATTTTTGTATTAGCTACAGATGGTGTGTATGAGTTTGCGTCCAGCGACTTTATTATTAATAGTATCTACAAACACAAGGATGATTTAAATAAAGCCGCAAAAAATATTGTTGACGAAGCTTACGCAAAAGGTAGTGATGATAATTTAACAATTCAAATTCTTCGAATAGATGAGATAGGAACTACCGATGCAAATGAAATTTACGATCAGCTAAGCGACCTCCCCTTTCCACCTATTCTTGAAGCACGCAGTATTTTTGACGGTTATCAGATTATTCGCGAAGTGCGAGCCACCAGCAGAAGCCACGTTTATTTAGCCTTGGATCCCGACACCCACGAACAAGTTATTATTAAGACGCCGTCCATTGATTTGCGTTCAGACACTGATTACCTTGAGCGATTTTTAATGGAGGAATGGATCGCTCGCCGAATTAACAGCGCACACGTTTTAAAGCCTTGCAAGCAAACCCGAAAGCGCAATTATATTTATATTGTTACCGAATATATTGACGGCCAAACTCTCACGCAGTGGTTGATAGATAATCCAAAACCGGATTTGGAAAACGTGCGCGGTATTGTAGAACAAATTGCAAAAGGTTTATTGGCGTTCCACCGTAAAGAGATGTTACACCAGGATTTACGCCCCGAAAATATAATGATTGATAATACGGGTACTGTGAAAATTATCGATTTCGGTTCGACACGTGTTGCGGGGATTAGTGAAATATCTACGACTGGCAGAGAACAGAATCTGTTAGGTACAGCTCAATACAGTGCACCGGAATATTTTCTGGGTGAGAACGGTACCAACGCAGCAGATATCTTTTCTCTGGGCGTAATAACCTATCAAATGCTGAGCGGACGATTGCCCTACGGAGCGGAAGTTGCCCAAGCTAAAACCAAAGCGGCGCAGAGGCGTTTACATTATCGCAGTGTATTAGACGATGAACGTGAAATTCCGGTATGGATAGATGATGTGCTTAAAAAAGCGGTGCATCCCAACCCTTACCAGCGCTATCAAGAATTATCTGAATTTACCGCTGACTTACGTCGCCCTAATCAAGCATTTTTAAATAAAACAAGGCCGCCTCTACTCGAGCGAAACCCCGCGTTATTTTGGAAAAGCGTATCTTTTATCTTATTGGCGATAATAGTAATGCTTTTATACAAACAGTATCACTAGCATGGCTCAGGCGCCAAGCAGCGATAGATGTTTAATGCGATGATAATTTAGCGATAAAAGAATGCAGTGCTTTAAGGCAGCAAGCGGGATTTTATCGCGCACATTAAACACCAGTGCGCGATTAGATTGATAACAAAAACTATTTCCATAAATTTCTTTGAAAGTTTCAACAAGTCTGGTTTTGCAATTGAAATAAATAAACAATTGCTCAGGACTCGATGGTTTCCAATTAATACGAACCGTGCTACCAGATTTGGCGATATACGCGGGCTCGCCCCACTTTAAACACTCTTCCAATTCACCAATCTTGGTATTTTTCGCGGCAACTTCATAAATTAACGTGCGAAAATACAATAATTTTTTTCGTACAGCCGGTGGATAAGATTCAAATACCTCAGCGACAGCGCGGTCAGTGAATTTATGCATAGGAAAATATCCACCAATTCATTTTATTGCACGACCAAATGATCAGTATCATCAAACACCCAGACCTCCTCGTAATCGACTTCAAATAAATGACCGTCTAGATCTCGAAAATATCCTGCCGTGCCCCATTGAGTCTTAGTTGCAGGTTTCACCAGAGTTCCGCCGGCATCTACAGCGCGTTTTAATGTTAAAGCGACATCATCTACGTTGGGCACCAGATGAATTAAAGCAACACCGGAGAAGCCTGAGCCTTCTGCTTTCGGCTCCAACGCATCTTTGGCAAGGTCTTCGCGCGAAATCAATGCCAGTGCGAAACCGCCCAAGTCAAATTTAACAAAACCAGCATGACTTGATGGAGCGCGCTTCCAACCTAGTGCTTCATAAAAAGCAGCGGATTTAGCAACGTTATTGACGCCGAGCAAAATGATATGCAGACGTTGTTTCAAAGGTGGAGCAATTTCTACCATGGATTTTTTATCCTTATTCAAAAGTATTTTTTGTGCATCAGCTTGAGTGTCTGCAAATGCAGGTAGCGCGATTAGACAAAAGCAAAGTAGATAGAGGATACGCATTAAATTACCCTCGCATAATCAACAAATGCTTTAGTTTGTTCGGCGGCCTCTTTAATTTGATTCTCACCAATAATTTTACGCCACAAAAAACCGAGCAAGCCCCAGATTTGTAGCTCCATGTGTATGTGAGTGGTATCACCAACACGTACATACTTATGCACGGTTCGCATCTTGGCGAGTGGCAAATGCGCCACATCAATAACCTCATAGGGCCACATTTTTTCTATCGTAATTTTTACTGCCGGACCGCCTTTAGGTTTAAGTATAAATTTACCACCAGCCTTTGCGTCGCCAATCAACCGCGTGTGTTCAATACCGCGATCCCATTTATTCCATGCGTTGAAATCGGTTATCGCGCGATAAAGATTTTCTGCGGGAACATCTGTTGTTGTTTGAAAGTTAGCTTGCCACATAAGTAATTCCCTATCAGTTTTGTATCATCAAAAGTTAATTATTATCTCAAAAGCGAATTGCGCATTTAAAAATCAGCTTTGATCCTGAAATAATTAGTGTTTGAACAGAGCCATTTGTAACGCGACATCATCAGGCAATAGCATTTCTGATGAGATCAATTCAAAAACGTCTTACGAGATTTCAATATGCTCAAAGCAGAACGAGTAACCCCAACGATTTTTCTGTTGGATGAAATTTAACCGACCAATAACTGGGCGAATGCTAAGCACACCTGCTCGTAAAAACTCAATATCACGACGTAAAGGCATAAAGCCGGGTGCCATTTCAACTTAGTAAACAGCCTCGCCAACCACACGACCTATAGCTGTAAACTGCTGACACAACTGATTGCCGCTGAAGGTTTCCTTTGGCGAATAATAAATAGTCTAGTCACCCAATCCCACGCGTTTCAAGGGCTGTGTCCTACCGTGACAGAGCTGGTAAAAGCCACCGTCAACGCCACGTGCCACGTGGTCTTTCGAAGCTACGCCTATCCAACACCGCATAATTTTGTCTCCCCCGCTTGCAGTAGAGCCATATTAAAAGGCGCTGATGACAAAACATGTCAGTAGAATTTGCTGGCTTATGTTTTGTCCGGTTTTGTCGGCGCGGGGTTGATGTTTCGGGTACTACTGACCCCTGCATGATGGGGATGCTTAGCCCGAATGCCGTGGAATAAATAATCGTACTCCAACAAATAAGAACTCGCTCATTCATTTAACATTTTGCGGTTTGTGATGAACGCTAACTTTGTTAGACTGTGCGCCTTAAAAATAGATGAGAAATATTCCATGCTGATTGAAGCCCCTATCTCCCTCGGTGAGCTGATTGATAAAATCACTATCCTCGAAATTAAAGCTGTGAATATTAGCGACGCTGGCAAATTAAAAAACGTCACGCATGAATTAAATGTCCTCAACGCAAAAGTGGATCGCCTACTTGATATCACAGGAAAAGCCAAGCTGGCGCCGCTGCAACAGGCGCTAAAGGATATTAATCAGGAATTGTGGATAATCGAAGACGATATTCGCGATTGTGAATTTGCGAAAGATTTTAGCGATAAATTTATCCAACTTGCGCGTGCTGTTTATGTCACCAACGATACACGCGCAAAAGTTAAAAAAGATATCAATCTTGCGTTTGGCTCTGAATTAATCGAAGAGAAATCCTACAAAGACTACCAGTAAATCGATGGAACTTCATAATTTAAGCTCCACACATAAATCACAGAAGCGATTTGCACGGCAGAGCTGCCTGCAAGTAAAGCCACGCGGATTTAGTTATGACAACTTACAGGAGCGATTTGCACAGCGACGCCGCCCTCAGGGTAAATCACATGGATGTAGTTACGACAAATTGCAGGAACAACTCGCACCGCGAAGCCGCCCGCAGGGTAAATCGCATGGACTTAGTCATGACAAATTCCAGGAGCAATTTGCACGGCGAAGCTGCCCGCAGGGTAAATCACATGGATGTAGCTATGACAAATTGCAGGAGCAATTTGCACGGCGAAGCCGCCCGCAGGGTAAACTCCATGGACGTAGTTTATGAAAATTCTCCTCATTAAAATGTCGTCCATGGGCGACATTTTTCATACCTTTCCGGCAATTACTGATTTAAAAGCACATCATCCAAATGCGCTCATTGACTGGGTCGTTGAGGATGGTTTTAAAGAAATTGTGGATTGGCACCCTGCGGTTAACAAAGCGATTCCGATAAGCCTGCGGCATTGGATGAAAGACCGCAGCCTTAAAAGCTGGAGAGAATTTAAAACCTGGCGAAAGATATTGCAAAGCGAACACTACGACGTTGTTATTGACGCGCAAGGCTTATTAAAAAGCGCATCTATTTCGATGTTAGCGAATACAAGAGTAGTTAAAGGTTTCGACAAAAAATCAGCAAGGGAACCTATCGCCAGTTTTTTTTACAACGACAAATTTTGTGTAAGCAAATCGCAACATGCTGTTGAGCGAACCCGTCAATTGTTTGGCCAAGCGTTTGGCTACACGCCAGCAAACGCATTAAATTTTGGTATCCATGAAAATTTTGCGCATGTCAAAAAAAACTCACGCAAATTAATATTTATTATTGGTACGAGTTGGGTAACAAAATTGTGGTCGACAACGCATTGGCAACATTTAGCTACCATTGCCATCAGTGCCGGTTACGATGTTGAAATCATTTGGGGAAGCAGCGAAGAAAAAGCTGTTGCTGATAGCATTATCGCTTGCAACCCGACTGCAACTCGCCCGGCCCAGCGCATGTCAATTACGGCGATTGCTGAAAAATTAGTTGAAGCTGCTGGCATCATTGGACTGGATACAGGTTTTTCACATTTAGCTGGCGCGCTTGAAACGCCGACAATAGCCCTCTATGGCGCGACTTCACCGGTAAAAGTCGGACTGATCGGTGAACACACCAGTAATTTGGAAATGACTCCCGCGCTGGAATGCATGCCATGCCACAAGCGCCAATGCAAATGGTTACCGGAAAATAGTGTAGAAACTCCACCCTGCATGAGCGGTATAAAGCCAGCCGAAGTATGGGATAACTTACGCACAAAATTATAACCAAATTGAGATATTCACAACGAAAAGCTCGAAGTCGGCCAGCAGTAACATTATAAATTTGCTTTTGGAGTATCTACTTATTTAATGAATTTTGTAGGATACGTTTGTGATCTCAGTAGGATGTTCTACATGTCGAAAAATTATTTATTCTTTGGAACCGAACGCTACACGCTTGGCATAATGCGCCCGATTGAGGCAGCAATTAAGGCGCGAGGTGGAAATGTTGCCTGGTTTTTCGGTGGGCCTGGTGCTGAGGATTTATCAAGTGAAGATCACTTACTCAAAACAGTACACGAAGTGAAGCAATGGAACCCCGTGGCAGTAATCACACCGAATAATACCGTACCGCATTTTTTTCCAGGCGTTAAAGTACAAACCTTTCATGGATTTGACGCAGGCAAACCCCGACACATTTATATTCGCGGATTTTTCGACCTTTACTGTACGACAGGTCCCTCAGATACACGAGCCTTTAACAAGCTCGCCGAAAAAATGCAACATTTTAGCGTGGTTGAGACTGGCTGGCCAAAGCTGGATTATTTTTTTCGCACACTTGAGAAGGACATTCCTCCAGTTAAAAATCCACCGGTGATTCTTTACCATTCCACATTTTCACCTTCATGGAGTGCTGCAGAAATACTTTACGATGAAGTAAAACGGCTTTCACGATCTGGCGAATTAAAATGGATAGTTACGCTCCACCCGAAAATGAATAGCGATACCATTGCAAAATATCAGCAACTGCAAAATGAGCATTTAAGATTCGCTACCAACGATAATATTTTAGAATTATTTCCTCAAGCCGACATGATGTGCTCTGACACTTCTTCAGCGCTAAGTGAATTCTTGTTGACGCGCAAACCTGTTGTCACTTTTAAAAATCGCCGCCCTGGTCCACAGCTCATTGATATACAGGAAATTAGCCAATTCCAACCTGCCATTGAAAAAGCGCTATCTCGCCCACCTGAGCTTATGCGCGCTATTGAAAATTTCGCTAACGAAATACATCCGTTTCGAGATGGACATTCATCGGAAAGAATTCTTGATGCTATTGATAATTTTATTGCCCAAGGTGGTAAAAACCCGCGCAAAAAACCATTAAATCTATGGCGAAAACTGAAGCTGAGAAAGACGTTAGGATATTGGGGGATATGATCCAAACGATTGTAATCTCCTGGCAAGCGCTCATAATTATCGCGATCTATATTGCCTTGCCAATTCGTCCAACGAACCAATACGCCTGTCCAACCAGTCAGTAATATATTTTCTTAATTCTGGAGAGCCCTTTTCAAGGCTCTGCACACATACGAACGCATATTTTTGATTAGCGTCGGCACGGCTAATCATCTTTTTCAATCGCCATTTTGTTTGACCTGCCGGGTCGACTTTAAATGCCTTAAGAGATTTATCTATAACCGCTGTACCGGCCTGCATCTCTAAAAATGCAGCAAGGGACTCGCAAATGAATTGATCAGGGGATCGTAATTTAGGTGAAAGATTTTTAAGAAATAAATTCGGGTTTTGATCAAAGAAACGCTTGATTGTGGAGATGCGCCAGGGATGAGGCTCATGACGTAGCCAAAAATATTTATCGGTAAAACCTGCCAAACGAGCACTGTTTTTTTGCGCATCACGGTGTTTTGCCCGATCACGCTGTTTTGGATTAACTCTATTTGGAAAGAGCTTAAAATACAGGTTCCGCCATAAGCTTAGAAAGAGATTGCTTCCCATATTGCGCCACTGTCCCCTCACAACAATTCCGTTCTCATAGAAAAAATTTTGCGGAAAAACAGGCTGGATTAAAGCAAAGTCATCGTTTAAAAACAGGAAACGCTCTGACAGATCTGGAATACGCCACAATACCGTCATAATACTGCGGATATTAAATGTTGGTAATGCAAACTCATAGCCGGAAAAAATATCTTTATGATCAACCAGCCTGACTTTATGCTCCCAAGGGGTGCCTTTCAGCTGATTAAAAATTTCCGGGGTTTGGTCATCAGTGACCACATGGATATATCGAAGCCACGGCGCATATTTCAAAAGTGAGATAATACAATAGGTAATTTCACCATCATTGTGAAAACGTGTTGGATCTGCTGCAACAGGCCTGCGACCACCAATATCAGCGATATATGCATTCAATTTCTGGACGTGTTTTGGATCTTGACCATCGACCCAGGTAACCACAGCATCTATAGCTTGATGATTTCCTTCGAACATAAGCCTGTTCCATTCAATTAACGTTTTACTGATCAGCTTGATATGGACTGAGAAATTAATTCAATTATTGGCAATACATTTTTCGTCATTCAAACAACCCATCGCTTAAAGAACATTAGACTTGTTTGAGAAAATCGCTTAATGAGCCAACTCGACGATTTAACCATTCAATAATATCTTGACGTAGTTTAGGGTTCGCCTTTTCCAGACTTTGCACACAAGCAAATACATAAGATTTATCTTCATCAGCGCGACGCATAATATCTCGCAATTCCTTTTCAGATTGATCCGGTGGATCCAGTTTAAACGCAACCAATGAATCGTCAACAATTGCTGTTCCGGCTTTCATTTCAAGAAATGCTACCAGTGCTTCACAAATAAACTGATCTGGCGTACGTAACTTTGGGGTCAGATTGCGCTCAAACAACTCAGGGTTTTCAGCGAAGAATTTTCGGATAGTTGATATACGCCAAGGGTGAGGTTCGTGCCCCACGCAGAAATATTGGTCCGTATATCCTGCCAAACGCGCGCTGTAAATTTGTGCGTTGCGATGTTTTGCTCTGTCACGGAATTTTTGCTTTTTGGTTTTGGGAATATATTTGAACCACCAGTCACGGAGCCTGACGGACAAGCGTCGGTCTTGTACAGGGCGCCATTGGCCCCTAACTACAATGCCATCTTTGTGAAAAAAGTTCTCCGGAAAAACGGGCTGCACTAATGCAAAGTCATCATTTAAAAATAAAAAACGCTCCGACAAGCCTGGTATTCGCCACAATACAGTCATAATACTTCGTATATTAAATATGGGTAAAACGTGTTCATAGCCCGCATAAATATCTTTATGATCGACTATCTTTACTTTTTGCTCCCATTGGGTCCCTTTCAAACGATGAAAAATATCCGGTGTTTGATCGTCAGTCACCAGATAAATGGTGCGTATCCAAGGCGCATATTTGAGTAGCGAAGTAATGCAATAATTAATTTCACCATCATTGTGAAAACGTGTCGGATCCGCTGTAACAGGTCTTCTGCCACCAATCTCCGCAACATAGGCGTTTAACTTTTGCATATGCCTGGGATCCTGGCCATCGACCCAGGTAACGACGGCATCTATGGGCATTAGGCTTTCATCTAACATATCATTGGGCCTGCGTATAACGACAACTAATTTGAATCATCAAGACTAAATAGAAAGCAAACGGATAAAGGGGTAAACCAGGAGTTCATGTTTTGCTGACGGATAAATCTTCTAAACGCCCGATGGTCTCATCCAGCCAGTCAAAGATGAGTTTCTGTTTTATCGGGTTTGCCATTTCAATACTTTGAACACAGGTAAATACAATATGCTCCTTGTACTTCGCTCTGTTTAATTTCCACTTAATTCGCCATAAGGACTGCGCTGTTGGTTTCAATTGTATATTTGTACGATGGTTATCTATCACTGCTATTTCATTTCGATAACTAAAGTGTGCAAATAAACTTTCAGGCACAAATTGATTGCAACTTCGCAATTGGGCACTGATATTAAATTGCAACGCATCTGGAACCTCAGTAAATAGTCTTTCCCAGGATGATTTTTTCCACGCATGAGGAACATGAGGTAAGCGAAAATAAGAGGTATTGAAGCCCAACAGACGAGCACAGGATTGTTGCAACCCCCAAAAACTTATTCGACCTTTTTCTTTAGGGCGCAATTTTCTTTTAAACCAACCAATAAGCCTTGCACCGCAAACAGACTCTGGCAACTTGTGCCATTTGCCACGTAACACTACGTGTTTGTCACGAAAAAAATCTACAGGGAAGACCGGTCGTATCAGCATGAAATCGTCATTGAAATAAATGAAATTCTCAGCAATATCCGGTATCCGCCACAGCAGTGAACTAATTGCCATACTATTAAAGCTGGGCAAATAATTTTCATACCCTGCAAAGATGATTTTATGGTCAATCAACTTTACACGCCCTGCAAATAGTGTCCCCTCCAGCTTCCCTAATAATTCTGGACGTTGGTTATCTGTCACAATAAAAATTGTACGCAACCAGGGGGCGAATTTGAGAAGTGAAGTCACGCAGTAATCCAGTTCACCCGCATGATTAAAACGGGCTTTACTAGCGGCACCTAATCGCGCTAGACCTTTACAGCCGAGGTAAATATTCAACTTTTCAGCGTGTGCTGGATCTGAACCATCAACCCACATAATTACAGCATCGACGGGATCACTAGATTGGTATTCTGCCATCTTGCTATTTCACGAAAGCGCCTATTAGAGAGCGAGCTATGGTACACCATCAAATCAAGATCAGCAGTAATAACTACCAGGATTTTCATTCTCTAGAATCCGAAAAAAGGTATACTCGCAACCCAAATTTTTATTCGTTTCCGCCTTATCTCTTTAACAAATGGCGGCTGATCAAAAGAGCCTTATAGACTATGGAAAAAACCTACGAACCCCATGCTATCGAACGCCAGTGGTATGAAACTTGGGAAGCCAAGGGATACTTCAAACCTGCTGGAGAAGGTCTGCCCTATTGCATGATGATTCCGCCACCGAACGTGACCGGCAGTTTGCATATGGGCCACGGTTTTAACAATGCGGTCATGGATACCATGATTCGTTATCGCCGCATGAAAGGCGACGATACTTTATGGCAAGTAGGTACAGATCACGCGGGTATAGCAACGCAAATGGTCGTGGAGCGTCAACTCGCAGCTCAAGGTATTAGCCGCCATGATTTAGGACGCGAAAAATTTCTCGAAAAAGTATGGGAATGGAAAGAACAATCCGGCGGTACTATTACTCGCCAAATTCGTCGCCTCGGGTCATCGGTTGATTGGAGCCGCGAACGCTTCACAATGGACGATGGATTATCCAAAGCCGTACAAGAAGCCTTCGTTCGTTTATTCGATGATGGTTTAATTTATCGCGGCAAACGTTTGGTGAATTGGGACCCGAAACTCCACACAGCTATTTCTGATCTAGAAGTAGAAAATCACGATGAAAAAGGTTACTTGTGGAATCTGCGCTATCCATTAGCAAATGGCGCAACTACTGCCGATGGAAAAAATTATTTAGTGGTTGCCACTACTCGCCCGGAAACCATGCTGGGCGATAGCGCGGTTGCGGTTCATCCTGAAGACGAGCGTTATAAATCTCTTATTGGAAAATTTATTGAGCTGCCATTAGTGGGTCGGCTGATTCCTATAGTCGCGGATGATTATGTTGATCGCGATTTTGGAACGGGTTGCGTAAAAATCACTCCCGCCCATGACTTCAACGATTACGAAGTTGGCAAGCGCCATAATTTGCCATTGATTAATGTGCTCGATAAAAATGCCGCTATTTTAGGACAAGCACAAACATTTAATGTCGATGGCAGCTTAAATACTGAGGTCGACAATTTTCTTCCAAATAAATTTTCCGGTCTTGATCGTTATGAAGCACGCAAGCAAATCATCACTGCATTTGAAACTGCTGGTCTGCTGGAAAAAATTGATGATCACGCATTGAAAGTACCGCGTGGTGATCGTTCGGGTGTGGTAATTGAACCTTGGTTAACTGATCAATGGTATGTAAGCACAAAACCTCTCGCCGAACCTGCCATTGCCGCAGTAGAGGATGGCCGTATTCAGTTTGTGCCCAAGCAATATGAAAATATGTATTTCTCGTGGATGCGCGATATTCAGGATTGGTGTATTAGTCGTCAGCTCTGGTGGGGGCATCGCATCCCTGCATGGTATGACGCGAGCGGTGAAGTTTACGTTGGTCGCAACGAAGATGAAGTTCGCACGAAATATAATATTGGCAATGACATAAAATTAAATCAGGACGAAGATGTTTTGGATACCTGGTTTAGTTCGGGCTTATGGACTTTCTCAACATTAGGCTGGCCAGAGCAAACTGATTTTCTGAAAAAGTTTCATCCAACCGATTTATTAGTAACTGGTTTCGATATTATTTTCTTCTGGGTTGCTCGCATGATCATGATGACCATGCATTTGGTGAAACATAAAGATGGCACACCGCAAATACCGTTTAAAACCGTTTACGTTCACGGCTTGGTGCGCGATGGCCAAGGCCAAAAAATGTCGAAGTCAAAAGGCAACGTACTCGACCCTCTCGATATTGTTGACGGTATTGATTTGGAGACACTTGTACAAAAGCGGACAACGGGCTTGATGGATCCAAAGGCTGCACCGAAAATTGAAAAACAAACGCGCAAGGAATTTCCAGAAGGTATTCAAGCTTACGGTACGGATGCATTACGTTTTACGTTCTGTTCGCTTGCATCAACGGGCCGCGATATTAAATTTGATATGGGCCGCGTTGAAGGTTATAGAAATTTTTGTAACAAAATTTGGAATGCGATGCGTTACACCTTAATGCAGTGTGAAAATCAGGATTGCGGCCAAAACGATCCGGTAGGTACCAGTAATTATGAGTTGTCTTTAGGTGATCGCTGGATTATCAGCAAGTTACAATTAGCGGAAAAATCCGTTACTGAAAGTTTGGATACTTACCGCCTCGATTTAGCATCGCAAGTTATTTATTCTTTCGTGTGGGATGAATACTGCAGCTGGTATCTGGAAGCCACCAAAGCCGTTTTATTTAATGCAGAAGCCTCCGACGCACAAAAGAAAGGGACTCGTCGTACTCTGGTGCGCGTGCTAGAAACTATTTTGCGGTTAGTGCATCCATTGATGCCGTTTATCACCGAAGAAATTTGGCAAATTATTAAACCGCTTTCTGGTGCTGACGGTGAGACTATTATGCTTACGAAATATCCGGAAGCAAATGACAGGAAAATTGATCAACAGGCATTAACAGATGTTGAATGGTTACAAGCCGTTGTTGTTGGTGTTCGAAATATTCGCGGCGAGATGAGCATATCTCCAGCAAAAGATTTGCCAGTGCTATTTAAAAACGGTTCTACTGAAGACCAACAACGTTTGCAAAACAATCAACAGTTTTTGAAAAAATTAGCGTCATTGGAAAGTGTGACCTGGCTAAGTGCTGGAGACGCTGAACCTATGTCAGCAACAGCATTAGTTGGCAGCATGGAAATCCTAGTGCCTATGGCGGGTATCATTGATAAAGATGCCGAGATTGCGCGGCTGGCAAAAGAAAGTGCGAAACTGGAAATGGATATCACCCGAACTGAAGCAAAGCTTACCAACGAAGCGTTTGTTGCAAAAGCTCCGGAAGCGGTTGTTGCAGCAGAACGTGCACGCGTTGCTGAGCACAAAATTGCAGTAGAAAAATTGCGCGATCAGATTCAAAAAATTAGCGCTTTGTAATTTTTTCTTTTTTATAAAACCGATCAAAAAATTACTCTTTTGATCGGTTTTATTTTTGCAAAATCTAAAATTTTAAAAACAAAAAAGCCCAAGCTTTCACTTGGGCTTTTTTGTTTTTGAATAATGGCGGTGAGGGAGGGAGTCGAACCCTCGATACCGTTTAAAGGGTATACTCCCTTAGCAGGGGAGCGCCTTCGGCCACTCGGCCACCTCACCGTAAACTACTGATACAGAAAACTTTTTAGTCTCCATTTCGGTAGGAGCGGCATAATATCATATTTCAAAAAAAATCAAAGGCTTAAACTAAATTTAATAGCTAACGAACGCACATTCTAAAACAGGATTTAGAATAAATAATCGATTTGATTGAATAGTAAACACAGAGATAACACAGGAGGGAATCTGCGCGGTAGAGGTTTGCACCTGACTACCGCGAGAACGTTCAGACGAAAATTTATTATAATAATCGGCGAGTCAGAAAAAATTAAGACTAGTTTTGATCGTCAGAATTTTGCTTTTCACGCTGAATACGCTGATAAATTTCCTCGCGATGAACGGCGATGTCTTTTGGCGCGTTTACACCGATACGAACCTGGTTACCCTTTACACCAAGTACGGTCACAGTGACTTCATCACCAACCATCAAAGTTTCACCAATACGGCGAGTTAAAATTAGCATTTCAATCTCCTTCACTCATCCTGTAAGAGTACGGTTTAAGGCTCCCAGCCCCTCCCCGTCTCTCGACTAACCCCTGTCGCGGCCCGGGCTATATGCCCAAGCTAAGTATTGACTACTTTTCGCGAAAAGGAAGAAACCTCGAACATTTCCTCTGCAGCCTGCGCTAGCAGAATTTACTACCATAACAAAACCAACAGATTATTAAGCCTAGCCCCTCACACGGCTTTCTGTCGGTTCGGCATCCAAACCAAAAGCGGTGTGCAAACTGCGCACAGCCAACTCTAAGTAACGCTCATCAATGATCACGGAAATCTTAATTTCAGACGTCGTGATCATTTGGATGTTGATGTTATCCGCCGCTAAAGCAGTAAACATTTTCGACGCAACCCCCGCATGGGAACGCATGCCAACACCCACTATAGAAACTTTCGCCACCTTATCATCACTACGAACTTCGCGTGCGCCAATTTCTTTCGCGACACTTGCAAGTACGCCGACGGCTTTTTGCATATCATTTTTGTGTACAGTAAAGGTCAAATCGGTAGTGCCATCAGCTGCTACATTTTGGACAATTACATCGATTTCAATATTGGCCGCACCAATAGGAGCAAGAATTTTTGATGCGACGCCTGGCACATCAGGCACGCCAGCAACAGTTACTTTGGCTTCATCACGGTTAAATGCAATACCGGAAACAATTGGTTGTTCCATAGTTGAATCTTCCTCGTCGAGAGTAATGAGGGTTCCAGGGCCATCTTTGAAGCTGTGGAGTACACGCAGCGGAACTTTGTATTTACCTGCAAATTCTACCGAGCGAATTTGCAATACTTTAGAACCCTGACTGGCCATTTCCAGCATTTCTTCAAAGGTAATTTTTTCGAGGCGACGCGCACGCTCTACAACACGAGGATCAGTGGTATATACGCCGTCCACGTCAGTATAAATTTGGCATTCATCAGCTTTAAGCGCTGCAGCTAGAGCTACGCCTGTGGTGTCTGAACCGCCGCGACCGAGAGTAGTGATATTGCCGTTCTCATCAACACCTTGGAAACCAGCAACCACGACAACACGTCCTGCGTCCAGATCAGCACGCATATTTGCTTCATCAATAGATTGAATGCGAGCTTTTGTATAAGAACTATCCGTCATGATGCGGACTTGACCACCGGTGTAAGAACGGGCATCTACACCACGCTTTTTTAGTGCCATACAGAGAAGCGCAATAGTAACTTGTTCGCCGGTTGAAACTAAAACATCCAATTCACGCGGGTCGGGCGTAGATTGAATTTGTGTGGCCAATCCAATTAAGCGATTTGTCTCACCGCTCATGGCAGACAGTACTACGACCATGTCATGGCCTTGCGCGCGAAAGCTGGCGACTTTGTCGGCAACTTGTTCAATACGCTCTATCGAGCCTACCGATGTACCACCGTATTTTTGAACCAATAAGCTCATTACAACCTATCCTTTACAGACTATATCTGCCAGTAGATATTTGTACGGCAGTCGAATATTCTAAAAATCTGGACTGTCGCCTATTGGCAACGACCAGGTCACAAAACGGCGGGCAATTAAACACCAGTTTTCATCAAAAGTTAACTCAAAAGGATGAAAAAGCTGAGAATTCACACTTTTTTAAACTTTTAATCACGCAGCCACGCCCAACTGCGATTTCACCCAAGGTATTACTGAAGCAAGTGCGGTTTCGAGAGCAGCCACATCCGTTCCACCACCCTGCGCCATGTCTGGACGACCGCCGCCTTTTCCACCTAATTGTTCCGCAACAAAGCGCATGAGATCGCCAGCTTTTACCTTTCCAGTAGCGTCTTGAGTGACCCCGGCAACGAGGGCAACCTTACCGTCTTCAACTGCGGATAATAAAACTACGGAAGTACCAAGCTTGTTTTTAAATTGATCAACACTGTCGCGAAGTGATTTGGAGTCGGCACCTTCCAAATTCAACACCAGGACTTTGATGCCAGCGACTTCTTGTGCCTGACCCAACAAATCAACACTGCCCGCTGTCGCCAGCTTGGTTTTAAGTGCGGCCAGATCTTTTTCAAGTTTGCGATTTTGCGCTACAAGCTGCTCAAGCTTTTCGGTGAGGTTGTCACGATTGGCTTTTAATACGCGCGCACTTGCATCGACCAACTCTTCAACTTTGTCGAATAATGCCAAGGCCCTTGCACCGGTAACTGCTTCGATACGACGTATACCAGCAGCAACACCCGACTCAGAGGTAACGCGAAACAAACCTATATCGCCGGTACGCTGAACATGGGTACCACCGCATAACTCTACTGAAAAGCCGTCACCCATGGTCAAGACACGGACACTATCGCCGTATTTTTCGCCGAACAACGCCATAGCGCCTTTAGCCTTCGCCTGTTCCATATTGCACAATTCAGTAGCGACTGATGAGTTGATACGGATCTGGCCATTCACTAGATTTTCAATGGCTTTTAATTGTTCGTGCGATACAGCTTCAAAATGCGAGAAGTCGAAGCGCAATCGCTCGGAATCTACAAGAGAACCTTTTTGCGTAACGTGCTCACCTAAAATTTTGCGCAGAGCAGCATGTAATAAGTGAGTCGCGGAATGGTTAAGGGCAGTTGACTGGCGTACACCTGAATCCACCACAGCCAACACTTCATCGCCGATACTGATGGTGCCTGTCAATACACGCACATGGTGCAAATTGCTTGAGCCTTGCTTATGACAATCACGTACTTCGATGTGCGTTGCGCCAGCGGTTAGATACCCTGTATCACCCGCCTGACCGCCTGATTCCGCGTAAAAAGGTGTTCGATCCAACACTATGACGCCGTCATCACCTTCGCTCAAACGCTCAACTTTAGCGCCGTCTTTAAGAAGCGCGACCACTTTGCACTGTTCGGCCAAGGATGCATATCCCGTAAATTCACTATCCGGTAGCTCAAGACCCGCTGCGGTGTAGTCAACTTTGAACGAGCCTGCCGCGCGTGCACGAGTGCGTTGCTCATTCATTGCAGACTCGTAGCCTGCAAGATCAATCGTGAGACCTTTTTCGCGCGCTATGTCATTCGTTAAATCAAGCGGGAAACCGTAGGTGTCATAAAGCGTGAAAACAACCTGACCGGGGATTTCGGTACCGGAAATTTTGCTAAGCGCATCTTCCAGAACAGTAATTCCTTTATCCAAAGTTTTCTCAAATTGCTCTTCTTCAGCCAAGAGCACACGCTCAATGTGCGCGCGATTTTTAATAAGCTCTGGATAAGCATCACCCATCACTTCAGCAAGCGCTTTTACAAGCTTATGAAAAAACGGCTGCTTCTGGCCGAGTTGGTGACCATGGCGAATAGCACGGCGAATAATACGACGCAGCACATAACCGCGACCTTCGTTCGACGGCGTAACGCCATCGGTAACGAGAAACGCGCATGAGCGAATGTGATCCGCAATTACGCGAAGGGATTTGTTTTCCAGATCGCCAGCATCGGTAGCTTGCGCAGCGGCTTTTAATAAATGCTGGAACAAATCAATTTCATAATTGGAATGAACATGCTGCATCACAGCTGAAATACGCTCAAGCCCCATACCCGTATCCACGGATGGCGCTGGTAGGGGATGCAAAACACCGTCGGGAGTACGGTTGAATTGCATAAACACGTTGTTCCAGATTTCGATAAAGCGATCACCGTCTTCTTCTGGCGAACCTGGTGGGCCGCCCCAAATATCCGCGCCGTGATCGTAGAAAATTTCAGTGCAAGGACCGCAAGGGCCTGTATCGCCCATAGCCCAGAAATTGTCGGACGCGTAAGGCGCACCTTTGTTGTCGCCGATACGAATAATACGTTCGGTAGGAACGCCTATTTCTTTGGCCCAAATATCGAAGGCTTCGTCATCGGACGCGTAAACAGTTACGGTAAGTTTTTCCGCGGGGATATTGAGCCAGTCTTTAGAGGTTAGAAATTCCCACGCGTAAATAATTGCATCGCGTTTGAAATAATCGCCAAAACTAAAATTTCCTAGCATTTCGAAAAAAGTATGATGGCGCGCGGTGTAGCCGACATTTTCCAGATCGTTATGCTTGCCACCGGCACGAACGCAACGTTGCGAACTGGTAGCACGAGTGTAGGGGCGCTTGTCGCCACCGAGAAATACGTCTTTGAACTGCACCATGCCCGCATTGGTAAACAATAAAGTCGGATCATTCCCCGGAATCAGGGAGCTACTGGGGACAATGGTGTGGCCTTTACTTTCAAAATATTTGAGGTAGGCGTCGCGTATTTCTGCGCTCTTCATAAATCTTCCAATTATTGGGTTGCTTGATGCTGATCTTTGTTGGCCTGGCGCTGTTCTTTTTCTTCGAGACTTATTTTGCGCGCTTCATTTTCCAACATAACGGGGATGCCATCGCGAATCGGGTAAGCCAATCCGCTCGTCCAGCAAATTAATTCCTGCTGCTCCGGAAAATATTCCAGGGCACCTTTTGTCACTGGACAAACCAGGATGCTAAGTAATTTTTTGTCGATCATAAATCAACTCTGTCGATAGCCAAACCAGGGGCGTTATAGTAACCGCTGACGCTCGCCCTGTCTCTAGTTGAAGCAGCCGGGAATGACTTATCTCGCTGATTTCGCATGGAATTTAAAGCTTTGTAGAAGGAAAATAAGTTGGAAGCAAAAACACTTCAAAATCCCAAACGAACGAGGATTTAAAAAGCGTGCGCTTAATTTGGCGATCGGGTGATTAACCGCGGCTTGAAGTAAATTAATCGCACGATTTAAGGAATGGCAGGCGGAACCAAAAGTTGCGGATCGACACGCTCTTCGAACCAATTCATCGCCCAATGCAAATGTGGGCCGGACGCCCTGCCGGTTTGACCAACCAGCGCAATTTTCTGCCCTTGCGAAATTTTATCGCCGGTTTTAACTAAAATTTTGCTGAGATGAATAAAAGTCGAAGATAAACCGTGGCCGTGATCGATAATCAATGTGCCTCCCGATAAAAACATATCCGGGTGGACGAGCGTAACTGTACCGCCAGCAGGCGATTTCACGACAGCGCCAACCGGTTTTGCAATATCAAGACCCACGTGAGCAGTTCCAGGGACACCGTTGTATATACGCTGGCTACCGTAAACACCGCTAATGGGACCAACTAACGGCCATTGAAATTTTTGAGCAAAAAAGTTTAGGGGTAAATCGACGGTGCGTGCCTTTTTCACCAGGGCTGCTTCTCTCGCTATACGCTCCACTTGTTCTTTCGACGGTTCAACGGTGGCTTGCGGGACGCCTTCCACACGTTGAATTTTATAATCACGCGCTTTTACATTAAATGTGCGCGACTCACTTTTCCCACCTGAAAATGTTTTTATCGTCGCAGTGGCCGGAGCATCCCGTCCCAGACCTATAACAAATTTACCGTCTTGTGTTAATCGCAGCTTTCGCTGGTTGTATTCGACAGACACACCCTTAGGTACCTGCCCGATTATCACGGCGCCCTGCTGCCATTCACCGGTGACTTCCAATGCGAATGTAGTCGGTGCAACAATTAATGTGATTAAACTGAATAGCGCGACACGGATATGTTTTTTCATAACAAAATCGCTGATACAAATGATTTAAAGAAAATTTTCATTTACTGAACATAAATCCAAACGAGTAATGACTCACCGCAACGCCAGATTCTAATCAACGACCAAGCTATCCACGCGAACGAGAAAATAAAACATCAGTAGCAGTCAGCCAAAAAAAAACGGCAGACATGCTGCCGTTTTTTTATGAAACTCATGCGTTATACGCGCAGGATTCTCATGGTGTTAGTACCGCCAAGAACGGTGGTATCGCCATTCGAAAGAATAACCAAATCGCCATCTACCAGAATCCCTTTTACTTTCAACAAATTCACAGCTCGATCAAAATCTTCTGCGCAAGGAACTATTGCCGTATCAAAAGCAACTGGGTAAACACCGCGATAAAGCGCAACTTTACGTTGCGTGCTCACATGGCGAGAAAACGCAAAAATCGGCAATTGCGAACCAACACGCGACATCAAGCGCGGAGTGCTACCGGATTCGGTCAAACAAATTATTGCTTTCACACCTGCCAAATGGTTTGCAGTGAACATGGCAGCCAATGCGATAGATTCATCGATAGTGCTGAAATGTTCGTCCATACGATATTTATCAAAACTCGCGGTTGGATGCTGTTCCGCACCCAAAATAATGCGCACCATAGCTTCAACGGTTTGCACGGGGTAACTACCCGCCGCCGTCTCTGCCGACAGCATTACCGCATCAGTTCCATCCAACACGGCGTTAGCCACGTCGAATACTTCTGCGCGCGTTGGTAGCGGGCTGTTGATCATTGATTCCATCATTTGGGTCGCGGTGATCACGACTTTATTCAATGCACGGGAACGCTCGATAATGCGTTTTTGTACACCAATCAAAGCTGCATCGCCAATCTCAACACCCAAATCACCACGGGCAACCATTACCGCGTCGGAGGCACGAATAATATCATCGAGCGTTTCGTTATCAGCAACCGCTTCAGCGCGTTCGATTTTTGAAACCAAGCCAGCTTTACCGCCAGCAGCTTCCATTAAACGACGAGCGAGGTTCATATCTTCAGCGCTGCGTGGGAAAGATACGGCGAGGTAGTCCACATCAATTTCAGCAGCGGTCTTGATATCAGCCATATCTTTTTCGGTTAACGCCGGTGCCGTTAATCCACCACCTTGACGGTTGATGCCTTTGTTATTCGACAAAGGTCCACCAACAGCTGTTGTGGTGTAAATACGCGGGCCTTCGATGCGGTCAACTTTCAACACTACGCGGCCATCGTCCAGCAAAAGCATATCGCCAGGGACGCAATCGTTAGGCAATTCTTTGTAGTCAATGCCGACTTGATCTTGATTGCCAGCATCGCGCTCAAGGGTTGCGTCCAAAACAAATTTGTCGCCAACATTGAGGTGAATTTTACCTTGGGCAAAACGCGCTACACGAATTTTTGGACCCTGCAAATCGCCGAGCACCGCAACGTATTTGTTGTGCTTGGCAGCGATCTCACGAACCATTTCGGCACGGCGTTTGTGATCTTCGGGCGAGCCGTGTGAAAAATTCAAACGAACGACGTTAACACCCGCCAAAATCAATTGTTCCAGAACTTCTGGTGATTCCGAAGCAGGGCCAAGGGTACTAACGATTTTTGTACGTCTTAACATGATTGATTTCTCTTTTTATTTAGCTGACATCAATGCGAGGGTGTTATCCAACATGCGGTTAGAGAAACCCCACTCGTTGTCGTACCAGCTCAATACTTTTACCCACTTACCGTAAACTTTAGTTTGCAGGGAATCGTAATTCGAAGAGTGTGGGTTGTGATTAAAGTCGATAGAAACCAAAGGCTCATCCACGAATGCCAACACACCTGGCATTTCCAATTCAGCTGCTTTTTTCATAGCCGCGTTTACAGATTCAACGGTAACGTCTTTTTCCACTAACACGTTCAAGTCAACCAAAGAAACGTTGATGGTTGGAACACGAACAGAAATACCGTCCAACTTACCTTTCAATTCTGGCAATACCAAACCTACTGCTTTTGCTGCACCGGTTGTGGTTGGAATCATGGATTGCGTTGCTGAGCGCGCGCGGTAGATATCTTTGTGGAACACGTCAGACAACACTTGATCGTTAGTGTACGAGTGGATAGTAGTCATTGAACCTTGAACGATGGTGAAATTATCGTTCAATACTTTAGCGATAGGCGCCAGGCAGTTAGTAGTGCAAGATGCGTTAGAAATAATGGTGTCAGAAGCTTTCAACACATTGTCATTTACGCCGAATACTACGGTTGCATCTACATCGGTACCTGGAGCGGAAATAATGACCTTCTTGGCACCGGCATTGATATGCGCTTGCGCTTTTTCTTTACTAGTGAAAATACCGGTACATTCGTAAACCACGTCCACTTTCAATTCGCCCCAAGGCAATTTAGACGGATCACGTTCAGCGGTGATACGAATCTCATCACCATTTACAAACATTGATGAACCTTCAAATTTAACGCTACCGTTGAATTGGCCGTGAACAGAATCATATTTAGTCAGATGAGCATTCAAATGAGCATCACCGAGGTCGTTAATACCAACGATTTGAATTTTTTCGCGCTTGCCTGATTCATATAAAGCACGCAGTACGTTGCGACCGATACGACCATAACCGTTAATTGCTACTCTGATAGTCATTTATTACTCCTAAGTCAATTGTGGTACCCATCGCAGGGTATTCATCTTTTAAAATTTTTTGACCCCACCCCAACCCTCCCCTTCACATGGGAGGGAGTAAAAACTCCGCCCCTGAAAAGGAGGAGGCTGGAACGGGTGTAGTTAACTAGCGAGGCAAACTTGCTGCTTCGCGCGCGAGTCGTTCGATTTCATCCCAACGACCCGCCTTCATCAATTCTTTCGGAGCCATCCAGGTTCCGCCAACACAGGCCACGTTTGGCAAAGCCAAATAGCTTGGTGCTTTTGCTAAATCAATTCCACCGGTTGGGCAGAAAGTGATTTGTGGCAAAGGGCCGCCGATAGACTTCAACATAGGTACACCACCAGCCGCTTCCGCCGGGAAGAACTTCTGATGAGTGAAGCCTTGCACGTACAAATTCATGGCTTCAGTCGGCGTTGCAACACCGGCCAGTAATGGAACAGAGCTGCCTTTTGCAGCTTCAATCAACGCTGGCGTCGTGCCTGGGCTCACTAAAAAGGTTGAGCCTGCTTTAATAGCCGCTTCCAAATCTTTCGGCGTGATAATCGTACCTGCACCAATTACTGCGTCGGCAGGCAAGGCTTCAACCATCGCAGTGATTGCATCCAACGCACAAGGAGTACGCAGGGTGATTTCCAATACCTTCAAGCCGCCAGCGTAAAGCGCTTTAGCCAGAGGTACGGCGTCTTCAATGCGCTCAACAACCATTACCGGTACAACCGGCGCTACTTTAAGAATCTGATCTATGGATAAAGCCACTGCGTTTTCCTCGTTTGGGATAGATACTTACTTTCATTAATTCTTAAGCCGGACCTGCCGCCTTTAGGGCGCCCAGTAAACCACAACCGGTACTCGGTCTTGTTGTAACACAGCACGAATCGGCATTTCGGCTACATCTTTGCCCGCTTGTGCTTTGCGCAATACATCCAGCTTTTCCTGACCGGTAATTAAAAGCACCAATGTTTTAGAATGCAACAAGCCGGCGAGCGACAAGGTCATGCGCTCAGTGATTGCACCTGTTACTTCGCTTTGGTGGGCAATAATGGCCGAGCAAAGTTCAGGTGAATCCGGATTTAATGCTGCATCAAGTCCATTAGCATGCGGGAATAAGGATGCGGTATGGCCGTCATTACCCATACCGAGAATTGTAATATCAAAAGGTTGTGCGAGTTGTTGATAAGCGGCTTCGCAATCAGCCAAGCCCTCTTGTGCTGTGCCAGCAGTATTTTTCATGCCGATTAAATTGGCAGCAGCGGCTTTATTTTGAATGAGGTGTTTTACGGTGAAAGCTTCGTTGCTTTTGTCATGTTCGAAATCAACCCAGCGCTCATCGACAAGCGCTACATAAACCAATTCCCAATCCAGATCCACATTGCTCAAGCTTTTGTAGAGTGGCTCCGGTGTGCTGCCACCAGAAACCATAAATGTTGCTTCACCACGCTCTTCGATTGCCTGGCTGAGTGCAGTCACACACTCAGCTTCCAGAGCTGACACCATATCTTGACGATTTTCAAAAAAACGTTCGGTCAACATTACTGGCTGTCCTCTACACCGACTTCATCGATGTTAAACCAGCTACGACCGTCGGAGCCGACTAATTGCGCTGAAGCAATTGGCCCCCAGGTTCCCGCCATGTAACCGTGCGGTTTATTTTCAGGACGTTGCCAGGCTTCGATAATCGGGTCGATCCACGCCCAAGCTGCATCTACTTCAGCGCGGTGGATGAACAGACTCGGGTTATTCGCCGCAGCATCTAGCATCAAACGTTTGTAAGCATCGCTAAAATAATCTTTGTAGGCATCAGCAAGATTTAGGTTCAACACTACTGGCGACAATTTCATTTCTTGCTTGCCCAAATCTTTAGAGGTCACGATGATCTTTATAGATTCTTCAGGTTGCAAGCGAATGACTAAGCGATTTGGTGTGGTGATTCCTGCAGCTTCCGGAAACACTTTGTGCGCAACATCTTTATATTGAATAACAATTTCCGCGAAGCGCTGCTTCATGCGCTTGCCGGTGCGTAAGTAGAAGGGCACGTTCGCCCAACGAGAATTGTCGATGTGAGCGCGGATGGCAACGAAAGTTTCGGTATTACTAGGAGAACCTAGTTCATCGAGATAACCCGGAACAGTTACACCGTCCATTTGTCCAGTGACATATTGGCCGCGTACCGCATTAAAACGAACGGTATTGCCAGTAAGTGGACGCAAACTTTCCAATACTTTTAATTTTTCTGCACGAATACGCTCGGCCGTCATTTTGTTTGGCGACTCCATAGCCACCAAACACAATAATTGCAAAATATGGTTTTGAACCATGTCGCGCAATGCACCAGCGCCATCATAAAAACCGGCGCGGCCTTCCAGCCCTACAGTTTCAGAGATAGTGATTTGTACGTTATCAACAGTGCGCGCATCCCAAAGGTTTTCAAAAATACCGTTGGCAAAACGTAGCGCCAGCAAATTTTGTACAGCTTCTTTGCCAAGGTAATGGTCAATACGGAAAATAGAATGTTCGTCGAAATATTCCGCAATGCTGCTATTAATTTCTTCAGCAGTTTTGGCATCGTAACCAAGTGGTTTTTCAACAACAACACGCGACGTTTTAGTGATCAATCCGCTTTCATGCAAATGCTTACAGGCAGCACTGAATACCGAAGGTGGGGTTGAAAGATAAAACACACGTTGACGGTTATCGCCGCTGTTAAGCAATTGCGCGAGCTCTTTCCATTTCTCATCAAGCGTGGAGATGTCTACGGCCATTGGGAATAAAATAGTGGCGAAACTATCCCAGGCATCATCTTTGAATTCATTCTTATTCAAATGCTTTTGGGCGGCCTCACGTACTTTACTTTTATACTCTTCTACTGCTTGAGTATTTCTTACAGTTGGAATAATACGCGTACCTTCAGGCAATTCCCCATTGCGATGAGCGCGAAATAAACCCGGGATTAGTTTGCGTAGCGCCAAGTCACCAGCGCCACCAAAAAGAACAAAATCAAAGGCTTCAAGCATGTGGTTTATCCTGTAGATACTTTCTAAATCAGACACGTTCTAAATCAGATTTCCAAGTCAGACTTTTACATCGACCCCGCATTCATTATTCGCCTTTTCCCTAAGAGAGCGCTTTATAAAGAGCGCTGATTACCAGCTAAATACTGTTGCGCCTTCTTCTGCCAAGCCCACTGCCGAACGCAAAGGTGCGAAAAGTTCGCGACCCATGCCTTGATGGCTAGCGGATAGATCCGCAGTGGCGTGTTGGCGGCTCTTGAGTTCTTCATCGCTGATGAGTAATTGCAGCGTGCCGGTTTCGGCGTCCAGTTCAATCATGTCACCATTTTGGATAAGGCCGATGGGACCATTGTCTAAAGCTTCAGGTGATATATGAATTGCAGCGGGAATCTTACCAGACGCGCCGGACATACGACCATCAGTGACCAAGGCTACTTTAAATCCGCGATCTTGTAGCACGCCTAAAGGTGGCGTCAGCTTGTGCAACTCCGGCATTCCACACGCTTTCGGCCCTTGAAAGCGCACTACTGCAATAAAATCTTTTTCCAGTTCGCCACGCTTGAACGCGGCCTGCATTTCTTCTTGCGCGTGGAATACGATCGCAGGAGCAGTCACTTTACGATGCTCCGCTTTCACCGCTGACACTTTGATAATTGAACGCCCAAGATTACCTTTAAGCAAACGCATGCCGCCATCGGCAGTAAAAGGTTTGGCCGCAGGACGTAATACAGCGTCATCCAAACTTACGGCTGGCGCATCACGCCATACCAGGGTATCTCCGTCAAGGAATGGTTCTTTGGTGTAAGAAGCGAGGCCGCCTGAACCCATCACGGTTTTAACGTCGTCGTGTAAAAGGCCAACTGAACGCAACTCACGCATTAAGTACCCCATTCCACCGACTGCCTGGAAGCGATTTACGTCCGCAAGACCATTTGGGTAGATGCGGCACATGAGCGGAATTATATCAGACAAGTCGCTCAAATCTTGCCAGTTGATCAACACACCAGCGGCACGAGCGATAGCAACTATATGCATTGCGTGGTTGGTCGAACCACCGGTGGCTAATAAACCAACAATACCGTTAACGATGGTTTTCTCGGTGACTATGTCCGCCATTGACGTGAAATTTTCTGGCTTGGTGATACGTGCTAGCTGGTGCACTGCTTCACGAGTCAATGCATCGCGCAGCGGAGTATATGGATTTACAAACGAGCTGCCAGGTAAGTGCAAGCCCATTATCTCCATCAGCATTTGATTGCTGTTCGCGGTGCCGTAAAAAGTACAGGTGCCGGCGCTATGATAAGACGCACTTTCAGCAGCCAATAGTTCCTTACGCCCTACTTTGCCTTCTGCGAATAATTGACGCGCTTTAGCTTTTTCAGCGTTTGGCAAACCTGGAGTCATTGGGCCAGCGGGGACAAAAATCACTGGAAGTTGACCAAATGACAATGCGCCCATGGTTAAACCGGGAACGATCTTGTCGCAAATACCTAAACACAAGGCGCCATCGAACATGTCGTGTGACAAAGCAATTGCGGTGGACATAGCAATAACATCGCGACTAAAAAGCGACAAGTCCATTCCGGCGAAACCCTGGGTTACGCCATCACACATTGCCGGAACACCGCCAGCCATCTGCGCAGTCATACCAACTTCGTGAGCTGCTTTTTTGATGGGTTCGAGATATTCACCATAAGGGACGTGAGCAGAGAGCATTTCATTGTAAGCAGATACCACACCAAGATTAGGTGCAGTACCTTCTGCAAGAGCTTCTTTATCGGACGGGCTACAAGCAGCAAAACCATGGGCTAAGTTTGCGCACCCCAAATGATGGCGAGAAGGACCGGTTCTGCGCGATTTTTCTATTTTGGCAAGATACTTTGCGCGGCTTTCGCGGCTTCTTTCGATAATGCGGTTGGTGATGTCGCTAAGTCTTGAATCAGTCATGGCATACCACTTTGGTTAAGTCTGCTTCGGTTAGCACGTGAGCGCGCCAACATAGAATTTATAGATCGCTAAAACGAAAAGAAGAGCGCTTAAAGGCTTCACGCTTTACCTATCCAAAGCATCTTTATCAAAGCGCTCCAGACAGGCAGTCATTTTATACGTCTGCTAAAGATTTATTCACTTGATCATCAACAATCAAGTGAAGCGGGTTCAAGCGCTTGAAAAACTTTAGCCTTGCTTTGCCTTTTTCGCTTTATAAAAAGCAACTAAATGACGCGTTGAGGCATCGTGCTTGGGATTATCCGCCGCACCTGCAGCCAATTCAGGCTGGATAGCTGACGCCAACACCTTGCCTAATTCCACACCCCATTGATCAAACGAATGAATACGCCAGATGATACCCTGAACAAAGATTTTATGTTCGTAAAGCGCGATCAATGCGCCCAGAGTTTTAGCATCTACTTTTGGCAGCAATAGAGTGTTTGTTGGGCGATTGCCCTTATGTACTTTATGCAACACAATTTCTTCAATGCGTTGTGGACTAGTGCCTTTAGCGGCCAACTCGCGACGCACCTGATCGGCATCAATACCCTGCATCAAGGCTTGAGTTTGCGCAAAGAAGTTAGCCATTAAGGCGTCGTGATGACCTTCAACCGCTACATTGGGCGATACCGAACCAATAAAATCTGCAGGGATAATGTCTGTACCCTGATGCAACATTTGGTAAAACGCATGCTGACCATTGATTCCTACTTCACCCCAAACCAAAGGCACGCTGCCGTAGCTAATTTGCTCACCGGCCCAGTTGACATGTTTACCGTTAGATTCCATTTCCGCCTGCTGCATATAAGCAGGGAAACGGTGCAGACATTGATCATAAGGAAGAAGCGCTTGTGCCGGATAGCCGAGAAAATTACGACTCCAAATGCCGACTAATGCCATCATTACCGGCGCATTATTTTCAAGGGGCGCTTGTTGGAAATGCAGATCCATTTCATAGGCACCTTGTAACAGATCTACAAAACCTTCATAACCTAAAGACAGAGCAATTGGTAGGCCAATCGCCGACCACAGCGAGAAGCGGCCGCCGACCCAATCCCACATATCAAAAATATTTTCTTCTGCAATGCCAAAAGCAGTCACCAATTTGCGGTTGGTTGATACAGCCACAAAGTGCTTGGCGATAGCGCCATGATCTTTCGCAGCTTTCATAAACCATTGTTCTGCCGTTTTGGCGTTAGTCATGGTTTCTTGGGTGGTAAATGTTTTTGAAGAAATAACAAACAGAACTGTCTCAGGATTTAAGCCTTCGAGCACTTCCGCAATCTGCACGCCATCTACGTTAGAGACGTAATGCATTTTCAACGTTTTACTGCCGTAGGTTTTGAGCGCTTCGGTCACCATTAGCGGGCCGAGATTCGAACCACCGATGCCGATGCTTACCACATCGGTAATGGTCTTGCCGGTATAACCTTTCCACTCGCCCGAGCGAACTTTTTCAGACAATTTGCGCATACGCTCAAGCTCAGCATCAATCGCCGGGCGAACATCTACGCCATCAATAATAATTGGATTAGTTGATCTATCGCGCAAGGCAACGTGCATAACAGCGCGATCTTCAGTGGCATTGATATGCTCACCGGCAAACATCTTGCTGCGCCAAGCTTCAATATCAGATTCTTTTGCCAGAGCCAACAAAGCTGCTTTGGTTTGGTCAGTGATAAGGTTTTTGGAGTAGTCAAACAGGATGCGAGGCAATTCAATCGAGAACTTGGTAAAGCGGGCGTCATCTTCAGCGAATAAATCTTTGATATGGCGGGCTTTAAGTTCGTTGGCGTGGGCCGTTAAAGCTTTCCATGAAGGTAAATCCGTTGGCCGAGAAAATGAGGTCAGATTAGTCATTTATTGCTCCCGAAAGACAATAGCAAACGCGCATGGGTTGATTCCTGTTTTAATAATTTTACCGCTTGGTTAGTGACAGCTGAGCAATCTTTCACAAGATGCTAAAAACACAGAACATTTAGGTTTCATACTCACCTAAGTGTCGGTCTCGGGTGCCCTGACTCGCTGGAATATATGATGCGCAAAAAGGCCGCTATGATAGGCACATGGTCTAGGGGTGTCAATTAATGCGCCTGCCTATAAGCGCGAAAGAAGTGCAAAAACGGCGGCTATATTTAAATTTTTTTAGGATTTACACTCAACACCGAAATAATTTAAAAACAAGGCTATTTTGTGAACACAATTAACGCGACTGAACTCGGAATAATTGAAGGTTTTTTTGGCCGCAGCTGGAGCTGGGATGAGCGCAAAGATTACGCCAAATTTCTTGCACTAAATAGGCTCAGTTTTTATATTTACGCCCCAAAAAGCGACAAGCATTTGCGTAAATATTGGCAGCAAGATTGGCCTAAAGATATAAAAGAAGAACTGTCAAATTTACGCGAAAATTACCAAGCGGCTAGTGTTGATTTCGGCATAGGACTGAGCCCACACGAAATTTATTTGGACAACTCCCGCGACAATCGCGAACATCTCCGCCAACGCGTTAAGCAAATTAATACATTGTCACCCGATATTCTTTGCTTACTCTTTGACGACATGCGCGGCGACATTCCAAACCTCGCCAATATCCAAGTAGATTTAATGCATCAAGTCGCTGAAATCTCAACCGCAAAGAAAATTATTTTTTGCCCTACCTATTACAGCTTTGATCCCGTATTGGAAAAAGTATTTGGGGTAATGCCAACAAATTATTGGGGCGACCTGAATAAAAATCTTGAGAAAGATATCGATATTTTTTGGACCGGCGAAAAAGTGTGTTCGCGCGAATATCCTGTTCAGCATCTTGATACAGCTACTGAGCTTCTGGGACGAAAACCTTTTTTGTGGGATAACTATCCCGTGAATGACGGCGCAAGCATATCAAAGCATTTGCATTTACGCGCGGTAGGCGAATCACACAGCAAAATTCAAAACCACGTTGCGGGTCACGCATTAAACCCCATGAACCAACCTTGGCTATCACAAATTGCATTGGCCTCTTTACCTCACGCTTATCACGAACAAAGCAATTACAATCCCGAAATGGTTTTTATAAATATCACAAATGAGCTGTGCGGTGAAAAATTCGCAGAATATCTGCTGCAAGATCTGCAGCTGTTACAAGACAAAGGTTTAGGGAAAATCAGCGCAGATGAAAAAGAATATTTATTGAAACGATATTCAGCGTTTCCCGGCAATCCTTTTGCAACTGAAATTTTTGATTGGTTGGATGGAGAATACGTGTTTGATCCGACGTGTTTGACGGAGTAAATAACCATAACCCTCCGAAGGGAGGGTTATGGTGGGGTAAAACTACTATTTAAATCTCTCCAACAACCACGCCCTAATCGATTCAATTTGTTCCAGGCAAAGCGTATGCTCCATAGGATAGGATTCATATTTCGCTGCATAACCACGTTCCGACAATTGGCGATGAGCGCGCAGCCCTAAAACCTCACTCACCACTGAATCTTCAGAACCGTGTTGAATTAATATGGAAATATTTTTATTTATGGTGTTTTCAATAATGGTGTTATGCGTTGCAAAATAAGTTGAGAGCGTCAGCAAACCGCCTAAAGGTTTTGGATAAGTTAACGCTGCCTCATAAGCCACAGCACCGCCTTGTGAAAAACCAGCAACAATAATATTTTCTGCCGCAATGCCTCGCTCGATCTCACGATCAATTAACTTATGCACTTGTTGAGCGCTCGCAACCAGCTGATCAACATCAATTTTACGATCCAAAGATAAGTCAAAAATGTCATACCAGGCAGGCATCAAGTAACCATTATTTATGGTAACCGGCAGCTCCGGTGCATTAGGAAAAATAAAACGGATATTTAATTCTTCGGGCAGCTGCAATTGTTTTGCAACGGGAACAAAATCATTACCATCAGCACCCAAACCGTGAAGCCAAATGATTGAACCCGTAACCTCAATTTTTGGATTGGACTCAAATTCAATACAAGGTAAATAAATCATAGGTACTCACTGTTGATTTTAAAAAGGTATTATGCCGTACTTTTACAATATTTTTCATTCACAGAAATGTCACACAGACGTCATATTATAAAATCATTTCACATGCTATGTGGCCACAATGACTTTCACTCCTACAATTGAGATTCCAGATCGCAATGGTTTGATTTGCGGTTTTACATTAAACGTAACTGAAAAAGCTAAACCACTTGCGCTCTACGCTGCTAGCGAACGCGAGACAATTCCCTCTTCTGCACACTGGCTTCATTTCAATTTAGCAGACACACGCGCCACAAATTGGATTCATGGATGTGCTCATATTCCTGATGATGCGCGCGAATTACTACTTGATAGCGATGCCCACATACGTAGCGAAAATTTTGACGCGGGATCAGCGCTTATTATTGGCGATTTATTTCATCACTTTAAAGAGGATCCGGAAGAAATTGGTGTGTTGCGCCTGTACCTCGATACTAATCTTTTGATCACAGGGCGCGGACACCCGCTTAAATCAGTAGACCGTTTAAGACATGAGTTGTTTGAAGGCCTGGTTATTTCAAATAGTATCGATTTATTTGCCCGCCTAATTTACGACATCGGTGATTCCATCCACAGCGTTATAAAACAATTAAATGATCGGGTTGATGACGCCGAAGATCAAATTCTCGCGGGGCAGTTGCAAAATCAAGGCAGTAAATTGGGCCAAATGCGACGCTTGTTAGCACGTTTAAGACGCCTGCTGAGCGCCAACCGACAAGCATTGCAACATGCACTTCCGCATATTTCTCGCTGGAGTAAACACGATATTTCAGAGTTGCGACAAGCGGTCGAACATCTCGAGTCCACGGTTCAGGATCTGGAATTAGTTCAAGAACGAACGCGCCTATTGCAAGAAGAAATTGCGGGGCGAATGAGCGAAGCTACCAACCGTAATTTATATGTGCTGTCCATTGTTACCGTGACCTTACTCCCTATCAATTTAATTACCGGTATTTTCGGAATGAATACCGGCGGGCTCCCGTGGGGACAAGATGATCCATCGGGTTTTTGGTGGGTTATCTTTTTTATGATTATTGCTGTGATTGTCTCGCTGAGTATTTTGCAGAAAAAACGAATCCTATAATTCATCAGGTTAAATTTTGCACAAGCGTGTGAGCGAGCGCCTCAACATTGCACAAAAATGACATTTCCTCTAATCCATGCCAGACAAAGCCCCCTAAAACCTTCTACACTTCTACATGACACTAATGAATTTCTATAACAGTGCATTCATTGAAATCCACTAATGCGCATCGATAGATGCTAAAGAGTCTACATGTCCCAACATCATCCTTATAAAACTGCTCCAGAACAAACCAGTGGTAACAATTACAAAACAATTAACGCCACTATTTCTCCTCACAACCAATTAAATATTTTGTCCAAAGCCGAGGTTGCGAAATTACTCGACTCCAGCCAAAGCGGCCTCTATAAATTATTTCGCAATTGTTCACTCGCGGTATTGAATACCGGTAATGACTTGGATGACGGCAAAGAATTATTAGAGCGTTACAGCGATTTTGATATCAGTATTGTGCAACAACAACGCGGTATAAAACTGGCAGTAAAAGGTGCGCCGGAAAACGCCTTTGTCGATGGCAAAATGATCAAAGGTATTAGCGAACATTTATTTACGGTTTTGCGCGATGTTATATACAACCACCAAGAAATTGACGCAAATCCTGAAAAAGTTGCTACCAGCGAAGCAATAACCGACGCAATTTTTAATATGTTACGCAACGCAAATTTAATGCATCCGGGTGTAGACCCTAATTTGGTAGTTTGCTGGGGAGGACATTCGATTAGTCGCGGTGAATACGACTACACCAAAGAAGTAGGTTATCAATTAGGTTTGCGCGGCCTTGATATTTGCACCGGCTGCGGGCCTGGCGCAATGAAAGGCCCCATGAAAGGCGCCACCATCAGTCACGCTAAACAACGTATTAATAATGGACGATATATTGGTATTACCGAGCCAGGAATTATTGCTGCCGAAGCGCCAAACCCGATTGTTAATCAACTCACCATAATGCCGGATATCGAAAAACGTCTTGAGGCATTTGTGCGTCTGGGTCATGGGATTATTGTTTTTCCTGGCGGTGCAGGTACGACAGAAGAAATTCTCTATATTCTCGGTATTTTGTTGCACCCAGATAATAAAGATCTTCCTTTTCCGCTGGTTTTTACAGGCCCATCAAGTGCGGCAGAATATTTTGAACGTGTTGACAGCTTTATTGGCGACACTCTGGGTGCGGAAGCGCAATCCCATTACAAAATTATTGTTAACGACCCGGAAGCTGTTGCGCGAGAAATGGTTGAAGGAATTAAAAAAGTTCGCGATTTCCGCAAGCAAACCGATGACGCTTACTATTTCAACTGGCAATTAAAAATCAGCCCGGATTTGCAGCAACCTTTTATCCCAACACACGCAAATATGCGCAATCTTGAACTCCATAAAAACCAGCCAAGCCATCTTTTAGCCGCCAACTTGCGCCGCGCCTTCTCCGGGATTGTGGCCGGAAACGTGAAAGAGGAAGGCATTCGCACCATCGAAGAGTTCGGCCACTTTGAACTTCATGGCGACACGGAAATTATGCATCCGGTTGATGAGTTGTTGGAGTCTTTTGCCAAGCAAAATCGTATGAAACTGCCCGGCCGGGAATATAAACCCTGCTATAAGGTGTTTAAGTAGGCAATATCTGCAACTGGTGTAGTCAATCTCCTACAAGAAATAGCGCGTTTAGCGACTATTTGTAAGCAGTCAGTCTCGCCATAATGGCATCCATCAGGAAGTAGACAGTGATGTAAATAGGCCAGGCAAGGTCAACGGAAGCGCCTCTCAATGGAGATCTTAGGATGAACCAGGAATGGCCAAGAATGGATTGACTGTGGACGAATGGCTAATGGATTAATCTCGAGAGGGTAACAAGGACTGGAACGGAACCTAACACTGACTGCTACAGAGTTTATGGACAATATCTGCCAAAGGGCCGCGTAAGCGGCCCTTTTCTTTTGGGCCGAAGATAGGCCTTGGCCCTATCCTGCCAATAAAAAATCTACAACCTTATTTAGACCTTTGGCTAAAGCACGGGTCGAACCATCCATATCCCAATCCTCCTCACCTACTTTTACAACGTTTGAAATACTACGGACCTGTAAAAATTTTTGGTCTTCCGCTAAACACACCTGAAAGAAAGCTGCTCCTTCCATATTTTCTATATCTATACCAGCAACATGAACAAAAGGCGCCATAGCCGCGTTCATAGAATTGCTTTTAGCGATTGATAGAGGCGGCTTTACAGGAATGTAGGGACAATTCCACTCCTTAGTGACAGAAAAATCCATATCCAATTTCATATCCGCAAGATGCATAAAACCATTCGGCGTGAAAAATCCCAAATCACATTCGCATTCAGACTTCACCAGTACCACCTCATCGACACCCAATGCCGAATGCTCATATACGCCCGCAATACCGGCCATAATTATCCAGTCAGGTTTATGTTGCATAATAATTTTATGCGTGCGATAAGCTGCCGATGACAAGCCGACACCACAAATTTCAGTAACGACGTGCGGATGCGAAAAAAATTGCGCCTCAGTGGTGGTTGGAAAAACAACAACTATTTTCATTTTTATTCCGATGTGATGAAGAAGAAACCTGAAGCCAGGTTGAAAAATATTATAATCAAACAACACCTTTCTTTACATTCAAACGCTACGTAAGATAACTTGCATCCTCTAAAATGCACGGCATCTTTTACATACACTGCCATTTAATTCCCAATTTCCCCATGAGGCGAGCAATGATTACTAACGAGCCAAATCCACTTTACGTAGCCAGCCCGGAACGCTACAAAACCATGAAGTATAAACGTTGCGGAAAAAGCGGCGTGCTATTGCCTCGTTTGTCGCTCGGCTTATGGCAAAATTTCGGTGCGGTAGATTCTGTATCCAATGCACGCGCCATGTTACGCAAAGCGTTCGATTTAGGCATTACTCATTTTGACTTGGCAAATAATTACGGTCCAAATTTTGGTTCTGCGGAAATTACCTACGGCACAATTCATAAGCAAGATTTTGCGCACTATCGCGACGAATTAATTATTAGCAGTAAAGCTGGTTACGATATGTGGCCAGGCCCTTACGGTATTGGCGGGTCACGCAAATATTTGGTGGCAAGTTGCGATCAAAGTTTAAAACGAACTGGCCTGGAATACTTTGATATTTTTTATCATCACTGTATGGACCCGGAAACACCACTTGAAGAAACCATGCAAGCCCTGGATTACATTGTGCGCTCCGGTCGCGCATTGTATGTAGGCATTTCAAATTATCAACCGGAACAAACGAAACAAGCGGTAGATATTTTGAAATCCTTAGGAACTCCGCTACTGATTCATCAACCACGTTACAATATGTTTGATCGCTGGATTGAAGATGGTTTAACAACCGTCCTTAAAGATGAAGGAGTTGGTTCAATTGTTTTCTCTCCTTTAGCTCAAGGTGTTTTGACTAACAAATATTTAAATGGAATACCGGAAGGTTCGCGCGCTTCTCGTCCAGAATTAATTTATCTCAACAATAAAGATATCACTCCCGAAAAATTACAAAAAGTGCTCCAGCTTAACCAAATCGCTGAAATACGAGGGCAATCATTAGCGCAAATGGCTATTGCATGGACTCTACACAACGATGCAGTCACAACTTGCTTGATCGGTGCAAGCCGCCCCGCACAAATTGAAGATTCTGTTGCAGCACTTAACAATATTGAATTTAGCGCAGAAGAAATTGCGAAAATTGATGCGATTATTCGCTAATTAATTCTTTGATAAAAATCTGGCGAGATAAATATCTCGCCAGATCAAATTCTCTCCTATATATTAAACGCTTTCACATTGTTAATTACTTTTATCCTTACAACTCCTTTTTCCGCATCATCCATGTAACACAATAAATCCCTAATAAATCTGCAGCCATATCACCAACATCCAAAGTTCTGGTAGACGGAAAAAATCCCTGCGATAACTCCTCTACTAAAGCAAACAGTAACACCAGAGCACAACCCAAAGGCAATCCAAGATGATTCCTTTTGCGCCGAGCTAATGAAGCATTCACCAGAGCCGCCAGGACGCCGTACAAAACCATATGACCTAATTTATCGCCACAGGGAATTGCACGGACGCTATCTATAAGAAAATTAGAACGACCAGCATCCGAAACAACAATGATCCAAACAATAAACAGAAAAAACATAACGGCAGTGAAAGCGACTAAACGATTAGCAATCAACATGAGCAAGATCTTAGGTAAGCTTTTAGGGCGGCTCTAAAAGAACCGCGTTATAAAAATGTGGATTTACTAGGCTGCTACTCTTTCTACTTTACCAATAGAATACCAATCCAGTTTGCGAGTCAGCACCATAAACACACCTAGCAAACCAAATAGTAGTAGAGACCCCATCAACAAAGCGTAGTCTTCTGCGCTTAGCAGGCCATAAAGCAAACCATAGAGAGCAGCGAGCAACCCGGAAAAAATTGCGCCGCGAATAATGCTTTGTAAAACATAGGTGACGTAAAACCCAATCAATAAAATGCATGCGGACGAAGAAATAAAATATGCCGTAGCAAAAGCAATATGCTCAGATAACGAAATGAGTAAAAGATAGAAAAAAGCCAGAGCCAAACCGACCAATCCATACTGTACGGGGTGAATTGCCAAGAGCTTAAGCACTTCAAGCAAAAAGAAACCGGCAAAGGTTAATGCCACAAACAATAGTGCGTATTTTATTGCTCGATCACTTTTTACATATTGATTTACAGGATCAATTAAACCCACACCAAAATAACGATTTTCAAACGCATCGCAATTATTAGCAAATGCACATTGATTGAAGCTTTCCTCCAGATTGGTTGAAAAATAGGAGGTTCGCCAAGAAGCGGTAAAACCGGTTTCGGTGACTTCTCGCTTAACGGGTAAGTAATCCCCCATAAAGCTGGGATGAGGCCAATCTGAGCCCAAGTCCACCTTGGAATCGCGACCTATGGGAACTATGCTCAAAGATTCCGTGCCCTGCAAAACTAAATCTAATTTGAAATGCAAAATCGATTTTTGCGTAAGTTCAGGTTGTTTAATCATAGCGTGCACACCTTCACCCAAAATTTTAAGTTTTGAACCAGGCTGCATATCTATCAAATCATTATTTATTTGAATTTTTAATCCATTCTCAATGCCACGAATATCTTTAATGCCCATAGAAATATAAGGCGAATCAAATTCATAATCAGACAGATCCTCGACTACGCCATAACTAACAGGAACTTCGAAATGACCAGAAATATTATTATCGGCGTGGTACAACCGCGCTTCATAAATACCGCGTGCTCGCCGTTCAGTCTTTAATCGTCCATCTACCGTAAATGCCGATGGCAAAAAATACAAATGTCCATTTTTTAATTCCTCTGCTTGATAACGCACTTTGGTATCAGGATCTATCTTCCACTCCCTGACCTTTTTTACATAGGGAACTACCAACACAGGCCCCACTAATTTTTGGCTGTAACTGGAGCTTTTAGCAATTTCTTCAACGACCTCTCGCTGAGAGGATTTTCTTTCGTTAATGACGCCATTAATCATGCTTATAGGAATCATCAACAACAAAATAAGTAAGGCGATGGTGGCGAGCTTAAAAAGTAAGGGGCGCTTCATGAGATTTCTCCTGTGGGGTAGATGGGAGAAATTATCTAAAATGAATGTGTGGATTGGATGTGTTTAATGTGGAGATTAGATGAGAGTTAGGTGAAAGCTAGTTAACAGTTTTGAAGACAATGGAAGCCTCAACTCCATCTTCAATATTACGTAACTGTAATTCGGCATTGTGTAAACTTGCGACTTCTTGCACAAAATTCAAACCGAGGCCAGTGCTTTTTTTCCCCGACGTCGGTCGCGGTAATGAATAAAAGCGCTCCGTTAGGCGGGTAAAAGCAAAATCAGGAATTTGCTCGCCCTGGTTTTGTATAGCAATTTTTTGCTTTCCGTCGCCCTGTTCCAGGTAAATTCGAATGCGACCATTATCTGGCGTAAAGTCCAACGCATTTTCGAAAAGGTTTGCAAAAGCCTGACGCAATAAAAATGTTTCGCCAGTAACGCTAGCGCCTGCAGGAATTGCATTTCCACATTGAATTGCGTGCTGTAAAATTCGAGCCGATTGCATTTCAATAAGCTCATCCCAAAGCGGCTTTAAAAGAACTTTTTTCTGCTCATTTAATGCCTGCTGCTGCTCAACCATCGCAAGGTTTAGCAGTCGCTCAATAAGTTGCTGCATGCGAGCACTTTCAGATTCAATATTCGTTACAAAACGTTTATGTTGTTCATCACTCATGGGTGACTGCAATAATTCTGCAGCTGCACGAATTCCAGCGAGCGGACTTTTTAATTCGTGCGTCAAGGTCTGAATATAACGCTCAATATAAGCTTTACCGTCCAACTGACTGCGCATAGATTCAAGCGCGTTAGCCAATTGATTCAGCTCACCGCTCGCTATTTTGCTTTCAGGTAATACAGCTCTTTGCCCTGCACTTACCGCCAATGCGTAATTGCGAAGACGACGTAGCTCGGCGCTCAACCACCACGAAAATAAAATACCTGCCAGCAAACCCAAGCTAATAATAATGCCACCAAGCGTCGCGAGACGATTGCGCGAACGATCAATAAAAGGTTGCATAGTGCGATTCGGTTTTGCGACTGAAACCACACCAATAATTTCATCGCCATCCATAATAGGTGCAGCTACGTACATAACGCTCGACATATCGTCACCAGGAATCTCTGCCGTAGAACGAGCCCCATATTTACCGCGCAAAGTCAGGTAAACATCATTCCAATGCGAATAATCTTGCCCCAGCGCAGTATTTGTTGAATCAAGAATGACACTGCCATTTTTGTCGGTGACGTAAATTCGGTGGTTGATAACGGTTTTATCAATTCCCCAAATTTTTGCTTGCAGCTTACGTTGGCCATAAGCAGCGAGTAGCTGGGGAAGATTACTAGCCTGCAGATTATTATTTTTTACAGGGTCGCGTAAAATTTCAGCCAACAAATTTGCGGTATCCACTAAATTTTCTTCAGTGGACTGACGTACTCCGGGTTTAATTTCTTCAACAACAGTATTCAAAATAAAATAGCTACTTAAGCCTACAAAAATCAGATAGACCAAAAATATTCTTATACTGAGTGACATGGTTACCGCTCCGGTTGATAGCTGTAGCCAAACCCACGTTGCGTTTGTATCGGTTCAGCATCCGAAGCAATAGCTCGCAGTTTTGCGCGCAAGGTTTTGATATGGGTGTCAATACTACGATCATAGCCGGCGTCGGTCGCGGCGCCCACAGCATTTAATAATTGATCGCGACTAAATACGCGCTGTGGTTGCTCGACCATTGATTGGAGCAGTTTGAATTCCACTTTAGTAAGCTGCAAAAGTTGGCCATGATAAAAAATTTGTAGCTTTTCATTATTTATAACAAATTCGCTTTCATTCGTGGATTTGTTAGGAGTAGACATAGCTACCAGCATCACGCGTTTTAAAATAGCTTTAACACGCGCCGCCACTTCACGGGGGCTAAAAGGTTTTACAACATAATCGTCTGCACCAATTTCAAGGCCCACCACTCGATCCAATTCATCCCCACGAGCGGTTAGAAATATCACCGGTACATTAGAAAACTTTCGCAATTTCTTGCAAGCTTCAAAACCCGTAATGTCGGGCAAGCCAACATCCATTATGACGAGATCTACGAATTCAGTTTGCAACACGCTGAGTGCCTCATTTGCGAGGGCTTTCCAAGAAACTTTAAAACCTTCAGCCTGCAATACAAATATCAATGTATCTGCAATAGACGGTTCATCTTCAACAATAAGAATATGAGTCATAGTTAAGGTTTTAAGTTTATTTGAGTGTCGCCGATTCTACCGTAAAATTGCGGTTACAGAAGCGGTACCTACGTTATTTACTCTATTGCATATTAGGGTGTTTGCCCCTAACCTCAACATCATCTTAATTAAAAGATTTTTATCATGTATGAACAAAAACCGACAGCTGCAGAGCCGATTACTATCGTAGGTGGTGGCCCCAAAAAAGTTCTCTATACCTTAAGAACCGTAGCGCGTATCGGTTTACTAAATTCCGCCAAGGCACTTAATAGTCACAACACCTGCAAAGCGTGTGGCTTGGGTATGGGTGGGCAGCGCGGCGGCATGACGAATGAACTGGATGAGTTTCCTTCTGTATGCAATAAAAGTATTCAAGCGCAATCTACCGATATCCAGGCTCCTATTCCTGTGGAAATTTTTGAACACACGTTAAATGATTTCGCACAATTATCGGCTTATGAACTTGAACATCTGGGCAGGCTAAACACTCCACTGTATAAATCCGCGAAGGGGGATAAATACAAACCTATAGATTGGGATGACGCCATTAATATAATGGCTGCGCGTTTTTCTGCGACAACGCCTGACAGAAGTTTTTTCTACACATCTGGTCGTTCATCCAACGAAGCTGGTTTTGTGTTGCAATTACTGGCGCGTTTATACGGCACAAATAATGTCAATAACTGTTCCTACTATTGTCATCAAGCGACTGGGGTGGGATTACACAACGCAATAGGTACCGGCACTGCAACTATTTCACTGGAAGATTTAAGCAAGAGTGATTGCATTTTTGTTATTGGGGCGAATCCTTCATCGAATCATCCACGTTTTGTACACCAATTAAAAAATTGTCGTGATCGCGGTGGTCAGGTAATTATTATCAATCCCGCAAAAGAACCTGGCCTCGTTCGTTTTGCTGTACCTAAAAGTGCGAAATCTATGTTGAGCGGGGGCACCTGGATTGCGTCGGATTATCTCCAACCAAAAATTGGTAGCGATTTATTATTGTTAAAAGGAATTGCTAAAGCGCTTATCGAAACGAGCGCAATTGATAAAAATTATATTTCCACGCACACCGAAAACTTTGAATTATTTTTAAGCGACGTAGGCTCAACAAACTGGTCGCTGATTGTAGAAAATACGGGGGTCACGCAAGCGGACGTTTATAAAATCGCGAATGCCTATGCAAAATCTACTCGTACCGTTTTTGCGTGGGGAATGGGAATTACTCATCATTTGCATGGTGTTGAAAACGTAGAGGCGATTTCTAACCTGGCATTGTTACGTGGAATGATCGGCAAACAAGGTGCAGGTCTATTACCACTGCGCGGCCACAGTAATGTGCAAGGCATTGGTACTGTTGGAGTAAAACCTGTACTCGCTGAAGATGTGTTCACCCAAATTGAAAAAACGCTCAACGTAAAATTACCACGCGAAACAGGTATGGATACACTCGCGTGCCTACAATCCGCCTTTGATAATAAAATAGATGCCGCTTTATTAATGGGTGGAAATTTATTTTCTGCAACACCCAATAGTCAATGGGCACAAGAAGCACTTGATCGTATAGGTTTCAAAGTTTTTTTAACAACGACCTTAAATCGTGGCCATGCAATAGGAATGGAAACTAGTGAGGCATTAATTTTACCGGTAAGCGCGCGCGACGAAGAGTGGCAGCCAACAACCCAGGAATCTATGTTCAATTATATTCGCTTGAGTGATGGCGGTATTACGCGGTTGGCGAAGGTGCGCCCTGAAGTCGCAATACTATGCGACTTTGCAAAGAAATTATTGCCGAACTGTCCTGTTGATTTCACGCAGTTTAAACAGCACAACAATATTCGTGCAGCAATTGCCGCAACAATTCCTGAAATGAGTGAATTAAAAGATATCGCTGAAACCAAACAGGAATTTACGATTAAGAATCGTCTATTGGATCAACCGGAATTTAAAACCGGAAATGGTAAAGCCCGTTTTCTAACAAGCGATGCACCCGCCGCAATTACAAACAACCAATTTCCTTTTTTATTGGCGAGTATTCGCAGCGAAGGACAATTTAATTCGATTATTTATGAAGAAAGCGACACCTATCGCGGAACAGATACACGCTGGTCGGTACTCATGAATCAAGAAGATATTTTTGAACTTGGCACTAACGCAGGAAATGAAGTAAGAATTAGCTCTGAACATGGAGAAATGCAAAACGTAAAAGTGTTTGCATTTGATTTACCACGAGGGAATGTGATGGCCTATTACCCTGAAGCTAATGTACTGATTGGAACAGCTCATGATCCGCGCAGTAAAACACCGGCCTTTAAATCTGTGGCTGTTCGAATCGAATTAAATTGACTCAAATTGTATGACTTGATTTATATAGTAAGACTGATCGACGAACTGCTTTTTCGTCTGTCGCGTTTAGCTCTGGTTTCAAACAAAGCATCTTTACGTTGTTCACGGCGATCTTTCTGCTTACGACGCTCAGTTTGCGGCGTTAAGACAAATTCATCCACCGGAGCATCTGCAGCAAGCGGGTGCTCGCGATTGATTGCCGGCACCTCACCTGCTGGTTTTACGCTAGTGGGAGTTACCACTGGAGTACTAGGGCGAATGTAGACCATATCTGTAACCGAAAACTAAGAGATTTCTGGTGGGAATCACCAGCACTTACTTTCCTTATCGGCTAATCCAGCGAAAACTTTACCAGCTTATGCGCCATTCTTAAACCATTTAAGGTTTTCGTGGAGTTTAACGACATCGCCGACGATAAAAAGCGTTGGCGCATGGACTTCTTGCGAGGCGACCAATTCGGCTATCGAAGTCAAATCAGCAATCAAAACTCGTTGTTGTTGGGTTGTACCACGCTCTATAAGTGCAACTGGCGTGGACGCGTCTCGACCATGAGCGATCAGCGATTCACAAATATCTTTAAGGCCCACCAACCCCATATAAAAAACAATGGTTTGAGTTGGATTGGCCAATTCCGGCCATTGAACATTAATACTGTCGTCCTTCAGATGCCCGGTCACGAAACGCACCGACTGCGCATAGTCGCGATGAGTTAAGGGGATGCCAGCATAGGCCGCACAACCGGACGCCGCCGTAATACCAGGCACAACTTGGAATGGGATATTATTTTGCGCGAGCAATTCAATTTCTTCACCACCGCGACCAAAAATAAAAGGATCACCGCCTTTTAGCCGCAATACACGCTTACCTTGCTTCGCCAAATCCACCAATAATTGGTTGATATTTTCTTGCTGCATTGCATGTTCGCTGCGACGCTTGCCTACATAGATTCGCTCAGCATCGCGGCGCACTAAATCCATAACGCCGTCAGAAACCAAACGATCGTAAAGCACAACATCCGCCTGCTGCATTAAACGCAACGCACGCAGCGTTAATAATTCGGGATCACCAGGGCCGCCACCTACGAGATAAACTTCTCCCTGCGTGAGCGATGAATCTTCACTGGTAATTTCATCGATTAGGATTTTATCGGCCTGTTGATCTTGTCCGTTCATTGCAAGTTCCGCTGCAGGACCTTGCAGAATTTTTTCCCAAAACTTACGCCGATTGTCACCGTTATCAAAACGCTCTTTAACTCTGTCGCGCCAACGGCTTGCCAGCTGCGCCAGCTTGCCGTAACTCATTGGGATAAGCGTTTCCAATTTAGCACGAACCAAACGCGCCAATACCGGCGCTTCGCCACCGCTTGAAATTGCAATCATTAGCGGTGAGCGATCAATTATTGCAGGGGTGATGTAGGTGCAAAGCGCAGGGGTATCTACAACATTCACAGGAATATTTTTTTGTTTTGCATCCGCAGAAATTTTTTCATTCAAACTGTAAATATCAGTCGCAGCCACCGCAAGTACACAATCATCCACATCGTTTTCGTGATACTCACGAAGTAATAATTCACCGTGATGCTGCGCAACCAACTCACGTAATTCTGCAGAAATATCCGGGGCAACTACTCGCAATATCGCACCCGATTTAGCAAGCATACGACCTTTGCGTGTAGCAACATCGCCGCCGCCTACGAGCAAGCAGCGACGGTTTTTTAGGTCTAGGAAGATGGGGAAGTAGTCCATAGTAGTATCTACGAAATAAGTTATGGTCGATGCTAAGAATGATGCCCAACACGATCGCAACAGAGACTGAAATTTATATTAAGAATACATTTATCATTCTAAATATCTAGATTGATAAATCAAACAATCGGCCTATTAAAGTACATTCGCAATATAATCCATTTCACGCCCGCTTTTTATACACTCCACCGCCTGATTAAAATCATCGTTTAATTCGACGGGATCTATCAAGTTAATCTCAGAGAAATGAGATGGAATACAAAATTTAGACAACGTCTTTAAGATGATGCTAACACTATCAAAAGAACCAATAATATCACTCGGAAAATTGTTATATCCAACTTTTGACTGAAAATATTTTTTGTATGGCTCTTCAGGTGAGACAGAATTTTTATCAAAGTTTATATGGATTTCTTGCAGAACTAAAATGTATTCATTAATCCATTTTGCCAAATCATGGAGCGAACCCAAATACCCTTGAGATGAAAAATTCTCGATGATCGAATTCAGTTTTTTAATTTTAAGATTATACTTTTCGATACACAACACTATTGCAGAACGCCTGTAATCAAAGACATCTGATTCGAAATCGACCTTGATTGTAGAGTTTAAAGGAAACATTTTTGCGTATAATTGCTCTTTGTTAAAAAAGACAACTTCATTATCTTCCTCTAAAGATTTAAGGGTATCAACGAATTGCTTTTTATGATCCAGATAATTTTTAAAAGCATTTTGATTGATGGTTTCTTGAATTTGAGTAGCCGTTTGTTGACTACGAAAAATTACGGCTACAAACGCAGCCAAAGCAAGCACTGCGGTTACAAAAGATATTGGGAACTTAAAGACCTCTAAAATGGAAGAAAAGCAATTCGAAGAGAGACATAAAAAGGTAAGTTTTTTGTGATTAAAATAAATTATCCAACCCACTAAACCAATCGAAATCGCACTACCAATAATTAAAATAAATCTAAAAAGGCAATCCTGACCAAGAGTTCGCAATCTTTGATCTACTTTTTTATCACACCAAAGCATCTCAACCTCTCAATCGGCATTTACAAAAAAATAGAGGTGGGCATAGCTCGAGCTCCACCCACCTCTAAAAATATTTCGAAGATCTACTGAATTACTTCTTCACTGGCAACAACGCATCCTGTCCGCCCATGTACGGGCGCAATATTTCAGGAATGGTTACGCTGCCGTCTTCACATTGGTAATTTTCCAACACTGCCAATAAAGTACGACCAATCGCCAAACCTGAACCGTTGAGCGTGTGCAATAATTCTGGTTTACCGGTTTCGGGATTGCGGTAGCGAGCAAGCATGCGGCGGGCTTGGAAATCGCGAAAGCTGCTGCACGATGAAATTTCGCGATATTTATTTTGCGAGGGTACCCAGACTTCTATATCATAAGTTTTTGCAGAAGAGAAACCTATATCACCACCGCACAAAATGACGGTACGGTGCGGCAAATTAAGTGCTTGCAAAATTGCTTCTGCATGACCAACCAAATCCTCCAATGCTTCGTCTGACTCTTCTGGCCGAACAAATTGCACCAACTCCACTTTTTCAAACTGATGCTGGCGAATCATTCCACGAGTGTCGCGGCCATAACTCCCCGCTTCAGAACGGAAGCATGGAGAATGACAGACCAATTTAATCGGCAGTTGCGCATCATCAACAATTTCATTGCGGTAAATATTGGTTACCGGAACTTCTGCAGTAGGAATCAAATAAAATTCGCGGTCATCGGTCAACTTGAATAAATCTTCTTCAAATTTAGGTAACTGACCCGTGCCAAATAATGAATCGCGATTTACCACAAAAGGAACGTTAACTTCTTCATAACCATGTTTATGAATGTGCGTGTCCAACATAAATTGGGCTAACGCACGGTGCAGGCGAGCAACGCCTCCGCGCAATACAGCAAAACGAGTACCGGTTATTTTTGTGCCAACTTCAAAATCCAAACCACCTAAGTCTGCGCCCAGATCAACGTGATCCTTTATAGGAAAATGAAAACTTTTTGGCATAGCCCAACGGCGAACTTCTACGTTATCTTCGTCGCTCGCGCCTTCTGGCACTTCGTCCGCTGGTGTGTTGGGAATGGCGTTAACAAATTCGTCCCATTCTTTTTGAATATGGGTTAACTCAACTTCTGCAGTCGCTAGTTCCTGTTTAATTTGTTCAACAGCTTGCATAAGCGGAGCAACATCTTCACCCGCTTGCTTGGCTTTACCAATTGCTTTTGAACGCGAGTTACGATCCTGCTGCAGCGCTTCGGTTTTTATTTGAATTGCTTTGCGTGATTCTTCCAGCGATGCAATACGAGCTACATCCAGCTCAAGGCCACGTTTGCGCAATGCAGTTGCGACAGTTTCAGGGTTATTGCGAAGTAATTTTGAGTCTAACATGATGATAATTTTCAGTTAAGTTAAGAGAAATTGATTCAGACAAATAAAAATCTTAATTCGGGAAATATCAACCTAAGGCTAAAACGCTTTCTGCGTAATCCACATTCCAAAAAAAGCGGCCAACAAACCGAGTATTACCGAGCCTATGGCATAGGCCATGGAATTCACCACATGGCCGGACTGCCATAGCTGCAACATTTCCAGCGAGAAAGCTGAGAATGTAGTGTAACCGCCTAATAAACCCGTAATGAAAAACAACCGGTACAAAGGCGACAAATTATTTTTTTCTACCAGCAATACATACAGTACGCCGATCAATAATGAGCCGATAATATTGACAATAAAAGTGCCTATCGGAAATTTAAAATTAAACAACGGAGTCAAATAACTTACGCTCGCAAAGCGCAACATTGAGCCCAAGGCACCACCTATTGCAATTGCTAACCACTGCATATATTCACTTATTGTGAAGCCGCCAATCGGCTTGAGATATTTTATATAAATAATGCGCCTGCAAAGGGTGGCCTTCCGGTACAGCGGGATGCATGAATTCTTGCAGCACCTTTTGCATTCGCAACTTTTTCATTACTCCCTGCGAACGTTTATTCTGCAGAGTCGTAAATGCCACTATTTCATCCAGTTTTAATTTCTCAAACCCAAAAGCGAGTACAGCGCTTGCAGCTTCTGTTGCATATCCGTGCCCCCAATAGGGAACAGCCAAACGCCAGGCAATTTCTACGCAAGGTGCAAACGGCATTTCCGCTTTCGGAATATTTAAGCCAACGACACCTACGAAATTGGTAGATACTTTTTCTTCGACAGCCCACATTCCCCAACCCCGCTCTGCAATAAATTCCGCATACCGAGTAAACATGGCATCGCTTTCAATTCGCGACAGTGTTTCAAGAAAAAACTCTCTCACTTGTGGGTCTGAATTCAAATTTGCAAACGCGGCCTTATCATGTTCGCGCCATTGACGTAACACCAGACGTTCTGTTTCCAGCGAAACTACTTGCATCATACGGCCTACTTTTTATAGCGCTGCTTTTTGCTCTGCTTATCCAACTCACGAAAATGCGCAAGTTTTTCCTGGATTTTTAATTCAAGCCCGCGTTCGACGGGTTGATAATAAACCGCGTCGACAATTTCCTCCGGTAGGTATTTTTCACCCGCCGCGTAAGCGCCTGGCTCGTCGTGAGCGTAGCGATATTCAGCGCCGTAATCCATCGACTTCATTAATCGCGTCGGCGCGTTGCGCAGATGGATTGGCACGTCATACGCAGGCTGCGACCGTACATCAGCTCTAATTTGGTTGAAGGCATTATACACAGCATTACTTTTAGGCGCTGCTGCAAGATAAACAAGCGCCTGCGCTATAGCAAGTTCACCTTCAGGGCTGCCGAGCCGCTCCTGCACATCCCAAGCAGCAAGGCAAAGCGGTAACGCGCGCGGATCTGCATTGCCTATATCTTCACTCGCCATACGCACAACGCGGCGCGCAATATAAAGCGGGTCACATCCACCATCTAACATACGTGCCAACCAATAAAGGGCACCGTCTGGAGAAGAACCACGTACGGATTTATGCAACGCAGAAATTTGTTCGTAGAAAATATCGCCGCCTTTATCAAAACGGCGAACGTCGCTGGCTAAAACTTCTGCCAAAACTTGTTCGTTGATAACTTTGTGATCGTCTGATTCGTCAGCGAGGTCAGCAGCTATCTCAAGTAAATTGAGCGCTTTGCGCGCATCGCCATCGGCAGCCTGCGAAAGCGTTGCGAGGCTATCCGCATCAATACGAATATCACTTTTACCCAGACCGCGTTCTTGATCGTCAAGTGCTTGCTGCAATACTTTTTGTAACTGTTCAGGTTGCAACCCTCGCAACACATAAACACGGCAGCGAGAAAGCAAAGCGTTATTTAATTCGAATGAGGGATTTTCTGTAGTCGCACCGATAAAAATAAAAGTGCCGTCTTCCACGTAAGGCAAAAATGCATCTTGCTGGGATTTATTAAAGCGATGCACCTCATCTACAAATAAAATAGTTTTACGCCCAGCGCCGGCGCGTTCTTGCTGGGCTATCGCGACTGCAGCACGAATTTCTTTTACACCCGATAAAACCGCAGAAAGCGATTCAAATCGTGCATGGGCTTGCTCTGCAAATAATTTAGCCAGTGATGTTTTGCCAACACCCGGCGGCCCCCATAAAATCATCGAATGTAAATGGCCGCGAACAATCGCCTCACGCAACGGCTTACCCGGAGCAAGCAAATGCTCTTGCCCGATATAATCATCCAGATTGCGCGGGCGCATACGCGCCGCTAAAGGCTGGTAATTAGTTTGCTGTTGGCTAAATAAATCATTCATTGATTCTTAACGCTATTGGTTTTTAATAATGTCCACACCCGCAGGTGCAACAAAATTAAACAGAGATTCATCAATTGCCTGGTTGCGCTTCACATTGCTCAATGCAAAATGTGTGAGTTGACCAAGGCTGTCGCGAATAGAAAATTCAGTGAGTTGATTATCTACAAACACCAATAACAACTCCTGAAACAAGCCTTCGGTCACTTTCGGCGTGATAGAAAATTTCTCTGCTTTGTCAGCAATTGAACGATTGATAGTGAAGTTTTTACGCAGCTTGTCTACATCTTCGCTTAACAATAAAACTGGTGTGTTTTTCAAATCGTCACTAAATGGACGCTCGTTAACCGTTTGCAAATCCGGATCGTAAAGCCAAATAGTTTTTTGGTTGGAAATTAATAATTGCGGCGCAGGAGTTTCTGTTTTCCAAAAGAATTTTCCAGGGCGCTGCAATACAAACGTGCCCTTGCTTTCATCCTGCTTTTTACCAGCTTTGTCGAAAAGAGTTTGCACGAAGCTGCCTTGCAGCGTGTTCATGGCATCGAGTTGTTTGCGCAATTGCGCTGGGGATTGACCATCGGCGTGAACGACGAATGAGCTGCAAATAAATAAAACTGTGATTAAACGAAAAATTGATTTCATATTAATTCCGATAAAGTGGATCGAACTGATGCCGTTCATTCTGAGCGCAATGCAGTCGAAGGATTTAATGGTAAGCCTTGGACAAGCTCAGGATGGATGGATAGGCTAATGTAATATCAAAGGCCTGAACCTATCCCAAATAAAATTTTTACTCACGACAGCGACTATTCCCATGCGAACTCTCCGAGCACTGGAAGAAAATTGTTGGCAAATGCACAGGAAGTGCATTTGAGTGACTACGCGACATGGATGTCGCGTCGGAACGACAGCAATTTTCTGAAGAGCGCAGGAAACAAGAGCGAGACGGGTCGCTTTTCTTTGGGTTACTTTTCTTTGGCGAAACAAAGAAAAGTGACTCGCCAGGGGGCGAAACAAAAAACATCAACTAAGACTAAATTTCTTTTCAAACAACTCACAAGGTTTAATTGTTACGCCTGCCGCGGGCCTCACTTTCTTTGCTTGTCCAAAGAAAAGTAAGCAAAAGAAAAGACACCCAGCTCACTCCTATTTCCTGCGCTTCTCATAAATTAGCTGTCGTTCCGATGAGCCATCCATGGCTCAACGTCACTAAAACAAACTTCCTGTTTGTTTTACAACGAATTTCTTGTGATGCTCGGGGAGTTCACATGGGGGTATTTAACATCAAAAACTCTTGAGATTAATAATCCCCTCGTCCACCCGGCGCCAAAACCTCGCGATTCCCATTATGTCCCGCTGAAGATACGACACCTGCAGCTTCCATAGTTTCAATCAAACGTGCCGCGCGGTTATAGCCAATTCTTAGTTTGCGCTGCACCGATGAAATGGAAGCTTTGCGAGTTTCCAATACAAATGACACCGCTTCATCGTAAAGCGCATCGCTTTCGCCATTGTCACCGTCTTCCCCACCTTCGCTGGGAATACCTGGCACAGGAATCGAATTATTACTGTCATCGGTGATGCCATCAATATATTGAGGCGTTCCGCGTTTTTTCCAATCGGCTACTACGCGGTGAACTTCGTGGTCATCTACAAACGCGCCGTGCACGCGAATAGGCACGCTGGTGCCGGAAGGCAAGTAGAGCATATCGCCGTGACCAAGTAATTGTTCTGCACCGCCTTGATCGAGGATGGTACGGGAATCGATTTTGGATGAAACCTGGAACGCGATGCGCGTAGGAACGTTGGCTTTGATCAAACCGGTGATCACATCCACCGATGGACGCTGCGTTGCGAGTATTAAGTGAATACCAGCGGCACGGGCTTTTTGGGCAATACGTGAAATAAGTTGCTCAACTTTTTTCTTGTCGACAATCATCATCATGTCGGCGAATTCGTCAATAACAACCACTATGCAGGGCAAGGTTTCAAGGTTTGGAGCAGTTGCGACTTCAGCTCCCGGCTCGAAATTTTCTTCGGGCTTAAAGAGCGGATCGGTGATTGGCGTTCCAGCTTTATTGGCGTCGTCCACTTTGCGGTTGAAACCAGCGAGGTTACGCACCCCCATCGCAGACATTAATTTGTAGCGGCGTTCCATCTCACCCACACACCAACGTAAGCCGTTGGATGCATCTTTCATGTCGGTAATTACCGGTGTCAGCAAATGCGGTATGCCATCGTAAACCGACAGTTCCAACATTTTCGGGTCAACCAGAATCAGCCTTACTTCTTTGGGCGTCGATTTATACAGCAAGCTCAGTAGCATGGAGTTCACGCCCACTGATTTACCCGAACCGGTGGTACCGGCAACAAGTAAATGCGGCATTTTGGCGAGGTCTGCAACGACGGGTTCGCCAGAAATGTCGTGGCCGAGTGCCATGGTAAGCGGTGATTTAGCTTGGTCGTAGGCCTCCGATGAAATCACCTCACTTAAACGAACCATCTCGCGGTGTGCGTTTGGAATTTCCACGCCCATAACCGATTTACCGGGAATGACCTCTACCACCCGCACAGAAACAACCGCGAGCGAGCGCGCTAGATCTTTCGCAAGACCAGAGATACGGCTGGCTTTAATGCCCGGTGCAGGTTGGATTTCGAAACGAGTTACTACTGGACCCGGCTGTACAGAAACTACTTCGATCTCGATCCCGAAATCTTTGAGTTTCAACTCAAGCAACTTGGACATGGCTTCGAGTGATTCTTTGGAATAGCCTTTGTCGCTGCGTTTGTCCGCTGGGTCTAACAAATTTAATGGTGGAAGCGTACCTTCAGCAGGTTCGATTGAATCGAATAATGAAGGTTGTTTTTCTTTTTCCACCCGTGGACTTGGCACCGGCTTTTTCTTGGGCAGCTCGGTAATCACTACCGGAGCAATGCGCTTGGCTTCGACTTTCGCGCGCTCTTCAACTACCTCTCTTCGATGTTGCTGCGCGACTACAGCGATGTTCTTTTCGTTCTTGTCACGCTGATATTGCACCCAGCGCTCTTTAGCTTTTTCAAAACCGATCAAAGTCCAGCGGCCTAGTTCATCCATAAGCGCAAACCATGAAAGGTCGGTGAAAATAGTTAAGCCGAACAAAAACAGTGCCAGCAATACGAGTGTGCCACCGGTGTAGCTGAAGGCGCCTTCTACTATGGTTGCTATACCGCTACCCAATAATCCGCCGTTGGAGTTCGGCAAAACTGACTCACCACCGCTGAAATGCATGGCTGCGATACCGGTTCCCGAGAGCATCACAATCATCAAACCTACAAAGCGAATACTGACAAACAACCAGTCGATAGAACGCAAATGGGTGCGATCTTTGAAAATCAGGACAATCCGGTAAATCAGCATGAGCGGGAAAAGGTAGGCCATGTATCCGAAGAAACCAAAAAACACATCGGACAACCAAGCTCCCACCCGCCCACCAAGGTTGGATAACTCGCCGTTGTCACCAGTGCTCCAATAACCGCCGTCGGCTGGGTCATAGCTGAACATGGCCAAGCACAGGTAAGTGGAGACGGCCAAAAGGCCTATAAGCAGACCTTCGCGAACTATGCGCAGCCCAAGATTATTAGCGGGTTCGGATACGGGGGGTTTACGACTGGCGTTACTTTGTTTCAATGAGTTTTTCCTGACTTACTTATATCTAACCAACAAATAGGGAATCGTCACGTCCATACGGCTGATCCAATAGGCTGGCTCTAGCCTCTGAGGATCACGAATAGATGACATTTATTCTTGGCTACCTGGTTATTCTTTGGTTTCTAAATGTTTCGGACTTCTTAATAATTACGTTCAGGCCAGCATTTTAACAACCCATCGCTAAAACTAACATTATTGCGATGCCAAACCTGCGTACCAGCATTCATTTACGCCTTTGAAACTGGTGCGATAGATAAACAAATTGCCTGCTTGCGGCTGTGCGGCCAGCGCTTCCTCACTTAGGCCTATACGCGCGCTGGTGACGAATAGTAAGTTCATATCATCACCACCAAATGCCATGCAGGTCGGTTGGCTGACTTCGGTTTTTAATTCGAAGATTGGGGTACCTTCCGCGTTGTAACGAACCAGCCTGCTACCGCCCCACTCTGCGTTCCACAGGCAACCCTCTGCATCGATACAACTACCATCCGGCTCCACTGCATCGCGGGTTTGCACGAAGAGTTCGCCTTGCCCCAAGGTTCCAGATTGTGCCTCAAAATCATAAACTTTGATTTGGTGACTCGGCGAATCTGCATGATAGAGCTTTTTGGAATCCAGGCTCCAACACAGGCTATTAGATATGGTTAAGCCGCTCAAATGTTGCGTTGTTTTACCATTCTCATCGAGCTTGAACAAACCTGCGCTCTGATCGAGTGAAGTTTTTTGTTCTACGATAGAACCACACCAGAAACGCCCCTGACGATCAACTCGCCCATCATTTAAACGGTTACCCGTTAGATGAGCCTCCGGCTTGGCAATCCACTCAACGGCGCCCGTATTTTTATCAAACCATGCAAACCCGGAGGCAAGCGCAAGCAAAAGGCGCTCATCATTTTTCGCGAAAGCAAAGCAACCTACCGCTTCCGGAGTGTCCCACGTTTGTAATTGTTCGCTGGTAAGGTGATACCGATAAATTTTGGATGACTTGATATCGGTCCACCACACCGCTTGTTCGCGATGATTCCACTGTACGCCCTCACCTAAAATATTGGCGCAAGGGATCTGTGCAATAAGTTCTGTAGTATTCACTGACTCGCTTTCTTAATAGATTCTTGTTAAATATGGCTTCAGCTGATCGTTGATTTAATTATTTGATCCCGGCGAAATAAAAACGCCCCGGCTCGCGGGGCGTCAAAGACTAACATTTTTTTCAGTTAAATTCGCCCGCCATCCACAACCAATTCTTGCGACGTAATCATCGCAGAATCATCGGACGCTAAAAATAACGCCAACTTGGCTACGTCGTGGGTTCCAAGACGCCGCTTCAAACAAATACGCTTCATTAGTTCAGCCTCCTCATCTTGCGATAACCATTTCTCCAATTGTTTAGGAGTGGCTACCCAACCGGGGAGAATTGAATTAACACGAATATTATCTGCGCCGAAATCCGTTGCCAAGGCTTTTGATATTCCCAATATTCCCGCTTTAGCGGCGATGTATCCGGCCAAATTGGGTGGGCTAAAATGGGTGTTGATAGACGAGATATTTATGATCGATCCACCACCCAGTGCTTTCATCATAGGCTGGACGGTTTGCGCAGAAAAAAATACCGGGTGCAAATTTACAGCTAATCCCTGATGCCACTGCGCCTCAGTTAAGCTATGAGTTTCATAACGCTGATCGTTGGCTGCGTTATTGATCAATACGCTAATATTTCCCAATTGTTTTTGTACGTTATAAATACTCTCACGCAACGCATTTATATCGCTGACATCGCAGACTTGAAATAGAGGACGAGGCAGACCCTTTTCCGCTAACAATTTGCACAACTCAGCGGCGGCCTCAAGATCCACGTCTACAAAGGCTACGGATGCTTCCTGAACCAAAAAAGCTTCGACCAGGCTTGCGCCAATACCCGTGGCGCCGCCAGTGATAAAAATGGTGCGTCCTTTTAAGCTGGCATAGCGCGTGTAACCTTCGTGTGACGAATAGCTATACATAGGGGGTACCTCTGTAAATTACATGCCCAACAACATCGGGTTATGTACGATCAAAAGAATCAAGTCACTATTCCGTTGTGTCGGTTTTGGGTGACTGCTCTAATGACAAATTAATTAGTTGCATAACTTCATTCAGTAGATATTTGACCGCATCAGCGGCTGCGTCCTGGCGACCCGCGAGGATTTCATCGTAAATCTTCTTATGATCCTCATAGCTGGCGGTGAAAACACCTTTGAGCTGATTGGTGCTAGCGATACTGACTCTCAACGCGACCTGGATAAATTGGCGCAACTGTAAAAAGAAGCGGTTGTTACTCGCTGCGAGAATGGCGGTGTGAAATTCAATGTCAGCGCTAAGCGGATCGTCCTGACCCAAGTCAGCCTTGTGCATACGTGCGAGGGCATCGCCTATGGCTTTCATCTTGCTAATATCGTGATTGTTTTCGCAGGCAAGTCGCGCGGCTTCCGGCTCGATGGCTATCCTGAGCTGGGTAAATTCACGCAGTAAATCCAGTGATGGGCGCGCGTTCAAGGTCCAGGATAAAACGTCTGGATCAAACATATTCCACTGCGAACTCGGCATAACACGAATCCCCTGACGTGGACGTGATGCAAGCAAGCCTTTGGCAGTGAGCATTTTTACCGCCTCACGAGTCACACTTCGACTGATATTAAACTGCTGGGACAATTCGGCCTCAGTAGGAAAACTTTTGTCGATAGCGTAGCTACCCTGGATGATAGCAGCACCAAGCTGATGAGTAAGTTGGTGGGTGAGGTTGCGACCGGAATCAAGCATGCTTTTTGCCTATTTATATTATGAATATACATTATATGCCGACTCCTTGGCGTCTGAATAGCCAAGCATACCAAGGCATTTCACAAGTTGCCGCGAAGGGTTTCGGAACTGCCAGTGGCAGCTTATGCGGGGGAATAAACGCAAGGCGAAAAAAAACCCATAACAGAGGATATGGGTTTTTTAAACGCAATTAAACAGTTATTTTTCGCTAACAAAATGACGAACGTCCTCGCCTTTCACCAGGTAAATTACGTATTGGGCTAAATTCCTTCCGTGATCGCCGATTCGCTCCAGGGCACGCAACGACCACATGATATTTAGAACCCGGGTAATGCTGCGAGGATCTTCCATCATGAAGGTGACAAGCTCGCGCATGGCCGTTCCGTATTCAAGGTCGACGGTGCGATCCATTTGTACCACTTCGTTTGCCATATCCACATCCAGACGCGCAAAGGCATCGAGCGCATCTTGCAACATCCGCGATACCAAACCACCTATGTGGCGAACCTCCACATAACCACGGGGCGCCATTCCCTCGGTGCTAAGCGCAATTGCCTGACGTGCAATTTTGGTGGCTTCGTCGCCAATGCGCTCTAAATCGGTAATCGCTTTAGTTACGGCGATAACAAGACGCAAATCGCTCGCCGCAGGCTGGCGACGGGCCAGGATACGAATACACTCTTCGTCGATCGACATTTCCATAGAGTTAACGGTTTTGTCCGCGCGAACTACTTGTTCCGCGCGAACAGTATCGGCATCCACAAGTGCAGTAATCGCATCATTGACCTGACGCTGCGCCATACCACCCATTTCAGACAAGTGTTTGCGAATATCGTCCAGCTCATTGTTGTATTGCTGTGATATGTGATGAGTGTGGCTTGTAATATCCATGATCGGGACTCCCGCCAAAAAGCCTTAAAAGGCAAAATAAAATTAATAAATAAGCTTCAACTAAAAAGGGAATCGTCATCCTCGCGTAGCGGGGATCTAGCTGTTAACAGACTACAATCAAGAGCTGGATCCGCGCTACGCGAGGATGACAACTCCCATGTAAATAAGTAACCAGCCAACTATCAATACTTACCACTCCCGTAAAAATTCATTTCTAACCGTAACGACCAGTAATGTAATCTTCAGTTTGTTTCTTGGTTGGATTAGTAAACAAAGTATCTGTATTACCGTATTCCACCAAATCGCCCATATACATAAACGCGGTGTAATCAGATACGCGCGCTGCTTGTTGCATATTGTGGGTAACGATCACAATCGTGTATTTATCTTTTAGCTCGTAAATTAATTCTTCAATTTTTAACGTAGAAATAGGATCGAGAGCAGACGCTGGTTCATCGAGTAAAATAACTTCCGGCTCAATAGCGACTGCACGTGCGATGACCAAACGTTGTTGCTGACCACCGGATAAACCAAATGCGTTATCGTGCAAACGATCTTTCACTTCATCCCACAGCGCAGCGCCGCGCAACGAATTTTCAACAACTGTATCCAATACACGTTTGGAATTCACGCCTTGCAAACGTAAACCGTAAGCAACATTTTCATAAATAGTTTTTGGAAATGGATTTGGTTTTTGAAACACCATGCCGACTTGACGGCGCAATTCTGCAACATCTACTTTTTTGTCGTAGATATTATTTCCATCCATTAGAATCTGGCCTTCAACGCGACATGAATCCACCAAATCATTCATGCGGTTGAAACAGCGCAACAATGTGGATTTTCCGCAACCAGACGGACCGATAAAAGCAGTAACCTTTTTTTCGGGAATTGAAAGACTTACATTGTTCAACGCGCGCTTTTGATCGTAATACAAATTGAGATTTTTTACTTCAAGCTTTATGTTTTCAGCAACTGCTGTATTTGTCATAACCTTTGCCTGCTTCAATAACTATAATAGGACTGTCGATAATTGCACTGTAAATTCAGCGCTGTCATGAAAATTTAATCTGACGCGCTACGGTATTTTTCACGCAAGCTGTTACGAATTTTTATGGCCGTTACGTTGAGCGATACAATCAAGAGCACCAGAATCAATGAAGTTGCGTATACCAAAGGCCGCGCAGCCTCAACGTTAGGACTCTGGAAACCAACGTCGTAGATATGAAAACCGAGGTGCATAATTTTTTGATCAAGGTGTAAGTAGGGGTAATTTCCATCCACCGGTAAGGCTGGCGCCAACTTCACAACACCCACCAACATAAGCGGAGCAACCTCGCCCGCCGCGCGCGCAATAGCGAGAATTAAACCGGTCATCATTGCAGGCGTAGCAAGTGGTACTACCACTTTCCATAAGGTTTCTGTTTTCGTTGCGCCCAATGCCAAACTGCCTTGACGAATCGTGCTTGGAATACGCGACAAACCTTCTTCAGTGGAAACAATTACGATAGGGAGCGTTAAAAGCGCGAGTGTTAGCGACGCCCAAAATAATCCCGGTGTTCCAAACGTTGGCGAGGGTAAGGTTTCCGCGAAAAATAATTGATCAAGATTTCCGCCCAGGTAATACACAAAAAAGCCTAAACCAAAAACGCCGTACACAATTGAAGGAACGCCAGCGAGATTGTAAACCGATATGCGAATCACCCTTAGGAACCAACCATCTTTTGCATATTCGCGTAAATAAATCGCCGCTAATACACCAAAGGGCGTCACTATAATTGCCATAATAATGACCATTATAAAAGTGCCAAAAATTGCGGGGAAAATGCCGCCTTCCGTGTTTGCCTCACGCGGCTCGGTTGTCATGAATTCCCAAAAGCGTTTTAAATAATCGCTGGTTTTTGCCATTACGCTCATATCATTCGGGCGAGTAATACGAACCAAATGATCCCAAGGGAGGACAACTTCCTTCCCATCTGCAGTTTTAGCAATCAGCTGATCGCGTTTGACTTCTTGCGTAATGACATCGCGCTCACGCTTGATAACCTCATAATCCGCTTCAAGCGCCGCTTTTCGTTCAGCCAATTGCGCATCCGCTTCCGCGAGTTTTTCTGCGCTGGTGCCTTTTAATTCAAGGCGACGACGCTCCAGTTTTAATTCTTGAATTTCATTATTTATCTTGCCGATTTTTACTTTTTCGATATGCGCAATTTCATCGTGCAGCTTAAGTGAGCGCTCAGTGCGTGCGTTTACCTCTTCCCAGAAATTTGGCGAATCATTTGTTAGAACCACTTTCCCGTTTTCGTTAATACCGACGAGGTAGCCGTAGAAATTTCCCCACTCGCGACGTTCAATGACAACGGCGTCCTTCGGGTATTTCCACTCATCCATACCGAGTTCCAACGTCCACATAAAATCGCGAGATGTAATATCGCGATTACCGAGCTTCATCAAATAACGTTTGATGAGTTCAATATCCTGCGGGACAGTAAAACCATTGTCACGAGCGATAACTGCCGAAATGACTTCATCGCGCACGACTTCGCCCATAACAATTTGTTTGTTACCGGCATTATCCGTAACACTGGTTTGAACAATTTCTGAGGGCCAGAAGTGACCAAAGCCGCGTACCGCAATGAGGCCCAAGAGCCCCACTACCATCAGCATACATAAGGTGACAGCACCGCCATTTAGCCAAATCCAGGGTGAACCACTTTTATACCAGAGCACGGGTGCCTTCAATAAATTTTTCATAGTTGAATTCCCGTCTTAAAGATTACTGTAACGTTTACGTAAACGCTGACGCACAACTTCCGCAATTGTGTTCACCACAAAAGTCAACGCCAGTAGCAATAGTGCAGCAAGGAAAAGCACGCGGAAATGCGTGCTCGCCACTGCAGTCTCCGGCATTTCAACGGCGATATTTGCTGACAAGGTGCGCATACCTTCGAAGATATTAAAATTAACAACCGGGCTATTTCCGGTTGCCATCAAAACAATCATCGTCTCACCGACCGCGCGGCCGAAACCCATCATGACCGCCGAAAAAATCCCCGGACTTGCCGTTGGTAAAACAACGCCGCGCATGGTTTGCCAGCGCGTTGCTCCGAGCGCTAACGAACCTTGCGTGAGATGACGAGGCACACTGAATACCGCATCTTCTGCGATTGAAAAAATACTCGGAATAACTGCGAATCCCATTACCAAACCAACTACCAATGCATTGCGTTGTTCGAACTTGATGCCGTTGTTAGTAAACCACTGCGGCAAGCTTCCATTGAAAAACCAAACCTCCATATAGGGGCTGACGTGAATACAAGCCCAAATAGTTACAATCACAGGAATAACAAGAATGGCTGCTTCCCAACCTTCCGGGATGCTGGCGCGAATACGCAGAGGTAGCTGACTCCAGGTAAACCCAACAATCAACATGACGAGAGGAACGACTATTAAGATACTAAAAATAGCCGGTAGATGATTTTCCAGGAACGGCGCTAACCACAAGCCTGCAAGGAAACCTAAAATTACGCTGGGCAAGGCCGCCATAATTTCGATAGTGGGTTTCACGATGCCACGCAACTTGGGTGTCATGAAATAAGCGGTGTAAATCGCTCCCATCACACCGAGTGGTACTGCGAATAAGATCGCAAACAATGCGGCTTTGAGCGTGCCCAAAGATAAAGGGACAAAACTCATTTTGGCTTCAAAATTATCGCTGCCTGAGGACGCTTGCCAAATATGATCCGGCGCTTCACGACCTTCATACCAAACCTTTTCCCACAGCACACTGAATGAGACTTCTGGATGTTCGTTCCACACTTTCGCTGTACTGACTTTTTGCGTGCTGTCCAACAGCAGGACTCGTCCATTAATGGGTGACAATCCTATATGCGTAATAGGCGTTGAGCCCATGGATTTAGTTAACAAGGTTCGAGCGGATGTACCGTAATAAATTCCTATATCGCCCTTGTTATCTGCCGCCCAAAAACCGCGACGTGAAAATTCGGGCGCTATATGAGCTATAGGGCCGGATAGAGATTCAAAGTCACGGACATGAGTAACGTGATATTTATTGTTCTTATCGCGCACCATCAACCACTGGCTGACCTTGCCTTGATCTGTTCCTATCGCCAGTGAACCGGTGCTTACCAAAAAACGCATGGCCGTGACATTACCGCTCTCAACATTGACCGGTTCGTAGCGCTCTGCGGCCGCCGGATTAGTAATGTTGTAAAGGTAAAGCTGAGCCTTATCATTGGCCACCACGAGATAACGTCCTGCGTCGTCTAGCTGCATATGCGTGACACGCTCGCCAATGGGCAACGAAGGAAGACTAAAGGTTTCTGTTGTGCTGGTGGTTTCTTCGGTAATTGGATTAGTTTTGGTGGAAACCACTCCCAGTACCAGGCGATCATCACTAGTCGCCGCACTCACCACTGTACCGCCACTAGCGGTGCCCTGAACTGCTAGTACAGCGAGCGAAGATTTATTTGCATCTAAAACAAAAGCTTGTTCGCCAAGCGGAAAACCAAGGCTCGCCGTTACCACACGTTTGTCATCGGGATAACTCAAATCGTATTGGGCTTTAACAATGGCAACTTCGCCATTGTTGTAACCGTAAGCTACCAAGCCATGGGATGACTCACTAGCGGCCAGCGTTGAAAATTCTGCATCAGGAGACTTAGGGACTTGTTGCTGGCTTAGTGATGTACCGTCGACTGCATTAAAAAATTGCACAGTGCCATTTTTATGATAGGCCGTGCCAATTTCTTCGTAACGTTCGAGACTTATGAATTCGGTAGGACTGGGGGTTTCGAGTACTGGCAAATCATAGGTTTTTTCTACATTCACCGAAGCACCGCGTAGTAGCGGCGTAACTTCAGAAAATAAATATACAAATATCAGTGCAAGCGACCCAACCACCGCTATGCCGGCAGTCATAATTCCGTAACCTGAAATTTTATCTTTAATATTTCGCCAGCGACGTAACTTCGTACGCTGCTCAGCATTCGGCATTAAACCCGATGCTTTTGCTGCAGTTGACATAGGTTGAGACATAAATTTCACTCAGTAATAGTGTGGCACGTAAATCCTAGCAGCCATAAATGACAAATTTGTTACAAGTATCTTTTAGTGGAATTATGTTTTCGCGTGATGACAAAAAATTGCAAACAAATTGTCATCTTTAAACGTGCATCAAAAAAAAACCGCTGCAAGCAGCGGTTCAAAACTCCAAACAAAACTTACTTAGCCAATTTCGAAAGCGTTTTTTCGGCAAGATCCGCAGGTAACGGGATATAGCCATCACGCTCAACTGCCTGTTGACCTTGTTTTGACAAAACGTATTTAAAGAATTCAAGTTGTAATTTATCTAAAGGTTGGTTTGGCTTTTTGTTCACGTAAACATACAGCTGACGTGATAAAGGATAAGAACCATCTAAACCGTGTGCAGCGTCAGGTGCAATAAACTCTTGATAGGCTTGCTTAGCGATAGGCAAAGCGCGAACGCCAGAAGTTTTATAACCAATACCTGAGTAACCAATCGCATTAATCGATTCAGAAACGCTTTGCACTACAGACGCAGAACCTGGTTGTTCATTCACGGTCGATTTGAAATCACCTTTACACAAAGCTTCTTCTTTAAAGTAACCGTAGGTTCCTGATACCGCGTTACGGCTGTATAAAGAAATCGCGCGCTTATCCCATGCACCGGTAAGACCTAACTCGCCCCAATTTACGATATCTTTTTCGCCACCACATTTGCGAGTTGCAGAAAAAATCGCATCCACTTGTGCAAGGGTTAAACCCTTAATCGGATTATCTTTGTTCACGTATACGGCTAGTACGTCGATCGCTACGGGTACTTTAGTTGGCTTGTATCCGTATTTAGCTTCGAACGCTTGAATCTCGGCTTCTTTCATCGCACGGCTCATTGGGCCGAAATTTGAAGTGCCTTCAGTAAGAGCTGGCGGTGCAGTTGACGAACCTGCGCTTTGAATTTGAATGTTTACGTTAGGATAAAGTTTTTTGTAATCCTCAGACCACAGAGTCATGAGGTTTGCCAAAGTGTCTGAACCAATACTGTTGACACTTCCTGATACACCCGTAGCTACTTGATACTCAGGCAATTTAGGATCGACCGCTGCTTGTACGGCAGTTGCGCACACCATGGAGATGGCGACCGAACTAATGAGAGAACCGGCGAAAGCCAATTCTTTAATAAATTTGTTAGCGTTCATTGAGCGTTTCCTTTAGGAAAGGTGACGATTTTGCAAAGGTGAGCCTACCTCACCCTTGACGCCCAATTTACCAATTATTTATGACAGGTTTGTTACGGCACTTAAATCGAAATATAAATTGTCATAATTTGACGAAGCTTATTTCACCACTTTTAAAAACGATTTTTTCGCAGGAGCGTCACCGCCTATATCAGGTTTATTGGGTTCCGGTGGTGAAGGCGGAGTTGGCGGTGTCTCCAATTCGAACATCATTCCCTGGCCATTTTCACGACCATAAATTCCCAAAACCGCACCACACGGCACGTAGATATTATTCACAATGCCACTGAAGCGTGCGCTGAATGAGACAGCTTCATTAGCAATAAATAAATCCTTAACTGCCGACGGAGCGATATTTAAAATTATTTGGCCGTCTTTATTAACATGTTGCTGCGGAACAGCAACTCCCTCGACATTCGCAAATACAACCAGATGTGGGGTGCAATTATTATCTACCAGCCACTCATAAATGGCTCTTAGTAAATAAGGGCGATTAGATGTCATTTCCATAATAAAAACTCAATAGATGAAATTCAAAAATCTACGCAAATGAAATGAGAAACCATACAAACAATGTACCAAAAGAAAAGGCGACCTATAGTCGCCCTCTCTTCTTTCTAAATTAAGAATCTAGTGGATGTCTCGCCAAAATTCTTTATTCAAGAAATATGCAAAAACGGCAAATATCAGAATAAATAACAGCACTCGCTTACCCATATCCTCGCGCTTGGCAGCAGCGGGTTCACCAAGGTAAGCCATGAAATTTACGATGTCGTAAGCAGTTTGATCAAACTCATCCTTTTTCATGCTGCCCTTGATTGTGCCCTCGACAAGTCCGCCGCAATGCTCATCAATTTCAACTTGACCAATTGAATTACGCTCTGCATGACCATGATGATTTAATTTCGGACCAGGTCCACACTCCAACAAACCTTGTGGACCTATAAGCACGTGAGGCATACCCACGTTTGGAAATACGCGATTGTTAACACCCCATGGACGAGTTTCATCTTTATAAAAGTTGCGCAAGTAGGTGTATACCCATTCTGGCGAACGAGCACGCGTTTCCAAACTTAAATCGGGCGGTGTAACACCAAACCACGCTTTAGCTTGTGCAGGACGCATCGCGATTTCCATTAATTGACCAATGCGTTGACCACCTAAAATCAGGTTGCCTTCCATTATCTCTTTAGGGATTTCCAAGTCATCGGCAACACGATCAAAGCGCGAATACTTGGCTGAGTGGCAACCCATACAATAGTTGGTGAAATATTTCGCACCACGCTGCAAAGATTCCTTATCTTTTAAATCCGGTTCCATCTTGTCACAAGGAATATCACCACATTCAAACGAACCTGTATTGGCAACCGCCTTAATAGGAAGAATTGCTAACAAGAGGAACAACGCCAAGCCGCCTAAAACGATATGCAATGGCAAACCTTTCGATTGCACACGATCAGGTTCAACCAAGTCATGATCGCGTGCCGCCAGTAAAGGAAGTACAGCGAAAATAACTGCAAGGAATGCGCACAGGAATAACAAAGATACTGGCACATCTGCTTTCAAATAACTGACAGTCATAGCGGCGAAAATGAGCGCGAATAAACCTGATAACACGAATGACAATTTTGATTTCGCTTTTTCTGCGAACGGCGTGGTCCAAACTGGCATGGTGACGAAGTAGGCAAAGTAAAAGGTCGTTGCGATTTGCGATAGCAATGTCCGCCCTTCAGTGGGCGCTTGCACACCAAGGTAACCCAACACAACAAACATTGCCGCAAAGCTCATCAAGGCGACGCGTGCAATCCAGCCGCGGTACCGAATTGATTTTACTTTCGCGCGATCCAACCAAGGTAATACAAACAAAATTGCAATTGCCGCAGCCATGGCTACGAACCCGAGGAACTTAGCGTTTAATGGGCCAATTTCAATAGTGACAGCACGCAATACCGCATAGAAAGGAGTGAAGTACCAAACTGGAGCGATGTGCGTTGGAGTTTTTAGATTGTTTGCCTCTTCGAAGTTTGCATGCTCAAGGAAGAATCCGCCCACTTCAGGCATGAAGAACAAAATAAAGCAGAATACAAATAAGAATACGCTAATACCAACCAGATCATGAACGGTATAGAAAGGATGGAAAGGAACGCCGTCGAGCGGGATACCATTTTCATCTTTATACTTTTTAATCTCAACGCCATCAGGATTGTTTGAACCTACATGCTTATCGTGTAAGGCCAAAATATGCATCACAACCAAAGCGAGCAGCACAATCGGCAAGGCCACAACATGCAGGGCAAAAAAACGGTTAAGAGTGATGCCTGAAATCAGGTAGTCGCCGCGAATCCATTGAACGAGGTCTTCACCGATGCCGGGAATAGCGCCAAACAAGGATACGATTACTTGCGCACCCCAATAAGACATTTGACCCCAAGGCAATACGTAACCCATAAAGGCTTCGGCCATCAACGCCAAATATATAGTCATACCGAAAATCCACACCAATTCGCGTGGAGACTTATAAGAACCGTACATTAAGCCGCGGAACATGTGTAAATAGACAACAATAAAGAATGCGGAAGCACCGGTAGAATGCATGTAACGCAACAGCCAACCGTAATCAACATCACGCATGATGTATTCAACAGAGGCGAAAGCGCCTTCTGCGGTTGGTGTGTAACTCATAGTGAGCCATATTCCAGTAACCAACTGGTTAACCAGAATCAATAGCGATAGAACGCCGAAGAAATACCAAAAGTTAAAATTCTTGGGAGCGTAATACTTACCCATATGGGTATCCCAAGCTTTCTGCACAGGTAGACGATTATCAACCCAAGTCCACAAACCCACTAACCACTTCATCTTACGCCCCTTGGTCTTCACCGATAACAACTACGCTTTCGCTCTCGTAATAATGCTTTGGAACTTCGAGATTGATAGGCGCCGGAACGGCGAAGAAAACACGACCAGCCATATCATATTTAGAGCCATGACATGGACAGAAAAAACCACCTAGCCATTTATCGCCACCCAAATCAGCTGCGCCGACATCTGGACGATAGAGCGGAGAACAACCCAAGTGAGTACAAACACCCAATAAAATTGCAAATTCTTCTTTAATTGAACGAACCTGATTCTGCGCATACTTTGGCTGCTGGGGAACTTCAGATTTAGGATCGCGCACCAGACCCAGCTCCTCAGCTTTTTTCAGGCTGGCAAGTGCTTCAGGTGTACGACGAAGAACATAGACCGGCTTGCCGCGCCACTCAACAGTGACCATGGCGCCCGGCTCGACTTTACTCATATTGAATTTCACAGGAGCGCCCGCAGCCTTTGCTTTAGCACTTGGGTTCCACGACCCGACGAATGGTACTGCAATCCCTACGGCACCTATGGCGCCTACTGCAGTTGTCGCACCTATAAGCAGGTTACGACGATTTTTGTTTACAACGCCATTGCTCATGACGATTCTCCCATAGCAGCTTTAACGGCCAGAAATCAGCGTAAAAATAAACGAATAGACGCAATGATTTAGGATAATTTTGGTGTACATAAAAAGGCGGCCAATCTTAAAGAAATTAAGCACCGCTTACAAGAATAACCATAGGTTTCAGAAGGATTATTGAAAGCATAAAGTGTAGATGTAAAAAAACGCCCAAGCCAACTTTGACTTGAGCGTTTTTTGGCAAACATCCTGTGGCAGCAAAACCAGCCACCACAGGTAACTATTAACGCTTGGAGAATTGTGGCTTTTTACGTGCTTTGCGCAAACCAACTTTCTTACGTTCAACTTCACGAGAATCGCGAGTTACATAACCCGCTTTACGCAAGGTAGAACGCAACTCTTCGTTGTATTCCATTAATGCACGAGTCAAGCCATGACGAATTGCACCGGCTTGACCAAAAGAACCGCCACCCGCAACAGTAACATTTACATCGAACTTATCGCTCATTCCAACCAACTCTAATGGTTGACGAACAACCAAACGAGCTACTGGACGACCGAAATACTCGTCCAAAGGACGGTCATTAATAACAATTGCGCCAGTACCAGCAGTGATAAAAACGCGAGCAGTAGAGGTCTTACGACGACCTGTACCGTAATATTGAGTTGTAGCCATCTGTCCAGCCCCTTTATTAGATAGTCAGTTCTTTTGGTTGCTGAGCAGTGTGTGGATGCTCATTACCTGCGTACACTTTCAGCTTACGCAACATTGCACGACCAAGTGGGCCACGTGGCAACATACCTTTAACAGCAATTTCGATTGGAGAAGTTGGTGACTTCTCTACTAAATGCTTAAAGCTGATTGATTTGATACCGCCAATGTGATTGGTGTGATGATAATAGATCTTATCAGTCAACTTTTTACCAGTCACACGAACTTGTTCAGCGTTGATAACTACGATGTAGTCGCCGGTATCTACGTGTGGAGTGTATTCAGGCTTGTGCTTACCGCGCAAACGAGAGGCTATTTCTGCAGACAGGCGACCCAGGGTCTTGCCTGCTGCATCGACGATGAACCAGTCATGAACTACTGATTCAGCTTTGGCACTATATGTCTTCATGTTGTGTTTGCCTAATGCTGGTTGAAGGAAAATTTAGCGGGCCCACTCAAAAAGAGATGGAAGGTCCCCACATAAAAAGAGCGCGAATACTACACAGTTAACCCGCTCAATTCAACTTGAATCTGATTTATTTCCGAGCACTTAGTCACCCTAGGGGAGCCGGGCTCCTAAGTCAGCACTAAGTATCCTGATATAAGCTAATAGAAAGTTATCAATTAAATCCTGACGCGACAGATTGCAATTTAAAGCTAATGAAGGGACTAAAAAGGCCGACCTTTAAAGGCTTTAATGACGCCTAGATAACCTATGGATTCACACGCGAAGACCGACAATAAAGAGCGAGCTATCGCCAATTGTTTCCGCGGCGACCAGTGCGCATGAATAACTTTAATCGCGGAGACCACCTCCTTTACCTGCTTAAAATATCAACCGTTACAATGAATTATTCGATGAAAATTAACGTGCCACTCAATTATCCACCACGATTGACCGAGTTAATACTTATCTCTTAAGTTCTGCACCTTTTCATATCATGCGCAACAACAACAGCAATATCGATTCGGAATTTTTATGGCTTTTGATTTAAGCAAATTAACAACATCTATTGAAAAATATATTTTCCTCGGAACTTTAAAAAAGGAAATGAGCGCAACAAAATTTACATGGGCTCTAAGCCTGTGGTTGGTACTTTTCTACAATGCCTCATTTTTTAAATCCCTCTGCAAAGCCATACCTCTTGAAAACATTGAATCAGCCGCCTTCCTGATCAGCATTTCATTACTGTTACTACTTCTCAATTCACTTTTATTGACGATTTTTGTTTTCCCAAAGATCGCCAAACCTATCACCGTGATAGTTCTTATATCGGCGTCTATAGCGGCGTACTTTATGAGCGCATATGGAATAGTCATCCACCATACTATGATTCAAAACACCATAGAGACTGACATCAAAGAAGTACGTGCGTTATTAAATAGCACTTTAGCTACCTATATAATTTTTTTAGGGGTAATTCCTAGCGTGCTTGTAATCAAAATAAGACTTCAATTTGGTACGCTTAAGCAGCAAATTTACAGCAAACTTAAACTTTGGGGATTTTCTTTAATTGCCATAACAATTTTAGTGGCACCATTCTCTGCAGATTACGCTTCTTTTTTTCGAAACAATAAAAATATTCGTGAAATGGCAAGCCCTGCAAATTTCATTTACGCAACAATATCCTATTTTTTTGCCACAAATAAATCCAGTGTTGTAGCACCTATAGGTGAAGATGCAAAACTTAATGCGCAAGCTGCAAAACATACCAAACCCATATTATTTGTGGTGGTAGTTGGTGAAACTGCCCGAGCAGACCACTTCAGCATAAACGGATATCACAAGCCTACTACACCATTAATAGCTCAACAGGATATTATCAACTACCACAAGGTATTTTCATGCGGGACCGAAACAGCTGTGTCAGTCCCTTGTATGTTTTCCAATTTAACCAGGAAGCATTATTCGGATAAAAAAGGAAAATCACAGGAGAGCCTGCTGGACGTGTTAAAACACAGTGGTTACTCGGTTCTTTGGCGAGACAATAATTCCAGCTGCAAAGGTACATGCAATCGCGTCGAATACGAAGACTTAACGAACTTGAAGATTCCAGAGCTCTGCAACAATCGCGAATGCTTCGATAACATTCTGTTGCATGACATAGACAAAAAAATAGATCACATGGCTGGCAATAAGGTTATTGTTTTGCATCAAAAAGGTAGTCATGGGCCTGACTATTACAATCGTTACCCTGAAAATATGGAAATATTTAAACCTGTATGCAAATTTAACAAATTACAAGATTGTAGTAACGAGGAGATTAATAATGCTTTCGACAATACCATTCGCATGACGGACCAATTTTTAAATGACACTATCGAGTGGTTAAAAACACAAAGTAATACCTATAACACCGGATTAATTTATTTATCTGACCATGGCGAATCTTTAGGTGAAAAAGGTTTGTACCTGCATGGAATGCCTTATTTAATCGCACCCATCGAACAAAAACATATACCATTTTTCTTTTGGTTCTCGACCAACTTTGAACTTGAAAGCGGTATAAATCGAGAATGTTTGCGGACCCAAGTGAACACGGAGCATTCACACGATAATTTATTTCACACGGTCTTGAGCTTATTGAATGTGAGTACCAGCCTGTATAAGCCGGAGTTAGATATGATAATAGACTGCAGAAAATAACGCTGATTTTTCAAAAAAAAGCCCTGCTTTTAACAAGGCTTTCCTATTAAATGAAAATTAGGCTGCTTTTTTCTGAGTTTGAACAAAATTAAACGTAGTGTTCGGTTTTGCATTAACTTTCATTGTGCAACTGCCCCAAGCTTCCGGGATTTCCATAACGCTATCCGGTTTATAATTTAGAGTTGCCTGTTTATTTGTGCAATTAAAACCTAATGTACTAACTTCACCATTGACTGCACTTAAGTAAAATTGAGGCTTAAAAATTTTCGCGCTCCACATCCCAGTATCATTTATAGTAATTTTTTGAACAATATCTGTTTGCTGTTCGGAAAACTCATCTAATTTTTTAACCGCGCTTACGATAGACATGAGCTCAACTTGTGACTCTGAATCTTTGCGTAGATTATTTAGGGTTTCGATCGCACCTCCCAAATCTTGATTATTATATTGGTGTTTGAGTAAGCGCATACCTGCCTCAACATACGCGTGGGAGTCTATATTTCCAGCACCAACTGCCATTAGCTTGGATGCAGCCTCATACTCAAGCTCCTTATTTCCAAGCTTACCGTTATACCAATATTCCAATAAATAAATTCGAGAATTCTCATAAGCATTTAAATCTTCGATTTCATGCAACTTTGTAAGCAAACGTTCCGTTTCAATAAGATCATCTTTCATGATAGCTTTTTGAGCCTGATCAAAAAGCGCACCAAACTTCGGGTGAGCTTTAGCACTTTTTCTTCTGGCCTCGTTAAGTGCTCTTTCTACTTCTTCTAGATGATCGTAAACAGCGCGATTAGTCTCTGGAAATGCGTCTCTCACTGCACCACCATCACCAGCGCCACCATTAAGTTGTGCAAAAGAAAGGGCAGACAAAGAAAAAATTGACAAAATAAAAACCACTGACTTAACCATAAAAACTCCTGTTATTAATTTATTAGCTCGTGGGAGAGTATAGAATGTCCTAACATATATTCAAGCCCTAGAAAATGACACCTAAGTCGTCATAAAAACCCGAATTTATATTCGCTATTACTCAAATGGTGCGACAATTAATGTGATGGTTGACTCCATCTAATCAAGTTTACGGCCGGTGCTCCATCGCCAGATATTCATGGCTCTGCATTTCCAATAATCTACTAACGGTTCTTTGGAATTCAAAATTTAATTTTCCGTCAGAATATAGTTCTGTTAATGGTCGTTCTGCAGATATGACAAGTTTTACATGGCGGTCGTAAAATTCATCAACAAGATTTACGAAACGGCGGGCTTGATCGTCATTGGATCGACCCAACGCAGGAACATTACTGATGAACACGGAGTGATATTCTTTAGAGAGTTCAATGTAATCATTTTGCGAACGCGGGCCGTCACATATGGCTTCGAAATTGAACCAGACCACTCCCTCAGCTGAATAACGTGTATGGATTTCGCGGCCCTCGACAATTAATACTTCGTTCGACTTTTCTTCTGCTAATGACGAAAGCAAACTACGAAAACTTTTTTGCAAACTTAAATCGGCGCTGGCATCTAATGGATAATGGTATAGCTCTGCTTGTTCCAACGCACGTAGTCTATAGTCGACACCCCCATCGACATTTACAACCTGCGTATGTGTTTTTAATAAATCTATTGCCGGTAAGAAGCGCGCTCGTTGCAGACCATCTTTATACAAGCCATCTGGTACAATATTTGATGTAGCAACCAACACGACTCCACGCTCAAATAATTCAGACATAAGTGTGCCGAGAATCATCGCATCAGTGATATCTGATACAAAAAATTCGTCAAAACAAATTACCTTAGTTTCCGCTGCGATGATATCGGCGACTTTTTCCAAAGGATTTTTTTGCCCGTCCAGACTTTTTAATTCCGCATGTACTCGCCGCATAAAGCGATGAAAATGCATGCGCATTTTTTCGGGGAACGGCAGGCTTTCAAAAAAATTATCCATGAGGTAAGTCTTGCCTCGCCCCACTCCGCCCCAGAAATACAAACCTTTTATACTTGCGCTTTCTTTTCCGCCAAAAAAATTCTTAAAAATACTACGAAGACCTGATGATTTTTTTGCTTTCCAATCAGCAATCAGAGCTTCGTAGAGCGTTTGCAAGTACTGCACAGCTTTGGCCTGAGACGAATCTCGGCGGAAATCCTCGCGAGTTAAGTCGCGCTCATAGCGTGCCAAAGGTGAAAGGTTTTCCGAATGAGCGGTAGTAACAGATATAGTCATAGAGTTTCAGTTGTATCAGCGAATTATTTGGCGGGCGAGGATTTCAGTGAGATCTGTTTTCAAGGACGTTAAAAATCCGTGAAAAAAATGACCGGCTTCAGGGTAGCGAATTAGGTCTGTAGGGCTATCTAATTTTTCAACCCAATCATATACGCCTTGCGCTAAAACTCTCTCGTCTTGGTCGCCCTGGATTACACACACGGGGGCATTAAATACACCTTCGCGATCATATTCATAACGTTCAACTGGAGGCGCTACCAGGGTGAGATGACGCAAGCCTTCAACGATGTAGCTTGCGCGTGCAACAATCGATGAACCAAATGAAAACCCTGCCATCAAATTGGGGGATTGAGGCATGTTGTTTTTAACCCAAGCAATAACAGCAAGTAAATCATCCAGCTCGCCTATAGCGTTATCAAAGGTACCTTCGCTCTTACCGACACCACGAAAATTAAACCGTAATACATGGATACCTAAATCTCGATAGGTACGCATAAGGGTAGTTACAACTTTATTATCCATGGTTCCGCCATGTTGCGGATGTGGGTGGCAAATAACGGCAATTCCATTTATAGAAGAAAGAGGGGCGTCAGCTTCCCCACGATTCGATACAGATTCCAACACCCCAGAAGGGCCAGGAATGCTAATTTTTGACTCTTTTTCATTCAACACATAAATACCTAACAGAAAAGTAGTGCGCGCGATCCTTAAAACCTATTTTTTTTACCGACCTATTTTAACAAAAGGCTTATACTATAAATGCAAGTTCTAAGAATTCGTCGGGCCTTAAAAATTCATGATATGGGGCAAGAGCGAATTCTAACAATCTCGACAGTCGTTAAGGAGACTTTTGTGTTCTCACTCAGCACCCTGGTTTTTACAAGCTTTTTCTTTCTGCTCTGCGGCACTGCTCTGGGCGCATTTTTATTGCACATTTTTCGCTCAAATATCTACAGCCGCGAGTTGGAAGATCGACTCAATGAAGCTGAAAGTTCATTGCAGACTTATCAACGTGATGTAGCGGAATCATTTTCACAGACTGCTCAGCATATAAATGACATGACGCGTTGTTATCGTGAAATGCATGAACATTTGGCCAACAGCGCATTGAGATTGGCAACACCTGAAATAAGTCGCAAGATCTTGGATTCTTCCAGTAGCTTGGGCGAGACAAAAGGTAATTATGTTAACGCCCAGCATATCGAGCCACCAAGAGATTGGGCTCCTAAGCCTGTGGGAGCAAAGGGCGCACTGAGCGAGGATTATGGTTTACGTGATGATGACCACGCCATTGTTAGACCTACCGAAACGCCTGAGGATTTTGACTTCGACAACGCAGTTACCAAACGCTACTGATGTGTCGGCTACCCGTCTTGTCCGATCACCCAAAACAATAATTTTTTTGACCCCGCTCTGCGGGGTTTTTACTGTTGCCGCCTTGGCATTGGAGCACGCATGAATTTGAAACGTCTTCTGCAATTTGCAGCTTGGCCAACCGCGGCGGGCGTTATTATCGCGTTACTGGCGATGCTGGTGTTCCCCCAGCTGCGCGGCCAGCAACCCAATCATGCAACACCGAATACAAGTGAAAATTACGGCCCCGTCTCCTACGCAGATGCCGTCGCACGTGCAGCACCTGCGGTGGTAAATATCTACACTGCAAAGAAGGTGCTGCAACAAGACCCGCGGTATTACAACAATCCTTACTTTCGGCAGCTTTACAATAATTCGAATATCCCACTTCAGGAACGCATGCAGAGGACCTTGGGGTCAGGCGTGATAATGGATGCCGGGGGCTTAATACTTACTAATAACCATGTCATTAACAGCGCCGATAAAATTCAGGTGCTTTTAAATGACGGGCGCTATACATCCGCTGAACTGGTGGGAATCGACAACGAAAACGACTTGGCGGTGCTTAAAATAGCGCTCGATAATTTAACCCCTATCAGCCTTGGCCAGCCCAACAATTTGAGAGTAGGCGACGTTGTACTGGCAATTGGCAACCCATTTGGGGTTGGCCAGAGTGTTAGTCAGGGAATAGTGAGCGCCATGGGTCGTTGGGGTTTGGGGATAAATACTAGCGAGAATTTTATCCAGACTGATGCTGCGGTAAATCCGGGCAATTCCGGTGGGGCCTTGATTGATGCACGCGGCAATCTCATCGGAATCAACACGGCAATTCTGGATGAAACTAATGCGGCGTCAGTAGGAATCAGCTTCGCCGTTCCGGCGGATACTGCAATGAATTCCTTAAAGCAAATTGTTCAATATGGCGAAGTACGACATATCTGGCTCGGATTTTCCGTTATCCCCAAATATGGTGATAGCCCAACAACGCTCCAGAAATCAGTGCTTGTAGTAACTAATGTTGAACCTGGCAGCCCGGTTTCTGCAGCGGGATTAGTTGAAGGCGATATTGTCACGCACATAAACGGCTTAAACGTGATCGACATTCCCACCGCCAAAAGAATTATCGCCGGTATCGAAATCGGCTCAGAAATAAAGATTGGAATCTTGCGCGGCAACAAAACTATAGAGCTGAGCTTAAAAGCCCAGCTTCCTCCTCGCAACCGCACCAAGACCTAAGAATTCAGCAAAAAAAAAGCGCCTTTACGGCGCTTTTTTACTTTACACCATCGCTGATTGAATGGGTTTGGTCACGATTTAATCCTATATTCCGCCGAGCGCGCATGAGCCTCCAAATATTCGCCACGAGCTAACACTGAGGCAACTTTTGATAGCTCCGAAGCGCCTTCTACCGAACACATAATAATCGAACTGCGCTTCTGGAAATCATAAACACCGAGTGGCGAAGAAAACCGTGCGGTACCAGAAGTCGGCAACACGTGGTTCGGCCCAGCGCAGTAGTCACCTAAAGCCTCCGGTGTGTGACGCCCCATAAAAATTGCACCGGCGTGACGAACGCCGGGTAAAACAGACTCAGGGTTGGCAATTGACAGCTCAAGATGTTCGGGCGCTATGCGATTACTCACTTCAATGGCTTGCGCAATATCATCTACTTTTATAAGTGCACCGCGATTTTTGAGCGATATTGAAGCGATTTCATTACGAGCTAGTGTGGGTAAAAGCCGTTCAATCGAAGCTTCAACGCGATCAAGATAATCAGCGTCAGGACACAGCAAAATGGATTGCGCCTGCTCGTCATGTTCCGCCTGGCTAAATAAATCCATGGCGATCCAGTCTGGGTCCGTTAAGCCATCACAAATCACTAAAATTTCCGAAGGACCTGCGATCATATCAATAGCGACCTGGCCAAAAACGGCGCGCTTGGCAGTCGCAACGTAGATATTGCCGGGGCCGACAATTTTGTCCACCTTGGTAATAGTTTTTGTCCCGTATGCAAGGGCTGCAATAGCTTGAGCACCACCGATGGTAATAACCCTATCTACGCCTGCAATCGCGGCAGCGGCCAAAACCATAGGGCTAAGGTGATTGTCAGGAGCAGGCACCACCATGGTCAACTCATCTACCCCGGCGACTTTCGCTGGGATTGCGTTCATCAACACAGATGATGGATAGGACGCCTTACCGCCGGGCACATACAACCCGACTCGCTCCATAGCAGTAATTTGCTGCCCTAAAACAGTTCCGTCGGCTTCGGTGTATTGCCAGGATGCTTGTAACTGATGTTTGTGATAACTGCGAATACGCTCCGCTGCTACCTCCAACGCGTGACGCTGGTCAGGAGTAATGCGCGTTAAGGCGCTCTCAAGTTGCTCGCTAGTTACTACCAACTCGTCAATGGACTGTGCATTCCGTCGATCAAACTTATTGGTATATTCAACTACTGCGGAGTCACCACGAGTTTTTACCTGATGCAGTATGTCGGTTACGGCCGCCGCAACATGAGTGTCGCTGACAGACTCCCAAGCCAGCAAATTATCCAGCCGCTCTTTAAAATCAGCTTGGCGGGTGTTTAGACGGGTAATTGTTTGTTCTGACATGAAAGTTTTACTCTTGATCAGGTTTGCAGATCATCGGTTGTACGCGAAATAAATGCTCATTGGAATTTGTTATTGCTGAAATAGTGCAGAAATTATTTCTGACTGACGTGACCATTCACTTTTGAATCTGCCGTTTCTAAACCCCAACGGCCTTCGCAATATGATCAATAATCGCCTGGATTTGCACGTGCTTCATCTTCATAGACGCTTTATTTACAATTAAACGCGAGCTTATATCAGCGATAAATTCACGCGGCTCAAGACCATTAGCGCGGAGCGTATTACCGGTATCCACTATGTCGATGATCTCATCAGCCAGATTCATAATTGGAGCCAGCTCCATAGCGCCGTAGAGTTTAATGATATCGGTTTGGCGACCTTGCGAGGCGTAATACTGCTTGGCGATGTTGACATATTTAGTGGCGACCCGAATGCGACCCGTCGGCGTTGCAACATCTTTGACGCCTGCAGTCATTAGTTTGCAATGAGCGATCTTTAAATCCAAAGGCTCATAAAGACCGTCTGCTCCATTTTCCATTAGCGTGTCTTTGCCCGATACGCCCATATCCGCCGCGCCAAATTGCACGTAAGTGGGTACATCAGCTCCGCGCAATAGGAGCAAACGTACGCCAGACTGCGTAGTGTCAAAAACCAATTTACGGCTCTTTTCCATATCCTCCAAAGGTTCGATACCGGCAGCAGAAAGCAACGGCAAGGTTTCTTCCAGAATTCGCCCCTTGGTGAGCGCGATGGTGAGAGTTTGACTCATATTAACTGGCCTTTACGCGGCACACAGTGGCGCCAATACTTTGGAATTTTGCTTCAATCGCTTCATAGCCGCGGTCAATGTGATAAATGCGGTCGATCAAGGTTTCACCATCGGCGACCAATCCAGCGATTACCAGACTCGCTGACGCGCGTAAGTCAGATGCCATAACCGGCGCGCCGTTCAAACGTTCAACTCCCGTCACTACCGCAGTATTGCCTTCGAGAGTGATGTGAGCGCCCATACGGTTTAACTCATTCACCTGTACCAGACGATTCTCAAAAATGGTTTCGGTGATGTGACTTACGCCTTCTGCTACAGCATTCATTGCCATAAATTGCGATTGCATATCGGTCGGAAATGCCGGGTACGGAGCTGTTTTCAAACTCACGGCTTTTGGGCGCTTGCCATGCATGTCTAAGGCAATCCAATCATCGCCCGAAGTAATTTTCGCTCCAGCTTCTTCGAGCTTGAAGATAACTGCCTCAAGAAAACTGGCATTGGTAGCGGTAAGTTTGATTGATCCACGCGTAGCTGCAGCGGCCACTAGATAAGTGCCTGTTTCAATGCGATCCGGCATCACGCGGTAAGTACAACCGTGGACGGATTTAACGCCCTCGATAGTTAAGGTCGATGTTCCTATACCAGAAATTTTCGCACCCATAGCGACCAACATATTAGCCAAGTCGACAATTTCCGGCTCGCGTGCCGCGTTCTCCAGCACTGTTTTACCCTCGGCTAGAACGGCGGCCATTAGCAGATTTTCTGTACCACCAACGGTTACGGTGTCCATAAAAAAGTGCGTGCCTTTCAAGCGCCCTTCAGAGGTTGCACGAATGTAACCACCGTCAATCTCAATTTTTGCGCCCATGGCCTCGAGCCCACGCAAATGAATATCTACCGGACGTGAACCTATGGCGCACCCACCTGGGAAAGATACATTGGCGATTCCATAACGGGCCAGCATAGGACCCAGCACTAGAATCGAGGCCCGCATGGTTTTTACCAAGTCATAGGGCGCGGTAAATTCGCTGATTTTATTGGAGTCCAGCACAAAACCATGACCATTAGTCCCCTCAATCATCACCCCCATGGAACCTAACAGTTTGTTCATGGTGGTGATGTCATTCAGGTGCGGAACGTTGTGCAGGGTGACTGGGCTGTCGGCAAGTAACACTGCGGCAAGGATAGGTAAAGCCGCGTTTTTTGAGCCTGAAATACAAATTTCACCACTGAGCGGACCACCGCCCAGAATTTTAAACTTATCCATTGTCGATCCAAATGTGCGATTACACGGGACGTGAATCGCTAACTAAATTAATGCAGTTTGTGCGAAACCAGGAAAAACGATTGCGAAGTAAATGGCACAGATATTCTTGCAGACATCTCGCTATTGTTGTTGCCACTGCTCGGGGGTGTATGTCTTCACAAAGTCCACAGCATGAATAGTACCATCGGCAAATTGTTGGGATAAGGTGCCCAAAACAAGCTGCTGTTTTTTAACCGGTGTTAAACCCGCAAACGCAGGGCTAATTACCACCAAATCTATATGGCTGCCGTTAATGCCGACCTGGACTTGGCTATCAGGAATTTGGCTTTCAATAAGCGCTTTAATTTGCTCAGCTTGCATAGAAACACTCACACGGGTCATTACCCTAAAGTCAAAGAAGTCACGAAGAGTTGTAATTTGAGGGCGAGAATCTTACCCGAATGCAGTAAAAACCGCACCCAACACGTATAAAAAACCCGGCTTATTGCCGGGTTTTTTATACGCAAATATTGCTTCAGGTTCGATCCACTTAATTCGTGGCCAGCCAACCAGCTATTACTTTATCGATGTCTTTGTCATTTTTAATCATGGCTTGGTCGAACTGGCTGGTAAAAGATTCACCCAAATTCACACCATTTAATACCACATTGATTAATTTCCATTCACCGGCGTCGTTAAGTTTGAGCGTATAGGAAAGCTTATGAGTAGCACCTTTATCGCTAACATCTTGATCCACGCTTACACGACGTGCATCGGCAGGAAGAGTTACCGGCAGCGTCTTAATATTACTTTCCGAATAATTCGCGATACCTTTTGCATAGGTTCTGATCAACCCGCTTTTAAATACTGCAGTGAACTTTTCGATTTGCTCGGGGGTAGCAGTTTTCGCAGATTTACGCATTACCGCTTTAGCAATAAAATTGAAATCGACCACTGAATCCAGCGTTTTTTGAATGTCCGCGTAGTAGGCATCAGTCACCTTGCCAGCCGCATTATGTTTTTTTACAGTTGCGAACAATTCAGAGGTAGCCTGTTCAACAATAGCTTGCGGTGACTTTTCAGTGGCAGCAGCCAGATGAGGCACAGCCAACAACGCTAATGTTAAAAGAGCACCAGTGAGATTTTGATACAGTGGTTTCATGTGTTTACCCTTCCTAATTAAAAATCCAAAACAATGCGATGAAGCTTACAAATACTAAAGATTTTACGTCTACAAGTATTCTCCATTGTGCCGAGGCTACTCGGCATGCTCAACGCGTTTTAATCGGCTTAAACCTGCCGCTTGTCGATAGCCGATGATTTAATATTCATTTATGCACGATTGTAAATGGGGCGCCTATCCCCAATATCAAGACGGCACTTTCATCAAGCGAGCAGATTATTTAATCCTGTTATCGCTATAATGACCGCCTTATAAGTCTGCCTGTAGTGTTAATAGTCATCAGAGATCAACCTATGCCTTCATTTGATTTTGTTAAATCAGGACTGAGAACAATCCGCATAGAGTCTGATGCGGTGAATGCTCTCAGCCAACGACTTAATCAAGATTTTATCAACGCCTGCGAACTTATCCTTAAGTGCCCAGGACGAATCATCGTGACTGGCATGGGAAAATCAGGTCACATAGGTAAAAAAATCGCCGCCACGTTGGCAAGCACTGGAACACCGGCTTTTTTTGTTCACCCGGGGGAAGCCAATCACGGCGACTTGGGGATGATTACAAAACAAGACATAGTGCTCGCCATATCCTATTCCGGTACGTCCAATGAAATTCTTACCCTGTTACCACTACTTAAACGATCAGGCATAAAGATCATCAGCATGACCGGTAACCCGCTGTCTACATTAGCGGAAGTAGCTGAAGCACACCTGAACATTGCAGTGGAGACTGAAGCTTGTCCACTTGATCTCGCTCCCACCGCCAGTACAACCGCGACCTTGGTATTGGGTGACGCCCTAGCTATTGCGCTCCTCGAAGCGCGCGGATTTACCGAAGAAGACTTCGCTTTTTCCCACCCTGGGGGTGCGCTGGGCCGCAAACTGCTTTTACGTGTTGTTGATATTATGCATACAGGCGACCAAATACCCCGTGTGCTAGCGAACGCAAGCCTCGGTGAAGCGCTGCTAATTATGACCGAAAAGGGATTCGGTATGACTACTGTGGTTGATGACAAAAATCAGCTTTTAGGTATTTTCACGGATGGCGACTTGCGTCGAACCATTGATAAAGGTATTAGTCTGAGCGGAATATCGATCAGCCAATTAATGAACCGAAAGCCAAAAACCATCAGCATCAAAGCGCTTCCCGCTGAAGCATTGAAAATGATGGAGGACATGAAAATCACTGCACTAGTGGTATGCGATGAAACGGCCTGTCCGGTTGGAGTTTTGCATATGCATGATTTACTTCGCGCAGGGGTTGTTTAGTTTTAGTTAATTGGTCGCTCTTGTCTGTCTTGAAAGGAAGAATTTTTGAATCAATCATCCGTATCGAAAACTGCCGTGTCGAAACTTCTATCTCCCTCAGAACTAGTGACACGTGCGCGATCTATTAAATTATTGTTATTGGATGTAGACGGTGTTCTAACCGATGGCCGCCTTTATTTCAGCAATGAAGGGGACGAGCTCAAATCCTTCTGTACTCTAGATGGGCAAGGGATAAAGGCGCTCCAAAAAAGTGGTGTGAAAGTCGGAATTATTACCGGGCGCACCAGTAATCTTGTCGCAAAGCGTGCTTTTGACTTAGGAATTCAGCTTCTTGTCCAAGGCCGAGAGGATAAGTGGGAAGCGTTGCAGGAAATACTTGGCGAACACAGATTCGCTCTAGGCGAGATAGCTTTTATGGGAGACGACTGGCCGGATCTCAAAGTCATGAGTCGGGTGGGCCTAGCCTTAACGCCGGCGAACGGACATTTTACGGTAGTTGAGCGTTCGCACTGGCAAAGCCAGGCACGCGGCGGAGAAGGTGCCGTGCGCGAAGCCTGCGATATGTTGATGAAAGCCCAAGATACCTTTGATCAAATACTTGAAAGCTATTTAGGCGAGAACGTAATATGAAGTTACGTTTAACCGGCGTTAAAAGCGCCGAACTTGAGCGAATCAATCCCATGTTATTACCCTTGCCCTGGGTAGTTGTTGGGATTTTGGTAGTTGTTTTCGCCACAATAAAGTATTCGAGCACGGAGGAGAAAACGGCCGCCGAGCAAGCAGATGTAAAGGTGTTTCCGCACACTTACCTCGTTAACATAGAAGTACAGCAATTTGACGAGGCCGGAAACCTGCGTTATCAGATGAATTCACCGCTTGTTCGAAGCTTTCAGGTGAATGAGACCCCTAGCGCTGCGGACTATTCGCTTTTCACCACACCGGTATTCGTGCTTTCAAACAATCCTCAAAAACCCAGCTGGTATGTCACTGCCAAAGAGGGACAACTCGACAATAAGGATGAATGGCTGACCTTAAAAAATGACGTTTTAGCGCGTCAAACCTCTGAAAAGCAAGGCGAAACCACTATAACTACCAATGAGCTTCGCTTAAACACCCAACAGCAATTCGCTGAAACTGACAAAGCTGTTACTATGCGCGCCGCTAAAAGCGAGATAACGGCAGTTGGTATGCGCGCTGAAATGAAGCGTGAACATATTCAGTTACTTTCCCATGTCAAGGGCACCTATGAACCCTAGTTTCAAATTCATCATCTCGTGCGTTGCGCACACTGCCGCCTGCCTACTCCTATTTAGTGCGGCATCTACGCATGCTTTGCCAACAGATAGGGAGCAGTCCTTACATATTGAGGCCGACAAACAGGAAATTGATCTCAAACAAGGCGTTGTCGTATACAGCGGCGATGCAAAATTTGTACAGGGTTCGCTGGAGATCCATGCCAGCAAAATTACGATCCGTCGCGACAAAGATCAATCCGTCGAATCAGTTATTGCCGAGGGTTCGCCAGCTAAATACCAGCAACAACCTGAAGCGGGAAAGCCAGTTATCCACGCGGAGGCTGCCAAGCTGAACTACAACGTTAAAAGTGAATATTTGGTGATGGACGGTAATGTTTCCATCGAACAAAACGGTGCGGTGACTAAGTCCGGTCACGCTGATTACGATATGAAGAGCCAAAACGCTAAATTTTCTGGGGATGGAAAGACCTCGGGCCGCGTAGAGACTGTTATACCTGCTAAAACAGAGAAAAAAGAATAATCCTATGGCCAGCCTCCACGCACAGCATCTCGCCAAGAGTTACAAAAAACGTAAAGTCGTAATTGACGTTTCAGTAACCGTTAGTAGCGGCCAGATTGTAGGTTTGCTAGGCCCGAACGGCGCGGGTAAAACGACATGTTTTTATATGATTGCAGGATTAGTAGAAGCAGATAATGGCCGCGTACTCATCGACGAACTGGACATTACGGACTTGCCCATCCACGGACGCGCCCGCGCCGGTATTGGCTATCTTCCACAGGAAGCATCAATTTTTCGCAAACTGAGTGTTGCCGATAACATTATGGCTATTCTCGAAACACGCAAAGATCTCGACCGTAAACAGCGCTTGGCTAAAATGGAGTCGCTACTTCAGGAATTCCACATTACGCACATTCGCGATAATCTGGGTATGGCGCTTTCGGGTGGCGAACGCCGTCGCGTTGAAATCGCACGGGCACTCGCTACAGACCCCAAATTTATTTTATTAGACGAACCCTTCGCTGGCGTAGATCCTATATCCGTCGCCGATATCAAGGAAATCGTTCGGCACCTCAAAGAGCGCGGCATAGGTGTTCTTATCACCGATCACAATGTGCGCGAGACCCTCGATATTTGTGAGACAGCTTATATCGTAAGCGAGGGCCACATCATCGCATCCGGTAACGCAGCAGCAATTCTTGCCAATGACAAAGTGCGCGAAGTTTACCTTGGCGAAGATTTCAAATTGTAAGATCAAGACGTAATTTTCTTAATAAGACGTTCGCTTGACAAACACGCCCTAACCTCTTAGGCATAAAGATTGCTTTAATTATTTCCGATTCCCACCTCAGAGTTGTTGCCTAGCGTGCAAACCCTGACTAAACTCCACCTAACAGTGTTTAGTTTTCTGCCAATCGTTTGCCAGCTAAAAGGTTTGTCGTCCCGATAATGAAGCAATCCCTACAACTCAAAATGGGTCAGCAACTTACCATGACCCCCCAGCTGCAACAGGCGATCCGCCTTTTGCAATTATCTACTCTTGACCTCCAGCAGGAGATTCAAGAAGCGCTTGATTCAAATCCCATGTTGGAGGTGGAAGATAGTTTTGATGCCCCCGCTACTCCCAACGATGAATTTGAGGATGGCGACTACGCTCGCACTCAGGAGATTGCGGCATCCAGCGATAACACCAGCGACGACTTCAACGAAAGTTATACATCGGAGAATTCTTACGAAAGCTCTAATGGCGAAAGCTTCGGCGATGACAGTTTCGGCGAAAGCACTTTTGCCGAGAGCAGGCTTAGTGAAAGCGAGGGTTTTGGTGAAGCCGACAATTATTCAGGCACAGACGACTACAGCGAAAGCGCCACTGAATGGAACGAAGCCATTCCTGCTGAATTACCGGTAGATACAAGTTGGGACGATGTTTATCAAACTAGCCAATCGAGCGGTTCTACTAATTTTGAAAATGACGACAACGATTTCGAAAGCCGTCGCGCTGCTACTGATTCTCTCTATGACCACTTGATGTGGCAACTCAATCTCACTCCGATGTCGGATCGCGACCGCATTATTGCCATGGCAATTATCGACGCAGTTGAACCTAGTGGAATGCTGTCAGTCACATTGGAAGACATTTACAGCGGTTTAATTAGCGAATGGGATGATCTTGAGTTAGACGAAGTCGAAGCAGTTCAGCATCGTTTACAACAATTTGATCCCTGCGGTGCTTGCAGCCAAAATCTTGCGGAATGTTTGAGCGTACAGTTGAATCAGTTCAATTCAGCAACACCGTTTCTTGCAGAAGCCAAACTGATTGCCAAACAATATTTGCCATTACTAGCAAGCCGCGATTTCAGACAATTAATGCGTCGCACAAAGCTGCGTGAAGACGAATTAAGCGAGGCCGTAAGCTTAATTCAAAGCTTGAATCCACGCCCCGGCGATATGATTGCAAGCGGCGATACAGAATATGTAGTTCCTGATGTTTTCGTTGAAAAGCGCGAAGGCCGTTGGGTAGTAGAATTAAATCCTGAGATAGCACCCAAATTAAGAATCAACGCGGATTATGCCTCACTGGTAAAACGTGCAGATTCCAGTAGCGACAATACATTTTTAAAAGATAATTTGCAGGAAGCTCGCTGGTTCTTGAAAAGTTTGCAAAGCCGCAATGAAACATTACTAAAAGTGGCCAGCTGCATTGTAGAAAAACAACGTGGATTTTTAGATTACGGCGCTGAAGCCATGAAGCCACTGGTGCTGCATGATATTGCCGAAATTGTTGAAATGCACGAGTCCACTATTTCGCGTGTAACCACTCAAAAGTTTATGCATACACCGCAAGGCATTTTTGAGTTGAAGTATTTCTTCTCAAGCCATGTAAGCACTGATTCAGGTGGCGAATGTTCGTCTACTGCAATTCGTGCGTTAATTAAAAAATTAGTCAGTGCTGAAAACCCTAAAAAACCCTTAAGCGATAGCAAAATTACCGACTTACTCGGCGAACAAGGTATTCAAGTTGCGCGACGCACCATCGCAAAATATCGCGAGTCGCTGAATATTCCGCCATCTAATGAGCGTAAAACTTTATAATTCACTCGCCATAAAATTAGATCACGTGAATGTTAAATAACATTCACTTCACACCAACGAGGACGTATCTATGCAAATAAATGTTAGTGGCCACCACTTGGAAGTTACCGATTCATTGAGAGATTACGTTATCAGCAAACTTGAGCGTCTAAGTCATCATCACGACCGTATCACCAACACTCATGTCATTCTTTCAGTGGATAAACTCGAACAAAAAGCAGAGGCCACTTTGCATGTCAGCGGTAAAGATATTTTTGCTGATGCGACAGATGCAGATATGTATACCGCCATAGATTCACTCGCGGACAAGCTCGATCGCCAACTTATTAAACATAAAGAAAAGATGCGCAGTCATCGTTAATACTTATTATGCAAATAGAATCGCTGTTAACACTGGAGCGCACGCGCAGCAATCAGGACGCCAATAGCAAACGAGGCGCGCTCGAATTATTAGCTCAAGTTATTGTGCAAGACTTGCCTACGATTGAAGCTGACGATTTGTTCCGCCGATTTTTAGCTCGCGAGCGTTTGGGCTCCACAGGTATTGGACATGGCATAGCAATACCACACTGCCGTATTAACAGTGGTACAGGTGCAATAGGCGCATTAATTACGCTAACTCAACCCGTAGAGTACGACTCTATAGACGCAGAGCCCGTTGATATTTTATTTGCCATGCTCGTACCCGAAGAAGCGCACGATGAACATTTAAAAAATCTTGCTGCACTGGCCGGCGCACTTACTCGCAGTGAATTTCGCCAGCGGTTGCGCGCTGCCGGAGATAACTCAACTTTATTTCAAGCTGCGATCAGTTAACCATGCGTGTATTTTTTTACTTCAACCGCCAGTTAGATAAGGAAATATCCTTATGCAATTAGTCATTGTGAGCGGGTTATCAGGGTCAGGTAAGAGTACAGCGCTGCATGTATTAGAAGATGTAGGTTACAACTGCATTGACAATTTGCCAGTGAGTTTATTGCCCGCGCTGGTTGCGCAAATTGAAATTCACAAAGACGATAAACATAAATTTGCTATTGGTATAGACGTACGCAACGCGTGGAAAGATTTACAAATGTTTCCACAAATGATCGACACATTGAAAGAAGCAGACTTACCTTTCACGATCATTTTTTTGGATTCGCAGGCGTCGGTTTTAATTCAGCGCTTTAGCGAGACACGACGCAAACACCCCTTAAGTGACAAGCATACAAATTTGGCGGAAGCCATTATTAACGAACAGGAATTGTTGGAACCAATTCGCGATACCGCGGATCAGATTATCGATACCAGTCACCTGACTTTGCACGAGCTGCGAGATTTGGTGAAAGAGCGTGTGGTGGGTCGCGGCCAATCAGGTATGGCCATTTTGTTTGAATCATTCGGATTTAAACACGGCATTCCAATTAATGCTGATATCGTTTTCGATGCGCGCTGCCTCCCGAATCCGCATTGGAAGCCTAACCTTCGTCCGCTCACGGGGAAAGACAACGAAGTAATTGAATTCCTTGAGAATGAGCCCGTGGTTTTAGAAATGTATGAAGATATAAAAAATTACATGAGCCGTTGGTTGCCGCGTTATCAGTCCAACAATCGCAGCTACATTACCGTCGCAATTGGGTGCACTGGCGGTCAACACAGATCAGTTTATCTTAGCGAGCGTTTGAGGGCACAATTCGCCGAGCAGTTTGCCGATGTGCAGGTGAGGCATCGCGATATACATAAACACAAGAAAAATTAAATATGTTGACTGAAACTATCACAATTATTAACAAACGCGGTTTGCATGCCCGGGCCGCTGCTAAATTCGCGACTTTATCGGCACAGTTTGGCTGCCGTACCCAAGCTCGCACCAATGGAAGTTGGGTAGATGCAAAAAGTGTTATGTCGCTAATGCTTCTGGCGGCGACTCAAGGTACGGACCTTGAAGTTTCAACCGATGGTGATGATGAAGCAACAGCGATGGAAACCATTCGTGCGCTTATCAATAATCGCTTTGAGGAAGAGGAATAGCCCAGCTACGCAAAAACATTGTTATTTTGATCTGCTTCACCTACCCTGTGCGCCCTTCAATTATCCCTTGCAACAACAGCATTAGCGACAACGGCACTACTATGGTTTACACATACGACGACATTAATCCTGACGATTACATTAAAAGTAAATCGCAAGTAAAGCGCGAGATGACTGCACTTCAAAAACTGGGCGAGCAACTTATCGATATGAACGATAAGCAATTAGCAATGATCCCATGCGAAGAAAAGTTGCTTGATGCCATTCATGAAGCTCGCAAAATGCCGCATCGGGAGGCGAGACGTCGCCACTTGCAATTTATCGGCAGGGTGATGCGCGAAACCAATCACGAGGAAATCCAGGCGGCAGTTGATAAAGTCCAGGCTCGCAGCGACCAATACGTCCACCGTCAACACCAAATTGAACGCTTCCGTGATTTATTGATTGAAGGCGACAAACAAATTTTCCAAACCCTTGTGACCAATTGTCCTGGTATCGACGTACAACACTTGAAACAACTCGTGCGTAGCGCACAAAAAGAAAAAGAGGAAAACCTCCCTCCCAAGAACTCTCGCAAACTTTTCTCATACATTCGTGAACAACTTGAGCTGCAGGATTAACTTTAAACCTGACAGTAGAAATAAAAACGGCGACCTAGGTCGCCGTTTTTATTTCTGTTTTCGTTTTCGCTTTTTTTCCGCGGGTGGATTTTGATCTTTATTAGCATTGTTAATTAATTCTTCTTCGCTTTCAAACAAACGGTCGAAACTCATTTTGGGTTCGCTCCAGCTACCTTTTATGGTGTAACTAATACTGGTGGCACGGTCGACTTGTTTTTTGAATAATTTGCTAGCGAAATAAATTCCCGCTGCGGCTGGCAAACCGGTAACTAAGGCAGTAATGAATGTGTAGTTACCTATCACCGGCAAGGTTGCAACCAAGCGTGAATCAATTTTCTCGTGCTCCAAATCCAGTTTGCCGGCGAGCTGCAGACGACTCGATGGAGTTTTAACGGAGAGAGGTTCCGTGAATGTCATTATGCCAGGCACAAAACCAAGCTTACCGTTGATTTCGTCGTAAGCTAGCCCGCTTTTGTATAAATCAGAAAAATCCAAGCGTAATCTACGTGCGAGCGAATCAAAATTTAATACCGCCATCAACCGCAAGAATCCGTCACTGCCGGGACTGGGATTATTTTTAAACCGACCTTTTTCTAACCAAACGTCTACATTGCCCGCGATTTTTTTCAAAGAAAAATCCTGGGGGTCGCCCGCCCAACGTAAGTCCACATTGAAACGCGCATTTTTGCTTTCCAGCATATCTGGCTTTTGCCATTCACGAAGCACGACCGAAATATCTTGCGCAGCTAGCACACCAACAAAATGCGTGCTGGAAACAGAATCGTTAACCAACCATTCCATTTGAGCACCGCCAGAATTTTGATCTACACCCGTAACGCTGACACCCTTAATGGTGCCATTGATTTTATCGAAGGAAACGCCTTGATCGTTTGGGCGAATCTCTAGCGACCAAATACCGTAATTAATATCATCCAGATACAACTCCTTTACCGCTAGATCAGCAAGTGGCAAGTTGCGCGGATCTACTGTGAGCGTACCAACCTTTGGAATTTGAACGGGTGCGGCATCATCGCGTGGTTGCGCGTTTAGCAAGGTGCTGTTAAGCCTTAGCGATGCCAAATTTATTTTCATCGGTGAGGAATTTTCATTAGGGAGATAAATTTCCCCTGTTGTCAGCGTATTGGAGAACGCTATTTTCCATGCATCGGATACGTGTTCGGCATGAACTTTAACGTCATCCAACGCAAGCGGACCTACCTGATAATGTTCCAACAAAATGTCAGCCCGGAAAGGTAAACCCGCGACTGCATAGGGATCACGTTCGGCATTAACTTGTGGCGGGGGCTCAATTTTGGAACTATCAATTTGCGAGGTGTACTCGCTATAACGCTGTTGAATTTTTTTCCACGGAGAAAAATCAAAATTCGACAATTTACCGCTCAATAAAAATTGCGGGTCCGACAAAAGTTTTGCGTCACTTCCGAGGGAGATATTTGCATTTAGAAGTTTATTATTCTGACGCGGATCTAGCTGAAACAGTGATTGGATTTGATTGTTGTAATCAAGGTGAATTATCGACGCGTTGTCAAATAACGACATGGTAAAGGCTAACGGACGCTCTTCATTCGCAGTTTTGTTGTAAGGCGACGGCAAATCAATAGCTACCCCAGCCAAGGACGAATTAGCCATAATTACAACAGATGGATTGTTGGATTTACTGTCCGATACTTGTGCGCCCTTTTGGTTTAACTCAACCAAAACGTTGTAGGGAATTTTTCCATTTAAAAATAAAACTTCGGGCCGCTGAGTCCAACTCGCTAAATCTTTCGCGTCGACTTCACCTTTTACCTCAATATGGGTTTGGCTCATTTCACCTTGTTTTCTGGTGATGAGCTGTGCCTTCACCGGCTGATCAAACAAAGTGCCTTGCAACGCGTCGCTGGTCAGTCCCCGCTGTTCATTAAAACTGATCTTTCCGCTCACATTGTTTAAGGCCAATTTTAGATTAGCCATTTCAAAATGCGGTGCGTGTAAATCTATATCGACTTGTTGCCTCGCACCTGTCCCAAGACGATCAAGCGGTACGGCAATATCAAGCTGCGTGTGCATATCACCATCGAGTTTCCAGCTATCCATGCTTGAGCCTGTGTAGCGATGCAACATACTTTCGCGCAAAACGCGCAAGCCATCTTCCGCGCCACCATCGACAGTGCCTTGAACTCGGAGCAACGATCCGTGACCGTCAGGATTGGGTGATGCGTTTACGTAAGTCGGGCGCACCTCGCTGTTAAATAACCTGGCTTTGTCCACGCTCGCATGAACATCATCATCGCTCACCAACAGACGCCCATCTATTTGCTCAAGCACAGGCCATTCGGGGTGATAATTTAATGTCGCGTGAGCTATGTCCATATACAACTGATGACTGCGCGCAGCCCGGTTACGATTGTTTAGCGTACCGCGATAGACGAATCCCACTTCGTTGACGAAACCGGGATTCTCCGTACCAATACTTTTCCCAAGCCAATCCAGCAATGACCGCGGTATAACTGCAGGCGTGTATTTACTGTAAGCGCTGGCATTTAATTTTTTTGCGCCGATTTGAAGATACAAATCTACGTCTCCCGTATTGCGTTTCCAGGGCAAACCTAACCACATGTAACCTTTGGCATATTCATCGCCGCTGATGAATTCCAGCGCGCCGCTGTTTACGTAAATCTGATTATTTTCCGGTTGTAGCCACCAAGCCACCTGCCCCTTTGCTTGCTGGTATTCCATAGGCGCCGAGTATGTCGGGTAATAATGCATACTGAAGCCTTTACGACTGTCAATATTGACGAAGCCGCCCTGTCGGGTAGCTTCAACAAAACCGTCCACCTTGCGCAGGGCCGGAACACCTTGCCATGCATTAGCGCCGACTTGAGCAAGATTAGCTTGTAGTTTCCAAGCTTTAGGTTCTTTGGGCGGAATGGAAACCTGGAGGTTTCGCAGCTCGCCATGAGGTTGGAGGATGTGTATGAATTCGCGCAAGCGGCCTTCGCCGAGCACCCCTGCCGTATCCAGCGTTTTGCTCAAACGCGCCAAGTCAACTTGCTGAAGATGCAGTACGACAGGATCAGTATTACTCGCAGCAGAAGCGGCAAAATTTATCGGCAGAATTTTTTGTTGGTTAACCTTGGCATCCAGCCCCTGCAACGCCAGTTGCCATTTCCCACCATATAGCCAATGGCCAACAATCGCGGTTGAGAAGCTGTCCAATGCCAGGCTTCGGTCGAGCATAGGCAGGTTCAAGCGCTGGACGCCTAATTTTCCAACAACATCGTAACCTTCATGCTGTTTGCGGCTGGTAAACCAAAGACTGGCGTCCAACGAGCCTTCGCTTATCACTTCAGCTTTAATACCGCGCAGCAAAAATGCCGTGGTCGCAGCGATCGGCTCACTAGTTGGAAATTGTTTCAGTTGAACAAAGGCTTTGCTGTTAAAGGTTTCTCTGCGTCGCGGGTCGCCGTAGCCTTCGGCGAGTACCGTCAGTGTATTTGGTTTACCATCAACATCGATCTGTAAGGACAAGCGATGGAAATCACCTGTGCTTTCAGTGCGTAGCACCGGCGAGGTCATGGTCGTGACGTCACCAGATGCAAATTGGAAATTCAGCTCACTGTGTAATAACTCGATGCGACGCGATAACAGCGCCATATCTATCAACGCATCCATATCAGCGGGTTTATGATCGGGCGATTCGGGAGCTCGTGGGATACCAGAAATCTGCCAGGCACCATCATCAGATTGGACGAACTCCATCTTGACTCGTTGAAGCTGAAGTGCGCTCCACACAAGACGCGCATGTAAAATGCTGTCCATTAAATCCAAACGTAAGCGGGCGTCAGCGATGGCGAGAATGGGTTTATCGGTGTGGCTGACAATACGCAGGTTTTTTACATCCACCATCGGCTTCAAACCAGTCCATTCCGCGTTAATGGAACCTATGGATACCTTGGCTTGTAATTTTTTTGATAGGTAAACACCGAGCTCTTCAGGGTAGTCGGCCAGCAAATGGGAAAAACTCCGCCCAGCCTGAACCAGCACCGCCATACAAATAGCAACCACGGCGAAAAGAACGTAGAACCACTTAATAAATTTACTCGCGTAAGTGGTCATAAAAGTACTGCTGTCATGCTGATCGGTATTTCCTGATTCATTTACCCGTTCACCCTGATCGTGCAGCAATCGAGGGGACTTTTAATAATATGTTCACCAACTAAATCTTTCGACGGCTGAGCGCTCAGGGTGCAGGGTAAATACAACAACGCAAAGAAACTGCGATTAAACCAATACAATATCGTACTGTTCCTGAGTAAATAAACTTTCAACTTGAAACTCAATGGTACGACCAATAAAGGCTTCAAGGTCGGCAACATAAGCGGCCTCTTCGTCCAACAAACGGTCCACTACTACAGGCGCAGCGAGCACGAGGAATTTTTGGTTATCGTAAGAGCGAGACTCACGCAAAATCTCACGGAAAATCTCGTAGCACACGGTTTCAGCGGACTTTACCTGGCCACGCCCGGCACACACCGGACAGGGTTCGCACAGCATTTGGCCAAGGGATTCGCGCGTTCGTTTACGAGCCATTTCTACCAATCCCAGCTCGGAAACTCCGGTTATGCGAGTTTTGGCGTGGTCTTTTTCCAAAGCTTTTTCAAGTGTTCGCAAAACCTGGCGCTGATGCTCTTCATCCTGCATATCGATGAAGTCGAGAATGATAATGCCACCCAAATTGCGGAGTCGCAGTTGGCGTGCGATGGCGGTAGCCGCTTCTAAATTGGTTTTAAATATTGTTTCTTCCAGATTCCGGTGGCCTACGAACGCACCCGTATTCACGTCAACGGTGGTCATGGCTTCGGTCTGTTCGATAATCAGGTAGCCGTTGGATTTCAAAGGCACGCGAGTGTCCAGAGCACGGCGAATTTCCTCTTCGACACCGTAGAGGTCAAGTAAAGGGCGCTCTCCGGTGTAGCATTCGATCAAATCCACCAACTGTGGGGAATAACTGCTAGCAAAATCCAGCATCTGCTGGAAAGTGAGCCGTGAGTCCACGCGAATCTTGTCGATCGGTGCCCTAGCCAAGTCTCGCAAGGAGCGCAAATATAACGGCATATCTTTATGGACAACGCCGGGTACCGGAATATTGGGCAACTTCTCGCTAAGATCTGACCACAACTTTTGTAGGAACGGAATATCCGCCAGAATTGCTTCGGCAGTTGCGCCTTCGGCCACCGTACGCACAATAAAGCCGCCGGTCATTGAAAAAAGCTCTGGAGCGTTATCCATAATCTGGCGTAAACGCTCACGCTCCTGATCATCTTCAATACGTACGGACACGCCTATGTGACTACTGTTCGGCATGTAAACCAGATAGCGGGAGGACAGCGTCAAATGAGTTGTTAGGCGGGCACCCTTGGTGCTGATGGGATCTTTGGCAACCTGCACGAGAATTGTCTGGCCCTCACGCACCAGACTACGAATATCCGGGACTTCAGTAGGTCGCTGTTCGCCGGCGGGGGCTTCAGGCATCATATCGGCAGCGTGAATAAAGCCTGTGCGCTCTAAACCTATGTCCACAAAGGCAGCTTGCATACCCGGCAATACGCGAACCACCTTACCCTTGTAGATGTTGCCCACGTAACCTTTACCGTGGCTACGTTCAATATAGAGTTCCTGCACTACGCCGTTTTCAACCAGCGCCACCCGCGTTTCAACGGGGGAAACATTGATAAGTATCTCTTCACTCATAGTGCATCAACTACTTTGTAACTCATCAAGGTGCCACCAGGGCACGGAAAATTCCTGCAATAGCAGAACTGTTTGCTCCAGCGGGAGGCCCACTACACCGGTGTAACTGCCTCGTACTTGCTGCACAAAGACGGCTCCCAAGCCTTGAATCGCATAAGCGCCCGCTTTATCGCGCGGCTCTCCAGTTTGCCAATAGCGTTTTATCTCGTCGTCAGTCAGCGGTCGGAAGACCACGTCTGTCACCGAAAGTTTTATTTGCTGCCGATCTTCAGTGACCATCGCAATTGCGGTCATTACTTGATGCGCTTTACCTTCGAGCTTACGGAGCATAGATGTCGCCTGTTCAAGATCGCGCGGTTTTTCAAGGATTTCGTTATTAATGACAACAATAGTATCGGCACCTAATACTGGCCGATTAGGCAGCTGCGACTGTTTTACATTAGCAAGACCGGCCTCGGCCTTTTCACGCGCTAAGCGCTGCACGTAATCTCTTGGAGGCTCATGTTGGCGTGGCAACTCCGTTACAGTGGCGTCAACCAGCTGGAAAGACACACCAATTTGCCGCAACAACTCTCGCCGCCGAGGCGATTGGGAGGCCAAATATAGCGAAGGCAAATCTTGTGGGCCCACGTCTGAACTCCTACTGAACGGACGATTCCGATACTATCTTTATGCTTATTGGGGTCAATACCTGTAGATCAGGTAACACGATAATGCCGGCTCAAACTATCCATTATCATTCGTAAAAAGGGCCAGATTAACGCGCTTGTCAGCGCTGGTGCTAAAAAATACAACCCTGTCAAAGGGCGCCCAGCCATACTTTGCACCCAATTTCCAGGTAGCTGCGCCAGACCCACAAGCACAAATATCCAGCCAGCCTCTTTCCATACTGCAAAGTTGCGTACACGTTGATAGGAGAGAATACAGATATAAGAAACTATAACGAGGGATAGACCGTGTTGCCCAAACGGGACACCTTCGAGCAAATCCTGATATAAGCCCAATAAGCACAAAAAGAGCAAGCTTATGGTGAGCGGAAAAACCGAAATCCAGTATATCGCCACCATAAGCACCAGCTCCGGCCTCCACCATCGCCACGCCATAGGCAACGGATAAACCGCCAACAAAAGTGCTACAAAAAAACTGCCGATAATGAGCAGATAGCCGTTCCAATGCTGGGGAATCATTCGTGTTCCGCCGCGGCTGACGATGATGCGCCTTGCTCATTCAGCTGCGCATGAGTATCAAACACTAGCAGCACGTGTCGACTGCGATCCAACCGAGCCATAGGCCGCGCAATCACTCGTGCAAACGCCTGCCCTGAGTTCCGCACTACTTGCTCGACTTCAGCTACGGGATAACCAACTGGAAAGCGCTCGCCGAGACCTGAACTTACCAGAATATCGCCTTCACGGATGTCAGCATTGATAGACACATGACGCAAGCTTAAACGGTTTAAGTCTCCGGTGCCTTCAGCGATGGCCCGTACCCCATTGCGATTTACCTGCACGGGAATTGCGTGGGTTGAATCAGAAATCAGTAAAACCCGGCTGGTGTTCTCATCTGTCTCAACGATCTGTCCCATGAGCCCAAACGCATCAAGCACCGGCTGACCTTCATATACACCTTCACGGCTGCCGCGATTGATAATCACAATATGGCTAAGCGGGTTTGGAGAAATTCCAATTAGTTCAGCAATAAGCACACGGTCTTGCAGCATGTCCTTACCATTGAGTAGCTGTCGCAAACGCACGTTTTCAGCAGCTAGAGCCGCCATTTGTTGCTGCTTGCGTTGGTAGATAAGTACTTCAATTTTCAGACGCTCATTTTCTGCGCGCAAATCTTTTTCTGATGTAAAAGCGCTACCAGCCCACTCGCCTATACGGTTAGGAACATCAGTGACCTGATAGAAAGGAACAGTGAGGAAATTCAGCTGTTGGCGGATCTGCTTGAGCCACGGGGTGTAAATTCCCATGAGAATCAGCGAAACCATGGCAATAATAAGCACCACCACCCGCGCAGTGACTGACGTGCTATTAGTAAATAAGAGTTTGATGGTTAAGCCTCCCGTAAAGGTAAGACGGCGGCCACTGCCACCGTCTTATGCTGAATCAGGACGACAGTAGATCAATACGCTTGTCGTTCATTTCCATAGCCATGCCACCACCACGGGCAACACAGGTTAATGGATCATCGGCGACAATAAAGGGTAGACCAGTTTCATGAGACAAGAGACGATCGATGTCACGCAGCAAAGCGCCGCCGCCCGTAAGAACTACACCGCTTTCCGCTATGTCTGAGGCCAGTTCTGGCGGGGACTGCTCAAGAGCGCTTTTTACCGCCTGAACTATACCGGCCAAAGGCTCTTGCAAGGCTTCGAGGATTTCATCTGAGCTAAGAGTAAAGCTACGCGGCACACCTTCGGCGAGATTGCGACCACGAACATCAATTTCACGGATTTCGCTGCCTGCAAACGCACAACCAATTTCTTGCTTAATGCGCTCGGCAGTGGCATCACCAATTACGCTGCCGTAATTGCGACGCACATAGTTAACGATGGATTCATCAAAACGGTCGCCGCCGATGCGAACAGAATCAGAATAAACCACACCATTCAGAGAGATGACTGCAATTTCGGTGGTTCCGCCGCCAATATCTACCACCATTGAACCGTTTGCTTCCGCTACTTTCAAACCAGCACCAATGGCAGCGGCCATAGGTTCTTCGATCAAACGAACTTCGCGTGCGCCAGCGCCAATTGCTGATTCACGAATCGCACGTTTTTCAACTTCGGTAGATAGACAAGGAACGCTGATCAGAACGCGGGGGCTTGGATTAAACCAACTGTTTTCATGAACTTTTTTGATGAAGTGCTGAAGCATTTTTTCAGTCACTTGGAAATCTGCAATCACACCATCTTTGAGCGGACGAATTGCGGTGATGTTACCGGGAGTTCGGCCTAACATTCGTTTCGCTTCTATACCAACCGCTTCCACCGTTTTACGGCCATCGTGATGGCGAATGGCAACTACGGAAGGTTCGTTGAGAACAATGCCGCGGCCGCGTACGTAAATTAAGGTGTTGGCGGTGCCGAGGTCGATGGAAAGATCGTTAGAGAACGCTCCACGCAAGGATTTAATAAACATGAAGAGGTGGCCTTATTAATCTGGATTAGCAACTATGGCTGATAAAGTGCGGCAGTATAAGGGAAATATTGATGCAAGTCGGCTTCTTTTTACGCACTTTTTACAAAACAATTAGCATTTCTTCAGGGAACTTAACTATAGAAAAAGATTCACAGTGTGTCGATTTTGGCGGGTCAATTAGCGAACAATTTTTTCATGCAGCCTAACGTTAGTGGGTGTCGGTCCAACTGGATTCAGCCATCCACTCGTCAATTTGTGCGAGTGCCATAGGTCGACCTATGTGAAACCCCTGAGCCTCATCGCAACCCATGCTCGACAATCGATCAATGAGCGCGGCATTCTCAACGCCCTCCGCAACCACCTTTAAACTAAGACTGTGCGCAAGATGAATCGTAGATTCAACGATTAATTCATCTTGCTTGTCGTCAAGCATATTGCGAATAAATGAGTAATCAATTTTCAGGGTTTGCACCGGCAGTTTTTTCAAATAAGCGAGCGATGAATAACCTGTACCGAAATCATCTATCGATAATTGCGCTCCCAATTCGTGCAGCTGTTGTAACACTCGTAGCGCTCGCGCTGGATCACTCATAATCGAACTTTCTGTAATTTCTAATTCCAATGCGCTCGCCGGCAAATCATATTTTTGCAATAAATTGCGCACGAGCTTTGGCATATTTTCATCCAACAAATTTCGCGCCGATAAATTTACCGCAACACTAACTTGTAAACCTTGCGAATGCCATAAACGGCATTGCGCAATACTTTTTTCAAGTACCCAAGCCGTTAACGGATGAATCAAACTGGTGACTTCCGCGATAGGAATAAATTCGCTAGGCGGAACAAAACCAAGTTCAGGATGATTCCAACGCAACAAGGCTTCAAATCCGTAAAATGTTTTATTATCCAAACGCACCTTGGGCTGATAATATAAACACAATTGGTCTTCGCGAATCGCGCGCCCTAATTCACTCACCATAGCTAAACGTTTTGGCGAATGCGGATCAATTTCTGGTTTATAAACTGCAATCCCCGACATTTGCTCCTTTGCGTAATACATAGCTACGTCGGCGTAGCGCATCAATTCGTTTACATCAGACGCTTGCGTAGGAGCTAAAACAATGCCAATACTTGCACTTATTTCCGCACAAAAAACTTCGAGATTAAATTCGAGTCGCAATGCATCCAAAATACAATGCGCAAATACTATTGCGTGTTGCTGATTGCGAATCTTCGGTAAAAAAATCGCAAACTCATCGCCGCCCATTCGTGCAACTGTGCCTTCAATATCGCTCATTTCAGACTTAATGCGCGGCCCGATTAACTGCAATAATCGATCACCTACCTGGTGCCCAAGGGTATCGTTTATTTCTTTAAACCTATCTAAATCAATAAATAAAAGCGCGCCTTGGGAACCATCACTTTTCGCATAAAATCGATCAATTTCTTGATAAATGTTGGCGCGATTTGGCAAGCCGGTAAGTGCATCATGCATAGATACATGTTCCAGCTTTTGTTCATAACGCTTGCGCACAGTGACGTCTTTAGTCGTACCCCAAACGCGTGTTAAATGATTATTTTCCACCACACCGACACAGGAAATTTGAAAATAATATTGGCGACCTTTGTAGCCCTCCCGGAAAACATCGTGATCAATCAATTGAAAGTTATTAGTGACAAAATATTTTAAGTCAAATAGATATCGGGTTGAACCGCTCTCGCGCAAGCCTGTGCCGATAATATCTTGTAAGGATTTAACGCCCAGCATGGACACCAACATCTTGTTACCTTGCGATAAGCGAGCACGATCCGCCATTAAGTCTGCTTGTACTTCTGGCGCTTCATCCAGAGGTATCGGAGGGACCATGTCATAACACCAAATTGCCTCGCTACTATTGGCAATAAATGCTTTGTAACTCGCTTCACTTTCGCGAAGCTCGCGCTGCTGTTTTAGCAATACTTTTAACGCGTTTTCTTCGCGAGTTCTGTCTTGTAGCTGAATCAACACGCGGTCAACTTCACCGTAGCGATTTCGAATAGGTAAAAGACTCGCGCGCAAACTGATTTTCTTTTCACCGACGCGTATTTTTTTTGCAAAGCGTGCGAGCGGATAGGTGACATCCACACTTAAGCATTCCGCAAAAACATACACTTTTTCCAACAGGGAAATCGCATTGTCGATGCCCAATAATCGCTTATCCTGAAATATATTGTACCGCCCAACCGCAGCGCTTATTTTTCTGGAATTAATTGAAAATAATTTTTCAAACGCATTATTTGCCTGCAAAAGTATTCCTTTTGCATCGGTCATTAGGCTGGGAATCGGATTTTCTGCAAATAAAGTTCGCAACAAACTGTTGCTAGTTTCACTACCAGGATTAGCCAACCAATGCGTGCCGGGAACGGCAACACCTTCATATTGACGGCCATTTTTCGTTACCATTCGAGCAATGAAACGTATCCGGTACTCACCTGAATCGGTGATACATTTCACCTCGCACGCACGTACATTAGAACTGTTATCGAGCGGATCGGAATTGAAGGTTTGTAAGAAAATATATCGGTCTGCGGATCCTAGTGCCTCAAGCAGCGCCGATAAACTAATAAAAGACTTTTCAATCCCAGGAAAAATTAAGGTGAACTCTTTTGAGAAATGTAAGGCACCAGTTTCCACGTCAAATCGCCAAGCAGCCACGTCAGGGGCTAACAATGCATACTCCAGGCTCAGGGGACTAAGTTCCTCGAAGTCGGTGGGTTGAGGCTGTGAGTGAGTCATGTTCCATGTTTACTCAGAAATAAATATCATCCTTGAGTCTAGCTAAGAAAAATGATTTAGCCGTAAGAATTTATTGCTATGGGTTTCGTCAAAAGCAAAACTTTTTCACTGCAGTCTGTCGCCAAAATCATCAACGAAAGCATTAGCGCATTGAGGTTTGTTATTAATAGTGCGGCGGGCGTTCATTGAGAGTTTCTTCTCCACCTTCACGTACGAAGGAAAACTCTTCCACACGTTTGGCCAACAAACGCATTTGCTGCTGCAATTGCAAAATAGTAGCATCCTGTTGCGTGATTACGTCGTTTAATCGTTGAATCGTATCTTCCTGATAAGCAAGACGTGTTTGTAATTCGATTAATTCATTCATTATGTCTGTCATGTTAGTTTTCCAGCACCGCATAGAGTGCATCGATAATGGCAACGGCACGCTCATCAATTAATATATTTTGACCCATCCGCGAAGTCACATAACCAAACCCGATTTCATAATCAGGATCAGCAAATCCCAAACATCCACCCGCACCGGGATGACCAAAAGCCCGAGCACCGCGACCATAACGACAATCAGCGCGGTCCGCTTGTGACAACATAAAGCCGTGGCTAAACCGCAGTGGCAAGCCCAACACACGATCATCAGCGAAGGTTTGCTCTTGCCAACACAATGGCAAAACTTCGGCGGGAAGTAATTCCTTATTTGCCAAGGCGCCGTAGACACTTGCGATAGCATGTGCGTTTGCGTGAGCATTTGCAGCAGGAATTTGCGCTTGTCGCCACGCTAAAGTATTTGTGGCGGTCATTAAACTAATGGGATTACAAAATGCGCGATTGGTTACACCGCGCGGGTCCGCCTTCATTAATTTTCCGAGCGCTACACTATCTGCACCATTGCTGGGGCTAATAATATTTTTTTTAAGTGGGCCTGTATCTGCAATTGAATCCAGCTCTGAATCAGGCACGCCGAAATAACATTTTATTCCCGATGGCCGCGCGACTTTAACCTGAAAATACGCATTAAAACTTTCATAACCACTCACGCGACGAACCAACTCACCCAAAATCCAACCATACATAAATGGCGAATAACCTTGTTGTTCTCCAGAAACCCACCAGCTAGCTTCATTAGCTACAGATTGACTCATTGCAGCCCAATTGAAAATTTGATCATCTGCAATGTGTTCGTGAAATGCGGATAAACCACTGCGATGACAAAGCACATCGCGAACAGTAATTTTTTCTTTATTGTTCTGTGCGAACTCAGGCCAATAATTAGCCATAGGTGAATTTAGATTTAATTTTCCGTCGGCGATTAATTGCAAAACACACAAAGCGACTAAGCCCTTACCGGCAGAGAAAATATTAACAATCGTATTTTCAGCCCAAGGTTGATTGGAAATTCCAGCCAAACGATTTGATCGCTCTCCTGCCCAAATATTCACAACCAATTCGCCGCGATATGAAAGCGCAACACCAGCGCCCTGTTCACCATCATTAAAGTTCGCACTAAATGCATCTACAACTGGTTGCCAGCGCGGCGCCCAATTGCCCTTAATCGTTAGGCCTTCAACCTTCATCGGACAAATCCTATTCAACAAACGTTTGGAATTTTAAGGGCGACATTCTAGCAGCTAAAAGCCTTTGACTTGGAGATCTGCTAAAATCACCGCCCATGAAAGAGGACTATTTATGAGCAACGACAAAAATTCCCGTCTGGTTTATTCCACCGATACCGGTCGCATTAAAGAAGAAAAGAATGCACCTGCCATTCCTGCGGGCGATGGCATAGTTCGCATTCGTCGCGAAACCGCTGGCCGGAATGGCAAAGGAGTTACTACCATCACTGGCATTCCGGTCGATGAAACCGAATTAAAAAATATCGCTAAAGCGCTTAAACAAACTTGCGGTGTTGGCGGTTCAGTAAAAGATGGCGTTATAGAGATTCAAGGCGACCAACGCGAAAAAATAAAAGCCGATTTGGAAAAACGCGGTTTCACCGTTAAATTAGCGGGCGGCTAGAGAAATAAATTATGGAAAATGGTTTGCCCGATCCAACAATTTTGCTTGAACTCGCCAACACCAAAATGCCCTTCGGAAAATATGCCGGGCGAGTGCTCATGGATTTACCCGAACCCTATCTTGTGTGGTTTCATCAGCAAGGTTTTCCAAAAGGAAAACTCGGCGAGCAATTACAGTTTTTATATGAAATAAAATTAAATGGTTTGGAAGGATTATTGAAACCATTGCGTAAGTAATTACTATCAACGAACCTCACTCTTTTGCATGTATTGATTCGGCGCAATCCCAAACGTCCGCTTAAACATCGCTGAAAATGCACTGGGGCTTGCATATCCCAGCGCATTAGCAATACGTGCAATACTTTCGCCGCGCCCTAGTCTGCAAATTGCGTCGGCGATTTGAACTTGCTGAACCCACTGACGATATTTCAAACCGGTTTCTTTCGGAAATAAACGAATTAAAGTACGCGCGCTTGCACCAGCAGTTTCTGCTAAATCTTCAATGGTGCGATTCAATCCAGGTGTATTCATTATGGAATGACACACTGTTTGTAGACGACGATCTTGTGGCCAGGGAATTTCTACCGCGTGTGTTGCAGCGCGATTAATTTCCATCAGAATCAACGCCACTAAATGTTCACCGCGCCCCGGTAACGGATATTCAGCGGGCTCCTCAATTAAACCTAAAATTAATTCGCGCAATAAACCTGAAACTGAAATCGCACGACACTCCCCACCCAGCGCAACCGGTACATCCGGGCTTACGTAAAGCGTGCGCATTTCTAAATCGCTCATCATAAAAGAATGATGCTCAACATTCGCCGGAACCCAAAGCGCGCGTTGCGCGGGAATGGTCCATACGCTATTCGGTGTAAGCACGCGCATCACGCCTTCCACCGCGTAAAGTAGTTGCGCGCGCGGATGCGTATGAGGCGGAATTTCATCGCCGTTATTATATCGCCCGGCCCAAGCCACTATGGGACGCGGAACATCTTGCAGGGCTTCTGCGCTTCGCATGTGGCTAATAACCATTGCACCTCACCTCTAGCACTTATGCTTGTCACTTATTCAACAGTTTATGTCATTTCTGCTTTTAACCTACATTTTATACTGTGCTTTTAAATAGCTGATGCAAAAAACCTATGAGTAAGATGGAAGATTTTCCCAACGCAATGCCATTCCAACCCACCTACGACGCCACCAAACTGATTTTTCCAATAGTCGGCGCAGTGAGTTTTGTACATTTATTGAATGACTTGATCCAGGCAGTTTTGCCGTCGATCTATCCCATGCTGAAAGCTGATTACAACCTGAGCTTCATGCAGGTGGGTTTGATTACCTTGGTATTCCAGCTCACGGCTTCCGTGCTTCAACCAGGTATAGGTTTTTATACGGATAAACATCCAAAACCTTATCTTCTGCCTGCCGGTATGGTGTTTACCCTGGTTGGTTTGATCATGCTCGCGGTTGTTAATAGCTTCGCGTGGATTCTAATTGCGTCGGCTTTTATTGGTTTGGGATCTTCCGCGTTTCACCCTGAAGCCTCGCGCGTTGCACGTACAGCATCAGGCGGACGATTTGGTTTTGCGCAGGCATTTTTTCAGGTGGGCGGAAATACGGGTTCAGCTCTAGGTCCATTATTAGCAGCCGCAATTGTAATTCCGCGCGGGCAGCCAGCCATCGCGTGGTTTACGATTTTTGCAGTGATTGGAATTATTGTGCTGTTCAATGTAAGCCGTTGGACGATCCGCACTCATGCCGCCATTAAAGCCAGTGCCAAACATCATCGCAAGCCTGATTTATCGCGCAAACAAATTGTGAATGCGCTTTTGATATTAAGTGTTTTGGTATTTTCCAAATACATTTATATGACGAGCCTATCGAGTTATTACACTTTTTATTTAATTGAAAAATTTGACCAACCTGTTGCCAGCGCACAATTATTTTTGTTTTTATTTTTAGCGGCGGTCGCTGTCGGAACTTTTGCGGGCGGCCCAATTGGCGACCGTATTGGTCGAAAGCTTTTGTTATGGATTTCCATACTCGGTGTAGCGCCTTTTACGCTCTTATTACCCTATTGCAATTTGTTTTGGACCGGAGTGATTAGCGTATTAATCGGCCTTATTTTGTCCTCAGCTTTCTCTGCCATTATTGTGTTCGCACAAGAGTTGGTGCCAGGAAAAGTTGGCTTAATTTCCGGAATTTTTTACGGGCTCATGTTCGGTTTTAGCGGAATTTCTGCAGCGGCTTTAGGTGCATTGGCAGATTCAACCGATATTATTTTCGTTTTTAAATGCTGTTCATTTTTGCCGCTGCTTGGAATAGTGACGGTGTTTTTGCCGAAGGTTGAATATACAAAAGATTAATTTCTTCGTGAATTGAGAGAGGGCCATATTCACCTCACGAAATGACAATCGGTAAACCGTCAAAAATCATTCTGAGCTTATCGAAGGTCAATTGATCAACCTGTTGAAAACTCAGAGTAAATGGAGTCATTATCTCTTAGGCGCCTCTGGCCTGCTTCTTGCAAAATCTTCATCAAATGATTTTGACCGACGTTTTTCTGACAGAGAGGCATCTACTATGGATTCACAAACTTTTATTCAATTAACCGACACATCTTTAAAGATCGGGTTGGGTGCTTTAATCGCAGCGCTAGTTGCCTGGCTGATTTTGTGGCGTGCCGGCCAGTCGCAGAGCGGGCCGCGCGAAAATCGTAGGCTGCAAATTCTGGAAGATGTTTCAGCGCAAGTAGGAACCGTCACTCACATCTTCGCCAAATACTCGTCGCTTGTCGTCGAATCTATTCAATTCGGAGAACGTTGGCCCTCAGCACGCCGTCAAGAATTAGACATCGTTAATACCGAGCTAGTGAATGAGTTTCGTAAACTTGCGGACGCAGAAGCCAAATTGCTGATGCTGGGTGAAAAAAATCTCGAGCGCAGTTTACGTTTATATGGCGCCAAAATTGCGGTGTTCCGCAAACAAGTTTACGTGTGCCGTAAAGACATCAGCCACGAACAAATAACAACATTGAAGATGGGCGTAAATCAGGTTCGCGAAGCTTTCTACGATATGTTGAGCCGTAAGTACGACCGTTTATTGGCAAACGCCTAACGAGTTAGTGAAAAGGTTGCACATGATTTGCCCGCATTATTAATTATAGTGCGGGCTTTTTTCGTCATACTTTAAAAAAATCTCGGCTGCTTTAGCTTTCTATTTAGCCATTTACCCTCGCAAAAATCTGTACCCAGTCGTAATCAACTTCAATCGTTTTTCTTGAAATCCAGCTGTTATTTACGTACGCAGCGTCTTGTAATCGCACCCGCTTCGCTCCTACCGATAAATAATTTTTAGGACATGTCATTTGTAAAACTGACTGTAGGTGGTACTGAAATTTAGTACTTGCATAATAACCGTCGCCAGTTGACGCTACCTCAGGTTAAAACTTTCAAACCACAAACGGCTAATTAAATTGAAAATCCTCGATTCTGAACTCGCTCAAAACACAAACTATAAACGCTTTTGGTTCAGCCAAGTACTTTCCTTTATGGCAAATCAAATCGTCATGATGGCCCTAGGCTGGCATCTATATACACTCACACACAGCGCCTTAAGCCTCGGTTACCTAGGTTTAGTTTTATTTTTGCCGCAAGTTTTTTTGGTGTTGATCGTTGGACAAGTTGCGGATCGTTACAACCGACGCAGAATTATTCTGATTACCCAATTGCTCGAAGCCATAATTTCATTGTCACTATGTGGTAGCGTTTTATTCAATATTGAATCTCCTCATTGGATTTTTATCGCGGCATTTTGCATAGGTAGTGTGCGAGCATTTCAAGGGCCGGCGCTACAAGCGTTACTCCCTAATCTGGTCGGGTTGGAGCTACTACCAAAGGCAATTGCGCTGGGTTCTGCATCGCGTCAATTCGCCACCATTGCAGGACCAGCCTTAGGTGGTCTTTTATTTTTAGGCGGAACCACGTTCGTTTATTTATGTAGCGCATTATTTTTCATTGTGGCCTTTAGCCAAATTTTTTCAATTCGTTTCACACAACAAACCCAGCAACATTCGCCTGCTACCCGCGAATTTTTATTTGCCGGCATTAAATTTATTTGGGAACGGAAAGTTGTTCTTGGTGCTATTTCACTGGACTTATTTTCGGTTTTATTAGGAGGCGCCACTGCTTTATTACCCATTTATGCCGAAAAAATCTTGCATGTTGGCACTTTAGGATTAGGGTTTTTACGTGCAGGGCCTGCAATAGGTGCGCTGATATTGGCGATTTATTTATCGCGACATCCACTGCAAAAGAATGCGGGGCGAACAATGTTTATTTGCGTAGGGATATTCGGGGTCACCACGTTAATTTTCGGCCTGTCCGAGTGGTTTTTGTTATCACTGGTTGCACTAGTTGTCATGGGCGCGGCGGATATGGTCAGTGTCGTTATACGTTCTACATTAGTTCAACTACAAACGCCGAATGACATGAGGGGCCGCGTAGGTGCGGTAAATTCTATTTTTATTGGCGCATCTAATCAGCTAGGCGAATTCGAATCTGGAATCACTGCCGAGTTTTTTGGGGTTGTTCCTGCGGTGGTAATGGGAGGACTAGGAACATTATTAATAGTAGGTATTTGGCTACGATTATTTCCAGAGCTTTATGAATGGGGAAGAGATGTTTCTCGATAAAATAAAAGGCTATAAAAGAAAAAGGCTCCTGAAAGGAGCCCCCTCTTTGTCCATCCTTGTTTTTTCTTACTCCATATAATCCCTAAAGCTTTATCCTTAAACTTTCATCCCTCTAGCATCAATCCTTGAGCTTTCTGTCAACTTATCTTTGTCTACGAGCTAAGCCCAAACCAATCAAACCAAGCGACAGTAATAACAAGCTCCCTGGCTCAGGAACGTTAGAAGTTCTAACAGTCAGGGTGGATTTCCCAATCCAAAAATCTCCTAAGGTGCTAATCACCGCGACATCCAGTTCGCCTAATGAGTTTAAAAGACCCATTGAGGTAATTCCTAAGTTGCCAGTCCAGTCAGAAACCGCATTGTAAAGAAATGCACCGTCTTGGAAATCAAGCACGCCAATTACAATTGTTGCAGCCTCGAGGCCTTCCAGCCATGACTTTGAATCGTCCCAAAATTGAATGCTGACATCAGCACTTTGGGCCGAGCCCAAAGCAAAACCATTATCGAGAATATCGTGAGTCCATGATACTGAGTCGAGGAAGCCCAATTTTTCGTCGACACTTACCGTATCTACAATTACTCCCGCAAAACAGTTGCTGCTTACCAGCAACACAGTTGCGGCCGCAATTCTTTTTATCCATTGAAATTTCATATCTCATCTACTCTTAAAAAATTAACCGCCTTGTACCACGTTGATAGTCCACGAAGTCTCCTTCTCACTCAGACGCAACAGTAAAAGCAATACCGATGCCAAAATATAAAAGATGTTATTAATCAATCACATAATAAATATAGTCATTTTGAAAATATGAGCTGATGTAAAGTTTTTCGACACAAAATAATGATTTAAGTGAATTCTTTGTCGCCTGTATCTCAAGTTTAGGGAAATATTGCACAGGAAATAATCAGCCGGCTTTTTTATTCCAAAGCTGGCCAATAAGATCTTCGAGTAATTTCCTGGATATGAGAGGTAACACGCATTTGCGAACCGATTGGTCTGCCGGTGAAAAGGAAAACTAGGAATGGAAGATCAAATTTTGGAAAATCGCAGCTTGAGTGATCGCAATTTATAACACTGCGCCTAGGGTTGAATGGACCGTTTCTGGATAGCAAGTTCAGTATTGATCGGGCTAACGTACATTTTGGGGTGTAAACGCCACCTAAATAAGTAGTTCTTCGAAGAATCCGCAGCCCCATTAAAACGTCCAAGACTAATTACAGGGGACGCAATTAATTCAATGCGGAATTCATTAGATCATCAATAAAATCGGGGGCAAAAGGACGGCCTTTCTCGTTGAGTGAGGTCCAGGTAATTTTTGCGGCCAGCATTAACTTATTATCTTTCTTACGATAAATATTTTGCAAAAAATCAAAACGCACACGCGAGGATTTACTCGGTGCCACATCAACAAAAAATTCGTCACCACTCACTAAAGATGCTTTGTAATCCAGCTCTGCACGCAATACCACCAAATTAATCTTATTACGCGCTAATTCTGCAAAATCGATTCCTTTAGACAATAAAAATTCGTGGCGTGTATGCTCGAGATAATTTTGATAAACACTATTATTAACTAAGCCTTGCATATCGCATTCATAATCCCGAACTTTAAAATCGACAGAAAAATTTGCCATATAGGATCAGCTCACCACAGAATTGAAGACACTGAAATAGGTAGGGAAAGTTTTTGCAGTGCATTTAGGATCATTAATACGCACCGGCACGCCGCCAAGTGTAGCCAGTGAAAAACACATAGCCATGCGGTGATCGTCATAGGTGTCGATTGCAGCATTCGGACTTAAATTTTTAACCGGAGTCACTCGTAACCAATCCTCACCCTCTTCAACAATCGCGCCCAACTTACGCAACTCCGTGGCCATAGCAGAAATACGATCCGTCTCTTTTACACGCCAGCTTGCAATATTACTTAGACGCGACGGGCCATCGCAAAAGAGTGCGACAACGGCCAATGTCATAGCTGCATCGGGGATGTGATTAAAATCGCGATCAAAAGCCTTAAGCGGTAGGGATGGCGCCGAAGCTTCAATCCAATTTTCGCCTTTAGTGATAGTTACACCTATGGCTTCAAGCGCATCTGCAAATGCCACATCACCTTGAATACTGCTTGCACCTACGCCTTGTACTCGCACAGGTCCACCACCAATCGCGCCAGCAGCGAGAAAATAAGATGCAGACGATGCATCACCCTCCACATGTACCGTGCCAGGCGACGTATAACCTATTGCAGCGGGAACGGTGAAGCGCTCCCAACCATCACGCATTACCTTCACCCCAAATTGCGCCATAAGCTTTAAGGTAATTTCAATGTAGGGTTTGGAAATAAGTTCACTCACCATTTCAATGTGAGTTTCTTTGCCTGTCATAGGCAACGCCATCAACAATGCAGTGAGAAATTGGCTGGAAACATCGCCACGAATTTTAATGGTTCCACTAGCTGCAATAGTTGCGGGCTTAATTAATAAAGGGGGGAAACCTTCTTCGCCGAGATAAGTAATATCCGCACCGATTTGACGAAGCGCGTCTACTAAATCGCCAATCGGACGCTCATGCATACGAGCAACGCCGTGCAATTTATAAGTTCCACCACTTAAGGCCAACGCCGCAGTCAATGGGCGGAAAGCCGTGCCCGCATTACCTAGAAATAAATCGCCTTCTTTCTTAGGGAACTGGCCACCTGTACCCTGGATGGAATAATCATTTTCGCCAACTTTGGTTACACCCACCCCAAGTGCAGACAATGCTTCAAGCATGCGATCTGTATCATCCGATTTAAGCAGGTCACGAATTTCAGTTGTACCGGACGCCAACGCAGCCAATAGCAAAGTACGGTTAGAAATGCTTTTGGAGCCTGGCAGATGAACCAGTCCTTTCGCTTTACTAGCGGGATTTAAATCGAGAAATTCCATCGTGAGCCTTTAAATTATTGCAGGTAGAAATTAGAAGTTTTGGCGACCGGACCGAGCCTGAAAAATGCCCGCGCACTATACCACTAACCATCCCCAAGGTTTAAACCTGCCAGAGCTAAGTCACTGAAAATCTCTCGTTTTCAGGGTTGACATTGAGTGTCTCAATAGCCAGAATACGCGCCCTCGACTATGGCTAGATAGCTCAGCTGGTTAGAGCACAGCACTCATAATGCTGGGGTCGGCGGTTCAATCCCGCCTCTAGCTACCATATCAAGAAAAGGCAGATACCCACGTATCTGCCTTTTTCTTTTCTGTAAGCCTCGATTTTAATAATCATAAAAATCAGCGGCTCAACGATAGTTTGACCATCCCTTTTCGTGTTTCTGATTTATCTAGCTACGGTCGTGAACACTGCAACGCTTCTAAATAATCAAGCGAACTCTTTTAGTTGGTTGGGTTCGAGTCTTATCGCACAGAACCTAACAACGGCAGCCAGATAATGTTTTAGCTCCTATTCTTGATCACAAATAAACTTCGAATTATGGATCTTCTAGATTGTGTGATTATTGGCGCAGGGCCGGCGGGACTTACTGCCGCAATTTACCTTGCAAGATTTCGGCGTAATATTATCGTCATCGACAGCAATCGAAGTCGCGCGACCCTTATTCCTCGCAGCCACAACTATCCAGGTTTTCCAAGCGGTGTTAATGGTCGTGAACTATTGCAACGGCTACGCTCACAAGCCGAAGCTTGTGGAGTCCACATTCTAAATGCCGAAGTATCGCAACTTATGAAATTACCTGAGCACTTCGAAATTTTAACTCAAGACAAAAAATTTTATTCTAAGACCGTGATACTAGCGACAGGTGTCGTCGACAAAAATCTTAATTTGGACAATTGGGAAGAGTACGTTTCGAAAGGCATTATTCGGTTGTGCCCGATTTGTGATGCCTATGATAGTGCAGGTGAAAGAGTTGCCGTAATTTCTACAAAAAGAATGTGCATTCAGCCACGCACAATTTCTGAGAACCTACTTTAAAGAAATTGCTTTATATATTTTTCCTCAATGTAACTTTTCGGAATCTGAATTGTTAAAGTTTTCAGAAATAAACACTCATTTTATTCGCGCGGGCTATGAGAGTGTATTTGTACGCGACGATAAACCTTGCATTCAAAGTATCGACGGAAGTTGCCGTGAATACGATTCGCTGTATGTCATGTTAGGCGAAGAGCGCGGCGTTGAACTTGCGAAACAAGCCGGTGCCGCGAGCAACAGCACAGGCAAGTTGATTATCGACAAACATCAGCGCTCTACACTTAACGGATTATATGCCATAGGCGATCTCGTTAGTTCCTTGCATCAAGTTAGCGTTGCGGCAGGTCAAGCCGCAATTGCGTCCACGCACATCCACAATACACTTGCTAAAAACTTTGTTGGTGCCTGACAGGTTGTTACGTGAGGTTTTATGGTTTCGAATAATTTTAACCTGGGTCGTTTTTTAGACGCGCAAAAAAATTCATATTCCACAGCTTTGGCAGAACTTCTTTCAGGTAGAAAGCAATCGCACTGGATGTGGTATGTGTTTCCGCAACTGAAAGGATTAGGGCAAAGTTACAACGCTGAATTTTTTGGTTTGGATGGGTTACCTGAAGCGCGCGCCTATCTCGCTCATCCAATTCTCGGACAAAGGCTGAAGGAGGCAATAAAAGCTGTGTTGGCTCATAAAGACAAAACAATAGTGTCAATTTTGGGTGAACTCGATTCATTAAAGCTCAGATCATGTCTTACATTATTTTCGCTGGCAGCTCCCGCAGAACAATTGTTTACCGATGCAATGAAGTTGCACTTTGCAGGCGAAGCAGATGCTCAAACGATTGCCTTATTGAAAAGTCGCTTGGAAATATGAAGTGACCTGTTCGAATTAAGAAATCCGAGGTTGCTGGCTTCTAGTTTCCTAGAGGCCTAATTTTCAGCTAAAGAATCCGAGCGCTATCCATACTAATATCTCTTAACATTCATCCATGGTCTCGCTAGGCCACAACCCGCGCGCATCGTAAATGTTATTTTTAACGAAGCTTTTGTTATTTTATATGACTTTATTTTCACACCAAACATCATGACGTGATAATTGTCACCTTCTGGTCACCTTTCCTGTGTTGAAATCGATGTGGAGAAAATATGAATCTGTAGCCTTCGAGATATGAATTCGTTCGCCTCACAGTAACCGTTCCTAACGCCGGTTCGAAGTGATTGGCGGGCTTCGCGAAATGAGAATCATCCTCGACTGCTGATTGGCCTACAACCTTTCGCCGAGCCACATTTTGTATCGCTCGGAACTAAGTAACGGAATGAAAATGATAAATCTCAAATTTAATTCTTCAAAACTGTCGAATCAAACAAAAAATATTATTGAAAATTATTTTTATCCTTTTATCGCTGGCTTGCTTCTAATATATTCAATGCATATTAGCCAGTCAGATGCGTATCAAAATGGATGGAGCATTTCACTTCTCTAAGACGAACCAATAATCTTTAACCATTGCATAAAAAAAGCCACCGAAAAAATTCAGTGGCTTTTTTAAGACAATATCTGCTTTTAAAGCGCGACAGATAAATTATGTCTTATCAGCAGATTTAAGGCTGCGCCAGCACAAATGCGCGCACATGACTGGCATCGTACCCAAGTTCACCACTCCAACCATCAGTAGCCATAGAATCTACATAAAGATTTTCACTGAAACCTGCGACAGGGCATCCGTTCAGAGGACAACCTGCCGGTAAGTTGGTGTTGAGTAGTTCATCCACCGATAAAGCATAATTTATTGTGGCCGCACTCACCGGCGTCGAAGGTATAGAGGCTACATTATTTGCACCGCGAACAACTGAAAAACTATAGCGCGCAAAATTATGCGGATGTTTCGCCTGAAAGCTCAGGTTTACATTGTCATCAGCCTGATATTGCAATACACCGCAGCATGGGTCTGCCTCTGCAGCATTAATAGTGGGTGCAGCAATCCTCGCGTAACAGCGATTGTTATCGACATGCAAGGTAATATCCATGGCATTACCACTAACAAGCCCTAGAGTAGCAGCATCAACCGTATTGATATTACCGAAGCTGTCTGGATCTGTTGGTACCGCAAATACAATCCCAAGCGCAGCTATGTCAACTTGCTGTCCTTGTGCGTTAAATAATTTCACCTGCAATTGATATTTACCGCTGGTATCTGCACCTTGCAAATTTCCGTCCGCGTCGTAGTGCATACCGGGCGCTATATCCTGAGTGGGAAATTTAGCGCTAGCGAAATGCTCTTTAATTTCATTAATGTCTGGCGGTACATCCCAAACTCCAGCAGGGGCTGTTGATGGGAAAGGAATTTTAAACATATTGGGAATAAAATTTCCGGTGCCATCATTAACGTTGAATGGTCCCAACAATTCAGGAGACCACGTTGGTAGATTGCCGGTTGGGGTTAATACATCGTGCCGATAATAATGATGCACCTGTCCCGTTAAAGGTAAGAAAGTTCCGGCGCTACCTTGCCGCCACGATATTTGATAATAGCGAACTCCCGCTGCCTCCAAATCATTTGAAAATTCCAAACGCGGCAGCAACATACCTCCCCAGGGAGCATCATTTACGGTTAAACCAATGTTCGTCGTGGTGGTGGTTGATGCTGAACTGGTTTCAGTGCCGTAAATATTATTAAGGCCGTGCGCACCAATCGCCATAAACGCCACCCAACGATTTTTACCATTTGGACCAATCACTGGCGGACATGGAGAACAGGTGTGCGCCCAAGGACTGGAACTGTATAAATTCACCTCAGTACCACACACATAATTCCACCAGGTGTGACAAGCAACTGGCGTGGGAGCGTAAATATAAACATTTAAAAATCCAAACAGTTTTTGTTTGGCTTTGAAATACAAATCCGGCGTATCAGGATGATTAAAACCTTTATAAAAAATTGTTTGGAAATGTCCACACTCGTCGGTATGCGTTGTTGCAACCAACTGTTTGGTGACAAATCTAGGGTAAAACAAACATAACAAAGGCCGAATGATAAGTGCGTTATTTATCAATGCATTTTTAAATTGCAGCGTGCTTCCAGTTTGCGCGATATATCGTAATTCAGTTGCACCAGATAATTCTTTAAAACTGGCAGCACTGGACTCATTAAATGTTTGGTGCTCCAGAGAAGCTGATTGCAACATAGCCGCTCGTGCAAAAGGCGCAGGATCTGGTTCCGGTCTAGGACCAGTTCCTATAACAGGTCCCTCTATTGGGAAAGGAATTTTGATGGGACGTGGGTCTTTAATAATATCGCGCAAGCCGTCCAGAACTAGATCAGGCAATTTGGGTATAATTATCCAGAGTGGATCAACCTCATAAACCTCAACCGTGGCATTGCAGATGGGATAATTCACATACTGACCGCCAACTAAAATACGCTTATTGAGATTACCTCGTACGAAACAAAACCCGAACAACCATGACCGCCACACATCAGGCATTACAGTTAGAGTGGCCTGTAAACGTTCAGACCTAACATTGAGTGTTAAATGTTTTTCTTGCGCACCTCGCCGCAAAAGCTCACTAAACGCAGGCTCTTTTTCGTCAACCTTCGGGCCAACTAATAATCGCGCTCGATTATCATTACTCGCATTTATATGGACAACTGCCGTGCCCTTTTCATCTAATGGAGCCGATGTTAAAAAACGCCCCTCTGAAGAAAATACATAAGCAGTTAGTTCCGGCGGTTTTTCACCTTTATCCAAATTAACAAGATGGGTTTGAACATCGACGGAAATGGGTTTTGAATCTGACGTTTTCATTTTTTTCACTCCTTGCATATTAAAAATAGGCAACGGGAGCGGAACATTTTCAGGGCACGATCCTTCTCACACAATGTCAAGCCACTTGTTCGCTTTCCATCGCCTTCCGGTTAGCAACGTGGGTAAAATTTACAGTTGCTTACTGAGTCTATGCTTACACACGCTCGCATAGCTGTGAAAAAAGTCACCTGAAATAAGTGCGGTAGTGGTTTCAAATGTTAACTAAAGAGGAGGAGTTTTGCTTTATTTTCATATCAACCAGTAACTGACGGAATAATTCTTCTGTCCGCGTATAAGGATGGATTCATTTTAAATTCTTGTATCAATTTTTCTAACTCGCTTTGATTATTTGATACACGCGTAATTTCTTGCTCGTTTAATTTCACGCAGATATCTATCTCAAATGGCCCACCAGTGAAAAATGTCAGATACCAGTCTACCCCTTCGTTCAGAAGAAGATACGCGTAAGATTTTTGAAATATTAACTTCATGTTATTTTTTTAGCCTCGCTCGTTGCATCCGGAATGCTCATTTCTTTAAAGGCTCCTCCAGGTATTGCATCAACAACTGCTTCATCATGGCCTGTCGGTAATTTACCACCGGCAAGCCATAGGGCATTAGCACCGCCTTCGTTTCCTGTCGGCATGCGTATGTTATGGGCGGACGGATTTGGAATTTCAACAACCACCATTTCCGTTCCGGCCCAGCTGCCTTTAGGTATACCCAATTCTTTCTCTATAAGACCAATATCTCCATCAGTTCGCCGTAACATGTCGTCCATCTGCGTCTTCGACATAACGAATTGACCGTCTGCCCGCCCTACTGGATTTCTTCCAAATCTATCGAGTGCCCATTTGGGCGCTATATATGACGCGCCTGGAGAAAACTTCGCAAGGTGTGCATCAATATACGATGCTGGCAAATAAGTTGAAGGATGAGGTCTTGATCCATTTGGTAGGGCCTGCGCCGCTTTCATTTTGCGATAGGCCGCGGCCGCGTCTGTGCTATTTGCAAAATGTCCTTTGGTATTTTTCTGGAAGGTATTCCAGTCGTTGCTACAACTTAACCCGAGGGGATCAAACCAAGTTGTCGAATCTTGCACGTAAGCATACACAGCGGATCCACCAACAAGTGCAATCGGATCCTGACTCGTATATTGCCCTGCTTCCGGGTCAAAATACCGGAAGCGGTTATAATACAAACCTGTTTCACTGTCTTCATATTGGCCAGGGAAACGGAATGGACAAAAATCTTTGTCGCCGCGCAGATTTCTCAATTCGCCCCATACGCTTATGTCCGCAGACCAAATCTGTTTGCCACTTCTGTCGAAGATAACATTCGGCGTGCCGAGGTGATCGGTGATTATTGAATAATGTTCATCGCCGATAAGTTTTGCCATAGGTGCAAAACTGTCTGGCTCAAATAGCCATGTAATAGGCGCTTCTTTTGTGCCTTGGCTAAATGCTTTCGGGGGACCTTGTGAATCCACTTGCTGCAATAAAGCAAGCCGTTGAGTAATGGCGATCTCGTCAGCTTTGGCCTGCAACTGCGCAAGTGATTGAGTATTAGCGCTATCCGTTTTATGTTCCACCCACTCGTGCAATGGATTATGACCATCCCATACCCAGCGAGTGATTTTGTTGTTAAAAAATTTTCGAATGCGTCGTCCAAATGCATCGTATTCAAAAACAACTTCTTTACCATCGGGGCGAATAACTTTTGCCATCATGCCTTCGCCATTCCATTCGTAGCGCCAGACTTTGTTGCCCGGTTCCACTTTTGAAATCAAATTACCTTCAGCGTCGTATGTGTAACGAGTGGTCCCTTTATTTGAATGTACTGCAAGCAATTGCCCTGCAGGACCATATTCGCGATCTTGTTGCGGTAGCGTTTTGAAAAGATTGCCAACTGCATCGGGCATACGTAAATCAAATGTGTTATCACTGTAGCGAGCAGATAATAAATTTCCTAACGCATCGTGCTGGAAAACTGTTTCGCGATTTAATGAGTCAATTAATTTTAGTAATCGATTATTTAAACCCCACAAATAAGTTTTACCGCTTTGTAATGTTTTGCCTTGATGTATCTCATGGCGAATAGGCCGACCCAATTTATCGCGCGACCAACGACTTTGAATACCGCCAGGCAAGCTGCGCTGTATCTCAAGACCTTGCTTATCACGTTCGAATATAGCCTCGAATTGATCGGCGCCCGTGGAAATTTTTAGCACATCGCCGCGTTTGTTACGCTCGATTTTCTGATCAAGCCCAAGAGAGGATTGCACACGAGTTCTATAACCCAATGCATCGTATTCTGAAGCCAACCAGAATTCACCTTGATGCTCTTTTGTAATTCGCCCCAGGGAGTCTAATTGCCAACTCAATGTTATAGAATCATTGATGGCTTTAATTATTTCACCATCGGCGCGATACTCAAACGTTTTGCTTGAGCCATCACTGTGGCGAACTTGAGTAACTCTATCGAGCGTATCGTATTTAAATAAGGAGTAGCGCTGATCAGGTCGGTTAATACGAACGGTGCGCCCGGCAGGGTCTTTTATAAATTGGCGAATGAGACCGTCAAAACCAGACTCTGCAATTAATTCTTCATTAGCGTTCCATTCAAACTGATATGCACGACCATGCTCATTAATGATGGAAATTAACTGCTCTTCACGGTCATATTCAAATTTAACTGTGGCTCCGCCCTGAGTACGTGACACCATGCGGCCCATACCACGGTATTCCATAGTTACATCTACTTGCTGGTCCTGAGCGCGAACAACATTATCGCCTGCATCATAGGCAAACACACGATTAGTCCCGTCAGGCTCATCAATTCTGGTAACACGTTGAAGCTTGTCATAATAGTAACGACGTTCATTGCTACGAGAATCTTTAGTGGCTAATAAATTACCAAGAGCGTCGTACTCACGTAGAAGTTGCTCGTTAATTCCATCGGAAATACTACGCAAATTAAAATTTTGGTCGTATTTAAAAAAGATAGTATTGCCGCTGTTGTCTTCAATAGCACAGAGCAGCCCATGGTGGTATTCATAACGCAAGGTGTTCTTTAGTGGATCTGTCTTGCTTGCTAATTGATTATTATCGTAATACTCACATCGCCAGTGGTTATCAACTTTATCAATAACTTCAACCAGGTTGTCACGCACGTCAAATTGAAAATTGAGCGAAGTCCCATCTGCACTGATTAACGATGTGTTGTTCCCCCGTTCATCATACTTATACTGCGTTTTAAAACCGAGCGGATTAGTCTCGCACGTGATTTGTGAGTATTCATTGTATTCAATGAAATTTATATTGCTCAGTGGATCAATAATCTTATAAGGCAAAATTCTGTTATGGTGATATACCGTAATATTTCCGCGCGAATCACGAACGTGAGTAATGTTGTCTTCATCGTCATAATGAAGATCGCGCCAATAAATTTCACCATCTCCCCACGTTCTTACACAACGAGCATTATGATCAAGCGCGTCGTATTGAAAATAAAAACTCAGTCCGCTTCTAAAAGTTTCTTTAATTAATAGTTTACGATCGTAAACATAATGCAGCGGTTGTTGCAGCGCATCATCAACACGCACAAGCATGCCATCGCGGTAATGATGTTCTACAGCACAGAATAATGTGGGGTTAGTGTGATCGCGGGTAATATTGGATTCAGGTTCTGGTAGAAATATTTGGTGAATGCGATTATCACTAGTGTAGGTAATACGAATTAATCGGCCGCCGCTATCGATAATTTGATTCAGCAAGCCTTTATCATTATAGAAAAATTCGATCGTTGCGCCACTGGTGGTTTGTGACAGCGATATGAGCAATTGGTTATCGATTTGGTTTTGGAATGGCGCAAAGCGATAGCGTTTTCTATCACTGATATCCAGCGCATAACCTTCTTCATCGCGAAATAATGTCAAGCGTTCCTGACGATCAAAACTGGTTTCGTTAATAGCTAATGCGGGAAAGGCAACGGATCTTCCGTCTGCTAGACGCACAGCAACTGCGTTATCCATTTCACAGAGTTTTACATCGTAGCTATGATGCCAGCCGTGACCTAATGGACCATCGTAAACAGATGTGCTGTACCAAGTCCTCTCCCACACTAAAGGCAATGGACCCGGTAGAGAAAAATCAATGTGGTCGGTAAACATTTTTCCGGAAGCTACATCCACCGGGTGACCGGTAACAGTACAAATTCCTTTATGAACTTTATTGCGAACATTTGGTGGCACACCCAATTTGTCCATAGCCTTTTTGGCGCGGTTATGAATTGCATCGGAGATTTTTTTATTACGCTTGCTTTTCTTTTGCATCGTACGTAATTTTTTAAATGCGCCGCCGAGCGCAGCGAAACCACCCATCATGATCAAGCCCATCATGTCGATGGTGGGAGCACCGCCGACCATCACGGGTCGACCTAACGGAATAGAAATCACCACGCTAGTAGGCAATAACATACCAAAAGATTTTTTGGGTTTCTTTTTGCGCGGTGGTGCGATTATTCCGATGTCATGACAACTTAACATAGGCAATGCAGTAAAACTTAACGGGCCACCGTCAGCAAGTACGGTGGTGCTGCCCATTAAAATTTCATCTTCATTCATGGGCGGTTTTGCAAAGGGGCCACCCATAGGAAAATGTGGAATAGGTCTTCCTGCACTGCCTGCGGTTGAACGTGGGAGACCACCGACTTTTACCGTTGCGCCGAGAATGGGAAGATAATCAACCACATCAAAAATTAATGAGATATGCGGATGCGGAATCGGTACCGGGCCTGCAGGAGGAATAATTAATATGTGGATGTCGATTCCCAGAACGGGATCGAAATGTTTACTGATTAGCATGCGTTTAACCTACTTCCAGATTCCTTACATTACACAAACGATGATCACCGCATTAAAGAAAATGATATAGTTTTAACAAAGCAAGTTTCAAAAAAATTTCCAATTAAAATATTAGGCGGTAATTACGTAGAAGATTGTAGTGAATCGCTTCAAAACATAAAAAGCGAGATTATAAAATCATGCATTTTTCAATGTTAATTAATACATATCCAATTTACTGTAACAATCACCACTGGAATCATTGAACAGCACTATCACAATTTTTTATTTAAGTTTAAAACTAACCTATAAATACTGTCACACTTTTTTCGATGAAAATTTTTTCTAAGCCTTTGATCAACTCATTTACTCTTCTTGCTAAATCTTTATAGATTGAAGGCGAGAGATCTTTCTCTGCCAATGCTAGGAGCTTAGAAAGCTCTTCCGAAATCGCAATCAAATCGTCGGACTCAATGTCTACACCGGTTTGAAATAAAGGCAACCACTCCAAATCCAACTTTTTAATCAACGGAAGCCAATTTTCTTCAAAATTTCGTTCAGTTGAAACAGGAACAGAAAATGCCGCTTGCTCTTCATTTTTTGGATCTAATACTATAGCTATAATCGACATCATTCTTCTCCGCCGAATTTTACGTCGAATTTGTAATCCGGATTTTCTTTTTTTAATTGTTCCAAACTATTAGAGGCAGCCTCTCTAAGCTCTGGTGTATCTCCATCCAACCTAAAGACAAAGTGCTTAATATCTTTTATTTCTTCAAGATCTGGAACATTTTGCGTCCCATTAACGGTAGGTCGTGTTGATTCTGCATTATTTAATAAATTATTAATGCGGGTTCGAGTTTTATCTACCAATTGCTTGTCAGTAAATTGTTGTGGAGTTTGGGCTGGTAGGCCAGTTCTCGGATTCACTCTGTCCAAGCCTTTGGCGGATTTATCTTCAAAGAAAATTCTTTTATCCAAATCTATCTCATCGAACTCACCTAATGGATTTCCATTACTGTCTACAATTTCAACCTCTTTAAAAAAGTTTTCTCCTTCAACTCTGTCTTGATCTCCAGTTCCACACCCAGCTTCTTTTGTTAAACCTAAAGGATCAATATAAATAGCAGGATCCTTTACGTAACCATACAATATTGTTCCGCCGGCTAAACGAATAGGATCTTGGCTAATATACCGCCCGACAGATGGATCGTAGTATCTAAAGCGGTTGTAATATAATCCTGTTTCATCGTCTTCATATTGACCAGGAAATCGGAACGGACAGAAATTCCTTTCTCCCCGTAATTGACGCAAATTCCCCCAGATATCTATCTCACTCGACCAAACTTGCTTACCATTTTTATCGAAAACGGTATTAGGTGTTCCTAAATGATCGGAGATAATTGAGTAATGTTCATCACCGATAAGTTTCGCCATCGGAGTGAAGCTTTCCGGTTCAAATAACCATGTAACAGGAACCTTTATGCTACCTTGTACTCCAATCGGCGGCCCTTGCGACTCAAGAGTATGCAATAACTGACGACGTTGGTCTGCGCGAATACCGTCACTACTATTTTGATTAATAGATTCTTCTTGATTAAATGCTGCCGGTATATGTTCTATCCATTCATGCAGAGGGTTATAAGCATCCCAAACCCAGCGTGTTATTTTTTTATTGAATTTCTTACTAATGCGACGGCCAAGCGGATCATATTCAAAAGTTACCAAATATCCATCGGGACGAATGACCTTAACCAACATTCCGTTGCCATTCCATTCATATTGCCAGAGCTTATTATCTGGTTCTAATTTGCTAATCAAATTCCCTTCGAAATCATAATTATAACGAGTACTTCCCTTATCTGAGTGTACTACTAACAATTGACCAGCCGGACCATACTCTCGATCTTTTTGAGAATGAGTTTGAAATAAATTGCCCACAACATCTGTCATTCTCAGATCATAAGCATCATCACTGTAACGAGCGGAAAGTAGATTGCCAAATACGTCATGTTGAAAAACGGTTTCACGATTAATACCATCAATCATTTTAAGTAAGCGATTATTTAATCCCCACAAAAAATTTCTACTTCTATAAGTTTGGTTTCCTTGAATGATTTCATGATTAATTGGACGACCAAGTTTATCTCGTGTCCATCTGCTTTCAATACCTCCTGGTAGCATACGCTGAATTTCCATGCCTTGATTATCGCGTTTAAAAACTGCTTCAAAATGTTCTTGACCAGTGGAGACCTTAAGTACATCACCGTATTTGTTTCGCTCAATCTGCTGATCAAGTCCAAATGAGGATCTCACTCGAATTCTATTGCCAAGAAGGTCGTATTCAGAGGTAACCCAGGCGTGCCCCTGATATTCTGTAGTATATCTACCGAGAGCATCTCGCTCCCATTGCAATGTGATTGAGTCATTACTCGCTTTAATAAGCTCGCCGTCAGATCGATATTTGTACGTTTTAAATGAACCATCACTATGTGTAATTTTTTCCAGACGATTCATTGCGTCATAATTGTAAATAGAATGCCGTTCACCAGCACGATCGATTCGAACTATGCGACCTACTGGATCTTTAATATATTGTCGCACTAATCCATCAAAACCATGCTCGCTAATGATTTCCCCTGCTGCATTACGTACAAACTGATAAATACGGTTCGCTTCATTAAAGACAGCTCTTAGTTTTTCCTCGCTATCGTATTCAAATCTAACAGTTTTGTTTGACTGCGTGCGCGATTTAAGACGACCTAAACCTTGATACTCAAGAAAAATATCTGAATGGTCATCTTTCGCGCGAATAATGTTGCCGCTACAATCGTGTTGAAAAAAGCGAATATTACCATCTGGCTCTTCAATTCTTTTAATGCGATTGAGCTGATCGTAAAAGCGTTTTTTCTGATTACCTTGGGCATCCCTTGTTGAGAGTAAATTTCCCAACGAATCATATTCCATTGCAATCTGTCCTTGATTGTTTTCAGTGATGCTACGTAAGTTAGCGTTTTGATCGTAATTGAAATCAAATTTAGATTTACTTGGATCAGTAACAGATGAAAGCAGGACACCGTCATAATGAAAGAGAGTTATATGCCCTAAAGGGTTAACTTTCGCTGTCAGCTGATTCAATGAGTTGTATTCATATCGCCAGCTACCTCCAATTTGATCAATAATTTCTATTAGGTTCTGTTTACTATCGAATATTCTCCGTATCACACATCCATCTGCAGAGATTGACTTTATCACATTACCGAACTCATCAAACTCATACTTCGTTTTGTACCCAAGCTCATTCGTCGCACAAACAATTTCAGAATATTCGTTATATTCCGTGTGACTTTCATGACCAAGTGGATCAACCACTTTATGCGGCAATACACCATTGTGATGATAAGTGGTGACGTGACCTAAAGAGTTTTTTACATAGGTAATGTTATTTTCCAAATCATAATGCAGCTGACGCCAGTAAATACCTTCATCACCCCAGGTTCTGACACAGCGCGCATTGTGATCAAGCGCATCGTATTGAAAATAAAAACTCAAGCCACTTCTGAAAGTTTCTTTGATTAGTAATTTATGATCATAGTGATATTGCAAAGGTTGTTGGAGTGCATCATCAACTTTAACCAACATGCCATCGCGATAGTGATGTTCAACCGCGCAAAAGAACGTGGGGTTAGTGTGGTCACGTGTAATGTTGGATTCAGGTTCAGGTAAAAATATTTGATGGATGCGATTGTCATCGGTGTAACTGAAACGAATTAAGCGACCGCCGCTATCGATAATTTGCGTGAGCTGCGCTTTGTCGTTATAAAAGAATTCAATCTTTGCACCGCTGGTGGTTTGCGATAACGATACGAGTAGTTGATTATCGATTTGGTTTCGGAATGGCGTGAAGCGATAGCGTTTTCTATCGCTGGTATCCATCGCATAACCTTCTTCATCACGAAATAAAGTTAAGCGCTCTTGACGATCAAAACTGGTTTCGTTAATAGCTAATGCAGGAAAGGCAACGGATCTTCCATCTGCTAGACGCACAGCAACTGCATTATCCATTTCACAGAGTTTTACATCGTAACTGTGATGCCAGCCATGACCTAATGGCCCATCATAAACAGACGTGCTATACCAGGTTCTTTCCCACACCAAGGGCAATGGACCCGGTAGAGAAAAATCAATGTGGTCGGTAAACATTTTGCCAGACGCAACATCCACCGGGTGACCGGTGACAGTACAAATTCCTTTGTGAACTTTGTTTTGTACATTGGGAGGAACACCCAATTTGTCCATCGCTTTTCGTGCGCGATCATGAATAGCATCAGAAATATTTTTGATGCGATCGCTTTTCTTTTGCAGCTGGCGAAGTTTTTTAAATGCTGCACCTAATGCAGCGAAACCACCCATCATGATCAAGCCCATCATATCGACGGTGGGTGCTCCACCCACCATTACAGGCCTGCCTAATGGAATAGAAATCACTACACTGGTTGGCAATACCATGCCAAACGATTTTTTTGGTTTCTTTTTTCGTGGTGGTGCGATTATGCCGATGTCGTGGCAACTTAACGTAGGTAAGGCGGTAAAACTTAATGGACCACCATCCGCAAGAACCGTGGTGCTGCCCATTAAAATTTCATCTTCATTCATGGGAGGTTTTGCAAAAGGACCGCCCATGGGGAAATGCGGAATAGGCCGACCTGCAGTTCCTGCAGTTGAACGCGGCAAGCCACCAACTTTCACCGTTGCACCAAGAATGGGAACGTAATCAACCACATCAAAAATTAATGAAATGTGCGGATGAGGAATCGGCACCGGCCCTGCGGGTGGAATGATAAGGATGTGGATGTCGATTCCCAGAACGGGATCGAAGTGTTTACTGATTAGCATGACAGCTCCTCAGCACGCTGCAACCAACCCTCACCCAGTAATTTATCGAAGCGTTGTTTAATGTGTTGATTGACTTCTCCGCTGGGACTGAGACGTAAGAGTGCTTGTCCTAAAAACGGAAGCGTCGAGTTTTCACGACCTTGCTCATCCATTTTATCGCCAGCTTCAAGCGCTTTAATGCCATGTTCCCACGCTATCTTTGCAGCTTTCGCACGCTCCATACAGTAACTAGCCATACGCCAGCCTTCGAGTGTAAGCAATAAATCCTCTTGCGACTCCGCCAGCTGCGCTCCTTTTACATACGCAGCTGCAGCTTCTTCAAACCTGCCTGCACTGAATAAACAAGTGCCCTCACAAATCATCGCTTGTAATTGCAATTTATTGCAGCCGGGAACATTTTTTTGTTCGCCCTGGGCTGCGATGACTTGCGCAGTGCGATAATCTTTTAATGCATTATCGTAATCCTGAAGACCTAAATAGCCAGCAGCTCGAGTTAATAAGGTAACAACCCACATATCAAACCATTGGTGATATTCAGCAATCAAAATCGCAGCAGCAGAATGCTTTTCGATGGCTACTTTATCTTGCTTTCCCACGGCCTTTTGCAGATCGACTGTGCATTGGCGAAACTTTGCATTGGGTGAACCATCATCCACACCATCTAAAATTGCTTGAATGGTAGCACTCATATCGACAGGCGCATCTGCGCTGTAAATGTGGCCCTGATTTTCGCGAGCGAGTACAGAAAGCGCGGAATTTTTATCGGTGTCAAAAAAAACGAGTTTTAAATTTTCTGGCCAATTGTAGCGCGAGTGAATTTCGCAGCACTTAGACCACCACTGCGTATATTTTTCGCTGCTTTTAATTCTGGATGGAGTAATAACCAATACAATGTTATGAACATAATCACCAAAAGCATCCAATGCAAACTTACAACTGCGAAAAATACAATTAAAGCCATTTGTGCAATCATCAAGAGGTGGCGACTTCCATCTATGAATAGTAGCAGCGGGAGTTTTTCCTTCAGCCTCTTCGATACTTGCATCAGAAATACCTGCCGCAATCATTTCATTCATTTCTTCAGCAAGCGATCGACCGAACGTGTCACCTTCTTCAAATTCGTTATGTAAATGAATAAAAAGTTCGGGGTTCTTTTCATCAAGCTGTTCTTTAACTTTGATAAAACCTAAACCCAGTTGAATATCGTCAGTGGAAAAATACCAACGGAACAGGGGTAATTTACTGCTTGCAAACTCTTCCCACTGTTCTTCTAGTTTTGCCATATCTTGTTGAACCGGATTTGCCTTGCTCATAATATCTTCGCTTAATAAAAGGCTGCTTTAGTTCAGGTTTATTATTGCTGCTTTTAAACTCACGCTCGCCGCGTCAATTTTTTTGGAGCTGCCTCCCTTCGTCAACGTAATTCCTGAGCCATCTATAGTAATCACGGCATCACCCACTTTAAGGTTGATGCTAGATCCCGCCTCAAGAGTTATGTCGGCAGCTGAAGTCCTCGAAGCACCCGATATAATAACGTCTCGTGCGTTTGCACTGATATTCTGAACCCCCGTAACATTTACGGTGTGATTGCCACTGATAATTGTGTCTTGATTTGCACCGACAGAAATCTTTTGGTTAGCGGATATGCTCGATTCCTGATTGGCGCCGACCGTAATTGTCTGATTGCTCGTGACGTTGCGCGTCTCGTTCGAACTGATTGTCTTAGCTGAGTTGCCGGTAATATTCTCCGTTAAATTTCCTGTCACACTTCCACTACGATTTCCTTGCACGGACCAATCGTGATTACCCTGAACCGATGAAGTGGAATTTCCGATAACGCTGGAGGTGTTATTACCTTTTACGGTTGATGACGAATTACCATCAACATTATATGAAGCATCAGCAGTGACGGACGAAGTGAGATTATTACCAACAGTCGCGTTGTAATCTTTTTTCGCGTGAACTTTTATTTGTTCAGCGCCTTCGCTATCGTCCACCGAAAATTCACTGAAACTTTCTGCACCGCCTTTAGCAGAGCGAGACCGCATACCTGAATAATGTTTTCCTTCAGGTAAGGTCACGGGTGGCATATTTTTACTGTTATAAACACTTCCAATCACCAATGGTTGATCTGGATCGCCATTAACGAAAGTAACAACAACCTCTTGGCCAACACGAGGAATATTTAGAGTTCCCCATTTAGGACCGGCCCATGCGGTCGCCACGCGAACCCAACAAGAACTATTTTCATTTTTCTGACCGTATCTATCCCAATAAAATTGTAATTTTATACGGCCATATTTATCTGTATAAATTTCATCGCCAGGCTTGCCCACCACCATTGCGGTCTGAACACCATCAATTCGCGGTTTTTCAGTTTTTAATGGCGGGCGATAGGTAACCTCTTCAGGAATACAAATAAAATTATTTCTATAGCTAGACTCGGGGCTGCCCTCTTCCTTTTTATCATCGTCGACATAGCTTCCTTCAACTGCCTCATGCCGTATTTCAGAAATAACGAAACTTTTTTTATCATCGGCAACAGCTTCGTCTGACCGTAGTTTGAATTTTTTACCTACTTCTATTTGATGGAAATTTCCACCCGCACTGACTACTTGATAACCCGCCTCTTCTTGCTGCATACGGATACGTGTTAGGGTTTGGCCGCGTTGGCTTTCGCTGTAATTACCGGGAAATTCAAATCGCTCAAGCGCACTGTTGTTACTTAATTTAATTGACGTGGGCGTTTCAGTGAGCAATGACAAATTGGCATTTTCAAAATTGTAATCCGTTTGCGCAAAAGCCCCTGAGCAGTATTGAAAACGATGCTGCCAAATATCCAGGAAATGTTTCGCGCGACTATCGGAACTGTGCTCAATCGTTTTTTCATCAAGAAAGGTGAAAACCGCTGCGTTATCGGCAACGTGCAGAATGTGCTTATCCGCCTTATGTTCAAAGAAATAAAATAAACCTTCCTGTTCCAGCAAACGGCTGATGAAATGGAAATCTGACTCTTGATATTGAACGCAATATTCAAACGGTTGATGCGCATCGATTAGTGAAAATTTGAAATCGTTAAAACCCAACTCGGTAAACATTGACTCTAGAATTTTCTGTACTGTTTGATTTTGAAATACGCGGCAATTGGTGCGCTTATCAAGAAACCACAACCACGGGACCAACTCAGCTTTGTAACCATACAGCCCGCGCTTTTCCAGACCGGTGTACGCGAAACTTTTGACAAAACCGTTGAGCATGCGAGGCTGAGGCCCATTCGTTCCTATGAAGGTTGCAATGTGATGTCCGATTACGTCCTCAGCGCGAATGTTCCCGTCATAAGAAAGTAAATCCACATCGATAGTAAAAAGCTGTGAAAAAGACTCGGTTGCCTTGAGCCGTCGCAAAAAAAAGACATCCTTCCCTAACGCAGAGTCCACCCGCATAAACCTATTGTCTTGCGTGAATTTCATATCGGTACTGAAAAGGCTTGTCACAGAAATCTCCTGACTATTTAACAATCACATGACTGTTAAAATCGAATTGGTGAGGGTGAGCATGGGTCTATTCTAACGGCCAAGATAAGTGTGTATACAATATTCAAGAAGCGAACTGTGACACATTTGGCTAATTATAATTTGGCAAATTGGTGAAACAATACTACAAAGCACGGCCTAGAGATAAATGGCACATAAGATTGCATAAGGTGCATTCAATTAACTGCGGATTCATTAGGCAATTCAAGATATCTGATGTGCCACCAGATTTGTCAGTGAAAGAGAAAAATCCACCCCTGTAAAATCTAAGATTACTAATGTTTAGTAAAATACTTGCGTCGATTAAATCAAATAAATTTTTATTTCTAATAGCCGTAATCCTAACCGTGATTATTGGCTACGCCATTATGATCATGTTCGGCATATTGTTTACAGCTCTTATCGCTGTATTTTTTGTGAGCATATACAAGGCGATAAGTAAAAATAATTACAAACTCGCATTAAAAATAACGGCAGGTGTTGTGATTGTTGGTGGAAGCCTATTATTTCTCTTATTGTTGAATCATGAATGGCCGTCGAATTAACGTGACAAATTTACCTTCTGCAATCATTTATTAATTAAATCAAACGCTGCTGTCGCGCAAAATAAACCGCTCCGAATTCTGGTGGATTAATAGCAGGAGATAATTTCGTGACCACACCTGGTTTTAGCCAAGGTGTTAAGTATTCTGCCAGGCCACCGATGATAGACATGCGGCCTGGATTAGTTTCCCATAATCTATCAGCAAGTGCGTCTATGTAAACTGCACCTTCACGCAGAATAGTTGTCGCCACATCATCGCCGTGGTGCGCAGCTTCAAATACAAAACGCGCTAATTGCGCGTAATCACTCGATTTGGCGGCACTCATTTTTTCCACAATCATTATTCCCGTTGCATTCAAATAATCACTGATCAATTTATTTAACAGTGTTTGCGGGCCAAGATTATCCTGGGCTAACAATACGGCCTTAACGGATTCCAACCCTAACCATGCACCACTGCCTTTATCGCCAAGCAGAAAGCCGTGTCCGCCGATCATGATTGCAGTTCCATTCACGTAAGAATACCCGCAGGAACCTGTGCCGCTAACAATCACGGCTCCCTCGTCGCTATCGTGTGCGCCTAAACATGCAACGTGTAAATCAGTGGTGAGATAAAATTTTTTAAATGGATGTTGCCAAGCATTCATAGATTCAAAAACAGCAGGTACATTTACACCGGCCAAGCCTGCACCCACGATTAAATTAGCAATAGTAGATACAGGCAATTTTGCATCGACCAATGCCATTTCTATGGCTTCAACAATCGATGCTTGAGCCTGAGCTTCGCCGTGAAAAGGATTTGATGGTCCTCCAAGTCCGCTTCCAAGCAGTTCAAGATCAGACGTGTAAACACAAGCGCGGCATTTAGTGCCACCCCCATCTACACCGACAAAAAGCTCCTCTGAATCGCTCATGTTTTCCAATGCCACGTCAACGCACCCTTTTCCTATTATATTTTGAAATTTTAAACGCCAAAAAATAAAATTGTGTAAGTTGAATTGCGAACTTCGCAAAAGTTATCTATGTTGAAAACCTGTATTTATATCTTACACGCTATAACAATAATGAGCTCCAGTGTCGCCGACCGTGTTCTGACACAATATCGCGTTTTTAGATAAGTTATTTCGATCCAATTAATACACCACTATTTTCAAATTCACTTTATAAAAATTTAGTAAAACGTCGAAGTGAAATACGACTTTAAAATGGATACTTTTAGATTTATCTGTGCGTCTTCTGTTAATTTAATTAGGTTGGCTAATCGCGTGTTCGTTTGACGATTAGCTTTAAGCTGAAAGAAAACTAATTTTCAAACGAAATATTGTCTTCTCCAAACGATCTGTCTTATCTGTTAAATGATGTAATCGCCGCTAGACAACTGAAGTGTTCAGGCACATTCAGAAAGTAAAAATAATAATACAAGAAATTTTTAATATGTAAGTGCGTGTTTTTGGCAGCCATGTCGTAGCTAACGCAATTCAGTAAGGAAGCAATCCTGGTTTTTAACAGGATTATAAATAATAACGTCCATTTTCATATACAAAGGAAAACTTTATGAAGAAGATAAGCTTAACTAAATTCTCATTTTTGAAAATTATAGTAGCTCTGGTTACCGCTGCCATGTGCACGCTACCGTTGTTAGCGCAGCAAGCATTTGCATTGAGCCCACTTGGCCCTTTAAGAGTTCATGACGGAAAATTGATGGATTCCTACGGCAAACCATTTATTTTTCGTGGCGTGACTATTGATCACACGCTTGCGCCGGAAAAAACCTTACAAGCAATTAGGGATATTGCCGCTGCTGGCGCCAACTCTGCACAAATTGAGTTGCCTTTATATCCCGATGCTCAATTTTACCCACGCCCGATTGTCGCACAAGTACGTGAAATTATTGCGGAGTGTAAGGCGAATAAGCTTATCTGCGTGCTTGAACCAAATGATGTTGCAGGCTACCCCTTCCACACAACTATAGGTTCAGACCTACTTACTTTTTGGACGTGGCCCGACATGCTTTCGGTTCTATATGGCAACCAGGCCTACATTATTATAGGTTTGGGTAATCAACATTTTGGTGACGATACATTCAAAGAGTATGAGTACCGCATGCCCGCTTACGCCGAATCTTTAATCAATGCGTTGCCTGGGGGATACGTGGTAATGATTGATGGAAATGATTGGTCGGAGGACACGTCAAAACTCATGTTTAATTTTGCAAAAAGCCTAAAAGATCAAGCGAGTGTTTTGTCGCAACGGTTAATTTATTCCGTTGATATGTTCTACTCTTACCAAGATCCCACCAGGGTGCATGACTATATCGCCGCCTTCAACGAGATTGGTGCACCTTTAATTATTGGTGGCTTCGCACCAGTACCTTACTATCACCCCAATCGCCCCACGCCATTAAATCAGGATGCGCCACAAATACCCGTTGCCTCAGTCATGCAATACGCTGAGCAATACGGCGCGGGTTATTTTGGCTGGAGCTGGAGTGGTAATAAAAATTCGTTTTCGGATGTAGTGACAAATTACGACTCATCCACCTTAACGGATTGGGGAAATCTACTTTTCAATGACACCAACGGTATAAAGGCGACCGCAAAACTTGCGGCTATTTACGACAATGTATCGTCAAGTAGTTCTTCAAGCGCACCTAATAGACCTCCTCTGGGGGACTTCAACCTTGAGATAACTCCACAGTGCGGTGCCAACCCGCTTTACTGGACTTTGAATGCAAAAGTTACAAGCTTGAGCGATCCGGATGGCCATTCTATGAGTTATCGATGGAGTCGGAGTGACGGTAATGAGACTGGTTCCACCACCTATTTTAGTTTCCGGGCCACAGTCAATACTAGCTACACCGTAACCTTAAAAGTCACCGATAGTTGGGGAGCTTCTACCAGTGTGACAAAAACTATTGCTCCGTCCAGCGCCAGTTGTACAAGTTCCAGCAGCTCGTCAGTGGACATCTCAAGTGCTTCCTCAAGCTCCAGCTATACGCGGCCCTCTAGCTCAAAATCTAGCTCCAGCGTGAGTTCCAGCAGGAGTTCAAGTTCGCGACCCATTTCGAGTATAAGTAGCATTTCGAGCAGTTCATCCAGTAGCGCACAAACTAATCGGCCTCCAATAGCCAACTTCAATGTTTACAATTACCCATCCATTTTCTGTGGTAGCCCAAATGCAGGACAAGGTCGCGTCACTGCAGAAGCTGCTGGATCTTCTGATCCTGATGGCGATCCGTTAACCTATTTTTGGTCGTTTTCCGGCGGAGGCACTGCGTCTGGGTACACAGCAACCTTTACGAGCCGAAGCGGCTCTAGTTATCAGTTGACATTGACCGTCACGGATAATCACGGAGCATCTACAAGCTTGGTTCGCAATGTTCCCGTCTTTTATCTGGATTGCTTTAGCAGCGCCTCGTCTATTAGTTCTTCAAGCAGCTCTATTCCATCATCGAGCAGTTCAAGCTCCAGCGTTAAAAGTTCGGCTAGTTCTAGCAGTTCATCGCGCAGTTCAAGCAGCAGTTCAAAAACATCATCAAGCTCCTCCATTTCGAGCAATGGAAAAGCGCAATGTAGTTATGTCATTCAAAGCCAATGGGGTAATGGATTTACTGCAGCTATTCGCGTGAAAAATGTAAGTACGCAGCCTATTAACGGATGGAGCCTAACGTGGAAATATGCGGACACTTCAAAAGTGACCAATCTGTGGAATGCGAATTTGAGCGGTACTAACCCTTACACCGCAACCAACTTGAATTGGAATGCGACAATTCAACCAGGTCAAACGCTGGAGTTTGGATTTCAAGGAAGCAAACCGACCGGCAACGCTGTTGCGCCATCGGTAACGGGTAGCATTTGTCAGTAAACTATGACCGAAAGTTGCAGTAGATTTTTTTAAATGTAAATAAAAAGCCCCACTATCACGTGGGGCTTTTTATTATTTTTGCAGTAATTTTACTCGCGCATTTTTTAGGCTGGCTTTAATTTTTGCCGCATTATCAGGTCCCATACGCAACAAAAGTTTTTGGGTGTCCGGCAATTTTTCTAACGCGGGGTCGGCAAATTCAAAATAGACTTTTGGATGAATAAGAATCATATCGCCATTAGCGTCTGGTGCAGCTAACACCTTATCTATAGCGCGGATTAGAACTGAGTGAAAATTGTTTTTACTCATTCCTAGCTCTTGATGCGCGCGGTTAAGCAGCGGGTAATAGTGTTTATAAAGACCAACTGCAGTATCACTATCCAGTGCAGATACCACTTGCACGAATAGCGTGTAACGCAGGTAATTTTTGGGGCTGACACGGAATTGTTCAACATCTTGCTGCTCCCCAAGCTCGCCGCCTGAAACCTTCACATTAAAAGAATCGGCAACAAAAGCCCCCTGTGGCGAAGCAACCGGGCGGTATTCAGTGATGACTTTACCTTCAGCGAGCACATTTACTCCGCGCACAAATTTACGCAAGATCTCTTGGGGAATAATCATTTCCACCAAACCATTTACGTTTAAATCTCTCAAAGCGTCCAATACTGTGGCATCACTTTGGTCGAGATCTGGCAGAGGTTGAGGTGCCGGAGTAGGAGCTGGGTCTTCATAGACTTGCTTATCTCCCGCAGCTTCCGACGTAACAGCAGGCTGGGTCGCGACCGGCGTCGACAACTCGGGTAGATGAGGTGCGTGATTAGTATCACGCGTTAAATAATAACCTATGGCACCAATCGCGCCTGCCGCTACCAGGACAACTCCCCATTTCACCACTGGGCTGAAACCAACCTGTGGACGATCGTTATATGGCATAAAAGCTCCTAATCAGTGGATAGCAGGACAAAGGATTCGCCGGCGATTATGTCGTAAAAGCCAACGCGTCTCCAGTGGCGGGCAGAAACTCGCCAAAGCTTGCGAAACAGATTGCACTACGGAGATTTAGTTGCATCGACTCGCGATTTACGTCACATAAATGAACACTGATTCGGTGCAGAAAAGCGGCTAATTTGCGAATTCAAGGTGGATGAGTTAATCTATATAATAATTACTCTCATTTGCAATAAGAGATTTATCTCAATGAACGCTGCGCTTTCACCGGACTCCAAACCCACCATTTCGGTTGCCTCAGACGACGTGTTGCGTTTGGACGAATGTCAAAAAGGTGCGCAGGTACGAATTATAGATTTGCAGCAACAAACCCTATTTGGTGCGCAAGACGAGCGCGTTACTCTGCGGCTGAAGGAACTCGGTTTTTTACCTGGGGCGCAATTAAAAGTGATCGGTTTTGGACTTTTGGGCAGCGACCCACTTGCAGTTCAGGTTAACGGTACCAAGTTTGCGTTACGCCGTGCAGAGGCTGCAAAAGTTCGTGTGGAATTAATTTCAGGAAGCCATTAATGTCCATTCGCTTTGCCTTGATTGGCAACCCTAACTGCGGGAAAACATCGCTGTTTAACCGTTTGACGGGTGCGCGTGCGAAAGTGGCCAACTACCCTGGCGTTACCGTTGAACGCCGCTCCGGCCCTATCAGCGACTTGGCCGAACCAGCAGAACTGCTGGATTTGCCCGGCACCTATAGCCTCTTTGTAACCTCCCCCGACGAACAAGTTGCCCGCGATGTCATCCTTGGCAAAATTGCCGGCGAAGCCAAACCCGATGTGCTTATCGCCGTTATAGATGCGACCAACCTGCGTCTTGGTTTGCGCTTGGTGATGGAGCTAAAAAGCCTTAATCGCCCCATGGTACTGGCACTAAACCAGATGGATGCGGCTCGTTCGCGTGGTATTAGCATTAACACCGCCGGCCTTGCACGCGAGATAGGAATTCCCGTCGTAGAAACCGTTGCCGTGAATCGTCAAGGTACCGACGAGCTGAAAAACTTGCTGGCAGACTACGCCAAAAATCATGCCCAGCATCCGCTCGCAGAAAATGTCCAAACTATTTCTGTTGGTCAGCTTGATGAGCTGAGCCGCGATGATTCCATCGAAGAGCTTTATCAACGCATTGAAAAAATCATGACTGATAATGTCATTCAGCCAGCAAACCTACCGCGCTGGCAAGAGCGGCTCGACTCAGTTGCCATGCATCCCGTTCTGGGCCTTGTTGTACTTTTCACTATTCTTCTCGTGGTTTTCCAAGCCGTATTTGCCTGGGCTACACCTATAGCAGATTTGATTGACTCAAGCTTTGCCGCACTTGGGACGATGATTAGTACGCATATGCCCGACGGTATTCTCAAGGATTTCCTGGTGCAGGGTTTTGTTGCAGGCGTAGGCTCTGTAATTGTTTTCTTGCCGCAAATTATTATTTTGTTCTTCTTTATCCTTGTACTGGAAGACACCGGCTACCTTACTCGCGCGGCCTTCTTACTCGATCGCCCCATGCGCGGCCTGGGAATTTCCGGGCGGTCATTTATTCCATTATTATCCAGCTTTGCCTGCGCTGTCCCGGGCATCATGTCCACTCGCACTATTTCCGATCCGCGCGAGCGGTTTATCACCATTATGATTGCGCCCTTAATGACGTGTTCCGCACGTCTGCCTGTGTACGCATTGATCATAGGTGCGTTTATTCCAGAGCAAACGGTGTGGGGTATTTTCAATCTGCAGGGACTAACTTTGTTTGCGCTTTATTTTGCCGGTGTGGCAAGTGCTGCGTTGGTAGCCTTGATTATGCGCCGCAACCAAGCGCGCGAGCATTACCCATTGTTGCTCGAACTGCCTAGTTACCGTTGGCCCATGGCCTACCATTTAATTATGGGGCTCAAAGAACGTGTATGGATTTTCTTGCGCAGAGTGGGAACAATTATTTTGTCGCTCGCCATTGTGATCTGGTTTCTCGTTAGCTTTCCGGGTGCCCCGGCAGATGCAACTCGCCCAGCGATTGAATATAGCTTTGCAGGCCAATTGGGTAGCTGGATGCAACATTTCTTTGCGCCGCTCGGTTTTAGTTGGCAGATGTGTATTGCCTTAATTCCCGCCATGGGCGCACGCGAAGTTGCAGTGAGTGCGCTGGCTACCGTCTACGCCGTAGGTGGTGACAATGTTGACGCAGCTTTAGGAACTGCCCTGGGTCAGCAATGGACCTTACCGGTTGCTTTGGCTTATCTCGCGTGGTTCGTTTATGCACCGCAATGTATTTCAACCATAGCTGTGGTTCGCCGCGAAACTAACTCGGTGAAATCAACAGCGTTTTTTGCTGTCTATTTGTTTGCCTTGGCTTATTTTGCGGCTTGGGCGACCTATCAAATCGCAAATTTATTCGTCTAGCGAGCAAGTATTCGGAGCGGAGGATTTATGTGGCAAGAAATTATCGTAGGTATCTGCGTTATTGCAGCATTTGCTTTCCTGGCGCATCGCTGGTTACCTTTTTTCAAGAAAAAAACTGCGGGTTGCGATACTGGTTGCGGCGGTTGTTCAACTACTAGTACGAGTAGCTGTAGCAATCCGCAAGAAGAGATAGCGCGTTAATTCGGGCTGCATGTCTAGAAGTCCAATCTACAAATCGTGACAGCGCGCCTAACGAGCTGCAGAAAAATCCAACCAATAACCTGATGTTTGTGTAGGTGTGTCATCAGGCAAAAAAGGATTATCCAGTTCTATGAAGGTATGGCCGGGTTGCTTCAAAAAATTCAACGCGAAAACTATTCTATCTGTGTTATAAAAAAATTTATCAAACTCACCATTTTTAAGAATAATTTCCCAACCTTTTTCCAAACGCTCAGCCAACTCAGTGTTATTTTTATTCACAAAAAAATACATATCCGTTTTGTAATGAATGATCAGGCGCGGTTCCACCATTAAATTTTGTTGACGAATAAAATCATCTTCCGTCAATATTTCAATAACACCGCGGGGAAAAAAATCAAACCGTTTGGCTGCGCTCATTTTATAAAGACTATCTTTGGTAACAGCTTCCATTATACGGAACTGATTTTCACGCAGGATATCTGTGTCGGGCCAATGCAATCCCTGACCTGCCGTAAACGGCATTAAGTCGTCTTTTGTTTTAACGTTTGCAAATTTCTGCTCATCAGCCTTGCGAATAACCAATGCTCTATATCCCATTAACCCTTTATAAATAGGTACGCGAATTGCCCGCATGGTTTTTTCGCGCTCATCGGTTGTCATTGTCCATAGCACGTTATTGCTTTCATCTTTTTCAATTGCAGCAATCCATCGAGCCTGGGAAATTTTATCACCGTAAAAATGGATATCTATAGTTTCATCTGGCGCTTTACTCGCATTCAATATCAAACGTAGAAGATCAATATAGTAATAATCGTCCTTCGCGCTAGGTTTAAGTTGAACATCTACAACATAAATACGCGACTCTGCCATTGCGCTAACCAGTAGGCCAAAGCATAGAAACAATAAGGGTCGTATTTTCAGCAATCGCCTTCCCTCCCTAAGGTTAAACGTGCGACGTAATTCATTAAGCCTAGCATAGCCTTGGGTGACAGCCAGGCGATGCTGCCGTATAGTCACATCCAGGCACCTTTCAGGCATTTTTCAGTCACTCCAACAGTGAGGATTCACCGTAGATGTATAACAAAGTGGAAACACGTACATTTCTATTATTTTTGTTTTTAGTGTCGATAGGTTTTTTAATCCTGCTCAAGCCCTTCTTCGGTACCATTTTTTGGGCCTGCGCGATTGCCATTATTTTTACTCCTTTTCATAACAAACTTCTTAAGCGCTGGCCTAAACGCAAAAATCTTGCTGCATTCCTAACGCTGCTACTCTGCATCGTCGCAGTTGTTTTACCCATGACATTTGTTGTCAGTTCGGTGGTCAGCGAAGGCGTTGCTTTATACGACAAACTTCAATCCGGCGAAATTAATCCCGCCCGTTACATTGATTCTATGGACACAGCTTTTCCTGCACTCAATTCTGTGTTGGGTAAAGTTGGTGTTGATATCAATGCACTAAAAACCAATGCCATTGATGCCGCTATGTCGAGCGGAAAATTTATCGCGGGCCACGCGCTAACCATCGGTCAAAATACTTTCGGTTTTATAGTGAGCATAGCGCTTATGCTCTACATCACTTTTTTTATGTTGCGTGATGGTAGCTATCTCGTCGATTTAATTGTGCGTGCGTTACCGCTAGGCGATACCCGCGAGCGTATGCTGATGTCTCTTTTTGCTGAAGTTACTCGCGCAACGATCAAAGGTAATTTGGTCATCGCAATGCTGCAGGGTTTGATAGGCGGAATTACACTTTGGGCGCTTGGCATTCATGGGGCAATTTTGTGGGGAGTACTTATGACGATTGCTTCCTTAATTCCCGCGGTAGGTTCCGCATTGGTGTGGGTACCTATTGCGATTTATTTTGCCGCTACCGGCGACATGACGTCAGCCTTAATTTTGACGGGAATAGGCGCGGGAATAATAGGCATGCTCGATAACGTTTTGCGCCCAATTTTGGTAGGCCGCGACACTAAATTACCTGACTATATAGTTTTACTTTCCACCTTGGGCGGGATCGCAATTTTCGGCGTTAATGGTTTTGTTGTTGGCCCGGTAGTGGCTGCGCTATTTATCGCCTTCTGGGGAATAATGATTCACGACCAATATTTGTTCGAGCCCAATACGCCGCCATAGAATCGGCAACTCTACCCTTTTACTTAGCACCAGATAATTTTCGCTTGTCCCCCAAGGCCGCTGATCTGTTAGAATTCGCGGCCTTTTTTTATTTCACGAATTAATCACGAGAATTCTCATGTCCGAAAAATACAACACTACCGAACTCCGCGTTAGCTATGGCGTGGGCCGTCAAATGGGCGAACAACTCGCCTCAAATCCATTTGATGGCGTAGACGCCGACGCAGTTGCACAAGGTGTATTAGACGCACTGAACGGCAGAGAAAGTCAGGTTCCGCGCGCAGCACTCGAAGAAGATTTCCGCATCGTCGGTACCCGCATGCAAGAAAAACAAGAGCAGCAAACTAAAGCACAAGCCAAAGTTGGCGAATTATTTTTAGCTGAAAATGCAAAAAAAGCAGGCATTACTGTTACTGATTCTGGCTTGCAATACGAAATCATTACCGCGGGCACAGGCGAAAAACCTACCGCCACTTCACGTGTAAAAACGCATTACCATGGCACCTTGATTGACGGCACCGTATTCGACAGCTCCGTACAACGCGGTGAGCCAATCGATTTTCCTGTGAATGGTGTAATCGCTGGCTGGACTGAAGCGCTGCAATTAATGCCTGTTGGTTCCAAATGGCGTTTATACATTCCGCACAATCTCGCCTACGGTGAGCGCGGTGCTGGCGCAAGCATCGCTCCTTTTTCCGCATTGATTTTTGATGTGGAATTATTGGATATTGTTGGGTAGTTTTTATTTAAGTAGGGAATCGTCATCCTCGCGAAAGCGAGGATCCAGCTCTCACGGTTGAATTCTTAATGCTTTTCAATATTTATTTCGCCTGCTGGCGAGTCACTTTTCGTTCGGCAACTGCTCCTGGGGTTGCTCTACCTCCTGCATCCATGCAGTCGTGCTTGTCCACAAAATTGCACGACTGCAATTTTGCACAGCAGAGCTGTCCGCAGGGTGAAGGCCATGGATGGCCTTCATGAACAAAAGTAACCAAAAGAAAAGACACCCCACTCGTTCCTGTTTCCTGCGCGTTTCAGAAAATTGCCGTCGTTCCGGTGCGACATCCATGTCACATCGTCACTAAAACAAACGTCCTGTTTGTTTTTCATCAATTTTCTTCCAATGCTCGGGGAACTCGAAAGGGGACGAAAGAAAAATCAAAAGCTGGATGCTCGCGCCGAAGCTGACGCTTCATTAAATTCAGCACTCAACACGCTTCTCATTACAAAACTATTTCTGGATTCCCCATGTGGTTTAAAAACCTACGCTTATATCGCCTTACCGAAGATTGGACACACAAACCGGAAGACCTCAACAAAGCACTCGAAGCTCAATGCTTTAACCCATGCGGCAGTCTTGATCTGGTACGTTACGGTTTTATCGAACCACTTGGTCGTCATGGTAGTGAATTTATTCACGTCACTAACGGCTACATCATGATCTGCGCAAAAAAGCAGGAAAAAATTCTGCCGTCTGCTGTTGTGAATGAACAGCTTGAAGAAAAAGCATTAGCGATAAGCGAAGCTGAAAGCCGCAGTGTTGGTCGTAAAGAAAAACAAACGTTGAAAGACGAAATTATTTTTTCGTTGTTACCTAAAGCCTTTACAAAGTCATCGCTGGATTTTGCTTACATCGCACCGCAAGAAAAATTGATTATCGTAAATTCTTCATCTGCAAAACGCGCTGAGGATTTGCTAAGTAAATTACGCGAAGCACTTGGCAGTTTGCGTTGCATTCCGATTAGCGCTAAAAATACGCCAACTCAAGTGATGACATATTGGTTGCAAACCGGAAAGCTCGCTAACGAATTCGAGCTTGGCGAAGAATGTGAATTGCAAGCCGGTAAAGATGGCCGAGTAATTCGCTGTAAAAAGCAAGACTTAACAGCAAATGAAATTCTGAACCACATTAACAGCGGAATGTTCGTCAGCAAACTCGCCGTAACCTGGAAAGAATCCATTCATTGCGTATTGGACGATCAACTCGCAGTGAAACGCGTAAAGTTTGACGATGTTATCAGCGAAAAAGCCAACGAACGAAACCCCGAAAGCAAAGCCGAACAATTCGATGCCGATTTTGCGATCATGAGTGGTGAATTGAAGAATTTTATTAGTGCGTTACTCAAAGCTTTTGGTGGTGAGACAGATCCTGTTTAATAAAAGCTCAACCTTGCCTCTGCGAGTTCCCCGAGCATTGGAAGAAAATTGATGGAAAACAAACAGGATGTTTTGTTTTAGTGACGATGCGACATGGATGTCGCACCGGAACGACAGCAATTTTCTGAAACGCACAGGAAACAGGAATGAGAGAGGTCGCTTTTCTTTGGTTACTTTCTTTGGCGAAGCAAAGAAAGTAACTCGCCAGCAGGCGAAAAAATATTCCAAAAACTGAATAATCCACACAAATTATTCGGCTTATATTTATTCACATTAATTGCACGATTTGAAAATTTTCTCGTCCCTAACAAAGATATAATGCGAGCGATTCTCAACACCCCTATGGACTTATCATGCGCGCACCAACTTCTTTCACGTCCAAATTATTCTGTATTCTCATAACAAGTTGTTTAATTGCTGCCTGTAGCAAATCCCCCGGGCCCACAAAAATTGAAGGCTTCGCGCAAGGCACTACCTATCACCTAACGTTTATTTTGCCCGATACAAAACAAGAAGCGGCCATCGCACAAGAAGTTACTGCCGAGCTAAAACGTATTGATGAATCCATTTCAAATTATCGTAAAGATTCAACCATCGAATTATTTAACGCGCAGCTCGATACAGAACCGCATGAAGTTAACGATGAAATCGTAAAGCTAGTTGAATACGCGCGCGGTATTAGTAAAGCTAGCGGTGGCTGTTACGATCTCACCATAAAACCTTTGTTTGATTTATGGGGATTTAAAAAAGATGTTTTTCATTTACCCAGTGACGAGGAGTTGCAGCAAACCTTGCAGCTTATCGGCATGGATAAAATCAGCGTTGTAGATTCCACACATCTTCAAAAAAAGCTACCGAATTTAAGAATTGACTTATCATCGATTGGCCAGGGTTATAGCGTAACTCGCCTCGCCGAAATTTTAGAAAAACATGAGATAAAAAACTATCTTGTTGAGATAGGTGGCGAACTCAAAACACGTGGCAAAAAAACTAACGGAAGCCCATGGCGCATTGCTATGGAAAAACCCATATCCACCGAACGCAAGGTAGAAAAAGTTGCGGTGTTCGAAACAGGTGAGCCTATGTCGTTAATGCCATCCGGCACCTATCACCATTATTTCGACAATAATGGCAAACGTTATAGCCATATTCTCGATGGTCGTACAGGTAAACCTATTGAGCACAACACAGTAGTGGCCAATGCATTTATTGCAGATGCGACACTTGCCGATGCGTGGTCAACTGCATTCTTGTGCTTGGGAAGTGATGAAGGAATTAAAGTTGCCGATGAAAATAACATCGCCGCACTTTTTGTTGATCAGATGGGCGATCAACTTATCGAAAAAAAATCGAAAACAATGAAGCAGCTGACAAGTGTGAAACTGGAAGAATCGCCGAAAGATTAATTTCATCAGCAATACTAAAAAAAACGCCAACTGAAAAAATAATCCAGTTGGCGATTTTTTTAAATCATCATGCCGCCCGATGCTTCGATTCTCTGCCCATTCACCCAACGATTATCATCAGATAAAATTGATGCTATAACGCCACCTATATCATCAGGCACACCGACACGACCTAAAGCAGTGAGCGAGGCTATGTGGTCGTTAAGCTCTTTGTTATCACGAACTGCGCCGCCGCCAAAATCGGTTTCAATCGCGCCAGGTGCAACTGTATTTACATTGATGCCACGCGCACCCAATTCTTTAGCGAGATATTTACTCAAGACTTCAATCGCACCTTTCATAGATGCGTACGCAGAATAACCAGGAAAACTGAAGCGCGTTAGTCCACTCGATATATTGACGATGCTGCCACCATTTGCGATGAGCCCTGCCAATTTTTGCGTGAGAAAATAAACGCCTTTCAAATGAATATTCACCATTAAATCGAATTCCTCTTCGCTGGTTTCAAGGAATGGCGTGTTGATGCCTGTACCGGCGTTATTCACCAAATAATCAAAGCTATCGCGCTGCCATTTTGATTGAAGAATTGCTTTCACATTTGCAGCGAACTCTACAAACGTTTTACTTTGCGAAACATCCAATTGGAGGGCAGCAGCCTTAGCGCCAGTTGCTTCAATTTCGGCTACTACCTTATCGGCCTCTTCACGTTGGCTATGGTAGGTGATAATGACGTCGACGCCTTTGCCGGCTAAACGAAGTGCTGTGTTTTTACCAAGACCACGGCTGCCGCCGGTTACAAGTGCAATTTTATGAGTCATTTGATTTCTCCAGTTGTGGATTAGTTTAAATTCCAAGCATATGTTTGCTTGATGGAGCCCAGTCTATTAATCTATAAAATATCAATAAACGTCTATTTTGCGAATGGACTGTTCATAAAAAAGAGACAATTGGACGCCCCATATGAATCAACTGGACGCAATACACATATATTTGCGAGTAGCGGAGTTATCGAGCTTTACTGAAGCGGCGGAAAGCTTGGGTTTGGCAAAGGCGAATGTTTCTACTGCAGTTCAACAGCTTGAAGCCATGCTGGGCACGCGCTTGTTGCATCGCACCACTCGTCGCGTGCAAATGACCCACGACGGTCAAGCGTTTTATGAGCGCAGCAAGGATTTACTGGCTGATTTCGACGAGTTAAAAACCTTGTTTAATGACCAGCAACACCAGCTGCGAGGACGCTTGAGGGTAGATATGCCTACCGCTATGGCGCGTGGCCTGGTTATTCCGGCCTTACCACAGTTTTTACGCGAACATCCCCAATTGGAAATCGAACTGAGCAGTACTGACCGGCGCGTGGATGTTGTGCGCGAAGGTTTTGATTGCGTTGTACGTGTTGGGACGCTCCACGACTCCAGCCTGGTTGCTCGACCACTCGGGGAGTACCAACTCATCAATTGCGTATCCCTAGCGTATATTGAGACATACGGCATACCTCAAACGCTCGACGATCTTGCCCACCACAAGTTGGTTCATTATGTTTCGGTACTTGGTGGTAAATCGCACGGATTCGAATATCTAGACGACTTAACATCCACCACAAAATACATTGAGATGGAGGGCGCGGTGATCGTCAATAATGCGGATGCGTATTTGAGCGCGTGTCTTGCGGGTTTAGGAATCATTCAAGTACCCGAGAACGGTGCTACCGCAAAACCGTACTTAGAGAGTGGAGAATTAATTGAAATTTTGCCCGCCTATCGTTCGGCACCTATGCCAGTTTCAATGCTTTACGCAAATCGTCGCCACTTGCCAAAACGTGTTCGAGCTTTTATGAACTGGATGATAGAAATTCTTAAACCAACCCTAAGCTAAACGACTAGTGAAAATATTGTTGGATTTATTTGAATAATACGATGGAAAAATTATGGCGGTTATTAAAAAGATAATCAGGCGCACTCTTAGAATCGCAAATCGCAACCCATGGATAATTCCGCTTTTTGGATTCGTTTCCGGAGCCGCGAGTTTTCTACTAGTCGAGCGAAAACAGGAGCAATTCGCGCAACTTATTTCGATATTAATGTTGGCAGGCTGGATATGGCTTGTACTGGAAAATTCACTCAAGCGTGGAATTTCGCATTGGTTCGGCATAAAAGTTCCGCGTGTGGTGTTGCGCTATGTAAGCCAATTGATTCATCAGGAAAGTTTATTTTTTGTTATCCCTTTCTTTTTTATCACCACTACATGGAATAGCGGCCAGGTTATTTTTACTTCTCTATTAATTATTGCTGCGTTAATTTCATTGATCGACCCTATTTATTATCATTGGTTGGCACCGCGTCGCTGGTTATATTTTACGTTTCACGGCATCACTTTATTTGCAGCATTATTAACTGCATTGCCATTAATTTTTCATTTGCCAACATCGCAAAGTTATCTATGGGCGTTAGGTGTTGCTGCGGTTTTATCAGCGCCCGGGATAGCTCGAAGTTTTTCTGAAATTTGGTGGAAACGGATTCCAATTATGTTGCTATTTATTGTAGGAACATTTGGAATCGGTTTAGCAGCACGCCATTGGATTCCGCCCGCATCTATCTGGTTAACACAGGTCGCAATCACAGATCGTATCGACGATGAAAGTCGTTCGCCCAACAAAAAATTTAAAATCATTACTCCCGAACAATTACATCAAGGTATATATGCTTATACCGCCATTCACGCCCCTCGCGGATTGCGTGAACGCGTTTACCACGCGTGGTACCAAGACGGAAAACAATTTGATCGAATTGCATTAGATATCAGCGGCGGCAATGAAGACGGCTACAGATCCTGGAGCCACAAAAAGAACTTCCCGAAAGATGCCGAGGGCAATTGGCGAATTCAGGTAGAAACTGAAGCTCGGCAAGTATTGGGAATTTTGCGGTTTAAGGTAGTCGATTCAAAGACTGACTCTAAAATTTCAGACGCACCCAAACGAACACTTGAAAGTAAACCTGCTACCCAAACAAAAGTGGAGAGAAAAGAATCTATTTCATCGGAGCCTGAGCCCTCGCAATCATCTGATACTTCTCAAGCCTTGGATTCTTCTGAATCAAATACCTCAGAACCTGCGCAATCAGAAGTAAGCTCTCAAGCGGAAGAAACTACGCCTCAACCTAATTAGGTAGCGGTAATTATTTGAAAGGTTAAACCGAATTTTTGTAAATACTGTTTCACGCGATGAGAGTCATTAGTGGAAGACTTTTTATCGCGGCTGACATGAAATAAAACACGTCCTGCTTCTGCTAGTGACTTGCTGGCTTTGCATATTTTAATAACCTCGCACAATTGCATACGATCAAATAAATCTATTTTATCCAGCTGTTCCGGCGATAAATATTCTTCGAGTGTGGTGTTTGCTACTGGTTTTGATTGAAAGCCACCCCACGCGGATCGCAACCGTGTTATTTCACCTTGCACAATTTCTTCCGTAATTCTTCCACCAGTTGCCAAAGTAGCCATACGAGTAATACTGGAGTTTAAATCTCGAAAGTTGGCTCGCCATAAAGCATCCAATGAATATGCAAACTTTAAATAATTTTCGCGTGCCGCTTTATTGAAATTAACTTTATAACCCGCTTTACGGGTGAAGTTTTGCAACTCATGTTCTATATTAGGCTCAAGATCCTCGATACGATTTTTCAAAGATGGCAATTCATAAGTCCACAAATTAATCCGAGCCAATAAATCCTCACGAAATAAACCTTGGCGCACTTGCACAAATAAATCGCGATGAGTTCCGGCAATTAATTGAAAGTCACTCGAAACAGCTTGATCGCCACCAAAAGGCATAAAGATTTTGTCTTCAATTGCGCGCAGCAACATGGCTTGCTCGTCCAAGCCCAACTCGCCGATTTCATCTAAAAATAATAAGCCTTGATGCGCTTCGCGTAACAAACCTGTGCGCGCATTTAACGCGCCGGTAAATGCGCCTTTTACGTGGCCGAATAGAGCGGACATCGCATTGTCGCCACGTAAAGTTGCACAGTTAACTTCAACTAACTTTCCTGTTAGTTGGCTGCGCTGCTTTTTTAATTCGTAGATGCGTTTTGCGAGTTGCGATTTTCCCGCACCTGTAGGTCCATTCAATAAAATCGGCGCAGTGGATTTAATGGATACTTGCTCCAGTTGCAAAATTAATTCGTTAAACGCTTTATTACGCGTTTGAATTCCGCTTTTTAAATGGGTAACTGCATCATCAGTTTCTTTTGCAAAACGTGAGGCGATCTGATCGTAGCGCGATAAATCCAGATCAATAACATGATAAGTACCTCGCCTCTCAACGGCGGGAGAAGCTTGCAAAAGTTTGCCCGGAAAATAATGAGCCTCGGTAAGCAGATACAAACATATCTGTACCACGTGAGTACCCGTGGTGATATTGACAAAATAATCGTGTTTTTCCGCATCAAATTCCTGGCTCACAGCTAAGTCGTGAATTTGGCTGTACACCTGCTCAAAGTCCCAAGCATCTTCGCATTCAATCGGAAAGGTTTTTATTCGAGTTGAGGGCGATACCTCGGCCATGTCCGCGAGGGTTAAATCTAATAACACCTGGTCGCCAGGTAAATACATCAGAATGAATTCCTCCACGGGGAAATCTGGCTGCTGCAGCAAACCCAGGCTTGGCCTCCATTGGTTCCAACGGCGCTTACCCAAGCCTCCATGATCCAACCTCGAACCCAACATACCTATAACCACATTACCCATAAAGATAAATTCCTATCAATTTAGATATCTTTTTAAAGAAATGAATTCTAGCCCAACAATGAGAAGCCATCTACAATAATCATTTTTTCCTATACATATCAATTAGTTAAATTTATTTTTATCGAAAAATTAAAAGTTGGCAACGCGATTGCAATTACGTAAATACAAGCGAAACATAAATCGAGAAGGTGAAGAAAAATGGATAAGTACGAAGTTATGCATACTAAAGGACAAGTTCCTGTTAAATCCTGGACGCGCGGTGTGAGCTTTGATGAGAACGCCAGACAACAAGTTAACAATATGGCGAGCATGCCTTTTATCCATAAATGGATTGCGGTAATGCCCGATGTTCATCTCGGTAAAGGCGCAACTATCGGTAGCGTGATTCCAACGATTGGTGCGGTAATTCCAGCAGCCGTTGGGGTGGACTTAGGATGCGGAATGATGGCCGCGAAAACTACTTTAAACGCATCGCAATTGCCCGATTCTTTAACTGCGTTGCGTAACGAAATTGAGAAAAAAGTACCACACGGGATGAGCCCAAAAATGCGCGGGATGCGCGACAAAGGTAGCTGGGCGAATGCACCGGAAGATATTACGAATGCGTGGTCGCCACTGAGCGATGGTTTTGCAAAATTATGCGAGAAGCACCCATTTTTGAAAAACACCAACAACATGAATCATTTGGGAACACTTGGAAGTGGTAACCATTTTATTGAAATTTGTTTGGATGAAAGCAATGCGGTCTGGGTGATGTTGCATAGCGGATCGCGTGGAGTCGGCAACCGAATTGGAACGCATTTTATCGAGCAAGCTAAAAAAGATATGGAACGCTGGATGATTAATTTGCCCGATAAAGATTTGGCGTACATACCGGAAGGAAGCGAACATTTTCGCAACTACGTTGAAGCTGTTGCCTGGGCGCAAGACTTCGCCAAAACCAATCGTGAAGTCATGATGGCGAGAACGATTCAAGCGCTGCGCGATATTTTAAAAATACCTTTCGAGGTACATGTGGAAGCGGTGAACTGTCACCACAACTATATCAGCCGTGAAAATCATTACGGTGAAAATGTGTGGGTAACACGGAAAGGTGCGGTGAGCGCGAAAAAAGGCGAGATGGGAATAATCCCTGGAAGCATGGGCGCGAAATCTTTCATCGTTCGCGGATTAGGTAACGAAGAAAGTTTCTGTAGCTGCAGCCATGGTGCAGGCCGTGTTATGTCGCGTACAGAAGCAAAACGTCGCGTATCGCTTGATGAGCATTTATTAGCAACCGCTGGTGTTGAGTGTCGTAAAGACGAGGCCGTCATTGATGAAACTCCATCTGCGTATAAACCCATCGAAAAAGTGATGGAAGCGCAATCGGATCTGGTGGAAATTATTCATACACTTAAGCAAGTGCTTTGCGTTAAAGGTTAAAAAAATGCGTCACGGACGATGTGATTTAAAAGAAATTTGGTGCGTTTTTATTTATGGAAAAATAGAAACACTGTTTGAGTTCAGCGGCTCAGCGTTAAAGCTGGCTGACGCAATCGTCTTTGGCTATTTGCGTATCGAAATCAGACAGGCACCAGATAATGCCATTTAGCTCAAAGGTCGAGCGCCTGATTAAGTTTCAGAAGGTGTTGGTTCGATTCCAATAATGGCTCCATTGCTGTAGCTCAGTGGTTAGAGCATCTGATTAAGATTCAGACTGTCGTCGGTTCGACTCCGGCTAGCAAACTACCCTTTCACGGTAGCTTTAAAAAACGTTCAAATGAACACCGCAGACCTCCGCGAGAACTGCGCAGAAAGTAAATATGGATTTATGAAGGGGAAAGGATTTCACTTTTTGTGTGGCAATCGAACATGGGTTTGCCTTGTATGAAAACGAGTTGTTACGACATAGATTTAGCAGTTAGAAATTTATGTCCTGGCACCAACGATCACCCAAGCCAAACCTGTGTGGAGGCTCTGCCTTTTAATTTTAAAAATATGGAAAAAGGAAAACGAAAATGACTTTAATGAAAAAATATATTATTACGGATGCACAAATAGGTTTGCTCTTCAAAGATCAGCAATTCCAACAGGTCCTGACTGCAGGTACACATAAATTCTGGAACTGGGGCGCACATTACGCCATTCAATCTATTAACATCACCAACAGTATCAACGAAGGTGTTGGCAAAGAGGTTTTATATCTCGCTGATATCTATCCAGAATTGTTTGCAGAACATTTGCAATCCTGGGAAACCAGTGAGCATCAAGTAGGATTAATTTACCAACAAGGTGTATTACGCGAAATTAAAGCACCCGGCCAACGCGGCGCTTATTGGAAAACGAAACAAGCTATCAATATTGAACTAATTGATATCAGTAAAGACTTTGCGATATCCGATGCCTTGGTTCGTGTTTTATCGGGTGCGCGCGAGCCTTTATTGAGCCGCTCTGCGAGTGTTGCAATTGCATTATCGAATGTTGCCGAAGGTCATACTGGTTTTTTAGTGGTGGATGGTAAAACAATTTCTACACTTGAATCCGGTTTGCATATGTGGTGGAAGTTCAACCGCGTAATTGAAGTAAAGCAATTTGATTTACGCTTGCAAAACATGGAAGTTAACGGCCAGGAAATTTTGACCAAAGATCGCGTAAGTTTGCGTGTCAACTTATCAGCTATGTGGCAGATAACTAACGCCGTACTGGCAAAAAATAAATTAGCTGATGTAAAGGATTATTTGTACCGTGAATTGCAGTTGGCGCTAAGGACGATTGTAAGCACCCAAACCTTGGATGAATTATTGGCCGACAAAAATTCACTCAACCAACAAGTGCTCGCGATTGTTGCTGAAAAATCGTCTGCTTATGGTATAGCATTAAAATCGGTTGGCGCACGCGATATTATTTTGCCCGGCGAAATGAAAGTTATTTTAACTCAAGTAGTAGAAGCGCAAAAAATTGCTGAAGCCAACTTGATCAAAAGGCAAGAAGAAACCCAGGCAACAAGGTCTTTGCATAACACCGCAAAAGTCATGGAAGGCAACCCTGTGTTATTGCGTTTGAAAGAGCTGGAAATTTTGGAAAGGGTTACCGCAAAGATCAACACCCTAAACGTTTATGGCGGCCTGGATGGCGTGATGAATGATATGGTGAGGTTGACGGATCGTGCGGTAAAAAGCTAAATAAACGCGCAGGATAAATTCTGCGCGTTTTTGAAAAAAAATCGTAAATTTATTCAAATTATACAAGGTTGAATACCAATATACTCAGCAATGAAAAGGTGCTCCACACATCAAGTAAAAGTCTCTAAACTGAGAATTGACTTGGTTGAGCGTTGAGTCTTTCATGATGTGAGCTGCGGATTGAATGATTGAATCGAAGCATTTGCAAACTATTACGACAGCAAATCCTGCTTGACTAGCGCGATCTACGTTTTCTCAGTTACCGCACTAGTCTCTTATGCTAATATGCGCCCCCTTTTTCCATTGCTAATTTTCCTACGAGACAAGCTATGAGCACTAAAGTCGCCGTTGTGATGGGCTCCAAGAGTGATTGGGCTACTATGCAAGCTGCTGTTGAAATCCTGCAAAAGTTGGGCGTGGACTACCATACCGAAGTGGTTTCCGCGCATCGCACGCCGCAAAAGTTGGCGACTTTCGCCGAAGAAGCGTTGGGCAATGGGTTTGGCGTCATCGTTGCCGGAGCAGGTGGCGCAGCGCATCTGCCAGGTATGATTGCGGCGCACACTCGCCTGCCAGTGCTTGGGGTTCCTGTGCAGAGCAAGGCATTGAACGGGATGGATAGCCTCTTATCGATTGTTCAAATGCCCAAAGGTATTGCCGTGGGTACTTTGGCGATTGGCACTGCAGGTGCATTTAATGCAGGCTTATTGGCTTGCCAAATTCTTGCGTTGAATGACGCTGATTTGGCATCTCGCATCGAAGAATTCCGCTACACGCAAACCCAGGCGGTGTTAGATAACCCGGATCCAAGCGTGGACTAAAACCACTTTACTCGACAACACTTCGTCAGTAGCCTTTCCAAGTTCTTTCAGATATTAAATACGTAGGTCGTTAATGAGTAGTAAGCCAATCTGGGTTTTAGGTGCAGGCCAATTAGGTGCAATGCTTAAGCATGCCGGTATGCCTCTCGCACTTGATGTACGCCCGGTCGATATTAATGAAAGCAGCGCCCCATCATTAGCAAACGATGACTTGGTGACTGCCGAGCGCGAACAATGGCCAGAAACTTTGGTTACTCTTACGCTGGCGCAACACGCGCTATTCGTTAATAAACCCATTTTTGGTCGTTTGGCTGATCGTAAAACCCAGAAAGAGCTAATAGATTCGCTAGGTCTCGCAACTGCACCCTGGCGTAATGTAGCTGGGGATATCACTGCTAGCGAATTGCGTAACAAGCTTGGCGAGCGCGTGCTGCTAAAGCGTCGCACTGGTGGTTACGATGGCAAAGGCCAATATTGGCTTCGCGCAGTGGACGACGAGGTGCCTGCTGATTGGCAAGGGCATTCAATCGCTGAACAAGCCATCGCCTTTGATGAAGAAGTTTCGCTCGTAGGTATTCGCAACCGTGCCGGTCAATGTATTTTTTATCCACTTACTCTCAATCTCCATTTAAACGGAATTCTCTACGCGTCCGTAGCGCCACTTGCAAGACTTCAACAATTGCAACAACATGCAGAAACCATGCTTGGAAAATTGTTGAATGAACTCGAGTATGTGGGTGTTATGGCGATGGAATGTTTTCGCGTGGGCAATCAGTTAATGATTAACGAGCTGGCACCGCGGGTTCACAACAGTGGGCATTGGACTCAGGCCGGTGCAAGCATTAGTCAATTTGAATATCACTTGCGCGCTATAGCAGATTTGCCGACGCCCAAGGCACAAATTCTCGGCCACAACGTAATGATCAATTTAATTGGCACCGAGTACAACGTGAAGTGGCTTAATCTTCCGGTGGCCCAAGTTTATTGGTACGGTAAAGATGTACTGCCAGGTCGCAAAGTTGGCCATATAAATCTGGTTAGCCGAGACGTCCAAGACCTGCGCGCCACCTTGCAACAACTCAGCTACCTATTGCCCGAACAATATTATAAAGAGGCAATCTCCTGGAGTCTTAAAGCGCTGGAAGATGTAGCATAGATTGCACTAGACTAGACTGAATTAAAGCCGGGCCAACTATAGATCGGTCGTCTAGACTTGGAGTCACTATGTATACATTGCACATCGCAAATAAAAACTATTCATCCTGGTCGTTGCGCCCCTGGCTCGTCTTGGCTGCACTGGATATTCCCTTCACTGAAATTATTCATCCTTTTCCCGAAAATGGCGTGCGGGATTTGTATCGCGCCTTCTCTCCCAGCGGAAAAGTACCGTGTCTCCAGGATGGCCACACAGTGGTGTGGGACTCGCTCGCTATAGTTGAATATCTCGCTGAAAACCATGTGCAGGTTTGGCCTAGCAACAAACTTGCTAGAGCGTGGGCGCGCTGTGCTGCCGCCGAGATGCATTCCGGCTTCCAAACACTGCGCAACAATTGCGGAATGAGTTGCGGCATAAGAGTTCAATTGCATTCGATTTCTCCGGCACTGAAAAAAGATATAGACCGTGTTGATGAGCTTTGGAATGAAGGATTGCAAAAATTTGGCGGCCCATTTTTGGCGGGCGAAAAATTCAGTGCGGTTGATGCATTCTTTGCACCCGTCGTTTTTCGTGCACAAACTTATCAGCTTCCAGTAAGCCAAACCGGCAAAACTTACATGGAAACCCTATTAAGGCTACCCGCAATGCAAGCTTGGTATGAAGCTGCTCTAGCGGAAACATGGCGCGAACCCGCTCATGAAAAAGAAACTATTGAAGCGGGAAAACTTATTGCAGATTTAAGAGCCTAAATTCCTGACAATCACATTACCGATTGAAATGTAAAATTTAGCCTCAAACATGTCGGTTAAGAATGAATATTTCAGCGTATCAATACTGCTCAATCAAATAACACCACTGGAGTTGTCTCTGTGTCCTATGAAGTAACCATAACACCTATGGGGAAATATTTGTACGTACTCGCAACCGGAGAATCTTCGGTTGAAAATGCGAGCAAACTTTGGAAGGACATTTCAGCTGCCTCCAAGGAGCACAATTGTTTTAACATTTTGGGTGAGCAAAAAATTTCTAATTACATGTCAGTGACAGAAGCCTGGAGTCACCATAAGATATTTGCTGAAGAGGGAATTACAGGTAAATACCTTATCGCATGGGTCGATCACAACCCGAAAACTTACGAACAAACCAAGTTTGTTCGTACTGTGCTTGCGAACAGAGACATGGCCTACGGCAAATTATTTTCAGATGTAGAAAAGGCTAGATCTTGGCTATTGAAGAAGATCGAACAAAAAGAAAAAAAATCTTTGTAGATCGCTGCATAGATTTTTTGAATTTCAGGGCTCTTTTAAAAGATCTTCTCTTACCGAAACGCTTATTGCATAAATGTGGCATGCTACAAAATCCACACTTCCACGCGCCGGTTAATGTTTTTACCCTCCTCTGTATCACTCGCTGCCAAAGGCGCAGCATCGCCCAATCCTTTGACAACTAGCGGATAAATGCCACGCTGAATTAACTGCTGTTCTACCACCTTCGCACGGCGGCCAGACAATTCCTGACTCTTCATTGGATCACCTTCGTTATCAGAAAAGCCAAATAGCTGTACTCGTTTTGGAGCGTTGACTTCAACGTAGCGCGCTACACGGTCCAAATCATTAAGGGATTTTGTGTCCAGCTCATCACTTCCACTTTTAAAACGAAAGTTAATCGATAAGCGTTCTGAACGCGCGGTTAAGCCACGCATTTCTGCCGGATAAAATTCATTATCGAAGGGTTTACCTAACTTAATATTCTGCGAAACAAAACCTACGTCTTCAACGATAGACTGGCCGCGATCTGAAATAACAAAACGTACAAATTCCTGCGCTTCAATATTGGGGTTAAGCTGCGGAGTATAAAAAAACAAACGACGGGACAAGGGATAATCTTCAGTACCCACCGTAAAATGCGTTGGCACAATAGCTTTATTATGGTCAGAAGTTGAGATGGCCAAAAGTTTTGCATGCCGCACATAGGGTAAGCCGATAAAACCTATAGCACCGGCCTCACGTGCGACCGCATCAGATAATTCCGTACTGGATTCTATGCGTGTAGCGGAGTCGGACAATTTCGCTTTGTGAGATTCAAGCACCAGGGTTTTAAAAGAATCCCAAGTTCCCGATTTCTCGTCGCGAGCGTAAATTTTTATCGGAATGTCCTTACCACCCAGCTGCGACCAGTTGACGATTCCACCCGAAAAAATTCCGACCAGTTGTTCAATTGACAAGCTTGAAATAGTATTTCCGGGGGAAATTATAATGGCCAGCCCATCCAACCCAAGTACATGTTCATTTCCGGGTACCGATAGATCCCCTACTTTTGCCAAAAGATCTTCGCGCTCCTTATCTTTAATTCGGCGCGATGACATACCCATATCGGTTTCATTTTTTAATAGATCGCTAAATGCTGTGCCCGAACCATGAGCCTGCAATTCAATGTATTCAATACGGCCATTAATTTCGCCTGAAATTATTTTTTCGTTGGGCGATAGCTGGCTGACTTCAGTGCGCACATTACTTGCACCCTGGCTCATTAAATAAGCTTCTATTAAACGTGGCGCCAATTTTTCTCCAATAGTATTGGAACCGTGCAAACGAAAAAGCGGTTTATCGCTTTTCACAAGCGAATCGGAATGGGTAGTGCTCTTTAATTTTAAACGAGATTCAACACTAAGGTTTTGAACTGCTTTAACCACAAACACCTCTCCGGCATCCATAGGCAAGAACGAGCGCAGCAAATACCCACTTACAAAGAAAATTAGCGTGAATGCTGCAGCGGTAAAAAGGTGGATGCGAAAGCTGCCGGATTTCTTACGAGACTTTTGCACATCCGCTTCGTTTGCAGACTGGAAAATTGCCGCTTCCATATTGCGAATTTCCCACACCAAGGAGACGAGCTCATCATTATCGGTTGTGAGTGCTTTCTCGAGCAGATCTGCACGATAAGCTTCATCTTTAAGAACCATGTTTAAGGGTATATGCATTTTCAAATGCGTTTCACATAGGCGTTTCAAATTCCATACTTTATCGACCAGCGCTACGTTGTAATGCAAATGTTTATGAGCTTTTGGAGACATAAGTTTCTCTATCGCAATAGGCAAAAAATGCTGGCGCACTATAGGTAGATAAAATGACAAACTTATGACAAAAAAATGATTATTTTTAGCAGGATTTAATGGAGGAAAGATTCCGCATCCTTGCGGAGAGGTGCTCATCTACAATACTGATAGAGGTTACTGCGGAACTATTAACGCATAATAAAATGACAGGCTCGTGACACACGGCTTAATTTAGGCTTAATTTTTTAATTTTATTTTTCATTTGTTCAACTTTGGTATCACGACCTTGTTTTTCATAGATGTCCAACGCCAATTGATAAAATCGTACGTCATCTTTTTCCCGCGCGATTGCTCTTAAAATATATTGTAACGCTGCATCATAATCAGCCTGTTCATACGCAGAGAGTGCGACACTGTATTGAAAAAATGGATTGGATTCGCGATAACGTTGCGCGAGGCGATAATATTTTTGCGCTTTTTCTTTATCGCCTGTCTGGTTGTACAAATATGCGAGATTATTTCTTACTGTAAGATCTTCGGAGTTCAATTCCAAGGCGTGCATATAGGCAATCTCTGCTTCATGCCACAACTTTTTTCGTCCATAGAGCGCACCTAAATTTCCCCACACGTAAGACTGCTGATCGTTCAACATAATCGACTTGCGTAAACTTAAAAAACTATTTGTCAAATCCCCCTGTTCTAAATATTCCATCGCCCTATTGCTGTGAAATTGCGCCTCGGCTTCAATATCGCTAATTTGATATTGATTGTAATTGGATTTATACCGATCCATTTCCAGATCAATCACGACCTCATCTCGTTTTACCATAGCCGAGTTCGGCATCAATATAGGCACCTTGACATTCACGTGACGCAAAAAAACCATATCCTTTTTCTTGCGTAAATCCCACGTGGGTGGAATCTGCACTTCGTTTACATACGCTTTGATACCTACAGAGCGGGCGAGCGCTACGTAGAGCAAGGTAAAGCTCAGACAATTTGCACGGCGTTGTTCATAGGTGACAGTAGGTACCTCAGTAATGTAAGCGCTATAGACTATGCCGCGCCCGCCAGCATGTGTCGATAAAAGCGCAACATGCAGGTCTTTAACTTTGTCAAAGTAGTTATCGCTGCGACGAACGACCTGTCTGGCAAAAGCCTCCATTTCTGGTGTCACCGCAAATAAATCAACATTTGGTAATTCTGCATCCGTAACGTCGTGACCCAGTATCGCCCGGCCAGACAGGATGTCAGCAACCTCAGATGCGTAGGGCTTGTGTTCCTTTGGCTGCGTACTCGCACATCCTGCGAGAACCAAAAGACATAGCCCTAACGAGAGTATTCGTTTGAAGCTCACACCTATCATTATTATTTCCGTTTTTGCCTAATCAAACCAACTCGACATATTTATAAGACACTCGGGTTAAACCTCACCCAATTAGCGACATCATCTGAATATCGCTCCCGTCTGGGTGCAAAGCCCATCATTAATAAAACAATAGCTGATGTGCACTAGAGGCGAACATATTTTTGCAAGCTTTTCGATATCTTTAGGGATTTTTCCAAATTTACCACCAAAACCTCACATAAAAACCACCCGATGAGCTGCTCAAATAATCCAGATGAGGATTACTTAATCCTTTGAATTGAAAGAATAAACACTTGTGGATTACTAACTCGGCAAGCTGCAATGAAAAGATAGGTTGTACGAAATGCTTCAATAAAATGCACGGATTTTTTTTGAGGCATTGAAGACGCACATATTTTCCATTTTAAATGAAGCCAAAAAAGCCATTTGCCATCGGCGCCTGAATCATTAATGTGCAGGCGCGAAAATTCAGTATTTTTTGCGACCCAAAAATGATCAAACCGAAATTTTAAAAGTGCTTGGCATAGAGTTTGAATAGGTCATATCGAAAGAAAAAGCTTTACGCATTTGAGAAATGCAAAAAGAATTTAAAAATATGACTAAACGCGTTTGTTCGAGCAAATACCAGGAGCAACATTATGGGTGTTAGATTTTACAAAAATTCCGCACAATATTTTTCGAAAAAAATAAGTGCAATTAGCAAGTTACTTAGAGGAACTGTTAGCGCAACGACTAGCCTTGCATTTGTCAGTGTCGTTTTGGCAAATCCTGCGAGCGCCGCTACGGGCAAGCCAGAAAAAGAAAATTTAAAATTTGGTTTTATAAAATTGACTGACATGGCTCCGCTCGCTGTTGCCCTGGAAAATGGTTACTTTGAAGATGAAGGTTTGAATGTAGAACTTGAAGCGCAAGCAAACTGGAAGGTTGTGCTAGACCGTGTCATTACCGGTCAACTAGACGGCTCACATATGTTGATGGGACAACCGGTTGGTGCCGCTGCAGGTTTCGGTACGAGTGGTGAATTAGTTTATGCCTACGCACTTACACAAAATACTTACGCGTGCACTGTCGGAAACGATATTTGGAACATGATTAAAAAATCTGTTCCTAAAGGAGCGGATGGAAAACCTCTTCATCCTATTAGTGCAGAGGTTTTAAAACCCGTTATTCAAAATTACAAAAATCAGGGCAAGCCATTCAATATGGGAATGGTATTTCCTGTGTCCACTCACAATATGGGCCTGCGTTATTGGTTAGCAGCCGGTGGAATTAACCCCGGTTTTTATGCACCGCAAAAAGGTGATACCAGCGGTCAGATTGGATCAGATGCAATGTTGTCTGTAGTTCCGCCACCGCAAATGCCAGCAACACTTGAAGCCGGCACTATCAATGGTTATTGCGTAGGCGAACCTTGGAATCAGCAAGCCGTGTTTCGCGGAATTGGTGTGCCTATTCTCACTGTACACAATCAGATTGCCGATAAAATTTTTGGTGTTACCAAAACCTGGGCGGAAAAAAATCCAAACACGCATATTCATGTGGTTAAAGCTTTGATTCGCGCCGGTAAATGGCTCGATGAAAAAGACAATGCAAACCGCCCAGCTGCTGCGAAAATTATTTCGAACCCAAATTATGTAGGCGCGGACTATAAAGTTATTGCTAACTCCATGACCGGCGTATTCGAATACGAGCGCGGCGATGTTCGTAAAGAACCTGACTTCAACGTGTTCTTCCGCTACAACGCTTCTTACCCTTTCTACTCCGATGCAGTGTGGTATCTGTCGCAAATGCGTCGCTGGGGACAAATACCTGAAGCCAAGCCGGACAACTGGTATGCCGACCTTGCGAAAAAAATCGCCATGCCTGAGGTTTATCAACAAGCGGCTAAAGATTTAATCGCCGAAGGAAAAATGACTGCGGCTGATTTCCAGGATTTCAGTAAAACCGATGGATACCGCTCACCGGAAGCAACCGAGTGGATTGACGGTATTAAATTCGACGGACATAAGCCTAACGATTATTTGAAGCAATTTAAAATTGGTTTAAAGGGCGAAGAAAAACTTTAATTAATATTTTAGCAACTCATCAAGCATCTTTAGGAAATAAAACCCTGAAGGCGCTTGATAAAAAGCCCGAACAAGCTGGAGGCAACGAAATGAGTGAGACCACTGGTGTATTAAACGTACCGGTTAAAGCAGCATCAAAATTTCCGGAACAAATGAGTAGTAAAATTTCACCCTCGAAAATCCGAAATATCGTGCTGGGGACTTTTCTTCCGGCGGTTGGTTTAGTTGTTTTTCTGATCTTCTGGCAAGTCGGCGCACAAAATATTAAAACTTCATTAGGAACTTTTCCTGGGCCCAAAGAAGTGCTAGCGCAATGGAGTAACCTCGTCGCCGAACAAAAAGAAGAGTATGCGCGCGAAGCTGCATTTTATGAACGGCAGGAAAAACGTAACGCTGAAGCGTTAAAAACTGATCCAAATGCGGACGTAAAAAAGCGCGAATATAACGGCCGTCCTACTTTTTTTGACAAGATCAAAACCAGTTTATTGACTGTATTGAGCGGATTCATCCTCTCTACGCTCATTGCAATACCGGCGGGTATTATGATTGGTTTAAGCCAGCCTCTGTATATGGCTTTTAATCCTGTCATTCAAATTTTTAAACCTGTCTCGCCCCTGGCGTGGCTCCCGCTTATTACCTTGGTAGTGAGCTCAGTTTATACCAGTGAAGATCCGGCATTCTCCAAGTCATTTATTATTTCCGTGCTCACAGTAACGCTCTGCTCCATGTGGCCAACAATGATTAATACCGCTGTCGGTGTGGCGGGTGTTAGCAAAGACCTTATAAATGTAAGCCGCGTCTTACGCCTTGGTTGGTTTACACATGTCAGAAAAATCGTATTGCCATCGTCAATTCCCATGATGTTTACTGGGTTGCGTTTATCTCTCGGTATCGCATGGATGGTATTGATTGCTGCAGAAATGCTCGCGCAAAATCCTGGGCTTGGGAAATTTGTGTGGGATGAATTTCAAAATGGTTCATCTGATTCGCTCGGACGAATTTGTGTTGCGGTATTAACCATCGGCTTCATAGGCTTCGGACTTGATCGCACACTACTTGCTATACAAAGTTACGTTAATTGGGACAAGTCTGCCGTTGTTAGATAAAACGAATTACAGACTCACAAAATATCGCACGCTAGCAACAAGCAGGAAATTACATCATGAGCGAATTACATTTAGAAATTTCTAAAGTAGGTATAGATTTTCCTACACCTAAAGGCCCCTTCTGTGCACTGCAGGATGTGAATCTAAAAATTAATAAAGGCGAATTTGTTTCTCTGATTGGCCACTCGGGTTGCGGTAAATCAACTGTACTAAATATAGTTGCGGGGCTTTACCAGGCAACGACCGGCGGTGTCATGCTGAATGGCCGCGAAGTTAACGAGCCTGGCCCCGAACGTGCGGTTGTATTTCAAAACCATTCACTATTGCCGTGGCTCACCGCTTACCAAAATGTTGAGCTGGGTGTAAAACGTGTTTTCAAAGGTACCAAAACAAAAGCGCAGATGCGTGAATGGATTGAATACAATCTTGAATTAGTACACATGACCCACGCAATGCACAAACGACCCGACGAAATTTCGGGCGGTATGAAACAACGTGTAGGAATAGCGCGAGCGCTTGCGATGGAACCGCAAGTGTTATTGATGGATGAACCTTTCGGTGCGTTGGATGCACTGACACGCGCGCATTTGCAAGATTCGCTAATGGAGATTCAAACTACTCTGGGCAATACGGTTATCATGATCACTCATGATGTCGACGAAGCTGTGTTACTTTCTGACAGGATTGTAATGATGACCAATGGCCCGGCAGCAACCGTCGGTGAAATACTAGACGTTAAACTTGCACGACCAAGAAATCGTCTTGAGCTGGCAGATGATCCTGAATACAACGGTTATAGAACTGCAGTGTTGCGTTTCCTTTACGAGAAACAAAAAAAAATTGAACCCATAGCCGCAAAGCGAGCTGAGAAATCACTGGAAAAAACTAACAAGCAAGTTGCGTGATCGCATAATCAAAAGCCCCTGGCCTCCTAAATTATTAAGGGGACAGGGGCTTTTTGTACGAATAGAAATTACATATTTTTCACGATCTCGTAGTAATCTACTCAATGAGTTGTGGTTTTATTAAATTGAAAATGGCTTAGATATCCACATAACTATTTATCTTGCGCTTTTTCTATTTTGTAAAATACGTATTGTAAAAGCTTGCCGTTAATAATTTTTTCGGCTCTATGTGATTCCGTAGCGCCAATTTTTTTCATAGCCATTTGGGACCGAATATTACTCGCCCCTACATGAAACCAAACCGTTTTTACACGGGAAAACGCGTGTTCAAGCATTAAGGATTTTAGCTCGCGGTTAATATTACGTCCCCAGCACTCTCTTGTGAGAAATGTAAACCCAATACAAATCTCCGATTTACTTTCGTCATATTCGTAATATCTGGAACTCCCAATCACCTTTCCAGACGATTTTTCTACTACCACCAATGCTCCTTTTGACTCAAGGGCAAGCTCGAACCAGCGACAAAACTCTTCTTTTTGATAACGTAATGGGCTCGGGTGGCCGGCCCAAATCAGCGGATCTGATGCGGCTTGATAGAGCTCATCAAAATGCGCTGGCACTAAAGGTGTTACAAAAATAGATGGCCCATCTAATACGGGCTGCAAAAAATCAACCGGCGAGAGGTAAGGGGACAAACGGCTCGGCTCAATAAACGAAGTCGGCATCAAAAAATTCCACGTAAAAAAAACCTGTGACGAATTGCCACAGGTTTGAAATATTACTGGAAAATTTAACAAATGAGTAACGAGAAAAGATAAATCATTAGCTTCCGAAAATGACCCGGGTTGTACCAATGCCTGATTTACTTTTGCGCGACGATTGAGTTATGTTTTTTTAATCCCAAAGAATATCTTCAGGATTATTTGACAAAACAGTGAGTTCGCTTTTATCAACTAACTCCTTCAGGTTGCCAATTATTCGTTTGTGCAACATAAACTGTGGTGTAATAAGGTTAGTAGCGAGGCCCACACTACGATTGCGCCCCGATTTCTTGGCCGCATAAAGCGCGTGGTCGGCAACGTCTATCACCTGCTCCCAGGACAGCTCCATAGGTTGGTCTCGCAAGAATGGGAAGCAAGCAAAGCCTATCGAACACGTTTTATGGAGGACAGTATCATCCCCCAATTCAAATGAATGATCCTCAACGGCTTTGCGAATACGTTCAGCCATTAAGGGCGCTTCATCTCGATCCGCAAATCGGCTGACAATAATAAATTCTTCTCCGCCCCAACGTATTACACAATCAGATTCTCTGCAGATATGCTTAAGCACTTCGGAAATTTGTATAAGTAATTTATCGCCCGCGCTGTGACCATGAACGTCATTGACTGATTTGAAAAAGTCTACGTCCAGGATAAAAAAAGTTAAATCCAGAGATTCTTTTTTCAGTGGCCGATTAGAAATTTTACTGTCATATTCACGCTGAACCTTGGCAATATCCATTGGCATTAATTTTTGCAGATAGCGGCGATTGCTTAAACCTGTGAGCGGATCCGACAAGCTAATATCTTCTAGCTGGGCATAGGCATGCTCAAGCTCTTTATTTTTGTTTTCCAATTCTGCAGTTCGTTCGGCAACTTTCATTTCCAATTTGCGACTGGTTTTTCGCTCTTCTATCACTTTCTTGCGTTGTGAGTAGACGAAGAGTAAAACCATGCCCATGCCTATCAGCATGTAAATACTATAGGCCCACCAGGTTTTCCAAGGCGGGGGCAGTACAGTCAAACTAATGCTTTGGCCTAGCGTATTCCAAACGCCGTCGTTATTACTGGCTTTTACTCTAAAACGGTAATTGCCTGCCGGGATATTTGTGTAGAGCGCCGTTCTTTGACTGCCAACCTCGCGCCAATCATCGTCAAAGCCTTCCAATTTGTATGCAAACTGATTTTTATCCGGGTCGCGATAGTTAAGTGCGGCGAATGTAAAACCAATCATGGACTTGGTGTAATCCAACGTAACTGCCTTGGTTTGATTAATAACTTTTGAAAGAATTTTATCGCTGCCATTAATGGGAACTTTTTGAGTGAAGATTCTAAAATCTGTGATTGCTACGGCAGGAGCTTCTTTATTGGTTAATATTTGTTTGTGATTAATAATAAATAAGCCGTTCCTGCTACCAAATATCATTTCACCACGTTGCGAAACGAGGCCGGCACCGGTCGCTATACCACCGATCAGCTCACCATTGTGACGCGTATAATTTTTCACTTCGTGCGTGTCCGGGTTAAACATGACGATGCCATTGTTGGTACCCAACCACAGGTTGCCTTCCGCATCGCTAATGATCGCGCGAATACCTTGGTCCATAAATCCATCTTTGGTGCCGTACATCGAAAATTTATCTGTCTCGGGATGATAAAGATGCAACCCACTGTCAGTACCAAACCACAGACGCCCCTTTTGATCTTCCCAAATTGTTAAGACTGAGCCGTTAACCAAGCCGTTGTCCGATTGGTTGGGCGGATAACGTTTGAAGGTTCCTTTGTCGCGATCCATTAAATTGAGACCGTAAGCGGTACCTACCCAAAAGCGCCCTTTCGAATCTTCAAAAGTTGTCCACACCAAAGGACAAGATACGGTGGTAGGGTCATTTTTATCGTGAGGATAAAAAGTGTAGAGCCCGGTTTTTTTATCAAACTTGGTTAGGCCATTGGAATGCGTCGCTATCCACAAATCTTTGCGTTTATCTTCGTACACACTCCAAATCATTTGATCATTTAATTTAGTGCTACTTTTTTCGCCTCTCTGAGTTAGGGTCGGATCGGCAGGTAATTCTTCAAAAATATCTTTTTGTGCGTTATAAAATAAAATGCCGTGCCCCCACGAGCTAAAGCGGGCCTCACCGTCTGAATCTACTACGCCATTAATAAATGAGGTTGTTGGCGCACGTGCTTGCGAATCTGCCGTCGCGGGGTAATGACCAAAGGTGTCACTTTTTCTATAAAAGCGGGTTGCCCCACCTGCACCTATCCATAAATTTCCTTCTTTGTCTTCTTCAACGGCTTCGACATTGCTACTTAAAAGTCCTGTACCCAAATCAAAACTTTTACGATAAACGCTGATTGCGTTTGTGGAGCGATCATAAAAGTTAACGCCACTGGGATAAGTTCCAATCCACATGTCACCAATCTTGTCGCTGTAAATACTTCGAATGGTGTTGCTACTTAAATCGCCCGGGTTACTTTCGTGATGAGAGAAGCGAATGAAGTGATCGCTGCGCTCATCATAAAGGCTAATGCCGCCCCCATCGCTACCCGTCCAAACCCAACCGCGCTTGTCCACATAGATTTGACGCGTAATGTTATCAGCAAGACTTGTTAAGTCTTTAGGGTCGTGTTGATAGTGTTTAATAGAGCCGGTGGCAAAGTTGTATTTGTACAAGCCGGTGTCGGTTCCCACCCAAATATTTCCGCCATGATCTTTTGCCATGACCTTAACGCGATTGTGCGCTTGGGATTGCGGATTCGCTGGATCGGGTAAGATTAATTCTGACTTTTTGGTCGTCCAATCAAGCTTCACCAATCCTTCATCGAGGCCAAGCCATATAGCTCCTTGATCCACGATAATGTCGTTAATATTATTTCCAGGCAAGCCATCAGGAATGGCCGGGTCGTGAATAATCTGCGTTATCGCCATAGTTTTGGGATTGATGATATGTAAACCGGCGCTGGAGCCGACCAAAATGTCGCCGTCGGGGCTTTCCGCCAGAGCGTACATAACCTCCCATAATTTGGAGGTTCCGGCCTTGTCTCGTTGCGGTATGAACAACTCGCGGTCGCGGTCGTATTTATACAAGCCGGAGCGCGTGGCAGCCCACAGGTCTTTGCGACTGTCCTCAAATAATTCCAGAAGTTGTGTGACTGGTGCGGTCTTTGAGGGGTCTAGTGGATCAGTAGCAAGAATGCTTAGAAATTCGTAGCCGTCGTAGCGCAAGAGCGCGTTGCGGCCGCCAAGCCACATAAAACCTTCGTGGTCTTGGATAATCGCTTCGACCTCGCCTAAAGCAATGTCGACATTTTGCAATATATTGCGAAAATTAATGCGCTTTGGATATTGTTCTGCAGACGAGCCTGAGTCGCCACTCAGGGACTCGGTTTCAGCGAATGCGCGTAAGCTGAAAAAGGCAGTCAGGAAAAAGCATACACACAGTAGTTGCCAGTGGGCAGCCCTTGTGGTCCGTAATTCGTCACTAATACTCATCGGGTAAACGCATGGTTTCATCATATGAACTAGCACAGTCGAAACAGATGATTAAATAATTAGCCAAGGGCCATCCTTATGACGTAAAAATGCAAGAAGCTTTTTAGGTGTTATCCCTGTGGCCGCTTATTAACGCCAAACCTATTAGTTATAGCACTGATCAGGTAATTAGCACGGGCTCTGGAGCTTTTTAAATAAAGTCGGATGTATTTGACAGTAAACATGCCTCGGTCGTTTCGACCAAGCAACGCGTTACTTACTTAGGCGAGGGATTTGGAGCCTATCGATTAATTAGCGTCGGTTGGCCACTAGCAGTGAATTGCAAAGGTACGTTGCCGAACCATTTATTAAACTCGGATTTGCTAGATTGAAATATTGGACAGCCGCAGGTGGCTAACCCTAGCGTGCACTGACCTTTATTTACGAATAGATTTGAGGTGACGAGATGAATTGGATAAGTGATGATGCCAGTTGGATAGCAGTGGGATTATTTTTATTTTTCGGCGCTTTTGTTCTCGCGTTTTTTTTGCGCAATCGCAGCGCTAAAAAAGACGAACTAGGACCCGTTGAAAAACACTCAGAGGAAAGTAACCTCGGGATAAAAGATTCCCGAAAATGATTTTTATTCCACAAACACGGAATAAAAACCAAGCTTTCGAAGTATTAGTAGCCCGATACAACGTCGGGCTACTAAATCTAAATAAATTAATGCATCTGCGTGAAATTTACCGGCACCCACTCATAACCTTTCTTGTCCTTTTGCAAATGCCCCAAACCAGGAAATTGAATGTGCGCTGCACCAATTAGAACACCATCTTTAGCTGCTTCATTGAATACGCGCTCACGTGCTGCTGCCGCTTCCTTTTGATTCGTATCGAACTCAATCGTAACTTCAGGGTGAGCAAATTGAACACCACCCACATGAATTAAATCACCGATAAAAATTAATTTTTGTTCCTTACTTTCTACTTCGTAAACTGTGTGGCCAAGGGTGTGACCATAACTTGAGTAAGCTCGTACGCCTGGCATAAATTCAGTGTTGCCATTGAATGGAACCAATTTCTTGGCAGAAATGTATGGGTTCAATGACGCCATAGCACCTTGGAACATACCTTTTTGATCAGCCGGTGCTTTATCTAAATTTTCTTTGCTTAACCAATAGTCCACATCGTGTTGATCCACATGGATTATGGCGTTCGGAAAAAGTAATTCACCATTTGCCGTGATGCCGCCAACATGATCGGGGTGCAAGTGCGTAATAAAAACATCGTCTATTTGCGAAGGCTCATAACCGGACGCTTTCAAATTCGCAATAAGCTTGCCCAAGGTTGGGCCGAATAAGCTTCCTGCGCCGGCATCAATCAATATAAGCTTGGTTCCGGTATTAACCACGAATGCATTTACTGATGTTTCCAGCGGTGTCATTAAAAAAACTTTTGACAGCGCGTGATTGGTTGCCGCAACCGGTTGAGCTAATAATTTTTCCACTTGTAGTTCAACCGTGCCATCACTAATCGGTGTAACTTCAAACGCACCCAACATCACGCGGAAGTAACCTGGGGCAGGCGTCTTTGCCATAGGTGCTGCGGCCAAGGCCAAGCTGCTGGAAAAACCAGCCAAAACGGTCATAGATGAAAGAGATGCCGCCATTAACAATTTTTTAAACATAAGTTTTTCCTTCAGTGGTTTGCGGTTAGTCATGTGTGATCAGTGGAAAAATTGTATTTCGTTGCGTTAATCAGCACAATGAACAAAACTGCAAACCATCTTTGCGATTTACGCAATTACAAGAAAACATTCTATGCTTGACGCCATACGCATCTACCTCGCTGTTGCTGAAACCGGAAATCTGTCAAAAGTCGCAAAAGCCAGGGGATTGGCCGTTTCTTCTATATCAAGGAAAATTGATTCCCTTGAAACCGAATTGGGGTTTAAGTTATTTAACCGCAATTCGCGCATGGTAATGCTCACCGACGCAGGCGAACAATTTTTGCAGCGTGCAAAAAATATTTTGGTTGAATTAGACGAAGCTAAAAGCTCTATTTCCGCCTTAAATGCAGACCCAAAAGGTTTACTCACCATAACTGCGCCGTCATCATTTGGACGCTTACATGTGGCTCCTGCAGTTGTCAGCTTTTTAAAACGCTATCCGTTAATGGATATTGATTTAAATATTAATGACGACATAGTAGATCTGTCGTCACAGAGAATTGATGTTGCCATTCGCATAGGCACCTTGCCAGACAGTGATTTGGTAGCAACTCAATTAGCGCCTTTTCGTCGTATTGTTTGCGCAAGCCCGCAGTATCTATCTCAACACGGTCACCCGGCCTCACCACAAGAATTGCTACAACATAATTGTTTATCTCCCGCTGGCCGCAAGACAGTACCCGGACTGTGGACTTTCGCTGGGGTCAATCGCAGTGCAGCCTTACCTGTGCGCGGAAATTTTCGAGCTAACGACATTAACTCGTTGTTACTTGCCGCCATTGATGGCATAGGAATAGTTCATCTTGCAACGTGGCTAGTAAGCGATATGATAAGTTCCGGTCAACTCATCCAACTCTTCTCGGATGCGCGTGATCCGTCACAAAAAATGCAACCGGCAATTCATGCAGTGCGTCTACCGGGCCGATCACATGCCACAAAGGCACAATTATTTATCTCGCATCTCAAAAGTGAATTTGGTGAGCCCGCCTACTGGGACAAACCATTTTTAAATCAATAAGCCAAGCAAAAAGTTTTAAATTTTTCACAACCAATCGTTCTGCGAGGAATAGGCTTTGAGTGATTCACTACAGGATTTATTTAATACATTACCACAAGTTGGAAAAGTTAAATGGATAGGAATTCGCCCCGAACGTAAAGCACCTATGATCAAGCTTGCCAGTGTCGAGGCTATAGCAGGTAAAGGATTAACGGGTGATCGTTACGCAAGTAAAAATGGCAAACGGCAAGTCACTTTAATTCAGGGAGAACACTTGTTTGCAATTGCATCTCTACTTGGTAGAGAAAATATTGAACCAGAGCTTTTGCGGCGCAATATTGTGGTATCAAGCATAAATTTGCTGGCATTGAAAGATAAAAAATTTCAGCTTGGCTCTGCAGTGCTTGAATACACTGGTCTTTGCCATCCCTGCTCCGCCATGGAGGCCACCTTTGGTGCCGGTGGTTACAATGCTGTTCGTGGACACGGCGGAATTACCGCGCGCATTTTGTCGAGTGGAGAAATAAAAATTGGGGATGACGTAAAAGTCATTTAAAAAAATTACCTTGCAGCTGATTTAAAAAAGCGCCACGGCACCTTCATAGGTGAGCTTGATACCTGCGATAAATAAGAAGCCGTAGCTAACCCAATAAAATACCTGATCAGAAACGCGATTGTGTAGATAAACACCTAACTGTACTCCCAAGGGAGCAAGCGGTAAGAGTATCAATGACGTTAAAAAAGATTCCGTATTTATTTGGCCAAGATAAGCGTAGGGAACCAATTTTATAAAATTGATAATAGAAAAGAATAAAATCGTTGTACCGACCAAACTTGTTTTGGACAAATGTTGCGGTAATAAATAAATGGCAACCGGCGGCCCACCAGCGTGCGCAATGTAGCTTACATAGCCCGCAACCGTTCCCCAAAATGTGCCGCGTACCGGGTTGGCTTTTTGTTGCGACATGGATTCGAGAAAGTGTTTGCCCCACAGATAGTGACACACAAAATAAATTGAGAGCAAACCAACAATTAAACGCACCATGTCCGCGTTGGTCATTTTGAATGTGAGCGCACCAGCGATAGTGCCAATAATCGCACCAGGCATTAAAATTTTTAAATTAAGTTTGTCCCAAGTGCCGCGAAAACTCCACAGACTCACCGCATCCATTCCGCAAAGAATTGGCAGTAAAATAGCAGCCGCCAGGCGAGGGTCAATTAACAGAGAGAGAAAAGGAACCGCGAGTGTGCCTAAACCTCCGCCGAAGCCGCCCTTCGACATGCCCACCAATATCACGACAGGTACCGCAAGCAAATAAAATGATAGATCTGTAATCACGCAAAAAACTCTGTTTACGCAGGTGTGGAGGAACGCTACGCCGATTGAAAATTGGGAAAAAAAATAATAAATGAGTTAACTTTAGCCGAAATTTTTATCCGCAACGAAGGCATTGTGCAAACGTTCTTGGCCGAATGTAGACGTGGGGCCGTGGCCGGGAATAAATTGGACATCATCGCCCAGTGGCCATAATTTTGTGCGAATCGAATTGACCAAATCGTCGTAATTACCCCGCGGAAAATCTGTACGGCCTATTGAACCCTTAAAAAGAACATCGCCCACCAATGCAAGTTTGCTCTCAGCATGAAAAAAAATAATGTGACCCGGCGTGTGACCTGGACAATGACGAATTTGCAGGCGAATCTTACCGAACCCGACTTCATCTCCGTCGTTAAAAAAAATGGTTGGCTCAAAATTGTTTGGCGTGGAAAACCCCATCATCTCTGCTTGCTGCGGCAGTTTGTTTATCCAAAACATATCGTCTTTGTGAGGGCCTTCAATAGGAATGGGTGGTGTCGTTTCAGATAATTGTGTAGCACGCACTAATGCTTCAGTACCGCCTACATGATCCAGATGACCATGAGTCAGTAAGATTTTTACCAGGGTGAGCTTGCGCTCAACGAGCGCGCTTAAAATTCGCTCAATATTTCCACCGGGGTCAACTACCGCTGCTTGCATAGTTTCATCGCACCAAAGCAATGTGCAATTTTGCTGATAATGAGTCACTGGAATTATTTGATACTGAAGCATATTCACTCGCGCTTGATTGATTTATAAAAGAGCAATGGCACATACTTTTTGCTAAGATGCCGCATTCTAACACCGCACCCCAAAACAATTTAAAACAGGCGCTGCCGCTATGAACGATAAATTATTTATCAAGTTGCAACATTGGGTTCCGCAACACGCACTCTCTCGTTTCGTGGGCAATATTGCAAATAGCCGTAATCCTTTCATTAAAAATAGTTTTATCAAATGGTTTATCAAGCGCTACAACGTTGATATGTCAATCGCGAAGGAAGAAAATCCCACCGCCTATGCAAGCTTTAATGATTTTTTCACACGCGAATTGAAACCCGGTGTTCGCCCCATGTGTGGGGAACCCACTGCTATCGTTTGTCCGGCAGATGGCGCCATTAGCCAACTTGGAAAAATTGTTAATGGTCGTATCTTCCAGGCAAAAGGACAAGATTTTTCTGCCGTAGAATTACTCGGCGGTGACGATACTCTCGCTCAAGAATTCGCTGAGGGTGATTTTGCAACCATCTATTTATCGCCAAAAGATTACCACCGTGTCCATATGCCTTATGGTGGCAAGTTGCGCACCATGGTTTCCATTCCCGGAGAATTATTTTCCGTTAATACCGTCACTGCCGAAAATGTACCGCGCCTGTTTTCACGCAACGAACGCGTTGCCGCTATTTTCGATACGGATATTGGTCCAATGGCGGTGGTATTAGTAGGCGCGATGATTGTGGCTGGTATAGAAACTGTATGGGATGGCCAAATCGCACCCATGGGCAGCGGTGAGCCAGAAACGTCTTACTATCCTTATCAAAACATCACGCTGGAAAGAGGCGCTGAAATGGGCCGTTTCAAACTCGGATCTACCGCGATCATTTTGTTTGCTAAAGATAGAGTGATTTGGGAAACACAATTCACATCGGGAGCAACAACACGCCTCGGTGTAAAGCTAGCACAAAAAAAATAAACTCCATTGTTTTCAACTGAAATAAAAAAGGCTTCTAATGAAGCCTTTTTTATTTCACAAGTTTCGACTATTTCATTCTTTATTAACTATTTTTTTGCGCATTCTTATATTGATCATTTCAACCGCTAACGAGAACGCCATTGCAAAATAGATGTAACCTTTTGGCACGTGGACGTTGAAGCCTTCCATAATCAAAGTTATGCCTACGATAACCAAAAATGAAAGCGCCAACACTTTTATTGTGGGATGCCTTTCAACAAACTCGCCAATAGATTTAGCCGCAAACATCATAACGCCAACAGCAATAATAATAGCAATTGCCATCAATGAAACCTGGCTTACCAAACCGACAGCTGTAATTACAGAATCGAGCGAGAAAACAATATCCAGAATGGCGATTTGTATTAACACCATAAAAAATTTGGAGCTTCCGGATTTAAGTTCGGCTTCTTCGTTTCCACCTTCTACACTTTGGTGAATTTCTATCGTCGCTTTGTATAATAAAAATAGCCCACCACCAATTAGGATTATGTCGCGCCCCGAAATGTCGTAACCGAACGGGCTTATAAATGGGTGCGTGAGACTCATAACCCAGGATAATGAAAACAAAAGCGCAAGACGGGTTAGCATCGCAAGGGCCAAACCTAAGGTTCGACCTATGGCACGCTGTTTTTCGGGTAAACGTGCTACTAGAATCGATAGAAAAATAATGTTGTCAATACCCAACACAATTTCCAGTGCGGTTAAAGTCGCCAATGCGACCCAGGCTTCTGGACTTGTAATCCACTCAAACATTGCAAATATCTCAATCAATAAATCTAATCAAAGACGAGCGTAAATCTGAAAATTAATCTGTTTATGCCCACGAAGCACCGCCAATGTTAGTGACGGTTTTTAAAAGAGGCCAATTGTACTCTTTTCAAAGGAAGCCTGGCTAACCACTTTTCATTAGGCGCACCTAGATTTCGGCGCCGTTCAACATAGATTCGCCAACCGGAATGTACGCGAAGAAAGCCTAGTAAGTTAATTTAATGTTTTTCACTGCCGAGCTGACTATTACTAACAAACGCTACATAACGACCATCTGGAGACCACGAAGGCACGTTAATAGTGCCTTGGCCTCCGTATAAATAAGCGACAATTTTAGGCTCGCCACCAGTGATGGGTAAGATACGCAGATACACCTGCTGATAATAGGGATGCAAGTGGGATTCAATGTTGGGCAGATAGGATAAAAATAAAATATATTTTCCATCCGGCGATATATGTGGGAACCAATCATTGAAATTATCGTTTGTGATTTGCTTGGGATTTTTCCCATCAGCGTCCATACGCCACAGGCGCATTGCGCCGCTGCGATTCGAATTAAAATAAATATGTTTTCCGTCAGGAGTATATTCAGAACCGTCATCCATGCTGTCATTATTGGTCAGCCGTAACTCCTCTCCACTCCCGTCACTATTCCCACGATATATTTCAAATTGACCATTACGCTCCGACGTATAAAGAATATAACGACCGTCCGGCGACCACCCGTGTAAGTATGAGGGCGTTTTAAATGTCAGGCGCTGGGGCTCGCCACCGTTTATCGGCAATTTATATACTGACCAATTGTCTTGAATATCTTTGTCCATGTGAGTAATACCCAACGTTTTACCTTTGTGAGAAATCACGTGGTCATTATTATTTTTTGCTTCAAAACCGGTATTAAATAAGGATATTTTTTTTGTCGGCAGGTATAACTTATACACCCGTCCTGACGAGTTATAAATTATTGTATCTCCGTCTGATGTCCAGTTCGGAGCTTCAATTCCCGCTGCTGTTTCATAAATTACTTTTCGTTCGCCGGTAACAACATCAAGAATTTCCAGACGACTGCCCAAAAAATGGTGGTACGGAATAAAATTTTTCCAAGCAGGAATTACCCAGCGCAAGTTAATTAATTCGAGGACGTTTCTATCGCCCGGCAGAAAATCTCGATATACACCAGCCTCCAGATTTTGGACTTTAGCCAGAGTGTAGCGAGCAATGACCTTCAAAGGTTTGCCATAGTTTGTGGCGGAAAAAATTAATTCATTCCCCGCTTGTTCTACTTGGAATATATCGGGATTTTTTACACTGGCTTCGCGATTGAGGATAAGATTTTTTTCGCCTTGTAACTCTACAATCAAGTTTGAATGGCTATCAAGCTTCGTTTTGATGGATTCATTAGGTTGTTCCAAATTGATCTGCAAACCAAAATCACCGCATTGATCTGAAACTTTTTTTGTCTTCAGTTGCACCGAAAATATAAACTGCCCATAGACTTTACGAAATGCAAAACCGTTAGTGACGGAAGAATTTTGCTGCGATGATTTGCTTTTCCAAAAATGAATGGTTTGGTTAGGATCGATGGATAACTCACCTTGCTCGCCTTTAATGCCATTAAAAATAGTCGTATTGCTTTGTTGCGATTCAAAAGAGCTCGCCAGCCCTTGTAGTGGGAGACAGAAAATTAAAAACATGTGGAACATAAAACAATAACGGCGAATCATGGAATAATCCTAATAAACTACACGCCAAATACCTTCTGCAGTCTGCTACTCAATAGCAGCAGAAAACGAGTCTATTTTAATAACTTTACATTGAAATAAAACTCGTAATGCAACCTGTATTCCTAGCTATATAAAAAAGCCGCCATCAGCGGAACTGATAGCGGCTCGATGTCTTTGAAAAACCGGCTTAACTTTTTAAGCGACTTAACAACGCCATAAGCCCGGTTTTTTCTGTCTTCATTAAATACTGGTCGCGAATTCCCGAAATATCTACATCATAACTGCCGGGCTCCAGATCGCGCGCGATTTCAATTTTTTCAATTTCATAACGTGTTTTTTTGCCAGAATCCAGAAGCGCTTGTTTGCGTTTATCATCTTCTGAAAGATCCAGCAAAACAGTTTCGGAGAGCTGCTGTTTTAGCGAATCCAATACCACAATTACTTTTGGTTTTAAACGACGCTCAAAATTTTGTTCTACGACAACCGCAACTTCACCCGTACTTAACTCAACCAAAGTACCCGTTGGGTATAGCCCTATGGCACGAATGAATTCCACAACCAATTCCTCCTGAAATTGGATGTTGCGTAACTCATAGAGCTTCGCCACGGCTTTGGACGGAGCGATGGGATGACGAGAACCCCGTGGGTTAGTAACGTAGTCGTAGAACGTTACTATGCCCGCAATTTTTCCCAACAGAGGAATTTTATCGCCCACCAAATGTTGTGGAAAACCGCTGCCGTTTAGACGCTCACAGTGCGTTTTCACGACGCTGATAACCCGCGGTTCCACACCATGAGTTTTGCGCAGGATTTCACAGCCAAGCTCTACAAAAGCTTCATAAATATGTTCTTCTTCAGGACTGCGATCTGTTTTTACCAGCAGCTCCTGATTCAGCATGACCTTACCGACATCTTTTAAAAGCACACCTAACGCAAGTACATCAAGATCACGTTTAGGTAAGCCGATATGACGGCCGAATAAAATCGCCCACACAGATGAACGAACTGCATGGCTGTAAGTGTATTCGTCTTTTTCTTGAACCCGCGATAACCACGTGAACGCGTCGGGATTGCGCAACACGCTATCCACCATTTCACTGGCAACTTTTTTGGTTTCTCCAAGGGAAATATTTTCAAGCTGCTTGTTTTCCAGCATCTCGATAACCTCAACAACTGCACCGTAAACTTTCTGATGAAGCTGCTTGGCTTTTTTCACTTCTTTTTGAAGGGGTTGAACCTCGCGGTATAGATTGCGTTGAATTTTTAGTGGCGCAATAGGCTCACTTAAGACTGCGTTGTCACGTTCACGACCCGACACTTTCGTTTTATTAAGTTTGGTATCCATTTTTTTGAGGTTTGCAGCGATCGGCCCACGACCGCGTTCAACATCAATATAAACATAGTTACACAAACTTTTGAGCTGGTTTACTTCTTGTAAGTCGCGCAAATAAAAGCCTTGCAGCGGAAAAGGCGTTTGTGACCACGGACGATCAAGGCCAGACACATACATGCCCAGGCTTAGCTCGTTTACATCAACCTTTACTTGCTTAATACCCACTGCTACGCCTCGTCACTAATTTTAAAATCCATTCCATATTATGAACGCCAGCTATATTCGACTTACTCGTGAAAGCGAGTGTAATAAAGAATAGCCTAACAAACTAGAGCTGCTTCGCTTAAAAAGCTCTCAGGGAAGAGTATCACCTGATGAACGGCGCGCCTAGTCGTGATACGTCCCGGACAAGTCATGTACTGCGTTTATGAAAGCACCGGCGTGGATCGGATCCACCTCTGGCGTAATACCATGGCCTAGATTAAATACGTGACCTGAGCCTTTTCCATAGGCAGCAAGAATAGTACCTACTTCTGTTCGTATGCGTTCTGGCGTAGCGTACAGAATGCTTGGGTCCATATTTCCCTGAAGTGCAACCTTACTACCAACACGATTTCGAGCTGCAGCTATATCTGTCGTCCAATCGAGTCCCAATGCTGTCGCACCTGTGTCAGCCATGAATTCGAGCCACTGGCCTCCGCCTTTGGTAAAAAGGATCACCGGTACTTGTCGCCCTTCATGTTCACGGATCAAACCATTCACAATTTTTTGCATATACCCTAGCGAAAATTCCTGATAGGCAGCATGCGATAAAGCCCCGCCCCAAGTATCAAAAATTTGTACCGCCTGAGCACCGGCCTGGATTTGCGCATTAAGGTAAGCCGTCACCGAATCAGCCAGCACGCTTAAAAGCTGATGCATTAATTGCGGTTGGTTGTAGAGCATTTCTTTAGCGCGGCGAAAGTCGCGACTGGACCCGCCTTCAATCATATAAGTGGCAAGCGTCCATGGGCTGCCAGAAAAACCAATCAACGGAACGCGACCATTTAATTCACGGCGAATTGTTTTGACTGCATTTACCACATAGGGCAGATCTTGCTCCGGGTCGATAACAGTCAACGCTTTGATGTCTGCTTCGGTGCGAACGGGTTTACGGAATTTGGGCCCTTCGCCGGTCTCAAAATACAATCCTAAACCCATGGCATCAGGGATAGTTAAAATGTCCGAAAATAGAATCGCTGCATCGAGGCCAGGATAACGGTCCAATGGCTGCAAGGTCACTTCGCAAGCCATCTCAGGATTGGTGCATAAACCCATGAAGTCGCCGGCGCGCTCACGGCTGGCGCGGTACTCGGGTAGATAGCGGCCTGCCTGGCGCATCATCCACACTGGGGTTACATCTACTGGTTGTTTTAGTAGGGCTCGAAGGAAACGGTCATTTTTCAATTCAGTCATATTATTATCACCATCGATGCGACTGCATACAGCCGCGAAATCAAATCCGCTATACCGCCTATGGGCAGCAATTACATTCTTCAAATAGCATTAGCCCCGCAGGTGCGGGGCTAATGCTGGCTAATAACTAAGGCTTAAAACTTAAACTTGCAGATAATCCAAAATGCCGTCAGCTGCTTCACGGCCTTCCCAGATTGCAGTCACAACCAAGTCTGAACCACGCACCATATCACCGCCAGCAAATATCTTGGGATTGCTGGTTTGAAACTTATACTGCTGTTGCTCAGGAGCAACTACCCCACCCCATGAATTTACATTTACGCCGTTCGTTTCAAACCAGGGTTGTGGATTTGGACGGAAACCAAAGGCGATAAGAACTACGTCCGCAGGCAGGATTTCTTCTGAACCCTCCACTACTACAGGTGCACGACGGCCTTTTTCATCCGGCTCACCCAGTTGGGTAGTGACTACTTTGACGCCTTCAACTTTTCCATTACCAACAACAGCAACAGGTTGACGGTTAAACAGAAACTCAACGCCTTCCTCGCGTGCATTCGATACTTCGCGCTTTGAACCCGGCATGTTTTCTTCATCGCGACGATACGCACAGGTTACTGCCTCGGCACCCTGGCGAATCGAAGTACGGTTACAATCCATCGCAGTATCACCGCCGCCAAGTACGACAACCTTCTTACCTTTTACACTGATGAATTCTGACGCATCTTTTTCGAAGCCAAGATTACGGTTTACATTCGCCACCAGGAATGGCAAAGCGTCATATACTCCGGGCAAATCTTCGCCTGGGAAACCACCTTTCATGTATGTATAGGTACCCATGCCCATGAAAACTGCATCGTAGTCACGAAGCAAGTCTTCCATAGAGACGTCTTTACCCACCTCAGTGTTCAAGCGGAATTCGATGCCCATTTCGGTAAAGATTTCACGGCGACGTGACATCACGGATTTTTCGAGTTTGAACTCTGGTATACCAAAAGTAAGTAAACCGCCGATTTCAGGATATTTATCGAACACAACTGGTTTAACGCCGTTACGCACCAAAACATCAGCACAACCAATACCCGCCGGGCCCGCACCTATAACGGCTACTTTTTTGTTTGTCCACACCACTTTGGACATGTCTGGTTTCCAGCCCATAGCGAATGCAGTGTCAGTGATGTATTTCTCGGCGTTGCCGATTGTTACCGCACCAAACCCGTCATTGAGCGTACAAGCGCCTTCGCAAAGGCGGTCTTGCGGGCAAACACGACCACACACTTCCGGGAGCGAGTTCGTTTGATGGCTCAATTCAGCGGCTTCAAAAATATTGCCTTCGGAAATCAGCTTCAACCAGTTGGGAATGAAGTTGTGCACCGGGCACTTCCACTCACAATAAGGGTTGCCACACGCAAGACAGCGATGCGATTGACCAGCAACCTCGTCTTGGGTGAAAGGCTGGTAGATTTCCACAAACTTGTGTCTGCGTGTTTCTATATTTTTCTTGGAGGGATCCTGACGACCCACATCGAGAAATTGGAAATCATTGTTTAAACGTGCAGTCATGATATTTCTCCTCTCGCCTTATTCGCCGCGCTTGCGAAAACTGACGAGCAGTCCACTCAAGGCTGCTGCCTTGGGTTTAACCAGCCAGAACTTGCCGATGTAATCATCGAAATTATTGAGTAGATGTTGACCCCACTCGCTTTCAGTCTCTTTTACAAACTCTTCAATAACAGTACGCAAATGATGGCGATGAGCTTCAAGCGCCTCGGTATTGATCCGATGAATATCTACTAACTCATGGTTGTAGCGATCCACGAAATTATTAGCTTCGTCTAATACGTAGGCGAAACCACCTGTCATGCCCGCACCGAAGTTAACGCCAGTTTGACCCAACACAGTTACCACGCCGCCCGTCATGTATTCACAACAGTGATCGCCAGCGCCTTCAACGACAACATGGGCACCGGAGTTACGAACCCCGCAACGCTCACCCGCCGTACCCGCTGCAAATAGCTTACCGCCAGTTGCGCCGTACAGGCAGGTGTTCCCCATAATACTCGTGTTATTAGATTTAAAGCTGGAATTACGCGGTGGACGCAATACTAATTTCCCGCCCGCCATACCTTTACCAACGTAGTCATTGGCGTCGCCTTCCAGATACATCTCTAAACCACCGGCGTTCCATACACCAAAACTTTGGCCTGCAATGCCAGTTAACTTAAGTGTGATCGGAGCGTCATTCATGCCCAGATTGCCGTAACGTTTCGCAATTTCACCACTGATACGCGCACCGATTGAACGATCACAATTGGTAATGCGGAACTCAAACTCGCCGCCCGTTTTACCTTCAACCGCTGGCATAAGCACGCGCATGATAGCTTCAGCCGTTTCGCCTTTATCAAAAGGTTCGTTCCTGCTAACGGCGCACAGTTGCGGCTTAGTAGCTAAATAGTCATCTGTATAAATAATAGGGCTTAGATCCAGATTGGCTTGCTTGGTCGTCTCACCTTCAAGGATCTTTAACAGATCTACGCGACCTACCAATTCGCCCAAGTTGCGAACACCCAAACGCGCCATCCATTCACGAGTTTCTTCAGCAACGAACTTGAAGAAGTTCATCGCCATTTCGACCGTTCCAATGTAATGGTCTTTACGCAATTTATCCTGTTGAGTAGCAACGCCGGTTGCGCAGTTGTTCAAATGGCAAATACGCAGGTATTTACAACCAAGCGCGACCATTGGACCGGTACCGAAACCAAAACTTTCCGCACCCAGCATCGCTGCCTTAACAACATCTAGACCCGTCTTCAAACCACCATCGGTTTGTACACGAACTTTATCCCGCAAGTCATTCGCACGCAGTGTTTGATGAGTTTCAGACAGACCCAATTCCCATGGCGAACCAGCGTACTTAATAGAAGTTAAAGGACTTGCGGCCGTACCGCCATCGTAACCTGAGATAGTAATCAAATCCGCATAGGCTTTAGCAACACCAGCGGCGATAGTTCCTACACCCGGGCGAGATACAAGCTTCACAGATACCAATGCATCCGGGTTAACTTGTTTCAGGTCAAAAATCAGCTGCGCCAAATCTTCGATTGAATAAATGTCATGGTGCGGCGGTGGCGAAATAAGAGTTACACCAGGAACCGAGTGACGTAAGCGCGCGATCAAGGCGTTTACCTTTCCACCAGGCAACTGACCACCCTCACCTGGCTTAGCGCCTTGAGCTACTTTGATCTGAAGAACTTCTGCGTTGACTAAATACGCAGGCGTAACACCGAAACGACCCGACGCGACTTGCTTGATTTTGGACGATTTAATCGTGCCGTAACGCGCTGGATCTTCGCCGCCTTCGCCCGAGTTGGAACGACCTCCCAACCGGTTCATCGCCTCAGCCAAAGACTCGTGCGCTTCTGGCGACAAGGCACCCAGCGACATTCCTGCTGAATCGAAACGTTTAATAATACTTTCAATCGGCTCAACTTCTGATAAAGGAACCGGTTTGCAAGCGTCTTCACGAATCGCTAATAGGTCGCGCAGCATTGATACAGGACGCTTATTGACCAGGTCGGCATAGTTACGCCACACACCGTAATTACCGCTCTGAACCGCAAGCTGTAAAGTCTGCACTACATCCGGGTTAAACGCGTGATACTCAGAGTTGTGCACATACTTTAGCAAACCACCTTGGCCAATAGGCTTACGCTCTACCCAGGCAGTTTGCGCCAGAATTTTTTGGTCAGCTTCCAAGTCTTCAAAACGGGCACCGCTGATACGCGACGGCGTGCTATCGAAGCACATTGAAACCACTTCTTCTGATAGACCAATCGCTTCAAACAATTGCGCACTACGATACGAGGTAACTGTAGAAATCCCCATTTTTGAGAGGATTTTGAGCAAACCCTTGTCGATACCTTTTCGGTAACTTTTGTAGGCAGAATCTACGTCAACGAGCAACTCGCCAGTTTCAATCAGATCATTCAACACGTAATAGCTTAAGAACGGATAAATGGCTGTAGCACCGTAAGCAATAAGTGCCGCAATTTGATGCGGATCACGAGCGGTGCCAGTCTGCACAATGATATTGGCATCACAACGCAAACCAACAGCTGTTAGATGCTGGTTAACCGCACCTGTCGCAAGCAATGCGTGAATTGGCAGCAAACCCTGTTTGAAACCGCAATCACTCAGCACAATAAGCACTTTGCCTGACCTTACGGTGGCTTCAACATCTTCACAGAGTCTAGTTAACGCAGACTTCAAATCAGAGCTAGATGGATCATAGTGCAGGGAAAACTTCTCCGCTTCGTAACCAGGACGATTCAAGTTCATCAATCCACGAAACTTAGCGGGTGACAAAACTGGAGAACTCAAAATCACACGATCCGCGTGCTCTGGAGTTTCGTCATAAACAGGCAACTCGCGGCCAAGGCAAGTCTCTAAAGACATCACAATCGCTTCGCGCAATGGATCGATTGGAGGATTGGTAACTTGAGCGAATTGTTGACGGAAATAGTCGTACAGCGAACGTTGCTGACGAGACAAAACGGCCATGGGTGTATCGTCGCCCATAGAACCAACAGCTTCCTGACCACCCTCCGCTAGCGGGCGCAACAACTGGTCACGCTCTTCGAAGGTGACCTGATACATTTTCATGTAGGCTTTCAGCTCAACACCTTCAAGACCATTTTCTTTGGCGTCAGTATTGAGGGTAGATTCGATACGCAGCGCACGCTCTTTCAGCCATTGCTTGTAAGGCTGGGTAGATTTGAGCTGGTTGTCGACGTCTTGGGTGCGGTGCAATTCGCCCGTCAGGGTGTCGATAGACATGATTTGGCCTGGGCCGAGACGCCCTTTGGCTACTACATCTGCCGGATCGTAGTTGTACACACCAACTTCGGACGCCACCGTAATCATGTCATCTTTAGTGATGACCCAACGAGACGGTCTCAGACCGTTGCGGTCGAGCGTACACACAGCGTAGCGCCCGTCAGTGATTACCAAACCTGCAGGACCGTCCCATGGCTCGATATGCATGGAATTATATTCATAGAATGCACGCAAATCCGGATCCATATTCTCGACATTCTGCCACGCAGGCGGAACCAACATACGAATCGCGCGGTGCAACTCCATGCCGCCAAGAACTAAAATCTCAAGCATGTTATCCAGACTCGACGAGTCTGAACCGGTACGATTAACCAACGGCTTAACAGACTGCAGATCTGGCAATAAAGGAGTAACAAATTTAGGCGTACGCGCCACCGACCAATTACGGTTGCCCACAACAGTGTTGATCTCTCCATTGTGAGCCAACATGCGAAATGGCTGCGCCAATGGCCATTGCGGCATAGTGTTGGTAGAGAAGCGTTGGTGGAAAACGCATATAGCGGTTTCTAACCGGGGATCAGCCAGATCCGCAAAAAACTGCGGCAAATCCACAGGCATCATCAGACCTTTGTAAGAAAGAACGCCTGTACTCAAGCTGGAAATGTAAAAAGATTTATCATCTACCAGGCGCAACTCAGCCTTGCGACGCGCCATAAATAACTTCGCGTTGACCTGCTCAAGCGGCAGGTCATTACTATTCACAAATAAATGACTAAACGCGGGGAGTGACCTCATGGCTATAGGACCGAGACAGCTCGGGTCTACCGGCACTTCGCGCCAGCCGACAACAATCAAGCCTTGTCCAGACAATTCTTCAGCAAGGATGGCGCGTGCACGCTCAGCCTTTTCAGCTTCACGGCTTAGCATAATCGCACCCACACCATAAATAGCAGTGAGTTCCGCATTGCACGATTCTTTTGCGACTGCTCGCAAGAAGCTGTCCGGCTTTTGAATTAATAAACCACAACCGTCGCCTGTTTTACCATCCGAGTTAATACCACCGCGATGGGTCATGCAGGTCAACGCTTCAATAGCAGTTGTGAGCAGACGATGGCTGGTTTTGCCCTTTAAATGGGCAATCAAACCAAAACCGCAGTTATCTTTGAACTCGTCTAACTGGTAGAGGCCAGTGGTCATAGGCTGAATCTCAATAAATCGATCAACATCGAGGAATGCGACACTACTTTTTTTGCTCAGACCTTTTTTAATACAAAAGGCGAGCCAGGCACATCCCAGACAAAAAAGCCCCTGAGGTCTAGGGGCTATGGACAAATGGGCGCAGGATATTACCCGCTTAAGCTATAATTGGCAAGCAAACTGGTGCGACACAAGATACACGAATAAATACGTGTCCGGCATTTAAAAAATGGTTAATCCGCAGGCAAATTCAACATCCAATGCTAGAATCAATACAAACAAGAATTGCTAAACCTTTAATAATATTAAGAATGAATACATTCTCACCGGTATCCGACCTGCGGCGTAACTTTTGCGACCGTGAGACTTTAACATTCCCAAGATATAGGCTAACGTAAGAGTCTGAACTGACTGGAATTAAACTTTTTTCCACATAAATCACCGATTTAACACTGCCTCAACTCCCGGTAACTTAGGAAGACACCATGCAAACAAAAACAACTTTTAAACTTATTGGCACCGCGCTCCTAAGCCTGGTATTGACAGCTTGTGGGGGCGGAAAGGGATCAGCATTAGATAACACTTTGAACGGTGCCAGCTCCGTTTCCAGCACTAGCTCCAGCTCCTTATCAAGTGCCTTCGGGGGAGACTCGAGCGCCAACTCCAGCGCAAGCAGTATTGATACTACATCTTTAAGCAATATTGGATTTGGTTCTGGCGGTACGTTTCAACCGGGAAAAATAGGAGTTGGCATAGGATCGGGAACTCTATCGCCAGGAGGAGTTACAGCGTTAACGGTAAATCTTGTTAGTATTACAGGTACTCTGGTAACACAACCTGTAACTGTAGTCTTTAACTCAAAGTGCTTTGCAGCTCAGAAAGCGTTGCTTGGCGCGACTACAGTAGAGTCCTCAAGCGGCGAAGCAACGACGACCTACACCGCTAACGGTTGCGTAGGCGACGACCTTATTACTGCAACCGTCAGCTACGATGAAAAAGTTTTAACCGCGCAGACTACGATCAATGTAGAGCAAGATACCGTGGGCTCTGTTCGGTTTTCTGATGCCTCACCACCGCAGATAAATCTTAAAGGTACGGGCGGAACAGAAACATCTGTTGTTCGCTTCCAAGTCTTCGGCAGTACTGGTGCGCCTATTGAAAACATAGACGTGGAGTTCGCTTTAAGCACCACAACCGGCGGCTTAGTACTTGTTAACACAACGGGAAAAACTAATTCTGCTGGTTATGTATCCACAACAGTTCAAGCGGGAACTGTAGCAACCTCAGTTCGCATTACGGCCAAAACAGCTACGGGCTTGAGCACACAGTCAAATGTGTTAGTAGTAAGCACAGGTATACCGGATCAAAATAGTATGAGCCTCTCGCTAAGCGATTTAGCTCCCATATCTTGGAATGTAGACGGCGTTGAATCTGTCGCTACCATCCGTATGGCAGACGCGTTTAATAATCTGGTCCCTGATGGCACCGCTGTCAGCTTTACTACGAGTGGCGGGGCAATTGAATCAAGCTGTATCACTAAAGATGGAAGTTGTAGTGTGAAATGGAAGAGTCAAGAACCTAGACCAACTATACCTGACTTTGACGAATTTTTCGTTGGACCTGATTTAAAAGTCCATTGCCCAAATAGTTTGGCAGAATGTCGTAGTGGCCGGGTAAAAATTCTCGCCACTTCAATAGGTAACGAGTCATTTGTTGATAAAAACGCAAACGGGTTATACAACGGGCCATTAGTTGATGGATTCGCCTCATCAACCACTTCTAAATGCTATCCTAACATCCCATTATCGACCGCAAAAATAGGCGCAATTAATGGATGCGACGATTTGGGCGAAGCCTATCTAGATAAAAACTTTAATAAACAACGAGATGACGATGAGGAGTTTGTAGATTTCAATGTCGATGGCTCGTTTAATTCGGGCGACGGCATATACAACGGGGTCTTATGTAACAACGAGGAATCCGAGTGTAACAAGGCAAGCGTTTCCGTAAGAGGCGACGCAACTTTAGTTATGTCTTCGGGTTATGTATATCGTGACTCGTCAGGCCTTTTACCCGGCCAACCGTCAACAGAAGTATCTATTGGGGCCGGGAACTCTAAATCAATAAATATGTTTTTAGGAGATATAAATGGAAATGGATTGCCAATGGGAACAACGATTACGGTTAAAACTGACACCGCGTCTAACGTTACAGCGTCAGTATCACCTAGCTTTGCGTTAGGTATGAGTCAAGAACCGACAGTTATGACTTTATTTTTAAAAGCGGGAGACGATGTCACGAAAAAGCCGAGTGGCTCAGTGATTGTGGAAATAAAAGCGCCTACTGGGTTGGGCAACGTCACTACTGCGCTTAGCGTATCGGTATGTGGACCTGACACCCTCGAAGTGCGTGATGGCAATAATCAAGTTACTGCCCCCGCAACAACCAGTAATTGCGATTAACGCTTAGCGGTTAGTACAAAAATTTGCGCTAACCGCCTTTTACGAAGTTAGGCTAGCCTCCAAACCATCACTATTTAAGTCTGTGTTTAATCTCGTTATGTATAGTTTTTAAATCACGGGGCCAAGGAGTGGCCTTTTGCTGTGATTCAGGAAGAGATTTTGCGGCCAGACGGGCTGCGCCAGCATTTGGATAATGCCCTTTCACAACCACATACCAATCCTTACCTTGTCGAATACTTCTAAATAATAAAAGATCCTTTTTATTGCTTTGCGCAGCGATAAATTCCAAGGCTGATCGCTCACTGCTTAAGCCAACAATTTGTAATGTAAATTCTGATTCATCCCAAGATAATATTGTTCTCTCTTGCGCGGTAAAATTAGCTGACAAGTTAGAGGGCGAATCTACATTCTTCTCAACTTTATTTTTAGCAACTATTGAATCGCGAGATGATGCGGTTTTCGATTTAACCTGCTTTGTAACAGAACTAAAATTAGACTTAGTTGGCTGTTGCGTCGATTGATATTCGCTACCGGTTTGAGCTAAAGGCACAAGACTCTGCTTAACCTCTTGTGCCTGGGCTTTTTCTTGCGCAACACTTGATGCATTTGCCGAGAAATTTGCAACTGAATTTGTTTGATCAGAAATTTTTTCAACTACCGGAGCGGCAACTATTTCTGAAGATACAATTGAACTTATTTGTGGGCTTGATTGAAGTGAAGGAGCCGAAGATATTTGTTGTACGCCAACGGGAACTGGCTCGCTAACTTGTACTGGTGGTTGCTCGCTGGAACCATTTCCAACATACAAATATGCTAATAATGAACCGCCAAGCAAGACTGACACCGCCACTATGTGTGGCACAAGCGTAGTAGGTTTATGGGATTGAGTGTTATGAGACTCAGAAACTGCTTCTAATAGTTTTTCATGCGCATAATCATGCAAAGCTAATAATTGCCCCTGAGACTGTCGCCACCAAGGTTCAACTTTTGCTTCTACAAATATTTCTGGCCCTAAATAATCCGACATTTCCATTCGAAAATTTAGGTAATCCACGGAATCTGCCAGAGAAAATTTTTCTAGAGAAAAATCTGTCAATACAATATCTGGAGCATCAACCCCATTTAATCTGTCCAACAGATGCGGTTCTGCAAACATCACTAAATGCAATCGAGACTCAAGGCTCGCCTCTAGAAAATTTATTAAATCAGCAACAACTTCATCAGTTAAATGATGAGCATTATCTATAATCAAAACAACCAAGCCATCCTGATCTGACTTTTTCTGACAAAACGCCGTAAATTCTTCTTTGTCTTGTAATTCAAATTGAGCAAGTATTTCAGAAAATAATGAGGAAGTGTCGCTGGTGATTTGGCCCTCTACAAAAGCAATATCATCAAGATCGTCGAGCGAGTCAATTAATGCTTGCGCCATGCGCGTCTTTCCTACGCCGTAATCACCCGTTACCACCAAAAGATTATGGCTGAACTGACACAAATGAAGTAACTGTTCGAGAATTTGACGGCGCTGGGCACCCTGATAAAAAGGAAAATGGGGATCGTCTGCAAAGGGGTCGATAGACAATCCGTAGCGTTGGCGATAATCAGATAAAAGCTGTTCAGGTTTCTCTAAATCACTTTCGTTGTTCAAGCCAGCATGCAAATGGTCATTAGATTCCGTTGAAAATGAAGGTTCTGTCCTCACGTGTATGCCTCTCTAAAATAGTTAACGGCAAGCCGCAAATGTTTCCAGTAATAATCCTGCGTCTATATCGCTCGTTATTATTGCTGACCCCAAGGATTTTAATAAAACCAATCGCAAGCGACCGTCCACAACCTTCTTATCGACGCCCATCAATTCGATAAATTGTTCAGGCGTCATTTCCTGAGGTGCCTTTGTCGGCAGATTGGAACGCTCAAGTAAATTTGTTATTCGATTAAAATCAGAGTGTGAAATATCCCCTCGGCGCATCGATAAATCCGCAGCCATCACCATGCCGGCGGCCACTGCTTCCCCATGCAACCAGTTTCCATAACCTTGCGCAGTTTCAATGGCATGACCAAATGTATGACCTAGATTTAGAATTGCACGAATTCCACCTTCGCGCTCATCTTGTGTAACAACCTGAGCCTTATTTTCGCAGGAGCGTAATACTGCGTAAGATAATGCGGCTTCATCGCCTGCCATTAATAATTCAATATTTTGTTCGAGCCAAACAAAAAATTGGTAATCCGAAATTAAACCATATTTAATAACTTCTGCGAGACCAGCTGATATTTCGCGTGCGGGAAGCGTTTTCAACAAACTGATATCAGCAATCACAGCTTGCGGCTGGTAGAAAGCACCAATCATATTTTTCCCCATAATATGATTGACGCCTGTCTTTCCGCCAACAGATGAATCAACCATCGACAATAGGGTAGTAGGGATTTGTATAAAATTAACACCTCGCTGGTAGCACGCCGCCGCAAAACCAGTCATATCACCTACAACCCCGCCGCCCAATGCGATTAAAGTTGTGGTGCGGTTATGTTTTTTCTCCAACAACTCTGTAAATATTAAATTTAATGTTTCAAGATTTTTATGGGATTCACCATCAGGTAAAATCACGCTATCCACATAAAAATCAGCTAATTTATTTTTTAATTCCTCCAAATAAAGGGGCGCAACTGTATTGTTTGTGACAATACAAATTTGTCTACTATGAATATGGGGAACATAAAGATTGGATTGAGGGAGTAAATTTGAACCAATTAGTATTGGGTAGCTACGATCCCCAAGCGAAACAGATAAGGTTTGCATAACGTCACTCATTCGAAAATTCAGCGCTACTTTACCACATAGCTTTAAATTTTTTAGTCGAATGTTGGATTGACTAGCTGGCAGATTTTATTAAAGCAGAAATTTCTTGAGCGACAACTTTAGGCGACCTTCGATCAGTATTTACGACGAAATCCGCCGCTTCAGTATAAAGCGGATCCCTTAAAGCAACTAGATCAATGATTTTTTGACGAGGGTTTTCAACTTGTAATAATGGACGCTTTTTATCACGTGCCGTTCGCTCAACCAGTTGCTCAATGGATGCGGTGAGATAACATACATAGCCCGATGACTTCATTATTTCGCGATTTTGGGAACGAAGAATAATACCTCCGCCAGTAGCAATAACTACATCCCTACCTTGAGACAGCTCTTCTAATACTGCCGACTCACGATCCCTAAAGCCCTCCTCCCCCTCCATGTCAAAAATCCAGGGAATATCTGCCCCGGTGCGATCTTCAATTACCTTATCACTGTCACGAAAGCCAAAATGAAGTTCGGCCGCTAAAACGCGGCCGATGGTAGATTTGCCGGCCCCCATAGGGCCGACAAGATATATGTTACGTTTATGCATTAGTTCGTCATTTTATCCGCAATAATTTTAGGTGTGATGAATATTAACAGTTCAGTCTTATTTTCTGAATTAACGGAATGCTTGAAAAGACGACCTAAATATGGGATATCTCCTAGGACAGGCACCTTAACATCAATCTTATTACTATCAACACCAAATACACCGCCAAGCACCACCGTCTCGCCATTAGGGACCAATACTTTAGTCTCTATTTGGTTGATATCTATGGTTATGGCGCCAGTTTGAGTTATATCACCTAACGCATCTTTAGTAATGACTAAATCCATAATTACATGGTTATCTGGAGTAATTTGTGGAGTAACTTCAAGTTTCAAGATGGCGTCCTTAAAGCTAGTAGTAGTAGCGCCGCTAGCTGAAGCCTCTTGGAAAGGGATTTGCTTACCAGATTTAATCATCGCTTTTTGCTTATCACTTGTTACAACTTTGGGCTGCGCAACAATCTCTGCGAATCCGGCATTTTCAAGCGCAGATAGTTCTAAATCGAGAAAACCATTATCGGTAAGAATGCCTGCAGCTATACTACCAGCAGGATTTTGCACCGCCAAATCAACCACATGGTCTTTAGTCATATCCGTTGATGCGCCCGGACGACCTGTCAATACGTCATAAGGTGTACCAGGATCACTACTTAAACCTTCTGTAGATCCAGAAAATTCCGTGAGCATTTTTCCGTTATTACGAACACCGTAAGCTATACCGCCCCAACGCACACCTAGCTCGCGACGGAAGTTTGAATTTGCTATAACCAAGCGTGCTTCAATCATTACTTGGCGGATAGGAACATCTATCTGGTCAACTAACCTCTTAAACGCTTCGATTCGATCCGCTGTATCTGTAACAATAATTGAATTAGTACGCTCGTCAACCACAGCTTGACCACGATCGGACAAAACACTACCTGTAGCTCTGCTTCCTCCAGAAGCACCGCCGCTACTTCCGCCGCTGCCGCTCTCGCCACGGAATAGCTCGAACATTTCTTTAGCATTTGCGTAACGAACACGCAAGTATTCGGTTCTAAGGGGGGCGAGCTCTTCAAGTTGCTTCTTCGTGGATAACTCTTGACGCTCACGCTCAGCGATTTCAGCTGCGGGAGCAACCATCATTACATTACCCTCAAGACGCTTATCCAAACCTTTCGTCTTTAACACCAAGGCTAACGCCTGATCCCAAGGGACATTTTCCAATCGCAAGGTAATTCTGCCTTGAACAGTATCGCTTGCGACTAAGTTTAACTCGGTAAAATCAGCAATAATTTGTAAGACAGCTCTAACTTCAATATCCTGAAAATTGAATGAGAGTTTATCACCGCTATATTGGAAATCTTTTTTCTTGTCCTTCTTCTCTTGCTCTGTAAGGGGTTTAACGCTTAACACGTACTCATTATCAGTTTGATAAGCCATGTAATCGAAATCACCACTTGCAGCAATATTTAATGTTGAATTCGCACCGTCTTGGGAAGCATTGACCATAGAAACGGGGGTAGCGAAATCAACTACATCAAGGCGGCGACGTAACTCTTTTGGAATAGACACGTTTGTGAAAGACAGCTTAACGCCCGCACCTGTACTTGCTAAATCCGCACTGACATGTGGATCTGTCAATGTAACAATGATTTTACCTTCACCCGCCTGACCACGACGGAAATCTATGTTTGAAATTGATGGCTGCCCAGACTTAATCTCTGCAGACGCTCTTTTATTAGGTACATCTAAACCCGAAGTAGAAGTGATTTTTGAAGCGGATTTTCCAGCCTGACTAGCGCCAACCTCAACAACAAAAGCATTCCCATCTCTTCGTGTCGTATACGATGTAAGCTCGCTTAAGTTAATAATTAAACGAGTACGCCCTTCTGTAGTTAACAACATAGCACTTTGGCCGTTATCAAAAGCGAGCGGAAAACGGCGCTCCTTTAATTCACTCACAGCATCGGGAAAGTCCAATACAATTCTTGCAGGTTTTTCAATCGTATAACCCTTAGGCTCTGGAGGAGTATCGCTGAACTGAACTCGCACTTCAAAGCGCTCACCAGGAAGCTCAGCCGTATTTAACGCATTTATCGTGCTTGCCCAACTTATGGGCGACAACAAACACAGTATTAGTAAAATTTTATTGCGCATATTTAACCCCAATAAGAACAGAACACGCATGGCTTATTATTCCTTCGCTACTAACTTAATAATTCTGGGACGCTCGACCCAACCACTTGAACCATCAGCAACAATTTCCATAATTTCTAATTGCGATTTTTCTGTAGAAATAATTTTGCCGAAATTTTTACCCATATAGTTCCCGACAGTGACAGGTGTCACCTTGCCTTGGCCGTCGTCAATCAATACCCAAAGCTTACCTCCTCTGGACAAAGTTCCTACCATACTCAAACTAGCAATATTGAACCCCTCTAAATATTCCTTCTCACGAGTTAAGTCTGGCTCGACGGTACGACCACCTTTAGTCTCTTTTTCAACAGGTGCAGGTCGCTCGAATGGACTGCGCAGCGTCATAGCACTATAAGCAAATGGCTGATATACCTCGAAGGGTGGTAGAGGATCTATTTGACCTTGAGGTCTACGTTTAGTCTCAGCCATAAAATCTCGTAGATCCTGGTCTGACGACGAGCTGCAAGCGGATACAATCAATAACATTAAGAATAATTCGGCGAGTAACAGGATAGTTTTCATTTCACTTCTCCTGCGCTTTATATTTATAAGTTTTGGCAGAGATTTGCATACTTAACAAAGTCTCTTTTTCTTTCTTTCGAGTGATTGAGTAATCATGCAATGTGACAATACGAGGCATAGCAGCGATACCGCTAATAAATCCACCCATATCGTGGTAGCCACCGTCGACATTTATCTTGAAAGGTACTTCAATATAAAACTCAGCTGCCTTTTCAGTTTCCATTGTGGTCGCATTAATTGTTAAACCACTTTCCCTCCCGCGCGCGCCTATATCGTCAAGCAGCCCTGGAACCTGGGTATCACTTGGCAATCGACTCAGTAATGATTTAAAGGTTTTATCCATTTCAACCATTTGCGCCCTGTACGCATCCAAATTTGCAGCCTCAAAACTCTTTGTCTCGTATGATTTGCGTAAAGTTAACTCTTTCGCCTTCACACCATCCAACTGCAAATTTAAATCGCTAATTTTCACGTAGTAAGTAAGTGTAAAAATAAGGATTACCAATACGACCAATACAAATATCTTTGCAGGAACAGGCCATACACCAATTTTTTCAAAATCGATATTGTTAACATCGAAATTTTTCAGCTGCTCCAAAGTGTCGTTCATTGCCATGACTATTTGCCTCCCGATTCTTTAGCAGTTGAAGGCGTGGCATTACCAGTGGCTTTAGGATCTGTAGAATTTACTTCATTCGGTGACGAGGTATTTACCGTTAACTTAAAAGCCTGAGCCTGTTCTCCTTCTGCGGGAACCGCAACTACAGATGTAAGATTTGGTCCGGCAAACCAATCAGAGCCCTCCAAATTTCGCATAAATGTAGCGACACGATTGTATGATTCCGCTATACCTTCGATACTAACTACGTTGCCCACCCGAGCGACCATGTTGATAAATACACCGTCGGGAATTGAGCGAGCAAAATCATCGAAATATCTTACGATAAGCGGACGTGTACCTTGCAGATCTTGAATGATTTTTATGCGTGCAAGCAAATCGTCACGAACCTTTCTAAGCTCTGCAATTTCTTGAACTTGCTTATCAAGAGTGGCAATCTCATTTTCTAACAAACGATTTCGCCCCTCTTGGTGTTCAATTGAGGACTCAACACTAACAACCCATAAATAGGCAACTAGCCCAGAAATTAAAACCACGCCGCCGACAATAGCCAGGAATTGTTCTTTTTTCTCTTTGCGATAGGCTTCACGCCACGGCAATAAGTTAATCTTTGCCATCAGTCGAAACTCCTCATCGCAAGGCCAGTCACAATCATGAGCGATGGCGCATCATTAGCCAAAGATACTGCATTCACACGCGAAGAAACTGACATTCTTGCGAACGGATTCGCTACTACTGTTTGAGTGCCTAACTTTTCTTCAATCAGACCAACTAAGCCCTCCAGCGAAGCCACTCCTCCAGCCAGAATGATGTAATCGACATCGTTGTATTGACTGGCAGAAAAGAAGAATTGCAGTGAACGCGTCACCTGCTGAACCACGGCTTCTTTAAACGGAGCCAACACTTCAGAATCATAATCATCAGGTAGCCCGCCTTGCTTTTTAGCGAGACCAGCTTCCTCACGGGACAAACCATAGCGGCGCTGAATTTCTTCTGTTAACTGTTTGCCGCCAAATAATTGTTCACGTGTGTAGACGGTCTTGCCGTCCACTAACACGCTGAGGGTCGTCATAGTCGCGCCTATGTCAATAATGGCAACAACTTGACCCTCCTGATCTTCAAGCTGCTCCGATATCAACTCAAAAGCACGCTCCATACTGTAGGCTTCAATATCCACCTTTTCGGGTACTAAATCCGATAATTGCAAAACGTTCGCGCGCATTTCGACATTTTCCCGACGACAAGCCGCTAACAACACTTCGACCTGTTCCGGATTGCGCGGAGACACCCCCTGAACCTCGAAGTCTATGGCAACCTCTTCAAGGGGAAAGGGGATGTATTGGTCCGCCTCCAACGATATCTGGGTTTCCATCGCATCGTCACTTAAACCTGATGGCAAATCGATCATTTTAGTGATCACAGCCGAGCCTGCGACGGCGACCGCAGCATATTTAAGTTTAGTTTTGGATTGCTTGACCATAGCCCTAATGACTTCGGCAACGGCTTCCTGGTCATTAATGTTTTTTTCAACCACAGCATTGGGGGGCAGAGGTTTGACGGCGTAGGTTTCTACACGGTAACGATCACCGTGGCGGCTTAACTCCAGCAACTTTACCGACGTTGAGCTGATATCCAGCCCAATCACTGGTCTCGCTTTTTTCTCAAGGAAGTTTAAAATGCCCATTTTTCTATCTATATCCGTAACTTAGACGTTGTTTATGTTATAGCACTTTAACTTAAGGCTGCAAGAAGCAGTTGAATATATAAACAGGTAAAAAGCTCGTATAATGTCGGCCAATCGCACCAACTTCGCTAACCTATTAATTCTCTTAGTAAAATGTTAAATAAAAAAAATCTGTTTAGTATTATTTTTTGGTTGTTACTCGCTAGCATAAGCGTTACCGCGGTTACATTTGCAGGACTCTACCTTTATTTGAGCCCCAAATTACCCCCGGTCGACAGCCTCCGCCAAGTCAAACTTCAGACACCCCTAAGGGTGTATTCAAGCGACAACAAACTCATAGGAGAGTTTGGAGAACAACGTCGTACCCCTTTGAAATACAACCAAATTCCGCCTCTCTACCTTAAGGCTTTACTTGCCGCTGAAGACGCCGAATTCTTCGAACATCATGGCGTTTCCATTACGGGCATGTTGCGAGCAGCTTCACAAATATTGAAGTCCGGAGGCATTCAATCTGGTGGCAGCACAATCACTCAACAGTTAGCTCGCGATTTCTTTCTAACGCGTAAACAAGTATTTTCCAGAAAATTCAATGAGATCTTACTTTCTTTGCAAATTGAGCAAGAGTTCACAAAAGAAGAAATCCTGGAGCTCTTTAACAACAAGATGTTTTTCGGCAACCGCGCCTACGGTTTACAAGCTGCCGCGCAAATCTACTACGGTAAAGACGTTCAGGATTTAACCATAGCACAAGATGCGATGATCGTCGGAGTTCTTAAGGCTCCATCAGCTTATAACCCGGTTGCAAATCCGAAACGGTCTATGGTTCGCCGCAATTGGATCATTGGTCGCATGCTCGAATTGAATTTTATCGATAAGGCTACTTACGACGCCGCCATACGTGAACCCAATACGGCATCCATTCATGGTAGCGGTCAGGAAATGCAGGCACCCTACATTTCTGAAATGGCGCGTAAAGAAGCGGTAGATCGTTTTGGCGATGCGGCCTATACAGACGGTTACAAGGTTTACACCACTGTAGATAGCGCCATGCAATCCACTGCGCAGACTGCGGTTGTTACCGGTTTGATGAATTACGATGATCGCCACGGTTACCGTGGTCCAGAACGTCGCCTCGCTGAATCAACCAGCCCGGATTTAGAGGATTGGCAAGATCAATTGCAGGCAATACCAACCTTGGGCGGCTTAGAGGCAATGGCCGTAGTTGCGGTGGCTGATAAAAGTGTTTCCCTGCTAAAAAGTGATGGCGAAAAATTGGAGCTGGACTGGCTGCATGGGCTTTCAGACAAGCGCCCATACATCTCCGAGGATAGTCGAGGCGCTGCTCCTAAATCGGCTAAAGACTTTTTACATGTGGGTGATATTGTACGAATTGGAAAAGACAAAAACGGCCAACCTCGCCTGACCCAAGTTCCTGAAGCACAAAGCGCTCTAATCTCCCTTGATCCACTGAGCGGTGCCGTGCGTGCGTTGGTGGGTGGTTTTGATTTCAATCAAAGTCACTTCAATCGCGTGATGCAAGGGGCCCGTCAGCCTGGTTCGAGTTTCAAACCGCTCATATACACTTGTGCGCTGGAAAATGGCTTCACTCCGGCGACCATGATCAACGATGCTCCGTTAGTCATTCGCAACGAATATACCGGTGTCATATGGCGGCCGGAAAATGATGAAGGCGAATTTGACGGCCCAATCAGCCTGCGTAGAGCGCTATATAGATCCAAAAATCTGGTCTCCATTAGAATTTTAAAAAGCCTTGGTGTTGACACTGTAATCAATAGTCTTGAGCGTTTCGGCTTCAATAAAAAGGAGTTCCCACACGAACTTGCTCTGGCACTAGGGGCCCATGCGCTAACGCCGATGCAAATGGCAACAGCCTATGCTTCATTTGCTAATGGCGGTTATAAAGTCGACCCATATTTAATAAGCCGGATTGAGAATGGCAAAGGCGAGCTCGTTTTTGAGGCTAAGCCCAAACGAGTATGCAAAACCTGCCTGGATAAGAAAATGGAATCTGAGCCTGATCAAATAGACGAGATTTCGAATGATCCGTCAACCAGCGAAGAACAACACGCACCTCGGATTATTGATGCTCGCGTAGCCTACATAATGGACTCGATCTTAAAAGACGTTGTGGATAAAGGTACTGGGGCTGCGGCTAAATCTTTAGGACGCACCGATCTTGCCGGAAAAACGGGTACGACGAACGGGCCACGCGATCTTTGGTTCTCGGGCTATAACCCTAACTTAATCACCACTGTTTGGGTGGGTATCGATAAAAATACGCCGTTAGGACGACGCGAATTTGGCTCGACCGCCGCGCTACCTATATGGATGGATTTTATGCGCACCGCATTGGAAGGCATGCCAAATCAGATCGTGCGCCAACCTGATGGAATTGTGACGGTTAGAATTAACACTGACACGGGCAAGCCTGCACAACCAGGCGATGTAAATACGGCATTTGAAATATTTTCAACTGAGGTGTCGGCAAACACGCCTGCAGGCTTGGGAGAAGAGATTCCGACCGACGAGACCTTACCGGAAGGTGTCCTTTAAAGCAGGCGAGGTAGCGGAAATTCGAACTCCGCTACCGCCTGTCTGCTATTTTTCCAGCAACTCCAAATTACCCGCAATTCGTGGTTGCATAACCAAGTATTTATTAGACTGCTTCGTGGGTGAATCGCTCTTGCGTTTTTTACCCGCCGCTTTATTGGCCGTCTGAGTTGTAACCCAGCCACGCGCTTCAATTTTTTTGCCTTTCCATGATTGCCAATCACGCGCTGGAAAGTTTTTCAAATCTGTGGAGGAAATTTTAATGGTTATGGGCCCGTCTAATTCCAACCATACCGAACGCGTTTTATAAATATCAACCACACGTCCGGTGACGCGTTTAAAACCAAGATCGTTTTCACCTATTAGCGACGCATGCACCGGTTTCCAGTGCTTATCATTCCACACCCCCACTAGCTTATTTCTAGCTATAGCTTCCTGAGCGTGAAGGCATTCGTTCAAGCTTAGATTTGGCGGTATTGCCACGTGAAAACCTAAACCTTCGCGCAGCAAATGGGCGGATAAACTACGGTCACGGGGGTCATAAATATGAGCCAAAGTTCGGCCGTAGGGATCTACTCGTTGCACGTCATAGAAAAGCCGGACATTTTTGCCTCTACTGAAAAACTTCTCGGCAGCATCGCTAGCCGCTGTGCCCAGCGCTTGGCCGGCCTTTTCACCATGTTCAATTTCAGGGGTGTTGATACCCAGCACTCTTACATGTCGTCCATCCTTAAGTTTGACTGTGTCGCCGTCGAGGACTCGATCAATAATTGCTGGTTCACCGACACCGCGTGGTACACAATCTGCAAAAGCTGCATCAAAGTCAAAACTACACAAAAGCCCAAAAAACAAAACGCCGAGGGTTTGCACACTCGGCGTTTTTGTTCTTAGGCCTGACAAACTAACCAGGCTCATAAGCGTCCTACCAATATTTTGGTGACTACTTTTTAGCAGCAATACGGCTGCCGAAACGCTTGGTAAATTTATCGATACGGCCACCGGTATCAACGATTTTTTGCTTACCCGTGTAGAAAGGGTGACATGCGCTGCACACGTCTACGTGGAAGTCGCTTTTGCCCATTGTGGATGCAGTAGCAAAGGTATTGCCGCAGCTGCAGCTCACATTTACTGGAACATAATTTGGATGAATTTCTGGTTTCATGATATTTGCCTGAGTCTATGTGTGCCGCCACCCGAACGTAAGTCGAGCACCGCACAACGGTTTATGTAAGGGCTCTTTTAAAGAGGCCGCGATCCTACCAGAATTCGCTATCAACGCAAGCAAAAATCCGCGCTACTAAGGAAGCTTTGAGCAAAAAAGCATCAAGCTTCACCTAAAAACATGCCCTTTCTGTAACGAAAACATGGCATTTGAACACTTTCAATACAACTGCACGAATACAAACGAACCCTCCAAAACTTCAGGCTCGATACCAAGAATAAATTCCGGCTTCGTTTACGACGCGGATAAGGCTATCCTGCTCGCCTGTTCTGAAACACTATATTCTATGCCTAACACTATCCTGGAAATTGCACTTCCCACTCCGATGCGACGCCGTTTTGACTACCTCGCGCCGCTTGAAATGAGCGATTCAGATGCAGCGCAATTATCCGCGGGCGTACTGGTGCGCGTACCTTTTGGCCATCAGGAACTCATTGGAATACTGATGCGTGTCAAAGACAGCACTGAGCAAAACATTGAAAAATTGCGCGCTGCACTTGCGATCATAGATCCGCAACCCGCGCTTGATCAGGAGTTGCTTGAGCTAATAGGTTGGGCAGCAGATTATTATCAGTGCCCTGAAGGAGAAGCACTAAGCGCCGCGTTGCCCGTGCTTCTGCGACAGGGTGAGGCTGCACAGGAGCGCCATGAGCCATGCTGGCAATTGACCATTGAGGGTAAAGGTCTGCCGGATGGAGCACTTAAACGTGCTCCGAAACAAGCGCTCTTGATAGCGGCTCTACAACAGCAAAAAAAACTAAGCCGTAGTGAAATTACCGCGTTGGATATACCCACCAACGTCATCAAAGTACTGGCAGACAAAAAGCTTATAGAAAAAGCTGAGGTTGATGACTCTGCCCCGAAGATGTCGTCCAATATTTATCGCCAATCGCCGCTCATCTTGAACGACGAGCAATTATCTGCCCTCGAACAAATTAGCCTCGGGGAATTTCAAATTAGTCTTTTGGATGGTGCGACCGGTAGCGGTAAGACCGAGATTTACTTGCAAGCCATTTCAAAGGTGTTGGAAGCAGGGCAACAAGCCTTGGTGCTGGTCCCTGAAATTGGGCTTACACCTCAAACGATCGCGCGGTTTCAAAAACGTTTTGCTGTTGCGATAGCCGTCCTGCATTCAGGGTTAAATGATCGTGAGCGCCTGGATGCCTGGCTGCACGCCCGTTCCGGCAAAGCACGAATAATCATAGGTACACGGTCTGCGATTTTTACGCCCATACCCAAGCTGGGCATTATCATTATTGATGAGGAACATGATGGATCTTTCAAGCAACAGGATGGGTTTCGATATTCAGCCAGAGATCTGGCTGCTGTACGTGCGAGCCGCTTACAAATTCCGCTAATACTTGGGTCAGCTACAGCATCACTCGAAACGCTGCATAACGCCCAGCACGGGCGCTATCAACATCTGAAACTTCATACTCGGGCGGGTAACGCCGCACCGCCTGAAATTCAGTTAATGGATATACGAGGGCAAACTCTTAGTGAAGGCTTTTCCCTCGAAACGAAAGTAGCCATTGGTAATGAGATTGCAGCGGGCAACCAAGTGCTGGTTTTTCTTAACCGTCGGGGCTACGCACCGACGCTTGAGTGTCACGATTGCGGTTGGCTGGCAGTATGTCCGCATTGCGATTTGCGCATAACGGTTCATCAAAACCCCCGTCATCTGCATTGCCATCATTGCGGGCATCAACGCGCAATACCACGCAGTTGCCCAAATTGCAGAAGCAGTAAATTACAACCTTTGGGACAAGGTACGGAGCGGAGCGAAATTGTCTTGCGCGAGTGGTTCCCTACTACTCCCATTATTCGTGTGGACCGCGACTCGACTCGCGCTAAAAACGCCATGGATAAAATCCTGAGCGAAGTTCAGCAAGGCGAACCTTGCATTTTGATCGGTACGCAGATGCTCGCCAAAGGCCATCATTTTGCAGATGTCACATTGGTTGTCATCATTGATGCAGACGCCGGTCTTTTTAGTACAGATTTTCGTGGCCCTGAGCGAATGGGGCAGTTGTTACTGCAAGTTTCCGGGCGTGCCGGGCGTGCCGAAAAACCAGGACGAGTGATATTACAGAGCCATCATACCGATCATCCGCTGGTACAAACCTTATTTTTCAAGGGCTATCAGGCATTTGCCGATTTAATCTTGCAGGAACGCCAAATCGCCCTGCTACCGCCCTACAGATATCTCACTCTGCTTCGCGCCGAAAGCAAAAGACCCGAACTCGCGATGGAGTTTTTGAAGTTGGCGCGCGCCGAAGCTCAGGCCATTTCACCATCAAGCCCCGAGTTGAATTATCTTGGCCCGCTACCCGCGATGATCGAACGTCGCGGTGACCGTTTTCGCTTTCAACTGCAATTCAATAGCGCGCAACGCAAACCGCTACATGCGCTGCTAAGTCAACTAACGCAAATTCTGGAAACAAATGCCTTGAGTAAGCGTGTACGTTGGGCGCTAGATGTTGATCCATCCGAAATGGGTTAGCTTTGTCGCCCCACACATCCTATGTTAACTGCCGCCTGGAACGTCTATCTTCTACCTCTTAAGCTAAGTAGCTGATACTTACATATAGTTATTTAACAATGATTCGACTTACCGTAGCCTGAAATATGCATCAACCCGTTACTGAAACCAATATAAAAGCCTACCAACCACCACCAGGTTTTTTCACAAAATGGAGGCGCAGATTGATTAACCTAGCGATTTTCGCCTTCATCGCCTGGCTGCTAGCCGTAGCATTTGTATGGTACAGCCAGGAAAAACTACTTTTTCATCCAGACCCGGCTACGCCCAATCACAAATTCGATTTAACCAACACCTCAGAAGTTTATATAGATGTTCCAGGGGCAAAGCTACATGCACTTTACCTGCGCCAACCTGAGGAGCAGAGCCGCGGTATTATTTTATTTTTACATGGCAACGCAGGTAATCTGGAAACCTGGTTTACTCATGCGGATTTCTGGTTAGAGACGGGTTATGACGTGCTGATGCCTGACTACCGGGGCTTCGGAAAAAGTACTGGAAAAATTCTGAGCGAAGAACAATTAAATGATGACGTACTGCGGGTATGGAATTTTGTCGCGCCAAATTATCACGGTAAAAAACAGGTTATTTACGGACGCTCCCTCGGTACCGGCTTGGCTGCCACTCTTGCAAGCGAAATTTCCACAGACCTGCTGATACTTGTCTCGCCCTATACCAGCATGACTGATGTTGCGCACGAATATTACCCCTGGGTGCCCGGCGGAATTTTGCGGTACCCATTAAAAACTGACCAGGTTTTACCGCAACTACGTAATAAAATACTTATGCTGCACGGTACCGACGATAAATTAATATCCATCGAGCACAGCCGACGTCTGCAAAAACTAAATTCGGCGGCGCAGCTCATAGAAATTGATGAAGCAGGTCACAGCGATATTCATGAATTCCCATCTTACGTAACCGCACTCAAAGAAGCTTTAGCGTCGCTGTCTACGAAGCAATAAATGTAACATTAGATGCTGCACTGCGCGGTTCGAAGATGCGCGTAGTGACTCACTCAACCAATCCATTTACAATCCGGCTTTCCATTTCAATATAACAATCGATTAAACCTCTGGTCTCAGCTGACCCTACCAAGATTTCAATTCGCATGAGTAAAGATTTCGCCAAACGCAACGCGGCCCCTAATCGCCGGACATCCGCATCGAAGAGCAAACAAGTTCCTACTTGGTTGTGGTTTGTGGCGGGAGCGATTTGTGGTGCATTTGCCATGGCATTGGTGTTTACCCTGCATACGCCTAAGCCTGTGACCGATCCAAATTCCGTGGCTGAAAAGCCGGTTGAATCTGAATCTAAAACACCTAAACCACGATTTGATTTTTATAAATTATTGCAAGAGAGCGAACAAATAGTTCCCGCGACCGAGACCATGGGCGAAACGGAGAAAGCGCCGGAAAATCCTGCAAATAATATCGAATATATATTGCAGGTAGGATCATTTCCGAATCAAACGGAAGCTGACAAATTGCGCGCACAACTCATTTTGCTGAACCTCGATGCGCACATCGAATCGGTTGAAATTCACAAAGGCGAGATTTGGCATCGAGTTGTTGTAGGGCCGTTTAGTTCTCAAGAAAAACTCGCCAGTGCGCGCTCATCACTCGTCGCTAATCAATATACCGCCCTGGTTTTAAAGCGAGCCAAAAACGGTAAGAAATAGTTGCCGTCCCAATCGGGGCGTCAACTAGTAAATTTTCCACTGCTTGAAATTTTGTGCGCCGCCCCCACTTCATTTGCTCATGTCAGCCTCATTCTGTAAGGATTTTCTGTGACTACTATTTTGTGCGTTCGCCGCGATAATCAGGTGGTTATTGGTGGTGATGGTCAAGTATCGCTTGGCAATACGGTTATGAAGGGCAATGCCCGCAAGGTGCGTCGCTTATATAAAAATCAGGTTATTGCCGGCTTTGCGGGCGGTACCGCTGATGCGTTTACCTTGTTTGAGCGCTTCGAGGCAAAGCTTGAGGCGCACAACGGGCAGTTAACACGCGCCGCTGTAGAACTTGCAAAAGACTGGCGAACGGATCGCAGTTTACGACGTCTGGAGGCTTTGCTTGCGGTAGCTGATAAAGAAGCATCTTTAATTATTACTGGAAACGGCGATGTCATTCAGCCGGAAGACGATTTAATTGCGATAGGTTCAGGCGGAAATTATGCGCAAGCCGCCGCACGCGCGCTCCTGGAAAACACCGAATTAAATGCGCGAGATATCGTTGAAAAAGGTTTGAAAATTGCGGGTGATATTTGTGTATTTACCAATAGCAATTTAACGATTGAAGCGTTGGATTATTAAATTGTTTTACCTGCCGCAAGACTAAACCAATCTCTCGTTTGTTTTCACCAACTTTTCTCTAGTGCTCGGCAAAGCAAGCAAGGGACCGTTTGGTACCAAAAAATTTAAACTTAAATTTCAAGAGTTTTTTATGTCTACCATGACTCCGCGCGAAATCGTGCATGAATTAGATAAACATATTATTGGTCAACAGGACGCTAAACGCGCTGTTGCTATTGCGTTACGCAACCGCTGGCGACGCATGCAAGTTGCTGAAGAAATGCGCGGTGAAATTACACCTAAAAATATTTTGATGATCGGCCCTACGGGTGTTGGTAAAACCGAAATCGCACGCCGACTGGCAAAACTTGCCAATGCACCATTTATTAAAGTGGAAGCCACAAAATTTACCGAAGTCGGTTACGTTGGCCGCGATGTAGAATCCATTATTCGTGACCTTATGGACGTTGCCATAAAATTGCGTCGCGAGCAGGCAATGAAAAGTGTGGAGTTTCGCGCTGCAGAAGCTGCTGAAGAACGTATTTTAGATGTTCTGCTTCCACCCGCGCGCGACATAGCCGATGAAGAGAACAAACATGAGTCCAGCACACGCCAAATTTTTCGGAAAAAATTACGCGAAGGTGAACTCAATGATAAAGAAATTGAAATTGATGTAGCCGCCGCGTCTGTAGGTATCGAAATAATGGCACCGCCAGGCATGGAGGACATGACTAACCAATTGCAAAATATGTTTTCATCCTTAGGCAGGGAGAAAACAAAAAAAGCAAAAATGTCTATTAAAAAAGCGCTCAAATATCTGCAGGATGAAGAAGCTGCAAAGCTGGTGAGTGAAGAAGATATAAAAACCCAGGCAGTTACTGCGGTAGAGCAAAATGGAATAGTTTTTATCGATGAGATTGACAAAGTTGCCCGTCGCGGAAATGTAGGCGGCGCCGATGTATCACGCGAAGGCGTTCAGCGTGATTTGCTGCCATTAATTGAAGGCTGCACCGTGACAACAAAACACGGCACCATTAAAACAGACCATATTTTATTTATTACATCCGGTGCATTCCATCTCAGCAAACCTTCAGACCTTATCCCCGAATTGCAGGGTCGCTTACCTATTCGCGTTGAATTGCAAGCGCTTACACCTGACGATTTCGAACGCATATTAACCGAACCAAAAGCATCGCTTACCGAACAACAAATAGCATTGTTAAAAACGGAAGGTGTGGATATTGTTTTTACCAAAGACGGTATTAGACGTATCGCCGAAACTGCTTTCGAAGTTAATGAGCGCACTGAAAATATTGGTGCTCGGCGATTACATACCATCCTCGAACGTTTGCTTGAAGATATTTCGTTTGACGCAGGCGATGATAAAAAACAAATAGAAATAAATGCGGCCTACGTAGAACAACATTTAGGCGAGCTTGCAAAAAACGAAGACTTAAGTCGCTATATCCTCTAACTGTGTGACCAAGATGCAGAAAATTCCCACTAAAATTCAACTTCATAAGCAATCGCAACAACTGGAGTTGCATTTTGGTGCGGAAAAATTCTTATTAACGTCAGAATTTTTACGTGTCCACTCCCCCAGCGCAGAAGTGATGGGCCACGGCCCTAACCAAGCTGTTTTGCAATACGGCAAGAAAGATGTTGCGATCAATAAAATAGAGCGCGCTGGAAATTATGCCATTAAAATATTTTTTAATGATAATCATGACTCAGGTATTTACACCTGGGCCTATCTGTATGAGTTGGGTAGTACGCAGGAAAAATTATGGCGTGATTATTTGGATGCCCTTCTCCATGCGGGAAAGACCCGAGAAAAGGACACCAGCATCGTAAAATTTATTAATTGATGGGTTGTTGATCTAACGATTTAGTACAGCTGGACTAATCGTTCCAGCTAACAATGCCGGTATAAGCCGTAATTAAAATGATCAATCCAAACGCAATGCGGTACCACGCAAATATTTCATAAGTGTGATTCGCCACAAACCGCACTAATGTTCGCACTGCTAACCACGCGCTAAAAAACGCAGTTATAAAACCTGCCGCAAACATGGGAACATCACTCGCGTGTAACAAATCGCGATGCTTGAAGATGTCATAAAAAGTCGCGGCGAACATCGTAGGCACCGCAAGAAAAAATGAAAATTCCGCAGCAACCTTACGATCCAGACCAATAAATAACCCACCGATAATGGTAGCGCCGGAGCGCGATGTACCAGGCACCATGGACACAACCTGGAATAAGCCAACTTTAAGCGCATCTTTCCAAGTCATTTCATCAACATTGGTAACACGAACCTGATGCTGGCGCCGCTCCGCCCAGAGAATAACTACTCCACCAAGAATCAACATGGTCGCAACACTGATTGGATTAAATAAATAGGTTTTGATGATCGAGATAAATAACACACCCATGATGGCGGCGGGTAAAAAAGCAACGATCAAATTGCGAATGAAGCTTTGCGATTTGGAATCATTAAACATCCCTGATGCGACGCCAATAAATTTACGTCTGTATTCAACGACCACTGCGAGGATTGCACCTAATTGAATAGCGATTTCAAAAACACGCCCATCGTTATGAAAACCAATAAGATCACCTACTACTATTAAATGACCTGTACTCGATATCGGTAAAAACTCAGTAAAACCTTCAACAATTCCGAGCAAAATAGCTTGCAAAAAATTTCCCATACATCTCTCATATTGAATCGAATCACGAAAACGCGGTCATACTATCCACATCCAACCTAAACGGCAATGCTGCTCATGGTAAGCCGCATATTTGCAATCGTATTTAATAGGACTATGATGACAAATTCATTGTCGCGCAGTTCCCACTAACGGAGAGATACATGCGTCAAACTTTTAAATTGTTAACTACCATTAGCGCAGTTTTGTTCGTAACATTTTTTCTGACAAGTTGCGCCAACACGAATAAAGTCACACAAGATTTCAAACCGGATACAGACTTTAGTTCTTATAAAACATTTAGCTGGCATAACTTCTCATCAGATGTTCATGGTAATGATCAGATAGCTATTCAGCATGAAATTGAGCAACAATTAAGCCAACAAGGCTTTCAATTGGTCGCTACAAATGCTGACGTCGTGCTGGATCTTACAATCATCAAGCATGTTGCGTCGGCCTCATCTACAGGTGTTGGTTTATCGGTAGGCCTACCAATCGGCCGACACGGGTCTATTGGCTTGGGGACGAGCAAACTACTAGGTAAGGACGAAAAATTTTCTGCATTAATTATTCTGGATATTACTGCAAAGGCAAGTAATCAAGTGCTCTGGCGCGGGTCTGCAGACGAAGTTCCGCTGGATTATTTTACATTACGCAACCAGGCTAAATTAAATCCGATACTGCGCGATTTGGTTAAACAATTCCCACCCAAAAAGTAGTTCAAAAAAGGAGCACAAAAAAGGGCTTGATGCTGCACACATCAAGCCCTTTTTACATCTCAACAGTTTCTACTGTTGTCGAATGCGATTCACAATTGAAGTAGTGGAGCAATTTTCAAAGAAGCGCAGTACCTTAACCTTGCCACCACTTTCTTTAACAATAGAGCTACCGACTATTTGTTCCGCCGTGTAGTCGCCGCCTTTAACCAGCACGTCCGGCTTTAGCTTACGGAGTAGGCGTTCAGGGGTATCCTCGTCAAAACTAACTACCCAATCCACCGATTCCAGACCCGCTAATACAGCCATCCTCCTGTCTATTGGATTTATGGGGCGAGCCTGGCCTTTTAGCCGTTTAACAGATGCATCGCTATTTAGCGCCACAACCAATCTATCGCCCTGTTTGCGTGCTTCTTCTAAATAACCTACATGACCGGCATGGATAATGTCGAAGCAGCCGTTCGTAAATACGATTTGTTCACCATTTTCACGTACGCACTCAATAGCGTGAAGAAGCTGCTCCTCAGTTACAACGCCCCGCTCAAAAACATTTTCTGCGTGTATTGCACTTCGCAATTCTGCAGCCGTGACAATAGCGGCACCTAGCTTGCCTACCACAATGCCGGCAGCCAAATTAGCAAGCGCGATTGACTCAGGCAAAGGCTCTCCCGCCGCCAATGACGCCGCTATAACAGCGATGACAGTGTCCCCAGCGCCAGTTACGTCGTAGACTTCTCGTGCCCGCGCCGGCAGATGCACTGGAGCCCGATTCGGACGCAGCAATGTCATGCCCATCTCGCCACGAGTGACTAAAAGTGCATCTATACCTAACTGCTGTATAAGCTCCATTCCCTTGGTGACTACGACTTGCTCACTGTTACAGCTCCCGACCACCGCCTCGAACTCTGAAATGTTAGGCGTCAACAAACTAGCGCCCCGGTAGCGGGTGAAATCACCGCCTTTTGGATCTACCAGCACGGGGATATTTGCAGCGCGCGCGCGCTTGATAAGCGATTGGCAATCCTGGAGCGTGCCCTTGGCGTAATCTGAAAGAACCAGAATTTTGGCCTTGGATATATGAGAATCAATCTTTGATTCGAAGGTACTGCTATCCTCAGCTTCGTAAGCTTCTTCAAAATCCATACGCAGAAGCTGCTGATGGCGACTCAACACACGTAACTTAGTTATTGTCGGTCTAGTTGCGGATACCTGAAAATCAGAGACTATGTTGGCGATATCCAAGCGAGTTTTAAGTAAATTCCCGGCCGGATCATTGCCCACCACACCTATAAGCGAGACTTGGCCACCCAGGGCAGCAATATTCAAAGCCACGTTACCGGCACCGCCAGGTCGCTCTTCTTCCAAGGACACATTAACAATAGGTACGGGTGCTTCCGGTGAAACTCTATTACTTGAGCCATGCCAATAACGGTCTAGCATAACATCGCCCACAATCAGGACGTGGGCGGAATCAAATAGGGGCATGGTTACACGCATAACAAAAATATCCTGTATTAAAAACTACTCCAAAGAACCCATATCATCATGAAATTGCGCAGCATGCAACTTTGCATATACGCCATTTTTTTCGATCAGGTCTTTGTGTTTACCTTGCTCAACAATCTCGCCCTGTTCCATAACGATTATACGATCCGCATGTTCAACAGTTGAGAGACGATGTGCAATAACGAAGGTAGTACGCCCCTTCATCACTTGCTCCAATGCAGCCTGGATATATCGCTCGGATTCATTATCCAGGGCAGATGTAGCTTCATCCAAAATCAAAATAGGAGAATCTTTTAAAATGGCGCGTGCAATCGCCAAACGCTGACGCTGCCCACCGGACAAACGTGCGCCACCTTCGCCCACTTGTGTATCAAAACCTTGCGGTAATTTTTCGATAAATTCTGATGCGTACGCCAAATCTGCGGCGCGCTTAATGTCTTCCGGAGTAACTTTTTCGGCTCGACCATAAGCAATATTTTCCGCAATCGTGCCATCAAATAAAATAACTTGCTGATTTACGATGGAGACCTGGTCGCGCAAGCTGGCAAGCGTGTAGTCACGAATATCCACCCCATCAAATAATATATTCCCAGAGTGGACATCATAAAATCGTGGTAGCAAATTCACCAGCGTGGTTTTTCCGCTTCCTGACCTACCTACAAGTGCAATAACCTTTCCAGGTTCTACCGATAAGTTAACATTATTAAGCGCCAGATTTTCCTGCAATGGATACTTATAACTTAAGCCTCGAATCTCAATTTGCCCTTTAACGCGATCAACGGTGTAGGTACCTTTATCATTTTCCTGCACCTCATCCAACATACCAAAAACGCTATCAGCAGCAGCCACTCCTTTTAAAATCATAGGAGCTATGGTTCCTAAATTTTTTATAGGATTCATCATGATTCCAATGAGCGTCAAATAGGAAAAAAAGTCCAGCGCATCGGTCATACGTGTTACGCCGAGACCGATATAAATAATTAAGGAGAGTGCAAAGGCGACTAACAATTGGATTATTGGGCTGTTAGCTGCTTGAGTGATCGCGATTTTCATATTTTGCGAATAATTTTTTCGGCTTGCCGCTTCGAAGCGATTTTTTTCATAATCCTCCGCACCAAATGCCCTCACAATATTTATTCCGGTAAATGCTTCACTCGACACCTGAGCTATATCACCTACACTGGTTTGAGCATTGGTATTCAATCGACGCAGACGCTTGCCAACTTTTGAGACAATGAAACCGATGAAGGGCGCAACGATTAGAAAAACCATGGTTAATTTCCAGTCTTTATAAATCAACCCGGCAGTACAACCAATCACCACAATTCCATCTCGTAAGCCAATTTTGAGCGCATCCGTAACCGACTGAGTTACACCATTAATATTGTAAGTAATTAATGAAATTAAATGGTTCGAATTGTGTTTATCCAAGGCATTTTTGGAAAGATTCAATATATGATTAAAAACCTGCACCCGAAGATTATGTATAACTCCTTGCGCAACTAAAGAAATATTGTAAGACCCTATAAACGAACCCAAACTTCGGATGAGTGTTACACCAATAATAAAAAGTGGAATCTCATAACGATCAACAGTTGTATGCTGCTGGAATACTCTTCCCACGCTTTTAAAAATTTCTGAGAATGCCATGGACCCTGCAGCGTACATAACCATGCCCAAAATGGCGAAAATAAAATGCGGTCTGAAAGGTTTAAGATATGTCAGTAAACGTAGATAGATTCGTAGATCCGAATTCGTAGCCTTTTTTTTAGATCCCATAACAATCTCTTGGATTAATGTTGTGCGTTTTTTTGTAAACGCCATAGTTCGGCATATTTAATAAAGGTTCCTTGCGACAATAGCAGTGCCAGCAAAAAACCTTGCCTACCATCTAAAAAACCAGCACGGAAAATATACATCCTCAGAAAACACGCCGTCGCATGCAAGACTGCGCTAGTTAGCGATGTTTTTCTGCCTGCACCGGCGCGCTGTAATGCCCACTCTTCAGCATAATGCGCTGCTTTCGTTTGTTGATGACGAATGGAGTCGTATAAATAATGTAATAATTGGCCAGATAATTTTTTTTCAGGCAACTTATGATTGTTAACCAAACGTTCGTGCACGCGGGTAGCGTCATAAATGGCTTGGTTGCGTGGATATAAACGAGGCACCCAATCGGGATGCATTCCAGAATGTTTTATAAAACGACCAAAGCACCAGCACAACCGATTCACAGACCAAATCGCGGCGCCCTGCTGTACAGCAGCCAAAATACTTTTTTCTAATTCGGGGGTTACTCGCTCATCAGCATCGATCATAAAAACCCACTCGCACGATGCAAAATTTGCGGCGCGTTCACGCTGCACCCCAAAACCTTGCCAATCAGTATTTACAAAAACCTTTGCGGAATATTGCTTAGCAATAATGAGTGTGTCATCAGTACTACCGGAGTCCAATACAATAATTTCATTTGCCCAAGCCAATGATTTGAGACAATCGGATAATTTTTTTGCTTCGTTTTTTACAATCAGGACTGCCGAAATACTGGGCATTAACGCTAACCTCTACTTGGGATATATGTGTTCATCATCCATCCCTTACCCAATTTTTTCTGTAATGTTTTGTATGTTGCGCGCCTGCACGTTAGGCATTTAAAAAAACACGTTAGACATTTAAAAAAAGGCGCATTAGAAAATAAAAATCGAAAATGAAACCACTTCAAAAACTAAGGAGCCGAAGCTCCTTATGGTGTGCTGGTTATTTTGAGACTGGCGCGAGCCATTGCGTGTGGCCAGCAAGCTCGCCGCGCACAGCTTTGAAGTATAAATCCTGCAAACGAGTTGTCACTGGACCACGACGGCCTTCGCCGATTTGACGTCCATCAAGCTCGCGAATCGGTAATACTTCGGCGGCAGTTCCAGTAAAAAACGCTTCGTCGGCAACGTAAACTTCATCGCGAGTTAATCGTTTTTCTTTAATGGTGTATCCACAATCAGCCGCTAAATGGAAAATAGTATTGCGAGTGATGCCATCAAGACATGATGTAAGTTCGGGCGTGTAAATAATGCCATCGCGAACCAAAAAGAAATTTTCACCGCTGCCTTCTGCGACATAACCTTCAGCATCTAACAACAAAGCTTCTTCGCAACCACAATCCAATGCTTCTTGCAGTGCTAACAATGAATTGATGTAGTGGCCGTTAGCTTTCGCCTTACACATAGAAATATTTACGTGATGGCGAGTGTAACTTGACGTTCGAACTTTAATACCAATGTCACGTGCCTCTGGTGACATGTATGACGGCCAATTCCAGGCAGCTACCATGATGTGCGCTTTCAAATTATCGGCACGTAGACCCATGCCCTCTGAGCCATAAAATGCCATGGGGCGCAAATAAGCTTCCGTCAATCCATTTTCACGGACAACTTGTTTTTGCGCTTTATTGACAGTTTCTTTATCAAACGGCAGCTTCATACGCATGATGTGCGCCGAGCGAAACAAGCGGTCAGTATGCTCTTGCAAACGAAAAATACTGGTGCCAAACGATGGGCTGTTATATGCACGAACACCTTCAAAGACCCCCATGCCGTAATGCAGGGTGTGAGTTAACACGTGAACCTTGGCATCGCGCCACTGGATTAATTCACCGTCTAACCAAATTACGCCATCACGATCGGCAAACGACATAACCAACTCCTAAATCAAATTCTGTTGTCGATGAACTGCAGCGACATGCGCTGCAACTCGAAATTTTTGTTGCTTAAATGCTAGGACTATTCGATTTCAATGAGCTGTCGCCATATTTGGCTAACCTGCTCTCGCTCAGTATCGAATGGATGGTCACCAGCCAAAACCGCCTCTTGTTGCTGCAGTGCAAGGCGGTGCCCGGTGGATCGGTAGGCTTTGTAAGCGGCGATCAATTGGGCAACGGAAGTAGCATCGAGTAAACCGGCTGCTTCCAATGATCCAAGTATGCGAATGTTATCCGTGTATTGGACGATTTCGGGCGCTTGATATGCCCAAGCCAAGGCCGCGTATTGAACCATAAATTCAATATCCACGATACCTCCGGCATCCTGTTTCAAATTAAATATGTTCGGGTCTTGCGCGCGTGCTTTGGCTTGGCTACCCAATTGTTCACGCATTTTTTGTCGCATTTCGCCAACGTCCTGACGCAACTTTGGCAGGTCTCTTTGCTGGCGCAGAACATCCTGACGAACCTGCTGAAAGCGCGCACCAAGTTCGTGCGATCCGGCGACCACACGCGCTCGCACAAGCGCTTGATGCTCCCAAGTCCAGGCTTCATTTTTCTGGTATTTTTCAAACGCAGCGAGTGATGTTACCAACATGCCAGAATTCCCTGATGGGCGCAGTCGCATATCTACTTCGTAAAGTTTTCCGGATGCCGTCTGCGTACTGAGAATATGGATAATGCGCTGACCAAGGCGTGTGTAGAAAGTGATGTTATCGATGACACCTTTGGCTTCAGAAGAGGTAATCCCCTCCGTTTGCCCATGAGTTTCGCCATTGTGGACGAATACTAAATCTAGGTCTGAGCCATGCCCCAATTCAATTCCACCGAGTTTCCCATAACCGACAATGACAAAATCCGGTGCTTCAACACCAACGCCATTTGCGTCCGTTGGTCGACCATGACGCACAATCATGTTCTCCCAGCTTAATTGCATTACATGTTCCAAAATAACTTCTGCGATAAACGTAAGATAGTCGCTCACTTTCATTAGAGGTAAGGTTTCAGATACTTCGCCGGCGGCGACTCGCAACGAATGTGCCGAGCGGAAATAACGCAATGCATCCATATGACCTTCTAAATCTTCAGACTCCAAACGCAATACTTCACGGCGCAACTCATCGCGCAAATTTAATTTAATTTTTTCGTGGTCATCATCGGGCGTGAAGTAAAGATTAACCGGTGTTAACAACTCATCCAATAGCGCAGGATATTTTGCGAGTTGCTCCGCAATCATCGGACTCGCACCGCACAAAGTCGCCAATTGATTTAATGCTATGGGATTTTCCACCAATAACACCAAATAAGCGCTGCGCCGCGCTATAGATTCGATTAAGGGAACGATTCGTTTTAAGGTGTCGACAACGGAGCCCGCTAATTCCTGCTGCTCCGCTTTTTCAGCTAGCACGAGTAACAGGCGTGAGATAAAGGCATCAAGCCGCGTGCGACTACTCGCTTGCATATTAACCACGGAACGACTTTCACGGATTTGTCGCAACAGGGTAAATAACTCTTCCAAATTTTCCGCATCCGTTTCCTTAAATGCAGCTTGGCCATCAAGCAAATGTTTGAATTCACCCGCTGCAGCAGCATTCAAGTGCGAGCTTGCCTCCCAAACACCTTTCCACAACACGAGCGTCTTACTGTCTTGCGATTGTTTATTTTCCGGGTCGGCAATTACTGCTTTAAATTCAGAATTTACACGTTGGCGAAAATTATTCAGCACCGAAATAAATGCATTCCAATTTTCAAAACCCATCACCCAGGATAATCGTAATTGCCCAAGTTCATCGGTAGGCAAGGCTTGCGTTTGGCGATCCTGATAGCCCTGTATTGCGTGCTCAGTGTTGCGCAAAAATTCGTAAGCTTCGCTTAAAGCTGAGCCTGAACCCTTCGGCAAATAATGCCCAGCTTCCAACAACGGCAATAACGTCATAACTTGCCGTTTGCGCAAAGTCGCGTCGCGACCACCGCGAATTAATTGAAAAACCTGCACCACAAATTCAACTTCACGAATGCCACCTTCACCAAGTTTTACATCGAGACTCATACCGCGACGCTGAACCTGACGAGCAATTAGCGCTTTCATTTCTCGCAACGATTCTATCGCGCTGAAATCAATGTATTGGCGATAGGTAAATGGCCGAAGCATGGTGCGCAAATATTTTCGTTCACGCTTGATGTATTCATCATTTGAATAATTTCCAAACACCGCTGCCACGGTGCGTGCCTTGATCATGGCGTAGCGTTCCCAATCGCGCCCTTGCGTTTGATAATAGTCTTCCATGCCCGCGAAATTTTGCACAAGCGCACCACTTTCTCCATGGGGACGCAATCGCATATCAACCCGGAACACAAAGCCGTCTGCGGTAATTGCATCCAAACTTTTAATTAATTTCTGCCCGAGTTTGGTGAAAAATTCCTGGTTGCTCAACGAGCGATTTATTTGAACGGTCGAGCCTTCCGGAAAAACAGTTGAGCCGGATTCCGGGTAGGTAAATATCAAATCAATATCGGAAGAAACATTCAGTTCTCTTGCCCCTAACTTCCCCATACCCAAAACTAAAAGCGGCTGCGGTATTCCCGACTCTCCCCCCACAGGAGTGCCGTGCAATTTTTCCAGTTCCCGGTAGTGATAACCGGCAGCTAATTGAATGGCTTGGTCTGCGAAGCGCGATAATTCCCCGGTAATTTCCAGCATGGTCGCGCTGCGATTAAAGTCGCGCCAGATGACGCGAATCATGGCTTTGTTGCGAAATTGGCGGAGGGTTTTATCCACATCGGCATCTGATTTACACGCGCTTATCGCTTCGTTAAAAGAGGCAAAAGTGTGGTCGTCCATAGGCTTAAAAAGCGCGCCGGTCTGCACCAGCTCAACCAAAAACGCCGGGTTTATTCCACAAGTCTTGGCGATAAATTCGCTGGCGGAAAAGGCTCGCGTTAACTGTATGTCAAAGCTTTTTAAATCCACCTCGGGCGGGAGAATGCTTTCGAGGGAAGGCAAGTCTTGTTGTTGGCGATTCGATTCAAATTGCTCCCAGTAGCGGTTAGCTGCGCTGTGTAAAGCCTGAGGAACCTGAACAAGATCAAACATGAAGTCACCTTAATTTGTCGAAAAATGGCCTACTGAGACGGGAGATCTCAATGAGGCAGCGACTTTAACATTTCTAACAGATGTTAAGAATCTGGCAAAACATAAGTCAAAGCGCCTGAACTGCGAGTTAACGTTAATTACAAAAGCGTCTAAAAATTCATAAATTCAAAACAAATTATGGTGATTTTGTGAATTATGTTCACATTTATCATACTTATGATTACCAAAAGTAACATGCTGATATAACATGATTTAGCAAATATTTTACCAATGAAAGTTATTTTTATATAGGAAATTCATATGAACTATCGGACTCCCGTCACCCACGCGTCGGTCGCAACCCTCCTCCTAACATTGAGCTCTCTTAATATCAGTAGTGCGTCAGCGCAAACTCTTGGTAATGGAACCATTGAAGAAATCGTCATTGTCGGTAAGTTTCAAAAGAGCCTTGAAAAAGCCATCGACCAAAAACGTAACTCGGCAAGTGTGATCGAAGCCATTTCTGCCGAAGACATAGGTGTTTTACCCGAAACTGCTATAACGGATTCGCTAAAACGCCTGCCGGGCCTGGCGCAGGACCGTGATCGCGGTAATGGGAGTCAAATTTCTATTCGCGGGATGGGAGCGTTGCTGAGTCTGGCTACATTAAACGGTCGTGAGCAAGCGACCGTGGATGATAGCCGCAATGTGCGTTTCGACCAATTTCCCGCCGAACTCATCAGTGCAGCCCAGGTTTACAAAACTCCGCAAGCAAAACTAACTGACGGTGCAGTATCCGGTTTGGTCAATCTCGAAACGATTAAGCCTCTTAGCGTGACCGGAACTAAAGTTGTGGTGGATCTCAAGGGTACATATTCATCGTTAGGGGTAGACATTCCCGATGCAGCCAATGATGGTTTAAGTAGCAAACTCAGTGTTTCCTACATCGACCAATTCTTCAACGATACCCTCGGCGTTACCCTTGGCTTTTCAGGCCGCTCAACTCCTATCGCGACTCAAAAAAGCTCTCTTTGGGGCTACGGCGATACAACCCAAAATGCCACCTGGGTTGACGGTGAAGCAACGCAATTCTCTCCGTGGGGTGGCAACGCAATGGTCAGAGGCGGTGAAGATTCTCGCACCGGTTTTATTGCCGATATTCAGTGGAAACCAAGCGACGAATTGGAAATTAATTACGATGTTTTTCTTTCAGAATTTGAGATCGAAGAAACCGCGCGCGGTTTTTCCTATGAAATTGATGCATCCGATGTAGTTGCAACTCGAACTGCTCCATCGAAACAAACGATGCCTTATACCGCCGCGAACGCGGTAGATGTGCTTGCAGGCACAGCAGCCCTAACGACCTTGCGCAATGTTAACGATTCGATGCAGCAAGACGACGAGCTGTTCAGTAATGGTTTGAATGTTAAGTGGAAAAAAGATGGCTGGACAATTAAGTTTGATGCCAACCACTCGTCATCTACACGCGATGCACGTTATTTTGCTCTGCTGACCGAAAATGATAACCCCGGCAAAATTGATTTTTGGGTGCAGGACGATCGCATGCGCGCCAACCTTGTCAGCGCAAGCCTGACTGATCCCAATCAAAACTATTTCGCGCAAGTGCAGGTTAAGCCACTTTCCAAAGGTGCTGACCAAATTAACTCTTACAGCCTGGATTTAACCTACGACTTTGATGACAGCTTTATCAGCTCTGTTGATGTAGGAGTAAAAGCATCAGCGCGTGAAAAACGCCGCGAGACGCAACGTTGGGATCAATTCTCAGCGAACTGGGGTGCAGATCGTCCGTCGGGTTTTATTATTGATGGAGTTGCCGAATCCTATTGGTCTGACTTGCCAGCCTATATGTCGGTGGATATTGATAATGCAGTTAACACCGTTTTCGGAGGTCTACAGAATCCTACGCCAAACAGCGCAACCAACGCTCTAGGCTCGTGGAAAGCGAAAGAAGACGTTACTGCCGTTTACCTGCAAGTGAATGCCGAAACTGAAATTGCCGGATTGCCATTAACCGGGAACATTGGAGTACGCAATGTTGAAACCGACACTGAAACTTTTGGCGGGCGTCGCAACGCGCAACTCAATCCCGGCGGTTGGTGGGAAGCATCGCCAGATGTTATTTACGTATCGGCTACCCATTCTTACAGTGATCTATTGCCGAGCACTAACTGGACGTTACAGCTAACCGACAAACATCAAATTCGCCTTGGCTTGGGGAAAACCATCGCGCGTGCACCTATTGAAATGATGACGCCTAATTTGGATTTGGTTGTTGATGCAACTAATCCTAGCCCTGGCACATCACAAACCGGAAATCCTCAATTAAATCCCTTCCGCGCGGATCAAGCAGACCTGGCTTACAACTGGTTTTTTGGTGAGGCATCATCGCTCTCTGTAAATCTTTTTTATAAAGATGTGGAGAGCTATATCGGTCGTCAGGCCAATGCCGAAACTATTACCTTCGACGGACACGAGTTCAGTATTTCTCGTCCAGTGAATGGAGAGGGCGGATATATACGCGGTGTTGAATTGGCTTATACGCAAGAATTCGATTTCTTACCCGAGCCGTTTAAGGGGTTTGGTATCTACTCTAACGTAACCTTTAACGAAACCAATATTCACCAGATGATTCCGGTGTACAACGCAGACAAAGCGAGTCTGACAGGTTTCTCCGAAAATACCGGCAACCTTACCCTGTGGTATTACAAGAGCGGCTTTGAAGCGCGTGTGACTTACAGCTACCGCAGCGAATTCCAGCGCGATATCAATGCCGAAGCTGGAACTACAGGGTTAAATGATGCAGAAGGTTACGTGGATTTAAGTTTGTCCTACGAATTTAACGACAACTATAAAGCCTACCTGCAAGTGCAAAATCTCAATAATTCGCCCTACAAAACGCTTGCGGAAGATTTCAATAACGAAAATCACCGTAACGCCTATGAGGAATTCGGCACCGTTTACACACTCGGCGTGACCTGGAGGCTCTAATCAATCACTGACGTTTTCAAATTCTTACGGCTACTTAGGTAGCCGTATTTTTTTACCTAAACGTCCATGAATTCCAAATAAAGAAAAAAACGATTTCTGCAACAACACATAATCTAAACACCCGCCATTCACTCCAACATTTTATTTTTAAATAACACCGTTCCATTTTCACCATCCTCACAGATAAAATTCGCTTAATTTCAATGATAGCGAATTTGGTATGACTGACATTTTCAATGATGCCGCACTAAGCGAATATACGACGGCTTTAAAAGAGTTAGGAGCTCAAAAAACTGTCCAGGGCGCCCTTAAGAAATCTTTTACTAGATATGAAAATCTTATTGCCAAATCCACGGAAGAATCTACGATCAAGCCTGCCTGCAAGGCGGGATGCGCTTATTGCTGCCATTATAAAGTTGAAGTAATGGCCCACGAGATTTTCCTGATCAAAGATCACCTTCAGCAAAACTGGACAGCAACGCAAATTAAAAGCTTGCTCAAGGATGCGGAAGAAAATGCAAAAATTATTAAAACGCTGACTCAGGAACAGCACCTTGTCACCAATATAAAATGTCCCTTTCTGATAGAAAACCAATGCAGCATTTATTCAGTTCGTCCTTTCAAATGCCGAAACTTTCATGCGACAGACGCAAACGCCTGTGAGAAATCTTTTAATGATCCCGAAAACCTAGATATAGAGAGTAACTTTGTGGAATCAATTGCCATGTTTGGCAATGCACACTCACAGGGTTTTGAAGCAGCCGTTAAAAATACGGGGCTTGATGCTAGAGCTTATGACTTTACAACAGCCCTGCTTGAGGTATTTGCTGAGCCCAATGCGCTAAAACGATTTAGCAGAGGAAAGAAAACCTTTATTAAAGCGATCGAAATTGAAGAGTAAATAATTTTAGATATTGAAAAAATAAAAAAGCTGATCAATTTTTTGATCAGCTTTTTTTGCAAAGAAATCTTTATTTAAACGCATCCCAGACTCTTGTCGCCCGGCGATTATTGTCCATTCCCCCCAAGGTATAACCATACCAACCTGGAAAGGCTTCTGGCTCCCAATAAAATATACCCAAACCTTTACCGCCATTTACCTGCCCAACTTTGTTGACCATGTCTTTAACAATGTTATAGGACTCAGGGTTATCCCAGGGCACACCAATTTCCGTGAGCATCACAGGAACACCGTAGCGAGATACCATGTCATTTAAATTCCATAGACATGCAGAGTTAACATCCCACCATGCAGTGCCAGATTTTGTGGTTGGATAATTGGAGGCGCCAATGATGTCAAACTTAGCGCCGTTGTTGCGCAAACCATCAAAAATCCAGCGAAAGTTTGCGTTGTCCCAACAATTCGCTAAATGCACGATCACTTTTGTATCTGGAAAAATACTTTTGGTTGCGTTGTAACCTGTGTTGGTGAGCCACGCATAATTTTTCATATTGACCGACGCTTTACCATCATCCCACAGCATGCCATTATTCGTTTCGTTACCTACCTGCACCCATGAAGGGTTTACGCCCGCATCTCTCAAAGCTTGCAATGTGTAGCGCGTCGAATTCCACACTGCATCCATTAATTGCTGAAAGCTGTAACCAGACCAGGCTGCAGGTTTATTTTGTTGCCCTGGATCTGCCCAGCTGTCGCTGTAATGAAAATCAATCATTACATTCATGCCGGCAGCTTTTGCACGTTTGGCTTTTGCGATGACATCTTGAGTGCCGTTGTACCAACCCTGCGAAGGATTTACCCAAACACGCAAGCGCACCGCACTCATTCCCTGCTCTTTCATAATGGACAAAATATCCTTTTTTACTCCGCTACGGTTGTAGTAGCTATGACCGTAACCGTCAATTTCTGAGGTCCAACTGATATCCGCACCTTTCACCACCACTGCTGATGAAAATGCGGACAGGAACAGGAGTGGTAGTGCCACACAATGGCTCATAATTTTAATTAGTTTCATATGGACACTCGTTTATTAGATTAAGAATTCACTGGGCATCTAAGGGCTGTTATTATTTATCAGACATATTTTGTTATAAATAATTGAAATGACAAGGAAAAAAGTATCTTAATGAGAAATAATCTTCGTCCTTAAATCCTTATAGCAACCAATAAAAGCTTTAGGCGCCGCATTTAGCCATCTATATTCATATAACGAATAATTGCCTAACTAAATAGCCTTTTGAAAAACTACTTCGCCCTGATAACCTGCGCGCACTGTTCACATTTCAACAATTAATGATTAAAAATCAGCAATTAAGGTTTGGGTTTTATGGATTTTCAATACCCCTTTGCATTGGCGGGTTTGTTTGTAGGTTTTGTTGTAGGACTTACGGGTGTTGGTGGCGGCTCTTTGATGACACCTATTTTGCTGCAGTTTGGTATTTCGCCAGCCAGCGCCGTAGGTACGGATTTATTGTATGCAGCCATCACCAAATCAGGTGGAATTCACGTTCATCATAAGAAACGTAACATAGACTGGCGGATCACCCTCATCCTGGCACTTGGCAGCGTGCCTGCTGCCTTAGCAACCTTATGGTTTTTGCAGTCCAGTCACATGGACACTGCCAGCCTTAACAAGATGATAAAAACATCGCTCGGCTGGGCAATGTTTTTCACCGCGTTGGCTATTTTATTTAAACAAAAAATTATGGATTACAGCCGTCGCAATGACATCTGGCTAACGCGCATGACAACCAAGCAACAGGATGTAGCTACTTTAATCACTGGGTTAGTATTGGGTGCGGTTGTGACGCTCACGTCCATCGGTGCTGGTGCCTTGGGAACAGTCGCATTATTTTTACTTTATCCTTTATTACCTACCGTGAAATTAGTAGGTACTGAAATTGCGCACGCGGTTCCACTTACACTTGTTGCGGGTTTAGGTCATGCAAGCTTTGGAAATGTTGATTGGGGTTTGTTAATTAATTTGTTGATTGGTTCGCTGCCAGGAATTTATATAGGCAGCCATTTGGCAAATCGTGCGTCTGACAAGTATTTACGCCCTGCCCTCGCGATGATGATGGTTTACGCAGGAACCAAACTGGTTTTTGTTTAAATTTTAGTTGGCGCGCTATGAATATTTAAAAACCAAAGGCGATTTTCAAATCGCCTTTTTTATTTCAGAAGTATTAAGCAACTCGCTGAACATCCACAGAAACAAATAATTGTGGCGAGTGACCGCCGCCAAATATCACGCCTTTTAGCGGAGTTACATCGGAGTAATCCCTACCCCAGGCGGTGGTGATATGTTGCTCGCCAGTAACCCGATTATTGGTAGGATCAAATTCAAACCATCCTTCGCCCGGTGAAAAAACTGCAAACCATGCGTGAGTTGCATCAGCCCCCACTAATTTCTCTTCCCCAGGTGGCGGTAGTGTTTCCAAATAACCGCTGACATAGCGCGCAGGATATCCCAGCGATCGCAAACAGCCGATCGCAAGATGCGCAAAATCCTGACACACACCGCGCTTATGTTTAAAGACATCTGCCAAAGGTGTTGCAACATCAGAAAATTCAGGATCGTAAGTAAAATCGTTATATATTCGCTGGGTTAATTCCATCACCGCAGAAAGAAATGGACGATCGTCAGTAAAAGAAGCCTGTGCATAGTCAGCCAAATATTGCTGCGATTGCACCATGAGCGAGTCCAACATAAATTCGCGCGCATTTACACAATCTACACTTTTTGTATTTTCCAACAGATATTTTACGTAGCTGCAAGGGTTGCCAAAATCAAGATTGATATTCGCTTCCCAATCTTTCACCTCAATATTGCTAGTGATGCTCAGCTCCAACTCGTTATGATCTTTTTCGATTGAAAACTGTAAAAATTGATTGCCGAAATTATCGGTATGCGTGTTATGCGTTGTTGCTAAGGGTGATATTTTTATATCTAAGGCATCAACTTGTTGCGTAACTGTATTGCGAGGGATTACATAAGCAATGTTGTAACAATTGCTTACCGACAACGCGTATTTATAACTAGTGATATGCCTAACAATGTATTTCATAGGGTTTTTTGCTCACTGCGATTTTATTGCAGATTGTGTATTACTCTTTCAAATACGCGGCTACAGATGATCTTGCCACTCAGTATTTTTCACCAACAATTGTGGCCCTTGAGCGTGATCGAAATAACGTTGACTGATAGCTTTCGCTGCGCTGCCGATAAGATATTGAACTCGTGCAAGAATTTGGTCCAGATCCTGGCGCACACCTGTTTCGGCTTTTGCCAGCTCTTTTACATCACTCAATTTAAGTGCAGTAGTCGCTTCCAATAAAAATTTATTCTCAGGACTTAAAGTGTCTTTATTGCCGGGTAGATCGGCGAAATGCATTGCAAGTTCTTCAATTTGAAAAATAAGCGAGCGTGGATTATTAACATTGAGCAATAACATCTCTAGTCCGTTTTCAACGTTTACACCGCTTTGATAACGACGACGATAGGAAATTAAAGCTTCTCCATTTAACAGCGCAGTTTCAACCAACACCTCTTGTTCTATATCTTCAAACTTGCTGGTCAACATGGAGCGCAAGCCGCTGATAATTTGCAATGCACGCTCCATACGCCGGCCCATTTCCATAAAGTGCCAACCATTACCGCGAATCATACTTTCGTGCATCAAGCCCGCAAAGGCCAGCAGTGCCGTTACTAAAGGTGCAAGCGCTTCTTCAGGTGCAGACAATCCATCTGGCTTCAAATTTATTTTTAACGCGTCGAGCTCATCACCGATATTATTAATAATACGTTGCGTATCGTTTGATAATTGTTCTTTTACCTGTTCCGCAGATTTGATCATGGCAATTAAATTATTGGCCACACTGCCAATACGTTGCTGATCCAGAATAATGGCAATCATTTCCGGCTCGGGATTATTTAGTAAATCACTGCTAATTCTCGTAAACCCGGGGTATGTAGATGTAACGTCCGTTATGGCTTTCAATAATGTTTTGCAGACAACTTCGGGTAAAGCCTCAGTTTTATTTAATTGCACGAACACTGTACGTAACAAACGCAAACCTGACTCAGCTCGTTCGGCATAGCGCCCCATCCAAAATAAATTTTCTACTACGCGACTGGGAAGCTCGCCGACATTTTCTTGAATCTGTTGAGCTTCAGGCGTGCGCAGCGTTATTTGTTTTTCCGGTTCCGATGCTAACACCCAAGTATCTTTTGAAACGGAGCCACGTTGGTTAGATATAATTTTTTTATCTGCATCCAAATTAACGCGCGTTAAGCCACCGGGCAACACTGAATAAGACGCTTCACTCGCAACCGCAAAGGTACGCAAGATAGAAGCACGCGGTAAAAATTGACCTTGATGCCAAGTGGGTGTTTTCGCACTCGGAATATATTCTTGCGCGGCAAATTGATAGGGGTGCTTGCGAATGCGATTTTGCCAGGCTTGCAACTTTGTATCGTCCAACTCGGCGCCATAAACTTCATAGATACCAGGTTTACGATAAGTTGGCTTGATTAATAAATTTTTTAAATTTGCGCACACGTATTCTAAATCGTCTTTGTCACCGCACCACCATGTCTTTACAGATTCCATTTGTAAACCACGCCCTAATAACACGCGAGCTATTTCAGGTAGGTAACGCAAGAGCGCAGGATTTTCTAAAACACTTGCGCCTAATGGATTAGCAATAGCTACATTACCCATACGCACAACTTCCAGTAAACCTGGAACACCTAATTGTGAGTTGCCTTTTAATTCGACCGGGTCGCAATAAACATCGTCGACGCGACGCAAAATAACGTCGACACGTTTTAACCCTTCAAGAGACTTCATCCACACATAGCCATTACGCACAGTGAGGTCACTACCTTGCACCAATTGAAAACCTAAATAATTTGCAAGATAAGCGTGCTCAAAATAAGTTTCGTTGTAAGCACCGGGAGTTAACACCACTATGCGTGCAATACCACCGTTTGGATTTAGCTCGTGTAATTTTTGACGCAAGCGCGAAAAAAATAAAGACAAACGATGCACGTGGCTATCGCGAAATAAGCTGGGAAAAACGCGGTTCATTACGGTACGATTTTCTAACGCGTAACCTGCACCTGAAGGAGCTTGAGTGCGATCAGCCATTACTCGCATTTTTTCATCGGGCCCGCGCACTAAATCGACGCCGTGCAAAATCAGCTGATGATCGCCTTGCATTTTCACATTATGACAAGGGCGTAAATAACCCGCGTGCGAAAACAATAATTCCGGAGGAATAATGCCTTGATGAATTAATTTTCGCTCACCATAAATATCTAACAAAATACTATTAAATAATTCTGCGCGCTCTATTAAAGCAGACTCAGTTTGCGCCCATTCCTCACTGCTAATTAATAATGGGACGGGGTTGAGTTGCCAGGTTTGGCTAGCGTTAGGCTCGTCATAAATTTTATAAGTTGCACCGTCGTCACGCAAAATGCGGCGAACTTTTTTCTGGCGCTCCTCAATAGCTTCAGTGCCGAGGCTTTGCAGACTTTCCAGCAGATATTTCCAATGGGTACGAACTTCACCATCTGCAGTAAAGGCTTCGTCCATCCCCTCTGGCACAGACGACGTTTGGGACTGGGATTGGCTGCTAAAAATGGGATTTTCCATCTGCGCGGAATGTAAGTTCATGGGCTTGAAATTCTAATACGGAATGAGATTCCATCATTTTAGCTCTTTTTGTACGCAAATGTTTCATTTAGGGCAGCGCAGCAAATTTATTATAAGCAACACCGTAATTCATTTTTTAAGATAAGTAATAATTCAATAATCGCCTTGCTCCTAAACTCCATACATAACAATAGGTTTGATCTGTGAGCCGAGGGCGGAAGGCGCGAGCTTTTCCGCCCTACACCAACTCACTTCCTTAAATCCAGGGTATGTGGATATTCATCAGCCGGTTCCTCAGGCGGTGGAGCCATAGGTCTGGGAGGATGCTTATGCTCAAAGAACTCACGCAAAATTTTTCCTGCTGGCGAAATCGGTAAGGCTCCAGGCGTATGATTAAAATCGAAGAAGCGATTACCACGGCGCGATTCAGCTTCGTTTGCATTCACTGGGAAACGATCATAACTGCGACCACCGGGATGGCTGACATGATAAGTACAACCACCAATCGCTTTACCATTCCACGTATCAATTAAATCGAACACCAAGGGCGAATGAATTCCAATGGTTGGATGCAAAGCCGATGGCGGTTGCCACGCGCGATAACGCACACCGCCAACATACTCGCCATGTTTCGCTGTCGCATTCAAACAAACCCGACGACCGTTACAAGCGAGCACGTAACGCCCTGGCGTTAGCCCACTGACTTTTACTTGTAAACGTTCGATGGATGAGTCCACATAACGCGATGTACCAAAACTGGAAATTTCTTCGCCCAATACATGCCATGGCTCAATCGCCCAGCGCAATTCAATTTGAATATCATCAAGCTGCACACGGCCATAATGCGGGAAACGAAATTCTTCAAATGCTGCAAGCCATTCCAACTGAAATGGATAACCGTGATCATTTAAATCTTGCACCACTGAACGCATGTCCTCCCACACATAATGCGGCAACATAAATTTATCGTGCAACGACGTGCCCCAACGCACCAGCGGTTTTTTGTAAGGTTCGTTCCAAAAGCGACTGATGAGCGAACGCAATAATAAAATTTGTACGAGCGACATGCGTGCGTGCGGTGGCATTTCAAAACCGCGGAATTCTAAAATTCCTTGACGGCCACTTGCGGTGCCGGGTGCATAAAGTTTATCGATACAAAATTCGGCGCGATGTGTATTACCGGTAATATCAATTAATAAATTGCGCATTAATCTATCGGTCAACCAGGGCTGATCCACAAGGCCGTCCGGCATTTCTTTAAACGCAATTTCCAACTCGTACAACATTTCATCGCGGCCTTCATCGACACGCGGTGATTGACTCGTCGGCCCAACAAATAATCCGGAAAATAAATACGAAAGCGCGGGATGGTGCTGCCAAAAAGTAACAAGACTGCGCAACAAATCCGGGCGACGTAAAAATGGGCTATCTGCAGGAGTTGATCCACCAAAGGTTACGTGATTTCCGCCACCGGTTCCTGAGTGACGACCATCCAACATAAATTTTTCGGTGCCCAAACGCGTTTGGCGCGCATCTTCATAAAGCGCTTCGGTGTTGTTCACCATTTCCGGCCAGGAATTTACCGGATGAATATTCACTTCAATGACACCAGGGTCCGGGGTAATTAAAAATTTCTTAATGCGATAATCTTTTGGTGGCTCGTAACCTTCCAGCACCACCGGCATATCTAATTCTTTTGCAACATCTTCGATGGCTTCAATGAGCGCAATGTAATGTTCTAAATAAGTAACCGGCGGCATAAAAATGTGCATGCGTCCATCACGCGCCTCAAAGCACATGGCGGTACGAACAACGTAACCGGCCTCCAAATAATTTTCTTTGGTTTGCTCTGGCGTTTTTGCGACCTGCTCAGAAATAGCTTGCTGTTGCTCGCCGTCTTTTTTGGCTGCAAATTTTTGCACCAAAATTTCCAGCGAATTCAAACGGACTGATTGATGACTTTTACCCGCCGCTTTTAAGGGCGGCTTCTCTACAATAGGGTCAGATTCCGGCTGGTAACGATCGTATTCTTTTTCAGGAAAACCAACCGAGTTTAGCGGTAGACGTAAACCTAAGGGCGAATCGCCAGGAATTAACATTAATTCGCCCGTGCGCAATTTCCATGCGCCTGACATCCACTGACTGAATTGATAATTCCATTCAATCGGCAATACATACCCGGTTTCAACATTTAAACCACGCGTCAATAATTTCGCGAGGCGCCGCCGTTCCAGATCATCTTTTAAATCAGCTTTTAACGGATTAACACCAACAGGCAATTGCTGCTCCGCCCATAAGTAATAAAGAACATCTTCATAAGCGGGAATTAAAAATTCAGAATTGATAACAATTTTTTTACAAAGTGTTTGTGCAAATTTTTTCGCCTGCTCGTGAGTGAACGAATAACTTCTATCCACGCGCGCCAGTAGTTTTTCATCGCGCCACAAGGGCTCGCCATCCGTACGCCAAAAACAACCCAGCGCCCAGCGTGGAACCTCTTCGCCGGGATACCATTTACCTTGCCCGTAATGTAACAAACCAAAAGGCGCGAAAGTTTTGCGCATACGCAACAATAAATCTTTCGCTAATTTTAATTTATCAGCGCCTAGCGCACCGGTATTCCATTGCTCTGACTCCATATCGTCGATAGAAACAAATGTTGGCTCACCGCCGGTGGTTAAGCGCACGTCTTGTTCGTCTAGTTTTTTATCGACCGCTGCTCCAAGCGCATTAATGGTTTCCCACTGCTCTTCGGTGTAAGGCTTGGTTACGCGTGGATCTTCTAAAATACGAAACACTTCATTTGAATAAGCGAATTCAACTTCTGTCTTACCTGTTGCGCCTGTAATAGGTGCTGCAGAAATTGGATCGGGTGTGCATGCCAGCGGAATATGACCTTCGGTCGCGAGCAACCCCGACGTCGGATCTAAACCAATCCAACCTGCGCCAGGAATAAAAATTTCAGTCCACGCGTGTAAATCTGTGAAATCTTTTTCAGGGCCACTGGGGCCATCAAGCGCTTTAATATCCGAAGTAAGTTGTACCAAATAACCCGACGCAAAACGCGCTGCATAACCTAAATGGCGGAAGACTTGTACTAATAACCACGCGGTATCGCGACATGAACCTTTTGCAAGTGTGAGAGTTTCTTCACAGGTTTGAATGCCGGGTTCAAGGCGAACGCCGTAGCCAATCATGGCTTGCAATTTTTGATTGACTTGCACTAAAAAATCATTCACTGGCCATGGATTATCAGTAAGTAATCGGTGGCGAATTTCGGCTTTAATATCATCCACTAAGGTTAATAGTTGCGCACCATCTTCTGTAACTTCAAGGTAGGGAACTAACTCGCGCTTTAATTGCGCGTCGTATTCAAACGGAATTTCTTCCGCATATTCTTCAACAAAGAAGTCAAACGGATTGATCGACGTCATTTCGGCAATCACTTCTACCGAAATTTTTAATTTTTCACATTGATCAGGAAATACTAAGCGTGCCTGAAAATTACCAAATGGATCTTGCTGCCAATTAATAAAATGATTTTCAGGTTCAACTTTTAATGAATAACTATGAATTTTGGTACGCGAATGCGGCGCAGGGCGCAAGCGCAACACATGAGGATAAAGGGTTGTCAGCCGATCAAATTTATATTCCGTAACGTGGTGCAGGGCAACGCGTATAGCCATGAAAAATATCCTTTCTGTATTGCAGAAAAATTACTGTTTACTTACGGTTGCCAAAATGTCACAGCCATCAGCAATATATGAAGGTAAAGTACATACAGCGTGAGTGCGTAATAGGCCACACTGACTTAAAAAGATGCGCGTATTTTATAAGTGCGCTTAAAGAGTGCGCATCCACACTAACAACGTAATTGATTTCTATTTACGCGAACTTAAGATGAATAAGGCAATAAACGAACCAACTGAAAAAAGGGGCTGCAATTGAAACTAATTGAAACTAAAGACGGGTTCTAAAGCGAAATGTGCTATCTAATTCAGTTGACCGTTAAGGAGTCAAACAATTTTAGTTAGCTCTAGATGGCGACGTTTTATACTGCAACTTTCTAGCCGCTGACTTGGTAGCTATCTTATACAGCAACCAACTGCAAAAAGGTGGGAAAATCTTTTTCTAGGGCGGCAACATCAACCCCATTACGTGTATCTACATACAAGCATCCACGGTAATTAATACCAAGGTAGTTAAAGGTGTTAATGAAAACATCTTCATAACAGGTTGGACAGAACTCCTCAGCACCTGTAGTAATGAGCGCAGCATTTAGCCCTGCTAATTTACGTCCCATTTCTAGTTCAATATCGAGTAAATCAGTCAATCTATCTACAAACACCTTAAGCTGTGCGCTCATGGTGTACCAATAAACCGGTGATGCAAAAACCCAACAATCGTATTTTAATAGGGTTTCAATCAAGGGGAAAAAATCGTCATCGCGGTTTTTGTGTTCATAATCGTAAAAAGAAATATCGTAGTCCGATACATCAAAAACATCCGCAGACATTTTGTCAGCGACTAAGTCAACTACCTGCCGCGTGTTGCCATCTTTGCGTGAGCTGCCGTATATGATCGCAGTTCTGAACATAATTAATTCACTTTTTCTGCTGGTGGTGCAACACGTAGCACTTCTTCCAGCGTGGTTAATCCCGCAGCAATTTTTTGAGCACCGGATAATCGAAGTGTGCGCATACCTTCTTTCATTGCCTGGCGACGCATATCAATAATATTGCAATCGCTAGTCACTTTTTCTTTTAATGTTTCAGATAGGACTAGAATTTCATACAACCCTTGGCGCCCTAAATATCCGGTATTTCTGCATTCTAAACAGCCTACAGGACGATAAATTTTTGAGGGTACATTAACTTTCCAGGGCGCTACTAATTGTTGCCAATCGTCGTTACTAATTTGGCCTTCCTCTTTGCAGTGTGGGCACAAAGTGCGCACCAATCTCTGCGCCATGACACCCAGCATAGTCGCATTAATTAAATAAGAAGGAATACCCAAGTCCAGCATACGTGCAATAGTTGAAGGGGCGTCGTTGGTATGCACTGTTGATAATACCAAATGACCGGTGAGCGCTGCTTGTACTGCCATTTGCGCAGTTTCCAAATCGCGAATTTCACCCACCATAATAATGTCTGGGTCTTGTCGCATTAAGCTGCGAATTCCCGCGGCAAAATCCAAACCGATTTTATGATGCACTTGCGTTTGATTGAAACTTTCTTCAACCATTTCGATAGGATCTTCGATGGTGCTGACATTCACTTCTGAGGTGGATACCTGACGCAGTGATGAATAAAGCGTTGTCGTTTTACCGGAACCCGTCGGCCCTGTTACCAATAAAATTCCGTTGGGGCGATCAAGCATAGTACGCCAGCGAGTGTAATCATCACCCACCAAACCTAAGTCAGTAAAACTGCGTAAAAGTACTTCGGGGTCAAAAATACGCATCACTAATTTTTCGCCAAATGCAGTTGGCAAAGTACTCATACGCAATTCAATTTCGCTGCCGTCACTGCGACGAGTTTTTATACGGCCGTCTTGTGGTTTACGACGCTCGGAAATGTCCATGCGCCCCAGAACTTTAAAGCGACTGGTAACCGCGGTGGCAACGTTGGATGGCAGTTCATAAACGTGATGCAAAACACCATCAATACGAAAACGAATACGCCCTACTTCGCGGCGAGGTTCGATATGAATATCGCTCGCGCGTTGGTCATAAGCATATTGCAATAACCAATCTACAATTTTGACGATATGTTGATCGTTAGCATCCGGGTCAGTCGCTTTGCCTAACTCGACGAGCTGTTCGAAATTTGTGATTGCAGATGCTGACGCACCGCCACTCGCTCCACTCACTGAGCGCGCAAGCGTATAAAACTCCACCATATAACGTTCGATATCAGCGGGGTCCGCAATTACACGCTTCACACGTCGCCGCGCTACATGCTCGAGCTGCGGCTCCCAACCGCTGACAAATGGCTGGGTACATGCAACAACTACTTCATCCGGTGTCACCTCAACACACAAAATGCCATGACGCTTGGCAAATGCATAACCCATAATATCGGTAACTTTTGCCGTATTAATTTTCATCGGGTCTATATGGATAAGTGGATGTTTACTTTTTTCGGACAACCAAAGGGTCAAGGCTTCGGAGTCCAATAATTTTCCCGGACGCTTACGATCATCCATCGATTGACTGGCGACGTAAGCTACGGGGTGCATAACTGATTGTTCACGGGTGCGCGTTGAACCCAACAACATGTTGGCATCTTCTTGCAGAATGCGACCATCCGCGATTAAATCCATTAGCACGCCACGCAAATCCAACACACGGTCAAAAGCCATAAACCAATTCCTGATCACAGATTACTATTTGACAAATAATTAAGAGATTGTAGCTAGTCTAGCTTATTGGCGACACCTTAAAGCTCCTAAAATGCCAACAACCCGGAATACGCACTTGCATTTTTAAAAGCTTTGAGTGATTGTCTCGATCATCGAACTATTGATTGAAGCACGATTGAATAAATGATTGAACTACGATTGAACTAGCGAATGAGAAAGCCATGACATTTCATTTGAAAAATTACCAATCCCAACTGGCGCAACTTGTCGCTTTACCTTCTGTGAGTTGCGGTATTCCCAGCTGGGATATGCCTAACTTGCCAGTCATCGAATTATTGGCGAACTGGTTTAACGATGCGGGTTTTAAAACGCAAATTATTCCCCTCGCGCAATCTGGCAAAGCAAATTTGATTGCAACCTTAGGCTCAGGTGATGGTGGATTGGTGTTGGCGGGGCATAGTGACACCGTGCCCTATGACGCTAATCGTTGGCAAAGCGATCCGTTCAAGCTTGAAGAGAAAGATGGAAAACTTTTTGGTTTGGGCGCAACAGATATGAAGGGATTTTTCCCAGTCATCATGGCGGCAGTGGAGCCCTTTTTAAATGCACCTTTAAAACATCCCTTAATTATTCTTGCAACTGCTGACGAAGAAAGCAGTATGAGCGGTGCGCGCGCACTTGCTGACAGTGGTAAACCCAACGCACGTTACGCGGTGATTGGTGAACCTACCGAGTTGGTGCCTATTCGAATGCATAAAGGCATCATGATGGAGGCCATTCGCATTCGTGGCCATGCAGGCCATTCTTCGAACCCTGCATTAGGTAAAAGCGCGCTTGATGCAATGAACCAAGTTATGAATGAGTTGATTATTTTACGTAATGATTTGCAGTTAAAATATCGCAACCCAGGGTTTGCAGTGCAAACGCCGACACTTAATTTGGGATGTATACACGGCGGCGACGGCGCCAACCGAATTTGCGGCGAATGTGAATTGCATTTTGATTTGCGGTTACTGCCAGGAATGGATAACGAAGAGTTACGCACCGCGATTCAAAATCGTTTAACACCGATTGCAGAAACTAGCGGCACCGATATAGTTTTTTCTTCGCTGTTCGAAGGCGTCGAACCCTTTAATGAACCGGCCGAATCTGAACTGGTTAAAGTATGCGAAGCATTAACGGGTCATGCATCTGAAAGCGTTGCCTTCGCGACCGAGGCGCCTTTTATGCAACAACTGGGAATGCAAACGGTTGTGCTTGGCCCGGGTTCCATTAATCAAGCCCATCAACCAGATGAATTTATCAGCATTGATCAACTTGAACCTGCGGTAAAAATTGTGCAGGAATTGATTAGAAAATTTTGCGTTAATTAAACAGGGAATAGTCATCCTCGCGTAGCGGGGATCCAGCCGTTAAAAAAAGCAAAATCCACAGCTGGATCCCCGCTACGCGAGGATGACGACTCCCAAAAACTAATAATTGTGATATCTACTATGTTAAACGTTGCACTTTGTTCTTACGGCATGTCTGGAAAAGTATTTCACGCTCCATTAATTGCCGCCGAATCGCAGCTGTATTTACATACCATTTTACAGCGTTCAAGCGACAGCGCACTCGAGGATTATCCATACGTTAAAATCGCAAAAAGTTTTGAAGAAATTTTAGCGAATCCAGAAATAGATTTAGTAGTGGTGAATACGCCCAATGAATATCACTACCCTATGACTAAGGCCGCGCTATTGGCAGACAAGCATGTGGTAACCGAAAAGCCATTTACACTTTCATTGAATGAAGGCGAAGAATTAATTAATTTGGCGCTACAACAGCAGAAAATATTGGCGGTGTTTCATAACAAGCGCCTGGAAACCGATCACCTGACAGTACAAAAAATTTTGAACGAAGGCGTGCTAGGCCGAATAGTGGAAATCGAATGGCATTATGATCGCTATCGAAATGTCGTCACCCACAAAGCATGGAAAGAAGATAATCTGCCTGGCGCTGGAACCTGGTTTGACCTCGGCGTGCATATGCTCGATTCCATGCTGACCTTATTGGGTAAACCGCAGGCCGTTAGCGCAGACATGCGCAGCCTTCGTCGCGTAGATGGTTCGACAGATTATTTCAATGTCTATTTTCATTACCCTGATATGCGTGTGCTCTTAAGATCGAACACATTTGTCAGTGAGAAAGGTGCAACTGTTAGTCTTCACGGTGACAAAGGTTCATTTTTAAAATTTGGCCAGGATGTGCAAGAGCAACAGCTTGTCAAAGGTGTGAGGCCCTATCTGCCGGGCTGGGCAGATCATGGTGAAGACAATTTTGGAATCTTGCATACCCAACTTGAAAATGGCAGCAACCGGGACAAAGTTAAAAGTGAACGGGGTTGCTATGAAAAGTTTTATCGCAACATTGCTGACGCGATTGAAGGCAAAGACACTTTGCGTTTTCCTGCACGACAGGCATTATTAGCGGTGGAAATGTTATTGGCAGCCGAAGAGAGCAGTCGCTTACAAAAAACTATTTCGCTTTGATTTTTTATTTATGCGTTATTGTACATACGCATAAACTTAACAGTAAATGTTCATCGTCAGTTAGGTACAGTCGCTTAGCTGGTGATGACAAACAAATCGATAAATATATACACAGTTAACCCGACTTAAACGAGAGTAAAAGTGGCAAACACTCAAGATTACGTAAAATGGTTTCGTCATTCGACACCCTATATCAACCGGCACAGCGACAAAACATTTGTGCTTATGTTGCCGGGTGAGGCGATTACCCATTCTAACTTTCCCAACATAGTTCACGATATTGCCTTGCTGTGTAGCCTTGATGTGCGCTTGGTGCTGGTGCACGGCGCGCGGCCACAAATTGACGAGCGCTTACAAATTGCTGACACATACAGCAACTTTCATAACAATTTGCGCATCACCGACAGCGAAAGTTTAAAGCTGGTGATCCAGGCTATTGGCGAGGCGCGCACCGTTGTTGAAGCCGCTCTTTCAACCAGCCTCCCTAACTCACCTATGCACGATGCGGACATGCAGGTGATTAGCGGAAATTTTGTTGTCGCTATGCCTTACGGTGTTATTGACGGCGTAGATCTTCAGCACTCCGGTAAAGTGCGTAAAGTGCAAACCAAATCTCTAAATGCTGCCCTGGATTCCGGCGCAGTTGTTTTACTGTCGCCGGTTGCTTATTCACCTACGGGAGAGATTTTTAATTTAACCTTTAGTGATGTTGCTACTCACGTTGCGGGCGCCATCAAAGCCGATAAATTATTAGCATTTGTTGAAGGTAATGGTGTTACCGATTCAGATGGAAATTTAATTCGCCAGTTGTCACTACCTGAATGCAAACAATATCTTGCTGAATATGATGAGCAAATTAGTTTTGATTTGAAGCAGGCGATAAGTGCGTGTTACCTAAGTTGCTTGCAAGGCGTGCAGCGTGCGCAATTGATTAGTTATAGCACTGACGGTGCATTACTCACTGAATTGTTTACGCGTGACGGATTGGGGACGATGATTTATTCCGGTCAATATGAGCAGCTGCGTGTTGCCACAATTGACGATGTTGCCGGCATATTGGGTTTAATTCGCCCGCTTGAAGAGCAGGGAATTTTAGTTCGGCGTTCGCGCGAAATACTTGAAACTGAAATAAATAAATTTCACGTGATGGATAAGGACGGCACTATAGTCGCATGCGCTGCGCTTTATCCTTATGGAGATATGGCAGAACTTTCCTGCGTTGCAACCCACCCCGACTACCGCAACGGTGGACGTGCTGCCGCTCTGTTGGAACAAATGGAAAATCAAGCGCGCAAGCAAAAAATCAAACAATTGTTTTTGCTAACAACGCAAACGGCGCATTGGTTTATCGAGCAAGGATTTGTACAAGGTAAATTGGAAGATTTACCTATGGCTAAACAAGAGCTTTATAACTATCAACGGAATTCAAAGATTTTTATAAAACAAATAACGGATTGATGTTTAGGATTGTTCTAGGCCGTAAATCTAAGCATCGTCAATCATTCAAAGATTTCACTATATTAAAAAAAAGGGCCCGCATTGCGAGCCCTTTTTTATATAATTGAGCAATTATTGCAAGCGAATGCTTCTGCTCACGCTTTCAAGTAACGCTTTATTTTTATCGAAACGAGATTGCGGTGTCCAAGCTAACATGCGGTAAAACCGATCATTCGCTTCAAACAAAGTAACAACGTAAGTCATTTTTACACCACCGACGTCGCCACGGTAAATGAACCTTTCAGCCGGTAACTTTTTAATAATTATTTTACGGTTTTCTCTAACCAGCTCGCCATTTGCAACGTTCATCGCCATTTGCTGCTGAACTATTGAAACATAATCCTCCAAACGTGTTTCTTCCATTAAATCTGTTTTGGAATCACCCAAAATGGCGATGTAAGTTTGATCCTGTTCATTAGCAAAACCAAGAATTGTATTTGGCATTAGATTTTTTACTTTCCAGGATGCCGGAACACCAATCGACATTTTTTTATCGTTACTCAGAAAATTTTTAGTCAATGCGTCAGCAGTGTTGGAATTTTCGCTGCCCATCCAACATTCTTTTTGACGATATCTGTCATCCAGGGTTCCACCTTTGCAACTCCACGTAATGCCGCTATTGGTATCTATAGGCGTCCATAAAATAGTATTTTTGCCTTTCAGATGCGGGAAGCGGTAGGCCACTTCGATAAAAGCTTCGTCCCGTAATTTGATGGATTCAATAACCGGGCTATTAATTTTATCCGGCAGTCCCACCAAAATATTTTCATTGGGATATGAACGAGTCTTCTTGATAAAACTTCCAACACTTTTATGTGCATTTATAACCATTGGCATTGCACTTTGGATTTTGGCGCGAGTGGTGTAGTCCTTATAGGCCGGTATCGCAATTAGAATCATCAAAACAAAAATGATTAAAAATGCTATGGCGTATGCAACTATCTCCAAGGAAAGGCCGGTTTTCTCTTCCGAATATTCAGCAATTGAACATCGTGCGCACCTGACCTGACCGAACCGGATCGCCGTGTTGCATTGAACACAGTAGCTCACAGAAGCAGCCTCAGAGTTCACTGGCTCTGAAGCAACAGGTGTTAAAGGTTGGGAGTTGGTCGCAGCTTCAACGCGCGATGATTTCTTCGCTACCGCCGCGCTTTGCCCCTGAACTACGAGCTCGCATTGACCGCCCGCCTTTTCAATAATAGTCCGGTACTTTGCCGCAAGTTCCTGCCCAACATCCGCTTTGACGAGTGTTCTAGGGCGACGCAACATTTTCTCAATTGCCTGGAAATCTTTTTTGAAAACCCTGGCCAAATTAGTGACCATTGTTGAGCGCTCTACACCGTCTTGCGGTGTAGCTAATAAAAATACATCCATTCTCTGATCGGACATAGCTTGAATCCCTATTGGTGTGTAACTCGTTATTATGGGATGACATACGCGCTTAGCGCGAGTCTGGGTAATATTATGCAGCACTTAATTATGAGGGCGCCATATCCCCGCTTTTAGCGAGTGACGTACCTCTCAGAGCAGCCTTTCTGCTATGCTAGCAACCTTTATTTTTTAGTCCACACGTATTTTAACCAAGCATTCAATTGTTCTAACCCGCGCCTGTTTGCGGGTGAATTTGAGGTAATCCCATGCCCGTTTATCGCTCCAAAACTACCACCTCTGGCCGCAACATGGCAGGCGCCCGCGCACTTTGGCGCGCTACAGGAATGAAAGACGGCGATTTTGAGAAACCTATCATCGCCATCGCCAACTCTTTTACGCAATTTGTTCCGGGCCATGTTCACTTGAAAGACTTAGGGCAATTAGTCGCACGTGAGATTGAAAAAGCCGGCGGCGTAGCTAAAGAATTTAATACGATTGCGGTGGATGACGGCATTGCGATGGGCCATGACGGAATGCTCTATAGCTTGCCAAGCCGCGACATTATTGCGGACTCGGTGGAATACATGGTTAACGCCCACTGCGCGGACGCGATCGTTTGCATTTCCAACTGCGACAAAATTACTCCCGGTATGTTGATGGCTGCCATGCGCTTGAATATTCCGGTGGTATTCGTTTCTGGCGGCCCAATGGAAGCCGGTAAAACCAAGTTGGCGGAACATAAGCTCGACTTGGTGGATGCCATGGTTATCGCGGCCGATGACAAAGCCAGTGATGAAAAGGTTGATGCCTACGAACGATCCGCTTGTCCTACCTGCGGCTCCTGCTCGGGTATGTTCACTGCTAACTCTATGAACTGCTTAACCGAAGCGCTCGGTTTGTCATTGCCGGGCAACGGTTCTTTACTAGCAACCCACGCCGACCGCGAACAACTTTTTCTTGAAGCTGGCCGCAAAATCGTAGAAATCACAAAGCGCTATTACGAGGAAGATGACCTCAGTGTTTTACCGCGCAGCATCGCCAGTTTTGACGCCTTTGAAAATGCCATGGCGCTCGACATTGCTATGGGCGGATCAACTAACACAATTCTCCATTTACTCGCTGCGGCCCAAGAAGGCGATGTGCCTTTCACCATGTTCGACGTGGACCGCATGAGCCGCAAAGTGCCTCAGCTTTGTAAAGTCGCACCCAACACCCCCAAATACCACATGGAAGATGTGCACCGTGCTGGCGGCGTTATGAGTATTTTGGCGGAATTAAATCGTGGTGGTTTGTTCCACAATCAACTGCCAACGGTTCACAGCAAAACCTTTCAGGAAGCTTTGGATAAGTGGGACATCATTTCTACATCGTCCGAAGCCGTGGCGACTTTCTACAAAGCAGGTCCTGCAGGGATTCCAACACAAGTTGCGTTCAGCCAGGCGACCCGTTGGCCGACATTAGATGGCGACCGCACTGAAGGGTGCATCCGCTCCGTCGAACACGCTTATAGTAGAGAAGGCGGCCTGGCAGTGCTCAAAGGCAATATCGCACTTGACGGTTGCGTGGTGAAAACGTCGGGTGTAGATGAAAGCTGCTGGGTATTTGAAGGTAGCGCCTATGTAGTGGAAAGTCAGGACAAAGCCGTAGCCGATATCCTCGACGGAAAGGTAAAGGAAGGCGATGTAGTCGTCATTCGCTACGAAGGTCCAAAAGGCGGACCTGGCATGCAAGAAATGCTTTACCCAACCAGCTATTTGAAATCAAAAGGTTTGGGCAAAGCATGTGCGCTATTAACTGACGGACGTTTTTCTGGTGGAACCTCAGGTTTATCCATCGGCCACGTTTCACCAGAAGCAGCCGCAGGTGGCGCGATTGGTTTAGTTAAAACCGGCGATATTATTCGCATCGATATTCCCAACCGCAGTATTAATGTTGTGCTTACCGAAAACGAATTGGATGCACGTCGCGCCGAAGAAAACGCAAAAGGTCCGTTAGCATGGAAACCCACGGAAGTCCGCCCACGCAAAGTTTCTGCTTCTTTAAAAGCCTATGCAATGTTAGCGACCAGTGCGGATAAAGGTGCGGTAAGAGATTTAAGTAAACTGGATTAATAACGAAATTAAATCCATAAAGCCAGGGCAACAAAATTGCCCTGGCTTTTTCATAACCGGAGCAAGTGAAATGGTAATAGCAATCCTTACCGCCCTAACAGCCTTTCTTTGGACGCTATATCGACTACATACTTCCGGCTTCGATTTGAGAGTGCTTAATCCTTTTTATTTGCTTCGCCGTTTGAAATGGCAGGATAGAGCCAACATAAAGGCTATTCATTTGATTGAAAAACCTATGGAAGCCGCAGCACTTTTATTGGTAGCCACTGCAAAATTAGATGGTGAAATTACGCGGGAACAGCGAAATTTTATTATTCAATTATTTATTAACGAATTCTCACTCACTGAAATTGCGGCTAATGAACTTTATGCTGCCTCGTCGCGCTTGCTGAAGGATGTAAACAATATTATTCCTGAGGTGCGCTTGATATTAGCGCCTTGCAAAGCTGCGTTTAAACCTAACCAAATTGAAACTCTGCTGGAAATGTTAAGTAAAGTTGCCGCTGAGGAAAACTCGCCGACGGTCGCCCAAAGTGAACTTATCCTAGAGGTGCGCAAACAATTGGCGCCAACTGAAGACGATAAATTTAACTGGAAGTAGTTAATCCTACTCAATACAGATCCAATCTTTTAACCCCGCCGTATAGACCCCAACACGCAACGATTGAGGTCTCTATGAAATATCCAATTCTTCTAAGCTTCGCATGCGGCTTTTTGCTAACGCTGAGTGCTTGCTCCAGCGTTTCAGTTGACGATTACAGTAAAAATTCTCCCAAATTGGCTCCTCAGGAATTTTTCAACGGAAACCTAATGGCGAAAGGCGTTGTAAAAAACAGATCCGGGAAAGTGACGCGTTATTTTACCGCTACCATTGACGCACATTGGAAGGACGGTGTTGGCACGCTCGATGAAAAATTTATTTTTGACGACGGTGAAATTCAGTACCGCACATGGACACTAAAACCAAATGGACAAAATTCATTTAGTGGAACAGCTGGTGACGTAATCGGCGTTGGCGACGGAAAATTCTCTGGCAACGCTATCAACTTCAAATATGTACTCGCCGTCAAACTTAAAGACTCAACCGTTAATTTGAATGTTGATGACTGGATGTGGTTGGCAGATTCTAATACTGTTATAAATGAATCAATTTTGACAAAATTTGGATTCAAAGTTGGAAGTATTCAATTGGCCATGGTTAAAAATTAACGCGGTCGTATACCAAAAATTTATGCTTGATACTTGCGTCACTTTCTCCAGACAGTTCGGATATTAATTTCCATTGTTTGGATGGAAGCTCTGGAAAAAATGCGTCCGCTCCGTCGATTCTTGCATCAATTTTGGTGAGATAAACACGATCGGCAATTGGCAATGCGCTGCGATAGATCTCCGCCCCGCCTATCACCATAATTTCTTCCGTACTGGTATTGAGTTCATTACGAAATGTCTGCGCTACTTCGAGTGCATCCTCAACACCTTTGGCTACGAGCACACCGGAGAAATTCCAATCTTTCTGGCGTGTCACTACTATGTTGGTGCGACCGGGCAATGGTTTTCCGATGGATTCAAATGTTTTTCTTCCCATAATAATGGGTTTGCCGAGCGTTACGGACTTAAAATATTTTAAATCTTGCGGCAAATGCCATGGCAATTCGTTATTGCGGCCGATAACGTTATCGTGAGCGGTGGCGACTATCAATGAAAGTTTCATACAAATTTTCTACATCAAATAGGCTTTACATCAACCTAATTATTTACACCGAAAATGGATATTGGATTGGATCGTGATATTGATATCCCTGAATCTCGAAATCATCCATGGTCACCCACGTCTCTAAATCTTTTAGCGATTTTATATCCGGGTTAATCATTAGCGACGGTGATTCAAATGGTTCCCGTTTTAATTGTACATCGCGCATCAACGGCAACTGGTCTTCATAAATGTGCGCGTTAACAATTTTATGATAAGCCAGACCTGGCTTGTGCCCCGTAATTTGCGCCATTAGTGCCAAAAAGGTAAACACCTGAATTTGATTGAAGTTCAATCCTAGAGGAACATCACAAGAGCGTTGATAACTCGTTAGATAGAGCGTGTCATTTAACAGCGAAAAAGTGTGCGTGTGCATACACGGGCGTAAACATCCCACATCAAACTCACCAGGATTATAAAACGACAAAATTTCACCGCGGTCATCAATACCTTTAGTGAGGTTATCCACGATCTTCTTAAGTTGATCGACAGTCCCGCCATTAGACGTTAACCATGCGCGACCTTGCACACCGTAGACTCGCCCCATATCGTCGGTACCTTTACGAGCCGGATTAGCGAGCCATGCGCTATTTTCATTAGCATTTGCATCCCAGGTTTTTGTGCCCAGCGCTCTAAACTGCGCTGCATTATCGTAACCGCGAATATAACCAATCAATTCCGCGATAGCGGCTTTCCAATAACTTTTGCGCGTCGTAATGATCGGGAATTTATTGCCCGCAACGTCGTAGGTCAAGTCAGCGTTAATCAAGGTGAGGCAGCGCTTTCCGGTGCGACTGTTGGCGATCCAGGTGCCTTCGTCAATGATACGCTGAGCTAAATCTAAATATTGTTTCATTGGTTGATCTCTTTAAATATTCTGAAGCCGCAGCTTTCTCGCATGAAGGGAGGTGAGCGAGCTGTGTGCTTATCTCAAACCTTTATAGGAAAAATTGCACGGTCAATCCGCTATTGGGTAGTACTTGTCCCCTCCCCTTTCTGGGCGGAGGATGTTTCCAGATCGCTAGGAAGGGCCGATTTCTCTTTGACTTCGTTAGCCTGCTGCGAGGAGCGCTTAATTTTCTTTCTCTCAACGTAATAACTCGACGCCAGCAAATAGACCCCAAAAATAAACATTGGCGCTGACAGCAATTGCCCACGGGTAAAGATACCCATCACTAAATCTATTCCAATGTCAGGTTCGCGAAAATTTTCAACGATGGAGCGAAAGCTCGCGTAAAGAACTAAAAATAATCCACTAACGGCCCCGCGCGGCCTTGGCTTCGCTGAATACCAGAAAAGCACGACGAACATCACCAGTCCTTCCAAGGTCGCTTGGTAAAGTTGTGATGGATGGCGGGCTACGCCTGCAGGATCTTCCGCTTTAGGGAATATCATCGCCCAAGGAACATCCGAAACACGTCCCCACAATTCCTGACCAATGAAGTTCCCCAAACGACCGAATCCTAAACCAAGCGGTACCAGCGGCGCGACAAAATCCATTAACGCAAAATAAGGGACGCGAATGCGAGTGGAATAGATATACATGGCTATAAGTACACCGACTAAACCACCGTGGAAGGACATTCCGCCCTCCCATATTTTGAATAACCACAGCGGATCACTCATCCAACGTTCGAAGTTATAGAAAATCACGTATCCAATTCGCCCACCTAAAATCACCCCAAAGGCTCCGTAGGTAATCAGATTTTCGATTTCAGCCTTAACGACTGGTGAGTGGGGCTTTCCACTGCGGTAAAGGGCGAGTAACCATGCTGACAGGAAGGCCAAAATATACATGATGCCGTACCAATGAACTTGCAATGGTCCGATTACTTTTTCAAACGCAGAGAAAGGACCTACCTGAAAGGCGACGGGGTCAAAGTTGGGGTATTGGAGCATAGATAAGACCGTAGAGTTTCTAGCGCAGCAACAGCATTAACAGGCAGCTCGGCATAAGGCCGAACTGCATTAGGTGTGGAGAAGTCTATCTGGATTAATCTTCAAAATCATCCGAACCTAAGGGACGAATCAGGCGCGTAACATCCGCATCATCAAGCGCTTGCTCTACGCGCTCGCGGATTTGATCCGCATTGCTCATGGTCATAACTTCCGCCAGCAGCTCTTTCGCCAAGGTCAGGCTGACCCCACGAATAACAGATTTCACTTTGGGCAAGTTGGTTGCACTCATTGACAGCATATCGAAACCCATCGCCATCAATAATATGGCGGCGCCCGGGTCGCCAGCCAATTCGCCGCAGATACTCACGCTAATACCTTCGGCGTGCGCCTCATTCACTATATGTTGCAAGGCGCGTAACACAGCGGGATGAAATGCCTGGTATAAATCGGCAACACGGGCATTATTGCGATCGACTGCCAATAAATATTGGGTTAAGTCATTACTACCAACGGATAAAAACTCCGACAATGAAGCCAGCTCACGGGCTTGATAAACCGCAGCAGGAACCTCAATCATTGCGCCCACCGGCGGCATCTTAACTTGATACCCTTCCTCAACGAGCTCATTGTATACACGGGTAATAAGCGCCTTGGACGCTTCCATTTCCGGGATATTGGTAATCATCGGCAGCAGAATACGCAGATTGTCCAATCCTTCGCTGGCTTTGATCATGGCGCGCACTTGCGCGAGAAAGATCTCGGGGTGATCCAGCGTTACGCGAATACCGCGCCATCCCAGAAAAGGGTTGTCTTCCTCGATAGGGAAATACGGCAGCGCTTTATCGCCGCCGATATCAAGGGTACGAATAGTCACCGGCAAAGGTGCGAAAGCTGCAAGTTGTTCACGATAGATTGCGCGCTGCTCTTCCTCAGAAGGAAAACGATCACGCATTAAAAATGGAACTTCAGTACGGTAAAGACCAACACCTTCTGCACCGCGCTCAAGCGAACGTACAACGTCCGCCATCAAACCTGTATTCACCCACAGCGGTAGGCGATAACCATCGTTGGTTTCGCAAGGAAGATCCTTAAGCGCTTCAAGCCCTTTGAACAAGGCTTGCTCTTCGAGATCAATCGCCGTGTAGTGTTTGAGAATATGTTCGTTGGGATTGCTGTAAACCGCACCGCGATAACCGTCCACAATAATTGGGCGGCCATCCATTTGCATAAAAGGTAGATCGACCGCACCCATCACCGTGGGGATATCCATGGCTCGGGCAAGAATGGCCACATGCGAGTTGCTCGAACCTTCTACGGATACCAAACCTACCAACTTCTCTTTCGGGATTTCGCCCAACATGGATGCGGTAAGTTCTTCGCCGATAAGAATAGTGCGGTCGGGGTAAACACGTTTCTGACGATTGGATTCTTGCAAATAGGCCAGCACACGACGCCCGAGATCCCGCAAATCGGTTGCCCGCTCCCGCAAGTAAGGGTCGTTCATGCTGTTAAAGGTTTGCTCGTGTTCGAGGATAACCTCGCTCCACGCGAACGATGCATTAGCGCCTTTGCGGATACGTTCGGTCACTTCTCCGCCTAAAGACGCATCATCCAACATTGCAAGGTATGCATCAAAAAGTGCACGCTCCTCGCGGTTCAACCGTTCTTTCAGTTGGGCGCCGAGGCTTTTTATATCTTCACGCACCGCCATAAGACAGCGCTGGAAAAACGCTATTTCGACATCCACATCTTCGCAAGGCTTGTAGGATACCGAGCGTAAATCAGCTTCCGGGGCTATGACAACGGCCTCACCTATGGCAATACCCGGTGCGCCAGCCACCCCCATGAAACGTGCCTGGGTAGCCGTTTTACTTTTGTCATTATTTAAACCACCGGTAGCCTCGGCATGCGCGATGACGCCTGCGAGCTGTGCCGACATGGTAACGAGAAATGCTTCGTCACCTTCATCAAACCGGCGTTGCTCAACCTGCTGAACAACCAGAACACCAAGCACTTTGCGCTGGTGAATAATGGGTACACCCAGGAAAGAGCTGTAACGCTCTTCACCGGTTTCGGGGAAATATTGGTAACTGGGGTGAGCTTCAGCTTGTTCAAGATTAATAGGCTCTTCACGGGCGACGACACGCCCAACTAGTCCCTCACCTGCAGACAAACGCACATGGCCTACCGCGTTTTGGTTAAGGCCATCGGTCGCCATTAATACATAACCGCTTTCATCGTCGCGCATGTAAACGGAACATACATGGGTACGCATGGCAGTTTTTACGCTCGACACTATGATGCCCAAAGCCGACGGCAGATCGCGCGCGGCATTTACTTCCTGGACAATATTGCGAAGCGAATTCAACATAGAACTTCAAACCTTTTCAATTTTTATAATAGGCGCATCAACATAACGCGCCGCTCACAGGCTTAATGACCTGCAAGCATCTCCAATTCAAGCTGCGCATGAATTAAAGAAAGCTCTTTAAGTGCTCTGCGATAAACATCTTTTTTAAAAGACACAACCTTGCCCAGCGGATACCAATAGCTCACCCAGCGCCAGCCGTCGAACTCTGGACGACCACCGTTGTTAAGACTTATACGAGCATCCTCACTGCGCAAGCGCAACAAAAACCATTTTTGTTTTTGACCGACACACAAGGGTTGCGAATGATGCCTTACCAATCGATCGGGCAAACGATAACGTAACCAACCGCGAGTACAGCCTACAATCTCTACGTCTTCTGGATGCAAGCCTATTTCTTCGTGCAATTCGCGGTAAAGGGCCTGTTCTGCTGACTCACGCTCGTTAATTCCGCCTTGCGGAAATTGCCACGCATCTTGTCCACCCACCCGACGAGCCCAAAGCACTTGTCCTAGGTCATTCGTCAAAATAATACCCACGTTGGGGCGAAAACCATCGCTATCAATCACGGGAATCATCCCTACAAAATGTTGTGCTGTGAAACAGCTTTTCCGCACTATAACAGGCCTATCTAAAGCCGCAAGCCCTTAAGTCCTGCTCATTTGGCTGTAAATCCTTGTTGAGCCGCCAGAACACACTGGTTATGCTAGCCCCTCAAAATCACGTCACCATACACCCCCGAATGTGTCCAAGAAGGTAACCTGTGCGCCTCGCAATATTTGATCTCGATAACACCTTAATAGCTGGTGACAGCGACCATAGCTGGGGCAAGTTCCTCGTTGCTAAAAAATTGGTTGACGCTGAAGTTTATGCGCGTGAAAACGACCGCTTTTATCAACAATATAAAGCTGCCACGCTGGACATCCACGAATATCTGAGCTTTTCGCTGGCTCCTCTCACTCGGTACTCATTAGAAGAGCTTGCCGCTTTTCATGATGAATTCATGCGCGATTACATAGAGCCAGTGATGCAACCAAAAGCCCTCGCGCTATTACAGCAACACCGTATGCAGGGTGACTATTTGCTGATCATTACCGCGACCAATAGCTTCGTCACCCATCCCATCGCAAAGCGCTTGAAAGTGGACGACATACTCGCCAGCGATGCCGAGATTATCGACAACTGCTATACCGGCAAAGGTACGGGCACTCCCTGCTTTCAAAACGGCAAGGTAATCCGCCTTCAGGAGTGGCTTAAGGAAAAAAACATCACACTCGAGGATGCCTACTTTTATAGCGACTCCATCAACGATCTGCCGCTGCTTGAACAAGTTCCAAATCCAGTTGCGGTAGATCCAGATGATCGATTAGAAAAAGTTGCCCTTGAGCGAGGCTGGAAAATTATGAGCTTGCGAGGCTGATTAAAGGCCATGGCAGATCAGCTTAATTTCTCGCGATGCTGTATGAATAACAAAAGACATAATGTTGTCGCCGGTGTCCTAATTCGCGACAACCGAGTGCTTTTGTGCAAGAGGCGCGACGATCTAAGCTGGTATCCAGACGTATGGGACTTAGTCGGCGGACATGTTGAGCCTGAGGAAAATCCGGAAGCAGCTCTTACAAGGGAATGCCGCGAAGAGCTTGGAATTGAGGTTACGCAGTTTGGCGCAGAACAGCAATTTACGACGGCAGATATGAACCTAAGTGTATTCGTCATTAAAAGCTGGGATGGCGACATTATTAACGCCGCACCTAATGAACATCACGCTATTAAATGGTATGCCGCTGCGGGTCTCGATGGCTTAGCGTTATCCGATGAGCGGCTTTTACCTTTTCTAAAAAGCATTCTTGCCGAAACCTAAAACGAGCCTTCGCCCGTTAATCTTTCACCTACGCCAAATAGACTCGCGCAAACACGGCTTTCAAATAATCAGTTTCAGGAATGGCTGGATGTACCGGATGATCCGGCCCCTGCCCACCTTGCCCAATAATCTGCACATGACGATCTAAATGGCGACCGGCGGCACGGACAATTTCTACCAGAGTATCTTTACCCAAATGCATCGAGCAGGAACCGGCAACCAGCAGACCATCGCGCCCCAACAAACGCATTCCCAACTCGTTGATGTGGCGATAAGCCGCCTCACCGGCTTTTTGGTCTTTGCGCTTTTTAATGAATGCCGGCGGATCAAGCACCACAATATCGAAGCGCTCTTCTTCGGCAATCAAATGTTTTAACACTTCAATCGCCTTGCCTTCGAAGCAGGTAATTTTATCTTGCACATTGTTGAGCGCCGCATTTTTTTCCACATAGTCCAGCGCAGCTTCTGATACATCCACGCAATAAACTTCGCTCGCACCAGCTACTGCGGCCTGCACACCCCAACCGCCGATATAGGAAAACACATCCAACACACGCTTACCTTTTACATACTGCTGCAATTGCGCGCGATTAATGCGATGGTCGTAAAACCAACCTGTTTTTTGGCCTCCGCGAACAGGCGCTAAAAAGCGGGTACCATTTTCAATCAACTCAACGTCTTCCGGCACACTGCCGTAAACCACTTCGGTATATTCTGGCAAATTTTCTAGCGCGCGCGCGCTGTGGTCGTTAGCTAATAATATGCCCTCAGGTTTTAATACTTGAACAAGCGCGTCAATAATATCGTTCTTAACCAACTCCATGCCTGCGCTGGCAATTTGTACCACCAGATAATCACCGAAACGGTCCACAACCAAACCCGGCAGCAAATCGGAATCGCCATAAACCAAACGATAAAAAGGCGCATCGAAAGTTAGTTCACGCAACGCCAGTGATTGTTTGAAACGATGAACCAATAAGGACTTATTAAGCGGATATTTTTCATCGCGATTAATAATCCTTCCACAAATTAAACTGGTGGGATTCATTAAGGCGATACCCAGCGGTTTACCACTATTGGTAGTTACCAATGCCTGCTGGCCCATTTCAAATTGTTTAAGTGGTGAGCGCGTTACATCCACCTCATTGCTAAAAATCCAAAGGTGACCAAGTTTTAAACGACGGTCAGCTTGAGAATTTAGAACAAGAACGGGCAAGGAGGAATCGGGAGAAGACATGAGTGTATCCAGGAGAAATGACAGAAAGTCGCAAATTATAGCGGGATTCGCGACTGATAATTACATTAAATCTGTTTATCAGAATTACTGATCCAGATTTTTAATTGCTTAAGCTCATCTGGAGTCAAACTTTTATCTGGCGGCATAGACATAAGTTTGTCGAAAAATAGCTCCAGAAATAACTTTCCTTTTTTCTACCCAGCCGCCCATATCAACGACCAGCAGCTTTCCGTTTAAAGTTTCTACCGCTGTGCGCGGCATTTTAAAGGGTAGGGTATTACTTTTTTGAGCCAATAAACCAACGCAGAGATTATCGAGGGTACCCAGCGCAATTTTCGGATAACCATCGCATTGCTCTGGCAAGGGATTGTAAGGAGCAGCAATTACGGAAACACAAAAAAAATAACTGCAAATCAACAATAGCGATTGAAATTTCATCGTTAACATCTTGGGAAAATATGAAGGTGATAAATTTATAAAAGAACGGCTGACTACTTTGTTAAGTCAACCGGAATAATTTTTTTTGTGCCGAACTTTTTTATATCGTCTTCCGTAGAGCCTTCTTTACATTCACCTTTTACCCAAGAATTGAATTGTGAAACACTGGAATCAATTTCCAAAAAACCCTCACGGCAATAACCCATTTCCTTCACCACGTGGGTCGCGTTTTCCATAAGACGTTTTGGCGTAGAGCCCCCTACCGCAATTCCATTACGGCTTTCAACACCGGTTTGGAAACCACCGCGTTCAATTCTCACAGCATTGAGTTGTTTGTCATCGGGTACTCGCAAGCGATACACGAACATTTTACTGGTATTAGGCAATATTTCGATTTCCAGTGTTTCCTGCAACGCCGAGTCCGTGTAATTGCGTCCGGGTGAACTGCAGGCTGCCAGCCCAACTAACATCAGTCCGACGAGTAGAAATGCGACTGAATTGTTTACCGACGACATATTTTCTCCTTTATAAACTATTCAAGATTAAGGTTAAGAAAATTGGCAGTATGCCGATAACCTCTCTAAGAGCGTTTTATACGACAGCCAATTTGGCCATGAATTCATTAGGGCGGGAGTTTGTCATGCCTATTCGTTCCCTGCTACAGGGTTTGCTATTTATTCTTATTGGAACAATAAGCGGCGGCTATTCGTGGGCGATGAGCGATTATTCTCCAGCGACATCCGAAGCAGAAGTCAAAGATTCATCAACCCCTAATGCGGAAATATCCTCAGCCGAAACCGGTGTTCCTATTACCGAATCAAAAGCGGAAGTGCGGAAACTTGGCAATAGCCAATGTAATGCGAATGCCAATAACCCGTTTCAAAAAACGCTTCTGGTTACCGCTTTCCCGCGCAACAATCCCGTCATGTCCAGCGCTGGTGGATTGAGCGATGTCGAACACCAATTACCGCAACTTATCAGCCAACAACTTGTTGATAAACATACTGCTATAACGCCGGTACAATTCACTGAAAGTTTGCCCAGTTCAGCGATCAGTAGCGATCATTTGCTCGCTCAACAAGTTCAACAAATTGCCCGAAAACAACATACCCAACTCGTGTTGAGTGGCGAAGTTATTGATATGTCTATGGCGCACCCTGAAGCTACCTACGCTCCCGGTCTTTACACGCGTTTTGTGAATGGTCTGTTTGATTCCGTGGGCTTGAAAAATCGCTTCGATAAGCGCGATCGCCTTTTCAGTTTTCAGGTAAGTTTGCGCGATGGTTTTACCGGTCAGACATTATTTACTAAACGATACGACACTTACGGAGTCTGGGCTCCCCGGCAGGCTACCGGTTTCGGTACGCCCTTGTTTTGGAAAAGCGATTACGGGGAACAAATTAAAGGACTAGTAAAATTCGCATCCAAAGAAATTGGGCAGGTTATTCAATGCCAGCCTTATATAGCGCAGATCGATTCGCGAGCCGGGCAAACCCAAATTCTTTTGCAAGGTGGAGCAAACAATGGCTTGCGCACAGGCGACACACTCGCGCTTTATCAAATGATCGTGCAGGGTTCAGAAACAACTTATGATCAACATCAAGTACGATTGGTTAATCGCAATGCGGCTATAGAGCTGCGCGAAGTTTTTCCATCACACAGTATTGGTGTAATAAACGGAACGACTTTTTTAACAGGTCAGTTTCTAGCAGTCGCACCCTGATATACCAAGTCAGTTAGCGAATCCTCCCAAATAGTTTTGAACATAGGAATCAGCAATCTATTACCATATTCACTGAGGTGATCGTCGTCATAGTAAAGCGGGCGACCATTGATTGAACCAAGGCAGTTACCCGTACCGCAAAGATATTCTGAAGGGTCCATTATCTTCGCGCTGCAATGCTCGGCAGACGTGATGATCATATTTCGTATAAATTTATTATCTTCCAAATAGAAATCTCTCGTGGTACTAACGTCAATTTCTTTCTTATACAATAATTTCGCGCGTGCAATTGCCTGAGGCACAAACACGTCCATTTCAGGAATAGGCTGTGTAATATAAACCGGTCTTTTTTTTGCAATGTCGCAAAGATTGAGTTGGTATTGTTTAACAAAAAGTTCAGCGAAACCACTGTTCGTATTAGGAACACCATCGAGATAGTTCACCCGTTGGCTTTTGGCTGTAGGACGCAAGGATCGGTCAGTGATATGGTTGACAATAATAACCGGTACGCCGGGTAAATTTTCGCTCAAAAACTTTAAAATATTTTTGTTGTAAGCACCGCACGTATAAAATTTTTCATTTGATAAATTCATCATGGCCGAGCAGCCATCAGCGCCAAGAAAAAGCACGCCGCCTCTGTTCTCCGGAAGCGAATCTGCAATCGCATTGACTGTGGCGTTTGCATGACTATCACCAATAACTATGGAAGAAATCGTTGCGGTTTTTTTACCAAACACACACATAGGTGATTTTGGATTTGCGCTCGGACTAACAAAACATTCTACTCGCGGATTCCTATTTTCTTGCTCTGCGTCTGCAACATATACAAAATTATCTACACGTGATGCAAATCCGCCATATTTAAATATCGCAAAACCACTGAGCGTAACCACAAAGGACGCAACCGCATAGCGACCTATCATAAACATTGTGTGATTCTGGTAGCGATGCATACCCTTACTTATGCGGCTGGACACATTGGCATTTAAACGCCAGGGAGATTCTATAAATGCATGAGATAAATGTGCGAACAATAACGAGACCACAACCCCCGACAATTTAAAAATGACGTTATCGAAAACGCCATATATATGCAGCACAACCACAATAGGCCAATGCCACAAATACAAAGAGTAAGAAATCTTGCCGAGATATTGTGCAAGCGGATTGCCCGTAACAATTGATGCTTCCCGTTTGGCAAACATCACCAGAGCTACACCTATCACTGGCACGAGTGTATATACTCCTGGCCAACCCATACTGGCATCCAGAAATAAAATACTTCCTAAAATTATTGTTATGCCCAGCCATTCCCAAGCCAATGAAAATTTCGGACTGGCTTTTGGCGCGAAAAAATAGATCAACCCACCCGCCATCATTTCCCATGCCCTTGTTGGCAACATATAAAATTCAAATGCACTAAAACTGGGAGGAAGTGATACGGACAGAGCAAATGATAATAAAGCTCCCGCGAGAACAAACCAGCGACTAAAATGTGTCGGAAATATAGCGCGGATCAATACAATAGCGATGGGATAGATAATGTAAAACTGCCACTCAACCGAAAGTGACCAGGTATGCAGCAACCATTTTTCATGGGAAGCGGACTCAAAGTACCCGGTTTCCTTCAAGAAAATAAAATTAGATAAAAATGTCGAGGCGCCCAGCGTTTGCTTGCCAAGTATTTTGTATTCAGTCGGCGGGAGAAAAAACCAACCCGCTATCAGTAGGGCGACGCACAGGAAAAGGAGCGCAGGTATGATGCGTCTGGCTCTGGCGAGGTAAAATTCGAGTATAGAAAAATTATTTTTATCCAACTTTCCAAATATAATGCTGGTCATCAAATAGCCCGATATGACGAAAAACATATCGACACCACTAAACCCGCCATCAGCACCAGCTATATTAAAATGAAAAAGCACGACCGCAATAACGGCAAGCGCGCGCAACCCGTTAATATCCTTTCTAAATAGCATAGCAATTCCCGGAAAATAAAATATCTGATGTGAAGCAACAATTTCTTTCGGTGCAATAGCCACGCCACTTGGAAAAAGCAACTAACAATTTTTAAATTTTTTTGAGGTTTTATGATTTATATCGGCAAAATATTACAATTTCTATTCGGAGCAACACTCTTTGCCTTTGCAAGTTTGCAATTTAATGACCCGGATCCAATTATATGGGTCAGTTTTTACACACTGTGTGCAATGGTTCCCACTCTACTGTTATTCAATAGATTTTATCGGCCTTTATTTTGGTTCGCGATATTAGGTTGTACGATTGAATTAATTATTAGCGCGCCAGGTGCACATCAATATTTTTTACACCGGACACAAGAGCCCTTAATGCAGGGGATGAATGCTGACAAACCTTACATTGAAGAATGTCGCGAATTTTTGGGTGCGCTTATCGCGATGGGATTAGTATGTTTAAGCGCCTTTTTAGGAAAGAAAAAACTATTCAGGTAAACGATTTGTTCTTACACCACGTCCGTTTAGTATGATGACCGAGATTTCGTGTTCCATTCACTGGGCCGTTTTTTTCTAAACAGCAGTCGCAAAGGCAAGACGATGATTGCGCTTAGAAGTAAAGCTGCAATTATACTAAAGATAATATCATTCACTGAAAGCGGTATTCCTGGTTTAAAGTTGGCACCAACTTTTTTCAAGGTTTCCAACTTAGCAGGATTGAACATAACCCAGGCGCGCTCAACTATATTTCCCTCTTTAAGCTTTGCAATCGTCAATGTTAATTCTTCGTACTCATGCATAGTTTGTCTTTTTTGTTCCGCATCCGTACGGACCACCGAATTGGTGTTTTGCGAGAGATCATCAATCATTGCATAGACATCAGCGTATTGATGCTGCATAGCGTTTTGCTTATAGGCCTCCACTTGTTTACTGGTTGCCTCGTAATAACCGCTTACGTATTGTAGATAGTGATCCGCAAGAATAGGAATCTGAAAAAATAACAGAAGCAGAGCACCGAAGATTATTTTTTCAATAACATTGAATATGAAATTCATGCATGCTCTCCAGATTTCACACGAGGCTTTTAGGTATAACTTATAGCTTTGGTTAAGAAGACGCTGTTAGGATCTTCGCTGTAGTCGCCAAACGGAGAGCAATACTCAAAACCGAAAGACTCGTAGAGTTTACGTGCGGGTGCAAAATAAGCCATAGACCCGGTTTCCAAACTCAGTCGGCCATATTTTCGAGCCTTAGCCTCGTTAAGAATATGTTGCATCATTAAAGCTGCGAAGCCTTTACGACGAAACTCTGATGACGTACGCATGGATTTTATTTCAGCATGAGCAGAATCCAATTCCTTTATGGCGCCGCAACCTGCAAGCTTGTCATCTTCCCAGACAGTCCAAAACGTAATTTCAGGTTTGCGAAGACCATCCAAATCAAGTGCGTGAACACTTTCTGGCGGCGACGTTAAATACATATCATCAAGGTGTTCTTGTAAAAGGCTAATGATTTCGGGGCCGGTGAGATCGTCGATTTTTATTTTCATGAGTCATTCGCTTACGATTAGTTAATTATTTAATGTTAAAAATTGACATGTCCTTTTTCCAGCTGAATGCTCTTAAAGGTTCCACTACGAATTAAAAAACGTCCTTAAAATACTTATGATTAACGCTGACCTATTTAAGTTGATAAGGTTAGATTGACTGGGAAGAAATTTTTATTATGGGTTTAACTTAGTTGCGAACTAATTTTGCTGTTAAGTCGTCACCAATAGGTACTGATGTATGTTCATGAATAATCTTCCACCCGCTTTCTGAAAATTCTAACGCCCAGGTAAAGCGATTTTGCATAGAGCGCAATTCGACGCCGCTTACTGACACAGCAGCATATGTTCCCACGGCGGTCACAATAGCCATATCATTGCGAGAAGTCACGCGAACATCGTCAAAGTTTACAACTACTCGTTCATCACCTAAACCTTCGAACCACTTTTTAATATTAGGTAGGCGAGAGTCCGCCTTATCGAATAACCAAACTCCCCAAGTGTCGAATATACGGGCGTTTACATCGTAAAGTTGCATAAACGCATCAACATTTTTTTCAAGCACAGCGGATTTATACGCCTCTAGCACCTGCGTAACCTCAGTCGAATTTTTTTCCATATTTATTTTCTTACCAGACATAATTTATCCTGAATCTATTTTAATCTGTAAATTGTAATTTCGCTAAACGCGCGTAGAGCGGGCTTTCCTGCAATAGCTGGGCATGCGTCCCTTCCGCAACAATTTCGCCAGCCTCCATAACAATAATTCGATCTGCTGCTTGTACTGTCGCCAACCTGTGCGCTATGACCAAGGTCGTGCGATTATGCGCAGCGTTATCCAGCGCTTGTTGCACCTGCCGTTCACTTTCCGCATCTAGTGCACTAGTCGCCTCATCCAACAACAGAATAGGCGGATTACTTAATATTGCTCTGGCTATTGAAATTCGCTGGCGTTGGCCGCCGGACAGGCGGACACCGCGTTCACCGAGAAAAGTATCGTAGCCTTGTGGTAGCGAGTCGATAAATTCGTTAGCCGCTGCCATCTCCGCAGCCTGCTTGACATCTTCAATGCTAGCATTGGGATTACTGTAGCGGATATTGTCCAACACAGTACCCGCAAATATAATTGTTTCCTGCAGAACTACGCTGAAGGGTTGACGGGCATCTTTTAAGGTAAGGTCGCGTAAATCAATTCCATTGAAACGGACCACGCCGGACTGCGGATCATAAAAACGGAAAAGTAGTTGAAACAACGTTGTTTTACCCGCACCTGAAGGACCCACTAATGCGACATGTTCACCGTGGCGAATTTTCAGCGAAAAGTTTTTTAGCGCAAGAGTGTCTGGGCGCGATGGGTACGAAAAATTTACATTTTCAAATTCGATACCGTCGCCCTGACTGGGTAAAATTTTTGGCTGGGAAGTTTCAACAACCGGCGACTCAATATGCAGTAATTCCATCAATCGTTCAGTCGCGCCCGCTGCGCGTTGTAGCTCCCCCCAGACTTCCGTGATAGCTCCTATAGCACCTGCAGTGACCACTGCATACATGATAAATTGCGATAATTCTCCAGCCGTCATTTGCCCTGCGATTACAGCTTGCGCACCGAGCCATAACACAAATGAGATAGCTGCAAAAACTAGCACTATGACAACAACAGTTAGAAATGAGCGCGCGCGAATGCGTGAGAGCGCCGTTTGAAATGCAGTTTCAACAGAAAAATTAAATCGCACACTTTCACGCTCTTCCTGCGTATAAGACTGAACCGTTGGCATGGCGTTTAAAACTTCGCCCGCAAGTGCACTCGAATCTGCAACCCGATCCTGACTATCACGCGAAAGCTTCCGCACTTTTCTGCCGAAAATTAATATAGGTGCAATGACTAATACCAGCGTAATGAGAATATAGCCCGCGAGTGTTGGGCTGGTTACAATTAGCATGACAATGCCGCCAACCAACATAAATAGATTGCGCAAGCCCATTGATAAACTTGTACCAACTACCGTCTGTATTAAGGTTGTGTCCGTCGTTAAACGAGATAGAACTTCACCGGTTTTAGTGATTTCAAAAAATTGTGGGCTCATGCGCAAAATATGCGAATAAATTGCGCTACGTATATCGGCAGTTACCCGTTCGCCCAACCAGGAAACAAAATAAAATCGCAATGCAGTTGCGATCGCGAGAATTACCGATAAACCAAAAAGCGCTAGAAAATATTGATCAATATGTTCGCTCTTTCCTGAAGAAAAACCCGAATCAATGAGATAGCGAAATGCTATTGGTAGAGTAAGGGTTGCACCTGCAGCAATTATTAGCGCTAAAAATGTCCATATCCATCTCAACCAATAAGGTTTGAGAAAAGGAGCTAAACCTAATAATGGGTTTAAACGTTTAGGAAGAGCTAGTCCAGGTTGTGCTGGCATAAAATTCTCAGTTGATTCTGCGGAGGGGACGGCGACTGTAAAAATTATTGCCCGGAAATTATTTTTGCACCGAGCCCTACTGCAGCTCCAATCGCTAAAATTGCGAACGCCAACATTGAGATGCCAAACCCGCGGCTTCTTTTCGAGGCAGCGCGGCTATAGCTGATTGCATAATCAACTCGGCCCAGCAGCCACACTACGCCAAGAATCCCCGCCCACAGCGAACTGACATAATTATTAAATAACCAAAGTGCAGGAAGAAACAGAATCAGGTTCTCTTGAGTATTCATTTGCACGCGGAATAAGCGCTCGAAATTTTCGTTGCCAGTTGTTGCTGGTGCGCGAACTTGATATTTGTTACGAGCGTATCCGACCGCCAGTAAAGTAGCCAATGATAAAAGTAATGCGGCAAGGGTGACAATTGCGGCGAAATGCGACTCCATAAGAACTCCTGTTAAAAATGAATTTGCAACTGAATAAGGGCAACGAGGATCAAAAGCAACCTTGATTTAATTGACGAAGTCAAAATGAGTAGTTTCGATGACTTTTGTCATGGCTCAGGCGCTCAGCACTCAAGACTTAATGAATAACAGCGGAAAGTAAATCGCGCGCCAGTTAATAACATTTTTTTACGAAAAAAATATGCTAGATAATTTATGCTGTGCATCCGCTTCCAGACTTTAACCGTCTTATAAAGTCTACGTGCTGGCTTGTTTTTCCGGATAATATTTTGCTAGAGGATCATGTCATGACAGAAAAGGAGTGTTACAAAAGCAATTTGGCAAACGCCGATCCATTAGACTGGCGTTACTTCAAAAAATCCACCGCTAAAACCATCGCACCATTATTTTTAATTACTGCAATTATGAGCCAGTGGTATACAAGCTACAACGCAGCAGATTATTACGCGCACACGCCCAAGCAGCAAGGTTTAAACCTGGACGCTATAAAAGCGCATGCATCACGTTTGGGCGATAAGGGAGTAATGGAACTCAAATTCACTGATCTTGAAAATCTGATAAGGTTTAACTGTAAAAAATGAAATAAAAAAGGGCTCATCAAAGAGCCCTTTTTTATTTCCGTAAACGGCTCTTATGGATACCGTAGGAAAAATAAATAATTAATCCGGCCGCTAGCCATAACACAAAACGTAAATGCGTTTGCCATGGCAACGGTATAATTAACAAAGCGCAGGATATTACCCCCAACGTTGAGAGAACTATTCCGTAGGGCATTTTGAAAGGGCGTTTTAAATTTGGATGAGTAAAGCGTAAAACAATTACACCGATACAAACTAATACAAATGCAGTGAGTGTTCCAATATTTACTAATTCGGCCAGCGCATTAAGGGGAATAAAGCCCGCCATTACAGCCATGATTAACCCGCACATAACGGTATTTTTTACAGGTGTTTGAGTCTTGGCATTTACACTCGAAAAAAATGAAGAAACTAATCCGTCATTGGACATTGCAGTGAGTATTCTCGTTAATGCGTAGTAAAGAACCAACATCACTGTCGTTAAGCCAGCAATTACGCCGGTAGCGACCAGTGCTGAAGCCCAGTTAACACCAACTCGTTCTAATCCAAATGCCACAGGTGAAGACACATTCAATTCTTTGTAGGAAACCATGCCCGTTAAAACGCTGGAGACGACTATATAAATCAACGTGCAAAAAATTAATGAAGCAAGAATGCCTATTGGTATATCGCGTTGTGGCTTATTGGCTTCCGCCGTTGCAGTTGATACAGCATCAAATCCTACATAAGCAAAAAATACCACCGAAGCCCCTGCTAGAATTCCTATAGGCTTACCTGCTTCTGTGTAGGAAAGCCAACCGAATGGGACGAACGGACTCCAATTCTCTGGGTTGATATGAAAAATACCGACAGATAAAAAAATCACAATGGCCAGAAGTTTTACAAACACCATTACCGTGTTTAATTTCGCACTTTCTTTAACACCAACAATAAGCATGAGCATCAAAACAAAAATAATGCCGAACGCAGGCAAATTAACAATTCCGCCCTCATGCGCGCCCGTAGTCGCATTGACGGCGAAAGGGCCTTTCGTAAGATAATCCGGCAAGCCTAAACCAATCGCATGCAATGCATTATTGAAATAACCCGCCCAACCATTAGCGACTGCCGCCGTGGCAACACCGTATTCGAGAATTAAATCCCAACCGATTATCCACGCAATAAATTCGCCGAACGCGGCGTAGGAATAACCGTAGGCGCTACCGGCGCCTCCCACGCTTGACGCAAGCTCAGCGTAGGCAAGTGCTGCGAAAGCGCAAGCAAGACCCGCAAGTACAAACGAGATAACGACAGCGGGGCCCGATGTGGTTGCTGCAGCAACACCCGTAAGTACAAATATGCCGGTGCCTATAATGGCCCCTATTCCCATCAAGGTTAAATCAAATGCACTTAAACAGCGCTTTAAGCCCAAATTCTCAACATCATCAACCACAGCTTTCTTGCGCAGTAATGCACTTAGGAAGGGACCTCGAGGCATCATATTCTCCGAATTATTGTGTAATTTGAAATATTAAATAAATTAATATTCTTTTTTATAAAAACTTTTGCCTTTTTTTGAACTGAGCAACACTTGTGCCAGCGATTTACGAGCTTTTTGTTATTTTACTTCTACAATATTGACTGATCGTCTATTCATTTTGACGAAATATTCGGGGGTTAACTCAGCTCACATAAACCGCTGTTAAGCGTGACTCAATTTGGTGCCGCATGCACCTTATGGCTCGGCCTCCACCCCACGCGGAACCGAGTTTAGCAGAAACGGAAATCAAGATGACCGCCAAAAGAAGTACTCGTCAATTCTCCCTTTACATTTGGCTGGCGCTAGGCCTTTTTATCTCGCTCATTATTATTTTTATCGCTTACGTGCATTTCGAAAAAAATGTCGACCGCAGTAATAATGCGCGACACGAATCCTTAATACTCGCCAACGAATTACGTCAATCATCGGATGACCTTACGCGCATGGCACGTAGTTATGTTGCAACCGGCAATCCCGTTTATAAGCAATATTATCAAGACATCATTGCTATTCGCGATGGCAAGAAGCCGCGCCCGTCTACCTACCCCATCGTTTACTGGGAGTTAGTGCTTGCAGACAAACAATCACCCGGATCGCTACACGAACAAAGTATCGCGTTACTTGAACTAATGCGCAGAGCTGGATTTAGCGCACATGAGCTCCAGGTTCTCGCCGATGCTAAAGCACGTAGTGATGCGCAAACTGTTATCGAGTTGCGCGCGATGGACATTGCAGATACTGGTGATGGGAGTATTGAAGCCCGGCGAAATCTCGCCTTGCCCCTGATATTTGGCAAAGAGCATGACTCAGCTAAGGCAGCGGTTATGCAGCCTATTAATCAGTTTTATAAATTGATGGATAAACGCACCTTAAGTGCGGTAACTCAAGCTGAGTACAGAGCCGACATAATGCGCTACACCTTGATTGGTTTTAGCTTATGCCTGATGTTAACGCTCTGGAATATCAGTAGAGCTTTACGCGCCACTTTGGGCGGCCCACTTGATATTGTACACAACCAGATCACCAGAATAGGCAAAGGTGAATTTAGTGCGCCCATAAAAGTTCGCGATAGCCAACACAATAGTATTTTGGGCTGGCTTGCAGAAACCCAACGCAATCTTATAAAAATTCGCGAGGAGCGCTTGGCCGTCGAAGATGCCAAACAACAAAGCGATGCACGTTACCGTAAACTTTTTGAGAATGCGCAAATAGGAATAGTTTTATTTTACCCAGATCCAGAAAGTTTCCTAATTGATTGCAATGAAAACTTTTGTCAACTTCTCGGTTACAGCGTCGAGGAAGTTCAAAAATTACGTCCTCTGGATGTGGTAGCGCAGGCTGAACTGGAAAAAGTTGCACCAGCAATGGACATCATTAAATCCGAAACTGAAGTAACCCAAGAGTGGCAACTCAAGCGTAAAGATAATTCCACTTTCACAGCTGAAGTGCTTTCCACTGTTATGCCAGATGGCACCATGATGTCTATGGCGCGCGATATTACGGCGCGCAAACTTGCTGAAGACTCTTTGCGTCGCAGCGAAGAAAATCTTTCGATTACGTTGCAATCAATTGGCGACGCCGTGATAGCAACGGATGAACAAGGTGTAGTTACCCGTATGAATCCTACTGCGGAGCGGATGACCGGCTGGCCCATTGAAGAAGCTGTAGGAAAACCGCTTACCGACGTGTTTCGCATTTTTCATTCTGATACTCGACAACCTTCGCGCAACCCGGTGCAAATGGTAATGGAACAAGGCCGGGTTGTAGGGCTCGCCAATCACACGATATTAGTTGGGCGCAACGGTAATGAACATCATATATCAGACAGCGCGGCGCCAATACGCGATACCAACGGAAATATTGTCGGCGTGGTTTTGGTATTTTCTGACGTCAGCGAACGCTATCAAGCCATTGAAGCTTTGCGCCGCGCTGATGAACGTTTTCGCACGACATTTAAATTAATCCCTAACCCAGTTACGCTGCAAACCAAAGACGGAGTACTCATCGATTGCAGTGATGCCTTTTGCGAAATCAGTGGTTTTAGTCGTGAAGAAATTATCGGTCAGCCTACAGATAAATTGGGGCTCTGGCTTCACCTGGAGCAGCGTGACGCCATGTTTCAACGATTAGCGAAAGATGGAAAAGTTGATAATTTTGAATTTGTAATGCGACCCCGCAATGGCGAATTGCGAGCCGTAGAATTTTCTGCTCGCTTTCTCACAACAGAATCCGAGCCTATTCTTTTAGCCGTTGCTCATGATATTACCGAGCGAAAACACGCAGAAGAATTGGTGCGTCAACGTGAACGTTTTATTGCCACACTTGCGCACAACATGCCCGGTATGGTTTCGCATTGGACAAAAGGTTTACGCTGTAATTTTGCCAATAAAGAATACCTTCAATGGTCGGGCAAAACGCTTGCCGAGCTTTATAAAGCAAGCCCGCAAGAAGTGATGGGCGATGCGCTCTTTAAAGTAAACGAACCCTACATGTACGCCGCACTTGATGGCCAACCCCAAAGCGTTGAACGTATCGTCAAAAGTCCGGAAGGTCGCAATCTCTATGTGTGGATGCATTTTATTCCAGACATCACCAATGGCGAGCCCGAAGGAATATTTATGGTGATGCTCGATATCACCGAGCGTAAACAGGTTGAATTGGAATTGCAGGATTCTGCGCTTCATACGCAGGCAATTTTGGACAACATGTTTGACGGTGTTATTACCATTAATACCAAAGGCACCATTCAATCATTTAATAAAGCGGCCTGCAGAATTTTTGGTTACGAGCCCCATGAAATTATGGGCAGCGATGTAACTGTGTTGATGCCACCACACTTCAAACATCAACATGATAAATTTTTAAAAAATCACAATAATTCGCTGAATGTTGAAGTGGGCAACACATTGCGTGAGGTAGAAGGTAAACGCAAGAACGGTGAAGTATTCCCCATGAGCTTATCCATTTCCAAAATTTTGCGCAGTGGAACTATTACGTTTGTAGGTTTAGTTCGTGATATTTCCCAGCAACGTCACGATGAAGAAGAAATTTATCGGTTAGCGTTTTATGATCCGCTCACAAACTTGCCCAATCGACGCTTGCTCTTTGATCGTTTGCAACAAGCGATTCTCACGTCCTGCCGTACCGATCAACACGGTGCACTCATGTTCCTGGATTTAGATCACTTCAAACAACTAAATGACAGCCTGGGCCACGACGTAGGGGATATATTGTTGCAACAGGTTGCAGCGCGTCTGCAAGCTTGTGTGCGCGAAGGCGATAGCATTGCTCGTATGGGCGGAGACGAATTTGTCATGCTGTTAGAATCTCTCAGCATTTATCCTAACGAGGCAGCTAGTCAGGCAGAGGGCATCGCACATAAAATTTTAGCGGCGCTTTCCAAACCTTATTCCTTACGAGAGCATACCTACGTCATCACTCCAAGCATTGGCATTGTCGTATTTTTACATCAACACGAAAGCCTCGAAGAATTAATTAAAAAAGCTGACGTCGCTATGTATCAAGCGAAAACGGCGGGCCGCAATAACGCTCGCTTTTTCGACCCAACCATGCAGGCTGCTGCTTCGGTTCGCGTGGCTTTGGAAAAAAGTATGCGGCTAGCTTTAGAGCGCGAGGAATTTATTTTGCATTACCAACTCCAGCTAAACGGAAAAGGTAAACCAACTGGAGTTGAAGCCTTGGTGCGCTGGAATCACAATCAGCATGGCATGGTATCGCCCGCTGCATTTATTCCGCTCGCTGAAGAAACCGGCATGATATTAGCGCTCGGCCAATGGGTTCTCGAAACTGCGTGCCAACAATTAGTAGAGTGGTCTAAGAAATCTACAACCGCACAATGGACCATGGCAGTGAACGTGAGTGCGTCTCAATTTGCGCAGCCTACTTTTGTTGCCAACGTTGATAAAGCATTGAAAAAAACTGGAGCCGATCCGCGTCTGCTTAAGCTTGAACTCACCGAGAGTATGTTGTTGAAAGATGTAGAAGATGTGATCGTAAAAATGCATGAGATTAAAGCATTAGGTGTAACTTTTTCTCTAGACGATTTTGGTACAGGTTACTCATCGCTCGCGTACTTAAAGCGTTTGCCTCTCGACCAACTTAAAATTGACCAAACCTTTGTACGCGATTTATTGAACGATCCTAACGACGCAGCCATTGCAAAAACGATTATTGCACTAGGCCACAGCTTAAATTTAAAAGTAATTGCGGAAGGTGTTGAAACGGCCGAACAACACCTTGCACTTGTTAATATGGGTTGCGATGCTTATCAGGGCTATTATTTTGCGCGCCCCGTACCTATAGAAAATCTCGCAAAAACTCTGCGCTCACTACCGGGATAAATCTACCGCACTCTAATTTTTTTCACCACAGCGCATCATAGGCCGGCGACGGTTTGCGAATTATGTTACGCAATTCTTACGGCGCAACTTCATCCACTAAATTACAACAATGCATCCTGAAGATTTTTTATAGGCTCTACTGCAAAACAATCAATGTGCTCGCCCTGTACAAAAGCACCTATCGCCTTTTTAAGTGGTACGCGTTTGGGTATAAATGTAAATAAATCGCTGCGCTCTGCGTAATGACGCACTCGATGGCTAACCAAAACTTCGCCCGCTTCGGCAGCAGCTTCAAGACGCGCAGCCATACTGACCGCAACACCTTCCAAATCCAGAATCTCAGTTACTTCATTGCGAATAACCGAAACTTCTCCAAGCTCCACACCGACACGCAATTCAAATCCGGCTGCGGTTAAAACGTTACGCATCATGCATGCGCAAGACAATCCGGCGGTGGCGTTAGTAAAAGTCACCCGCAGTGAATCACCTTCCATGTTAGGGTGATTACCAGACCATTTGTTGAGTATGGGTTTTACCAAGCCGCGAAATAAAGATAATTTTTCTGACAATTCATCATCGCGCCATTTTGAAAATCCTTTTAAATCCATAAATACAATGGTCAAGTTACGCGCTTGGTCTTTTTCATGGTCTGCAGCAAGCTCTAACAAGCGTGGCCATAATTCTTCACGAATGGATGCAATACGCTCTTTTAGTTGCAAATGTAATTGGGAATTGGTGCGCAATGACAATTGCGCTAATTGAATCCGGTCAGCTTCGTCTTGTAAGCGCGCTTTTAATTGCGTGGGATTGTGACCGCCAACCTCTTCTACAACGAATTTTACCAGCGCACCGCCCGCAACATCGCTAATGGATTTTAATCGTAAAATAATTCCCCAATTTACCGCCGCCAAATGTTCGATAAAAATAGGTAATGTTGCTAATTCATGATCTGCAAGTCGATAGGGGTACCGCAATTCAATCGTAATGGACTCACCAAAAATACGTTCAAATTCGTGAATACGATAAGTGGTTTTATCTTTGCCTACTTTATCCCAGTAAGCAAAACTGCATTGGATATTTGCAATAACCCAACCAGTCGTCGTTATATTCCATAACTTGCAACCGGTAATGTTGGCATCCGTTAATTTCGACTTGGAAAGATTAGTCTCACGCAAATCGCTGTGTATTAGATTGGCGTTGCTAAAATCAGTTTTCGTTAAATCCATTCCGCGTAAATCTACCGAGTCCAAATTTGCAGATTTAAAAATGGCACCTTTTAAATTAGCACCCTTAAAATTTGCACCCGCTAATTTCGCATTATTAAATATCGCGCTGGTAAGATCAGCGCCCTGCAGATTCGCACCTGTTAAATTCGAATTACTGAAATCTATACGTGCTAATTGTTGCCCTGCCAAATTACTTCCGGCCAACGAAACGTTTCGCAACATGAGGCCACCTATATCGTGGCCGCTGAAATCAATATTTTCGAGTTTGGTGTTGCGCGTGATAGCAGTGAGCATATTAGACTGCAGTAAAATCGAACCACTTAAGTCGCAATCTACCAAACGGGTAGCAATTAATTTTGCATGAGAAAAATCATTGTTCTGTAATTGAGAGCCTTCTAAATTGGTGGAAATAAAATCGGCGTAACGAAAACGACAGTTAGTAATGGTTGAATTACGTATGGACACTCTTGAAAAATCAATGCCATCCAGCTCTAAATTATTTAATTCCAAACCGTCCAAATTCAACGTGCCTATAGCGAGCGTCTTGCGCCATTTATTCCATGACTTCGCACCTTTCTTAAGTTCTTGGATGATGCTGTAGTTATCCATCTCTGTTTCCATGCCTCGTATTAAATCTGTATTCATAAAATTTCGTGACCGCCACTCTCACGTAAGCGGTCACGCTTTTTTAACAGTCATATTATTAGGACTGTTATTTATTCTAATCGGATTTCACGTACGGATTATTCTAACCATATTACATGAGCCATTCTTCCGGTAACACCATCGCGCCTATATGAATAAAATTTTTCTGATTGTTCATAAGTGCAATATTCGCCGCCGTAAATAGCATTAACCCCCAGGGATTTTAATTCTGCTCGAGCAAGTTCGTAAATATCTGCGTGGAAATGTAGGGGACGCCGCCCTGAAATAAATGCGCTGGCAATAGCATCGGCGTGAGAAGGTGTGCGCGCTGATTTGAAAAACGCCTCGAGTACATCCACCCCAACCTCAAAATACTTTTGCGAAATGGCTGGACCTAGGTAAGCCATAAGTTGCTCGGGAGCTGAATTGAATTTTTGCAATGCCTTGGCGCAAATACCTTTGGCAAGACTGCGCCAACCACAATGTAAAACAGCTACTTGGATGCCCTTCCGATCACATAAAAAAATGGGCAGGCAATCGGCCGTCATAGCTACACATGCTTGGCCGATATCGGTTGAAAAACATGCATCCGCCGTGCGCACCAACTTGTCATCTTTTGCGTTGACAACTTTCACACCATGCACTTGCTCGAGCCACTGCGGTGATTTTTTTAAACCGAGACTCTCACACAAAACCTTTCGATTTGATTCTACTGCTGCAAGATTGTCCCCAACATGCGTACCAAAATTATTACTGGCGTAAGGAGCAAGGCTCACGCCACCAGCACGAGTGGTGATGCAGGCCCGCACGTTTTTAGGTGCGGGCCATTCGGGCACGATGTAAGTCTTATCCATGATGCGATAGTTTTGAAAAATTGTTTAGAAAAGCCATTATTTTTGCGGTCCGGATAGGAGACTCCGTTTAAAAAGATATTAGAGCATCCGAAGCCATGCATTCAAATGATTCGCGCATCATTCTTCTTTATCATCATGCTCGTAGCCATGTTTAAGCGCTTCGAGAAGTTGTTTAAAATCTTCTGGAAGCGGAGCAGTCCATTCAGTGTATTCCCCAGTGCCTGGATGCTCTAACCCCAACTTGGCCGCATGCAATGCCTGCCTTGGAAATGATTTGAGCATTTCAATTAAATGGCTGTTTGCGCCCCTCGGAATTTTAAAACTTTTCCCGTAGGTTTTGTCCCCCACAAGCGCAAAACCTATATGCGCCATATGCACGCGAATTTGATGAGTTCGGCCAGTCTCCAATTTAACTTTGATATGTGTGTGATGTGGAAAACGGGTAGCGACTCGATAATGAGTAACTGCACGCTTGCCACCCTGACTCAGTACCGCCATTAATTTACGGTGAATGGGGTGGCGCCCCATAGGTGCGTTTACCGTTCCACCACCTGTCATCGCGCCCACGGCAACAGCTTCATATTCACGGCTCACAGTGCGATCAGCTAACTGTGCAACCAGATCAGTGTGCGCTTCGAGAGTTTTTGCCACTACCATCAACCCGGTTGTCTCTTTATCCAAGCGATGCACGATGCCCGCACGTGGCAAATTAATTAGCTCGGGAATATGGTTCAGCAATGCATTCACCAACGTGCCGGTGTAATTACCCGCAGCAGGATGAACCACCAAGCCAGCTTGTTTATTGATAATCAATAAATCATCGTCTTCGTGCACTATGTTTAACTGAATTTCCTCCGGCTGCCAATCGCCTTGCGCCTCCAGTTCTGCATTGAGATCGAGAGTCTCACCGCCGATTAATTTATCTTTCGGTTTCCCGACTTTACCGTTCACCTGAAGCTGGCCATCTTTAATCCAGGCTTGCAGGCGCGACCGCGAAAAGTCGGGGAACAACTCTGAGGCTGCCTGGTCGAAGCGCAGTCCACTCATTGAGAATGGTACTTGCACACTAAGTTCAAAAACATCTTTCATTTACGAGTAAAACCTCAGTTAAAAACGAATGCCGCTTTGGTATCGGCAAGCTCTGTGTTTAAATACGCCGCACCTTAAAACGGGCTAAACGGCTCTGTGTATAGACCGCTTTGTACGAAATCCGGCAATAAATTTCTGTCACCCTATAGATTGAGTTAATTCTTTATGCTTAAGCGATTCCTGTCCATTGTCTTAATAGGCTCATTGATCTTCCTCACAGCGTGTTCGTCGCGGGAAGAGAAAGAGGAAAAGACCGTTAGCGAGGCTGATCTCTACACTGCCGCTGAAGAGCAATTGGAACATGAGCAGTGGGAAACCGCTATTAAAAACCTGCAAAAGCTGGAAGAGAACTTCCCCTTCGGTGCCTATGCTGAGCAAGGTCAGCTCGAACTCATTTATGCCTATTACAGCTCCAACAAACCGGATGAAGCCATTGCCACGGCTAACCGCTTTATTCGCTTACACCCCCAACATCGCAATGTTGATTACGCCTACTACATGATGGGCCTAAGCTCATTCACTAAAGATAAAGGTATGTTTGAGCGCGTTATGCCTGCAGATTTAACCAAGCGCGACCCAGGTGCAGCACGTGAATCTTTGGCCAACTTTTCCCAACTGCTCAGCCGCTACCCGGACAGCACTTACGCAGCAGACGCCAAAAAGCGCATGCTGTATCTGCGCAATGTATTGGCGCGTTACGAAATCCACGTAGCGAACTACTATTTCAAACGCCAAGCGTATGTAGCTGCGGTTAGCCGCGGTCGGTACGTATTGGAAAATTACCCTTATGCACCAGCCATACCAGACGCATTGGCCGTTATGGTACAGGGTTATCACTTTCTAGGCATGCAAGATCGTGCAAATGAAGCATTGGGCGTGCTGCGAACTAACTATCCGGACTTTCCAGCGCTTAATAAAGAAGGCGAGTTCAATTACGAATATGCTGAGCATATGGGTGAACGCAACCTTTTCGGCACCCTAACCCTTGGATTGTTTACCAAGCAGGACACCATTGGGTTTGATACGCGCGAGATTTACGATGCGGAGTATCAGAGGACGCCGAGAGTTAAGAATTGAGTAATTTTACGATTTAAAAAAGCGAGCTTGTCTCGCTTTTTTTGTGCTTGTGATTTGGTCAACTTAAATGGTCAACTTAATTTAGGAGGGGATCGTCATCTTTGCGCAGCGGGGATTCAGTTTTAAAAAAAACCGAAATTAAGAGCTGAATCCACGCTGCGCGAGGATGACCAGTCCTAATTAAAGAGGGTGTGATCTTGCTACTCACTCACACCTTTCTTGGCGTCGCCGTTTTGCTGCTAAACGGTTATCCTCGACATCAACTTCCTGTGTCGGCGTATCGTGTTTGGTCACTAGCTCCATCCATGGCGTTCGCCCTTCGGGCAACCTTCGGCTGTGCTAAACGGCTTTCTTCGGCATGAACTTACGTCGGTATACCGTGTTTGGTCACTCACGCCATCCATGGCGTTCGCCCTTCGGGCAGCCTTCGGCTGTGCTAAACGGCTTTCCTGCCGTTTAGTCTCCCAGCTTCCAGCCGGAGGTAATCGGGTATCTACGATCTCTACCAAATCCCCGTTGGCTGATGCGAATTCCAATCGGAGCCTGACGGCGTTTGTATTCGTTGATATCTACAAGGCGAACTGCGCGCTCTACTTGATCGCGGGCGAAACCTTTTTCAATAATCGCTTCGGCACTCAGATCCTGTTCTATATAAAGAGCGAGTATTTGATCTAGGATATCGTAAGGAGGGAGGCTGTCCTCGTCTTTCTGGTCAGGCGCAAGTTCTGCTGACGGTGGACGCGTAATCACGGTTTCCGGGATCACTTCACCTAAAGAGTTACGGTACTTTGCCAAGGCAAACACCAGAGTTTTAGGAACATCTTTCAGGGCGTCAAATCCGCCAGCCATATCGCCATAAAGTGTTGAATAACCTACCGCCATTTCACTCTTATTGCCCGTAGTGAGCACCAAATAACCTTTCTTATTGGAAATAGCCATTAGAAGCACACCGCGACAACGCGCCTGCAAGTTCTCTTCTGTGGTATCGCGCTTGGTTCCGGCGAATTCCTCAGCAAGTTGGGTCATAAACGCCTCGTACATTGGCTCGATACTAATAGACCCGTAACGAACACCCATTCGGCGGGCCTGTTCTGCCGCATCGTTTTTACTTAGGTCAGAGGTATAGCGAAATGGCATCATGACGGCTTCGACTCGATCTGCCCCCAGGGCATCCACGGCCATTGCCAAAGTCAGCGCGGAATCTATACCTCCAGACAAGCCCAATACCACGCCTTTGAAATGGTTCTTGTTCACGTAATCACGCATCCCTAGCACCAGGGCCTGGTAAACCGCTTCATGGTTGGAAGGAATGGGAGCAAGTATCTTTGAAGCGAGGCCAAACCCTTGGATGGTGAATTCCAAATCTGCGATGAAAAGATCTTCTTTATACGCCGGTGCGCGAAATTGTGTTTCTCCTGTTGCAGCAACTACAACCGAGCCGCCATCAAACACCAACTCGTCTTGTCCACCGACCAGGTTTACGTAGACTACCGGCATGGCTCCCTCTTGCGCCCTTGCAGCCACTATAGCCTCACGCTGGCTTTGCTTGCCCTGATGGTAAGGTGATGCATTGAGATTCAGCATTAGCTGCGCACCAACTGACTTAGCTTGTGCCATAGGCTCCTGAAACCAGACATCTTCACAAATACTAATCGCGGTCATCACACCTTTCAGGATAAAAACACAAGGATGGCGACCTGGTGTGAAATAGCGTTTTTCGTCAAACACTTGATAATTAGGCAGGCATTGCTTGGCATATTCCGCAACCAACTGACCTGATTGAATAACGCCCGCCATATTGAACAGAACCCCGTCGATTCGGCGAGGATACCCAATAACCACACAAAGTTGCAGATTGGCGGCCATAATCTCATTGAGGGCTCGCTCAATACGTAGATCCAAACTGGGCCGTAACAATAAATCCTCCGGTGGATAACCGGTCAGTGTCAGCTCAGGGAAAACAATGACGTCAGCGGTAGATTCAGCAAGGGCGCGCTGTGAAAATTCGATCACCTTGCGTGTGTTACCAGGAATATCACCTACTAAGGTATTCACTTGCGCCAGGGCAATGGTCAAGGTAGACATGGCAGAAAATCTCTAGACGTTTTACAAAAAAAAGTTACATTAGGTCGCAGGGTTAAACAGCTGAACGAGAATACAAAAAAGCAGCGTAAACTGCTAATCAAAATCAACGCAACAGGCGGTAGAAGCTTGCGCAAAAGCTGCGCATTGTCAACTAATCTGCATTCATAAGCAAAGGCAAAAATCATTAGAGGCGCGTGAAGAGCAGTGAGTATTGAATCAAAAACCCATATTTAAAAATTACAATAAATTGAATAAGCCAAGAGTATTTGTAGCGGATTATTCAACCATTCATCGATAACTGAATACAACAAATTATGAAATCTTTTTCGCCTATGTCTGCACATTACAATCCGTTCGAACTACTTCGGGTATACACCTTTTACCGCACCTTACTCGGCATAATATTGTTGATTATGTTTGGCGGCAACCTGGCTCCTAAAGTGTTGGGCAAAGATAATCCAGACATCTTTTTGTTCGCATCCGTTGGCTACACCATATTCAATGTAAGTACATTGTTACTTTTGTGGAAGGTGCGCTTTTCGCCGTCACAAAAACAATTATTTGCATTATTTCTGATTGAAATTGCCGCGGTTATTCTGTTAATGCACAGCAGTGGTGGAGCTTCCAACGCGCTCGGTTACTTGCTTTTGGTGGCCGCAGCTGCAGGCGGAATGTTGCTGCGTGGACAAATTGCTTTTTTCCTCGCAGCAATCGCTTCAATGGCAGTAATTTCGGAAACAGCCTACCGTTCAATTAATGATTCGCTTTCCAATAATTCCAACGCTTTTTTTTCGGCAGGCATATTGGGCGGGCTCATTTTTATCAGCGCAATTATTTTCCAATATCTCACCAAAAAAATTCTCACCAGCAATCAAGAAGCGATTTCCCAGGCGAGCCACGCCGCACACATTCAAAAGTTGGCGCAACAAATTGTAGAGCGCATGCGCACCGGTATTATGGTTTTAGATAGAAGTAATCAAATAACCATGTTTAATAATGCCGCGGCAAAACTTCTGAGCCTGGGCGGGAATAGCACGCCGCAATTAAGTGGCTCACCTGATTTGCAGGAGAAGGTTGAACTCTGGCAGCGAACCAATACAAATCCATCACCAATATTGCGAGTAGAAAGTGACACCAACGATGAAGTAAAAGTTAACTTCGCCAAACTAGGGCAAGACCAAAATTCCAACACCTTGATTTTTTTGGAAGACAATCGCGCGATCACCCAACAGGCACAACAATTAAAACTTGCATCACTTGGGCGCTTAACAGCAAGTATTGCCCACGAAATCCGCAACCCTCTTGCTGCCATAAGCCACGCGAGCCAACTGTTATCAGAGGACGATGATTTACCACCGGGTAACAAACGCCTCGTAGAAATTATTGGTTCGCACACCAAACGCGTTAATCAAATTATTGAAAATATTTTGCAACTTTCCCGCAGAAAAATATCCAACCCACAAACGATTAGCCTGAATGAGTGGCTGCCAAAATTTATCAATGATTATTGTGCAAGCAAAAGCGCTAAAGATAAACCGCTTATTGATTGTATAGCGCCCGATCAAATTCCTGCGAAATTCGATGTCAGCCAATTACAACAAGTGCTCACCAACCTGTGCGACAACGGCTTGCGCTATAGTCAACCACCCGAAGGTTGTCCGCAACTGGTGCTTGAAGCAGGCATAGACCGCAACACTCAACAACCTTTTATAAAGGTGATCGATTTTGGTGAAGGTATCAGCAAAGAAAATCTTGCACATTTATTTGAGCCGTTCTTTACCACCGAAAATACAGGATCGGGATTAGGCTTATATATTTGCAAAGAATTATGTGAAAGTAACCAAGCTTTAATTTCTTACGAACATACCCATGAGGGCCTAAGTTGTTTTCATATACACTTAGCCCATCCGGAAAAAACGATGTGAAAAGTGACTAAAACTCATAAACCATACGAGGAAAAATTATGCGGCTCACCAGTTCAGGAATAGCATTGCGATTTTTATTTTCAATTCTGCTCGTGCTACTTACTTATAATCCAAGCGGTTACTCCTATTTCCACTGGGTTTACCAAAACATTCACAACCTAACACCCTATATCGCTATAACAGGCCTGATGTTGCTAATCGGCTGGGCGATTTACCTTAAAGCCACCTTGAACTCGCTGGGCTTTGTCGGTATTTTATTGGCAAGCGCGCTATTTGCGTGCCTGATTTGGCTATTTATTTACTGGAAAATACTCGACCTCAACAACCGATCAGCGGTAGCCTGGGTGGTTGAAATTCTATTATCTTTATTACTCGCGGTGGGAATGTGCTGGTCACACATCACTCTGCGTTGGTCTGGCCAGGTTGATGTGGACGAGATTGACGAGCGTTGAATCAAAACATATTTTTTATGTAAAACCAGATTCACTACCCCCATCCTTGGCGTTAGGCCTTCAGTCCGCGTGCGCCTTTACGAAAATGCGTTCTCTGCATTTTCGTCTACGAAACATGGGTTATTTTTTATTATGTAATTCCCACGTCTCTAATTTTTTCTTTTCAGATTTTTTCAATAACACGTATGTCGCGCCTACCCAGCCGTGATGTTTTTGGGCGGAGTGGAACGCGAGAACTTGATCGAATTGTGGCAACCAATGATTCAAACAACTTTTTAATTGGGCAGGTAAATTGCGACCCTCACCTTTGCCGTGAGTGACGAGAGCACAGCGAATATCATGGGTCATGCAATCTTTTATAAATTGGAAAACTGCGCCACGAGCTTGGTCGATTGTCATGTGATGTAAATCAAGTCGCGCGTCAATTTGATATTTTCCCAAACGCAAATTGCGGTACACGCCGTTTTGCACACCGTCGCGCTTGAATTCCAATACTGCGAGGGGATCAACCGGCTCAATATATTCGCCAGATAAAAAGTTTTTATCTTTGGCCAATTCTTCAGTCGCCGCTTTGCGACGTTTTTCCGCGGTACTTTTATCAAGCGAACTTTTTACGAGCTCAACTTTTTCTTCAACCTTGATAGGCTTTACGCCTTTCATTTGTTGCTGAAAAAAATCGTCATCAGGAATTTTGGTAGTCATAACAATGGGTAGATATATATAAATGTTCGATATTAATAATTGAATTGTGAAGCAATTAGGTAGCCTGCACCAGACACAATTTAAATAAAATGAAATTCAGCTTTCAAAGCTAAGCACCGATTATTTTCTGCGCTGCTTCCACTCCCCAGTACTGCGCTTCCTCGAACAATGAAAAACCCGATAAATCGCTGTGTGCAATATGCAGATGCGGATGCAAAGCTTGCCTCCACTGCGGCAGACTAGCGAGGAATCCTGGCGCAGGTATCGCCATTGCGTGGGGCCAACGCCACAAATCTATTGCGCTACATTTTGCTTGCAATTGCGGATGCGCCCGCTTCAAGTCCGCGAAAATTTGCGCCGACCATGTTTCGTGTGAGACTGTTAATAATTGCTGCCTGGCCTCGCGGGGCGCCGCATGACTAAGTGCATGGTAGTAAGTCAGAACTCGTTTCGGCCTACGAAATTCCATAGCTTGATGCGTTGAATCCACATAACCCAAACCATTGCCTTGATAAATGACACTGTCCCAAGCTGTAAATTCAGTTTCATCAATATTTTCAACCGTTAAATTCGCAACCAACCAAGGCGCACATTCCGGAAGTGAAAAACGCGGTGCAGCCGACCACACTCGTGACAATATAAATAGCGGCGCAGCCCAAACTAGATGATCGCAATTTATACGCGTGATTTCTTGAGTGGATGAATGATAAATATCTGCGCTCACACCTTTCGAGTGGATCTCCATGCGAACAAGCGTGCTGCCGGTTTTAAGTTGCGCTTGCAACATGTGGCTTAGGCGCTCTACGATCCAGCCATTGCCTTGCGGAGCAGTTAACACACTTTGCGGTTCCGCATTAGCAGCTTGGCCGCGGCGACAACAAAAATAATGCAAACCAGCCCACGCAGATATTTGTCGATGATCTGCGCCAAAATCATCTCGGCAGCTGTAACCCACATACCAATGCAACGGTTCGCTTCGTAAGTTTTGTTGCAAAAGCCATTCGTTAAAGGTGATTTTATCTAACGCTAAAAATGTTGGATCGTTAGAACCCATCGCAGAAGGAATGGTAAACACATGACGGCCATCGTTTCCTTTTCGCTCACTCCATTCATTCATTAAAACTTCAAATTGTTGGATCTCTCTTTGCGCATTTGCACCTATGCCAGCGCGAGGAATCAGGCCATCTTGCCAGCCACCATTAATGAACAAACGCTCATCCGGGGCTTGCACCAGAAAACGCTCGTCATAAGTCGGCGCAACCGCGTTAGCATCACCGTGCAATACACCCAGCTCAGACAACAATGTGCGAACATAGGTAGCATCTTGTCCGGGTAGCGGTAAATAATGTGCTCCCCAGGGAAATGCGCCTATAGAATTTTTACCTGACCTCGCGTTACCTCCTGCAACTGACTCCAATTCAAGTATTTGAAAATCTTTAACCCCGTTGCGCTGCAACCACCAACCACAACTAAGCCCCGCGATGCCTGCGCCGACAATTAAAATGGGGATTCGAATTTCGCGATTAGCAGCGGGAAATTTACCGTCCCGCAGTTTATGACCGACTGTTTGATCAGGCCCAAGCAATTGGCCGCTCGGGAAAAGTGGCGTTCGTTCGGTGCACGATGACAAAAGCGTCGCACCGCTACCAATTAAAAAGTCGCGCCGGGTGATATCTTTAATCACCGCAATGCCGCTCCCCATTCTTGTTCAAATACGCGAACTAATGCTTGGTTATCCAACCGATTTATTTCCTGAGTATCGGATTGCATGTCTTGCGGAAAAATAAAAAGCACAGGCAAAGTAGCTTTATTAAGAAAACGTGTTTGCACAGGAATATCGATCGGCGGTTGATAGGGTTTATCGCTCAGCAACATAAAACCCCATTCACCGAAAGAAGGAACCAGCGCGTGATACCCGGTAGTAATAAAGCCAGCCGCACGCGCCGTGTTGTGCACCATCCAATAGGATTTAGGTGCATATAATGGAGACGTGGTTTGAACTACTGCAAGCCCCTGTGGACGCAAATGGCGATGCAACATTTGATAAAAGGTAACCGTATAAAGTTTACCTAACGCGTAGTTTGTTGGATCAGGGAAATCAACAACAATCGCATCGTAACTCTGTGATTGTGCCTCCATCCAGCGCAACGCATCCGCGTTAATGATTTCTACTTTGGGTGATTGCAAGCTAAAATCGTTTAATCCGCTCAGCACTTTATCTTTTTTAAATAGTTCCGTCATTTGCGGATCCAGATCCACAAGAGTGACATGTTCAACATTTGGATATTTCAACACCTCGCGCACGGCCATACCGTCTCCACCACCTAACACCAATACATCACGCGCGTGGGGCAAGGTCGCCAATGCCGGGTGCACTAATGATTCGTGATAGCGATATTCGTCACGCGACGAGAATTGCAAATTTCCGTTTAAAAACAATCTAAAATCATTGCGCCAACGTGTGAGCACAATACGTTGGTAAGGTGTGGATTTGGTATAGATAATGTCATCACCGTACATTTTAATTTCGGAAAATCGCATCAGTTTTTCCGCACCCACAAACCCTGCTCCCAACAAGAAGAGAGAAGCAAAGCCAAGCACAAGATAACGACGATAATGCGCTATAGAGTCTTTAAAAATTTTGATAACCCAAATTGCGACTATCACATTGAATGCTCCGAACATTAGCGACGTTCGAACAAATCCTAGATGCGGTGCCAATAAAAGCGGAAATAAAACAGAGACTAAAAGTGCGCCCAAATAATCAACACTTAATACTGACGATACCAATTCCGATAATTTTAAATCCTTTTCCAATAAACGCATCACAAGAGGTATTTCAATACCTACTAAAATACCAATCAAAGTTACCAGAACGTATAAAATAATGCGGAAAGGTTCTCCCGCAAACGCAAAACACAAAAATAAAATCGCCGCAGAAAAACCGCCCACCAAACCCACCATGATTTCAATCACGATGAATCGCTCAGGAATGCGGTTATGTATATGGCGGGACAACCATGAACCAACACCCATAGCAAACAAATAGGTGCCTATCACTGTGGAAAATTGCGTTATGGAATCGCCGAGCAGATAGCTCGAAAGCGCACCAGCAACCAACTCATAAATTAAGCCGCAGGAAGCAATAACAAATACGGAAACCAACAACGCAAATTGCATGAACCTACCTAAAAAGCCTATTTAAAAAAGCGACAAAAAAAATTCCAAGATTTTACTATTCATCATCCGGCTATAGAGGCAGCGATAATAATCGCGATACTAATACACATGGCCGCCACAATTGTCGCAAGTGCCTGGTTCTTTTCCTCAATAATGCTTTTCCACAATTGATAGGGTGTTAGTTTGTCGATGACAATAAAACAAACCCAAAAAATCGCAACGCCCATCAAAGAATATGCCAGGGAGGCGCCAAGGTAATGCAGAGCTAGAATGTCGTTCATAAAAAATTCCTAGTGTTGAACAGATTATTATTTATGGTGAATAGTATTAACGTGACCAGAACCATGAGTGCCGCTAAGATTTTCACGCTGATTTTCATCGGAACCTGTGAGTACATAGCCGTAATATTCAGCGTAGGTGAACGTCGAAACAGCTACCGCACAAACAGCAAGATAAAAACGAAAAAGGGTAAAAATTTTCATATGAATTACTCGCTTTCCCAAGGGTGATCACTGGCATCCCAGCGGCGCTTTTCGAAATAAAATTTATTGATGCCGGCGATAATCGGCCCTAATACCAGCACCCAAAAAATTAACCAAAAATTTTTAGAACTCCCTTCACCGTGGGCGGCCTGAATTCTAACCCTGACATCAGGTCGCTGTCCGGCTGCGGTTTCTCCGCTTACTTCTAATACATAGGTGCCGCCCAGTACATTACTGAGGGTCGCGCTATCACTTGGACCGCCTTCGCTCCAGGCGCCGTCGCTGTCGTAGCCGGAATAATAGGAAACTTCGCGATTCATGATTCGCGTTTCGCCGCTCTCCTGATTCGTTAATCGATATTCCAATCCCACCCAATTGTTACGCACATCAGTGTTCGCATAAACTCTGAAGAAACTGTGAGGCGCTTTCAAAACAAAAGGTTCACTTACCAATTCAGATGTGTTGGCGGTACTGGGCATCGCCATTTCGTTTAATGTGATAGTTTGTATCTTCGGGTGAACAAATATGTCCACCAACATTACAAGCACCACAGCAACTACAAATGCAGCAACATAATTCAAAATCGATGGCGAGGGCTGATTAATACCTACGCCTCTGCGAACAGATTTTTTACTGCTGAAGGCCGCCGCGATCTCTGAACCGTCAATATATGTTCCTTGACTCCATACAATTTCTTTTTTACTTTTTTCGCGAGACATAACATGGGGCGGGCAGATGTAGTCACTGCAATCTGCACTATCACCTCGTTTTACTTGCCAGTAAAATTCCCCCAGTACCGCAACAACAGAGGATCTATAATCTGCAAAGTGTTTAAAGGTATGTGACTTATAAGAAATTTTTGTCGTAACAAGAGATGGTGCTGGCACGGTACGAACAAACGACCAATGCCCTTGTGAACACACCAACCAACGCACACCTTCCGTGGGGTTGTAGAGTAAGTACTCCTCCCACATATCGCCCCCACCCGAAAGACGTAAAAAACCAATTACCTCGTAGCTACGTCCGTGTAAAATTCCTGTACTTCCCAAGGGAATATCCAATTGCAATTTAGCGGTAGTTTGGCTGTAAGCAGTAACTAACTTTCCACCTGCAGAAATATTATTAGCTACACCGCAGGAACTACACGCAACAAATAATGATTCTGGATTGCGTAAATTCACTGCGTTGCCACAACCGCTGCAACGTAGCGCTTCAGTTATTTTTTTCTCGATGGGTTTACCGTCACGCGGTTCAAACTCCAACTCGCTAAGACTGATTGTTTTACCAATATAAAGTGTTGGTAAATCGTCACTGTAATCCAAACTAGCAAAACTACCGTCCGCACCGGTGAGATCAACTAAATGCGCAGATTCGCCTGGAGTCGCGACAAACGGGATTTCACCTTGAGTTGCAATACATCGAGCATTTTCAATATTGCTTACGGTGTAATAATTTCCCTCAAGCAATATCTCCTTACCTAAACTCAAATTCTTAAATTCGGGTAATGGATCTGAGCTAGCGCTAGGTACTGTGAGATAAAAAGATCCAGAGCCTTCACCTAACCATCGCGTGCGTTGATTAGCAAATTGCAATAGCCATTCGTTCCAGACGCCCTCATCAAATTGCTGTTGCAACCTGCCAATGACCGTGAAATTAAATGTTTTATATTTTCCATGCAGACCGACGTAAAACGGCGAGAGATCATCGGCAAGTGCAGCCATTTCGCCAATAGAATCCCAGGTCATATCTGTGCGCACGAGAGTACTGCGACAAAAAGGGCAGATCGTTTGCACGCTCGCGCGGCTGAAGATAGGAACCTGTGCACCACATGATGCACAGGATGTATTGCGCACTGGTTGATTAACGTCCGTTACCATAAGTAGACTTATTATTCCGTATAATTTTTTATGAAATTATTTTTATTTCCGCTTAAAGCTTACCTAAAATATCCGCTTTTTTGGCTGCAAATTCGGCTTCGCTGATTACACCTTTGGTCATCAATCCATGTAACTTTTCCAGCGTTTGCAATGGATCTTCATCAACTTGAGCTTGTGCTGGGGCGGCTGGCGAGTTTGTTGCTGCCGTGCCACTCAGCGCCCCCATCATATTTTGCGCCATAGCCAAGCCGGCGCCCAAGCCTGCACCGGCGCCCGCCACACCACCTTCATTTGCGGCTGCTATCGGAATACTTTGCGCAACTTGGTATTGCGTGAGATTTTGCAAATTTCCAGCGATGTTCATTCCTATGCGCTGATCGAGAACTTTCTGCAACTCTTCCGGCAATGAAAGATTTTGCAAAATAAATTCTTCAAGCTGCAAACCTATTTTTTGAAACGCTTGTTGCAAACGCTCCTGTAAACCTTTTGCAAGAATATCCTGATGTGCTGCCAAGTCTATAAACGCAATTTTGCTGTTGGCAATATGGTCGCTCATGGTCGCGACCACCAGGCTCAGCAATTGGCCATCCAATTCGTGCACGCTGTAAGACGCACGGGTGCCCGAAATTTCGCGATAAAAAATAACCGGATCTTGAACACGATAGGTATAAACGCCAAACGCTCGCAAACGCACGACACCGAATTCAGCATCGCGCAATGTAATAGGGTTACTGGTACCCCACTGGCGATTAATTTGTTGTGTGGTGTTAAAAAAATAGACGTCTGACTTAAAGGGAGAATCAAATAACTTATCCCAGTTTTTGAGGTTCGTCAGAATAGGTAGAGTCTGGGTATTTAATGTATAGGTACCCGCTCTGAACTGATCAGCAACCTGCCCCTCATTAACAAAGAGCGCAACCTGGGTATCACGCACCACAAGTTGCGCACCATTTTGAATTTCAAAATCCTGCATGGGGAAACGGTAAGCTAGCAAACCTTGGGAATCGTCAGTCCAGTGAATAACATCAATAAACTGCTTCTTAATAAAATCGAAAAGACTCATTTTTTTCTCCTTTCATCCAATGACTAAAAATTTGCTAAAAATACTATTGATGTTTAAAACACAGTTCCCGATTTTTTCGACTCGCGCTCAACTGGAATTCCACGCTTGCACTCGGTCACATCAACTTGTTGCGCCTGGAAAAAATTATTTAAGGTTTCAAGGGCAAGATAGGGATTGCTTGAACCGCACATAAAAATATCCACCGCCACATAATCAATTTCAGGCCAGGTGTGAATACTCATATGTGACTCGGCCAAAATAGCAACGCCAGTTACGCCAGCTCCTTCACCAAAACTATGCAATTGAATATTTAGCAAGGTTGCACCGCATGCTAAAACCGCTTCTTTAAAAGCCTGCTCAATCGCAGAAACATCACGCAGCTTATCAATATGTTGATCCTGAGCGATCTTCCAATAATCTACTAACAAATGCGTACCGGGGGCGAATTGTTCCATATGTCCAGTCTAGTTCCGAAGAATTTTTTCGCAATTCTACCTGAGAAGCTAACTATGAAAACGGTAAATCTTTCGGGGTTATACCGCTTGTCGCACATAGCCTGAGCGAAGAAAACATCGGATCAGAAAAGTTCCAAAAGTACGCTCTTGTTAAATTTTCTAAAAATGAACTATCAATTACCAAGTTCTTTAGGACACTTGCAAACCTCAGATTACAAGTGTAATCTAAATATTGATTACACTTGTAAGCCAGTCCTGATAGTTAAACCTGAGGAGGATTAGATGACGCCAGATATACAACTTTCAGACAGTGAATGGGAATTAATGAAAGTACTGTGGGAGCTTTCACCGGCCTCGGTCAACGACATTGCAGCGCAGGCTCAGCAAGTCACGCAATGGCACCCAAAAACTGTTCGCACCATGCTAATACGCTTACATAAAAAGGGAATTGTCAGTTATGTCGTCCACGATGGAGTGCAGCATTATCAGCCGCTCTTTAGCCGTGAAGAATGCGAATCTCAAGCTACTCAATCGTTTTTGCAACGTGTATTCGACGGTGCGCTAACGCCAATGGTTGCTCATTTCTCGCGTAAGCAAAAACTCACACCTGAAGAAAAAGCCGCGTTATTAAAATTATTGGATGATGATTCGGAAAGGAGCAACAAGTAATGCTGTCAGCGGAAATTTCAACCACATTAGCAGACTTTGCGCAGTGGCTTATCCTGGTTTCACTAAAAACACTTCCACTCATCATATTAGTACTTCTACTGCAGCGTATTTTTCGAAAATTTTTATCTGCATCGGCAAACTATTTGTTGTGGCTACCTGTGATGATAAGTTTGTGTGTTCCATTTGGCTGGCAGCTTCACGTAATGCCGATTATGGCTAGTGTACAAACTCCGGCCACGATAATTGCCAATGTTCCTGTTATTAGAAACCTTAGCGCCGTACCAGCAAATGAAGATTTTTTACCACAAAATAAAAGTGTTTTTGAAAACGATATTACAAGCAGTGCATTTATTGATATAAAAAATAAGATCAGTCCAAAAAGGTTTAGCTTAACTAATAATATATTTTATATTTTTTCAATTTTTTGGCTTTTAGGTACAAGTGTCTTTTTAATCTTAATTACTACCAGAACCTTCCAATTTCGTCGCATTAAAAAGAACGCTACTTCAATTCATGGCGAGATATTCGAACTATTAAATGCTTGCAAAAAGGAGATGGGTCTCAATAAATCTATTCAATTATTGAGCACCGACGCGATACAAAGCCCCGTCACCGTAGGATGGATAAACCCCTCAATAATTCTACCCAAGAATTTAACGCACCGAGCTGCACCAACCAAACTTAAACACGTATTGCTACACGAAGTTGGGCATATAAAAAGGCACGATATTTTTTTCAATTGGATTATTTGCCTGGTAAATATACTGCACTGGTTTAACCCTATAGTTTGGCTTGCTTGCAGAAACATGAGAAAAGATATGGAAATGGCGTGTGATGCGTTAGTTCTTAGCCGCCTTGATAGAGCCCAGCGCAAAAGTTACGGAGAAACACTTATAGAAATTAGCGAAATACCGCGGGTATCACCCAGAGTACAAACTACGCTGGGTATGTTTGAAAATCACAATGAACTTAAACAACGTTTACATATGATTAAGGATTTCACGACTATGAATATAAAAAATTCAATCTTTTTTACTGTTATTTTAACAGCAACAGCAATCACGTCTTTAGCACAACCCAACTCAGAAGCAAATGATAAAACTACAAGCGCCCCGCCTGCAAAAGTGAGTGATGCAAGCCCAGAAGATATCGGACTCAGAGATTTTGCGAAATTCGCTGAGAAAGAACTAAAAATGAAAGTGTTAGTTGGTCAGAATTACGCTAAAAATTCCGTCCAAGTCAACATGGGCGAACCTCTGGATTACGGGAAGTTTTTAACTCAACTAAAAATTAATGAATTCACTGCGTATAAATCAAAGGATTACATTCAAATTATACCGCTACGTGATGCACGCAGTTTTTCTATTCCAGTGGTAGAAAAAGGTAAAGCATATTTTGAAGATGAGGTAGTTACAGATTATCTGACTACGGATAAATCTTGTGCCGCTCAGGTTCTCGCAGTTGTAAGACCGCTTGTGCCGCAGTACGCACACCTTTCAAGTGACAATAGACATACGCTGATTATTATCGATACCTTCGGAAATATTCAGCGTATCAGAAGCGCAATCAAAACTTTAGAAGTAAATCTGGATGCACCGGTGGATTGTGAAAATATCGTACCCCCGCCGTTTCGGCCAAATCCGGCCAAGCAAGCAGAAAATAAATAAATCGCTTAAAAGGGCTGAAATTCATGCCCTTTTTTTATTCTTACTCGTTCAAACGAGATCTACTCAGTGAAAATTAAGCGGGTGATTCACAACGAAACTTATTATTTGCCGCTAGAACCGGTTAAAGGGGAGTTATTATCTGTTGAGGTAGCTAGCCGCCCGTATATGGGCGCGATTGACCCATCCCCGGAATATTATTTAGAACTAAAAGTTAAGTTTTTTTACTCTGGCCGAGAATATATCTGTAGTCAATCGCCGTACCAACATGAAGGAGTTAGAAACGCCAGCGACGTGGCAGAGGGACTGCGTAAGGTGATTTTGACTGGCGCGGAGATAACTGTGTATTTTGATCCGAATTCCAATGGAAATTTTAAAGATGCAATTGCAGTTGTTGGAAAATTTTATTCTTGGGATGATTTCATCTCGTGGTACACAGACATACCCGCTAAAGACGAGAAGCACAACTTGAAGCTAACAGATGCTTCTTTTTTTGTATTTATTGCTACCATTCTTATGGCGAGTTTATTTTTGATTTTAAAGCATTGATTTTTATTTGACGAACGCACAAAAATAAAAAGTCCTCGACAACAGACGTAAACTTATCGCCAGCGCAACAAAAAAGGCACTTACGTGTGCCTTTTTGTTAACAACTTATTACTGGATCGCAGATTATTTATTCGCACGATTATCAATTAATTGGGTTACTACGGATGGATCTGCAAGCGTTGAGGTATCACCTAGCGAGTCAATTTCATTCGCGGCGATTTTACGCAGAATGCGGCGCATGATTTTGCCGGAGCGAGTTTTTGGTAAGCCGGGAGCCCATTGAATAATATCTGGGCGCGCGATTGCGCCAATTTCTTTTACTACCAAACTCAACAGTTCTTTTTTCAACTCATCGCTTGGCTCGTCGCCGCTCATTAAAGTCACGTAAGCGTAAATGCCCTGACCTTTAATATCATGTGGGTAACCGACTACCGCAGCTTCGGCAACTTTTTCATGTAGCACCAAGGCTGATTCCACTTCGGCGGTACCCATGCGGTGGCCGGATACGTTAAGTACATCGTCTACGCGACCGGTAATCCAGTAATAACCATCTTGATCGCGACGTGCACCGTCGCCGGTAAAATAATAGCCGGGGTAAGTGCTGTAGTAGGTGTCGATACAGCGTTGATGATCGCCATAGACACTGCGGATTTGGCTCGGCCATGCCGCTTTGATAACAAGATTGCCCTCGCCTGCGCCTTGAACTTCTTTGCCTTCTGCGTCCAACAATGCGGGTTGAACACCAAAGAACGGAAGCGTTGCGGAACCAGGTTTTAAATCTATGGCTCCGGGTAATGGCGTGAGCATGTGTGCGCCGGTTTCGGTTTGCCACCAGGTATCCACAATCGGGCAATTACTATTGCCGATAACGCGGTAATACCATTCCCACGCCTCTGGATTAATCGGCTCACCTACGGTACCCAAAACGCGCAAGCTGGTACGCGCCGTTTTCTTAACCCAATCATCGCCAGCACCCATAAGCGCACGAATTGCAGTGGGCGCGGTGTAGAAAATATTAACTTGATGCTTATCGATGACTTGCCAAAAACGCGAGGCATCGGGATAAGTAGGAATGCCCTCAAACACCAAAGTCGTTGCGCCGTTAGTGAGTGGGCCGTAAACAATATAACTGTGGCCGGTCACCCAACCTACATCCGCCGTACACCAGTAAGTATCGCCTTCCTGATAATCGAACACATACTTGTGAGTCATGGCTGCCTGCAGCAAATAACCTGCGGTGGTGTGCAACACGCCTTTTGGTTTACCCGTGGAGCCGGATGTATAAAGAATGAAAAGCGGATCTTCAGCATCCATCACTTCCGGTTCGCATTGCGTTGGCTGCTTGGCGATAAGGTCGTGATACCAGAAATCGCGCGCACCATCCCAACTGATGGAACCGGCGGTGCGACGCACAACGATGCAGGTGTGAACATTCGGGCAGTTGGCCAGAGCGGTATCCGTATTCGCTTTAAGCGGCACGCGCTTACCACCGCGCAAACCTTCATCGGCAGTGATGACCAATTGGCAATCGGCATCCAAAATACGATCTTTTAAGGCTTCAGGAGAAAAACCACCGAAGACAACGGAATGCACAGCACCAACGCGCGCGCAGGCCAGCATGGCGTAAGTCGCTTCGGGAATCATTGGCATATAAATACAAACGCGATCACCTTTTTTAACACCGCGCGCGCGCAACGCATTAGCTAACTGGCAAACCTCATCATGCAATTCCTGGTAGGAAATAAATTGGTCTTCGTCAGGATCATCACCTTCCCAAATAATCGCGACCTGCTCAGCACGAGCCGGTAAGTGGCGATCAATGCAATTCACACTGACGTTTAACTTTCCATCAATAAACCAGGCGACCTCGCCTTTGCGTAAATCACTTTTGGTTACTTGCGTCCACGGTGCTTGCCACGTCAGAAATTGTTTAGCCTGTTCTGCCCAAAATGAGTCCGCATCATTAACCGATTGAGCGTACATGGTTTTATAGCGCTCAAGGTCTATTGCAGCACTGGTTTTAAAACTTTCGGGAACGGGATAAAGATGCACTTCTGACATGATTTCTACCTGGTTAACTTATTCATTATTAGCGGTTAAAAAACATTCACGGTTAAAGACGAAAAACGGCATATTTTTCGTGAATCTAAAGCAAGTGATGTAGATTGCAAACAGCCCTCTTGACAGCTGCCTAGCTTACCAGCTCAACCCTGAAAAGCTCAATGACAAACACCCCTCTTTACCTTAAGACTTTAGTCGCTGCCTTTACCTTTCTTATTACTTTTTGGCGTAGATTTCGTATCTATTTTCGGCGTAATTTCCTGGACTAACTTGCGGCTTTAATGACAACCGGTTTTTTAACCGGCAACTTTTTTTCAATCAAATATTTCCAATAACGTTTTGGAACGTGACGTAAATGTAACTTGGGATTTTTTCGCTCTTGTATATTTACCGAATGAAAATAATTTTCCCACAAGGATTGATATATTTTTTCCTTATCGTCAATTATCTCTTGCTTCAAATCACCGTTACTAAAATTAAATACCGGGTCATCTAATTTTATAAAGCGCGTGTCGGTTAAATTGTAATGAATACCGTAGTGGCGCTTAGTATCGACGATAATCCAAGGCTGATCTGCATAGCGTCGCTCAAAATGATCACCGATCAATGGCAGAACATTAAAATCAGGATCGATAGCAGCATAAAAAATTCCGGTATTGGCTTTCTGAAAGCGAACAAAGGCATGCATTCTATGTACTTCACGGTGCATCATTCGCTCAATTTGCGATGCTTTTAAAATATATTCATTACCGAAATTTTCAAGGATCTTGTCATTGCGTTTAGCAACTATAGCTTTAATAACGTGAAATATAATAAGCTCAATCTGCGGCAATTCAGACAAATACATTTTATATATTAGTTCCGAAGCCTGATTCGCGGTTCGGTCATCCACACCTTTCAATACGCGAGCCGCAAGCTCTTCATCCGCCGCCACGTGCATCGCATTATCGAGCAAGGTGAATTGATGATGTTGTTCTACTACAATTGCATGTGGAATCTCTTTATTTTCAAATGCCACAAAAATACAACTTAATAAACCTTCAAAACTGCCATCGTACACGTAGGTCGCCATACGTAATCATCCAAACAGACTAAGCTGAGGTGGCATTTGCTTGGTTTCACCTGCAATAATTAATTGTTTGATATCGAGCATCTGATAATCTTTTTGTTGTGCAGGCAACCCAGGACATGAAATAAAATAACGTGCACGTTTTAACACCACACCGATTTTATGCAAGTGATCCGAATTCAAACGCTGATGAATTCGTGACGAAATAATCTTCTTGGCAGATTTAACGCCTATGCCGGGCACGCGCAAAATCATTTCATAATCATCGCGATTAATATCCACCGGAAATTTTTCCGGATGGCGCAATGCGTAACCTAATTTTGGATCTATATCCAAATCCAAATTAGGATTCTTTTCGTCGAGAATTTCATCCACCGAAAATTTATAAAACCTTAACAACCAATCGGCTTGGTAAATTCGATTTTCACGTAATAGTGGCGGAGCAGAAATTAGGGGAACCCGATTATCGGTTTGAATAGGCACGTAGCCAGAATAATACACACGCTTTAACTTTTGGGTTTTATAGAGGCCATCCGCCAAGCGCAAAATTTGAGTATCACTTTCAGGCGAAGCTCCTACAATTAATTGTGTGCTTTGACCTGCGGGTAAAAACTGCGGTGTGGATTTAAAATGCAGCTTGTCATCAACATAACGATCTTTTTCACCCGATAAATAATTCATGGGCGTAATGATGTCGCTATAATTTTTTTCTGGCGCGACTTTTTGCAAACTTGCTTCCGACGGAATTTCAATATTCACGCTAAGCCGATCTGAATACAAACCCGCTTCATGCAATAGTTCCGGGCTTGCACCGGGAATTGCTTTTAAATGAATGTAGCCGTTGAAGTTGTGCACAGTGCGTAACGTCTTAGCAACTCGCACCAATCGCTCCATGGTGTAGTCAGCATTTTTGAAAATTCCCGAGCTGAGAAATAAGCCTTCAATATAATTTCTGCGATAGAAATTAATCGTAAGGTCGACGACATCTTCCACCGTAAACGCCGCGCGTTTTACATCGTTGCTGCGCCGACTCACACAATAAGCACAATCGTAAATGCAGTGATTGGTAAACAAGATTTTTAAGAGGGAGACGCAGCGACCATCCTCAGTGTAACTGTGGCAAATTCCCATTCCATCCGAATTACCCAAACCTTTGGACGCGTTTGCACGCTTGCTTCCACTTGAAGAACAGGATGCGTCGTATTTAGCCGCATCCGACAAAACAGTTAACTTTTCTAAAATTTTGCTCATGATTCGTCACCGCCAAAATACTGTATATATAACCATACCACTACAGTTTTAATCTGGCAAACGGCACGCGCAAATAAATAATGAAGCATAAAAAAAGCCGCACGAGGCGGCCTTTTATCGATTCGGTAAATTTCTAATTTTTGAGCGGCAGCGTGTCTTTATCCTGCGTAGGAATAGAATCCGACGTGCGATTTACCGTGTTATCTTCATTGAGATAAACAAGCTTCGGTTTATGCGCTGACAATTCAGCATCGGTAAAATAACCGTAAGTCGCGATGATCACGCGATCACCTACACCGACTTTACGTGCGGCCGCGCCATTCATTGAGAAAGTGCCTGAGCCTGCTTCAGCTAAAATAATATAGGTGTGAAAACGCTCGCCATTGCTCACGTTATAAATATCGATTTGTTCGAATTCGCGCATTCCCGCCAACTTTACGAGGTCAGCATCAATCGCGCAGGAACCGTCATACCAAAGCTCCGCCTGCGTCACTTTGGCCATGTGTAATTTTGCTTTAAGCATGTGAGTTAACATAAAAATCTCCAGAAGCCGAAGTGTTGATTTGTTGCCCGTGTAAGGAGGCTGCAAAAATGATTGCTGCAGCCCTAACCTTGATCGACTTCCTTCGTCAGTAAAACGCTACTGACGCACCATTTGAGCATCGCCTCAGCGCATACTCGGGATCTCGATTATCCCACCCCCAAATGTCGTTTGAGTGTTATCCCAAAACAACGGAAACATTATCTATCAAGCGTGCGCCTTGTGTATACATGGCTCCAAGAATCGTAATTTCCGTATCATCGTGAGCTGCTATTTCAAGGGTGCGACTGTTACAAATGCTCACGTAGTCCACTTTGAATCCGGCGACCTGAATTTGTTCCTTTGCGCTTAAGATCAACCCGCCAAAATCGCGATTGCCTTGCTCAATTTGCTGTTTGATCCAATTCAAACTGCGGTTGAGTTGCGCTACGCGTGGACGTTCATCAGCGCTAATAAACCCATTGCGCGAACTCATTGCCAAACCGTCAGATTCGCGAACTATCTCACCCGCCACAATTTTGATCGGGATACATAAGTCTTCCACCATGCGACGAATAACGGCCAGCTGCTGAAAGTCTTTAATCCCAAACACAGCTTCGTCGGGCTGAACGATGTTAAATAACTTGGTAACGACCGTTGTTACACCTTCAAAATGACCAGGGCGACTCGCTCCGCAAAGCACATCGGTCATAGTCGGGACAATTAATCGAGTCTGTTCGGCCATACCATTGGGGTAGATTTCTTTATCATTGGGGCAGAACAAATAATCGCAATTGGCGGCGTCTAACTTGGCAGAGTCCGCAGCCAAAGTACGCGGGTATTTATCCCAATCTTCATTCAAACCAAACTGCAGCGGATTTACGAAAATGCTTGTCACCACTACATCACAGCTGCGTTGGGCGATTTTTACGAGCTCAATGTGAGCATCGTGCAAGTTACCCATAGTTGGCACAAAACCTATGCGTTTACCGGCTTTGCGCTCAGTCGCCAAGGCGTCACGAAGAGTTTGGATATGATGAAAGACCTGCATTTGAATACCTTTTAGGGAGTACCAAAACGGGCGCGGATAATACACGTTTGCTAAATCTAAGTACATTTCAATTGATCAAATTTTAGCCTTAGACCTACCTCCGCCAAGCCAGCCTTGAATGACATTTGTAAACAAAATGGCTCTTAAAAAAACATCCGCCTTGACTAATACAACTTTTAACCAATAATACCTGCCTAGGCAAACATTGTTTTGGCAGATGTTGCCAAGGCAATATTTGACGAAGCAACTTCTATCAAGGCATTACTTATGGTGCAGCATTACGATCCCTTCAACTTCAGTCCCAAAAATAGCCTCGGCTATTTGCTGAAAACCAATCATATGCTTATGCATGAATGCGCTGATGGCGTGCTAGCTAACCATGACATGACATTTGTTCAGTGGCTGGCGTTGATAAAGCTGAAAGACGGTTTAGCGGAAACCGCGAGCGACCTCTGCCGAACACTTTCTCACGACAACGGTGCCATTACACGAATGGTAGATCTTCTTGAAAGCCGAGGTTTCGTTGAGCGCGAACGAAGCCTGGAGGATCGTCGCGTAGTTAAATTACGCATAACCGAATCAGGTCGCGCAAAACTGGCTGAACTTACGCCTCCGCTTATTATGAACCTCAATAAGGCGTTAGAGCCGCTTAGCGCTGATGAGTTTGCCGAACTTAATCGCCTGCTAGGGAAACTGAAAAAGTGTTTTGAGCAGGCGTCTACCAGCTCGAAGGAGGCATCATGAAAGTAAAATTCCTAAGCCTCTGGCCTATGCTCGGCGCAGTTGCGCTTTTGGCAGGATGCGTATCCCCGCCTAAAGAAGATACACGTATCGTCCCGCTCGACTCCAATAATCTTGGTCTTAATCAAAGCTCATCACCACGTGCCGCCGAAAGCTGGTGGAAGGTATTTGGCGATGACCAACTCAACCAGTTAATTGATCAAGCATTAACCAACAGCCCAAGCCTAAATGAAGCTTTGATCCGCGTGCGCGGTGCGCAAGCCCAAGCGATTGCCGCAGGTGCAAAACTGCGCCCCGGTTTTTCATTAGACGCAGATGAAACTTACCAACGTTTGTCCGAAAACTACATTTATCCGCCCAAAGAAGCTGGCTTAGGTGTAGCTGGCGGCGATATGGCCTGGATGGGTCAAACAACCCTGGGCTTGTCGTGGGATCTGGATTTTTGGGGTCAGCATGAGAAATTACTTCAACAAGCAAACAATAAGGTTGTAGCCGCTGATTTGGATCGAGCTACCGCTCGCCTCGCACTATCTGGCGCCTTGGCGCAATCTTACGTTGACCTTTACCGCGCTTATGCCTTCGCCGATATCGCTAACCAAACTGAGCAACAACGCGAAACACTTTTGCGGCTAACAAAAAGCCGTGTGAATGCAGGGCTGGATACGCAGCTCGAACTTAAGTTAGCGGAAGCTGCATTGCCGCAAGCGCGGACCGCTCGTTTACAAGCTGAAATACAACGCGATTTAGCCGTGCATAACCTGGCAGCCCTTTCCGGTAAGGGCGCGGATGCCTACGACAATATCAAGCGCCCGCAGATAACACCCGATGCAACCTTACCTTTGCCCACTGAATTAACTCTTGATCTACTCTCTCGTCGCCCGGATATCCTGGCCGCAAAAGCGCGCGTTGAAGCTGCAACGGCTGGTCGGGCTGCAGCAAAAGCGGCGTTTTATCCCGACATTAACTTAAAAGCGTTTGTCGGATTGCAAGCTGTCGGGTTGAATAAACTTGTGGATTCGGGCAGTACCATTTACGGTGCGGGCCCTGCATTGAATTTGCCGGTATTCGACTCACAGCGGTTGAAAGCAGGTTACATAGGTGCAACCGCTGAATTGGACGGCGCCGTAGCCAGCTATAACGAAACCGTACTCAAAGCGATTCGCGATGTAGCCGACCAGCTGAGCCGTTTGGAATCACTCAAACGTCAATTGATTGAAACCCAGCAAACTGCAAATGCCACAGAAGCTGCCTACAGGCTGGCACAAAATCGTTACGAGGCAGGCCTGAGCTCGCAATTAGTCGTGTTGAATGCCGAAACACAATTGTTGAGCACGCGCCGCGATCTTGTTTCACTCCAAACCCAATTACTCATTACCCGCGTCACGCTCCTGTTGAATTTCGGCGGCAGCTTTGACCCAACTTCCAGCACTCTAACTTCCCCCAACCTAACTTCCGATAATCTTACGTCGAAAGCTGTTCTCGCTCAGGGAGCTCAACATGAATAATCCTGTAACTAATGAATCAAACTCCGATTCAACATCGAATGGTAAACGCAACCAACGCTTGCTAGTGGTAGGTGCGGTAGTTCTCCTTGGTGTGATTGCGTACACGGCTTACTATTTTCTGCATTCACGCTATTTCGAAGAAACCGATGATGCTTATGTAGCGTCGGACATGGTGCAGATAAATAGCGAGGTTTCCGGCACCGTTATTTCTGTGGGAGTCGATAACACTCAGCAGGTAACCCGTGGACAGACACTAATCGAACTCGATCCGGCAGATGCGCAGATTGCTGTCGCAGCAGCAGAGGCAGAGCTTGCGCGCTCAGTGCGTAATGTACGCGCGCTTTTCTCCCGATCGAGCGGTTTGAAATCTGTTATCAACGCTCGCCAAATTGCACTGCAAAGTGCACGCAATGATTTGCAACGTCGCATGAAAGTGGCGGCTGAAGGAGGTGTTTCTGCGGAGGAGTTACAACACTCTAAAGATCAAGTTGCGCAACTCGAAGCGGCTTTGGCGACGAGCTCTGAAGAGTTAGAAACTAACAATGCACAGGTGGAGAACACCACTATCGCAAACCATCCCCAAGTTCTGTCTGCAGCGGCTAGTCTTCGCCAGGCATCACTTGCGTTAAAACGCACTCGAATCGTCGCACCGGTTAGCGGAGCCGTTGCACGTCGTAATGTCGAAATAGGTAGCAGAATTGCGGCTGGCACTCCTTTACTAGCGGTTGTTCCACTGGAAAACGCTTGGGTGGATGCCAATTTCAAAGAAGTTCAACTGGAACACATGCGCGTTGGCCAGCCGGTCGAGGTCCATTCAGACATGTACGGTAAAGACGTAACTTACCACGGCAAAATTGCCGGTCTGGGTGCAGGGAGCGGCGCCGCCTTTGCACTTCTTCCACCACAAAATGCATCAGGCAACTGGATCAAAATTGTTCAACGAGTTCCTGTTCGCATCGCCCTTGATCCAAAGGAGCTTGCAAAAAATCCGTTACGCCTTGGCTTATCCATGCATGTTGAAGTCGATATGCACAATACGGATGGTTCGTTGGTTGCGACTCAGATTCGCACTGCGCCGCAACAATTAATTGCCAATGGCGAGCATGACTCCGATCTCAATGTAAAAATCGCCGACATCATCAAAAACAACAGTGGTGGTGTTAAACCTGCTGCTAGCGGTGTGCTATGAGTAATGCTCCTGCCACTAGCACGACCGGCACGCCGGGCGTGGGATTGCCGATGGGGATAGTCGCCACGGCATTAGCACTCGGCACGTTTATGCAAGTGTTGGATACGACTATTGCCAACGTATCTATTCCTACAATTGCCGGAAACTTAGGCGTGTCGCCGGATCAGGGGACATGGGTAATCACCTCATTCGCCGTCGCCAACGGTATCTCCGTGCCTTTAACGGGATGGTTGATGCAGCGGTTCGGTGTAGTGCGCACCTTCGTAGTTTCCGTTTTACTATTTACAATCGCGTCGTTTCTCTGCGGCGTTGCCTGGAGCTTATCTTCATTGATTGCTTTCCGGGTACTTCAGGGCGCAGTTTCTGGCCCTATGATTCCCGGTTCGCAAGCCCTATTGCTTGCCTTATTCCCACCCGAAAAAAAGGGAACCGCCCTTGCCGTTTGGTCCATGACAACGCTGGTGGCGCCTATCTGCGGCCCGATTTTGGGCGGCTTTATTTCGGATAATTACGCCTGGCCTTGGATCTTCCTGATCAATGTTCCGGTAGGTCTATTCTGCGCATTCGTATGCTGGAAAGGTATGAAACACAGGGAAACCCCGACACGCAAATTGCCAATCGACGGCATAGGTTTGGCCTTGCTAGTGGTATGGGTAGGGTCCCTGCAAATCATGCTGGATAAAGGGAAGGACGCAGATTGGTTTAACTCCAACTTTATCATCGTCATGGGCTTGGTAGCCTTAGTCGGCTTTATCATTTTTTTGATCTGGGAGTTCAGCCAGAAGCATCCGATTATCGACCTGTCATTGTTCAAAAATCGTAACTTCAGTATTGGTACAACTGCTCTGTGTTTAGGCTACGGCGTGTTCTTCGGCGCTGTGGTTTTACAACCGCTGTGGATGCAAACCTGGCTCGGCTATAACGCAACCTGGGCAGGTTTAATCGCAGCACCCAGTGGTGTGGTCGCGGTGTTAATCTCGCCTTTCGTAGGAAAATATATTAGCAAGTTCGATACTCGTCTCTTCGCGCTTTTCGCTTTCTTTGTATTCGGTGTTTCCTATTTCATGCGCTCGGGCTACACCGCTGATGCAAGCTACAGCGCTTACATAATGCCGCTGCTGGTGCAGGGCGTTGCTATGTCGATATTTTTTATCGCGCTGTTATCAATAGTGCTCGACGGCGTACCGCCTCATCAAATTCCGGCTGCGTCAGGGCTATCAAACTTTCTACGGATTGTCGCAGGCAGCTTTGCAACTTCTATCACCACAACTTTTTGGGACGACCGCGCCGCGTTACATCAAACCCGACTGGCCGAATCCTCCAGCATTTACGACCCAAGCCTTACAGAATCCATAAATCATTTAACGGCAAATGGTTTAACTCAAACGCAATCTCTCGCCGCATTAACGCGTGAGCTGGGCAACCAAGCCCATTTAATGTCTGTGCTGGATTTTTTCTGGATTGCAGGCTGGCTGAGCTGCGGAATCGCCGGATTAGTCCTGTTCGCGCGCAGACCGCAAGGAGGAAAAGCACCTGTTGCGGCGGCGGATTAGTACTGCTTTCAAAAAAGGGCGCCTTCGAGGCGCTTCTTTTTTGATGAATCTACATTGTGGTGCTATAAATTGGGATGCTATAGATGTAATGAACTCCACTTATAGGACGATTAGCAACGCAACTTTAAGCAACAGATTCATTTATCTTTGTAAATTGTCGCCAAAGTGAAGCTCAATAATATCCGCACGCCTTTGGTGTTAATGCATGACATGGACACTCAGGGAATCCAATAAAACTTACAGGAATGATGTATGAACAAGTCTTTATCTTTAACTCTTACAGCTATTTTAACCGCGCTGTTTCTTCAGAGCTGTGCGCCTTCTGCTTACAAAGTGAATTCCCCTACTCCATCTAAATACGCTTATACGAAGACAAGTGACACAGCCAAACTTGAATTAAGTTTTCACGATGGCCGCGGAGAAAAAGATAAAGTATTCAGCGAAGGCACACTCAAAGCTGGGCTGCTCCTGGATAAAAAACCTATAGAGCCGATTAGCTACATTAAAGAGAATACTGCCAAAGAGTTACAAGCTCGTGGTCTAAATACGACTGTTGTTGAAAAAGCACCTGTCGATATCACTATTAACAAGCTGTTCATTCGCAACTATCGCTCTAACGGTTTTTCACCTTTTATTACTTTTACCATGTTGAGTGCAGATGTGATTACCCCTTCGGGTAAACAACGTGTAGGTGTTTACATTAAACGCGGCAAGGTTCCAGTATGGAGTTTTGACGAGGTCATTGAACCTACGTTTAACGAGCCACTTAGCCTGGTAGTTAAAGAGCTGTCAGCAAAAATCAACGGCATCACATCCAAGCAGTCCATTTCAGATGATCAAGTTACTAAGCTAGCAGCTGAGATTAACGCTAACCCTGCTGCTGCAGACAGTTATCTAAAAGTGTATCAATTAGGTTTTGGCTTTAATAAAACTGCCGTAAAGCATTTGGTAACTATGAGTAAAAGTGCCGATGAATATGTTCGCCTTGCAGCGATTTCATCGCTAGGCAATTTAAAAGCAGACGGCGAGCTTTCTTACCTCAAAGAGCTTTACAACTCATCTACCGGATCATGGCAAGACCGAGGAATGGCGTTAAAAGCGATTTGCGATATAGGCACAGCAGAAGCGATGACTTTTGCCAAACAAGCTAAAGCAGATTTAGACAAACCATCAAAAAGAGACAAAGACGATATCACCTGGACCAAAGAAATTTTGGCTCTGTATCTATAGATTATCGACTTCAGCGCGCCAGTCAAAGCTGGCGCGCCCTTCCCAAAAACTCAATAAGGAAAATGTCTGAAACAACTTTTATGTATCGAAAAGATTTAATGAAGCAGGAATAGGTGATTTGACAGGCCGCAACCGTATAACCGCATCCCCAACCGCTATATGTCCGCCCTGAATAATTTTCGCGCAGAGCCCACCGTAACCATACATTGCCGCCGCAGCGCCTTTGCCCAAATTTTCATCTATCCGCGAGCACGGATCACATAAAGCAGATGTTTCAAAAATCGCTTCACCAATTTGTAAGCGCTGAAAGCGCAACAAATTCAGATTCATTCCAGAGATAACGAGATTACGACGCAGCGAAACCGGATCAATAAAATCCTTACCAAGCTGCTGCGCGATTTGATGAATATATTCACGACTAATAATCGTAACTTGTCGTGCAGAACCGGGCGTTTTTAAACAACGATGATCACCTTCCAAACCTAAACCAACTAGTGCTTCAGCGTGTTCAACAATTTTTATTTCGCCACGTCTTTCGGTGCGCAAGCCAATCCATTCCAGTTTTCCGGAAGTGATTTCTTGGCGAAGTTTTTCTAAAAAACGAATGTCGCTGTCCATGGAAAACTTAAATTAATTCACGTTTACAAGCTAGAGCTTGAACCAAAAGTGGAGCCAATCTAAACGGCTATTAAGAAAAACAGTCTAAAAGGGAGTCGTCATCCTCGCGCAGCGGGGATCCATCGTGCTGGTACTCCAGCAGTTAAAAGCAAAAGCTGGATCCCCGCTACGCAAGGATGACAATTCCCTACTTAAGTAAATTCCATTCGTTAAGCAAGAATTTTAAATAGGCGTTACTTAACTAATGAATATTTCAATTAATACCCATCATTCTGAAAATATTCCGGCGCAAGATTATCAAAGCGCGTGTATTTGCCGATAAACGCGGCGCGGCAGGTGCCGATTTCGCCGTTACGTTGTTTGCCGATGATCAATTCGGCGATGCCTTTTTCGGGGCTGTCTTCGTTGTAGTATTCGTCGCGGTAAATAAAGAGAATTACGTCGGCGTCCTGTTCGATTGCGCCGGATTCACGTAAGTCGGAGTTCATGGGGCGTTTATTGGGGCGCTGCTCTACGCCGCGGTTTAATTGCGAGAGTGCGATCATCGGGCAATCAAATTCTTTGGCGATGCCTTTTAGTGAGCGGGAGATTTCGGAGATTTCTTGCGTTCTGCCTTCACCGCCGCCTGCAACAGTCATCAACTGCAAATAGTCGACCATGATCATGCCGGGGTTGCCGTGTTCGCGGGCAATGCGGCGGATACGAGCGCGCATTTCTTGAGGATTCAAACCGCCGGTGTCATCGATAAATAAAAGTTTATCTTTCATTTTTTGCACGGCAGATGAAAGCTTTGGCCAATCTTCTTCGGTGAGTTTACCGTTACGCATTTTGCCCTGGTCGATACGGCCGAGGGACGACATCATCCGCATCACCAAGGCGTTAGATGGCATTTCCATACTGAATACGAGCACGGGTTTTGGCTGACTGAATAAAGCACCTTCTACAAAATTAAGTGCGAGGGCTGTTTTACCCATGGAAGGACGTGCAGCGAGAACAATTAATTCACCTGGCTGCCAGCCCGAGGTACGGGTGTCTAAATCGGTAATGCCGGACGGAACGCCGGTAATATCGCTACCTGAGCGGAATAGCTCATCAATACGTTGTACGGTAGCTTTTAATAAATCATTTACACCGACCAAACCGCCCTCTTTTGGGCGATCTTCTGCGATATCGGCAATACGCTTTTCGGCAATTTGTAATAGATCGTCGGAATCCAAACCTGCTGGATTGAAGCTGGATTTACTAATTTCAGACGTGGCCGCAATCAATTGACGAAGTGTTGAGCGCTCACGAACAATTTTAGCGTAAGCGACTATGTTGGCTGCGCTGGGAGTATTGTTGGCCATTTCGACCAAATAACCTAAACCGCCGACGCGCTCCAGCTCATTATGCTTTTGCAATTCTTCCGAGAGAGTAATGACGTCCAGTGGATCGCCGGCTTCCTGCAGAATCACCATCATGCGGAAAATTACACGATGATCCTCGCGAAAAAAATCGGCCTCGCCGACCACTTCGAGTACAGAATCGAGGCGATTGTTTTCCAGCATCAACCCACCCAGCACCGACTGTTCGGCTTCGACCGAATGGGGCAAGGTGGATTTCGCAAGCTCGGTGGCCAGTGATTCTTCGAAGGTGGTATCGGACATACTTTCGCTAATTTTTATGAATTTGAGAGCAAAAAAAATCGGGCGCTACTTCAACCCTTTTACTCGTTAGAGGGGTTGACGATAGTGCCCGATTTTCACTTGCTTGTCAGCAAAACTGACCTGCAAAACTACTTATTGACGCCTACTGATTACTCAGCAATTACGTTCAATTTAACGGCTTGCAACACTTCAGCGTGCAATTGCACGTCGATGTCGTAAGCGCCAGTTTCACGCAATACGCCTTGTGGCAAACGTACTTCAGATTTCGCAACAGAAACACCGGCAGCGGTGATAGCGTCAGCAATATCGCGAGTACCGATAGAACCGAACAAACGGCCTTCGTCACCAGCATTAGCCGCGATAGTTACGGTTAACTCAGCCAACTTCTCGGCACGAGCAGTTGCTTCCGCGATTTTCGCAGCGGCAGCAGCTTCAAGACCTGCACGACGCTCCTGGAAATCAGCGATATTTTTAGCAGTAGCAGCAACCGCTTTGCCTTGTGGCAAAAGGTAGTTACGGCCATAGCCAGCTTTAACGGTAACTTTGTCACCAATAGCGCCTAAACGGCCTACTTTATCGAGCAGAATAACTTCCATCTCTATACCCCTTACTCGTGGCTGTCAGTGTATGGAATCAAAGCCAGGTAACGAGCACGCTTGATAGCAGTAGCCAACTGACGTTGGTATCTAGCTTTAGTGCCTGTGATACGGCTTGGAACGATTTTACCGGTTTCGGTGATGTAGGCTTTTAGCGTTTCAACATCTTTATAGTCGATTTGCTTGGTGCCTTCAGCGGTGAAACGGCAGAATTTACGACGACGGAAAAAACGTGCCATGATTACACCTCCTGCTCTTCATCAAGTTCATCAGCATCAACATCGTCTTCATCAGACATGTCATCAGCATCAAGGTCGTCACGACGCTCAGTGCGTGGTGGACGTGCTTTGCGCTCGCGGCCTTCTTTCTCAGCTTTGAGGATGAAAGATTCTTCGGTGATAGCGCCGTCTTCGCGGATTACAAGGCTACGCAGAATCGCGTCGTTGTAACGGAAGTTGGTAGTCAACTCTTCCATAGCGGCTTCGCTTGCTTCAATGTTCAGCAATACGTAGTGAGCTTTATGGATTTTGTTGATTGAATAAGCCAGTTGGCGACGGCCCCAATCTTCTAAACGGTGCACTTGGCCGCCGCTAGATTTAACAGTAGAGGTGTAACGCTCTACCATTGCTGGAACTTGTTCGCTTTGGTCTGGATGAACCAAAAAAACGATTTCGTAATGACGCATTTATAGCTCCTTACGGGTTAAGCCTCCCACGAAATGTGGTGAGACTTAACGTTAACGAACGAGCTCTGAAATCATGAAAGCAGCATTAATGTTCGGCTGCCCCTTCAGCACCCATCCCGGTTTCTGAGCGGACATATTGCGCATCAAATGCAGCACGTTCTTTTTGTGCATTCGCGGAATTGTCGAGAATGGAGAACAACCAGATTCCGATAAAGGCGATGCTCATTGAAAACAATGCAGGATTTTTAAACGGGATTAGAGCTGTTTCATTGTGGAATGCATCGACCCAAACGGTTGGGCCAATAACCACCAAAAATAATGCTGAGAACAACCCCAGACTGCCACCGATGACAGCGCCCCTGGTTGTTAGCTTCCGCCAGAACATACTCAACAACAAAATTGGGAAGTTAGCGCTCGCAGCCACACAAAATGCCAAGCCCACCATGAATGCTACGTTTTGTTTTTCGAAAACAATTCCAAGTAGCACAGCAATAATTCCCAACACTACTGTAGCGATGCGCGACGCACGCATTTCTTTTTTCTGGCCTTCTGGTGACTTATCACCTTTCAATACGAGAGTTGCGTAGAGGTCATGGGAAATAGCACTTGAACCGGCAAGCGTTAAACCGGCTACTACCGCCAAAATTGTTGCGAAGGCAACGGCAGAAATAAATCCAAGTAGTAAATCGCCACCTAATGCATTGGAAAGATGGATCGCAACCATGTTGGTTCCGCCAATTAATTTTCCATCAGCAATATAGTTCGGATTGTTCGCTAATAAAACAATAGCGCCGAAGCCGATGATGAAAGTGAGGATATAAAAATAACCGATAAAACCTGTGGCATAAAATACTGAGCGGCGTGCTTGAACGGCGTCGCGTACCGTGAAGAAGCGCATCAAAATATGCGGCAAGCCAGCCGTACCGAACATTAACGCCATACCTAATGAAATAGCGGAGATTGCAGATATAACATCGGGCTTTTGCGTAAGTGGCGCCATAATGGCAGCACCTTTGGAATGTACACCAACTGCCGCTGCAAACATACTGTCGAAACTAAATCCAAATTGTATGAGCACCAAAAGTGCCATCAAACTCGCACCGGATAATAACAACACTGCTTTTATAACTTGAACCCAGGTAGTCGCCAACATTCCACCAAAGGTCACGTAAAGCGTCATTAAAATACCCACACCGATAACCGCAGTTTGATAGGAATAACCGAATAAAAATTCAATAATTTTTCCTGCACCAACTAGCTGAGCGATCAAGTAAAAAATAACCGTTACAAGCGAGCCGCTTGCAGCCAAAATACGAATAGGTTTTTGCTGTAAGCGAAAAGATGCAACATCCGCAAAAGTATACTTACCCAAATTTCGTAATGGCTCTGCAATCAATAAAAGTACGATAGGCCAGCCGACTAGAAATCCGATGGCGTAAATCAAACCATCAAAACCAGAAAGATAAACTAATCCAGCAATACCTAAAAAAGACGCTGCCGACATATAGTCGCCCGCAATCGCCAAACCATTTTGGAAGCCGGTAATTCCACCACCCGCCGCGTAAAAATCTTTGGTGGTTTTAGTGCGGCGCGCAGCCCAGTAAGTAATACACAGCGTAACCAGTACAAACACAATAAATAAAATCATTGCAATACGATGGTTTTGTGCGGGTGCAGCTGCGGTTTGTGCACACGCAGATGCTATCAAACCAATATTTAAAAAAAGGAAAACGAGCAGTTTTTTCATTTTAATTCCCCTATTCTTTTTCGGGTCGCTTCCACCAATGGTTCAATTACGCGATTGGCATAAGTAACGTAAATGCCGGTCACAATAAAGCAAGAAATAATCAACCCAAGACCCAAAGCAATTCCTAGTGACGTAGTCCCTCCTGTAAATGAATGCGCAAGCGTACCGGGCGAAAAAGCGATAATTAAAATGAGCACAAAATAAGCAGCGATTGAAAAAATTGCCAAAGGGTAGACGATTTTTCTGCGCGCTTTGGTGAGCGCAATAAATTCCGGCAAATGCTCAATTTTATCGAGACTATTAGACATGATGACTCCTGCGTAAGTTTTCGTTATTGATCGTTTACAAGCTTGATAATGACGATGATTATTTATTATTAGCTACGTTTTTTAATATTAGCGGGCCACTCCTTCCGGCCCTCTTTAACGTCTGAAGATTAACAGGATTGATAACCTGCGCATCATCGACTTTAGTCTAGGGTCGATAGATGCTTGCGGCGCCTGAGTTACTATCGCAAGAGATAATGATTTAAGATCATCATTAAACTCACGTCGCTCACTGACAACAACGATAAAAGTGGATAGATAACGTGTCTCCAGTGATTCTCATCGCCACGCTCATTCTTTATCTGGCTATTCTCTTTTGGATTGCCAAGCTAGGTGATCGCCACAGATTTAGCGAGGCCGGCTGGCCGCGCCACCCGTTGATTTATACATTTTCATTGGGCGTATATTGCACCTCCTGGACTTTCTATGGACTCGTGGGCACAGCTGCGCAAAGCGGATGGCACTACTTGCCAATATTATTAGGCCCCGCCATCACCTTTACTTTTGGGTTTCCATTATTACAACGTATTTCCACAATTTGTCGCCGCGAAAATATTCACTCAATTGCGGATTTTATTTCTTCGCGTTACGGCAAACGTCAATCGGTAGCCGCGATTGTGACGCTTTTATTATTGGTAGCGACAGTTCCTTATATTGCACTTCAATTAAAAGCGGTGACCGACACCCTGATATTTGTTGTCGATGGAGCAGCATTTGCCAGTCAGGACACCACAATGTTTGTTGCGGCCGCGATGATTCTATTTACGTTAATTTTTGGAACCAACCGTTTAAATGTTGCCAGTTATCATTCAGGGATAATGGCAACAATAGCTTTTGAATCGCTAGTGAAACTTGTTGCGCTGGTGTCGGTAGCCATTTTCGCATTGAGTCTTTCCAAAGGTTTTGATCCAAGTGTGGTTAGCAATAGCGCTAACATTGTTTTTGGAAAGACCACACTGACGCCCTCCTTCTGGGTTTTAACGTTGGTGTCTGCGGCGATGACATTTTGTCTGCCCAGAATGTTTCAGGTCACTTTTGTTGAATGTCTCAGCGATAGACATTTACGTTTTGCGCGAGTGGGTTTCACCATTTACTTAACGTTGATTATTCTTGCAGTATTCACAATTGCATGGACAGGAAATCAATTTCTTTCAGATTCAAACACAACGCCTGATACCTATGTATTAGCGCTACCTCTAGTGGCCGGAAATCAATTTTTTTCGTTGCTTGCTTTTGTCGGCGGATTTTCTGCCGCGACTGCAATGATTATTGTTGCCTCATTAACGCTTAGCCAAATGCTTAGCAACGATGTTTTACTTCCAATCCTCATTCGGTACCGAAAAAATAAAAGCACAACGTCAGATTATTCAACATCCCTTTTATTTATTCGTCGCCTGACAGTTGTCGCCGTTATCTCAATGGCGTGGTTATACCAACATGAACTCGCAGACAACGTTGCGCTTACTGAAATTGGTTTATTTGTTTTTGCATTGGTGGTGCAACTTGCTCCGGCTATTTTATGTGGCGTTTATTGGCAGCGAAGTAATGCAATAGGTGTTTTAGCGGGGCTCGCATGCGGTGCGGCTATTTGGTTCTACACCTTGATGGTACCGCATTTACATAGCGCGGGTTTTATCACAGGCGACTTTGTCACTGAAGGTCTTTTTGGCTGGGGCAGTTTACGCCCGACCAGCCTGTTGGGTTTTACCTTTAGTGATAGTTACACGCGCGGCGTTGTTTTAAGCTTGAGTGCTAATTTCTTCGTGCTTTATTTAATTTCATCCTTAAATATTACACGTCTTTCAGACCGTATACAGTCGTTGGTATTTGCTAATCGCGCCACTAAAATAGAGCGACAAAACCTTAGCCGCTTTCAAATCAGAAAAGCAGACTTGACCGCGGTGCTTTCACAATTTTTGGGTGAATCAACCACGCAAAGATTGTTTGAGTATGAAGAAAAAAAGCATGCAATGTACGTTAGCGAAAAGCTAGTTGCCAATGCAGAACAAGCATTAGCAGGTGTGGTAGGTGTTGCATCAGCCCGCGCGATTTTATCCAGCCTGAGTAGCGGTGAAAGTCTTGGCCTAGAGGATGTGGTTAACATTTTTGAAGAGACCACAAGGTCGCTTCAATTTAGTCAGGACATGCTATTCGCTTCGTTTGAAAGCATTTCGTCCGCAATTAGCGTTGTAAATGCAGAGCTCAAAATTGTGGCCTGGAATAAACGTTATGAACAAATGTTTAACTACCCGGAAGGCATGCTCTGTGTAGGTCGACCGGTTGCAGATTTGGTGAGGTTCAACGCAGACCGCGGCTTACTTGGCAAAGGTGATATTGAACAGCATGTACAAACACGTTTAAGCCATTTAATCAGCGGAAAATCTTACCGTGTAGTGCGCAACCACAATGCAAGCGTGATAGAAATTAAAGGTCGCCCCTTACCCAAAGGTGGATACGTCACGACGTACGATGACATTAGTGAATTTATTCACGCGCAAAAAGAATTGGAGCAAGCCAATCAACACTTGGAGCAACGCGTTCTTGATCGCACTCGAGATATTGAAAATATTAATGCGTCTTTGCGCGATGAAGTGCAAAAGCGTAGCGAAACTGAAATCGAATTGACCAAAGCAAAAGCGGCGGCTGAAAGTGCGAACGCGAGTAAAACACATTTTCTCGCCGCTGCAAGCCATGACATCCTCCAGCCCCTTAACGCAGCGAATCTTTATGCAAGCGCGTTGCTTGAGAAACAGGGTTTAGACGCAGAGCTTAAAGAAAGCCTGCACCATTTGCATGGCGCAATCGGATCTGCCGAATTAATTATTTCAAACTTGCTTGAAATTTCTCGTTTAGATACAGGCACTCTTAAGCCGCTACATAAAGTGTTCATATTAGGCGACATTCTTGAGCCGCTTGCACACGAGTTTCAGGTACAAACACGCAAAGACGTTGTTTTTAATTTCCAGGCAACATCCCTGTGTGTTAAATCAGACCCAAATTATCTGCGGCGAGTTCTGCAAAATTTTTTATCCAATGCCGCGAAATATACGCCGTCAGGAAAAATTCTGTTTGGTTGTCGACGTCGCGAAAACACTGTTGAAATTTGCGTTTACGATACAGGGCCGGGAATTTCCGAGGCGCATCAACAGCATATTTTTGAAGATTTTTATCGCATTGCACAGGATGTTGAAGGCGCAGGTTTGGGTTTGGGTATTGCGCTGAGATTTTCCAGGCTACTCAATCATCCGTTACAGGTTAAATCATGTATTGGACGCGGTAGTATGTTTTCCATAGTAGTGCCCACACAACCAAGGCATCTCGTAAGCCAGGAGGCAAAGGCTACACACACAATTGAATCTGAATTGGAGGGCTTTAAAGTATTTTATGTCGACGACGAAGAAAATAATATTCGTGCGCTTGCGGCATTAACGTCCAATTGGGGCTGCGCGCTAGATAGCGCAACGGATTCAAACTCTGTGGAGGTTTATGCACACGCGAGAAACATTCCCGGTGCAATATTGATTGATTATCAATTGGGCGATGGATTAAATGGAATTCAGATAGCGAAACAATTGCGAAACCACTGGGAAAATATTCCCATCTGCATTGTGTCTGCCGCGCAAGATGAGGATCTAGCGTCTATCTGTACAGGCTACGGTTACGACTTTTTGCGTAAGCCCATTAAACCGGGAAAATTGCGTGCACTCCTCGAATCCTATGCGCGAAAATAAATCTGAAAAATATTTTAGATTTTTTAGCTTCCAACCAAATCGTCCAAAGACAACTTATTTAAACTAATGACAGTTTGCGTGCGGTTGGTGATACCCAACTTTCTAAAAATGGCCGTGATGTGTGCTTTAATCGTTGCTTCGGTCAGACCCATTTCATAGCCAATCTGTTTATTCAACCAACCCTCACGCAAATAACACAGTACTCGATATTGTTGTGGAGTTAATGTAGCGACCTTAGCCGCAAGCTCTTTTTCTTCGCTATCTATCGGCCTTAAATTATTGCGCACTTCTTCGGGCACCCAACGATTGCCATTTAATATGGAATCAATCGCTTGATAAATATCCTGCGACGAACAGGATTTTGGAATGTAACCACACGCACCGTGTCCTATGGCACGGTTAATTGTGTTGTGATTATCGATAGCAGAAATAATTACCACAGGAATAGACGGAAATTTTTCTCGCACCATAATCAACCCAAACAAATCCTGACTGCCGGGCATGTGAATATCCAGCAGCAGTAAGTCTGTGTCCGGGTTATGTTCAAGATCACGAATAGTGCCATCCAAATTACACGAGGTGTTAACCACCGAATTTGGGTAGTGATGTTTAATAACTTCTAATATCGCATTTCGAAAAAGCGGATGATCATCTGCTACTTGAAAGTGATACATGACCTTCTCCTGACTAACATCGCTGCCATATATATCTTCAACATTCTGGCTTGAATTACTTGATTGAAATTACATAGCGCGATCTAGGCGTTACTAATTTATTTGTACTTATAATATTGAACGATTTATTTTGTGTATTTATTTATTCCACATCCTTCGCACCATTCAATCTGAAAAATGCTAGCGGATCATACACTTTAGTTATACCAATAATTGAAAAATTAGTTTTTTGTTAATTTAAACGAAAAAATTATTTACTAGTAATAAGTGTTTTTTATATTTCAAAGTCAATCCCAGCCTCGTGCACCGCTCGTATATGTTTTCATTTTTTCGAGTTCATTTATTTTCGACCGCTAAGATATGATCACAATATTTAGTGTTTGTTTGACTAAAACAATTAGACCATCGTCTAGGTGCGAGATAAACGCGTTTATTAAACCAAAATGTTTAAACACATCAAATTTTTAAAAGAACACCAAACATATTTTGATTTGCAATTATTATTTTATTTGCAAAATAATTTTATAGCTTTAAACGACATGATTTACGACTTTAGTAGAACATAGACTAACATCTAATAGCAGAACCTCCTCATAGAGTGGAACCTTCGGGAACCATGACTCATGAGGAGAAATAATAATGAAATTCAAAAAAAATAAATTTGTTCAAGGATGCATCCTAAGTGCCGGCCTGCTAAGCGCGACACTAACGCAAGCCGCCACACTTGGCACTTTCGACGGCACCACAGTAACCTACGGCGGTTACGTTAAACTCGATGCACTCTTTAGTAATTACGATAGCGGCTTATTGCCCAACGGGAGTTTGGGTCGCGATTTTTATGTTCCATCGGCCACGCCGATCGGTGGCGTTGAAGCGAATAACACAGTTGATATGCATGCGCGTCAAACTCGAATAAATTTGGGAACAAGCACCAACGTAAATGACACAACGCTTAAAACATTTATCGAGCTTGATTTTCAGGCAACACCTGTTGGCGATGATCGTGTCACTAACGGTTATGCTCCAGAATTGCGTTTAGCATTTATAACTTACGGCAATTGGATGTTGGGACAAAACTGGTCCACTTTTCAAAACACTGCCGCCTTGCCTGATACAGCAGATTTTATCGGCAATACCGATGGCGGTATTTTCGTAAGACAAGCACAAATTCGCTACACCTTGGGCAACTTTCAATTTGCAGTTGAAAACCCCGAAACAACCATCACACCTTACAAAGGCGGCACACGAATTGTTGCAGACCAAAATGCGGTTCCTGACTTTGTTGCTCGTTACAATCTTACTGCGGGGGACTTAAGTTTAAGTTTCGCTGCACTGGCTCGCCAGTTAGCCAATAATGATGTTGTGAAATCAATCGATACTGTTAATTCTTACAGCTTCAGCATGACGGGTAAGTGGACTATTGGTAAAGATGACATTCGGTTTGGAATAAATGGTGGCGATGGCTTGGGACGCTACATTGGCCTTAACACAGCGAATGACGCAGTGATTAAAGAGAATGGCGAATTGGAAGCGATTGGTACCGCCGGTGGATTTATTTCGTACCGCCATGTGTGGAATGAACAATGGCGATCCAATTTGATTTATTCGAAGCAAGTTATTGATAACGATATCGAACTGACTGGCGCAGCCGCTACAAAAAGCACTGAAAGCACACGTCTAAATCTTTTTTATAGCGCGACGCCGAAATTAAGTTTTGGCGCTGAAGTAACTTATGCAACGCGAAAAATTGAAACTGGTTTGGATGGAAATATGACTCGCTTGCAATTAGTGGCGAAATTAGATTTCTAACGGCGAAGATTTTTCGAAGTATTTTTTGAAGGCTGTAAAAAATCCTTTCCCACATCAAAGGGAAAGGATTTTCGAGAGTTAATTCTCTGCCTTTTTGGGAAACCAACGTTGAGAAAATTTGAACACCACAACAAAGAATACTGGCACAAAGAAAATCGCCAATACCGTGGCCGATAACATTCCACCGAACACCCCTGTCCCGATTGCATTTTGGCTCCCTGAACCTGCGCCAGAACTTATTACTAAGGGCGTAACGCCCAGCATAAACGCCAGCGATGTCATAATAATTGGCCGCAACCGCATACGCACCGCTTGCATGGTGGCTTCGAATAAATCCATGCCTTGTTCATAAAGCGATTTAGCGAACTCAACAATTAAGATAGCGTTTTTCGCTGCAAGCCCAATCGTTGTCAGCAAACCAACCTGAAAATAAACATCGTTGGAAAGCCCGCGTCCCAACGCAAATAAAACCGCACCTAAAATACCAAGCGGAACCACGAGCATAACGGCAAACGGCACCGACCAACTCTCATAAAGCGCAGCAAGGCAAAGGAACACGACGAGAATCGACAGAGCATAAAGCATAGGCGCCTGATTTCCCGACTCCAACTCCTGCTTTGACATACCACTCCACGCATAACCGATACCACGCGGTAACTTCTGCGCAATTTCTTCCACAACCCGCATAGCGTCGCCAGAGCTAACCCCGGGAGCGCCTTGCCCCTGTAGGTTCAAAGACGGAACGCCGTTGTAACGTTCCAGACGAGGCGAACCAAAAGTCCAGCGCCCGGAGGTAAACGCGGAGAAAGGCACCATGTCGCCTTTGTTGTTACGCACGTACCAATCGCCAACATCTTCCGGCAACATCCTGAACTCTGCATCACCCTGTACATATACTTTTTTCACGCGACCTTTATCGATAAAGTCATTTACATAACTCGACGCCCAAGCCGTATTGAAAATGCTATTAACATCGTCGAGCGAGACACCCAATGCGGCTGACTTTTGATGATCAATATCGAGCTTGAATTGTGGATTATCTTCTTGACCATTAGGGCGCACCCCCACCAAACGTGAATCCTGCGCCGCCATACCCAAAAATTGATTGCGCGCTTCCATCAACGCTTCGTGACCTAATCCGCCCAGATCTTGCAACTGCAAATTAAAGCCGGACGATGTACCCAATTGGGTAATGGCGGGCGGAACAAAAGGAAATACCATCGCATCTTTGATTTGCGAAAAAGCACTCATCGCACGCGCAGCCACACTCTGAACGTGATGCTCTTCAGCAGTACGCTCGCTCCAATCTTTCATACCTACGAACGCAATGCCATTGTTCTGCCCACGGCCACTAAAGCTAAAACCAATAACAGAAAAAATTGATCGCACTGTTGCGGTTTCGTTTTCCAGGTAATGCTTTTCAATTTGATCCATAACGCCAATGGAGCGCTCTTTGGTCGCACCTACCGGTAAGGTCATCTGAGTAAACATAATGCCCTGATCTTCGTCTGGCAAAAATGAGGTTGGCAAACGCACAAAGAGAACACCTAACAAGGCAACGATACCGATATAGATCAATAAATACCGACCGGTTTTACCCAGCATGCTCTGGACACCATATTGGTATTTTTCAGTTGCGCGACTGAAATTGCGATTGAACCAGCCAAAAAAGCCTTTCTTTTCGTAATGATCATGACTAACGGGTTTTAAGAGTGTGGCGCAAAGAGCTGGCGTCAAGGTAAGCGCCACCAATACTGACAAAGTCATCGCAGACACGATGGTTATCGAGAATTGGCGATAGATGACACCTGTTGAGCCACCGAAAAATGCCATGGGAATAAATACAGCTGAAAGTACGAGCGCAATACCTACCAGCGCACCGGTAATTTGTTGCATGGATTTTCGAGTCGCTTCGCGTGGCGACAAACCCTCTTCCGCCATAACCCGCTCAACGTTTTCGACTACCACGATGGCGTCGTCTACCAATAGGCCGATGGCGAGAACCATAGCGAACATAGTAAGCGTGTTAATTGAATAACCGAACAACGACAGAATTGCGAAAGTACCTAGCAAAACTACGGGCACTGCAATGGTGGGAATTAGCGTGGCGCGGAAGTTCTGCAAGAACAGATACATCACCAAAAACACCAACACAATCGCTTCGATTAAGGTATGAACCACCGCCTCAATGGATAATTTGACGAAGGGTGTTGTGTCATAGGGATAAACTACTTCCAAACCATTCGGGAAAAACTTTGACAATTCAGCGATGCGAGCACGCACCGCTGTAGCCGTATCCAAGGCGTTAGCGCCCGACGCCAAAGATATTGCCATACCCGCAGCAGGACGCCCGTTATATTCAGTTTCGAAGGAATAATTCTGCCCACCCAATTCAACTCTAGCCACATCACCCAAGCGAATTTGCGATGCATCCGGATTCACACGCAGAAGAATGTTTCTAAATTCTTCCGGTGTGGACATCCGGGTTTGTACGACAATGTTGGCATTGATTTGCTGACCCGGCACCGCAGGCGCACCGCCTAGCTCACCAGCCGCAATCTGCGCGTTTTGAGCGCGGATTGCAGACACAATATCAATGGTTGTGAGCTTGTAAGTGGCCAGCTTATTGGCATCCAGCCAAACCCGCATGGCGTATTGGGAACCGAACAATTGGATTTGGCCCACGCCGTTAACCCGGCTGAGCGGATCTTGCACGTTAGCGGCTACATAGTCTGCGATATCGTATTTATCCATGCGTCCATCCGCAGACACGAAACCGAGTACCATCAAAAAGCCAGCGGAAGATTTGGTCACGCGAATTCCTTGCTGCTGAACTTCCTGAGGCAACAGCGGCATCGCGGTTTGTAATTTATTTTGCACCTGAACTTGTGCGATATCCGGATCAGTCCCGGCGAGAAAGGTTAACGTTACTGAACCGGCACCCGTTGATTCACTGGTGGATGACATGTAATCCACATTGTCGATACCGGTGAGGCCCTGCTCGATAATCTGGATGACCGTGTCCTGCACCGTTTGCGCTGAGGCACCAGGGTAATTAGCACTGATGCTTACGGATGGCGGCGCGATGTCCGGGTACTGCGCAATGGGTAACGTAAATAACGAAAGCGCACCGGCCAACATAATAATGATAGAAATAACCCAAGCGAAAACTGGCCTGTCGATAAAAAATCTTGCCATGGTGGTTACTCCGCAGTTTTAGTCGCAATTTTTGCAGGAACTGCTTTCACCGAGGCACCAGGTTTGACCTTCTGAACCCCCTCTACAATAACCTCTTCACCGACGGCAAGCCCTTCCTCTACCAACCATTTATCGCCAACGGCTCGGCTAGTTTTTATTGAGCGCAACTCAACTTTATTTTCTTTATTCACAACTAACGCAGTAGCGTTGCCGGTGCGATCCCGCGTAATACCTTGTTGAGGAACCAAAATTGCGTTGGCCCGTGTACCTTCTTGCAATTGGGTACGTACAAACATGCCGGGTAAGAGCACCTTATCCGGATTTGGAAATAGCGCTCTAAGCACTACCGTACCGGTTGATTCGCTAACCCCAACTTCTGAAAATTGCAGCGTGCCTTCATGTTTGTAAGTAGTCCCATCGTTTAAGGTAATTAATACTTTGGCGGTTTTATCCGCAGCCAGTTTGCCGCTCATCATTTGACGACGCAGGTTGAGGAGCTCATCTACTGATTGCGATACATCTACATAAATAGGATCAAGCTGCTGAATGGTAGCTAAAACTTCTGTTTGACCAGCAGAAACCAAAGCGCCTTCGGTCACGGATGATTTTCCGATTGAGCCGCTAATAGGCGCCAATACTTTGGTGTATTTAAGATTGATGCGAGCGGCTTCAACCGAAGCTTTAGCGATGTCGAGGTTTGCTTGCGCTTGCGCAAAGGCGGCGGTTGAGTCGTCGACGTCTTGCTCACTAATAACTTTAGCGCTACTGAGGTTTTGAATACGTGCATTACGCGATTTGGCTGCGGCAAAATTGGCCTGGGCGCGTGCAAGTTCTGCCTGTGAGCTGGTGAGCGCGGCCTCATAAGTAGCAGGATCAATTTGATAAAGCTGAGCGCCTGCCTTGACTTCAGCGCCCTCCGTAAACAAACGTTTCTGAATAACTCCGCTTACTTGCGGGCGGACTTCCGCTTTACGAAATGCCGTGGTGCGCCCCGGCAACTCTGAATTGATCGACGCAGAGGTCGTAGCAATCTTAACGACTCCAACTTCTACCACTGCCGCTGGTGCAGGGGCATTATTTTTAGGACCACAGGCCGCCAACAACGCCAGCGTTCCAAACCCCAAGATACTCGCTGCCTTTAAGCATTTGTTACGCAACATATACCGCTACCCTCATATTCACCTTCACCAACTCAATCCTCACATTCGCCAATTACAAGCGACTTCGACTTTCTATACGAAGCACTTTGAAATATTGATTTAAAAAAAGCAGTATTTTATACATACATTTGTGAATGTTTTAATTACAGCTGAAGAGGTGATGATTTTCAACTATCAAAGTCACCTGTGACGCCTATATCAAAATCTTTTCACAATTGGCGTTAAGGCTAACATTTCTTTATAAAACCTTGCAAAGTTCACATTCGCTGTCGCCACATAACTATGTTATTGACGCCTTTGTAGATCGATAATATAAATACAACCGTGAATGTATATGGAAAAGACAACATATGGCTCGTAAAACCAAAGAAGATGCGCTTGAAACTCGCAGCCAATTATTGGATGCGGCGGAAAAAGTCTTTTTTGAAAAAGGCTTTGGTCAAACCTCCTTAGTGGACATAGCCGAAGCTGCTGCGCTTACCCGCGGTGCTATATATTGGCATTTTAAGAATAAAGCGGATCTGTTCGAAGCCATGGCCGATCGTATAAGGTTGCCACTCGAATCATTAGTAGAAGCTTGCGCTGAGCCTCAAGAAGCCGACCCGCTAGGAAAACTTCGTGAATTTTGGATTCAGACCCTCAGGGAAATCACTCGCAACCCCCGTAAGCGGCGCGTACTCACCATCCTCTTCTTCAAATGCGAACTTAATAGCGAGGCCCGACAGCTAGAAATTCGTCGTCAGGCGGGTCATCTCCAATACGTCCAACACATTGAGCAATGCTTACAAAACGCAGTAAATAAAAACCAATTGCCAGCTAGCCTCCATATTCATCAAGCCGCAATTGCGAACCATGCACTTATCAGCGGGTTAATCAGTAATTGGCTGTTTTTGCCTGCCAGCTTCGAACTAAGCAGTTATGCCGAAACAATGATAGACAATTACATCTTCATGCTTAAACACAGTCCACATCTACAAACTGAGGCAACCCAGGCTACCGAGGATGTTTATAGATAAAAAATGATATTTCACTACTAAAATCAACAAAACTTTACCCCGTTCTGTTTATCCCCGTAGGTTTGAAATTAAGCCTGAAGCTTATAATTTCCATCTGTTTGCAAAGCTGCGTAAATATAAAAGCGCACCCGCAGTTAGGCTCGGAGTGCTTGCGATGCGAACTAAACCGGCATTAGCCAAACGTGTAATCAAAGCTCTTGCCTTCCAACGTTAATAATAAGAGTAGTAATCATGTCTACGAAAACCTGTGCATCGCGCAATGATCTGAAGTTTATGGCCACTAAACGTGCTAAAAGTTTTATGAAACTGACAGCAGCTTTAGGCTTATTCGCTTACATCGGTAACGCCGCAGCAGTACCGGCAATCACTACCAGCGGTAACAAAGTGTTATTTGGCGGCCAACCAGGCAGCATTTCTGGTAATAGCTTGTTCTGGAGTAACACTGGTTGGGGCGGAGAGAAGTACTACACCGGCCAAACAGTTTCCTGGCTAAAAAGTGATTGGAAATCAAATGTGATTCGTGCCTCTATGGGGGTAGATGATGATGGTGGTTACCTGACCGATTCATCAAACAAGACTCGCGTAACCACTGTTGTTGACGCTGCAATTGCAAACGACATGTATGCCATTATTGATTGGCACTCTCACCACGCTGAGCAATATCAATCTCAATCCATCGCATTCTTTAAAGAGATGGCGAGCAAATACGGCAACACCAATAACGTTATCTATGAAATTTACAACGAGCCGTTGCAGATCTCCTGGAGCGGGGTTATCAAGCCTTACGCTCAAGCAGTAATTGCGGCAATTCGTTCGATAGACCCGGATAACCTGATTATTGTTGGTACACCATCCTGGTCACAAGATGTGGACGTTGCCGCTAACGATCCTATTACCGGCTACGCAAACATCGCCTATACCTTGCACTTTTATGCGGGTACTCATGGCCAATATTTGCGTGATAAAGCAAGCACTGCATTGAGCAGAGGCATTCCACTGTTCGTAACCGAGTGGGGTTCAGTAGGTGCGAGTGGCGATGGCGCTGTGGCAACCAGCGAGACCAACGCCTGGGTTAGCTTTATGAAAGCCAACAACATTTCCAACGCTAACTGGGCATTGAATGACAAGGCTGAAGGTGCATCAGCGCTAGTTTCTGGCGCAAGTGCTAACGGCGGCTGGTCAAGCTCGCAATTAACCGCGTCAGGTGCTTTGGCTAAATCCATTACTTCCGGTTGGCCAGCGCTTAATCAAACTACCAGCTCAAGCAGATCATCAGTAATCAGCAGCAGCAGCAGCCCAAGATCAAGCCTGTCCAGTAGCAGCAGATCAAGCAGCAGTTTGATAAGCAGCAGTCGCTCAAGCGTTGTAAGTAGCAGTAGATCAAGCACAGTCAGCAGCAGTAGCAGGTCAAGCAGCTCTGTAAGCGGTGGAGCAAGTTGTAAGCAAGTTGTGAGCAGCGAGTGGGGCAACGGCTACAGCGGCGCTATCCGCATCACTAACAATAGAAGCACTGCAATTAACGGTTGGAGCATCAGCTGGCAATTTAGCGATGGTACAAAAATTACCAATAGCTGGAATGCGAACGTGAGCGGTAGCAATCCCTACAGTGCAAGCAACCTTTCCTGGAATGGAACCATCCAACCAGGTCAGTCTGTTGAGTTTGGTTACAATGCGACTAAGGGCGGAAGCAGCGTAAATACTCCAACAATTAGCGGTTCTGTTTGTAATTAAGTGGTTTGTTTGTGGTTTAAAATCCGGCCAAGTGCCGGATTTTTTTTATCGACTTTGTTGATTTATCTTTAATTGAATTCGCTGTTACAAAACATTGTTTCGGCTTAAATAAGTTAATGTTTATCACACGCAAATTATCCTTCGCTCTCTGTCACACACTTATCTCTTTTGAAAAAACTGAGCCCATGTATTTCATCTCGATAATTTCTATTTACGGTTGTTGAATCCAGGAAAGCCAGGTATCCAAAAAACTCCCGCGAATAACGCGGTCATCCAAATATGTGTCTGCTTAACTTGCACAATTCAAATAACCCCGCTGACAATCGCGGATTACCAGAACATACCTGTCGCTACGGACATTTATCGATAAGAATCGCCTTCGCAATTATCAACATAACTCTTTACTAGTATCCCAATCGTAAGTTTATTACCACCTGAATATCGGTTTTGCATCACCAATATCATGAAACAAATTTTATTTTCCAAATAAAAAAACGCCCGCTGTTTAGACGGGCGTTTTCTTTCTAACTTCCAAATCTTTGCGGATTTGGATTTATATCTTTAGCGATCTATTACTGACCCCAAAGTCTGTTCAACAATGAAGTTTTACGTGTATCGAAACCGCTCCACTCACCCCATCTGTCGTTAGCACTTACTGGATCCCATGGAGTTAACCACCAACCGAAGGTGTCAGCTGACTCAGGGTTCATAGACCAGTAACAAGCATTGATTGACCTCTTCTTGAAGTAAGTCACTGCTGCTTCTTGCCATTGCTGATCAACATTGGTCGTAATGTGACTCCATTGATTACGCACGACTTGGCTAGTTTTCAATGGCCAATCCATATTTCCGCCGAACTCACCAATCAATAGACCGTAGCCAAGATCACGCAAGTAACCGAAATGCTGTTCCCAGCCTTTTTCAAGCAACTCAGAATTGATTACGATTTTGCACTTGGCGGCAGCAGCTTCGTCACCTTCAAGACCTTCACAACCAGCCTGTGTTGGATCTATGTGGTGTTTTTGTGTAAACACAGATGGACCATAAGTGTGTGGCGAGAACAACACGCGATCTTTAGGAATGTTGATTGGATTATCGCCAGCTTCGTGTAGGTTTTCACCCCAGTTTGGATTAACTGCTTTATCACCATTTGGTACTTCATCTTTGGTATCTGGAGTGCCGTCTTGGTTATTTGCGGAACCAGAAACCCCTTCAACGATAACAAGCAAGTTAGGGTTTACAGAGTTAATGGCTTCATAAGCATGCTCAGAAAGAGTTTTCCAATCTTCCCACGTGTAATCCCATGGCTCATTGAAAATATCGATACCGATGATGTTATTAATTCCTAACTGCGCTGGCAAACCTGCAACTTCTTTCAATGTGGCAAGCCACTTGGCTTCGTTGTAGTCGTGAATAACTTTCACAGTACTTGGGTTACCAGTTGTGGAGCATGAGTAAGCTTCACGATCAAAATCATAACCTGCACGAGTTGCATCAACGTATGGAGGACGAGCATCTATACGACCTGCACGCCAGCCCACGAAGTTTGAGCAAGAGTGAATGTCAATGAATACTTGAATGTCTTCCGCCGCAGCTGCTTTAAGGAAATCTTCCAAGCCTTGACGCGAATTGGTTTGACGTACAGATTCATGGTTTTTCAGGTTAGGAGCTTTACCTTGTGGGTCGTTAGCATCCAAAGTCTGGGGAGAGATTGGCAGACGAAGCATAGTGATGCCTTGTGCTTTCAATTCTTTCAAACCTTGAGAAACTGTGCGGCCTGAACCTTTACCGCCATTTGTCCACCACATGTTACCAACGTACAACTCCATTGGCGCACCGCTTGGGTTAGTAGTGTCATTTGATGGCTCATGACGACCTTCCAAACCGAACCAGTTACCGCAACGTGCTGGAAGCACAGTACCATCTTTAGTAATTTGGCCATCTGAATTCACACGGAATTTACCGGTAGCGGGAGCGGACGTACTAGTGTTTGAAGCACTGGAAATAGGAGCAGCACTTGAACTTGAACGTGGAACGCTTGAAGAACTAGAGCGTGGAGCGCTTGAGCTTGATGCCGGAATCGAAGAGCTTGAACGCGGAGCGCTTGAGCTAGACGCTGGAATCGAAGAGCTTGAGCGTGGAGCACTTGAGCTTGATACAGGCGCTGATGAGCTAGAGCGTGGAGCGCTCGATACTGGACAGCTACCGCCACCTACCACACCGTAAGGAGATGGTTGTGTTGCACAAGTACTTTGAGTGATACAGCTTCTACCATTTTCATAACCCCAACCTGAAGTAGTTTGAGTACAGATAGGATAGCTGGTGCCGTACCAGTTACATTGAGAACCAGTGTTGCAGTTACCAACAGAGCTTACACCAACTGAACTTACGCCAATTGAGCTTCTAGCAACTGAACTAACGCCTACTGAGCTCACACCAACAGAACTTACACCTGCAGAGCTGGTGGTTCCGCCTGAACATACCGCACCATTGATAGTGGGTTTTTCAGCTGAACTGTTGTTGTTTTTGCTACCTTGAACACCAAAGCTAACTGATTGGCCAGGTTGAATGGTTTTGTTCCAATCCACTCCGGTTGCAGTGTATGGATTGCTGCCTGACAAATTAGCATTCCATGAGCTGGTGATTCTGTTAGAAGAATACTGCCAATTCACACTCCAACCATTGATCGCAGAGCTGCCTCTGTTCGTAATGGTGATAGTGCCTTGAAAGCCATTGTTCCACTCATTATTAATGGTATAGGTACAGCTACCATTACCACCGTTGCCACCCGTGCTTGAGTTAGCGGTAGCGCTGGATGCTGGACGCGATGATGAGGATGAAATTGGGGCAGCAGAGCTGGTGTTGTTACCACCTTCGCTAACGGTCAGGTCAGAACTACCACTACTTTGATAGCCTTCGGTTGCCAGGATTTGATAATCATGGTTACCCAATTGCAAACCTTTGCTTGCCCAGAAAGCAGCGTGGTTAGCGAAAGTAACTGTACCGGAAATGTTACCAAAGCCTTTTTTGGGGCTTCTTACACTGAAATATTGATAAAAGGTTTGAGTACCATCAATAGATGGTTGTTGTGTACGTGTACAACGACGAACGTTGTAGGTAGCGCCATCGCTTTGGAAACTACCGTAGTCAGTACCGCCCTGGCAATTTGCTGGGTTATACGAACCGTAGCTTTCAATTACGTAATATTCGATCAATGGACTTCTGGTCCAACCATATACAGCGAGGTAGGTATTTTGACTGTCACTACCACCGTAGCTACCTGAATAACTGATAGTTCTTGAGCTGCTACCTGGTTTCCAGCCTTTACCGCCAACCCAGTTATTAGTGCTGTTATTCCATTGAGAAGAATAACGGCCACCGCCGTACAAGGTCATGGTGGCACTACCTGAGTCTTTCCAGAATGAGTAGTAGAAACCGTTATTAAAGTCGGCAGAATTGCTCGATAAGGTGGTCTGCGCGCTAGCGCCGACGCTAAACCCAAGACCTAGCGTAACCGCTAGACCAAGAGCCTTCTTCTTATAAGATTGCATGTTAGAGATCTCCGATATGTTGCACGCAAGGAGCGCCAGGCACTCCCATTATTATTAATTCACCTACCTAGGAAAGGTGATCTTAAATAACCACTCCTGTCGCTTGCCTTATTGCAAGCAGACACAGCTGCACACTGCAGTCACTGCCGTGTCTGTGGTCCAACCACATTTAGTGGCGAAGTTTCGCCTGAAGTTAAAGATGCCTCAGCGCCCAGATAACGAGGCAACCATGTTGTGTTGAATAGAAGTTGTAATTCGATGCTCAACATTATTCTTATTATTGTATTACTCTGTCAGTAATCTGACAGCGCTGTCATTTTCCCCCCTAATAGGGTTTGAGTTCTAGATCTAGTTAACACTTCTTCATATTTTTTTATTATCCTTACGATGTTTTATATTCGATATTTGTTTTTTATTGTTTTTTTGCAACCAAAATCTCACTTTTTTGATCAAAAAAAGGACAAATCATTAAGATTCGTAAATTTTTTACCTGTGAAATGCAGGTTTTTTTCGAATCTAGCTGGAAGTCTTTACACAAATACCCTCTCTTGACCAGCCAACCGCGCCTTAGTTCGCTCTGTTCCTTTATTTAATGTCATAAATTTAACATCAAACTCATATCAAATAAGGCCATCGTCATCCGTTGAACGATTACCGTCGTTATCAATTGCAATTTCATTTGAGGGCTTGATATTGAATGCATTAAAAGTCATGCACTTTGTGACCGGTGGCTTTTCAGGTTCAACTTCCGTGGCCGTAGACCTTGTTAAGTCCACCCTTGAAAGCGACAAATTCGACGGACTGCTGGTTCTGCGCAGGAAAAAACCCAAGCACGATGGGAAAATTCAGCAACTGCGAGATCAGGGCATTCCACTCGAAGTTGTGACTAACTGGTCAAACTTGTCGACGATTTTCGAGCTGGTAAAAATTTGCAGACGCTATAAACCCGACATCATCGTTTGTCATGGTTTTAGCGAACATCTCTGGGGACGATATGCTGGTCTGATAGCCGGTGTTCCGCACCTTATTCATGTTGAACACAATTCGCGTGAACGCTACACCCCATGGCGTTTAATTCAGGCGCGTTGGCTTGCAAAATATACCGACAAAATTGTCGGCTGTTCCGAGGGTGTTCGAAACGAATTACTGCGGTTAAATTTCCCGGCTGAAAAAACCATCGCAATAAATAATGGAATTGATTTATCAGCTTATGCAAAGTCAGATATTACGTCCTTAAAAGCGCGCGCGCCTGGCATTGTTATGGCGGCCCGTTTTGCAAAACAAAAAGATCACCTCACCTTGATCAAAGCCATTGCCCTGCTACGAGAGAAAAATATTTTCCCGCCTTTATATCTCGCAGGCGCAGGGAGTAAAAAACATTTAAAAAAAGCCAAGAAGTTAGTGAAGGAACTCAAGCTTAAGGATCAGGTTAATTTTTTGGGATTTTGCAATAACATTCCTGATTTATTAGAACAAAATAAAGTTTGCGCACTGGCAACTCATTACGAGGGCATGCCACTTTCATTGTGCGAAGGCATGGCGTCCGGCTGTATCGTCGTTGGCTCAGAGGTAACTGGGGTCAAAGAAATGATTCAGCACAACAGCGACGGCTTGTTAGTTACACCCAATTCACCCCAATCACTTGCCAACGCTCTCCACATAGCATTGATAAGCAGTTGCTTTACCGACCAGCTCGCTGCAAATGCGCGCGAACGAGCCATGTTGCAACTTGGAAAGCAACACATGATAAAAAACTACGAAAATTTATTTTTATCCATTATCAGACAACCCGAAGCTGTCTTCCGCGAATCGCTATTTTATTAAGGTATATATGAGTTCCAACTTCTGGTTGAGTATCCTTATCCCTATTTATAATGTTGAGCCGTACCTGGCAGAATGTCTTGAGTCTGTTTTTTCACAAATAGACACAGGTGTGGAAGTTATCGTCTTGAATGATGCGTCGACCGATAACTCCAATTTTATTCTAAATAATTTTAGCGCAGAGAATCACGTATCATTAAAAGTCATGCAGCATCAAATCAATCGAGGCCTGAGTGCTGCACGTAATGCGATGTTAGATGTAGCGCAAGGGACCTATATTTGGTTTTTAGATTCAGACGACCTCATGGAATCTGATGCAATATCGAACCTTAAATCTATTATTAATACACATTCGCCCGATTTAATATTATGTGACTTTCGAGTGTTGCGCGAAAACCAACAGCCAAAACATCGGTTGCGTGGCGAGAATCACAGAAAAAGTTTTGTCGGTTCCGAAAAAATTCTTCTACCTAATAGCGAAGACCTTTTTTATGGATTATATAAAAAAGGTGAGCTGCATGTATGGTCAAAAATTGCTAAACGAAATCTCTGGGGCGACGACCTTCGTTTTCCAGTTGGCCAAAACATGGAGGACATGGTCACTACTCCCCGCTTAGCCCTACGTGCTAGGACCTATTTCTACTGTCCAGATGTTTGGGTGGCCTATAGGCGCAGGCCGGGCAGCATTTTGGCAACGCATAGCTCAAAAAAAATAGATGATGCGGCTATAGGTTGTGATCGTGTACTGGAAGAGTGGCTACAAAAATATCCACAACTTTCTACGGAGTCTCGACTGGCATTTAGCCATTACTGCGCGAGAACCCATTATTTTGTGATGCGCGATTTACGCGATACAAATCCGGAGCGCTACCACGAGCAAAAAAGAATGTTTCGTCAGCAATTGTTAAAAAATATCCACTGGAACGAATTCGAACTTTGCTGGCAATACGTTAAGCGTGGTTTGGTATCACGCTTACTGCGATTTATTGCGAATTATTAATTGTAATTTTGAGCGCAATATGAACCCACAAAAAATTATTATCTGTATTAAATGGGGCGATAAATTCGGTCCCGAATACGTCAACCGCCTTTACGCTATGGCTCGCCGTCATATTAGCGGAGAATTTGGCCTCATATGTTTTACCGACAATACGAATGGATTGCGTGCCGAAGTTGAAACACGTCCTCTACCAACCTTGGGTTGCGCACACCCTGAACGCACCATAGGAAAATGGCCCAAAGTTGCTCTTTGGGGTTCTGAATTAGGCGGACTCAGTGGGCCAGTATTATTTATCGATTTAGATTCTATTATTGTCAGCAATATAGATGATTACTTCAGTTACGGCTCACCAAATGATGTAATTCTAGCGCGTAATTGGGCCAAACCTTTTTCAGGTATGGGGCAGACATCTATTTTTAGATTTCCGGTTGGAAAAAACCCACACATATTGGAAAATTTTCGAAAGGCACCTCAAGAAATTGCTGACAAATATAGATTTGAACAACATTACATAACGTCTTCAGTGACGGGAGGCATTAAATTTTGGCCTGAAAAGTGGACTCGGCATTTTCGCTTGCATTGCCTTCCCATCTTCCCGCTACGTTATTTTATGGGCGCTAAATTTCCGAACAGCGCCAAAGTCGTCACCTTTCCAGGTGGGCCGAATCCTGCGGATATTATTTTGGGGCGATGGGATGAAGATTTTGCGCCGTTTCAAAGTGCGCTGCAACATATCACCTACGCTTTCTCACACACGAATTCAGTTAGAGCGCGTTGGCGATATATCAAACGTTATGTACTTCCTTGCGAATGGGTTAAAACGCATTGGCGAGAGTGATAAAAAGTTCACTACGCTATTTAAAAACTTTAACAACCCAAACAAAATTAAATAGTTGTCGCAAAAATTAATCCACCCCAAACAACGCTTCTATCGCCATCTCCACGTTTGATTTCCGATGACTGCGCACGTAGTACATAACTAACGCGATACCCTTCTTTAAACGCAAAAGTGTAGCCCAACCATGCTTCAGCAATCACAGGACGCAGTTCCGAATAATCGTAAGAAAGATCCGAATCACGGAACTGACCTTGTAGAAATGCATTGTAGAAACGTGCCTTCAATGTAAAACCTGCCCACACATAATGTTCATTAGTGCTCGAAACATTATTGCTATAGGTAGATTTTTCTCCATAGCTTATTAAATCAGGATTAAAACTTGCCCATGGGCTGATAATTTTTCCGCTGCGAAAGCTCATTCCCCAACTAGTTTCGGTGAGGTATCCGACCGATGCTTGCAAAGTACTCTTCAGCTCCACAGAATCCGAAAAACTTTCAAGATAATCTTGTCGTGCGAGCACATAACGCCCAGTGAGTTCTCCACCATCGCTGATTTCATTATCCCAACCCCGCGCTGCACGTGCGGAAATTTGCTGGTGCACTTCATTCTGTAAATCGCCTACCCAACCCAACCCGAGCGCACCAATGGTCAGTGTGGAATTCCAGGCAACATTTTTTTCAACATCAATTCTTTCGTGAGAGCTGGAGAAATACACCAGGCTCGCATAGGGCCGATCATTTTCATTAATGACTTCACTCTCAAGCTCCTGTGGTGTAAAACCAAACAACCCTAGTTCAACACTGTGATTATTACGCGGATGGGCCACTAACCCGTCAACCCCAAGCAATTTATCAATAACACCCAAAGGAGCTTTTAAAGAAATGGAAGCATCCTCTGCATTCGAACCTGAATATGTAAGGTTTATACCAAAGGTGTAATCGCGATCGCGATGGCCAGGAGCAAGGAAATCATTGTCCATCGCAAACGCCCAACTACTACTAATTTTTTTTCCGTCACCAAAGAGCTGGGGCCGTTTTTCATCGTCAACCAGCGCCGCGAGTTGCAGCCTGGTATCGGAATCAGCCAACGAAAAACTCTCATTTGCCTGAACGGAATAGCTCACCGCCAATAACACGCTGATGGCGAACAGCTGTAGGCAAACTATTCGCAAATACTCCAACCAAATGATGTGTTCTGTGCTCGCCTTTGACTGTGTATTTTTCCTGGAGATAAAACCAACTTGTAACTGGTTAACATCTATCCCGAATTCCTGATTTGCGAGGGGGTAATCCTGCGATCTTAATAATGTATTCATATTACTCACCAAACAAATGACCAGTCGTCTTCTTTTTGGTTGAAAGCTTAGCGGCTTTTGGCCAGAGCTCTAAAAGAATCAGAAGTGACTAAGGGTATAGGTCGTTAAAAAATAGGTAGTTAATTACCTAAAATACTTGGCAATGCAGACAGGAAAGCCTCCATTGGTTCGCGGCACTTGGTAGCTTTCATACGCATCAAGGTCCCCTCCCAAGCATTAAACAAAAACTCAGCTAAGACTCCAGCTGACATGGTGCATTTTAGGCTTCCATCCAACTTTGCTTCCTCTAACAAATCTTCAACTATTAGCGTCTTGTTGCGCATCATTTGCCGCACCTTAATACGAATAGCCTCGTTAGAATCAGACATTTCCTGACACATATTCCCGATAAAGCAACCACCGTTAAGATTGGAGTCACAACCCGGAACACTACTTTCAAAAAAGGATTTCAGTCTTTCCAATGGTGGAACCGTACGATCTCCAACCACGCGTTTACTAGCCAGAACCCTATCATCCGCAACCATTTCTATCGCCGCGATAGCAAAATCTTCCTTACTTTTGAAGTAGGTATAGAAAGAACCTTTGGGCACATTGGCCGCATCTACGATGTCCTGGATGCTGGTTCCGTTATAGCCACGGGTGGCCATAACCTTTATGCCCGTCTCAAGTAAGTGATCTTTTTTAAGTTCGCGTTTGCTCATGGGAGAATAATATGACCGGTTGTCTTGTTTTTCAAGGATTGATTTAATTAATTTTAAGTAACTAGGCATTCATTTTAGTCTACAGGGGTTTAAATGCCATCAAATCCTTTCTCGCTTAGTAACTCGATCTACACCAATGGCTTGTAAGCACAACCAAGGAAATCTGCCGCCTGTGCCTTTACTTTTACTATTGAGCCAAGACGAATACCTACCTGAAAATGCAGTGTTTGGCGTAGTCTTTGGCCTCGTTTACGGTCCAATCGCCCTTATCTTTCGCATCCATTTTTTCACACCATTCGGGGCTACCTACCTTCGGGGCGCAAGCGCTTAAAGCCAGTGATGCAACCAAAACTAAAATAATGTTCTTCATAATTTTCTCTATTTTGAGTGTTTCTAATACTTTTGACGTTCGACCAAATTGAGTGCTAGGACGAATGAGCTTCATTGCCCGAATTTGCAAATCAAGAGGCAAAGCCAGCAGCATTCTCAACTAAGTGGCGTATTCGAAAATCCAATTGTTAGCACTAGTTGCGGATAACAAACATTCAGAAGTGCAAGACCGAATTCGACTTCCACAGCATTTGTCTTGGGCATTTAATTATTACAGTGAACTGAAAAAGATTCGTGCGCCAGCTCCACACATTGAGCATATGAATGATTAATTACGGGTGAGTTATGCGTATTAAATTGGCGGTAGTTAACGATCAGAAGATCAACGAATGCTGTTTGGATAAGTCATCACGAAAAAAATGCCGGAGTCCAAAGGCTCCGGCATTTTCATAATCATTTAAACGGTAAATTATTTTAGAACACAATGCTTGGCATAGTTTTTTGTATCATTCAAAGACCAATCTGCTTTTGACTCATTCTTCTTTTTTGCGCACCAGGCATCACTTCCTACCTTCGAAGCGCAAGAACTCATCACAGCACCTGCAAAGATTACAATAAATAAAGTTCTCATCATTAGCTTCTAGTTTATCTGAAATAAATGAATTAAAGGCGATACAAATAATTAACGACGCTGTCTTACTGCTTCAAACAACACCACGCCTGTTGCAACAGATACATTCAAACTACTCACGGTACCTGCCATTGGGATATTAATTAAATGATCACAATTTTCCTGGGTTAACCGTCTTAGACCGTCACCTTCCGCTCCCATTAATATTCCAACACTACCTGTTAATTTGACGTCATATATCGAAGCTTCCGCTTCTCCCGCTGCACCGAAAAGCCAAATGCCTTTTTCTTGTAGCTTTTTTAACGTACGCGCGAGATTAGTTACAGGCACGAGCGGTAAAACTTCTGCAGCGCCACAGGCAACTTTGCGAGCTACGGGAGTTAACCCAACGGATTTGTCCTTCGGCACTACAACTACATGCACCCCCGCCGCTTCTGCAGTTCGCATACATGCACCCAGGTTATGCGGATCTGTAACGCCATCTAATATCAGTACAAATGCCGGTTCACCAAGACCATCGATTAATTCAAACAAAAATTTCTCATCATGAACGTCACCTGGCGTACAAACTGCCACTACGCCCTGATGGTTTTCATCTCCGACCATCTCATCTAATTTTTTTCGATCAACAATTTTACAGCTGATTTGATTACTTTGTGAGAGGTTTAAAATCTTAGTAAGACGTTGGTCATTACGTCCCTGCACCATAAAGACTTCAAGTACACGCTGCGGTGCACTTTTTAATAGGGCCTGCACAGAATGCAGGCCAAAAATATTTTCATTTTTCAATTTAATTACTCGTTTCTGCTCTCGTCTAGCGCATCTATTTTTCCAGGGAGAGAAAAATCAGACCTAACACAACCTCAGATCAACCACCAAACAGATCAATCAAATAAATCGTGCTGGGTTTTAATTTCGTCGCCTGGACACCACCACGCACTAATCCTTGCCTTTAGATTTACCCAGCGCTTTTTTAACAGCAGCTTTCGCCTTGTCAAGGAATGACGCATCTTCTGGTGCCGAAGGTTGTTGAACTGCTGGTGACGCCTTCGTGCGCGAAGTTTTTTTATTTTGGTCGCCATTGGATGCCTCGCTAGGATTTTTCGCTTTTTTCGCACCAGGTTTTTCAGCAGGTACCGATGCTTTAGAGCTTTTTGGAAGAGCCAAATCAGCGGAAGTAGGATTAGATTCCGTTGATTTCTTGGCTGAAGCTACTTTTGCGGCCTTCAACTTCGCAGGTGTTTGAGGACTGAATTTTTTTGTAACGAGAGATTTACCTGACGGGGACTTGGCCGCAGGACTACGCCCGGCTGACTTTTTCCCCGCTGTAGATAATTTCGTTGCTGATTTTTTTGAAGACTTTTTATCTTTTGCCGCTGTTTCAGTAGCTGAACGAGTCTTTTTCTTTTCAGCTTTTTTAACGACAATAGGTACGATGGATTTTTTCGGACGGCGAATGGCGTTGTCTGACTCGAGTTCAAAATCAATTTTTCTGTTTTCCAAATCGACGCGCACAACTCGAACAACTAGCTCATCACCTAAACCAAATACGCGACGAGTTCGTTCACCAACCAAGCGGTGTTGGGCTGCCTCAAAACGATAATAGTCGTGAGGTAATGCAGTGATGTGAACTAGACCATCTACATAAATATCTTTTAACTCTACAAACAAACCAAAGCCAGTTACCGCACTCACGTGGCCAGCGAACACTGCGCCTACCTGATCGCGTAGATATTCACATTTCAACCAACTTACCACGTCCCGTGTGGCTTCATCCGCTCGACGCTCGGTCAACGAACATTGTTCGCCGAATACGACCATATCATTAATGTTGTACGGATAAATTTGCGATTTGGGAATTGATTTCGCACCTTCTGCGCGGCGCACGTGACTCGTTTGAATATCGCTACGAATAACCGAGCGAATTGCGCGGTGAACAAGAAGGTCAGGGTAGCGTCGAATAGGTGACGTGAAATGGGTGTATGCCTCGTAACCCAAACCAAAATGGCCACGATTTTCAACCTGATACATTGCTTGCCGTAGGCTGCGCAACATAACGGTTTGAATCATATTTGAATCGCTTCGACCCTGGATTTGTTGCATCAATTGTTGGTAGTCACCCGAAGTCGGCTCTGCTCCGCCCGCAAGGCCTAATCCAAGCTCGGATAAAAATTCTCGCAAGTTCGTGAGCTTTTGTTCAGTCGGTCCCTCGTGAACACGATACAAACCAACAAGATTATGCTTCTCAAGGAATTTTGCAGAACACACGTTTGCACACAACATACACTCTTCAATTAATTTATGAGCATCGTTGCGTTTGATAGGAACTATGCGTTCAATCTTGCGCTCATCGTTAAATTGAATGCGCGTTTCTACAGTTTCAAAATCAATCGCACCTCGTTCATCTCGCGCAACTCGCAAGCATTTATATAATTTGTGCAGTAATTCCAGTTGGGGAATAATTTGCTTGTACTCTTCACGCAAAGCATTGGCTTCATCATCTGATTCAGTGAGAATTTTTCCAACCTTGGTGTAAGTTAAACGCGCGTGCGAATGCATTACGCCTTCGTAAAATTCATAACCCGTAATTTTACCAGCATCGGTTATGGTCATTTCACATACCATGCAGAGGCGATCAACGTGAGGATTTAACGAACACAAACCGTTGGACAAAGCCTCCGGTAGCATGGGTACAACATAATCAGGAAAATATACGGAGTTACCACGGCTGCGCGCTTCCATATCCAATGCGTTATTCACTTTTACGTAATGCGATACATCAGCTATGGCAACATACAAACGCCAGCCGCCTCGACGACGCTCACACAAAACCGCATCGTCAAAATCACGTGCATCTTCGCCATCAATAGTCACGAACGGAAGATGGCGAACATCAACACGATTTAATTTGTCAGCATCAGCAACTTCGGCGGGAAGCACAGAAGCCTCAGTAATTACATCTGTTGGCCACACAGATGGAATCCCATGTGCTTGTATGGCCAATTCGATTTCCATTCCGGGCGCCATGTGATCGCCAAGCACTTGAATTACTCGCCCCATTGGCAAACGGTTTTTATCGGGCTGCTGGGTTATTTCTGCCACCACGATCTGGCCGTTGGTTGCCCCGCCATAAGAACCGAAGGGAATCATAATATCTTGAGTGATACGCGCATTTTCCGGCCGCACAAATTGGACGCCATCTTCGTTAAAAAAGCGCCCGGCCAATTGCGTGGTATTTCGGGATAGCACTTCGACAATTGCGCCCTCCTCCTTGCCACGATATTGTTCGCCAGACATGCGCACTAAAACTTCATCGCCATCAAAAACGCGCCGCATCTGACGATTGTGTAAATAAATATCCTCACCACCATTCGCCGGAATAACAAACCCGTAGCCATCTTTATGACCTTGCACACGCCCACGAATAACGTCGATTTTATCCAGGCGTAAATAAGCATCTTTACGATTACTAATTAATTGTCCGTCGCGCGCCATGGCTATCAAACGCCGACGCAATGCCTCTACCTGATCCTCGTCAGTGAGCTTCAAAATCTCGCACATCTGGGGATGGGTAATAGGCTCGGCGGCGTTATCAAGTAAATCTAAAATATATTCGCGGCTAGGAATCGGGTTCTCGTATTTTTCAGCTTCACGAGCAGCAAATGCATCTTGTGGCGGGACTTTACGTTTGGTCAATGGAGGTATCCTATTTGTGGCAAAAGGCAGCGTCTGGCTGCCGAAGGTATTTTCGATCAATTACGATCATAGTCGAGCAATTATAGGGCAGTCATTATGACAAACCCACAAATAAAATCAGTTGCGCGTTGACAAGCTTTAGGCCGCTATTTATAGTTCGCGACCTCGGCACTAGCCGAATTGCCCAGGTGGTGAAATTGGTAGACACGCCAGCTTCAGGTGTTGGTGGCGCAAGCTGTGTCGGTTCGAGTCCGACCCTGGGCACCAAAGTTTCAACATTCGCGCTTTAATGGCTTTCTAAGCTATTTTGAGCGACGAGACATACACATCCCCTTCCGCTTTTCTATATCCCTTCAGCTGTGACACTTTGGTGCGAAGCCAAGGGTTTACTGTGCCTACATCTTCCTATTCTTTCAACGCCTATATGACGATTTTATTTTGCTATGACAATTTCGTTAAGACATAGATCCGCCATTGCAGGAAAAGTCTTCTAAGGAAGATAAAAAATTGTCGACGGCGAATCGCATTACTTAGAAACCTTAAGGTCGCACGAAAATAATTCTTTAGTTAAACGGTAGCGTTATAAACACCTTCGCGTTCGATTTGATATAACGACGAAGAAAAGAAATTGACGAATATCCAAAGGAATTACAAATATCAAGACGCTTTTAGGTTGATAATTTTAGGCCGTTTCGCCCCACTCGGAAGCATCAAAATACTTTAGCCGTATTAAACAAATTCGATATTTTTTTTCAATCGATCAATTGCTTTCAGACGTGACGCTATATTTTGTAACTCCCCTACACCCAAAAATTAAATCAAAACCATTTATCATCTAACGCCTCTGCGCGCCTGATTCTCCTTACCTCTGCATTCCGGTTAAGCCTGATTTAGATGCTAGATTCTGGGCAAAGCAACTGGCGCGGAATACCGCGCCCACCACCTGATAACCTCGCAACATTCGTCATTGCAGAATATCAACAAAACGGCATGCAACCAATTTCTGACTTATTTATTGCATTACTACCGAGACTTAAGCCGATTTGAGAAGAACTTCACGCAGGCAATTTCTGGCTGTGGTAATTTCAGAACACTTAGCTGCCTGCAAATTTAGAGACAACATACATTGGGTATTGGCAATCAGGAATAAGGTTAAGCATAGGTTTGTGCTTATGTAACGGGATATAAATATTTTAGAGACTCTTATGAACCGAAGTGTTTCACTTGATATTTTAAAAATAGTGTTGGCTTTAATGGTTGTTGGTATCCACTCGGGATTCCTTGAGGACATAAGTGCATTAGGCCGCTATTTGACGGTCGCCGGTCTATTTCGAATCGCGGTCCCTATCTTTTTTATCATCAATGGTTTTTTCTTTTTTTCAATGCCACCAGAAAAAATAACAACTTGGTTTAAGCGGGTCGTCATTCTTTATTTATTTTGGACTCTGGTTTACATAGGTTATTGGTTCAGAGCTGAAACTATTAATCTTTTTGAAGTCGCGCGTATTTTAAAAACCATATTGGTAGGGCATGAGCATTTGTGGTACTTGCCGGCGATGATTGGTGCGGCATTGGTGCTTCTACCGCTCAGAAAGTTTTCCACACCCGCCCTTCTTATTATTGCATTCGCCCTTTATACGATCGGATTAAGCATTCAGTACCTTGGCAATTACCATGTAATTACCAGCCCTCCCATTGACAATGCTCTCAACAGTCATTTTGTTTATCGCAATTTTTTGTTTTTTGCATTCCCCTTCTTTGCAATAGGTTACTTATTAAAAAAGACAGAAGCTTACAAAAAAATTACTATGAATGTCGTTGTGAGCATGACTTTATTTGCCATTGCGCTGCTGTTAATGGAAAATTATCTGAATTTTAAATATAAGGTTGCGGCCAAAGGCTTCGACATTTTTCTATTTCTTATCTTGGCTTGCCCCCTAGTGTTTATAACCGCGTTAAAACTGGACATTCGAGGCGAGAGTAAAACTTTAGCTCTTTATTCAACCGGCATCTATTTTATACACCCGCTATTCATTTCAATTATTAAGAAATATGTCGATATTGGGGGGACGTTATTAACGTTCTTAGTCGCCTCTATTTCCGTTGTAGCTGCGTGGCTTCTGATAAAAATAAATGCCAAGTTGAAGTTTATTTTATAACGGGGCGGTGAGAGCGAGTGAAACTCCTTGCACGAACTAATTATTGTTGAAAAAAATAAAGCCCCGATCTTAATCGGGGCTTATTCGGGATCTCACAGAAAGCGTTATAAAACTCAAATAAATAGTGCTACTTAAAATTCTTTTCGAGCATTCTCGGCTTTTTTGGCTTTTTTCATCTCTTGCTTTTCTTTAGCAGTTTTCGCTGCAGGTTTCTTGGCTTCTTTTTTGCTATCTTGAGCTTTACTCATGGTATTTCTCCTAAATAGAAAGTGAATCCCGTACCAGTAGATTACAACCTAAATTAGGATAAAGATACTCCGAGCTTTAAACTTTTCTACGAACGAACAATAACAAACCGCCGATGATAATGAGGCCTACACCCGCATAGGTCGGTATATTGACGTGCTCTTTTTCATCTACACTTAATTTCAATGAGCCAATCTCTGCCTTGTGGGTCTCCTTCGTAAAGCTGAAACCGCCGTAGGCAAGACCAAGCGCACCCACCACCAATAATAAAATACCTATTATACGTGCAATATTCATAAAATTTTCTCCATAATAAATTAAGTAAGCCCACTAAAAATTCGTCACATCGCTTCATCCAGCTAGCGAAACTGCTTTCTATTAAAATCGCCGGCTAGTGATGACTCGAAATAATATAGTCGCGATCGCCAGCACCAGGAGAATGTGAATTAGATTACCCACCACTATGGATGTCATTAGACCCAACGCCCACAATAGAATGAATATGACTGCTAACGCTTCTAACATAACTATGCTCCTGAAATTGGCTTAAACTTATTAGAAATTAAAGTGTCCTGAGAATTAATATCTTGTGAAATTCAAGGTATCCAAAATAATTCCGTGCAACTAATCAGCCTTAAGCTTATGATCGCGCACGATCAATTTCATTTCCGTACGCTGTACAACATATGAAACTTTATAAATCTAGCCAGCGTGGTCTTGCAATAGATCTGCTAATTCATCTGCATGTTCTTCTTCTACAGACAAAATACCTTTTAGCATGAGAGTTGTCGTAGAATCTTTATCACCAATGTATTGAATCATCTCGCGGTAGCTATCAATTGCAATTCGCTCAGCAATTAAGTTGTCTCGTATCATATCCGCTAAGGTTCCACCGTCAGTGTATTCAGCATGACTTCTTGCAGTGAGACCATCTGGAGAAAAGCCCGGATCACCACCTAGCTGGACAATACGCGCTGCAATTTGATCTGCGTGTGCCAGTTCTTCATTAGAATGCGCAAGAAATTCAGCGGCTATACTCCTGGAATTTATACCACGCGCCATAAAATGATGGCATCTATAGCGTAATGCGCACGTCAATTCGGTGGCCAAGGCCTCATTCAGCAACTTGATCACCTCTTCGCGATCTGCGGTATAACTTGGTGTAATCGCGCCTTGGTCTATATTTTCACGCGCATTTGCACGTAAGGTTGCAACATCCGTTAAAACGGTAATCGTGTTCATAATTAATCCATCCTAAATTTTTTTTACATTCTTGAGATCAAAATAAAATTGGGAAAAGTGCATCACATAACTGCATGATTACTTAATACGTATGTCGTCTTTAACCGATCTGACGCCTTTAACATTTTTTGCAACTTTCACTGCTGTAGACCGGTCTTCACGCGAGTTTACAAATCCGCTTAATTGAACAGTGCCCTTATAGGTCTCCACGTTAACCTCAGAAACCTTTAAGGAATCTTCGGCCAAAATAGCTGCCTTAACGCGAGTTGTAATTACGGTATCATCGAAATATTCACCTGCACTTTCTTGTTTCGGCGCAGAGCTACAAGCGACCAAAAAAATCAGCGCAAGAGTTACTAAAAAGACAGGAATGTTTTTCAAAAACGCTCTTACAATAATCTGTTCCATCGACGGAGGTTTCATATAAGGCGAGATGGGTGTCTGAAAAAATGATGGGCTACTTACAGGTACATTAGCTTGCTGCGGATTAGGAATCGAAGAATTATCTACAGTAGTTTTCATAGTGCACCTGCGACACCTCGTAATAGGAATTTATAAGTGGCTTTAACATCTATTGAAAATTGAGTTTATTGGGAATCGAGTTTTGCGTAGTTAAAATTTTTAATCACAAGTTATTTAAACACGAGCAAGGCGGTACGCCTTGCTCGTGTTATCGTCAGATCCGGCCTAGTAGAACTAGGACCAGTAAGATCACCACGATCAATCCTAAACCGCCACTTGGACCATATCCCCAACCACGGCTATGAGGCCAGGCTGGGATTGCTCCGATAAGCATCAAAATTAAAACGATTAACAAAATTGTTCCTAGACTCATAATATTCTCCTACGGTCATTACCGAGTTGTAGTTCAGTTCAAAATTAATTATTTAGCAGTAACCGAATTAGCGATAACAACTTCTACGCGGCGATTCATTTGTCGACCGGCCGCATCGTCATTACCGGCGACAGGGAAGCTTTCGCCTTTACCAATCGCAGTAAGACGATTAGCAGCTATGCCTTGCGAAACTAAAAATTGCTGCACTGAATTCGCACGGCGTTGCGACAAGGCTTGGTTATAATCATCGCCGCCTACACTGTCGGTATGACCTTCTATTGTGACGGTGCGATCAGGATGTTGATTTAAAAATGCAGACAGTTTGGCGAGATTTACCGCAGCCCCACCTTTTAAATCCGCTTTACCTGTCTCGAATAAAACGTCACCTAAGGTTACGACAAGTCCACGGTCGGTAGCTTTTGCGTTTAGCTCTGCAACTTGGCGCTGCAAATCTTCGGCTTGTTTGCGCGCAGCTTCTGCATCCAGTTTTGCTGCATCGGCTTCTTGAGTGCGGGCATCTAGACGAGATTTTTCGCGTTGCTCTGCAAGAACTTTACGTTGATCCTCTAAATAACGTGCTTGTGCCTGCGCAGCAGCGATATCGATTTTACGATCCGCAACCCACACCAAATGATCAAGCTGCCCTTTTTCTTTCGGTAATTTTTCCGCCGCACGCACGGCTTCTTCGGCTTCTTTTAAAGAAACTGGGGCACGGCTAGCTAATTGCGGATCATTCTGTAATCGTTGAAGTTTATTGCGAACATCGGTGACTTCGGAAGGCACTTTAGACGATGTAGCACAGGCAGACATCAATATCGCGCTCAGCACTACAATGCTCAGATTTTTATACGCATGATTTAAGTTTTTCATTATTGAACTCCTGGAGTACGTTGAAGTTCTTCTTTAACCGCGGTAGTGCCTTTAGCAAGCTCATCGTTCACGGCCTTGGCTTTTGCAGCTTCTGCTTTCGCAGCTGCTAAATCTGCGTTTAATTTTGCTTGCTCGGCATAACGAGCAGCTCTTGTCATTTCATCTTTGGCAACGGACTCACGAGCTGCCGCTAGTTTCTCACGTGCTTCGGATAATTCCGGTGAAGCATAATCAGCAACTCTCGCTTGTTCAGCATGAGATATGGCAGATTCAGCTGCGGTAATTTGTTGCGTAGGTGGTTTTGGATTTGAAGCGCAGGCAACAAATAAAATACTGGCTGTCGCTGCGACTGTAGCTGACTTTAAGACTGAGTACGTATACTCCGCCTTTAGCTGTTTAATTTTCCGAATCATAATAGTGTTCCTCAATAATAATTTGTTTTTCTAAACACCGGTAAAACCTACGAATGACTTTTAAGTACACATTCGCCAAAGCTCCTTAACACCCCAACAAGCTTTGTTTGAGTAGATAGTTTTGTTTTTTTAACGTCTATAGTCGGTGCGATACCACACTCAAAAGTCATTCATGTGTTTTACATTTTTATCTCGCCGAACAATCAAATGAGCCATTTTTTATTTAACTGGCCGAGCAAAGCGTAATAAATCATTGCGATTCGTAGATTGGCATGGAGTAGGCTTAATTCATTGCTTGCGCGCAAATTTTCACGGAAAACAATCATTACCTGAATCCAAACTTGTGTAAATTTATAATGTGCGTTGACGTACAGACCATGACCCGTGAGGGGGCCAGTATTCATTTCATATCGACATATATGTGATTTAACAAATGTCGACGTAAGTTGTCGTTTTACTATTGTTTTTAAACATTTATGAATAGGAATATTATTATGCAAACCAATATCAAAAAAATTGATGCATCTAGTGCCAAACCAAACGGCATTTCTTCTGAATTCAAACATTTTTTAAGCGACATCGAAGATCTAGTGGCACAGGCAACTTCGCTGACTGGGGAGGACTTAAGTAAAGTCAAACGCACATTAAGCACGCGAATTGATGCAGCAAAACATTCGCTCGAAGACCTTAGCGGTAACGTCGCACAAAAAGCTAAAGCAAGCGCTACTGCAACTAACGAATATGTACACCAACAACCTTGGGTAGCAATAGGTGCGGGCGCTGCAATCGGTTTGCTCGTTGGATACTTGGTTTCTCGTCGCGATTAATATTATGTTGAAATTTATTATGGAGTTATTTTCCGGCTCCCGCGCCAACACGGACGATGGCGCATTAAATCCGTTGCAGCTATTAGGGGTTCTTCGCTCAGCAAGCGGTGCGCTATTAGCGCAGGCATCAATGCATGCTGAACTAGCTCAAATAGAATGGGAAGTTGAAAAGCAACGATTAAGTCAAATGATTATTTTTACCCTCGTGGGCTTCGCGTGCTTTTTGTGTCTAATTTTTTTTCTCGGTATTTTCGTCCTTGTCATAGCCTGGGACACTCAATACCGTATTCCCGCATTCGGAGCTTTACTCCTACTTTATCTGGGTGCACTAGTGTGGGCCGGCTTTAAACTTAAAACCCTAGCTGCTTTGGGAGAGAAAAGTTTTGCAGGAACGAGAGCGGAAATTGCAGCGGATATAGACTTAATCAAGAGCGCATTATGAGTGACTTAACAGCTGAGCAAATTAAAACCGAGTTGGCTATCACTACACTTGAGGCGCAGCCGAAAACCCTTGAAGAACAGCGCGAGGAAATTCGGACGCGCTTACACATAAATCGCCAATTGCTAGAACATAAATTATTAAATTCTGGTGATAAACATTTTCCGCGTAGCGCAACCATGCGTTTCCTCTCTAACCAGAGCACGCGTCATGTACTGCACCGATTCGCGGGAGCAGCTTTAAGCTTTCAAGCGTTTAAGTCCATTCGATATGGATTTTCATTATTTCAATTTGCACGAAGTGCTTTTTCAGCATTCAAAGCCACGCGCAACGTTGTTAAAGCGAAAGAAGGAAAGCCGACCGAACAGATATAGTTATAACCAACCCGATTTTTTAAACCGGTAGTAAAGGTAACTACACAAACTTGCTACGAGCAACAGTGCTGACGGGTAGCCGTAGCGAAATTTTAATTCCGGCATAAATTGAAAATTCATTCCCCACACACCGACGAACGCGGTAGCAACACCAAAAATTGCAGCCCAGGCCGCTAGTCTTTTATTAACCTCTCCCTCATCGATAGCTACCATTGAAAGGTTCACCTGAATGGCCGTTGCTATAGTGTCCCGAATTGAATCTACGGACGCATTTATTCGATACAGATGATCATGCACATCGCGAAAATAATCTTTCGTATCTATCACTATGGGGGGCACTCGTCCGCCATCAAGTTTTCCTACGGCTTCAAGTAATGGCGTGACGGCGTGCTTTAAAATAATTACCTTTCGCTTCAACTGATACAGCTTTTGAATATTGTCACGCTGTGAACCCTTGGTAAAAATTTGTTCTTCAATAATTTCAAGCTCGGACTCAATGGCATCCACGATCGGAAAATATCGGTCTACCACCGCATCCATTAATGCGTAGAGGACAAATGCCGATCCCAACATAAGATGATGAGGTTCGCGCTCACAGCGCTCGCGCACCCCCATAAAGTTTTGTTGGCTGCGATTGCGAACCGAAAGCACGTAATTGGTTCCGACAAAGACGTCCACCTCTCCTACATGAATTTCCTGGCCGCGCATTTCAAGCACATGCATAACAGCGAATAATGATTCACCGTACTCTTCAATTTTAGGCCGCTGGTGACCGGCCTGGGCATCTTCAACAGCGAGCTCATGTAAGCAAAATTCCTCCTGCATTTTTTCCAGTTCTGCAGGTTCAGCGTCTTTCAATGCAACCCACACGAAGCAGTCGGGATGTTGAACGTATTCGCTAATATCTTCGATGGGAATATCACAAAGTTTTTTGCCTTCCTGATAGGCAACGCAATTGATAAGCATCTCAAACGCTCCAAATAGAGATGACGCCTTGTATATGTCTAGGCGGAAACAACACCCTCTTCAAATCCCTTTTGAATAATACGATGCACCAAATCCAATTTTTTTATCACTGGTTCGGCTAACACAAAGGGATAGGCGTGTTGGTGGCCAATACTTCGGCTTAAGCTATTCAATGCATAACTTAAAGGCAACCAATGCCTGAGTATATTATTAAAATTTTTGCTGTCATACACATTAATGCCAACATTTGTCTGCAGTTCTTTGCTGTTAGAAATTTGCGGACGAACACTAATGCCGAATTCATGCGCGGTCTCAAGAGTATCTGTGATGTGGAGATAATGAGCCCAGGTTTCAGCCCAATCCTCCCAAGGGTGAGAGCTTGCGTATGCGCTTACGTAATTAAGCTGCCAATCTGTGGCAGGCCCATTTTCATAATAAATTTTTAATGCGTCACTATAATCTTGCGTATCATCACCAAAAAATTCGCGTACGAGCGGCAACCAATCCGAGTTTCGCACTAATAAATCCCAATAGTAATGCCCTGATTCGTGCCGAAAATGACCGAGCAATGTCCTATAAGGCTCGTGCATTTGCTCACGCATTTTTTCACGAGTTGCAGAATCTGCTTCGTTGATATTGAGTGTGATTAGTCCATCAGCATGCCCTGTTATAACGCGTTGTGATTCTTCAGCGGTAGAAACAGGATCAGCAAGAAAATCAAATGCAAGTTTTGGAGAATCTAAATTCTCGGGCGTTAACGGGAGATCAAGCACTAATAAACTATAAACCAGACGTCGTTTTTCAGTCTCGACTTTAGTCCAAAGATCGCGATTCTCTGGAATCGTTAGGTCAGGAATAGTTCTATTTAAGCCGCATGCAACGCACAGATCCTGGGTCTCGGTGGCATGAACAACCCAGTTACAAACATTGTAATTAATACCATTTGAACAATATTTAAAAAGTCTTGATTGATCGCCCTCAACCAACTTCAACAACCCCTCTTCCGTTGGTTTAAAAGATTCCATTGCTAAGTTTTCTGCAACAAAACCTAAAACACAACCACAACGAGTACACGAGGTATTTTCAAAATAAACGAGTTGGCCACAGTTGTTACAAGTAAATAAACGCATAGTTGCTCCATGCACTGTGAATAAACTTTTCCCCTTATCACTAGTCGGCAGTTAGGAATATTCATTGTGTGCAAACATTAGTGAACAGTAATTAAAATTTTGTTCATCTTGTGTCGACCCGTAACATTTTTCTGTACGGCAACGCACCAGGTAGTGTTTAGCTGCCAGGAAAATTGAAAATGCTTTTTCAAAAACTAACGGCATTACATCTCGCGCATCGTGCTAGCAGCATTTCAACGTTAAGCTAAGCAACGAACAGTTTGAATTTGGTGACCTATTTAACTTCTGATGCTCCTATCAATATGGAGCGATTATTATGAAAACTTTATCAACCGTTATCTTTCTGTCTTGCACAGCTATGGTTGCATGTAATACCTATAACGAACCGCGGCATCATAATGCCCGCCCGATTCATTCATCTATAGACGATTCACGCGACTCTGCTCACTACGGCCGCGTAAGCGATATTGATGTCGTGTCTGTTGAGTCGCGGTCATCCGGCAGCGGGGCTGTTGTGGGAGCGGTTATCGGCGGCGTACTTGGTCATCAGGTTGGTAAAGGCAAAGGCCGAGATGTTGCTACCGGAGCAGGCGCAATTGGCGGAGCCGTGGCCGGTAACAAGCTGGAGAAGCGTAATGGGCGAGACAAAGAAATTTATCGCGTTACGGTAAACTTTGAGAATGGTGACAGACGAGAATTTGATTACGACGACATAGATGACCTGCAAGTAGGCGATCGAGTCAGAGTAGAAAATGGAAAGATCGAACAACTTTAATGAAACATCACACCCGTATATCGATACGGTGATATATGGGCGCATAGTCTGCGACTGCTAAAAAGGCACGGCTAACGGGATCAGTATTTTGGTTGGGCCTTTTTAAAAGATTTTTAAGCTCGCTCGGCTTTTCGGGCGTGGGAATAACCTGAGGTTTGGTGTTGACCGCGTATCGATGAGGAGTTTTGGGATCGGGCTCAGCATCCAGCGTAACAGCTGGCCGCGTGATACTTACAGGCTTTTGCCAGTAGGCATTCCCCTGCAGCACGGAAGAGTAACCCGTGAAATCACTGATAGCCATTGAAAATGCCCAAATCGGATATTAAGTGCGCAGTATAGCTGCCGGTTTTCACAATTCGCCACCAGCCGGATGTGAATTTAAAAAAACTTTAGCTGCTCAGTTAAATAACGAATAAACGCGTCTTGTTTAACAACTATTAACCCTCGTTTGACCCCTTGTTTTCTATATGTCCAATTTTCCTAACTAACAGCGCTGGATGCCCCAGATCAACAGCGCCCTGGAAAAACTCCGTTCCGATAAGTCTTGGCGCTACAAGACCCCAACCGTAGCTTTCCTGGCCGCACATGGATTTTACTTTGCCCAATGCAAGGTCGCCTTCTCTGATAGTATCGCCGTCTGCGACTCGACCATAGCCTTCTGGAATAGGATGCACAATTAACCTCATTTATTTTTGGCGACCCGTCGATTAATCGATTCACCACTCGACTATTTTATGTATTTTTCAAGTAAACATAGGGTTTCTTATCTCTCGAGCTACAATGCCGAGATTGATTAATATTAACAGCTCTCAGATAGACACGGATTTACACATGACGCTACAACCCACTCAAGAATCAAAAATTTCATCCGCAGAGTTTACGATACTCGTCGCATTGTTAATGTCGATAGTGGCAATTTCAATCGATGCTTTGTTGCCAGCTCTCGGAATCATCAGTAACGAAATTTTATTGGACTACCCAAATCAGATTCAATTGGTTATTAGCGCCTTATTTCTTGGCATGGCGTTCGGGCAATTAATTTGCGGGCCATTATCCGATGCGATCGGTCGTAAAAAAGTCTTATACAGCGGCATCTTTTTTTTCCTGTGCGGAAGCGTGATATGTTTTTTTGCACAAGATATAACTGCGTTATTAATTGGGCGCGTTATTCAGGGTCTTGGTGTTTCAGGCCCCTATGTATCTGCAATGTCTATTGTTCGCGATAAATATGTTGGCCGTGAAATGGCAAAAATCATGTCTCTGGTAATGATGATTTTTATTATGGTTCCGGCAATTGCACCCAGCCTTGGTCAGGGTATTTTATTAATGGCATCCTGGCGATATATTTTTGTGCTTTACGTGGTTTATTCAATTGCTGTTGGTTTGTGGATTTTTTTGCGCTTGGAAGAAACTCTCCCAAAAGAAAAACGCATACCATTTACAATTACCGGTTTTACCGACGGTTTTAAAGAAGTTATTTGTAGCCGCATCACTATGGGTTATACCCTGTGTATGGGTTTATTTTTTGGTAGCTTTATGGGTTATCTGAATTCGTCGCAACAAATATTTCAGGTGCAATTTGGTACAGGGAAATTATTTACCGTTTACTTCGGCGTCTTGGCTCTAGTTTTTGGCGTATCCTCTTTATTGAACTCACGCCTGGTAGAAAAATGGGGTATGCACCACATCAGTAAACGTGCTGTTGTTGCAATTATTGCCAGCTCGGCAATGTTTCTCGGTTTACATGGAATTGCGGATATTCAACTGTGGATGTTTATGATTTATGCCGCGATTTTATTTTTCTGCTTCGGTTTAATTTTCGGTAATGTTAACGCTATGGCCATGGAACCGATGGGGCATGTGGCGGGCATTGCTTCGGCTGTTATTGGATCAGTATCTTCCATTATTGCTATGGTGATAGGCACTGCCATCGGACAGTTTTATAACAATACATTAATTCCTACGACGCTAGGTTTTTTAACCATGACCAGCCTCGCATTAATCATGATGTATGTTGCTAACGCGAAAAAAAGCGAACCGGAAAATACTCCTGACATCCTGGAAGCAGAGTAAGAAGTTAAAGCTTTTTAGGCTTAGAAGGTATCCCAATAAACGCCAATTGACATCGCATTGTTCAATATAAACCGGAAAGCACCAACTGCTTTTCGGTTTTTTTTCGTTCAAAGGAATTTACCCGGTACCGAATCGGAACGTTTGGGTAATTAAGAAACTAATAATTTGTTCGTAAGTCCTAAAAACATTCCTAAACTTAAAATTTACAGACATTTATAGAGCTCGACCCTACAATAGCTAAAGACTTGTCCTATGCTGAAAAAGTCATCATGAAGCTTAATAATCGGTAGTTGGCGGTGATACTCATAATGTCTGCAAATGAGACAGCGTTTTAACCTTGTAATATGTTTCGGGCATTCTCTTCGAAGAATAAAAAGGATTTCGAAACTCACTCTGCAGCGAACGTTAGGCTGCAAAAAACCAATTAATGGCTAAGTAAACTTACCAACAGATACGGACATGGTGCAATTGTGCTCTGTGGTTCGCGCTGTTTTACGAAGGTAAAGTATGAGAAACATTATTGTTCCTCAAGTTTTTAAATTATTGGCATTGCTCCCTTTGAGTGTTGCCCGCGCGCTTGGTGTAGTTATTGGCACAGGAATGTATTTTGTAAAAGGCCGCGCCCATCGCGTAACCCAAAAAAATATTCGCGCGTGTTTCCCGGATTTATCAGCCCAGGAAACACGAACCCTTGTTCGTGAAAGCTTAATTGAAACAGCAAAAACAGCTACAGAAGCCAGCATTGTTTGGCGAAATTCCTGGGAGTGGTTGGAATCCAAAATAGTTGCGGTCGAAGGTGAAGATTTAATGCGCGCAGAACTTGCCAAAGGGCGCGGACTGATTGTATTAGCGCCACACTTAGGCAACTGGGAAGTTGTCGCGCCGTACTTGGCAAGCATTGCGCCGCTTACCGCTATGTATCAGCCGATGTCCATCCCAGCGATGGATAAACTTATATTGAGCGGCCGAAGTAAATGTAATATTGACATGGCGCCCACGTCTCGTAAGGGTGTGTTAATGCTTCTTAAAGCGTTACAGCAAGGCAAGATTGTTGGAATCTTGCCCGACCAACTCCCCAAAAAGGAAGCGGGTGCTGAGTTTGCGCCTTTCTTCGGGCAGGAAACCTTAACCATGAGTCTCGTACATTCGCTTATCAGCCGAACTCAATGTCCGGTGGTTAGCGTATTTGCCATGCGGGTGCCTGACGGATTCAAAATAATAGTGCTGCCGGCTGATGAGATGATTTATAGCGAAGACGTCGTAGCTTCGATTACTGGATTAAATAGTAGTGTCGAACGTTGCGTGCGTTTGGCACCCACTCAATATCAATGGGAATATAATCGGTTTCGTTTCCCGAAGAATTACGCAGCCATTCGCGAACAGAAAAGGAATGCAGCCGCTTGCAAAAGTAATTGCAATACGCAATAAGTAAAAGTCAGTTTTCAATAGCTTAGCTTCAGCAAATCAATTCCCCTTCAACAATTTAATTTTAATAAAAATAGTTTATGCGCCATAAATATAAATATTTGTGACATTGCGCCTGATTCTTGATCAAAAAAAACTATTGGCGTTGCGAATTCACACGGTGAAGCTAAATTTGAATTGTGGTGTCTCACCCATAAGGCTCACTGATTAGGTCTACATGATGTTTAACGTTTTGCCATTTGCTTCAGCCGATACAGTATCTACGTCACCCGTTCCGCATCAGGACACCTGCGCGGATTTAATTGTTGAATATTTAGCCAGAATGGGTATCACCACGGTCTTTGGCGTTCCTGGCGGTGCTATAGAACCGTTTTTAAATGCGCTCGCGCGCAGCGAACGCAAAGGTGGCCCGCGTTTGGTAGTCGCACGCCACGAAAGCGGCGCGGCATTTATGGCGGACGGCTATTACCGCGAGACGGGCAAAATGGGTGTTGTATGCAGCACCACCGGCCCCGGCGCGACGAATTTATTGACTGGAGTAGTGTCTGCGGCGGCAGACGAAATTCCAATGCTGGTTATCACCGCCCAAACCCCATTACCTAAATTCGGCAAGCGCGCCCTGCAAGAGTCCAGCTGTACTGCTGTTGATACTGTGGGAATATTTCGCTATGCGACTCAATTCAATACGCTTATCTCCCACCATGAACAATTGGAAACTAAATTAGTCTCGGCCATTATGGCTGCACACAGAGCACCTAATGGCCCGGCTCACATAAGTATCCCTGCCGATGTTTTGCGCGCGCCAGCGACTATCGGCCCTAATATCCACAACGATTTATTAATTCATAACTTTTCTCTGTTCGATGAAACCGCGATTGGGCGCCTGTGTGAAAAGCTTGGAAATGTTGAAAACATAGTGGTCTACATAGGTAGCGGTGTTAATAAAGCCAGCCAACAAATCATGGAATTTATTACGCTCACAGGTGCTAGTTTTGTAACAAGCCCTATGGGCAAAAGTTGGGTGGATGAAAAACATCCGCAATATCATGGCGTGTTCGGCTTCGCCGGCCATGAAAGTGCTAATGCGCTCTTGCAAGATCCAAACGTCGATCTGATTATTGCTGTGGGTACAGCACTGAGTGAGTTAGGCACGAATGGTTGGAAGGGCGATTTGCTGAACAATAAATTGATTCATATTGATTCTTCGATCGAACACTTTACTCGCTCTACCATGGCTAACTTGCACGTGTGCGGCAACATCGACACCATTTTCAACCGGTTATTAGTGAGTGTTCGTGAAGTTACCAAATGGGGCCGGCAATGGAATACTCATCGTAAAAACCACGTGAGAAATATCAATGGCGGTTACGCCACATTGCTTGAACCGGAAAAAGGGCTTTCAAATGCAGTTCCGCTTAAACCACAACGTTTGATGTGTCAGCTGGCAAAAAAATTACCTGAAGAAACACGTATTTTCATAGATGCTGGCAACAGTTGGGCTTGGGCAACTCATTACCTTACTCGCAGCAACAGCGACGGTTTTTACCGTATAGCGATGGGCTACGGCGCAATGGCTTGGTCCATTGGCGCTGCGATTGGTTCGGCAGTTGCAAATCGCAATGCACCGACAATTTGTATTGTTGGTGACGGCTCTTATTTGATGAGCGCGCAAGAAATTACTGTCGCCGCGCAACAACATTTACCCATGGTGTTTCTCATTTTAAATGACGCAGCGATGGGCATGGTGTTGCACGGACAACGTCTCGGCAACCAGGAATCTATAGGCTGGGAACTGAACAGCATTAATTACGCGGCCCTCGCACAAGCGATGGGTATTGATGGCATAGTAATTGAAACGCCAACTGATTTAGACGAACTCGATTTTAATTCCCTTTTTAATAAAACAGGCCCAACGTTGGTTGACGTTCGAATCGACCGCAATGAAGTTCCACCGATGGGTGATCGCGTAAAAAGTTTAGCGATTAATGGATCTGCAACACCAGGAAGCTAGTAATTATCCCTTCCCTTCTAAAAAATAAAATCAAAAATTTGTATTTTTAGCAGAATAAATGATTTTATTTTTTCCACAAAAAATGGCATCTAGCTGTTTAGTCAGCTAGCATAAATTCTTAACGGAGAGCCATTTGTGTTATCTACTGCAACCGAAAAAAGTCCTGCAGCCAATACCTGCATTCTCGTTGTTAACAACGACATCTCAGCACAGCAAAAAATTAAAAATTGCTTGCTGCCGCTCGCCTATTCCCACGTAACAATTGTTGAATCAGCCACCAACGCCTTGCATTTTTTACGTGATCAACCCGTTGACCTGGTGATCCTTGATATAGATATTCCAGATATGGATGGCTGGCGTTTATCGCGATTAATTCGCTGCGGCATACTAAATTGTCGCGCGGATCTTCCTATTGTAATAATGGCGAGTACATGGTGTGAGCGCATTGCAGAAATCACAGCCCGTGAATACGGAATAAATTATTTAATTCCGCTTGACCATCTCGACCAGTTGCCAACGGTTGTTCAAAAACTTGCGCAAGAGAAGAAATACCAACAACCGAAACCGCGCGTATTAGTGGTAGAAGATTCCCAAGACACATCTGATTTAATTGAGCGTGTACTCGGCGCTAATTTTGATATGGAGGTTGCAGCAGACGGTGCAGAAGGTCTTAATGCCTGGAAAGCAAGACGTCACGATTTAGTATTGTTGGATGTAATGCTTCCGAGCCTTTCCGGGCGCGATATTTTAATTGAAATTAATCGCATCGACCCGCGCCAACCCGTGGTGATTATGACCGCGCACACCACCATAGACCAAGCTGAAGAACTAATGCTGCTCGGAGCAGTTGATTTTTTGTCCAAACCGTTCCGGCCTGAACAGTTGCGTAAAGTATGTGATATCGCAATTCGCCGAGAAGATTATTTAGTCAGCAATGCGCAATTTGCGCAACGCGTAGAGTCGCTGCAAAAACGCGAGTATGAGTATCGCAGTCTCTACCAGAGCCATCACCAATTACTGGATGATTTGCAATCCGTAGTAATGGAGTTGGACGAAGGATTATGTATCCGTTTTTTAAATCGCACCTGGGAAGCCTTGACGGGTTATACCATTAAGCATTCTGTTGGTCGCCCTATTGAAAATTTCATTTTTGATAGCAACGAATTTCTGGCATTTAAAACAAAATTTACCGATGCTCTGCGCGAGAAAAAGTCTTCCACCGAAATTGAACTGTGTTTAAAGGATGTCAATGGCCAAAAAATATGGACGCAGCTAAAAATTAGCCGCTCTACCAATAGTGAAAAGATATCCACCTTTACCGTTTGCCTGGATAATATTACCGAGCGAAAAAAATCCCAGGACCAATTAAATTACCTGGCGATGCATGACTCTCTAACAGGTTTGTATAACCGCCACTATTTCGAAGTGTCGTTAGAAAAACTCGCTGATGAGGCCTCGCATAAAAATATATTGCACGGGTTAGTGTATTTAGACCTGGACCATTTTAAAGTCGTAAATGACACCTTTGGTCACCAGAAGGGTGACGAGGTACTTAGGGAAATGTCTTCATTACTCGGCCAACGAATTCGCGAGCCAGATATATTATGCAGGCTGGGCGGTGATGAATTTGCGGTTCTGCTGCAAGACGTCGACGCACAAACCCTGAATAATTTTGCCCAAGAAATTCAAAAAATTATTGGCGATTTTAGTTTTCAACTGCAAGAACATCGTATTAATTTGGGTTGTAGCATCGGCATCACCTTAATTGACGGTAGCGTTCGTAGTCCTGAAGACCATTTTAAGCGAGCAGATATCGCGCTTTACGTTGCCAAAGGACGCGGCCGCAATTTAATCCATCTCTACAATTCACAAGATGATGAAACTGATGAATTGCGAATGCGAATAAACATTTCGCAGAAAATCCGCAAGGCTATTTCAGAAGACAGGATGATTCTTTATTTTCAACCTATCTACGATATTCGAAAAGATAAAATTTCTTATTATGAATCATTAGTTCGTCTGAGAGAGACAGACGGAACCATTGTTGGCCCGGCGGAATTTATTCCAGCACTTGAGGCCGCGGGCGAAATGCATCTGTTGGATCGCTGGATTATAAAATTAGCCACGAGAATGTTGAAAGATCATCCAAAATTAAACCAAATTGCTATCAATCTTTCAGCACAAGCATTTAAAGATGAAAGTCTAGTTCCCACCATTTTGGAAGCATTGAAAGCAACAGGAATAAATCCAAACCGCATTACGTTTGAGTTAACGGAAAGTGCAAGTTTATTTAATTTACATATTACGCAACGTGTAATTGCAGAACTCCATAACTTGGGCTGTAGTTTTTCGGTAGATGATTTTGGTTCAGGATTCAGCAGCTTTTCTTATTTGAAGGAATTGCCTGCGGATTATATTAAACTCGATGGTTCATTTATAAAGAATTTGCACAAAGATGCCATTGATCGGGCATTAGTTAAATCCATGATTCAGGTGATTCAAGCGCTCGGAAAAAAAGCAGTTGCAGAATTTGTAGAGAACCAGGAAATCCTGGACATTTTAAAAAACATGGGCATTGATTTTGTTCAAGGCTATCATATTGGCCGCCCGATTCCCGTTGAACAATTAACCTTGCGAAAATTTGCGCAATAAATTTCCTGGCGCATCACGAACTCCATATTTAATTCTTTTAATCAGGCACTGCCCTTCTTGGCACCCCTTGGTAATCTACATCATCGCAGCGTAATGGTAAAAAACTGTCAGCTGGTTGCTTATAAGTATCCAGGTAACACGCTGTAACTCCGCTAGCGACGAGCATGGCAAACATTTGATACACCTCTTGCGAGCTGAATCCCTGATCCGACAAAAAAGCAGACATGTAACCGTTAATATTCATGCCTTCATCAAATTGATCCAATAATACGCGCTCTATCTCATAGGCTAATTGCAAGTGTGGGCCTTCATCAAAACCAAGATTACGTGCGACAGCTTCCATGGTCTCAAGACGTTCATCACCTTTTGCGATTGGGCGCTTGTAACCGACGATATAGGGCTTACCTTTATTGGTAGCGACAACTTCATTCACTACGTCAAGCGGAGACATGCCGCTTTGGTGTTTCGCGTAAGCCTGCTGAATAAATTCCACGCCTTCTACCAATGGATAAACACCGTAAGTTCTTGAATCGGTGGCCATACAACCAATTGCCGTAGCTGTTACGACCGACGTTCGCGCAGTGCCGGCGAGCGCACCAATTTGATTGCACCATATACGCGGATCAGGCCAACTTAAACATCCATAAATGGCTTCAACCCAATCTGCAAAAGGTCGCTCAACCATTTTTCCCGTGGCATTTAAAATCAATGTTTGGAAATACGTTTTTTTTCCAACCAATTCGTCGAGCATTGAATAGCCGTGACTAAATACACCATTGCCCGGAAACCAACCACCAGTATTACTAATAATTTTTCCACGTCGTTGATCGAGCACTTCGATGATTTTTATATCGCTGTAGGTTTTTTTATCGTTCGATAACATAATTTTCGTCGCTCACAAAAGGCATTGCGGTAATGGGTTTGTTTGCAAGCTCCAAACCTTGGGCAACTAAACCCGGCGCACCTAATAACTGAAACAAACATCCGCCTGCGCGTGGTTGGAAACCTAAATCTGCAAATACAGCTGCGGCCACACCGGTCATTAACCAACCTTGTCCGTGCTCGTCTAGTTGCTCGTTCAATTTGCACCCCCACTGCAACGCAGCCCCTGCACCATCCAGCTTTGCAAGACGACTCGCGAGTTCTACCGCCATTAATTCTACGCCGCCGTTGCGCGCACCGAATCCAGCAAAATAAACTTCTCCTGGTTCGTTTATTTTTCCAGCCGATTTTTCTAACGTGTTTTTATCACGCTGCTCCAAATAATCGCGAATAAGAATTTCAGGTTGCGTTTTTTGATGTTTACGAAAGAAACGCATAGATGTTTCCAGCTCACCGCCACCCAGGTAGGTTCCACCTAATACAGCTGATGCAATGGGCAAAATATGCAACGGATCAGTTTTTCCAACGCCAACATTCATCGCTGCACGCACAGCGGGATGCCTTGGGCCAGGATTGATTAACGCAATCATTAGCTGTTGTAATAAATTACTTTCAGCGTGAGAGGGCAACTCGCCTCGGAACAATAAATAAAATACATCGACAAACGAACGCTTTTCCATAAGCTCAAACAGATCGTAACCGTGGCATTGAGCTGATGCGGCAATGTAGGGATTGTCGGTGCTCGGCTCTTCATGCCATATGCGCGTGGCAGTACGCGCTACAAATGGCTCGTTGCGGCTACGCACCGGTTCGTGTTTGTGCTCTTGCGTCATGATTTATTCCGAAGCTAATAAAAAATAAACAGCTCACCTCGTGCTCAATTGAAGTGAGCTAACTATTTATTTAAATGCGTAGGTTAACCCCAACCAAATGTTGCGAGATTCAAGCGGATAATCGTCCGGTATCGTAATACTGCTGGGCTCTCTGGCCGTGGTATTGGCGGCATTGCGCACGGCAAAAGATAAATCCAATTCGGGTAAAATATTTTTGCGGATCAAGGTGAAATTTAACAAGGTATAGTTAGCAACATCGGGGCGTGGATCATCGACTGCACGCTCCCGGTCACCTATCCAATGAAGCTGGCTATTGAGAGACCATTGTGCGGCGGGCATCCAATTTACATTCACTTTAAATTGTTTTCCGGGCGCATCAGGAATAGCGGCTTCTGTTTTTCCATCAACGGCCGACTGCGTAGAATAGCTTGCGTTTAAATGTAACTGTGCCGATGGTTTCCAAATAACTTCAAACTCAACACCTTTGCCGTCCTGGTCGCGAATATTATTTGCATATTTAGAGGCATCGGGTGTATCAACATTATCAACAAACTCAATCATATCTGTTGCGCGATATTTAAATAGCGTCAAATTTGTTTGCAGCGTATCTGCGAATCTATAATTGAAAGAAAGCTCCAGTGTATTCATCTGCTCTGGTTTTAATTCAGTATTACCTATAGAGACGGGATTATTTTTGTAATAAAGCTCTGCAAACGATGGCGCGCGAAACGCGCTGCCGTATAGTAATTTTGTCGTTAGATCCTCACTGGCTGTCCACACCAGCGCTACACGCGGATTGGTGGTGCTACCAAAGTCGGAATAATCGTCGTAGCGCACACCTGCCGTCAGATCAAGGCCTTGCAGAATCTTCCACTCGTCTTGCAGAGAAACATAACGTATTTCACGGGAGTTATCGTCAAGAAACGCGTCTGGGCTATTACTAATATTCGTTAAAGCGCCATCCATAGATGCTGGCAAAGGTGTTATATCCAGAACACCCGGACCAAAATTTTTACTTTCGGTACCCCTTAAGTTTTGATACCGAGCGCCCGCAGCGAACCGGATGCGTTGGGAATCGAAACCGGAATAAAGCGAGACAAATTCAAATTGTCCATCTTTCGATACACCACCCGGATTACCTTTTAAACCTTCGGGAAAAGCAACTACACCTGCGGGGGCAACGAAATCGAGATTGCCATCCCTACCTATGGGCACGACAGTGCCAGCGGGTAGCAAGGTAAATTTGGCCTCCTCCTCGTAACGCATGTAACTCAATCTAACGCTGTTATTCCAGTGTTCGGGGGCGCCTAGTTGATAGCTAAGGTCACCCATAATTAAATCACTGTCGTCGCTACCGGATGGATCCAAAGCTTGTGCGGCACCGACACCGACACCTGCATCCCTGGAAACCCAATTCCATAAATTTATCTGTAAATTTTCACCGGTTAATGACAAATGCGAATCGAAAATTTGATAGCGAGTCGACAAGGCACCAGGTGCAAGCGAAGCATTTGTGCCAAGTTTTTCGTCCAGCGCAGACTGTAAATCCGAATTAACTTTTCGATCATCATCGCCATCGCTTTCAAGATAGGCGAGATCAAACGCAATGCCCATGCCCTGCCATTCGGTGGCAGTTTGCACCCACATGTCATGCGTATTGAACGAGCCTGCCCTCGCTCCTATCTGCGTTGCTTTTGTCGCGTTGGCGTCTTTGGTTATTACATTGACGACGCCCGCATAAGCATCCGCACCATAAATGGCGGACCCTGGCCCGCGAATAACTTCTACTCGCTCAATGCTAGCAACGGGCAAACGAAACAATGTCGGTCGCCCACCTTGCAAACTGTATTGAACGGGAACGCCGTTCATTAGCAAGAGGACCTGCGGGTTGAAGCCGCTGTGTACGCCTCTAATCGATTCCACAGAATCGAGGCGACTAAGACTGGAAAGGGAAATATGGAGACCTGGAACAGTTTCTAAAACATCATCAAGCGTACGCGCACCCATGGATTCAATTTCGGCCGCATAGATTACCGACGCCGTTGCGGGTGCTTTATCGAGCGGAGTGCTGTTACCTGTAGCAATGGAGATTTGAACCTGACCTAACTCGGAAAGCGAGAGGTTATATACGTCCATAGAAGTTGCTGCAGATTTACTAGCATTATTTTTTTTGTCATCCGTTTTATCAGCGCCATAACTTGTGGCACTCATTATACCGAGCAATGCAGACAAAAAAGTTTTGGTAAAACAGAATTTCATAGCTACAACCTTAAGATATAGCTAGTACGCATGATATACATTGAGCGGACTAACGCCAGTGTAAGCCTGTGGTTTTTTCATCTCCAGGGTAACCACTGAACTGATACGATTGAACTGCAAAAACCTCATCAGCTCAATAAAATTTTTAAAATTCCTAATATTTCCGCGCATCCCTACGAACTATTTAACGATAGCGCAGCTTTAGACGAAAGCAACCTAATAACCAGATATTTATAACCAGGAATTCCAATTTCCGGAGACGATCTTTGCACCCAAAGTGAGCAATGTCAGAGAGATTTGAATGATTCGTGAAAGATTTAATTGGCTAAATAATCGTCTATTTAATTAGCATAGGTTTTTAAATCGTCGCCACACGTTTATTGGATACGTTTTCTATCCTGATCGCTCACCACGCTTGACTCAACATTTGGCAAATCAGGTTTTACAGGCAGCGGGATGATAACGGTGAAAGTTGCACCTTCACCCAATTCACTTTTCACCGCGATAGAACCGCCCATCATTTCACATAGTTGCCGTGTGATTGACAGCCCTAAACCGGTGCCCTGATATTTTCGTGTAGTGCCATTTTCAGCCTGCCGGAAGGGATCAAAAATGTGCTCTTGTTGTTCGCTAGTAATTCCAATTCCGGTATCGGTCACGCTAATAAAAATACGATTAGGTTCACTGTGTGCTTTCAAGGTGACGGTGCCGTTAGGTGAAAATTTACTGGCATTGCCTAATAAATTAATCATGACATGCAATAACTTTTCTGGATCAGCGACAGGTAAGACAATTCCGTCATTAACATCCAGTTGTAATTCAATTGAATTTTTTTCCAGCAAGGGTTTGATCGTGCCAACCGCATCGTCAACTAAGCTGGATAGTTTCACCTCAGCTAAATCTAATCGCATACGACCAGATTCAATTTTTGCCAAGTCCAATACACCATTAATCAGTTTTAATAAGCGCTCGGAATTATTAATGACGCGAGTGAGATCTTTGACATGAATTTCGTCATCGTTAAGCTTCAAATCTTCAATAACCACTTCTGTGTAGCCTATAATGGCTTGTAGCGGAGTGCGCAACTCATGACTCATGAGCGACAGAAAATCCCCCTTCGCTTGACTGGCATCCTCCGCTTTGCGCTTGGCAATTACGAGGCGATCTTTTGCGAATTGCAAATCCTGGCTGTGTGCCGCCAAACGCTGGTTATCGCGACGCTTGGTAACGTACGCAACAAAAATGGTGATGGCGAGCAAAATGCCCAATATCACTAGTGCCCAGGAATACATAAGGGCTTTTTTCTGCGCGCCTACAATAATATCTAAATTGGTAATTGCTTCACGTTGCTTTTTTAAATCAATTTCCTGCGTTTTAATTGTGTTATCCAGCTCAGTAACACGTTTTTCACGCTCGTCAATTTTCCCAGTAATGCTACTTAATTCCTGTTGCAGCGTGGCAAGCCCCTTCGCACGCATCTCAACTTCATTTTGCAATGCGATGCGTTCACTTTTACTTTTTTCAATTTGTTCATTTTGTGTAGCAATTAATTCATCGCTTTTTTGTATATTCTGGTTTAGCGTCTGCATTTGCTGTTCAAGCCGAGTATTGAGCGCCTCTTGACTTTGGATGCGAGCACTTAGATCAGCCAATGCTTTTTCACGGCTTTGCAATTGCTTTTGAATATTCAGGAGTGACGATTGGCCTTCGCGAAATAATTTTGCAACATCAATTTCAGTGCCACCATTTAAAATTAACTCGGGAAGCGGCTTTAACCCCTGATTAATCAAATTGGATTTATTTACTTCAAAGCGTAGGCGATCATTGGGGGCCGGAATTAAATTAATCATCACCAGCTGCTTGTTGGCAAAATCGAAGGTGACAACCAGTACCGGCTTACCTTCTACTGCAGTGTAAATATCGGAAATTAATTTATTGTCAGCTACCTCAACATAAATTAATTGAAATTTGTCGAGTGCTTGCAGGGAGTTGATGCGCTTGACTGTAATGGGATGATTTTTCAAAGAACCATTTGCAGATAGTTGCACCAGCTCTTTATAGACTGCGGAATCCTCCGAGTGAAATACCGCAACATCAAAACTTGTTAGGGCCGCTTCATTTGGCCATTCAATATTTTTAGCGAAGTTGTATAGGTAGGATGCCGTCAATCGTTGTTTATTGATGGTTTGCGCAAATGTACTGTCAGCTAACAAAAATAAAACGACCACCCAATAAATTGGCCTACAGGTCAAGCGGACAAAAAACGATGCCCCGCTCACAGGAGAGATGTTATTAACGAAAGAATGTAGCGATTTATAAATCAACATGTAACCTTAGGTCCTATTGATCGCTATCCCGCGCGTGAATGCTATTCCTTGAGAAGAGTACTGACATATTCACAAAGCATAGCCCGTAACTCCCCATCCTGTTAGAAAATGGCTCAGCCCAACTACCAGGCATGTAATTACTGCTGTTCTATTTCGCCAACTTATAGCGCTGCTCGCGGTACAACAGCGAGGGCAGCATTACATGCGCCATAGCTTTATCGACTTGTGCTTCGCTTGGCGCTTCCTGCCGCAATACTAATTCTCCTTTGGTTGCATCGTATTGACCCAGTAAAGGCGACTGGCGAGGCCGTAAAATGGTTGCGGTATCGCCTTCCAGCCATGCAAAATAATTATCAAATTGCATGAGCGCGCGACCAGGCGACTCACTGTCCTTCGCAAAGTCGCGCCCTATCATTGGATGCTCAGTTGAGACGCCCATAAGCGACAAGACTGTGGCTCCGAGATCTATCTGACTAGCCAGCGTAGCAATACGCTTCGACTGAACGTCAGCACCAAGAATCAGCCCGGGAATATGGAATTTTTTAATTGGCACCAAACTGTCGCCATACACGCGATTATCGTGATCAGCCACAATCAGGAATATAGTATCTTTCCAGTAATCCTGCAGTTTCGCTTCGCTAATGAATTTGCCCAAGGCGTAATCGGCGTATTTAACTGCATTATTAACTGTTTGCTTTTCAGCGTCGTGTAATTCGATTCTGCCATCGGGAAACTGAAAAGGCTCATGGTTGGAGGAGCTAAAAATCAAACTGAAGAATGGTTTATTTTCATTATGTAATTGTTTGAGTCGCTCCAAAGACTTATTGAATAAATCCTCATCGCTTGCACCCCAACTTCCTTCGAAGACCGGATTTTTTATATCGCTACGATCAACAATCTGCTGAAAACCATTGCCCGTAAAGAAGCCGCGCATATTGTCGAAATGCGCCTCACCACCGTACACAAATTCGGTGTGATAACCTTCCCGGCTCAAGCCCAAGGCAAGCGTGTAAAAATTACGTTGCGCCAGCGAAAGCTTTACAACACTGCGTGCCGGTGTAGGTGGATAGCCTGACACCACGGCCTCTATACCACGCACTGAACGCGTTCCAGTTGCATACAACTGTTCGAACCACCACCCGTCATTTTTTAATTTTTCCAGCTCTGGTGTAACTGGTAGCCCCCCTAAAGATTCTACGAAAGTAGCGCCTAAACTTTCCTCTAGGACTATAACTAAATTGAGTGGCTTTTCACGTTTGACAGCGGGCTCCTGACGATGCAGTGTCGGGAAAACTTTTGAATTAAATTGATACTGACTTAACCATGGAGCTGATACGACTTGCTGCAAGATTTTTTCGGTGGGCACGCTGCCATATATTTCAGAAGACTTGGCTTCATTATTCATTGAGGCCAGCGCATCAAACACAGACCAGCCTGAATTAATAATGAGGGAATTGACCATTGCGTCACCAGTCAATGCAAACATGGCGGGATTCGCCGGGCGATGATCTGTGGTGGATCTGATCTGGAAAAAAACCATTACAAATATCAATGGCCATAGTAGTAATAATTTTTTCGCAGACCACAGTGATGTATTGCGTGAAGCTGCACTTAAAAGCCCGTAAATTGTTATGCCCAGCAAAACAGTAAAGCCCACGCCTAAAATTAAGGCCACGCGAAAACCATTCCACAAGGTCGCAAAGACCTCCTTAGGATAAGAGAGATACTCAATAAACAGGCGATTGGGGCGAACATCGAATTGCATGATGAACGGTGGCGAGGAAAGCTCCATAAAAATAACAAAAACCAACGCCAAGGTCGCCCAGCACAAGTTGAAAATTCGCCATGGCCGAGCAAAAAACGGGTGGGCAAAAAACGGGGCAAGGAAAACTGGAATCGCAATAAAATAACCCAATAAAATAAGGTCAGCGCGTATGCCCTGTAGAAATAATTCAGCTAAATTGCCTGCAACTTTCACACGGTCCCATTGCCAAGCCACCAAACCTGCGCGAGACACGGACAATACAATCAAACCAATTATTAGCATCTGCAACAGCGTTGCGTAAGGTCCAGCCCATAAGCTAATAGCTGACAGTCGCGCCGAAATGCGTGAAAGAAAATTCGTAGGGCTGTGCGTTAGGTTTTTTTGTAGACTCACCATTTAAGAATATTCCTGAAGCTGTACATTTAGTGCATTCGAATTTTGGGTGGCGGGTTGTAAACTAGGCTAGCGCATGAATTATCGTTATAATTCTTTCACCGCGAAAACGCAGAAGTATAGCTTACCTGATCATAACCAGCACTCTAATCACAACAACATACTATTCAGAATCATAAGGGGCCAGCACTTGACTCATTCATTCGACGGAAGTGCTGCCACTTTGGCTGGCTCCATCGGGATTTACCATGGTGAAATCGCGCCTGAGTTTGATAAGGATATTTTGCGTTCTCAACTTGCTCAAATTTCAAACGTGTTAAGCAAAGATAATGTCGTGAAAATATCCAACGGACCGGATTATGTTGTGAAGCTACCGCTGCAAACTGAAACTGGCGAAATACAGGTTGCACTAAAAATTTTTAAACGACAAAGTTGGTTTAAAGACCGTTACGACCATAAGCATAAATCCAAAGCCGAACGTTCCTATACGGCGGCGCGTTATTTGCAAAACCACCGAATAGGTACACCTGCACCTATTGCCTGGCTCGACCTCTGGGAAAATAATCGCTTACTCGAAAGTTATTTTTTGAGCGTGTTTCAGCCGGCCATTTGTTTTCGCGATGCACTGAGCGATGTATATTTCAATATTCGCAACAATGAAAACCTCATGGAATTATTGCATCTGGTTGCACCCGCCATTAGCGCCATGCATGCAGAAAATTTTTTCCACGGCGACCTTGGCAATCAAAATATATTACTTCCAAAAAATGCAGACGGTACCTGGGCGCAACCCCAATTCATTGATTTAAACCGTGCCACCGTAAAAACGCATCCATTGACCGATAAAGAACGTGCGTTTGATTTATCGCGCGCTATCTTGCCTGGCAACTATCTTAACTTTTTTAAATACATTTATTGCAATCACCAAATGCCCTCGCGCGAGCTGGAAAAATATGAGCAAACCTATCGCTCCCGTTTTGCATTTCATCGCAAGTCGCGCCATTTTCGACATCCACTTCGCTATTTAAAAAATCGTCACAAAAATCCCAAACCAGCCGTGTATCCGGACCCTAAAGATTATTGGTTATGGGATGAAAAATCCGCGCAACCTATGATCGCACTGTCGCGCGAGGAGAAACATCGCGAGCGTTTTTTTGGCGACACCTTAAAAATGATTGGCCAGGGCATAGCCACTTTGCCAGGATTGTGGGGTGCCTATAAAAAAGTGAAACAGCAAAGCTTTCAGTCACCTGTTGTAATAAAAAACAGAGTTGGCGTCGCCTTGCATCCTCACGCTGAATATATTGAAAATGAAATTAAGCTTCTGGGTGAGCTTGGCAATCCACCCGTGTTACTGCGTTTTTGCCATCACGAAGATGAAAACATTTGGACCAACACTATCGCACTAATCGAGCGATTAAAACGCGACGGCATTGAAGTAATGGTGGCACTGCTTCAGGACCGAGAAGCTGTATTACATCCGGAAAAATGGGAAGCCTTTTTGCATAAAATAATTCCTGCGGTTGCCGATTTTGCCAGCCATATTGAAATTACCCACGCGTACAATCGCATCAAGTGGGGCGTGTGGAATATGAATGAACTGCAGCAATTACTTGCACCGGCTTTCGAGCTGAAAAAACAATTTCCACACATAAAATTAACGGGACCTGCGTGTATCGACTTTGAATATTTACCCGTTATTGCAGCCTTGAAATCGCTCCCAAAAAATTATTCGTTTGCAGCCTTATCGCACTTACTTTACGTTGATAGACGTGGAGCTCCGGAAAATCCACAGGGAATGTTTTCAACCCTTGAAAAATGCGCCATGTTAAAAGCGCTTACAACCTTATCCCCGCATTGCGAAGACAAGGTAATTATTTCTGAGGTGAATTGGCCAGTCGAACATACTGATATATGGTCTCCCGTTGTGTGCCCTTATGTAACACCGAAATGGAAAAACAAACCTTCAGGCGAATCCGAGCAGGATTACGCAAATTTTATGCTGCGCTATATTGCTATCGCTATTTGCTCAGGTCATGTTGAACAAGTATTTTGGTGGCGTTTGTCCGCCAAAGGTTATGGTTTGGTAGATGATCAAGACGGGTTTAGGCAGAGAGAGGCTTTTAAAGCCTTGCAGTATTTTTTCTTACGACTGGGTGATGCAACATTTTTAAAAAGATGGCCATCATCCCAGAACACCTATCTATTGGAGTTCCAAAATCCAACCCAACAAATACTCATGGCTTGGTGCACCAAAGGTGAAATAAACGAGTTGCCGAATTTTGATCCACAGCAAACTTATTCACGCACAGGTGACGTTATTAAAAATCCGGTGATATCTGAATCCCCGATCTATATGGTTAGGCCACTTTTGTAAGCGGTGAAAAAGTGCAAATCTCTTTCACGAATTATGTAAACCTAACCAGTTTTTTGCGTAAGCCCAGCGTGAAAAAATAATTTTTTCGATCAGCAGAATCACAATTAACGAAATGCCAAGGACAGGTAGAACAACGGCAGCAACCATAATAATAACAACGAAACCCTTACCAACTTCTGCGTCCGGCATGGCGGGTGGTGCTCCGAGAACTCCATCTGGAGCGCGTTTGCGCCACATAATAAAACCGCTAACTGAAATCAGTACTAAACCTAAAGCGGTGATTAAACCTAGCAACTGATTAAACCATCCAAATAGCTGGCCTTCGTGTGCAGAAACACCAATTCCTACTGCTCGATCTATAAGGTGACGTTGCGAAAAATTTTGAATATCGATGAGTTCGCCAGTTTGCGCACTGAAATAAGCATCTGCTCTACGCGGCCGATTTTGCGTGTTTGATTTAGCTGTCCATTGGGTAGTTCTTGCAGAGGGCGGCGCGACCCAAACAGGGTGCTCCAATTTTAGTTGTTGCGCATGTGCAACTATTAAATCCAGATTTACCCTGACTTGGGCTGGCCCGTGCATGCCCGCGCCATGATCATGGTGCGTTGCTGAACTAGAATCAATTGTCGGAGTTGCGGTGACGGGCGAACCCATGTCATGGTGAGCATGTTCCTCTTCGAGGGCAGGCAAATTACGTTGACCAGCCACCGACCAATCCTGCTGTTGCATAGCGGCGCTTGTAAAACCACGCACCTCCTTGAGCGCACTGCCCCACACTAACGCCCAAGGCAATCCGCTTATTAATAAAAATAAAACAAAAAATGAAATCCATATCCCGGCAACTGAATGCAAGTCTCGCCAAAATAAACGTCCCTTTAACGAAACTCGTGGATATAAAATACCTGCAACACCTTTCGCTGAGCGCGGCCACCACAAATAAATTCCCGTCATAACCAATACAATTGCCCAGCAAGCCGCCAGTTCGACCAACACCGAACCAAACTTACCTAGCAATAATTCGCCATGCAGATCATGAACGATTCTAAGGAAACGCTTGTCCTCTTCTTCGACTGCCAGAATTGCCAAGGTTTGTGGATGAACATATACACGAATATTTTTTCCGGACTTATTTAAAATTATATTTACTGCATCGGTTTTTTCGCGCGGCAATTCGTAGGCGATAAAACTCGCGTTTGGAACAGCCGTAAACGCAGCAGCCACTTGTTGTTCAGGTGTGCCGGCTTGTCCGTCTATTGTTAAATTTCGGTAGGGTGCATCGTGAAGCGCATCTATTTGCGGTTTAAATAAATAGATGGCTCCCGTGATCGACAAAATAATCACAAAAGGTATTGCGAAAATTCCGGCGTAGAAATGCCAGCGCCACAATGTTCGATAAACTTGTTTAGCGTTCAGTTTTTCCATTTAGCCTCGAGCAAATAGGTTCGTTGAGAAAAGGGATGATAGGCCCAGGCTTTGTCGTTGTTAATATTATCTACACCAAAACTTAATTCCGTTTGCTGGTTAACTTGCCAGGCAATTCGTGCATCCGCAATTAATTGTTCTGAGGCATAACCGAAAGTATCACCGCGCTGTGTTCCCTCTAAATTAGTGTTAGGGCGCGATGCATAACGTACTCCGCCCGACAAACGCCAATCTTGCGCAAATTCATAACGTGCCTGAGAATTAATACGCCAGTAAGGAATGCGTGGGAATTGATTGCCTTCAGATACGGGTAACAATCTATTCTTTAAAATTTTATCGTCGATATACGCCATGTTGAAATCAACACTCAGCCCTCTTATCCACGTATCAGAAAGCTCCAAAATAAGTTCGGCCCCGGTTTGGCGAACACGATCAACATTCACAAAGGATGTTGTAGTCGCGCTCGTTACAGCCCGTGTAATCGGATCAATCTTGTAATGTTCAAACGAAAAAATGTAATCACTAACATCTTGATAAAAGATGCTGGCTGTTATGCGCGCATTTTCAAATTGATGACGTAGAATAAAATTTGCGTCTTTTGAACTTTCCGGTTTCAAATTTGGATCAAAGCTGTATGGATCGAACACGCCGGTTGAATCAAACTTTCCTTGAAATAGTTCCCCCACTGTAGGAAACCGTGTTGCGGTGGCCAAGCTCAATTGCGCCTGCCAGTTTTCAGCAAAAGCCCACTGGGAAGACAATGAAAAATTAGTTTTGGTTTCTTCCCTGTCATCATATTCTTGCGGAGCTTTTGCAGTTATCTGATGTATGGCGCCATCAAAGGCTCGCCATTTTTCGGCTCTAACGCCTGCAGTCACACTAAAATTATCGTTTAAATGTAATTCATCTTCTGCAAAGACGCCGTGCAAACTTGACTTGCCACCTGTTTCAATTGAGTAACGTTGATTAGAAGCATAGCGCCATTGAGTCGTGTTATAGGTAATGCTATCGGTCTCATAAAGATTGGCTGTTAAACCCAAGGTTATTTCGTGTTTACCGAATTCTTGCGAGGCTTTGGTATCAAAAGTCCACCACCCAGACGGATCAACATCTGTAAAAGTGCCTGCGCCATTATTAACGCCATTGTCATAACCGTTAGAAGTAAAAGTTTTCGCCTTGGCCAACCAGAAGTGCGATAAATTCAAACTCAAATCCCAATTTGCGACCTTTCCCTTTAAGCCCAAACCTGCAAGTATTTCTGTTCGCTCCGTAAGCGATAAATTAAGCGCGTTAGTGTCCCAATATTTTCCATTAACTTTTACTGTGCCTCTGTAAACAGGTCGGTCGTTTGTATCGCGCAAATAAGTGTTGGGATTCGTTGCATCCGACTCGGTTGTCCAATAAACCAGTAAACCATGCATGCTCCAATTATCGAAAGTCAAATCCCCTCGCAAACGTAATTGATCCTGCGTGTTATCGTCTGTTGATGCGGCGGCAAATATGGGTGCCGGAGTAGTGTTGGGGATTGTTGGAACTAAATATTTATCCTCTACGGCACCTTTTACCTCATCACCATTTATTTTTGTTGACGGGGTCAACTGGCTCCAACTCATTGGTTGCCCTTCATTTTCAAAATGACGGTAACTGGCACGCACAGACACAGGTCCATCGTCCTGTTTCATTGCAAAACCGCCTTCGAAGGTGTAGCCCTTGTAGGTGTCTTCGGTACTGTATTGTTGGTAAGGTTGCACGAAGCCTTGCAAGGTGACGAAGGCTTCATTTTTTTCAGGAGGACGAGTAGAGATAGACACTATTCCGCCCATAGAATTACCTGGGTAACGCGCGGAATAAGGACCGTAAACTATATCGAATTGTTGAACTTCACCTGGCCCCACAATTCCCCACTTGGGTGGAAAACCAAATGAATTACCCAAATAATTTGAAATCACAAAGCCATCCACCAAAACCAGGGAACGGGCAGATTGTGATGAGTGAGTTCCGCGAAAGCCAGGCACGCCATTCGCATCGCCGATGTAACGCTTACGAACAAAAAAATTCGGCGCGTATTTCATTAAATCTTCAAGATTAATAGCATTCGTCGATGCAAATTGTTCTTCTCCTAGTGATACGGCCAAACCACGCGGTTCAATTGTAATTGGCGCTTCTTTTTGCCCAACGACTATCATCTCTTCTACAGAAACGTTGGCCGCTAATTGCAAAGCTGAATCTTCGGCATAAACGTTAAATGCCGTATTACATGAAATAACGAAGATGGGAATTCGCGTGAGATAACCTAAGCGCACCATAATGAACCTTAAATTCAAAAATTGGTGAACACTTTAATAAAGTTACGTGCCCGCGAAAATGTGACAAAATGTCACACCCGATGCGCTTCTTATGGCGTTTAGATTGCAAAAAATAAACAGTTTTTCGCGATTGTTATTTCAATTCGGTTTTCGACAAGGGCTACTTTCACTGCTATATTTTCTGATCTTCATATACTTTTTGAAGTATCAATACTCTCGTAATTTTAAGGCGTGTTTTAGCGACATCGAATGATGGAATTTATGAAGCCCGAGATGCACGCTGAACCTGAAAAGGTTTCTGAACTCACCGATTTGTTCAACCGCGCTAAAAAACTTTTGCCGCATTCTGAGCAAAGTCTGGTTAACGCCGCTGAAGCCGAGCAATTAAAACGCGACATAAAAATTTGGCAACTTGCTCTGCAATTAATGCGTAACGAATTACTTGTGCGCGAACTTGAGTTACGCGCTACAAATCAATTGGTAGAAACTTTTCAGGCAATTACGCATGTTGGGATTGTCGAGATGGATGCAACGACGCGTGAATTGCGCTGGAGCATGGAGACCTATCGTATTCACGATACTTCACCAGAAGAGTTTGACCCCACCCTGCAGGACAATCTCGGTTACTACACTTTAGAGTCTCGTCCGATCATGGAGGCTGCAGTTAAGGCAGCTCTGGAAGAGGGAAAAGTTTTTGACCTTGAGGTTGAGAAATATACGCTCAAGGGGAGAAAAATACGTCTGCGTACAACCTGCGTTCCGGTATACAAAGATGGCAAGCTGGTTAAATTCAGCGGCATCTACCAAGACATTACCGAGCAAAAGCGAAAGGAAAGCTTGTTGCTGGAGAAGGACCACATCCTTTCCGAATCCCAACGTATCGCCCACATTGGCAGTTGGAGCTGGGATCTAAAAGACAAAACCGTTATTTGGTCTGAAGAAACATGCCGTATTTATGGCGTAGATGTTCTCGCCTTCGAGCCCACCAAACAATCCTTCGTTGAGCTGATTCACCCCGACGATCGAGCGTTAATGCGCCAATGGCGCGAGCAATGTTTAATTGGTGAGGCGCCCGGCGAGCTTGAGTTTCGTATAGTTCGGCCCGACGGGACTGTGAGGTTCATTAACGGCCGTAGCAATCTCGAACGAGACAAATTCGGTAACCCGCAGAAAATGGTGGGTACAGTTCAAGATATTACCGAACGCAAACAAGCCGAACTTCATCAACAACATCAAAGCCGCATCCTGGGTCTAATAGCGGAGAAAGCCCCGCTTAAAAAAGTGCTCGATGCTATGGCACGAGACATCGAACACCTTAAACCGCAATCCTTCTGCTCGATACTCCTGCTTGATGAATATGGACAGCACCTATGGCACGGCGCCGCCCCCAGTCTGCCGGATTTTTACGTCCGCGCTATTGATGGTGCAGCTATTGGCTTGGCCGCTGGTTCTTGCGGCACGGCGGCGTTTACTGCCCAGCGCGCCGTGGTGGAGGATATAAGTACTCATCCCTGGTGGAACGATTACCGCGACCTGGCCAAAAGAGCCGGATTAGGATCTTGCTGGTCACAACCGATTATGTCTTCTGAAGGACGCGTTCTCGGCACCTTTGCGATTTACCATGCCAAGCCCGCCAGCCCCACTGACGAAGACATAAGCCTGATAGAGACCGAGTCTAATTTAGCGGCGCTTGCCATTGAGAAAGACAGGGACCGGGCACGATTGGAGCTGGCAGCCAGCGTATTTACTCACGCCCGCGAAGGCATACTGATTACTGACGCAAACGCCAATATAGTCGACGTCAATGACACCTTTACCGCAATTACTGGCTACAGTCGCAGCGAGGTCTTAGGGCAAAACCCAAGCATTTTGCAATCTGGTCGCCATACGACGGCATTTTTCAAGCAATTGTGGAGCGACCTTACCACTAAAGGTTTTTGGTCTGGCGAAATGTGGAACAGGCGTAAAAATGGTGAAATTTTTGCCGAGATGCAAACTATCAGTACCGTGCGGGACCGCTCAGGTAAGCCGACAAATTACGTAGGCTTGTTTACCGACATTACCCAGTTAAAAGAACATCAACAACAACTTGAATACAGCGCACATTACGACGCCCTCACCCGCCTGCCTAACCGCGTGCTATTGGCTGACAGGTTAAAACAGGGCTTGGCGCGTTGTCACCGCATGAGTACGTCGCTTGCTGTTCTTTATATAGATCTCGACGGTTTTAAAAGCGTGAATGATAACCACGGGCACGAAATGGGCGACCAGCTTCTGATTACCATAGCCCAGCGTTGGAATGAGGTTTTGCGTGAGGGTGATACGCTTGCGCGCATCGGTGGCGATGAGTTTATTGTGATTCTGGTAGACCTTGAGAATACAAACGATCACGAACTTATTTTGCAGCGTCTCTTGCAAGCAGCTACCGAGCCGGTGTCGGTGAAGGATCAGCTGCTACGAGTATCCGCGAGCATCGGCGTCACTATTTATCCGCAAGACGGTCCAGATGCCGATCAACTCATGCGACATGCCGATCAGGCTATGTATCTCGCCAAGCAAGCTGGTAAAAATTGCTTCCACGTGTTTGATGTTGCTAAAGATGTGGCAGTTAAAATTCATCGTGAAAGTATTGAACATATTCGTCAGGGACTGGATAGAAACGAGTTTGTCCTTTACTACCAACCCAAAGTAAATATGCGCACGGGCGAGGTAATTGGGCTGGAAGCTCTGATTCGCTGGCAACACCCGGAGCGCGGCCTACTGCCACCTTCAACTTTTTTGCCCATCATTGAGGAGCACGTACTCAGCATAGAAGTTGGTGATTGGGTAATTAACCGCGCACTTAAACAAATGGCGGAATGGCGCGATCTCGGCCTGGATTTATCAATCAGCGTCAACGTTGGCGCCTTGCAATTACAGCAGGGCGATTTCGTAAATCGTCTACGCGCGCAACTCAGCCGCCATTCAAACGTGCCTCCAGGGAAACTTGAGTTGGAAATTCTTGAGACCAGTGCCCTCAATGACATCAACGACATAGCTGAACTTATGCGGCAGTGTCGTCAGCTGGGAGTAAATTTCGCGGTGGATGATTTCGGCACCGGCTACTCATCACTCACTTATTTAAAAAGGTTACCTGCGGAACTCTTAAAAATCGACCAAAGTTTTGTGCGCGATATGCTGGACGACCCAGATGATCTCGCCATCGTAAAAGGCGTCATAGGTTTGGCGACCGCGTTCCATCGCAATGTTATTGCGGAAGGCGTAGAAACCATTGCGCACGGAAAATTGTTGCTTGAACACGGTTGCCATCTCGCCCAAGGTTACGGCATCGCCCGACCCATGCCAGCCGAACAAATTCCCGCATGGATTGCCGGGTGGCGACCAGATAAAGCCTGGAGTGATCCGGATTTAAAAAAATTATAATTTTGCGTTAATAAAAATTAATGACTTATCATCCACGGCCGCGCCGATGGAAACATTTTATTTCCCTCTGCTGTGTACATCAGCGCAGATTTACGAATTGGTTTATCTCCACAACAACCTTTCCCGTGTTTATGCTCTAGTCGCGCTTTTTTTTCAGCACGATAATCTGGTGTAGAAAATACCGGTTCATTCATAGCTTTTTCATTAGCTGCATGCGCCGCACGATTTTCTTTTTTCATATCCAGAAATTCCGGCGCAACCATAATTACGCGTGCGGATAAACTACCGCAAGATGGACACGCACAAGGTTGGCTGGACGATTCCATCGTGTTCAATTCATGAAATAAACCGTGTGTTGCGCATTTGTAATCGTAAACGGGCATGATTGTTCCTCTTAAAACGTCTTTCGTCATCCTCACGTAGTGGGATCCAGATTTTTCTTATACCCAAACCCCATCTTGGGAATGCATATTTGTTTCGCCGGCCGCGGGCCTCACTTTTCTTTGCTTGTCCAAAGAAAAGTAAGCAAAAGAAATGACACCCGGTTCGTTCGTATTTCCTGCGCGTTTCGAAAAATTACTGTCGTTCCGGTGCGACATCCTTGTCGCATCGTCACTAAAACGCACATCCTGTGCGTTTTTCAGTAATTTTCCTCCAATGCTCGGCGAACTCGCATGGGACCCGATTGGTGCTAAAGAAAAGTGAGGCCAGCCGCAGGCAAAACTATTTATCTTTCGATAAAGGTACATCCATTCCAGGTGTAACTTTTTTCGTTGGGCCTTCCGCACTCGGGTTCACGTCAAAATCAAAAATATCTGTGGGCAGCCATAATGTCGCACAGGCATTCGGAATATCTACCACACCACTGATGTGACCTTGCACAGGAGCGCACCCGAGAATCGAATAAGCTTGTGCTTTGCTGTACCCAAATTTTGTTAAATAATTAATCGCATTCAAACAAGCTTGACGATAAGCAACGTGAACATCGAGATAATGTTGTTCGCCATATTCGTCAACAGATATACCTTCAAAAATTAAATAATCATCATATTTGGGGGTGATTGGACTTGGTTTAAATATCGGATTTTTAATCGCGTATTTCGCCATGCCGTCTTTAATTAAATTCACTCGCAAATGAATCCAGCCTGCCATTTCAATTGCGCCACAAAACGTAATTTCACCGTCGCCCTGACTGAAATGCAAATCACCTACAGATAAACCACCACCCTTTACATACACGGGGAAATAAATTTTTGAACCGCGTGATAAATCTTTAATATCGCAGTTGCCGCCGTGTTCACGTGGCGGAACAGTACGCGCGCCTTCAGCAGCCGCAACTTTTGCAGCGTCGGGAGCCATGCGGCCCATATGTGCGGTGTCTGCATAGGGAAGTGTTGCAAGCGCAGGTACGCGCTCTGGCTCAGTGTCATAAAGTTCTTTTTCGCGCTTGTTCCATTCAGCCAGCATTTCTTTTGATGGCAAACAACCTATTAAACCTGGGTGAACCAAGCCCGCAAATTCGACGTTCGGCACATGGCGAGATTTTGTGAACATGCCGTTAATATCCCAAATCGATTTTTGCGCTTCAGGAAAATGCTCTGTTAAAAATCCGCCCCCATTTTGTTTGGAAAAAAATCCGTTAAATCCCCACAAGCTTTCTTGAAACGCGCCTATGTCCAAAATATCTACGACTAACAAATCACCAGGCTCCGCACCTTCAATTCCTACCGGGCCGGAAAGAAAATGCACTTGTGATAAATCCACATCGCGCACATCGTCTGCACTGTCGTTGTTAGCAATTTGCCCGCCGGTCCAGTCATAACATTCAATAATAAAATCATCGCCAGGTTTTACAGTTTTCACCATAGGAATATCAGGGTGCCAGCGGTTATGAATCATGTCATTTTCATAAGGCGTCTTTTTTAAATCTATTTTGATAATTGTTTCAGCCATCGTCTGACTCCTGCGGATAGTGAGCAAAATGCTAATAGTTATCGCGTTTTTCGCGACAACACTTGCTAGCGGTCAGAGTTAGTATCCAATGGGAAGTAGTTACGAGCTATACGACAAACTGCCAACCAAACTGCGTTATTTAACGTATAGACGCCTCCTTAATGTCAGCTCGGCCAGTAAAAATTCAATTACGTAGACTGCCAAATACTGATCCAACAATATTGTTCAATTTTGGCGATAATTTATTGGTGCCGCTAATTGTTCCTTGCCCGCGCGCTTTCTAAGAACCATCCGTGCCCTCTAAATCCCAGTCATCGCAAAACTGTTGACTAAATCACACAAAAGCTATTATGTGGCGCACACCGCAGGAGTGGGGATTTATACATTAAGGTAGCGTTAAGCCTCGGAATGTTTAAACTCCCACCATCCAAAGCAAAAAGCTTTTTATTAAAGTCAAAGAGGTTAAGCATTATGAGTAAGTCGATGATGGTAGGCGTATTGTTAGGCGTAGGCGTTGCGACAATCGGCGGGGCTGTGGCTGGCTACCAGCACTTTAAGCAACCTGATCATGCAGAAGTGCTTAAAGCAGTTGCTATTACCAAAAAAGTGAAAGTTCCACACGAAGAGTGTCATGACAAAACCGTAGTGCATCAAAAAGAAGTTAAAGACGAAAACCGCGTTGCCGGTAAGGCAATAGGTGCCGTACTTGGGGGTGTTTTAGGGCATCAGGTAGGCGGCGGTAATGGTAAGAAAGTAGCTACAGTCGCAGGCGCTGTTGCTGGCGGCTACGCAGGTGATCGTGTGCAAAATAACATGCAAAAGAATGATACCTACACCACTGTTGAGAAAGTCTGTTCAACCAAATATGAAACGCGCGAAGATATTGATGGTTATGACGTCACTTATCGTATTAAAGATAAAGAAGGTAAGGTGAGAATGGATTACGATCCAGGCACTAAAATTCCGTTGAAAGACGGTCAACTCGCATTGGATTCATCAGAGAATATCTAACTCAAAGCTTTAAAAAATTTACGAGACCCGGATTTATTCCGGGTTTTTTATTTCTGAATCTGTCGAATAATTAAATCGTACGCTGGCAAACAGAACCGTATTTACCCATTGGAATATTATAGGTTTTGGATCCGATCTCAATGTCAGGTTTCGATCATGAAAAAAATTATTTTTATTCCGTTATTGGTTGCATTGGTTACAGGTCTTTTATTAGCGGGCTGTTTGGGAACGCCAGATAACATAAAACCGGTAACGAACTTCCAAGCAGAAAAGTTTTTAGGAACCTGGTACGAAATAGCGCGACTTGATTATATTCATGAGAAGGGTCTTAACCAAGTGACGGCAACTTACAGTCTCCGTACCGCGGATGAGTTGAAAGTTGTAAACCGCGGCTACGAGAGCAAAAAATCTCGTTGGAAAGAAAGCGAAGGAAAGGCATTTTTTGTTGATGGAAAAGACAAAGGTTACTTGAAAGTCTCTTTCTTCTGGCCGTTTTATAGTTCTTACGTGGTTTTTGATATCGACGACAATTATCAATATGCGCTTGTAACCAGCTCAGAAAAATCCAATTTATGGATACTCGCAAGAACCCCCACCATTTCTGGTGAAATAAAAGCAAACTTAATCGCAAAAGCTACAGCGCAAGGGTTTGATACGAGCAAACTAGTGTTTGTTGAGCAAACAGAGATCGCTAAATCGCAATAACGATTTGATACTTCATCAATACCACACATCCCTTTTTAATATAAGGCATGGAACGGATCAGCACTTTTAACCGCTCATTTAATATTCAGTATCGCTTCATAAATATCTGCTAATCTTTCATTGCTTCTCCTGTATCGGGCTTACAGCATCATCTGATGCAGTAAAAAATAATCGAGAACATACTATGAAAAAGATATTTATTTCACTAACACTATCCACCGCATTTTTTTCAACCTCATCATTCGCTGCATTAAATAGTTATTTGCAAATCAAAGGTAGCAAAGGCTCATCGCAGATTGTGGATTGCCCAAATGGTGTCTGCTCAGTTGCCTCACTGGCTCCAGATACCTACACCGTGAGCGCGGTAGATGCACAAGGCAAAGCCGCCACAATAGAAGGGAAATATGAATGCAGCGTAGTGTCTCCACGCGATTCAGCATCCGGACTTGCGACAGGTAAACGTATGCATAAGCCACTGGTAATAACTAAAGAAGTTAATTCGTCGCCACTCGAAGTTGTACAAGAAGAAAAAAATCTTAGCATTACTTGTGTCAGTAATCCGACTGCACCAACAGTCGAGGATATAAAAACAAAAACCGGTACAGATGTATTAAAAGCCTCCAAAAAATAAATTATTTCCGCAACATCGAAGGCCTCTGAAAAAACAGGGGCTTTTTTTATTGAAAAAACCAACTTTTAATGGAGAATTTAAAAGTTGGCAAGGAGCAACACCTTACTGGAAATTTAAAAGTATAGAGCTATACCGATAGGTAGGACGCCACTTTTGCTTCATCGACCGATGACCTCAGTTCTTCATGAACTATCTCGCCCTTTTCTATTACCAAAATCCTATCCGCAATATCCAACGCAAAACTCAAAACTTGCTCAGACACAATAATCGACAAACCGCGTTTATCGCGAATCGCTTTTAGCGTGCGAGCCATCTCGCGGATGATAGACGGTTGGATACCTTCGGTGGGTTCATCAAGCAATAGCATTTTAGGATCGCTTGCCAAAGCACGTGCAATTGCCAACTGCTGTTGCTGCCCGCCCGATAAATTTCCGCCGCGCCTGCTGCGCATTTCATGTAATACCGGGAACATATCGTAAAGCTCTTGCGGCACAATCTTTTTGTTCGTTGCTGTTAAACCAGTTTCAATATTTTCTTTAACAGTCATGCTGGAGAAAATCATACGTCCTTGCGGAACAAAGCCAAAACCGCTTGCGACTCGTTGATAACTTTTTAACTGACTAACTTCCTTTTCGGCGAGCTTAACGCTGCCTTGTGAGCTTGGAATAACTCCCATTAAGGATTTCATAAGCGTGGTCTTACCCATTCCGTTACGTCCCATGATGGCGACAATTTCATTGGATTGAATTTTAAAATTTAGCCCGTGTAAAACTTCGCTTTGACCGTAACATACGCGGTAATCGGAAACTGACAACATAATACCTTCCTCGAAAGATCTAACTGACTTGAAATATCTGCCTGCCGCAGGCCTCACTTTTCTTTGCTTCGCCAAAAGAAAAGTAAGCAAAAGAAAGGCGACCCAACTCGTTCTTTTTCCTGCGTTTCTCAGATAATTTGCGTCGGTCCGACGAGACATCCATGTCTCGACGTCACTAAAACGCACGTCCTGTGCGTTTTACACAAATTCTCTTCCGATACTCGGAGAACTCATATGGGAAAATATTAGTGCCCCAAATAAACTTCAATAACGCTTGGATCTGCTTTTACTTTATCGATAGAACCTTCAGCGAGAATTTTTCCCTGGTGTAAAACGGTTACACGATCGGCAATTTTTGCTACGAATTGCATATCGTGTTCGATAACGATCACCGAACGGTCCTTGGTAATTCGGCGCAATAATTCTGCGGTTTGCTGACGCTCGCCAACGGACATGCCTGCAACAGGTTCATCCAGCATGAGTAGCTCAGGGTCTTGGATTAGCAACATGCCTATTTCTAACCATTGCTTTTGCCCATGACTTAAAAGTTCGGCTTGCTTGTCCAAAAATTCACTTAGAAAAATCATGTCTGCGATTTCATGGACTTTATTAATAACCTCAGCATCACGTTTAAAAGCCAGCGCACCAAATACAGAGCGTCCACGTGGAAAAGAAATCTCAAGATTTTCAAATACGGTCAGGTCGCCATATATAGAAGGAGTTTGAAATTTTCTACCAATACCCGCTTTAACAATATCGTGCTCTTTTAATTTCGTAAGCTCTGTGTTGCGAAACTTAATTGAGCCCTCAGTTGCTTTGGTGCGACCACAAATTAAATCCAGCACTGTTGTTTTTCCCGCACCGTTTGGTCCAATAATTACACGGATTTCATTTTCATCGACATAAAAGGTTAAATCGTTTACGGCTTTAAATCCGTCAAAAGAAACAGTGAGCCCTTCCACCGCCAACAAAAAATCTGTGTTGTTACTCATGGAGAACTCCTTGGGTTATGGAGGGAATAGAAGCAGTCGTCGTTTCAGTTTTATTCGCCGCTTTTGTATCAGGTTTAACAATTGGCTTTTCTGGCTCAACCGCTTTTTTCGGCTCAATCAAGTTTTTTTTGGGAGATTTTAAATTTCCAATCCACTGATCAATTTTTGGAGCTGCATAAGTGTTGTACAAACCTGCGAGTCCGTTTGGAAACGCCATGACCACACCGATAAATAATCCACCCAGTGCAAACAACCACAACTCGGGAAAGCTTTCAGACAAACTGGATTTCGCCCAATTGACCAACACAGCGCCATAAACCGCACCGATAATCGACATGCGTCCGCCTACCGCACAAAAAATTACCATTTCAATCGAAGGCACAATTCCCACCAGCGTTGGTGACATAAAACCCACTTGCAACGTAAAGAGCGCTCCGCCAATTGCAGCAAAGACAGCGCCTAAACAGAATACAAATATTTTAAAGTTTGAAACGTCGTAACCGGAAAATCGCACGCGATCTTCTTTATCACGCATGGCAACCAGCAAGCGGCCAAATTTACTTTTACGCACAAATTGCGCAACGGCTAAGCACATAAACAGCATAAATACGCAGAAATAATAGAGAATATATTTAGCGTTGTCGGTGCGAATATCCCAACCATGTAATGTGCGCAAATCAGTCATACCATTTACACCACCGGTGTAGCCTTGTTGGCCGATAATTAATATCGTAAGGATTGCAGCAATAGCCTGAGTAATAATTGCGAAATAAACACCGCCTACCCGGCGCTTAAACATGGCTGCACCTACTATATAAGCGATGATACTAGGAATAATAATGATAGCGATTATAGTGAACGGTAAGCTGTAAAAAGGTTTCCAAAAAAATGGCAATGCAGTAATTTGATTCCAATCCATAAAATCAGGAATACCCGGCGTAGATTGAATTTTTGTGGTAATGGGATCGGATGCTTCAAGCTTTAAAAACATCGCCATTAAATATCCACCTAAACCAAAAAATACCCCTTGCCCTAAACTTAAAATTCCACCGTACCCCCAACACAACACCAAACCTATAGCGACAAATGCATAGGTTAAATATTTACCAATTAAATTTAAGCGAAAAATATCCAGCGTTAAAGGCAGCACCAGAATTAATAAAACTGCCAGTATCACAAAACCGGAAATTTCTTTTTTGGGAAATAGCGATGCCAAGCCTTGATAAGACATGATGAACTCCTCAACGACGAACTTTCAACGTGAACAAACCTTGTGGGCGTAGCATTAAGATGAGCACCACAAACAAAAGCGTTAATACTTTAGCCATGGAACCGCTCATAAAAAATTCCATTGTTGATTGCGCCTGCGAAATACTAAATGCAGATGCAATGGTACCGAGCAAACTTGTCGCGCCGCCAAAAACAACCACCAGGAAAGTATCGACAATATACAGCTGCCCAGAGGTGGGCCCGGTTGAACCGATCATGGTAAATGCGCTACCTGCGACACCTGCGATTCCGCACCCTAATGCAAAGGTAATGCGATCTACTTTTGCCGTGTTAATTCCAACAGCACCGGCCATGGGACGGTTCTGAACAACTGCACGTACTTGAATTCCCCAGCGTGAGCGATACATTAAAATTCCCACTGCGGTAGAAATACCGAGCGCTAACAACATGACGAACAATCCATTAATAGGTAATTCAATCGTTTCCGTTAAATGTACCGAACCCATTAACCAATCTGGCAAAGTAACACCTACTTCACGCGCACCGAAAACGCTACGATAGGTTTGTTGCAGAATTAAACTTAAGCCCCAAGTGGCTAGCAATGTGTCGAGCGGACGATTGTAGAGGTGACGAATAATTCCCCATTCCACTAGTGCGCCGAGGGCGCCTGCGGCAATGAAAGCTAGAATCATCGCGAGAATAAAATAAAAACTAAATAATCCTGGAAAGTATGTTGAGAACACATTTGACGTTAAATAAGTAACGTAAGCACCGAGAATCATAAATTCTCCGTGCGCCATATTAATTACACCCATTTGCCCAAAAATAATGGCGAGACCCAAAGCCATTAACACAAACACTGAAAACAAAATGAGCCCGGCCACGCCTTGCATGGCGAAGATGGATAATAAATCGGAGGTGCTATATTCAGCGAACATCGCTTAATCCTCTAGGTTGGCAAACACTTTTTCTTCGTAAACTAATCTGAAACAAGAAGAGCCACTCAGGGAAAGTGGCTCTTCTAATTATTTATTGATAACCTTTTGGAAATGGATCTGGCTCGATTAACTCTTTGGTTTCAAACACAACATCATATTGACCATCTGGACGTGCATGGCCTATGCGTGTTTTCGACCACAAGTGATGATTGGGGTGAACTTTCACATAACCTTCTGGTGCGGTTGTTAACTCAATGCCTGGCGATGCTTCACGAACTTTATCGATATCGAATGAGCCTGCTTTTTCCACCGCTGCTTTCCACAACCATGGACCAAGGTATGCCGCTTGAGTTACGTCACCAATAACTACGTCTTTGCCCCAGCGAGCCTTGAAAGCCGCAACAAATTTTTTGTTGTTGTCGTTGGTTAAACTTTGGAAATATTTCATCGATGCATAAGCACCTTGCATATTTTCACCACCGATACCGAGCACTTCGTCTTCAGTTACGGAGATAGTTAATACCAAAGGTTTTTCTTTGGTCATATCAATACCCGCTGCTTTTAATTGCTTGTAGAACGCTACGTTAGAGCCGCCTACGACAATCGCGTAAATCACATCAGGTTTGGTTAATTTAATTTTATTAATCACTGAGTTAAATTGCGTATGGCCCAGTGGGTAATATTCTTCGCCCACTACTTTCAAACCTAATTTTTCAATGTGCTTACGGGCAATTTTGTTGGATGTACGCGGCCAAATATAATCTGAACCCAGCAAGTAAAAAGATTTAGCACCTTTAGTTTTAGTTACCCAATCAATGCCCGCGATAATTTGTTGTGTTGCTTCTTGGCCTGTATAAATTACGTTTTTGGATTGCTCCAAACCTTCATAAAAAGTTGGGTAGTACAACATGCCGTTGTATTGTTCAAAAATTGGTAGTACTGCTTTTCGAGATGCGGAAGTCCAGCAACCAAACACAGCGGCTGTTTTGTCATTCACTAATAATTTCTTGGATTTTTCAGCAAAGGTTGGCCAATCACTTGCACCGTCTTCTTGAATAAATTCTATTTTGCGACCGAGTACTCCACCCATCGCATTGATTTGTTCGATGGCCAGTTTTTCAGCTTGCACGGAACCCGTTTCACTGATTGCCATGGTGCCTGTTACCGAATGCAAGATGCCCACCTTCACGGTTTTATCAGTAACAGCGAGTCCCGTAGTGTTCACTTCTGCGGCCTGCGCGAAGTTAAACGCGAATACGGCAGCCATCGTAAACAGGCAGCCGAGGGATTTTGCTTTTGCACCCTGCCCCCAGGACATAGCGCCGCTAAAAAATAGTGTCTTCATGGTTTATCCTCAAATGAATTTTTAGACGTAATCGAGCAAGAAATGCGTAACCGCGGAAGACTTTTTTCAATACAGAAATCATCTTGCCTACAGCACGCAATCTACGCACATCGCGTATTCCAACCCATTCGATAAATAGCGCATGGAGCTACGTCATTTAACGCATATCCGCTGCAAAGCTTAATCCGTATTTTTACTTATTGTATAAAGAAGGACGTGATCGATTGGCGCCTGTATTGTGGTACGGGAATTGAAAGGGAACTAACAGTCGGTGAAATTACATCTCGACCAAATCAAAGAATTTCGTTTTCTTGAGGATTTTTTAGGTGCCACGTACAATGATAAGAATATAGCGCACCAAATAAATGCTCATGAATTTATCGAAGCACTTATATTGAACATTATTGAAAGTTAAAGCAGAAACTTTAACGAGTGCGAGTATCAATGGCCGCAAAGCAACACATTTTTCGCGTGAGGCGTAATTACAATCAGTGGGTTGCGAACCAAACTCTGGAGGATTACGCATTACGTTTTACTGCAAAAAGTGCTCGTCGTTGGTCCAACGCGCGCGTCGCCACAACGGCCTTGGGCGCGATTTCGTTTCTCGCACTGGAAGCTATTGGCGGAGCCATCACACTTCATTACGGATTCAATAACGCCATAGCCGCAATTTGTGTAGTTAGTTTTATTATTTTTTTAACTGCTATTCCCATCAGCTATTACGCCGCCAAATACGGTGTCGATATAGATTTAATGACGCGAGGCGCAGGCTTCGGTTACATCGGCTCCACGATTACATCGCTTATTTACGCCTCATTTACCTTTATTTTTTTTGCGCTGGAAGCTGCGATTATGGCAATGGCCCTAGAGCTTTTGTTCCATATTCCTTTAGCTTTAGGCTATCTAATAAGTTCGGTTGCCATCATTCCCTTGGTTACGCACGGCATAACCGTGATTAGTCGATTTCAATTATGGAGCCAGCCACTCTGGATTGTTTTACAGCTCATTCCGTTTGTTTTTATTATTTATACAGATGCAAGCGCCGTTGAAAATTGGGAAAATTTTTCCGGAAATATGCAAACGCCTGCCACGCACAATAGTATTAATATTTTGTTTTTTGGAGCTGCATCAGCGGTGGTGTTTTCACTAATCGCTCAAATAGGTGAGCAAGTCGATTTTTTACGATTTCTACCACCCGCAAAAAAAAATCAGGAATGGCGTTGGTGGGCCGCTTTAATTGCGGGTGGGCCAGGCTGGATTTTAATTGGTGCGATAAAAATAATGGCCGGATCATTTCTCGCAGTGCTGGCGCTCAACCATGGCGTACCCACTAGCGAAGCAGCAGACCCAACGCGAATGTATATGGTTGCTTTCGGTTACCTCACGCATTCACCCCAAATCGCTTTAGCCTTCGCTGGTATCTTTGTCATTCTCAGCCAACTAAAAATTAATGTGACCAACGCTTACGCAGGTTCAATTGCATGGTCAAATTTTTTCTCTCGCTTGACGCACAATCACCCTGGCCGCGTCGTGTGGCTAGTATTCAATGTGGCTATAGCGCTGCTGCTTATGGAACTTGGCGTGTATCGCGCGCTTGAACAAACCCTGGGGTTTTACGGCATAGTTGCGGTTGCTTGGCTAGGCGCGTTGGTTGCGGATTTAGTGATTAATAAACCGCTGGGCTTGAGCCCCAAACACATTGAATTCAAACGCGCACATCTTTACGATATTAACCCTGTTGGTTTTGGGTCTATGTTGCTGGCATCTGCAATTGGCATTGCATGTCATGCAGGACTATTTTCAGAAACCGCAAAAGCTCTTTCACATTTCATTGCGCTTGGTTGCGCATTAATTACTGCACCTCTGATTGCCTGGTTTACCAAAGGTCGTTACTACATTGCGCGACCAAGTCCGACCGTGAAATTCATGCATACGCATGATTCTTACAGCACAGTCACTTGCTGTATTTGCGAACATAAATTTGAACATGAAGATGTCACCTATTGCCCAGCCTACGCCGGAGATATTTGTTCGTTGTGTTGTTCGCTGGATGCTCGCTGCCACGACTACTGCAAACCCGGTGGAAATTATCGCGATCAACTACAACATTTTTTCACGTTATTTTTGCCAAGATTTATAACGTCAAAAATCAATTCGCAAATTGGTCAGTTTTTGGGGCTAGTGATTTTTATAAATGGTCTCTCAGCTTTATTGTTGTCGCTCATCTATTTTCAAACACCTTTTCACGATAGCGGCACTGCTTTGTTACTTGAAAACACTTTGTGGAAGGTATTTTTCTTGTTAGTGATTATCACAGGTGTGGTCAGTTGGCTATTTGTACTTGCACACGATAGCCGACATGTTGCGCAGGAAGAATCACAACGGCAGACGCGTTTATTAATGGAAGAGATCGAAGCACATGATCGTACCGATAAAGCTTTACAGCTTGCAAAGGAGCAAGCAGAAGCGGCGAACCAGGCAAAAAGCCGTTATCTCACTGGTATCAGTCACGAGTTACGCTCGCCACTTAACGCAGTGTTAGGTTATGCACAACTTTTGGAAAAAGATCCTGGCATGCCAACTCATCGCAAAGAAGCTTTAGGTGTTATTCGCCGAAGCAGCGAACATCTTGCAGATTTAATTGAGGGTTTATTGGATATTTCAAAAATTGAGGCAGGACGATTTGATTTGCACAAAGATCAGGTTCGTCTTCCCTTGTTGATGGATCAGTTAGTCAATATGTTTCGTTTACAAGCGGAGGGAAAAGGATTGCAATTTATTTACGAATGCAACGACCGACTACCCGAACAAGTAAAGACTGACGAGAAGCGACTGCGCCAAATTCTTATTAATCTTTTATCTAACGCTATAAAATATACCGAACGTGGCAGTGTATTTTTCAAATTGCGTTACCGCAATCAGGTTGCGGAATTTACAGTTAAAGACACCGGAGAGGGAATTGCACAGGAAAATATGGAGCGTATTTTCCGTCCGTTTGAAAGAGTACGTCGCCCTGGCTCAACTGCTACTGGCACCGGTTTGGGTTTAACTATTACGCGTTTGCTCACTGAAATCATGGGTGGTGATATTGCCGTACAAAGTTCGCCCGGCGAAGGTAGTACATTTAAAGCGAGTTTAATGCTACCGAGTATCAATTCACCTACGGAGCCTCTGCGTGTACCTGTGCAAACCATTTATGGCTATGAGGGGAATGTAAAAACTATTATGTTGGTGGATGATGAACAAACCCATCGCCAGCTTATGAACACTTTATTAATACCCTTGGGATTTAAAATAATCGAAGTAGATAACCCGCTCAATGCGCTTGCAATTCTGGAGCAGGAAATATTAACAGATAATCGCCCCCATTTAATTATGCTAGATGTTTCAATGCCCGTTATGGATGGATGGCAAATAGCAAAGCAATTTCGCAACGCGCAATATAACTCGCCAATTATTATGGTATCTGCTGATGCCAGCGAGGGAAAAAATCAACCGCAGAAATCAACGCCGTTACACGATGCCTATATAACCAAGCCTGTTCAGCTACAAGCGTTGCTTGATCAAATTCAAATATTACTCAACATAAACTGGCGTTATGAAAAAAATACCTTGCCGCAAGATATTAATTTTCAGCGAACCGATATTCAATTGCTGGAATTACCTGAAAGCGAACATCTTGATGATATAGTCCACCTTGCAAGCATCGGCCACAAAAAAGGTTTGCAAGAAAAGATTAGTTATCTGGAACAGCAAAATCTTGCGTCGGCTTATTTTATTCAACAACTAACGCAGTTCACCACTCACTTTCAATTTGAAAAAATTATCCAGTGGATTGACGCTGAATATGATGAAGATTCCGAGGAATCGGAAACGTCGAATAAACCTGGAGTAGTTTGTAATGAACCCTAAGCCGCAACGAAATGTTGTATTGGTCATTGATGACAGCATCGAGAGCATTCACATGCTTAACGATGTGCTGGAGGAAGCAGGCTTTACTGTGCTGGTTGCATTAGAAGGTTCGCAGGCCTTAACCATTACCAAAAATATCAAACCCGATATTATTTTGCTCGATGCAATAATGCCAAATATGGATGGCTTTGAAACCTGCAAACAATTAAAACTTAATCCGCAATTAGTGGATTCACCCATTATTTTTATGACGGGATTAAGTGACACTGAACATGTTGTTATGGGTTTGACTGCCGGTGGGGTGGATTACGTTACTAAACCCATTAATGCAGATGAACTCATAGCACGCATGCGTGTTCACCTTAGCAATGCACGATTAGCGCAAAGCGCGCGCATGGCGTTGGATACTGCAGGTCAATATTTATTTACCGTGGATTTACAAGGCCAGCTACTTTGGTCAACACCACAAGTAAATCAATTGCTCGACGGTGCTATAGGCGAAGCAGGTGTAGAGCCTTTACATCAGCGCTTAGCTTCACTACTGATGGATTGGTTGAAACACAAACCCGCAACCGGCCATCATTTAAAGTTGCCACAACTGCTACAACCCTTGTCGATTGAAATGCTCAACTTTATTGATAATCGCGAATATTTATTGCGGTTGTCAAACCCTCACAAACCTGCCGATGACACCCACGCGCTCAAGGATCAATTTGGTGTGACAGGACGCGAAGCGGATGTGCTCCTGTGGATTGCTAACGGAAAAACCAATCGCGAAATTGGCCAAATTTTGGAAATGAGCCCACGCACCGTTAATAAACATTTGGAGCAAATATTTCGTAAATTGAGCGTGGAAAATAGGACTTCTGCAGCAGCTATTGCCATCAAGTGCTTAACCCGATTTTGATTTTCAAATGTAAAAAAATAAAAAATTTACTTATCATTTTTTAAAATAAATTCTTCAACTTTTTTTAATACATCTTTTGATAGTTTTTCATCATCGACCGCCCGAGCTATAACTTGCGCCCCCACCAAAGTAGCTAAAGTAACTAACGATTTTTCGTAAATTTCTTTTGATTCATGTCGCGGTGTTGAGGATGTATTTCGATTTTTTAACAATCCCGTCATTCCCTGGACTAATCTTTTTGCATTTTCCGTAAATGCGTGACGTACGCTTGGCGATTGACGCGCCGCATCTGCACCTAACGCAGCCATCAAGCAACCACTACCGGGGTTATTGCGGTGATCTAAGGATAAATAATATTCAATAAATGCGCGAAACGGATCAGCCTCTGCTGAACGACGGACCTCTCCAGCAGCCAATAGCTCATCTACAGCGCGGGTACATGCTTGTGACATCAAATCTTCTTTGGAAGAAAAATGTCCGTAAAAACCACCGTGGGTCAAGCCTGCGGCTTTCATTAAATCTGCAATGCCAATGCCATCGAAACCTTTCTCACGATACATGGATGCAGCCAAGCTCAAAATCTTTTCGCGGTTTTCCGCTGACTGCTCTCTGCTAACTTTCATCAAAAATCTCCTGACAAATAATGATTGACAGTATACATGATGATCGTCATATAATTTATACATTATGATCATCATTTAAAAATGAGACACGAATGAGCCAATCAAGTGTATATCCTCGAGTAGTTATTACCGGCATGGGTATAGCCTCCCCGCTCGGATGTGGAGTAAGTGTGACATGGGAAAGATTACTCGCAGGAAAGTCAGGCCTGCGTAAGTTGGACGAAGGTTTGTACGCGGACGTGCCCGCAAAAGTTGCAGGTGTTGTTCCTGACATCAATGAAGATACGCAAGGCGGTTTAAACGGTGACGCGCTCGTTTCAAGCAAAGACCAACGCAAGATGGATCGTTTTATTTTATTAGCCTTGGTTGCGGCTGAGGAGGCGTTGCAACAAGCCCAATAGCCAAAAACGGATGAACAGCAAGAGCGCACCGCAACTATTATTGCTTCAGGCGTTGGCGGCTTCCCCGCGATTGCTGAAGCGGTGCGCACTGTTGATACTCGCGGTGTTAAACGTTTATCGCCCTTCACTATCCCGTCATTCCTGGTCAATTTGGCGGCGGGTCATATTTCAATTAAATATGGTTTCAAAGGACCAATAGGCGCGCCCGTCACAGCCTGCGCTGCCGGAGTACAGGCAATCGGCGATGCCGCACGTATGATCAGAGGTGGTGAAGTTGATGTCGCAATCTGCGGTGGAACTGAAGCCTGCATTCACCCAGTAAGCCTCGGCGGATTCGCAGCGGCACGCGCCCTCTCAACCAATTTTAATGACCATCCCGAAAAGGCCTCACGCCCTTTTAATCGCGACCGTGACGGGTTTGTAATGGGCGAAGGCGCAGGCATATTAGTCATTGAATCTCTTGAACATGCGCTCGCCCGCGGCGCAAAACCTATTGCGGAAATCGTGGGTTATGGCACCAGTGCCGATGCCTATCACCTTACCTCCGGCCCTGAAGATGGCGCGGGTGCAAGGCGCGCTATGAATTTGGCCTTGCGTCAGGCTGGGGTCAACGCGCAGCAAGTCCAGCACCTAAATGCGCACGCGACATCAACACCTGTCGGTGATGCTGGTGAGTTGGCCGCAATCAAAACGGTGTTTGGAACCAATAGCGGTTTAGCAATTACATCAACCAAATCCGCTACTGGACATTTGCTTGACGCAGCAGGTGGAATTGAAACTATTTTCACCGCGCTCACATTGCGCGATCAAATTATTCCGCCCACATTAAATTTCATGAATCCAGATCCGCGCGCAGATGGGCTCGATATTGTCAGCGAAACACGATCAGCAAATATAGAATATGCACTTTCAAATGGATTTGGATTTGGCGGGGTGAATGCGAGTATTTTATTGAAGCGCTGGAACTAAAACTAGAAATGCGGATTTGATAATACACAGCCCCTTGAAAAAGGCTGTGCATACGAAGAATTAAATTATTTTTTCTGTTGCGCTTTTACATATTTCATTTCGTTGATAAACGTATCGACGTAATAAATATCTTTATGTGCTGCAAGATATTTTATAAATTCTTCATGAACCTCAGCGGTCACACTTAAATGATCGCCACCTACACCATGAAACGTATAATTCGCCATAGTGCCTTTATCGGCAGCTTGTTTTGCGATATCAATTAATTGTTGCGCTGTAATATTATTGGGGAAATAAACGCCTACGGCATAGGGATCAAATTTACTCATATCCTCTACTACACCCGTACCGCCCTCGGATTTAATGGCCACAAACTCTGACTTTACGGCATCTATATAATTTTGACCGCCAGCGAGTTTATCAAGGCAAGGCGCAGTGAATGTGCGCTCGCGTAGCCCATCAATGGCGTAGAGCACCGTATTGGTAACAAGCACTTGATCTTTCATTTGCGCAACTGTCAACTTATCCAAATCACGACCTGCATCTACCCAATCGCGCCCCGGTGACGACTTTGAACATTGATGAAATATCGTGTGATTTGCCAGCTCGTGCCCAGCTTTCGCCGCTGCACGCCATTCTGGCAAGCGCTTATCAATCGCAGGGCTGTTAATTTGTAAGTAAAAGGTTCCTTTCAAACCATGCTTATTTAACGTAGGAATGGCGTGATCCAATTGCGAATTCAATGCGTCATCATAGGATAGGCTGATAGCTGCTTTTGCACCTTTGGGCCACTTAAAAGTTTGCTTGGCATCCTCAGCGTAACCGGCTGATGTATAAAACAAACCACATAAAATTGCCGCCCACATAAAATGCATATTCGTTATTTTCATCGTCATCACCTATTATCATTATCGCCCATTAAAGTTAGCACCAATAATCTACAGAACAATTAGTACAATTAAGATAGTACATAAAAAAGGATTTTGAAAAAAATTAGCCGCTATTTAGATGATAGATTTAAGGACGCGGCAAGGATTTCCCACCGCCACAACACCTTCGGGAATATCATGGGTAACTACGCTGCCCGCACCTATCACTGAGCCTTTGCCAATATTCACTCCGGCTAAAATTATCGCGCCACCACCAATCCAACAATCATCCCCAATAGTCACGGGCGCATAAAATTCTTTTCCACTCGCACGCTCTGCAGCATCGAGGGGATGAGTCGTACCGTATACCTGCACGCCGGGCCCAAACAGAACCCGATCACCTATATGAACTTCACCTACATCCAGAATTACGCAATTATGATTTGCGTAAAAACTTTCGCCCAGAAAAATATTGCTTCCATAGTCACAGAAAAAATTGGGTTCAATATAAGCCGTTGATACCTTTCCAAAGAGCTCCTTATAGATTGGTTTGCGCGCTTTATGTTGATCTGCACGCAATGCGTTCATTTGCTGACATAATAATTTTGCACGTTTTCGCGCAGCAACCAGTTCTGGCTTAAAAGGATCGATTTCAGTAAAATTTTTCATTATCGCGTTGCCTGCATGCAAAATTAAGTTTTATTGAAAAAACGAAAACTGCAAAATAAAAAACACATCTACATTATTAAGATGCGATTAATCCAAACTCATTTTTTAAAACATCTGGCAATTGTTCATTGGTAATATCTTCGAAATAGGTTTTTCCATTCTCAATTTTTTTAAGCCGCGTGCCCGACAATATTTTTCTTCCGAGTGGATTGTATTTTACAATCAGCAATTGCTTCACAAAAATTGCGTCTGGATTTTTCGAGTTGTAATAATTAGCGGGCATAAAATCTAACAACTCATGGGGATATAAATCAAAACCGAATTGATTTATCCATTCACTATCTACTAAGGCTTGCACGATATAATTTTTTCCGTCCTCACAAAACAACTTATAAAAATCATCATCTTGCTGAATGGTTTGATTTATTTTATTCAAAGGAATGGGAGCGCGAATTCCATAGCTGCCAAAACCCAGATCACACAAATACTGTTCGCCTTTTATAGTTGCAATAATAACCATATGGGTTTTGGGGCGACGAGCAGGGTAAAACATAGGCCGAGCGCCTACGAAGTAATAATCGATATCGAGGGCAGTGAGCGCCATAGCAAATAAACTATTCACTTCATAGCAGTAACCGCCGCGTGGCTTGTAAACAATTTTATTGACTATTTCTGTTGGTTCTATAGAGACTACTTTACCCGCCTGTACATCGAGGTTCTCGAAAGGAACCGTAAATAATTGGCAGCGCATCAAGGCGGTTAAAGTTTCCAAATTTGCCGTTGCATTACCGCTGTAACCTATGCGGTTGCAATAGTCAGCAAAAATAAAGTTTTCTACCTTCATTAATTATCCCCTGTTGCACGGATCATAAAAACATTATCAATAAACGTCACTACATCTTGTCACTGACTTAGCTCATAATGACGACCTTGAAGAATTTATACCAGTAGAGCGAATCAATGAAATCACAATCAGGCCGCATTTGGCTAATGGTAATTGGGAGTACTTTTTTTTGGGGCAGCAACTTTAATGCGGGGCACGCCGTTGCTAGTGATGTAACACCTTTAACAGCAGCCGCAGAACGTTTTGCAATTGCTCTGGTTCTATTCTGGGTAATTCGTTTTAGTTTCGGTGCTGCAGAATCAAAACTCGCCGCGCGCGACGCGCTCATACTCGTACCTTTGGGCGTTATAGGCGTGTTCGGATTTAACTATGCATTTTTTACCGCCCTACACACAACGTCTGCACTAAACGCAGCATTGATCATGGCATTGTCGCCAGTGGTTTCTACATTGCTATCCGTAGTGTTATTAAAAGCAAAAATTAAGCTGTATCAATATGTCGGTATGTTGATCGCATTTATTGGCGTAACCTTTGTGATTACCGGTGGACACTTCAGTTTATTACACAGTGCGATTGGCGATGTATGGATGCTATTAGCTTGCGGAGTATGGAGTCTTTACAGTGTGGGATCAAAAAGATTCGCAAACCATATTCCGTCATTACAATTTGCACGTTGGACCGTGAGTATTGGCGCCGTTGCTCTGATTGTTGCTGCATTTGTTCTTGAGCAACCTATAGAAGCTATTAGCAAATTATCACTTACAACCCACAGCATTTTAATTTATATGGGCGTGTGCGGTTCCGTACTCGCTTACATTTATTGGCTTAAAGGCGTTTACTTTTTAGGGCCAGAAAAATCCGCCATAGCGTTTAATTTAGTTCCGGTGTTTACATTATTAGTGAGCCTGGCATTTGGTTCGATTCCAAATTTAGTCCAGGTTTTAGGAATGGGGTTGGTGTTAGCAGGGGTGCTTGTATCTAGCGGGTGGAAACGAAAGACAAGTAGCAATTAAAATAAAAAAGCCGCAGTCCAGCTGCGGCTTTTTTATTTTAAAGTTATTTCATTATTCGATTGGTTAAGCCTACAGGTTTATTGACTGACCCCGAAACTTCCGACAAATCATCAGGCGCAGATGTTTTTTGCAATTTAAAACTTGAACTATTTTCGGGTAGCGCGCAAGTACCTGTCGCTCGGTAATTTAACGCCACAGCAAGATTTTTCTCAGCCTCGTCGCCTAATTGATGGGTAAGATCGTCCGCTACGGAACAACCTTTTATCATTTCTCTTTCGTTATCGGTAGAGCTTGGCGTGAACCCGTCAGAATACTCGCCAAAACCTTTATTGTTCACACCTTTAAACTGAATTGTAAAATAGGTCGTACCGCAGTTATCTTGTGGATAAAAACCATAAGGCTTGCCACAAGTTTTCGAACCAATTTGAATAACCTCTACACCTACACCTCGCAAACCATTAATGATGGATTCACTTGCAGAACATGTGTCCGCCGACGTGATAACGTAAACTCGTGATAAGTTTAAGGTAGGTAAAGAACCACCAATACTCTCGGATGCATTGTAAAAAGGTGTAGGAGTTAAGTTTTCGCCAAAAATATCTTTTGTAGGATGCTTATCGTTAAATATAATTTTTTCGAAAAATTTTCCTTCAGTCGTACTGCCAGCGATCATGTAAGATAATTCGCTGGCGAGATATAAATAACCTCCTCCGTTGTAGCGAACGTCCAATACGAGATCAGTGATCCCTTCGGTGCTGAGTTGATTAACAGCGTCGTACAAGCCACGCTCTGCAGTTGCAATGTGATCATTAAATAAGAAATATCCTACTTTTCCAGTGCCGGTATCAATTGTTTTTACATTTTGAACCGGCGTTTTAGTAATATTTGCGGAGGTTAAGATAACTTCTTCCGTGGTAGCAGCGCCTACATTTTGTATTTCAAAAGTGTGAGTTTCATTGGTGGTTGCGGGAAATAATCCAGCATTTAATTTATCAACAATCTCCTGAGTATTACCGTTTATAAAGTCGTAGCCATCAATTTTAATTATCTTCGCACCACGCTTTACATTTTTAGCTGCTGCAGATGACCCAGGCTCAGTGTAGGCAACTACGACATTTCGATTTGGCGCAGCACTATTAATCCAGGATAATTCCATACCATAACCGGCAGCAATACCAGCAACTGATAAGTTGTACCACTCTAAAGAATCATACGTAAAATGGAACTTGTCTTTATCGTTGCCTGAGTCAGTCTTAGCGTTGGTTTTTAGTAATGCAAAGTAATCCATAGGGTCCATATCCGTATTGGGATTTACATCGACGATTTCGTTGTACCATAGATAAGTATCGTTACTCCATGAGCGCAAAAAATTTCTTTCATCAACTAATTTTCCCTTAGAATCAAGGAAAGGTTTTTTCGTTTCTGGATCAATTCCTTTACGAGGTGCAGCACACTTATTTGCAAACGTAGACTGCGGCTTATATGTGCCTGATTGCCACGTATTCGAAGAGCCGCCTGAGTCTGGATTATCGAGCAAATTATCAAGCTGACTTCCCTTTCCTCCCCCACACGATGAAAGCAGTGAGGCCATTAGCACGGTCAGAGCACCCAACACACTAACTGAAGCAGCGTGACGCGCGAAGTTTAAAACAAGTAGGTTTGAGCAGAATAGTTTCACATTGGTTTCCTTAATTTCCTACAAATCAATTGACTGGCCATCTAGTATAGTTAACAAAAATACACGTAGAACTACAATCACCATAAAAAGCCCCGTCACCAGCTTCTGCGTTAATTAAACATAGCAATTATTTTTGCGCAAGTTTGACATTGGTCAAATACACTTTTTGCTGGCTGATATCGGTCACATCGCCACTGACAGCAAATTCACCCTTGCTACGAATGTCCTGAGAGGAAGAGCCAAGCATAACCTCAAATATACCCGGCTCGATAACATATTTCATATCGCTATTGTAGAAACCTAATTGATTAACCGACAAGCCGAACGTCACTATTGTGGATTCCTTTGATTTTAAAGTAATACGCTTGAATCCTTTCAATTCTTTTACCGGTCGGGTCAAACTTGCAAACTGATCATGAATATAAAGCTGAACAACTTCATCGCCGTCCATCGCACCGGCGTTTGTTACTTTAACGCTAATATCAACCATATCACCGGCGTTGACGGTAGATTTACTAATCTTAAAATTTGAATAGGTAAATTGCGTGTAACTCAAACCAAATCCAAATGGATAAAGAGCAGACGTCTCTGTAAACGCGTAACCGCGTTTAGCGGCCGGTTTGTAATTGTAGTAAACCGGTAAGTGACCAACCGATCGTGCGATACTGACAGGCAATTTTCCACCGGGATTTACATCACCAAATATTACGCGAGCAACCGCACGACCTGTTTCCTGGCCCAAATACCAACCTTCAAGAATTGCTGGCGCTGTTTCTGATATTTTTTTGATGGATAACGGACGACCATTATTCAGCAATACGATTGTTGGTTTACCTGTTGCGAGAATAGCATCCACTAGTTCTTGTTGCTGCCCTACCAAATTCAGATCCGCGCGATCCCCTAAATGGCTCTCAGCCCAGGCTTCGCGTGCGGTTGCTTCGTTATCGCCAACAACAACTAAAACCACATCACTTTTTTGTGCGGCCGCAACAGCTTCCTTAATCATACCTCTGGTATCGTTGGGCATAGCAAGCTCAATTTCATTAGTGCGCCAGCGCTCTTTAGAGAGGCTATTGGCCGCAATCGAATCGGGTTCCGGTGTCCATTTATCCAACGTAATCAACGTGCCTTGGGCATAATTTACCGTTAGTTTATTGCCCACGTATTCTTTAATACCTCGCAATACGCTCACCGTTTGTTTGGGAACATCGCTATAGCCACCCAACAATGTTTCATTCACGTGCGGTCCAATCACGGCAATAGATTTTAATTTTCTAATATCTAACGGAAGAATATTTTTTTCATTTTTAAGAAGAACCATGGACTTTTCCGCGGCCTGCTGTGCAAGTGCGCGATGCTTTGCGTTACCGACAAACTCGTCGACACCTTTTGTGTCAACGTAAGGGCTCTCAAACAACCCCATTACAAATTTTTCATTCAGGACTCTTGAAACAGCAACGTTAATTTGCTCGTTTGAAATCTTTCCTTCTTTAACTAGCTCAATTAGATGTGGGTAGGAATCTGCATTAGGCGTTTCGACATCAATACCGGCAGTGAACGCAATTAGTGCGGCCTCTTTACGCGTTGCGGCTATCTTATGACGATCAACCAATTGATTAATCGCAAAATAATCACTTACCAATAAACCATCGAAGCCCCACTCGCCACGCAAAATTCCATTCAACATTTTTCCATTCGCATGTGACGGCACACCGTCAATTTCATTGTAAGACGCCATAACACTCCGTGGATGAGATAATTTGACCACCGCTTCAAACGGAAATAAAAATATTTCGCGTAACGCTCGCTCCCCAATAGGGGCTGGCGCAGTGTTTAACCCACCAACAGGCTCGCCGTGGCCGGCTAGATGTTTTAAGGTTGCCGCAACGTGAGTTTTAGCAACTCCATTTCCACCGCCTTGAAAGCCTTTAACTGCGGAAACACCAAGAGCTGCAATCAGATACGGATCTTCGCCCATAGTTTCTTCAATACGACCCCAGCGCGGGTCGCGCGCGACATCAAGAATAGGAGCTAAAGCTTGCTGTGCACCGCGAACCCGAACCTCCTGGCCGACGACTGAATAAACTTGCTCGATAAGGTCTGGATCCCAACTACTTGCCAAACCAATTGCTTGAGGAAAACTCGTCGAGTTGCGACCCGCATGACCGTGAAGAGCTTCTTCATGGAAAATGACAGGAATGCCCAGACGTGTATTTTCTATAACCCATTTTTGAATTGCGTTAGTAAACAACGCTGTTTGAAGTGCAGATTTATTGGATGCTTCTCCATTTTCTGATGGGCGCGCCACTTGACCAATTCCATACCTTAAGAACTTCTTTGCATGCTTGGTGGTGAACTCACCGCTATCGGTTTGAAGTTGCTTTTTACTCTCCCAAATTGTTTCAAGTTGCGCCACTTTCTCTTCGAGAGTCATACGTCCAAGCAAATCTCTAACGCGCACTTCAGTAGAAACTTTTGCATCTTTGTACACTGGCGTCTCTGCTAATACGACCATGCTTGCGCAACCACCTATCACTCCCAACGCAATTGTCAAAGATATGTTATTTGGAATTTTTCTCATAAATTAGTCTCTGCTGGTACGCAATTGCTGTTAATCAAGGTTTGATTTACGCGGATGTGCTTATGCTGAACCTATAAATAAAAACTGCCGATCAGGGTAACCTGATCGGCAGTTAGTTTAAAACATAAATGCTTTATTCAATTAGCAAGCCTCGTATCAACTTGCTAATTTCTACGGCATTATTAACGAATGTAACGGTTGATAATATTTTCGTACAACTCTTGACGACCGCTTTGCAACGTAACTTCACCGCCTGCGTTGCCTATGTCCGCCAACTGTTGCAGAGTTAACTTGCCTTGCTCATAAGCAGAGCCGTTACCTGCATCGAATGATGAATAACGCTCTTTACGCATTTTCTCCAATGGAGATTTTTGCAAAAGATCATCAGCAATCAACAATGCACGCGCAAATGTGTCCATACCGCCAATGTGACCGTAGAACAAATCGATAAAGTCTGGAGAGTTACGACGAGCTTTAGCGTCGAAGTTTACACCGCCACCTTGCAAGCCACCGCTACGCAACAATACCAACATCATTTCAACAGTTTCGTTGATGTTGTATGGGAACTGGTCGGTATCCCAAGCGTTTTGGTAATCACCACGGTTAGCATCCAATGAACCCAACATGCCAGCGTTTGCAGCTGCTTGCATATCGTGACACATGGTGTGGCCAGCCAAAGTAGCGTGGTTAGTTTCAAGGTTTAATTTGAAATCTTTATCCAAACCGTAATGACGCAAGAACCCAATAACGGTTTCGGCATCGAAGTCGTACTGATGCTTGGACGGCTCCATTGGTTTTGGCTCGATGAAGAACACACCTTTGAAACCTTGACCACGGGCGTAATCGCGAGCCATAGTCAGGAAGCGAGCCAAATGCTCTTGTTCGCGCTTCATATCCGTGTTCAGCAAGCTCATGTAGCCTTCACGGCCGCCCCAGAATACATAGTTTTCGCCGTTCAATGCGATAGTTGCATCCAACGCATCTTTCAATTGTGCGCCAGCATAAGCAACGACGCCGAAATCAGGGTTAGTTGAAGCACCGTTCATGTAACGTGGGTTGGAGAACAAGTTAGCTGTGCCCCACAGTAATTTCACACCAGAATCTTTTTGCTTTTGCTTTGCGTATTCAACAATTGATTGCAAACGTTTAGAAGTTTCTGCACGAGTTGCGCCTTCATCAATCAAGTCAATATCGTGGAAGCAGTAATATGGCGTGCCGATTTTGGTGATAAATTCAAATGCAGCATCCATTTTTTCTTTTGCACGGCCAAGCGCGTCAGACGTCGAAGACCATGGGAAAATTTTGGTACCTGGACCAAATGGGTCGTGACCTGCACCGTTAAAGGTATGCCAGTAACAGGTTGCAAATTTGAAATGATCTTTCATTGATTTGCCGGCTACTATGCGATTTTCATCATAGTATTTAAATGCTAAAGGATTATCTGAATCCGCGCCTTCAAATCCAATTTTACCAATACCCGGAAAATATTCTTTGCTACCAAGAACAATACTCATGATGTTTAACCTCGTTTTGAAAATAAGTTAATGATTTGAAAAATTATTTTTTCGTTTGCGTAATTTTTTATTTGAATTCAATAGTCAGTCTTTAGGCAAAAGCGACACCCAATTTTGATAGGCATCCTGATATTGCGCTAAAAGTGCAGATTTAGGCTCAACAACTCCCAAGCGGTTCAATCCGCTAAAAGCTTCTTTTGCAGACGAGTAATAGTTGTTTCCTATCGCAGCAGCACGCGCAGCACCCTCTGCGCCGTCAGTCTCGAACAACTCAACAGCTGCCTGTGTAGTATTGGCAAAGGCCTGGGTAAACACATCACTTAAAAACATGTTGCCCCGCCCTGCACGCACCACATCGCAACTACCACCCAATGATTTCAATACATCGAAACCCTGGTTAAGCGAAAATACTATCCCTTCTTGGGCAGCACGAACCATATGGCCCAAACCGTGTCGATTAAAATCCAGATTACGCAATTGCGCACCAATGTTTCGATTCTGGAAAATACGTTCTGCGCCATTTCCGAACGGATGAAATAGTAATCCGTCACTACCAATAGCCACTTGCTCGGCGAGATCATTCAACAATGGATAAGATGGCGTAGCACCAGCCGCACTTAAGGTTTGGCGTAGCCATGAATACAAACGACCACAACCATTCACACACACAAGCACACCATTACGTTTTTGTTCTGCAGTATTGGTTACGTGCAGAAAAGTATTCACTCGCGATTCCGTATCAGCGGCCGGTTTATCAGTCACGCCATAAATCACACCGGACGTTCCTGCTGTTGCAGCAACCTCGCCCGGCTCACGTACGTTTAAACTAAAAGCGTTGTTAGGTTGATCACCACCACGATAGCAAACCTTTACATTGCTACCCAAGCCTAAAGCCGCCGCCACATCTGGCTTCACCGTGCCCTGCACGCCGAAACTTGGAACTATAGACGGGATGAGTGATGCATCAATGCCCCAATGGCTTAACAGGTCTGTCGCAACACGATTTTCTTTGAAATCCCACAGCGTACCTTCTGACAAGCCAGATGCCGTAGTAGTAATTTCGCCAGTTAATTTCATCGCGATGAAATCACCAGGCAACATAACCTTATGAATTTTGCTAAATATGTCCGGTTGATTTTTTTGCACCCAGCGCAATTTTGCTGCGGTGAAATTACCGGGAGAATTTAATAAATGACCAAAACAATAATCAGTTCCCATTTCTGCCAATGCAGCATTCCCGAGAGAGACTGCGCGGCTATCGCACCAAATAATGGAAGGACGCAATACTTTTTGCTGGGCATCCACTACAACCATGCCGTGCATTTGGTAAGAGATACCTATTGCTTGAATTTGTTTACTGTCGAATTTGCCTGATGCAAAAAGTTTGGCCGTGCCTTGCTTGATTGCATCCCACCAGATTTCGGGATCCTGTTCAGCAAAACCCATTTCAGGACTTTGAATTGCAAGCTCAGTTTCGGGGTAGGAGACCGCCCCCAGAGACTTACCGGTTTTTCCATCAAGTACAGACAATTTTGTTGAGGAACTTCCAACATCAATACCTAAAAACAACATAATGAATCTCTTTCCAAGTGAAGTGACGAGAGTGCAAGTCCATTATAGCCAATTAACAGCTGAATCTATTGACCATTATTCTTCTACGAATGCGATCAGCATATCTTATTGTCCCATTGACCACAAGCCAAAACGAACCCTTCATTCCCTAATTTTTCTTATAGACAATTAGACCATGGTCGCTACAATGAGGCCGCGAGACTACAGCGAAAGCAAGTCTAACGCCAGCTTTACAAAACATTACGAAAACACGGAAATATAAAATTTTAATTCTTTCGGGATCATACTGTGCAAAACCCAGCTACACCTCCTCATAGCCATGTAGAGCCCTTGCGCTTGCCGCAAAATGTCATTAAGGCCCTGTCTATTGATAACCTAGTATTTGGACTTGATGAAGATGAACTGAAGATTCTTCTCGTAAAGCAAACAGATCCCATGCATCAAGGAAAATGGGCGTTACCGGGCGGCTGGATACGCTATGACGAGAATCTGCGAGACGCGGCTTATCGTTTACTCGAGGAGCTGACTGGGGTTAAGCAACTTTATCTTGAGCAACTTAAAACTTTTGGTCGTGTTAATCGCTTTCCTACCGAGCGCGTAGTCACTATCGCTTATTACGCGTTAGTGAGCGCTGAGCACTATTCTCTGGTGGCCGGACAAAGTGCAGCGGATGTTAGCTGGCAGAGTGTAAATAACCTACCTGAATTGATTTATGACCACGCCGAGATCGTTCAATACGGAATTAAATTTCTGCGGCATCAGGTCTGCCATCAACCTATAGGATTTAATTTATTGCCTGAAAAATTTACCTTGCTTCAACTTCAGGCTCTCTACGAAGCGATTTTAAATACTAAATTGGATAAGCCTAATTTCCGTCGGAAAATAATGAAAATGGACCTTCTAACGGCATGCAATGAAAAGCAAAAAGGGGTACCGCACCGGGCAGCCAATCTTTATCGGTTTGACTCCGAGACCTACAAACAACTCACTGAAAGTGGTTTCTCCTTCGAAATTTAATGGCGTTAAATCCACCCGCTACGAGTCTTTCAACGGGCTCAACGTCCAAAAATCAGCATATAGTCAATTAAACCATATTGGTTTACCATAACTCCGCAAAATTGCATTTTTAAACGACGAAAGTCGAGTGTAATTTTAACGCATTTAAAAATACCTAATTTTGCGAGCGCAACCCGTAGGCCTACCAGGATCACCTATGATAAGGTCGCGCATCCTTGGCGATGGGAAACCGTTCAAGGACATAAAACTTTAATAACTACATCAACAAACCCATAAATAAATTAACAGCAGGTAAACCATGCATTCATCATCCTCCACAAATGAGGTGAATATCTCCCTGGATCCCAGCGAGAGAAATATGACCTCGATAGTCATTATCAGCATCATCGCCACTATTGGCGGATTTTTGTTTGGCTTTGACAGCGGTGTTATCAATGGCACGGTTGACGGCCTGAAGATGGCGTTCAATTCCGAGTCAGCAGGTACCGGCTTCAATGTCGCTTCGATTTTATTAGGTTGTGCTGCCGGTGCATTTTTCGCCGGTTCATGGGCAGATACTTATGGTCGTCGCGGTATTTTGATTCTTGCCGCATCGCTTTTCATCTTATCCGCGTGGGGTTCAGGTATTGCCACCTCATCGCTAGAATTTATTATCTACCGTTTAATAGGCGGTCTGGCCATTGGCGCCGCGAGTATTATATGCCCCGCGTATATTAGTGAACTTGTGCCAGCGGAATTCCGCGGTAAGCTCAGTTCAATCCAACAAATTGCTATCATTTCAGGGTTAACGGCGGCATTCCTCAGTAATTATTATTTAGCGTCTACCGCAAGCCATGAAGTTTGCGCGGCAGCTAATGTTGCTTTGGATGCATGCAGAGCTTACATCACAGAGCACAACGTAAAAGGCTCGACCATGCCATTGTGGATGGATTACGCATCATGGCGCTGGATGTTCTGGGTGGGTATTATTCCTGCCGCCATTTTCCTTATTACCCTCATGCTAATTCCTGAAAGTCCACGCTTTTTGGTTGCCAGCGGGAAAAAAGAAAAAGCGCTTGGCGTTCTAACCAAACTTTACGGCGCAAAAGCTGCTGCTCAAACCGTCGATGAAATTTATAAATCCATCGCACACGATCATAAACCTGCTTTTTCTGACCTGATTGATAAAACCAAAGGTCGTATTCGCCCTATCGTTTGGGTAGGCATCGGCTTGGCTGTACTGCAACAATTTGTCGGCATCAACGTTGTCTTTTATTACGGTGCCGTACTTTGGCAAGCAGCCGGCTTCTCTGAAAATGACTCACTGTTTATCAACGTAGGTTCAGGTTTAGTTTCCATCGCTGCCTGCTTCATAACCTTCTTTTTTGTCGACAAAATTGGCCGTAAGCCGCTGCTACTAGTAGGCTCAATTGGTATGACAATAACCTTGGCTTTGGTAGCCTTCGCATTCATGGGCGCGCCAGTAGATGCCAATGGTAACTTGGTTCTGAGCAGTTCGATGGGTGTAACAGCCTTAATCGCCGCTAACCTTTATGTGATTTTCTTCAACTTGTCATGGGGTCCAGTTGTATGGATTATGCTTGGTGAGATGTTCCCCAACCAAATACGCGGAACGGGTTTAGCAATTGCTGGCTTCGCTCAGTGGATAGCTAACTTCCTGATTACATGGACATTCCCGATGCTACTTGCCTCAAGTTTGGGTTTGGTAGGCGCATATAGCATCTACGCAGCCTGTTCACTTTTCTCGGTCTTTTTTGTGATCTGGTGGGTGAAAGAAACCAAAGGCGTCAAGCTGGAAGAAATGGAAGGCTAGAACTTCCCTGGTTAAAACAGGCCGCTCTTGCTTCTGCAGAGCGGCTTTTTTATTTGTATTAACAATTGACGCTTAATTAGGCTTACGCCCAAATAAATAAATCCTTACACTTCTCCCGCCATTTAGTTATATACAAGCCATGACCCCTTATGGTGTAATTGACTACAACATTTCATAACAATAACGGAGTTTTTCCTATGCGTGTACAAAAAGTAATTCCAATATTAGCTGTAAGCCTAGCGCTTACCGCCTGCGGAGGAAGCGGTGGAGGCGGAAGTAAAACATCCAGCTCCAAAGCGATGACTTCTACCAGCAAAGCGATTAGTAGTTCGGTGGGTTCCGACAGCAATCCAATTCCTTCAAGTTCATCGCAAGAAAGTATTTCATCTTCATCCACTTCTTCGACTGCAGAAACCAGCTCGTCTTCAAATTCTTCATCAGCAATGGTAATAGTTGCAGACATGAGTAGCGGCTGGCGCGGCAATGGAACAGGCAATACAGGTGTTACCTATACTATCGACGGAGTAGTTTTTGATGCGCTTGCCGATAATATAGGTGCGGTGTTTGACGTTCCAAAGGGAACCGTATTAGAAAAAGCGGTAATTGAATTAATTGTTAATGCAAGTAGTGATTTCAAAACTAGCGGTGGGAATCTTCAACCTTTTGCACAGGCATTAGACGAGAGTGCAGCTGAATGGGGCTGTTGGGCTCCCAATGGAACAATAGGTAATGCAACTGATACAACCCTAACCTGTAAAATTCTTGAAGAGGGCAGACTCAATCAAAGCGTAGCAGATACAAAAGTTGGTGTTCAGGTAAAACCAGGGGCAAATCCACTTGCCGGTACAATTACAATCAAAAGTGCCAAAATTACTTTGGCACCAGCTAGCTCGAGCTCTTCAAGCTATTCATCTTACAACGCTAACGTTGCAAGCTTAAAAGATTTGGCTGATTTCCCGATAGGAGTAGCAGTCGGAAATACTGACTCACCAAGCACTAACATTCTCACCAACACTCAGGAGCAGGCTATTGTTGAAAAACATTTTAGCCAAATGACTGCTGGCAACATTATGAAAATGAGTTATATGCATCCGAATAACGATACCGGTACAGTAGCTGACTATCACTTCGAGGACGCCGATGCATTCGTTGCTTACGCCAAATTGAAAAATATGTCTGTCCACGCGCATACATTGTTTTGGCACGCTGATTATCAGGTTCCAACCTTTATGAAAAATTTTGCAGGGACGCCTGAAGAATTTTTAGCCTTGGTGGATACGCACGTGACGACACTTGTTGATCATTTTGAAGCATCAAACAACATCGCCAGCTGGGATGTAGTAAATGAAGCGCTTACGGATGATAACCCATCAAATTATCGTACGAATTCCCCATTCTATGTGAAGAGCGGCAACAGCCCAGTATTTATAGAACGTGCATTTCAAGCCGCTCGTGCAGCCGATGCGAATGTGGATCTCTATTACAATGATTACAACATAGAAAATAACGATGCCAAAACAGTCAAGATGATGGAAATGGTCACCGACTTCAAAAATAGAAATGTTCCAATTACCGGTGTAGGGTTTCAAATGCACGTGTGCTTGAGATGGCCTAGCATTGCGTCGATTTCTGCGGCTATGAAAGGTGTTGCAGATCTTGGTCTGAAGGTTAAGATTTCTGAACTAGATGTAGCAGTTAATCAGCCTTACTGTGATAACTACCCGGTTAATAAGATTAGTGAGTTCACCCCAGCTATTGCTCTCGAGCAAAAGAAAAGATATTGCGACATAGTAGCTGCCTACAAAGCTGTTGTACCTCCAGCGCAACGCGGCGGTGTTACAGTATGGGGAACCACAGATGCGGGAACATGGTTAGACGGTTTATATGCGTCGCAATATGAAGGCGAGAAAATCTCTTGGCCTTTATTGTTTGATTCGCGCTACGGCGACAAACCTGCATTACGTGGATTCGCTGATGCATTACAAGACATTACTTGTACAAATCTTTAATTAATAGGTAAGCTTAAAAATCCACTGACTTGCAAGTCAGTGGATTTTTTTTGCTGCCAATTATTGCGTGCTTAGGCGAACTTCGACAAATCTAAATTTTTGGACGCCTTTTTTACATCGTATCAATTGCTAAGAATCCAGTTCACCGTTAGACGCGTAAGAAATCGAACACCTCAACATTAAGTTAAATATATATTTTCTATTATTCCTAAAGCCCAATCCTTAGCTACACTCAATAGTGCTCAACATTAAAAAGCCGTAAATTTACAAGTGTTTTTATAAATGAGTAGAATTTCCAGCTAATAAATCCTTACACTTTTGGATACCCCAACTGGTATACAAGTAACTCAAGCTCATGGTCTAATTAACTACAACAAAAAAAAAGCCCAGCTTATAAACAATGAGAGTTAAATATGTGCAAAATCAACCTGATTCCGCTATTGGCCCTTAGCCTACTCGTATCTGCCTGCGGGGGTGGAGGCGGAAGCTCATCCCCCAAACCCAAAAGCTCCGTCGCTAAAGTTTCATCGAGCTCAAAAGTTTCGAGTTCCGTTACTTCTAGTTCAATCACTCCAAGTAGTTCAGCTCCTGCTAGCGCGACCAGCAGCGCAGCAATATCCAGTATTTCAAGCAGCTCTGTTTATTCTGCAAATGTTAATCATTTAAGAGATTTGGCGACATTTCCTATTGGTGTGGCTGTGTCCAACACCGATTCACCTAGCTTTAACATTTTGACCAATGCATCTGAACAAGCAGTTGCTGAAAAACATTTTAGTGAAATGACTGCTGGCAATATCATGAAAGTTAAGTCTCTACATCCATTTAATAATGGCAATGCAAGTGACTTCACCTTCACTAATGCTGATGCTTTTGTTGAATATGCAAAATCTAATAACATGACAGTCCACGGTCATACGTTGATATGGCACTCTGGGTATCAAGTTCCTGAGTTTATCAAAACCTGGAATGGGACATCTTCAAATTTTTTGACGATGATAGAAGCTCATGTCACCACCATTGTTGACCACTTTGGAGCAAGTGGCGCGGTTAAAAGCTGGGATGTTGTTAATGAGGCCTTAAATGACGGTGTTGGAAATCCTGCTGTTTTTGGTTTCCGTACAGACTCAGCGTTCTACACTAAGAGTGGTAATAGCGCAGAGTACATTGAAGTAGCATTTAAAGCAGCACGTTTAGCTGATCCGACAGCAACGCTTTTTTATAATGATTACAACATTGATCAAAACAATTCCAAAACAACTAAGTTAATTGAAATGATTACTGATTTTCAGGCACGTGAGATTCCTATTGATGGTATTGGTTTCCAAATGCATGTATTTATGAACTACCCAAGCATTGACGATATTAAATCGGCAATGCAAAAAGTCGTTGAAAAAGGTTTAAAAGTGAAAATAACTGAACTTGATGTGTCAGTAAATAATCCGTATAGCAATTGGCCTGACAGTAAAATTTCTACTTTCACTGAAAGTGTTGCGCTGGATCAGAAGAAGCGTTACTGCGAGATTGTTGCAGCATATCTTGAAGTTGTCCCTGAAGACAAACGCGCTGGTATTACGGTGTGGGGCACAACGGATGCCAATAGTTGGTTAGACGGCCCAGAAGGCCTTTATAAGAATCAATTTAACAACGAAAAAATTGCCTGGCCATTATTATTTGACAACCAATACAACGATAAGCCAGCCCTGCGTGGATTTGCCGATGGACTAACCGAAACCGCTTGCACAAATCTGTAAAAGTTGTCCCGCTCACTAAATTCACTGACCCAAAAGGTCAGTGAATTTTTTCATTTAAGCACTTTCAATTTCAGTGAATGTTATGACGCTATCATCAATACCACTATTCTTAGGTGGCCTACTTTTTACGTTGACAAGTTTTGCTACCACACAAAATATTGCCTTTAATCATTTCAGTTACGAAGGTAAAGACGACATTTTTAAAGCGCCGCTTTCACAAGGCGAATATCAAAATCCAATTCTTGCAGGCTTTTTCCCTGACCCGAGTATTGTGAGAGTTGATGAAGACTATTATCTTGTTAACTCATCTTTTTCATATTTCCCCGGCGTGCCCATTTTTCATAGTAAAGATCTCGTACATTGGGAATCGCTCGGCTATATTCTTGTCTCACCAAAACAATTGCCTTTGAAAAATCAACAGGTGTCCCGCGGTATATATGCCCCAACCTTGCGTTATCACAAAGGCGTATTTTATTTAATTACTACCCTCGTGGATGTTCGCGGAAATTTTATCGTTACTGCAACTGATCCCGCTGGGCCTTGGTCAGACCCAATTGAGTTACCAGAAGTAAATGGAATTGATCCTGATATTTTTTTCGATGACGATGGTCGGGTTTACATTACGCATAATGATGCGCCAATTGGTGAACCACTTTATTCCGGTCACCGTGCCATCTGGCAATGGGAATTTGATTTAAAAGCAAAAAAAATTATTAAGGACTCTGGCCGTCTCATAGTTAATGGCGGAGCCGACATTAAACAAAAACCCGTGTGGATCGAAGGTCCGCATATTTACAAAATCAATGGTTGGTATTATTTACTCTGTGCTGAAGGCGGCACATCTCTTGATCATTCCCAAGTTGTATTTCGTACGCGCAACCTGAAAGACGCATTTGTTCCCTATGATGGGAATCCGATTCTTACGCAACGTGATTTAAATAGTGATCGCGCTAACCCAATTGCAGCTACAGGGCACGCAGATTTGGTGCAAACCAAGGAAGGTGAATGGTGGGCCGTATTTTTGGGTACGCGCCCTTACGATAAAAAATATTTCAACACCGGGCGCGAAACTTTTTTGCTACCGGTGAGCTGGAAAAATGAATGGCCTGTAATTTTAGAAAAGGGAAAATCAATTCCTTACAGAGCAACAGCACCAGCTACTGCGAAGAGAACAACAAATAATGCTCCAACAACAGGTAACTTTGTCTGGCATGATAATTTCGATAACCCAAAACTTAATTCTGAATGGAATATCCTTGGCAACCTTGAAGGTGATTGGTATCAATTGAATCCAGAAACCAAAAGTTTGCAGTTAACGCCTACTGCAAATCGCCTTTCAGGTCTATCGCAACCTGCATTTATTGGACGCAGACAACAACACATGCATTTCGACGCAAAAGCAGAATTACAACTCCCAACCTCAGAACACGTCTCTGCAGGTATAGCTGCATTCCAAAACGAGGCCGCGCATTATTATTTTGGCGCGGAGTTAAAAGACGGTAAATATCTTCTGTTCATAGAAAAAACAACTAAAAATTCGTCTGAGATTATTACCTCCCTCAGCTTTGGAAAAAATGCGTTTGATAAAAATATAGTCCTTGGAATGGAAGGGAATGCTGGAAAAATAGATTTCTATTACTACAGCAAAATCGGCAAACGTGTAAATGTCCTTAAAAATGCTGATGCCAAAATACTCAGCACTGAAGTAGCCGGTGGATTTGTGGGAACTTATTTAGGAGTCCACACACGTATTGAATAGTTTCACCGTCATATTATTAATTAGCACCATAAACATAAAGACTCGACGATTATGATTTTTATGAAAAGCCTGCACGTTAAAGTGCTAATTCCAGTTGTTTTTCTACTCTCAAGCTCGCTTAGTTTTGCACTAGGTGAAAAGCCCTATCTAACTACATCGATAAAATCTGGTGATTTTAAATTAGTCGGGAGCAGCTCTTCGGCCACGCTTTATGTGGATTCGCAGGATTATCCTGGCGTTAAGCGTGCAGCCAAGAATTTGCAAATCGACATTGAAAAAGTGACATCACGAAAGCCGATTCTTACGGAAGATAAACAAGGTTTACAGGATCAGGTCGTCATCATAGGCACGATCGGCCATAGCCAGTTAATAGATGAACTTGTCGCGTCCAAAAAAATTGATGTTCATGGCATTAAGGACCAATGGGATGCATATCAATTATCTGTCGTCCAAAATCCTACGCCCAATATTAAACAAGCATTGGTTATTGTTGGTAGCAACAAGCGTGGTACGACCTATGGAATTTACGACCTGTCAGAGCAGATTGGCGTATCGCCTTGGTATTGGTGGGCAGATGTGCCTGCTAAGAAAAAATCTACATTAAGTATTTCTAAAAATACGCACGTGCTAGAAATGCCTAAAGTGAAATATCGTGGCATATTTCTGAACGACGAGGCCCCGGCATTAACAAATTGGGTCGTCAAAAATTACGGCAATTTTAACCATGAATTTTACGAACATGTATTCGAATTATTATTACGCCTGAAGGCCAACTTTTTATGGCCCGCTATGTGGAATAACTCATTCAACGCAGATGACCCGCTCAACATGGAGTTAGCAGATGAGTATGGAATCGTAATGAGCACCTCACATCATGAACCAATGATGCGCGCACATAAAGAGTGGACAACGGACGAAGGAAAATGGGATTACCATGGCAACAAGAAAAATATCTTCCCGTTTTGGAAGGGTGGCGTAGAACGCAATAAAAATTTTGAAAGCGTAATCACAGTTGGAATGCGTGGTGACGGCGACGAGCCTATGTCAGAGAGCGAAAATATTTCGCTGCTGGAAAATATTGTAAAAGATCAGCGCGATATTATTTCGCAGGTGTTTAACAAACCTGCAGAGCAAGTGCCGCAAGTCTGGGCCCTCTACAAAGAAGTACAAGGTTATTATGACAAAGGTATGCGCGTACCGGATGACGTCACTCTGTTGTGGTGTGATGATAACTGGGGGAATATTCGCAGATTACCCACGCCCGAAGAGCGCAAACGCTCAGGTGGCGCAGGTGTTTATTATCATTTTGATTACGTGGGCGGACCGCGTTCCTACCGCTGGATAAATACCAATTCAATAGCAAAAATCTGGGAGCAAATGAATTTAGCCTATCAATACGATGCCAATAAAATCTGGATTGTAAATGTGGGCGATCTCAAGCCAATGGAATACCCCATTGAATATTTTTTACGTATGGCCTGGAATCCGGAACAATGGCCAAAAGAGCGAATTTCTGAATACGGCAAGCTATGGGCTGCGCGAGAATTTGGTGAGCAATACGCAAATGAAATCGCAGAGTTAATGACCGGGTATACGCGTCATAACATGCGCCGCAAACCTGAACTACAAGACGAAAAAACATATAGTCAATTACATTATCGCGAAGCTGATCGAATGACCGAAGCAGTCACTAATCTGCGCAGCAAAGCTGAGCAGCTCTATACAAAAATTCCTGCCGAATCCAAAAATGCTTTTTTTCAACTTGTTCTTCATCCGGTAAAAGCTAGCGCGATCATTACTGAAATGTATGACATGGTGGGTAAGAATCACCTCTACGCCGAGCAAGGCCGCGCCTACGCCAATGAATATGGCGATAAAGCGCGTTTACTATTTAATGCTGATCAAGAATTGCAAAAGCAATTTGATACTGAATTGAGCAATGGTAAATGGAAAGGCTTTATGGATCAGCCCCACATAGGCTATACCCACTGGAACAATCCACCTGCTAACACCATGCCCTTGCTTTACGATGCGCCGCCTCACGACGCTGCAGATATGGGAGTTGGAATTGAAGGTAATAGCTCGGCGTGGCCTCAGCAGGCGTCGTCTGTATGGCCACACACAGGTAATTATTCACTCGCACGTTTTGATCGCTACGGAAAACAAACACGGACTATCGAGGTTTTTAATAAAGGTACTGAGGCGTTTACATTTTCTGTGAAAACCAGCGACCCGTGGATAATTGTTAAATTCGATAACGAGCGTGTAGTCAGAAACCAGATAATTAAGGTTTCAATTGATTGGAATAAAGCGCCTAAAGGCGAGATAGATGGAACCATTAATATCGTCGGTACAGGTTGGGGCGGAGCTTTAATTAAAATCAGCGCAATCAAAACCGATTCGGTAGCGAAAAATTTCAAAGGCTTTATTGAATCCGACGGTTACGTTGCTATTGAAGCTGAACATTTTGCAAAATCTCAATCAGTTTCCGGTTATGCCTGGCAAAAAATTCCTGAACACGGGCGCAACTTGTCTTCCATGTCGGTTTATCCATTAGGAGACACTTCATTTACAGATTTAAAAAATGCGCCCTATCTGGAATACAATATTTATTTTTTCAGTAAGGGCACCTTCAATCTGGATAGTATATTTGCACCTACATTGCCCTTCGCTCCGGAGCGCGGGTTACGCTATGCGGTAGCAGTTGACGATGAACAACCTCAAATTATCGATATAGCCAGCGATAAAAGTAATGAGGCTTGGGAGGAATCAGTGCGAAGTGAAATGCGGAAAGCGACTAGTAAACACGCAATAAATTCAGCCGGCGCGCACAAATTGCGAATTTATGCGATTGATCCCGCTGTTGTGTTGGAAAGAATTGAAATAAATACGGGTGGGTTGTTACCAAGCTATTTGGGGCCTGAAGAAAGTCCTCGAGTAAAATAGTTCTACCATTTAAACCCTAATGTTTAAGGCGGTAAATTTACTGCCTTTTGTTAAAATTTTTGATGTAAATTGAGTAGCACTAATGAAGATCATTGAAGCTAAAGTCATTGTAACCTGCCCTGGCAGAAATTTTGTAACGCTCAAAATCGTAACCGATCAAGGAATTTATGGTATAGGCGACGCAACTTTGAATGGCCGGGAACAATCAGTTGTCGCCTATTTAGAAAATTATTTAGCGCCTGCCCTTATTGGCCGCGATCCACAACAAATTGAAGATATCTGGCATTTTTTTTATCGCGGTGCTTATTGGCGCCGGGGACCTGTAGGAATGACCGCTCTTGCAGCTGTCGACGTAGCTTTGTGGGATATAAAGGCCAAGGCTGCCAACATGCCACTTTACCAATTGCTCGGTGGACGCAGTCGTGACCGCATACTTGCTTACACTCACGCCAACGGAAAAGATTTGGAAGCAACCTTGGAAGCCGTCGCAAAGGCAAAAGCAAAAGGTTACAAGGCAATTCGTGTCCAATCCGGAATTCCTGGTATTGCAAAAACATATGGCGTTGCAACATCACAAAAAAATTATGAGCCGGCAGATTCAAATTTGCCTTCAACTGAAGTTTGGTCTACAGAAAAATATTTAAATTATGTTCCCGAACTTTTTTCTGCAGTGCGTAAAGAGTTTGGCTCAGACTTACATCTGCTGCACGATGTTCATCACCGGTTGACGCCCATTGAAGCAGCACGCCTTGGAAAAGACTTAGAGCCGTACCGCTTATTTTGGATGGAGGATGCAGTACCGGCGGAGAACCAGGAATCTTTTAAATTAATTCGTCAACACACAACAACTCCACTGGCGGTAGGCGAAGTCTTTAATAGTATTCATGACTGTCGCGAATTAATTCAAAGTCAACTGATTGACTATATACGTACTACAATTGTTCACGCAGGTGGCATTACCCATGTGCGTCGCATTGCTGATTTTGCAAGCCTATTCAATGTACGCACGGGGTTTCATGGCGCAACAGATTTATCACCTGTGTGTATGGGTACTGCCTTACATTTTGATTATTGGGTTCCGAACTTTGGTATCCAGGAACATATGGCGCACAACGAATTAACCGAACAGGTTTTTTCACACGCCTACACTTTTACCGATGGATTTTTTACACCAGGGGAAACACCTGGCCATGGTGTAGATATAGATGAAAGCCTGGCCGCTAAATATCCATACCAGCGCGCCTGCTTACCTGTAAATCGCCTGGAGGACGGCACGCTATGGCATTGGTAATTCGTACAGAAATTTCACAACAACGAAATGGGGTCAACCATGAAAACATTTAGCAAAATTACTCTCGCTGCGGTCATCGCCAGTTCAGTCGCACTATCCGCATGCCAGAAAAAGGAAGCAGAGGCTCCTGCGGCTTTGGTTGAATCTGCACCGAGCTCTGTTGCACAAGTAGAAAAGAAGCTCGAATTTATTTCTGAACCTTTGGTAACCAATATATTTACTGCTGATCCATCAGCTCACGTATTTAATGGAAAAATTTACATTTACCCGTCACATGACATTGAATCGGGTATTCCGCAAAATGACAACGGTGATCATTTTGCTATGGCCGACTTCCATGTTCTGTCGATGGATACGATTGGCGGAGAAGTAAAAGATAATGGCGAAGCTATCAACATAAAAGATATTCCTTGGGCGGGGCGTCAACTTTGGGCACCAGATGCGGCAGAAAAAAATGGAAAATATTTTTTATATTTCCCGGTTAAAGACAAGCAAGACATTTTCCACATAGGAGTCGCAACCAGCGATTCGCCTACAGGCCCGTTCAAAGCAGAACCCGCTCCAATTGAAGACAGTTTCAGTATTGACCCCGCTGTATTTAAAGACGGCGATGGAAATCACTACATGTATTTTGGTGGAATCTGGGGCGGGCAACTTCAACGTTGGGCCACAGGTACGTACAACGCGGCGGATACTTATCCTGGCAATGATCAGCCAGCATTATCGCCCAAAGTTGCAAAGCTTAAAGACAACATGTTGAGCTTTGCGGAAAAACCACGCGACCTACAAATTCTGGATAAAGATGGTAAGCCTCTAACCAACGGTGATAACAATCGCCGCTTCTTTGAAGCCGCATGGATGCACAAATACAACGGTAAATATTATTTTTCTTATTCAACGGGTGACACACACAACATCGCTTACGCCATAGGTGACAACCCCTACGGTCCTTTTACTTACCAAGGCGTAGTGCTTGAACCTGTGTTAGGTTGGACCAACCATCACTCAATTGTTGAGTTTCAAGGTAAATGGTATCTGTTCTACCATGATAGTTCCCTCTCTGGCGGCCAAACGCATTTGCGTAGCGTGAAAGTTGCCGAGCTTCATTACAATGAAGACGGCACCATACAAACACTTAACGCGTTTAAAAAGTAAAAAAGTAACCGAAGTAAGAAACCCGGCTCTGCCGGGTTTTTTTTGCATTTTTATTTAAGAAATAATCAAAAAATAATAAAAAGCAATTATCAATTCTTTACAAATCCGCATGCACGCGTAGTTAACAACGGTTATAACCGCCAAGTAAACAACCTAGAGCGCCAGAGGTAAAATAACAGCGACAAACTATTAAATTTAAACGCTTAGACATATATCTATAGTTTAAAAGGAGTTTCATATAACCAAATTAAAATTAACTTTTTTCTGCATTAACAGACACGTCAAAACGGGATAAATCTCTCAATTTTCAATCCGTTAGATTACACAAAAATAAAATTACACTATAAACTCGCCGTGGAGCGATAAAGAGAGAGGCAGCTGAGATCAAAGATCCAGCTTATTAAAAAATAATTGCCTTATCGTTCTAATTTAATTTTTTCAGTAAAATTATTTATTAATCAACCGCGCAGTTAATGGCGTTACGAGGATTTATATCGTGGACTTTAACGCAAAAAATATTCCTTTTTCACTGCATCCGCTTGGGCTAATAGAAGCATTTATCAGTCAAGGTGCCGATATAGATGATTTATTAAAAAATACCGGCTTAAACCGACAATTAATTTACTCGAAAGGAATAAAAATTTCTTTTATCCAGCAATGTCGAATTGTCGAGAATGGATTGCGTGCCTGCACAACCCCAGGATTGGGGTTTGTGATTGGTAATAGCATTGACTGGAACTTTTACGGAAGCTTGGGAGGCATTATAAATTGCAGCCCCAGCTTAGCGGATGCTTGCGCAATCTTTCGTCGCTATTTACAGATTGCGCAACCAATTTACAGATTATTTTTTTCTGAACCAGAATATTTCCTTGATAAGGGAAATTATCTAATTACTCCAATACGTACAATTTTGGATGATTCACTATCCCCAGAATTGGCTAAATTTGAATTGGAATACCGCTTGGCGATTTTGCTAAGAATTTACGATGCCTGCGGAAACAAATCCGCAAAAGATAATTCCATACGCATCGGCCTCGTTTATAACACCGTAAACTATGCAGACGCTCTAAAGTCAATGCCCAGGATTGACGTGCGATTCAATTGTCGCTTTTCTTATATCGCTGTGCACAGAAATTTTTTTTATACGCGCTGGCGCGAACTGCGTACGCCATTATTTGAAAAAATAATTGAACAATGTGAAATTGAATTTGCTAACGCAAACTTAGAAAGCAGCTACGCGGAAAAGGTTCAGTGGCTAATTAGCAATAACTTTAAACCTGAGGTGCGCCTGCAGGATATAGCTGAGAAAATGCACACCACCCCACGAGCCTTGACACGAAAACTGGCAAAAGAAAATGCAAGTTTCCGAACCATATTTAATCGAGTCCGCATGAGCTTAGCCTGTTTATATCTACGTGACTCGCACTTAAGTGTTAGTGAAATAGCGGACATTATGGGGTTTTCATGTCCTGCTAGCCTGCGTCGTGCAGTGAAATCCTGGCGCGCTATAGAAGCTGCGCAATCGCAAGAAAAACATGCACAAGAGAACGGTGAGGAATATGCGTATTAAACAATTTTTATTTCCCGTAGCGCTTATCATCCCTATTCTTCTTGCTCTGGTTTTAATGAAACCGTCTTCACCAACACAAACAACTGCAGAGCAGACAGCTGAAGACATTCATAGGCCCGTGGTTGCGCTATCACCTACCGAATCAATTTTAAAAAATTCTCCGCAAGTTGTTGAGAATAATTTTGATCCTGCGTTAGCCTTAACCCTTTTGAGTGAAGTCGCTCTCGATGAAAATGGTGGCCCCATAGTAAACAGTCAGTTAAGGCGTCAACTCGATAACGCAGTTCAGCTGATGGGTCGAGACCAAAATCCTGCCGAACTCGACAAGCTAGGTGAATTGATCACGCAAGCCTTCAAAGCCGACACAGCTAAAATAATCAATCAAATTTTGTTTCAATACTACGCCTACAAAATCGCGGAGGAAGACTATACCAAGACAGTTTATTTGGGAGGCAGTGGTGATCCGTCTCAAAACATTAAAAACCTCAATAGCTTGCGAGAAAGCTACCTAGGACATGAGCTCACCGAAAAGTTATTTGGCGAAGAAAATATTTACCAAAATTACATTGCAGAACTAACTGAGCGATTATCTTCTCCCGATTTATCAGAAGCTATACGCGCCAATATAACGGCCGAAGTTCGAAAAAAATATTATCCTAATGACCCTGACACCAGTGGCCTATAAAAAAGATTTACGGTTTTCATTTAAAATTAAGGCTCGCAGCAGCCAACATATTGAACATAGAAGTATCACAACGATAAATAAATGGGGGTAACGAGCATACACGGTCATAGCTACGCTCTCAGGATATGTAATATTACGCACCGCCGCTGAACGCTCATTAGCTGCCAATCGTGCATCTACTTGGCCACTCGCTTTGTAAAAAGAAGATGGACCGTTATTTAACGCGTGCACCAAGGGAAGCCTCTGCTCTATGCTACGCAGTTGCGACGTTGCTAAATGTAAACGCGGTTCTATATCGGTATCGAACCAACTGTCATTACTTTGTACAAGTAATAATTGAATTGGCTTTTTTTGCTGAGTGCTCGATCGCACCAAATTGGCAAGGTAATTAGCATCGGCGATCTCAAAACAAATTAAAGGTTGAATTTTTATTTTCCTAAATTCCATAGGCTCGCTGATTGAGCCGGCAGCAATAGGCGTGTAAAAGTCTCCGAATATTTTTTTGAAAAAAATTCCTAACAAAGGTACGCTTTCACCGGGTAAATACTCACCAAAAGGAATACGAATCTGTTTAGCATAATCTTGCCGATTTTTCTTTGTAATCAACGCACTCGTATTAAATGTTAGATTATCTTTCGTTTGCAAATCTTGAATGAGTAAGGAAGCGTCTGTTTTATCTGCGTAATATTTAAAAGCGTCACGAACGTAAGCTTCATTATAGAAACCTCTATAGCGCGCCTCGGGCCATACAATTAAGCTAGCTCCAGCTCGAGCCAGCGCTACGGACAAATCCATCTCAACCGGGTAAGCTCGACTAAATCCTTGGGGCGGCGCTGGAACACCTATACTCGCTGCGATATTGGGTTGGACGACACCGACATTTAAGCGAGGCCAATTCTGTTCCTGTTTAACCCAATAAAAGTAAGCAGCGCAACCGTAAATAAACCACGCGCAGATCAGGCCGACTGCGGCATAGTGATGGTTATTCAACTGCCTAAATGAATTTTTTACTACGGCAAATAATAGGCCGTTGTGTAGCAAAATTATAAAATGTAATCCGAGCGCGCCGGTTGTATCTACGGCTTGTAGCGCAAGTAAGAATTTACTTTGCGTAACTGACAGATCCGAAGGGAAAATGAGGGGCAGCGCATAAAATAATAAGCAGCTGAACAGCGGAAGGCTCAGCCATTCACTTCCTGGTTGTTTTTTTGCAACCCAGACGACAGCGGCAGCTAACAGCGCAAATTGCTGCGCGCAAAAAATCCAATAAATTCCAGCAAGTGAAATTGCATAACCAAGGCCAATATTGCTCATTTTCTGTAGAAAGCCGACAATCCAATGGCTAGCAATTACAAAAAATAGACAACCGAATCCCAACCCTAAAAAATACGCGCGCTTAATAGTTACGCCTTGCAGTGATAACAGAAAAGGCAAAAAGCAAATCCAGGGTAGAAAAAATAAATTTTCGTAAGTAAAGCTCGCGCCAAGAGCGAGCGCTGCAAGCAACATAAATCCAAGCTGTTTTTGCTTCGAGTTAAGATTAGTCAACATTTTCAACCTGGAGGCAAGCGGGCGACACTGAAATACGCTCGATCAACGGTACTACCAACTCAACGCCCGCAGCTTCACTACTTTCATAAAAACTATGATGTGCCGCAAAAAGGCTTTTTGTGGTTTCGCCGAAAAACTTGTTTTGCAATGGACGATAATCAAGCAATTGATTGGTTTGCAACGCAATATAGTTCTTAACAATACGTTCCTCTTCATGTTTATACGCCTTGTAACAATAAGATAGGCGTAATAATTCTTTTCCTGCTAGCGAGGGAAAGGTTTTTTCTAAAAGCACAGCATCAACTGTGCCGTCCATTAACCCTGCAACCTGTGATAGATATTTCTCAGTTTCTGCATTTATTCTTAATCGATTTTGATTAACTACATACGCGCCACTCAATGCCCTTTCAAGCAGAAAAAAATTATTTTTATAATCATGGCTAGTTACATTTGTATGAATGCTTGTCCCGACTAATTCGGACGGCTCTCTCATTTGCCAGGAAATAAAAATTAATAGCGGCAAACATAACAACCACAATTTTTTCATATCAATAGACATTCAATATCTCACCAGCAATTACATTGATCGTAAAAATATTTGTCTTTTAAAAACATATTTTTACGCAGTATATGAGCAGACACTTTCAATTACAGCGCTTAAAAATATGAAATACTTGGCAATTATCAAACTACATTACACGAGATACCATATTTAACGTAAATAAGTTTTTAAGGTTATCACCCAGGCCCTCCATAGTTTTTACAATTCGTTTTGCCACTATGCTCACGCAAAGGCATCACACTTTTGGACAAATTTGGAGGGGACTATGCAATTATCTAAAACTAAATGGCTTTATTCCGCCGCACTACTTTTTATTACAGGCGCTTTATCCAGCACAACTTTCGCCTATAGTGGCGGAGGTGGCGGAACAGGAGGGGGCACTTCTGGAGAATACAGCCAAGGTGGCGGCCAAGCCGTCACGTCTGAGCGCGGTGGAAGTAGTTGTACTGTTTACCGTCCAACTACCTTGAATAACAACGCAGTCATTCTGTGGGGTAACGGGACAGGTGCATCACCTACTTCTTATGCTGCACTTCTACGTCACTGGGCGTCTTGGGGCTTTGTAGTCGTTGCGGCCAACACAACTAACGCTGGTACAGGCACTGATATGCGCTCTTGTCTGGATTGGCTGCAGAATTCCAGTCTCGCCAGTCGAGTTAATTTAAGCAAGGTTGGAACGTCTGGACACTCGCAAGGCGGAGGCGGCGCAATCATGGCCGGCGTTGACCCACGCGTTACCACTACAGCACCAATTGAGGGTTATACATTAGGGCTTGGCCACAACACTTCTTCGCACACCCGCCAGAGCGGCCCTATGTTAATACTGTCAGGTGGCGCGGACACCCTTGTGAATCCAACCCTGAACCACCAACCTTTATTTAATCGCGCTAACGTACCAGTATTCTGGGCAATCCTGGCAGGTGTTTCTCACTTTGAGCCCACCAACAACGGCGGCGGCTTCCGAGGAATTACCACGGCCTGGTTCCTTTATCAGCTTAATGGCGATGCAAATGCCACTAAACAATTTGAAGGAAGCAACTGCGGTTTCTGTAACGCATCAGGTTGGACAGTTCAACGTAAAGGGTTTTAATTAGTCCCATTAAACATTGATGTTGCAAATGTAGGGAAGCCAGATGAATTGTCTGGTGACGTTTTGAAACAGTTGCCTCTACGATACATAAGCCCAGCTAAAAGCTGGGCTTATCTTTTATTAACACACGGCCACCCGTTAAAGAACTATATTTACAACACCTGGTTGACATGACACCGTGGTATTGCTGCAATAATTCTTAATAATCAATAACAATGGGGAAATTATCATGGCCGTACACAAACTCCGTGATTTAAATATTGTTTTTTTTGCTCTCGCCGTCTCCGGCTTTTCTATTTCCACCACATTTGCTGCTGAGACAGCAGGTCCAAACCCAAACTTTAATTACATTCAAAATGGCCAACCCGTTACAGGATGGGGATTGCAATTGGGCGATCCGGACAACTGGTCAATGCCACTAGAAGAAACTCGTAAAAGCAAATCAGCCGCAGGAAAAGTAACTGTCGAGCCTATAGATTTTAAAGCCAATGGCGATGCTTTAAAAATAGTGTGGAAGTCCAATAAAAATATGAAAGGCGTTTTTGCAATAGGTGGAGCACCCATTGATTTGAGCAAATTTGAAAATGAAGGCGCGCTTGTGTTCGATATTCGGCTGGATACCAAACCCGATAAAGATGTCACCATTGGCATGAGTTGCGGATACCCCTGTCGCGGCGAAATGCACGTCTCCAGCATTCTTAAAGACTTACCAAAAGATGAATGGACATCCCTCCCCATTCCACTTAATTGTTTTACTAAAGAAGGGCTTGACATCAAAAAAGTTAGCGGTCCTTTTGATATCAATACCGAAGGTAAATTGGGCCTAACTATTACCAACGTGCGATTACAAAAATTACCTGAGGGTGAGAAGGGTTGCGCTAAATAATTAAACAAAAAAGCCGAGCATTTTTAATTCTTGGCTTTTTAAAGGATTTTTAATTTTTCGAAACCGCGACCAAAAAATTAATTTTCTGCTCCTTTCATTGATTGGTTCAACGATTACATTTTTTCTTCGATGTGCGATTTATACCGTTATCCCTTTTATGTACCCTCTAAATAAAAAATCCAGTAGCCTTTCGACTATTGGATTTTTGCTTCAACTAACACCGACTACATCATTTTTTCGGCTTTGCAATTGTGCGCTATAAACTCAGCATGGCTAGGCATGTAGTCCACTGAACGCTGTATTACTTGGCGCACGCTTTCAAGTCGTTGCGCAATTTCATCTTCGGACATGCGATCAACCAAGGGATCATATGCTCGCGGTGTAACCCCCTGTCCCAAAAGTACTTCAACCCAACTCAACTCACAAAACATTTCTACCGTCTGTCGAAATACACGACCACTGGATTTGAAAAGATTTATCCTACGAGTTAACGCCTCAGGTACAGACATGTTGCGACAATAACGCCAAAATTCTGAATCGTCTCGCTCGTTGGCGTAATAATGCAAAATAATAAAATCGCGAATTTTTTCGTATTCAAAATCAGATTGGCGATTAAATTCTTCAATGTCTTCTTGTTTAAATTCAGTTGATGGAAATAAGGCTAACAACCGCGCGATTGCCGATTGAACCAAATAAATACTGGTTGATTCCAGCGGCTCGAGAAAGCCTGACGCCAAACCAACGGCCACACAGTTTTTGTGCCATATCTCTTTACGTTTTCCAGCTTTAAATTTTACTAAACGCGGCTCGGTTATTGGAGGAGACTCGAGATTTTCTATAAGAATTTCGCGAGCTTTTTCTTCGCTCATATATTGGCTAGCAAATACATGCCCATTACCTACGCGATGTTGTAAGGGGATTCGCCATTGCCACCCTGCAGCGTGTGCTGTAGACCTTGTATAAGGAACTGGATCAGCCGCTGCTTCGCACTGAACAGCCCAAGCTCTATCGCATGGTAACCAGTGGCTCCAATCTTCATAGCCGACCTTTAACGCATCGCTAATAAGTAATGCTCTAAATCCAGAACAATCAATAAATAAATCGCCTTCTATTATTTGCCCATCATTTAACAACAAAGATTTTATAAAGCCGTCCTCGGGCCGTAAGTTAACCTGTTGCACCTTACCTTCAATACGAATTACGCCTCTTTGTTCGGCGTAGTTACGCAAATATTTTGCGTACAGACCAGCATCAAAATGAAAAGCGTAAGCGATATTAGATAAAGGAGAATTACCCCTATTTTCAGAACGCATGAATTTATTTTGATAGCTAGCTTTCGCATTTAACCCGTATTCCTCTAAATAGTGCGCTTTCCCTGCTAAGTGCATTTTTAGCCAATATTGATAAAAATGCAGTGAATTCATATCTTTGCCGACATCACCGAAAGCATGAATATACCGGTCACCTATTTTTCCCCAATTTACAAATTCGATTCCGAGCTTAAATGTACCTTGCGTATTCTTTAAAAAATCGTTTTCATCAATGTCGAGTGTTTTATTAAAAATCGACATGGGCGGCACGGTTGCTTCACCGACACCGACAGTTCCAATTTCGTCAGACTCAACTAAAACGACCTCACAATACTGCGGACCCAAAAGTTTAATCATCGCTGCGGCAGTCATCCATCCGGCTGTACCACCACCGAGAATGACGACTTTTTTTAGAGTAGTTGACATGGTTAGCTTCTTAATTATCGTTGCAGTGAAGGTTAATGTGTTTATAAAGAAAAGAGCTTATAAGGTAGATGATCGGCTCACTATAGTACCGATATTATGCAAACGTTGGTTGTACCAGTCCATAAGATATTTCAATGGAATTTCCTGTACTCGCCTCGGCAAATACCGCGGAGTTATACCAGCAGCAATCATAAGTGTCGGCCAATAGCCGGGATACGCCCAATCAACCGCGTCTTCACTTAATTGACAAGACTCAGCAAACAAATTTATACGATGCTGCAATTTTTCAGGCAATAATTTTTTATCATTTACAGCGGATAAAAAATGGTAGGCTTGTAAAAAATCTGCGATAGCAATATTGTAGTTTTTTTGAAGGCGATTATATTCTTGTGCCAAGACAGCTTGGCGTGCCGGACTCGGGAAAAAATCCACAAATCGTACTAAGGCTTTATACAATAACTCTAAACGATTAACAGGCGCAGAGCTTGTTAGACTGAAGGCCGCTTCATCCAACGCCAAACAATTTCCTAACCAAGGCTTATTAAAGTAGTTAAAACCGCATTGATCTGCATCTGAATTCGTTGATTCGGATGCATCAACTAGCTTAGTTAAACGCCTTTCCGTAGTCATATCAATAAAAAAAGCATCTCGCAAAGTAGTACCGGCGTTAATCTTCAATGTTGAGATACGCTGGTTGTTTGCGTTTGTCTCAACTTCAAAGTTCGAAACATGTAAAAATTTAACACCTAAGGAAAGCGATTTTGAATTTATTAGCTTTGAATATGCCTGACTATTTATTTTGGCGCCATAAGGTCGGATATTGCCACGATAAAATTTATGCAATTCAGGATGAAATTTATTTGCATTATTCAAAGCAACCAAGGGCGACGCAGACCAGTATTGATCAGCCACGCCCTCACGAATTAAGCGAGCCATAACTTGATAAAGCGGTATAGGCAAATCATCTTTAAGACCGGAGTAAGATTCAAAATAACCTGGTTGCTGAAAACAGGGAGCACGTCTAACCAAGGTTGGAGTTAACACGTCACTCGACATTAATGCGTTAAAGTCAAATCCCAAATCTTCATTCAACAGGTGAATGCTGTGGTCGACTTCCACCGTTGTTGAATCTTCCAACTTGGAAAAACCGTGAACTCGATAAAGATTAACTCCAATTGAACGAAGCTGACTTGCGAGATAGCAAGTTGCGATATCTGTATAAATGCCATCACCAACCAATACCACATCACGATAAAATTGATTACTCATTTATGATTGCTCCAGAGCTCCGAAGCCAATCCACTAGAAGCGGGAACTGTAAAATAAATGCTTCCTGGTCGTGCTTAATTCCCTGTAAAATTTTCTTCCTCTGCTGAGTGGGAATCGCACTAACGCGAGCATCAAAAAATTCAGGCATTACATTTTGCCCAAGACAGACAGACGCATAAAGGCCATATTGTGTTGGGTCAACGAGCCCTGCCCCGCGAAACATAGCTTGCCTATATGCGAGACCTTCCGGTAAATGCATGTTTCGACAATCGATCCAAAACTGGGAGTCATCACGCTGATTTTCAGCATAATGCATAATTATAAAATCGCGGATGCGTACAAACTCCTTCGCTAATTGCAAATTGAATTCTTTTTGCGCCAATGAAAAATCTTTCGAGACGGGAAAGTATTCGATGAGTTTTTGAATACCGTACTGAATTAAATAAATTGATGTAGATTCCAGTGGCTCTAAAAACCCTGCCGATAGACCAATACCTACGCAATTATTTTCCCACTGCGCCTGACGCATTCCTGGCATAAAAGATAAATAACGGGGCTCAGCCAAAGGTTCAGCCTCGAGATTTGCTAATAAATTATCGAGTGCGTTTTCTTTTGACATGTATTCGCTGGAATAGACGCTGCCATTTCCCACACGATGCTGAAGCGGTATTCGCCAACGCCATCCGGCTGAATGGGCCGTGGCGTGTGTAAATGCTTTAAACGGTTTACCTGTAGCACAGGGTATAGCTATAGCGCTGTCACACTTGAGCCATTCGCTCCAACTTTCATAGGGGCTTTGCAACACACCATTAAGTAATAGAGCGCGGAATCCCGTAGCATCAATAAAAAAATCAGCCTCAATTTGTTGACCCGATACAAGATTCAAGCGCTCAATATCGCCTGTGACACGATTTCTATCCGCGCTTAAATATTTTCCTTCAACTCTTTTTACGCCGCGAGCTTCGGCATACTTTCTTAGATATTTTGCATAAAGGCCTGCATCAAAATGAAATGCATAACTAAATGTTGATGACCAGAAATTGTTACTTTGCGACGGAATTGAAAATCGCCCTTGCTCGGCAGCTTCAGCGGATATTGAAAAACGCGAGAACTCAGCGATATCAGCTTCGTGACGCAAACTGAGCCAGTGATGGTGAAAATCGACGGCATTGATATCATGCCCCGCTTGCCCAAAAGGATGAAAATAATCTTGGCCGATATGGCCCCAATCAGAAAATTTAATAGCCAACTTGGGTGTGGCTCGCGTCTCCCGAATAAACTCTTGCTCGTCAATTCCCAAGAGACGATTAAAGTCACGTATTGCAGGAATAGTCGACTCCCCAACTCCTATAGTTCCTATCTCATCGCTCTCTATGAGGAGAATATTAAGTGTGTCATGTCGAAACATTTGACTGAATGCTGCGGCAGTCATCCAACCCGCTGTCCCACCGCCGAGGATTACAAGACTTTTAATCACAATATCCACACCTTAGCAAAAATTGATGGATAAAAAAAATGCACACAGTTTTACCTGTGTGCATTTTTAGACAGCGTTAAGATCTAGAACGAACCTTTAAGAACCACTGATACTCGACGATCATTCACGAACCAAGAACGACCCGCTTCCAAACCTTTCCCATCAAGAATCATGATAGTTTTGGTTTGAGTATCGAGAATATTGGTGAGCTGGATGCCAGTTGTCAAACCATTATCAAACTTGTAGAACACAGATCCGTCAAGGAAACCGGCATCATCATTCCACATTGGATAACGACTGATTACATCACGCGTTGTCAGCAAATAACGTGAACGCCAGTTATAAGCTAAACGCGCAGACCACTCATTTTTCTCATACATAACCGCAAAGTTGGCGGTTTTTTTCGACTGACCTTTAAGTGGCAAACCGTTCAAATCAACGTTAGCACCTGTGTAAGCACTGTCCGGGCTATCGTTGTCGCCAGCATTTGGATCTAAGCCTAACTCGCCCTGATTCGGGACAGATTTAGAATCGATATAAGAATAGTTCGCCTGTATGCCTAAACCATCCCACGGCGCAGGAAGCATATCGAAGAATTGCTGGTAGGCAACCTCTATACCTTGAATACTCCCTTTACCATTGTTAACCGTACCGTCAACAAATACAGTATGGGTTACACCATTATTGGTAACTTCTTTCGGAAATGAACCCTGTATAAAGAAATTGGACAGATCTTTGTAGAATATAGACGTTGTCAATGAACCGGCTTTAGCGAAGTACCATTCTAAAGACATGTCATATTGAATTGACTCCATTGGCCCAAGCTTCGGGTTACCTGCACCACCTGAGTAACCATTATTTGGATCAATAGCTGTTGCGAGATCAGAACTTGGATCAACACCAATTAAATGACTCAGACCGGAAAAGTCGTTGTAGGGGCCCGTAGTGGTAGCATAAGTGATTTGCGCCCTATCAACAGACGCACCTATGGTTGTTGTGTTTTTCACATCTTCCATATCTGGCAAAGCCAAGGCCTTGGATACTGCGAAACGACCGATCAACTCATCAGTAAACTCAACTTTCAAGTTAAAGCTAGGCAGCACATCATCAAAATTATAGATAGACTCCTGAAATACAACTGCACCATTGTTGTATGCAACATCATCTGCTGGCATCACATTGGCCGGGTCGTTTGCATACCTTAAAAGATCTCGCATGTAAGTAGTGAATGCTGTTTTATTTCGGCCACTCAAAGCAACCTCAGGATCTATTTGAGTGGCTGTTGTAGCATTTTTAGCAGCAATCCAATCTGAACGCTTCTGTAGCATCCAAGCCTGTAATGCCGCCAAGTCGCGCGCATCTGGCGCACCTTCAGGGGCAGGCGTTGTTACCACACCGGCATCTGAAAATTGTACGGAGCCATCGGCTGAACGTTCAAAATCGACATAGCGTAAACCAACGTTACCGCTAAATTTGAAGCGTGTTTCATCAGATCCGAAATCAACACGAACGTAAGCAGCCTGATTGGTCTCTTCTGTGACAAAAACTTCCGAGGGAAGGAAAAGCCCGCCATTACCAGGTAAAACGCCCTCGCGCTGACTCGCTGGCACCCAAGTGCCATCAACTGCAGTTATCGGGAATACACTTAAGTCACCCCTAGTGGCTGCTTTTACTAGAGCATCATTAGGTGCCAACGCACAACCACCAGGCATGTCTAGAACCCCACCACCATGGAAGTTACTCCAGTCAACACACTCAGTGCTACCTCTGATGGCTTTGAGCTTATCTAACTGTGCACTTAGATCAGCCGAAATGGGCGCTGTAGGATTTTGAGGATCTACGTAAGGAGCGTCAGCATAACCAGGTGGTGTCCCCCATAAAGGAGATAAAGCACCCCATTGAGTGCCGTAATTCGTAAATCTCACGTTCTGCAAACGATTAGCGTAACGCACGCCACCACTGACTTTAGTAATAAATGAGTCATCTAAAGAATATTTAACATCAAACCGACCTGCATCGGAATCGCCATCAGATCTTTCAAAATGGTCAAGAATAGATTGCCAATTGTACGAGCTCGGATCTTGGAACCAGTTCTTATCACCTTGCGGATCATTTGAATAACCATTAAATACACGTAAATCGGCGTTTGCGTCTGCAGCCGCTTTAACAGGATCAGCCTCATCTGGGAAATCAGCCGGCGTTTTAAAACCAGCGTTAGCGCCAGTAGGGTCATTCTGTTTAGCATTAATATGAATCGGCGTACCTGCACCTGCAACACCATAAAGACCGGGGTTATTATCGCGCGCACCATGCCACGGTTCAATTAGTGTTAAATGCGGCGTACTTCCGCGCGTATCAAAAGCTTGTGCCGCATGCGTTGCCATAGAGACAAGGACATCGTTGTCAGATGTATCGGCTGCAATATGTTGTAGGTCGAGTGAGAGCTCAAGATTATCTGAAGGATTCCACTTAAAATTCAAACCGAAATCGTCAATTACCGTTCGGGTGTCTTTGATGCGGTTGTCAGACTGGAACCTATAACCAAATTGTTGCAAGCTGCCTACAGTTTGAGACCCGGCTTGAATAGCTCTCATAGCAGCCGCTCTTTCTTCCTTCGTCGTGGCAGCTGAAAGTTGATCTAAGGCATCTTGACTTGCACCTTTTGCGCCAATGGCAGTTAGTGCCAATTCGCGAGCTTCGGGTGTCGACGCCTCGTAGAACGTATTGAATTGCTCATTCGTTATGCCATCAAATCCAGGCATATAGAACGGCGCAACGTAGCTATCGTCACCAAACACACCATATTCAGTAGGATTGCTACCACGCCAAGCTCTAGTGAATGCTGCATCCTGTGTAATAGTACCTGCTTGAAATAGCCCTCTATCATCAAACGTAAACTCGGTTCCATCTAAAGGCAGAGATTGGCGAGAACCGTAGCCAGACTGATATTTAAGAGCGTTTTCTTTCCAGGTTAGGCGCGCATCTGAACGCATAAATTGAAAGGTCGCCAAAAAAGTCTCATCAGGCGATTCCCATTGAAGCGACGTCGCATAGCCTTTACGGCTGCGATCATCATTTTTCATAGTGAGGTTGGAGCCATTTGGCATCCACACAGTCTGACCAGCAAATCTTTCCGCTCCAGGGATGTCAGATGGGCCAGCGTGAGCTGAAAGTGAATCTGGCGATTGCAGTGTTTTAGTAAAATTAGTGTAGTCATCTTTATATTCAACGTAAGCATCCGATTGAATACCATGAGATACACCTTTCAATTCGGAATTTGCAACGTTAACTAGGAACCCGAAACGACCAGCGCTGTCCGTTTCTAGTACATCGCTAAAAAGACCGGAAAATGTTGGGGTCCACTCTTTGGCCATATCACCATAAGAATAATCAACATTGAACCCCATAACTCGTTCGTTTTTATCAAAGGGCTTACGAGTTTTAAGGTTAACTGTACCGCCAATACCGCCTTCAACCATATCGGCTGTTTGGTTTTTAAACACTTCAACACCAGACATTAATTCTGGTGGAACGTCTTGGAAACTTAGGCCGCGACCTGAGTTGGCGGTGAAGGAATCACGACCATTAAATTCAGAACGTGTTGCGCTCATACCACGAATCACCGCGCCCGAACCTTCTACACCAAAGTGATCTGGGTCGTTTGCTGCGGCAAAGCGTTCAATCGAAATGCCGGGAATACGTTGCATAGCTTCCAAAACCGACCGGTCAGGTAATGAGCCCATATCTTCGGCAGAAATAGCATCAACAAAAGTATCTGCCGTACGCTTAATAGTTTGAGCGTTTTCCAAGTTGACTCGCGTTTCGGTAATAATGATTTCAGTAATATCATCTTCTTTACTTTCTTCAGCCACATCCTGCGCGATGGCAGGCACAGCAAATGCCATTATGTAAACGGCAAGTAGTGATTTTTTAAATTTTTTCTGATTTTCAGGAGCATTGTGTGTACGCATTAAACACCTCGTCAGCTTAAGCCGATGACAATAAAAATTATTTTTTTACTATTTTAAACTATAGACTCCCACAACATATTTTGACTAATGTAAGTGGTTGATAGAGCCAGTTGATTAGAGCATAAGAGAAAGAAACCCCAAAGACGCTTTACTTTTCTTTGGGGTTTCAGTTTAAAGCAAGTGATTCATATAACTAGTTGACTATGCTATTCCCAAATAACATCATGAATTTCGAGCGTGCCTAAGTAAGTCTCAGGGGTATCCACAAGCTGGAATCCTAAACGAATTTTCGCAGCACCATTGGCAGGTGCACCAGATGCGTGAGTACAACTTACGTCAAACTCTTCGCCTACAAGGATGTCACTGTTATTGAACCAGCAACTGAAGTCACCACCGTAACCATTACCTTCTTCCTGGATAACTAATTGAATAGCGGAACCACTGTCTTTAAGCGCCTGATCTGCAACGAACGTAAATGTCAAGGTTTTACCGACAACCGTGGCATTAGTTACAGGATCTTCCAACACATAGAACATACCTGGAGCATTGTAGCTTTGCCCCCCGGTAGGCGCCCCATTGGTGAATATAGGACCTAACTCACCTTGGACGAAGCTGCCACCATTACCGCCATCAACTTTCCAGTTAGTCAAATCACACAGCGGGATAACGCCGTCATTAGGTTCACAAACAACACCACTAGAAGAGCTTGAGCTTGCGACAGAGCTTTCAGAACTTGAGGCAGCCGAACTCATTGGAGCTGCAGAACTCGCTGGAGCAGCAGAACTCACTGGAGCAGCAGAACTCACTGGAGCAGCAGAGCTCACTGGAGCAGCAGAGCTCACTGGCGCAGAGCTTGATTTAGCAACCGAACTACTACTTTTATTACTTTTTTTATTGTCGCTACCACCACAAGCGGTCAACAGAACGCCTATAGATAGTGCCACGATTAGATTTTTAATCATCACGATACATACTCCTGTTATGGACGTCAGAGCAATAATTCGAAATCAGAATTGTTGCCGTAACTAGATATTGTTTATTTGATTTATTAATACCGAACAACTGGACCTGTAGCTAATTGCCCAATCATTAAGGCACCCGAACGATAACATACTCGCTTTTTACTTTACTAGCAGGCACATAAAATTGCCTGAATCCTAATTACGACCTACTTACAAGAACGATAAGTTCGTGTTCTAAAACTCGTCGTAAACTTGCATTGGCGGAACCTCAAGCATTTGCTGAGATCAGACAAGGGTCTGACTTAAATCTAGTTCAAGAAGCACTTACTTCCTAACGCGCAAAGTGTAAACTTTTGTAAAGAGATTTTGCGCAATATTACAATTGTTAATAAACCATGCGCCTGTCTTTACAATACGGGTATAAATTCGCGTACTTAAACGTTGCCATCTGAGTTTCGTGATTCGATTATTAGGGCTATAGTGAATCCATTACCATAACATCTACGAGCAATTCCTATGAAAGTGTCCGCTGCATTAATTTTTTCGTTTATTTGTATATTAGGTTCACCTTTGACCAACGCAGCGTCTGAAAAGGTATATAAGTGGACTGATAGTAAAGGAGTTACTCATTATGGTCAGCGCCCGCCCGCTAACACTGACACGGAAGTGATCAAGCCGCAGACCGGACATAGCGATCCGGTTAACTACCCTACAACTGCCGTGCCAACCCAAACTGCAGAAAAAAAGGTAAAAAGTAATGAGAAACCATTATTAGACCCTGAGCGTTGTACCCAGGCTCGTAAAAACCTTGAGACGTTGAAGACTTATGCGCGTATCAAAATGAAGGGCGATGACGGCGAATATAAATACCTAACACCTGAAGAACAAAAACAGAAATTAGATGAAGCGGCGAAGGCAGCTAAAGAAAGTTGTGAATAAAAATTTCTGAAAATAAAAAAGGCCGTCCAACGACGGCCTTTTTTATTTTCATTAGAAGATTACTGCAAACGTTTTGGCTCAAAGAAAATTTTATCGCCGTGAAGTGTGCCGTGAATAATAGAGCCCGGTACAAATTTACCGGCAAGAATATCATTCGCCAGAGGATTTTCCACCAGTTGTTGAATGGCGCGCTTCAATGGTCGTGCGCCGTAAACCGGATCGAATCCAACTGCGGCTAACTTATTCATCACAGAATCATCCAACTCCAAACCTAAATCTCGCTCAACCAAACGTTTGCGTAATAACTCCAACTGAATATCTGCGATGCCACGAATTTGTTCTCGACCGAGCGGATGAAACACCACGACCTCATCGATACGATTAATAAACTCTGGGCGGAAATGTCCACCGACAACTTCCATTACTGCATCCTTCATAGCGTTGTAACGATTTTCATTATTGAGTGAATTATTCATATCACCCGTAACAAATGTGTCGAAACTCACCGTATCAAAAGATTTATCTTCTGCTAATTCTTGAATACGATCCGAACCTAAATTCGAGGTCATTACAATAACGGTATTACGGAAATCTACAGTACGACCTTGACCATCTGTTAAACGACCATCATCCAATACCTGCAACAAAATATTAAACACATCGGGATGCGCTTTTTCTATTTCGTCTAGCAACAATACCGAATAAGGTTTGCGACGCACGGCTTCCGTTAAATAACCACCTTCTTCGTAGCCTACATAACCCGGTGGAGCACCAATTAAACGAGCGACCGAATGTTTTTCCATAAATTCAGACATATCGATTCGCACCATCGAATCGGCAGAATCAAATAAAAATTCGGCAAGCGATTTACATAGCTCGGTTTTACCTACACCGGTTGGACCTAAAAATAAAAATGACCCATTGGGGCGGTTAGCATCGCTTAAACCAGCACGTGAACGACGCACAGCATTTGCGACGGCAACTACAGCTTCATGCTGGCCGATAACACGTTTGTGCAATGCGTCCTCCATGCGTAATAATTTTTCGCGCTCGCCCTCCAGCATTTTTGAAACAGGAATACCCGTCCATTTGGAAACAACTTCAGCAATTTCTTCATCAGTCACTTTGTTGCGCAATAACTTCATTTCCATCATTTCTGCTTGCCCAGCCATATCAAGCTGCTTTTCAAGCTGCGGAATAATTCCATACTGTAGTTCAGACATGCGCGCCAAATCGCCTTTGCGACGCTTTTCTTCCAACTCCAAACGCGCTTGCTCCAATTGACTTTTTATTTCTTGGGAACCTTGTAGGGATGCTTTTTCTGCGCGCCACACTTCATCAAGGTCGTTATATTCACGCTCGATTTTTTCAATATCTTGATCTAATTTTAGTAAACGTTTTTTGCTGGCCTCATCATCGTCTTTTTTTACCGCTTCACGTTCAATTTTAAATTGAATCAAACGACGCTCAAGACGATCCATTTCCTCTGGTTTGGAATCAATTTCCATGCGAATGCGGCTGGCTGCTTCGTCAATTAAATCTATAGCTTTATCAGGCAGCTGACGGTCCGTAATGTATCGCTGAGATAATTTGGCCGCTGCGATAATAGCTGAGTCGGTAATATCTACACCGTGGTGAACTTCATAGCGTTCTTTCAAACCGCGCAAAATTGCGATGGTATCCGATTCATTAGGCTCATCCACTTGAACTTTTTGAAAACGGCGTTCAAGCGCTGCATCTTTCTCAATATATTTTCGATACTCATCAAGAGTGGTCGCACCCACACAATGCAACTCACCGCGAGCTAAAGCAGGCTTCAACATGTTCCCCGCATCCATAGAGCCTTCGGCTTTACCGGCGCCCACCATAGTATGAATTTCGTCAATAAATAAAATAACGCGGCCTTCTTCCTTACCTAATTCATTGATGACTGATTTCAAACGCTCTTCAAAATCGCCGCGAAATTTTGCACCAGCCAAAAGTGCGCCCAAGTCTAATGATAATAGACGTTTGTTTTTTAAACCTTCAGGCACTTCACCATTCACAATACGCTGTGCGAGGCCTTCGACAATTGCCGTTTTACCCACACCAGGCTCACCAATTAATACTGGATTATTTTTAGTGCGTCGTTGCAATACTTGAATTGTGCGACGAATTTCATCGTCGCGACCAATCACTGGGTCAAGCTTGCCGGATTCAGCACGAGCAGTTAAATCCACCGTATATTTTTCCAACGCCTGACGATTGCCTTCTGAATCAGCATCTTCAACTTTTTCACCGCCTCGCACTTTTTCGATGGCCTGTTGCAAGCGTTGCTCGTTACCGAATTTTTTTAACAATTCACTGATGCTGCTTTGCGGATCTTTTATGGCGACAACTAACACCGCGTCGCTGGAAACAAATTTATCGCCAAGTTTTTGCGCATACCTGTCTGATAAATTCAACAGCCGCCCCATCTCAGGCGACATGCCTACTTCCCCAGTAGGATTTTTTATACTAGGTAAGGCTTCGATTTTACTTAGCAAAGCATCTTTAAGACCGCTCACATCAAATCCGGCTTGCGTCAATAATAAGCGCGCACTGCCCGCGCCTTTTTGTTCCAGCATGGCATACAACATATGAACAGGTTCAACCTGACTATGGTCGCGCCCAACAGCAAGCGATTGAGCATCCGAGAGCACAAGTTGCAGTTGGTTGGTTAAACGATCGATACGCATGGAAACCTCTTAATCAAGACATTTACGATAGCTACAGACGTGGGGGCGTGACTGTGCATTTCAAGCACTCGCCCTGCTTCTAGAGAAAGGAATAGCTGAGAAGTTGCTTTAAATCAATTCGGACGCGTAAGTAGAGCTGAGTAAGTGAGCTGACGGGCGATAGCGAAGAACTCGGATTGCGATTATTTTAAATTTAAAACGATATAAAAAAAACGAGAGTTTCGCTCCCGCTTTTTTTGTTGAAGGCATTAGATTCTAATTTGTAAAAATTCCCTGTGAACGCAAATACTCTTCGTAACTTCCACTGAAATCCACCAAGCCAGTTGGTTGCATATCGATAATACGTGTTGCAAGTGACGACACGAATTCTCGGTCGTGGCTGACAAAAATTAAAGTGCCAGGATAATTTTCCAGCGCAAGGTTTAGCGCTTCAATGGATTCCATATCCAAGTGGTTGGTAGGTTCATCCATCAACATAACATTGGGATTGATCAAACTTAATTTGCCGAACAACATACGGCCTTGTTCACCACCCGAAATAACTTTTACGGATTTTTTTACTTCATCGTTGGAAAATAACATTCTACCTAAAGCGCCACGCACTAATTGCTCGTCGCCTTTGGTCCATTGCTTCATCCAGTCAAATAAATTGTCGTCAACAGCGAAATCGTCAGCGTGGTCTTGCGCGAAATAACCTATTTCAGCTTGCTCAGCCCACTTTACAGTTCCTGTATCCGGCGCGAGGTCACCGTAGAGACTGCGAAGCAATGTTGTTTTACCTGCGCCATTAGGGCCAATGATGGCAATGCGTTCACCCGCTTCAACTTGAAAACTTAAATTTTTAAATAATGGTTTATCAAATGATTTACTTAAGTTCTCAACAGTTACCGCCTGGCGATGTAACTTTTTATTTTGTACGAAGCGAATGTAAGGGCTTACGCGGCTTGAGGGCTTAACATCGTCCAATTGAATTTTATCGATCTGACGCGCACGCGATGTTGCTTGCTTTGCCTTAGATGCATTCGCAGAGAAGCGACTAACGAAAGCTTGTAGCTCAGAGATTTGCGCTTTTTTCTTTGCGTTCTCAGATAATAATTTTTCACGCACTTGAGTCGATGCGATCATGTAGTCATCGTAAGTGCCGGGATACACTCGCAACTCGCCATAATCCAAATCCGCCATGTGGGTGCAAACGGCATTTAAAAAGTGACGGTCGTGCGAGATGATAACGATGGTACTGTTGCGTTGATTAAGAACGCCTTCCAGCCAGCGAATAGTATTGATGTCGAGGTTGTTCGTTGGTTCGTCGAGCAATAAAACTTCTGGATCAGCAAACAAGGCTTGCGCTAATAACACACGTAGTTTCCAACCCGGTGCGACTGCGCTCATTAAGCCAGTGTGTTGCTCGATAGGAATGTCCAAACCGAGCAGTAATTCACCGGCGCGTGCCTCGGCGGTATAACCATCCATTTCCGCAAATTGCACTTCCAATTCCGCCACCGCCATACCATCTTCTTCTGTCATTTCTGGCAGGCTGTAAATACGGTCGCGCTCAGCTTTTATTTTCCATAATTCGGTGTGGCCCATGATCACCGTATCGAGCACCGTATATTCTTCATAAGCGAACTGGTCCTGCTTCAATTTACCCAAACGCACGTTAGGTTCCAGCATCACCTGCCCGGCGGTGGGAACTAAATCTCCACCCATAATTTTCATAAAGGTGGATTTGCCGCAGCCGTTGGCGCCAATTAACCCGTAGCGATTGCCATTGTTGAATTTTACAGAGACGTTTTCGAACAGCGGCTTGGCGCCGAATTGCATGGTGATATTAGCGGTGGAGATCACGAAGGCTTACCTGATAAATGATGAGAAGAGCGGGATGCTTAATTAAGGGCGTGCATTCTACTCAAATTGTGTGACCTTTACCCATTAAACTTTTGATACCAAATCGACGCAATATTGGCTCCCGCATTACGAACTCAAAACACACAATCAAAAATGATTCGCATTCTGCTGCAACTTTTATAAGTAGCGGCCCGTAGTTACCTCCGACATTCACGAAAGGAGGTTTCCCAAAATGCTAAAACCTAATGTAAAACTTATAAGCTCGATCACCCTCATCTCTCTTTTAACTGCCTGCGGCGGTGGAGGCGGTGGGAAGGATTACAGCCCAACCCCTGGCAGTAGCTATTCAAGCACCGCCTACAGCAGCATAGTCAGCTCGAGTTCAGTAGCGATGAGCAGTTTGCTACCTGATTCGTCATCATCAGCCACAAGCTCTGTAGCCGTTAGCGAAGCGCCAATTGATCGCTTAACTACCAATATAGGTTTGACCTGGATTGCCAAAGGTACTGTCGATGTGCTGGTACCAAGCGAAACAGATCTGTTAGTGCAATCTCAAAACCGGGATCAACTGACGCTCTATGTTTTTGATAATGATGCCCCTGGTCAATCCTCTTGTACTTCAATTCAATGCCTCACGGCCTGGCCACCTTTATTAGCGAAAGACAGCGATGTGGCTCAAGCGCCGCTTTCAATCATCACCCGCAGCGATGGTCATAAACAATGGGCTTTGCGTGATAAACCTTTGTACTTTTTCAAAAACGACACTAAAGCTGGCGATATTCTGGGCGAAGGCGTAGGAACTATCTGGCATGTTGCCTTGACCGAACCCGTCCTATTAAACAAGCCCAGTGTTAATGACTTGGATGGAGATTATCTGGTTTCCTCTGGCAATGACCTCGTCGGTATCCCCAACGGCGATAACACCGCCTTTACTGCAGAACGACGTAGTCGCGATGGATTTAGCCTTTACACTTTCGACAACGACACCGATGGCGTATCCAACTGCAACGGTGGCTGTTTAGCCGCTTGGCCACCCTTATTAGCTGACGAAAATGATGTGGCGACTGCACCTTACTCTATTATTGATCGTGCAATGGGTACATCAGCCAATGCGAAACAATGGGCCTACCACGGCAGACCGCTTTACTATTTTGCAAGTGATAGCCAAGCCGGGCAAACCAACGGCAAAGCAATTCCGAAATGGCATCTTGCAAGACCGCAACCTTTCATTGTGAAAAATGATGTAACCCTCGGTTCACTTTTAGTCGCAGCAGGTTTGGTAGAAAGTGCTACGCCAACTAATGATGTTGAAACAACCTACTATGCGGCGCGCCACGGCTTCACTCTTTATACATTCGACAATGACACTGCAGGCGTAAGCAATTGCAGCGGAACTTGTTTAACCAATTGGCCTGCACTCATTGCAAATGAAGGTGCAGTTGCTCAACCGCCCTACTCACTTATTACCCGTGCCAGCGGCGAAAAACAGTGGGCTCTGAATGACATGCCCTTGTATTTTTTCCTCGGCGATACAGCTGCAGGCGAAACAAAAGGTGAAGGTGTTGGAGGGAAATGGCTAGTGGCGCGCGGCGCACCTGTAGCGGTTAGCAATCACTCCACCAAAGGCAAAGTTTTTATTGCTCACGGCAACTTGGTAGCTGCAACCGGCACCGCCGACACAGCTCACACCAACTTCACACTTTACACCTTCGATAACGACGTTACCGGTTCAGGCATATCAACGTGCAACGGTGGTTGCGTGAGCGCCTGGCCACCGCTCTATGCAAATTCTACAGCGCAAGCTTTCGGTGATTTCAGCATAGTCACGCGCGACTCCGGTGAAAAGCAATGGGCCTACAAAGGTAAACCACTTTATTTTTATGTAGGTGATTCCGCAGCAGGCGATGTAAATGGTGAATACACCGATTGGATAATTGCTCGTCCATAACTGCAACAAAATGCAGCAGGCATTTCGTTTGCTGCATTTTTTAAATTTGCGGAGTGAATATCATGATAAAAAAACTAACGCTTGCAGTTCTTTTTCTGAATCTCACCGCTTGCGGTGCCGGTAGTGGAGAGGGGCTGGATAATCAGGGGCTACCCGTTAAAGATAATCCCGGTGAGCAGCCTCCCGTACAAAATATAGATGCAACCCTCGCTAGCCTGCAACAAAATATTTTTGGAGCCATCTGCATTAATTGTCACACCGGCAGTAACGCACCTCGTGGTTTGCGATTGGATTCCGAAGAAAATAGTTACGCATTTTTGGTGGGTCATGCGGCGGATGAAGTACCTGAACTCATGCGTGTAGATCCTGGCAATCCGGATGCTAGTTATATCGTACGCAAACTGGAAGGTGCAGCTGGAATCGTTGGTGGGCGCATGCCATTAGGTGGCCCTTATCTCAGCCAAACGCAAATTAATTCAGTTCGGGATTGGATCGCCAACGGGGCTCCACGCACTGGCACTGGAGTCATGGCTACAAAAATCAGTAATTTGTCTGCGCAGAAAACTACTAGCGAGATCTCATTGAGTTTGCATTTCAGCCGGACAATTGAACCTGATTCAATCAATGAAAATAATATTTCGGTGTACTACACCTCGGCCGATTCTGCACAACGCATAAATATTCCGAATTTTGGTTTGCTAATTCAGGATCAATCTCTAGACATTTTTTTACATCAAGAAATTTCTGGTGCGCAAAAATTTGAAATTCTTATTCACACAACAAACAATTTACCTATTCTTGATTCTGAGCAAAACGATGTGGAACTCAGCCAAGAAAAAATACAAGGAGGCGATTATCATTATGAATACTCACTACCTTAAAATATTTTGGCAAGCCATAGTTTTATTGGCAGCCTTGAGCGCGCCAAGCGCACATACGGAACCTTACCTCGCGTTTAAAAATAATTTATATTGCAGCGCATGCCACATAAATCCTATCGGCGGTGGCGCTCGCAACACCTATGGCACCTTTTATGGAGCCCAGGTCCTACCGCAAACTCCGGGCAGCCTACTCGACGTCAATAATATTACTGAGAGCCTTCGAATAGGTGCCAACTTTCGCGCTAACTATACGCAGGTGGATAATAAAAATGGCGAAGATAGTGCTACATTTGAAACACAATCTGGCCAACTTTATATAATCCTGCAACCCAAAGATTCACGCTTTTTGCTTTACATAGATGAACAATTAGCGCCCGGGGGTGCGTTGAACCGCGAAGCATTTATTTTAACGAAAATTAATGATGCGAATTCATTAAAAGTGGGAAAATTGATTTTGCCCTACGGTATTCGGCTTGAAGATGACACGGCCTTTATTCGTCAGGCAACGGGGTTCAATTTTGATAATAGCGATAACGGTGTCGAATGGGATTTACAAACCAGCCACATATTTTTCAGCGCAGCGCTTAGCAATGGCTCTAGCGGATTAACCAACAATGACCGAGGTCTTTCCTACTTAACGCGTATTGAATATCTGGGCAACAATTGGCGAGTAGGCGCTAGCGGCGTATATAACGACGCTGATTTAGGAGCGCGCTATCAAGCAAATATTTTTGGTGGCTTCAATTGGTTAGGTTTTACGTTTTTAGCCGAGCTGGATCATATTAAGGATAAATCCATTACCCATATTGCAGGTACTTATGAACAGCAGAAAATAGGATTGCTTGAAGTAAATCGCGAAATAAGCAAAGGAATTAACGTAAAAGTAACCAGCGAATATGCAGACCCTGAAACCAATATCGACGAAAACCAGCGCGTTAGGCATTCCATACTCATTGAATACACACCGTTCGCTAATTTACAAATTCGCGGCGGCCTACGCAAAGGTGAAGACATACCGCAAAAAACGCTTAGTAACTACACCAGCATTTTTGCGCAGCTTCATTTTTATTATTAACAATATTTAAAAATTGTAGGCGTAATCCAGATACAGCTTGCTAGTGCTGCTCTCTTCGGAAGCACTGAATTCAGGTTTGAAATACGCCAACAATAAACTGACCACATGCTTGCGATTGGGTCTATAGCTGAGCGTGACATCTAACTCCTGCGCTAAATAATCGTTAGATGTATAGGAACGGAATTGATGATACTGGCTTTCAATTTTAAATGGCGTTGCGCGCCAGGTGATACCAATCGATGAATCTTTTATACCATGCGCAGCGTAATTTTGAACAAGATTGGATGCGCCTTGAAAATCATGCAATGAAGCAAGTGGTGTTATAAAGTTAACGCCCTCTTTATTACTCAGGACTTCATAGCGGCCATTAAATTCAAAACGATTTACACCTATGTTCGCGTCTAATAAATAATAGGTTAATAAAGGGCTATCATTTAATTCAGGCTGCTTTTGCAACGCTGATTCAATACGAACGCGATATTTAAGAACATCAGCTTTGTAAGTAAAATTGTAATTGGCACCGAACGTATTATTAGATGCAGTAGGCTGCGTTTTATTATCTATCGCATAGGCATAGGCAATAATTTGCGAATAATCCCATTCATTGTAATTGAGCTGCGCAATATGAGTATGGTGCTTGTGATCACCCAACATTGCCGCAGGCCGCGCGCCATCCCAGGATTCGTAACCCTCGTCGCCTGGGCTCAGATTATTGTCAGCCTGATCACCGAATATACGATTCACATTGCCGATATAGGCATAGGTAAACTGCGAATTGCTCAAAAATTTTATATTAGTTAAGGCTGCATCAAATGTTTGTTCGTTTTGCCAAAATCCGTTGCCACCAATAAAACGCTGATCATCCAAATTTATTCGCTGACGACCCAACTGAAATTTTACTGAATCATAATTTAAAGCAACATAGGCTTGGTTAAGATCAAAACCTTCTGCGTCGGGAATGACCGGATTACCATTAAGATCAACACCGTCACTATGTTCATTTTTAAATGCACGATTTACGTTATCGAGTTGCAGATGAGTTTCAATATTTTCACTCCATTTGGAATCCAGATTTAAACGCAATAACAAAGACGCTGCACGAGCATCTTCCTCGCCAGAAAAATCGGCATAACGAGTGCGAGCGCTCCAATCAAACTCATGGCTTACTGATTCATTGGCAGATACATAAAAAGGCCAGCAGAAGAGCGAACAACATGCAGCAAAAGAAATTTTTTTAATCATAGTTTATTACCAATCTTTTGCATTGCCGTCATGCAAATAGGTGACACCTTTTTTTGCATTCATCTCATCGTAAAGTTTGTCCGGCATGGGATTTTGCCGACAATCCATATAGTGCAGTTTTGGTAAATGATTAATATCAAAATCGACCATTTTATTATTGAAAATGTAAATTTTTTCTAACTCAGGTAAATCACTGTACGTAAACGTCAGAAATTGGTTTTCATTGGCTTTCAATAATTTCAACTTCGGTAGTTTAGTTAATTCAAGAGCGACAAGCTTATTATTAAAAATATAAAGCTCCTCTAGCGCTGGCACCCCTGATAGCTCGAATGACGTTAGTGAGTTTTTAGCAAGATTAAGTTGCCGAAGATTAGGGATATTTTTAAGCGATGCTTTGGATATCTGATTGTTATAAAGCGAAAGACTTTGCAGTTGAGAGAATTTTTCCAAACCATCTAATACCGTAATATTTTTGGAATGGCATTCAATCTTTGTCACCGCATCAAAGCTGGCCCAATTATTTTTTTCGGCAAGCGCGTTTAAACATTGCTTAAAATTAGCGTCACTTACTTGAAAGTCCAGCGCGCTCGCTGAACCGCAAAGAAAACATACTCCTATGCCAACAAATAACTGCTTAAGCTTCATGATGAGCTATCCCATAGGTTTTTCAGATATTACACCGGATATGCGAATACAGGTGTTTAAATAGAAACAGCTTGCACTGGTTTTTTATTTGCTCAATCAAAGTGCAAGCTGTGCGGAAAATTATATCTAACTTTCAATCTTTGCAAGGAGAACACAAACACCTTTTGCGATAACCATATCGCTTGGTTCATCAATTGCGGAACCACCTATATCTTCTTCAGTTAGCAATAAGGATTCTGAATCCTTAATTAATCGCCAGTTAGGAACCGATAACGGTTGCTGCTCAATATCCGTTTGTGAAAACACACCCAAGGGGCGAATTTGCCCGTCACTTTTTGATACCGCCCATAACTGCAAATTTTTATCCGCAGGAATTTTAAGATCATTCCACTTAAGCCATAAGGCCGTTCCCTTGGTGGCCGTGAGTACCGTTAAACGAGGCGCGCCTTTGGCATCAGTTAATACCGCAACATAATCCGCATTAGGCCCGCTCACATTATATTGCGGAACGAATAAAAATAATGCGCTCACCAGTATTAAAAGAGCTAATCCCGGTGCAAGCCAAATTGACCAACGCGACCAAAACGATAATTTTTGCTCGCTGTATATTGAGTCCTGGTTAGAATTTAATTTTTTCTGGATTGCCTGCCACACTTCTGCTGCCGGTTCGCGCTGGTCGTGCTCATTACTTAGCTGCATTAATTGTTCCTCCCAAAAACGCACCTGATCGGCAAGTCCATCATTGGTTTTTAACAAACGCTCAAATACTTGCCGTTCATGACCACGCATCACACCCGTCACATATTCAAACGCGAGCACATCATGATTCATTCCGGAATCTACTGATTCGTTTCGAGACATAATTTCAACCTTTCTGCGCCGCGATGTAACCAGGATTTAACGGTGTTGGTGTTGGTAGAAAATTTTTCTGCAATTTCTTCCCGCGAGTAGCCATATAAATAAGCCAGTTCAACGCTGCGCTTGATATTTTCACTCAGCGCCAGCAAACATTTATGCAAATTAAATTTTAACTGACTCGCACTGGCATCCTGTTCAGGGCTATGGTGGCTTGCATGTTCGTCTAAAAGAAAATCACTATCCGCAGACACGAAACGTTCACGCAACCGCTGCTCAGACGCAAGCCGGTCCAATGCGCGGTAACGCGCAATACTTGCCATCCATGTCAAGGGATTCGCCAAATGTGGGCGGTAGCTCTGCGCATTGCTCCAAATTTGTAAAAAAGCTTCTTGTAGAACTTCCTTACCTATATCGTCAGATTTAACAATGCGATAAACAATTGCATTTAAATAAGGACTAACACGATCAAACAACACTTTTAATGCAGCTTGATCCCGTATAGCGCACCGGGCGATTAAATTTATAAGCTCTTCATTACGAGAATCGGGGGACTCAGTCATATTTACTACTCTAATGATCTGCCGTAAAAGCTATGGGTCTAATTTTGCTACAGATTCTATATTCAAGCCTTGCGATACAGGCGGGGTTTTATGGAATCAGGCACCACTTACTAGCTACGGCTGAGTCTTAAAAAAGTTGCAGTTGCGATATTCAAGGCGTGCTATATTTCATCATAAATAACACTTTATAAGCCCGTGCAAGTATGCATATTTCCCTTCCAAGCAGCCAAATACGATCCTGATGATAAATATCCTTAGTATTTTAACCATTGGGTTTTCAGTAATCAGTGCACTCATTTTAATTGTCGCCTACGTTTTCTTTTTAAAAACAGTTAATAGATCCTGGCATGCGATTTTATCCTGCTTAGGAGTAATGTTATCTTTTGCAGCCTTACAGCTGGGACATTTGAGCCATTTTCTCAATGGAACTGATGTGGTGATGAATCCCGCTTACCGGTTTTGTTTATTCATTGCGCCTGCAATGTTTTTTTTCTTTGGGCGAGCAACGTTTTTACCAGAAAAACCCTTGCATCCGCTTCTGTTATTGCACTTTACTCCGATCCTATTTAATTTCTTTCTGCGCTATGAAATCGCCATTCCCATTATTTTCATGGTCGGCATGGGCTATTGCTTTTCATTGGCGTACTTATTGTTTGGTTTACGTGCACAGCGTAAGCGCTTCAATATCGAAATGTCCTTCTTCCTGCTGTTTTGCGTGATTGCCATCCTGGTTCTGTTTCTAGGGATTTCCATACCCTACATCGATCATCATTATTTTTACGTGTTTTACACAAACAGTATTGGGATATCTCTCATATTAGTGACGGCTGCATTAATCGTATTTCCCGAATTGCTCCAGCAGTTAGTTGAAGTATCGCAATTGAACTATTCGGCATCGACTTTAAAGGATATGGATGTTAAGCCCTATGTCGAAAAACTTGAGCAATTAATGTCCCAAGCCAAGCTTTATCAAAATGAAAAACTAAACCTTGGAATGACGGCAGAAGCGGTCGGGCTAAGCCCGCATCAGTTATCGGAGCTGGTAAACCGAGAGTTCGCCATGAATTTCTCCCGCTATATTCGCGAACAGCGAGTAAAAGCAGCCAAGGCCATTTTGGTCAATGAACCTTCATCATCTGTGCTTTCAATTAGCCTTGAGGTGGGATTCAATACTCAATCTAATTTTTATGCAGCCTTTAAAGAAATAACCGGTGTTTCGCCGGGCGCCTACCGTAAATCTCTCTCGAAATAGCTTTCCTTTTTCAAAACATCTCCTCAAAACTCCTATAAATATCCAAAATTATCATTCTGGATATTTATAAACCTATGATTTCAAAACAAAAATAATTTTCCTATTCAACTTTTATCAAGTTGGAAGCGCAGGGTGCTCGCTCGACGTAATTTGACCATAACAAGGGGTTCAACAGGTTTGAATCTGATGTGGTTAATACAACGCGAGGAGCAGCCCATGAAAAAAGCGAGAACAACACAAGACGGAGCCAGAATTTATACCCGCTGGATTCTGGCCTGTTACGACCTTCTTATCTACCGCGTGTTGTCACCTCATGTATGGCGATGTGACCCCCAACATTTTTTGGATCTCTACAACAGACACATGTCTGACAACCACGCCGATGTAGGCGTAGGAACCGGATACTTTTTGAATCAATGCCTCTATGAGCCAGGCGAAGTAAGAATCGGGTTGTTTGATTTGCAACCTAATTGCCTCGCCTTCACAGCACAGCGTCTAGCACGATTCCAACCCGAAACATTTGAATGTAACGCGCTCGAATCCATTCCTTTTGCAGGTAGAGGCTTCGACTCAATTGCCCTTGGCGGAATACTGCATTGTATCCCCGGAAACTTCGCTCAGAAGGCTCGCTTATTCGATGCCATCAAACCACTCATGAAACCCGCCAGCCAACTATTTGGGTACACGATTTTAAATCGCGGTATATCCAAAACGCTGCTGAGCCGATTTGTCTATTTTCTGCTTTATCAACTCAAAGTCATTAATGGAGCAGAAGACTCTGCAAGCCAATTACATGCCGAACTCACTAAACGCTTCAAACGGGTGAACACCCACATTATCGGCCACATCGCCCTTTTCAACGCAAGTGAACCTTTGTCCCGCTAATTCACGATTTAATCCAACCAAAAGTTAACAAGGAAAATATTATGCAAAACCAACTGATTCGCAGCGCTAACACTACAATGACAATCCATGCACAAAAAAATGATGTATGGAGCAAAGTAGGTTTTTACGAACACGTAAAAAAAACACCTAACTGGCTGTTAAAATTAAGCCTTCCAACACCTCAACAAGTTGAAGGGCAATACAGTAAAGTCGGCGATATTTGCAGATGCAAATACAGCGATGGCGGTTATCTCACCAAAAGAATCACAAATATCGTGAGCGGAAACCGAATAGAGTTTGAAATTATTGAGCAAAGTATTCGCTTTCAACACACCATAAAATTATTGGGAGGCTATATAGAGGTGTGTGATATGGATGGGGAAAACTCAGTCGTCAAAATGGTGACTTATTATGAAAACCGAATTTTTCCACAGAATATTTCATCAGTATTTATTAACCAGGTAATTAAGACTATGCATAAATTTGTTATCCAGGATATGCAATCTCATTTTGCCAATCAGACATTGTCCGTAATAGAAGCAGTTTAAAAAAAGGTTTAGTTGATCCGCAGGGATAGCGGAGCAACTTGACTATCCCTCGCCTCAATCTTCTTGGGCATATCTTAAGAGCTTTAGGTATGGCAGTAACATACATCCTTAAGGCTCCTCGCCTGACAGGCGATTAATGGTGAACTCTGCTATATTTTGCATTACTACTCATGCTGGTTGTCAAAAACCACTTAAGGTAGCAATTAGGCTTGCTCAAAGATTAAATCAACATTCAGGGATTCCAAAATGCACTTCGCGCCAAAAATATTCATAGCTTTTCTCTGCCTTGCTTCCAGCTTCCTATATGCTCGTGAACCAGAGCCAAATACCTATGCTGATAAATTTCCTACAGTTCCGAAAAACGCACGTGTTGTCGTGCTTCCTACGGCCTCCGATTTTCCGACAGTACCTCAGGAACTTCCTATCATTCAGGACGCCCTGTTTAGCGAATTGAAGGCTTTAAAATTCTCACCAACAAAAATCACACTTAATTCCAAATCAAAACCTGAAGGCGTGGACAGATTATTTATGGTGCCCAATCAGGCGGGCAAAGATATACGATCACATAAACAAACCTTCTTATTAGGGATCAAAGAACAGGTTACTTTTGATATAGCGCTCATTCCCGCCGTCGTGTCCCGCAAAGCTAAATTAAGTGGACAGATGGTGACATGGGATCACGTAAAGCAACGCCTGGAAATTATAGGTTTTGGATCAGGTTCAAACAGAGAATGGTCTGGATCAACCACAGGGTTAAGCCTTGAAATTGATGCTTATGATTCTGCCGGAAATTGGATATTTACTTCCTACGGGGGAATCAGCAATCCCTATGTTATTAACACAAAGGAAGATGAACGCCAATTAAAAGAACACTTGTTCGAGAGCGAAAAAGATAAGGAGTTGCTGAAAGATGGAGTGGAAGCCGCTCTTGAACCACTGAAAAAGAAAGTAAAAACTGCACCCTAGTTTTTATTTTTAGCCTCAATCCACTGCGACATATATTGCGTGCTTTTTAATGTGTGATGACGAAGCATAGCGCCAACAAAATTTTGTTGGCGCTCTTCCTCAAGGTTATCTTCAAGTTTTTTAAGCCTATCTACAAATAATTGCGAATGATCTTGAGAGCCAAAATATTTCTGCAAAATAATATCACCTTGCGCTTGTGCTTGTTGCCATAGGACTAGATCGGTATAGAGTTTTATTGCAGCTTCAGAAAATTCTTTCGCGGTATTTTCAATAAAGCCACCCCACGCTAAATCACCATGCATTGCCTCGGCACCAATTGCAGTTGTTACACTTGGAGTTCCGTTGCGCATAGCATCCATCAACTTGCCTTTTATACCCGCACCGAAACGCAAGGGCGCAAGACAAACTCTGGCTTGTTGCATAACTCTGTGCGCGTCATCAACCCAACCTTTAATATGAAAACCCTGCTTAGGTTTATGTAACTGAGTCGCTTTGGGTGGAGGATAGGAACCGTAGATATGTAATTCAGCTTGTGGCAGCCGAGAATGAATTAATGGCCAGATAGCGTGCTTTAAATAAAGCACTGAGTCCCAATTGGGTTCGTGGCGGAAATTACCAATCGCAATAAAGTGTTCACGACTTTCATAGTTATTGAGAGATTTTTTCTCAGGAAATTCTGGGGAAAGAAACGGGCAATAGTGCAGTAGTTCGTGTGGAACTGAAAAATACTTAGTCAATAGTTCGATTTCAAATTGCGAGATCATCAGTGTCAGATCACATCGAAAAATCGCTGCAACTTCTCGCTGTGCCATATCGTCAGTAGCCATAAGCCCATACAGCTCATCCGCATTTGCTAACACTGGGCTGACACTTTGCCGATCAATTTCTTTATTCCGAGCTTGCTGCGATTTCTTTAATACCTGATGTCGTGCATGGCGAAGACTATGCAAATCTTCGGTATCGAGAATACGTAAGGCTTGCGGGCACACTTGTTCTACTCGCCAACCGAATTGTTCTTCCGTAAAGAAACGATCGAATAGAACTGCATCTGGTTGAATGTCCTTTAGATATTCATTAAAGCTGGAATCGTTTAACGCAATGGTTTTTTCCACCACACCTAATCTCATTAAGTCTGCGCGATGCTCTGAAAGCGCAGCCGCTGATGCGAAAATTATTTCCCATTCCTGCGCTAAAAACAATTGAATAAGTTCCAGCATGCGGCTACCGGCCGCAGAAGAATTGGGCTCTGGCCACACGTAACCAATAATTAATAATTTTTTCATACCGTATTACGCTGCAAATAATTAATTACACCTTGACCCGCTACCCTGCCGGTGGCAAAACAAGCTGTTAATAAATAACCGCCGGTGGGAGCTTCCCAATCCAGCATTTCTCCTGCGCAATACACACCGGGAATATTCTTTAGCATGAGTAATGGTGTTAATTCATTTGCTTTTATACCACCTGCAGTACTTATCGCTTCATCAATGGGTCGGAAGACTTTTAATTTTAATGAAAGATTTTTTAGGGTATTTGCAAGCTGAAGATTATCTTGCCAAATAGACATTGGTGTGAGTTCACGAAGAAGCGCTACTTTTACGGCAGGTAGATTCAATTGTTTACGCAAAAAATTGCTGATAGAGTTTTTACCGCGCGGCTTGTTTAATTGGGCGAGAATTTTTTCAGTTGTTAAATCCGGTAGCAGATCCACAATAAGCTCGGCAAAACCCTTAGCCAAAATAGAATCGCGCAGCTTGGCAGATAAAGCATACACACTAGTCCCTTCAATACCTGTTTTAGCAATTGTGGCTTCGCCGCGAATTGAATGCTTTACGCCGAGACTATCGGTAGCCATTAAGCGAACGGTTTGTAGCGGTGCACCTGCAAACTCGCTTTGAAATTTATCACTCCAATCGACATCAAATCCGCAATTGGAGGGTAGCAGATTGCTCACGTGAATATTTTTTTCTCGAAGCAAATTCACCCAAGCACCATCCGAACCCAAACGTTGCCAACTTGCTCCACCGAGTGCAAGCACTACTGCATCAGCGGTAATGATTTTTTCTGCAATGAAATTATTTTTTTGCTCGACGAGTTTCAAACCGCCTTCGTCTGTCCAGCCAACCCAACGATGTCGTGGATAAAATTCCACATCCAGTTCCCGCAATCTATGCAACCATGCACGCAGAAGCGGTGCAGCTTTCATATCGGTTGGAAAGACACGACCTGATGAACCTACAAAAGTATTTATACCTAAACCATGAATCCAGTCGCATAGCGCTTGTGATGAAAAGTTGTCGAGATAAGGCTTCAAAAAAGCTGAACTTTTTGAATAGCGTGTTAATAATTTTTCATGGGGTTCGGAGTGCGTGATATTCATACCGCCCACACCGGCCAATAAAAATTTACGACCGACTGATGGCATAGCATCGTAGAGCGCAACTTTGTGGCCTGCAGCGGCGATTGTTTCGGCCGCCATTAAACCTGCAGGGCCGCCACCTATTACAGCGACCCGAGGTTCATTGAATGAAGGAATTGAATCAGGCAAGGCATTACCACCGAGTGTTATTAATGCCCACCTATTTCAATTATTCTATTGACAATTCAAAAGGCGATGCGGGGAAACCGGCTTTATTATACAGGTTTGCGCCTTGTGGGTTATCGGCCCAGGCGTAACGGACGCCTACAGGCTCGGTAATTTCATCATTCCAAACTACCAACTTCTTGCCTTGAATTTTTGCTTTCGCCCAAACGTATTTCTTATCAGCACCGGCAATTGCAATTTGGCGTAAAATTCCATTTCCATTGATAAGCAAATCGTCCGTGCCTTTATCAAAACTAATAAGCAAACTTTTACCCTCACGCTTAACAGAATTGGCGTTAGGGCCAGAGGAAATAACTTTTTTATCACCATAAGCCAATTTTTGTGCGGCTAATGCTAGTCGCTCTCCGACCGCTTGTTTATTCAGGGGATGTATGTCGTTCCATTCACCCACATCAATCGCGACCGCCATGGCGGTATTTTTTTCACTGAGCACTTTGCGTTGCGCTTCACGGGTTGCAGCCCAATCGCTTTCAGATGGTTCCGATTTCGCTGCCATAAAGTTTGCGAGTTGAACAAATAGGAAAGGGAAATCGCCCTGATTAAATTGCTTGCGCCAATCGCGAATGACATCGGCAAACAAGGTTTCATATTCTTTTGCACGACCCGTGTTGGACTCGCCTTGATACCAAATAACGCCTTTGATTCCGAAGCCTAAAGTCGGCGCCAGTTTCGCATTAAATAATGAGGCAGGTTGATAATGCAGTGTGGTAGTTTTTGCCATGTCATCTGCACGAGCACCAATTTTGTATTGCCAATCGCCAGCCAACGAAATGGATTCGCCCGCTAAATCGAGTTCATAACGCTTGTCTTTTACAAAGCCAGCGTTACCCGAATAACTGGTGACACGAATACTGATGGTGTTTTTACCAGACTTTAAAACATCAGCAGGAATAGTATAAATACGGGGTGGATATTGATACCCGGTTTGCCCCACTTCTTTACCATTAATAAAAACCTGGTCTCCGTCTACAATCGCGCCCAACCAAAGTGTTGCAGGCTTAACTGCTTGCTCAGCGGTTAAGTCGAATGTCTTGCGAAACCAGACAGCGCCTTGTATAAAATCGCTGCCTTGTTCGCGCAAAAAGCCAGGCACTTGAAATGTTTTCCAATCTTTTTCAGTGATCAGACTTTCTGACCATTTCGACTTTAGGCCTTCATCTTTTGCGGCCAAATCGCTATACCATTTGGCACTTGAGGCTTTGTCTTTACTAATAGTATCTGCAACGAAACTATCACTTTTAAAAGGTTGTAATTGCGCAAGATAATGAGGATATTTTTCAAGTCCGCTTTCACTCAACCATGCTTCTGCAGGGGAGCCGCCTACCGAAATACTAATTAAACCGATCGGAACATTTTTTCCGCCAACTTTATTTTTTTCATGAATGGCGCGAGCGAAAAAAAAACCTACCGCAGAAAAATCTGGAAGATTTTCCGGCGAAGCGGCTTTCCACGCACCTTGCTGATAATTATCCAAAGGCCCTTTAAATGCGTAGACAACGGGTACAGAAAATTCGCGAATGTTAGGAAGATGTGTTGAGCTTATTAAATTTGGATATAAATTTTTAACGCGACGAATTGGCAATTCCATATTGGATTGACCCGCACCAATCCAAACATCACCAATCAATATATCTTTAACCTGTAAATGATTTTTCCCCTGAATGTCCAGGGTGTAGGGCCCGCCAGCGGGGAGCGGTTTGAAGGTTACTTTCCAGCGACCAGATTTAGTATCTGTTGTTAGGGTCTGCTTTCCCAAGGTTACGCGAACTTGCTCGCCTTCATCTGCCCAGCCCCACAGGTTGATGGGTTTATCACGTTGCAATACCAGTCCGTCACTCACCAGTCGCGGGAGCCTGACGTCAGCTAAAACAGGGAAGGAAAAAACGATGGTGCAAATACTTAGGCAGCGAATAAAAAATTTCATAGTTGTCATCTCACTTTATTATTTACCTGGCCGGATTTTGTCTGACACTTTAAAACTTGTATACAAGAACAACAAAAGTTTACGCTCGTTATTTTGGTGATCAATCTTCAGTATCATCTGCGCGAATATAGGTTTTGTAATTGTCTCTGTAGTCATCCAAGTTATCGCGCACCAATTCCGCATAACGACCTGTTAGATATTTTTGGGCACTCTCGATTTCGTCGATAAATTCTTTTCGATCTATTGATGAACTTGCAACTACAAACGCGTTAAACCGAGCGGAGGCGTTGAGCAGCGCGGCACTCACTAAACCGGGATCTGCCTGCTCACAAGCCGCATTAGCCTTTTCAATGAATTCATCAACCAAATTCCAAAATTGATCATTTTCAGAGTTACTCATATTTACCTTCGAAGATTTTAAAATTAAAAAGCGCTGTTAGTGATAACAGCGCTTTATTATAGCGACAAATTTGTTAGTTAGGGCTTTAAAGGCGCGAATGCACTATCTTTGAAATTTGTGCCTCGGATTTGTAGTAGCATAGTTGCACTTTTGTCGTTTAAGAGTAGCTGTTCATAGATTTTAACAACATCATCTTTAGTCACGCGTTTGAGTGCAGCCACTTGGCGATCGCGCGCATCAAATGCATATTTGGCGTGCCAAAATTCCTTAGTATATCTGTCTATTTCCTTATAAAAGTCGGTAGGCTTTTGAGTAATGTTGGCGATGATCGCCTGCTTCGTCTCTTCAATTTTTGCGGGCTCCAGGGACTTCAATTCCTCCAAATATTCGTAACGGAACTTATCTATACGTGATTTGATTTTTGTCACGTCCGAATTCGAGCTTTGCACTACCATAGCAAAGCCGGGAACATCATCTACCGTATAAGGAACACTCTGAACTACGTAACCTAACTGTTCATTGGTGCGCAATTGCATAAAGAACGCTTTATCCAGAAACGCGGTTAGTACACTGAGTTGCGCTTGTTCATCATCGGATTTTTGTTCACGAAACCAAGCCTGCATTACTGCACTGTCGGCCAGCTCCAGAGACTCTTTAAATTCAATCGTTTTTCCTGCGACAGGTATTGAATATTGCTCAATGGTGCGAGCGGAAGGCATACGTTTCCCTGGTAAAATTTTTGTAGCCGTGTCTGCCATTTGTTTAACTGCTTCTTCGCTGTAGTTACCGGCCGCTAATATCCGAATAAGCGGATCGGCTTTAACGGCTTTGTGATAGCGAATCACATCTTGCAAACTAACTTTTGCTGCCGCGGCCAACAAGTCCTGATCGGTCCATTGTTGCCGATGTGTGAGACGAGAGAGATGACCAAAGAGTTGGCGGAACACGTGGTTTTTATCATTGTTTGCCAACTGCTCCTTAGAAGAAACTAACGCCTCTTCAAAAACCGACTGAGAAAATTCCAATTTAGCAAAGCTCTCGAGCAACTCATTAAGCAATAAAGCGTGTTTGGTCGTGTAACCGGAAATATAGATTGCCTGTGATTTGGACCCATTAAGGTTTATCGCCAACCCGAGCGATGCATTGTAGGCGCGGTCAATTAAAGTCGTATTCTGTTTCTTATAAATATCATTCAAAAGATTGGCAAGCACAAAGTTCTTCGCGTTTTGCTGACCCAGAAGAGAATTTATTTCTAACGATACCAACCCTTTGTCTTCACGATAAAATTCCGGCTGCTGCACAAATGCCTCAATACCCGCCGCACTCACTACCGCATGTGGCTTTAAATATTTACTTTCCACAACGGGTGCGGCTTTGTCGGTAAATAAATTGTTAAGCGGCGGCAAATTAAACTGATATGTTTTTGCAAGTGAATCGAAACGCGAGTAGTCGGCAGGGGCAATGTCTTTAACGTCATATTTTCCGTCAAAAAAGCTAATCGGTTTTTCAGCTTTTTCTTGTTTGCTAATATGCCAGATGCGTACCTTGTGGGTGTCTAATTGATCGAGAACGTCTTTAATCGCTTTTTGGTCATAGCGCTCATAGATATAATTAGAATTTAATAAGTTTTCTACCGGAATATCAAATTGCTGCATTGTTAGCTGAACAGCTTGCTGAAGCGGATTCTGTTTTCCCGCCGTTAAGAAATCCTTTGAACGCATCGCCTGCAATTCGCGATAATAATTTTCGTTAAGACCTTCATTTTTCACCAACTCTGTATAAGCAAAAATGGCCGCAACAACTTCGTCCTGCTTGGCGAGACCTGTATCAGTCAACTCAACTTGAACACGCATATAACCATCGTTACCGTAAGCATCAGAATCAAAATAAGCAGTGGTGTTTACAGCAAGGCCTTTTTTACGCAATTGCTCGCATAAGGTTCCGGCCTCCTCACTAGTAAATAAATTGCGGACGAATTCGTTAGGTTTTAAACGCCATAATTCCTTATTAGATTTCATCGGAAAATCTACATAAAGCGCTTTAAAATCTTTGTTGGGAACGTAATGAATACTTTTAGATTTTTCCGCTTCTGTTATGCCGGGAATACTAACGTCTGGCATAGGAACATTTTTATTGGCGATACTGGCGAAATGCTTTTCCGCAAGCGCCTTTAACTCCGGAATAGACTGTTTACCTACCAGAGTGAGACGCATGATGTTGGCGGAATAATAGCGTTGATAAAACGACTTCATTGTTTCATTTAGTTTAGCGTTAGGCTGATCGACTAAAGTTTCCAGATTACCAATGCTGAATTTAGCATGCGGACTCTGTGGATTACCTGTTAAACCGTCAATCCGCATCATAATCCAAGGGTCTTGTTTCTTTTGCATCGACCATTCATTGTTAACCGCGTTACGCTCTTTGTCCGAATAATTTGTATCAAAGCTAGGCTCTTTAAAGTAATCGCTGAATCTTTCCAATGCTTCGTCGAACTTGGTCGAATTAATTTGAAATAAATAATTGGTTTTATCCGGTGCAGTAAATGCGTTCGTCATTCCGCCGTTAGTTTGGGTGAATTTCATAAAACCATCGGGCTCAGGAAATTTTGAAGTACCCAAAAATAACATGTGCTCCAAATAATGCGCCAAACCCTGCCGCCCTTCAGGATCATGAGCACTACCAACACCCACGGCTAAAGACGCCGCTGAGTTTTCCAGTGTAGGGTCGGACACCAAAACAACCTGTAATTTATTCGGTAACAGAATCGCCGCATAGGTGCGATCATCGTTGGGGCTTTTTTGAATCACCGCGTTATTAATTGACGATGTTGAATTCGCATCAGCTACGATTGGCTTCGCGGATTGCTGTTGACAAGCGCTCACTAACAGCCCGGAAATAACCAAGCTCATTAGCCATTGGGTTTTATTTATTTTCATTAACGGATTCCTTATAAATCGAGTGACCACATGGAAGTCGGGTTGTGGCAGATTACGCGAATGACGAATTTATAGGTTGCAGGCCTTACATGCAATTGTTACTTGCACTTATTGCGAATCGGTGTTTATACCAAGGGCCGCTTGAATGTACCGAGGGGAAAAGAAATTAGCTAAACGCCATCTAATGATGGGCTTAGCTAAAGTTAAAATTAAACGCGAGAAATCGTAAACACCAGACTACTTGTTGGTTAATTTTTTATATCTCATAGCGGTTGTTACGTAACCAAATAGCGCCAGCTATAAACGCAGCGCCAATACCTATACAAATAACAAGCGGAAGAATCATCGAAGATTGAAAAGTAAAACTCTCTTGCAATACAAATGCGGCTCGTGTGTTGGAAATCGCACGACCATATACTGCTAACAAATCGAAAATACCGGTTCTGATTCCAAAAGCTACATGTAGAATCTGGTCAACGGCAAGCAGAATAAGCGGACTCGCAAATGTAAAGAACGGTGTTTTTTTCGCAAACGCGGATGCAAAAAAAGCAAATCCTATAACAGGCATAAGCATTAGCAAACTAAATATCAGCTCAAATAAAATTTGAAAAGGTATGTAGAGGGCTCCACCTTTAACAACAGAGGAAACTAAATACCCTACTCCAATATCATGAAACGCTAGAAAAATTAAACTTATAAGAAAAGCAATCAAGGTTACTGCAACATTCAGAATCAGGATAATAACAGGTGCAATGACCAATACCATGACCAATTTTACTAAAACATTTGTTGTTTCACTCACCGGCATAGAACGCCAAAATAAAATATCTTTATTTTTTCGATCATCAAACAAGCAACGCAACGCATAAACCCCGAGCACCACCGAAAACACTAAAAATAGCAACACGCAATTAGAATACATGATACCCAAAATAAAACCATTAAATGCGGCTGGGTCACTCGCAACCGAAGTAATTATATTGAACTTTTTCAAATCTGTTTTTAATGGATTAGCAAGATCTGGGGGCGCCGGGTTTTGCGACTGGCTATCGTCAGATGAGCTGGAACCAAAGGAGAAATGGAAATCTTTTGCATCACCATGCGCATAATTAGTCAAAAGAATATTTACGCTCAATGCCAGCGTTATAACAAGTAAACTAATAATAACCGGTGTATTAATAAAGCTTACCCTGTTCTCCCACAGCTCGCGCTTAACTTGTGTTACCAACATTTTAGAATTCATTTTTATTGCTCCGTTATACCTGCTTCGATGGCTGCATTTTGGCGACAAATAAATCCGCAACACTGGGCGTAGTCACCCGACCCAAGGCGTGCAATTTCTCCGCTTCAACATTTTCAAACACCATGCTGAACCCACCCAACGTAGTTCTGACATGAATAGGCTTGAGAGCCAAGGCTAATTCTTTCATAGTCGCATCGACATCCAGCTCAAAAAACTTATCGGTAATATCATCCATGGGTAAATTGAGAAGAATCTTTCCATCATTTATAAAAACAAGGTCAGTCAGAAGTCCTTCTATTTCCTCGACTTGATGAGTTGTGATTAAGATGGTTTTTTGCGCATCATAATAATCATTTAATAAAGTCTCATAAAATTGTTTGCGATAAATAATATCCAGACCCAAAGTCGGTTCGTCCAGCACAAGCAATTTGCTATCAATCGCCATAATCAGTGCTAGATGAAGCTGCGTTACCATGCCTTTGGATAGGCTTTTCACCTTACTGTCTAAGCTAATATTTGTTTTCGCAAGAAATCCCATCGCTTTTTCACGACTAAATTTTGAGTGAACCCCTTCTACATAATCCAAGGCTTCACGCACTTTTATCCAGCGAGGCAATATTGCCGTATCTGCAATGAAGGAAACTTGCCCTAATAATTTCACCCGATCAGAAAATGGATTTAGTCCGAGAACTTGCAAATTTCCATCAATATTCGCCAACCCCAGAATTCCTTTTAGTAAGGTGGTTTTACCGGCTCCATTGGGACCAATTAACCCTACAATTCGCCCTGCGGGGATTTGAAGATTTACATTATCCAAAGCAACTTTTTTACCATAACTCTTGCATATCCCTTGGGCATCAATAATCGCTTCCATTTATTTTTCCTCCGTAGCAGTCATAATGGCAGTGCATAGCTCTTCCGCACTAATCCCCAGATGATTTATGCGCTTAAGCAATGCGGGTAATTCGGTTTTTAAAAACTTTTCTTTTTCGATAGCATGTAATTTTTCTTGCGCACCAGGCACAACATACATACCCATACCTCGCCGCATTTCGACTAATTGCATATCCACCAACTCCTGATAAGCCTTACTCACCGTTAAATGATTAATTTGGTAATCACTGGCAACTTGCCGAACCGAAGGCAGTGGATCGCCTTCTTTAAAAACGCCAGTTAATATCAAGCCCACGATTAGCTCGCGTAGCTGTCGGTAAATGGGCTGGTCGTCATTCCAGGTGTACGTCATAAAATGCCTATAAATGCACGCTTTTTTTAAAGCAGTTTGGGTTGAGCACTCGCCTATCCTAAGCGACTATTGTCAGGCCACATCGCTCCAATGTGACAACAGCTCTTGCAAATTCGCTTTACCACGCGCCACGTGAGATTTAATCGTCCCCAATGGCATATTCATTTCCATCGCTGCGTCTGCATGGGTGTAACCTTCTTCCAAACATAAACGCACCGCTCGATTTTGAGCACTACTTATATTACTCATCGCTTTTGAAATGTCGGTGCGCAAGTCTGTCAGATACAAGTGGTTACAATCATCTGCAAGATCTTCTATCGAATCTAAATCACAATACTCAAAAGATTTACGACGGAACTTATCAGCAACCAAATTAAACGCAATTCGGTAGAGCCACGTCGAAAACTTTGCTTCGCTTCTAAAACTCGACAGAGAAAGATAAGCCCGAAGAAATGTTTCCTGCACTAGATCATCAATGTTGTGTACATCCCTTCTGCAGCAGCGCGACAGCATAGTGCGCACCATTAATTGGTGACGCCACATTAAAAATGCAAAAGCGCGCTCATCCTTCATAACCAAAATACGATGAACCAATACCGCATCCGATTCCATCATGATAATCCGTGACTCCAATAGGTTGAGATTTTTGGTTTCAGACCTGCCTTGATAATTGCGGCTACTTGTAGGCCTCGCCAACCGAGTGCTTATACAGCCAAACAAATCATCCAAAACGCTGTTATATGTAACTATAACACCAACACAACAAAAATCAACAAACTGATGTAAGTTTTTCAATGAATGGGAAAACTACGCCGTTAGTGGCAAAGACAGGTTGATCAGGAGACCAACATTTTCGGCATAGGTGTAAAGATATGCCGGGAAGAAGACCAAGTTTTTATTCCCCACAATTCATATGTAGCGGAAAGCCGCACCGGTTCAGATTGATTAAACGAATAGAACTGGAAATTTAAATGCTATGCAAGCACAGATGGCCTAATGAGAACCAATAAAATTAATAAAAATATTTTCAACATTAAACCCTCATAAACTCATTCATAAATTTATTTCTGTTTACACAATACGCGTTGAATCTTTCTGCAGCAAACGATACAGCGCAGGCAAGACAACGAGCGTTAACAGCGTTGACGAAAGAATGCCGCCGATCACTACGGTTGCTAATGGTCGTTGTACTTCAGAACCTATGCCCGTATTAAATGCCATGGGCACGAAACCCAATCCAGCCACAAGCGCTGTCATTAACACCGGGCGCAAGCGCGTCATAGCGCCTTCAATAATGGCTTGGTCGAGTCCCATTCCTCGTGCGCGCAAGTCGCGAATGAAAGACACCATAACCAATCCGTTTAAAACAGCGATGCCCGATAGCGCGATAAAACCAACCGCCGCGGAAATGGAAAACGGAATGTCGCGAATTAATAACGCAAGTAGGCCACCGGTTAACGCCAGAGGAATTCCCGAAAAGATAACACCAGCGTCACGCCACGAACCAAGGGCCATGATGAGCAAGCCCATAATCAAAACAAGCGTAACGGGCACCACAATCGCGAGCCGTTTTGATGCAGACTGCAGTTGCTGGTATGTTCCCCCGTACTCAACCCAATAGCCCGGCGGAATTTCTAATTCCGCTTCAACCTTCGCGCGAACCTCTTCGACGAATGATCCCAAATCACGACCGCGAACATTGGACGTCACAACGATGCGTCGCTTACCGTTCTCACGATAGATTTGGTTATAGCCTGTGCTTTGCTCAAATTTAACCAACTCGCCTAAAGGCACGTATTCGTTGTTAGGTAATGAAATAGGTAAGGACGCGAGGCTATGGATATTAGTACGAAGGTTTTCCGGCAAACGCACGACAATATCGCTACGCCGATCACCTTCGTAAAATTGCGCCGCAACTTGACCGCCCAGCGCGGTTGCTAAGGCATCTTGCAAATAACCCAGGCTTACGCCGTAGCGCGACATGATTTCAAGTTGCGGTTGCAATGCGAGCACTGGAAGCCCCGTGGCCTGCTCTAAAGACACATCAGCAGCACCCGGAACTTGCTTTAAGGTTTTCTCCAACGACTCGCCTAGCGCAATTAACTGATCAAAATCATCGCCAAAAATTTTCACGGCGACTTCTGCACGCACACCAGCAAGCAGCTCATTGAAACGCATTTGAATGGGCTGCAAAAATTCGTAACGGTTGCCAGGAATTGGTGTCACAAGTGCTTCTAAATCCGCAACAACTTGATCTTTACTTTTGCCGGGATCAGGCCATTCACTGCGTGGTTTTAAAATAATAAAATTGTCAGCAACACTCGGAGGCATAGGATCTGTCGCTACTTCAGCCGTACCAATTTTCGCAAAGACGCGTTCCACTTCCGGCATGGTTTTAATTTTTGCTTCGAGCTGTTCCTGAAATTTCACTGCCCGGGTGAGTGACGTTCCTGGAATACGCAATGCATGCATAGCGATATCGCCTTCATCCAAATTCGGCAAAAATTCACTGCCCAACCGAGTTGCCAATAACCCACACACAACAATAAATAGCACTGCACCGCCGACTACCGGAACACGTTTATTCAATGTTTTACTTAACAGCGATTGATAGGATTTCACCGAGCGTTGCATGAGCGGATTGTGGCGTTCGACAACGGGTTTGCTGAAAAGAATCGCGATGCCTGCCGGAATAAATGTGATGGCCAATACCATTGCGCTGATCAAGGCAATGATGATCGTGGTCGCCATAGGGTGAAACATTTTTCCTTCAACGCCGGTGAGGGTGAAGATAGGAATGTAAACCGCTGTAATAATAAATACACCGAACAATGCTGGCCGAATCACTTCACGTGTTGCGTCGAAAACCAGTGTTAATCTGTCAGAGAGATTAAGTGCGCGAATACGCGCTTCATTACTTAATCGGCGCAAACAATTTTCAACAATGATGACGGCACCGTCGACAATTAATCCAAAATCCAACGCCCCCAAACTCATCAAATTCGCACTGGTTCGCGATTGCACCATTCCAGTAATTGTCATCAGCATAGCGACTGGAATTACAGCAGCAGTCAGTAAGGCTGCGCGCAAATTTCCTAATAAAAAAAACAGCACGGCAACAACGAGCAATGCACCTTCCAGCAAATTCTTTTTCACGGTTCCGAGCGTGTTATTGACTAGTCGGGTGCGGTCATAAACGGCTGTTGCGGTGATACCAGCCGGCAAGCTGCGTTGAACGTCTCTCAGCTTTTCTGCAACGTTCGTAGCCACTGTGCGACTGTTTTCACCGATAAGCATGAGCACTGTGCTCATCACAACTTGCCGCCCGTTTTGCGTTGCCGCGCCGGTGCGCAGTTCAATACCTTCCTCAACACTCGCAACATCTTTCACGCGAACCGGAATACTTTTTTCCTGAAACAAAAATGTATTTCCAATATCCTCCAATGTTTTCGCCTGGCCAGGCACACGCAATAGCAATTGCGCACCACTATGTTCGATAAAACCAGCGCCACGATTGTTATTACTGCGTTCAAGCGCAGCGACTACGTCGTCTTGCGTTAAATGTAGGGCGAGAAGTTTTGCAGGATCTAGCGCGACTAAAACTTCACGCTTATAGCCACCAATAGGATTTACTTCCACCACACCAGGCACGCGCAATAATTGCGGACGAATAATCCAGTCATGCACGGAGCGCAAATCAGTGGGCGTCACGGGTGTGCCGTTGGGATTTTTTGCACCAGGTTCTGAATCGACTGTGAACATGAAGATTTCACCCAACCCTGTCGATACCGGGCCGAGCGTAGGTGTTAGACCTTTCGGTAAACTTGCCGTAGCTGATATTAATCTTTCAGTGATTTGCTGACGGGCAAAATAAATATCCGTGCCGTCTTCAAAAATTAATGTGATTTGCGATAAGCCGTAACGTGATAACGAACGCGTGTAACTTAATTGAGTGAGCCCGGTCATTGCAGTTTCCAGCGCAAAACTTACACGCTGCTCAACTTCGAGAGGCGTATAGCCGGGTGCTTCGGTGTTGATGACAACCTGAACATTGGTGATGTCTGGCACGGCATCAATAGCAAGGCGACTAAAATTCCACACCCCCAAGCCGCACACCAGCAGCACGATACTCATAACGAGTATCCGGCGCTCCAGCGAAAATTTGATCAATGATTCCAACATACTAAAGCCCTTAGTGATCGTGTGAGGCGCCGGATTTTTCGATATCGGCTTTAACAACAAAGCTGTTTTCGGTCACGTAACGCGTGCCCGGTTCCAGTCCACCCAACACCTCGATCCATTCGCCTGCTTCACGCCCAAGCTCCAACATGCGCACTTCATATTCATCGCCTACCTGCGCGAATACCACGGTGAAATCGCGGAAGGCTTGCAGGCCAACACGTTTTATCGCGAGAGGAACGTCGTAGTCGGCTACGTTAATTTGTGCGGTAATTTGTGAGCCTAGTGGTAGCTGGCCGCCATCAAGTTTTACCCTGACACTGACAGATTGATTCGCGCTGGCTTCGACGCCCACATGCTCAACAGTGCCTGTCACTTTGCTGTTGCCTTCGCCAATGGTCACGATTGCACCTTTTTTGACTCGCGATACCTGGCTTGAAAATACCGCAAGCTCTGCGTAAGACTTGCTGTTATCAACGATACGTATCAAAGTTTTGCCTTGGGTTTGTTCGCCTACTTTCGCTTGTTGCAAAGCGATTACACCGCTAATGGGAGCATGCACCGCCACCGGCCTTAAGCTTTCGTTACTTTCAACTGTGAACAGCGCTTGGCCTTTACTTACTTGATCGCCAAGGTTGACTTGTACCGCAGTAATAATGCCGTCAAAACGAGCGCCGACGGCGCGCTCTAACGCTGGGTCTGCAATAACTTTTCCATAGACGGAGATAGTTTCGTGTAGGGTAACGGGGCCTGCGACTTCGGTTTGGATTTCTAAACCGGCTGCAACCTTGGGATCGATTTTGGTTCTGCCCTCGAAGCTTTCATATTGAAATTGATGGGCTTTGCCTTTGTAAGTAGCAGTGACGTTTACGATAAACGAATGGGGTTCATAAATGGAGGTTGTACTACGAAGAAAGTCATTCTCTGGAACAAAGGTAATGGCATCGATTTTATTGCCAAAGCGTGTGAGCTTTATTTTCAAATCAATATCTTTTGGAGCTACGGCTTTACCGTCATCAAATGCCCATGCGCGATACTCAGGCGGAACGCCAGTTTCAAAAATCGCGAGCTCAAGCGTAAAAGATTTGTCTTTTAGCAATCGTCCATTGTGCGAACCTTTTTCCACCACTGACCCAGCAGCTTCACCGTGCGTGCCTTCAGATTTTCTGGCATCGTCATTATTTCCGCAGCCAGTTAATGCAAGTGCTGTAAGCGTTGCTAATACGAAGTTTTGCCATCCAGGTTTTACAAAAGTCTTCATCATCTACCTCAATTAATTTGTGCGTGCGGAGTTACCGCAACGCCAGTCAAACGTTCAATTTCAATCGCCTGGATATGCGCTGCAACACTCGCATCGATCAGCGAATTTTTAGCGTCTAGCAGTTCTCGCTGCACGGTTTGCCACTCCACATAACCATAGCGACCAAGGTCATAGGCGCGACGAGTTTCTTTCATGGCAACCTCAAGTTGCGGGAGGATATCCTTGCGGTAGGCTTTTATAAGGTGCAGGTTATGCAACAATTCCTGATGCAAACCAAAAACGGCGGCGTCCAATCGGACACGTTCTGCTTCCCGCTCTGCGCGGCTAAGCTCCATATTTGCGCGCGCTTCAGCGATACGGCCCTGCTGTTGATCAAACAGTGCAAGCGGCACAGAGACTCCAGCGGTCAACGCTTGATCATGAGTGGCGGCAATGTGTTTCAACCCCGCCGATACTTTCCATTGCGGTTTGCTTTCGGCTTTTGCAAGCGCAATGTGTGATTCTTCCAGGCGCTCGGTTGTCACGAAATGAGCGAGGCGAGGATTATCTTGAAAGCGGGCTCTAAGATCAGAGTAGTTTGAAGGCGCGGGTAGATTAAAAATGTCTCCGCGAACTTCACTGAAAACAGTATCCGTATCACCCCAGTGCGCGGCCAACTGATGCCGGGCAATATCAAGTTCATGCTCAATATCTTCGTGTTCGAGTAAACGCCGGGAAAGATCGACCTTTGCACGTGCCACTTCGGCGGCGGGTGAATTACCTGCATTAACACGTGAATTAATTACCTTCACGGCATCGCTTGAAAGGTCGATAGATTGCTGGGTTTGCTGCAAACGCGCCTGCAATGCCAGCACATTAATGTACAAGCGAGCTGTCGTTGCGGCGGCATCCAACCGATGAATATCTTGTTCGACTTCAAGAACAGACGTGCGCGCCTGGGCGGTTGCAATACGCTGCTGGCGCTGGCGGCCATTCAACACCCAACTAATACCAAGACTGGTTTCAGCTTGATCCATTCCCGAAAAATTGCCTGTGCCAAATGCATCTTCTACAGAGAGCGAAATCTCTGGATTTGTTTTAATTCCCGCTTGTTGTACACGAGCCTCTTGAGCCGATAATTGAAAACCAAAAGCTATCAAAGAAGGATTTTTTGAAAGTGTCCGAGTAATTGCTTCACTCCACTGTAATGGCGGTGCTGATGGCGAGATGGCCACAGATTCTTCTGCGTGACTTGTGCACCCAACAAATAACAAAATTCCAGTGGCTAGACACTGTTTAAAAAACCGATTCAGAATCGGTTTTTTAAACAGTGGATATCGAAAGCTGATCATAGAGAAAGATCTCAGTGGGAAAATAAAATGGCAGGAGAGTGAAGAATATTTTCGATGAAGTGATGCGTTGCATCCGCACCGCCCAAGCTAAGACCGACAGCAACCAAAATACAGACGATGAATTTTAATTGCGGAAAACCCGCGTAGTGTGTGTCGTTCAACAGTTGAAAAATACGTTGCTCTAATGGCGTACCACTAAAATGACACGCACCGAAGGACGGTTCCGACGTTAAAAAACGCGCGGTTAATCGATTCACTTTAACCAAGGTCTCGGCAATAAATAAGGGATCTTTGATTTCAGCCGCAACGGTCGCGTCTGCGATTTGCTCCAACGTTAGTTCCATCGCTTGATAAAAACGTCTGGCAACTCCCGGTAAAAAAACGCCTAGCAAGCCGCTGAATAACCATAAACGCAAGGGGTCGCGCTTAATCTGGTGAGCAAACTCGTGACGATGCACCACGGCCATTTCATCCGCATTTAAGCTCTCGGTAAGTGCGCTGCTCACCAAAACGCGTGGCCGAAACAATCCTAAGGTGAAGGCGCTGGGAATATCACTTTCTAATTGATGAACTCCATGTCGTAACTCCGCAAGACTCGTTAGCAGCTTCGAATAGCGATGATGGCGTAGTGCACGAAATAAGGTTTTACCCAAGCTCCAAGCAATGAGTGCGGCAAATAGAAAAGCGCTGAATCCTTGCCAGCTCATAAGGATAAATACTGGCGGGTGAGCCCAGCAAAGATGGCCGTGGTCTTTGCCGTGAAGATGACAATGATCAAGTGAAAGCCCAAGCACATGCTCAAAGGACGGGACGAGTGTTAATACTGCAATGTACAAGCCGGCAACGTATGGAAGTATGGCTAGGAACCATAGTAAGGCGTGGCGCACTGGCAGGCTAAAGCGTTCAATTATCTCGAACAATCGCGCCTGCATCAGCCCCACGGTCAGAGCAATAGCAACAACAGAAAACCCAAGCAGTATCCACAAATAAAGTAGTAACCCGCCTGTGCCGGTAATCATTTTTCATCACCTTGGGTTTTCTTCTGGCGCGAGTCTTTAATTAGGGCTTCAAGGCGATCCAGGTGCGCCTCATCCAAATCAGCGGACAAGGTGACGAACGCCGATAGCAGATGATCATGATCGGTTGAAAAATCTTGCGTGGCGGCTTTGATGAGTGCTCCGATAAAGGCTTTCTTTTCCATCGCCGGAGAATACGAAAACGCGTGACCTTGTTTTTCGCGAGTCAAAAACTTCTTTTTGTGCAATCTATCAAGCGTGCTTTGAATGGTGTTGAGGCTGCCACCGCGCGTTGTTTTGAAATGATCATGCACGCGCTTGGCATCCGCAGCACCAGTCGACCAAAGATAATTGAGCACGAGCTTTTCAAGTTCACCAAGATTCACAGGCATTCTCTTTTCATAAAACGCCAGAGCATAGGGAATAAAAAACCGATCCGCAATCGGTTTTTAGTTGGCGATTACAACATAATTTGGTTTGAATATCTACAAAATTTGTTCTATCTCTACAATTGTAAATAATGTACTCTCTCATTTTCCCGACCAATTGGGGTAACGTCTCAGCACGCTTTAATTCAGCGGTACATCAAGCTAAGTATTCAAATAGGATTTTTACATGAATGAATGGATTGCGTTGGTGCTATCGCTACCAACCGAAAACGCCACGGTGCGCATGCGTGCCTGGCGTTCGCTGAAAGCTTCAGGCGTTGCTGTGCTGCGCGATGGAGTTTATCTATTGCCCCACCGTGAAAGCAGTGTGCAGCTGTTTGAATCTACCAAAGAAGACGTGCAAGCATCCGGTGGGACTGCCTTTATCCTTAAAGTTGGTGATGACGAAACCGCAAGTTATCCAGCGTTGTTTAACCGCACTGAAGATTTCGCCGGATTGTTATCCGAGCTGTCTATTGTTCAAGGTTCTTTAAGCACTGATGCATTACCAATCGCCATTAAACAGCTGCGTAAATTACGCAAAACTTTCGCTGCCATCGTGAGCATTGATTACTTTCCCGGAGAAGCACAAGCGCAAGCCGAAGCAGCATTGGTCAATGCCGAGTTGCAATTGAATCGCCTTGTTTCACCGGATGAACCTCATGCAATAACCGGCCAGATCGAACCATTAGACCTAAGCCAATATCAGGGACGCACCTGGGCAACACGCAAACGCCCTTGGGTAGATCGCCTCGCCAGCGCATGGCTCATTCGTAAGTTTATCGACACCAACGCACGGTTTATTTGGCTCGATTCGCCCATCGACTGCCCCGCTGATGCGCTTGGTTTTGATTTCGATGGCGCGACTTTCAGTCACGTGAGCAATAAGGTCACTTTTGAAGTTTTGCTAGCAAGCTTTGCACTAGATCAGCAACCTGCGTTACAGCGTTTCGGCGCTGTGGTTCATTACCTGGATGTTGGCGGTATTCAGCCCAGCGAAGCTAACGGACTTGAACAAATCCTGTGGGGGCTTCGCAATAGCATCCAGGACGACGATCAATTATTAACAACCGCAAGCAGCGTATTCGATGCGCTATTCACTGCATTTACTGAGAAGGCATAACAACAATGACAACCTCCACCACAACTGCCAATCCCGCGGTGCCGGACCAGGCTCCATCGAGCGTGACCTTTTGGGAGGCCTTTCGCTTCTGGCTAAAACTTGGCTTTATCAGCTTTGGCGGCCCAGCTGGGCAAATCTCAATCATGCACCAAGAACTCGTAGAGCGCCGTCGCTGGATTAGCGAAAAACGTTTTTTACACGCGTTGAATTACTGCATGGTTTTACCTGGACCGGAGGCGCAGCAGCTAGCGACTTATATCGGTTGGCTTATGCATCGCACATGGGGCGGGATTGTGGCTGGCGGGCTCTTTGTACTTCCGTCACTGCTTATTTTGGTGGGATTATCCTGGATATATATCGCTTATGGTGAAGTCACTTGGGTGGCGGGATTGTTCTACGGTATTAAGCCTGCGGTGACTGCCATTGTTGTCCACGCCGCACATAGAATCGGTTCGCGGGCGCTGAAAAATAATGTCTTGTGGGGCATTGCAGCGGCGGCCTTTGTGGCGATTTTTGCGATGAATATTCCGTTTCCCATCATCGTGCTTGTAGCTGCGGCCATCGGTTATTTTGGTGGCCGTTTTGCGCCCAAGTATTTCAATGCCGGTGGTGGTCACGGCAAAGCTGAAAAATCCTACGGTGCTGCGTTAATTGATGACCACACACCTACCCCCTCCCACGCCAAATTCAGCTGGGCGCATCTCGCTAAAATCGGAATTGTAGGTGCGATACTCTGGGCAGCTCCTATGGGTTTATTGGTTGCAACGCAAGGTTGGAGCGGCACGCTTACTCAGATGGCCTGGTTCTTTACCAAAGCTGCGTTGCTTACGTTTGGTGGTGCCTACGCAGTTTTGCCTTACGTCTATCAAGGCGCGGTAGGCACTTATTCCTGGTTAACACCAACGCAAATGATCGACGGTTTAGCACTCGGTGAAACTACACCTGGTCCGCTCATTATGGTGGTGGCGTTCGTCGCCTTTGTCGGTGGTTATGTGAAAGCGGTTTTTGGCCCAGACATGCTGTTTGTATCAGGTGCGGTGGCCGCAACCTTAGTGACCTGGTTTACTTTTTTGCCATCGTTTATTTTTATTTTGGCCGGTGGCCCTTTGGTCGAATCAACTCACGGCGAAATGAAATTTACTGGACCACTCACTGCCATTACCGCGGCAGTAGTGGGAGTGATTTTAAATCTCGCAATGTTCTTCGGTTATCACGTTCTTTGGCCAACTGGTTTTAACGGTAGCTTGGATTGGATGTCCGTGATTATTGCGCTGGGTGCAGCCGTTGCGTTGTTTAAATTCAAACGCAATGTGATCCATGTAATTGGCGTGTGCGCCTTGATTGGTTTAGCTGTAAAACTGTCTGGTATCAACACATTGGTGTGAAGTGAACAACAACAAAAATTCCGCGCGAACGCTCAAGGATTGATCGCGTTGCGTGCCCGTGATTATGAGTACGCAAGGTGGTATTCGCTAACAATTAGCCCGCCCGAGAATGATTGTGTATTTGCCAGCGAAAGCTTGCGCAAACCAAGATCCGGTGGAGCAAAGGAGCGACCGCTTCCGATCAATATCGGAAGAATGCGTAATCGCAGCACGTCTACTTCACCCGCACGAAATAAAGCGTCGCTCAGGGTCAGGCTACCCCAGATAATTATATTTCCCGCAAATCTTTTACGAAGCTCACGAACCGCAGCAACGCCATCACCCTTAAGAATTTCAGCGGAATTATCACTTCCCCATGGCGCTGCATCGAGCGTCGTAGAAACAACAAATTTAGGAAGCTCGCTGATCGGAACAGCAACAGGTTCGGCCACTGGATCAGCAGATGGCCAATAGCCAGCGAACATACGGTAAGTATTTGCGCCCAGGACAATGGCAGATACTTCGGACAACATGCGTAACTGCTCGGTGTCCGCTGCATTAATCCAATCCGCATTGGCGAAAAAACCAATGCCTCCGTCTGCATCTTCGGCGTAGCCGTCCGCACTAACAATCTGTTCTACGATGATTTTGCCCATATAATCCTCACTCGCTATCACGTTTAATCGAACGATGTTTACTTTATTAGACAGATTAATTTTTCAGCGTAAATAATCTGAAGCACTTTGCTTTACACAAAACAGTCGAACAAGAAGGCTCCAAATCGACATGAATAATAAATAGCTAGCGCCTTATATGGGTCAACTAACGCACTGTAAAAGGCATGTCTGTATTGCCATAATGGGTTCGACTCTGTATAACAAAGCAGAGAAAACCGCCGTTAAATCACCCTGTCTTGTACCAAATCGATTGAGCCTACCGATGAATAATCTGGTCACAACCTGGCAATTCGATAATGCTGAGCTGTAAATTATTATGAGTGCCAAACTACGCAACAATATTCAAATCATCGGCAAGGGCCCAACTGTAATTGTTTTCGCGCACGGCTTTGGCTGCGATCAAAATATGTGGCGATATCTCGTTCCGTCATTTCAGGATCGCTTTACTCTTGTATTGTTTGATCTGGTCGGCAGTGGAAAGTCCGACCTTTCGGCGTACGATTTTGAAAAATACAGTTCGCTACACGGATATGCAGCAGACCTGCTGGAAATCATTAACGAAGTCGCCGATCAACCTGTCATTTTTGTAGGTCATTCTGTAAGCGCAGTTATAGGTTTATTGGCAACTGTGGAATCGCCGGAAAAATTCAAATGTCAAATTATGGTCGGCCCATCGCCTTGTTACATAAATGACGGAGATTATATCGGCGGGTTTTCACGGGCCGATGTTGAAGAGCTGTGTACTACCATCGACAGCAATTATTTAGGGTGGTCGAGCAATATGGCGCCCGCCATTATGGGAACACCGGAAAAGCCGGAGCTCGGAATCGAATTGACGAACAGCTTTTGTAGAACTAATCCGGAAATTGCCAAACATTTTGCGCGAGTAACTTTTTTATCCGATCATCGCGATGCTCTACAGAAATCTATCACGCCGACATTGATACTTCAGTGCAGCGATGATTTCATAGCGCCGCGCACGGTAGGCGACTACATGCAAAAAAATATGCCGAATGCAGAATTGTGTATTATCGATAATGTCGGCCATTGCCCACATCTGAGCTCTCCCGAAGCAAGCACCCACGCTATCGAAACTTATTTAAAAAATTATTTTTGCTAAATACTATGGACACGATTCCAGATCTACCATATTCGTTTGAGCATGCTGCCTGCGGCCTCGTAACGACTGACGTAAATGGAACCATTCGGCGTGCGAATGCAACCTTTCGTAATTGGCTAGGTTATTCGCTAGACGAATTAATTGAAAAGAAAAAAATACAGGACCTGTTTACCGTAGGGGGCAGGTTTTTTCACCACACTCATTGGGCTCCGCTGTTACAGCTACAAAGTTCTGTAGCAGAAATACAAATGGATTTGGTTTGCCGGGACGGTAAAACATTGCCAATGCTTATTAACGCTGTTCGACAAAAGTATGGCGATGAAAGTTTTGATCAAATAGCGTTTTTTGTCGCGACCGAGCGAAAAAACTTTGAGCGAGAATTAATCGCTGCGCGCAAGAATTTACATGAAGCGAATGAACAGTTGTCGATTACGGATCGTCGTAAGGACGAATTTTTAGCAACGCTCGCTCACGAGCTTCGCAATCCGCTCGCGCCTATGCGCAACGTTTTGGAAATTATGCGGCTCAAGGAAGCGAAAGACCCATTCATACATTGGTCTCGCGAGATGATTGAACGTCATGTCTCCCAAATGACACATTTGGTGGACGACCTGATGGAATCCGCTCGCATATCGCAGGGGCGATTGGAGCTTAGAAAACAACGGCTCAATATTGTCGACCTCGTACAAAGTGCAATCGAGTCTTCGCACTCGCTAATGAAAGAATCCAAACATACTTTCACCGTGGAGAAACCAGAATCACCGATATTTGTAGATGCAGATTCCACGCGTATTATTCAAATTATTTCCAACTTATTAAACAACGCCGCGAAATACACTCCCGAAGGCGGCAGTATTTGCCTGCGGGTTTTTCAAGAAGATAATGAAGTAGTACTCTCCGTAATTGATTCAGGAATTGGAATTCCACCCGAACAATTATCAAATATATTCATGATGTTTTCTCAACTTACCCCCGCACTCGAACGTTCACAGGGTGGCTTGGGTATTGGCCTCGCACTCGTTCAGGGATTAGTTAAGTTACACGGCGGAACAATCAGGGCGCACAGTGAAGGGGACGGCAAAGGAAGTGAATTTATTGTTCGATTACCTATCTCCCAATCAGCTGCGGAGCTATCAGATTCGGTTGAAAACTCCCGTAATTTAATTGCAGAAAACAAACGCATACTGGTGGTCGATGACAATATCGATTCCGCCGAAAGTCTTGCATTACTGTTGGAATTAAACGGTCACACCACTAAAACTGCGCACGATGGAATGAGTGGACTAAAAGTAGCCGAGGACTTTAAACCTCAAGTGATCTTATTGGATATAGGTCTACCTGATATTAACGGTTACGAAGTCGCGCAACAAATTCGCCAACAACCTTGGGGTAGAACAATATTTCTTATTGCTGCAACGGGCTGGGGACAAGACAAAGACAAAGAATTAGCGGCAAGTGCAGGATTCGATAAACATCTAACAAAACCCATTGATTTTCAGCAGCTCAACTTATTACTGCAAAATATTTCAAAAAATAACGATAGCTAACCTGCCCCCTAATACTGATCACTGAAATGCAAGTTGACTGATTAAATTTCAATTGAGCTAAACAGGCTAAAAATATTTTTGCTTAACATGTTCATCACGGACCTTGTCTTAAGTCCTAAGCATGCGGATCAGATTTCCTTCTGGCGCCGTATTCAGCAAGCCGATATTTATCGCCACATTAAACGGCTCGATAAAATGCATCCATAGACCAATCGAACTCAAATCCCTAACCCCTCTTTTAATAGATTCCTGCATAAACTGTCTGAGCGAGCTTCTATCGACTATATTAGTTGTCGACTAAGTTTACATATTCAAAAAAAATTCTTATCCAGTTTTTGATAGTTGCTTGATTTGAAAGATGTTAGCGAGCCTGGCCTACAAACTGCTTCATTTTTAATCAAACACTAAAAATATCTTTGTCGCCACAATCACTATTTTTAAATCTCTAATGGAGAATGTATTTATGCATTTTTTAAAAACTATTTTTTTCACGGCGGTTTTCAGTGCCTCATGTTCTGCTAACGCACTGTTGGTAAGCGACGTCCATGAAGTTAACGCGGCACTAATTTCCGGTGAATCAGCCGGTGTGTTTTTCAATCTTGCTGACCACGGATACAACCATCTCACCGACACGATCACCAATATCAAACTTAGCTTTGATTTTAAAGAAATCGTAGAAACAGAAGAGGATTTTGAAGATTGGTATGACATGAGTAACTGGGAATTTATTATCTTTTACTCGTGGATATTTGATGGAAGGTCCATTTATTCCGATGTAGACACAGGCATCCTTACCTTTGAATCTGGTTGGGCTAAGAATTACGACTGTCAGGCTAGCAATTCTGTTGATGGCGACGTGACTTGTTTGGAAAATCTAGACCTCAACGGTGAAATGGCAAGTTGGTTTGTGCCCTACACCGATAACTTATGGCTTGGTGAAGTTCGCCTGGATGCAGAAATTACGCGAACTTCAGTGCCCGAGCCTGCCTCTGTTTTTTTAATGCTCATGGGTGTCATTGTTTTGGGAATACAACGCCAACGCGTTAAAAATCGCTAGTTATGTTACAAGCCCAGTTTTTCTAATGGGGATTGCAGATGCCACTGACAGACCTATCGACCGGAAAGACACAAGCAATATCCAGGGATGGATCAATGGAAGTAATTAATTCACTTTTTTATCGTTAAATTTTACACAGATTTTTTAGGTTCAGATATCCAAACTACACAGGTCATTTATTCAATCTTTGAGTCAAGCAAAATTTTAGCGCGCTTTTCTGTTAAGCGGTTTTCAAAGAAGGATTTTACGAGGGCACGCTCTTTAACAAATTAGCTATTTTGCTTGTGAAAAATATTGAGCAATGATGCATAAAAGCTGGTTATGCATTGACGAAAACTATTTGCTAAATGCGTAGATAGATCAACTAGCTGCAAAAAAGATTACCAATACCGGGGCAGATTTTTTTTAATTTCAATGTAACCAGAACATTGCTCAATATATTCGCCAATAAGAAGTTGTTTCATGATTCGGCTTACCATCTCACGCGATGAGCCCACCATGTTGGCGATATCCTGATGAGTAACTTTGGGATTATGAATGCGCTTGTTGTCATCGCATAATTTTTCGAGGGCAGCACTTACACGACCATAAACATCTAATAATGCGAGATCTTTTACGCTGTCAGTAAGGTCGCGCACACGACGTGTAAGCTCAGTAAGCAATTGCATTGTAAATTCGGGATAAGTGCGCAAGAGTTCAAGTACGCTCACTCGCGACACAAGCATAATTTCACAATCAGTAACCGTAATAACAGAAGCAGAGCGCGGCTTACCATCCAGCAACGACAACTCACCAAAGTAATCACCATCATGCATATAGTTCAAATTAACCTGGCGACCGTCATCGTTATTTAAATAGGCGCTCGCGGTGCCTTTATGAATAATGTACAGATGAGTGGATTCATCACCCTCTGTGACCAACACCGTGTTTTTTGCATACTTACGCAACACGCTAAGTTTTTCCAATTGCGTGAGATATTCAGATGGAAGATTTGCAAATAAACTGACTTTTTCTAGCATGGCAGAGGTTTCTTGTTTATAGGTTTTAGTGGCCGACAGTCGGTCAATCATACCTATGGAAGCCTAATAAGGCCAACAAGGCATTAACCGCTGCGCAAATTACGCAATCCCCGCGTTTAAAGAATCATAACAAGTTGTAATTGAAACAAAACCACACAATAATCACACGCGCTTGCCTCCCTGCCTGGCATTTAAATTCGCGTAAAATAACTCATTAATCATTATTGTGCACATTTTATATGGTTTCAGACCATCAGGAACATCGCGAACAAACTCTAATGTTCAGCGATATCGTTGGCTATTCGCGCTTAATGGGCCGCGATGAAGCACTGACCATTGAAATGTTGGGCGATTATCGAAAAATTTTATTGGCTCATATCGCCGAACACGACGGTGTATTTATAGAATTCGCGGGGGACGCTATATTTTCCCGCTTTAACAGCTCCCTCTCCGCCGTAAATGCCGCAGTCGCCATTCAAAAGCACCTGCAATTATTTAACCAAGGCAGAGATAAAGAATTACCGAAATTACAGACTCGCATCGGCATTCATAAAGGTCTAGTACTTTTACGCGAAAATGCGGTTTTAGGCGACGACGTAAATATTGCAGCGCGTCTCGAACCACTTGCAGTGGCCGATGGTATTTGTATTTCCAAAGCTATCTATGACGATATAAAAATCGATGTTCGCGAACCCATTAAAGCGCTAGGTCCGCAATCACTTAAAAATATTCAACATAAAATTCGCGCATACCTTATTAAACCCAGCGGTATAAAAACGCGCGATCATTTCCACTATTTTTGGTTAGGCTGCAGCAAAACGATCAACGCTTATCGTTACCCTATAAGTGCAGCGGTGTTAGCAATATTTATCGCCGGTTTTTACTTTATTCCCCGCTGGCTTGTGCCTGGGTATGCTGCGAACTATGTGGAAATTGCGAATTTTCAAAACCTGATGAATGCCGATGGAAAATCAGACTACTTTTCTGCGGGTATCACCGAAGCTGTGCGTTCCCAACTCGCTGATATGCGGGATGTGTACTTAGTAGACGCAGATAAAGGTATTCATGCCCCAATAAGGCTCGAAGGTAGCGTACAAAAAGTTGGGGATAATCTACGCATTGCCTACAGAATATTTAGAAGAGAAGGTAATGTACAAATAGCTGGCGGCAAATTAGATGGTGCTTATCAGGACATCTTTATTTTGCAGGATCGGCTAGTTGGCGACATTGCACGGAATCTTGCAACAGAGTTCAATCTACAAAATTTTCGCCCCGCACCACTAAAGCTCACAAATGATATTACGGCGTACGATTATTATTTGCAGGGGATGGATTACCTTAGCAAACCTTCTTCGCAAGAAAATTTTGACCAAGCAATTCAAAGATTTAATGAGGCGCTAGTACACGACAATCAATTTAATCTCGCATATTCAGGGCTTTGCGAAGCATTCAGACTAAACTATGAATTAATAAAATCGATCAACCTAATTAAAAAAGCTGAAGAATATTGCATTACAGCTCTTAAACAAAATAATAAATCTCCAAAAGCTTTGCAATCAATGGGTGCAGTTTATAGAGACTTAGGTAAATATAATAAGGCCGTAAGCTACTTAGAAACTGCTAAAAGTATCGATCAAGATAATATTGTAACGTCTATAGATTTGGCTAGGACCTATATCCTCATGCAAAACGATGCGGCGGCCGAAGCTTTATACAAAGCCACAATACAAAAGGCACCCAAAGATTGGAGAAGTTACCACGCGTATGGGTATTTCTTAATGGGCAAGGGACGATATTTGGAGGCAATTCAGAACTACAAAAAAACTCTAGATATAACACCTGAAAATTTTTCCGCGTTTAATAATATTGGAGCTGCTAATGGATATATCGGCAATTTCACTGAAGCAGCCAAAGCTTTTGAAAAATCTGTTGCTATAACCCCCAGCAGCTGGAGCTGCTCTAACCTGGGCGATACCTACTATTTTTTAGGCGACTATCTAAAGGCAGCGAACATGTACCAAGAAGCTCTTCGTCTAGAGCCGGATAATTATATTACAATGTTAAATTTAGCTGCTGTCTTCCTACTTTTACCTGACAAAAAACATTTGTCTGAAGATCTTTTCAATAAGGTATTAGTTCTAGCTGGTCAAGATACTGAAATGAATCCAAACAATGTAATTGGTTATTTGTATAGCGCTTTAGCTTTTGCAAATCTGCAAAATGTAACAGAAGCAAAAAAAATGCTCATGCTTGCCGACGCCATAGAAAACTCTTCAAGCGAAAGCTATTATACGCATTTAAAAATTGCAGTAGTCAATCGAGATAATGATGATATACGACGCTATGCTAAAGCGTTGATAGCAACAGGGTATTCCGAAAAAACGCTCCGCGCTGACCCAAGTTTTTTGGTGTTAAAAGAGAAGCAATTTAAGGATGTTTTTAAAAAGCAGTAAACACATTAACTTACTAGGAGATTACTATGCGTACTATGAAGTACTTATTTATTTGTATATGTGCAATTTTTTTAAATTCATGCGAGTCCAATAAAAATACATTAAAGAACATTAGTGTTTTGTCCGGTACCGATACCGCTATCGTAGGTATTTCGTTAGACGAAAAAGGTTATCCCCAACATACCGTAGGGCGCATTGATGTTAAACCCGGCCAAAAAATCTTATTTGCTGGTCCTGAAAAATTTTCTATCTTCTTTAAAAATGGAATATCACCCTATAACGATACAGATTTTAGAGATTTACCAGGTTTAAATAGAGAAAGTTTACAAAAAAAGCGAGTAGAATTAACATCCATCAATGGCATAGTATTGATTGTAATCCCTAAAGATTTTTTTGAACGACCAGAAAATAAAGGGAAACCTTATATCGATTACTACTATGGCATTAATGTGAACGGCCTTGAAATTGATCCTCCCTTTCGAGTCATTCCAATTTAAAAGAAATCATAGCTAATAAAAAAATGGACTGATTTAGCTCGTGAAAAAATAGCTCCGAAGTCGTCATAGCCTGTCAGGCAAAATAGTCAGGCGGGATTTCTGAGAAGTGCTCAAGACGCGAAGTAATTAATTCGCGTCTCAGTGAGCCACCTATGGCTGCCGCAAGCGAAAACCCAATGGTTTTACTAAAAAGCTGATTTGTATCATAATCAACGCGCCTCAGCCGTTGATTTCTTAAATATAAAGTCATCTATGATTAAATACCGAATGGAAGCGCTTAACCCACTCCATTACCCAATAGTATAGAAATAAACACAATGAAAATAATTAACTTAACATTCGCAATAATCTGTTCCTTTTTAGTTGTAAGCTGCAATCCAGCTGATAAAGCTAAAGAGACAACCACTACAAATTCTCCAGCAATCACGGTCTCTAACGCGATTTATCCTTTAGGGCAAGTTATTCACCTTCCTGTTGAACCGGAATCAGTGAAGTTTCAAACGATTAATCTCACTGTAAAAACTGCCGGAGCAGCCGAAGAGTGGGGAATTGTTGCGCTGATGAAATTTAGTGATGAGAATATGAAAGTGGTTTTGGAAAATTCTCGTCCGATCGAAGCACAAAATTTACCGGTTACTTTCGCGTTTGATTGGGTGAAACCAAGTTTGGATGCGAACTTTAAAAAGGATGCCGCAGGTAATTATGAATTTACCAAACCGGCGATGAGCGCAGAATATTTTTACAGATCGCCACTCATTCAAGGTTCAAGTTTTCAAGTGTCATCTAATGAGCTGCTCGTTTATATACACACCCAGCAATAGATGTTAATCAGCGACACAAGATGGCGGCTTAAAGCCGCCATCTTGTGTTAATAGATTTATTTTCGCAACGCGTTGGCAAATTTTGCTTGCCAGGAACTGTCACATGCCAATTGCGAAACACCATGTGCCACATGTGAATATCTCACTAGCCAATCCCGCATTTATTCACATACACCCCATCTCCAAGCACCTATCTTTACACCTGTAACAGGGAGACAACAAGGAGACGTGTGCTAACTTTAGGTTAGGTTGGCCAAGGACCATGGCCACCCGGTTACACCATTTGCATACACCCAAATTAAATAGAAATCACAGAATGCAGAGCCTAAATTTAGGTTACTCATATCCATTTGAAAAGGATCAGATAATGATAAAAAATTCATTTATGGCGGCCATTCTATTTCTTTATTCAATCAATGCAATTTCACAGACTGAGATTACCGGCTGTAATTTTTTCGACAAAACCCAAGCTGCTAACTCAGGAATAAATTCTAACTTGTGCGGTTTCGACTCAACTCAGAAACAAACCGAAGGGTTTGCTAATGAGCCTAATGAAGAACAAAATAAAAAAAGTTTTCCATTTCATGTCGGGAAAAATAAAAGCTCGCTAGCGGAATCGTTGACCGTTGTGTTATTTATTCCAGGACTTATTATTCTGTTATTCTCGCGCCTTATAAAATCTGCAAAATAATGTTCACAAATTATTCACTCAGGGCGTTCAATTGCATAACCCTTTGCTTGCAATGCAGCCAAATAACCATCTTTTTTATAAAGCTCTGCCATAGGTAACATTGCGAAGGTCGATTCATTAGCGGCCAATGCAGTTTCCGCCGCCGCTAACCACTCTGTCTTCATTAAATTTTTTACATCTTGTAAGCCGTGCTCTTGCGCCATTTCTGAATTCAATACTGCCGATTCACAGTCTTCGCGCTCGTCGTGATACGGCAAATTACGCAAAGCGGTTAGGTCGCCTGTGGCCCACGCATTAGCCCGTGTGCGCATAGCATCCAGATCCGTCTCCAAGCGATCAAGTGTTCTCGCGAAACATTCAATATCATCCAGCGGAGATTTTTTAAATTTTTTGGCAATGGAACGTGGATTTTTTACTTCATGCTCCACCGTTGGGCGTGTAGTTTTTATTTTTTTTCCCCTGACAATAGATTCAACTGCCCAACGAACGCTGTCGTAAGGAACCATTCCGGACTTTTCGATAGATTTTTTAAACAATTCAGTCGCCGCAAATATCGGGCGATGTTTTTCGATATCTTTATCGTTACCGATATACTTTTCTTTCAATGTAGACCAGCGGGTGTAAAGGTGTTCGGGCAACACATCTATTAACTTTTTACCATCCGGATTGTTTTTTATCCCTACCAGGGAAGGTATTAAACCCACCTTCCCCCAAAAACTTACGTCTAGTTTTACACCAGGCTCACGCAAAAATTCTTGTGACTCAGCGACTGCCGTTTCAACTTGTCTTGAATGCCAATGCATATCTTTTGAAAGGGGTGATAGGGTGCCCATAACCCACATAACGTGATCGCCTTTATAGACACGCCATAAGCTCGGCCCTGGCTGCTCACCAATTATCAGCACCTCATCTACGTCGTCTTTTGAAGCTGCTTCAACCGACTCAATAGACCCAACTGTTTGCGCGCTGGCGCCCGCGCCTGATAAGAGAAGCTGCGCCAGCATTAGGTAGCCAATACAAAATATTTTATTAACTTTTAACATGGTTTCAACTTACGACACAGTTATGAGACAGTTAAGTATGTGACAGACTAATTACCGAAAAATTCGAGAAAAGAATCAAGCCACGTTTGCTACATTGTGTCTACTTTATATGAACCCCATGTTAATAAACAATTTTTTAGGTGTGATTTAGGAAATCTGAACCTTAGTTATTAATTTTATTTATGTGGCTGGCACCACTGGCGTTGCTTTTTAATTGGGGTTGCCCCAAGTAATGAATATTGGATGCCCCGCTTGCTTCAGCATCCAAAAACTCTGTGGCATCTACATCGATATTCGAGGCCCCGCTTGCATCAACTGTTGCTTGCGCAACTTTTAATAATTTCCCTCGGAAATTACTTGCACCACTTGCACCTACTTTTAATTGCTTTGCCTGGCTAACCGCTTTTACGTCCGCATTTGCCGCGCCAGACAATTGAAAGTTCGCCTTATCTACAATTAGCTGTTGCACGCGCGAATTACTAGCCCCAGAAAGGTCAACGTAGAACGCTTGTAATTTAAGATTTGCGAAGGTTATGTCAGAAGCACCGCTGGCTTTTACATCAAGTTCGTTTCCAACCCAATTTCCTATAGTGGCATGTGATGCTCCATACATTCCCAAATAATGTAAATTTTTCAAGCGTAAAACATATTTAGCTTCATCCTGGTTATTGCCGAACCAATGAAAAATATTAAATCCACTTCCAGAATTTTTTATGCTCATGGTTAACTTACTACCGCTCTGATCAATCACCACACGCTCTATTACTTCTTTGTCAGCTTCTACTCGCAGAGATTCAGAATCACTTTGAACAACCTCAAGGCGCCCTCCTCCATGTACAATCACTTCATTAACATTGCTAATGTCGTAGGACTTAGCGACGATTTCGCCTGCGTAGGCATGAAAAGTCAACATGGTAGTGAGCAAAACATTACAAATGTTGATCGGTGTAACTAATTGCTTTTTCATAAATACTCCAGGTAATGTTTCATGAAATTTAAATTTATTTATGTGCAGTTAAATCGCTCGCACCGTTAATATGGGAGGTAATTTGCGGATTGCCGTAATAGTCGATATCAGAGGCACCGCCGGCATTTACTTTTAAAGTTTTGGATGCGTTAACCTCCACATCCGATGCGCCACCTGCGATAACATCTGCGTTAAAACTGTCTAAATTTTTCGCGTTGCAATTACTGCCGCCGCCAGCATTAATCGCCAGAGAATTTGTTGTTCCTTTTTGCCGAATATTGAAATCCGACCCACCTGATATTTGCAAACGCACGGTTTCGCTGGATAATGTGTCTACCTTAATATCTGAGCCCCCAGAAGCTTCTATCGAAAGATCTTTAACATTCAAGTTTGTAAAGATTGAATCTGCTCCGCCTGAACTCTTAATCGTTAAAGCAGGCAATGTTATTTTTCCAACCTTGGCATCAACACCACCGGACAACCCGATTAATTGAAGATTTTTTATTGCCAGACTGAAAACGACGTCGTCCTTGCTCATCCAGGAAAATGGATCACTAAATTTTTTCTCCACAGTCAAAGTAAGCTTTCCATCGGTTAAATCCACATGAACGTGCTTTAATAATTCAGCGGAAGTTTTTAACTTCAAACTTTCGGTTTCACCTTGAATGCGCTCCAATCTAACTCCTGAACTTGCTTGTACTTCGAGTACGTCCTTTATTACGTACTCTTGTTCAACTCGCTCACTCGCAATAGCCGTCAAGGCAACGAAAAACGTTAGGGCAACAGCAATAATCTGAATTAACAATTTCATAGCCTTTCCTTATTTATTCACTAAATAGTCAATACATCGATTTGCGACTGAAAGTAACAATGCATAGTTATTTCTTTGACACACATCAACGCAAACTGGATTCAGCGATTGTGAAAAAAGATAATCTGTTCAAAAGAGAAAAAATTTACAAAAGCAAGACTGGCAGCAGGCGGTAAATCAGGGATAATGGCAGCCTTTCAAAACACCTGTCACCCATTCCCACCGCATTACGAGTTCGTTTTATGATCAACCTAGCCAACACCCTTAAACTACCTAGTATTTCCCAGCGTATCGCCGTTGAATTAAATGTTCAGGAACAACAGGTTAGCGCGGCCGTTGGGCTGCTGGATGAGGGGGCAACAGTGCCTTTCATCTCACGCTATCGTAAAGAGGTAACCGGCGGGCTAGACGATACCCATATGCGGCTCCTTGAGGAACGTTTGCGCTACCTGCGTGAACTGGAAGAACGACGCACTGCCATATTGAAGTCAATTCAAGAGCAAGAAAAATTAACGCCCGAATTGGAGCGCGACATTAACTTAGCCGACACGAAAAATCGCTTGGAGGATTTATACCTACCCTTCAAACCCAAACGCCGTACCAAGGGGCAAATTGCCAAAGAAGCTGGCCTTGAACCTTTGGCCGAAGCACTTATGGCTGATCCAAATTTAAACCCCGAAATTGAAGCCGCAAAATACTTTAATGCGGAGCACAAGATTGACGACGTTAAAGCGGCTCTCGATGGGGCCAAATATATTCTCATGGAAAAATTCAGTGAAGAAGCAGAGTTGCTTGGCCGCATGCGTAATTTCCTCACTCAGGAAGGAACACTTTGTGCACGGGTTGTTACCGGAAAAGAAACAGATACTTCGCAAGAAGTTCAAAAATTCCGCGATTATTTTGAACACAATGAACCGCTAAAATCAGTGCCCTCTCATCGTGCCTTAGCGATGTTCCGCGGCCGTAATGAAGGTATTTTATCGCTCGCCATTAATGTTGGCGACGAGGAAAACAAAATCGGTCACCCTTGCGAAACCATGATTGCTGAACACTGGCAAATAAAAGACCAAAGCCGACCAGCGGATGCATGGTTAGCGGAAGTTGTTCGCTGGACGTGGCGAGTAAAATTATTAACGCATCTTGAAACTGATTTGCTGAGCGAACTGCGCGAGAAAGCGGAAGACGGTGCAATTAAAGTATTTGCATCCAATCTTAAAGATTTGCTCCTTGCAGCACCTGCTGGCCAAAAAGCCACTATTGGACTTGATCCTGGTATGCGCACCGGCGTTAAGGTTGCGGTAGTAGACGCAACCGGAAAAGTTCTCGACCATACCGTTATGTATCCTACGCCACCGCTGAATAAGATTGCAGAATCCGAAGCGATACTGGTTCATTTGTGTAAAAAATATGATGTGGGTTTAATTGCTATTGGTAATGGCACTGCCTCTCGTGAAACTGAAAAATTTGCGAAGGATGTTTTGAAAGCGCACAAAGACATCACCGCCAGCACTGTCATTGTCAGTGAGGCGGGCGCGTCGGTTTATTCTGCCTCTGAATTCGCCGCAAAAGAATTTCCAGATTTGGACGTAACTATTCGCGGCGCCATTTCGATTGCACGTCGTTTACAAGACCCGCTTGCAGAATTGGTAAAAATTGATCCCAAATCTATTGGCGTTGGCCAGTACCAGCATGATGTATCGCAATCACAATTGGCTCGCTCGCTAGATGCAGTGGTTGAAGACTGTGTAAATGCCGTAGGTGTTGAAGTGAATACCGCCTCCGCTGCTTTGCTTGCTCGCGTGTCCGGCTTAAATACTACACTCGCCAATAATATTGTTGAATTTCGCAATCAGAATGGTGCATTTAGCTCTCGCGCTGCGCTGAAAAAAGTTCCGCGTTTTGGCGAGAAAACCTTTGAACAGGCCGCAGGGTTTTTACGTGTTGCAGGTGGAAGCAATCCTCTGGATGCATCCGCCGTTCATCCGGAATCTTATTCTGTCGTTGAAAAAATTGCGCAAAAAAATCAGCGTGAAATGAAGGGCCTTATCGGCGATTCAAATTTTTTACGCGGATTAAAAGCAGCGGACTACACCGATGAAAAATTTGGTTTGCCTACAGTCACCGATATCATTAAAGAATTGGATAAGCCAGGTCGCGACCCTCGCCCGGAATTTAAAACGGCGACCTTCCAGGAGGGTGTAGATACCATCAATGATTTGGTACCTGGAATGATTCTGGAAGGCACGGTTACCAACGTAACCAATTTTGGCGCTTTTGTAGATATAGGAGTGCATCAAGACGGACTGGTACATATCTCCGCTTTGTCACATACATTTATTAAAGACCCGCGTGAAGCCGTTAAAGCAGGCGATATTGTAAAAGCGAAAGTGATGGAAGTGGATGTTGCACGTAAACGCATCGCCTTGTCATTACGGTTAGATGACACTCCTGGTGAAAAGGTTGAAGGTGCATCTGGCGGCAAAGGCGGATCAAGACCACAGTCGCAAAATCAACAGCGCAATGCGCAGAAAAATAATCCTGCGCTGGCCGCCGTGGGAACCATGGGTGCCTTATTGCAACAAGCACTGAAGAAGAAGTAAGCTACGGCTAACTTTTTAAATAACGTCATTAACCACTGAGGCACTTATGAAAAAATTAGCTTTTGTCTTCATTTCCACCCTTTGTGCATTTGCTTTTCAGGCGGAAGCGCGCGAGCTTAAAAATATATCTATTCAGGATGCACTCGCTTCTGACGACGCTAAATTAAATCTTCCAGACGATGTGAAATTTTATTTTGGCGATGCAAAGCCAGAAGGGAATATCGCAAAAACCGTAGGTGAATATACGTTTGATCGTCAAATTAATGCCTCATTGAAATCGCAAATTACTGCTTGTCATTCTGCGTTAATAGTAGCGCTTAAAGATTTGCGCGAAGCGGCAAAAAAAGAAGGTGCAACGGCGGTGGTTAATATCAAATCCAATGCTAAAGGCAAAGCTATTTCCAGCAAGGAAATTTATGCATGCGATTCTGGTGTTCTGAAATCCGGTGTCTCTATTTCTGGTGATTTGGTCGTTGTTGAATAGCTAGTCAAACAAACCCCACATTCTACATTCGGCGGCATTCACTCCGCCGAATGTTCATCTTCTCAGATAACTTTCAATTGATCTCTTCTTTATTACTTGGTGACACATAATCACTAAATTAATCTTAGCTGTCTGGCAAACCAAAGTGACGCGCCAGAAATAATCGCAACTGATATCAGCGAGCCGATTTGCATTAATTGAGCGAAGCTCATACCCACCAAAAAAACCCAAAGCTTTATCAACACCGCGACAATCGAAAACTGGCTAATCACCAACGCACTAATCAGCAATAATGGCACCAGAATAATTAGGCGCTCTTGCAATACCGATAGCTTTTTAGGTGCTGGCAAACTACTCATTACTTCCGACGTAAAATTATCGTCAGCAATATACGGCTGGCTCGCGCGGAATTGTTTCGCAAGGAAATCATCAAACGCATCATTTCCTTTATGATTGGATTCGATATGTGTTAATTGATTTTCGTTCATCATGCTACCTGACTCCAGGAGGCTAACAAAGTTTGCAGCTTTTGCTTACCACGATTGACGTGGGTTTTTAATGTACCCAAAGGAATGCCCATAATATTAGCAGCCTCGTCGTGTGAAAACCCGTCTTCAAAGCATAGCCGAATGGCGAGTTGCTGTGCCGCAGAAAGTTGGTGCATCGCGGCTTCTACATCGCGCTTTGCGTCGAAGTTTTTGAGCTCGCAGATTTCCGCTTCTATATCTTCATTCTCGTCCAACTCACACCATTGGATTTTTTTCGTGCGCCAACGGTTAGCTGCGATATTAAAAGCAATGCGATAAAGCCATGTGGAAAATTTTGCTTCCGCACGAAAAGCCCCCAATGCTCCATAGGCTTTAATAAACGTTTCTTGCGCAAGGTCATCTGCCAAATGGATATCGCCGTCGCATAATCGACGCCCCCAATTTCGCAGTTGCGATTGGTAACGCAAAACCAGCTGCGAAAAGGCATGCTGGTCTTTTTTTGCGACTACCCGCGCAATCAATTCCTGGTCGGAAATTGACATGCTGACTAATCCTGTACCTTGGCAACATCAGATGCTTGAGAGTTGCGATTATCCGACAAACGCCAGATGACAACTTGTGAAATACCTAGGCCTATTAGAATAAACCCGAAGGAGCCGACCTCAATGTCGAATGCGATCGTAAGAAAAATTAAGCAGCCAATTCCCAACCCGATATTTCGAACACCTTTACGCATGATGTCATCGTTGCGGGTATAAATAATGTCGCCATTTCCCGTCGCGCTTTTTATAACTCTAGGTTCATCACCAAGAAGGAGCTCTAAAGGTATGTCGCGACCCGCCGCCAATAATTTATCAATATTCGTATTAATATTTTTCAAGCGACGCGATTTGGCGCGGTAATGCAAAAGCGCAAGAATCATTACCAATAACACAGGTCCCCCAAACAGCAGTGACATAGCAACAATGGGAATAATCACATCGGGGTTCAACAGGCTGTTAGGTTCGCTATGATCAAACCCCCGGAAGTTATCTCGCACTTCGCTCATGGCCCGCTCAATATTATCCCTGGAGGAATTAACATCCGGTGGCTCTGGAGCTTTCGGTGCCGGTGGTACGGTCGTATCTTTTACTACATCCGCGACTGAATCGATCGGAGCTTGCGGGGAAACGGACTCTGCGGAACTTGCCGCCGCGGAAGAAGGTCTACCCACCTCAACCGGCTTACCGACAAGCTCAACGGCATGAGCCGATGTATATGAAAGAGGGGAAATTAGTAAACCAATCAGCGTCAATTTGCGTAATGCGTGATGCGCGAGAGTGGAGATGTTCATAATAGATACTCGTCGGATTAACTCGTTAATTGGGCGTCTGTGAGCTTTGCAACAGTTATTCCTATAGACACAACTGCGAAGCTTTTGGATTCAGGGGTTAATTATTTCTTTTCTCGAATTTTCCACTATCTCTAATTGGCTCTTAACCACATTGTGAAACTTCCTAGCCGAATTCCGACCTTACTTTGCGCAAACAATTTAAGTGGTCAATTTAAAGGACTCTGTGCATACTGGCCAGCGTTCTTCATAGCCCCGTTTTTCCTGTAAGCTGCATAAGGAAACCTATGACTTTTCTGCGTATCCCGCTTTTGCTCTCCTGTTTAACCTCACCCGTTTTTGCCGCTTCAAGCGTACCGGCGATTCCGCCTGCACTTAAAGCTGAAGCCAGCAGTGTCGCACCTACTCCGCCTTCCTCAACTGCACAACAGCTTTATGCATCTGCGCAAAGTGATTTGTTGCAACTGCGCGTGTTACTTAAGAACGGCCGCAGCCAATCGGCGGTAGGGTCTGGTTTTTTAATTGGGAAAAGTAATCTGGTTATCACCAACTTTCATGTGGTGTCTCAGATAGCGCTCGAACCGGACAATTACTTTGGTGAATTCAAAGATACCCAAGGCAAGAGTGGTGATATCGAATTACTGGCAGTGGATGTTCAGCACGATCTCGCGGTAGTGAGAGTTAATCGTAATGGCACCGGAGTATTTAACCTCACCGAAACTCCCGCAACCCTTTACCAGGGCGAGCATCTTTATTCTTTAGGCAATCCGCTGGACCTCGGTTTTTTCATTTCAGAAGGCACCTACAACGGCGTGAGCCACCGCGGATTTACTGACCAGATTATGTTTACCGGCCCAGTCAACCCGGGCATGAGCGGTGGCCCTAACGTCACCGCAACGGGAGAAGTAGCGGGAGTAAACGTTGCACACAGACGCGATGGTGAGCTAGTAAGTTTTTTGGTTCCCGCAACCTATGCGCAAAAACTTTTCGCCAGTATTACACCAGAAAGCAAGCCGCCTAAAGATTTCAAACCAATTATTGGTGAACAGTTACTCGCGCACCAAACATTAATGATGAACACATTGCTGGCAACACCGCTGACTCATAAAAAGCTGGGGCCATATAGCGTACCTGTTCGCGAATCGGAACAAGTTAGATGCTGGGGCAGTTCAGATACGAAAGGGGAAAAAACTTACAACACCGACCAAATAAATTGTGCAATGGAATCTGAGCTTTTCGTGTCGGAAGATTTACAAACCGGCAGCATATCCATGACGCACCGATTTGTGCAAACGAACAAGTTAGATCCGCTTCGCTTCGCTATATTTATCGGAAAAATGTTTAGCAATCGTGTTAATGGCAACACAAAAGACGAGAACCTAACTACCGGTCACTGCACTGAGGATTTTATAGGAAACAATAATTTTACCAGCCGAGCTGTTGTTTGCGTTGAGTCTTACCAAAAGTTTTCCGGCCTCTACAATTTCCTTTTGTTCACCTCAAGTACCGATGAACCGCTAATGAATTTGCAAAGCCGTTTGGTCATCAACGGGGTTTCCTATGAAAATGGCCAAAAGCTTATCACGCAATTTTTGAGCGTATTCAGTAAGGAAAACTCCGTTCAGAAAAACGAGGCCACAATTACTACAAGCTCCTCTGCAAACACTGCAAAGGAGAATAATTAATATGAGCTTTTATTATTTCGTAGAAATACTCAATGCTAATGGCGACGTGCAACAGCGCCATCGATTCACAGAGCTACCTATCCGCATTGGACGTAGTTATAGCAACGATATTATTCTCGATGATCACCACACTGCTGGCGAGCATGCGGTCATTGAACATGATGAAAACAATAACCTGATGGTTCGTGACCTCGGATCCCACAACGCTATTAAGATTAAAGGCAAAACTCATTCACAGGTGCAACTCGCGGGTGACACTGTAATTCAGCTTGGGCACACCCATATTCGTGTACGTGATAGCAATTATGTAGTGAGCGCCGAAATAAGTGATGCTACACATCATCGCTGGCAAGGTTGGCCGCTATTTATAACTGCGCTTGTTATGATTTTAGTGCTGTCGTTGAGCACCTCATGGTTGGTAGACATCGCAAACAACAAGTCCTCTGAATATATTATTTCGATTGCGCAGTGGTTATTGGTTGCTGCAGGCTGGTCTGGAATTTGGGCGCTAGCGAACCGAGTGTTTGGAGGCGCGGCAAATTTTACTCGCCATCTATTTACATTAAGTTGCGCATTGGCAGCCTTAACATTATTGGATTACCTCACGATATTTTTGGGCTTCGCCTTTTCGTGGGAGTGGATTAGCCGCTACCAAAGCCATGGCGAATTAGCGATAGTCGCAATAACTATCTATTACCACTTGCGCCATATCAATTCGCGAAAAAGCGCTTATTTTAAAGTAGTTTGCGTAAGCCTTGCGCTTATCGCATCCGGCATTAAGTTAATGAACAATTATCAAACAACAAATCAGTACGCTGATGAACTTTATATGCATGAGGTCCTGCCGCCAGCAGCGCGCTTGAGCCGGAACCATACTCTCGCAGAGTTCGATAGCTCTATAGAAAAACTAAAAACCAAAATTGATGGTGAGCGCGAAAAAGTATTAAAAGAAAAAGCAGAGAAGAAGTCGGTTGAAAAATAATGATTTCTACTTCCGAAAAATTGTTCTTACGTGTTAGCAGAATTCGCGAACTATCATCGAATGTTCGCGCTATTCAATTGCGAAGTAAAAATGATACTGAATTGCCGTTGGTAAGCGCGGGGGCACGCTTGGCTATTCCGTTTCAAGGTGGCAGCGCAAATGAGTTGCGAGATTTCTACCTGTGCAGCGACCCCACGCAGCGTGAGTTTTATGAAATTGCCGTACCAAGTGAAAACGCGCCGGCTTTAACAGACGGTGCTGAAATTGAATGTGAACCGCCAACTAATAGCTTTCTTTTACATGCGGACGCTAGTCCCGCTGTTTTAATTGCTGAAGGAATTGGCATAGCGCCTCTACTAACAATTGCCAACACACTTGCCCTCCGTGGTCGTCGATTTCAATTGCATTACGCAGGGCTTAATAAAAGTGAAATGGCATTTGCAGATGAGCTGCAGACCAAATATCCGCGTCACACCTACTTTTATTACACTGATCAAGCTCAGCACATAAATGTTATGGATTTACTGGCAAATGCGCCTGGTAACAGTTTATTTTATGCTTGCGGATCACAAACATTATTGGAGAATATTGAAAACTGCGCTCGCACAATTGGAATACCCAAAGACAGAATTCAACAAGAGCCCTCATCTACAGAGCGACTGGAAAAAGATAAAGCGCTTATTATCGAATTAGCTCACTCCAATAAACTAATCCAGGTTAAAGCCGACCAGCCTATTCTCGCAGCATTACTAGAAGCTGGGGTCCAGGTTAAGTTCGATTGTTGTGTAGGTGATTGCGGCACCTGCGCCGTAAAAATTCTGCAGGGAGAGGCCGAGCATCGCGATCATGTTTTGACTGATGTGCAAAAAGCACAAGGTTTTATATGTATTTGTGTGTCGCGCAGCAAAACTGAAATGCTTACGCTAGCGCTATAATTCCGGTAGATCACAACTTATTGAAATGCTAACGAAAATCGCAAATAAAAAAGAGCCGCTATAACGCGGCCCTTTATCAATATTAAATATTTACTGCAGTTCGTATGCCCCTACATCTATAGCAGAACCTTGAACACGAGGATTGCGGTCATAATCTACAACACCAAAGTCAGACGACTGCAAGGTAACGCCTGCATTTACCGCAGGTGATCCTGTAGCCAACTTTAAATCTGGCGTGCTGGTACTAACAAACTTGGGATCAACGAATTGTGAGCGCTGATCTTTTCCAGTAGCAGCCCAATAATTTGAGAATCCGGTGTAAGCTTTTCCATTCCAAATGAACTCAGCATTCGCCGTTCCCACGGATGAGAAATAAATGTTGTAATCAATATCTGCCGGGCTCGTTGATGAACTGGTGTAACTGTTAATCAATACACCTTGTGAGCTTGCGTAGAAAATATTATTTTTTACAACATTATTGGTTGCGTAATATTGAATTTGGAATTCACCAGCGCCGGTTTTTTTACTGTCATTAAACAGGAACGAATTGTTAACAATGGTGCAGTGATCTGTTAAACCTCTGTCTTTATCATAGCCACCTATAGTGATGCCTGCAGCACTGTTATTCCACACGAGGTTGTTGCGCACCGTAACGTAACTGGTTGATTTACCTTTGTGTTCACTAGCTAGTTCAATACCGAAATCGGTGTGGTGAACAATATTATTTTCAATAATAATTCGTTTACCACCATCTACATAAATACCGTCTGCAGCGTATTCATTTCCGTAGGCCGGGTTACCGTAGGATGAAATGTTATAAACAAGATTTCCGCTGATCAAACCATCACGCGCTTGATTATAGGTGTCATTGGAATTTGTTTCTTCAAAACCAATGGCGTCAATCCCGATATTGTTATTGTCATGCACTTCATTATTAATAACTTTCCAGTATTCGACATTCCCATTGATCGAAAGGGATTCACTGGCTCCCAATGTAAGGTTATAAAGTTCGTTACCGCTGATCGTTATATTATTAATTGACGCAGGAGCCGTAGTGCCCGCGACCAAAAGACCAAGCGCGTTCGCCCCATCACTTTTTGCGGTATTACTAATGTAGCTAATATCATTATTGAGAATTTCGACATAACTTCCCGCACCCACTACGTAGATACCAATAGGCACATTGCTTGTACTGTTCGTCGTGAAATTTTTAATATCAAAACCTTCCACAGTCACATAACTCACGTTCGTTAATGTGAATACACCGCTTTGGCCATCGACAACGGATTTCCCCGTCGCATCGACAATAGGGAATTCGCCTGGATAATTTTTGAAAATAATTCGCAAACCTGAGTTCGACGAACCGGAGCGTTTAATGTCAATAGTTTCATTGTAAGTTCCGCTACGCACATAAACCGTGTCACCCGCATTAACTAAATTAGCGGCGCGCTGAATCGTTTTAAAAGGAGCATTGATGCTACCGTTATTCGAATCATTTCCCGATGGTGAAACATAGTAATTGGTGCCCAGCTGAGCCACGCTTGATGACGATGCGACCGAACTGGTAGTACTTGATGTGCTTGACGATGCCAAGCTGGAAATACTTGACGATTTGCTTGATGAAATACTTGCAATGCTTGAGCGGCTGCTCGTGGGTAGGCTGGACTTCACTGAACTAAAAACGCTCGACTTAACAGAGCTTACCAAACTTGATTTGCTGGAGCTTTTTGAAGAAATTGTTAATGATGAACTGGATTTAAAAGAGCTGCTGGATCGGCTGGAAGATTTCAATGAACTTACCGCAGTGCTTGATGAACTCTTGCTCGATATTGTTGAGCTCGCCGAACTCGCCGTGGTACCACTTGTAACAATAACGGCTTCATAATCTATATCTGCTGAATCAGCCACATTATTTGCAGACAATCCAATCTGAATTCGACCGTCGCTACCGCGAATGTAATTCGCGAGCGTTCCACCTGTAGAGAAATTTAATAGCGTCCAGTTACCCCAATCAGGAGCACTTGAGTTGGTGCCTAAGCTCGTATAAGAATTTGTTGTCCAATCGTAAATTTTCCAGGACCAGGTTTGAGTCGATGCTGAAGGGCCACGATAATTTACTTTCACTTGAATTCCGTTAACACTACCGGGAGCTATTGATGCAGGTAAGGTGAAAGATTGATAGCCATTATAAATTTGTGAGCTTTGCGGACTAAACTCAACATACTTATTCCAGTTATCTGTTGAGCCAGACAAATCAAGTATGGCAATAGATGTTGCTACAGCTTGTCCGCCACTAGTTCCCGAGAGAGTCGTGTAGCTAGTAGGTACTAATGTAGTTGTATCTGCACTTACAGAAGATACGCCGCATGCAAGAACACTTGCCAATACTAAAGATGATCGCGAAAAATTAAATGATTTAAAATTTGCTTGAAAAAACATTTTCTCTCCTAGCTTAAAAAATAAACTAACCTGGTTGAATTAATATCCGGATGCTCTAATGAAAAAAATTTAGAATATTTGAGCGATAAATAAACCACTTATGTCGTTGGCATCTTCAAGATAAAGCTAGCAAAGGTTACGGTATGCTTTCATTAGCAGTACAACCCAGTGCACAAATAATAAAAATTCACACATGAAATTTTTATCGTGAGACATGCGTCTGCTACCGAGCGCGTGACTGGTTGAGCAATGTTCACACTGGGGCTTGGGAGTTGATAGTTATTGACTGTTTAGTAAATTTTAATGGAGCCTTGAAATCCGTTTCGTCAAATAGGGCCCCTAGCGCGTTATGCTTATCCTTTTTGCCTTTGCGATTTATGTAAACTATCCCCACACTTACCTCTAATAAATCTTTTCAAGACGGTAGAATGGATCGACTGGTACCATCATGTTGGAAGCAATCATTAAATACTTAAATTCTCGCGCCATTAAATTTTGCTGCTACTCTGTTTATACAATCCAAACATAAGGACCCACTCATGGACTCGCTCGTTGAATTCATATCTGCACCCACTTTCTGGGTAGCGATAGTTTTACTATTTGTGTTGAAAAAAGGGGTTCATTTTGTCCCTCAAAATCGCGGTTATGTCATTTACCGCATGGGCAAATACACCAGAACCTTGAGCTCAGGTTTAAACTGGATAATCCCCTTCTTTGATTCGATTGCCGCTGACCGCAACTTGAAAGAACAAACCTTACTTGTGCCACACCAGTCCGCCATCACCAAGGACAACGTCGCCCTTATGATTGACGGCGTGTTGTTTATTAAAGTGATTGATGCCGCAGCAGCGACTAACAACATCACCGACTACAAACTCGCAACGACTCAGCTGGCCATGACATCTATGCGTAACGCCATAGGCACTATGGAATTAGATGAATGTTTTCAGAACCGCGCCGCCATCAACGCTGAAATTCAAAAGGCCATGTTAGAAGCGACGCAGCCTTGGGGGATCATCGTGTTGCGCTTTGAATTGTTGGAAATCACTATTCCAGCATCTATAAAAGAAGACATGGAAAGACAAATGTCTGCCGAGCGGCAAAAGCGCTCCGCGATTTTAACCGCCGAGGGTGAAAAGGCAGCTGCAATTGCCAAGGCAGAAGGGCATAAAGCAGCTATAGTTTTAGAAGCAGAAGCCGCACGTGAGCAACAAGTGTTGGCCGCGAAAGCCAGTAAAGAGTCACAAATATTGGAGGCTGAAGGTAAGGCCGCCGCAATTACGTTGGTGGCTACAGCAGAAGCTGGTGCGCTTAAAACCGTGGGCGAGGCTGCCGCAACAGCGGATGGTAGAATCGCCGTGAACTTTAGTTTGGCCCAAGGTGCGATCGACGCGCACAAAGCCATAGCGAAGGAGAGCACTGTTGTATTAAGCGATGGAAAAACTGGTGATAACATTGGCAACACAGTCGCGCAAGCGCTTGCAGTTTCGTCGACTATTAATCTTCGTTAATCAAGGAGTCAAATCGTGATTAGTTATTTCGCCCAACATCACGACCATTTATTTTATGCGATAGCCGCTATTTGCATGCTTGTAGAAATTAGTTTCTTGGGGCTGAGCGGCCCATTGATTTTTGTTGCCGCAGGCAGCTTGATAACCGGCATTTTTTTGTCTTTGGGATTCATTCATTCACTGAGTGTATCCTTTGTTTTACTCGCAGGATTCTCGATTGCCACCACCGCACTTTTGTGGGGGCCCCTAAAAAAATTACAAAACAAATCGTCGGAATCAGAGACCAGCAGTGACATGGTTGGAAAAATTCTTCCCGTTACTATGCGTATTACTAAAGCCAATGGCCGCGTTAGTTATTCAGGTATTGAATGGCTCGCTCGCCTGGATGGCGCCAACAGCGAGCCTGTTGAAGTGCATGAAAGAGTGGAAGTAACCAGCGTGGATGGGACTTTATTAATTGTTAAAAAATATTCACCTAACTAGCCGATAAATACAACAGGGACGTGTTATCGGCTCTTTACCCAGTTTTCATTCAGCAACAACACGCCCTACTCTTTTGATGAACGCTTTTTCTTCCATCGCCAAAAACCAAAGGCTGCAATTGAAAAACCAATGAATGCCTGCGCCCAGCTAAACCAGATGCGTTCTTGCTCATTTAAGTTGCCCATAAAATTCATGTAGTAACTGGCAACAATTGGAACTAAATAAACAGTGAGGGCCGTTAATATCAGCGCGATGATAACGGCAATAATTCTAACTTTTAGCATAGTGGATACTTCAAATTTAAAGGCCTACAGCTTAGTAGGAGAGTCTATTTGAGGCAACCGTAAAACCACGACTATTTCATCTCTCAGGACTCCGATAACGAGTCAGATAGCGCCCGGCACCGGTACATCACCAAGACCAAAGCCCTCCCCAAATGTGAACCCCGTACTCTTTACAAAAAATGCACATTTATTACCCAGCAAAGAAGATTTGTGCGACCTATACTCAGGCATTAGTCAAACCATCAATATCTAAAACCCTGGCAGGACTCAATGCATAACACCATGGTAGAAACACCCGCTATAACGCCGGCGGAAAAATCACTCTCGCCTGATATTTCTTTTGATAAGACGCATGGCAATCACCAGCCTGCGATACCTGGTTCTTCGTTAGCCTTAGCAAGTTTAGTTACCGTGGCCGCTACCAGTTGCGGTGGAGGCGGCGGCGCGGGCGGAGCAAGTCAAACCAGTTCAGCAATTAGTTCAACGGCGCCGTCTTCCAGCATCGCCTCTAGTTCATCCGCCAGTGCGCTTCCGGGCTCATCATCTACGTCTTTGAGTTCACAGCCTGCCTCGACATCAAGCAGCTCGTCCAGCTCCGTTGCGCCCTTACCTGTAATCAGCGAAGCCGAAGCGGCGCGATTTTTACTACAAGCTCAATTCACAGCGACTAATGAAGAAATAGCTGCAGTGAAAGCCGTTGGATACGAAGCCTGGCTTAATACGAAATTCAATGCCCCTATAGACCAAACCGGCGCGCAATGGTTAACCGCTAATGGACACGCAACGCCTAAACATGACGGAAATTATTTTAATCCCGTATTCGGTGACTGGATGGCCTGGAACCAATTATTCACAGGCACGGGGCAAGTACGTAAACGCCTGGCGCTCGCGCTCTCGGAATTTTTTGTGGTGTCCTTAAGCCCGATTGATGGATTTTGGCCGCCCATGTTGATTGCAGGTTATTGGGATTTACTGAACGCAAAAGCTTTCGATAATTTTCGAAACTTACTGGAAGATATAAGCCTTAACCCTGCCATGGGATTTTTCCTTAATACCAAAGGCAATTTAAAAGAGGATGTCGCAAGCGGTAGACAACCTGATGAAAATTACGCGCGCGAAATCATGCAATTATTTTCAATTGGGCTTTACGAATTAAATCTGAACGGCACTGTTAAAACCAGCGGAGGTAATCCGATCGAAACCTATGTGCAATCAGATATCACGAATCTCGCACGCGTCTTTACCGGTTACGACTGGGATTATTCCAAAGTAACGCAACAATCTGGATTTGAATCCTACCCTGTCCCCAGCCCAGAATTTACCAGTGGGCGCATGAAATTTGATGCAAACAAACATTCAAAACTGGCAGTCAGTTTTTTGGGTACCAATATTCCAGCAAATACATCGGGAGCAGAAGCATTACGAATTGCATTAGATGCATTATTCAATCATGCGAACACCGGACCATTTTTTTGCAAACAAATGATTCAGCGTTTGGTTACATCCAACCCAAGCCCCGACTATGTCGAACGAGTTTCCACAGTATTTAATAATAATGGCTCCGGTGTGCGCGGCGATTTAAAAGCAGTGTGGCGCGCGATACTGACGGATACGGAAGCACGCGGGGCGATCACCGGTGATATTTCAGGAAAACTGCGTGAACCTATAGTGCGACTCACACAGATTGCACGAACATTTAATGTAAGCAGCACCAACGGCAAATGGGAAATTTATGATCTTTCTAATGCGGATTGGGGTTTAGGCCAGGCGCCTTTACGTTCACCGTCCGTGTTTAATTTTTTCCGCCCAGGCTATGTGCCACCGAATACTGTTCTCGCACAACAAGCATTACTGGCACCGGAGTTTCAGTTACACAATGAGACATCAACTGCCGGCTACATCAATTTTATGTCCAACTTTATTAAAGATGGTTATAGCGATGTGAAACCGAGTGTTTCCATACTTGAATCACTTGTACTCGACATCAATGCCTTAGTCGCTTGGTTAAATTTGCATTTAACGGCGAATCAACTTTCCGCAGCCACTTTAGAATTAATTAAAACTGCATTGGATAAAACCTCACTAACCAACCCAGATCCTGCTACAGCCAAAAGCAATCGTCTCTACGCAGCCATTTTGTTGGTGGTTGCGTGTCCAGAATATTTAATTCAAAAGTAGCCCATCATGACAAATAAACTAAATGACATTACTCGTCGTGCTTTTTTAAAACGTGCTGGCGCACTTTCATTAATGGGCGTGGGCGCACCACTCGCTTTAAATCTTGCAGGCATTAGTGAAGCGGCCGCATTTGAGGCCGACGACTACAAAGCGCTTGTGTGCGTCTTTTTATTTGGCGGAAATGATTACGGCAATACAGTCATACCTTTTGACACGACGAATTACGATCTTTACAGCGCGATTCGCGGCGGTGGAGCAAATCGAACCGCTGGCGGAATCGCATTGGGGCATGATGCACTCACTGCGACTGCATTAACGACTCTTACACCACAAACGCTTACCAACAATATTCAATACGCTCTATCGCCAGAATTAAAATCCATGGCGACTTTATTTAATTCTGGAAAAGCTGCGGTGCAATTAAATATCGGGCCTCTGCTAACGCCGCTTACGCTCGCGCAATATAAAAGCCCGGACCGCGTAAAATATCCGCTGCCGCCAAAACTTTTTTCACACAACGATCAGCAATCCATCTGGCAAGCATTGAACAGTGAAGGGGCAACCAAGGGCTGGGGCGGGTACATGGGTGACCTTGCATTGTCCAGCAACACACGCAGCACCCTCACTTGCATTTCTGCATCGGGTAATGCGGTATTTTTAGCCGGCAACGATGCATTGCAATATCAAATCAGTCCCTCAGGAGCAATTCCAATTTGGAGTGCAAAAGGCTATGCATTTGGTTCTGCCTCCGTATCAACGGCTCTAAAACAATTGATCACGCAAAGCAGTACGCATGTTTTGGAAAATGAATTAGCCATAGTGACCAAGCGCTCCATGGAGCTGGAAGAAATTGTAAATGCCGCGCTGAATCCGGTAAATTTAACAACGTCATTTGATCGTGACGGAAAAAAGAATTCACTCGCCGATCAATTAAAAGTCGTGGCGCGTTTAATCGGTGCTCGCAATACCTTGGGCGCAAAACGCCAGGTATTTTTTGTGTCGCTCGGCGGGTTTGATACGCACGATGGGCTCAATGAAAATCATCCTAGATTACTCGCACAAGTTGATGAAGCCATGAGCGCATTTTACGAAGCAACAGTTGAGCTAGGTGTTTCGGAAAAAGTAACCAGCTTCACCGCGTCTGATTTTGGCCGCACCTTGGCATCCAATGGCAATGGCTCAGATCACGGCTGGGGTGGACATCATTTCGTTGTAGGTGGTGCAGTCAACGGCGGTCAGCTCTATGGCACAGCTCCCCAAGTTTCTCTCACCAGTGACGATCAAGTCGGTCAGGGCCGTTTACTGCCATCAACCTCAGTAGATCAACTCGCCGCAACATTGGCGAGCTGGTTCGGTGTTAGTAGCACAGAGATCAATACGATTTTGCCAAACGTAAAGCGCTTCGCGACGAGTAATTTGGGTTTTATGAGCTAGCTTTTCACATTCCTACGCTGCCATTCGCCACAACGCGGTTGACGAAAAATATATTTGAGAATGCTTTTAAAAAGCTCGTCAATCGCAGAATTTCGGCAAAACATTTCAGTGATATCACTACAAGCAATTGGCTCTTAAAATAAGGGCGGTGAAATCTCTATTTTGTCGCCTCATACTTTTACCATCCCTTTTCAAATGACTTACGCATCGGTAAAACGTCGCTTTGCCAATCGGCAAAGTCTATAGCGTTAGTTTTTATGATTTCAACAATGACTATTTAAAAGGAAAATCAAATGGCTTTGATTAAATGCCGTGAATGCAACCACGAAATTTCTACAAGCGCGAGAGCTTGCCCGAATTGCGGGGCCGTAGGGCGCAATATCGATTTAGCAAGCAAGGTATTCTTGGGGCTAGTTGTGATTTCGGTCATAGCTTTAGGCACATTCCAATACGTTGAACGATACGAACGGGAGCAGAAGCTTAACGCAGAGGTAGAAGCGCGAATTGAGGCAAAAATCAAATCCTTCCAGGGAGATGCGAATCGCCAAGAAGACTCTAATTGGGTTTATCAAAATATTGACGACTCTATGGGGCGAGGAACGGTTAGCACCGCCACATTGAAATCTATCAACCTAGTCTCGCTTGGCCCGCCGTACGATGAACCGCAGCGAGCAACTCTCAAGCTCAAGAAACATCCAAAGTACGGGACGGACGCAATTTTTTCTGTCGAGAACGGACAGATTCTGTGCCTCATTGGGGGTTGCAAGCTGAACGTTAGGTTCGGGAATGAAGAATTGAAAGCATTCGAGGCTTCAATGCCAGAGGATATGGACACGACCGTAGTATTTGTCAAAGAGGCTAAACCTTTCATTAAACGGCTTAAGAAAACAAACAAAATTTTCATCGAGGTGCAGTTTTTTTCGGGCGGTCGCCAAGTGTTTGAATTCGATACCTCCAACCTAAACTGGTAAAAAATGAGATTAATCAATGGCAACGGCAAAAACAAACGGAAGGTCGGTGCGATGGTCCGTGAAAATTCACTGAGCGATTGGACAGGGAAATTTTTACTCAATCGATCCGCACCAAATAAACGCATAAGCAGCCCATCCTCAAGGCGTATCAAAAACATATTTTTAAATTATCGCCCCATAAAATTAATAAGTTGTGCACACTAGCCGTTTTATTGCACCACTGACGATCAAAAAAATTTGCATGAACGTCCGCAACTTTTTTTATTAATTTTGACAACGAATCCTTTTCATCCAATTTTCCGATTTTTAGCTACCTATTTAACGAAACTAGATTGTTTTTACGTTAGTACCGCTTAAATCCACACGTATGGCATAGCGCTTGCAAAATTCCTTGCATCCGGAGTTTTGTATGTCTTCTATTGTTATCAATCCTGTCTCAACCAAAACAGTTTCCTCAGTCTGCCCTTATTGCGGTGTAGGCTGCGGCATGCTGTTGGAAACGGATGGCAAGAAAATCCTCAAAGTTAGTGGCGATAAAAATCACCCCACCAATTTCGGACGCCTATGTACCAAGGGCCAAACCAGCGCCCAAGCCTTGCGCGAATCTGGTCGAATGGAAGCGGCGTTTGTTCGTCCTGACCGCACTTCACAATCCGTACAAACGCCTATGGGCGATGCCATTAAAACTACCGCGAAACGTTTGAAGGCAATTTTGGATGAGCACGGGCCAGATGCTCTTTCCTTTTATGTTTCTGGGCAGATGTCGATTGAATCCCAATACTTGGTGAACAAACTCGCCAAGGGTTTTGTGCGCACCAACAATATCGAGTCCAACTCGCGTTTGTGTATGGCGAGTGCGGGCGCGGGTTATAAATTGTCACTCGGCTCCGATGCCCCACCGGGCTCCTACCAAGATTTCGAACATACCGATTTATTCTTCGTGATTGGCGCCAACATGGCGGACTGCCATCCCATCCTTTATTTGCGCATGATGGATCGTATAAAAGCGGGCGCGAAGTTGATTGTGGTTGATCCTCGCCGCACGCTTACTGCAGAAAAATCCGATCTCTTTATGCACATCAAATCCGGCACCGACTTGGCGCTGCTCAACGGTTTGCTGCATCTACTTGTCGAAAACGGCCATACCGATCCCGAATTTATCGCCCAGTTCACCCAAGGTTGGGAGGCGATGCCGGAATTTCTGGCTGACTACACGCCCGCTAAAGTCGCTGCGATTACCGGCATTCCTGAAGACGATATTCGTAAAGCTGCGAAGTTGATCGGCGAAGCCAAGAATTTTATGACCTGCTGGACCATGGGTTTAAACCAATCCACGCACGGTACCTGGAATACCAACGCCATCTGCAACCTGCATTTGGCCACCGGCAAGATTTGCTCACAAGGCAGCGGCCCCTTCTCGCTCACTGGCCAACCCAACGCCATGGGTGGTAGAGAAATGGGTTATATGGGGCCTGGCCTACCCGGCCAGCGCACCTTACTCGCGCAAACCGATCGCAACTTTATTGAAGATATGTGGGGACTTGAGCGAGGTAGCATCAGCATCAAGCTGGGCAAAGGCACGGTGGATATGTTCGAGCGCATGGCCGCTGGCGAGATTAAAGCCTGCTGGGTCATTTGCACCAACCCCGTTGCCAGTATTCCGAATCGCAAAATCGTGATCGATGGCTTACAAAAAGCTGAATTGGTCATCGCGCAAGACGCCTTCCTCGATACCGAAACCAATCGCTACGCCGACATCCTTTTACCCGGTGCACTTTGGGCAGAAGCCGAAGGGGTGATGATCAACTCCGAACGCAATTTGACTTTGATGCAAGAAGCCCTGCCACCACCCGGCGAAGCCATGGCGGACTGGGAAATCGTTGCCAAAGTTGCGTGCGAGATGGGATTTGCCGATGGCTTTAGCTTCAAATCCGCCGAAGAAGTTTTCGAAGAAATCAAACGCAGTTACAACCCAAAAACCGGCTACGACTTGCGTGGCGTAAGCTACAAGCGCCTACGTGAAAAATCCATTCAATGGCCCTGCGCCGATGAAGCTGCGAGCGACCGCAATCCGATTCGCTATCTGAATACCGGCATCAACCAAACGTTGAAAATCCGCGAAGACGGCAGCCAACCCAAAATTCTATTTGCCACTGATTCCGGCAAAGCCAATTTCTTCGCCCGCCCCCACGTGGACGCCGTGGAAATGCCCGATGGCGATTACCCGTTTATCTTGAACACTGGCCGCCTGCAACACCAATGGCACACCATGACCAAGACGGGCAAAATCGCTACTCTGAACAAATTAAACCCCGCGCCTTTTGTGGAAGTTCATCCAGAAGACGCCGCCGAATTAGGCATTAAAACCAAAGACAAAGTAGAAGTGCGCTCGCGCCGTGGCTACGCCATATTGCCCGCCATAGTGACCGACCGCGTGCTGCCCGGCGCATGCTTCGCACCCTTTCACTGGAACGATATTTACGGCGAAAACCTAACTATTAACGCGGTTACTAGCGATGCCGTTGATGCAATTTCGCAACAACCCGAATTAAAAGTGTGCGCCGTTACGCTCAAACGTGTTGAAGTCTTTGCGGACGATTCGCAAACTCAACACGAAAGCTTAACGCACACGAGTGCCGCTCAAGCCAGCATGGCCTTTGCCGCCTTGAGCGAGGAAACCAGCATGACTTTGATTGACACTTTTGCCACCACACTCGGTTTAAAAGCCGTGGTTGCGCCCGAACTTTCGGTGGAAGAAAAAACTTTTTTAAGCGGCTTTATCGGCGGCCTAACTGCCAGCGCAAAACATATCAATGCTGTACCGACTCTGCCGGTTGATTGCCCCGTAAGCCCCGCAAACCGCATCTATGTAAATGGCCTGCTCGCTGGACTTTTTAGTCGCACGCTTCCTATAGGTGTAAGCGCCAATCAAGCGATTAACAAACCTACACTTAATATTTTGTGGGCATCGCAAACCGGCAACGCCGAAGCGCTCGCAGAAAAATTTGCAGATCAATTGCGTGAAAGCTGGACGATAAATCTGCAAGCCATGAACGATTACAGCGTAGAAAAACTCGCGCAGGATAAACACGCAATTTTTATTACCAGCACCTTCGGCGATGGAGATGCACCGGACACCGGCGGCGATTTCTGGGGACAACTCAGCGGCGATTCCGCACCACAACTCGCGCAGTTAGATTTCGCACTGCTCGCACTGGGCGATTCCAATTACGACCAATTCTGCGGCCACGGCAAAAAATTATTTGCCCGCCTGCAAGCGCTAGGCGCAAAACCGCTCACTGAACGCGTGGATTGCGATACGGATTTTGAAACACCTTCGAACGAATGGTTTGCTAAGCTGAGTGAATCACTCAAAGCCCATTTGCCGACCGAGAAGTCATCCAGTATGACCATCACCCCAAGTACCACCAGCGCGAAAAAAGCCGAAGGCGGTTTCACCAAAACCAATCCGTATCTATCGCGCTTGGTGATCAATACTCGCTTAAACACTGGCAGCGAAACAAAAGACACTCGTCAGTTTGGTTTTGATCTAGGCGCACTCGGTAACAAAGAAGGCGGACTGAGTTACGAAGCTGGTGACGCGCTTGGTGTGTGGCCACAAAATTGCCCGGACCTTATTAATGAATTAGTAATCGCGCTCAACGTAAACCGCGAAGCACCAGTCATTGTGGATGCCAACGAGAAACCATTGCGCGAAGCACTGCAACACAATTTTGAAATTTGTCGCCCGAGTAACGAAGCCTTGCAATTTATTGCACAGAGATCCGGCAATAAAGAATTAACCGCACTGTTGCAGCCGGATAAAAAAGCCGACTTACAAAACTGGCTCTACGGTCGTCAACTAGTCGATGTAATTCACGAATTCCCCATTCGCTGCAGCGTGGATGAATTCATGCCACTACTAAAACGCATTCAACCGCGGTTGTATTCTATTGCATCCAGTGCAAAAGAATACGCACAACAAGTTCATCTCACCGTATCAGCAGTGCGTTACGAAAGATTCTTTAACGGAAAAAAAATTCGCAAAGGCGTTAGCTCAACATTTTTGGCAGATCGCGCTGACGGTGTAGATATTTCGATTTTTATTCAAGCCAATAAAAACTTCCGCGTACCCGCTGACGGAAACCTGCCGATTATGATGGTCGGCCCAGGCACTGGCGTTGCACCTTTCCGTGGTTTCTTACAAGAGCGTAGAGCGCGTGGCGATACTGGTAAAAACTGGTTATTCTTCGGAGAACAACACGCTGCAACTGATTTTTATTACAAAGATGAATTGGAAGAATTCCAAAAGCAAGGCGTACTCACCGAATTAAATCTTGCCTTTTCCCGTGATCAACAACAAAAGATTTATGTGCAAGATCGCATGCGTGAAAACGGTGAGAAAATCTGGCATTGGATTAATGATGAAGGTGGCTACTTTTACGTTTGCGGCGACGCAACAAGAATGGCAAAAGACGTAGACAACACTTTGCGAGACATCATCCAAAAATACGGCAAATTTGACGAAGCTGAAACCGCAAACTATATGCGTAAATTAAATATGGATAAGCGCTACGTACGAGATGTTTATTAATAAAAAAGCCCTCAAAATATGCGAGCCTTTTAGTGGATATCAAAAAATTATTACGATGATGCAACCTCTTCCGATTTTTGAGGCAAGTTCACCGCAAGAATGCGTTCAAGGAATCTTGCTAAAGCGCTCGGCTCTTCATTTTTAACGGCCGCCTCATCTGCCATCTTCCTCGTCAAATCCAGAAGTAATTTATGCGAATCAGCAAATTCTCCTGCAACATTCAAGCTAGACAAAACATCTTTAATAAAATCCCCCACCGGTGCTAATTGGTTTGCCAAGCTTGGAGCTTGCTCACCATCCGGCGCGAAAGCACCGTAACTCTCAGCAACTATCTGAATTTGAACTTGCGATAAATTGAGTGCGTAACTCGCGATTTGTTGATCGTCGTAACCGAGCGCCACCGCTTTATCAAAAACGGTATCCAAATTACCGGCGTAAAATTGTCCCGCCAGTTTATCGACCCGTCCCAGTAGTTCATTGATCGCTTTTAATTCGCTTTCATTTAAGTCGCCCTCTATAGCCAACTCAAAACTGCTCGCAGAACTTTGGCTTCCGTTAACAGAAACACCATTTTTATCTTGCGCAGCTGCGACACTCACCCCCAAACTTGAAGATGCACGGATACTGACCTTATCCCCTTCTTTGGTTATCAAATCGAATTTAAAATCACGTGCTTCAGCGTATTCATATATACCCTGCTGCACTGCAATATTATTGATTTGCGATGGAGCTTTTATTGCGGGTGCCTCGGATGATTTTTGAGGCGAAGGAGCTGGCGGATTACCAGCGTCTTTAATAAATTGTGAACGGAGCTCATCCACACCACCTAAGACTTTTTTGTAAGTTTCACCTATATCCGCTTCCACCTCAGGTGACAGCATACTTAACGCTTTCAATTTTTCTGCTGCTTCCGCAAATCCTTTTTTAAAACCTTCAAGCCCGGCCTCTAATCGTGATTGCAATTGTTCCTGGGTTGCGCCTTCAGCTACATCCATTTTCAAGCGACGCTCAATAAAGCCTAATATTGTGTCGGCCGCTTTACTTGCAGTCATCGGCTCTTGATCAACACGTCCAGTGGAAGCTACGGCATCTTTACCGGCAATTTTTTCATAAGCCTGACTAAGCGTACGTGTCACCAATTTCAATGCTGATTGGCGCTTATCATTTTCGGGTGTCGCCTCACTGGGTAAATTTGGGGAGGACGATTTTAATTGTGGGTGGGCTTGATCTTGTTTGATCAACAGTGAGGATGGAGAAACTGCACCAGAATTAATTGAAGAAAGAGTCATAGGGCACCCGGCCGAAGGGAAGTATAAAAGTGGGATCTCGCTATATCCGACATCGGCCGATTTCGTTAAAACTAAAAGACTTTTTTGTAGCGTTTAGCAGGCTATATATAACCAAAACAAAATAACTCTACTAATGGTCCCGTTTTATCCAGCATTTAAAAGGATACGAAAAACGGAATTCGGTTATCGTTTTTGGATACCAAAAAATATGGGTAAAACGGGAAGGCGCCTGATGATTTCAAATAAAAGAATGCACCCGATTGCGACAACCAGAATAATCAATAGCGGCTCCAGCGTTGCGCCCAACTTTTTCGGCACCAGAAAATAAGCCACCGAAATAATCAACGTCTGATGCACTATATAAAAACAATAAACTCCACGATTCAAATAACGTAGGCTTGGGTTACTTTCGCGAAACCAATATTGCGCCCAAGCGATGAGCGCTAGAATCCAGAACCATCCATTTGCCGTCCAGAATAAACGTTTAATTATTTTTGCCACAGGCCCATCGCCTAATGTGCCACCATTAAATGAAAATAAGATGTAGCTGAAAGTGCAGATCGCTATCACTAAAAATTGCCATCTTAAATGTACAAAACTACGCCAAAGTGAAGGCATTCTTACCAACGCAAATCCAATTAAAAATACAAGCAGCGATCGCGCATGGTTAAACCAGTCATGTACGAAGTTGAGGGTGACCGGGTTCTTTTCATCGAGCCAGGCGCCTAAAAAATAAGAGATCGCAATCGGTACGACCACCACTGCCAAAATCCCTATATTTTTCTCAACCGCCTGCCAGAAAGGCATGAGCGACCTTGCAGTTAGCATTGGATAAAAAAGACCGACAACCAAACTGTAGGCCAAGAGATAAGGCAAAAACCAAAGGTGGTTCCAGGTTAATTGGATTGAGCCCATGGTTTTATTATTAGCAAATTCGGTGCTGGATTGATCCAAATAGGCATACCAGAAGTGCCAATAATTCGGGCAATCAATAAAGCCTTTGCTGTTAACTTCCACATACACTTGCGGCACTACAACAACTAACATGCCGAACACGAGAGGTAAGGCCAACACCAATATACGCTTCGCCATAAATCGCCACGGCGATTCATTAGCTAACATGTAGGAAACTGCAGCACCGCTGATCAAAAATAAAAGCGACATGCGCCATTGGTTCGACCACAACATAATGTTGGTGAGAAATTTACTACTGTAAGAACTTTTGTAATGCCATCCCCAATTTTCAGCGTAAAGCATTCCCACGTGATAAAGGATCAGCAAACCGAAAACGAGAACTCTCAGCCAATCCAACTCCACCAAACGGGGAGAAGAAATTTTTTGAGGGTACGAGACATGTGTAATTAATTGAGTCATAACTTACTTCCAGCGGTTAATCTAAGCGGCTATGCTAGAAGAAGCTCATCAAATAATTCGGTGCTAAGTGATTGTTCTACTTAAATATGTGATAAACGGAAGCCCGCTGTGATGAAATAAAGTTACTTCGGCGATACCGCAAAATTACCGGGAAAATTAATGACCAACGCTTCTCAAAAATACGTCCACCATTTTTTAAAACATCCATATCTTTGGACAACTGCGCTCACGGTCGGATGGTTTGCCATCAATATTGTCGTGCTTGCGACCACTACCATCATGGAGCTTTCACGCACAAACCAAAGCGTTCAAATATGGCAACCTTTTTGTTGGGAAATATCTAGCCAGATAATAATTTTATTGTTAATTCCGGTAGGTATTTTTGTCAGCGATCGCTGGCTCGCCACCCTGGGTTTTAAAATGCGTATGACGATGCATTTAATTCTCACAATTCCCTTTTCAGCAATTCATGTAGCAGGCATGGTTGGCATACGTCAGCTGTGGTATCACCTCATGGGAGTCCACTACAGTTTTGGAAACTTCCCAGTGGGGTTTTTATATGAATATCGCAAAGATGCACAAACATATCTGACCATTGGACTCGCTATATTGGGTTACCGTTTCATCGTTAGACGCTTGCGAGGCGAAGCTAGTTATTTAACGAACAGCGAAGAAAATGAGAATCCTGAACCAGGCATTCATCCTGAACGATTGCTTATAAAAAAATTGGGGCGAGAGTTTCTTATCCAGACCCGCGACATCGAATGGATTGAAGCATCAGGCAATTATGCGAATTTACATATAAAGGACAGCGTGTATCCCATGCGTATAACAATGGATAAACTGGAAAAACTTTTACCCTCAAACTTCGTCCGCATCCATCGCTCCACAATTGTTAACCTGGAAAAAGTTCAAGAAGTAGAATCGCTTGATTCCGGCGATCATCAAGTAACATTGCATAACAAAAAAACGCTTACGCTCTCACGCCGCTATAGAGAAGAGTTTAAAAATCTGTTGCGACCGTCTTGATAAGGTTGGGCCTCGCTCCCCTATTAATTCAATAAATTCACTCAATAAACAATTGTGCTGTTCGAACGACTTAATTTCGCATTTATGTTTATCTCTCTGCGGAATAAAAAGCTGAGCGCGGACCGCGGCCCAGCTGAACAAACATGAGTCAATCGGGCACAAATCAACCTAAATCATGCGTTCCACCGCTTACTTTTTGACCAATACTGCACCCATCTTCTCTCGACTATATATCTCTTTATGTCAACGCTGAAAAATGACTACTTCCTGCCGACTTGGCACAGTAAATATCCTGAAAACCTGTCTAAAAGGCCTTCATATTTAAAAAAATATGTGGGATATTACCTGCGCACGAAATATTGCCTTATTACTTATTTTTTTTTAACGGCTAACTTTGCCCTTTATATGATTGACACTAGCGCTAACGTTAATGTATTAATGACATTCTCGAACAATACGTTGTAGTGTTATAACAGTTTATGTATACGCTGATTAATAAGTTTTTCATGGAGAACCCCGCTTAATGATTAATCCCATCATCAGTGTCAACAAAATGAGTCAACTAATAAAAGAAGACTTATCAAGAACTTTGGGTAACTGCTGAAAAAGCAGATGTCCAGATAGCTGATACTAGTGTGTTAAAAGCCCAAATGTATCAGTGTTTAAAATTGGCCGCTAAATCCATGGCCAGCAGGAAACGTTAAAACCACAAACAAACGCTTATCTAATAACAATTACTGGAGGCATAGTCTTATGCTTAACATTTTACAAAAAAACTTCAGGATTAAACCGCTTACAGCAGCAGTTGCCTCGGTTATATCACTGACAACAGCGTCATTTGCTTACGCACAAGACGACGCCGAAGAAATCGTAGTTACTGGTATCAAGGCGAGCTTGCAAGCTGCAATGGATATCAAACGCGATTCTGCCGGTGTTGTTGACGCTATTTCCGCAGAAGACATGGGGAAATTCCCTGATACAAACCTTGCAGAATCTTTGCAACGTATCACTGGTGTTTCTATTGACCGCTCAAACGGTGAAGGTTCGCAGATTACCGTTCGCGGATTTGGTCCTGATTTAAACATGGTGACCATTAATGGAAGAACGCTTCCAACAGGCACTGCATACGGTGGTAGCTCAGGTGCCGACGCCTCAACACGCGGTGGTAATTCACGTGCGTTCGACTTCGCAAACTTGGCTTCTGAAGCGATTTCAGGCGTAGAAGTTTACAAGACCAGTAAAGCTAACATTGCGGCTGGTGGTATTGGCGCATCTGTCAACATTAAAACTGCACGTCCTTTGGATAACGAAGGCTTCAAAGCAAGTATTGGTGGCAAGGCCGTTATGGATACCACTAACCGCACTGGTGACGACGTAACTCCGGAAGTATCAGGATTGGTAAGTTGGTCAGATGACGCTGGTATGTTTGGTGTATCTTTAACTGCAAGCTATCAAGAGCGTGATTCGGGCTTCACTGGCGCCACAGTTAATGACTGGACCGTAGCAAGATGGGGCGGCGGCACATCCAACACCATTTATGACAACCCAGCCGATAGCGCGAAGTTCATCAACGCACCAGAGGTCGGACAGCTTTATTCTCGTCCCAACGACGTTCGTTACTCTTTCTCTGATCGCGAACGCGACCGTACCAATGCGCAGCTAACTTTCCAATATCGTCCTATCGAAAACCTGACTGCCACTTTGGATTACACATTCGCTCAAAACAATCAAAGCGAGCACCGTGGCGAAGTAACCACTTGGGTACAAAATGGCGGAAATATAACGTCTGTTGAATTTGATGATTCAACCATCAAAACGCCAAAATTCATTACTGAGCAATATAGCACCACCAAAGACATCGGTTTCGCTCAACAATACCGTTCTCAAGAAGACACATTAGAGTCAACTGGTTTAAATGTTGCTTGGGGAATTAACGATGAGTTGACTGTTAGTCTCGACGCACACCATTCAACCATGGAAAGCTTACCTACCGGCCCAGGCCACTCAGGTGAACTGGACGTTGGTATTGGCGCTGGCATTAAAACTGGTGCGAGCTGGCAATTCAGTGGCGCTGAGATTCCTAACTGGACCCATACCTACAATGGTACATTGGGCGAAGAAGACCTCAGCTCCTCAGTAATGCGCGTGTTCTCAGCGGAGCAGCTTTCTGAAGTAAATCAAGCCAAAGTCGATGCCAAATGGAAGTTTGAGGACGGAAGTAGCTTTGACTTCGGTATTGAGCGCCGTGAAGTAGGCTCTAACACCATCAATTTCAACGGTAATAACAACCAAGTACTGGGCGGCTGGGGCGCATCAGCGCCTGGCGAGTTTGTCGGCGAGGGCTTGTTTGAACCGTTTGACGTAGCTGGGGAGTTTGAAGATGCAAACACTGGTAACTCACCACATATCGGTTACCGAGCTGATGCGCGTGAATTGGCGAAGCACTTGGTTGACATTTACAGTGCGCAAAAAGCCTATATCGGTGTAGAAGATACTCAAGTTGCTGGCCAAGTGCGCAACAGCAAAAGTAATAATGATATTCAGGAAGACACAGATGCGGGCTACTTCCAGTTAGGCACGAAAGGACAATTGGGCGGCTTTGAGGTTGATTTATTAGCAGGTTTGCGCTACGAAACCACTAAACAAGTTTCATCTTCTGATACGCCACCGTTGGATTACTACGTTTGGCAGTGGGATAACGACTTTACTCCAGTTAGTAAGGCTGCTGGTGTCAAATCCACAGCTGAAAATAACTATGATGCATTGCTGCCAAACTTGGATTTATCAGCCAAATTGTCAGACAGTCTGGTGGCTAGATTCTCCTACAGCAAAACCATCGCTCGTCCTGGCTTGGGACAGTTGGGCTCAGTAGTTTCTTACGGTAATCCAAACGGATCTACATTGAATGCTGGTACCACTGTTCAAGCAACAGGACAAAACCCGCAACTTAAACCATTGGAATCAAATAACGTTGACGTGTCTGTAGAGTGGTATTTTGATGACGCCAGTTATATATCTGCAGGGTTCTTCGAGAAACGTGTTATCAACTTCACAGGAACTGAGACAGTTGCTACTACCTTTGATGTTCGAGACCAAACTTCAGGCCCAAGAGCACTAGCAGCCAGAGCAGCGTTGCAAGGCAGATCAATTAACGTTGATAACGCCAGCCTGTTGGCTATGATGCAAGTATTGGCTCACCCTGAGTTATATCCTAATGGTGCCGCTGATTACACCCCAGCAGTCAGTGACTTCTGGAATGCTCAGACTCAATACCCATACATAACCCCACAAGCTAATGATCCGCTCATGACTTATCAGTTGAGCAAACCTGTCAACAATCGTGAAGCAAAACTTTACGGTGCTGAGTTTGCGGGGCAGCATTTCTTTGGTGAAAGCGGCTTTGGTGTGCAAGCTAACTACACCATCGTGAGAGGTGACGTGAGTTTCGACGATTTGGACATTACCACCAACCAATTTGCATTATTAGGTCTTAGCGATACTGCAAACTTAGTGCTAATGTATGAAAAATTCGGTGTTGAAGCGCGTCTGGCATACAACTGGCGCGACGAGTTCTTAAACAGAACAAACTTCGGCTCAAGAAACCCCGGGTATATTGAAGAACACCAACAAATTGATCTTAGTGTGACTTATCACTTTACAGACGATTTGAGCGTGTCACTCGAAGGTATAAACGTTACTGGAGAGGATCGCCGAGAGCATGGTCGTAATGACAATATGATGATCGGCTACGACGACCTGGGCGCTCGTTACTCAGTGGGTGCTCGTTACAGCTTCTAAGTTTTACTTAGGGTTGTTGAAAAAAAAGAGCCGCCTAAGGGCGGCTCTTTTTTATCTTTAAATAAATAAATTTGACATGTGAGTAGAATTTATATGCAAAAAATAGAAGTCCTCAATAATATTACTCACGAACAGTTGAAAATAAATCCAGCATTTTCAGCAGAGCTGGGAGATAACCTCGTCAGCACTGTTACCTTTTTCACCGAGCTATCTGAAGTTCAAAAAGAATATCCCATACTGTGCCGTAAAGATCCCGAGACAAATGAGTGTCAAGCCGTTGTTCTTTTTGGTTTTGAAAAAAACGAAAACTTGTTTTTGGTTGACCAAGATCCCGCAACGCAGAGCCACATAGGCTGGAAAGCAGAATATGTGCCTGCTGCAGTAGCGAGAGGTCCCTTTTCCATCGGTATGCACCGTGAGGGAAAAGAAACTCATAAGGCGATGGTACATATTGATTTGAACCACCCTAAAGTAAAAAGCGAAAAGGGACAAAAGCTGTTTTTAGAAAACGGTGGTCAAAGTCCATATCTCGTCCAATCTTCAAAGACTTTAGAAATTATCAATGACGGAATACCACTAACAAAGTTAATGTTTGAAACCTTCAGCAAATATAATCTTTTAGACAGTGTTGTTTTGGACATAGAATTTAATAATCAAAGCAAATTGAAAATTAATGGATTTGAAACAATCAGCGTTGAAAAATTAAGTCAACTAAATGGAAGAGCACTTGAAGACCTTAACAAATCAGGATTTCTTCAAGCGGCTTATTTTATTGCTACATCTATGTCTAATATTAGAAAATTAATTGATTGGAAAAATCGTAGGCTTTTAGCAGGTGGCACCAATTGACTCTAAAACAACTAAAGGTTTTGCATGGAATTAAACCAAATGAGATTCCAAGAGAATTAATTAATTATGCAGAACCTGTTGTTTTTAAGCAGTTGGTTGGTAATTGGCCTATGGTGTACGCCGGACAGACATCTAACCAAGCCTCAGTGGATTACCTAAAATCATTCTATAACGGAAATAGTACTATCGTATGTAAGATTCCTTCCGAAAATAATGGAAGAATGTTTTACAAAGAAAATTGCACTCAGCTCGATTATGAAAGCTTTAAAGGTCGTATTGATGAAACCTTGGACGCTATTTTGGAGGGCGTTAATCAACCAGATAGCCCTGCTTATTATATAGCATCGAATATTATTGACTCGCACTTGCCAGGATTTAATGATGCAAATAATATTTTAATTCCTAGAAATATGCATGACGATGCGGTGAAGGAAAGAGTCAGTATTTGGATCGGTGGAGCGACCACGGCAACATGCCACTTTGATGCGCTGGATAATATAGCCTGTTGTGTAGCTGGCAAACGTAGATTCACCCTTTTTCCTCCGAATCAAATCAGCAACCTCTATCCTGGGCCTCTAGAACCTACACCTGGCGGCCAAGTCATTAGCTTGGTTGATTTTAAGAATCCTGATTTCGAAAAGTTTCCACAATTTCATAAAGCGCTTTCGAATGCTCAACTTACGGAATTAGAACCTGGAGACGCTTTATACATACCTAGCATGTGGTGGCATCATGTTGAGAGTCTGGCTCCGTATAATGTCCTAGTTAATTATTGGTGGGAAGATTCACCTTCATACTTAACTTCCGGTATGAATGCGCTGTATATGGCAATGCTAGGAATTAGAGATAAATCCGCCCATGAGCGCGAGGGCTGGAAGCACATTTTTAACCATTATATTTTTGAAGGCGCCGAAAAGGCTAACTCCTTTATTCCATTGGAGGCAAAGGGCTTTTTACAAGCGCTGGATAAAATAGGTGCTAGAAAATTAAGGGCCTTCCTTATTAATAAACTAAACCGTTGATGAGCTCAAAATGCTAGAAAAAAAAATGAAAATTGTTATTGCTGGTGGCGGCACCGCTGGTTGGATTGCGGCAGCTGCACTTTCTAATCAAATGGGCGGAATCCTCGATATCACTTTGGTTGAATCGCAGGAAATCGGAACTATCGGGGTTGGTGAAGCCACCATTCCTCCTATGAGAACGTTTCATAGATTGATTGGCATAGACGAACAGGAATTCATGCGAGCAACAAATGCTACTTTTAAACTGGGTATTCAGTTTGAAAATTGGAAACAAATTGGCGAAAAATATTTTCACTCTTTTGGCATCACCGGAAAGCAAACATTAATTACGGACTTTATTCACTTTTGGCTCAGAGGCCGAGAGTTAGGAATTGCAAGTGAATTTGGCGATTACTGTCTGGAGTTTAAAGCTGCGTTGATGGATCGTTTTTCCTTAACTGAAAACGCTAAAATAAATTATGCATTTCATCTCGATGCAGGACGTTACGCAAATTTTTTAAGACAGCGTGCTGAGTCTCGAGGAGTGAAACGAGTGGAAGGCAAAATTGCTGAAGTGCAGCAGAATCCGAACTCCGGTTTTATTTCATTACTTAAAACGGAGTCAGGCGAAGAAATTCCCGGTGATTTGTTTTTAGATTGCACAGGAATGAGAGGGCTTCTGATTGAGCAGTGTTTGAAAACAGGTTTCGAAGAATGGGGTCATTGGCTTCCATGTGATAGTGCTATTGCACTCCAAACTGAATCGATAGCTCCTGCCGTACCTTATACAAAGTCAATTGCACATCATGCTGGTTGGCGGTGGCAAATTCCATTGCAGCATCGAGTTGGTAACGGACTGGTGTTCTCAAGTAAATATATGTCCAAGGACGAAGCGCTCAACATGTTGCTTTCCTCTGTTGATGGAAAAGTACTTACCGAGCCTAATGTAATTAAATTCAAAACGGGACGACGCAAAAAATCTTGGAACAAAAACTGTATCGCGGTGGGCTTGGCATCTGGCTTTTTAGAGCCGTTAGAGTCAACGAGTATCCACATGATAATGACCGCAATCACAAGATTACTTCTGCTATTTCCACATGGCGAAATCAAACAGTCGACGATCGATGAATATAATATCCAAGCAGAAAGTGAGTACGTAAAAATTAGGGACTTCATTATATTGCACTATAAGGCAACTGAGCGTAGTGACAGCCTTTTTTGGCAATATTGTAAAGATATGGAAGTACCTGATGAGCTTATGCATCGAATGACATTGTTTAAAGAAGCTGGAAAATCCTTCCAAGTCGAAGGAGAACTTTTTCGATTAGACTCTTGGACCCAGGTTATGCTTGGTCAGGGGATTATGCCTTCTACATATCATCCAATTGTTGGGTTGATGCCGGCTCCGGATCTAAAGAGGTTCTTGAGTAACATTGCAGCTGATGTGGATAAAAATATTTCGATGATGTCGTTACATCAAGACTTCGTAACTACGTACTGTGGCAAAATGTAAATGATCCAATAACAAATGATGTCCGGTGAGTGCATTTCCGCAATGCTGTGCTGCAAAGCGATTATGTAGAATTTGAAAAATACAAATTAAACGAATTATGCAAAAACCTGATTTTCATTCATTACTCAGTACGAACTCTGTTGAAGAAAGCAATGAGCCTTTGGCCCTGACTGGGTTGGAGCTTAAAGAGCTTGTGAGCCCTATCTCTTCCGAGGAATTTGTAGACTCTTATTTTTCTCGCACTTCATTAAATGTTAAAGGAGACCTTCGTAAATTCGATCATATTTTCAACTGGGACAGGCTAAGACAGGCCCTTTTTAGAGGGCAGAAAATCTTAGACAGACGCTATAACATAACTGCATCCTTCACGGGCGGAGAAGACTCGGCAAGTTCGCGGCAAATGACTGAAGCTGACCATAATCAAGTGATCGAGCTACTGGAGGCTGGCGCAACTATTTGTATAACAAACATTCACATGGCTGACCCAGCTCTTGCGAAATGGGCACAGACAATTCGCGAGCAACTTAACTTTACAGGAACTGTAGGTGTTAATTGTTATATCTCTCCAGATGCTTCAGGGTTGCCCATGCATTATGACAAGAGAGTCGCAACCACCCTTCAGATTGCTGGGAAGAAGCGGTGGAAGTTCTCGACAAAACCAGCAAAAGCATGGCCCACCACCAATGAAGTGTATATGGAAGGACAGGCTGCGGAGGATATAGGGGCCTTACCCCCCGATATGGAGTTCCAGGAAGTAGAGCTTGAACCTGGAGACCTGCTCTGTTTGCCGGCCGGAGCTTGGCACTCCGCTCGGGGTATAGGTTTTTCACTGGCCCTAAACCTTTATTTCGCCCCTAGGAACTTTCTCGATCAACTGATCCCTCTACTTCATAAGTTCGCAGCGTCAAATGAAAGTTGGCGAGGTGGCCTCCCAGTCACGACGGAACAAATTCAGGGCGATATACCTACAAGCGTCTCAACATACCTACGCGACCGTCTTAATGAATTTAATAAAATCGTATCGGAAATCGCAGTCGACCCAGAGGTATTAACCATTCCGTGGATAAACTCACTGACGCACAGCCCATACACTGGATGGCAAGCCACTCCAACATTGTCGATACCCGAAATAACTATCGATCAAAGGTTTTGCGTGTCGACACCTTCGCTCCGTTTTATCGAGTTTCAAAATATGTTAATTGTGCCTTGTGATAACGGCGTGCTTAAGTTTCCCGTTACATTAGCGATTATTTTTCAACAACTATCTTCTACAACTAAAGGTTTTACAATACCTGACGTTCTGTCATGGCAGCAAAAGCCTGATGGTGGTTCCACTCAAGATGAGCTTATCTCATCTTTGAAAACACTATACATAAATGGAATTATTAAAAAAGTATAGCCGTGCTATTTACTGGTCAGTGTAAATAACAAATATTTTTGTTTGAGGTTGCTCATCACGCCATTTCATGAATGAAACTATAAAGCTGCGACTGCATCCAGATTTTTTTTATAAAAATTATTTTGTGGGAAACGAGAAGGTTCCTACTTTAGTTGTCGATAATTTTTTGAATGATCCCCAGATGCTCATCAAATATTGTATTGATACTAATAGTTTCAATAATGCAGATAGCTTTTATCCTGGTTTGCGCATGCCGGCGCCTGAATTATATATTCATGCGATTCGCCATTATCTCGGTGACCTCATAGAAGAAATTTTTGGATTGAAAAAAGATGCGTGGCGCGGTGGTCGGTCAGTTTATTCTATGGTGGTTACGCCACCGAGGCAGATGAAAGATCGACAGTGTGTTCCGCATGTGGATTCGTTTAATAAAAGCGATCTCGCTTGCGTACATTATTTGTGTGGCGCCACCAAAGGCGGAACTTCGTTGTACCGTCATAGAAAAACCGGATACGAAATTATTAATGACGGTCGCATAGCACGCTATAACCAGGTCGCTATTGAAGAAGGGATTCTTAATGTGACACCAAAATCTTATATGAACGGTTCAAATAAATTTTTTGAGCAAATCGCTTGTGTTGATGCGCTATTCAATCGTTTTGTGATGTATCCCGCCAACGTTTTACACTCTGGCAATATAGCCCCAGATTTCGACTTTGATCCAAATCCAAACACTGGACGCCTTACCCTAAATTCTTTTATTTATAGCAAAACATCTACTGCTATTTAACGATAATATGCTTTAACATCACTATTAGATGATGCCGCGCCATTTACCCGCTCAAACTAATTTACATTTCATTTTTAAAGATATGCTTAAACCCAGCTCTACCGTTAAGTTAGCTTTACGAAGATCCTCAATATTCTTTTCCTTGTGTTTGATTGCCCCAAACATTTATGCGATTTCCAATATAGAAAACGAACGTCCCAATCTCCCAGAGCAGGGGCTTTCTGGTTCTTTGAAAATTGGGTTGAATGGTAAAACTGGTAATCAGGAAGAAAGGTCGCATGAGGGTGCAGCAAAAATTGTTTATCGATTGAACAATGAAATTTTTATAGCACTAATGGAAAAAGATTATGGTTCAACGTTGGGCGTGAAAACAACAGACAGGGATTTTTTGCACGCACGCTGGGTTCATTTATTAAATACCAGGTGGGCAACCGAAGGTTTCGCGCAATGGGAAAAGGATGAATTCGACAACTTGAACTCTCGGGTTTTAGGCGGCGGTGGCGGGCGGTATATAGTTGCCCAAAAGCAAGATGTTTATTCGTTCGCTTTAGGGTTGGGCGCTTTTTATGAAATCGAAAAACAGAATTTGGTGTCTCATCAGGAGACAAATAAGCTTTGGCGACTGAATAGCTATTATACGTACAAGCATCAGATCAATGAAAATGTGGCTTTTGCAAACACAACTTATTATCAACCTAGCACAAACGATTTTAGCGACTTCCGCGTGTTATTTGATGCAGGGATTTCCGTAAAGCTTTCAAACAGCTTGCAGCTACAATTCAATTACCGACTCACCCACGATAGCGAGCCAGCAAAAAATCTGTTGGTTTCACCGGTAATAGATAATTACAAAACAAACACCGAATATACGACCGCTATCTCATATAAGTTTTAACAAAAAAGAGCGCCTTTCGGCGCTCTCAGTATTTATAAATTTAAAACTTTCTTACTCAACCAGCAACATTGAACCAAATACACTTGCGTCCAAATAACCTTGGTTATTTTTGTGGCCTTCTGTGTTCACTGAGCCCATCATACTTTCACGTTGGGGGCTGCCATCGTTGTCAATGTAACTCGCCGAAAAGCCCATAAGTTTTCCAGCATGTAGTAACAACGCCCCGTTGGTTCTTCCGTCAACATAATCTTCACCATATATACGTACACGCATTTCCCAGTAATGATGTGTGCCGTTGCTAACTCTTCGAACATCAATGTGGTCATTCAACAATTTGGCGCTGCCTGTGGTGCTATCGACAACATCACCATAAATACTGATGTGATAAGCCCATGCATTGACACTAGATCCGTGCGGTCCGCCGCTTCTGTTTTCATCGATGAATAACTCAACAGTATCTTCCTCCCAGTAACGGTCCAGTGGGTCGAACACGCCGTCGTAAAGTACGCTGTCGTTTATGTCATAAAGGATGTATAGATAATTCTCGTCCCACATTGCTTTATAGCGGCCATAAAAATCCCCAAGATCGGGATTTGGTTGGGTTCCAAGCCAAAATGTATCTATTGGCGCCCAAGGTGCCCACCCCCACACATCATCGACCTGCCCGTCGATTGTCGGCGGTGTTAATGCTCGCTTTGCATTGTAATGGTTACGATCACTTGAACTCTGTGAACTCGAAACAGACGACCTAGAGCTCGAGCTATTCGGTGATAAAGAGCTTGAACTCGAACGCGAGCTAGACATTGATGAAGGGAAACTTGAGAATGAAGAACTGCTGCTCGCCGCGCCAATAACGACCGTTTGCTTATCGAATTGAGTTATGGAGCCCATTCCTTCTGTCGTCAAGGTGATTTCATAAGAACCTGTTGATGCGTAGGTATGCGATGCTTTGAGACCAGTCGCTTTTGCGCCATCTCCAAAATCCCAGTTAAAACCAGTCTCTCGCCATGATTTACTTCCATCAACAAACACCGTATTTCCAATCACGCTGTAAGTAAATTTTGCCCACGGCAATAAATCGTATCGCCCAGTACAACCCCCTCCAAAGCTATCCTGCTTGGTATCTTTCAACTCACCGTCACTGACCGTCAATGTCACTAATGGCGCTCCACAAGTTTCTTTAACCGCCCGCGCGTCACCTATATAAGATCCGTTACCGAAATCCCATTCATATGTTAAAGGCAATCCCTCCGGATCATAAGACGAAGATCCGTAAGCAAGAATATGCTCATACTCACGCTGAATTGATAAGCGAGCTGTAGGCGGCTGATTTCCAGTACCGACTTCAACCGTCACAGGGTAAGTCTTGATGGTGCCCCGCGTGTCCGGCGCTATATCAGAGACTCTTACTTCCAGTGTGTAAGTGCCCGGCTCATTGTAGGTGTGCCAGACATTTGGATATTGAAGCTTAGCGCCGTCTCCAAAAGCTATGGTGTGATAAAGAGGATCTCCGTCAACGTCGATCGAACCCCTCGTATCAACATGCACAGTCATACCATGAATCGTTACTTTCAAATCCATCACCGGCAGGTTCGGGCCTGTTGAATGCGATGAGCTAGATGATCGTGAACTACTTCTAGGTGCTGAAAAACTTGTTGAACTTCTGCTCGAAGAGCTCGGAAGCAGTATCGAACTTTGCCATGAGCTTGATGATCGGGATGCAAACGAGGTTGGTTGAATTGAGCTTTGCGATTGGAACGATTGAGTACTTGAGAAGCTGCGAGAGCTTGACGATTTACGCGCAGAAGCAATTGGCTGTGACACGAAACTTTGCGATGTGGATGACTGTCCGCTTGAGAAGCTGCGAGAGCTTGACGATTTACGCGCAGAAGCAATTGGCTGTGACACGAAACTTTGCGATGTGGATGACTGTCCGCTTGAAAAGCTTCGAGCACTTGACTGGCTGGACGGAGCTAGAGACGAACCCTGCGTACCGCACACGGACCCCGCTACAACAGGCTTAACAGCTGGACTATTGGGTACACCTTTCGTGCCTTGTATTCCAAACTCCGCTGATTGACCTGGAGTAAGAAGTGCATTCCAACCCACATTTGATGCGAGGTAAGGATTATTACCACTGAAATTTGCGTTCCAGCCGCCAGTGCGTTTTGTACCATCGGTGTAAGACCAATTTACTGACCAGCCATTGACTGAAGTGGCCGTATCATTAGTAATTCGAACAGACGCGACGAATCCGGAGTTCCATTCATTTTGAATGATGTATTCACAACGCGCATAACTGCTTGCCGACTGTAAAAGCAATATGCCCGTCGTTATTGGTAACAAGGCTTTTCGCCAAAATTTATTAGACATTTTTATTATCCCTCGTAAATGAATAGGTTGCACGGAAGCTCCGGCAACTACTTCCATACCGGAGGACAGGTATTGTCTGTGAGAGAATCAGGAAAATATAGATAGAGCGCAGTGTTTGAAAAAATAATGGCGCAAAATAAAACATAAGTATTAAATTTTTTGAGCGACGCATCAAGATTACGTTTTTAGAAAATCAACACACAAATAATTGAATTTCATCAGCGATTAAAAGGCGTATTAATTTTTTGCACCTTAAATATAAAAACTTGTTATGTAATAAAAATTTAGGTGCCTTGCAGATAAACCGCATGAAACTCATAAGAGATAAATTATTAAATATTTCTATTTTTTAACATCAAAAAAAAGAGCGCCTTTCGGCGCTCTCAATATTTATAAATTTAAAATTCTCTTACTCTACTAATAACATTGAACCAAACACGCTTGCATCTAAATAACCCTGGTTATTTTTATGGCCTTGAGTATCCACTGAACCCATCATGCTTTCACGTTGTGAGCTGCCATCGTTATCGATATAGCATGCTGAGAAACCCATGAGTTTTCCAGCGAACAATTGCAAGGGTGTATTGGATTTCCAATCCGCATAATCTTCACCGTAAATACGAATACGCATTTCCCAGTAGTGTTGGCTGCCGTTGCTGACCAGACGAGAGTCGATATGATCGTTTAACAAGGTCGCGCCACCAGTTGTGCTATCTACAACATCACCGTAAGTGCTGATGTGATACGCCCATGCGCTGGTGTTGTAACCGTGTTGTCCGCCACTTTTGTTTTCGTCGATAAATAACTCAACAGTGTCATCTTCCCAGTAGCGATCCAATGCATCGCGCACGCCGTCGTAAATTCTGTCGTCAGTGATGTCGTAGAGAACGTACAAATAATTCTCGTCCCACAGCGCTTTGTAACGACCAGAATAATCTTGTGCAGATGGATTGGATTGAGTTCCTAACCAGAACACATTGATCGGTGACCATGAAGCTCTCTCCCAAACACTATCCACAACACCATCAATTACCGGTGCGGTTGTTGCGCGCGCTGCAATATAAAGGTTACGGTCACTTGATCGTTGTGAGCTTGATGAACGCAGCGATGAAGACGGGATTGAAGCTGCGGAGTCAAAAGCTCGCGACGACGTCGATGAACTCATGAAAGAGGATGAGGAACGATATGGTGATGAAACGGAGGATGACGCAACACTGGATACCGATCCAATTACAATAGATTTAGTAATGTTGTCGAATGTACTCGCGTATGAGCCCATATTAGTAAGACCCAATCTAACCTCATAGGTGCCGGGTGCTGCATATGTATGCGATGCGAAAAGCCCGGTACCTGATGTCCCATCTCCAAAGCTCCAGTTAAAACCTATCTCGCCACCCGAGGCACTCCCATCCACTAAGATTTTGTTACCTTCCACAACATAGCTAAATTCCGCACGTCCTGGCAAATCATGTATCAAACCGCAAGGTCCCCCCACCGTTCGCTGAACGGTATCTTTTAACTCACCATCACTCACGGTCAGGGTCACTAAACGTGTCCTGTCATTGCTAACATAGGAACTACTACTGAAACTGGAGCTAGAACTGGAACTAGAACCACAGTCATATACGCTTGCAGAGGAATTGCCTACAAATGATCCGTCGCCAAAGTCCCACTCATAGGTCAAAGATGTGCCTTCCCAATCAAACGATGATCTTCCGTAAGCATCTATGGATTGCCCATCACGACGGCCCGATAGTCTAGCTATAGGTGCCCGGTTTCCAGTGGCAGCTTCAACCGTGACGGGGTAAGTCTTGGTGCTGACCCTGCCACCAGCACCTACATCAGAAACTTTTGCCTCGATGAGGTAAGTGCCTGGCTCTTTATAGGTGTGCCATACATTTGGATAAGCGAGGCTCGCGTCGTCACCGAAAGAAATTGAGTGGTATAGCTTATCTCCGTCAATGTCTGTTGACCCACTTGTATCCACATGCACCGTCATTCCGTGTACGGTAACTTGTAAATCCACTTCAGGTAAGTTTGGCCCGCCTGAATAAGAGGAGCTGCTCATTGATCTTGAAGTGCTCGAACTGAAGCTAGCGGATCTAGAGCTAATTGAGCTAAGGCTGATTGATCTGGAACTCGCTGAGCCAAAGCTCGTTGATCTTGAGCTGGTCGAAACCCCAAATGAACTGGGCGCAGAAAAGGAAGATGAGCTATTTGCTGCTCCTATCACTACCTTATGAGAGATCTGGTCAGACCACATAATAGGGCCGGAGACTGTTAACCAAACTTCATAAGTGCCCGGTGACGCATAGGTGTGCGACGCTAATAATCCAGAACCTGTGGTGCCGTCACCGAAGTTCCATTCAAATTTACTGTCTTCATGCGAGGCGCGTCCGTCTACTGAAACTTTATTTCCCTCAACTTTGTAAGTAAATGACGCTGTTGGGAACACTTCATATATGGCTCCGCATGATCCACCTAAAGTTTTCTGAACAGTATCTTTTAATTCGCCATCACTCACAGTTAAGGTTACTAATCTTTGACTGTTACTGTAAGACATGGAGCTGAAACTATTGCTGGAACTAGTGCTGGAACGAGAACTGGACATACAGTCATTAACACTTGCATGAGCGCTGTCTACAAATGGACCGTCGCCAAAATCCCATTCATACGTAAGAGGGCTTCCTTCCAAATCAAAAGATGATGTTCCAACAGCATTTAAGTACTGCAGATAACGACGACCCGTTAGTCTAGCAATAGGTGCCTGGTTTCCTGCTGTAACTTCAACCGTGACGGGGAAAGTTTTGGTGCTGGATCTGCCACCGGCACCTATATCAGATACTTTTGCCTCAATGACATAAGTGCCTGGTGCAGTAAAGGTGTGCCACACGTTTGGATAAGCGAGGCTCGCGCCATCACCGAAAGAAATTGAGTGGTAGAGCTTATCTCCATCAAGATCGGTTGATCCCCTGGTGTCAACATGCACTGTCAGTCCCTGCACACTTACTTGTAAATCCACTTCAGGTAAATATAGCCCGCCTGAATAAGAGGAACTGCTACTCATTGATCTTGACGTACTGGATATTCCAAACGAGCTTGATGAACGGCTCGGCGAACTGAATGAACTTGATGAGCGACTGGCCAATGAACTCGATACACTTCTTGAGGAAGATGAAGACTTCGGTGTTGAGCCGGGAAGGCTTGCCCAACTGGAAGAGGAGCTAAAACTTCTTGATGTACTTGAGCGCACACTGCTTACAGATGACGCCTGACCACAAACTGCGCCCGTTATAGCCGGTTTTGCAGCAGGTGCATTTTTAACACCTTTATCACCTTGTATACCGAATTCTGCGGTTTGGCCCGGATTGATTTGGCTATTCCAACCTACGTTAGTAGCGGAGTATGGATTGTTCCCACTGAAGTTTGCATTCCATCCACCGGTTCTTTTCGATCCATCGGCATAAGACCAATTTACGGACCAACCGTTGATGGGGGTATTGGTGTCATTCGTGATTCGAATTCCCGCAACGAAGCCGCTGCCCCACTCGCTTTGGATGACATATTCGCAGCGCGCAGCATAGGAACTTGCGGATTGTAAAAGCAGTAAGCCGCTTACAGATAACAAGGCTTTTCGCCATAATTTATTAGATATTTTCATTATTTCCTCGTCAATGAGATAGGTTGCACGAAATCTCCAGCAACTACTTTCATACCGGAGGGCAGACATTGTCTGCGAGGGGGGAAAGAAAATATAGGCAAAAACCATCAATACTAAAAATAATGGCGCGAAATAAAGCATGCGACTGAAAATGGTGATGCGAATCACTGGTGAAAATTAAATAGTTGAATTTATTCAATCCCAAAAAAACTTATTTACATTTTTAATAGCAAAAATGCGAGTAAACACTTCAATTGAAAATAAAAACATTTTTATTTGCGCCCCCTAACAATTATCTAAAATCCAGCAATAAATAGTTTTAGCGTTTTACTGATGAAAAGATTTTTGAAACTGGCAAAATTTTTTTGAAAGATAAAAAAAGAGCGCCCTAAGGCGCTCTCAAATTCAAACGTTAAAACAATTTTTTCTATTCAACTTTTTATTACTCAGTAAGCAACATTGAACCAAACACGCTTGCATCCAAATAACCCTGGTTATTTTTATGGCCTTGCGTATCTACTGAACCCATCATGCTTTCACGTTGTGAACTGCCATCGTTGTCGATGTAGCACGCGGAGAAGCCCATGAGTTTTCCGGCATACAATTGCAAGGGCGTGTTGGATTTCCAATCGGCATAATCTTCACCGTAAATACGAATACGCAATTCCCAATAGTGTTGCGTTCCGTTGCTTACCAGACGTGAATCAATATGATCGTTCAACAATTTAGCACCGCCGGTGGTGCTATCGACAACATCACCGTAAGTGCTGATGTGATAGGCCCACGCACTGGTGTTGTAACCGTGTTGTCCGCCATTTTTATTTTCGTCGATAAATAATTCAACGGTGTCATCTTCCCAGTAACGATCCAATGCATCACGCACGCCGTCGTAAATTCTGTCGTCAGTGATGTCGTAGAGAATGTATAAATAATTCTCGTCCCACAGCGCTTTGTAACGACCAGAATAATCCTGTGCAGATGGATTGGATTGAGTTCCTAACCAGAACACATTGATCGGAGCCCATGACGCTCTTTCCCAAACACTATCAACCACACCATCAATTACAGGAGCGGTAGTTGCACGCGGCGCTGTGTAGCGATTGCGATCACTTGATGCTTGCGAACTTGATGAACGTGCGGATGAGGTTGAACTCGAAATCGCTGAGCTGGAATCTCGCAATGAACTCATATAAGAAGACGAGCGAACGGAGCTTGAAACGCGAGATGAGCTCATTCTGGAGTACGAGGATTGAGATGATTCAAAGCCCTGCCCTACACCAACCGATTGTGTGGTGGTATCGATCACTGCATTTGCGCCCTGAACAGTCAACTTGATGTTATAAATTCCCGGCGAGGCATATGTATGCGACTTATAAATTCCAGTTCCGGTGGATCCGTCACCGAAATCCCATACTAATCCGGTGTCAAAATGTGACTCACCTGCATTGAGAACTACGGTGTTACCCTCAACTCTGTAGAAGAATGTGGCGTAAGTAAGTAGCCCGGCAACTAGCTCGTCATATTCCCCACATTGACCCGAGATAAAGGTTTGAGTCATATTTTTTAACTCACCGTCACTAACAATGAGGGTTACAAAGGTATGGATGGCACTGTCATTTTCCCCACAAACCTTCATGCTCGCATGTGCATCACCAATAAATGGACCATCACCAAAATCCCATTCATAGGTTAAAGGATCACCATCTGGGTCGTAAGAAGAACCTCCAAAAGCAAAAGCGGAATCATACTTATGTATGCCGGTAATTCTCGCAACTGGTGGTTGGTTTCCAGCGGCTACCTTGACCGTGATAGGGTACTTTTCAAAAGCGTCTGTTTCTTGGTCACGCACAATCACAAGAACTTCATATTCACCAGCCTGTTTGTATGTGTGCCAAGCTGTTGGATACGTAAAGGCGATAAAGGAGGGGTCGTCACCCGGGTAAATTGTATAAGTCAACTTATCGCCATCTGGATCTGTTGACCCGCTAGCGTCGAAGAACACTGTCAAACCATGCATGGATACTTTCAAATCTACAATAGGTGGACTGTTAGACGATGAAGATGCATTGTCGCCCCAGGAGGAATATGAATGAGATGTGCTCTGCCAAGATGAAGAAGCCCAGCTTGACGGCGAGCCACTTGATACAGCAACTGAGCTTGGCGATCTAGCTGAGCTTGGAAGACTTGCAACACTGGCGGAGTTTCGTAATACCGAACTCTGTGCCGAGCTAAATGACCGCGAAGCGCTTGAAAGTGTGATAGTTGAGCGAGCAGACGACGATACGTTATTTAATGAAGATGACTTGGGTATAGATACGGATGAGCTTTTAACTAACGAAGAAGAACTCACGGAAGACGAACTAGACCGCACACTGCTCACTGATGAACCACCACACACCGCTCCCGTTATAGTCGGTTTCACAGCCGGCGCATTTTTAACACCTTTATCACCTTGTATACCGAACTCTGCGGTTTGCCCTGGATTGATTTGGCCATTCCAACCTACGTTAGTTGCAGAGTAAGGATTACTACCACTGAAAATTGCGTTCCACCCGCCGGTTCTTTTTGAGCCATCAGCATAAGACCAGTTCACTGACCAGCCGTTAACCGCAGTTTTTGTATCATTTGTGATACGCACAGCGGCTGTAAATCCGGATCCCCATTCACTTTGAATGACATATTCGCAATGCGCGGCATAAGAACTTGCGGATTGCAAAAGCATTATGCCGCTTATAGGCAGCAAAACTTTTCGCCATAATTTATTAGACATTTTCATTATCCCCTCGTAACTGAAGTAGATTGCAGGAAGGTCTCCGGCAGTTACTTCATACCGAAGGTCAAGCATTGTCTGCGAGCTGGAACAAAAAAAATAGGCGAAGATTCTCTTTTATAAAAATAATGGCGCGCAAAATTTTTTATGCAACAAAATTGAAAATCTAATATTTTGAAAGCTTATCGAAATTTCGTTTCAAATATAAGAAATAAAATTTCTAGCGACACTGGCATCATAAATTGCAAAACGATATTTTTTGCCGCGCGCCAGTTCTGCAATGAATATCACTAAAGTTTTATCAAATTTTAACGGTGCACTCAGTAAAAGTTTCCCACTGAAATTTATTTGCAGATTGTAAAAAAAAGAGCGCCTTTCGGCGCTCTCAAACACAAACGTTAAAACAAATTTTTTACTATTCAACTAACAACATTGAACCAAACACGCTTGCATCTAAATAACCCTGGTTATTTTTATGACCTTGCGTGTCTACAGAACCCATCATGCTTTCACGTTGTGAACTGCCATCGTTGTCGATGTAGCACGCTGAGAAGCCCATGAGTTTTCCTGCAAACAATTGCAAAGGTGTGTTTGTTTTCCAATCGGCATAATCTTCACCGTAAATGCGAATACGCATTTCCCAATAATGTTGTGTACCGTTACTAACTCTGCGCGAGTCGATGTGACTATTCAACAAGGTTGCGCCGCCAGTGGTGCTATCAACAACATCACCGTAGGTGCTGATGTGATATGCCCATGCGCTGGTGTTGTAACCGTGTTGTCCGCCACTTTTATTTTCATCAATAAATAATTCAACAGTGTCATCTTCCCAATAACGATCTAATGCATCGCGCACACCGTCATAAATTTTATCGTCTGTTACGTCATACAGAATGTATAAATAATTTTCATCCCACAATGCTTTGTAACGGCCAGAGTAATCTTGTGCGCTTGGATTTGATTGAGTACCTAACCAGAACACATCGATCGGCGCCCACGATGCCCTTTCCCAAACACTATCCACTACACCATCAATTACCGGGGCGGTTGTTGCGCGCGGTGCTGTGTAACGGTTGCGATCACTTGAGCCTTGTGAGCTTGAAGAACGCATTGATGAAGATGAGCTTGAGATTGCAGAGCTGGAAATTTTTGACGAGCTCGAACTTGATACAGCAACAGATGATGAAGAGCGAATCGAGCTTGACGATGCAATTGAAGATGATGCAATCGAAGATGAACTGCTTGATGCCGCTATAACTACAGATTTAGTAATGGAGTTACTAAACATGCTTGGGCCAGCAACAGTTAACACAACGTCATAGGTTCCAGCTGCCGCATAGGTGTGAGAGGCTACGAGTCCTGAGCCGGTAGAACCGTCTCCGAAATTCCAGCTGAACGCAGTATCATTCTCGGATTGACTGCCATCAACAACAACTTTATTGCCATCAACTTTGTAACTAAATGCGGCTGTAGGCATTACGTCATATATGACCCCACATTTTCCACCCAAGGTTTTCTGAACGGTATCTTTTAATTCACCATCGCTGACAGTGAGAGCCACCGCACGCGTACGTATGCTTGTATCTCCCGATTCGCAATCACGAATGCTGGCTTGAGCGTCGCCTACAACGGGGCCGTCACCAAAGTCCCACTCGTAGGTTAACGGAGTGCCTTCGGGATCAAAAGATGCAGAACCTTTAGTAATAATAGATTGGTTTTCACGAACGCCAGCCAAGCGAGCAATAGGCGCTTGGTTTCCAGCTTCAGGCTGAACAGTTATCTGCTTGATTTGTGTCGAGCCCGCAGAAGTTCCAGGTTGATCATGCACAGTCACCATAATGATGTAAGTGCCGGCCTCCTTGTAGGTATGCCAGACTTTTGGTGTGATGTAATCATTACCCGCACCCACATTATCGCCAGGTGAAACTGTATAAATAAGTTTGTCGCCTTCAGGATCCGTTGACCCGCTAAGATCGATAAGAACAGTCAATCCATAGGTCGTCACTTTCAAATCTGCTGTAGGCCATTGGTTCGACGATGAGGTGGAAAATGACGAGCTTGAGCTCGATCTAAAACTGCTCGATACACCAAAGGAGCTTGATGATTTACTGCTTGAGGAAATGGGCTGATTCGAAGATGACGACCGGGAGGCTGAACTAGGGAGGCTTGACCTACTAACGGATGATGGCCTAAGCGATGAGCTCGAAGACCGTGGGACGCTCGAAGGTGAAGCGCTCGACGGAGTCAACGACGATTTACTTGAGGACGAACTTGGGATCGACGATGGGGAATTAAACGATGACGAGCTTGAACGAACACTGCTCGCAGAAGAAACCTGACCACCACACACCGCACCCGTTACAGCTGGTTTCGCAGCAGCGGCATTTTGAACACCTTTATTACCTTGAATACCAAACTCTGCCGTTTGCCCTGGGTTGATCTGCCCATTCCAGCCCACATTGGATGCAGAGTACGGATTATTACCACTAAAGTTTGCGTTCCAGCCACCGGTACGTGAAGAACCGTCGGCGTAAGACCAATTCACCGACCAACCATTGATGGCAGTATTAGTATCGTTAGTAATACGAATTGCCGCGACGAAGCCGCTGTTCCATTCGCTCTGGATAACATATTCGCAGCGCGCAGCATACGAACTTGCCGATTGTAAAAGCAGTAAACCGCTTATAGGTAACAGGGCTTTTCGCCATAATTTATTAGAAGTTTTCATTGTTCCCTCGAGGGATAATTAGGTTGCAAGATAATCTTCCGGCAACTACCTCGATACCGGAAAAAACAGACTATTTTCTGGCGAATAGAGAAAAAAATACGGACAAATTTCACTTTTTGCCAAAACAATGGCGCAAAAAGTGAGCGAAAAATAATTAACTTTTTATATGCATCATGATTGAGAGTGGTAGATCATATAAATACAAAAAACTTATCAACATCACATCACCGCAATCATTTTTTTATCATTTCTCACACGCGCACTAACAAGCTTTTAAAAATACAGTCGTGCCATTCGCGTAATTCCAACTTACGTTCCAACCATAATCGGAGATGTGCCATTATTCACGATGTTAACTTGCGCTCCACCATCTCAGTCACTTTGACCAACGTAAGAGCAACTTCCAGCGATAGCAGCCGATGAGCTCGAAGATCTCAAATGAAGATTGAGGTTAAATTAAACGAAGAGGAAAACTTATTCCCGTTATGAAAGGAGCATTTAAAAAGAGCATCCAACAACTAAAATTTTGCGCTCACTTCCTTTACTTAATTAAACATCGGGCTGATCAAAATTTGCGGCGAAGCGTTTTATCCATTCAAGCGCAGCCTCCTCCGTAGTAAGATTTCTACCAATTTCCACCAACTGCTGGCGATAGTTTTCAATTTGGCAGACCTGCTCAACCATACGCACACGAAAATATTCATCGTCATTGGCAAACCTGACTCCAACCTCAAAACCTTCCGGCTTATGGTTGCGTCGCCATACGATTATTCCTTCGCCCTGATAGTCGGGTGAAACACAAGGAATCATCAAATCTACAATCGAGCCAACTTTTACAGGAATATCCGTAAAAAAACTTAAACCGCCAGCACTTAAATTATTGGTAACAACTTGGCCGCCAATATGACTAGCCGCCGAAACTCGGATGGGGATTGAAGTTGGATGTCGAATATAATTACGCATGTTAAGTCCTCTAATAGAACCTTAGGCAATAAAAACATCACCTTTGAAGTGTAAACCACGAATTCGACATCTATGGAACAAGATTGTAATCAGCAGTGCGGTTTTTTAGAACCTGAGCGAATACATCCACAAAGCATTAAAAATTTATAGGTCGGGAATTGGACAGGAAGCTCTAAGTTGATATAGTGCGCGAAAGGATTTTTTCAAAAAGGGATGTATCATGTCAATTCAACGAAATTTGTTTACCTTTCTCATTGCTACTCTCACCACTCTGCTCTCTTTAACAAGCAACCTCACACAAGCAGCCGACTGCAGTAAAATCAAAAAGCAAATTGAACGCTATGAAGACCTTCGACGCAACGGTGGAAGCGCTAAAAGCATGAGTCGATGGACTGCTACTGGTCATCAACTCGAAGAAAAATATCGCCAGTGCGGTCAAGACCGCTCTGTTATTCAAATTGTGTCAGGAAAGCAGTCCCAAGATCGAAAGAAAGCGACTACACATAAACACCTGCCTTTACGAAAAGACGTATCTGATAATCCACAAATAAGAAAACTTACGCAAACGTGCAATTATTGGATTGGTGTGGCCAACGAAAACCCAACCGACGACAACAGGAATTTTCGGGAAACGGCGTGTCATGCTGCCGATAATTATGAAGTCGACTTAGAGAGCGTAGCGCCCCTCGTCGATACAATAATGGTTAGAAAGTTAAAGGACTGCATTAAATCCAATAATCTTATCGATCAGGAAGTTAACGAATGCATGAGAGGTACATTGGAGCCCATCTGGAAAAATAATAGGTAACTACTCTAGTTGCCCATGTTATAGCGCTTTTATACATTGCTCGCATCTGCATTAAAGCGCCCTAATATTTAAAATGACAGCAAGGAACAATACTATTTTTTGTCTTCAGCCGATTGTGTCGGATCTTTATGATCCCCACGATATTTAATTTGCAGTCCTTTTAGAAAATTACGCAGAATTTGGGTCTGGCATTCACGATAGTTTTTATGATCCTGCCGACGAAACAAAGCGCTCAACTCATGCTTGCTGATGGAAAAATCCGCCAACTGCATGACTTCTAATATATTTTCTTCTTTAAAATCCAGCGCGATTTTTAATTTTCGAAAAATAATATTGTTATTCAGACGGTCCTCCGCTTCAGGCTGATCCCCTTCTTTTTTTCCACGTTTTTTATTGATCAATCCATTCAAAAAGGTGGCGAGCTGTTTGTCACCCAACTCTTGAAAATCTGGTTTGTCGTCTGTTTTTAACCAGGCACTAACCTGCTCACGGCTTGCTTTCAAATCAGCTTGCGCAAATATATCCATCATTTGTGAATCGCCAAGGTCAAAAATAAAGCGTATACGGCGAAGAATATCGTTATTGGTCACGGAGAGTTCCTGATAGTAAATAAACAAAAAGCATGCGTGGGAGGCTCAGCAAATCTACACATGCATTGACCTAAGGCCCACATGATACCAGCGCAGTGAACTACGAACATTTTTTTATTACGCATAAGAATCCATTTATTGATGCCCTATCCAAGAAAAGCAAAAAGCCAGCGTTGAAAGCTGGCTTTTTGTTTTAGGGTGAAACTGGATTTTATAGTTGTCTATTGTTATCCGCCATTAAGACGGTGGAATTTTCTACATTTGTCACCAAGGTTTGCGCCATATATAAGTGGTGCATCAAAGTAGGAAGCTGCTGTATTGCATATTGCTTAACATCACCTGTCGCCATTTCGGCCGCTTCTCGAAACAAGCTCACGGACTTTTTGCGCTCTGTAAGTCGCATATCAGCATAGGCTGCATCGAAGCTTTTGCCTTTCCGCTGAAAAACATAGCTGCGTGCTTTAGTTTGCAAATCTGTATCGCTGAGCATCTGCAAATGTTCAGCCTCAGAAAGTTTGCGAAGGCTTAATAAAAACGCTGTTTGCTCTTTTATCACTTGTTGAGCATAAGCTTTAACACTTACAGAGTCTGATTTCTGTAACGCAATTTTGGCGGTTTCTACCTCAGAGATACTTTTTATGGAGGCAACGTCAATAAAATTTTGATTAGTAAATACGGACGTAGCCATAGCTAATCCAGGGAATAACAGGCTAGATATAAAAATCAGGCCGGGTACGACTTTAAAAATACTCATGTGCCGCGTCTCAGTTACGATGCTCCTTTAGAATTAAAAGCAAAAGGTCCTTATTTTTTTGTGCTGGTAGTTTCAGGAGTTTCTACGTAACGAACTGGCGCATGGATCACTTAAATTGACGCCGAATTCAATATTTTTATTGTAGCAACTTTAGATGCCACTGCAATCCCTTTACTTATCTCAATATGAATGGATGCTGCAGAAATAAGGTGAAAAAGGGATTAAGTCATCCTTAAAGGCGGGTGAGGAAAGCCACACCTTTTGAAAGAGTATTGCAATCATTCAAGGTCATAGTTCTTTAACTAAGGTGTAGTCAGCGAATACATATTGAAAGCTGGCATATTAAAATGCGTGTTTAGGCTCCACTATTAGCACACGAATTAATAATTTCTTAAAAAAAATATAAATTTTTATCATAAGAATTGTTTTTATTTTTTATATTTATAAATAATCTAAATATTAAAAGGAAAAAAATTAATTCGTGTAATATCTTGTAATGGAAGCAAGTTATAACGAACAGTAAATTCATGAATTATTTCATTCATAACATTAATTTGGATTGATGCGAGGACGTGCATATGAGGAGTTTCTCTTCTGTTTTTTCAGGGGCTGTTTTAATTTTACTATTAGCAGTTAGTCAGACAACATTTTCAGCCACGGTATCAGGAAATTTAGGAGTAACGGCAATAGTAGGTGCGGGTTGCCAGGTAAATGCTAGCAACGTAACAGCAGGCATCATTAATTTTGGTTCATTGGATTTTGGCAGCATCAACACGATTGGAAACCAAACCATTGACGCTCAAACCACTGGCGCCGGCAATGGCAGCATCATTATGGAGTGTTCGAACGGCACAACCTTTACTATTTCATTAGATAACGGTCTGCATTATGCGAGTAGCACTCGATCCATGGTGAATGCCGGTAATCCCTCAGTACTGCTTGCTTATACTCTTTACCAAAATGTAGCGCGCACGGTTCCCTGGACAACCAGTAGCCCCCTAACAGGAACTGCAAACGGTGCGCCTGCAACCTTTCCAATTTACGGACGCATTCCTCCAAGCCAAACTGGTATAACTGCTGGTACTTATAACGATACCGTTCAAGTCGTCATCTCCTGGTAATCCCCTACAACGTGTAGCAAATGGAATTCCTAAATGAAACAACAATTAATCAGATTGTTGGTTTTATTTTTCTTGTATTGTACAAACGCCTTTGCAATTAACGATCAAACGTTAAATGCCAACTCAACACAAGTGAAAATGGAAATAGTGAATGGCTGCACCTTAAACAATGTTAGCAGCGGTGTTGCTGCAATTGGAACACTGAATTTTGGCGATATCTATAATTTAAATTCGCAGCGCGATGCAAATACGTCTTCCGGCAATGGCAATATTGAATTGCATTGCACTCCAGGTACGACCGCCAAAATTACAATGAATGCAGGGCTTTATGGCAGCAATGTCAATGATAGGAAAATGCGTTTGAATTCAGGCGCCGCTACTTTAATTTATCAAGTTTACACATCCTCCACACGACAAACAGTTTGGGACGACACTGTTGGCGTCTCCGTTGCGTTTAATAGCGATGTCACACAATCGATTCCCATCTACGGAAGAGTTCCCGTTCAAACAACTCCTTTAAGTGGTGCATACAGTGACCAAATTTTAGTGACCGTAGCTTATTAATTTTTTAGCAGGAACATTGAAGACCTATGATGGCTTTTATTTCAAAGTTATGGATTTTAGTAATGTTAATTGCGCCATTAGCTTCTGCGTCCAGCTTGGGAGTATGGCCGATTAATCCGCGCATTGATCACCCTGCATCATCCACATTACTTTGGGTAAAAAATAATAATAAAACCGAACCTGTTACCTTGCAGGCAAGAGTTTTTTTGTGGCGTCAGGCTAATAATGAGGAGCAGTTTGAGGCGCAAGATGAACTCGTCATTAGTCCACCCATTATTGAAGTCAAACCTGAAACACAGCAAATATTTCGGGTGATGAATCGCAAAGGCCTTCTATCCACTATCACGACTGAAAAAAGTTATCGCATTTTAATTGATGAAGTACCAAAGGACGACGCAAATCAGGTTTCACAACTGCGTTTTCAAATGCGGTACTCGCTTCCTCTATTTGTGGGGCGTCCAGAAATATTTGCCAACAAACCTATAACTAATATTCTAAATAGCATGGCATTAAATTTAAATTATCGCGTCATTCAAGAACCGGCGCCCGCTATTGAAATTATCAACAATAGTCCGCTTCACGCACGTTTGAGCAACCTAACTATTTATAATAATGAGCTGCCAGAAAAAAATTACTTCTCAGTAACGGTTTATTGGGTTATGTGCTTCCAAACTCTACAAAACGTTGGCCTCTGGATAGCAGTCAATTGACCGCTCTTACTTCAAAAGATGTGCGGATTACTTTTGAGCAGGAGCATCAGGAGCTTAGTATTGCTGCTGAGAAATAAAATATCTCTAGCGTTTATTTTGGCAGCCCATGCTCACAATTACGCATGGGGTGACGAAACTCTTTATTTGGAAATGGTCGTTAACGGCCGCAACACTCATCACATTGCAGAAATCACTCATATTGATAAAGACTGGAAAATTGCAGTAAATGATCTTTCTTTCTTGGGCCTTGAAATAGATATAAACAAAACTGGATCGATTTTGCTGAGCAGTATTCATATCACCGATGTGACTTACGATGCGGCAACCCAAAGATTATTTATAAATGTCCCGAACAACATGCTTCCCATGCAATACTTTAAAGCAAACAATCCAACCTATAGTGACAGCCGACCACGGCGCGATACCGGGATGCTAATTAATTATAATATCGTTTCAACTACAGGAAACCGCGATAACAATATTTCAACCGCATGGTACGAGCTTCATTTTTTTAAACATGATTTTTATGCAGTCAGCAATGGAATCGTTCACTCCAGTAGCGACAAATACTCTACATCCGGTTACACGCGTTTTGAAACCTTTTACCAAAAAGATGATGAAGCTACCATGCAATCCTTAATGATTGGTGATGTGATTAATGCTACACCATCATGGGGCCGAAGCATTCGATTAGCGGGCATTAGATTTTCTCGTGACTACGAACTTAATCCTTCACTAATTACTTATCCGTTACCGGAATTTTATGGCGAATCTGCGCTACCTGGTAGCGTCGATTTAATTATTAACAATGAATTGCGCTGGCGTGAACAGGTAACCTCTGGGCAATTTTTTATTAACATGGTGCCCTACATGTCGGGAGCGGGTGTTGCACAAGTAGTTACCACCAATCCACAAGGACAACAATTTCAACAATCCGTTAATTTTTACGTGACGAATGAGTTACTTGCACCGGGTATGCTCGATTACGATTTAACGATAGGATTTCGTCGCAAAAATTTTGGTTTCGAATCTAATTCCTATGCGGATTTACCCATTACGAGTGCGAGCATCCGTTACGGATTTAACAAATATTTAACGCCACAATTTTTAGTGCAAGCTGGCGAGGGATTGCATCTGGCAGGCACAGGTTTAACATTTGTGGTGGGTTCACTAGGCGTTGTAGATATTGCTGCGTCAGCTAGCGATTATTACTATTACCAAACCGGTGTTGATGAGCGAGGCAGGCAAGCTAGTGTCTCCTATGACTACACTTATAAAAAAATTGGAATCAACGCAAGTTATCTACGCCGTACCGGAGACTATCGTGATCTAGGCACACAAAGTGAAAATCCATTAAATAACGGTTTGAATACCACGCAAGCGCAAATTTCCGCTTCTTTCCATGACAATATGTTGGGCGGCTTTAATCTTAGTTATTTTCATCTGGTGAATCGCGAAAACGATGCTCGTTCAATTTTAAATTTCTCGTGGAGCCGATATTTTCAGAGCGGCCTTACGACGTTTTTAAGTGTTAGTCGTTTAGCTTTCGAAAAACGAGAAAATTCCCTTAGCGTTACGCTCAGCTTTCCTTTAGGTGCGAATGCGCAAGCCAGTGCCTCTACTCAACGCAACAGCGACGGTGAATGGCAGGGTCAGGTCCAAGCAATGAAAAATGCACCTTATTCTGGTGGATTTGGTTGGGGCTTTAGTGCAGACGATAGCAAAGAAAAAAATCGTTATCTCGAAGGCGATTGGCGAACCGCATATCTCGATGCGTCCGTGAGCGCGTATTATAGCGATGACAGAAAACAATACACAGGAGCTTTGGACGGCGCATTAATAGTTATGGATGGCGATCTCTACGCAACACGTTTTGTAAATGATGCGTTTGCAATTGTGGATGCAGATCAAAAAGATGTTCCCGTCAGGTTTGGCCATCAACTCGTTGGCAAAACAAATTCAAATGGAAAACTACTTGTTCCAGATTTAAATAGCTATGTTGAAAATCGCTTGGCGATAGACCCAATACAATTACCCGCTAACGCCATAATCGATTCGATGGAACAGCTTATTATTCCGCGCCGTAATGGTGGCGTGCACGTAAAATTTCCGATTCGATTTTCCCAATCTGCATTAGTAGAAGTTATTACGCAAGATAACCAGCCTTTGCCCGCTGGCGCTATATTAATGGATCGCGACAGCGAAAAAAATTACACGACCGGTTGGGATGGTGAAGTTTATCTTGAAGATCTTGATGTGCCGCTAGTGCTCTATTGGGCCGATGGCGAGTGTTTTATCAATGTTCAACCTAGCATAGACCCCGACCTGGCGTTACCACGCCTCGGGCCTTTTATTTGCGAACCCGTAAGGGAGCGCAACTAATGCAGCGATCGTTAAAAAATAATTGCAGAAAAATTTTTATAACTATTTTTTTAATATTTTCTTCTATATCACAACATGCCATTGCTGCATGCAGCGCATCTGCAGCGACATCACCGGCCTTACTCGATTACGGAACCTATGCATCCCAAAATGTACCTGCTGGTGGTATATCGCCAAATGGCACTGGAGTATCCGCAAACTTTAGCGTGACCTGCTCAATTGGGCTCACTTTACAGCTATTGAGCACGACAAGTTGGGTTCGTTATACCGCACAAAATGCGCTCACAATGAGCAACGGAACCGACACCATCTCTTACACCATGGGAAGTAATTCCACTTATACACCTGCCATTACCGCATCGGGACAAAGCATTGGCGGGCCCACAGGATTTCAATTGCTTACGTTAGCGCTCTTAACGAGCGGCCGAATAGATATTCCGATTTACGTGAAAACACTAACGACAACATTATGGCCAAGTGCCGGGACTTATACGGGCACGCAATCGCTCGCCGTCGATGGAGTGATGTGCACGGGGCTCGGTTTACCGGGCGTGTGCCTTGGAACAAATTCCATCAGCTCTACAGTCAACTTTTCGTTGAAACTAATTGTGAGTAAAAGTTGTGAGTTTATCAGCACACCAGCTCTGGTAGATTTTGGCGTAGTGAGTTTTGTTGCGAACGCAAACACCGCGCAACTCAGCGCCACATTACGCTGCACAAACCTGGAAGATTATTTGCTGTATGTCGATAACGGCAATAATTACGCCTCGAGCACGCGTCGCATGAAAAGCCCGGCAGGCAATTACATTTCCTACGACATTTTCAAACCCAGCTCCACCACGCCACTCAATCCTTTAAATACATTATCAAGATTGGGAACAGGAATTAGCGAGAATATAATTTTCCCATTTAAAGTCACCACCGGCCAAAGCACACCCGTAGCTGGCGTCTACACCGATAATGTTCGTGTTGTTATTGAATACTAATGGCATGCCCGGCGTATTATTAAAATAAAATTTCGGGCAATAAAAAACCCGAAGTTCTTGCGAACTTCGGGTTTAAATATGGTGCCCAGACCCGGAATCGAACCAGGGACACGAGGATTTTCAATCCACTGCTCTACCGACTGAGCTATCTGGGCGTGTCCTTTGCAGGCTAGCTGCAAGAGGCGCGTATTAAACCTGCTCGGTGGTTGTGAGTCAATACTGAGGGCTTAAAAATCTCCTTTTTTATCAATGGGTAAATAAATTTTATGACAATTTTTAACCAATTGCATATTTATTGCGCTATCACGCTTTTGGCGGAGGAACATAACCTTCGGCTTGATCGTATTGGTCGCCGGACAAGAACTTGATCATTTGTTCATTGAGGTAAACCCGGGTGCCCATGTCCATCATATTGAGGCGTTTTTCATTGATGAGCATAGTTTGATGTGCCATCCATTCCTGCCAGGCTTTTTTGGAAATGTTGTCAAAAATATCCTGCCCCTTAGCGCCAGGATAGGGAGGCAAATCAAGCCCCTCCAATTGTTCTTTATATTTTCGGCAAAAAATGAGTCGAGCCATGGGAATTCCTATTAGCAGTAAAACTACGGTATGCAGTAAAAATGAGGTATGCAATAAAAGTCGAGATGCGCATTCTATGTGGGTTAGCGGCGCGGGTCTAATTGGCTGAGTTTTTCCAGTAATTTTTTTACCGGAGCTGCCAAGCCCAACGCTTCGGGTTGATGCAAGCTGTACCAATGATCGCCACCATTTGCGGCACCCTGAGTTGTTTTACCAAGCTGAATCAATACGGGTGTAATGTCTAAATGATAATGGCTAAACGTATGGCGGTAAGAATTCCAAATCTCAGAATTAATAACCTTGCCAAATTTATCTTGGGCGTGAGTATGGGCGTCAGCATCTATCGCCAATTCCGGAAAACTCCACAAGCCACCCCAAATACCTTGCGATGGCCGCTGCTGTAATAAAATTTCACCGGATGTATTGCGCAACATTAATAGTTGTACAGATTTTTCGGGCAATTCTTTTTTCGGTTTTTTCCCAGGGTAACGAGTTTGCTCACCTTGCGCGTAGGCGATGCATCCTGCTTGCAAGGGGCATAGATCGCATTTCGGTTTGCTACGCGTGCACACAGTTGCACCGAGATCCATCATCGCTTGCGTGTAATCGTTACTGCGTTTTTTAGGTGTGTAGGTCTCGGCAATTTCCCAGAGTTGATTTAACGTGTCGGTTTGACCTGGCCAACCATCCACCGCGTGATAACGTGCGAGAACACGTTTAACATTCCCATCCAAAATCGCCGCGCGTTTTTGAAACGCAATACTCACAATCGCACCGGCAGTTGAGCGGCCTATGCCTGTTAACTCGCTTAAAGCTTCGACCGTATCCGGAAATTCGCCGCCATATTGCGTTACAACCGTTTGCGCGCAGCGATGTAAATTTCGGGCACGCGCGTAGTAGCCTAAGCCAGTCCACAGATGTAAAACTTCGTCGATAGGTGCAGCAGCGAGGCTTTGCACCGTCGGAAATTTTTTGGTGAACCGTTCAAAGTATGGAATCACAGTGGCGACTTGCGTTTGCTGCAACATAATTTCCGACAACCACACGCGGTACGGCGTAATGTTTTGCTGCCAAGGCAAATGTTTGCGTCCATGCTTGTCAAACCACTTTAAAACGGACTGCGAAAATGTTGTTGTCATTGCTCGGCTTTTTCTTCTTTTTTCTTGAATAAATTTTTAAGTGCGTTTTTAGCTTTTTCAGCTCCACCCTCGCCTAACTTTTCTTCCAGCTTTTGTTTAAGTTCTTCCTTTTTAGCATCGACTTTTTCGCCATATTTTGCTTTTAACTTATACTCAGCAAAATCTTTGATCACAGCGTTCAACATGTCTTTATCAGGGCGACAATCTTGCGCAGGGCTAATCTCGACATACTTCCCTTTGCATCGCAGCAAACTCATACTCCGCTCAGCCCAATAGTTACTGGTCACCGTGCAGCCATTAGTACTGGTCGTTATGCTCTTGGGAGTGTCGTTTGCATCACGAACCAATTTTAACGGCAGTGAAAAATCATAATTACCTGTAGCTAAATTAATATTGCCCGTTGAGCTTAACAATAATTTTTCAACACCTGCGTTCAGACTATCGATAGTTACCACACGTTTTGCGATTGTCAGTTTGCCCGTTAACTCGCGCAATTCTGTATAGGCGTTCCAGGTTTTTGCTTCTTCGCCACTCATTTCATCTCGGTTAACCAGCGCAATAAATTTACAAAATTGTTGCTCGACGTTCAGCGGCGCCAACCGAATTTTTGCGCCTGACAAAGTTGCGTCAGCCGTTAAGGAATCCATAATTTGATTGGTAGTTACACCTGTGGCCTGCCCGCGCGAATTGGCTTGAATAGCACCGCTAAGATGCAAGTCTTTGTCTAGTTTTTTGGCTTTTAAAATTGGCTCGACTTCAATACCTTGCAAAACAGCCTCAAAATTAACGTGCGCGGCTTGACCGCGTGAATCTATTTCGGCTTTTTGATGAATGTTTCCGGAAAAAGCGCTCGCGTTAATTTGCTGCTGCAAAATCCCATTTTTCGCATTAATCGTTAACATGACCTTTTCTAAGGTTAAATCACTGAAGATAAATGTTTGGAAACCCAGCTTTAAATCTGCCTTTAATTTGCGCAGTGTTTCTACCGGAATTAAAGGTTCATCACCAGTGGCGGTTTTCGCGGCTACCGGCGCATTTTCATCGGCCTTCGGTGCGAGATAGTCATCAACATTGATAGCATCACCTTGCAAATCAGCGGTAATTGATTGCGTTGCAAAATCGTTTATGGCGAGCTTACCTTTTAACTGTGTTTTATCAAGGTGAATACTAACGGCATCAAATGCCAAATGTTTTTTATCGCCCGCAAAATTTCCTTCAAGACTAACCTCTGAGAGTGCGCTTGCATTGGCCGTTTTGTGCGCTACCCCGAATGCGTTTAATAACTGTTTTAAGCTGAATTTATTCAGCGACATGTGGCCCTTGAAGTTCAGATTATTTTTTACATCGCTCAGGGCTACGGAGTATTCCAGTTTAATGCTTGCCGAGTTCGCCGCTTTTATATCCAGACTCAACTCGCCTTTGTCAATTGCTATAGATTCTCCACCTTTTGCAATGGCGACGTTAGTGTGCAATTTGCTTTTGATAGTGGTAGGCGTGGATTTGCCTTTGGTTTGGGAAATTTCTGTATCCGATGAGAAATCTACTGCAAAAGGTTCACCCGCGAGGTTCACATCGTCCGCATCCAGATTTAAATTAGTAAGCGAAAATTTTTGTCCGCTGGGCAAATTGATGTAGGTGAGCTTGCTATCGTGCACACTAATCTCTTCAATCGATATAGTCGGAATTTCGCCATTTGCTGCGTTAGGAGCAGCTGGTTTTTCCTGTGCTCCAGGTTGTTTTTTCTTCAGCAAACGTTCCCAATTACCTTTGCCTTGCTCATCAACATTTAAGTCTATAACAGCTTCATCAACGATGATGTGTTTAATGTGAAAATCGCCTTTTAGCAGTGGAATAAATGCAACTAGAAAACTTGCTTTTTTGACACTTGCGATGAATTCTTCTGGTGTATCAACACTCGCAACAGATACTTCATTTACGGCGACGCCAATCGCGGGCCAGAATGCCCAGCTCAAATCGCCACGCATATTAAGTGCGATTCCCTGTTCCTGCGCCATTGCTTGAATTCGCGGTTTAAAGGTGTTTGCATCCACCATTAGCGCCGCAATGATCACAGCGCCCACAATAAATACAAAAATATAACCGATAATTTTCAATGCAGATTTCATAATCATTATTTCTCCGCTGTGGATGTTCTATTTCTAGTTTATTCGCAATGGACAATAGTATGCCCTGTTTGTCGATCACTGTAAGCGCACCTGAAAATTCAATTGCTCTAAGGCTCGTTTGAACTCTTTTAATTGATTGAAAATTATCCACACTCACAACAACGTGAAATAGCGCTTTTTTGAACTGGTACAAGCTGGCACCGCTCGTTAGAATAGCTGCCCTTTCTTCAAATCCGTTTACCGGAGTACTTCATGGGTTTTAAAACCGCGCTCTTTGCTACGCACCAATCTATGGGTGGAAAGCTGGTCGATTTCGGCGGCTGGGATATGCCATTACATTACGGTTCGCAAATCGAAGAACATAATCATGTTCGCAATGCGGCGGGTATGTTTGACGTATCTCATATGACTGTTGTGGATGTTACAGGCGAAGACGCCAAAGCCTACCTACAGTACCTGCTCGCTAACGATGTTGCCAAGATCGAATCAATTCCCGGTAAAGCGCTTTACAGCGGCATGCTGAATCCTGACGGCGGAGTGATCGATGACCTGATTGTTTACAATATGGGTGGTTGGTTCCGTACGGTGGTTAACTGCGGTACTCGTGAGAAGGATTTAGCGTGGATGGCCAAAATCGCGGCTGATTTCAAGGTACATATAAAGGAGCGTGATGATTTAGCAATGGTGGCCATTCAGGGCCCGAACGCTATAGAGCTGACCAAGTCCGTTGTGGCCCAAACGCGCAGCGCCTTGATTGATGGCCTTAAGATTTTCCAGGGATTACCGGACGGTGAATGGTTTATCGCTCGTACTGGTTACACCGGCGAAGACGGCCTTGAAATTATGTTGCCGAGTGAAGATGCGGCTGACTTTTGGGCTGCCCTGGCTGGCGCGAGCGTAGTTCCTTGTGGTTTGGCAGCGCGAGACACATTACGACTAGAAGCGGGAATGAATTTGTACGGCCATGAAATGGATGACAGCGTGTCGCCTCTTTCAGCGAATATGGGCTGGACAATTGCATGGCAACCAAGTGATCGCAATTTTATTGGACGTGCCGCTATTGAAGCGGAAAAAAATGCAGGGCCTGCTTTTAAGTTGGTTGGATTGGTTTTACGCGAGCGCGGTGTTATGCGTGCTGAGCAGATTGTTACTGTGGACGGCACAGAGAAAAAAGGCGTAATTACCAGTGGTACTTTCTCGCCAACTTTAGGCTATTCTATTGCCCTGGCGCGAGTACCTGCGACTATTGGTAATCAATGCCACGTAGACATGCGCGGCAAACAAGTTTTGGTCGATGTAGTCGCACCTAACTTTGTGCGCAACGGTAAACCACTCGTTTAATTATTTCGCGAACAAATTAAAAACTATTTTAATTTAAAATTTTCAGAAAATTGTAGAACACAGGAAAACATCATGAGCGACATCCGCAAAGAATTGAAATATCTCAGCAGCCACGAGTGGGCGCGCGTTGAAGAAGACGGCACAGTGACCATCGGTATCACCGATCATGCGCAAGAAGCCTTAGGTGATGTTGTGTTTGTAGAAACACCGGAAGTAGGAAGCCGTGTTTCGATAGGCGAAGAAGCCGGCGTAGTTGAATCAGTAAAAGCTGCTTCAGACATTTATTCGCTCGTAAGCGGCGAAGTGATTGCTGTTAACGAAGCTTTGGCAGACGCACCCGAAACCGTAAATTCATCACCTTATGATGACGGCTGGTTTTTCCGCATTCAACCAGACGATTTGTCTGAACTTGAAGAAGCATTAGATGCAGTGGATTACCGCGAATTGATTGAGAGCGAAGAATAACTTTTCTTTTGATGAAATGAAAAACGCAGCTTAGGCTGCGTTTTTTATTCGTGTATTTTTAAAAGATTCTTTATTGAAAAAATTTTATTCAACAATCGAAAAGGTTTTTAATTTTTCTGCAGCCCTACGCAAAATACCTTGGTCTTCTTCGCCGCGAACACCGCTGAAGGCTAAAATCAAACGTTCACCATTGGTTGTTTTAGCTTCTAGTCCGCCAAGCCAACCGATAAATTCCGGATGTGGTATTCCAAAGTCATCCGCATTTAGGTCGCCGTTATACACGAGTTTTTCATAAGCGCCCGTTGCGTAACCAGTACGCCACACTTGTAATGCTTTTTTCGTAGCGACCTGCGCAACTTGACGTTGACGAGCCGGGTCGCTACCGCCGTACATACGTACAACTGTATCGCCCGCTGCGTTCATGGCACACAATACGCAATTTCCATTCGCTATTTTTAATTCTTCCGGAATTAATAAAACCTCCGGTAGTAATCGTTCAACCTCATCACCAATCGCGTTACACAGTGATTGAAACTCTTGTCTATTCATTATGAACCCTGAAAAAAATGGTTGAAAAATTTGATAAGTCGTAAGGTGAAATTATACAAGCGAAATGTCTGCGGTTATTTTTATCAAACGTCCGTCAGCTTGTGCTTCAATATCAATTAAAACATTAGGTTCAGGCAATATACCTTCGCCACGCTGCGGCCACTCTATGAGGCAGAGATTGCCGGCGGAAAAATAATCGCGAATTCCCATGTATTCCAATTCTTCAGGATCACCCAACCGATATAAATCAAAATGATAAACGCGGCGATCTGAAAAATTGTACTCTTCGACTAGCGTATAGGTTGGGCTTTTCACTGCGCCCGTGTGACCGAAAGCGCGTAAAATTCCGCGAGACAATGTCGTTTTGCCCGCGCCCAAATCCCCATTTAAAAATACACAGAGTGAATCGGATTGTGCGCGGAAAGCGAAGCCTAACCGCTCACCAAAGGCAACCATATCCGCTTCGTTATCAATATAAAACTCTTCTGCTTTTCCCCGCGCTGTCATTAAATTTTCCACTCACTGTTTTGCAACACAACCCGGTATCCATCAACATCCTCAAATGTAATCCCAAGTAAACCCCAATAGGGATTATGAGAAACCACCGAACTGAAGCCTGACTTACGCATTTTTTCGCACGACTCCTTCCACACTTTTTGATCACCAATATAAAAAATCAGCAAATTTTCCGGCGTAGGTGCTCGACCCACACGCATGTTGCGATCATGCGTAAATTCAAGATGGTAAGCATGATGTTGGTGCCCGATAATTACACCATCGAATCCATCATGATCAGAAAATCCACTCAGCACTTCGAATCCCAGACCCTCAGCATACATCTGACTTACCACGGACAAATTATCAGTGGGACGTGCGATTCTTAAAATAGAAGTGCTGGGAATCATATAAACAAACTTATTCCAGCAGCTGACTAACGTAAGGAATAATATCGGTCGCCAATAATCCACGTTGACCGATTTTTTCTGCGGCTTGGTCGGCTGCACTGGCGTGCAAAGTCGCACCCAGTCGCGCGGCTTCCTCCACCGATAAACCTTGCGCTATTAGCGCCCCTAAAATCCCACTTAGTACATCGCCCATGCCGCCAGTTGCCATGCCTGGGTTGCCATCGGTGACCACACCGACAATTCCAGACTCGCCTGACACAAGACTTCCAGCACCTTTCAAAATGGCCGCTCCACCAAATTTTTGTTGGAGATTTGCGAGGCTGGCAAATCGGTCAGCATTGACCGTTTGCGTTGTTATGCCCAACAGCCGCCCTGCTTCTCCCGGGTGCGGTGTAAAAAGCCAATTGGAACGAGGCTTAAGATCAGGCACAACGCGGCCTTCTGCGAGGATATTCAGAGCATCGGCATCCAAAACTAACGGTACATTGCATTGGAGGGCGCGCTGCAACATTTGTTCGGACCACGCCGAGCGGCCCAGACCAGGCCCTATCACAATCACCGTTGGGCGATTCAAAAGCGTCTCTAACTCCAAACCTGATGCAACACCGCGCGCCATAATCTCTGGGCAACGCGTCAGAATAGCGCTCACGTGCTCAGGCTGAGTCGCCACGCTGACCAAACCTGCACCACCGCGCGCAGCAGCTTCGGCTGCCATAATTACTGCACCGCCGTAGCCTTTATCGCCACCTATTATTAGCACATGGCCGAAGTCGCCTTTGTGCGAATCGGCCTCACGTTGCGGGAGCAATTCAAGCAGATCGATCAGGTGTAATTGTTCCGCTGTCGCCGTCTCACGGGAAAAAATATCAGCTGGAATATCCAGGTCAGACAAAAACACCTCGCCGCACATTGCTGGACCACGCCCAGTGACCAGGCCGCGTTTGAGACCAATGAATGTGACTGTGAGGTGGGCGCGAACGACCGCACCGTGTATTGCGCCAGTGTCACCGTTCAAACCTGAAGGGATATCCATCGCAAGAACGGATAAATGACTAACGTTAATTTGCTTGATGGCGGCTTCAAATTCGGGCCTAACGTCGCCCTCTAGTCCAATACCTAAAAGGCAATCGACAATAACACCTGCCGCAGGGGCTTGCGCTTGAGCCCAGGGAACAATTGTCACGCGCTCTTGTACGGCAAATTCGTAGGCCGTGCGTGCTTCGCCAGACAACTTATCGCCAGGCGTGAGTTGGATAACTTGAACCGGAATCAATCGTTGAGCGGCTAAAGCGGCCAACACATAGCCATCGCCGCCATTTTTGCCCGAACCGCAGTAGACCGTAATAAGTTCTGGGGCCGGATAATGTTTCAACAACAACTCGAAGGCTGCGCGACCTGCCCGCTTCATCAATTGAATACCGGGAATTCCACTGGAGATAGCGGCAGCATCTAATGCAAAGACCTGAGCCGTTGAATAGAGGGAATTATTAGACGCGGTAATTTTCATAAAAAACTCAAATAGAGGCGAAAAGCCATGAGGCTTTGGGTATGACAACGGGCGATTATACGCAAGTTGCTTAAGGTGTCGTAGCCGAATTTAATGTGGGCAAAGATTCGCGCTGCTGAGTAAATGAACCTATAGTTAGACAAACTTCATGGCCAAAACTCATACTTTAAAGCGACATCGGCACGTCTCAGCTCTGCCGGTCGAATCGGCGGCTACACACCTAAGATGCAAGTAAAATTCACCCTCAGTAACATCATTCGCGGCGATGCAGCGCAGCTTGATCAACTTTTTCAAGCCGCAGCGGTGCCTTCCCCCGCTACAGTTTTGCGCAGTCACACCGCAGAAAAGGTTTGCAAATATTTGTTGAAACCTGAGCAATTCGATGTAGCACTCGCAGTGCACATTAATCAATTGCAAGCCGTAATTATTCCTAAAATTGCACAGGACGATGGGTTTTACCTGAATGCCGAAAATCCCCTTCGCCAACTTTTCAGCGCGCTCATAAACCGGGCAGTCAGCTGGTATCCACGAGAATCAAAATCCAGCCAGCAATTCCTGGAAAAATTGACGACGCTAGTAAAAAAACTCGATCAAAGTTCAAGCGAACAAGTAAATGCGGCAAGTAATGAATTTAGGGATTGGCTTGAGGCGGAAGCGAAACGCTCCGCCATGCTCGAAAGCAGGTTATGCGAGACCGAAATAAATTCCTTTAAAACGCTCAGCGCGGAGTGCAACGTTTTAGAATTAATTAACGCCGCTCTCGCCAACAAACCATTTCCTGTTGAACTTCAAACAGGCGTTGCTAATACGCTTAAAAGTGAATTATTACATTCGTATTTTACCGCAGGTCAGGACAATCCATTCTGGAGAACCTGGCAACGCTTGCTGCCTCTACTTGGAAAAGTATTTGCAACTATTGCAACACCCGAAATGAGTTCAGAAGATTCACAGGTGCTTTACCGTACCATTCCTGCATTGCTAAATGAACTCGAACGTAGCCTCACCATTCAAATCAGTAATCCCGAAAGTTATCGCCAGTGGGTAGAGGTTTTGAGCGAGCAACTGATGTTGACCATTAAAAAGCAGCCCATTCACTGCAGCATTTTTAATGACTTAAAATATCCTGTCGGATTTGAAAATCTCAACACGCGTGTAACGACTGACATTTTGCAACAAAGTGACAGCATACAAGAAGGTGACTGGATTTTATTTACTAACGAAAATCAGTTAGTGATTCGCTGTAAGCTCGCCCTTAAAAATAGCGAAACCAGTCAGCTACTATTTGTGGACGACACTGGACGCAAAGTCATGAATAAAAATGCGCAGGATTTTGCGGTATGCGTTGCCACTGGCATTGCAAAAAAAATGACGCCCGTAAACGCCGAGGAAATTATTACAAAGATCCTTCAAGCATTGATTGATTTGTACGAACAAAAGAAAAACCAAAGCAAAGTGCAAAAAAATGCCAGTGATGCCAAAGCGCTGGCAGAAACGCAACTTCAGATACAGGCTGAATTGACGCAAAAAAAAGAGCGTGAGGAAGAAGAAAAGAAACGCGTAGTTCAGGAGTTAGGCGCGCGACGCGCGGCAGCACAAAAAGCCCTGGCGGAAGCAGCAGCTATCGCCGAGGAACGAGCGCAGCGTGCTGCAGAACTCAAGCTAGCCCAGGAAAAAGAACGCTTACAGTTAGAGGCCGAACAAGCGGCAGAAAATTTACAGCGCATTCAATTGGCTAACATCAATATCAGCGCTTTAAATCTCGGTGCGCGCGTTGAACTCATTCAGAACGGGGAGGCTGTGCGTTGCAAACTCGCGGTTATTATTGCCGCCACCGGAAAATATATTTTCTCAGATAACATTGGTCGCAAAATTGCGGAATTCCAGCGCGAGCAATTGGTGCAAGCCTTACTCAACAATCAACTCACGTTACTTAACAATGGCGATAGTTTTGATGATCAGCTCGTCAAAGTTATTCGCGGATTACGCAAAGATATTTCCTAGGAATTTATAATGACTACTGAAGATCAACGTCAGGAATATCGTTTGGAAACTCAATTAACTGTTTTTTTAGAATTGGGTGACGAACAGGACAATGACGCGGTTATTGTAATCAGTCGCAGCTTGGATATTTCAGCTAACGGCTTGCGAATTATTACCGACCGAGAATTAGTTCCCGGCAGCATTTTACGCAGTTGCGTACAAACCGAAAATATAGACAAGCGGTTTATGTTGATCACCGAAGTAAAGTGGTTGCAACCCTGGCAGCATCCCGGCGAATTTTTGGTGGGTCTCGCCCTCTTTGAATCCGAGAATTCAAATATTCAGGAGTGGAAAGAATTTATTGCCGAGCAATGCCAGTTAGAATGACGCACCATTTTATTATCCTTAAAATAGGAAGTCCGTTTCTGCAATCAAAACAACATTTGCTGATCGAAAAATTTAGGATCTGGCAAATTTGCACAGGGATCATTACACTTCAGCCATCCATCTAACATGTGTGCAAAAAAATGACTTCCGAACCCACTCAGGTTAATCCGGCCATTGATGCTACGCAGGTAAAAAAACCTGTAGCTGAAACCATGGATAATCCCGCGCAAGATAATAATGCAACGCGTATTTTTTCCACCGATGACGCTACCCGAATTAAAACCACAGGTCATGCCATATCGCCATCGTCTGACGTGGTCATTGGCGATACTATTAAAGGGCGGTTTGTGCTGGATAGCCTATTGGGTAGCGGAGGCATGGGGTCGGTATATCGCGCGCTGGATTTGCGAAAAAAAGAGGCTCGAGATAATAAACCTTATGTTGCCTTAAAGCTGTTGGGCGAGGAATTTAAAGATCACCCTGAAGCATTGATAACTCTACAGCGCGAGGCGCGAAAAACTCAGGAGCTTGCGCACCCGAATATAGTGACAGTTTACGATTTTGATCGCGACGGCGATTTAATTTATCTAACAATGGAGGAGTTAAAAGGTAAATCGCTGGACGAATTTATCCTGACGTCCAGAGCTTCAACCACGCTTGATGAAAAACTTTATATCCTGCAGCAAATTGCACAAGGTCTTTACTATGCGCACAGTAAAGGCATTGTTCATTCGGATTTAAAACCCGCTAATATTTTTATAACCAATAACAACACTGTCAAAATTCTGGATTTCGGTATTGCACGCGCGATTAATAGCGAAATATATGAAGATAGCTTTGACGCTGGCGATCTAGGTGCTGTGACCTTTGCCTATGGCAGTTTGGAAATGTTGAATTTCGACAAACCTCATCCCAGTGACGATATTTATGCACTGGGCATTATTGCCTGCGAATTACTGGGCAAACATCACCCCTACAAACGCCAAAATGCACAACAAGTATTGCAAAGTGGCACAGCACCCAACTTGCCGCCACTTAAAAATCCGCTGTTGAGAAAATTACTGCTTAAGAGCATTGCAATCAAGCGTGAAGACCGGATTCAAAGTGCAGCGGAATTCATAAAACAGTTAAAATTTGCTCGCAACGGCGTTCGAAAAGTAACTTATATGGTCACCCTTGTTTTGCTGGCACTCATAGGTAACTTTATTTACTGGCATTATTTTGGTTCACATGAGGTTGCGTTTTCAGACCTACCGGTGAATGCGCAACAGGACTTTAATAATTATCTTAAAGAAGCCGAGACTGCGTTAAGCTTTGACGATTTGCAAGGAGCTGTAGTGAATATTGATCACGCCTACAATATTCATAAGACCCACAAAGATATGCTTGAGTTACGCGATAATGTGGTAAAGATTATTAACCAAAATTTGGCCACGGCCGATACGGATTTAAAACGCAGCTTTTATCAGCAACAGTTGGATCAACTAAAAACCTACCCGGCCTTTGCGAAAGTTACTGCGAATAAGTAGCGAAAAAAACACAAATAAAAATGGCACTTACTTAAGCGTTTTATACCAAACACAGTTGATATCAGTTTCGCGCTCAGCGAGAAGCTGTCGAAGAGTCTAGTGAAAATGCCCTTCGACAGGCTCGGGACGAACGGCGTCTCCAATTTAAGACACGCCATTCGGCCCAGACAAGTGATTTTTTTTATTTAACTATCAACTTTTACTTACTCACGAAAAAGAAATCACCAACCTCATGCCCTGTGCCTTTAATCGCTTTGAATTCTGGCAACTGAACAAAATTAATCGATTTTGCTTTTTCACTGACTTGGTCTTTTATTTTTAAGAACAACTCCGGCCCACTAATCACTCCCTTTGCAGAATCCAATGCGTCCAGGAATGCGCGTGCGAACACTGAATGTCCTTCCCCGGCGTTATCAAGCACCGGTAAATCTCCACCCGAGGACAATAACAGACGTGATTTTTTCGGCAGCTTGTAGCGAATATAGTCTTCACTAAATTTTTGTTTGTCGCCCATAAATAAATAGCCAGGCTCAGTAGAAAGCAAACCGGCGTAACAAGAATCTGCCACCACCAGCACGCGTTTTGCCTTTAAACGAGCCAAATGGCGATTAACAAATTCATTAGAAACCCAAAAGGTATCATCTGGCGGTGGTGTTGCGTTACTCGGCAACCAGTAGCCGGTTTCAATTCCGCCAGCTTGCACTCGGCTACCATGGCCCGCGTAAAAAATTAACAAATTATCGCCATCTTCCAGTTTCGCATCCATATCGTTGATCGCGCGCATAACGGTACTGTTATTGCCATCTAAAACCATGGTGACCTGGAAACCGTATTTTTCTTCCAGAATTTTTTTAGCGCGCTTGGCATCGGCATGAGGCGTTTTTAAACTTTCGATATGGTCGTATTGTTGATTGGCAATGATCAGTGCGTAATATTTACCAAATTGTAAATTGCCTTTTTTCAATTCAGACGCTGAGTTTGCAGGTGCAATAACGGCGTCCTTATTAATTTGTGGCTCGCGCACCTCCGCCAACTTATTAATTTCATTTTTCGCGAGTACACGTTCATTATCCAACCCATTTACCCATGTTCTTAGCTGGGCGAGCTCTGCTTGTTTTTTTGCATCCTCTGACGCTTTCTTACTTGTGGCTTGTAGATTTTTAATCTGATTATTCAATAGACTAATTTGCGATGTTTTGTCATCAACCGTTTTTTGCAATTGGGCACGTAAATCTTTTTGCGCAGAATCTGCAGCCGATTGATAAATTAAATTATCCTGCGGCAAGCCCCACGCTTTACGGTACCAATTGAGTGCCGTCATTTTGTCTTTAGGAACCCCCAAACCCTGCTCATAGAGTGTGCCCAAATTAAACTGCGCGCGTGCGTTACCCTGCTCTGCCGCTTTTTGATACCAAATAATCGCTGCCGCATAATTAGGCTCGCCACCTAAGCCCCGTTCAAAAATTTCACCTACGTTAGTTTGTGCTTCAGCATCGCCTAACTCCGCGGTCGCAAGCCATACTTGCAACGCAGTTTTATAGTTAGCGCGATCATAGGAAACATACTCACCACCACGAATGCGACAATCCGCTGCGGTAGTTAAAACTGGACGACGTGGGGTCATGTAACTCGTAGCACCCAACTGACGAATTTGTCCTGGCAATAAACAATCAACAACGTAGAGATCGGCAGCCGTTGGCGCCTGAGCTCCTGCAACAGGTTTTGTCGGAGCTGTGTTACAGGCAACTAGTAGCGATGCAACCGCACCCACACCAATTACACCTGCCATTAATGTCCTTAAAGGGCTCAAAAGTTTATTCATAAAATTACCTGAAGTAGGTTATTGTTATTAAAAAAGTCCTAGGATAATACCCGCAATTGAATAGCGCTTTAATAGTACACACAACGCTCGCCAATCGGCAGTGAAATATTACACATAGATGCGAATGACCATGCATTCGCTTAGCATAGACACAAAAGTAGATCTTGAATCCATGATCGAAGTTATAAACGCAATTCAGACACCCAGATTATCGGTCATGATTAAAAAAAGTTTTATGTTACTCGTGACATTACTTTTGATGAGCGCTTGTCAGTCTACTCGTAACATTCAACCTTCGATTTGGCCGCACGGAGCTTTTGTAACCTCCAGCCAATTCAAACATATGGTGGTTATTCAGGGCGAGAAAAATACCCAACGTCTGCATGTTTATATTGAAGGTGATGGGAGACCATTTCGCAATCGGTTTCAAATATCGGCCGATCCAAGCCCTCGCAATCCCTTGTTGCTGCAACTTATGGCACAAGATAAAACAGCGAGTATGTACCTGGGTCGCCCATGCTATTTCACACAATCCAACCCGCTCATGGCTGACCAAGAATGCAATTTTCATTGGTGGACCGATGCGCGCTATTCGGATGCAGTAGTTACCAGCATGATTGATGCGCTGCGTCAGAATTTAAAAAATTATGAATTTCGCGGGATAACCTTAATTGGTCACAGTGGTGGAGGTACGCTTGCTATGTTGATGGCGGAGCGCATGCCCGAAGTGGACCAACTCGTAACACTGGCGGGGAATTTGGACACACAGGCCTGGACGCGCTATCACCATTTTACGCCTTTATATAATTCGTTAAACCCCGCAGAGCACGTTAAAACTGCCAGCCCTGTAAAACAAATACATTTTATGGGTGACAAAGATGACAATATTCCGCCAGGATTATCATTGGATTTTTTACAAAAAATAAATCAGGAACAAAAAGTTATCAAAAATTTTGATCACAACTGCTGTTGGCAACTACGTTGGCCAGAATTATTGAAGAAAATAGAAATGCAAATGGAAAAACATCAGGATACTCTTTAACACCTGATGCTTTATTGCGATAGCAACCTGGCTTAACAATTTCCGGCGGCGCACACCGAAAGCTAATTAATAATTATTTCAACAAATAAACAACGTACACTTGGGCCTTTGCTTTCATAACACCCGGCTCAAAGGGTTCATTTGAAACCATCTTCGCGGACATTGCTTGCGGCGCAGCGTCACTTGCGGATTCGCCAACAATTCCACGATTTACGCGTAACGAAAATGTTTCTTCTGCACGCGTATTAAATTCTGAAATCGAAAATGGATCCCCTAATTCTTTATCTTGTGATTTTGCCAAACGTTCCGCACGCGCCTTTGCATCTGCCATAGCGCTAATCAATACTTTATCTTGCGCGGATTTCTCATCGCTTAGTGACAACTTGGTGTTAATTGTTTGCGTAATTTTCGCATCCACTAACGCCTTCATCACTTGCGCGTATTTGGTTAAATCTTTCAATTTAATATCTACTTGGCGCGACACACGATTACCACTAAACACGCGCCCCTGATCTTTGTACTCATATTCAGGAAAAATGGACAATGCGGTTGTAGCGATTGAATCCGGTTTAATACCCAATTTTTTGCAGGTGTTAATCAACAGGTTTGATCGGGAATCTACATCGGCCTTAGCAGCTGCGAGATCAATGTCCGTTTTTTCAATTAGTAAACTAAACGTCATAAGATCTGGAGTGACTTCTACCTCAGCGGAACCTTCAACGTAAACGTGTGGCTTATCTGGCAACGGAGAAGCCGACAAAAATTGACTAAATAAACCTAAGGCTGCGACTGCAATTAATTTTTTCATTTATTAAATCTCCACGTAAATTTCAAAGACTATACATGATTGTGAGGGTTCGTTTTGTAACTAATTGTTCGCTAGATTTGATGCGAATCGAGACATGCGTATAAGCACACTTTAAATTCACTGTTTCTGCCTAACTTGTTCCCGTACCCAGCCCTCCAACGGGTCGGTATAAATATTTCCGTTGTAAATCACCTCTGGAATATGAGGCTGATTATCGTCACGCCAGCGATTTGTGAAGGCTTTAATTGGCACTGAAAAAAGATAATCTTCACGAAAATATGAGCTGACTGTTTCAGCAATATGCGTATATATGGTGTCACCATTTGTTGGCTCACCCAAATGAATAAGCTCCGGGACTTGCTTAAGTGTATCGGCAAAATTTAAACAGGAACTAAAACAATTACGACTGGTTAGCAACACAACTTTTCCTTTGGGCCGCCAGTGAAGATTGTTTTCTTTCAAAAATTCGGAGCGTCCACGCTCATTTTCAAGCCCAAGTTCCGATTGTAAAAAAATTTCCTGATTATGCTCCAACGCATGTTTTAATCGTGAAAGAATTTTTTCGAGAAATTCCAACCCAGTCGAGTCGACTCCCTGCCGCATCCGCTGTTGCTTATACTTAAAAACGTATGCCCAGTAAAATTTCCAGCTTGCTCGAAAAACAGCTTCCGAATCAGGCGCTTTCCCGGCCAGCCGCTGTTGCAAATAATACAACCTTTCATCACCAAAAAATGATTCGAGGATTTCATCGCCAAGCATAGAATTCCCACCGTTATTCATGCGTGTATCAAACACAATTAAATCCACATCAGTTAGCGCACGGAGATCACTCAATAGTTCCTGATGATGTCGATATGCCTCCGCCGAATTTAGTTGAAAATCACTAACGTTCACCCAATAGCTTTTTGGTGCAAACTCATGCACCGAAGGATACTCATAACCGGGAGAATAAATTTTCGCAAATTCCTTTTCGTTTTCGGCGCTGACTGAGCTCCATTGGGTTTGGAAGGATTTTATACCACCAGTCTCAGCTTCAAAATCGCAACTGGATACTGTTGGTCTAATTAATAGATGTACATTAGGCACATCAAGGCTCAACAGCGCCGCAGATTTATTCCTGGCTGCCAACAAATGCCAACGTTTGTCAATAAAAGGAGCAATATTAGTTTTTAAAAATGAATCGATCGGTTGCTTATTACAGCTGATCAAATGCGCACCTACAGGTGGATATTTTTCACCGCCTAAACTCATCACAACATCAAAGCCGGTGACCGTTGCTCTCGTCAACCAGCCAGTCCAACGAGCACTTTCGAAGTCCATCCAGGTATAGGGTGATTGGCTAACGAATCCATTCAGGTGTGCATCTTCATAACCGGCAAAATAAAAATTAAGTAGCGCATTTTCATCGGCAACGGAGTGTACTTTCGGCAAAAGTACTTTCGCTTTTCCGTAAGCGATTGCATGCCAAGCGTGAAATGATTTGGCATTTTTATCGAGAACAGCAGGATGCATTTCTGTTACTGCTTCGTGCACTGCGGCCAAATGTCGTGCAGCCCGAGCTTGCGGACTCAAGAAATTAAAATAAGTAGCAATACTAATTAAAAGCAGGATCGACAAAATTAAATATACGCGACGCGTATTAATTTTAAACACAGACATTATCTTATCCATAGCTATTATTGTTCGTTGTATTTGCCCTAATACATATATCGCAGTACTTTATACCAGGGCACCTCAAAACTAACTACTTCTGGCACAATAGCTTTTATTTAAACCGGTAAACATGATGATCTCAGGTATCGACCTCAACCAACTCGCCGCCGATATAAAAGTTTGGGGACGCGAGCTTGGTTTTCAGCAGGTGGGGATTACGGACATTGAATTAGGTGACACTGAAATTCGGTTAAAGGAATGGCTCGCGAAAGGTTATCACGGTACTATGGAATGGCTTGGCGCCCACGATAACAAACGCTCGCGCCCTGACGATTTAGTTCCTGGAACTGTTCGGGTGATATCGGTGCGAATGGATTATTTGCCGGGTGATACGCAACAAATCCAAACCCTGAAAGATCCTACTAAAGCTTATATTTCGCGTTACACACTTGGGCGCGATTATCACAAATTAATTCGCAAACGCTTGGCGGCTTTAGCGAAAAAAATTGACGATACTCTACCCGAAGACTATCCCAATAAACATGAATTATTAAATCGTGCATTTGTGGATAGTGCGCCGGTTATGGAACGGCCATTCGCTGAGAAGGCTGGTTTGGGCTGGGCAGGCAAGCACACGTTGATTATTAACAGCCAAGCAGGCAGTTGGTTTTTTTTAGGCGAAATTTTTACTTTTTTGCCTTTACCGGTTGATCAATCCGAACAGCCTAATCAATGCGGCGAATGTTCAGCGTGTTTAAAAATTTGTCCAACCGATGCATTTCCACAACCTTATGAACTGGACGCGCGTCGTTGCATTTCTTATCTGACCATCGAAAATAAAGGCCCTATTCCGTTAGAGTTTCGCGAACCTATGGGCAATCGCGTTTTCGGTTGCGACGACTGTCAAGCGATTTGCCCATGGAATAAATATGCACAATTTACGCAAGAAACGGATTTTTTACCGCGCCACGGTTTAGCCAATAGTGATCTGGTCGATCTGTTTAATTGGACAGAAAAAGAATATCTCACCAACACCGAAGGTTCAGCAATCAGACGAATTGGTTACGAGGGTTGGTTACGAAATTTGGCCGTCGGCCTCGGCAATGCGCCAAGCGATTTACGAATCATTGAAGCGCTACAACAAAAACGTGAAAACGTTTCGGACTTAATTAAAGAACATATCGATTGGGCATTAGAGCAACAAGCAAAACCTAATCACCGTCGCAAAAGAAAAATTAAAAATTTAAATAAATCTTCCGATTAATAAATTGTCCTTTATCAGTCAGGCTCTTAACCCGCCATCGCTTAACGCCTAATGATTTAGCTAATGGTTAAGATGAATAGAACAAAATGATGCGCACCAAACGAATGCGCATATATGGTCGCCTAGGCACCTGCATTTTCTTTTGATTGAAATCCGAGCTACTCGTTGTAAATATTTCTTCAATACATTTGTCATATCAACGTGAATTAAGTGAAGAAACTATCAACCTCATAGCCAGAATCACTAGGAATTTGCCCCCCAAACAGGAATAATACCCGCCCTCAGTAAAACAGCCATCAGAGCTGTAAATCTCTCAAATCGGTGCGTATCAACCACAACAAAGGCATTGAATTATGAAACCTCTTTCCGATATAGGCTTGGTTGGCTTGGCCGTCATGGGCGAAAACCTGATCCTCAATATGGCCAGCAAAGGCTACACGGTAACTGCATACAACCGCACAATTGATAAGGTTGATAACTTTCTCGCGGGCCGCGCCAAAGGCCAAACTATTCGCGGCGCACACTCAATCGAAGAATTGGTTGCCTCGCTCAGTAAACCGCGCAAAATTATGTTGATGGTAAAAGCAGGTCAACCGGTTGACGATTTTATCGAACAATTAATTCCGCACCTTGAAGCCGGTGACATCATTATTGACGGCGGAAATACTCATTTCCCGGATACTGACCGTCGCACTGCATACCTTGCTAGCAAAGGTTTACGTTTTATCGGCACCGGCGTTTCCGGTGGTGAAGAAGGTGCATTAACAGGTCCTTCAATCATGCCAGGTGGCTCACCCGAGGCATGGCCTTATGTTAAAGAAATTTTCCAAAGCATCGCCGCGAAAGTCGATGACGGCAGCCCATGTTGCGATTGGGTTGGCGAGAATGGCGCTGGTCATTTTGTAAAAATGGTTCATAACGGCATCGAATACGGCGACATGCAATTAATTTGTGAAGCTTACCAATTGCTAAAAGAAGTTGTCGGTTTGAGCGCTGACGAAATGCACGAAGTATTTGCTGAATGGAACAAAGGCGAACTCGATTCTTACCTGATCGAAATCACTCGCGATATTCTTGCGTACAAAGATGAAGACGGCTCTGCACTCGTTGAAAAAATCCTCGACACCGCGGGCCAAAAAGGTACCGGTAAATGGACTGGTGTAATCGCACTGGACTTGGGTATACCGCTCACATTAATTTCTGAAGCCGTGTTTGCACGCTGTCTGTCATCACAAAAAGCAGAACGTGTTGAAGCCTCCAAAGTTATTAAAGGCCCAGCGGTGAATTTCACCGGCGACAAAAAAGCCTTTATTGATGATTTGCGCAACGCAGTTTTTGCATCGAAAATTATTTCCTACGCGCAAGGTTATTTGTTGATGCGTGAAGCGGCCAAAGAATACGGTTGGCATTTGAATTACGGTGGCATCGCTTTAATGTGGCGCGGCGGTTGTATCATTCGCTCATCTTTCCTCGGCAATATCAAAGAAGCATTCGATAAGAATGGTGAATTGAAAAACTTATTGCTCGATGACTACTTCGCGAAAACCGTTGATGCAGCACAAGCTGGATGGCGTCGTGTTGCTGCAGCCGCAATTGTGAACGGAATTCCCGCTCCAACAATTACCTCTGCACTGACGTACTTCGACGGTTATCGCACTGCACGCTTACCTGCAAACCTGTTGCAAGCACAGCGCGACTACTTCGGCGCACATACTTACGAACGCACCGACAAACCACGCGGTGAATTTTTCCACACCAATTGGACGGGTCGTGGTGGCAATACTTCTTCGTCCACGTACAATGTTTAGGTATTAAATCGGTAAAACTAAAAAGCCGGGTCAGAAATGATCCGGCTTTTTTATAAGTAATATCATCACAAGTCGTACCGGACTCTTAAGGTTTGAGCCTAAAAAAATCCTATAAAAAAACGTAAAGACCGAGCGACTTATTTACAGAGTGCTATAACTAATGGATCAGATATTGGCAGCGGCTTTCAAGGCTGGCTATCTCATTTACGGTTTTGGTATATGTAATGAAACAACCTTTGAAGCGCTGCGTTGTTAGCTGCGTCTGCGTCAATCAACACCCCCTTTTTAACAATTCGCTTAAATTCTTCTGCGCATTGTCACTCTTAGTATTCACCTTTGCGTATAGCTTCAACTTACTAGCCGCTCCGCCACCCCACCTCGACTATCCCAAAAAAATCAGCTTTCACAACATTATGCAAAACCAGGATATCGCTCTGGGTGAGGTTGAAGCCATAACGCAAGATCATGAAGGTTTCATGTGGCTGGGCGGTCGCAACGCGCTCTTGCGATACGACGGTTATGAGTTCCTGAATATCGCAGTCGCAAATAATCCTGACGACTTCACGCAAGTCTCGCCTGTGACCCAGATTTTGGAATTGATGGAAGATAGCCGTCGTATTTTGTGGGCTGCAACCCGGGCAGGGCTATATCGCTATGATCGCGATCGCGAGGTGTTATTGCCGGTGCAAGACCAGCAGGGCGCGTTATTGTTTCGCGAGACCATCTACGCGCTGGAAGAAAGCCCGGACGGTGAGCTGTTAGTGGGTACTGGCAATGGTCTCTACCGCTTTAACGTCATTACCAAAAATATGGAAGCGATAAAACACGAAAGCGGCGGCCAACCATTGGTAAGCACTCTGGTGACTGATTTATTGATAGATAGAAAAGGAAAACTATGGGTCGGGCTCAATGACGGAATTTTGCGCATTGACTGGACCACTAAAGACTCCAAACTATTCGTGCCTGACCCTGCAAACTTACAATCATTAACGGCTAACGGCGTAGTTTCTGTTACAGAGGACCGTGACGGTAATATCTGGGCGGGTAGCAATAACGGTATTTATCGACTTGATGTAGCCACAAATGCCATTAAGCATTACCTGCACAACCCAGCGGACCCTTATAGCCTTGGGGATAATATTTCTCGTCAAATATTCGTAGATAGCCACGGCTGGATATGGATAGGCAGCGACGGCGGCGGAATCAGTCTATACGACCAACCGAATGATCGCTTTTTACGATTCTCCAAGGCTGACGGTCGTGCGGGTAATCTAAGTAGTAATACCGTGCGGCGGATATTCGAAGACAACATTGGCGACATATGGGTTGGCACTTATCCCTCAGGGGTCAATGTTTACGATCAATCCACTCGCGGAATTACCCGTTACGCCAAAGAAGCCGATAAAAACTATGGCTTGCTGGACGACAACGTAGAAGCAGTGGAAATAGATAAGGATGGCAACTTTTGGCTCGGCGCTGGCGGTGTCACGCGCTACAACCCAAAAGACGATACCTTTACCCATTACGAACCCACTGGTGAGCGCGACCAACGCATTAACTCAACCTCGATAATGAACGGCCTTATAGATTCAAATGGCGAAATTCGTTTCGGCTCCTGGGGCCACGGTATAGAGCTATACAATAAAGCAAAGGACCGTTTTGATGAGGTTCCCGTAGATGTTACCCAGGTTAAACGCGGTGAGAAAACCGGCCATTTGCTTAATGACCAAATGGTATGGAGCGTCACGGAAGACAAACGACACAACATCTGGATCGCCACGCACTTCAATGGTTTGACTAAACTTGATAAAAAAACGGGACGCTATACCTTCTACCCCTTTGATCCTTCGGATAAAACGGGCATCTCCAGCGTTGTGGTATGGACCACATTTGAAGATTCAAAAGGAAACTTTTGGGTCGGCACTGCCAACGGCATAAATTTAATGGACCGTGACAAAGGCACCTTTAAACATTACATGCCGGATGTTAATAATCCGCGCAGCCTGGCCAATATTTCTGTGCTCAGTATTTGGGAAGATCGCAAAGGCCGCCTATGGTTTGGTACCGACGGTGGTTTGCATCTCTACAGTCCCGAAACTGACGACTTCACTATTTACGATGTAAAGGACGGTTTCACGGACCAGGGCATTCGAGTGATCCTGGAAGACCAATCCGGCAATTTGTGGCTGGGTACTAATAACGGCGTCGTTATGTTTAACCCTGAATCCAAACTTGTACACAATTACGTGCGCTACAACGGCGAATTGATCGGTGGCGTTTCAACCGGCGCCGGTGCCGTTACTCGCACGGGAGAGATTGTTTTTGGCACGCGTACTGGTCTCTATATTTTTAACCCCAGCAAGCTTTTGTATAACGAAAACGCGCCGCCGGTAGTGTTGACGGACTTTCGGATCTTTACCAAAAAGGTGCCACTGAATGGCCCAGAAAAAATTCTTACCAAAGTAGTCAATCAAACCGAAACCATCACGCTGAATTACACCCAGTCGATGCTTTCTTTCAGTTTTGCCGCATTAAATTTTCGAGATCCGGAAAAAAATCAATACGCCTATCAATTGGAAGGATTTGACGATACGTGGCGGGAAGTGGGTAATCAACGTTCAGCACTTTACACCAACCTCCCCTCCGGTACTTTTACGTTTCGCGTTAAGGCAAGCAATAACGACGGGGTTTGGAATACATCTGGGCGTTCGTTAACGCTCAATATCTTGCCTCCGCCCTGGAAAACCTGGTGGGCTTATTCACTGTATGCAATAGCGATAATTTTGGTGCTCGTGTTGCTGGTACGCAGACAAGAACGCAAGGTTCTAATTGAACGCAAAATTAATCGCGATTTGGAAGTGAAGGTCAGCGAGCGTACCGCCGAGTTGCAAGATGCCTACGCGCAGCTGGAAGCAATCAGCTTGTCAGATCCGTTGACGGGGCTCAACAATCGCCGTTACTTGCAAAAAGTTATTCCCATGGATATCGCCAAGCTGCACCGGGAATATGATGCTAAGTCCGCTAAAATTGTGAATCATAAAAACTCGCTGGATCTCACATTTTTTATTTTGGATGTGGATTACTTTAAGTCGGTAAATGATGTCTACGGTCACGCAGCTGGCGACCAGCTGTTGGTACAAATGTCCGCATTACTCACCAAAATCTGTCGCGAGTTTGATTTTGTTGTGCGTTGGGGCGGCGAGGAATTTCTAATCGTAAGTCGCTTCACGGATCGAAACGAGGCGCCCATGATGGCGGAGCGCATTCGAAAAAGTATCGAGCAACATACGTTTGAATTTGCAGATGGAGCCTCGTTGAAAAAGACTTGTTGTATTGGCTTTGCCTGCTTTCCATTTTTACCCGAACATCCAGATTTAATATCCTGGGAACACGTCATTGACATAGCTGACCGCGCACTCTTCGCTGCAAAACGCTCGGGGCGCAATCGGGCGGTAGGTTTAGCGGCCAACGCTAATACCAACGAAACTGATCTTTACCAACGCATCCGCGACGATCTGCAGCAATTAATTAAAACTGGTGAATTGAGCGTGCTTTCTGAAAATCACGAAAACTTGGTATGGACTAGTTCGTAAACCTGAGAAAACACAGCGTAAGCTTCGAATACTTATAAATTAGATTTAACCAGCCAGCAAAAGCTGAATCAGAAATGGTTCGGCTTTTTTTATTAACCTGAAAACCAAACCTGATTCATACAAGCAGCATAAAACCTGCGAAATTCCTGCTCGGTGCTATAACTATACCTAATGGGGAAAATCTGATTTTCCCCTCGTATTCCATCGCCCCGGTTTTCTTGATGAAACGATTTTCAGCGCCACTTGCAACCGCATCCATCTCCCGCCTGCCCTATATGGTTTCCCCTCATCATTTTATTGGATGGTTAATGACGTGCTTGCTATGCATTAACCTCAGCGTTTTGGCTGCAGAAACATCACACACCGCTGAATATCCGAAGAAAATTAGTTTTCGCAACATCATGCAAGATCAGGATATCGCAATAGGAGAAGTTGAAGCGATTCTCCAGGATTACCAAGGGTTTATGTGGTTGGGCGGACGAAATGCCTTGTTGCGATACGATGGAGTCGAGTTCCTACCTATTCAAACAGCTGATCCGAATGACCCTACACAGCAAGTGCCTGTTACTCAAGTATTGGAAATATTTGAAGATAGTCGCAAAAGCCTGTGGGCCGCTACTCGCTCCGGCTTATATAAGTACGATCGTGCCCGCGAGCTCATGCTGCAGATAACAGACGCTTCGGGGGCACCGATATTTAGAGAAATTGTTTCCGCGTTGGCAGAATCACCGAATGGAGAACTCCTAGTCGGAAGTCGGTTAGGCCTTCATTTTTTCAACACCGAAACTTTGGCCGTGCGAACCATGAACGACCAACCCGGCATTCCCAAAGGTTTGCCGGGCATTATTGTCGACGACCTGTATATGGATAAAAACAATATCCTGTGGCTTGGTATGGTCGAGGGAATAGTTCGCCTAGATCTTTCGACCATGGAAACTAGATTAATTGAGCCGGACCCGGCCAACTCGAAATCTATCGCCAATAACAGTATTAGAACCATTACCGTGGATCATAAAGGTCTTCTGTGGGCAGGAAGTGACAGTGGCATCTATCGGCTTCATCCAGATACCGGCGAAATTGATATCTATCGCCACGACCCAAAAGACCCCTACTCACTTGGCGACAACATCATTCGCAATATTTTTGTTGATCATAACGGCTGGGTGTGGAGCGCGAGCGACGGCGGCGGTGTGAATCTTTTTGACGAAGCAAACAACCGCTTTTTGCGCTTCACCAACCAGCCGGGCGAGCACGGTTCTTTGAGTAGTGGTACCGCGCGTCGGGTTTACGAGGACCACATTGGCGATTTATGGGTTGGCACTTACCCATCCGGATTAAACATTTTCGACCGTTCCACGTCTTCTATTCGCAAGTATGGGTTAAGTTCAGACCCTAAACGCGGCCTGCAAGGTGAATACGTTGAAGCTATTGAAGAAAATAAGGACGGCACTCTTTGGGTTGGTGCGAACGGCATTTCGCTTTTCGATCCCATTGCAGAAACGTTTACTCACTACCGCAATACCGGTGGTGCAGATTCACGCTCGGATTCAAGCTCGTTTTTAAACGGCGTTGTAGATTCAGACGGTGAAGTTCGATTTGGCTCCTGGGCGCACGGCATACTGCGTTATAACCCCGAAAAAGATCGCTTCGACGAAGTCCCTGCGGACAACACGCAGACCAAGCGAGGCGAAAAAACCAGTACTTTGCTGAACGATAAAATGATATGGAGCGTTTATGAAGATCGACAAAAAAACTTGTGGATCTCTACGCATTACAACGGCCTGACCAAATTAGACAAGAAAACCGGGCTATACACTTTCTATCCTTTTGATCCCGTAAATTTGGAAAGCATTTCCGCCGCGCTCGTGTGGACCACATTGGAAGATTCTGCCGGTCGATTTTGGGTTGGTACCGCCTTTGGTTTAAATTTGATGGATCGCAAAACGGGAACCTTCAAGCGCTACTTTACCGACGCTGGAAAACCACGAAGCCTTGTGAATTCATCGGTGTTGTCACTCTATGAGGACAAAAAGAACCGCTTATGGATAGGTACTGACGGCGGATTACATCTGTACCACCCTGAGACAGACGACTTCACCGTTTTCACTGTTAAAGATGGTTTCAATGATCACGGCATTCGCGCAATTGTGGAGGATCACGCAGGAAATTTATGGTTGGGTACAAACAACGGTATAGTCATGTTTAACCCCGACACCAAGACCGTACGCAACTACCTACGCTTCAACGGCGAATTAATTGGCGGTGTATCTACCGGTGCAGGGATTGTTACCCGGACTGGCGAAATCGCCTTTGGCACTCGCACGGGCCTTTATATAATTAATGCAAACAAGTTGCTGCCTAACGAAAACCCTCCGCCCGTTGTACTCACTGATTTCCGAATTTTTACCAACAAAGTTGCAGTGAATGGCCCAGACAAAACTCTTTCCAGAGTCATCAACGAAACCGAACAAGTTACGCTGAACCATACCCAATCCATGTTTTCGTTTGGTTTTGCGGCATTAAATTTTCGCGACCCTGAAAAAAATCAGTACGCTTACCAACTAGAAGGGTTTGATGATAAGTGGCGCGAAGTTGGTAACCAACGAACGGCACTTTATACAAACCTGCCATCCGGAACCTATACCTTCCGTGTTATCGCTAGCAATAACGATGGCATCTGGAATAAGGAAGGGCATAGCCTCACGCTGAAAATATTGCCGCCGCCATGGAAAAGTTGGTCAGCTTATTTCATTTACGCAGCATGCTTATTGGCATTGGTGTGGTTACTGATTCAGCGACAAAATAGAAAAGTATCCATCCAACTTGAAATCAACCACGAGCTTGAGACGAAAGTTGCCGAACGCACGGCCGAGTTGCAAGAAGCTTACGCGCAGTTAGAAGCAATAAGTTTGTCAGATCCACTCACCGGGTTAAGTAACCGTCGCTATTTGCAAAAAGTATTACCTGTCGATATCGCAAAAGTTCATCGCGAATACGGCAGCAAATTTTCCACCATACCCACAAAGAAAACACCGCTGGACCTTACATTTTTTATTTTGGATGTCGATTCTTTTAAATCGGTGAATGATATGCATGGCCATGCGGCTGGCGATCAATTATTGGTTCAACTTTCGCAGTTGCTCACCAAAAATTGCCGTGAATTTGATTTTGTGGTGCGTTGGGGTGGAGAAGAATTTTTAATTGTTAACCGATTTACTGATCGACACGAGGCACCGGCAATTGCAGAGCGAATTAGGAAAAGTATTGAACAACATAGTTTCAATTTAGCTGATGGCACAACATTGAAAAAGACTTGCTCCATCGGCTTCGCCTGTTTCCCGTTTCTGCCTGGCAGCCCAACCGCGCTGTCTTGGGAGCAAGTTATCGATATCGCAGACCGCGCACTCTACGCCGCAAAACGTTCGGGGCGCAACCGAAGCATTGGCCTCGCCGCAAATCCAAATACAAGTGACCAGTTTTTATACCAACGTATTTGCGAAGATCTTAATGGATTGGTTGAGAATGACGAGTTAACGGTTATTGCAGAAAACAAGGACACTATCGTTTGGACTAAATCCTAGTGAAAAAATATCACGCACATAATAAAAACCCGGGTACCTGGCCCGGGCTTTTATTTTTTACCGAAAATAAATTATTTCCACCATTTCGGATTAGCGGCAATTTTCTCAATCAATAAATTGGCTACCACTTCATCATCTTTTACGGAAGGGTGATAGTGACAGCCTGCGTACTCCAATCCATCAAAGAAAATACCGTCAATTTTCGTTTCACCCGAGGCCTTCAAATCTGCAATAACCTTTTCAACCTGAGCTTTAATTTCGCCATCAAATTTTGTCGACGCGTTTAAAATGAAATGGGCCTTGGGATTTTTTTCACGCAACGCTTTTATAAACGCCTTGTAAGTTTCTATATAGTCAGCGCGCAATGCTTCGCGGTTCGGCCAACGCTCTTCCGCTTTTAGTTGCGTGGAAAAATCATTTGTGCCCAAGCCTATAACAATGATGTGCGGCTTCCACTGTTCCTGATAGAGCATCGAGGTATCGTTTAGTGTGTACGGGTAAAGTTTAGGTAAACTTTTATCCGGGCTGGTGCCATTGTAATTGCGCACCACACCAAAACCGGATGAAGCATTAATTTGATAATCCGCTTTAAAATATTTAGCCACACGTGGCGGAAAACCTAATTGCGTGTTCGTTGTTTCAAACACTTGTTCGTTCGTACAGTCGCGACTGCTCGACGTATTACCGTACCCCACCGTAAAAGAATCGCCAATAAATTCTATTCGAAGCTCGGCGGCGTTGACCTTACTCGCTCGTTCATCATTAGATATGTAAAAACCTTCGAAACGTCCTTTAGTAGACTGGGTTTCAGTGCGTTTTTCCAAGCGAATTTTATGAGTTCCGGGCGATAAATTTTTGATGGCGTAAACCGTTTTGCCCGGTTTCGTTAATACGATGGGCGCCTGATCATCTACAATGAGATTTAAAATATTTTCGTCATCATTCAACCTGACATCAACAGATGTACCTTCAAATGCAGACTCGAAATACACTCCCGGCCAGGAATATAAATAAGTAGGAGCAGCATTTTTCTCACCCGCTCTTTCCTGTACAACTCGCCCGACGGCATTCACAGGTAAGGGCTTGGTGAGATTATCAGCCTGTGCAGTGGCAGCCAGGCAACTTAAACAAATGACTGCTATATTTATTTTTCTCATTAGTACACCAAAATATTATTAGTTGAGTCGCCCCTAATTAACCACCATAAACGGCTATTGCGCTGCTGAACTCTAGAGCATGGTGACGTCTATAAGCACAAGGAAATTTGCTGCATGTTTTTTCAGGAGGCTAGTATTTTAACTTGCATCAATATCGGCTATGACAAAAAAAATTTAAATTGCGAAAATTAAAGTTCAGTGCTCACCACGAAATAATTATTTAAGCGTCAAGCATAAGTAGACGTTAAACAAGGTTCTCGTTATAGTGAGGCGCAATGTAACCGCTTACAATTCGTAATCCAATCCTTTTCTGCGGCTTTACAATAACCAATGCTGCTTTGCACTGCTTAACAGCAAAAAGTTTTATAACACTGTCCAATCAGCACGCCGCTATTCCACACTCGGAGAATAATATGTCTTATAACAATGAACCCGAATCCGCATCAACCCCAGAAACTGAAAACCCGCGTCGTGTCGCGCTTAAACAAATGGCGTTACTTTTTGGCCTTTCGCTCTCCACGCAATCATTAGATGTTTTGGCAGCTACCGTGAAAGGCACTATGCCTCTCACAACCAAATTTTTTACACCCGATCAATTACAAATGACGGGTGTGATCGCCGATTTGATCATTCCTACCACCGACACACCCGGCGCTCTTGCGGTAAACGTGCATGGCTTTTTAGATACCTACCTGGCGGAGTGTGTGAGTAAAAATGAACAGGAAATGTTTTTACTTGGATTAAAAAAAATCAATAGCGTGGCCGAAAATAAGTTTCAAAAATCATTTTTAGCCTGTAAACCCAAGCAGCAAACACAATTACTAACGGCGATTGAAAAATCCGATTCAGGATTCACGCCTGATGATAAAAGCTTTTTTACCCAATTCAAATCACTCACTTTATTTGGCTACTACACGTCAGAAGTCGGCGCAACCCAAGAGCTGGCTTATTTAGCAATTCCCGGCGGGTACCAAGGTAACTTTCCTTTCGCCAAAGTTGGTAAAGCTTGGGCACTTAACTGGTAATACGTTTAGTAATTGCTCAAACAAAAAAATGCTCAATCGTGCAACAGGTAATATTCGATGGATAATAATTTTTATATTAAAAAATCAGCCAAAATTTTTGACGCAATTGTGGTTGGCTCAGGCATAACCGGCGGTTGGGCAGCAAAAGAGCTGACGGAGAAGGGTTTAAAAACCTTGATGGTAGAGCGGGGCCGCCCCGTTGAACATCGTACCGATTATGTTGGCGAAGGTGTCCAAACCTGGAAGCTCCCCTTACGTAATGCAATGAATCATCAATTAGTAGAAGACCAATATTTTATTCAGCGCCAGTGTTATGCATTTGGAGATACCTCTAAAAACTTTTTTATGAATGATCGCGACTATCCTTACAGCACGCCAGAAGGCAAGCCCTTTAGCTGGATTCGCGGCAATCAACTCGGCGGAAAATCTTTATTATGGGCGCGCCAATCTTATCGCCTGAGTGATTACGATTTTAACGCGAACCTTGCCGATGGGCACGGCGTAGACTGGCCAATTCGTTACAAAGATCTTGAGCAATGGTATAGCTACGTAGAGCGCCATGCTGGCATCAGCGGCTCAACAGAAAATATTCCCGTTTTACCTGATAGCGTTTTTTTACCGCCATTTGAATTCAATACCGTTGAGCTTGCGCTCAAGAAAAAGTTTGAAGCGAAATTTCCTGATCGAAAAATGATTATGGGGCGCTGCGCGCATTTAACCAAACCTGAGCCACATCATCTCGAACAAGGGCGCACGCAATGTCAGGCGCGCAACGAATGCCACAAAGGTTGTTCGTTTGGCGCAAACTTTACAACGCAAAGCTCGACATTACCTCCCGCCGTGAAAACCGGAAATTTAAGCATTGCGACTAACGCAATTGTGCACAGCGTTATTTATGATCCGAAAACGAATCGTGCCAAAGGTGTGCGTGTTATTGACAGCGAGACTATGGAAACGCGCGAATACTTTGGCAAATTAGTGTTCCTGTGCGCGTCCACATTGGGAACAACGCAAATTATGTTGAACTCAACGAGTGAGCGCTTTCCAAATGGTATCGCCAACTCTTCCGGCGCATTGGGCCATTATTTAATGGATCACCTTTACGGCTCAGGCGCCTACGGTCGCGTTGAAGGTTTTGAAGAAGAATATTATTCAGGCCGCCGCCCCACTACACCCTACATTCCAAACTTCAGGAATGTAAAAGAAAAACATCCAGGCTTTTTTCGGGGTTATTCACTGTCCGGTGGGGCAGCTCGTGAAAGCTGGTCAAACTTTGCTTACAAAGACGGTTTTGGCGCGGACTTTAAAAAACAAATTCAACAGGGCGGTAGCTGGCATTTCGGTTTGCACGGTTCTGGCGAAATGTTACCCCGCTATGACAATCAGGTGAGTTTACACCCTACATTGAAAGATAAATGGGGCATGCCGCAATTACATATTAAAGCGAGCTTTACTGAAAACGATTTAAAAATGAATGAAGATATAGCCAATACAGCCGCTGAAATTTTGGAAGCGATTGGCGTCAAAGATATCGTTAAGCAAGTTGTGCGGCGCAATGAAGATCGCCCGTTTGGACTTTCAATCCATGAAATGGGAACTGCACGTATGGGACGCGATCCAAAAACGTCGGTACTCAATGGCAACAATCAAGCACATGACGTACCCAATTTATTTGTGACCGATGGTGCCTGCATGACATCCAACGCATGGCAAAACCCCTCGCTCACTTATATGGCCTTAACAGCTCGCGCATGTGATTATGCTGTTAAACAATTAAAGCTAGGCAAAGTTTAAAGTAATTAATTCGATTTAATACCCTAATAATCCCAACAGGAATTCATTATGAAATTCAAAAAAACCATAAGTATTGCATTAGTTACCGGAGCCGCCATCTTGAGCAATTACAGCCACGCAGTGACACCTACACAACCCAAATTAAGCGTACAGCTTTGGTCGGTTAAAGATGACGTCGCTAAAGATTTCGAAGGCACCTTAAAACAATTAAAAGCTTATGGTTTTCAGGGCGTGGAATTTGCGGGCAATTTCGGAAAATATGCAGACGACCCTAAAGGTCTTAAAGCATTTTTAGATAAGACTGGCTTAAAAGCATCTGCTGCGCACGTACCTTTCGAAAAACTTTCGCCCGAAAACTTCGAAAAAACTGTAGCGTTTTATAAAGCTATCAACTGCAACTTATTAATTATTCCCATGGATAAGCGTGCACAAACACTTGAAGGAGCTAAAGAAGTTGCAAAAGAATTAACCGATATTGAAGTCAAATTAGCGCCGCTGGGCATGCACACCGGCTACCACAATCACAAACCGGAAATGATGGATATTGATAAAACTACACCGTGGGACGTAATTGCGAAAAATACCCCGGCTGGTGTTGTACTGCAACAGGATGTGGGCTGGACCGAAGTGGCTGGAAAAAATCCTGTCGATATCGTGAAAAATTATCCGGGCAGAACCATAGTTACGCATTACAAAGCAGCAGCACCTGAACCAGGTAACAAAGAAAATCCTATTATCGGCCAAGACACAACCGATTGGAAATCACTCATAGTGGCCAACCGCACTTTCGGCGGCACCTTGTGGCTTGTGGTTGAGCAAGAAGTTTATGCAGAAGGAATGACGCCTATGCAAAGCGTAGAAGCTTCATTGAAAGGATTGCAAAAAGAAATTGCTGAGCTCGATAAGAAAAAATAATTCACGCTCCTTATCAGGGCGCCCTGCGCCCTGTTTGCTTTTCTGCGCAACCTAATTTGAGACTGATCTGCCCAATTTTTTTTTATGGCGCCGAAACACCATTCTTCCTTAACTACAAACAACACCTGAAAATTAAAAAATTGACGCCTTATTTCGAATTACCATTAATTATTGACAATTTATAGCGTTCAACCTCGTAGAGCCTAAATAGGCAAATGAAGGATATAACTAAAGGAATAAAATTTTATTTCAATTTAGCTTTCTTCTTCCAAACAAAGTCGTGTTTTTATATCCATTTGATCATTAGGTGTTTTTGACATAGCGGAATGATTCAAAAAATCGTTTGCAAAAAAAAATATTTATACACTCCCCTTAAAGCCTAATTTAAGCGCTTGCAAAAACTTGTGCGTTTAAAAGCGCTGTCTATTCTTCTGTTACATACCTCTTTGCAGTTCTTTTCGAGGTGCCCTTCTCTCATCTGGCTTAACAGGAACATTCTATGCGTTTAACTAATCTGTGGGGATATGGCTTGGCCTTGAGCTCAGTCCTACTCCTGAATGCGTGCGGCGGAAGCAGCAGCTCAAAAAAACCAAACCCTACCGGCACTAATTCTTCAGCAGGAATTTCAGTAGTGGCCACATCGAGCTTACCTATGTCTTCTGCTGCAACTTCATCTATTGCAGCCTCATCTTCATCTGCTGGTGTTGCAGTTGTGGAAGATACATCTCTCGTTCTTCCATCAAGCCTGGAGGTAGTGACTAATGAAGAACCTAAATAATATTCGTGCCACAAAAAATATTCTTGCAGCACTTATCGCGTCTAGCAGCACATACGCTATTGCTGACATCCAAAATCCAGACACAGATTATTCAAAAGCTCCACAAAATTATCACGTGTGGAACGAAGCCTTAAAACCTGTCGATCTCGTTAACAGTATTTTATGTTTCACTGGCCAATTAAAAGCGAATGAATTCATTAACAAAGGTCCCTATTTGGCGCTTGCTGACGAAGCTGCATGTTTCAAAGAAAACAATAGTAATTCCGAATCCGCACAATCCTCTGGTGCGAATAACACTCCTTCCTACACAAAAATTTATGTGGACGCCACACGCGCATCCGTGAATGATCCATTGATTGTGAAAGTGTGGATTCCTGCGATGGGCGAGGGTGAAGAACAGCAATCCATTAAATTTAAATCTTACATTACCAAAGGTGCTAGCAAAGAAAATCCCTTTGGTAGTTTTACCTTTAATTATAATTTTTATGAAAATATAGAAAGTACCGAGGCATTGGGCGGTGGTGAAATTAAAACTATCGATATCCCCGAAAAAATTGGTTTTACTTTCTATGAAAAAGAGTCCGAGGATGAGAATAGAACGTCTGAAAAAGGCGCGAGCGTAGTGATGAGCAGTGATCGTAGTACAGGTATTGCTTTCACGTTTAACCATCAGCAGGAAGGCGAGCAGGAGCAAGGTGACTATTACGGCCTAGCATTTAATTCTGCAAATGTTCTTACGCAAAAAGCAGAGACATACGAATTGTTGCCTTTCAATTCACAGAACTCGAGCACAGGTACAGAAGCATGCCTGAGCAGAACCGAATTCGATGAATCTGTGTGGCGCTACAACTTGTTTGATTCGAATACTGGCGAGTCAATTAAACTTAATTCTGGAATGTCTTTCAGATACGACAGCAATAACGATACTGTTCTGGATAGTTACGGCCACATCGGCTACTGGGGTCTTTGGGCGGAGCATTCTGAAAATTTAGTCAATGGCGCCACGATTGTTGCGGAAAATCCGGACGATCATAATCTGCCAGGCGTAAGTTATACAATTTCCAAAGCACCTGGTCGTTTAATCAAAAATACAGTAGAAGAACTCTCCATCACTAACATTCAAGGCGTGCAATTTAATTATTTTTACCCGGATGCAATGGAATTTAACTTCCAAAGCTGGATAGTTGAATACCTTAAAGTTGCAGAAAATAACGTAAGTAGCGATGGATTTTACAAAGTGGCTGGTAGTAGCAATGGTGAAAATGGCCCGATGCTAACGCCTTTGGAAGCGCCTATCGCAATAAGTATGAATCAAAACGAAGTTCTGAATATGAATTCAGATCAGTTGGGTGGTCCGGTTAAATATAAAAGTGGTGATAATTTTATTACCTTTGCCAAACAGGAATTTATTAATGGCAGTGAAACTGCAGAGGGACAATTATTGGCAAGCGGTAACATTACACTTTATTGCGTTGACCGCTGCCCGGTAGGAACTTTGGAGGCAGAACATTTAACGAGTTGGAATTCTCCTTTCAGCGATCCAATTCAATCGCTGGAGAATGTGAGAACTTTTAGCTTCAGTACAAGTGGTGAAAATCCATTAACGCTGGTTCGTCAATCCAATAGCGAGCCCATTCGTTACGCAAATGGTTTAACGTCTGAAGGGCTAAGTGAAAGTAATTCACCCTACAGTTGGGGAATCCGTTCTGGCGCGCTGGTAACAGCCGACGTATTGGAAACACTAAGTGCGCCTTGGGACATTTATAATCCCGCAAAAGTCACCGTATTTTACGAATGGGAAACGGGTTTAAATTCATTTAATCAAATGGTGTCAGTTAAAGATAGCAATGGAAAAATTCAAACATTTGATAAACCTATCCAATTTACCTATACACATAGCGATGAAAAAGATCGCAGTGAGAATGCAGGAATTTATGACGGTAAAGTGACCTTATTGAATTACGGCGGAAATGGTCAACTCGGCGGCATACCTTCAACACAAGATGATGATGGTCGTTACGTTGCCGGCTTCACCATTGCAGACGGAACCTTAATGGGGCCCGACAATAAATACGTGATCAAAGCGCAGGAAATTGAAGGCACTATGAAACCAACTCCAGGGCAATGCAGTAGCCTGCAGTTATCTGCACCGCCTGAACCAGTTCCAAACGAAACGACAACAAACGCAAGTGATATAGGTGAAATGCCTGTAGTGACTGGCTCACCTAAAGTCATTGCGGGAGTGATTCAGTAGTAGCTTAGATAAAAAGGCGTGCAGCCTAACCACAAAAGCAAAAAGTTACACCATAACTTAAGGCCAGCTCATGTCGCTGGCCTTTTTTCATCGCATATCTTTGGCCCTGTTTTACATCGATATATTCAACTTAATTGCAACATTAGCAGTAGACTTAGTAGCCTCTGTCATACCGAAGGTTATGATGACCATTTATTAAATCTCATACCTATTGCTCATCAATCCGGAGATAATTTCGTTCTTAAATAGCCCACGAAAAGCGTTTTCGAAAAATGTGTCTGGAAAGTCGATTCAAACATTTGCATAATCGCTTTCTGTTGCCACGCCAGATATTTTGTTCATGCAACTTACGCATTTTTTAATAAAGGGTGATAATATTCATTAAAATGATTATGGAGAATTACATGAAAGTAAAAAAATTTTTGCCGGCTTTGTTTATTTTTGCGGGTTCAGCTCAAGCAACTACGACCGATTTTCTCTGTACACCGACTAATGTCGGTCAAGTTGATTCCAGAATTCATATTCAATGTGAACAGGCATCTATAGACGGTAGCAATTCAATAATATTTTTTGCAGTTCCAACTACTGGCACAAGTGAAGCACCGGATATTTCAAATAGATTTTTAGCCGTGGGGATGGCAGCCTTGGCTTCTGGAAAGCGTGTTCGAATGGTATATATAAATGGCGATACAAGTGGGGGCACTTACGGATGCGGTGGTACTAACTGCCGGAAAGCAATAGGCTTTTTTCTCGAAAGATAACGAAGCCACAAGTATTTGAGATGAAAGGCGCCGAAGCGCCTTTTATTTACATTTACTATCACACCATTTTAAAAAACGTAGCGCGATAGTGTTGCAACTCTGCAATTGAATCTTTGATGTCATCCAATGCCAAGTGTGCGCCGGATTTTTTAACGCCAGCGATAATATCGGGACGCCAGCGGCGGGCTAATTCTTTTACCGTGCTTACATCTAAATTTCGATAATGAAAATAATCTTCCAATAACGGCATGCCTCGCACTAAAAAGCGGCGATCTTGGCAAATGGAATTTCCACAAATGGGCGATTTGCCGCGTGGCACCCATTGCTCCAAAAATTTGATGGTTTCCGCTTCCGCCTGTGCGATACCAACTTTGCTTTCGCGTACGCGTTGCGTTAAGCCCGATTTTCCGTGTTGGTTCGTATTCCAGTCATCCATGGTTAACATAATGCTGTCAGGCTGATGTATAGCGAAAACCGGACCTTCAGCAAGAATATTTAAATCTGCGTCGGTTACTACAGTAGCGATTTCGATAATGACATCGGTGTCCGGGTTGAGACCCGTCATTTCCAGATCGATCCAAATCAGGTTGTTTTCGTTAGACTTCACGTTAGACATAGGTTTTTCCTTAGCAAATAGGGCACAATTGCCTCTCAGACTAAACCAATTTCGGCTTTCTCGCCAATCGAGCAAACGCAAACCGCATGACCAAACGCAAACTCACCCGCCGTCAGCAATGGCGCATCGAAAAAATTCAGGTAGAACGCAGCGTGCGCGCAAATAAGCGCGATAAGCAGGCGGACGACACTTTAAACGAAAGCGACTTAGGCCCTGAACAACACGGCCTCATCATTACGCATTACGGCATGCAAGTTGTGGTAGAAGCAACCGAAGGTGACGCCAAGGGTTTGCAACAACGCTGTCATTTTCGCAGCAATCTGGGTTCGCTAGTTACCGGTGATCGCGTCGTGTGGCGCGCGGGAAATCCACTTGGTGTTGTGGTTGCTGTCTTGCCGCGTGAATCAGCGCTGCAACGTCCAGATCCTCACGGCGACATGAAAACCGTGGCTGCAAATATTGATCGCATCATTATCGTAGTTGCGCCCTACCCCGAACCGCACGCTAATTTAATTGATCGTTATTTAGTCGCCGCAAATGCAATTGATATTGAGCCAGTGTTGCTCATCAATAAAATTGATCGAGTCGACGATACAACACGCGATAAAATTAATTACCTCGAAAAAACCTATCGCGATTTAGGTTACGACGTTTTATTAGTTTCGACCAAAGATGGCACGGGACTTGAAGAATTTCGTGAGTATCTAACGCATTACACCAGCGTGTTTGTGGGTCAGTCCGGAGTTGGTAAATCTTCGCTGGTTAATGCGTTATTGCCAGAGAGCAATTTGCGCGTGGGTGATTTATCCGAGCGACAACAAGGCACACATACAACTACCACCGCAACTCTTTGGCATTTTCCTGGCGGCGGCCATTTAATTGATTCGCCGGGAATTCGTGAGTTTGGGTTATGGCATATGGAAGAAAATGACGTGCTTGAAGGGTTTACTGAATTTCGCCCATTCATTGGCCATTGTAAATTTCGCGATTGCTCACATCGCCACGAACCCGGTTGTGCAATTTTATCGGCGCTTGAAAGCGGAAAAATTAGTGCGACACGAATGGATTCATATCGCTATATTTTGCGGACGTTAAATGAAAGTTAATTAATTCCGCGCGCCTTGGGCACCGTACAATCGAAGTGTAATCAGCACAAATCCTTCGACTGTTATGGGCCTGGGATGAACGGTTTCACCAGATTGAATTTCGATGGGGTAAAAAAACAAATGGCTCTTCTTTTTGTCATTGAACCGACCCAACTTGCTGCACTTTTAGCTCAGCCAACCAGTAAATTGCTGGTAATTGACATGTGTGCAGAACAAACATATTTGCAAGGCCATATTGACGGCGCTATTCACGTTCCACCGCAAAAAATTGTGAGTGGTCAAGCGCCCGTGCCAGGAAAAATAGCTCCTATTGAACAACTCAATCGCGTGTTTTCTTTTTTAGGTTTAACACCAGAGACTCACGTCGTAGTTTATGACGATGAGGGCGGCGGCTGGGCAGGTCGTATGATTTGGACTCTCGACGCTGTGGGACACAAAAATTATTCGTACTTAAATGGTGGGTTGCATGCATGGATTTCATCAGGCCAACCAGTTACCAAGGAGATTCCAACGTTAACGCCGAGCAAGGTGAATTTGAAAATTGATCCAAAGGTAGTAATTGAAATTCCCGACATTATCGGTGAGTTAGATAAAGGCGATTTTGTAGTATGGGATGCTCGCAGCCCAGCGGAATATTTTGGTGAGCGCTTAACAGCCGCAAAAAATGGTCACATTCCAGGTGCAATTAATGCGGAATGGACTTCACTTATGGATCGCAGTAATAGTTTACGCATTCGTAAAGATGCAAAAGAATATTTGGCTTCACTGGGATTAACGTCTGACAAACGAATGATCACTCACTGCCAAAGTCATCACCGTTCGGGCTTCACTTATTTGGTTGGCAAAGCACTAGGTTTTAACATACGCGCCTATCACGGCTCGTGGGCTGAGTGGGGCAATCACCCTAACACTCCGGTTGAAAATTGATACGTTTAAATATTTGGCCAACGACTTTTCAACATACTTTTAACTCAAAATATAAACGGCGACATTGAGTCGCCGTTTATATTTGTTTCGCTTTTTTATCTATCTCTAATTGCCAATCAAACATCCAGCCGATTTTCAGCTTACATCATCTGGAATTACAATTTCGAAGAAGCTTCAAGGTTTTGATCATTTTTGGCGGCAATCGCTAACATGCCGAGATCCTGGTAAACCTCATTCATTGAATTGGCATCGCGAGTTTTACCCAGGTATGTTTTATCGGAAAACGCGTTATTCGTGCTGTGTACTATCAATTCGAAATCAGTATTCGCTGGCAAATTATCGATTTGAAAAGCACCCGAATTAATGGTTGCGGAAATACCGGGGTTACCCACAACCTTAATTTTAACGGTTGCATCGGCAATGCTTGCGCCTGTACCTAAATCGCTGATGACTCCCACCAAGCTAATAGGCTTTGATGCAACTTGTTGCTGAACCATTGGTGTAACGCTCTGTTGCGCCCCGCTTCCAACGACTTTGATATTGGAATCGGCATTAGCGGCCTGGCAAACCATAAGACTTACGCCGATAAGTCCGAAACCATTCTTTAAAATGTTAAACATCAGATCCCCTCCACATTGAGATACATGTTATGTAAATTATTTATCGTCAACGGCAGACTGAATTTATATTCAGCGGACCTAGTTAAAATTTAACCAAATCTGATTAAATTAAGGCGCGAATATACAAGATAAAAATATCTCATCAAGCTGAATTTCAGTCCTTTACACCGCAATGCGAGCCAGTTCTTGCACTATTGCGAACTAGCTTAAGATGTCCATTCCACCTACAATTCCACCTTTGAGATATGGCGCGCAAATAACCATGAGTTCATCCCTGATTCCAGAACGCCCCATGTTGGTATCGCCCTCCCTAGCGGCCACCATTGGCCTTGAAGAGGCCTGCATGTTATCGGTGCTGAATGATATGGCGGCCTGGCGTCCGCTGATAACTCGCGACGGGCAACAATGGCTGGATATTGACGACACTCTCGTAGCCCAAGCCATGCCGTTTTGGAGCGAGCAGGATATCCAGCGCATCAGCAAGAATTTGCGTGACCAGGGAATTATCTTGCTTGCGTCTGCACCTTATTCTGAGAGTCGTCGCCTGACCTTAGCGTTCAATGAGAACAAGCCTGCGCGGGTGTGCCAGTCTCTACCCATTATTAATATGGGTGGAGGCGCAAATTTGATTGCTGCTAATTGGCAGCCAGACAAAGAGCTTTTACGACAGGTTGCGCAACACAATATTCCGGACGATTTTATTCGCCAGCAGATACCGGAATTTGTAACCTACTGGCGTGAGCGTGGTGAAACGAGTCACTCATGGGGTGCAAAATTTTTAAAAGATGTATTACATAAATGGCGCAATCACCAAACTTTAGTAGCGCGACAAGCGCGTGAAAATAACGAAGAATTTTTAAAACGCGATCAAGACATCGCCATGCATTCAAATTGGTTGCCTAGTAAAGATGCGCTTGAAGTTTTAGTGAAGCACGCCAATATCAGCTATGCATTTGTAGAAGATGCTATTCCCGAGTTTGTTTTGTATTGGCAAGAACGTGGTGAAGTAGGCCGAACCTGGAATAGCAAATTTATCCAGCATGTAAAACGTCAATGGGTGCGCTACTCGTCAACACTTGAACATGACACCGAACCAAAACGTATTCCTGACAATTGGCAACCCAGTAGCGATTTATTTGATGTATTAAAGCTTGCCAATATTGATATGAATTTTGCACAGCGTCAGGTGGCAGAATTTGTTTTATTTTGGCGGGAAAGCAATCAACTTTACGCATCCTGGAACACTAAATTTTTGCAACACGTAAAATATCACTGGGCAAAGCAGCATGCTTTAGCTCCAACAACACAGCAGGCTAATCACCATGCAGGACAGCAAACCCATAATTCAACGAGTAGCACAAGAGATCGAAGCCTTGTCCAAGACCTCACCGACCGTAGCTGGGCCCAGTGATCAAAATATGGGACGCGGTCGAGCAATTAGCGATTCGCACATTGATGCATTGAATGAAATTTTTACATTGTTTCGTATCAATTATCATAATCAATATTACAAAGCTTACAGCGACACTCAAGTTCTAAACCAAATTAAAAAATTGTGGTTGGAAAGCCTGAGTCAATTTGCACCTGAAACTATTTTACGTGGTGCTCGTAAGGTCATCGAGGAATCCGAATATCTTCCCACACTGAATCGTATGATTCGTGCATGCCAGGGCGACCCTGAAAAATTTGGTTTGATTGATGCGCATCGCGCCTATGTAGAAGCTTGTCGCGCACCTAGTCCTAAGTCGGCCTACCAGTGGACACATCCTGCGATTTATCACGCAGGTTGCGCGAGCGATTGGTTTTTTTTAGCCAATAATTCGGAAAAAATAGCCTTTCCTATTTTCGAACGTCACTATTTAAAATTATGCGAACGCGTTATGAATGGTGAGCAATTACCCGCACCTCAAACAATCGCCATACCACAAACGCTTGAGACGCCCTTAAGCAAAGAAGAAAATAAAAAGCGCATGGAAGAACTGCGGAAACAATTGGAGCTGTAATCATCTACAGCAATATAATATTTTTTAGTAATAAATATTTCAGGACGCATCATGCAAAAAAGTTTTACACAATGGATTCTGGGATTGGGCCTTTTAGCCTATGCCATTGGTTGCCTGGCTTTAGTTTTTCTACTTTCACTAAATCCGCTGAGTGGAAAAATCGATGATGACATTTTAACCAGCAATACGCTGCTTCCAGATTTAACACTGATAAATCAACCCATGGAGCGTGTTCAATTATTCATTGAGATCATGAAACCATTAGTTGCACAAAAAAATGAGCTGCTGAGCTCAACTCGAGAGCGTTTGCTTTTAATTAAACAACGGGTTGATCAACAACAAGAATTGGGTTTTGTTGATCGCGAGCAATTAAATAGTTTACGGGAAGATTTTTTCGTGAATATCGAGGATTACCCAAGCGATAAGCAGGCAATTGAAGTTTTATTGTCTCGTGTGGATATTATTCCACCCTCCATGGTGATCGCTCAAGCTGCAATTGAGTCAGGCTGGGGCACATCATTTTTTGCGCAGGAAGGAAATAATTTATTTGGTGAATGGTGCTTTAAAAAAGGTTGCGGAATTGTTCCCACTCGTCGCGCTGCATCTGCCACCCATGAAGTACGTAAATTTGAAAGTATTGAGGATTCCATTAACTCTTATTATCGCAACATCAACACAAACAATGCCTATCGCAGCTTGCGCGATCTCCGCACTAAATTGCGTAACGGCAGTGAAGCATTTACAGGTCGAGCGTTGGTTGCAGGATTAGGAAAATATTGTGGCCGTGGGGATATCTACATCACTGAAGTACGAGCCATGATTCACTCGGCGAAATTGGAGTAATTTGCATCAAAAACTAAATCGTGGCGGAACCAAAGGACCTACAAACACTTGAAAAATATATTAACAGCTCAAATAAAATCCGTTTCTATTACTCAACGGTGCAAATTGCTGAATAATAGCCTGCCAGTTAATGATTTTCATACGCCGGGCGAGGGACAAGCATCGCGACTCTGAAAAAACGCCTACCAACTAACGATTTAATTGCGGCGTTATAATAATGTTGCAAAAATAAATAATAGAAATGGCGGACCGGTTGTTTAATCCTGATAGGTCCAGTTTCCATTTTTATCGGCTACCAACCAAAGTTGAGTGTACCAGTAGAAACGTCCCCGCTGATCGCTTGCGGCGGTACAATTAAATTTGGTGCGGCCTTGAGGAAAATTTTGTTTGGATTGCACCCATAGTTTACCGTCAATAATGTCTGCCTTAATGGCACCTTCATTCGACGAAAAACAATTTACCTTCTTAAGCAGTGAAACGTCATCAAGAGTCAAAACCAAATAAGGTTTATCACCCGCTTTCACCTGCATATCTTCAAGCTTGTCTTTCCGAGACGTGTAAAATTCAACTTTCTTAACGGGCAAAGGTAAGGTGTTTATTTTTTTTATAAAGTCATTCAATTCGGTGTAACTTCCGCCAAAAGGAAAGCGCGGAAAAATTTGCAGATCTGTTTCTAAACTAAGCACTCCAGCTTGCTGGGTGAAAGCTACATAATCCAGCTTTTTAAGCAGGTTTTTTAATTCCGCATTATATTCACCGAAAGGATAAGCAAATATTTTTGGCGCACTACCTATTTCGTTTTCAATTTTTTTCTGAGCGGCTTCTATTTCGTTGATAACACGAGTTCGCCACTGCGATAGTGTTTCATTTTTTTCCAAACGAACTAAATGATTGTGCTGAAGAGTGTGATTGGCAATAGTGACATTATTTTTTGACATCTCGCGCAATTGATCCCAAGTCACAAATAATTTACCCGACCCCACGGCATTTGTGTTTACAAAAAAGGTAAACGGCCAATTGCGCTTTTTAAGAATTGGGTACGCGGAGGTGTAGACATCTGCATAGGAATCATCAAACGTAATAGCAATAGTTTTGTCGGGGATGGCTTCACCGCTTTTTATTTTTTCAACCAAATCAGTGAGCGGAACAATTCTATAATTATTATTGGCAAGATAATCCATGTGCGCGATAAATCGCTCAGGACTAATACTGGTAGAAGCTGGCATGGTATTACTAACATGGTGATAGATTAACACCGTTGTTGCATGCGCCATTATCGGTTCGATTAGAATGAGGCCGATAAACACTAGCTTGGCGAAACTGTGGTTAGGTTTTAATACTGCCAATGATCTCTGCAGCCACCGAGGCTTTACTTCGTTAATCATCCAAATTTACAAATCGTAAACCAACTCCTGCAGGCTCAACGCGGACCACTTCCATCTCAAGAACCGGGGCGTCATCCATTAAACCTTGTACCTGGCCAGTCACATGGGTACCAATCGGTGGAACTTGGTCCGGCTCGAGCACCACAAACACTCCACCGTCAGAAATATCGCGGGTTTTAACAATAATCTCACCCAAACTTTCATGGATAATTTTAATTCGACACGCCAGGGGAGTACGAATATGCCGACGCTTATCTTTTGAACTCATGGTGGTTCCTTTATAAATTATCGTTAAAAAGTTATGACAGAGACTAGCGCAACAAGGAGTAACCATCCGCTGGGGATGCCGATGATATAGATGCGAGCGATAGAATGAGTCTAGCCTAAGGTTCACCCTAAGCGAGAAACGGCCGAAAGATTTTCAATTTATCTTTCGGCCGTTTGCGTCTGGAACTGTCACGATGACGGAATAACAAAAAAAACGGCGCAACGCCTTTTATTTATCCGTAACCTCCACAGCATCCACCTTTTGGAAACCGCGTGGCAATTTATTACCTCGGCGACCGCGCTCACCTTTATAGTGCTCAAGGTCAGACATTTTTAACGTAATGTGACGCTTACCGGAATAAAGTGTTAGCGTCTGATTTGGATTAACGACCTTCACAGAAACCACAAACTCTTCATGAGTTTGCGCGCGTGCTGACGGAATATTCATAATTTTATTGCCTTTACCACGTGCTAGTTCTGGCAACTCAGTTACCGGAAACACCAGCAAGCGACCATCGTTACTTACGGCAGCAAGCAGTGCTTGTTCCGGATTGGTGACGAATTGTGGCGGCAATACTTTCGCGTTCTCTGGCAACGTAAGCAGCGCTTTACCGGCTTTGTTTTTGCTCGCCAAATCATCAAGTTTTGCGACGAATCCGTAACCCGCATCTGACGCGAGCAATACCCGTTGATCATCCGCCCCCATTAACGCGCCTTCAAAAGTTGCACCGCTTGGCGGGCTTATTTTTCCTGTAAGCGGTTCACCTTGCCCTCGTGCCGAGGGCAAATTATGGGCGGGCAATGAATAGCTGCGTCCCGTAGAGTCCAACAAAATAACTTGCTGATTGCTTTTTCCGTGCAAGGCGAATTTCAAACTATCGCCCGCTTTATAGCTCAAGCCAGCTGCATCTATATCGTGGCCTTTAGCGGCGCGAATCCAACCTTTGTCAGAAATCACAACAGTTATAGGATCAACGCTTAACAATTCGGTTTCACTGAACGCTTGCGCTTCGCTACGCTCAATAATGGGCGAGCGACGGTCATCGCCAAATTGTTCGGCTACTTGAATCAATTCTTTGCGCACAAGATTTTTTAATTTCACTGCTGAGTCGAGAATTTTTTGTAGTCCGTCGCGTTCTTTTTCAAGCGCAGCTTGCTCTTCCCGAATTTTCATTTCTTCCAAACGCGCCAATTGGCGCAATTTGGTTTCAAGAATATATTCGGCTTGCATTTCAATTAAATTGAAGCGCTCCATCAACACAGGTTTTGGATTTTCTTCTTCCCGGATAATGCGGATGACTTCATCCACATTAAGAAATACGATCATCAACGCAGCCAAACGCAATAAACGTTCTTCTACTTTTTCCAAACGATGTTGCAAACGACGACGTGTAGTAACTGTACGAAAACTTAACCACTCACTCAAAATTTTGGTCAGCGATTTAACCGCTGGGCGACCGTCGATGCCAATCATGTTCATATTGACACGATAGGTTCGCTCCAGCTCCGTGGTCGCAAATAAATGCTGCATCACCTGTTCAAGATCAACACGATTTGAACGCGGAACAATAACCAGGCGCGTTGGGTTTTCGTGGTCTGACTCATCGCGCAAATCTGCAACCATCGGCAATTTTTTCGCCTGCATTTGCGCCGCGATTTGCTCCATGATTTTTGCACCGCTCACCTGATGCGGCAAAGCTGTCACAATAATATCGCCGGACTCTTCGTCTTTTTGCCAAACAGCGCGCATGCGAACGCTGCCACGCCCTGTCTCGTACATTTTTATAAGATCTTCGCGCGACGAAATAATTTCCGCTTCGGTGGGCATATCAGGCCCAAGAATATGCTGGCATAAATCCGTCACACCGGCTTGCGGATTATCTATTAAATGCACCAACGCATTAACGACTTCTCGCAAATTATGCGGAGGAATATCGGTCGCCATGCCTACCGCAATACCCGTAGTACCGTTTAATAAGACGTTAGGAACGCGCGCCGGTAAAACCACCGGCTCTTCCAAAGTACCGTCAAAATTTGGCTGCCAGTCAACCGTGCCCTGCCCCAATTCTTCTAGCAAAATTTCGCTGTATTTTGTTAAGCGCGATTCGGTATAACGCATGGCCGCGAATGATTTTGGATCGTCCGGTGACCCCCAGTTACCTTGGCCATCCACAAGCGTATAACGATAGGAAAAGGGTTGCGCCATTAGCACCATGGCTTCATAGGAGGCGGAGTCACCATGGGGATGAAATTTACCTATTACATCGCCCACTGTACGTGCAGATTTTTTAAATTTTGCAGTGGATTTTAAACCCAACTCACTCATCGCATAAACGATGCGGCGTTGAACCGGTTTTAAACCGTCGCCAATATGTGGCAGAGCACGATCCAAAATCACGTACATGGAATAATCGAGGTAGGCTTTTTCACTGAAATCTTTTAATGCAATGCGCTCGTCCGCATCGGGGAGGGTGATTAGATCACTCATTCAAATTCCTGACTCTTATTTTAAAAAGTTACTGAATATAGTTAAAAAAAATTGTTGGGCCATCTGCGATAGTAACAAACGTCACTCAATGTTTGAGCTTCCCAACCCTTTAAGCGGCAAGGCTCCTTTTCTATCAACATGCATGGACGGCAGCCACGCGCTGAAATCAATAACGGCGCCAAAATTATAATTTACTTTATCGCCCAAGCCATTTCGGCTGAAGTGTTCTATCAGACCAAGTGCTTGAATAACATCTATAGAGACCTGAAGCGTTACCGGTGTCTCCTGCATAGATTTCAATACAGGAACCTGATCACTCGCACCAGTCAGCAATTTAACTTTTTCGATAGCAACATTGTAAGAAATACTGCGTACACTCAAATCTTGTTTGTTTGGATTAAAAATAGTCAGATCGATTGCGATGTGTCTTTGCAGAAGACTTTGCTGTGGCAGCAATCGTAAACCGGCAAGTTTGACATCGGGCTCTTCCAGGCTCGGATTTAATGCTGCGCAGCCAGTAATTAGCAATAACGAAAAACAAATAACCAGTACTGATATAAATTTGTTCATAGAATAGCCCATAAAATTTTCAATCATTAAAAATGTGAATTAAAGCTCTCGCCCTGAGGTTTGCCTTATGGTGTAATCCGCGCCCGGATGTAATGCATGGAGGCTGCTTACCTAGCGATAACCTGACGACAATTTTATATGCCTTATCCAAAACTGAAATCAGATGACATACTCGGTAGCAGGGAAATCAGCTTTACCGATCGTAAAGACTTATCACACCCACTCTTGATGCGCTTATGCATGGACTTCGACCTGACAGTGCTACAAGTACAGCGTCGCGCCTTTAGTCACATCTCCAAACGCTTTCTTCCTACCAGCAACGCGTTTGTGCTAGCCAGTCGCGATTATCGCCATAGCGGTTTGGTTTTTTCACCCTGGTTTGATTCGCTCACAGATCTGGAATTATTTGCAAAGAAATATCATGTGGATATTCTGCACGATCACGTATTTGGCGGCATTAATTTAAGCCATTTGCGCTAACACCCTTGAGGTGTTATTCAGCCAATTCCTGATCAAATTCTTCCAGTAAATCCAGAGGTTCTATCTCGGTTCCTTCGAGTTCAGCGTCCCAATTAATACCTGCCAGCACTACATCCTCATGCATACCGGTGAGCCAGTCCTCCAAAAACTCTTCGAGTTCGATTGCTACCGGTTTGTAGTCTTTCCAATCTTCCTTGCAATGTATATGTGCAAATTCTTCTTGCGACCAAAACGGCATGACGTCGGTGTTTTCATATTGTTCTGAACCGCACAACGCCCATCCTTCAGGCCCCTCTAAACTCCACACGCAACCATTCTCAATGGCTTCGACAATAAAACGGTCGAAATTTTCAGAATCATTATCGCTTAATGGTTCAATCATGAGATGTCTCCAGTGGGTTAAAACATGAGCTGAGCACCGTGCGCTTTAAGCCAGGCACGATGCTTTTTATAATCCGGGCAAAGCTGCTCAACAACCGCCCAAAATGCAGGGCTGTGATTGTGGTGTAACAGGTGGCTCACTTCATGGGCAACAAGATAATCCACTACAGCTTCAGGGGCTAGCATAATCTGCCAGTTATATTGGATTGCACCTCGCGCCGTGCAATGACCCCACTTTGACCGTGTAGCTTTCAAAGTAATGCCCAGATGCCTTACACCTAGTTTCGCTACAGCGAGGTCAGTTTTATGCTGCAAGAGCGTGAAAGCTTGCTGTTGATACCAACCGCACACGAGGCGTCTGATTTGCGTTGTTTCACCAACTCGTGCACGTGATGAAAGAATAACCAACAATTTATCGCCGTAACGCACTACGTCCGCTTTGGACTGCTTGTGCACTACCAGCGTTAATGGTTCACCGAGATATGGCAGTGTGCTATCTGGAGTAAAGCTATAAATCGGCGCAGCGGATAATTGTAATTCCTGCTGCTGAAGCTTTTGTTGCACCCAGGCAGATTTTTCGTGGATAAATTTTTCAATTTCATGACGCGCCACAAATTGCGGCGCACGTACCACCACCTGCGCTTTTGAAATTTCGATGCTGATACTACGACGCCGTGTAGAGCGCACCAATTCAAATGCAAAAGGTAAGGGCGAAGTGTTTTTAGGATGCAAATTCTTAAGAAAGGATAAAGGCATAATGCATCAGTAGAGAATAAATTCGGATGGCATTATGCCCTTAGATCAACTCAAGGGCTACAGCATTGAAACAGGGTAATCTCTGTAAACACAATAGGAAGAGTCGAGATCGCATATTTCAAGCATTAGATAGACATCTTGCGGAAGGCCTTTTATATCGCGTTTCAAAGCACCTCCACATGATAAATAATAGTCCGCTGTGTATTGGCAAATTAGTTCGTCACCTTGATCACATTTTAGGCCTGCGCCACATAAATCGGAATAAATAAGTATTGAGTTGTTGACGTCTGGCCGTGAATTTACACGGATATTAACCTCATAATCTTCCAGGCTATTCACTCGCCAGCGCAAATCGAATAAGCCTCCATCCGTAAACGGATCTATCTCAAGCGCCCTGTTGGAGACTGCAGTATCAACACCAAAACTATCAACAAGATCGAAGCTCACAATAGTAGGAACCGGATCGGTCGCGTGCACCTCAATCGAGTGCCCCCCGCCACCGCCGCAGGCTGATAATAAAAAGCACACAACGACTAATATCAAATAATTATTTTTCACCGTAAACCTCCTTAGGGCCTTAAGACGCAATACTAGTTTTTTCAAATGAATTTCAGCTGAATACGCAGAAGAGAAAAATTAAAAAGCGACTTACCTCGCATAAAAAAGCCCCTACTCATCCACTAAGCAGGGGCCCAAAAGTTTTTCCTAATTCGTCCTACCACGAGCTAAGTAGCTTCAATAATCAATCAAAAACAGTCCTCGTCCTTAATACACCGAACACCTCGCACTCCTTGTGACAATCATTTACAAAGCGCCACTCCCTAATGACGCCATTTAGCAATCGGTGACAAATTAACACTACCATCCTCTTCCAGAACGGCATATTTAGATTGCTCAGAATTTTTCACCACCACAATAGGAGGCACAAACAAAGGACGACGAATAAACGCTAATTTCCAGCCGAAATTTTCCAGGCTGTGAAGCGCGATGCGCTGTACTTCGCTTAAGTAATAAGTCACATCTATAGGTAACGCAGGTCGCGAACCTCGTGAATCTTCTTTAGATAATTGCATGGCTTCATCTACCATTGCGTCAAAATCGGAATTGTAGGTTTGGATCTGATCTAGCATACAATCTCCTTGGCACAGAAATTAACAATCAACAACAGCCACCAGCTCTATTTGGTTATGATTAGTTTTGTACTTGGGGTTGCGTTTGTCAAAAACCAAGTTGGAATATGAATAGGAGCTGAAAGACTCCAAGATGCAGAAATTTAAAAAATTTGTTTGCTTTTTGCACCAAAAGCCAAAAAATGACGCTTATTCAAACACAAATAAATATTTTGTAACATTTTAGTGCGTTTAGCCCTGCAAAAATTTATTCTAAAATGTGACGCAATATATATTTAAAAAACGTTTACTGAAAAATTTTGTGATGAAATTTTAAAGGTGAAGCACAAAACCAACTGTAGAAAAATTGTAACAATGTCGTCGAAATTAGCAGGCTCGTAAAACAGGTGTTCAACTTACTGGCTGAACCCGAACACTCCTTAAATAAAATTTTTAATGCTCAATGGATCTCTACTATGAAATTATACGGCAGCTATACGTCGCCCTATGTCCGTCATTGCCGTATAGCGTTATTGGAAGCAGGAGTAACATTCGAATTTATCGAAACAGATCAAGCAGCGAGTGCTAATAAATCACCGACGAAACGTGTTCCTTTTTTGGAAGATGGCGATATTTTTTTAACGGATTCAAGCGCAATTATTCGGCACGCTCGTGAGAAGGTCGGAACCAGATTTTTACCAGGTATTGCGGAACTTAATCAATACTGCATGGTAAATGCGGCTCTAGATTCTTGTACTAATTTGTTTTTCCTGCAGCGCGACGGAGTTGATATTCAAGCCTATGAATACACAAAACGCCAAGCCGCTCGGATTGAGTCGAGTCTTGCAGAACTCAACTCACTCTTGTTACCAACACAAGCGCCTTACAATGACGTACATTTACGCTTGGGTTGTTTCCTTGCCTGGGCGCTGTTTCGCAATCGCATCACATTAGATGCTCATAAAAAATTGCATACATTTTTAAACGGAATGAATACTTATCAACCATTTGCTAACACTGCGCCGCCCGTGTAATCAGCTGAGCAATTTGATTCGAAAGTACGCCATTAGAAAAATGGGGTTAAAGGTACTTTGTTTTGAATGGCGAATTCTAATGAGTCCGCATATAACGAAGCTAACTCCATCGCCTTATTATATTCCTCCGGTCGGCACCGATCACCTGAACTCGTTAAGCACGGATAAAAAAGCTCGACGCGATTTAAGTCGTTAAAATCTTTTACAACACAGGTTTCAGAATTACGAAGACAATCGTAGCGCTGGCTTTCGCCTACTGCGAACGAAATTTTTCGCCAAGCCAATGACTCTACCTTGTTACCGCCATAGGTGCCCCATAGGTAAAGCCGACTTATAGTGTCAGCGGCCGATACGATTCCACCCCGGAATGCACGAACGTAGAACTCTCTTGCATTTTGCATAGCAGCCGCACGTTTTTCTTTATTCGGATTGTACGCAAACGATCCCGTATCAGTAGTGGTTCGTACTCCACTTTTAACAATGTATTCTGCATAGAGGTAGGCGGCGTAGGGGTCATGTAGTAAGGCTTTTTCCCGAAGCTCTTCTGGCTTAGCATTCTTATAATCGAAATTCGGATCACGCTCAGGTGTCGGCAATATTATTGTCGGAATTTTAACGCTATCCATCTGATGTAAAAAATTCGCAATTTCCGGCGCTGCATTGACCTTGTTGCCAGATAAGTTGTTGCTGCTGGACATAGCATTTATGTTAGCCGCGGATGAAAATAAATCGCTTGATTGAGCCATTGCAGATGTAGATGCTTCTGCCAAAGGAAATGACTCCTTCTGATTGTTATTTTTAATTGCCGAAGAAGATGAGCTTGATTCAGTAGCGGACCCGTAACCAACATCGTCGCTTTCTGAAACAAATTTAATGGCCACAATCGCCATTAGAGCGACTAAAAGTAAAAAAACAATTTTCAATTTCAACGTGCGTACCCTCGCAAAGAAAAATTATCCATAAACTATTTTTGACCTGCGCAATTGCTTTATCCCTAACCAAAAGGAAAACAATGTCAGCAATATAGCAACCAACCAAAATTTCCAAAACGTAAAGGCCAGTACAGTACCACCCAATAAAATCTCCTTAATAACCACTGCTTGCCCGAGTACCGGTACCCACAGCCACCAATCATAAAACACACCGGGATTAAACATGGTGTAAAAATTTAATGCCATGGGCAAAAACACCAAACCTGCAATAAGTGACTGCGCATCTTTAAATGATTTTGCAAATATGGATAAGCTTAATTGCAAACCGACTGCAAAAAACACCACCGGCACGAGAACCCAAAAGATATTAATTAAATCAATGTAATTAACGTCCACGCGCAAACCTAATTGGTTGAAAGGTAAAAAGCGAAATGCAATGGCAAGCAATAAAAGTTGGGTCAGCAATATAGCAATGGTCAAAACAACAGACGTCAACCATTTACCGAAATAGATGGATAAGGTGGATGCGGGTGTAATGAGCAATGATTCAAGTGAGCGGCGCTCCCGTTCACCAGCTGTCATATCTGCGGAGAAGCCTACACTGCCGATAAATGCTGCTAACAATAAGGTCAAGGGTACGCTCGCCAAAAGATATACACTCATCTTTTGTTCATCAGCAATGTTGTCTTCGCGCAATACAACAGGACTTGCGACCTCCGGAGCTATACCGCGCGCCATTAAATTGATAGCGCCAACTCGACTGCTCCACGCATAAAATTGTGCGCGCACGAATCCAATACTTGAAGATAACTTTTGGTTTGCTCCGTCATAAACCAACCAAACAGGTGCGGGCTCACCTGCCGCCCGCTTTTGCTTTGCCTCTTCAGGGATGATAACTGCAAAATCAATTTTTTTATCTTTCACTTGTTGATATGCATCTTTCTCAACAGAATGTATTACCGCCCCTTGCTCACGCAACCAAGCGATAAGCTCTGGTAAGTTGTGCCCGCCCTCAACATACACAGGAATGGAATTGACACCTGCGACTTTTTTATCATTTGCCATACTGACCGCAAAAAAAACTAGCGCAACAAAAATAGCGACAAAATAAAGTGGGGGCAAAAATGCCATTCGGAGAGTTCGCCTATCTCTTAAAGCGTCTTTTAATTCTTTACGAAACACTGTTAATGATCGCGGCAAAGTATTCTTGTCAAACATTAGGTGCTCCTTCGTCGGTGAATTCCGAAAGGGTAATAAAAGCATCCTCAAGAGTTTCAACACCGGCGAGTTTAATCAAATCAGATACGCTACCGTCAGCAACAATTTCCCCGCCCGCTATAATAAGTACGCGGTCGCAAAGCCCAGTGACTTCATGCATCAGATGGCTGGAAAATAAAACGCACCGACCCTGATCGCGCAAATTCAACAACATATTGCGCACCGCTCGAGTGGTCACAACGTCTAAGCCATTGGTAGGTTCATCCAACAAAATATGTTGCGGTTGATGAACTATGGCTCGCGCTAACGCGGTTTTCATACGCTCTCCTAGCGAAAAACCTTCGGTTTTACGCTCGGCAATATTTTCCATTTTTAATAAAGCAATTAATTCATTTGTGCTTTTATTTAGGTGCGCTGAAGATAAGCCTTGAAGTTCGCCGTAATAATGAATGTTTTCTCTGGCAGTCAAGCGTTTGTATAAACCCGTATCATCTGGTAATACACCTAAACGCTTGCGTGCATCATCAGGATTTTTTTGTACATTAATATCATCTACAAAAATGTTCCCACTAGTCGGTACTTGTAATCCGTAGATTAATCGCAACAACGTGGACTTACCCGCACCATTAACACCCAGCAAACCGGTTATTTCGCCGTCGCGCAAACTAAAAGATACATTTTTTAAAGCGTGAACAAAGCCGGTTTTTTTTTCGCCAAATGTTTTACCGATATTTTCTATTCGAATCATGGCTTGGTTCCTTTCATGCCAAGTTGGTCAGCGCTATTTTTTTCTATATCATCCTTATGACTGGAAGCGTCTTTGGGCAAGTCGATAGCTGAAGGAGGAAGATGGATAGCTAAAGGTTGAATATTCAGAGCACATTTCGTATCAATATTTTTACCGTCACCCGTTGCAATAAATGCGGCGATTAATTGCGATATACAACCGTCCCCCGTAATAATATGGTGACCGCCCGGCGCCACAACATGCGTAGCATTCGTTAATTTGCGTGCAACCAGATCACCCCAACGTGGTGGTGTCACCGGGTCCATAGCGCCCGATAAAACCAAAGTAGGTATATCGCTTTTAATATCGTCCCAATAATCGGTTGGCAAACTGGCATGCGGCCATTGTGCGCATATTTCTGAATAGTGCTGCACAATATTAGAGTTCAAAAATACGTTGGTGTCCGACGCATTTTTATCTTTGTAAAGCGGATAGTCCTCGGTGCAGGCAATCGTGTAATGCATACCATAGCTGATCCCTGACATTTCGCTTTTTGATTTTGCAAGATAACTGAGTGATGCAAAAAGCTCATATTCGCCGGCATGCGCTTCGCTGATAACTTGCGGGAGCAATGAAGATATATCGCGGTTGTACAATGCTAATCGCACCACACCCGAAAAATCTTGTGCTGTTAAAGTTACGGTTATTTTTTCTTGCGTGCGCGGGTGGGCGATTTTTATTTCCTGTGATTTAACCAATAACTGATTTGACACTCTTTGTGCTTTTTCGACTATGTCACCGTAATGCGACATGCACGCAGGAGTTTCTGCACATTGTTTATTGATTGCCTGCAAACCGGCCAAAGCATCAACTTCCATAAACCAGGGCAGCGCAATTGCAACCGGTGCAGCCCCATCCAGGATGCCGGCTCGCGTATGAGCTGGGTATCTACGCATATATTCAAGCACTACGCGTGATCCGTACGAGCCGCCCCACAAGTTTATTTTTTCGTAACCGAGTGCTTTGCGCACTTCATCGATATCAATCACCGCATAATTTGTCGTGTAAAAAGGCGCGGACATCTTATGTTTTTCAATACACTTACGCGTAGCCTCCTGCATCATTATTTTTTGCGCATCTTCAGGCAATTGTTTTAACGGGTCTTCCTCCACATCGCAATCCAATGGATTCGACTTTCCAGTTCCGCGTTGATCCACAAATAAAATATCGCGATTTTTTCGAATTTCACTGAAAGCCCTATGAATAGTTTCCGCGACTACAACGGCAGATTGACCAGGGCCACCCGCAATAACAAAGAGCGGATCTTTTTCCGGTACCGGGTTGACCGCTGGAATACGTAAGACGTTAAGGCTAATTTTTTTACTTTTCGAATCTAGCGGGTTTTCATTTACATCGAAACTACCGCACTGCGCGTTCTGCTCTACCGGCGCTTTGCCTGTTTTGGAAAAATCGGGACATTGGCTCAACCACGGTACTGAATTTTCGCCAGCTACCCGATCAGCTCGATCACAACCTCCTAGAACAATCGACACCGATAGGATGATTTTATAGAAACGCATCTAAGCTCCGTTCTGAATTATTTTCAATGGACAGGTACGTTAGTTACTGCAACCTGCAGCCTTACCAGTTTTGTTATTCGTTATGGTGTTTTTATCGCCGAGCAAGAAATTTTTTTAGCTCTTTTATTAGCATATCATCCGAAATCTCAAGTTGCCTTGCTGCCACCGATAAGAGTTCAAACTGCGGTATTAAATGTGCAATGCGCGACTCTTTAGTTTTGGATTGTAAGTTGTCTGTCGCAACCTGCATGGGTTTTCCACGCTGGCGCACTAACAACCCTTCGGTTTCCAAAATTGAATAGGCTTTTGAAATTGTCATGGGATTTACCGCATGTTCAAGTGCAAGCTCTCGCACAGAAGGTAAATCGTCACCTGCTTTTAATTGACCACCGGCAATCATACGACGAACCTGCTCCATCAATTGGCGGTAAATAGGAATGCCTGATTGGGGGTTTAAGATAAACATTAGACTGCAACCCTAACAAGATCTACTCTTTGCCATAAACGTTTCGCATATTGTCGCATCAATACTATGAAAATCGAACACGTCATAATGATTGTTAAAAGATAGCCCAGATAATTTGTAAGTTCATTGTGAGCAAAGAATTCCAAACCCAAAAAACACAAGCAAAAAAGAAATGTCATTGTAATTGCATTAACCCAATGAAAGGCCTTAACACTCCCTCGCCATTTAACATAAGCAATTAACACTGTATACAAGGTAGTAGCAGTAACAAGTAATGAAGCTAGCACAAGCAAGGCAATATCTTTCAGGCGCAAAAAGTCATCAAGAATGAAAAATGACAGTGTAGAGATGATGAGTGTAATAGCTGTAAGATTTTTTAGATAAAAGACCGCAACGTTTCGCTCAATAGTATTGAATAGCTGTATTCTTTCGAGTGAAAAATACAGCCAAAATTTATTGATATTTTTGAACAAAATTAGCGAATAGTTAAAACCTACCGGAATAATTTGAATGGCTATAGCTATTTTAATGACAGGCATCAAGGTATTCTTAACATTATATGAAAAGAATATGTGTATTAGCACAGGAATAAAAGCGGCTAACGGGAGACCTATGATTAGCATTCTGGTTTGATAAAAGCTGCTACCAAATTTCCCAAATAAAACGCCTGACTCCAAGCTATGGGGAACCGCACCAAAAAATTTAGCTCTTCCCCAAAAAAACGAATCTTGCTTGTTTAAATCAGCTGTGGAGATACCAATCAAACTTTTATGATACTTTTTGGGGTGCCAATTAAACCACCACGTCAAAAATGCAACCCACAACCCCCCCAATATGGCAACAAGTGTAGGATCCGCCATCAAGTTCAATTGCGGCCCCAAATAAAAACTTAAAACCGGCAATGTAAAAAAATAAAAAAATTGAAATGGGCCTAAACGCGTGAACGAAAGCATCACTATTAGACCTAAAATCAACATAATTGCTACGATAAGTGAATAATGTGTGACATGATCACTTTTGAGTCCAAACACCAAGATGCAATACGCAACAACTTGCAAAAATAAAAGTACGCAAACAATGAGCGCAGTAAGATAATGGCGAATGTATGGTAACAATCCATATTGGCGGCTGGAGACAACTGAAATTAGTTGTGCAGGAAACATTATAATTACAATCATTATGTAGACAACGATAGTGCCACCAGCAATCGCACTACTTCCCCAAACAAAAAAGGGCTCCCAAGTTCCGTAATCAAATACTTTTCCAGAGAGTGCAATTACAGTACTGGGCGCCACCACAAACAAACAAATGCGCACAGCCAAGAGCGAAACGAAAAATAATCTTGCAAGAACACCTAGCTGCGATAAGTGATTAGCCATTATTCATCTCCAAAAAAATATCTTCCAAAGATAAATACTCAACCTGTACTTTCGCTCGATAGACATTTTCTATCTGGTAGCCTATTTCGTTTGTCCACTGAGAAAATGCAACAACCGCTTGATTACCCTGTATACGCTGGCGGATGATATTGGGAAAATTAAAACCTGCCGGCAGTGGTTGGCTGGCGTGAATCGTTATACGTGCTACTGACTCTTTTAGCTCGTCGAGCCCGCCTTGGTAAGCTAATATGCCGTCGCGAAGCATCCACACTTCGTTTGCTATACGTTCCACATCAGAAATAATGTGTGTGGAGAAAACAATTGCACGCTCCGCATCAGAAGCTATTTCAATTAACTGCTGTAAAAATTGACGGCGAGCGATAGGGTCTAAACTAGCAACGGGCTCATCGAGCATGAGTAGTTGCGGCTCATGAGCAATCGCCAATAGAATTGATAATTTTTGTTGCTGGCCGACACTGAGTTTAGCCACGGTTTTCTTTACCGGAATTTCCCATTCATCGATGAATTTTTCGACCAATGGCTGATTCCAGTTATGACGAAATCGGCGAAACAAATGGATTTGATCTGCAACACTAATATGGCTTATCAGTTCCGATTGTTGCGGAACAAAACCAATTTTGGATTTTATATCCCCATCTATTTTTGTAGCCGGCGTTCCCCAAAGCTTCACATCACCGTGAGTGGGGTAACTAAAACCTAATAGAGTTTCAATCAGTGTCGTTTTGCCCGCGCCATTTTTCCCAAGCAACGCAATAACGTCGCCCGAACCTACTTGCGCGCTGATACCTCTAATAATTTTTAGCTTATCAATGTGGCGCTCGAGCTGCTTGATTTCGAGAATACTTTGACGCATGGTTTATCCCTGCTTTGTAGTCACTGGTTTTACTTTATAACCGCCATTTTTGAGCAGAGTTAATAGTCCGTCTTTGCCCGGTAAATGCAGGCTGCCTACTAACACCATTTCAGTTTCTGGCGTTTTAAACATTGCTTCGATTTTAGGTAACCATTTTTTATTGCGACTAATTACCAATGATTGATATGCATTTGGGGTTTCTTCCCGCATTTTATCGCCCAGCTCCTTTTGCAATTTATCCAGGTCACCAACTTTCCATGCCGCGATCATTTCACCAAGATCGTCGCCTAAATGCTCAGCGTCACTAAGGGTGCTCATAATTATTTTGTTAGGATCTTCCTGTGAAAAACTTTTCATGTAGCCGATAACGTCATCACCCGTTTCTAATTCGCCAAGGTTTTTATTATCGCCACGTGCAAGCTGATCGTAATAAACATCAATACCGTCATTCACACCCAGTTTTTTGCTTTCAGTAAGAGTAATGAGAATGCCGATCATTGCAGGATTAAACATCATCGTTTGATTGAGAGGAAATTCGCTTTTTGTGCAAAAAGCCTGCAAGGCATTCCATGTTTCTGTATCTAAAACATCTTTTAAGGTTGTGTTATTAGGCAGCGTCATTGCTTGTGCAAAACGCTGGCCGAATTCAGGCGTCTTACTTTTTTGAATATCCGTCTCAAAATATATTTTTTGTGCTTGTCTATAAGCTGCGGTAAATTCGACGGGCGGAGGAAAATCCTGACTGCGCAACAAATGCACCGTGCCTGCCAAATAGATTTTATTTTTCCCTCTGCTGATCTCATATACTGTAGAGACTGCGAATAAATCACCGCTTATCATTAAGCATGCGAGCAGCACTAAAACACGAACTTTTAAGCTCATATAAACTCACTGAAATAAATACAACACCAAGGCATGTGTATTATTACACTAATACACAAGAAAACACTTTTCAACCCTTTTGTGCAAATATTACTACCTATGAAAAAATCCACCTCTCTGGACATCACAGACATTAGCAGCTTAAGCTCTCGATCAAAATAAAATGATTGGATTTGAAACCATGCAAAATAAAACTCCAGTCCTTTGGTTCACCGGACTATCAGGCGCCGGAAAATCTACACTATCGCAAGCCGTGTATAAAAAATTAAGGCACGCAGGCTTTCAGGTAACTATTATTGATGGTGATATCTTGCGCCAGGGATTATGCAAAGACTTAGGTTTTACCAAAATAGATCGCAGTGAAAACATCCGACGCGCAGGAGAAGTTGCCAAACTATTTGCTGATGCTGGAATAGTTGCTCTCGCCGCGTTTATGTCACCAACGGAGTCGGATAGAAATCTCGTTAGGGGCTTGGTAGGCACTGAAAGATTTGTAGAGATTTATTGCAAGTGCTCATTTGATGTCTGTGAATCGCGAGATGTAAAAGGGCTTTACAAGAAAGCACGAAGCGGGCAATTGAAAAATTTTGTTGGCCTTGATGAATCTTACGAAGAGCCAACGAATCCCGAAGTTACCATTGATACCGACCTTCTGGGTATTGAAGAATCTACAGCATTGATAATGAATTTTTTGAAAACAAGAATGCTTTAGATTAGCTGATCAGGAGATAACATCTTTCTCAACATATGACAGTTTCTTAGGTTTTTTCGTCGAATTAAACATTGAGCCATTCCGAGGTCGAGCGGAAAAGTTTTATATATGACGCTCTTCACATCGAAGTTTCTGTTTGGATGAGAGTATATTAATTGCGCGAATAGCTTGCTAACAACTATTCCCACGCATTAACACCTCAAAGGATATTTGCATCAAGGATTCCCACAAATGTTTATTTTGACGACTTAGAAGGAGTTAGTTATGAAAATCTTATCGACAGTGGCGGGCGCTCTTTCGCTTTGTCTAGCTTCTGCCGCCAACGCGATTCAAATTACCGATGTTAAAACGTTTGATCGCATATTTGAAATTGGCGACGAATTTCACTTTATGTTTGATTTGGCTGATTATGGTTTTGTTAAGGGGCGAGATACAGTTGTCGATGCCAGTTTAACGCTCGAATTTCGCGATCCGAAAGCAGGACCAGACAGAGATCCGCTTGAAGCGCCATTTATTTCCTTGTTTATTGATCAGGGGCGGCAATTCATGCGCGTGACTGATGAAGATTGGATTGCAAGCGCCTGGTTTAATGAAAATGGTCATATGATTCCCTACATCAAAGTCGACCAGGATGACGTATGGCTTGGCGATGTCACAGTCAACTTTGAATATCTTCCAGGCCCTGATGTTGAAGTACCAGAACCCTTACCTTTAGTGTTGATAAGCCTCGGTTTACTTGTTATTGGTTTGCGTCGATACAAAATTTCGCGCTAGTTCAACTTGCTTAGGAACAGAATTTTCATAGGAACGTCTGTTCCTATTGCTTTGATCCGTGCGAAAAATTAACCGATTTTTTTTTGGGCATATCTGCCTATAACGTCTTATAAAATAAATAGTAGTTGTCAAAAAAATGAAAAAACTTGAAGCAGATGAATTGATTGAAGTATTGAAAGTTCGCTTTATGAAAAATATGAACCGACATGCCGGTTTTGACTGGCGAGAGATTCAAAAGAAATTATCTGGCAACACTATAAAACTTATTGCGTTGAACAATATGGAAGCAACGGGCGGAGAGCCTGATGTAATTGGGTATGATAAAAAGGTAAACGAATTTATTTTTTGTGATTGCTCACCTGAAAGCCCGAGTGGGCGTCGCAGCCTGTGTTATGACAAGAGTGCTCTTGATGCGCGCAAGGAAAATAAACCGGTTGGAGCTGCGGTCGAGATGGCCCTAACGTGGGGTATTGAAATATTGACGGAGCAACAATACCGGGAATTGCAAATGCTGGGCGAGTTTGATCGAAAAACATCGAGCTGGATTAAAACACCCTCTGATGTAAGAGACCTTGGCGGAGCACTTTTTTGTGATCGACGCTATAATAAGGTATTCGTATACCACAACGGAGCTGAATCATATTACGCCGCAAGGGGCTTTCGCGGCAGAGTAACAACTTAGTTAATAGACGCCTTAAAAATTATGGCATCGAATTTATCACTATCGTTGAACAATATTGTGTAGCGACGTATAACATTCAGACAAAAAACTGTCGGAATATCTTATGTATCGTGCACTATTACTGTTGTCAATTTTTGTTTTTTCAGCCTATGGGCATTCTAAAGATTTACACGCTCCCCAAACGCCAGCAGATATTTACGGCGCCTTATTTGAACGGGTACAAATCGAAAAACTTTTTGCTGACGGCAAGACCTTTGTTGATGCCACGCCTAAACGCGAATCGGCTGCCATTATGGCTGATTTTTTAGCACAGAACCCCACCACACGCGAATCTCTGCATCGTTTTGTAAACGCAAATTTCGACCTTCCCGACAATAGCTCTCCTGTAACATTCGTCAGTGAACACTTACCTTTACGTGATCATATTAAAAAATTATGGTCTCAACTTGAACGCCCCGCATTTGGCGAAAATCGAGGTTCTTCTGCATTAGGTCTGCCGGCAAAATTTATTGTTCCAGGAGGACGTTTTCGCGAGGTTTATTATTGGGATACCTATTTCACTATGATTGGTTTAGTAGCTGATGGAAGAAATGATTTAGTAGATTCCATGCTTGAAAATTTTGTCAGCTTAATTGATCGCTACGGCCACATACCTAATGGCACCCGAAGCTATTACTTAAGCCGGTCACAACCGCCCTTTTTTGCATTAATGATTCGTTTTTCAAAAACAACGGATAAATTAATTCTTAAAAAATATCTTAGCGCTCTACAACAGGAACACAAATATTGGATGGCAGGGCGCGAATGCATTAACCTAAAAACAGTCGCGTGTGAACGTGTCGTTAAATTGCCCGATGGGAATTTATTGAATCGCTATTGGGATGATCGCGACACACCACGCGACGAATCTTATGCAGAAGATGTTGCCACCGCAAAATTATCTGCACGTCCCGCTGCTGAAGTTTATCGACATTTGCGCGCGGGAGCCGAAAGTGGTTGGGATTTTAGTTCGCGCTGGCTAAGCGATCCCAATCGACTTCACACCATTCATACTACAGATATTATTCCCATTGATTTAAATACCCTGCTGTGGGCGCAAGAAAAAGAAATTTCCAGGCTATGTAATTTATTTGATGATAAAAGCTGCGAAATTGAATTTGATCAGAAGGCTCTCAAACGTGCAGCAGCCATACGGAAATATTTGTGGATTGGAAAAGAAAAGCGATTTGCTGACTTCGATTTTCGTACCCAAAAAATTACTGGCGTTCTTTCAGCAGCAACTTTATATCCTCTGTTTATGGGCTTGGCCACCCAAAACGAAGCAGACGCTGTGGCGCTTACGACACAAAGATCACTTGTTGCTAGCGGTGGCTTGCGAACAACTCAAATCATCAATGGACAACAATGGGACAATCCCAACGGATGGGCTCCTTTACAGTGGGTCGGTGTAACGGGCTTGGCTAACTACGGCAAATTGGATCTCGCAAAAAATATTTCAGCGCGGTGGATACAAACCTTAAATAAGCCTTATCGCGAGACGGGAAAGTTATTGGAAAAATATGATGTCGAAAATAGACGGCCTGGCGGTGGAGGCGAATATCCTTTACAGGATGGGTTTGGCTGGACCAATGGCGTAACGCGCGGATTGATTGAAAGATTTGCTGATTTGGATCCGGATGTAAGTAAATAATATTGCACAATCAGGCTCGTAACTGTCGAGCATTTGTTCTGCGTATATAAGTCGGCTTACAGCATATCGTTAATAAAAAACTGCCGGATCAGGTTTACGCTGCCCCGGCAGTTTTTATTTATATCAAGCAAACAAAACTCTTTCAGCAATACGTTTGAGAATTGCAGCTTTGTCAATAAACGTGACGCGGCCAGTTTTCACACTGTAGGTTGCACCTACAATATCGATCTGCTCATCGCGCCACATTTGTGCGAGCGTATCACTACGATGCAAAATGTTTTCCACGGAGAGTGCAACATTGATCTCAGTAACTTTTTTGACAAAATCTTTATTTTCTGACGTTCGGTTTTTTAAACAGGTTTGTTCCGCATGTACCGCCGGTTGGATTTTTTCCAGCAGCTGAGTGATATGCCCGCACTGAACATGATCACAGGCGGCTTTAACTGCACCACATCCGGAATGGCCGAGCACGACAATTAATTTGGTGCCCACATACTTACATGCGTATTCCAGACTACCTAACACATCGTCATTAACAATATTGCCTGCAACACGCACACTAAATATATCACCCAAGCCAACATCAAAAACCAGTTCATTGGATACACGAGAGTCAATACAACTTAATATTGCAGCCATCGGGTGCTGCCCTTTGGATGTCATGCGCACCTGATGCATGAGATCCTTAAATGACATATCACCACGACTGAAACGCTCGTTACCCTGCTTTAAAATTTCAAGCACATCTGCAGGCGATAATTTCTCCTGCATTTCCTTTGTCATGACGCGGGTGTAATTGATGTCGTCGTCAACATCATATTTTTCGTTAAAGCCAAGCAGGCTTAAATTAATATCCCGTTCGGGTGCAACAACGGAGCGAAACTCCTTGATAGACTCAAGTACATCGTAATCGATGAAATCACTGTTGGACGCATCTATAACAAGTTGCGACTCATTAGGAATTTTATTCAGCGTATTGTAAATATAAGGTTTATTAAAAAACGAAACTTGTGGCGCTAGCTCAAGGCGAATAATTTCACCGGTATGGTCACTGTTTTTTATAAACCCAAACGGATTGCGGAAGTTACTGCTTAAAATGAAAAATAGGCTGAACACCATACCTATCGCAATACCCAACAATAAATTGGTCATCACAATTGCAGATACAGTGACAACAAAGGGAAGAAATTGATGAATACCGCGAAAGTACATATCTTTAAATAGACTTACGCTCGCTAACTTATAACCTATTAAAATTAAAATAGCGGCAAGACTCGCAAGCGGAATTTTGTTGAGTAATGCAGGAATGGTAAGTGCGCAAACCAATAACAACAACCCGTGGAAAATAGTGGACACTTTACTCACAGCACCGGCATTAATATTGGCAGAACTGCGCACAATTACCGACGTAATTGGTATGCCGCCGATTAAACCAGACACGGTATTACCTATTCCCTGCGCAAAGAGTTCGCGGTTAGGTGGAGATGATCGCTTATGCTTATCGAGCTTATCCGTAGCTTCCAAATTCAGGAGGGTTTCCAGTGAAGCAACCAGGGCAAGTGTAATAGCTATTGTCCAGACGTTAACGTGAGTGATAGCTGAAAAGTCAGGTGTCGTGAAAAACTTAAAAAAATCGCTTATGGAATCACTTTCTGGCAATGTGACTAGATGTTGTTGACTAACCACTAGCGACGGATGAGCGCTTTTAAAAAACTCGTTTAAAACAATACCCAGAATCACAACAAAAAGCGGAGCCGGTAAAAAATTCAATTTTCTTAAAGGTGTTTTACCCCATATCAGCATCAAGGTTATTGAGACAACGCAAATTATTACTGCACCCAATTGAATACTATTTAACGCCGCCAAAATTGCTGTAAAGGTATTTTCATTGTTTGTTTGAGTAAAGGAAAAGTCGCCTATAGCATCCGCATCGTAACCCACTGCATGAGGAATTTGCTTAAGGATAAGAATGATACCTATAGCAGCCAACAAACCCTTAATCACGTTAGAAGGCACAAAATCAGCAAAGAAACCTGCTTTAAAAATTCCCAATGCCATTTGGATGAGGCCAGCAATCACTACTGCCATCAAAAAAAATTCAAAATTATTTAACGTAGTGATTGCTGACAAAACAATTGCTGACAAGCCCGCTGCCGGCCCGCTAACGCTGGTCGGCGATCCACTCAAGCTTCCAACTACTATACCACCCACAATGCCAGCAATAATGCCGGAAAATAGCGGCGCACCTGAAGCCAATGCTATTCCAAGACATAAAGGTAAGGCGACCAAAAATACTACTAGCCCGGAGGGCACATCATATTTAATACTGCTTAAACTAAATATATTCCTCAACTGCATGCAATTCACCGTAAAAAATTAAGCCCAGGATAATTAAAAATTTATCTATAGACGGGGGACGAATTTTTTAGCAAAAGTGCATCTAGTAAAATATGATGACGCGACAAGATCGTAAACAATCGTAAAGATGGCGTTTAGCATAGCTAGCTTAACGCCTATAGACCTCACGTACTAACAAGCCACGGAAATTAACGAACGATCAATAAATAGTTATTTAAAAAAATGATATTTTTTCACTAATCACGCAGACTGAGTTTCTAACTGTTTACGGTATTGACGTAGATCGGCAGGTGATGAAAAATTATTTTGTAGCAATGCCGAAAAATTTCCCAATATACCCTTTTCAACTTTTTCCTCCCATGACTGGTCGAATTTAATTTCCTTATCGAGCCACTCTCGTAGCCAGGCCGGATCTGGCAAGCGACTATTTACAGTATCTTTTGGGTAAAGCTCTTTGTTGACGTGTAGATTGGTAGGATGCAAGGCATGATTTAGTCGCGCGTTAGTCATAAGCACACCGATCTTTGCAAAATGCAGTTTTGCATCTGCTCCGTACGAGGAAACAGCGCGTTGCATATATTGGAAGTAAGCACGTGCATGTCTGGCTTCATCTTGTGCCAATAGCGAATAAATATATTTTATGATGGGTTCATCGTGATAATCCTGCGCACACTTGTACCATTGGTTTAATCGCACTTCGCCACAAAAATGCAGGGCAAGGGACTCAAGTGGTGGCGCCGAATCAAACGAAAATCTAACGGCGTTCAAATCATCTTGCGAGGGAAGTTCTTCCGGGGCGAAACGGCGTAAATACTCCAGCAAAACCAAACTGTGTTTTTGTTCTTCGTAAAACCAAATAGATATGAACGCTGAAAAATCGGGATCGTTAGGATTGTCTCGCAAAAACATTTCAGCAGTTGGCATTGCAGCCCATTCCAACAATGCATTCATTTTAATTCCATGGATTTGGCGGCTGCTCAATTTATCCGAGTTAAATTGGTCCCAGGGTATATCTGAAAACAAATTCCAACGAGCCTTCTCCATGTCTACAAAAAGTTTTGAAAATAACATATGATCATCCTGCGTTGCAGTTAGAGTCATAAAATAATAAACCCTGTTCTTCCAACTCCATTTGCAATGGTTCTATACACGAACCGCAACCAGTAGACGTACAATCTGTGAATTCGTCGAGTAATTTTTTGAAGGGCAATCGCGCTTGCGATTGGTAATTGATGATGTCGCTAAAAGACTTATCTGAACATAGGCAATACATTTTCTATCCCTGTAAGGTTATCGAATTTCTTTAAGATGCGGCATAATAATTTGGACATTACAAAATGTCTATCGGTCAGTATTGGATATATTTATTAATAATGGGAATGAAAATGAAAGATCTTTTGGAGATGGGAAAACTAAGTTTATCGCAACAGCCATTCAGTTTTTTTATGCAAACCGAATTTGAATCAGCTGAGAAAGGTAATGTTGTTTTGTCTTTAAAAATTAAGGAGGAATATAAACAAAATTTTGGCGCCATACATGGCGGTGTGATCGGCTATATGGCTGATATAGGTTTAGCCTACGCAGCAGCTTCCGAAGTGGGAGATTGCGTGACCTCGGAATTAAAAATAAATTACATAAGACCTGGGACTGGCACAAAAATCATTGTGCGCGCTCATAGCATTTCTGTAAGTAGCCGGCAAGTAGTTAGCGAGTCGAAAGTGTTTAGCCTGGACGAAACGAAAGAAAATCCGGAGGAAGTTTTAGTTGCGGTAGCACTCGGAACAATTAATAGAGTTATAGATACCAAACGTGGTTGATACAAATTTTAGCCGGTAGAACGCAATTTATAAGATTGCGTTTTAAATTTACGTCATGATTCTGTTAGATTCTTTATGCTCTTTTAGCATTTTTTGGTAAGTCTTATCATTTTTAGCTTTTTGCCACACCTCATAAAATATGGCTGCACTTTCTGCTTTAACAGCGTCCTCAATTCGCGGCAATTGCTCACGACCATGAGCACCACTCTGCCCCTTCTTGTCATCGGGCACTGGCCCGTCATATTTTTTTCCGCTTTTGTGATTTGCGTAACGACGACTGCGCGTATACCCCATCTGCAAAAATTTACGCGCCATATCCATTCCCACAAAATCCTTTTCCTTTTTATATTCAAGGAATAATTTGTAAATTTTCGCTGAAGATTCCTTCGCAATTTCCGGCGTTTTAAATCGCCAGAAAGGCAAGATTTCGCTTTTATAGGGCTCCACCAACAACACACCTTGCTCACCTATACCCGTGCGATAAAGCTCAGGCTGCTCGCGCAAATTTAGATTTTTATAATCGAGCGAATAATCGAATTTAGCATAGGGCATTATCTTGTCCAGACACACAAATAAATTAAAACAACGCTTAACGTATAGGCAGCTCATTTATAGAAATGACCATAAAAACCCAAGAAAGTTACGGTTAATAGAGGAACTCTGATACAAAAATTATATAAAAAAACTTCCTTTCCATTCTAGGAGAATTTAGCGAAAAAAAGTTGTTGATGTCGCGTAAGTAAATTTAAGGCACACCGCAAGATCAGATCTTGCGTGATTCGGTGAAATAAAAAGGCCCCGAATATTATCTTCGAGGCCTTTTTAGAGTTAAATTAATAAGACATGTTGGATATAACGAAATCACGACTTAGGCTTAATTAAAAGTAAAATTTGACACTCACAGCGGTTTTTGTCCCTGAACTTGTTGCATTGCCAGAAAAACTGTCTCCCTCAACTTTTCTGTATGAGTAGGAAACGTCAGCGCCTACAGATACATTACTTACAGGAAAATATTCCAAGCCTAGCACCGGTGCAACACTGTAGCCGTCGAATTCATCGTGATAATACTTACCGTCGATATAAGAACCCCGCAACCCCCAAACCATATTAGTTTTTTCAGCCACTTCTGAAACCTTAAAAAATCCAACACCTAGCTCTGATTCACGCGAATCGAAAGGGTCATCTTGGGATAACTTATGATTTGAAAAATAAGGTTCAATACGGAAGCCTTCGGATACATTGATGGGAACATAAATAGTATGGGCATCATCCTTTATATCTACACCTAGACCAAAGTCCGCGGCATACGCAGAAGTTGCAGATAAAATGCTTACGAAAGCTACAAAAATATTTTTCTTCATGATTAATCCTTGAGTAAGATAAATTAGCAATTGCAGCACATGAGTACTGACAAGCCAGCGCATTTTGCAAGGAATTTACTGAACGGTAGCTGAAGTGTATTTAGGTGAGAAAATTACATTCAAACGATAAGTAAACGAGGAAATGGTGAAGTACATTATCTTTTATTTCATTTGAAATTGCTAAAAGTAGTCGAGCGACTTAATTTCTATTTATTTTTTCTTCGATATACGAGATTTGCAGCTCACTTCTGTTTTACAAATCGATGCGTTTTTTGTATTAAAATTACCCGGAATCGAGTCTTGATGGTTTCGTTAAAGAAAGCTGCCGATATGGGGGTCAGCGTTAGTAAATACCTCAACAGGTAAATCCGATTGTTCCAAATATACGCTCGCCGAATTTAATGCGTCTTGTTTAAGTTTTTCGTCAGTTGCGATCTTTCTTATGCAGCGGCTCATTACCCAGTTTTTGTATGTAATATTCTGAACTGTGGTTTTTTCAGAAACATTTTTCGCATTAATGCAAGAAGTTAAAAATCCAAAAACCACAAACCTAAGGATCAGTTTCATAGTAAACCTCAACAGCGGACTAAGCTCATCAGTAGCCGCAACCCACGCATTTCAAAGCGGTTTTCGTCATATAACTATTTGCGCTAATGATTGATCACAAGCTAGAGGGCAACTTGTCCATCTCGCTTTGCGCGTCCAGCATGCATAGTGATCAACTCAGTATATTTACAATGCAATTTCAATAACAATAGTCGCGCTTTTAATAATATTCATTTCATACTTAAGGACTTATAAGATGACGAGCGCACTAAATTTAGGATCTAAGGGACCCGAAGTAAAAAAACTTCAAGAGTTACTAAATAAAATTTTGAAACCTGTTCCCAAGCTTGTAGTTGACGGTGATTTAGGCCCCAGTACAGATGCTGCAACTAAAAAACTTCAAGCGCAGTTAAATATCGGAATTGACGGAATAGTTGGTTCAAAGACAAGACTTTCGCTGGAAGCAAAGCTAGCGGGTAAGACTGTAGTCAATCGTCCAGAAGTGATAAGTATTTCAACCGACTGGATGAAAATCGCGCAGAAAGAAATTGGACAGAAAGAAATTTCCGGATCTAATGCAAATCCCAAAATTATTCAATACCATGCTACAACGACTTTAAAAGCAACGAGCGACGAAACTGCTTTGTGCTCTTCATTCGTTAATTGGGTACTAAAGGAGGCTAATATAGTCGGAACAAAATCCGCAGCCGCTGCAAGCTGGGTAACGTGGGGAGATGCATCAACAGCAAAGTCCGGCGCAATTACCATAATTAGAAACGCTAGTGTCGCTAATTCAAGCCTAACCAGTACAGGAAATCATGTTGGATTTCTTGTCAAAGAGACTGCCACTCATTATATGTTGTTAGGCGGAAACCAGAGCGATCAGGTTAAAATATCCTCGTTCCCAAAATCATCCTAGACCCTGCGAGGCTATCGCTGGCCAAAGTCAGCAAAACTTGGAGCTTAAAATGCAAATTGTTAAAAATTTAATCTTAATTATATTTTTGGTGGTATCCGTAAGCTGTAGTGCAGAGCCACCTCAATCTGACTTCCAACCTTTTTGGAATAAATTTAGAGCGGCTAGCTTAGCAAACGATTACCCGGCACTCGCCGCGCTGACAAAATTTCCACTGGAAGTTAAAGGTGTCGATGATAGTGTTCCTGTTAAGAAATACCAGAAGGAACAACTTAATACGATTTTCCCTAAGCTGATGTCACAACCTGTTTTTCTGCCTAAAGACAATGACGTTGTAGAAACAAATTTGAGAGATGTCCTAACTAAGACTGAGAAAGTGGAATACAAAACTACCGATAAGGAAATTAGAGTTGAGCAATTTCAATTTCAATTTCAATTAATAAACGGAAAATGGTTACTCGTTAGGGCTTACTTGGAAGAATGACCCGACAAAGACTCATCTATTTCTCTTAGATGATTCTTTCGTATAAATCCGTCCAGCCAGGGTTGTTAGACTCAATTAATTTAATTTTTTCGGCACGCCGCAATTTCTTTAGATATTTTTCACGCACAATTGCCGATTCTATAGTTTCAGCCTGCTCAAAATATACCAAAGTGGTTACGTTATATTTTTTGGTAAATCCCTCGGCTTGATGGTTTTTATGTTGCCAGATTCGTTGTACGAGATTACTGGTTACGCCTATGTAAAGAGTTCCATCTTTTCTACTAGCGAGGATGTAAACAGCGGAACGTTTCATTTTAAATTCCATTTCTTAAGAGCTGGATCCCCGCTGCGCGAGGATGACGACTCCCAATTAAAGGCCAATGTGCGTGTTTCGTGTTTCGTGTTTCGCACCAAATATATCCCAAAGCTATTCAGCGAATCAATTTCCCCAAGCAGGGAGTCGTCATTCTCGCGCAGCGGGAATCCAGCTTTTGCTTTTCGCTTTTACCCTCCATCCCATGCGAGCACCCCGAGCACTGGAAGAAAATCGTTGGCAAACAAACAGGAAGTTTGTTTTGGTGATGTTGCAACATGGATGTCGCATCGGAACGACATCGATTTCCTGAAGCGCGAAGGAAATAGGTGTGAGACGGGTGTCTTTTCTTTTCATGAATGCCATCCATAGCATTAACCCTACGGGCAGCCTCGCTGTGCAAAATTACTTTCCTGCAATTTTGTGATTACTTTTTGCTTTTATGCTTTTGACTTAATTCCCATGCAAGCACCCCGAGCACTGGAAGAAAATCGTTGGAAAACAAACAGGATGTTTGTTTTAGTGACGTTGCGACATGGATGTCGCATCGGAACGACAGCAATTTTCTGAAGCGCGCAGGATTAGGTGTGAGATGGGTGTCTTTTCTTTTGGTTACTTTTCGTTGGACAAGCAACGAAAAGTGACTCGCCAGGAGGCGAAATATAAAAAACTATAGTTTAATCTAAAGATCGAGATAATGGACGCACTCCTCATTCCAAGCCAACCAGTAAAATACTAAATTTTTTTTAGCATCAAAACTTTAAGGGAAAAATTCAATGAAGCATACCACCAAGATGAGAAGCTACAACTATCCCTCCAGTGGAATTTGCATATATTGTTTGAAAGAATTTTCACCTGAAGAATTAACTAAAGAACATATAATTCCATCGGCGCTCAATGGTACTTTAATTTTACTTAAGGCCGCCTGTGATCCTTGCAGAGATCATACAAACAAAGGATTTGAGAATGCTGCTCTTCAGGCAGATTTTCTAGTGCCTAGACTTTTATTGGAACTTAAAAGAAATCACAAAAAGGTTATCAAAAAGCTTCCACTTGCAGACGCGGAAACATTTGATGGAGAGCGACTCTTACAAATCCAATTGGAACTGTCACAATATCCGCCTATAGTGCATTTTTTTGTGTTTCCACCACCAGGTATTTTGACAAAAGTAGAACGCTCCGGGAGTTTAGAGGCATTACAGTTTTCTATCGTATGCTTCCCTAACGTTGCACAATATAAATACCAAAATGTTGAAGTGAGGCACAAAACTGATTTCACAGCATTTGCACTTACTTTAGCAAAAATAGGTTATTGTTTTGCAGTTGCTGAATTAGGGCTATCAGGATTTGAAGGAGATGGAATTCGAGACTTAATTAATAACAAAAGAAGCGACACATTTAATTTTGTTGGCGGGCCGCTCACTAAAAGCAGAGCTCCCGATAATCAACTACATGTACTTTTGCTTCAGCAACGTGGCGATTATTGCACGGTAATTATCCATCTTTTTGCCTCATTCACTGCACAGACCTACGAGGTCGTGGTTGGAAAAGGTCAACTAAAGCATAATATGAAATAAAACGGGCTGATTTCTCAATCAGCCCGTTTTCAGTTTAACGATTATTAATCATTAAAAAACTTCTTCACCCCATCCAACCAACTCGACTGTTTGGGCGAATATTTACCGCCCTTCATACTCGCTTGAAAATCCCTCAATATTTCTTTTTGTTTGTTGGTGAGATTTACTGGGGTCTCCACCACAACACGACAGAGCAAATCACCTACTCCTCCGCCTCGTACTGGCGTTACACCTTTGCCGCGTAACTTAAATAATTTTCCAGTCTGTGTTTCTGCGGGGACTTTTAATTTCACGCGGCCATCAAGCGTTGGAACTTCGAGTTCGCCGCCGAGTGCTGCATCCACAAAATCGATGGGGACTTCGCAATATAAATCCGCACCTTCGCGTTTAAAAATTTCGTGCTCGCGCACGTGGACCTGCACGTATAGATCACCGGGTGGCCCGCCAGCTTCACCGGCTTCACCTTCGCCGGATAAACGAATGCGATCGCCAGTATCGACACCTGCAGGAACTTTTACAGAAAGTGTTTTGGTTTCTTCTACGCGGCCTTGACCATGACAGGTTTTGCATGGGTCAGAAATAATAGTGCCGCGCCCGCGACAATTCGGGCAGGTTTGTTGTACCGAGAAGAAACCCTGTTGCATGCGCACTTGGCCGTGGCCACCGCACGTAGTACAAGTAACAGGTTTGCTACCGGCTTTTGCGCCTGAACCGCTACAGGTTTTACACGAAACTAATGTAGGAACTTTGATTTGCGTTGTTGTACCTTTTACCGCTTCCTCTAATTTTAATTCGAGGTTGTAACGCAGATCTGAACCGCGCGCCGGGCCACCGCGACGGCCACCGCCTCCGCCAAAGATATCGCCGAATACATCGCCAAAAATATCGCTGAAGTTACTACCGCCACCACCGCCCATGCCGGCTTGGCCATCTACACCAGCGTGACCAAAGCGATCATAAGCTGCGCGCTTTTGATCATCGGAAAGCACTTCGTAGGCTTCGTTAGCCTCTTTAAATTTTTCTTCAGCTTTTGGATCATCCGGATTTCTGTCCGGGTGAAATTTCATCGCCACACGGCGATAGGCCTTTTTTAATTCAGCTGCGTCTGCGCCTTTTTCGACACCGAGCACTTCGTAGAAATCACGTTTTGCCATAATAAAACCAAATTATCTATGCAATGTCTCGTCGTCATTCTCATTGGAGATGACGACTCCCTATATTGCGCATTCAATGCCAACTCAAAATCGACAGAAAAATTTATGCACTTCTAACACGACAAATGCGGGCAAGCCCGCATTTGTTTTTTTCTACTACATGCGGCGAATAATTTAAAATTCACCGCGTGCAGCTTACTTGTCTTTTACTTCTTCGAACTCAGCATCTACAACGCCATCATCTTGCGCTTTTGAATCGCCTCCGGCCTGTTGCGCTCCCGCACCTTGTGCTTCACCTTGTTGCTCAGCGTAGAGTTTTTGTGCTAAAGAGCCAGACGCTTCGGTTAACTTGTTTGTAGCCGCTTCGATTTTTGCAAGATCATCCGCTTTCAATGCATCACGAGCTTCAGTCAATGCAGCTTCAATTGCAGATTTTTCTTCTGCGGTGGCTTTATCGCCTGCTTCTTTCAATGTTTTTTCAGTTGCGTGAATCAAACCATCAAGCGTGTTGCGTGCTGTAACAACTTCAGCAAACTTGCGATCCGCCTCTGCGTTGGCTTCAGCATCTTTTACCATTTTTTCGATTTCAGCATCGCTCAAACCTGATGATGCTTTAATCACAATACTTTGCTCTTTGCCGGTAGCTTTGTCTTTCGCGCTAACATTCAAAATACCGTTCGCATCAATGTCGAAAGTAACTTCAATTTGCGGCATGCCACGTGGTGCGGGTGGAATGTCACTTAAGTCGAAACGACCGAGCGATTTGTTTTGCGACGCTTGCTTACGCTCACCTTGCACAACATGAATTGTTACTGCTGATTGGTTGTCATCTGCTGTTGAAAACACTTGCGATTTTTTGGTTGGAATCGTGGTGTTTTTGTCGATCAATGGAGTAGCAACGCCACCCATGGTTTCGATACCGAGCGTCAAAGGAGTTACGTCCAATAACAATACGTTAGTAGTTTCGCCCGACAATACGGAACCTTGAATTGCAGCACCAATTGCAACTGCTTCATCAGGGTTTACATCTTTACGTGGTTCTTTGCCGAAGAAATCTGCTACAGCTTTTTGCACCATTGGCATACGGGTTTGACCACCAACCAAAATAATGTCGTCGATTTTTTTGAGATCAACGCCAGAATCTTTGATTGCTTGTTTTACTGGTTCCATTGAACGAGTTACCAAATCTTCAACTAAAGATTCGAGTTTGGCGCGCGTTAATTTGGTAACCAAGTGTTTTGGACCAGTTGCATCGGCAGTGATGTATGGCAAATTCACTTCAGTTTGTTGGCTTGAAGACAATTCGATTTTCGCTTTTTCCGCCGCTTCTTTTAAGCGTTGCAGTGCGAGTGGATCGTTGTGCAAATCAATGCCGGTATCTTTCTTAAATGTTTCTGCGAGGAACTCGATCAAACGCATATCGAAGTCTTCACCACCAAGGAATGTATCGCCGTTGGTTGAGAGAACTTCAAATTGATGTTCGCCATCTACGTCTGCAATTTCGATAATTGAAATATCGAAGGTACCACCACCCAAGTCATATACAGCGATAGTACGATCGCCAACGCCTTTGTCCAAACCGTATGCAAGTGCTGCAGCGGTTGGTTCGTTGATGATGCGTTTTACATCGAGACCAGCAATGCGACCAGCATCTTTAGTAGCTTGACGTTGCGAGTCATTAAAATAAGCTGGAACAGTAATAACTGCTTCAGTTACAGATTCGCCAAGATAATCTTCAGCGGTCTTTTTCATTTTCTTCAACACTTCAGCAGAAATTTGCGGCGGTGCTTTTCTATCGCCTTTCACTTCTACCCATGCGTCGCCGTTATCCGCTGCAACGATTTTGTACGGAACCATTGAAATATCTTTTTGTACAACATCGTCTTTAAATTTACGGCCGATCAAACGCTTTACTGCGTACAATGTGTTGTGCGGATTTGTTACTGATTGACGCTTGGCCGATTGACCAACAAGAATTTCGTTGTCATTAGTGAATGCAATAATGGATGGCGTGGTGCGGTCGCCTTCGGCGTTCTCGATAACTTTTGGCTTGCCGCCTTCCAATACAGATACGCAAGAATTGGTAGTTCCCAAGTCGATGCCGATAATTTTACCCATGATATTTGCTCCTGAAATTTCAGTTTCACTGAGCGCGTTTAAATGCGCCGAAAAAGTTAATTTGTGGTTTAAATTACGGTGCATTTGCGGCGATTTTCATCGAGCCTTGCACTTCCCTTAAACGTTGAGTTCTATATTGGAGCTGACAAATGTAATTCAAGGCCAGCTTTTAAAAAATCCTTACAATGTTTTGAATCAGGGTGCTTTCGAAACAACAACCATCGCCGGGCGCAATAAACGGCCGTGCAATGTGTAGCCTTTTTGAAACACGTTAATTACCGTATTAGGCTCAACTTCCGGATTGGGAACGGCCGACACCGCCTGATGCAAATTGGGATCAAAAGGTTCGCCGTGCGGATTAACTACTATCACCTGATGACGCGCGAGTGCATCAATAAACGACTTATGAGTGAGTTGAATACCCTCTGCGATTGCCGTGAAAACCTCATTGCTGGTATCAATTGTGGCGAGCGCACGCTCAAGATTGTCTACCACTGGCAAGAGATCATTAACGATTTTGTCTTGCCCAAATTTATGAGCTTTTTCGATGTCCTGCTCTGCACGGCGGCGAGCATTTTGCGCTTCAGCCTGCGAACGCAAGGATTGTTCTTTTGCAGATTCGTAAGCAGCAGCCAGGCTCGCTAATTGCGCTTGCAAGCCTTCAATCGTCACTTCTGATTGTTCAGTAGTGGCTTCAGGCTGAGGATCGGTGGCGTTTTGTACTTCGGTGTAGTCTTCAGAAGACATAGTCAATCTCCAAGCTATTACAAACGGCTAGAGCCAAATAAGGCCCCCGCCAAAAAATGGTGTGGGGGCTATATGGGGCTTTTCGGACAGGATTCAAGTGTAAAAAAGGCTGGGCACCAAGCAGAACCTAGTGCGCAACTGTTCAGGAGCGCCTTTAGACGTAGGTGGTGTTCGCGCGAGCAAACCGCTGCATCTCAGCGATTCTCAAGGCGATTGTAGTCGAGCAACGCTGCCTCATCCGGCTCGGTTTTGCGATATTCACTCAGCATCTCATCGCTGAATCCCCAAAAATCAGGATTGCTGCGCCTGATTCCATAGATGTCCCGTAGCACCTGGTAATCCGCCTCGCTGCGAATACCGTGAACACGCGCGACAAAATCCGGCAAATCCCGCTTGTTGACTCGCATAAAACTATTTGGGTATGAGCCTACAATGCCGCGCGTAATAGTCAGATAATCTTCGTCTGGAATACGCCGTTTTTCATCGCCAAATAAAGACGACAAATTACTGTAGCTGCTGTTATGAACCAGAGTAAACAACCCAACCTCCGGTACGCGGATGATCATAGTTTGCGGTAAATATTGAATTGCGCTTCCTGGAGCCCTTTGCAGCTGGCGATAAATCGCTAGCTCTTCCGGCGTTAAACTTCCACTGCCGATGTGATGCGACGACTCACTGGCTTTAGCTAGATATTTTTTGATCTGATCGAATAATTCCAACTTAGGATTATCACTGGTGTAGTGAAAATCTTTTACGATTTCTATTTGATTAAGATAGAGATCAATATAAGTTTGCAGATTGCTTTCTGCATCGCGGTACCAATAAGCAAGCTCTTTTTGCGCAGCGGCTTTTGGCAACAAACTCAGAAAATTCATTTCACCTTCGATGCGTAAAAAATCCATGTACACGCGGCTGAGCAATTGGTGGGTTACATTTCCGTAAACATCGAACCCGGCCACCAATAAATAATGAATTCGTTCCAGCAACGGGTAATCGATAACCCACGCGGTTTTTGGTGGCTCGCCAATTAAACCCTGGTACACACTCGCGCTATCGTTGTGACGAAAAATAGTGAGCGCGGCATTGTTGTTGGTGCGCAGGTTGCCATCCCAAATTAGGGACAGACCTTGATCGCCCGCTTTCTCAGTTAATTCGTTTACGAATTTTGCTTTCGCTACAAGATATTCTTTTTGCTTTTCGGAATAGCGCAACCAGTTGGTGAGAGGTAAAAAACTATTGCCCACTTCAGCAGGCAGTTCAAGGTGCTTACTATTGTCCGCTAAAAATTGTTCTGCACCTTTGGCGGTTTGTGTTTTAGGCGCAAAGAAAAATACCCAAAAATGATCTTGAATGACATTGAGCGCAACCTGCCCGCGACAAACAGGCCCTTTAATAAAATTCATAATTGTAAAACGCGCTTCATTCAGCATAAAACGATAGCGCGAGTCGATGGGTAATTCTGCAAACGTAATGAATGGATTCGACGCTGTTTCAAGCGAATAAGACGGTAGATTGTTCACCGCATAGTTCGGTTTAAAAAATAAATTCAGCCACTCTTCCATTCTTGCTTTGTTGAGCGCGTAAGGCATATGGGTTTTCAATACGACACTGCTTGGGTCGCGCCATAAACGATAATAAACTCGTGCGACTTTAGGGTCATCAAACGGCCGGCCTGTGCTGATGCGATCTAGCGGTACGCCGGGCGGAGTACGCGAGCGAACCAGGCGAAAATATTGACGTGAATTTGCTTGAGCTTTGGCGAATTTATTTGAAAGATCATCTGCAAAAAATAACTGCGCTAAAAATAAATGTTCATAAATATAACGGCTAATCAATTGTTCTTTGTTGCTATCGCCGTTGAGCAATTTTTCCCATTTGTCTATTTCCAGGGAAACTGTGGGATCTACTTCTGTATTCTCATCAATTTGCGCCCCCTCTTTTAACCAGCTCATCAGCAAATTATGTTCTCGCGTATTTAACCCGGGTAATGCGTAAGGCATACCCCAAAGCGGCGCTGTTTTGCGATAATCTTCAAAATTTTCAATGCGCGAACAGTACTGACGTGGGTTGAGACTGAAATCAAAAGATTCGGGCAATATATTTTCAGACGGTGATGGATTTTCCTGCTTCAGCAAAAGCATTTGCGCAAAAATACTGCCTTTTATATTCGCTTCCGGCGTATTGATACGCTCATTTAATACCGGGTAAAAATCTTTGGTTCGCCATTCGCTGGTGGAATGCGCGTCTTCAAAAATACGCGTCAAAGGCGCGCCTAATAAGCGCGAGCCGTCATAAACTTTGGTGGAATTTGCACCGCGCAACAATCCTTGGAAAGAATCCAACTTGAGTTGACAAGGGGAGTCGTAACAACCGTGGCAGACCGTGCAACGCTGCTCAATAATGGGTCTTATGTCGTGAACATAGCTCACTAAACCCGGTGCAGGAATTGTAGATTTATATTCGATGGGTTTGGCTGTGCCGTATAATTTATCCCATTGCGCGCCACCGATGCTTGCACAACCAATCAACAACAAAACTGTAACCGTTATGCCAGAACGGCTGATCCAAGATGGCAACTTCATAAACGCTTCCCAGTATTTAATATCCACATTCATCCACTATTTTTGCAATCAGTGCCGAACTTTCGCTCTAACCATGCAAAATTTCCGGGGCGCATTTTCGCATATTCGTAAGAGAATTAACCAAGATGTTTTGAACAGGCGGGCAAAGGAGCAAGATTATCAAATGCACATCGCAAAAAATGACTTAACGCGTTCTCGACGGTAAAGAGCCAAAAAAAACGGCGGCATCTTTTCAGACGCCGCCGTTTTTTATTTATCTATCCGATATGGAAGATTATTTTGGTAATTCTGATTCACCTGTTACTGCTAGTTTTGCAGCGACAGTTTTAGCGCGGTTTGGTTGTCCACCACCCAAGTGAAGCGTGTAGTCGCCCGGATTAACCTTACGAACGCCTTTTGCATCTACCAACGACAATGCACGAGCATCAACCTTTAAGCTGACAGGTTTGGTTTCACCTGCTTTGAGATTCACGCGTGCAAAACCTGCCAAAGTTGGATTAGCTGAATCATTTGGTTTAGCGATGTAAAGCTGAACAACTTCTTCGCCATCGCGTTTGCCAGCATTGGTCACGTTCACCGTTACGTCCAGCGCATCACCCGCTTTAACGGTTTGGGCCGACAAGCTTGGCACAGCATAATTGAACGTGGTGTAGCTCAAACCGTGACCGAATGGATAAAGCACATCACCTTTGAAGTAACGGTAGGTACGACCATCCATTTTATAATCACCGAAGGCTGGCAATTGGTCAGCTGATTTGTAGAAAGTCACTGGCAAACGACCGGAAGGACTGAAATCGCCTGCAATCAATTGTGCAACCGCCGTACCGCCTTCACTACCTGGATACCAAGCTTCAATAATCGATGGAATATTTTTATCAGCCCAGTTTACGGAAAGCGCACTGCCGTTCATCAATACCAATACCACTGGTTTTTTGGTCGCATGTAAACGCTCAAGCAATTTTTGTTGCGGTGCTGGCAAGTCGAGACTGGTGCGGTCGCCGCCATCAAAGCCGTCAGCTTTGATTTTCATCTCTTCGCCTTCTACACGCGCCGACAAACCACCAACGAATACGACCAGATCAGCTTTCTTGGCTGCATCAACTGCTTCCTTACCAGCATCTACTGGCAAGCTCCACAAAAGTTGTTGTTTGCCGCGTGGGCCAATTTGGAAAGCTTCAACTTTCACAGGATATACAGTGCCGGCTTTAAGCGTGGTTTTACCTGAGAGGATCGAAGGTGCATCGCCCACGCCCCACTCGTCTACTACCAAATTATCGCCTACCCAAACGCGGTAACCGCCTTCACTAGAGAAACGGAATTGATACTCACCAGACTTGGGTGCCTTGATGAAACCAGTCCAACGCATGGAAGACTCGCGCTCTTCGCCTTGCCAGTCGAAACGGGCATTAACATCATTGCGCGCTAGAGTAGGTTCGCCAGCGAGTTTTACACCTGCATATTGCTCGACTTTCAATCCTGGCGTTTTTGCTTCAGCGTCCAGGAACACGGCAGTATCAGGAACAGCTGGTTCAGCGGGGCCGACCAAACCTGTGCCTTCAACGTACACAATTTTTGAATCCGGGAAGCGAGCGCGAAGACCGTCCACCACAGTGATTGGCTTGGAAGGTTTGCCGTAGTAGTTACCAACCAATGCGTCGTAACTATCTGCATTTGGGCCGATAACTGCGATTGTTTTAGGTGTTTTCGCCAAAGGCAAAAGGCCATCGTTCTTTAACAACACCATAGATTTTTTAGCAATTTCCAACGAAACAGCGTGATGCTCTGGAGTGTCGTAATCGGTCTTTTTGATATTGGCAAATGGCAAAGACGCAGGCGTATCAAACATACCTAGGTTAATGCGACCGACAAACAGGCGAACCAGTGATTTATCCACAACAGCTTGTGGCAAGAGGCCTTGCTTAACCGCATTGATAATAGGCTGAACTTCGGTGGTCATATTGTTGCGGTAATCACCACAGATCAAGTCCATACCTGCCTTAAAGCCTGCAGCAACGCCTTCTTCTGGCGTTTTCGTGTAGTGCAAACTGTCTTCACGGTAGATGTTGGCGGCGGCACCACAATCGGAAACCACATAACCTTTAAAGCCCCAGGCTTTGCGCAAATAATTTTCCATCAACTCGTCGCTGGCACAGCCAGGAACACCGTTAACAGCGTTATATACGCACATAGCTGATTGAACTTTGGCTTCCGTTACAGTAGCGCGGAAGGCTGGTAAATAAGTATCTTCCAAATCGCGCGGAGTCGGGTAAACGCTCTCCTTGTGGCGATTAGATTCTGGCCCACTGTGAACCGCAAAGTGTTTTGAGGTCGCTATGGTTTTCAGGAATTTGGGATCATCACCCTGCAAGCCTTTGATGTAACCAATACCGATGCGCGAGGTCAGGTGAGGATCTTCACCGTAAGTTTCCTGGCCACGGCCCCAACGCGGGTCACGGAAAATATTGATATTAGGAGACCAAACGGTAAGACCGCGATAGAAATCCGAACCGCCATTTGGATGCAAGTGTTCAATATATTTAGCGCGGAATTCAGTACTGACAACATCGCCTACTTTTTGAATAAGTGGCTCATCCCAAGACGCTGCCATGCCGATGGCCTGCGGGAATACAGTAGCAATACCGGCGCGAGCAACTCCGTGCAAACCTTCGTTCCACCAGTTGTACTCGGGCACACCGAGACGAGGAATTGCAGGCGCAGTGTGGCCAAGTTGGGCAGCTTTCTCTTCTATGGTCATGCGCGAAACCAAATCGGTAGCGCGCTCCAAAGGCGTTAAGGATGCGTTGGTAAATTTGCATTTAGCGGCTTTTTCTTTACAAGCTGGCGGTATTTCGCCCTGAGCCGCGTAGGCCGAATAAGATAAGCTGCCGAATAGCGCAAAAGGCGCTACTACTGAAAAAAAACGATTGATTGACATCTGCATAGTGCTCCTTAGGGGAGTTATTAGAATAGGATTGATGACTGTACCATTTACAACAATACCCTTGGCAACAGTTTCGGTGGCGATAGTAACATCACTGGAACGTCATCGGACCATCAAAAAATGAAACGATTATAACGAGAGGCCCGAATTCTAGTCGCTACGACTATATCTGACCCCGTATTTTTCCAATATTTACAGTGACGCGTTTAAGAGTGAGCTTAATGCATCACTTATGTCGTCTAACCATGGGTTCAAGCAGAGATTTTTGCAGGTCATGCTGGCCCCAAAACCACATTTACTGTATAAACAGCCAGATAAAATTTTGCCGATCTTTTTTATTCGTAGATCTTACAAGGGAGCCCGTCATGCTCACCCATCTTAGTATTCAAAATTTCACGCTTGTCGAACATCTCGACCTTGATATGAAGCCAGGTATGACCGTGATTACTGGCGAGACAGGTGCAGGTAAATCTATTTTGCTCGGCGCCCTGGGTCAAACACTTGGAGATCGCGCCGAAGCTGACCGTGTGCGATTGGGAGCAACCCGAGCTGATATTACTGCCACATTTGACACCAGCCGAATCCCCGCAGCACAGGAGTGGTTGATCGCTAATGATTTGCAGCAGCTGGAAACACCGCAAGAATGTTTGCTGCGTCGTTTAATTAACAACGAGGGCAAATCCAAATCTTATATTAATGGTCAGCCGGCAACCTTGCAGCAATTGCGAACATTAGGTGAGATGCTCATCGACATCCACAGCCAGCACGAACACCAATCCCTATTATTAAAAGATACTCATCGCCGACTGCTTGACGAATTTGGCGGCCAATCAGAACTTGCCAAACAAGTACGTCTCGCCTATCGCGAATGGCAAAGCCGATTGGAACATTATTTACATCTGCGCGATAACGCCGCCGAAGTCAGCGCACGTTTTCAATTGCTGAGTTATCAGGTCAACGAACTCGACCAACTCAATTTACAAACCGGCGAACTGGAAAAATTGGAAGCTGAGCAACGCAGCCTCGCTAATGCGGGTGACATTCTGCAGGGCAGCCACGAGTTGCTTGCTTTATGTAATGACGACGAGCAAGGATTGAATACGAATTTGCATCGCGCGCTACATATATTGCGAGATATGCCGGAAAAATCAGCCGCGCTTTTAGCGGCAGAAGAATTGCTTGTAAGCGCACAAATTCAAGTGGAAGAAGCTTGCCACGAAATTGATCATCATATTGACACTTTCAATCTTGATCCCGAACGCTTACAAGCGGTGGAAGAACGCCTGTCTGCGATTTACGACATAGCGCGAAAACATAGAATTCGCCCCGAAGAATTGCCGGTGCTTATTAGCGAACTGGGTAAGGAGCTCGACCAGCTACACGGCGGCGACGCAAAATTGGATCAACTAGCGCTACAAGTAGAAACGGCCGAGGCTGCGTATTTACAGCTAGCTGCGCAACTCTCCAATAAACGTTTGAAAGCCGCTAACAATCTGGCAAAACAAGTAAATGAACAGCTTAAAAAATTAGCCATGGAAAATGCAAAACTCACTGTCGATTTACATTCGTTAGTTGAGAAGCCATCAGCAAATGGTTTGGAAGATGTTGAATTTCTCATCAGCACTAATCCTGGCCAAACACCAAAGTCACTTGCAAAGGTTGCGTCGGGGGGAGAGCTTTCGCGCATTAGTTTGGCAATTCAAGTGATCACTGCGCAAACATCCGCAACACCGACATTAGTGTTCGACGAAGTTGACGTAGGTATAGGTGGAGCAACTGCCGACGTAGTTGGCAATCTATTGCGCGATCTCGGAGAAAAAGGTCAGGTTATTTGCGTAACCCATTTGGCACAAGTCGCCAGCAAAGGCCACCAGCATTTATTAGTTAGTAAAAAATCTACCAAAACCAATGCCGAATCCACGCTGGAATTATTGGAAGGTGAAGAAAAGGTCGCGGAGATCGCGAGGATGTTGGGCGGCGCAAAAGTGACAGAACAATCGCTGGCACATGCGCGGGAGATTCTTGAGAGCAGATAAAGCTTCAGCGTTTTCCGTTTTCCTCGGAAGACTCGGTGAATCTCCTTCGACAGGCTCAGGATGAACGTAACTCCTGATTTGCAGTTACCGTCCTAAAAAACAAAAAAAGTAAAAAATAAATTACTTTAAGAAAATCCGTTCATCCTGAACTCGTCGAAGGACCGCTCATCTGAGTTTGCCGAAGGAAATATAATCAAAGAATACAAAAACAAAAAAAGCTGCCGCGGCAGCTCTTCTTTTATTTAAAAACAAATTATTTTTTAAGTGGTTTTACGTAAAGCACTAAACTGTGGTCAGTGAGTTCGTAACCGTGTTCCGCCGCAATTCGACGCTGTAAAGCTTCGATTTCGTCGTTATGGAACTCTATGACATTTCCACTATCTATATCGACCATGTGGTCGTGATGCTCGCCACGGGCGACTTCGAATACTGAGTGTCCTCCATCAAAGTTGTGTCTTACTACCAAACCTGCGGTTTCAAATTGTGTCAAAACCCGATAAACAGTTGCCAGACCAACATCATCGCCTTGTTCGATCAAGGATTTATAAACATCCTCGGCGCTCATGTGGTGCTGTTCAGCGGACTCCAGCATTTGCAGAATTTTTATGCGAGGTAAAGTGACCTTAAGGCCTACTTTACGCAACTCTTGGTTCTCATCTGCCATTTTTCCCCCAAAACCTTCTCAGTATTCCTGTGGTTCGGGTATTATCCGTGTTCAAATTATTTAGTGGAAGCTCTTTTATGAAATTAGCCAGTCGTTTTTTACTGGTCACCCTGTGTGTGTTAAGTTTGACAAGCTGTAAATGGTTCCCCAGTGTGCACAAGCTCAACATCCAACAAGGGCATATCATCACCGCCGACATGGTTAATCAGTTAAAGCTCGGTATGAGTAAACGCCAGGTGCGTTTCGTATTGGGTAACACTTTATTGCCTGACACATTTAACGATGATCGCTGGGATTATTTTTACAGCTTAAAAGTGGGCAGAACCGGTAATTACGTCAAACATCTGTACACCGTTTATTTTGAAAATGACAAGCTAGTTAAAATGGAAGGTGATTACTTACCCGGCAAAGCACCTTTAAGCGAAGATAAGGCCGAAAAATATCTGGAAGATGCTAAGAGCAATATGCCTTTACCGACCAATATCGAGAAAAAACCGGAGCCGGTTATAGACCAGCCCAAATAATGTGTATTGGGTCCATGGACGGACCAACTCCCAATTCCCCGCTTCCCTCCCCAACACTTGACACCTAATCGACCTCAACTAGGCTGAAGATAGCTGCAGCATCTTATGCGCATTGATTTATCTGCGTGAGACGTTATTTCCAACGCGTTATTGCCAAGCATTATCATCTTTCTAAGCTCGTGAAGTTTAATGGATCATTTTATTAGCACTTGGCGTCAGGCCGCGGGTCGTTTAGCGGCCCAATTTCAAATTTACGAAGCAGATGCTGCAATCGCGGCGGGTTTTCGTGCGCAACAAATCAAGGCTGTTTTGCGTTTAACCCCATTAACCATGTTGGCCAATAGCTTTAATACGTGTTTGTTACTTTTAATGTATCGAAACGCTCCGCAATTCCCGCTGATCCTAATATGGTCTATCGCTTTAGCTACTATAATTTTTCTCGGAACGCGGGCGTGGATACAACAAAAACGCCGGCCAACCCCGACGCATGTTTCTATGCGCGCCATTCGAAATGCAACCTTCCACGCCATTGCTCTGGGTTGTATCTGGGGCGCACTCCCCATAATGACATTCAACCAAAATGATCCTGCCAACACTCTACTGCTAACTACTATATGCACAGGGATGATCTGCGCAGGAGGCTTTGCACTCGCAACGGTTCCGCAAGCCGCCATAGGCTTCGTTTTTACAACAACCCTGGGTTGCGAAATTGCAATTTTTCGAGACAGCCTTACCGCCCATTGGGATTTGGCGATTTTATTATTGCTCTACGCGTTTATTATCAGCTTTGCAGTTATCGCCAGTGCTAAAACATTTGGTGCACGACTCATGGCTGAAGCAGGTGCTGAACACCAACAGCAATTAATCAGTTTATTGCTACATGATTTTGAAGCCCATGCCAGTGATTGGTTATGGGAGCTGGATAGCACAGGTCATTTACACTCGCCTTCAAAAAAATTAACGGCTCTCCTCGACGGAGATGAGCAAAACATTACGCAGATCCCTTTTACCAAATTGTTTGACGAAGAATATGCGCGCACTGAGTTAGTGGACAACAATCCTATCACTCAACTTGAACAACACTTTTTTAATCACACCGCCTTTCGCGAATTAGTGATTCCAATTTTGATTGGTGGCGAACGTTTTTGGTGGCAACTGACCGCTAAACCACGATTCAATAGCAAGGAACAATTTATTGGTTGGCGCGGTGTGGGCTCAGACGTAACGCAAAAACGCAATTCTGAATTAGAAATGCGTCGACTCGCTAATTACGACTCGCTTACTAACCTTGCCAATCGCCATTATTTTTATATGCAATTGGAAGCTCTTAGACGGCAAGACCAATTCACACCGTTCACGCTTTATTTTTTGGATCTGGATAACTTTAAAAATGTTAACGACTCACTCGGCCATGGTGTGGGCGATTTAGTATTAAAAAATATTGCGCAACGATTGTTAAAAACTGTACGTAATGATGACCTTTTAGCGCGCCTGGGTGGCGATGAATTCGCTATTATCAGCCACGGTGAGGATTCTGCGACCCACGCGAGCCAACTAGCGCAACGCTTGCTAAATACTTTTGTCGCACCTTGTATTATCAATGGAAAAAATCTACAGATAGGTTGCAGCATAGGTATAGCTTTAGCTCCAGATCACGGCCCCGATACAGAAACCCTGCTAAAAAATGCAGATATGGCGCTCTACGCGGCCAAATCCGCTGGGCGAAATACCTTCCGCTTTTATGAACCCGGGATGGAAATTGTTGCGCAGAAAAAATTACATCTGCTCAATGACATGCGCGCTGCGTTGGAAGAACATGCCGCTACCAATAAATTGCTCAATAAAAGTTTCAGCGATGATCTTCCTTGGCCCACCACACCCATAGTGGGTCAATTTGAAATATATTTTCAACCGCAAATAAAATTAGCGACACGAGAAGTGATTGGTTTTGAAGCGCTACTGCGCTGGAATCATCCCGAGCTGGGTTTAATTTCTCCTGCGCACTTCATTCCCCTAGCCGAAGAATCTAATTTAATTATTCCTATCGGCACCTGGGTGTTGGTTGAAGCTTGTAAATATGCAGCACGCTGGCCAAAACGTTGGCGTATCGCAGTCAACCTTTCTGCGGTGCAGTTCCGCGAGGGAAATGTAGTGCAAGTAGTGCGTTGGGCGCTTCAAGTCAGTCGTCTGGCACCCGAACGCCTGGAGTTGGAAATTACCGAATCGCTGTTAATACACGATAATATTTCTGCGCAGGAAACCTTAACTGCCTTGCGCCAACTCGGCGTACGAATTGCGTTGGACGATTTTGGAACCGGCTACTCATCGCTCGCTTATCTGCGTAGTTTTCCGCTAAACAAATTAAAAATTGACAGATCGTTTGTAACTGCATTGAGCAAAGACAGCAGTGCACTGGCGATTGTAAATGCCATCATTCAATTAGCCGAAGCCCTCGAACTGGATACCACCGCAGAAGGTATTGAGTCGCAAGAAGAGGCTACTATTTTGCAAAACTGCGGTTGTGCCGACGCCCAGGGGTTTTATTTTGGGCGCCCCTTACCGCTGCAAGAGGCTCTCGCCTACGTGCGGCAGTTCGAACTCTCCCAGCATGCGAATTCAGGTTCCAACCTCTAAAAAAACCACTCAAATAATCTAAGGCCGCACTAAAGCTAACCTATACTCAGGTTAATAGCTGAAGCTTGGTCTGTGCATCTTAACGATGACCTGTTCGCTGGCAATCAATAACATCCGGAACCATTCTGTAAATATTCCGAGGGTTTAATGCTCAAACGTATTGCCGCCAAAGATATCCGTATGGGGATGTTTATTACTGAACTATGCGGCTCCTGGATGGAGCACCCTTTTTTTAAGACCAAATTTTTATTGGAAGACTCGCAAGATCTCGAAAGCCTTTTAAAAAGCGGTATCAAAGAAGTATGGATAAACACTGAAAAAGGTTTAGATGCAGACGAGATTGTTCAAGGTAAAACCCTTTCAGATATTGAACTGGAAACTGAAGCTATGCTGCATGATGTGGTGCGAACCAAAAGCACCGAAAAAACCAGCATGGCTGTTGAAGTAAAAAATGCGCAGAAAATTTGCGCGCGCGCCAAAGAAGCCGTCATCATCATGTTCAACGACGCGCGAATGGGCAGAGCAATAGAAGTTGAAAACGCCCAGTTATTAGTGGAAGAAATTGCCGATTCTGTTTTACGCCAACCGCACGCGCTTATCAGTCTGGCGCGATTAAAAAATTCTGACGAATACACCTACATGCATTCCGTAGCTGTTTGCGCACTTATGATTGCACTAGCTCGCCAACTTAATCTTGATGAGGAACTCGTACGGGAAGCCGGTTTGGCAGGCTTGATGCATGATCTCGGGAAAATTGGCGTAGCCAACAAAATTTTAAATAAACCGGGAAAATTAACCGACGACGAATTTAATGTCGTAAAGTCGCATCCGCAAATCGGTGCAAGTATTTTAATGAATAATCCGTTGGTCAGTGCGCTCGTATTAGATGTAATACTTCATCACCATGAAAAGATGGATGGCAGCGGTTATCCGCACAGATTGTCTGGAGAAAATATAAGTGTATTCGCGAAGATGGGCGCTGTATGCGATGTATACGACGCGATTACATCTAACAGGCCTTATAAAAAAGGTTGGTCGCCGGCAGAGTCAATTCGGAAAATGGCAGAGTGGAGTAAAGGACATTTTGATGAAGCCATCTTTCAAGCGTTTGTAAAAACCGTGGGAATTTATCCAACCGGGTCGCTCGTAAGATTGGAAAGTGGACGCTTGGGTGTGGTTACGGAGCAAAGTGAAACGTCGCTATTAACTCCCCAAGTAAAAGTGTTCTTCTCGGCGAAATTAAAAACGCCTATATTGCAAGAAACTTTGGACCTCTCGAAACTAATTGGAAAAGAAAAAATCATTGGCCGCGAATCACCCGATGACTGGGGTTTTCGCAACATTGAAGAGCTTTGGAGCGCCCACTAATTAGCCCTAACCTATGATGGGAAATTCCGCATAAAACGTACTGCCCTCACCTAACACCGACGTAAACCCAACTCGCCCATTCATACGCTCAACAATTTCTTTTGTTATAGCCAGCCCTAAACCAGTCCCACCTTTTTTGCGCGAATCTGATGCATCAGCCTGATAAAATTTTTCGAAAATATGAAGCTTGCTATCTTCCGATAAACCAACGCCCATATCGGTCACTGAAACTCGCGCATAACCATCAATGTTATTTAAACTAATAAACACGTTGGAGTCGGCTTTTGAAAATTTTGCTGCGTTAGATAAAAAATTGGCCATGACTTGTAAAAACCTGCCGCCTTCGATGTTAACCTTGGGATTGATATCTATAGGCACCATTACAAAATGCACGTGCATTTGATCAGCGTAAGCTTTGTTTTCTGAAAGTGCGCGTTCAATCAGGGATTTAAGGCGTTGCGGCTCGCAATGAAATTCCAATTTTCCTGCTAATAATTTATCCATATCCAACAAGTCATTAATTAATAACGTCAGCCGTTGGGAATTTTTATAGGCGATGTCTAAAAGCTGTTTTATTTTCTCTGACAGTTCGCCCATGGTACCACTCAGAGCTACTCCCAAAGCGCCAGTAATGGCTGTTAGCGGGGTGCGTAGTTCATGGCTTACTGTAGATACAAATTCCGTTTTGATTCTATCTAATCTTTTATGCTCCGTAATGTCCCAGCAGGTGCCAATCATTGATGTTGCTTCACTACCTTCGTAAATAATTTTTGCGCGTGATGCTAAATAATGAATGCTATGATCAGGCCAAACCACACGATATTCAGTGTCATAACCCTGCTTACCTTCGATTGCTTTTGCAATTTCTTCGAACACGCGCTGCCTGTCATCATTGTGAACGAGCGAAAGAAAACTTTCGTAGCTGGACAATTCACTGCCATTAATCAATCCAAACAGTGCGTACATTGAATTGTCCCATTGAACATGTTTATCACTTAAATTTAAGCTCCATACTCCCATTAACGAAGACTCAAGCGCGAGCGCGAGTCGCTGTTGATTATTTTTTAGTTCAACATGTTTTTCACGTACATCCGCAGTCATTTCCTTTGTCATTATTAACGCACGCTGGCGTTGGCTAGCTAGCACATAAAATATAATGCAAAGAAGACAGCTGATAAAAAAACCAATAACAAATACCACGAGTGAGGTGTAGGAATTATGGCGCTTTTGAAAAAGACTATTATTGGATACTTGCAGAAACCAGGGTTGGCCGAATAAGTTTAATTGGCGAGTGTCGGTAAAATCCGGTAAGAAATTTTTCTGCTCACTAGTATAGCTATACAGTTCCTGCGTCTTATTCGCCGATTCGCCTGCGTAAAGAACATAATTAATGTACATGCTACGCTGGGGCAAAATGCTTTCCATTAAATCAATCATACGAAACGCAGCATACACAAATCCCTCCAATGCATTCCATCGTTCACTGACAGTGGCTGTCGGCATGTTTTTTTTATAGATGGGCATGTATAACAAAGCACCTGCCTGGACCGCACCTTGACTTTCCTGAACCAAAGTCACTTTGTTGGACAAAGTCGTCTGATGTGTTTCTACTGCAGTTGTCATTGCCTTGCGACGAACTGGCTCCGAAAACATATCGAAACCGAATGCTGCCAAGTTTCTTCCTGTAAAAGGCTCTGCGTAAATAATCATTGTATAGTTGTCGCGCTCACCTTGTGGGCGAATAGTGAATTGTGGGAATCCATCTGCACGTACACGCTTGATTGCGCCCTCAAGTTGCGAAGGCGGCAACCATTGGCTAAAACCAATTAATTGAATTCCGGGATACTTTTCTGTCAACTCGAAGCTGCTGACATATTTATGAAACTCTTCGCGCTCAACCGTTTGGCTTGCCTCATATAAGCCTTTAACGCCTACCAAAATTTGCTCGTTATCGCGCATCTTTAACTGGATGCTTTGAATTAAATCATCGACTTCCTGCTCAAAAGCGGCTTCGGAATATTGCATTGACTGACTGCGAATAGTCAGACTTATAAAAATGGTGAGCAACAGCAGTACGCTTAGCAGAAGCAACATCCAGGCTAATTGTTTGTTTTTTTGCAATAGCGTCATCACTGCCATAAATAAAGCTCAGGAACCTGAAAGATAATAAATAAATTTAATCGTAAATATGTTGGGAAAAGGGTATTAATTTTTATTAACGCGGGACCAAATATCGCGCAATTGATCTGCCAAGGTCATAGGATCAAAGGGTTTTGCTATGACGCCTACTGCACCAAGCTCCAGGTAACCCTGTACTTCTTGCGGCTGTACTTTTGCCGTCATAAATACCACTGGCGTGCTTGAAAGCTCTGGGAGTTTTCGCAATGCATGTAATGTTTCCGGGCCATCCATTCCAGGCATCATCACATCCAACAAAATTAAATCCGGATCGAACGCAACAGCCTTACTGAGAGCCTCATTGCCTGATGAACAGGGCTCTAACGTAAATCCGCTAATTGCATCTAATACCATAACGGCAATAGCCTGAATATCGGGATCATCTTCCACATATAAAATTTTATCTAATGTCTTGGTCATATTAATTTCCTGTGCGTTAATTAATAACATCTGAAGTGGCATAAGCTTGGAAAAATTAGCGCATCGATTCAAGTTTCGAGCTATTGAGCTTGTCTAAATTCGGTGTAAAAGCAACTACCTTTTCCTGATTCGCTTTCAAATCCAATCTTGCCACCCATGCGCTCGGCTAATTCTTTACTAATAGCGAGCCCTAGCCCAGTTCCACTTTTTTGTCGGCTATCCGATGAATCGGCTTGCGAAAATTTTTGAAACATACGCGATTTAAATTCTTCTGGAATACCAGACCCGTAATCACGTACAGATATGCGGACCCAACCTTCATTTGCAGATATCGTTATATCAACCAATGATTGGGGCGGCGAAAATTTTGCAGCGTTACTTAAAAAATTACTCATTATCTGCTGAAACCTGAATGCATCAATATTGATTGCAGCCGAGGCAGAGATGTCCCGTAATACATATTTAACGGCATATTTGTCTGCATACATTTTGTTTTCGAGCAGAGCCTGTTGCACTAGCAGGTAAACAGCTTTTATGTTCAAATCAAAGTCCATTTTACCGGCGATTAATTTTTCCATATCCAGCAAATCATTAATCAACAAACTCAGCCGCTGGCTATTTTTGTACGCAATCTCCAGCATGGCTTGAGCTTTATCCGGTATAGCGCCGAGCATATTGTTGATAATTAAACTGAGCGCGCCTGAAATGGATGTTAGTGGTGTACGCAATTCGTGGCTTACTGTTGAAATAAATTCACTCTTCATTCGCTCTACCCGCTTTTGCTCACGAATATCTTTTACCAGAGTCCACCAACATTGCTCATCGTTCTCCAATGTATTAATCAATGAGCCGCTTATTTCTACTGGAATCAACTCACCATTTTTATGACGATAGGTTTTTTCCATGGGACCGAATCGTTCAGAATCCCTTACGTCCATCGCGGTTTTAATATGATCCCATTCATTTTTTGGAATGAAGTCCAATATACTCAGTGCACTTAATTCAGCTTTACTGTAACCAATCATTTTGATGAATTCAGGGTTGGCATCAAGTACCTGACCGCTTTCTTTGACTTGGATAATTCCTATAGGCGCCATCTCAAATAGTTGCGAAAGTTTATTGGTCATAATGCGTTTTTCAGAAACGCTATCAATCCTGGACTGGATATCCCAGATAAAACCATCAATGAACTGCAAATTACCCTGCGTATCAAAAACGCCTCGGCCAATTTCCTGAACGTGACGCCATTGGCCATCTGCGCGCTTGATGCGATATTCGATATCGAATGATTGATGTTTCGCCAAAGCTTCTTGCACCGATGAATGGACACGGCTTACATCGTTAGGATGCGTAATATCATTAAAATTTAATGTTGAATCACGGATAAAATTCTTCGCGGAGTATCCGGTTAATTGCTCAACCGCATCGCTTAGATAATGCATGGTCCAGGATGAATTATTTTCGCAACGGTACGCGGCGCCAGGAAAGTTACTTAGCAAGCTGCGCAATAAACTTTCGCTACCTTTAATTCGCGAAGAATATTCCTGCATAGATTTATTAATGGATTTTAATTCCAACAAGTGCATAACTTGTCGCGCAAGCGCGCGCAGAGAAACTAGTTGAGCGTTACTCAATACTCGCGGTCTGTAGTCAACAACACACAAGGTACCTAAAGCAAATCCCTCTTCGTTAACCAAAGGCACGCCTGCATAAAAGCGTATGTAGGGAGAATTAACGACTAATTCGTTATCTGCAAAACGTTTATCTTTGGTTGCATCCTCCACCACCAAAATATCACTTGGCATTAAAATGGCGTGGGCACAAAATGCGATGTCGCGCGGCGTTTCGGCGGCATCCAAGCCTATACAACTTTTAAACCATTGACGGTCGCGATCAATCAAAGAGACCACCGCAATAGGTACATCACACAAATGCATGGCAATTTGCGCGATGTCGTCAAAGCTTTGCTCTCTCGGCGTATCGAGAATAGCAAGATCATGCAGGGCTTTCAGACGTAAAATTTCGTTGTCAGGTAATTCCGCTATCATAATTTCACGCAACGCTGAATGAAAAGTTATTGATTAAGAGCTTTTTTTATAGCGGCAATAATTGCTGCCGTAGGCTGCGGTTTTTGCAACCATTGCACGTCTGCAAACATAGTCGAGCGGCCATTTGCTACACGCTCAGAATCAAGGTTCGCTGAGATAACAATAATAGGTATATGTTTGGTACTGGCATCGCTACGCAACTGACGAATCAATTCAATTCCGCTCATATCGGGTAATTCAATATCCATAGTCAATGCTTTGTAGGCGTAGAGCGCTAAACGTTCCAACGCGTTCTGTGCAGAGTAGGCTATATCCACGCGATAATTTTGCGCACGCAGAACGGTAGCAAATAATTCGGCGACTTCAGGATCATCCTCAATTACCAGGAGTCGCTCACCAGTTGCATTGCGCTGGCCGTTAGTAACGGGTGGCGGTGGCGGAGCTGACATGCTTTCTTCAAACGGAATTTCAAAATAAAATTCCGAGCCTTTGCCCACTTCTGAGAGGAAGCCGACCCGTCCGCCCATGCGCTCGATGATTTCTTTACAAATAGCGAGCCCTAAACCAGTACCGCCTTTTTGACGCGAATCTGACGAATCCGCTTGCGAAAATTTCTGAAAAATTCGGCTACGGAATTCATCGGGAATTCCCGGGCCTTTATCAATAACCGATACGCGAACGCTATTATAAATACCTTCAACGCGAAGTTCGACGGTTTCGTCCGGCGGAGAAAATTTCGCCGCGTTCGACAGGTAATTTGCAAGAACTTGTTGCAACCGTTGAAAATCTACCACTACACGCAAATCATCACGCACAAAACTATTCAACACAAATTTCACTTGATATTGCGCAGCATAAGCTGAGTTCGCATCAATGGATTGTGAAATGATAGGAATGATGGGTTGTGACTTGAGGTCAAAATACATTTTTCCTGCATTAAGTTTTTCCATATCCAGCAAATCATTTACCAGATGAATTAATCGCAAACTGTTTTTATGCGCGATATTCAGCATTTTTATTGCCGTATTGGGAAGCTCGCCCGCAGCGCCGTTTACAACGATGCCAAGCGCTCCACTTATTGCTGTTAAGGGAGTTCGCAATTCATGGCTCACGGTTGAAATAAATTCGCTTTTCATGCGATCCATGCGTTTAATTTCGCTGATGTCACGCGCAATTCCCATGTAACCTGTTATTTCCCCGTCTGCACTTCGCAGCACTGACGATGTGACAATAACAGGAAGATGAGAACCGTCTTTGCGCACATATGTCCATTCATTTTCATCCTCATCGCCTTGCCTTGACTTGGCACTAAATACTTCTGGGCCCGAAGGTATATCCGTACCAAATTCGCGCGACAAGGCAGCCGCGCGCGCTTTAATTTCTGACTCAAGATGGAATTCCGTAGGCGTATGTTTATCAATGACTTCTGCAGCAGAATATCCCAGTAAACGCTCGGCGCCTTTATTGAAGGTTTTAATAACTCGTTTTGTATCAGTAGATATAATTGCTACGCTCGCCGCATCGAAAATAGCTTCGCGCAACGCATTTATTTCTTGCAATTTAATGGCCGCTAATTTTTCCTCAGTGACTTCCTGCAGGTAACCGTGCCACAGTGTATCTCCACCTTTGAGCTGCTCAGGTCGGGCTTCGCCACGAACCCATATTTCGCCACGACGAGGATGTATGATTCGGAATGTTACGTTCCAATTTTTAAGGCTTGCAGCAGAAGCCGAAATACTTTCGCTCACCCAACCGATATCGTCAGGATGCACAACATTGAAAACATGAGTGGCGTCCTCTTTTACTTCTTCCGCGCTAACGCCGTAAATTTCTTCAATACCGGAGCTGGCAAACGGGAAAAAATTTCTGCCATCAGCATTCAATTGGTATTGATACAAAAACCCTGGCAACTGATTGCACAATTTTTCAAATCGATCGAGTAGTAATTGTTGTTCAGATTGATCTTGCCAACGCTCAAGCGTAATTCCGACCCATCGCGATAACAGCCGCATAAAATCTTTATCGAGATCATCGTAGGGCTGGTGACGACTTCTCTCTGAATCGAAGCTCAAGGTGCCGTACATTTTGCCTTGCAGCCAGATAGGTACGCCTATATAAGAATCGACCTTCATGTGATCGGTAGCGTAGTGATTGGCGTATTCACTTTTTGAAATTTCATCGCTGCTAAATACGTCTTGTTCCCTTAACGTAAACTCGCAAAAATAATTAGATAGTGGCCCCTCAGCAGATCGCTGACAGGTTTGGCCTACAATAATTTTAATTTGGTATTGTTTGCCTTGTACGCGACTAATAACGCCGCAAGGTAAACCGAAATAACGCGCCCCTATTTCGAGCGCATGACGCAGCTGATCTTCCGCGGAAGAAAAAGGAACTGATGCAATTTGGTTTAATGCACGTAACGCCGCTTGTTGGCGGACAACAATAATTTCATTTTTTTTGCGGTCAGTGATATCCGTATACACCCCCAACATAAGCGCAGCTTTACCATCGGGCAGCCATTCCACCACCTTTCCACGGGTAAATATCCATTTATAATCACCGTCAGCAACCCGCAAGCGATATTCATTTTCGAACATGGGTGTTTCGCCTTTAATGTGGCGAATCATTTCGTTGTAACTTGCGCGCTTGTCGCTAGGATGAACACGGGCCATCCATTCTTCAATGTCACCTGTGCCTTCGTCCCCCTCCAGACCGCACATCGCGCGCCACTCTTTAGAAAAATAGGCTTGGTTTGTGGCGATATTCCATTCCCAGAAACCGGACTCGCTACTTACCAGTGCCAGGTTTAAACGCTGCCGTGACTGCTCACTGAGATCGCGCTCCTTTTTCACCAAGTCACTGTGATCGCGCAAAACTTGCAGAATATGACGACGGTTAAGCCGTAGTAAAAACCACAGGACGGCCAATGAAAGTATCCAGCCTGCGAGGTAGTTAGTGATTAAAGTTTGGCGCGCTCCTAAATAAGCAGCTAATTCCGCGCTCACGTCTATCCAGCTGACCACCATTGTTGTAGGGGCGGCTGACGCGCTCGAGGGCGTTTGCCCAGCGAGCCGCACGATCGCCAATAGATAGGTTTTTTCATGGTGACTTACCGTCCAGGGCACACTCTTATCCATATTGATGTTGGAAAAGATCCCATTCGCCAACCAATCCTTTATCAAAGGATTGTTATAAGACTCTAGGTACCACGGGTTGCCGAGATTTTTGCTGCTCGCCGGAATCTCTTGAGAGGGCCCCCATAACAGCTCCCGCGCGATAGGGGTACTTACCAGTACTGCCTGTCCCTTGCTCTTTTCCGCATCACCCGCGGGCAACAGGGACATGCCCACCTCAATCGCGGCAACACTTCGGTTTGAGCCATCATTAAGATTGATGGGTACAATTGCCCGATAATTTGCTCCGTAATGTCGAACCTCCATGCCTTTTACAGGGTTTCCGGTTTTCAATGCAGAGCTTAGCAACGGGCTAATTTTGATGATGTCATCACCGAACCGCTCCGCCTTATTTGCGCGTAAAAAAATGACTGCTTTAGGTTCTGCTGCCGAACTGAAAAAATGAATGTTGAGCTCACGGAAGCCGAGCGGAACCATTTGAATCCAGTAGTGTTCGAGCGTCTGCTGTAGTTGCTTACGTAATGTTGCGCTTTGTTCAGCGCCGCCACTACCGCCTTCCATATCGTGAACGATAACGGCTTTATGGATGAGACTTGTAACGACGGTATCTTTAGCAATGAGCTCTGCAAAGACCTCCGCATGATGGAGCAAATCCTCTTGAGTAATATTGGAGGCAGAACCCACCGCCGCCTGCTCCAAAAGCAAACGCTGTTGCCACTCACTTTCCTGGCGTGTCAGTTCATTATGCAGAAGCACTACGAATAAGCCGGTAATAAGGAGAGTTATACACCACGGCATCCAGGTAAAGAGCCGCTTATTTTCTAGATCCATTGATCATCTCTTGCAGATATAGCCATCACTCTTTAATGCGATTTAAGTTCTATATCCAGTGTAGTGCAGATTTTTTGAAGGGCCGAATTTGGGGACTGAATTTACGTACTGAATTTAAGGATCGAAATGACCGTCAATGAGAAGAGCGTAGCGATGATAGTTACTAAAACGAGTTGATGCTGAAACTAATCCCCAACATCAGCACTTTTTGCAGCACGTTTACGACGGGCATCTTTAGGATCCACCAGCAACGGGCGGTAAATCTCTACCCGATCTCCCGCATGCAGTACATGAGAGGCGCTTTTACTACCCAGGGACTCACCAAAAATTCCTAATTTGGCGGTGGGAATATTAATTTCAGGAAAATATTTCACTATGCCGGAACGCTCCACAGCTTGTAGCGCTGTAGTACCGGGCTCTACCAGCAGCGAAATGATTTTCTGTTTGTGCGGAAGTGCATAGGCGACCTCTACGGTAATTAAGTCGAAATCAGCCATAGAATTCCTAACGATAAATTTGCTTGGCACGGGCGCAGAGCGCATCAACCTGCTTGCCAGCAACTGATTCGAATAGCTTGCCAATAGCCATACCAAGTAGCCGGTTTTTTAATTCAAACTCAAGATCAAAGCTGACTTTGCAGGCATTCTCACCCAAAGCAGTAAAACGCCAAAAACCGTGTAGTGATTTGAATGGGCCATCTACCAGCGTCATGCTCATAAGTGTCGGTGACTGAAGATGATTGCGGGTTATAAAACTGTGGGTGACTCCCGCTTTACTTAAATCCAGGCGAGCTTCCAGCCACTCGCCTTCGCGCTTAAGTATTTCCGCACCTACGCAGCCATCCAGATATTGGGGATATGCTTCAATGTCATTCACCAAGTCAAACATCTGCTGCGCAGAATAATTAACGAGTGCTGAGCGATTTACCCTGTGCGACACAAATAATTCTCCACGACCCAAGATCGCTATTAATCAGCAACCAGGCGGGTCGCTATAGGGAAAAATAAATTGATAATGATCGCCAAGACTGCAATCGGCGAAACATAGCGCAGCACCCAGCGCCATACGGCGAGTAAGCGCGGGTGATCCTGTTGCATCTCGTGGGCTGATAGCTCGCGTTTCATTATCCAACCAACAAAAATAGCGGTAAGCAAACCGCCGCTAGGCAGAAGCAAGTTGGTGGTAAAGAAATCGAGACAAGAATAGAAGTTCATGCCCCAGAGCAACTCTTGCTCTGACCACTGGTTGAAGGATAGGACTGACCCCAATCCTAATAGCCATGCGGCACCCGCTACCAAAAGACTAGCGCTGATACGGTGGAAACCAAATCGTTCATGCAAATAGGCAACGCCCGGCTCAAGCAACGACATAGTGGAGCTCCAAGCTGCAAGCACCACCATCCCAAAAAAGGCAATACCCAAAAATGTACCCATGGGCATAGAGCCGAAAGCGACCGGCAAGGTGACAAACATAAGCCCTGGACCACTGCTGGGTTCGATCCCGGGCGTCGCAAATACGAAAGCAAAAATCGCCACGCCCGTGAGAAGCCCTACGAGCACATCGAGCACTGCAACGGTTATCACCGTCTTACCAATTGATGCAGTGCTGGGCATGTAAGCACCGTAAGCCATGATGGCTCCCATACCTATGCTTAGCGTAAAGAAGGCGTGGCCGAGGGCCAATAACGCAGAGTTCCAGGATAGATCTTCGATGTTAAAGCTAAACATAAACCGGGCGCTGGTCATGATTTCGCCAGTGGTAAAGGCATAACCCAGCAGAATCAGTAACAATATAAACAATGTAGGCATCATAAAGCGGATGGCATTTTCCAGGCCTTTAGTAACGCCAAACATCAACACCAAAGCAGTCATCGAGATGAAAGCCGTGTGCCATTGCACCAAGCGACTTTGGTCGGCCAAAAGCGTATTGAACAGCTCGTTAGAACTCTCACCGTTAAGACCACCAAACTTCCCTTCGATGGCCGCGACAAGGTAATCCAACGTCCATCCGGCGATGACGGAATAGTAAGAAAGGATAAAAAAACCAGCCAGCACCCCCATCCAACCTATGATTGACCACAGCCGCGTAGAACCTATGTCGCTACTGATATTGGACATAGCGGTGACGGGGTTCGCACGGCCTTTACGGCCAATCATAATCTCGGCCATCATGATGGGGATGCCAACCAAGGCAACGCACACCAAATAAAGCAGCACAAATGCCGCACCGCCGTTTTCGCCCGTGATGTAAGGGAACTTCCAGATATTACCCAATCCAACAGCAGAGCCGGTGGCCGCCAGGATAAAGCTGCCGCGCCCCCAGATGGCGTGCTGTTTAAGTCGTTTAGCCATGAAAGCTCCAAAAATGGATGTTTGTGACTTGTAAGGTGAATTGTAACGGGATTGCCTCCACAAGATAAGTCCAGTGAGATCAAGCGCATGCGCGAAACTTCTCACAAAATACGCGTATAATGCGCGCCTGCTTCCGGAAGGGGTTTTAATTAGGAGCCTATAGACGTTATGGCCAAGAAAAATACGCAAAAAAATAATGGCAGCACCATCGCTCTCAACAAGAAAGCCAAGTTCGATTATCACCTGTCTGACCGCTTCGAATGTGGAATGGTACTGCAGGGCTGGGAAGTAAAAAGCTTGCGTGCTGGCAAAACCCAGCTAACCGATTGTTACGTGTTCTTTAAAAACAACGAAGCGTGGCTCTTAGGCGCGCAAATCACACCTATTCAATCTGTATCTACTCATTACGTGGTGGACCCGACCCGTACGCGCAAGCTTTTGCTGAATCGTCGCGAAATAACGCGGCTGCAGGAAGCATCACAGCAAAAGGGTTATACAGTTGTAGCAACCGCCTTTTACTGGAAAGCGCATCTGATTAAATGTGAGATTGCGTTGGCGAAAGGTAAGCAAGAGCACGATAAGCGCGAGACTGAAAAAGAACGCGATTGGGCGCGACAAAAACAGCGCATTTTCCAAACCGGAAATAAGGATTAAAACTCCAGGCGTGCCCGTATTAGCGAGCCGGTAACAGAGAGAGCACAAGATCGTGAAGTTAGCTATTTGGGAGATGCGACTACGTCCTGTAAGCATACGACCTGCCAGCGTGGGCGCGTTGTAATATAAACTCTCTTTAAAAACAACGAAGCATGGTACGGCGAGGTGACACGCAACACTTGCAAGCGTCATCTCCAACCGCAATAATCTTTTATACTTTCGGCAACGATTGACCGAGGCCTTCCGATGAACGCAACTGTCCCCGCACTACCGCTGGATGCTCTCTGGGAATCCATTCGCAGCCAAACGCGTAAACAAGCAGACAATGAACCTGTGTTGGCGAGCTTTCTCTACGCCACAATCCTCAACCATGACACTCTCGAAGCTGCGCTTAGCTTCCACCTTGCTAACAAGCTTGATAGCCCCGCGTTGCCCGCAATGCTAGTACGTGAAGTGATTGAGCAGGCGATGCGTTCCAGTCCAGACATTGGCCTTGCTGTGCGCGCGGATTTACAAGCCGTAAGTGAACGCGACTCAGCATGCTGCTCTCTGGTGACACCCTTCCTTTATTTCAAAGGCTTCCATGCACTACAGGCCTATCGCGTAGCCCACTGGCTTTGGCTGCAAGGGCGCAACTCGCTCGCACTATTTCTGCAGAATCGTATCTCCTGCGTTTTTGCGGTAGATATTCACCCCAACGCCAAAATTGGTAAGGGCATTATGTTCGATCATGCCACCGGAATCGTAATCGGTGAAACAGCGGTGGTTGAAGACAATGTTTCCATCATGCAATCGGTCACCCTGGGCGGAACCGGTAAAGAACATGGGGATCGCCATCCTAAAGTTCGCAGTGGTGTACTTATTAGTGCAGGTGCAAAAGTGCTGGGCAATATCGAAATTGGGGAATGCGCCAAGATAGGTGCCGGCAGTGTCGTTTTGAAAGATGTAGCTCCACGTACTACAGTTGCAGGTGTACCTGCGCGCGAATTGGGCACAAGCCCCTGTCTACAACCAGCGCGCGACATGAATCACCAGATTAACTAGTGCTAGATAAACAACCTCAACAGGCGCTTGTTAACCGACAACTTGTGGTAAACGAGGCTATGTTGCGATCTTCATTCGGATGGGTGCTGCGATTACTCGCCACAACTGGGGTAATGTGGGCGCTGTCTTGCAGCTCAGCCGGTGCCGAAGAGCCAGTTCTTGTAGCAGTCAATTATGACCTCCCCGCCGATTACCATCGCTTCCTGCGTGGTCGTGATCCACTCAATGTAAATTTCTTTGGCGGGCCCAGCGCACGCAGAGATGTTGTTGAGATGGTACTGCTCATGCAGGCACTTAATTTAGGTGGGTTCAAAAGACCTATAGAAATCCACGTAGAACCTAGTTATCTGCGCATTCTCCGAGGCGTTGCCGACGGCCAATTTATTAGCTCCGGCGCACTAATGTGGAAGGCCGATATTGATATGTTAGAAGCGGCCTATTTTGTAAGCCGTCCTGTCGTTAAAGAAGGAGAATTTCGGGTGGGCATCTACACAGGCGCAAAAAATCGTAACCGCCTTAATGCCATGCCACACTCCAAACTCAAGAATCTGAATGTTGTGACCAGCGCGCAATGGCAGAGCGATGTTCAAACCTTGAAACGCCTGGGATTTAAAAACATCACCTACTCACCTAACTGGGTCAATATGGTACGCATGATCGGCGCTGAGCGTGCCGAAATAACCCTTGCGCCATTTCAGACCACGCCCGATATGAGTATTACAGTAGACGATGTAACCCTGTATCCGATCAAGGATGTCACGGTCGCGATCTCAGGTTCACGTCACTGGCCAATAAGCCGTAAGCATCCCCAAGGTAAAGATTTTTATACAGCGTTGGAACGTGGCTTAAATCAGCTCGAGGTGAAGGGAATTATTCAGCAAGCCTATCGTGAATGCGGTTTTTTCCATCCTGATGTTGCGCAGTGGACGTTACTGAAACCGACCATAGACACGCAACCGTCTCCTGTTAAACATCTACCAAATTAGACACGTCCATTAACTTATTTTGTTGGGCTCATCCATTTCAACGGCGGAAATTGTTTAACTAGAAATTTATTTTCCAAGTCACGCAAGCCTTCTTCCTGCTCTGATTGCGCCTGCGAAGAAAGCGTAACCTCTAAACCGTCCAACACACGATTGCTAAGCTCGATAAAAGGCATTTGATCTATCCATTCATCTATAGTGGGTTTTGGAATTTTATTCGTAAACACATTAATCCTGCTCATCACACAATATGTAATCAATAAATGTTTTCTACTTAGGGGAAAAATTAAAAAAGAAACCATTCCATCATCATAAACATTTTTGTTGACCACGGCATCGAAGCGCGCTGCGAGACAAGGCATATTGGGCTGTTGCCGCCAGTTCTGAGGCACAAGCCAGGACTGCTGATCCCCACTCAATGAAAAATCATTACCAAATTTCAACGTTAAATAATTAGTTATCCCCGCTTCTAATACTCTGGGATTAAAAAAATTCAGTTCGCTCGTCGGTTGTTTAGGTACAAAGATTCCCGCGTACATATCCACCGAACCTAAATGCCCGGTAAACCAGGGGCCGTAAAAATCCCAACTACGACGAATCAATTCCTGTGAACGCCATTTATCGCCTCCAATACCAACAATATCCGTCTGTAATTGTGAGAGGTCATATTCATTGTGAGGATCAACGGTACAACTGCTGGATTGCGTATTATTTTGCGGAACGCGAAAAATAATTTGCGTTCCACTAAGATCAACAATCTTTTTTTCAGCTGAACTAAAATCCGGTCCCTTCGGTCGTAAAAAACCTGTTTGGGTACGGATGCGCTTTGGCCAATAAAACATTTATGTCGCCTTTGAAGTCGAGCGTTGAAAAACAGAGATTACCGGAAGGTTTGTTTTTTAAAAGCGAAATTTGTGGCAATTGAACACAGTGAGAATCAATTCAATTCTAATAGCGTTCGTGGTACTCGTAAAAACTCCGGTGAAGATTTACCTTTGTTGATCGAATGGGATCACGTGTGATGTAAACATTTGCAGCATAAGTAGAAAACATTTATTAGAACACTGCGATCAAAATGCACACCCATAATACATCTAAGCTTTTTGTTTAAATGTTTACTAACGAACGCTGTAAAGATAGAAAAAGAATTAGCCTCGATTTACTTACTATTTTCAATTTGGGATAAAACTTCAGGCTTAGATTCTTTTTATAAGAAAGGTTCGATGTGATTGCTGAGCGCAACCACATTAGGAATTGTCAAAAGAGAAAGCAGAAAGGCGGGAATAACAAATTTTACAATCAATAATAGCAAACACAATTATCGCATGGACATTCAGCTTTCTATTCAAATCTAACGGTGATCAAATTGCTGAGCCATAAAAATTGAACTAAAAATTTGAATACTACTGCTAAACGTTAAAGCGCTTCCAATTTTGCATACTGCATCACTAAACGTTTGCTACCGGCTTCACTAAAGTTTACCTGGATCACCGCGTTATCACCCGAACCCTCAAAGTGCAAGATTACACCCTCACCAAAAATAGCATGTTTAACACGCTGACCAAGACGAAAGCCTGTGCCTTCACCGTTGTCGTACATGGGTTGGCGAGAAGATGGTTGAGTGTGAGCGCGATTAAATGACACTGGTCTTGTTACAGCGGCTTTTAGCCGCACCTCTTGTATGGATTCAGCAGGAATTTCTCTCACGAAGCGCGAGACACTGTTAAATGTCTCCGAGCCATAAAGTCGTCGAGTTTCCGCGTAGGAAATAAATAATTTTTGCATGGCGCGGGTAATACCCACGTAGCACAAGCGACGCTCTTCTTCCAAACGATCAGGGTCGTCCGCCGACATTTTATGCGGGAACATACCTTCTTCAACGCCGGCCAAAAACACCAGCGGAAATTCTAACCCCTTGGCAGAATGAAGCGTCATTAATTGTACCGCATCTTCAAACTCGTCTGCTTGGGTTTCTCCTGCATCCAACGCCGCCGTGTCTAAAAATTGTTGCAGCACGCTTAAGTCTTCATTTTCTTCGTCAGCATCGAATGCGCGGCAAGCGGTAATGAGTTCCTGCAGGTTCTCGCCACGCGCCTGACCTTTTTCACCTTTTTCGTTTTGGTGAAACTCCAGTAGGCCAGTGTTCTCCAAAACCAGCTGCGCGATTTGGTCAAGCCCTGGCGTGTCACCATGAATATCTATTTCACATGCGTCCTGCGCGAGCTTGGTAACAATATTTAAAAAACTTTGCACCGCATTGCCGGCACGCGCAGTGAAGATGCGCTTTTCTACCATTTGCTCCGCGGCCTGCCAAAGCGAGCAACCCTGCTCGCGCGCATACTCACGGATATCATCTACGGTTTTTCCGCCAATGCCACGTGTGGGCGTATTAATAACACGTTCGAAACCTGCATCGTCGTGGCGATTACTGATCAATCTCATGTACGCGATGGCATTTTTAATTTCAAGTCGATCATAGAAACGTTGGCCGCCGTAAATTCGGTAGGCAATTCCCTCGCGCAACAAGGCTTCTTCAAGCACCCGCGATTGCGCGTTTGAGCGATACAAAATTGCACAGGAATCGTTGCGATTACCTTTGCGAACCCAATCCTGAATTCGTTCAACAATAAAACGCGCTTCGTCTTGTTCGTTGTAGGCAGCATAAAGGGAAATAGGCTCACCTTTATCACCCTCGGTCCACAAATTTTTTCCTAACCGCCCGGAATTATTAACAATCACGCCATTGGCCGCCGTTAAAATATGGCCGGTTGATCGATAATTTTGTTCAAGTCGAATGGTTTGGGTATGACTAAAATCTTGCGTGAATCGTTGAATGTTTTCGATTTTCGCGCCGCGCCAACCATAAATAGATTGATCGTCATCACCCACCGCCGTTACGCAAGATTCTTTTCCTGCGAGCATACGCAGCCAGGCATATTGCACGCTGTTGGTATCCTGGAATTCATCCACCAAAATAAAGGGAAAACGATTGCGATAGTGTTCAAGTATGTGCGGCTTGTTCAACCAAAGTTCGTGAGCGCGCAATAAAATTTCTGCAAAATCTACCATGCCACCACGCTGACAATCTGCTTCATAGGCGCGATAAACTTGCAGCATTGTTTTTATAAAAGGGTCGCCGGTTTCCTGAATATGTTGAGGCCGCAAGCCTTCATCTTTTTGCCCGTTGATATACCACTGCGCCTGTTTGAACGGCCACTTTTCATCGCTCAAATTTAAATTGGCATACACACGTTTGATTAAACGCAGCTGATCATCGCTATCCAAAATTTGAAAATTCTGCGGCAGGTTTGCATCCTGCCAGTGAGCTTTTAATAACCGATGTGCAATCCCATGGAACGTACCTACCCACATGCTGCGAGTGTTAACCGGCTGTCTCGCAATTAATGAAGAATCGGCAAATAATTCGTCCAATCGAGAACGCATTTCTCGCGCTGCTTTATTAGTAAATGTCACCGCCATGATTGAATAAGGCGACAATTGCTCAACCTGGATAAGCCACGCAATGCGATGTACCAACACACGTGTTTTGCCGCTGCCTGCACCAGCGAGAATCAATTGATTACAGGCGGGGGCTGACACGGCTTCGCGTTGAGCCTCGTTCAGGCCGCTGAGCAAATGTGAAAGTTCCATGGGCGTTTACACTAATTAAGCGAGAGTTGGAATTCTACTGGCTAGATGTACAGATTGCCATTATTTTTACGACTAACGGTGGATGAAGATTTTGGCGTCACGAAGAATTTTGTCAGCACACTCAAATATTTGTTCTTCCCAGCAACTTCCGGTGCTCACGCCGACAAGCTTTTGTTGAGTATTAAAATTTACTTTATATGACACCTGGTTGTGATTCGCTATTTTTTTCAATTTAACATCCTCTACCATCAGTAACTGCATTTCACTTCGCTTATCAGAACTCATCGCAAATTCACGAGAATGGGATATTTGCGTTCGTAACTCCCGCTCAAGAGATTTGGTTAGTTCATCGCTTCCTACGTAAATGATATCGATGGTGATAACCTTCGGTAAAGAAAAGGCGGTAGGCGAAAAGTAAATGCAAAGCAAAAAAATCAAATTTTTAATTTTCATTTTCGCACCGGATTTTTTGAATACTAGAATACGCTTCTTGTATTTTTGCTTGTTCGTTCAGAATAGATGTCGAGATGAAGAATCTTTAAACGAACTATGGCTGCGAGAGGGAATCGTCACATCTTAATGATACGACGACCTATCTCATAACTAATTGTTACTGACTCAGGCTTGATAAATCTTTGCCGGCTGCGGTAAATCTGGCAAAGTTGCAACGGATAATTGCAACGCGGCTTGATAAACTTCTAAACTTTTTTGAGTTTCACCCAAATTATTCAATATGCGCGCAAGCTCAGCATAGGTCTCAACATTTTTTTGCACCGCCAAACTGCGCTGAAAATAATCGCGTGCAACGCCCCATAAATGATTACGTAAATGTAAACGACCCAGCGCACGCAATAACGCCGCACTTTGCGGATAATATTTTAACCAGGTTTCTGCATTGCGTATCACTTCGGCAATATCACTGATTCGCAATACTCCGTACAGATCAACTAAACTTTCATCCCAACTTTTACTTAAGGTTTTACGTAGCAAAACCTCAGCTTCCTGATCTTGCAAATGATCTATTAATATTTTTGCGTAGGCGGCAACTATACGTGGAACTCGTTGTTGATATGGCGGCACTTTGCCCCACGCTTTTCGCAAAATAGCCAACCGATCCGCCACAGACGCATGTTGTGCAGTTGTGCTCGCGAGATTTAATTGGCCCAACACTACCAGCGTTTCAATCTCTATAGTTTCGGCAACTGAACACACTTTGTATTTTTTAACGAGCGGAAATATGTCACCAAGGCCTAACCAATCCTGGCGCAATTCATATAATTGGCGAAGGCTATTGATGACAATCGTGTTCTTCGGTGCTTTTTGTTGTAAGGCCAACAAAATTAGTTTGGCTTGCTCAAAGCGACCGTTATTCATTTCCATTTTTGCCTGCGCGACACCAATTGGCACGGTGAAGGTAGGATATTTTTTTTGCGCATCATTAAGAATTTTTATGGCATCTTCCTGGTCACCCAATTCGTAACTCGCACGCGCCGCCGCCAAATAATTCACCAGTGGTGATTCAACTTTGGTGGCCGTACGCAGTAATTTTTTGCGCGCTTGAAGCCAATCTCCTGATAAAAAATCAACTAGACCATTAGCCGCCCGCTTGCTCGCACGCTCAGTAGTTCCGAAAACAAAAAAATCTGTGAGACGTTGCGCAATAGACCAGCTCACCAATAAAAATCGTGTCGTCAGCCACCAAAGCACAACCAACACAAGCACAATAAAGCAGGCAAACCACAAACTGGTTTCAACCGTTTTTTGTCCAAGGATAAACAGCACGTATCCAGCATCAGGCAATACAAAGCCAAAACCCCAAAGCGCTAATAAAATTATCGCGATAGTGAGGGCAATCAATTTTTTCATTAATTGCCTCCGTGACGACTAAAAGCAAGGCGATCTTTTTGACGAAGATATTCTTTTACCAAGGCTGCGGAACCGGTGAAATCAGGAAGGGGTTGTTGCACATTATTCTTTTTCAATTGATCCAGATCATTGAGCACAATTTGCGCTTGATCATTAAGCGGATAGTAATCGCGAATCCAATTTTGCGCCTTATCAAGGCTCGCTTGATATACGTGTTGTTCTTCACGCAGCAACCCTATTTGAGCCTGCTCCAACATTAATCTCAAGTTTTGTTTTAAATACATCTGATCTTCCGGTGGCAAGATTGCATCCACACGGCGGCCTTGATCACGCACTCTTACGTACATACTTAACTTGTGCCAAGCTCGCTTACCTACATTTTTTACACTTTGCCATAAAGTGGTCGATGGCAACTCTTCACCTTCATTCAACGCGGCGATTGTCTCCTCATCCTCTTCGAACAAGGGCTCAATAAGCGGCAGATTTTCTATTTGTTGAGTTATCGCAAGCAATTGTAAATAAATACCTTCCCGATCAATTTTTTGCGCTAATTTTAATGCTTCAATTTCTTCTGATAATTTTTTTCGCGCGGGAAATAAATCCGCATTTTGCAATTCGGCCAACACACTATTTGCAGATTGGGCAAGCGCGAGAGAATTTACCGCTTCATGCTCCATTAGAATGCGTTGATTCGCCATACGCAATAAATAATCAACTTCTGCTAACTTCCAGTCATCTTTATTTAGGTTAGTTAATGCCAAAACCTTCGACGTGGTGCTGTCTAAACGTTGCGTTAGCTCAGTGACATCGCCTTGAACCTGCTTGCCTTGGTTGGCGAGGTCTTCAGCAACTTTTGCTTCAAGCGCTTTCTGTTTAACATCATTCGCAGCAGTTTGAGATGCGAGAATATTGTGAAGATTATTTATAGCTTGATATTGATACCACAAAAAAGCAGAAACGCCTGCAACCAACAAAAAGAGTGTCAAAGCCACCCAAAAACCTAGGTTAGACTTTTTAACAACTGGACTGGTTTTTACATTTGCAACGTGCACGTTGTCAGCTTGCACCGGGGTATTAAGATCACTCACAGTTTCACACCTTTTTAACTTGCGCTTTAAACGATAAAAGCGCGCGCTTCACGTCAATTAATCCTTGCAACATACTCGCTTCAGTTGCATTTTGTGCGCCATATACATGGATTAGACCAGCAGCTTTTGCCAATTCAACAATACGCTGGCTCGGCACCAGCAACCAAATACGTTCGATTACAGCGCGCTCAAACACAGCTTTTTCATTCATTATTTTTATCAAATTTTCCAGCGCTTCGCCGCTGTGTACCACCACTACTAACTCCTGCGTAGCTGTTAAATCCTGTGTAGCTTTTAATTCTTGAGCATCATCGTCCTTTAGCAACTTAGCAAATTCAGATTGAGATGCTTCAGGCAACAGACGCTCGTAAAGCTCACAATATGTCACCAGTGCGCCACGAGTGGCCAGAACTTCGCCTATATGCGGCCGACCACCAACGCCACGAAAAATCACTATTTTTTTTCCTGCTACCGACTGCAGCCCTGGAGCTTGCAATAGCGTTTCACTGGTCATGGCTCCTACCTGGCTTTGTGCTAAATCGGTAACGGGTGCTCCACGATTTTGCAAAAGCTTCGCTGTGGTTTCACCTACAGCGAAAAATTCAATTCCGATTGGTAGTTGCGGCCAATAATTCTCAATCCATTCAAAACCTAATTCAACAGCATTTTGACTGACGAAAATTGCCTTATCGTAGAGATCCAAATCCAAAATACAATTTTTAATGGCTTGTATCTGTACGTTGTCTAATACAGGAACAATTTCCAGCAAGGAGATAACCGTTGTAACTGCACCTAATTGATTGAGACGTTCAGCCCACGGAAGCGCTTGCGCGGTTGGGCGAGTGACGACTATATGTAAACCCGTTAAATCGTCTATCAAAATAACAAACCCTGGTTAGTCCGGAGCACCTTCATAAACCTCGGCGAGAATTGCATCTGCTCCGGCAGCTAAAAGTTTTTCTGCAAGTGCAATTCCCATAGCTTCACCGTCATCGACTGCGCCACGAATATCATCCCGTAACATACGTTGACCATCTGGAGAGCCAACCAAACCGCGCAACCATAAACCACCGTCAGTGTGGATAGCGTAGCAAGCAATCGGAACCTGGCAACCGCCCTGTAACCGACGGTTCATAGCTCGTTCGGCAACAACTTGTTGAGCGCTTAACTTGTGATGCAATGGCGATAATAATTCCTGGGTCGCATCATCATCTACACGGCACTCAATACCCACGGCACCTTGTCCACCCGCCGGCAATGAAAATTCAACACTTATATAGGATCGAATACGTTCGCTTAGCTCCAGACGAATTAAACCTGCCGCTGCAAGAATGATGGCGTCGTATTCACCGTTATCGAGTTTCTGCAATCGCGTTTGTACATTGCCGCGTAAAAATTTTACAGTCAGGTCTGGCCGCGCCGCCAATAGCTGACATTGACGACGCAGACTCGAAGTACCCACAACACTTCCAGCAGGCAATTCATCGATGGTGTTAAAGCGATTAGATACAAAAGCATCTCGCGCATCTTCGCGCGGGCAAATGACACTTAAGCCCAAGCCTTCCGGAAACTCCATAGGCACATCTTTCATGGAATGTACGGCGATATCCGCTTGATCTTCAAGCAAAGCTTGCTCCAATTCCTTAACGAATAAACCTTTGCCACCAACTTTGGCCAAAGGCACATCGAGTATCTTGTCGCCACGGCTGGTTAAAGGCACCAATTCGATAACTAAATCAGGATGAAATTTAAGAAGCTCTGCTTTCACATATTCTGCTTGCCAAAGGGCCAACAGACTTTTACGGGTAGCGATACGGAGCTTGCGGGCACTTGAAGACATAGACATCACACTTGCTGAAGCCGAACAGTTAAGGCGCGCATCATACCACTTGCAGCCATAATTTAATCTCGCCGACGTGGGTTTCAGGAAATCTATCGCAAGTTTCGGCAAATAAAAACGCCAGGGGCAAAACCACTGGCGTTTGAAAGATCGAACTCAGGATAAATAGGATATTGAATTACATTAATTATTGGCCCGCTTTCAATAAATCCCAATATTTGGAGTAAATGGCGAGAACTTCATCGCCAACATCGGCATGAATTGAACCTTTTTCAAAATCTTCTTTCGATGGAAAGACCATTTTATTTGACCGTAATTTTTCATCCAATAGCGCCTGTCCTGCTAAATTAGGTGCGGTATAGCCCAAATCTTCAATGGCTGCTTTTGCACTTTCTGCACGCAGCATGAAATCAATAAATTTGTACGCGGCATCCACATCCGCTGCACCTTTGGGAATTACAAAACTATCAATCGCAAAAGTGGCGCCTTCTTCTGGATAAACGAATTGAACATTTTCCAATTCTTGTGAGGCTTTATAAGCTTCGCCGTTCCAGATAGCGCCGATGCTGACGTTTCCTTGAATTAATGGAACCTTTGGAGCGTCGGAGTTAAAAGTTTTTACGCTCGGCAATAACTCTTTTAGCTTTTCATAAGCACATTTAATTTCTGCCTCATTAGTGCTGTTGTCTTGAAAACCACACAAACGCAAACCTATGTAAAAATTATCGCGCATGTCATCCATCAATTCGATTTTGCCCACGTATTCAGGCTTCCACAGATCCGCCCATTTGGTAATTTTGCTGGCATCAACCACCTTGCCATTAATCGCAATGCCTGTAGCACTTACGAGATAAGGCACACTATATTCGTTGTTCGGATCGTAGGATTTGTTCAGAAGCGCTGGGTCCAGGTTTGCAATATTTTGTATTTTTTCTTTTTCAAGCTTTTGCAACAACCCTTCTTTGCGCATTTTTTCTACATAAAAAGTTGATGGCACTACAACATCGTAACCCTTGCCGTCTAACAATTTAATTTTGGCATACATAGCCTCGTTACTTTCGTAAGTAGCATATTCCACTTCGATACCAGTTTCTTTCGTAAACGCCTGCAGTGCAGAATCTGGTAGGTATTCAGTCCAGTTGTATACCACTACTTTTCGTTTGACCGAGGGTTCGGCTGCCGTGGGCGTTTGCGATTCCTGCTTGGAACATCCAACCATTAGTAATGTGACTACTAGTGCAATCCACTTTTTCATTTACTTTTTCTCCCGCAAAAGAAGTTGAGAAACGATGACTAAAATAAGTGACACCACCAAAAGCGTTGTCGAGATAGCGTTTACTTCAGGTGATACACCTACACGCACCATCGAGTACACTTTGAGCGGCAAAATTTCGTAACTTGGGCCAGTAACAAAAGCGCTGACGATTACGTCATCCAACGAAAGGGTAAAACTTAATAGCCAACCGGACGCTACTGCTGGCAACGCGAGCGGTAAAATAATTTTCATAAATACCCGCCCTTCAGTTGCGCCTAAATCGCGCGCAGCCTCCAGCATTTTCATATCAAACCCTTTCAACCGCGAGTAAACGGCGACAATTACGAAGGGTAAACAGAACGTGATGTGGGCCAACAACAACGACCAAAATCCCAACTGAATGCCCAACAAAATAAAAATAATTAACAAGGCAATTGCCAACACAATTTCCGGTGTGAGCATGCTGACAAAAACCATTGAGGATAAAACGGCTTTGCCTTTGAATTGATAACGGTGTAGTGCCACTGCAGCGAGTGTGCCAATGATTGTGGCTAAAGTAGCAGAGGTAATCGCAATTAACACTGAGTGGCCAGCAGCTTGCATTAGGCCTTCATTTGAAAATAATTTTTCGTACCATTTAAGGGTAAAACCTGTCCAATGATTGCCATATTTTGAAGCATTGAATGAATTAATAACGAGCACAGCGATAGGCAAATAAAGTACAACCAAAACGCCGACTAGATAACCCTTACTTAACCAACGCACTGATTTAGAAGTCTGAGCCATTGATGCCCCCTTGCTTACTAACAAAGCTCGCGGCTTTGTAATATAACCACAACATAAATCCGAGCAATACAATTAGCAGCACGCTCAATGCTGAACCAAATGGCCAGTCTCGCGTCACGAGAAATTGAGTTTTTATTACGTTACCAAGTAGTAAATTTTTTGCGCCGCCGAGTAAATCGGAAACGAAAAACATCCCCATCGCAGGTAATAAAACCATTAAGCACCCTGCGACAATTCCAGGCGACGTAAGCGGAATTGTAATATGCCAAAAACGACTCCAAACACCGGCACCCAAATCTTGCGCCGCCTGATGCAAACGTAAATCCAATTTTTCAATGGCGGAAAATAATGGCAATACCATAAATGGGAGGAGGATATAACTTAAACCCATGATCACAGCAAATTCTGTGTAGAGCATTTGAACGGGCTCTTTGACAACATGCAAAGCAATCAAAATATTATTAAACAACCCCTCGTTACCCAGCAAAAATTGCAAGGCGTAGGTACGCACCAATGAGTTAGTCCAGAACGGTAAAATAACGAGAAATAATATAAGCGGCTGCCATTTTTTCGGAAGACTGGCGATACACATGGCAAACGGATAGCCAATCAACAAACACACCAGCATTGCTTTTAACGACATTCGCAATGAATCCCACAGAACCTGCAAATAAAGTACATCAAGCGTGCGTACATAATTTTCGCCCGTGATGGGCAGCGCAACGGTAGACGCAGGATCGCGTGTTAAAAAGCTGGCGAAAACCACAAACAAGTTGGGCATGAATACAAAACAGGTAAGCCAAACACTCACCAGTCCGATTGCCCAAAAACGAAATTGATAAAATTGCTTCATGATCAGTGTGCCTCGTAAGGCATTACAACTTCCCACCCGGGAACCCACTTAACTGCCACGGTTTGATTAAGGCTGTAATCAAATGATGGGTCGTCTTCATCGAAGAATTCACTGGCGATTAACTCAACACCTGAAGGCAAACGAATAATAGAGTCTAGTGTTTTACCTTTATAGTTACGCTCAACTACAGTGCCCGTTAGAACTTGGCTCACGTGCGGATCATCTATATATTCCACACGCAAATCTTCAGGTCTCAGCAACACATTGACCTTGTCACCCACTTTGAAATTATGTTCAGCGTGAAGCGTCCATTGCAGACCTTCTACCTTAACCTCGTATTCTTTGTTGCCATCAATGGCGACAATTTCACCTTCGAGCTCGTTAATTTCGCCAATGAATTTTGCAACAAATAAATTGGCCGGATTTTCATAAATTTCGCGAGGCGTACCTAACTGTTGCACTACTCCTTTATGCATTACCACAACTCGATCAGACATGGACAAAGCTTCGTCCTGATCGTGCGTAACAAATACAAAAGTAATGCCGAGCTTACGTTGCAAACGCTTTAATTCAATTTGCATTTGCTGACGCAATTTATAATCGAGTGCCGACAAGGATTCATCTAGCAATAATAATTTTGGTCGATTAACGACGGCACGAGCAATAGCAACGCGTTGTTGTTGGCCACCGGAAAGCTGTGAAGGTTTACGATCAGCAAAATCACCGAGACGAACCATTTCCAGAGCTTCGATCACGCGCGGTTTGATTTCTTCTTTGGCGACACCGCTCATTTTTAAACCGAAGGCGACATTCTCAAAAACAGTCATGTGTGGAAATAGCGCATAACTTTGAAATACGGTATTTACCGGGCGCTTTTCAGCGGGAAGAGAACTTATTTCCTGACCCGCCAAATGTATTTCCCCGACATCAGCAGTTTCCAAGCCTGCGATCATTCGCAACACAGTGGTCTTGCCACAACCTGATGGACCAAGGAGTGTAAAAAATTCACCGTTAAAAATAGTGAGATCGAACTTATTCAAAACTACGTTATCTCCGTAAGCTTTGGATAAGCCGGTTAAGACTAATAAAGGGCGCGCTTCAGTCACCTTGGTCAGGCTCCTCTGATCGTTACATAACAGCGCACTGCATTAACTTGCAAACGCTACTAAGGCACTTTGTTAATTGGGAAAAAGAATCTGGGCATTGTTTCGCAAACCCGTACGTCTATCTAAAGCTTCAGCACACAGAAATAAGTTTTCGTACTAAATATTTGAGCGATTCCAAAAGCTACGGATTACGTCAGGTAATTATATTGTGGTTCATGTAACACCGTTTTTGCCGACATATCGTCATGCAAACCGAGTCAAAAAAGCACGAAATCAATTGAACCAAAAAGACGCCGCATTTTACTCACACAGGGTGGCAAAAATCCAGCAAGACAACGCAAAACACGCGCCAACCGCAATTGAACGCTACGTTTTGGGAGAGGTAAATATATTAAGCCTAGCCATACCGCACCAGGCTTATCATAACTGCGATGGCGACTAAATAGGACGACCGCCGTAATCCGGGCTTGGCTTTTTCGGTGGGTCTGCAGTGACGTTAGGAGGCACTTCACTAATAACCCCTCCACGCGCCAAAAATGCGGCCACTTGATCTTCTAATTCATCGCGAATTTTTTGCCGTGAAGCGATACTGAAATCTTCAAGTGCTTCCACCACAGCTGCCGCTTTGGTGCTTGCAGTATAACCTGCGTCGTCACTGTCGAGGGGCTCATCATCTGCGTCTGCATCCTCGACATCATCCTCAATGGGCTCTTCGGCTTCATCTTCTTCGTTAATGAGATCATCACTCATACTTTCACCTACGTTTTCATTTAACTATTTCGTCGAACAAGATTGTTAACGAGAGATAACGCAAGCCACCCACTTCATTACAATCATGCTTTTGATTATTTGGTTAACTATATAGCTCAGACTTGGGTAAACGTCATGGTCAGCACCACAAATTTTTAGTCTTTTTTTATCTTGAGGTCAACAGGGCCATTATCGTGGCAATTACCTCAAGAAATTTTGCCGCATTTTACTGTTAAGCACGCCAAGCGCAATCGTAGAATAATAAAACTTATGTAAGATTATCAAATAAAAATAAAAAGATGCAGTTGCACTATGACCGCGTTCATTTTTCAGCCAAGCGAATCACTAAAGCCAATTCTTAAATTCTAAAGAAAAAAAAAGCGCACCGGATGTGCGCCTTTTAACACAGACATATTTCTAAATTGCTTCAGGGCCTGTTTCACCGGTACGAATACGAATAATCTCTTCCAGCGGGGCGATAAAAATTTTTCCGTCGCCAATTTTGCCGGTGTGCGCTGCCTTACTAATGGCTTCTACCGCTTGCTCCACCATTGAGTCATCGACAGCCAACTCCAGTTTAACTTTAGGCAGGAAATCAACAACGTATTCAGCGCCACGATATAATTCTGTATGACCTTTTTGACGACCAAAGCCTTTAACTTCAGTCACAGTCATGCCTGTGACACCAACTTCAGAAAGCGCTGTCCGTACGTCATCTAATTTGAAAGGTTTAACAACTGCAGTAATCAGTTTCATTGTTTGTTCCTTTGTTTATGGTCTTATCAGTAAAGCGTATTTATTAAAAAGAACGCTCAATTGTATTTTTTAAAACAAAATCAAAAACCTAAGATACACGTTAGCCGTATGAAAATCACCTGTTCGCTTATGACAATTTTCCAAGGCAATTATTTACTAAGGGTTTGCCATTACAACTCACTGACTCTAGAGGATTAAAAAAGCCCCGTGTTTAATCACAAGGGGCTTTTTCCAATCTTGCTGAACGCTTCAATAACTCTTCAATTATGAGTGATAAGCGCGTTCGCCATGTTCAGCAGTATCCAAGCCCTCAGTTTCAAGCTCTTCAGTTACACGCAGACCTACAATTACGTCAACCAGCTTATAGGCTATGAAAGAGATTACACCGGACCAAAGAATGGTTACACCAACTGCCTTGGCTTGAATCCAAACTTGCGTACCTATTCCGGAGAAGCCCCAGGTACCCGCAACGTAGTCGTATACACCAGTACCGCCTAAGTCTGGACTGTTAAATACGCCCGTCAGAAGTGCACCGATGATTCCGCCTACACAGTGAACACCAAACACATCCAAGCTATCATCGTAACCCAAGATAGCTTTCAGTTTGAGAACCGCCAGCATACATACCAAGCCGCCCACCACACCTATTACGATACTGCCCATCGGGCCAACCCAACCGCAAGCTGGCGTGATCGCAACCAAGCCAGCAACAGCGCCAGAGGCAGCACCCAACATGGTTGGCTTACCGCGAATAGCCCACTCACCGAAAGCCCACGCTAAGACGGCAGCAGCGGTGGCGAGGAAAGTATTAATGAACACTTGCGCAGCGAAGGCGTTAGCTTCGAGGTTTGAGCCCACGTTGAAACCGAACCAACCTACCCACAGTAACGCGGCACCAACCATCGTGAAAGGAACATTGTGTGGAGCAAGAGATTGCGTGCCGAAGCCTTTACGTTTACCGATTAATAAGCAACCTACCAAACCTGCGATACCTGCGTTGATATGTACTACCGTACCACCGGCGAAGTCGAGTGCGCCCATTTGAAAAATATAACCAGCTCCAGCCGTTGCAGCATCAGCCGCTTCTTTAGTGGTATATGCATCTGGACCCGCCCAGAACCAAACCATGTGGGCAATTGGCAAGTAAGCGAAGGTAAACCACAACACCATAAACAGAAGCACAGCAGAGAACTTCATACGTTCAGCAAATGCGCCTACTATCAAGCATGGAGTTAACGCAGCAAATGTCATTTGGAAAGCAGCGTAGAGGTACTCAGGAATGTATATACCCTTACTAAAAGTTGCAGCAGGCGTTAAGTTTCCAGCCGCATCCAACATATTTTTCAGGAAGAAGCGATCGAAGCCCCCGATGAAAGAGGTACTGCCTTGCGTGAAGGCGAGCGAGTAACCGTAAATCGCCCATAGAATACTGATAAGGCAGAAGGTTACAAAAATTTGCATCGACAACGACAGTACGTTTTTAGCACGTACCATACCGCCGTAGAAAAGTGCCAGGCCGGGCAGGACCATGAACAATACCAACAAGGTACTGGTTAACATCCATGCGATATCGCCTTTGTTAAATTCAGGCGCTGCTGCAACCGGCGCAGCGGCTTCAGCGGGGGCTGCTGCCTCAGCGGCTGGAGCAGGAGCGGCAACTTCAGCCTCGGAACTGACTTCAGCAGCTGGAGCTGCCGCATCTTGTGCAAAAACACTCCCTGCACCCAACAATAGCGCCGCCATTCCAACGAGCAAGACGAGCGTGCGGCTCATTTCGAAAAATTTCTTCACGAGAAATACTCCTAAGTGATTTATCTGACGTACAAAACGATCTCGATCAAATTTGTACTTGTTATTGATTTAAAGTGCTTCTTCGCCAGTTTCACCGGTGCGAATACGCACCACTTGCTCCAGGCTTGATACAAAGATTTTTCCATCGCCAATCTTGCTGCTATTAGCCGCTTTGGTAATCGCTTCTACAACTCGATCAACCTCAGATCCGGCCACCGCAATTTCCACCTTAGTTTTAGGCAGGAAATCCACTACGTATTCCGCGCCGCGATACAGCTCGGAATGCCCCTTCTGACGACCAAAACCTTTAACTTCGGTAACGGTCATCCCATGTACGCCAATTTCAGACAGAGCTTCACGCACCGCGTCAAGTTTGAATGGCTTAATAACTGCTGTTACTAATTTCATGCTTGTACTCCTCATAAAATCCTGCACTCAAGGTGCGGAAGCACCGGAAATATTACTTTACTCGAACTGAAAACCACAAAATCCATATCAATATGGCTTCACAGAACCCAACTCGAGATGTCTTTAAGTTCATTGGAGATTTAGCATTTTGCAGGCCAATTAATAATTACCTTGGAATTTCAATAACCTAGGTGACAGCGAGTTAAGTGGCAAAGCGTCTCGCCTGAATCAATAAAGTTAATTGCACCATATTGGAACTCGCGTGCGTGCGATGAGCACCAATATGGGATGACGTCGCTTCGATACACACCTCTCACGCCCCTAAATCTATTTAGCAACATTCAAATGCTGGAGGACCTACGACCTAGAGCACAAATTAATTCAAAATAGAATCGAGTGACCGAAACAATGCATAAAGAGTACACTGAGCCAATACGATAATTGAGGAGCTACCCATGATTAGCCATCTAGCCCAACGCCTTAGCCAGGAATTGCAAAATCTTTTGCCCGCGGTAACAAATCTAATACCGAAACGTGAACTCCACCTGGCATTACAATCGAGTCTCGCCAAATTAAACTTGGTGACTCGTGAGGAATTTGACGCGCAGGCTGCTGTTCTCCACCGCACTCGGCAAAAGCTGGAAGCGCTAGAGCTACGCTGCGCCGAAATGGAGCAAAATCTTAAACAAAACTCTTAGTAGAACCCGATGGTTTTATTTCATGCAACATATTGGTATATTCGTTTTGCTTAATTAGATCCATCGAACACGTTAAAGGGAAATTTTTCAGACACTTAAGTAAGGAACACTTATGTCACTCGCCATTGTTTACACTCGCGCAAAGCTAGGCGTTAACGCACCTCTTGTTACTGTAGAAGTACATCTCTCCGCTGGCCTGCCAAGCTTGTCAATCGTCGGTTTGCCAGAAGCTGCCGTCAAAGAAAGCAAAGATCGAGTACGCAGTGCAATCCTTAATAGTCATCTCGAATTCCCCGCACGACGAATCACCGTTAACCTTGCACCTGCTGATTTGCCGAAAGAAGGCGGACGTTTTGATCTCGCAATCGCATTGGGAATTCTTGCGGCATCCGGCCAGCTCCCCACTTCTACTCTCAATCACTACGAATTTCTGGGCGAGCTAGCACTTTCAGGTGAATTGCGATCCATTAGCGGCGCATTACCCGCAGCGCTGGCATGTGCCGACAGCAAGCGCGAACTTATTATCTCCGATTACAGCGCAAGTGAAGCCGCACTCAGCACCGGATCCCGTGTGTTTGGTGCCAAAAGCTTATTGCAAGTTTGCGCGCATCTGCATGACCGCGAGCATTTGTTTCAAGCGAAAGCGCCTGAAGCGCGTGACGTAGACTATGTAATGGAGATGCATGACGTTAAAGGCCAAGCACAGGCCAAACGCGCGTTGGAAATCGCTGCGAGCGGTGGCCACAACCTTTTATTTTTTGGTCCACCGGGAACGGGTAAAACTATGCTCGCGAGTCGCCTGCCTAGTATTCTGCCGCGACTTAATGAACGTGAAATGCTGGAAGTCGCTGCGGTCTATTCAGTCGCATCGCAAACAACACATTGTTCATGGCAAACGAGACCATTTCGAGCACCTCATCATACTGCTTCGGCTATAGCCTTGGTTGGTGGAGGAAGCAATCCCAAACCTGGAGAAATTTCTCTAGCGCACTGCGGAGTATTATTCCTCGACGAACTGCCGGAATTTCATCGCCAGGTACTCGAGGTTTTACGTGAACCCCTTGAAAGCGGTGAAGTGAGAATATCGCGCGCGCGAACGCAAGCAGTATTTCCAGCACGCTTCCAACTTTTGGCAGCGATGAATCCTTGCCCATGTGGATATTTTGGGAATAATGACGATCGGTGTCGCTGCACTGTAGATCAAGTTCGTCGCTATCGCGATCGCATCTCCGGTCCAATGCTAGACAGAATTGATATGCACGTGCCCGTAAGAGCTTTAAAGCAAGGTGAATTGCATAGCAAAAGTAACGGCGAGTCGAGCGCTCTTATTCGCGAGCGAGTTGAACAAACTCGCGCACGACAAGTTGAACGACAGGGTAAAGCAAATAATTTATTAAGTGCGCCCGAGCTCGAAAAACATTGTCAATTAGTGGATGCAGATAAAGCGCTACTTGAGCATGCGATTACAAAAATGGGATTATCAACCCGTGCTTACCATCGCGTATTAAAAGTTGCGCGGACGCTGGCGGATATGCAACAAAAAAATCAACCTGACACTGAAAATATCAGCGAAGCCCTGAGCTACCGTACGTTGGATCGACAATGACACCTGACTGATAATCTTGTAATGTTTTACACAGATCATCCAACGATTGCGGCGGGGCAAAATGATAGCCCTGCATTTGTTTACACCCGGACTCATACAACCAACGCTTTTGCTCCTGGGTTTCCACACCCTCGGCAACAACAATTTTTCCAAGGTTGTGAGCAAGATTAATCATCGCTGCAACTAGGCGGCGATCACTTGCGTTGCGTTGTAATTCTATGAGCAGTCGAGATGCTAATTTAACCGAACTAATGGGTAAACGTTGCAGATGTAAAAAAGATGAGCTGCCAGTTCCAAAATTATCCAGCGCGAAATTGATACCGAAAAAAGCCAGCGGACGCATGCACAAACTCACCAATTCGATATTTTCCATAAAGGATGACTCAGTAAGTTCTAACTCAATGTCGCCAGCCTGAATATTATAATCCTCAAAAATAATTGCTATTTCATGCACCAAACGCTCGTCTTTAAACTGACGCATCGAAAGGTTAATAGACATGGTGATGCCAGTACCAAAACGTGCGTGAATAATTTTTAAATCACTGCAGGCCTGCCGGATAGCCCAATAACCAATAGCAATGATTAAACCGGTATCTTCAGCAACTGCGATAAAGTCGCTAGCATTTAATACGCCTAGCTCAGGGTTATCCCAACGTAAGAGCGATTCCACTGCAACAACTTTCTGCGTTTCAACATCAACACGAGGTTGATATTGTAAAAAGAATTGGTTTTTCTTCAGCGCTTTACGTAAATTTGATTCCATGCGCAACTGGCGACGCACATTTTTATTCATCGCATCTGTAAAAAAACAAAAACTACTACCTTCATCTTGCTTGGCTTTATACATTGCCATGTCAGCATTTTTTAGCAAACTCTCTGCATCGCGCCCGGCATGGGGATAAACTGCGATGCCAATACTACAACCTACAACAATATCGTAACCGTTAATTTCTGCAGGGGCGGATATAAGTGCAATAATTTTTTCAGCGATGTGTGCAATATCGGTTTGGTTCTCTACATGCGACAGCAATAAGGTAAATTCATCACCTCCCATACGCGCAACCGAATCACTACGACGCATGCAGGTGTTTAATCTTTCAGCGCAAATACGAATAATGGCGTCACCCGCGTCATGACCAAAATTATCATTCACTTGCTTGAAACCGTTGAGATCGATAAACAATAATGCAAAAGATGTTTTATCGCGATTCGCCAAATGTATGACGTGCTCTAAACGATCACGAAATAAAATGCGATTGGGAATGTCAGTCAGCTGATCGTAATGAGCAAGATGAGCCAAATGAATTTCTGTTTCCTTGCGTTCAATCGCATAGCGAATGGTTCGCTCCAAAAGCTGAACATCAATTTGACCTTTTATTAGATAGTCGGAAGCGCCCGTGCGAATAACATCACGATCGACTTCGATTTCCATTTCATCGGTCATGATCACAATAGGAATTTTATTTGCTTGGACTTTAACGCTATTTAGGAGATCGCGTGCGCTAACATCACCCCAATAAAAATCAAGCAGAACAACATCGAATTCATTCGATAAAATTTTAGCGGCCGCAGTCTCAAGTTGGTCACACCACTCCAGCTCATACTTGACGTTTCTAACCTGCGATAAAATATCGGCAATCAGCAAATATTCGCCGTGCTCCCGATCAATAAATAAAATTTTTATAGTTCTTTCCATAGCCTCTCACGCTTTCAATCAAGCGCCTGCAATTGAAAGCCAGCCCTAGTTGCGTAGTTTAAATTTAGCATATTGCAGACAATACACCCTGCTCTTAAGAGAATAAATAAGATTTGTTCGCATATAACAAACAAAGACGCTTAAAGCATTTTTAAAATTACAGGCTATAAAAACGAATAATTGCATAGCCCAAGATGATTGTTACAATAAGCGCCCCATTTTTATCCCAGATATCCAGGAACTCGTGACTCAGTTAAATGCTCGCCAACGTGAAGCCGTGCTGTACATTGATGGCCCCTGCCTCGTGCTTGCCGGTGCAGGAAGTGGCAAGACCAGCGTGATCACTCGCAAAATTGCATATCTTATCCAAACCTGCGACATCCCGGCTCGCCATATTGCCGCCCTTACCTTTACCAATAAAGCTGCTCGCGAAATGAAAGAGCGTGTGAATCATTTGGTTCGAGGGAGTGCAGCAAAAGGACTAATAGTTTCCACATTTCATAACCTCGGGCTCAATATAATTCGACGCGAATATAAAAGCCTCGGGTTTAAACCCGGTTTTTCGATTTTTGATGCGGAAGATGCCCGCTCTTTACTTAAGGAGTTGATGTCAAAAGATGGCGATTTAGATAGCGACCATTTGAACCTTGTACAACATCAAATTTCGAATTGGAAAAATGATTTAATAACGCCCAAACGTGCGCTTGAATTAGCACAGAGTCCCGGCGAACAAACTATCGCATTGGTTTATCAACAATACAATCAAGCCTTACGCGCTTACAACGCAGTCGATTTTGACGATTTAATTTTAATTCCGGTGGATTTATTTCAACAGCACGCTGATATTTTAGCGCGCTGGCAAAAAAAAATTCGCTATTTATTAGTGGACGAATATCAAGACACTAATTCAAGTCAGTATCTTTTGGTGCAGTTATTAGTAGGCAACAGAGGTTCGCTTACCGTCGTAGGCGACGACGACCAATCAATTTATGCGTGGCGCGGTGCACGCCCGGAGAATATGGTTCAGCTTAAAACGGATTACCCGCAGCTACGAGTAATCAAGCTAGAACAAAATTACCGTTCCACCAGCCGTATACTCCGAGTGGCAAACCATTTAATTGCGAATAATCCGCACGAATTTGATAAAGCATTGTGGAGCGAAATGGGTCTTGGCGATCACATTCGTGTTTTACGTTGCGCAAATGAAGATGCTGAAGCTGAACGTGTTGCCGCCGAAATTTTAACGCAACGTTTACGTAAGCAAAATAAATTTCGTGATTATGCAGTCCTCTACCGAGGTAATCATCAGTCGCGCTTGTTGGAGGTGAAATTACAGCAACATCAAATCCCCTACAAAATCAGCGGCGGCTCATCGTTTTTTGCAAAAACAGAAATCAAAGATGTGATGGCTTATTTGCGACTGCTAGTAAATCCGGATGATGACAATGCATTTTTGCGAATTATTAATACCCCGCGTCGCCACATTGGCACCAGCACATTAGAGTCCCTGGGTAGTTACGCCAGTCAACGCCATATCAGTTTATTTTCGGCATTGGACGAAGTGGGCTTGCAAAGTCATATTCCGGAAAAAAATCTGGAACGATTGCTTCGCTTTTCACACTGGCTGCGGCAAATTGCGCAAAATTGTACGCGTGCCGATCCTATCATCGCGATTCGCGAAATGATTGACGATATAGATTACGTAGGCTGGATGCATCAAAACTCTCCAAGCAGTAAGGCTGCAGAAAAGCGCATTGAAAATGTTTTTTACTTGGTTGAATCCTTACAAAAAAGCTTGGATAAAACCGCAGACGACGATGAAGACGATGAAAAACGTATTCAGGATGCAATCGCAAAATTAGTATTGCGCGATTTATTAGAGCGGCAGGAAGAAGAGGACGATAGCGACCAGGTGCAGCTTATGACTTTGCACGCGTCCAAAGGCCTGGAGTTTCCACACGTGTTTATGGTTGGCATGGAAGAAGATTTGTTACCACATCGCAATAGCATTGATGATAACAACATTGAAGAAGAACGCAGGCTCACTTACGTTGGCATAACCCGCGCGCAGAAAACGCTTACCATGACATTGGCGGGTAAACGCAAACAATTCGGTGAGCACAGCCCTACAACACCAAGCCGTTTTTTGGATGAACTGCCGAAGGAAGATGTTGAGTACGAAGGCTTCGGTGAACACAATCCTGAAAAAAATACCGCGCAGGGAGCGGAAACGTTAAACAGTTTATTAAATTTATTTGATTGAATAAAAATAAATAAAGCAGCGCGCAGCTGCTTTATTGGTTAAAACCGTAACAAATTATTTAATTGTGTCGGGATCAGGCACTTCTTCAGATTCAGCTGTTATTTCTTCTTGCGCATCGTCAATAACATCGTCTTCTTCCAGGCTTTCTTCGTCATCAGCGCTTTCTTCGCCCATGACATCTTCCTCGGCAGGAGCTTCCTGCAACAAATCACTTTCTGCATCATTTTGAGCATCGAAACTTTGAATATCTTCTTGCTGAGTACCTAGACCATAGGCGTCATATGCAGGTATGGCTACGAATAACGCTGCCAAAATACCAAGCAACGCAAAGATGATTGGTACACCCAACCCCAGGATCCAATGCCAGGTTTTATTCGGCGGTGGCGGTAGACCGTATTTATTTGATCCTTCAGTGCCTTTGAAAAAGACTAATAGCACGAGCAAAACAATATTCGCGACGGGCACGAGAATGAGCAGCGAAAGCCAGCCAGACTTATCCAAATCATGCAAGCGTTGAATAATCACAACAAAACCAAAAACAATCATTGCAACATAAGCGATTGCGGCAATCCCCCAAAAAAACAACGATACCTGAATAGCTAAAAAAGCACTTAATCCAAGCGCAATATAAAATGGAATTGTCATCAACATAGAGTGCGCCCAATAACGCAACCGGTTAATTCGTGAGTTTGGAGAAAAAAATTTGATCTCAGCAAATTGTGGATCACTTATTAACGGGGGGTTTAGTTCTGGTTCATTGCTCATAAATATTCCTTGAGTTTTTTATTGATAAGTAATTTTTGATACAACGTTTTATTTGGAACGATAATGTGACTAGGAGACTTAGCAAATTCATCTTAGAAAAACTAACAATTTTTTTGCAACATCAGCCACCTACAAATAAAAAAACCAGCCGTTGAATGGCTGGTTTTTAAAGTGGGACAGTACTTACACCCCTTAGGTTATTTACTACCATCCACCATATATTTCACTGCGCCTTTAATTTCGTCATCGCTACAGGAAGCACAAGTTCCTTTAGGAGGCATGCTATTAAATCCACCAATAGCGTGGGTGTAGAGTGTATCTAAACCTTTGGCTATACGAGGCGCCCAATCGCCAGCATTACCAAACTTTGGCGCATTTAAAACACCTGTCGCGTGGCAGGTAGTGCATACGGTGCCATAGAGATCTTTGCCTGATTTTGGGCCAGCTGACGCAGGCGCGGCTGGCGCAGCGGCACATGATTCACCAGACATACAGGATTTACCCACTGGAGCAATGCGTTCTTTTACTGAATCGGTGGCCGTACCTTCACTGTAGGAAACACCTGATACGGTTACCAAGCTGGATACCATCAAAATTCCTACTAATTTCTTTATCAAACTCACAGTTTTTTCCTCGTCTATATTCTTTCCCACAGCTAGCGCATTTCGAAACCGCCGGTGGGGTTACGGCACTTGCCAAGGCTCGCGGGCATTATAGCCAAAAGTACCAGCGATTGCGCACCTGAATAAACGGTAGTTAACGCTCGCTTGGGCTCAGTGCTATGCTTAGCGCAAAAAATTAGTCAGGAATCTCAACTTATCATGGAACACACAGCCGTCACTTTTACGGCCTATCTCAGCGCCGCCGTTGTATCGACTCTGCTGACGCTCACTTACCTCTACCAGTTCTGGCATCACCAGCGCGGGTTTGCCTTTGCTGTCGCGGCGGCAATCAATACTTTGCACCTGGCCGCCATAGCTATGTCATTTTCAAGCTATCAATTAACCACTCACTGGTTACTGCTGGTGGAGTGTCTGCATTACAACGCTTGGGTTTTGGCTATCGCACTGAGCTTGCGCAAGCAAAGTAAGCAGCAGCAATTTCCGCGCAGCTTGCAAATTCTATTTGGCGCAGGCTGGCCACTAACGGCGTTAATTTTTGTATTTGCTCTTTCAGACAGCAAAAAACTTATCGCACTGACCCCCTGGTTTGCGTTGAGCCTTGCGGTTATAAGCCTTGTAAGCGTAGAGCAACTTTACCGGTACGCTGCGAGCAATGATCGTCAAATAAAGCTCCTGTGCATGAATCTTGGTGCTATTTTTATTTACGACATTTACCTCTATACCCACGGCATTATTTTTCAAGGCCTTGACCCGCTGCTATGGCAATCGCGGGCCGCCGTCTCAATTGCTACTTGTCTATTTATGTCTCTAGGCGGACTGGTGCCCCTACAACAATCCCATCGTACGGCCAATTTCAATATCTCCCGACCCATAGCCTTTTATACGACTTCATTAATAGGCGTGGGGCTGCTAATTACTTCATTATCGTTGGGAGGATATTACGTTCGACTTTATGGTGGAAACTGGGGTACGGTCATTTACAGCTTTGTGCTGGTAGGTGCGGTTCTGATTATCGCTACCGTGTTCGTATCAAGCAGTTTGCGTTCGCGCTTATCTGTACTAATTAACAAACATCTATTCCGACTTAAATATGATTACCGCAGCGAATGGCTGCGCATCATCAACTATCTTGCTCAACCTGCGGAAGCGAGTGAGGTTAACGAACGCGCATTCTTCGCCGTAGCCTCCACGACCAAAGCCCCAGGCGGAGCCATTTGGTTATTGAAGCAGGGTTTTTACGAGCCGGTTTATCAGGTGAATCTTCCCAAGATTGTTGATCTACAGGAAGAACCTACCAATAGTTCGTTTTGTCAGGCATTCCTGGATTTGGAGTGGGTATATTTTCCAGACAGCGGCGACAACGAGGCGCTAAGCCAAAACAATGAATTATTGCCATACTGGGCGCGCAATTTTCCCAATCTTTGGCTGATATTCCCCTTAATCGTGGGCGAGGAGCTAGTTGGTTTTATGGCTCTAACCAAACCTACTGATGATGCCACGCTCACGTGGGAGGATTTAGATCTTCTTAAAACTATTGGCCGCCAAATTGCCAGCTATTTAAAACGCCATCATCAAGCAGACCAGCTTGCGGAAGGTAAGCAATTCGATACCTACAACAAGCTCGTGGCATTTATTATTCATGACCTCAATAATTTGATCGCCCAACAGGCGCTCATGGTCAAAAACGCGGAAAAACATAAGGACAATCCAGCCTTCGTTGAGGATGCTATTAAAACCATCAGCCATTCGGTAGATCGCATGAATAACCTGCTGAAAAAACTGCGGAGGGATGAATCTGATTTAGTAAAATGTCTCAACATGACTGAGATCGTGGAGCAGGCGGTTTCAGAGTGTTCACGTAACAATCCGCAATTAACCAGCACCATCGCGCAAGCCAATCACACCTTGAATGCTGATCAGGTTCGACTGGTCATGACCATCACCAATTTCATAAAAAACGCTTTGGAAGCAACACCTTCCGGCGGCAGAGTTCATGTTACACTCGTCTATATTGATGATCGGGCAGTTATTAATATTGAAGATAACGGCTCCGGTATGGATTGGGATTTCATTCACAATCGATTGTTCAAACCTTTTGAAACCACCAAGTCAGGCAAGGGCATGGGAATCGGGGTTTACCTGTCACGCGAATACATCAGCGAATTGGGTGGCGCACTCAACGTGATGAGCGAGGTAGGGGAAGGCACGACCATCACCATTTCACTTCCACTGAATACCATGGATTAACTAATCTGCATGAGCCTAGCAAACCCTAAACCTATATTGCTGATTATTGAAGATGACCTGGGCCTGCAAAGCCAATTGCGATGGCATTTCGACCAGTACGAAACGGTATTCGCTGAAAACCGTTCTGATGCTATAGCCGCTCTACGCCTACACGAAGCTTCGGTCATTATTCAGGATTTAGGGCTGCCTCCAGATGAGGATGGGGTGGACGAAGGATTTAAGTGTATTCAGGATATCCTGCGAATAGCCCCTAATAGCAAGATAGTCGTCATGACCGGGAAAACCGATCATGAAAATGCGATCCGTGCGGTAGGTTTGGGCGCTTATGATTACTACCAAAAGCCCGTAGATCCAACCACACTCGATTTGATTGTCCAGCGCGCTTTCCAAATCGCAGAGCTTGAGGCCGAGAATCGCCGGCTCAATGCAAATCATCAATCGCCCTTGGCTGGCCTTATCACTAATGCTCCGGCGATGCTAAAACTTTGCCGCCAACTTGAGAAAATCTCTCCCACGACGGTGACCTGTACTCTTTTGGGCGAAAGCGGCACGGGCAAAGAGGTCATGGCGCGAGCTATTCATCAATTGAGTCCGCGTAAAGGCAACCGTTTTATAGCCATTAACTGCGCTGCCGTACCCGAAAACCTAATCGAAAGTGAACTCTTCGGCTATGAAAAAGGCGCATTTACTGGAGCTAATAAACTGACCATCGGGAAGGTGGAAACTGCTCACGAAGGCACTCTTTTCTTGGACGAAATTGGCGATATGCCATTAAATTTACAAGCCAAACTACTTCGTTTCTTGCAGGAGAGGGTTATCGAGAGGGTCGGCGGACGCTCAGAAATATCGGTAGACGTGCGCGTTATCTGCGCTACTAACAAAAATATCTTAAATATGGTCCACGAAGGCACCTTCCGTGAAGACCTGTATTATCGTATTTGCGAGATGACAGTAAACATTCCGCCCCTTCGAGAGCGCCAGGGAGACAAAATTTTACTTGCTCGTCATTTCATGCAGAAGTTTGCAAAGGATCACCATCAATACATCACGGGGTTTACCCAGGAAGCGATAGAGGCCATCGAATCTTACAACTGGCCTGGAAATATTCGCGAAATGGAAAATAAAATTAAGCGCGCAGTAATCATGGCCGATGAGAAAACCATTAGCTGCGATGACCTTGGATTGGCCCCAGCAGAAGAGTTGTCTCTTAATCTTCGTCAAATCCGCCACGAGGCAGAGAAACAGGCTATTTTGCGAGCTCTAAGCATGACAGATAACCAGATCTCGGCAGCCGCGAAATTGTTGGGAATCACTCGCCCTACTTTCTACGACCTAATAAAGAAATACGACATTACTACACCCACAAGTAGTGAAACCTCGCCAAATTAACCGGCGGAAAGATGAACTATTAACCTACATTAAAATTATTTTTCTGTTAGCTATATAACAATATTGAATATAAGATTTCACCAATGTGCCAACTACTTATCACAATTAATGGAATTCCATTCTCGGTTTTGATAAATACCTCTAAAAGCTCTCACATCTTTATAAGCTAAATGCTAAAAGATTAATTGCAGGGGAGCCTGCGCGAAGTTTGAGATACACCCAAAATTCCAAATATCTAATGGTATAGAAAAATGCTTTCTCTTGCGCTCAACCACGCTAAGCTGCCTTTTTGCGGCATGATTTTTTCACTCATTTTAACCGCTTGTGGCGGTGCCGCCGGCGTTGACGGCGAAGGAGCTGGTACGTCCGGCTTACAAAACAAAACAGAAAATGCTGAAATACCCAGCCTTAGCTCATCATCGAGCCAAACTGTTACAGAATCTTCCGTAGCAACAAGCGTAACCGCTTCCAGTGAAGCACATTCAAGCTTAAGTTCAAAAATTACAGTTACTGCCAGCTCAGTAAGTTCACCTGCGATTCAAACATCTTCAAAATCAAGCTCAGTTAGTCTCACTGTCGTTGCTTCGTCTGCAAAAGCAGCTTCGATCGCGAATCAAATCAGCTCAGCCGCCAACGTAAAATCAAGTTCGCTATCGAGCTCATCGGTTTCTTCGAGCGTTAAGTCCAGCCTGTCAAGCTCAAGCGTGGTCAGCAGCTCGAGTAAATCAAGCTCTCTTATGAGTAGTTCCAAAGCGGCAAGCTCGTCGAGCAAATTGAGCTCGTCCGTTGCCTCAAGCAAAGCAGCATCTTCTATTAAATCCAATAGTTCTGTTGCGGTTAGTTCGAGCAGCAAAGCTGTTACCTCCTCTAGTAGCTCTGCCAGCGCAACCAACACTCTTATTCAATGGTCCCACCCCATAGCTCGCGCGAATGGCGAATACTTGAACCTGGACGAAATCGGTGGGTACGACATACGTTATAAATCATCAACCGCTAGCAGCTACACACGTATAAATATCAAAGGAAACAGCACTACCTCCTATACATTCGTGGGTTCTTTATCAGGCCTAACGTTTGAAATTGCTGTTTACGACACCGACAGCGTATACAGCGATTATGTAACCATCGAATGATGGGAGCGGTAACGCAACACGAACCAACAAAACCTGCGAGTCTACGAACCTTGCCTTTGCCGGCCGGATATTGCACCATCAGCTTTTTTACGGCCGATCACCTCTATGCAGGACATGAATACAGCAAGCAGCTTTAGGACCAGCCTGCAACTTTCGGCATTGCTAGCGATTCTGATCTTATCCTTTCACTCGACCGCCCTATCGCTCTACAGTCGGTGGATTAAGTTTGATCAATCATTAAGTCACGGCCTACCCACGGTCGCCATTTTTACGTTCCTTCTGTGGAAAATTACGGCCACTTCCGGCACGCGAGATCAAACCAGCCTCAATTGGTTCCTAACTATTTCACTCGGTGTGCTATCAATCATCTGGTATCTGGTTGAAGCTATTAACCTGCAATTGGCTTCTGCCGCTTTATTACTCGCATTGTTCGCGCTCTATATTGCTAGCAGTTTTTCGCTAAAAACTGCACGTCAGTTATTACCGCTTATCGCGATGTTTCTATTCACCATTCCAGTCTGGGGCGAGCTTACCGATGTATTGGTCGAGATCAGCAGTTTCGTTGTTGGAAGAGCAGTAGAAATCATAGGAATCACCGCTTTAATCGAAGGCAATAACATTTTAATTCCCAGCGGAATTATTCAAATTGCGGAGGGTTGTTCAGGATTACGCTATCTGACGATATCGTTGTTACTGGCATACATATTAAGCCTGATTAACGGTTACAACTTACGTCAAAGCATCGTAGCGCTCATCGTAGGGACATTGCTTGGGTTACTGACAAACTGGATTCGCATTATTGCTTTGGTGGTTATAGGCTATAACACCAACATGCAAAGCTCGCTTATGCATGATCACGAAATGTTTGGGTGGATTCTATTTTCCCTTATTATTTTGCCCGCACTTTACCTCGCTCCCCTCGTGCAAAAACACATTAATTTCAATATCGAAACGCCGCCCTTTAAACCGTTCATTCCTACATTGTTCTTAATAATCGGCCCCGTGTTGTTTATTTTTTCGGAGAGAAATGCCGATTACTCAAATCGTCTCGACCTAAACGGATTTAATTTTTCACAAAATGCTATGCGGGATATAAATTTAGTTGAGATCCCATTTCCAGAAACTATAGCGGTATCAAATAACGCCATTTTAATTGATGGGACCGATATAAAATTAACGCTGGCGAAATCTATCGCACCACCCACTAATAGGAAGCTAGTTCCTTACATTGGAAACTTTTTTGATAATAGTGATTGGGTGGCGACTGAGCAAAGAACCGTAAATATAGATGGCGAAAAATTTACGCTATTAATACTTAAAAAAATTAATGCCAGCCACCAATCGTTGCTGATGTACCAATTTAATATTGGCAAAAGCAATACGGCCTCATATCGAATGGCGAAATTGCTGCAATTGAAAGCGCGACTTTTAGGTGAGGATTTTTTTGGGCTTCTAGCTATGCAAGCTAACTGTAAGCTGGATTGCGATGACGAGATAATTGCATTGCGCAAGGCCGCTTCGGAGTGGCACAAAATAAAGCGACAACAATTACGCCAAGTTATTAACTAAAGCCAATGCCGCTTTTATTCGAGATATTTGTGACTGTTTAACATATTGATGAATTGGCAAGGTTAGAAAGCGGCGCGCGAATTCGTACGAATTTTTTAAATCTCCCCGTACCTCAACCAAATCCCGCACCATTAGAATCTCAACTATGGGGCGCTGATATAATGGCGACGCACCTAATCCCCCCGAGCGTAGCTCCTCCAAAATCTGAATGCGTTGCTCCGAGCTTTTACACAATAAAGGATAACGGAGTAACCGCTTGCGACGAGGTGCTTGCATTGAGTTCAAATTTTGTAGGCTAGCGAGCTCCGATAGTTGGTCATAATTTTTTTCAACTTCCAGCTTGCGTTGCTCATATTGAAGCAGATTGGTATTAAATATATTCTTCTGAAGAAGACTCATTTCCGTAATTTTTTCGTGACGATGATAACGGGTTTCACCTAGCTTCAAAAACGGCGCACGATTCAAAAAACAATAAAGCTGAGGATTCAACAAAACGTTATACAAAAATATTTTTAAAGACTCTCTTTTCAAATTAGTCGTCGCATCACGCAAAACAACATTTTTCACTGCTAGTGGCTCTTTCGAGAATAAAACGCCCCCACCCAACAGGCTTAAAGGCTTACCTCGACCAAATGAAAATAAAACGTAATCTCCGACAAAGTGATGTTCATCTTGCGAAGCAGGAAACCATTGCGCGTTATCCTCAATGATTTTTATAGGTTTATGTGCAATTAAGGATTTAATCTCCGGTAAACGCTCTTTAATTCCTAAAAAATTTACCGCGATTACAGCGATGGTATTTTCATCTGCCAGGGCTAAATCCAATGCTTCCAGATCATAGCTTGCGTCATTCACGCAAATATCTACTACTACCGGTTTAACTCCTGCGTACACCGCTGCAGATACTAAATCCGGGCAGCAATACCCGGGGATCACAACTTTCGGATCTACAACATTCCCAGCTTTTTCCTTAGCATCCAATAATGCCAAGGCTAAGGCAGACGTTCCTGAGTCAACCCAAACGGGAGAATAGCCATCAATAGAATAATTAAAATTTTGTGGCTGACGCGCTAGAGAAATTTTATTTCCTGCAGGAGATAAATCTCCCTGAATTAACGCGCGGAGGGTTTCCATGTTGTCATTCTCTGGCCAGCCAAAAATTTAATTGCAGCGTCCAATAAAGCTACGTTGACTTGTACAAAAAAGTAAATCAACTTTATGGTTCCCACGGAACGAAGATTTGGCAAAAATTGCGCGATCAAAGCCGCCGTATAAAACGCCAGTTGCCCGAGGAACGCCAGAAAATAAAACCAACCATGATCAGCCAAGATGGCAGAGACAATAAAAAACCCAATAAAAAACCAAGGGGCCAACCAGCGCATTAATTTATGGGAAATAACTTGCAGAGAAAACAATCCAAAACGATTAAAGTTTAAAACTTCTTTATGTCGGGAGAGACCCGTCATACCTCTAATCACCGTGCGAATTTTACGCTGATATTCTTTTGATGAGTCTGCTAAATCCTGGTAATAACCTAATACATCCGGGGCGCTTATTGCACGCAGTCCCGCTTTAGCCGTATTCAGGGCGGTATTAAAATCGCTAGGCGAGTGTATGTCCCATTCCTGACAAATTTCTTTACGTGCCGCAAAAAACGAACCACTTAAACCCACCAAACCTGCAAGTTGCGATTCTTGTTTGCGCAGCCACATTTCATATTTTACATAAGCGCCTTCACCCGCCACTGAACCGTCCTTACTAATAAAACGATCTTCACTGGACACAGCCCCAATGCTCGGGTCAGCGAAATAACGTTCCAACTTTTGCAGTGCATCTTCAGGAATTTGTGTTGCAACGTCTGAAAATACCAAAATATCCCCTTTGGCGATTTGAATAGCCGCAAGCTGCGCATTCTCTTTCCCTAAACGTTCAGACGCACGCACTAAACGCACGCCACGGTCTGCATATTCCGCAACTATGGCATCGGTAGAATCCTCGGAGCAATCGGAGGCAACTATCAGCTCAAGACGAGTAATATCAAATTGAATGGCGAGTGTATTTTCTATCTTTTCTCGAATGCGGCGCTCTTCGTTATAAGCAGTAACAATCAAACTCATCGTCACGGGTTGTTCGCTATTTCGAAACTCAGTTGCAGGTTCCTTCACTCCTGTAAATATGCCCGCCAATTTGAGTACTAGTGGATACAATAAATAACTATAAATAGCGGCCAAACCCAATAACCAAAACAGCAAATGCAACATTTTGTTCTCCGATAGCTTTTACAATAGCCATTGAACCGTTAATATCCCCACCATTTATGCACTAAGCCAAGCGAGATAGGGATGCGAGAAAAGTTGCCAATTCTAAACCGGCCTTTACGCGTAATGCACATTATTTCTGGCGATTTATGGGCCGGTGCAGAATCGCAGGCATTCACGCTGCTTAAACATCTACATGCGAACACCATATTGCACGTAATTTTGATGAATGACGGCGAACTGTGTCGGCGTCTTCAAGGCCTAAACATACCTGTGACACTTATTCTGGAGTCCGAGCTTAGTAGCGTAAAAATTCTGACGCACCTAATAACTATTATTCGAACCTTTAAACCAGACATCCTTCATACCCACCGCCAAAAAGAAAATATTTTGGGTAATCTCGCAAATGTAATAGCTTCCTTTCCGTTAAAAAAACGAACACCGTCTGTGCGCACCGCGCATGGCGCTCCCGAATTTCAGCCTACGGGCAAGCAAAAAGTTCAAGTGTGGATGGATAATTTTGTTGGAAAATACCTACAACAAGCCATTATTTCCGTTTCTACAGATCTGTCTCAAAAATTAGAACTGATTTTTCCATCCCATAAGATCCGCGTTATTCAAAATGGCGTTGACAGCACTTCTTTAAAATCAGAGGTAACGACCACAGAGTTTCGCAGTGCCGCCCCGGATCACGTCCATATCGGTATAATTGGTCGAATCGAACCAGTGAAGCGTGTAGATCTCTTTATTGACATGGCTGCCATTCTCGTCAAGAGCCATGGAATGACACAGCTGCTACACTTTCATATTATTGGCGAAGGTAGTTTACGCAGTGAGATGGAAAAAAAAGTAGGTGGTTTGAACTTAAACGATCGCATACATTTTCTCGGACATCGCGAAGACGTAGCCTCCTGTATTGATTCACTGGACGTCATTGTGATGTGCTCTGATCACGAAGGAACTCCGATGACTGCTCTGGAAGCAATGGCATTAGGAACACCTCTTGTTGCTCACAAAGTTGGCGGCCTTGTTGAAATTCTGCAAGATTATCCAAAACTCCTTGTAGCTAATCATTCAAGCGCAGGGTATGCAGCGGCACTACAGAATTTGCTTTCAGAAAAAAAACTAAATGTTGCCCTAAATCCAATTTACGAGGCGACGACAAACGCCGGGCGAACACTAGACTTGTATAAAACGCTAGCGGCATAAATAAGCTCGCATATCTGTTGGGATCATTTTGAACTTGGAAAATCATGTTAAAAAAGAAATTTGATATCACTAAAAACTGGATACATGTTATTTCCCTAAGTTGCAATCCTGTGCCGCCAGTAAAGTACGGCGGTATTGAATTAGTTATAGCCCATTTGTGTGAAGGCTTAGCCGAGCGCAATGTGAAAGTTAAATGTTATTCGCCAGGCGATCTGAGCATTGATGGTGTAGAACATGTAAAAACACTCGCAACTCCTTCACTACATATTAAAGAGGGTGGAGTTCCAAATACGGTAGAACATTTGGAAGCTGTGAAATCAGCACTTAAAAACAACCTCGCGGCTGGTGACGTCGTTATTTTTAACCACGCCGATCATCATCGTTATCTAAAGAAAAAATTGGGATTGTTTAACCGCTTTAAAGCCAATTTTTACGAAGTCGCGCATTGGGTAGACGCTGGCCTGCAAAAAAACATTATTTATCCGTCGCTTCATTTAAGAAACGATATTGGAAAGCCTGGAACGGTTATACCGCATGGCGAAAAGCTGCTTTTCAATAAAAATCCGACGAGCGAAAGAGAAAGTTATTTATTTTTTGCCGGGCGCATTACTAAAGACAAAGGCGTCGACATTGCATTGGCAGCCTGCAAAAAATTAGGTGTTCCATTGGTCCTCGCGGGCCCACTGAATGACAAAGCATTCGCTGAGACGATTATTCACGATAGCAGCGTGAAGTATTTGGGCGAGCTAACCTATCAAGAGCTGTTTGATCACTACTGCAAATGCAAGGCTATGATTTATATGACGCAGTATACTGAACCGTTTGGACTTTCCGTCATTGAAGCCATGGCAGCTGGAGCGCCCATTATCACAACCGGAAAAGGCGGTACCGGTGAAACGGTACTTATTGGTAAAACCGGGTTTATCGCTAATACAGCGGATGAAGTTGTTGAAGCCTATGAAGCATTAGATCTGCTGAAACATGAGGATTGCATCAAACGCGCCCATGATTATACGGTAGATGTTATGGCAAATAATTACCTATCTCTTTTCGTAAGTGGAAAATAATGCGCAAAAAAATATTTTTGAAAAGAAATTTAGGATAAGCACATGAGTCGGAATCCAATTCTTAGTGTTGTATTGTGCACGTACAACAACGCTGATTCATTGGCAATTACACTTCAACAACTATCCGGTCAGGAATTGCAACACCTTGAGAATGTAGAAATTATCATCGTCGATAATAATTCACCGGACCATACAAAAGCAGCATTTACAGAATTTTCGCAAACGTGCCCCTTGGCGAATACCTATCTTTTTGAGAGCCGGCAAGGACTCTCTCATGCTCGCAATACCGGCGTTGCTTGCGCACGAGGCGATTATATTTTATTTACTGACGACGACGCAGAGATACCAAAAAATTGGTTATCGTCCTATCTAGAAAAAATCGAAACTTACAAACCTGACTGCGCCTACAGCAGGATAAATATTATTTGGGATAAACCGAAGCCCTGGTGGTTTTTGCCAGAATATAATCCGTGCTTTGTTATAGTTGATTATGGAAATCACCCATTAGAAATTACCGATGTGCATCGGGAATTTTATGGGAAAAATTTCTGCATTAAGAAAACAACCTTGTTAGCTTTAGGCGGATTTGATCCTGCATTGGGAAGAAACGGAACCAAGCTGATTGCAGGGGAAGAAACTTTACTCTATAGGAATATGATTGAGCAGAAACGACATCTCATTTATTTTCCCGATGCCCCAGTAGGACACAGACTTAAGGAGAGAGAATATCAGGCTGACAATATTAAGAAACAGTTTATTGATGGCGCCTATTCCATGCACCATCTTGCCAAGGTTACAGCGAAAAAGAAAATTTTCGGCCGCCCTTCCCGAGCAATTTATAAAAGCACTACAGCCCTTTTAAAATCGGTTGGGTTCTGTCTTCAATATGCAGCTACAGGCAAGAAGCCGGAGTATTATTACCATTATTTAAATGTTTTAAAGCATCTAACATTTATTAAATTATGGGTTGTATCAAAGTGAGCCAATCATCCATTTTAATAATGCTACATTGCGATGAAGCCACCGGCTACGCCATTTCATCTTTAGAATTTGTATTTCTAAATGCGGCACGTAAAGCTGGATTTTCTGATAAAAATATATTTTGGTCTTTCAAAAATACTGTAACAAAAAATGACCCTCACATTATTAAATGTGGTTATTTCGATCATCAAGATCACTTGGAACTTCAACCCTTTATTAAACGAAACAATATTGATTTGGTCCTTGCATTCGATTTGGGATTTCCCTGCCCGGTTATATCAGAACTTAAAAAAGCCGGCGTAAAACATATTATTTCGTATTTTGGCGCGGGCATGAGCAGCATAAATTCAGGCATTAAGTTAATGTTGAAAAAGCTCGAGTACCGTTTTACCAAAAACAAACCTGATGTGTTTATTTTTGAGTCTGAAGCCATGCGAGCAACAGCTACTCATGGCAGAGGTATCAGCGAAAACGCTACTGAGATTATCTATCTCGGCGTAGACATTCAAAAGTTTTTTCCCAATTACAATCAGGATACTTATATTCACAAAACCTTAGGCGTTCCGGAAAACCGAAAAATTATTTTTTATTCTGGACATATGGAAGAGCGGAAAGGTGTGAGAGTTATTGTTAAAGCTGCAATCCACCTTGTAGAAACATTGAATATTTCTAACGTTCACTTTGTAATATGTGGAAATAAAAACAATGAAGCAGACAGCTTCGAAAAATTACTTGATGGCAAGAGAGCCCGCAACCACGTCACTTTCGCAGGCTATCGGTCAGACATTCCCGAACTTATGCGTAGCTCCTACGCAGGCGTCATTGCGTCGACTGGCTGGGATTCCTTTACCATGTCAAGCGTAGAAATGATGGCATCGGGTCTCCCTCTTATAGTGTCTGATTTGCAAGGATTGTCTGAAACAATTGAAGCTAATCGTAATGGTTTCCTCGTTTTTCCAGGAGACCACGAACAACTCGCACAAAACATTAAAACGCTTATTACACAACCGGATCTTGCAAAAAACTTTTCTATCGCTTCGAGAAAAAGGGCGGAGAAACTCTTTTCAGTTGACGTGCAAATTAATGAATTTTCAAAGCTAATAAAACAATATATGTAATTCGGTCTTTTATAAATTACCGACGCCGGCAGTCCTACTTTAACAACAGGTTCTTAAATGTATATTTTTCAAATAATTCGCAATATTTTCCGATTGCTCACACCTGAGCAACGCTCTCGAATGTTAATGCTTCAGGTATTTTTTCTTTTTTCAGCCATAGTTCAAGTTGTTGGCGTAGCCAGCCTTGCGCCTTTTATTGGCATAATCTCGAACCCTGAAACAATCCACACTAATAAAATACTCGCATTTATTTATAATTTTTTTGGGCTTGAAACTGACCACCAATTCATCATAATTTTCGCGGTTTTATCGGTAAGCATGATTTTCCTTTCGAACGCTATCTCAGCGCTAACCTTGTGGTTGCTATTGAAATTTTCAATGTCTGTTGGTAACGAGCTTCAATATAAACTCTACAGTTGTTTTTTAAACAAGAATTATTTGTTTCACAAGAGCACAAACTATACCCAGCTCATCTCAGTAATTGCCACAGAAGCACCTCGTTTTGTATATATGGTCATGCAACCTTACTTGTTATTATGTAGTAACGCATTTATAGCCTTCATTATTTTATCTGGCCTTATTTTTCTAAATCCTTTAATAGCAATCGCCTCAGCACTGGTAATTGGAGGAGCCTACACAATTACTTATTGGATTATAAAAAAATCGCTTATTGCTCACGGGAAAATTCTTACGGAAAAATATGAAATGGTTCAGTCTATTCTGTCGGAATCATTTATTGGAATAAAAGACATTAAGTTAAATACACTTGAAAATAAATATTCTGATATTTATAAAAAGACCAACTACTCAGGCCTAAGCTCTTCTGCGTTTATTGTATTGGCCGGCGACATACCAAAATTTGCGATTGAAGCCATATCATTCGGCGCCATTCTACTTTTCGCAATCATTCTACTTCTAACCAAAGGTAATGATGGAAGTGTTGTTGCGATTTTAAGTATCTACGCTATCGCCGGATACAAACTCTTACCTACCATGCAACAAATTTATAAATCAGCCGCCAATATGAGTGCTAATGGCGGTGTGGTTGCAGAATTGAAAGAGCAATTGCATGAGTACACTGTGAAACCCGATGCACCACACGTGGACCCACTGGATTCAATAAATCTTATTAAACTCGATAATATTTGCTATCAATATCCAAAAACTGACGCCCTAGTCTTGAACAATATCAACATTCAATTTCGCAAAGGCCAATTGAATACTATTGCGGGACCATCTGGCTCCGGAAAATCTACACTTGCAGATATTATGCTAGGCCTGCTTCAACCCAAAAAAGGGAATATCTACGTGGATGATATTGTTTTGTCGGAAGAAACTATAAATAGTTATCAACACAGCATTGGATACGTACCGCAGCATATTTTTATTTTGGATGACACTGTGTTGGCGAACGTTGCATTCGGTGTTGAAAAAGAAAATATAGATGTCGAGCGAGTTCAGAAGGCTTTGCGCCAAGCCAATGCAATGGAGTTCGTTGAAAAGCTTCCTCTCAATCTTTCAACGAGATTAGGTCAGGACGGTAAGTTGCTCAGTGGAGGGCAAAGGCAGCGGATCGGCATTGCGAGAGCTTTATATCGCGAAAATAAAGTTTTGATTTTAGACGAGCCCACCAGTGCGCTTGATATCGAATCTGAACACGACTTAATGATGCTGCTGAATAAGTTAAAAAACGAAGTATTAATTTTGGTAATTTCTCATCGACCTGCAGCAATTAAATTATCTGATCAAATCAGCATTATCGAAAATGGAGTTTTAATTGCCAACGGAGGATTCGAGACACTGTATAACACCAATCTGCACTTCAAATCGATGATTGAAAAAGGGTTTATGTAACTGAAGCAAAAATGAAATAGTACGCTTCAGACGTGATCAATTCATAAAGCTGTGAGAAGTGAGGAACAGGTATGGCCCTAAGACCTTCTTCAGCATCAATTAGAGCTTGTGAGCATGGGGATTATGGGCAGGAACGCCACAACGCGAAACTGGCGTGAGAGAGATTAGAGATTAGAGATTAGAGATTAGAGATTAGAGATTAGAGATTAGAGATTAGAGATTAGAGATTAGAGATTAGAGATTAGAGATTAGAGATTAACTAATTTTGATCAAAAAGCCAGAATTTCTAAAAAAGTTATTTAGAAATTCTGGCTTTTATTTTTTTAGTGAACCAATTTAGGCGACCTTGGCGCAAGCGGAGGATTTTCAGTAGAGACCTGCCAGCCAATCGCACCTATATAACGAGTGTAATTACCTATCAAGCCACCTGAACTATCAATGAGCGTGGGTGTGCTGCCGCTTGAAAGCGGGTCAACAAGGTTAAGTGTAGAAACCGAATCCACACTCACGAGACTCAACAAAGGCTTCACTAGACCACCCAGTATTGAGGGGGTGCTGTTTTCCAAAGAATAGCCAGTTGTTTTCGAGAGACTATTAACAAATACATTGTTAGCTACGTAGTAGGAAACCGAATTGCTATTAAGATTAAAAAATCTTACGTCACCAACAAAGGTATTTCTGAATATATTTATGTTAGTAAGTTTATTGTTGTACGCCTGGTTAACCGAAAGCGCCAAACCATTCACATTTACATAGTTATAGCTAACTTCCATATCTGAATACACTGTGTCAGAGACACCATCGCCTGAACCGTAAATCCAGATGCCTTCTGTCTTCGCGTTAACAATTTTATTGTGTCTTATGAACCAGAAACTAGTCGCGATTTTTGGTCCTATAGGGTGACCTCCGGACATATCATGGAAGTAGTTATCTTCTATAAGTACTTTTTGCGCGGAGTATCCCAGAATTCCGTAAGCATTATATAAATCATAAAACTCGTTGTCCTGGAAAGACCAGTACTTACCATGAGCATCGTGAGCAATCATGATGGCACTTTGATTGTAAGACCCGCTGGTGGCACTTAAATTATGAAATTTGTTTTTGCGGAAGGTAACGTTAGATGATAAAGATCCAACTCGGAAACCCATGCGCATTTCTGTAGCAGCATCAGTATTGATCGTGTTGATGTCAAAACCGTCGACATAAAAATTATCGCCAGCTGTATCGATCAATCTAAGTGCAACTTTACTCATTTCTATAACGGGTGTTTGACCAGGATATGCTAACCATACAAGTGGTTGTCTGTTGGTGTATTGCACACCTTGAGTACCACCGGTATAACCGTCGAGCGTATAGGTTCCGGATTTGAAATAAACAAAATATCCTTGATTTTTAGTCGAATATTTAGCGGCGTAATTGTTGCCACCATAAACATCATAAAAACCTTTTACTGGATCATTAATTGTCCCGGAAGCACCGACCTTACCGTTCACTGGGTCCACAAACATAAATTTGTCTGTGGTAACAGAAACAGTCCAGGACACGTCTTTGGTTGTACCTTTACTATCTACTACGGATAAAGTAACCGGATATGGCGTTGAGCTAGCTGCTGGAGATGCCCAAGAAATAGTCCCAGTATTTCCATCAATCGACATTCCTGATGGCGCAGTTTTCAACGAATATTTAAATGGATAAGCACCACCAATTACCGCTGCCCTTACTTCGTAGAGCAATCCTGGATAGGCCTTATAAAATCTGTTGGTAGTATCGAGACCCGCGCGCGGCTGAATGATTTCGAGCTCATAATATGTTTGAGCAGAAAATGCGTTATTGCACGCCAAACTAAAAACCAGTGACAAAATTACTAGTATAGAGTTTGAAAAATTTACTTTTTTAAATGACCGTTGATTCGATTTAACGTTCGATAAATAGCTTAAAATACTTATCACGATAATTACTCCTAACTAACAATTTTAAATTCACTTAAGCTCGACTAATCATTAGTCAGAGCATCCAATAGAGTATGAAGTATAGCTTACGCTAGTTAGTCGTTTAAAAGTATTGCACACTTCAAATATTATAAATCTATGCTCAAACAACTACTCATAACTATACTTAATTACTGTTAAACAATTTGAATATTAGTTATGTATTACAAACTTTGACGGCATAAAGAGTCAGATTTGTGAGACACAACACTTTTTGAATTCAAAAAAACTCTATTTACCAAAAATCCTCTTCTTCATCTACGTTGTCTTATTTGGTACAGCTCTAATTAAAATGCAATATTGAATTTAGCGTTCTAAGCCACCGCACAAGGCGCCCCATTGCTGAGCAATAACAATAGCCGAAGATGGATTCAGGGCTTAGCTCATATTAACGTTCGAACTGTAATTATTTGTTGCAAGATGCTGCGTAACATACCAATCCTGAAACATAAAAAATGTCCAAAGTTTATTGCTATGATCGTATGAACCTGACAAATGTTGCAGCCAAATTTTTTGAATAATATCGGCGTTAAAAATACCTTGGGACGATAAAAAATCTGGCGCAATGAATTCTTCAGCCCAGCCTCGCAAGTCTTCACGTAACCATTGGCCAATAGGAATGCTAAAACCCATCTTGGGACGATCAATTAGTTGGCTTGGTACATATTTGTAAAGTACTTGCCGGAGAATCCATTTTGATAGTCCATGTCTGAGTTTTAACTCATTTGCAATGGACCATGAGAATTCAATAACTCTTAGATCTAGCAATGGAACTCTTAACTCCAAACTTGCGGCCATACTTGCACGATCTGTTTTTACAAGATTGTCGCCGGGTAGGTACCATTTTTGATCCCATTCCATCGCAGCATCCAGGAATTCCGTTTCAAAATTATGTTTCGCAATTAACTGGGGCTCATTTGCAGATTTTACAAATAACAGTTCTGGATTAGGCCAATATGAACTCAGAAAATCATAAGCTGACTGAGCATCTTTTGAAGCAGCCAAATCGGCGAGCTTGTGCATTTTACTTCCGAAATTCGCCCCGCCCTTTTTCCCAAGGATATTATTGATGTTTAGGTACAAGGAATCCCAAGTGCGAGGAGAAATATTTTTTAAGCCGTAAGCACCCCATTTTTTAAGGGTGTCAGGCGCGGATTTCATTTTATCAATCACATTTTTTGCATGGGTATAACGATTATATCCACAAAAAAGCTCGTCCCCTCCATCCCCCGATAAACACACAGTCACTTTTTTTCGGGCGAGCCGGCTCACAATAAGCATAGGAATTTGCGATGAGTCAGCAAAAGGCTCGTCGTAAATTTGCGATAAAGAAGGGACAACATCCAACGCATCTTGAGCAGTTAAATATAATTCGTGATGACTGGAGCCAATATGATTTGCAATCGCTTTAGCATGTTCAGCTTCATTAAAACTTTTATCGTCGAAGCCAATGGTAAATGTATCTATCGGAATTTCGCTTTGTGACTGAAGAATGCTGGCAACAGCTGAAGAATCTATACCCCCAGAAAGAAAAGCCCCTAAAGGAACGTCTGATAGAGCTTGTTCGCTAATTACATTATTGAGAATAGAATCCAATTTTGTAATAGCTATTTTTTCGTCTTTCAGCAAAGGCTGCGGCTTATCTTGAAATAACGAATCGAGAAGCCAGTAATGCTGATTAGCTACATCGCCTAAACCGTTTGAAGGCGTTGTAAGGTCAACAATGTAAAAAGCTCCTGGCTCAAGCTTTTTTATGTTTTCATAAATAGTATGAGGTGCGCTGATGTAGCCGTAGCGAAAGTATGATTTCAGCGAGCCCATATCAATATTTGGACGCCCACTATCACACGCGCGCAAAATTCCTTTAAGTTCCGATGCAAAAACAAATCTATTTTCAATAAATCCATAATACAGAGGCTTTTCACCAATCCTATCCCTAGCTAAGGTAAGAGTTTTCTTTGCGCGATCATAAACGGCAAAAGCAAACATTCCTATACAAAGATTGAGTGCTGCTTCTAGCCCCCAATATTCAATAGCATTAATAAGAATCTCTGTATCTGAAGAACCACGAAAGCCACATCCTTCCGCGACTAGCTTTTGTTTAATTGCATTGAAATTATAAATTTCTCCATTAAATGCAATGACTAAATTTTCACTCGCAGAATACATTGGTTGTGCACCGAGCGGACTTAAATCATGAATTGAAAGTCGGCGGTGCCCTAAAGCCAAATGAGTATCGTCATCAATCCATATTCCTGCATCATCTGGACCGCGGTGATGTAATGCATCAGCCATTGAGGTCGCTAATTTTCTTAACTCAGCTTCACTCAGCCGAGCGTCGATGACCCCAAGAATTCCACACACTAGCGCTCTCCTTTTGCTTGGAGCTTCGCAACTGATTCATAATGCTGCGCAAGCTTGTTACCTATAGAGGAAAATGAAAAATAATTAACTGCATGGTCTCTAGCGTTCTTTTCTATGCTTACCCGGATATCAGGATTATCCATAAGAAATCTAATTTTTGTAATGTATTCATCCACGCTAGTTGCAAATAATATATTCACACCGTCGGTGACGCCTAACCCTTCACAAGCAATTGGATCAGCGATTACTGCTTTTCCGCTCGCAAGAGCATCTATAACTTTTAATTTAGTTCCACCACCATCATTAATAGGACACAAATAAATTAAAGCTTTTTCAAAATAGGGATCTATATCGTTCACAAAACCATGCACATTAAAATCCTGGTTCTGCTTGCCAAACTCGACGATATCGTGAGGGGGACGAGCACCAACTATATCCATCACCATCTGCGGTAATTGGCTTTTTAGGGCGCGCCACAAATCAAAAGCTAAGAATCTAACCGCTCTGATATTGGGGTACCAATCAAGAGTGCCGATAAAAAGCAATTTATTAGTATCAGGATAAGCCTTGCCCGGTTTGAATGCATTTATATCTACCCCATTAGGGATAGTAATGAAGTTATTGCTATGAACAAAATCAATGAACCGCGCTGAATCCAAATCTGAGCAGGTAATATTAGTATCAACTAATTTACAATATTTTTTCTCTAATGACTTGACCCTAACGCCTTCCTGGAAATAATAAAATTTTTTAATCCAATTTTTTTCCAAGCTAGCGCGCCTGAACAACATATGAGACTCAACGTTGTGATGATCCAAACTAATCGCGGCATTGCGCATTGCAGGATCCCAGTACGGCATCAACCCAATCGTATCGAAATGAATTAAATCATACTGATTTTCTTTATGCATAGTGTTTATTGTCTGCTGAAAATCACGACTGTCCAACCAGTTAACGGTATAGGGAAAGCGAGAAATTAAGCTTGTAGCAGCACATATCATTTTACGAAGCGACGAACCATCCGTTGGGCAATCAAAGATATTTACTCGTTTACATATGCTTGTTAAAAAAGATTTTGCCTCCGTCGTTCCCTCTTCATAGGTTTCAAAATAAGGCTCCATCAACCCCCGCTGATTAAACGCGATAAGATCGACCTCATGATATTTAGATAGCTCTTTGAGCAGATGGTGACTCCTAAGTAGCACGCCCGCCTTTGGCGGATAGGGTACCAAGTGTGAAACCCACAAAACCTTCATTTTTAAAACCTTATAATTTGAATCAGCGTCATCAACTTAATGACTGCGAGAACGCATCGTTAAAATTTTTCTCCAACGATTGAAGCCTCTGCACAGGATTACTTACTACTGTGTCCATTTTAAAAATGGCTAAAAGTTCTTCATTAAAATGTCTGAATTTAAAATTCACGTTATCCATATAGCAGGCTTCAGGAGCATTAACTTTTGTATAAACAGATTCATAAGTTAAGCTTTCAGAGGCACGTTGATTTATCACATCAACCAAATTGGCCTTGGTAGCCATTGGTGAAATATTTTTGTCAGCCCATTCTTTTGGTGAGAATTTACTGTAGTTATTGGACACCCACAGCAAGGATTCTTCTAAATTAGCATCTGGAACGAGGAGGCCAGTAAATTCATTAATGCATGATTTATCAACACCGATATTTTCACTAATACAAATCACTGGGATATTACAAAATATAGATTCAAACAGGCTTCGATTACTACCTTCTTTGTAGGACAGTAAAATATTGCATTTACTCTTATTCAAATAGGTTGCCACCTCATTTCGCGGCAGAGAAAACTTCAAAGCAATATTCTTTTCTATCCCCGCCTTTTTTATTAGTCCTTCGACTAATTCATTATCTCCACCCCATGAAGCGCAGACCAGGCAAGCTTTATAATCGGCAGCTCCGCGCTCAACAATATTCTTGATAGCGGTGATATATCTATAAACCCTCTTGATGGGGTTATTGTTTGCAATGTAAATAGAATCAAATTCTTTTTCGACAGCCTGAGGTTTGAAATCTCCTTGGGGAACCCAGCATCCGGAACCGAATCTAACAGGAATGAATGTATCTGCGAAACAATTCATTAAAATGCGATCTTGCTGTTCACTAGATTCAATCACAATGTTGCCAGCCTTTCCTACCCAGCCCAAAATATCCGCGTCTGCATAACCAGACCAGCTTGGCTCAAGCACCAAATGGAAATATTGAGTCAGTGCCGAAATGTCGATATTTTTTAAATAATAGGAAAAGGTGCGAGTAAATTTGACCAGTAAAATACCTTTAGAGCACTCCGAACCGTTAAATGATGGCCACTTCAATACTATTGTTCTATCACTTGCCTCGCCGATTTGTACATTGGACGTTATTTTTTCCTCAATGAGTGAATTATCCTGACTTAAAGCATTTTTAACTACGGTCAAGGCAACTGAATTAAAATTGTAACGCAGCGATCTAAGACTTAAATCAAGACCAATGTTTTTAAAACCTAAAGTCCATAGAATATTCGCCGCTACGGCCATTGAGTTGGAGACGAGGTTATTTAAATAGCTAAACCATATCTCGTTGGTTAGATATTTAAAAAAATATTTAGATGAAACACTCAAACTAACCTCCAATAATTCATCCTAGTTATTTGCCGCCTATAGATCAGTGTATGCATCAAAGCTTGCTAATTTTTCGCAAGCTCTTTGGGCTGGACTTTCACTTTTAGGGTATTGCTTAACGCGCAAATAAACGCGAGATGAATCCATAAAAACGGATAATAAGATACTGTTACAAACTGACCGGCGATAAAGAAACCTAACACACCATACCCCAAACCGGCAGCAATATTTCTTTCTAGCTCGCTCGCATTTTTATTACGACTTATTTTTATACTCACAATAAAACAATAAAATATTAGACCGGAAAACAGAAAAACCGCTAAAAATCCTGCATCAGTGCCCACCTGTACAAAAATATTGTGGGGTAACTCTGCATGAGGAAATAGCATATCTTCAGAATAATAAGTTTCGTAATAAGTACTAAAATTAAAGAATCCTACTCCAGCCCAAGGGTGATCCTGCATCATATCCCATCCATGCTGCCAATATAGAAGTCGTTGCTGCGAGGTTTTGTCGTCCCCCGAGTTCGAAAAGCGTGCCTTTTGTTCTTCAGGCACAAGATAAAATAATGCAGTACATAAAAGAACTACACCAATGAATGCTTTGGGCCGAACAACACTTTTCCTAAATATAATGAGAAGCTCACAGACCAGTGCGATTTGAGCACCCCTACTGCTGGCGCCAAGAATCGTCATTATCGGCGCGACCCAGAAAACAATAAGCATCCACTTTTCCCAAGACGCGATTTTTGTTTTCAAACACTGAAACAAGAAAAAGGCTAGTGGAAATATCATCAGCATTAAAATTGCCAGCTCACCGGAATTTTGAAAGTAACCTTCCGGGCCCATCAAGCCCCATCCCTGAAATGTAAATCCTCGCATCACCCAGGCTTTGGTAGTGCCTATAGCAATTTTTGCCGCTGCAAACACATAGATGATCAGGAAAATATAAAACCGTTCTTTTGTATTAACGATATTTATTATAAGGAAGTAAATTAAAAACCAGCCGAAGAAATCCATAAAATGCTTTTTGGCTACAGCTGGATATAACGCAAAAAAGATGGAAATCAGAATCGTGATGAAAAATAAAATGATGAGTTTATTGGCCGCGGAAGACACCCATTTAACACTAGGGTCCATAAAAGCTCCCGCCATGGAACCTAATAAAAAAATTTGTGCGTAGGGCAATATATTAATAGCGGGAATGATTGCCTGAGGCCTAACAAATTCAAAAAACAAATAGCAGCAAATCATCCAGAAAGAAAAATGTTGGCCTTTGAAACAAGCCCACAATGCCCCAAATTTAAATGCGTATAACTCGTCAATCTGCGGCAGATTTTTTTTCATAAAGCGTCTATTTGATTTTTGCAGCTAGGGCCTTGGCAGATTGTTTCACCAGTGACGAGCATGAATTAAAAAAATCGCTGTTAGTATTGTAAGGATCATGCAAATACACAGTGGGATTATCCAACCATAACCCGGCCAAGGTTACAGGGACTTGACCACGGTAGAGCAATTGTAATTTTTTAACATGCGTAGGCTCCATTCCGATGAGGAGATCGCCGTCACTTGGAGAGTACTCATTAATGTGCCTGGTTCGGTGGGCATTCAAATCAATCATATGTTCGGCAGCATATTTTATCGCACGCGGATCGGCGGGGTCTCCGCCGCGAGTATCAAGGCCAAACGATTCAGCAACAACACCGTGATCTTTTGCAAAAGCCTCTCCCAGAGGACTACGACAAATATTTCCAGAACAGACGAAAATCAGACGTTTAACATTATGTAATTCAATTTGTTCGCATTTTTTATAAACGCCAAACAAATGCTTCGCCTCCGCGATAGCGGAATGCATTAAGCCCCTTCGCGACCCGAAGCGATTCTTTACATAAATTTGAAACGACACCAGAAACGCCCCTGTACCTTTTAATGAAAGTTAGTATTAACCGATTAACTACCCTATTAACCCAATATGTTCACATATGCTTTTTTATAGGTGTCTAACATTGCCGCAAAGGAAAAAACCGATTCTACATGTTTTCTTCCGCAGCCAGCCAGTTCGTCTGATAAATGCTTGTTTTCAATAAGCATTTTCAAACCCATCGCGAGCGCTTGAGGTTCGTTTACCGACACCAGCAGGCCTGTCTTCTGATGTTCAATTATTTCTTCCGGGCCACCGCAGCGAGTAACAACAACCGGTAGGCCTGTCGCCATGGCTTCAATAGTCGCAATTGAAAACCCTTCTGACGAGGACGAAAGGGCAAAATAGTCTAACTGGCCAAGGAACTCAGCTGTGTTGTCATAAAAGCCGATGAAATGTACGTTATCCTCGATTCCATACTCTTGAATTAATTCCTGCAACATCGCCATCAAGTCAGGCTTTTGATGACCGGCTACAATAAAATGCAACTCGCGTCTCAAATCGCCCTCTTTTAAAAGCATGCTGGCGGCACGAATCAATACATCATAACTTTTAGCGGGTCGCACGTTACCTAGGCTACCGATAAGAATTGCATCACTGGTAATTCCCAGTCGTGTCCGTAGGGCCTGAGTGTTAATTTTCCCGTAGCGGGATTCTTCTATTCCGTTGTAGATAACCTGTATGTCTTTTTGCCTGAACAACTTGCGGGCAGCAATATAAGAAGCCAGATCGCGGCTCACCGCAACGAGCCTGGTCACGCCCAGTTTCATAATGCGATTTTTGATGGCAACAAAACGTTCATTGGGGTTTACATCGACCCTACCATGGAGGGTTGCAATCACCGGAATCCTAGCCACCAGCGCAAGTATTGAATAGGTGAGAGTTGAGCCTAGCAAGTGCGCATGGACCAAACGGGTATTGTGCCGACGAATGACCTTAAGCAGATCGAAGTAATAGGGAATTGATAAGAAGCCATGGGGTTTGAGAATTTGATAATCAATGCGCCGTCGCTTCAACTGATCTTCTACCCAACCCGGCCCCTTGATAACCGCATAATTTTTATAGCCATCGATTTGCAATTTCTCGACCAAATCAAGGAAAACCGTCTCAGCGCCACCTGGCCCTGTAGTATCTATCGCGTGCAGGATACTTTTATGACTAACAGACATTCACAATTCCCTAATTTGTAGCGACCAATACCGGCTCAACCATACCACAGCTTGATACATCGCGCGTCAACGAAGGCGCACAGAACAGCTACGCATTCTAACTGAAATTTGTTCATTGATAGGGGTATCAAACTGTAAAATTTGCGCGTTTTTGTAGGTTCGCACAGGCATGCACATAGACTGAAAACTAATACTCAGATCAAGCTGTATCAGCTATTATTGCACCTTCGTAGCCCATCCCAAGAACCAGCCAAGCAGGGAATATGACCCATCACATTTTAGTTCTTGATGCAGGACAACGTAGTGCACTAGCGGTAACGCGATCCCTGGGCAGACTTCCAAACGTCCTGATCAGTACGGCGGACGCGACTCCGCAAGCACTGGCAGGCTGCTCCGCGTTTTCAAACATATATCTCGTAAGCCCAAACCCTGTCGAAGCACCGGAAGCCTATGTCACCTGGATTAAAAACCTAACATCCAAAATAGAGTTTGCGTTGGTACTGCCAGTCACTGAAGTAACCAGTCAGCTACTATTAATGAATGAAAAGCGTCTGCCTGATGTGCGCCTGGCTTTTACGTCCTACGAAAATGTCATGCAAATTGCTGACAAGGGAAATTTGGTTAAGCTTGCAAAGCAATTGAGTATGCCGGTTCCAAAGTCAGACTGGTTTGCGAATTGGCAAGCCGTGGATGTAGAAACTATTAGCTATCCATGCGTTATCAAGCCCTGTTTGTCGAAGATCTACACTGAAGGCGGATGGATAAGTACTTGCGTGAGCATTCTCCACAACAAAGCAGATCTTGAAAAAACGCTAACATCGTCGCCCTATTTAAAGACCTCGCCCTTCATGATCCAGGAGTTTATTCCGGGGTCAGGTGCTGGAATATTTTGTTTATTTGAACAAGGTAAGCCCGTGGTGTTCTTTGCACACAAGCGATTGCGGGAAAAACCTCCACAGGGCGGTGTGAGTGTCTTGAGTGAAAGTGTCGTACCCACCCCTAACCTGCGAGTATCCGCTGAAAAACTATTATCAGGTGCTAATTGGCACGGAGTGGCCATGGTTGAATTTCGCGTCGCAGAAGATGGCACAGCTTATCTAATGGAAGTGAATACCAGGTTTTGGGGGTCGCTGCAGCTGGCTATTGATTCAGGCGTAGATTTCCCCGCGCTCATGGTTAGCAACGAACTCGGTCTCGGCCTTAGCGCACCTGAAGACTATAAAGTCGGCCAGCGATTGCGCTGGCTTCTTGGTGACCTTGATAGCCTATATATTTATTTAAAGTCGAATTATTCCAAGCGGCAAAAGCTGTTGCGGTGTTTGCAGTTTTGCATTCCGGATTTTTTACATACGCACCATGAAATCAATCGCTTCAATGACTTGAAGCCAGCGCTGTTTGAGTTTAAACAGTATGCAAAACAATTTTTGCGATAATATTTCGATAGATGAATAGATACTTTTGTAAATATTTGGATAGATGCGATGGCAAATAAATTAAAACCGTTACTCAAAGCTGCCGCAACGGGGCTTGCGGATCAATTCGGCCCCCATAAAAGTCGCAGTACTAATCCAAAACTTTGGGTATTGATGTATCACAGAATTCTTCCTAAGGAAGATGAGCGCTTTAATCTTGAAGAGCCCGGGATGATTGTTACCCCTGATACCTTCGCAATGCATATGAATGATATAAAACGTCATTTCGATGTCATCTCTTTAAGTGATTGGGTAAATCTCAAACAACAAGAATTACCTTTACCAAAAAAGGCGTGCGCTGTTACGTTTGACGATGGATGGGCCGACAACTACGAATACGCATTACCTGTATTAAAAGCAACCAATACGCCCGCGACATTATTTGCGGTGGCAGAAAAAATCGGTACAAACTTTCAATTCTGGCCCAACAGTGTCCTGGCACTTTTGCTAAACGGATTTACCACTGAGCTAAATCGCCATCCACTTTTCGCTAAGGTAAGCTCGCAGCCACCTGTGGAGGGACCGATTGATCGTGAGTACGCGGCAGCTTATATCCATCAGCTTAAATCCTTTTCAGACGATGCGATTTTTTCCGCGCTTCACGATATCCGCAGTGCTGATTTGCTCGCAGGGCAACTTCCGAACGCACTTATGACATGGGAGCAACTAAACGCAATGCATGCCTCTGGCTTAGTAGTAATTGGCTCACATACATGCAACCATATGCGCCTATCTGTTGATTTGAATGCCCAACAGATGCAATATGAGATCGAAAATAGCAAAAGAATTTTAGACGAACGGCTAGGAGCTCCTGCAGATTTGTTTTGCTTTCCAAATGGCGATTACAACGAAGCAGCATTACACTTAGTAACGAAAACTTATAAAGCCGCAGTAACCACCCAACGGGGCATCAACGACGCAAACAAATGCGATCCCCACGAATTAACAAGAATCGGTATACACGAAGAAGTTAGCAATAGCCCTCGCCTTTTTGGCGCCCGTTTATCAGGCTGGCTTTAACAGTAGAGTTCCGCTTATGGAATTAACAATGGATAAAATAATTAAAAAAGCCGTTGAATTCAAACCGCTTACGTTTATGGCCAATCAGTTGATTGGTCATTACGTTACTATTTTCATGATTCACAGACCACTCTCAAAAGAAAATAACTATCAAGGCCTAAACCCTCAGCTGTTGGATGAATGCCTAACCTACGCCAAACAACTTGGGTTTGTATTCGCCTCAATTGATGAAATATGGAATGACGCGCTCAATGGCGTAAAGGCCCAACGCCCAACACTTTGCTTTACAATTGACGATGGATTTGAAGATCAACTTACAGATCTAGTTCCGGTGTTACTGAAGCACAATGCAAAACCGACTCTCTACGTTTTGGTGGATTTTGTAGATAATTTGAATTGGCCATGGGATTACAAGCTAATATATCTCATCAACAAAACCAATATTGCTCAATTAAAGTTTACGCACCGCGATCAGGAATTCACTTTTAATCTTTCGACACCTGAAGAAAAAATTATTAGTCGTAGAGCCTTGGTGCGATACATGAAATATCTTCCACAAGCTGATTTCAAAATGCTTATGGATGAAATTACCGAAAAACTTCAAGTCGCGTTGCCCACTAAAATTCCGGAACCTTATGTAGCGGCAAAATGGGATGACTTGCGTGAATATGAAAAAAAGGGGTTAAGAATTGGCTCGCACGCGTGCTCACATCGGGTGTTCAATTCGCTCTCGCTCGAAGAGGTAAACGAGGAACTCGTCCGCGCTAAAACAAGACTGGCGGAAGAACTGCAATCTCCTTCAAACATATTTTGTTATCCCTCGGGTACATCACTGGATTATTCCAGCGAGCACGCACCTCTATTGAAAGAGCTGGGATATTCAGGGGCGGTTAGTGCTACACCTGGAAATACAAATTATGAATTTATAAAGAATGATCCTTATAATATCAGACGACATAGTTTCCCTGGCAGCCTTGATCGTTTTATACGTTATGCGTCCTGGTTCGAAGCCATGCGAAGTAAATTGAAATAATTCAAACGACTTTCTAGAAATGATTTATGGCTGATGATCTCTATCTACTTCAAGAACAACTAAAAACTGCGAAAAACCTCAAAGGTGAAACATCTCGCCAATTTAAAAGTATTGAGAAAGGATCAGCGAACTATCAAAACTTGCTCTTAAAGATGCAAGATATTTCAGCCCAGATCAAAACGATAGAAGCGCAACTAAAGTCACTCGAAGCAAATACGAAATCTCTTTCCGAAAACGACCCTACTCCTCTCAATTCATCAGTTTTATTAAAACCACCCTTTTACCTCATTGATGAAAACAAGTGCTGGGGAAAAGATTTTTCCTGCAAAACTCTTACAGATGATCAGATTTTTTCCTGGGATAAATTTGTCAAGCAGCATCATGCACCCGGTTATCACAATAGCGCCTGGTTTGCGCTAATTAAAAAAAGTTTTGGGCATGACACACGCATTCTTGTCGCTGAGGACGAGCAGGGAAACGTTCTTGGTGGATTACCTTTGACTTTCTTTTCCAGCAAATTATTCGGTAAATTTGCCATTTCAATTCCATACGTCAATTACGGCGGAGTTGTTAGTCATTACTTTGATATTGCTCAAGCATTAATTCAGGCAGCTCAGGAAATTCGCGCAAAGGAAAACTTGTCTCACGTTGAAATTCGCACTATGCAAGCTGGTTTGGCAAAAAACTCGCTTGATAAAAAAGTGTCTATGGTTTTGCAACTACCCAATACCGATGAAGAGCTCGACAAAGAGCTCGGCGCAAAAGTGCGTGCGCAATATAAAAAAGCAGAGAGTTATTTTCCAAGCGTTAAATTTGGAAAATTGGAGTTACTCGATGATTTCTACAAAGTTTTCGCACGTAACATGCGCGATCTCGGTACACCTGTGTACAGTAGAATCTGGTTTGAAAATATTCTAAAAGAAGAAGAAATCAAATCAACGCTGATTGTGGTTTATATGGAAAACAAACCTGTATCAACTGGGTTTTTAGTTGGGGGCCATAATATTTTGGAAATTCCCTGGGCATCAACTATCCAAAGTGCAAACGCAAAAAATGCCAATATGTGGATGTATCGACAAATACTTTCGTTCGCCATCAACGAGGGGTACCAATATTTTGATTTTGGCAGGTCAACGCTAGGGGCAGGAACTTACAAGTTTAAGAAACAATGGGGTGCGCTAGCTTATGCGCATCATTGGTACTATATGTTGCCGGAGGGGGAAACAAAACCTGAATTAAACCCGGATAATCCAAAATATAAACTCGTTATTTTTCTTTGGAAATTAATGCCTGTCTGGTTAACGAAGATAATCGGCCCGCAAATCATTAAACATATTCCGTAGTGACGGAACATGTTTAATGCTAACAATGCATTTTACAAAGATTTTTATTTAACGCGCTGCTTGGCCGTTTTGACATGATCTTGAATCTCTTTATTATTAGGCTCCAACGCTACCGCCTGGTTAAGAATTTCAAGACCTGCTTTAGCATCACCTCGCTCAACCAAAATCCAACCATAAGTATCTACAACTGACGCGGAATTCGGCGCAATATCGTAGGCCTTTTTAGCGGTCTCTATTGCGCGACCATCATTTTGCAAGTAATACAGCCACGCCAAATTATTTAAAGCAATCAGGCTGTTTGGTGAAATAGATATCGCTTTTTCGTACCACTGAACAGCGAGCTCGTTATGATTCAAGTGCTGCTCTTTCATGGCTTTTAAGGTAGCGCCTCGGGCGCTGTTTGGTAATTTAACAACCCAGTCCTCATAAAATTCATTGAGCGCATCCGTCATATTATTTTTACCATAATAATCTGCGATACTGGCGGCAACTGTTTCAACAGGTTTAGCGGCCCATGATTTCAAATAAAATTTAATAGCTTCGTCGGCTTTACCTTCGTTAGCCTTAATAACACCTTGCAAAAAATAACGCACGTTAGCATTGCTTTCCGTTTGTGGAAAACTATCTAATAGCTTTTGCGCTTCTACGTAATTATGCGACGCTATTTCAACCTCAATTATCTTAACCAGATACTCTGGTTGGCCGGGCATTAGATTCACGGACTTCGAGTAGCTGGTACGCGCTTCATCCAATTTATTTCTAGCAACTGCATCTTGGCCCTGCATCTGATAAATATCAGCAGCAATTTTTGTAACGTTCGCAGCATTTGAGCTGCGTTTTAACGCAGTTTCGATTGTCGTCGACGCTTCGGCCCATTGTTTTTGGTTGGCATAGACCTGCGCTAATACAACTGAAGGTTGCCATAACTCTGCTTGAGAGTTTTCAATGCTAGTTAGGAAGCTTATCGCTGCATCACGTTTATTATTCGCCAACATTAACTTAATCCAATGTCCGTAGGCGGCAGTAACGCTCGGGTCTGACGTTATAGCTTGCTGCCAACTATTGATGGCTTTAGGAATATCATTCTGTAATTCACCCAGTTCTGCGATACCAATCAAAGACAGGTATTTGTCGGGAGCGTCTTTTGCCGCTATCACGCGCTTAAACGCAGCTTCAGCGCCTGAATAATTTTTATTCTGCATTAGGAACCACGCCTCGATAAAATCGCCTCGAGGGTGCTCGGAAAATTTAGATTTGAACGCAGCTATTTCTTCTTTAACTTTGGAAGCTTGGTTATCGGCAATCAGCGCTTTAAAATAAGCTTGTTGGATGACCAAATCCGTTGGCTGTTCTTGATACGCTTTACGATATTGCGAAAGGGCCTGATCTTTTTCACCCAGTACCATGTGGCGCTTTGCAAGCGCCAATCGAATACGCTGATTCGCAGGGTTTAATGCCAGGCTTTTTTCCAGGGCCAGCGCTCCAGGTTCGCTCTTTTCATCACGCCCCAGAAGGGCCATACCATAGGTGGCCAAAATGGTGGCGTTTTTAGGCTGCTTTTCAGCCGCATCCTTCAAAAGTTTAATGGCATCATCAATTTCGTTATTTTTAAATTTAACTAAGGCGGCAACTTGCAAGACTGATGGTGCGGAGGTTTCCGTATCAATAAATTCATTGAACAAAGACGCGGCTTTGTCAGTATCGCCTTTTTGAAATTCAACCATTCCCAATAAAGTAGCTGTATTGGTGTCATCGGGAAATTGTTTACGTAACTCAACAAGAATTTTTTCAGCTTCTGAAAAATTTCCTTTTTGATAATGTGCGAGCGCATCATTAAATAATTGTTGTGCGGCGTTACCCTCTGGATTAGCTTCAGCTAATTTTTTCTGGTACACCATTGCTTCACTGGTACGCCCTTGACGCACTAATACTTCGGTTAAGAGCGTAAATATTTTGATGCGATCAGCACTCATGATGTCTGTATCAGGTGCAAGGCTTAAGGCTTTAGTAAGGGATTGTTCAGCCGACGGATAATCCTGTTTAACCAGCGCTATCTGACCACGCAAAATTAACGCGTTCGTATTATCGGGGTTGGTTTGGACCAGCTTTTCTAATATTGCGTCTGCCTCATCTAATTGGCGATGCGTAATTAAATAATTTACTTCGAGCATTTGACGCTCAAGTGGATCGCCTTTGGTTGCGGCAAGCTTGGTTGCTGCATCCTTATATTCTGCATCATTACCTAAGTAAGCATTCGCTGTTGCCAATGCAATTAACCAGCGTGAATAATTTTTATCATCTAATGCATTGACGGGATGAGCTTTAAGCATGTCGATGGCTGACTGGAATTTTTTATTTCCAGTGTATGCGTTGGCAAGCTCTATGGATACGCCCGGCATATCCTTGATTACACCTTCCAGTAAGGTTTGCGTTGTGCTGTACGCCCCAATGCCATTAAATATTTTCGCAAGTTGCACATACCCCTGCGTATTTTTTGCATCCAACTGGATAGCCTTTTTTACTTCGAAAATTGCCGCCTTAATTTGGCCCTGGTCAGCATACATTTGTGCGGTTTTCAAATGGCGTGCTGTTTCCGCATCAATATCATTTTTACTCTTGCTACAACTCACTGTAGCGAGCAAAAAGACAACCACCAATATATTAATTAATGTTCTCACCATGACACCTAAATATGTTGAGTGGACTAAAACGAATAACCCAGGTTAATACCAGCCAATTTTTCGCGATAGCCGAAAAGCGAATTGTCGTCGGTGCGTTTTTCGTCACTGTAGGATGCTCTTATGCTAAAACTTTTACCAATTCTGTGGGTATAAGCTATAGCTGAAATTGTGCGCTTGTAATTTTCTCCCAGTAGCTCGCCAGGAAGATGATGATCAGATTGGGTGAAACTCAACGAAAGATTACTCGCTGTAGACAATAAATAATCTGCAACTAAATTAACGCCGGTTTCACTAGCGTCTTTATCTATGGATAAATATTCATCTTGCGTCTTAAACAGGCTCGCCGTAACTGTACAACGTTTGCAGAAAGATGTTGTCGCCCAACGTACGTCCACTCGCTTGCGACTTATTTGACTTGAAAGGTCAATGCCGCCGTCACTGGTGTGGTTACCCATCATTGGATTTTTGTTTCCACCACCGAATGATGTATCCGTGAGCTCTTGCGCTACATTAAGGTCGATCGTGTTAGCGCCGGTTTTATAAGTTATTGAAGCAAGATAAGTCGGATCTTTAAATTTTTCTCCCGCGTCAGTTTCACTTTCGCTCGCACCCGCTTTCAAACTATATGTAATCTGGCGCAAATGCACCGCGTACGTCAAAAAAGCTGAACGGAGCGTATAGTTAGCTTCCGGAAAAAATTCGAAATCCACATTAGTAGAACTAACATTCAAACCTAGGCTATCTACCTGAGTAATATTGTGAAGCACACCTAGCGTTCCGCTTGAGCGGGTCGAATTGTTGAACTCATTTTCAAGATACCGGATATCAGAAAAATTTCCTTGTAAAAACGCGGTATCTGCGGAAGTAAAATGCCAATTTAACTTAGGTGTGGCTGCAAGCACTTCACGCTCTTCCTGATTACTTGTTAGATCCAAGCTGTCAGGTTTATTTAGTAATGTCTGTCGTGAATGTTCAATTAATAATTCGGCAAACCCTGATGGATGACCCAACTGCAATGCTGAGTGCCCTTCAAGCGTCGATTTATTGGGCTGCGTTTCTTCCGAAAAGCGGCGGTGAGAAGCGCTGTAATCTGCCTCAAATTTTCCAATATAATTTTCATAGCTAGCGCCAAGGGTAAGATCGTATTGCTCTTGTACTTCTGAAATTTTATTATCGACTGATTTGTTACCGTTATCGCTGTGAAACGCTGAAGCAGAAATTGAACCAAAATATCCGTCCGCCATAAGCGGTGGCGCTATGATAAAAGTAGATGCGAAACAGCCGATTGCTGGGCCAATAACTCTTTTTTTCATCCCCATTCCCCTATCAGTTGTGGCCCGACTATTGATGCTCACTCAGGCATCAATAATTGAATACTACGCCGGCGAATTTTTCTTTACCGACCGCATCAACGGCCGCTAAAACTTCGTCTGTTACCGCTTTACCAAAAGGCACAAGCAGAAGTGCGTGATCACAATAACGTGACAGAATGCGCGCTTCGGTTGACTGCTGTACGGACGGTACATCCAGTACGATAAAACGATCCGGGTAACGCTCTTTTATCTCTGCAACAAACCGCTGCATGCGAGTTGAGTTAAAAATTTCTGCTGCAGATTCGCTTGCACCACCTGATGGAATTACGCGCAACCGCTCAACACCCGTTGCATAAATAATATTTTCGATACGGATGTTGTCATCGGTTAAATATTGGGTAAGGCCCGTATCTATTGGCGTTGCCACATAATTTTCGGCGCTTGGGTTGTATGGATTGCAATCCACAAAAAGCGCCGTTTTATGCGGGTCCAAAGCGAAAGTTGCGGCCAGGTTAAAACTGAAATTATTCGATGTGCTTGAATCAGTAACTGAAGATACTAAAACCACCATGTTGTCGGTTTGGCTTTTCTTCAATAATTTAATTCTAACTTCACGATAAGCATTTAAAAGTTGACGCTGGCGCATACCGGTAAAGACGACTTTCTTTTCATAGAACTCATCTTGAGACCATAGCGTGGGCACGGGCATATTTTTAATTTTTTCGAGTTTTTTATGACCCATGACGGCTTTTTTAACAAGCTCGTCACTTTGCTCAACTAATCCGTCGAAGTTATCTTGGAAGTACGGATCTTTCTTATCCATATGCTGCTCCGGTATCGTTTAGTTTTTTGTTAGTTGCCAAAAAACAACAATAGCCACATAGACCACCATTGCCAGGATTGAACTGCCTACTAAAAAAATCATATCTTTTTTCAACAGGCGATCACCAATTGGTGTATTGAAATGCGGAATGCTACCGATCAATTCAACATCAGACGGCAATTGACTTTGCAGTGTTCTCGCCGAGCGCAAGTTGGGATCCAAAACGACATAGGCAATCAATAATCCCAAAGGAAATAGCAAACCAATCAAAGGACCTAAAATAGCAAAATGAATAAATTTTAAACCAGATGGACTAAGCGGAAACGAAGCTGGCTCTTGAATGCGATAGGTGATCCCTTGGCCCTCAATATCCAATGTCATTGATAAGCGAGCGGTTTCTTTGCGCTCCAGCATTTGTTCATATTGTTTTTTGGTAACGTCATAATCGCGAGTCAAGTCAGATAGTTGCGCCTGATTTTCTGCAATTCTTTTTTGGCGAAGACCTTCTTCAGCCAACAAATTTTTAAGTGATTCCATTCGACGGTTTTGCGTTCGCAATTCAACTTCGGCTCCCGACAATTGTTTACGCAATTCCTCGTACAACGGGTTTTGAACCTTATCGGAACCGCTGTAAATATCGCCGGACAATTGAAGCTTATCAATCGCAACATCAAGATCAGAAATTTGGCTACGAATGGAAACTATATCCGGATAGCCTTCCTGGTAACTTAACAGTAATTGTTCGAGCTGCCCTTTCAAAGCCACGCGACGCGCCTTGAGTTCATCTAACTGACCCTTGGTTTGAAGGTACTGCCCTTCACTACCGATTTCTTTGCGTATGGTATTAATTCGCGCTTGCGACTCTTCGATCGATATTTTGAGAGTATCAATTTCCTGACGCAGATTTGAAATACGTGACGATACGGCGTCTTCAGTACCGTCCGTATTTTTAGCGTTGAAATTTTTTAATTTATCTTCCGCTGATTCCAACTGGCGCTTGTACATCTGCACCTGAGAGTCGATAAAGTTAAATGCGCCTACGCTTTCATCACGTTTTTTTCGCGCCGCATCTGTGACAAACACTTTCACAATAGAATTCAGAACTTCAAAAGCACGATCAGGATCGTTAGCTGTATAACGAACCATGAAGTGGCTGATTTTTCCTTCCTTTTGTACGGAGGTTCCGTTGCGCAATTGGCGAATCACACGATCTTGTTCGGCTTCATCGGCTCCATCTTTTAGTAAGCCTGCACCTTTTGCAGCCGCCAACATAATACTACGGGTATAGATGATTTCACTGGCTTGCTCAGAGCGGTCGATTTTTGTAACTTCCGCCGTGCCTTTTAACAGAGGTTCAATAATGTTGGTTTCGTCGGCGTAAAGAACGACGCTGGTGGAATAGTGCTTGGGCCAAATCAAACCCAAGCCTAACAGTGAGAAAGATGTTAATAAAAATAAGAGCAAACACCAAAAGCGAAACCGGATAAGTTCTGCCTTTAGTGCAAACAATATGTCGCCCAGATAACCTTTATCCATGAATACTCTCTATTTTACGACTGTGTCATCAAAAACTTGCTCGGTGCTTTAGAAAGCACGTTCAGGCACAGTGATGATATCAGAGGGTTGTAATGGGTAATTGGTCGAAACGTCACCATTGTTAATTAGGTCATCTAATTTAATCGGATATACCTTCACCTCACCATTCACCTTGCGATACAGCTTGGATTTATTAGATGAAGCGAACTCATTTGGACCACCGGCAAGCAAAACCAAATCCAACACCGTCATTCCTTCGCGAAACGCTAGCGATTGTGGATTCTTGATAGCACCGGTGATTCTCACGCGCCGCTGGAAGTCCGAGCTGCTTGAGTTGACCACTATAACGGTAACTTGCGGACTTTTTACATAGCCTGACAAAGCGTTCGTAATATTTTGCGACAGTTGTACCGCTGTCAGATCGGCGGCAACTATATCGCCCACTAAAGGTAATGTAATTTTCCCGTCAGGCCTTATCTGTGCAGAGCGCGATAAATCCGCATTACGCCATACATTAATTTCTATGGAGTCACCTACGCCCAAGCGATATTCTTCGTGACTTCCGCCGTCGGAAACCGCTGGCGTGATAACTTTGTTGCTTGAGCTGCATGCAACAAGTAGCAAACTGACGAATATCAGTTGTAAAAATTTACTGATGTATTGCATAACGCCGTTCCTGTCATTAATAGTGAATGCGTGTCCTCGATATTGGAATTAATGCACGCCTTTACCGAGCAAAACAATTTCTACCGTCTGAATCATAATTAGCATGTCCATAAAAAAACTATGATTTTTCGTGTAATAGAGATCATATTGCAGTTTGTTTTTGGCATCTTCCACTGAGGCGCCGTAAGGGTACTTCAATTGTGCCCATCCCATCAAACCGGGTTTTACTTTATGCCGCGCTTCGTAAAACGGAATTTGTTGTGCCAAATCTTTTACAAACTCTGGGCGTTCCGGTCTTGGGCCCACAAAACTCATTTGCCCTACCAGCACATTGTAAAGCTGGGGGAGTTCGTCGAGCCGCGTATTGCGGATGAAGGCCCCGACTCGCGTAACTCGCGCATCATTCTTTTTCGCCCACACAGCCTGACCGGCTTTTTCTGCGTCCTGACGCATACTTCTAAACTTATAAATCCTAAAGTGCCTGCCATTCAAACCCACACGCACTTGGTGATAAAGAATCGGGCCGGGACTCTCAAGCTTTACTGCAAGCGCGGTTAGTAACATGAAAGGCCATAAGACAAGGAAGAATAGGAAAGCGACCAATAAATCAAAAACACGCTTGCCGACCAATTCGCGTCGCGCATAGCGAAAACCGTCTGAAAATAACATCCAACTTGGTTGCAGCAAGCTGAGCTCAATTTTCCCGAGCTCACGCTCATAAAAACTTAACCCATCGCAAGATGGAATCCCGGCCAATTTGCAGTCTAAAAACTGACTGAGAGGAAAAATATCGCCATTGGTATGTCTACGCTCGTCCGGTGATATCACTATTTCAGAAATTCGCTCTTTTTTAACAAAACCTACCCAATCCTTAGGCTCACCAATGACGAGCGCAGTATTCACAAGGATCTTGTCATTTGGACTTGGAATACAACCTACAACGCAAACACCCAATGCCTCACCATTAGCGGTCAAATCATTGAGTAATTTTTGAGTGCGCTGACCTGCTCCGTAGATAACAACCCGTCGGGTTAAGTTTGCCGTGTCGACAATAGCGATAAATATCAGGCGCGCTGGTAATACTAAAAGAGAGGCAATGATCACAGCCCAGAATCCGACGCGCTGATCAATCAGCGAATCACCGAATATCAAATTGACTGCAAAAAGAGTCAAACTGCCAAGCAGAAAAAAACTAACCAATGTGCGCAATACCATGCTTGAAAAGCCTTCGCGCACCATGGAGGTGTAAACCCCCATGGACAAGGTACAGCAGCTAAAGAGTACCGAAAAAAGAATAATCGGAATCCAATTGATTGGCGTACTGCCGGATAAATAACCGGCGCTACCATCGAAATGTAAGGTCAGATTTTCCGCGAGCCAAATGCTAACACCCAGCAATGCAGCCTCTGCGAGCCCTAGAAATAGGTAAGGAAGATGCACATAGTGCTTACTGACACGAATGTAAGACAAACTCGGTTCCTTCAAGCAGGTGATTATTGCTTACTGAACTCGTCCAGCAAGTGCGAAAAGCGTGTGATTATAGCGAAATTTGTGACAAATACGCATGCATTCATCCACAGAAGCTATTGTGCTCAATTAAAATTCAAACACTCAAGTTAATAAGTCCGTTTAGCAGCGTCTTTTTTCAAAATTTTGCCTGACTATGGTAGCCTATGAACCCTCTGGATTTCATCGACTGCTAAGGAATCACCCATGTTTGCCAGCAATCCCACGATTTGTATCATTGGTTTAGGCTACGTCGGCCTGCCGCTTGCCGTAGAGTTTGGAAAGAAAACAAAAACCATTGGGTTTGATATCAACCAACAGCGTGTCAATGAACTCCTCAAAGGACATGACCATACGCTGGAACTCGATTCTGCCGAGTTGAGTGAAGCCACCCAGTTAAGTTATAGCACCAGCGAAGCCGATATCAAAAATGCTGATGTCTACATAGTCACCGTGCCCACCCCAATCAATTCCGGCAATCAACCTGATCTAAGTCCGCTGGAAAAGGCTTCTGCACTGCTGGGCCGCGTGATCGGCAAAAACGCTATAGTGATTTACGAATCGACGGTTTATCCAGGCTGCACCGAAGAAGTTTGTGTTCCAATTATTGAGAAAACTTCCGGATTTATCTTTAACAAAGATTTTTATGCGGGCTACAGCCCTGAACGCATCAACCCTGGCGATAAACTTCGTCGGGTCCACAACATTATCAAAATCACATCCGGCTCCACACCGGAAGTTGCCGAATACGTTGATCAGCTTTATCGCAAAATTGTTGTTGTAGGCACGCATAAGGCAAGCAGTCTGAAAGTCGCGGAAGCCGCCAAAGTTATTGAAAACACGCAACGGGACTTAAATATCGCTCTCGTTAACGAGCTTGCATTAATTTTCCACAAGTTAGGAATAGATACACTTGAAGTATTGGAAGCTGCTGGAACCAAGTGGAATTTTTTACCCTTCCGCCCAGGTTTAGTAGGCGGGCATTGTATTAGCGTTGACCCCTACTATCTCACCTACCGCGCACAACAGGCAGGCTATTATCCTGAAGTTATTCTTTCAGGCCGTCGCGTTAACAACAGTATAGGCGCTTTTGTTGCTGAATCCGTTGTAAAAATGATGACAAAACGCAAAGTACATGTAGTCGACTCTAAAGTTCTTATCATGGGCCTTACTTTTAAAGAAAACTGCCCCGACCTGCGTAATACCGGCGTAGTAGACATCATTGAAGAATTGCAAACATTTAATACCCACGTAGACATTTATGACCCTTGGGCCGATGCAGCCGAAGCACACCATGAGTATGGTGTAAGCCTAATAGACGCACCGGTGCCGGGAACCTACGACGCAATAATTATTTGCGTGGGCCACGATAAATTTAAAGAAATGGGCGCAGATGGCATCCGCGCACTCGGCAAGCCTGGGAATGTTTTATTTGACGTGAAGCATATTCTGCCTAAAGCCGCCGTTGATGCTCGTCTCTAAATTAGTATAGGTTTTTATGAAAGTTTTAGTTACTGGATCTGCAGGTTTTATCGGTGCCGCACTGGCACAACGTTTGTTAGAACGCGGCGATGATGTTATCGGAATTGATAATCTCAACGATTACTACGATGTACAACTTAAAAAAGATCGTCTTGCACTTTTAACACCGAACCCAAAATTTACCGATATTCGTTGCGGCCTTGAAGATAAAACTGCAGTGGATAATGTATTTAAACAATACAAACCTGACCGCGTTGTGAATTTGGGGGCGCAGGCTGGAGTGCGTTATTCGCTCGTCAATCCCCAAGCGTATGTTGATTCAAACATCACCGGCTTTTTAAATATTCTTGAAGCTTGCAGAAATTTCGGTACCGAGAATTTGGTGTACGCATCAAGCAGTTCTGTTTACGGTGCGAATACGGCGATGCCATTTTCTACCGCGCACAATGTCGATCACCCCGTTAGTCTTTACGCTGCGACCAAAAAATCCAACGAATTAATGGCGCACACTTACAGCCATTTATTTAAAATACCAACGACTGGTCTGCGATTTTTTACGGTATACGGCCCTTGGGGTCGCCCCGACATGGCGCCTATTTTATTTACCAAAAAGATTTTAGCGGGCGAATCGATTGATGTATTTAATTATGGCAATCATCGCCGCGATTTTACTTATGTGGATGACATAGTTGAAGGTGTAATTCGCACGCTGGACCATGTTGCAGTGGGCAACTCTGATTGGAGTGGATTGAATCCTGATCCGGCTAGCTCGCAATCGCCTTATCGCATTTACAATATCGGCTCTAACAATCCTGTAGAACTATTACATTTCATTGAAGTGTTAGAAGATTGCCTGGGTAAAAAAGCCGTTAAAAATCTTCTTCCTATGCAGCAAGGCGATGTGCCGGATACTTATGCGAATGTTGATGCGTTAATTAAAGATGTAAATTACAAACCGAGCACATCGGTTGAAGTCGGCGTGGAAAATTTTGCGCGCTGGTATCGCAATTACTACAAAGTTTAACTGGCAACTTATTTATGACCGCAACTCAAAATAACATCACTCACGCGATGACAGTGGATGTGGAAGATTATTTTCACGTTGCGGCATTTAATAAAGTTATTAACCCGGACGAATGGGAAAATTGGCCGTGTCGTGTTGAAGCCAACACAAATAAATTGCTGCAATTATTTGCCGACTCGAATATTAAAATTACGTTTTTTATTTTAGGCTGGGTTGCAGAACGTTATCCTGAACTGGTAAAAGCCATTCATGCGCAAGGCCATGAAATTGCCTCACACGGTTACAGTCACCAACTTATCTATAAACAAGATCAAAACGTTTTTCGCGAAGAAACCGCAAAATCAAAACGCATACTAGAAGATCTCGCCCAAGTTCAAATTACTGGTTATCGCGCAGCAAGTTATTCAATTACTCGTAAATCGCTTTGGGCACTAGATACCTTAGCTGAACTTGGCTTCACCTGGGATTCGTCAATTTTTCCAACTCGCCACGACAACTACGGCATTCCCGGCAGCCCCGAAGAGCCTTATAAAATTGTCACTACTAGTGGAAAAATATTAACGGAATTCCCGCTCACAACCGCCAAAGTATTTGGTCAATCAGTTCCAGCTGCAGGCGGTGGATATTTCCGTCAATATCCTTACGCACTATCGCGCTGGCTATTTGAACGCGCGAGCAACAACCAAACCAAACCGCAAATTTTCTATCTTCACCCTTGGGAGATAGACCCAGATCAACCACGCGTTCCCAACGCTAGTTGGTTTAGTAACTTCCGTCATTACACAAATCTTTCTCGTTGCTTACCGCGATTGGAACGTATGATTGACGATTTCCAATTCGGAACTATTAGTCAGAGTTTGGGTTCAATAACTGTTACTAAAACTTTGAATATAGTGGAATTGGCGGAAGAGAAAACGCAGGCTGCGTAAACGCAAAAATTATTATGTAGGCGCGGGGAAATTTTTAACAAAGTTGAATGCAAATTCCGTAGCGCCCTTGTCTTGAAAATGTTTTAGTCTTTCCTTCCCTTCGTCAATGCTTGGGGTGTGGGAAGCAGGAATCCACCAAAGCGTGTGATGTGCTTCATCCATTTTGTTAAACCAGGAACTTCTCTCTTTTAGCAGCTCTATGTGTACAGATCTGTAGACATAATTTTTTAGTGTCTCCAAGTCCTCCCACACACTCATATTCACAATAATGGCTGGATCTTCATAAACACTTAGCGAGACTGCGTTGTCGCCATCTTTCAATCTCCAAACAAACCCAGGAGAAGTGTCGGCAAGTTGATTAATTTCGTCCAGACGATCAACGAAACCTCTCATTGTTTCGGAATCCATTGTGGATTTCGCCTTACCAATATTGATTTGAGCTAAATGAAATTTTTGCACGCGCATCAATCCTGAATTTTTACCAGCCTATTCCGTAAAGGTGTTTCAACAAAGTGATAAAGCAATGGAGCAATGCAAAGTACGACCAGCGTTGCTCCGAAGAAAACACCGAATTCACCAGCGAGGCTTAAATTTTGCGGAAGCGGTTGGCCCGTAAAATACTGCGATCCCGCTCGCAGTATATTGAGCACTAACCAATGGAACATATAAACCGAGAAGGAGATTTTTCCCAGATAGACCAAAGGCTTCCATGTGAGCAAATAGTTTTTCCCCGCTGGTATACGTGCGGCGCAAAGCACTAACCAAAAGAATCCTGCTACCGAAAAAACTCCGGGTATTGGCAAAGCGAGTAAACATAAATTAACCGCTAGCGCTATCAACGTCCATTTTGCCGCTGCAAGCTTTTGCCAATCGCCGTTGCGATAACAATTGTATGCAATCACTCCCAACACGCATTCACCGAAACACCGCAGTAGCATAGGCCAGCCGGCGTAATCCAAACCTAAATTACCAAAATATGCTTCGACGGATGAAAGTACTGCAAAAATAATAATTGCACTGATCATCATCACCAACTTGCTTGCGTGATGAAGCCGTAAAATCAACCACGGTACTGTGAAATAAATTAACCACTCAGCACTAATGGACCAAGCCGGTTGATTCCAGAAGGCTTCCCAATGAAAAGTTTGTACTAAAAATAAATTGGTTACGAACGTAAGCGGCGTATCACTGCCGGTAAAGGGAGTATCGAGTCGTTCTGCGTTTGTAGCGTGAGTTGAGATCAGCCACCATTGAAACAATTCAAATAACAAAAACAATAACAACATAAATAAATGCAGCGGATATACACGCGCAAAACGCGCCCACATAAATTTACGGTAATCCTGCTTGGATACTCTTGTTGCAAAGCGCGATTGATACACATACGCGAGCACAAAGCCGCTCAAAATAAAAAACAAATCCACCCAGAGGTAAGATTTATGAAATAAGTGCGAGGGAATTGCGCGCGGCAACTTTTCCAACATCACGTACATAAAGTGATGACTAAGAACAAACAGCGCCGCTATACCACGTAGAGATGTTAACGCGGGAAGTTCTGCTTGCCGCGGGTGAATGCTACTAAGCATTTGCCGTTGCCTTCGCCCATTTTGCCATTTCACTAACGACCAATTGCTGATCCTCTGGCTCCGCCAAAATATGAGAAGCTTGGGTTAAATAAATTAATTTATGATTATCGCCAAATTTCGCCGATTTAAAACAATCGCGAAATTGCCCTTCATAGTTGTAATGGTCGCTGTGACAAAAAACGCTAAATAATTTTAACCCTCGCTGTGCGAGTTGCGCCAAACCGGCTCCCACTTCGGGCTGCGGAGGAAAATCCGGAAATTGCGGCACTTCAAAAAATCGTTGTTCTACACCAGACACGTCCACACCTGATATTTTTTTCTGCAACCCAAGCATACGTTTGCACACACTCACCCAACGCTTCCAAGCAAACAGCCTTGGTACATAATGGTGAATGTAGCTTTTCCAACTCAAGTAACAATAACCATCAATTTGTGCGATACCGATTACGCGCGGATCTTTTATAGCAGTGCGATAAGATGCGTAAGCACCTGAACAAAGTCCGTAGAGAATAAATTGTTTGATATTTTTCTCGCGCGCCAAATAATCCATGGCTTCCTGAACTTCTTCAACGGCGGATTCTGACGCTGTGAGTGTATTGCGGCGCGCTTCGCTGTCCCCAATACCGGAAAAATCAAATCGCAGTGTTAACAAACCAGCAGTTTCAACAATCGTCCGCGCTAAGGTCACTGACAGACGGCAAGAACCGACACGGTGAATCACGCCGGAATTTAATAAAATAACAGCGACGGAAGGGTTAGTAATTTCCGAGGCTTCAGGTTGGCTGATGATTCCAATTAATGGATTGATTTGTCCGATGCTGACAACGCGTTCGCGCATAAATAAACCTAAAGTTGCGGTGCTGAAAAATAATTTTCGATAGCTTGTACGATTGGCTGCGGCCAAAGAATACCGCCTACATGATCAACATAATTCCAATCGTGAGGGGCTGGAGCAAGCTCATACACGAATCGCGGCAATGTATTTAAGCTCGCATATAAATCCGTGAAACGCTGATTTTCATGCGACACAATTTGCGCTACCGCGGTATTTTGCAGGCCTGATAATTGACGTATATCCAAATTTGCCAAACTTTGTTGAAACGTGAGAGGCATTGAAAATCCATTGAAATGTAAGGTTCTATCAGTAGCAATAAAATTTGCGCGCGATTGGGCTGCACGTATTTCAGCGGTTAATTCATCAATATAAGCCTGTCCGCTTACTACAGGATCCCACATGACCAGACGCGATACATTTTGATGATTAGCAGCAACTTGCGCAGCCAAAAGCGCGCCGATTCTCAATCCCAACAAGGACACTTTTGGAACAGCAGCAATATCAATTAGCTCTTGTACTGCGATGCGAATATCTTGTTGCCAATCATCCGCAGTGACGCTATTTAAAGAACCTGCCGAATCGCCGGTGCCGCGATAGTCAAAACGCAGAACTGCATAACCCAGATTGGATAAATTAATAGCAAGACGGCGCAACGAACGGTGCGCGCGCATATTTTCCTGTCCAAACGGGCTGCATAAAACAATGCCTTCGCGTCGGTTGGACAGTTTCGGAGGATGGTAGGCGCCAAACAGATAGGTTGAAGATGGGCCGAAATAAAACGCTTCCAAAAAACACGCTCCTACAATAATTTTACGACTCAACCTAATTCTTATTCGGCCAAGTTCCAGCGCACAGGTTACCTAAAACCAGGATTTTTACTAGCAGTCATCCCTCTGACTGGCGCTGAATATTATGCGTTGGTAAACCTACCCAACGCATTCGACTTTTCTAACAATGAATTATCGTGTTAATTGCCACCGAAAAGCCTACTCAGGAAACCCTTAGGTTTTTTCCCGGCAACAGTTGTTGGCTCTAAAACCTGATCAGCCGGAATTGCTGCAGGCTGACCATGGATGTCAGCTTGTATATCGGTTTGATTATTTCCTAAGGCGACATCAATGCGAGCAGCCAACTGCTCCAAGGTATTCACCCACATATCTTGCGGTGAAAAACGTACGCCAAAGATCGAATCGATTTCCAGGATGACTTCCAACGCTAACAAGGAATGCCCGCCAATATCAAAGAATTGCCCGTCGATACTGACCTGATCGCGTTTGAGTGCAGCTTTCCAAATATCCGCCAATTTAATTTGAGTAGCGGTGGTTGGTGGAACAATCTCGTTAGAGTTGGTTTGGACTACAACAGGAGCAGACAGCGATTTGCGATTGACTTTACCCGATGGAAGCAGCGGCAACTGCGTTATCGCTGTAAATTGCTGCGGCAACATATAGTCGGGCAGATACTGACGCAAATGTTTACGCAATTCAGTATTGGTAGGTTCTTCATCGTCTTGATAAACAACGTAGGCCACCAAACGTTGATCGGTTTTATCGAAATATTGCAACACAACCGCAACATCTTTTATCGCCGCGTGGCGGCGTAACTGTATTTCAATTTCTTCCAACTCAATGCGGAAACCGCGCAACTTGATTTGGGAATCCAGGCGTCCTGAAAACTCAATATTGCCACTGCGAGTCCAACGCGCCCGGTCACCGGTGCGATATAGTCGTTCGCCCTGGGCATTTACGACGAAACGAGCAGCAGTTTGGTCAGGGTCACCAAGGTAACCCCTAGCCAAGCCTGCGCCACCAATCCATAATTCGCCGAAGACGCCAATCGGCAAGGTCCTACCAGCATCGTCGAGTACGTGGAGTTGAGTATTTGCGAGCGGGTGACCGATATAAATTTCGGTCGCTCCATCATCACCGGCAGGGCGAACACGATAAGCGCTCGTCCAAACCGTTGCTTCAGTGGGGCCGTAGAGGTTCCAAAGATCAATACCTTGCGCCAATAAATCAGCTGCAAGATCCGTCGTTAATAATTCGCCACCGCAGAAACCGCGGAAACCCGAAGGCACTTTCCAACCAGCGTTGAGCAGCAACCGCCAGGTAGCGGGGGTAGCTTGCAGAAGCGTAATTTGGTGTTCGTCCAACAAATGCCGCAATGCGATGTCGTCCTGACTTTGCTCTTCGCTGGCCAAAACCACGCTAGCGCCGCTGGTTAGCGGAAGGAAAAGCTCAAGCAATGAAATATCAAACGCTAAGGTTGTGAGGGCTAATAAACGGTCGTGGCTCCCAATACCTGGCTCGCGTTTTACTGCATGGATAAAGTTATGAAGTGCACCCTGCGTGACTTCTACACCTTTCGGCACACCCGTCGAGCCGGATGTGAAGATGACATACGCAAGTTGTTCAGGTGTGATCAATAACTGTGGAAGCTTGTCCGAGGAGTGCGCAATGTCGTTTTCGGCAAGATCCACTCGCACTGCGGCCTCAGCAAAATCGCCAAGATTATTAATTAAATCGCTATCGCTAATGACGAGTTTCACAGCTGCTGCGCTGAGAATAGTATTGACCCGTGCGGATGGGTAGGAGGGATCGAGTGGCACATAAGCGGCACCCAATTTCCAAATTGCTATTATCAGTGCCGGTAAATCACAGGTGCGTTTAACCAAAACACCTGCCAAATCTCCCGCTTTTAAACCCTTAGCTTGCAGATAATGCGCGATCCGATTGGAGCGCTGTTCGAGCTGACCATAGGTGTAGCTGTTCGCTCCCGCCGTGACAGCATTTTTTTCTGCATGCCCAGCTGCAGTCGCGATCCAATCGCTAACCACACCTTGATTAAATGCAAAGTCTATAGCGGTGTTGTTCCATTGTTTCAGGGTTTCCTGTTCGTTTGCTCCGGCAGCAACCAACTCGCCCAACGTAAGGTCTGGCGTTTTGGCAACAAGTGATGCGGCCTCAACGAAGCTGGTTCCGATGGCCTGTACGGTCGCCTTGTTGAAGAGCTCAATGGGGAACTCCATACCACCGTCCATACCTTTGAGCTGACGTTTAACCCAGACATCAAGATCGGTTTGCACGCCCATACGCTCGATATCAACTTGCGAACGTTGAATTCCATCCATTTGGTCGCCACGGTTGCGGACGTCCTGATAGCTAAACAAGGTTTGTACGAGCGGCGGACGTGCAGCATCGCGCGGTGGGTTTAGCGTATGCACCAGCGTTTCAAACTGGGTGTCCTGGTTATCCATGGCTTCCAGCACGGTTTTCTTTACATCTTGCAGAAAGCTCGCAAAAGTGCGTTGAGGTTTAAAGCGGAAGCGGCACACCAGACGGTTGATAAATGGTCCCATCAAACCACTGATTTCCATTTGGTTACGTGCGGACACTGGCACACTCACCAGAATATCGTCCTGACGGCTGTAACGGTGCAGCGTCAATGCATATAGCCCAATAATCACCATGAACAGAGTAGCTCCATGACGACTGCCGAGCTCTTCCAATTCTTGTAATAGCGGCTCATCGAAATGAAAGTTAATACCTTCCGCACGATGCGCTTGGTGGGCTGGACGCACCTTATCTAAGGGCAAATCCAGTACGGGAAGCTCACCGGATAATTGCTGCGACCAATAACTTAGCTGTTTCTTAACAGCATCGCTTTCGAGCCATGATTTCTGCCAAATCGCGTAATCGGCGTACTGTACGGGCAGTGGCGACAATGGATTAGGCAGGTTTTGGGCGTAGGCGTTATAAAGCGTGCACATCTCCTTTAACAATATATCGAAAGACCAACCATCAAACACCAAATGATGCATTAGCAAGAAAATCACATAATCGTCGGGTGCTAGTTCGATAAGGCGCACGGTGAACAAGGGGCCGCGCTCGGTATCGAAAGGCTTGGCTGCGTCTTTACGTAAAACCTGTTTCAAGTCATCCAGATTATCAACACCAAAGTCAGAAACCGGAATTGGCTTTAGATCCAGCCCTAGCGAATCGCGCAATTTCAGAACCAGCTTGCCACCTTCCGTTCGGAAACCTGCGCGCAGGAGTTCATGGCGTTGTTCGATAGTTTCAAACGCACGCTGCAAGGCGTCATGATTTAATTTGCCACGTAGACGGAACGGCGCTGGCAAGTTGTAAGCGAATGAATCTGGCTCGATCTGCTCCAGATACCAAACGCGTTGTTGCTGAGTAGATGCGATTGGCGTCTCGCCAGCAGCGCGTGGCAGCATTTTCGCCTGTACGTTACCGCTACTGGTCTCGTGGGCAATAATTTCGGCCAATTGGCGAATGGTCGGGGCTTCGAATAATTTGCGCAGGCCGATGTTAATGCTAAATAGACTTTTCACTCGCGCGAACATTTGCGTACCGAGAAGCGAATGGCCGCCCAGTTCGAAGAAATCGTTGGTAACGCCAACTTTTTCCAAACCGAGAATTTCTTTCCAAATGGCGACAAGCTGTTCTTCGATTGAATTTGAGGGAAGCGCAAAACTGCTTTCATCAACCTCTCCCAGCACAGGTGCTGGCAGGGCTTTGCGATCTACTTTGCCGCTGGATGTAAGGGGGAATTTAGCGAGCACCACAAAATGCGAAGGCACCATATAATCGGGAAGCGCTGCACGCAGATGATCACGCATCGCCTGGGTTTCAGGCGCGGTACCGTTCTGAGTCATGAGATAGGCAACCAGTCGTTGATCGTTTTTGCGATCCTCCCTTGCGAGTACCACGCTTTGGGTAACACCGGGATATTGGCTTATCACCGCTTCAATTTCGCCCAGCTCGATGCGTTGACCACGCAATTTAACCTGGAAGTCATTGCGACCTATGTACTCAACCACTCCATCGTCTCGCATGCGTACCAGATCTCCCGTTCGGTAAACGCGCCCCGGCTTGTGTAACAGCGGGTCTTGCACATACGGATCTGCAATAAAACGATCAGCAGTCAAATCAGGGCGGTTGACATAGCCGCGCGCGATTTGCACGCCAGCCAAAAGCAACTCGCCAGGCACGCCGGGAGGTTGCAGCTTGAGCGCATTATCCACAACATATAGCCGCGTGTTTGTGAGCGGATAGCCAATTGGCACACTGGCGCCTGAGTCTCCCTGACCGCACAACCAATAGGTTACATGGATTGCAGCCTCAGTTGGGCCGTATAAATTCCACAACTCGACATCCGGAAATGCCTTAACAAAACGCTGCTCAAGATCTTTAGAAACCGCCTCACCACTAGCCAATACGCGAACAATACTCGGGCATTTTTGGTGATCAGCTTCCTGCAAAAACAAATACAACATAGAAGGAACAAAATGCACGTAAGTCATTTGGTACTGATTGATCAGCTCTATCAAATAACCAGTTTCTTTGTGTCCGCCGGGTTTTGCCATAATCAATTGGCTACCGGAAATCAGCGGCAGGAATAATTCCCAAAGAGATACGTCGAAGGTGTAAGGCGTTTTTTGGAGAATCTTGTCGGATGTTTTGAGTTGGTAAACCTCATCCATCCACAGCATGTGATTGCAAACGGCTTGATGTTCATTCATCACGCCTTTCGGTTTGCCGGTAGAACCCGAAGTATAAATTACGTAAGCCAATTGGTCGGGTTTGATGTTTAAATTGGGACGTGTAACTGGATAGGCAGCAAGAGTTTCTTCTGCCATATCGACTGCAAGACGCGGAGTTTTATTTGGCAAATTTCCATCAAAACGTTCTTGAATAAGAACTAGTTTTGCACCGGCTTCCGCCAGAATATATTCCACGCGGTCCAGCGGATGCTCCGGGTCCAACGGCAAATAAGCTCCACCCGCTTTTAACACCGCATTAATCGCGATTACCATTTCCAGCGAGCGCTCCATCATGAGCGGCACCATAGTTTCGGCACCGACACCTTGCGCAATCAAGTAATGCGCTAAGCGATTAGCTTGAGCATCCAGCTCTGCATAAGTTAACTGTTCGCTTTCTGCAATAACTGCAATGTTGTTTGGAAATTTATCCACCGCAGCTTCAATCAATCCATGCAAACTACCCGCATGTTTGTAGTCGCGACGTGTATCGCCCCAGCGATTAACAATAGCTTCGCGGTCTGCATCGAGAATAAATTCAACATTGCTGAGTGACTGATCCACTTGCGAGTGCAAGCGTGCGTAAAAAACTTCCAGCTCGGTTAAGCGGCGCTCCATGGAACTTTTGCGCCACAGACTTGTGTTATAGGTACACTCCATTACCGCCGACTTGGCCGACAAAGTAATGTTCATGTTGATATCGAAGTTTTCAAAAGTACGGGGATTGGAACCAAACTCCATCGCAAGATCGCGATAAGCTTCGCTCGGTTCGCCTTCCTGATCCACATTAAAAATCACAGATACTAATGGTGGCTTGGACGGGTCGCGTTCTGCTTCAATAGTTTGCAGTAAAGTGCCGTAAGTTAAATATTGGTATTCAAAAGCATCCAACATTTTTTGCTGGGTCATCGCAATTAAATCGCGGAAACTTTCTTTACCTTCAAGTTTGAAATAGAGCGGAATAATATTCACGCAATGGCCGACAAGCGCGTGATCGCCCTTCGCCATTTGGCCAGCGAAAGGAACGCCTAATACAATTTCCTGGCTGCCTGATAAGCGGTATAAATAAGCAACAAAACCTGCCATTAGCGTACTAATTAAAGTACTTTTATTTGTCGCTGCTAATTTTTTTAAATGCCCAATTACATCTATAGGAATTTCTTTGTCCATTCGTAACGCAGCAAAACTACGTTGCGCAGGGCGTGCATTGTCGTAGGGTAACTCCAAACTTGGAGCGCCTTTTTTGTATTGGTCCTGCCAGTATTTCAAACTATCGGCACGCAATTGCGCCGTTTCTTCGCTTCGTTCCCACACAGCGTATTCAGCAAAACTAGGAGCCGGTTCCAAATCAGCAACACTATTATCCAATCGTGCGGTGTACAAATGACCCAGCTCATCTGCAATTACATACAGGGACCAACCATCACACACCGAGTGGTGAAAAGTGAGCACTAAACTATATTGCTCTGGTGCGAATTTAATGAGATCGAAACGGGCCAGTGGACCATTAAATAAATCAAACGGCTGTTCTACCAAGTCGCTGCACAAACTTTTCAAACGCGATTGTGCTTCAGCTTCTGTCTGCGCTTGATAGTCATAACGCTTCAGAGGAATTGTGCGATCTTTGTAAAACACCATTTGGTGTCCATCAGAACTGAAACAGCCGCGAATAGATTCATGACGCAACGCTAAATCAACCAGCGCTGCTTCAAGCGCTTTCTCGTTCAGCTTGCCTTTGAGATGAATAAAAACCGATTCATTAAACGCGCAATTCGCATCATCACCAAACTGAGACGCCAGCCAAACTTCGCGTTGCGATTCAGTTGAATCGACCGCAGCAGCAAGTTCGCCAAATGCAAATGGGTTGTGAGAAAGTGCCCCGCTTTTCAAAGAACTATTCATCAATCATCAACCTTGCCATTTTTCAAATTGGCTTGGGTCTTTGGCAGAAGGAACGTACCAAACCGCACGTCCTTCCTCATCGCGACCCAATTTTGCGCCTGGAGCTGGTGGAGTGAAGTGTTGCTTCTGATAATCGCTTTCTACAGGCGACGCACTTTTATCTAAGGCACTCTGATCTATCTCAAGAAAACTTTCAGCGGATGCTGCGCGTGCTGTTGCGGCTTTGCCGTCAGCAGCGGGGAAAAATTCCATCACCAACATTTCATCCATTGCTGCTTTGAACGCGCTGATGATGAATTCAATATCTTCATCGCTATGCGCGGTGGTAATAAATGTTGGGCGTGCATCCCACACGTGAATACCTTTTTCACGGAGCAATACATACATTAATTCTTCGTAAGGAATGTCCTGCGGAATTTTGATTTTGCACATGGAACCGCAGTTAGCAATTTTAACGGGCGCGCCTACTAATTTCGCGTAATTGTTAATCTCATTCACCATTCGATCAGCGCGAGCGTTCAACCACAATTGCAAATCTGGTTCAGCTTTTAATTTATTTAATACTGCAACTGACGCTGCCAACACCAAAGGGTGGCGTACGAAAGTACCGGCGAAATAAGTCACCCCAACTTCCGGCGCGGAATTATCACCATACTGCCATTGGCCACCATCAAGCGCATCCATAAATTCGGCTTTACCGGCGATAACACCAATTGGCAAACCGCCGCCGACAATTTTTCCGTAGGTGCAGATGTCCGCATCGATACCGTAAAAACCTTGCGCACCACGCTGATGAATACGGAAGCCAGTAATAACTTCATCAAAAATAAAGGCGATATTTTTTTCGCTACAAATTTTTCGCGCTTTCTTTAGGAACTCGCGTGGTTGAATTTCAGGATAGCGACTTTGTACAGGCTCGATCAAAAGCGCAGCAATTTCATCCGCATGCTCGATGATGTAATCGAGAGATTTTTCATCGCCGTAATCGAGCATAATGACGTGCTCAACGGCCGCTTCAGGAATACCGGCTGCAGCAGGCGTCGCGAAACCATTACTGCCACGCGTTACGATCACTTCATCATTAATTCCGTGATAATCGTTTTCGAACATCACCACTTTATCTTTCAAGGTTACTGTGCGCGCTAAACGCAATGCACCAAGCACGGCTTCAGAGCCCGTGTTACAAAATGCAGCACGTTGGTTGCCAGTTACTTCGCAAAACAATTTAGAGGCTTCAGCCATTAGTGGATGCTGCGGGCCAATCTCATAACCAATATCCAATTGTTTATGAATTGCTTCTTTAATAAAGGGAGCAGAATTTCCGAAAAAGTTAGAGCCGAAACCGCAGGTGATATCCACAAAGCGGAAGCCATCAATATCCCACAAATAAGCGCCTTCAGATCTGGCGACAACGATGGGGTAAATGATTTCTTTAAGCGGATTGCGGAAGCCAGAAACTACTCGAGGATCAGCAAGTTGTTTACGATTCTCTTGTGCGAATTTTTTTGAGCTCGCGAATTTTTTGTTGTAACGATCGGAAAGCGCATCAAGATTTGCTTTTTGTTTCGGTGTTAAATCGTTCGAGCGTTTAACGTTAATTCGTGTGCCCGCGCCGAAAGGTTTTATTGCGCGTTCAGTTGGCTTATCTACAGGTGCGCTTACAGGTGCCGCCGGTGGAGTCTGAACAGCATGCGAAGCAATTGGTGCAACACCCGCACTAATTCCACCGCTTATAAGAGCCAATTGGCTTTGCAGTAATTGCATTTGCTGTTGCATCAGCGCTATCACATTTCCGTCTGCAATATTTAATGCAGGCAACGACTGTGCGGAAAATTGTTGCGGTGCAAAAATCGGTGCTGCTGTCGCGACCGATTGTTGCGTTGTTGTAGCTATCGGCGATGATGCTGCCGCAGGAATTGGTGCGGCTATTGGCGCTGGTGCGGCCGGTACATCCACAGCTACACCGTTTTTCACCAAATAATCCGCCAATGCACCGAAATTATTACAATCATTCAGTAACTGCCTGAAAGTTACTTGCACCTTAAATTGTTTTTTGAGTTTCAAAGTGGACTGCGTAAGCAGTAACGAATCCAGACCCAACTCAAAGAAACTCGCATTGCGATCCGCATTGTGCAAATCCATGCCAGAGAGATCTGAAAACAGGCTTTCCAATTGCGTAATTAAAGTGTCTTTCATGGTAATAATTGCCGTCGGTTGAGCTGCACTGGTTGATGCAACAGGGTTTGTAGTTGTTTGTGTTGATGAGTCAGTTAAGGGGTCAAGAATAACCGCTGGCGCACTTGCCTGCACGCTCGGCTCAACCACATGAATTTTATGTTGGAACGGATAACTCGGTAGATTCTTAAATTGCTGACGATTTAAATCCGCCGATGGCCATTGCAATTCAATGCCCAATTCCCAAAGCTTGCCGACCGCTTGACTAAAGTTGGCCAGTTCAAGGCCTGCTTGCCCTGGTGAGCCGAGTAGATGCTGCAAATACAAATCAGTTTTGTCAGTCAAGGTTTGAAGAATCAATCCCGCAACGGTTCGCTGAGGGCCGCATTCAATCAAGAGTAAATTTGGCAAGGCCGCGATAGTTTCGATGCCTTGATAAAACTTCACTGGCTGACGTAATTGATCCGCCCAATAATGAATGTCGGTCGCCTGCTCAGGGCGAATCCAATCGCCGGTCACGCAAGATATAAACGGAAATTGCGGCGCGGAAAGTTTTACATCGGCGAGCTGCTTTGCAAATTCAATTTTCGCGGCATCCATATCCGGTGAATGGAAGGCGTGCGAAGTATCCAGTTTTTTAAATTTGATGTTATTCGCCGTTAGCTGTTCGCATAGCGCATCTATGCCGTTAAAACTACCGGATATGGTGCAAGACTCTGGCGTATTTTGCGCTGCAACAGCCACATCTTTATTGAGATAATTACCCAGCGCCGAAGCAGGTTCACGCACTGCAATCATGGCCCCGCGATTTTGCGCCTGCATGACGGTGCCACGGGTAAGAACAATCCGCAGACCCGTCGCGAGGTCGAACACACCCGCTACTGCCGCCGCCGCAAGCTCACCAATACTGTGGCCAATCGCAGCTTGAGCTTGAATGCCTAAATCTGTAAGTGTTTGGGCAAGCGAATAACCTACGGAAAACAAAGCGATTTGGGTATTGCGAGTTTCACTCAGATTACCTTCACCCACTAACACCAAAGCTTTCAAATCAAATTGATGGTCGCGCAATAAAATTTCGCTGCAACTATCAAACGAAGTGCGGAAGCTTTCTACCGACGCATAAAGTTCAGCGCCCATCCTGATCACCTGGCTACCTTGGCCGGGAAATGCGAATGCGATATTCTCGATAAATGGAACAGGTTCACTATCGCTTACGTCGACATCGAATGCTGCCGCAGGAGGTTTGGTGTTATCAACAACGAGTGATTTGCGATATTTGAGATGAGCGCGATGTTTGGCAAGGTAAAGCGCAAGACTGGACGCATCAACTTGAGGATCTTTTGCAACATAGTCGCGGTAGCGTCCGAGATACGCTCCCAAAGCACTTGGCGATGCAGCACTTACACAAATCGGTAGCCACGCGGGAATATCCTTGGACGCATTTGCTGTTGAGTCCACGCCTTTAATAACAACATGCGCATTGGTACCGCCGATGCCAAATGAACTTATCCCGGCAACCCGTTCCTTGACGGGCTTGCCCCACGGCGCTGCTTTGTCAGCAATCGCAAAAGGAGTGTTATGGATATTCAAAGCTGGATTGGGCGAGTTGAAATTGATGGTTGGCGGAATTAAATCCTGCTCAACCGCTAGCGCAGATTTGATCAAGCCGACCACGCCAGCCGCTGCAGTTAGATGACCGAAATTACTTTTTACTGAACCTATACGGCAAGTTTGTTTAGCGGCAGACGAACCGCCGAATGCCGCTGTCAAAGCAGCAATTTCGATAGGGTCGCCAATTGGCGTCGCAGTACCATGCGCTTCAACATAGCCTACGGATTGCGGCGTAACACCCGCGTTCTGTTGGGCTGCCCTAACAACATTTTTTTGCCCTTCAACACTCGGCGCTGAGAAACTACCTTTGTCCGCGCCATCATTATTAACAGCAACTCCACTTATGGCAGCGTAAACATGATCGCCATCAGTAAGCGCATAATCCAATCGTTTCAATACGACTAAACCTGCGCCATCACTAAATACTGTACCTGAGCTGTCTTTATCAAAGGTGCGCGTGTGACCATCACGGGAATAAATGCTGCCTTCTTGATACTCGTATGGCTGCTGTTGCGGAAAAGTAACCGAAGCACCGCCTGCAATCGCGATATCACATTGACCGCTACGAATAGCTTCAACCGCATTACATACCGCAACCAACGACGTCGAACAGGCGGAATGAATGCTGAGCGCAGGCCCAACCAGGTTTAACTTATAAGCAATGCGCGTCGCACAATAATCCTTTTCATTGGCGATCATCGCGTTGAACGGGCTAAAACTTTCAAGCTGTTTGGGATTCTGCAAAACATTATTCAAGTAATAACTATTATTACCCGTACCGCAAAATATTCCGATGCGCCCCGGAAATTGGCTGGCGACGTAACCGGCGTTTTCCAACGCGTGCCACGTCAGCTCTAGCAATACCCGTTGCTGGGGATCAATAAAGCGCGCTTCCATGGGGGTGATGTCAAAAAAGCTTTCGTCAAAGCCGAGAGGTTCATCAATAATTCCACGCGCATTGACTTGGCCATCTGCAGTGGTAGGTGCAAAGAAACTTACCGTTTCGCGACCGGTTGCGAGGTTTTCCCAGAATTCATCCAGACGATTTGCACCAGGAACCTTCAATGCCATACCTATAATGGCGACGTCAGCATCCACAGATTTATCACTAACTGAAGATAAGAAATTACCATCCCTTTGGCTGCTTTTATTTACATAATCAATAAACAATTTAATGCTGCGATGTTGGAACAACGCATAGGTTGGAACGGTGATATTCAGTTCATCGTAAAGCGCTGCAGCAATACGATTTGCTGCAAGCGAGTCCATGCCCTGATCAACCAAGTTATCTTGCAGCTTTGCCTCAGGGCGATGAATTTCACGGCGAATAATCGCAAGAATTTGCTGATTGGAATTTTGCGGTTTGGATACTGCAACAACCTCAACAGTAGCCAAATTTTCCAGCATGGTTTTTCGATCAATTTTACCGGTAGCGGTTTTAAGCAATTTCGGTAAAACTTGAAATTCACTCGGAATCATGTAATGCGGGAGGTCGAGTTCAAGCCGGGCTTTCAATCCAGCCAACGTAAAAACTTCAGCCGATTTAACACAAATAAATGCAACCAGAGTTTTATTGCCACGCACTTCACGCACAGCAACTGCAGCCTCCTCAATCTCACCCGTGTTAAGTAAATGCGCTTCAACTTCGCTCAATTCGACGCGGTAACCGCTGATTTTTACCTGGCTATCCACACGGCCTTTATAAAGGATATTTCCATCTGAATCACGTGCAGCCAAATCACCTGTGCGATAAGCGCGATTAATTTTCCCGTCGAGATTTAATTCAATAAAACGTTTTGCAGTCTCTTCCGTATTATTAATGTAGCCATTCGCTAATACCGGGCCACTGATATATAACTCGCCAACCTCACCTTCGGTAACGAATTGTTGTTTGTCATCCAGCAACAAAATTTGGGCCTGCGGAATTGGTCTACCGATGGGAGGAATATTTTCCCAGTGTGCAATATCAACTGGCATTTTGTATTCGGTAACCACATGAGATTCCGAAGGGCCATATTGATTGTAAAGACGAGCGTTATTTAAATTTTTAAACGCTTTTTTAAGATCATCACTAATAACGAGCTGCTCACCAGCGGTAATAATTTCGCGTAGCGATTGCGGATAAAGCTGTAAACGATTAGCCCACTGCAACAACTGCAATAGCGCAATGTAGGGCAGGAAAATGCGTTCGATTTTGTGAGTATCAATAAACGTTAAAAGTGCGCGAAAATCCTGTTTGGTTTGATTATTCACCAAAAATAAACAACCGCCTTGCGCGAAAGTCGCAAAAATTTCCTGGAAGGAAACATCAAAACTCAGGGAAGAAAATTGCAGGGTGCGATAATTTTCGTCAGCTTTATATTGCGCGTTTTGCCAGTGAATCAGGTTATTCAAAGTTCCGTGATTCATGCGCACGCCTTTGGGGCGACCCGTGGAACCGGAGGTGTAAATAATGTAGGCGTCGCTAGTACCATCTATCACAGGCGATGCGAATAGCGCATCGCCCTTAGCGCTAAAATCGATCTCGCGCAAATCAAGACGTGGGCAATGTTCTGGAATATATTCGTCGTTATCACTAATCACTACGCGAGTATCTGCGTTAGTCACCATATAGTTCAAACGCTCAGCGGGATAAACGGGATCAAGCGGAAGGTAAGCACAACCTGAACGTAAAACTGCAATCATGGAAGCAATAGCCAAGGGGCGCGATTCGGTGTGAATTGCAACTACGGCACCGGAGCCAATGCTTAACCTGGACAAATGAGCGGCAATGAGCGATGCATTCTGATTGAGTTGCGCATAACTAACCGGCGCAGTGTCACCCGCCAAAGCGGTGCGCTCCGGCTGTGCCTGCACGATCTTAGCGAAGAGGCTTAAAAAGCTCGTATGAAGCAGAGTGCTCTTATCCATAAACAAAGTCGTTCCGATATTGCGCGCCCAAGCATGGTCGCAAAAACTACAATTAAAAAGATGATGCGATTCTAACCTGTGAACTTGTCAATTTTCAAAAAAATGATTGAAACGCCGCCACGGTCGGCACTATTTCACAAACAACAGAGGATGTTATTCAGCATAGAGGGTAAATCGAGTTTTTATCTTTTTATTTATTTCCAGAGATTAGCGAGCCTAAGATGCCGACATGGTTAGACGATCAATATTGATGGCCCGCTACCATTAAGTCAAAGATCCACATAGACGCAGGGGCCAAACGTCAGTAAAATCCCGCCCTCCAAATGCACCCATAGCTCAGTTGGATAGAGTAGCGGCTTCCGAAGCCGTTGGTCGCAGGTTCGACTCCTGCTGGGTGCGCCATCAATTTGTTCAAATTCATTGAAACACTTCGACCTCGATTATTCGAGCCCAGCCTACATCAAAAACTGTATTGCAAATCTATGTAAGTATTAATCCCTCGATCAGGTTTAATGTCCTCTGTGAGTGCGGTATTAGTGGCTTTAACCGATTTCGCTACCATGATGTTTCCCCGGAAATGATCGGTGTAGCCGAGCTTTAAGCCAACACCTATATCCGCAAGTTCTGCTTTCGTCGAATCATCAAGTGTGGCGCTCTGCTGAAATGAATGAACCTTGCCATAACCCGCATCAGCAAATACAAAGGGTTGAAACATACTTTCCAGTTTTTCGCCAAAAATTTTATAACCATTGAAGCTCGGACCTTTAAAAATCCAATCGGCGCTAACATAACCAGCGTCATCTGCATAATACTCATTGATTGCAAATCCACGCATACGAGTAGGGCCACCCATCGCCCATTGGTTTACGGAGCCTAGAGATTTGCCGGAGTACTGACCTGAAAAACGCAACACGAGACGAGTCTCATATTTTGTGAAAGGAATATTAATAAATGACAAACGTGAATAATCCGCAGTTAATATCGTAGGGTTCTTTTCCTGCCCCTCAAGCCCCCCGTCCACCAGATTACTGGAAATTACAGCAATGTTAGCCTGCTGCAATACGCGTTTTTTTTCATTCAACCGGTCGTAATCAAATGACAGCACGTAGTTTTCAACAATGTTATCAAACTGATTAGACTTGGTATCTCCGATTTGCAGGTCGGAGGCAATACGCATAAATTTCAATTGCGCCGAATAGTTTGTTACACGACTTCGCTCTATTTGATAACGAAGCGATGAATCAAAAACCGTAGATTTTCCTTCTAGCGTCAAGGTATTCGATATTATCGCTGATTCCTTATTGCCACTGCCTAATACGAAGTCGTTGGTTGATGCCCCCAAAGAAAATTTTAATCTCGGTGTCACAACAGGAATTGTGTATGCGAATGCACCATACGTTGAGTTTTGGGGCGAATAAGATTGCAGAATAGACAGATCGATTTGATCACCCAATGTTGTTGGGTTGTGAATTTGAAATTGAGCAAAGGCTCGATTTTTACCTGATCTCTCTGCGCCATGGTTATCGAGACGTACGCTCGCGTCGTACCACTTCTCGCCAGTGACGTTGACGTTGAATTTCGTATCACCTACTTGCGAGCCGGGCTCAAAATACCCTTGCACAGAAAGGCCTGGAAGGTCATTTAATAAATATAATTTTTCTTCTACACCATCATTGGTAATAGGATTTCCATAATCATTTTTGAAAACACGTTTTATTGAATTGGAGGAGTAACGCTTATTATTGTGAACATCCACTTCACCCAACTCACCCAACAAAATGGTGAGAGTAACAATTCCATCGCGGACTTGTTGTTTCGGAATGTAAGCTTTTGCCAATATAAAACCACGTTCGCGATAATAACGAGTGATCGTGTCTGCAACAGCTTCAATCATACCGAGAGTAATACCGCGCTGACGACGCTGCTCACGAATAAGAAAAACAAGCTTTTGTACTTCCAAGGGACCTACATGCTCCCCTTCCGTGCTCTGTTCGATTTCTGCGACGAGATCCGACACTTGTCCGATCTCGTCAATTGTATAACCCGAACTCAGCATCTTTCCTTCGCCCATTAAATCAAAACGAATTGCCTCTACCTGTTTGATAATTTTCTCGCGCGTGATGTCTGCCCTCGGGTATTCAATTAAACCCTGAATTCTGAATTCTTTAACGTTTAACCGAGGGCCAGCTTGCGGGTCTGGGTCACGATCGCGAACTGCAGGAATATCCAAATCAAGCAATAAACTATGACGTTCAAGCTCAGGAGCTTCCTTTGTATCCGGCATTTCTACAAAGCCCGCGTAAGCAAATTTTGCCCCCAGTGAAATTATTATCAATGCCACCGCGCGAATACTTAATTGCAATGCATTCTTAACAATAAAGTTCTCAAACGAAACACTCTTAAAAATATCCATTTGTAGCATGTAAAAACCAATTACCTTATCAAAATAAATTTGTTAAATAATCTAGATGACCAATATGATTAATATGCACTCGAAAGACTATCGTCATCGTAACGCTGGTCAGCGGGAAGCATTATTGCAACATCATCGTAAACGTAATTTCGAACATTCGTAAAAATCGCAGGGTTAATTTCATTTAACTCCTCAACTTCCACTAGCTGCTCGGCGCCAGCTGATAAGAAATCGGACAAGCTTCCTTGTAACGTAGATAAGTTTTCAACACGTTGCGGGCGCACATCGAAGCCCCAGAATGGATTCCAGCTTCGCGTTGCATTCAGGAAAAACGTCTCTTTAACATATACAGATAACGGACGTGTTATAGAACCGAACTCACCGCCATCAATGAGTACTGTTGCATTCAACGCCGTTAGATCAGGATTTTTAATATCCAGTCTCGTGGAAGATTCAGCAACTAAATCCCCAGATTTAATATTGATGCTGAGATTACCAATCGTGTAGCCAGAATTGACGGTTCCACCAGCAAGCAACGCATCAGGCTCCGCAGAATTAAAATATGCGTTTTTTCTATTGTCTAAAGTTATCGTTCCAGTATTGCTGAAAAACACATTACCGTTAGTTCGGAGCCTATCAACCACCACTGCGCCAGTATTTACGACACGAACATCTCCAAGTTGGTTGCTCAGCGAAAGGCCTCCCACCGTAGTTTCAATATCGTCTAATGCTCCGATGCCAGACATTGAATTTACGATAAATCTAGTAGCTGTAATATTGTTTGCGGCGGCGTTGCCATCTATCACAGCCCCGCTTGCTCTAAATGCTACTTCACCCGATGCTGCACTCAACGCTGTTACAGTAAGATTTTTACCCGCATAACTAATGTTGCCAGCAGTTGCGGTCGTTGACGAATTTGACCCCATAACCAAATCGCCTGACGTAACTAGGTTGATGTCACCATTTCCTGAAGCCAACAGTGCTTGCTGCTGTAAACTTCCGTTCGTGGCTTCGAGGTTAATTCCTCCTTGACCATTCACATCATTGTTTAATGTTATGTTTCTGCCAGCAAGTAGATCAATCTTTCCGCTCGCGGTAGTGACGGTACCGCCTACATTCAAATCATTTGTCGTTTTTAAAATCACATCGTTAGTGGCGGTGATATTTTTTGTTGATAAGTCGGATAGCGAATTAATTACTACGGACCCATTAGTGGCAGCGGTGGAACCTGAATTAGCGATATATCTACCCGCATTCAACTCCACATTTCCGCCTGAAATATTTGCGGACTGAGAGAATTCACCCGAGGTGGACGCCTTAATATTTGCTTTTGCTTCTAAGTTCCCAGCCACAACAATATTTTGTGCAGCAATATCAATATTTGTTTGCACGCTCACTGTGTTGGCGATATTGGCGCGGCCCCCACCACCATTAATACTTAAACTACCGCTGTTTACAGCGCCATTCAGAATAATTCCTTGGGATTGAGTTTTTATATCGCCAATCGCGCGCAGGGCTGAAAGTGTAAGTAGGTTACTATCAACCAGCGACACATTTTGCGCATTTGTTATAGAAACAGAATTAAAATCATTTAACGCATTCTCGAAGGTAACATCAAGCCCTGAACCCAAAGTTGCGAGTCCAACAACCTTAACAACACCATTTCCTTGAATTGACCCTAAGGAGTCCACATTTAGTGTGTCAGCGTTAACATTGCCGAACATAGTTCCAGTGCTGTTTTTTACCGTAACGTTTCCGGGCGACTTCAAGCTGAGCAATCCTGTCAATGCATTATTTTTATCTAAAACAATATTGCCGGTAGTTGTCTCTACCTTAAATTCCGCGATAGATGCCAGCCCAACGTCGCTCGTTAAATTTCCATCCAAGAATAAATCGAAATTGTTGTTACTATCGAATCCAGAAATATTAAGTCCATTTTTTTCTTGAATATAAATATCCCCAGCAGAAGTATTGATCGACAAATTTGCAACGTTTGTTTGCAATCTATTGTCAATTTTTCCAGCCGAAATTACACCATCAAGAGCCAAACCATTTGCTCTTATTTCACCGTTGCCAGTCGTTTCAACCGAAGCGCTTTTAATAGTGAGAAAATTCGGAATGGTTACAGGGGCGGAGATGAGGACCTTATCATCTACCGCGCCAGCTACAATAAGATTATTCTTATTTTCGTATTTAATTGCAGTGAAACCATTAAGTGCATAGGAATTTTCAGCCAAAGAAAAAACGTCAGCAACATCAGTTCCATTTACAATTAAGGTGTCTACTATCAATTTATCATTGACGTTTTCTACGTTTTGGTAGCTTATCTTATGCGCTGCACTTTTTACGTCATAACGCAGCAATCCGCCTTTATCAACAGCATTCGTGTGAGTTGCTGATGCGTTAGTAAGGCTCCCGGTAACGTATACGCTATCTGCCCCATCTCCCCCTCTGAAAGTGATAGTTTCCGCGGAAAGTTCCGAGATTATTGCGTTTAAAATATCATCACCAATCTCACCGTCCATGGATTGTTCAACAATAGCTTTTTCGATTCTAAAAGTATCGTTACCTACACCGCCTGAAACAGAACCAAGCAATCTACCCTCAGTCAGGTTGAAGACATCATTACCAGCACCACCGACTAAGGATTTAAATATTGAATCATTCGGTTCGGTCTGTAATAAATTGAAGGTATCGTTACCCTCGCCGCCCACAAAGTCAGTGAAGTCAGCAAATAAGACTGTACCGTTTACGTTCCCGGAGTTAGCTCCCGTTAAATTCCAGACATCTCCACTATTTCCGCCAATCAACGTACTATTCGTTTTATTTCCGATGAATCGTTCGATTGACCGATAACCCTTTAAGTTATCCAATGAAATTTTTACCGCACTCTGCTTACTTAAATCAACGACATCTTCCTTATCGTGGGCGCCGCCATCAATATAACCATCTAATTTGCCCGATTGAGAAAATTCAAACAGATCATCCTTTATGCCACCTACCAAAATTTCAAAATTAAAGAATTCAATTGGTGCTGCGGTACCATCAGCTTTTGTAGTTGACTCGTTACTTATTGAGCCTGAATTAAAATCTGTAATAGCCCATGTATTGATTTTGTCATTGGCAAAAAAAGTATTAGTTCCCGAAGTACTACCGGTAACTTTTTCCAAATTTAAAATATTGATTGCACCCACTTTCGGAGAGTTGCCATTAAGCATCGCGACATTGGCATCAAGTTCAAATAATGAAAGGTCGAGCTCATCCGTGTAACTTGTTCCATCTGTTACAAAATATGTACTACCGTCAATCACACCAGAAATTTTTGCGTTTTTCCCTTTGAAAATAAATGTATCCGCGTATTGCCGACCCATCAGGTTTCCAAAACCTTCAAAACTGATTGTGTCTAGTGTTCCGGAGTCTGCGCCGATAATAGTAAAAATATTTCCATCAATATCATCTGCAATCAACGTATTGCGAATACCCGGGTTGGATTGAGCTTTCAACTGATTAATATTGGCAATTTTTACATTTGCAGGCGCTGACGCGCCAACGCCTACAGTCACACCTGTTGTGATACTGGTAACATCCAAAAGATTAAACCCGTTACCAGTGCCTCCATCAAGTAGGCCACTAATCTGATTCTTGTTTCTCACATAAAACTTATCTTCAAATGCACCACCGGTTAAGTTACTTATCCTGTTAAAGGTAATATAGTTACCTGTATTTCCTGCAACATAGAGCTTACTCGTACCATCTGCTTCAATGACCCAATCATTGTCACGCTCTTTACTAACTAAACTATCCGATGCATCCATCGAGTTAGCACCTCCGTCAATTTCGTCAATATCCCCAAGCACACCGACGTTGAACGCATCCGACCCTGAGCCGCCAATTATTTTTTTTATGCCAGAGAAATTTAGAGTATCGGTGGGTGTTGCACCGCTTTTACTAACACTTCCAACACCGCCATCGCTAAGTTGCCAGTTATTATCTTGATTCATCCCTTGCAGGGTATCTGAATCACTGCCTTCAATTTTACCGATTTTTGAAAATCCAAATTTTTTGTTGCCGCCGAAACTTATGTTTCCAGCATTTGCATCAGTAATCACCCAGTCATGATTTGCGATCGTATTAATAACTGTATTGGTACCAGCACCACCTTCAATATTCTCAATACCTGAAAATTTAATATTGGAATTCGGGTTAGTAAAAAAGAATATACTTTCATTATTGTTTAGCTGCCAATTCTGCACTGTAGTGGAGTCACCGGAGACCAAGCCATATAAAGTATCAGTTTTACTTCCGCCAATTATCCTTTGGATATTTTGGAACTTAGCATATCGGTCAGGAATATCTATAGCCTTCACTTCGCCGGAATTTAGTGCTGTCATTTGCCATGAGTTAGCAGTGCCGTTTATTCCAGAAATTGTGTTGATTGCATTCGAATTTTCATTGGACCCACCACCAATTACATTTCCGCTAATAGCCCCGCCAGTGGAAAAACTGAATAGATCATCCTGATTTCCGCCTGTTAAATTTGCGAATCTTGAAAATTTTATCGTTTTAGTCCCTACCACGATTGTCCCAGAGTTTGGCCCAGTTATATTCCAAATACTATTTTGGTTAAAGCCAACTACAGTCGGACTTCCTGTAAGGCTACCTTTTATCTCACCTGACTCATCATAATCCGTACTTAAATCGATGTACCCAGTCACGGTAACGTCGCCTGCTGCTTCGCGTTTCTGAATATTTTCAAATATTGGAATATATGGATTCGAATTGTTCTCTATCGTCAAACTTCCAGAATTGTTTCCAGTTAAGGTCCACTCGTCTGTGAAATTTACGTGCGACCTAATGGTATTGCTCTGTGCTTTAGTATCGCCTCCATCAATCCCTATAGTTACAGCAGCATTATCAGCAGAAAAATCAAAATAATCCGATTCTGTGCCACCAATTAGTTTCCCTATACCTGAAAAATTAATCGTATTGCTGTTATTAGATGCTGATAACGCGCCTTTATTTTGATCGGAGATAGTCCATCGATTATTTTGATCAATACCTTTAAGAGAGTCGACTTCACTTCCCACGAGCGATTGAATTGACTCAAAAGAGGTGACGAGATTAGCATCACTAACATGAGTAACTGTGCCTTTATTTGCCGCCGTCAATATCCACGCACTTTTTAGACTTTCCAATTTGGATGGATTTTGTGGGACGACTAGTTTATTTGTATCTCGTTCCCCATCGATAAGCGTGGCCTTACCGGTGGATGCCAAATTAAAAGTGTCGTCACCATTACCACCTAATACATTTTTAACAATCGTATTGATGTTAAAAACATCAGTGCCGTTGCCACCTTGGGCTGTCTCAATGCCTGCAAATTCGATAAGATTTGTGTTGCCGTCGATTTGTAATTTATTGACCGAATCAAAAGTCCACGTACTGGTGGAATTTGTACCAGTTAATGTATCCGCTGTAGATCCGCCCGTGATTTTTTGAACATTAGAGAACGCTGCGTATCTGACAGGATTAACTGAAGAGCTATCAAACAATGCCCCGCTATTAGCACCGCTCATAGCAAAAATGCTCGCACTCGCTCTACCCGTTAAACTATTCTCACCGGTTCCGGAACCACCATTAAGCGTACCTGCCAATGAACCTGTCGCACCAATCGAAAAATCGTCAGCAAAAGCGGTCCCATTAAGATTATTCATTCCTCCGAAGGTAATCTTGTCAACCACTGTTGTATCAGTGGCTTGCACGGTGCCCGAACCCGCCCCGCTAATTACCCAAGTATTTGCCTGTCCGCGACCAGTAAGTGCTCCCGAATTGCCTACAATCTCAGAAATATTAATAAATGTTTTACCGCTCACAGTACCTTTATAGGCGGTGGTAGAGTCTAAAGTCCAAGTTGCATTTGATGTGTTATTAGTAAGTTTATTTGTGCCACCTACACCGCCATTGATGATGCCGTCTACGGACGCTCCGCTAGCAATCAAAAAAGAATCGTTGAGCGCATTGCCCGTTAAATTTATCACTCCGGTAAAGAATATTAAGTCGGCGCTACTATTTACAAGTTGCACTGTACCGGCATTTGCGGAAGTGATTTGCCAATCGTTGTTTTGATTTCTTCCAACCAAAGTGTCTGAACCACTACCAACAATGTCATGGATGTTTTGGAAAATTTGCAAATTTAATTTTCCTGACAAAGCGGCTAATTTATCCAACGCCCATGTAGCACCGGCAATTTCACTTGTTAATTTATTTTTTTCAGTGCCTGTTCCGCCGTCTATTTTCCCTGTGAGTGATCCTGTGGATTTCAATGTGAAATTATCTTTACCGCTCTGGCCAATGAGATTACTCATACCTGCGAAAGAAATTTGATCCGCTGCTGATGCTGAACTGCGCAAAGTGCCGGAATTAGGCCCGGAGATATTCCAATCATTATCCTGGTCGCGCCCAGTCAAAGAATCTAAACCACTCCCAGTAATCGAATTTATATTTGAAAAGAGAGTGGTACCCATACGCCCTGAATTAGCGGCATCCAAAATCCAGCTAATTCCTGTAGCACCTCCGTATGTCAATGTATCCGTTCCATTAGTACCACCACTAATTGAACCTGTGACACTGCCTGAGCTGGTGACTACAAAGTTATCATTACCAGTTCCGCCGGTTAATATATTGAATTTGTCGAAACTTATTGATCCAACAGTACCTTTATTTTCGCCTGTAATTTGCCAATTATTAGTTGGATTATTGGCCCCAACTATTTCTGCAGTTGGCCCAGCACTATCTACATAGTTACCAATAAACGAAGTGATAAATGAAGCACCGGAAACACCAGTACCTAGCTCGATTTTCACATTCCCTGTAAACGCAGAGAAATCCATTGTGTTTACGCCAGTATTTGAACCGATAAAGTTTTGAATATTGGCAAAATTATTAACATATTCTGTAGGTAGGTTTGCCGTTTCACCTAAAGAGCCAGAGGTATTACTCAACATAGCCCAAGTGTTCTCCACACCTACACGCCCTTTGATCGTGTTTGAACCGGAGCCACCGCTAATAACTCCACTCACACTTCCTGTATTACCTACAGGAGAAAAATCAAAAATATCCGCGCCTGCACCGCCAGTTAAATTTTTAAAATTTGTAAAAGTTACACCATCGACTAAACCACTATCAACGCCTGAAATAGTCCAGGTTTTTGTGTTACCTGCTGCACTCGACACTAACAATGTCGAAGTTGTAGCGCTATTTGCAGTAATAGAATTTATTCCTGTTACGGTTAAGCTAGTGCTATTTACGGTTGATCCAACTTCAATAGTGCGATTGCCAGTAGCACCACTTAGATTGACTATATTGCTTGCACCTCCACCTCCATCAACCAAGCCATTTATTGTCGCAGCATCTATAAAGGTGAACGTATCGTTGCCTGTGCCGCCAACCAAACTTGAGAAATCCAGAAATTTAATAGTTGTACCATTAAAAGTAATTTCGCCATCATTGATTCCATCAGCATCATTACCGACATCGAAATCCCAAATTTTCCAAGCGGAAGTTCCGGATGTGTTAATAGTGGTTAGCTTTATAGCGTCACCACCTATATTCTGAATAATTTCTGCGTTTTTAATTCCGTTGATATTTGCTTGAGTAAAATCAACAGTCATATCGCTATTGACAAGAACGATGTCATCAAGCGAAACAATGCCCGCATCAATTACACCGCCTCTAGTGCCTGTTATTGTGAACGTATCTTTAAGATCGCCGCCATTCAGATTTTCAATACCGGAAAAACTTAACGTTGTATTAAGTGTTTCACTAGCACCACCCAAACTCCAAACATTCTCACGGTCATTCGACGCATTCAGTTCATCTGTACCATCACCGCCAACTAAATTCGCCGTTAATGCAGTATCTATCTTGACATTAAAAACGTCATTGCCTGCCTTTCCATCGATAATTCCAGCGAATGAATTTGCGAGATTAACTGCGTCCGCCTGCGAGCCGCCGGAGAGATTTTCAAAATTGCTGTAAGTAATAAAGGGAGCTACAACGGTGCCTGTTTTTTTAATTGTTTGGTTTGCTGCGCCGGTTATGTCCCAAGTATTCTCGATTGAATTACCGATTATAGTGTCAGTTCCAGCACTACCAGTAATTAGAAGAGAGGACGTGAACCCTGAAGCTAATGAGTATGAGCCCAAATCTACTTTGCCTGCGGTTACACCTGTACCAACAAGAGTTAATGCTGCGACTTTCGCACCTGAATTTATGTCACCTTTTATTGTTATAGAAGGAGTGCCAACTTCCGTTGCTCTAATTATGACATCGCCTGTCAAACCCGCTCCACTGCCGACCGTATTAACAGCAATATTATTTGCATTGCCCAATGTTATATCTGCACCATCAATAGTAACGTTACCGCCTGCCAGATGAGTAGAGCTTCCTTGAGCTGAAATTTCGTTAACCGTTACAGCATTCGTTCCTGTAAGAGTTACATCACCGCCAAGCGAATCGAGCACATTAGCTAAAATACTATTTGCGGTGAGATTAAAAGAAGTGGCATAGAATGAGCTATTACTGCCGAAATATTCAGTGGCATTTACTGTTAGCGCTCCTATACGATTGGTTGTGGCGTCGCCGACATTTCCGGAGAAGACAATAGCTTTTCCTGTGAGATTTAGAGTTTTATTTGAGGTAGAAGTTACAGCTCCACCGAACGAAATATCTCCGCGAGTGGTAGAACCGCTTGCATCAAAAGCTATATCATCATTCAGTATTACATTATTTTTTAATTCGATACTCCCTCCAGCAGCATTAAGATTACCGTTTAAGTGAATCCCACTCGTAGCAGTGATATCGATTTTTCCTGCTGTATTAATGCTACCAAGAGCCAAAGCATTTGCATCCGCGATTATTAGATCTGTAAAAGTACCTAAAAAATTGATTCGTGAAAAATCATTATTCTGTGAATCTAAAGTAACTGAACGACTAGGCGCACCAATAGTCAAAATGCCAGCAATCTTTAAAACTCCAAAATCTTCAATATTCCCCGAAGACGTCAAACCAAACGTACCTTTAATATCTGATGCACCTAATTTTGTATCGGTATTATTTCTGATGTTCACATTACCAGCAGAAGTAAATAGAATATTTCCAGTAAAAATATTACCCGCGTTAGTCAAATTGATAGCGCTAGCAGCATTATTTCCAGCATTGTTACTAAATAGATCGAAGGTCGTTGTACCGAAAACATTAAGGACTGAAGATGTGGTTTGTTTTACCTCGAGATTGTCGGATGCGTTTCTTTTTCCAATCTGTAACTTTCCTTGCACACTACCCTGATTACCTGTTGCGGATCTATCAGTTATAATTTGCAACAAATCAACTGATTGACTTGCATTAATAATAATATTTCCACCATTTGACCACGTGGCATTTGGAGAGGTTAAGTTACCAAAGTCTGTTAAAGTTCCGTCATTAGCATGATCTGTATCTATTAGTGCATTCGATTTAAAACTGTTACTTTCTGCCGCAAAGTTTCCGCCAGATGTATAGATTGCTCCGTAAATAGTAACGACACCTGCTGAACCGGTAGATTTTAATGAGATATCGAGAGCATCGCGAGCATCGCCATAAAGATCAAAAATGCTGCCGCCAATAGTGATATCACCAGCAGCTGTAATTTTTAACTCCGGATTTTCACCGGCAGAAACATTAGAAAATCTAGCTCCACTTGTTTTATTTCTTGCGCCAGTATTATTGAAATTTAAGTCCCTCCACAAACTCACGCTTCCCTCCGAATTAACCTCAACAGATCCAACCCTGCTTAATGTCTGCGTCTCCCCGCTTGGAGGGGTATCTCCATAATTAAACTTCAGCACACCTAAATCTACATTATTGATGGCGCCAGTTGACGTTATGCTGATAACTCCTCCACCAACATGCCCAACAGAGGAAGTATCTATATTTGCATCCTTACCATTAAAACCGCTACTATTGGACGTAAAATTTCCGCCATTAGTTTTTATCGTCCCCGTCCCTAAATCAATAACACCGCCCGCTCCGCTATTATCGTTATTTGCAATCAACTCAACATTCAAAATACCATTTGTATTTGTATCAATTGTTATTCCGTTTGTGATTTTTATATCATTGTGCGCTTCCAAGCGTAAGGTCGCAGCCTTAGAGGAATTAGGAGAATATCTTATATCGTCGGTAATTAAGATGTTGCCACTTGTATCTGTAGTGTTCCCCGCTACAAGATCATTAGTAGTTCTAATTAATACTTTCTTGTCTGTACCTAAGGATTCTAATACCGTCTTTATCGTACTGCTTTTTATTACGGCATTTCCTCCACTTGTCGCGAATATTTTGTCCCCGCTATCATCTGTTGGATTAGTTATCTCACCACCACCACCACCACCACCACCAGCCTGAATCGTAATATTGTAGGGATCAATAAGCCAGGTGCCACCAAATCCATTTTGCGCTGAAATGTCCGGTGCATTCAAAATCTCAAAACCTTTTAAACCGGATGTTTCAATAAAACCGCCGCTACCGCTTTCAATTCCACCATGCGCAGATAGGTTGCCATTGATACGTGCAGTATCTTGAGCAAAAGTAATTAATTTCCCACCGCTACCATTTAGCAACCCATCAGCGTTTACATTTGTGTTTACACCCAAATAAATAAAATTCGCACTATTAATATATTTATTCTTACCGGTTTCATCACCACCAATTAAAACTTGTCCACCGCCGTTTGCACCTGATGCATTTACACCTGCAGTGTCCATTAGGCCGACTTTATCGCCTAGGACTTTTACATCACCACCTTTACCAATTGTGGTCGATTGAGCGGAAACGCTCGCAGTTTGATTGAGAATTGTTGTGTGTTTACTATTTAATTCTATATGGCCGCCGTTACCATTTTGTGAGTCCGCAGAGATAGCTCCGCTATTAGTAACCTTATCGCCCACTACAACTATTTGACCAGCATCGCCATTTGCAACGCTTGTTGAAAGCTTTCCTGTATTAACAACATCTGCTCCGCCACCGAGCGTAAAACTTCCATCTTCATTAACTACCACACTAGTAGTAGCATTCATTCCTTCGTGGTTTACAGCTTGACTGAAAATATCCTGACTGGTGCTGGCGGTTAATAAAATGCGCCCGCCTTCTGCATTTATTTCTCCGCTGTTAATAAGCGCAGCATCGACGCCTAATTCGCTTTGCAAAACTTCTTTAGTAACCTTAACGCCCACTAAGCCATTCTTCTCGAAAGTTACAACGGCTTCTTTACCAACCGCTAAATTCACTGCACCGAGATTAGCGATAATCAAACCATCGTTAGTAACCTCCTTACCAAGCAAGGTAACAGAACCACCGGTCGCGGCATTAATAATGCCAGAGTTAACGACTTTACCCGCAGCGCCCTCAACTTCACTCAACGTAAAGTTACCGTTCATAAAATCTGTAGGGTTAATGCTTAAGCCACTGGCGAGAATCCCGCCCACGTTGATTTGTGAATCATTACCGAAAACTACACCGTTAGGATTCACCAGAAACACTTGGCCATTGGCGTCTATGCGGCCGAGAATCTCGGAACCCTTATTGCTAATAACTCGATTAAGTGCAATCGAAGATGCACCGGGCTGGATAAACTGCACATGCTCGTCAGCCTTCACATTAAAGCTCTGCCAATCAATAGCCATACGATCAGTTTGCTGATGGATAACCGTTTCCTTACCGGACTGATTAATGTTGCCCGCTCCGCCAACGACATTGCCACCTTCTGGCGATGCATGCGCCTGGCCTGCCCACATAAGTTGAGTGGCGGTTACCATAGCAAGGTAGAGTTTACGGCGAGTTAAAGAGGGGGCTGGAGCAGAAATGTTGCGCATGAATCAGTCCTGGATGGAAACAATTGTAAACATTGATTCTTGGGTATATGTTGGGAACTACCATCGACAAAAGAACCATAACCTAAGCAAAAAGCCGGTAATGGTTGCAGCGGGGAGATTTTACGCGAGAGAAGCTAATTTGGCTGTAGGAGAATGCCTATAGTTGACGCTTTTTTCAGCAGATTTTAACTTGATCAAGTTTTGTAATAAAATCTTATACGGAGAGAGTTGTAGTTTAGACGCATCTAAAAATCCATCATTCCCGAGTCAAACCCTACTAACGTTTATTTAATGGATAATGATAAATATCAATCGCTCAACAATCTAAGTTTTTCTTACGTACAATTATTGGTACTGGTACTCACACCAAAATTTTTTAAAAAACCAAAAAGTCGCTCAATCAGTGAAACTTTTAGTTTAAACAAAATGCAATTTTCGATTAAACAAGCGTTTATTATCCGAAAAGTTCAACGGATGCAACCGAATTCCTATTACCAGGCTTGGGTGTGACTCACATATTAAAAGACAACTATATGAAAGCACTTTAGTGTAAGACAACTGAAGGCGACATTTCCACAATAATCTTTTCGTTTTGAAGTCAACCTCCTGAATAAATTCTTCAAATTGAACATCCTTGTCATAATTTAAAATTTAATGTACTTCAGACGTGTATTTGCTAAACACCACGCGATGACCTGTCACTAAATCCACTGCAAAAACTGCGTTATCACCCCAAGTTGCAACAAATGCATAACCGTTAGGACTAGCAATTTTGATATCAGAGCTTGAATACATTGAATTAAAAGGATTACTCTCTGAAGTGCTTGTTAGCAAGGACCTATTCCCCGAGGCCAAATCAATCGAAAATATTTTAGCGCTGTAGTAGTGTTCGACCGCTAGCGCACGATTATTTACTTCATCCACTGCAATACCAGTCAAGTAACCATTGTACGGCTCAGCAAAAGCCTCACCTGTGCCCTTAGCGTTACTTGAAAATATGCTGCGCACACCGGTGCTTACGTCTACAGAAAAAATGGTTTGTTGAAAATCATCAGTCACTAAAAAGCGATCAGCAGCTTTATCTAAAGCCATTCCAACTAAGTCCTGTATTGGGTTAATGGCGTCGGGAATCGACTTTTCTGCACTGGAAAAAATGTTGAATTGCGTCAGAGCTGAGTCAGCAGCAAAGAGCTCGGCCCGGTATGGTGCATACTTAACATAGCTAATAATATATTTTGCGACATTATCCTTCACGTAAAGCAAAGAAGAATATGAGTCAACGACTTCATAATTCGGGTTGAAATTCGGAATTGTATGGATTTGATACTCAGAAGGGTTTGTTAAATCTATATTAACAACCGTACCTTCTTTTCCTGCATTACAGGGAGCATAAGCATGTTTGTTGATAGGGTTAATAACGATTGAAGATGGAGAACAATCTGAAAGGCGGACAAATAAACTACGCTTGCCGGTTCCAAGGTCAACACTATAAATTTCCCTACCACCGCCAGTAACCAGTAAACGATTCCTTCCATCTAATTTATCGAATTCCATCCCGGCTGGATATATATAGCCATCTGCATCCGGGAAAGGACTTGTTAATGGCGCCTGCCTAATTGCTACATGTGCTGCGTCGGTTGATTTATTGCCAACAGCGTCTTCTGTAGTGACTTTTAAGGTATTTTCTGTAGTTGAGGTAACAAATTTTGTGGTATCCGTTAATGGAACCGTAACCTGCCAATTTTTAAAACCGTCAGTTGTGGTCGCTGCAACCCCATTCACTTTTACACCAGCAATCGCACTAAACTCATCACTCGCTGAACCGCGAACTAAAATGGTGTTGCCTTCAGTCATTGATACTGGTGGAGGGAATAATATTTGTGCGGTAGGTGCTACATCATCTGCGTAGGTTGTGACTTTGTAATTTGCATTACCGCCACCAATAGTGAGTACCGCTATCACGTCTGCTGAAGGTTGGGCAGATGCCGTTACGCGCACAGTAACTTTTTGATTTTTGCTTACAGTACCTGCTGCGTTGGTATATGTGCCGCCGTTAATCGAATATTCACCGTTAGTGATACTGATTGGTACCGCCACATCAATTCCGGAAACGGTGTATTCGTTGGACGTGTTTACGCTGCTAGCTCCAACATTCGGAGAATCCGTGAAGCTAAATGAATCCGGCGTAGTGTCCGGAGCCGTAGTTACAGTGAATACACCGCTAACACCCCCAACGGTCAGTGTTGCTGAAACAGCTGTGTTGGTTTGAGCAGAGGCAGTGACTTTTACAGTCACCGTTTGACCCGAGGTAATAGTTGCCGCAGTGCTGGTATAGGTTGAACCACCAATAGAGTATGTCCCGCCAGAGATACTAATACTTACGGTTTGATTAAAACCACTTAGCGTAACAGGAGCAGATGTTACTTCTGTAGCGACCGCTGCATTAGTGACTGGCGTCAATGTAAATGCGTCCGGAGTGGAATCTTTTTTAGGGCCACTGCTACCGCCGCCGCAACCTGCGAGAAAGGAAACAAAACTAATTGCGATCAGTATTTTAAAAATATGTTTTGATGCTGCGTGTATCGTCATGATGACAATGACTCCTTGAACGTAAATGCGTAAGCATGAAAAAAGAAAATTCGCGCGGATTATGCCAGAGAAGTATTCAGATGAGTGTGATTGGGTTAGTGCATGGCTAAAAATTGCGGCGCGCAAAACCTCAAGAGTTATAAGCAGTCAAGAACAACGAGGTTTTCAATTGCAATTTTAAGAAACGCATGGCGTCATTTTCATTATTTTCGCAAAACCAAACATAGCTCACTTTTCGCACTGAATTGCACCATGCTAAGCTAGCGCCCTGATAAAGCCGGAGTTTTATCACTGGAAATTAATTATTATGCAGCTTCGAGCAGGACTACATATTAAGGATCTAAAATGGCGATGGTAATACGTAAAGGCGACAAGGGCAAAGCTGTTCGCGAAATTCAAGGTTTACTCAATTCAAGAGCCGGTAAAATTGTACTAAACCCGGATGGGGACTTTGGTGGAAAAACCGAAACTTTTGTAAAAGAGTTTCAAACCAAAATGAAACTGAAGGCCGATGGTGTAGTGGGCCCCAAGACGTGGCAGGCATTACATAATGAGGCACTCAAATCCCAGTTTGACAATTGTTTTACTGTTCATGATTGGTTTTCGCTAACTGACCTTCAAAAATTCTTTAATGGTTTAGCGCCAAACTCCTCTCAAAATAAAAACTCGCAAAATCCGAAGCCATCTACTCCGAAAGCTCAGCTCGGGAAAACATCCGATACTCCAAAAAGTACAGATATAATTTCTGCACCAGCAATTGTAAAGCAGACCGATTTTAAGAATTACCGACGCATAAGCTTTCATGGTTACATCGGCCAAGGTTATGTCATAAAAGATTTTAGGAAGTTTGAAGGAGGCGCTATTCAACTGATTCCTGAAATAAAAATCATTCAATCCGACGACCGTCTTCCAGGCGGATTTAGAAATGAATGCGCATCATACGTTCAGTATTTTGGAGTGCCTAATACTAAAACTTGGTTGCGAGGGCCCAGAGTATGTGATTTCAAACCTGGAGAATTACCCGAAGGTATTGTGGTTGCCACATTAAGGGATGGAAAATATTACAGTGACTATTCTGGCAGATCACATGTTGGTATTTATTTAAGTCATGATGATTATTCAACATATCTAGAAACCAAAAGCAAAATAAGTGGCGTAAACTTATTGGATCAATGGAACGGGGTCAAGATAGCAAAACGAGGTAAAGCATATTCTGTGGAGGCAGATGAACTTGGTAGCAATTTGACCAAACCTTGGTCTGACTCAAAAGGTGTAGGTCGGAATAAGAGAGTTAAATGGGGTTCAGATGGTGAAGAATATTACGTTCTGTTAACAACGTGCTAAATAAAATCAGAATGAGATAAATTATGAATTTTTTAAAATATTGGTTGTGTTTAACTATTGTTTTTTATTCAGGATGTTCGGGTGCTTCTTCAAAAGACACCCAAACATTGGCTTGTCCCAATTTTTTATCTAGCGAAAAATCGTTACCTTCTAGCTGGATTACCGTGGGGAAAATCCCTAATGAAAAGTTTCTATTGAGAACAATTGGACTTATATATCCCGAATTTTCGGATTTAGATAAGAGAAACTTTAGTGAAGAAATGATAGATGAATGGGAGGAGTTGGAGGGACGGTCCCAGTCGATCGCGGAATACGACAAGGACCACAAAAGCATGATGATGAAGTGTGTGTACGCCAGATCTTTTGCTGAGGATTCGGACAGTGATTCGCGAAATGTAGTGTTGTTAATACCGCTTCCACAAGAAAAGCCCGTGAAATGCGTTCTAGTGCGCCGAGATATTGATCCCACTCACGAAATATCTTGCAAAGTAAAATAGGCTGACGCGAACAGATTTGTTCGGCCATATAAATTCTGCTTGTCGACACAAACAGAATTTACATGTTGCCAACTAGAACTGTAAATCTGGATGCTATGAAAATCATCTACGCAAGCAGTACTCTTAAAAATCTACGACGGCAAAAACTCAATTGGGTAGTTGAGTGTTATAGATTTATCGCCACCGATATTGAATTTAAACGTCCGGACGCGATTCACGATTTTTGATTCGAGCTCTGGGCTGTTTAATTCACTTGATACTATTTTTATATCCGTTACGTCACCAGTGGGTGAAATGGTAATTTGCAAAACAATTTTACCTTGTATGCCTTGTGTGACTCGGCGTTCACGTTCGTACAATGAATAAAGGCTTCCTTTGTTTTTGTCGAAAACCATGGTGACGTTTTCTTCAACGCTTCCGCCTCCGCCACCACTCGCCTTTTTAGCGGCGGCCTTGGCCTCAGCCTGATTTTTACGCTCGGTAAAATCTTTTCCTACATTTCTAGTGTCCAGATCTGTTCTGGAAATATTGCCAGCATATTGTTTTCCGTCCACCCCACCACCAGATTGCGCAACTGAACCTGATATAGCATCAGTGCCGTGACCTGCGATTAAATTTGCACCGCCGGAGTCACCGGGCTTTTCGGATAGATTTTTCGCCAGATTATTGTTGAGGTCCTTAGTATCAATCAAATCATTCAATTCATTAGCCAAGGCAAGTAAGCCACTCTTTTCGGCGGTCTTACGCGCTTTAATTTCAGCCTCGGTAAGAGGCTTACGCTCTTTGTCACGCTCACGAGTAACTTCCTGTACGACTTCCGGCTTCTCAACCGGCTTGACTTCTTCAGGTTTTGGCGGTGGTGGAAGCGGCTTTTTTTCAGGTTTCGGAATTACCTTGGGCTTATCTTTCTTTGAAATAAAATTTGCAATGCGATCAGGAACAGCGGCGCGCTGCTGTTTTTTTTCAGGAACTTTAATTACCGATAAAGCCACCATTAACAACGCAGTTATTACTAACGCAATAATTAATATTCGATTAAAATCGCGCGAGCTTTTGGCGTCAGGTTGCCAATCGAGCGCTATATGTTTGTAGTTTATTGCTGTCATCCCGAACCTATTGTTAACCGATTTATATTTCTATCTAGAAATTAAAGCGTTTTTGCTTTTGTACTTTGCACGGCAGCAAATGCAATTTTTGTATAATTTGCTTCTTGGCATGTCGTTAATATTTTTCTTATTAACTCATAGGAAATATTTTCATCACCCATCACAGTTACCTTAAAATCTTTGGCTCCCTCGTTAAGTTGAGAGCTTCTCGGTGCTAACGCTACTAATTCATTTTTCAGCTTAGGAATGGTTGCATCTTTGCTCTTGCTCACCTCATCAATTGTTCCGACGTTCACACCTTGAACCAAGATTGCGCTACGGGTGATTTGGATAACTAATGTGTCTTCCGGTGTTACCTTTGAAACTGATACAGGAAGAGTTAGCTCTTTGCGGGAGGGAATACGTTGCGTAGTGGAGGAATTAACCAAAAGAAAGAAAACTAAAATGGTTAGAATATCCATAAATGCGACTAAATTTATGCCCGGCGTTTTAGCTCTCTGGTGATTGCGCTCCATGCGCTTCGCTCTGCGCGACTTAATCATTTCTTTTCCTCCACCGAGGTTTGTCCTTCCGGCTCAACTAATCCAGTTGCGACTGGCTCGATGGCAGCCACTTCGGGCGCATCACCCACAGAAATGTTCGGAAACAATTCTACTTCTTCGACAGTTCCTGCATTGACCACATTCGTTGTACGCACATGATCCATTACTTCAATCATGGTTTTATAGCTAATGCCAGGCTCAAGCAAAAGAGAAATATTCTGCTCTTCAGGGAATCGATATTTAATTTCTAGCAATGTTTTGTCGAATAATTTCCAATCGGTTTTTTCAGGGTTGCGCTCAATTTGTTTAATTGAACCTAAATTTTCGTCGCGTATATCAAATGAATTCGAATGTACTACCAGCTGTAAAGATAATTTTATTTCCTGATCAGGTTTAGCTTTCGCATTCAGCTGAGGCAAATTAAGTTCGACAACACTCATGCGCGAAAAGACTGCAGTGATAAGCAAAAAACAAACAAGCGAAACCATCAGATCCATAAAGGCCGTGATATTTAGCTCGACTACCTCTTCTATTCGCTTCTTACGACGAAGTTTCATGAAGTTATTCATCCAACATAAGGTTTGAGCACTTAACTGCGGCCATCTCGATTGAATCGAGTAATTTGCTTGCCTTAGTTGCAAGATAAGAATGAATTACCAGAAATGGAATTGCTGCAGACAGACCAAGAGCGGTAGCGTTCATTGCAAGTGAAATACTCGCTGATAATAGCTCAGCTTTTTCTGTTGGATCAGCACCTGCCACGGCACCGAAGGCTTCGATAAGGCCGATAACGGTTCCAAACAAACCCATGAGGGTGGCGACGTTAGCCAATGTAGCGAGGTAGTGTGTACGAGCTTCAATTTCCGCCGTAACTTCCATTACACCTTCTTCCATAGCGGCTTCAATGCGTTCACGTTTTGCGTTGGGTTTGTAACGGGCAAAACCGTAATTCAATACGCGCGCCAAAGGTGAATTGATACTTGCTAAAGCTTGTTGGGCACGCTGAAAATCATTCGCCTTCAGCATGGGATTAATTTGCTTCCAGATTTTATTGGTTTTATTCGTTAGCGCCGTTAAATATATAAATCGCTCCACAGCAATTGCGGCACCCACCGCCATCACAATGAGGATTGGATACATAAACATACCGCTCGATTGGAAAAACTTAACTAAATCCATATTTCTACCTTTAATTTTCACTAAATATGATTACCGAGTCTTTACCCACATATATCAGGAATCAAGAACCCATACTGATACCGTTATATTCACGGTCCATTTGATCGATTAATTTATCTCTTTGACGCCGATACTCTTCCAACGACAAACTTCTGTTGTAGTAGTCTTGCGCCAGTTTTTTAATTTCGTCCGAATATTGTTGCTCCATAGTTTAAATCTCTGTATAGAAAGTAGTTGATATGGGCTCACACATTCAAAAAAATTTATTCTACCAACTCACGAACAATTCTAAAGCCGGTAACTTCATCTGCAGAACCTGAATGTGACTGATGATTATTCAAATCGCATTCTTCGATAGGTGTGTCATAACTACCACCTACGGCTGAAACACCGCCGTCGCGTTCAATAACCCATTCTCGCGCATTCCCAACATAATTCACTAGCCCCCAATCATTTTGCTGACCAAGGGACGACTTAATAAGCGTTCCGCCTTTCTGAATACCGCGCGAATTTAATTTGCAATTTCGGTTTTGATCTATTTTCCCGCTGGTTCCCTTCGCAGCATATTGCCACTCGTTAAACGTAGGCAGGCGATATTTTCGATTTGATTTTTCGCTCAACCATTTTGTATAAGCAACAGCGCTTGCGTAACTTATATTCGTCGCAGGGATTGATGAATCGTCAACTGAAACAGCTGTGCACGATTTTGTTTGCTTGCAAAAATCGTTAAACTCATCCGTCGAAACTTCGTATTTTCCTATCGCAAATCCTTTTATCCCAGCCTTGGCAGGAATGACTACCAATACTGGAACTCTACTAACACCGCTCATTTTATCTTTGCAGCTTGCACCTAAACCCCGTGCACCTATACCCGCCAACGAGCTACTGCAGGGATCTTTTTGCAAGATGGTGATGGCTGCAATAATTGGGTTATTCACAAAAATACGTAACGCGTATGTTTTATCAGCTTCTGCGCGTTCAGGAAATGACCCGCCTATATACTGAATGCATTGAGCTAACGAGCGAATTATGCGTGGTTCTTCTTTTTGGTATTGCTGTAAGTTCAATGACCTCAATTTTGTAATAGCAATTTCAAAATCTTTCATGTCCAGATTGTTTTTGCATTCTAATTGCTTGTCCACGCTACCAAGCGCCACTGAAAAGGAATTATTGCGTACTGCAATTGCTTCAGATTCTTTGTCAGCTTGTTGCTTCTCCTGAGCGACCACCTTCTGCTGCTTTTGCTGTTCTCCCTCACGAGCCAAGCGCTCGGCATCAGCTTGTTTTTTTGCCTCTAATAGCGCAGCAATAGACGCTTCATACTCACGCAGTTTGGCGGTATCCGTAGCATAGCGGTAGGCATTTTTAACCAGCATCTGAGCGCGAGTTAAATCGCCATTTGCGATTGCGACATCAATTTCTTTTACATAACGTTTATAAATCTCTGCTTCCTGCTTTACAAGCCACTCATGAGTTTTCCCCATTAGCTGGCGCAACTCTTGGATCTGCTCCCAAAGCTGCGCCTCAACAGCTGAAGAAAAATCAGTTGCTTTGAGCGTTTCAATAAGCCTATTCATTTTTAATTCAAGACGAAGCTTTTGTTCCAACTCATCCCGAAACTGGGCCTCTGTTAGACCAGCAGGTTTGACTGGGCGATATTTGTAATACGTTAAGCCACCCACAACCATCCCAACGATAAGCGCGATAACAATAAAGAGTGTGTAGCTGGTCTTCTTATTAAATTCACGCCAAAATTCTTCGACAGATTCTGTTCTATTTTCGCGCTCAAAAGCGATTGCTCTTTCTATGGCCAGCCATTGATGTTTTTTAATGCCTGGAATTTTTTTGGGTTTTAACTTTCGCCTTTTAGCTTCGTCAGCATGCACGCGATTGTACGGATGCTCGCCAGTAAACAATTCGTAGGCTATGCAACCCAGCGCATAAACATCATCTCTTACATCCGGTGTTTTTCCTTCGAGCATTTCAAGGCTTGCATAAGCGGGTGTTAATGCTCCCAACTTGCCCGCATCGAAGACTGTTTTATCATCCAGGCTTTCTTCACGGTTTTCTGCTTTAGCAACTGCTCGAGCGATACCAAAGTCAAAAACCTTCGCAACACCATTCAAGCCAACAAAAATATTTCCCGGTTTAAAATCTGAGTGGATAATCTTTTGCGCGTGCGCATAGGTTAGCGCTGCGCAAATACCACTTAATATTTTCAACACGTCTTCAAGAGGTAATCCAATTCCGCGATACTGACTAATCAATTTGTCGAGCGGTTTACCTTCCATGTATTCCATGGTCATAAAAACCGTATCACCGTCGCGATCGAAATCGTGCACGTTTACGATGTTGGGGTGTGCTATTTTTTGGCTTTTACGAGACTCACGCTGCAACGCCATGAAGGCTTCAGGGTGAGATTTAAATTCGTCACTCAATACTTTAATAGCAACGTAAGGTTCACGATCCTGCGCTTCAATTTTTAACAAATCTTTTGCTTTATAGACCGCTCCCATTCCGCCCGAACCTAATAGCTCTTCAAATACAAAGCGATTTTTCAGTATGGGAAACGCCTGCTGGCCAGGATCCAAATAACCCGGCGCATCAGCATCCAAAGCGCCTGGATTTACGGTGATGACTGTAGCGTCCGATACGACAGGTTTGGCATTTTTACTTGGTGCAACAAAACGAGTTTTATCACTCGATTCAGATGGCGGGGTTTGGGGCAGCACAGGTTTACGCGCAGCAGTGCGAGTTTTTCCATCGTCATCAATAGCTTTGCGCGGAGCCATTCGTGTTTTTTCATCATCCACCGGAACGTCCGAGCGGGCAGAATTTGACACGCGTGGCGCGCCATCATTTACCGGTTTACGTGGCGGCATGCGAGTTTTTTCGTCGTCAGAGGCGCTGGAGTTCGCTTGAGTTGGCGGAGTCGGGCGTTTTGCTACCCGAGTGCGCCCATCATCTGCAGGTGGTGTCGGCTTAATAGTTGTCTTGTCACCATCTTTTGAATCTGTCATAAATTTGATTTCCCGCGTTTCATCCCTGTGCAGTGTCAACTGCCTGCACTTTACCAGCACTGCCTTGCACTACCACAACCGATACATTGTCTGGCGCGCCTTGCTGGATAGCTTTGTGAATTAATTCTTGCGCGATAGTGTCAACATTTCGCGACAAAAATGTATCTATCAATTCTTGTTCGCTGACAACATTGTATAGACCATCGCTACACAAAATAAAAATATCACCGATTTGCGTGGTGAAAATATTTACATCAAGATACAGCGGCGACTCAACACCAATTGCGCGAGTGATAACATTTTTCTGCGAGTAAGTTGCTGCATTCTCGCGCGACAATAAACCAAACTCTATCATGTCCTCCAACTGACTATGATCGCGAGTAAGTTGAATTAATTTTTGATTGCGATAACGATATAAACGCGAATCACCCGTCCATAAACAGACGCCGATTCTGTCTTTGATGATAAGGCTTACCACAGTGCTGCCCATGGTTCCTTCATCAAACATAACTTGCGCGTACTCAATCATTTTTTCGTTTGCATCAAGCAGTGCATCTTCAACTTTATTGACATAGCGACTTAATACATTATCTGCTTCAACCACGTCTAAGGCTGCAACGATCTTACCGCTGGCCACATCGCCAACTAAATGTCCGCCCATTCCATCGGCTACGGCCCATAAACCGATTTCAGGTCGCTGCAAAATAGCATCTTCATTAACATCCCTAACAACACCGACATCTGTTTTTGCAGCGCTGGTCCATAGAATGGGTCGTCTGAATGTTTTATCAATCATTCGAGTTTCCGCCAGTGATCATATTTACACTCACAATATTGTTACACCGACGTTAACCGGCATGGCTGATTCCAACCTCTCGCCACCCACTGGCCATCCAACATAGCAGCAAGATTTTGCAGAGAGGGTAAACCCGCGCAATAAAATAAACAGGGCTCAACCAACTCGGAACCTTGCGTGGTCCATACACTATAGCTGGACAAATTTTCTTTCAGCATAGAATGAAATAAGGGTGCGAGCACGGAGCTTGGTGAATTCACTTCATAGTCCATCGCAATGACTGCACCTTTTTGATAGGAATTGGATGGCCCGCAATTATAAATTGCGGTTTGATCAAGTGAGAGACCATTTAAATCGTTAATCAAATCGTCAATAGCGACTTGTCCGTCAAGCGCCCTTAACGCCAGGGCTTCGATTGATTCAAACCAGGCAGTTTGAGACATAAGATCCAAGGGATTTAACTCTGACGAAACACGTGCTGCAATAGAAAAAGGAAAATAACGTCCCACACGGTCCACACTGGGCAGTACGATACCTACCCATCCGTATTGATCAACAACACCTTCTGATAATGCGAAGCGCCAGATAGGGCTGGTTAGATAGATGTCCAACCATGCTTCATTAAGCTGCTCTTGCGAACATTTAACAAAACCCTGCAACCACTCATCCCAAATATTAATGAAATTAGTAGGTAGTCCGCGGTAAATAAAATCTCCGTGGGCCGGTAATTTTCCAAAAAAACCAACAGGGTTATTCGGGTGCATTAGAGAGACTCCGGGCATCTGAATGAACTTAACAAATCCCTTCTGAAAGGATTGTTAACGCTATTTGCACGCCCTTCATAGACAATTTTATGTGTCGTTTTAGGATCATCCGCCGCACCACCTACACTAAAGACAATTGAATATGTATTACTTTGTCCGGTAGCTTTAATACTCGCATCATCCAGCAAATGGAATAAAACCCACGGGCCTGTATAAATTTTATCGAAAGATGCATCACGCAAATCTTCAAACAAAACGCGCAAGCGTTTGGATTCTTTATCGCCAGTCCAGCTCAAGGTGTTCCAGAATTTCGGACCATGCGTATAACTAATACGCTGCTCACCCAGTTCGAGAATAAAACGTGCATCAGTTTCATCCATACTTACCGGGCGCAATTCGAAACTGACGCTGGGCACTTCAGCATTTTCTCTGAAAAATGTATTGCGAATTGCTATAGCTTTTTGAATCTCAGCGACAGCTCCGGGAGAGAATCCTGAACCACGAGTGTCGAGAAGGTTGCCGCGTGCATCCACAAAGCTCTGCATATTTTCTTTTAAGAATTGGTCCAGAATTCCACCTGGTTTAAAAAATGCCGTGAAATCGAGCAACGCTGCTTCGTCACTGGATGAACGATTAAATGGATACCGACCTGCAAGCGTTTGCTTAAAAGGCCCACACACTTGCGACTTCCATGCGGAATTAATAAATTGATGACCGGATTGTCCTACCGAACCGCCCGCTTGATCCGCCAGTGAAAGCAACCAACGTTGGATAGGCTCAGGGGTAGATTTCGCATAGCCTTTCAATGCGGTAATAGGATTTCCACCGCCGCTATCTGCGCGCGCCTTAACAATTTCAAACGATTTTTTTGCCGGATCCGGAGCCATGCTGATTTCCTGCACATACTCTTTCAACTGTGAAAGCTTTTGAATAGTAGTGCTAATTGGCGCGGCTGAACGTGATGAGTCAACCAGCAAACTATTAAGTTCATTGAAGCGAATATCAACCGGTGTTTTTTCTATTGCACTTTCAAGATAATTGACAGCCTGTTCACCTGCGCTCTTACCCACCACAGCGCCTGCAACCTTGTCCGCCATTTTATCCGGCACGTCTGGAGTAAGTTGGGTATTCAATTTACCTACCTGAAGAATGGAGAGAAGCGGCGAATACACCGGATCCACAAAGCTATTAAGCGCATCGCTCAAGTCATGCAAACTTGAAAAATTTGTAACATAAAGTGAATCGTAAATATCCATCCATATTTTGCTGTAGTCTGCAAAGTACAAGGCTTTAACCTGCTCGCTTATTTCCTTCGAATCAAGCTTGGTGTATTCAATACTGTTTCCTTCACTCATCATCCATTGTTCGTTTGCGAGATCCGCAATTAAGGGCGAGCTGGGAGACAAGTCAACATTTTTATAGCCTTGAATAGTAAACAGTACAGGTATACGCATGGCAGCTCGCACGCGTTCATCTATACGGTAGTGGCTACGCACCGTATCACCGTAAAAATTAAGCATGTCCACAGACTTGTTGTACTGCGATGCCGCTTTGATGCGCGAATAAACACGCTGTGCAATAGGTATGCGCAATAATGCAGCGCGAGTCTGCTCAACGAGAGGTTGATTCAACTCAGAAGCTGGAAAGGGTTTCGAAAATAAATTATCGAAATGTTGCTGAAGTCTTTCGCGCGTTTGAGCGTCATGCCTAAAATTGCGATTCCAGTTTTCATCAAACCAACTTTTCACTACCGCCTTATCAAGGTGATCAAGTTTGTTAAACATCATGTAAACACGAAACGTATTGTACAGGTCTCCCTCATTACCACTCTGCTGCAGATTCAATTCCAGATTATTTAACAGCTTTGGTAAAAATACTTTTTTCAACGCATTTTCGTACGCAAGATCTGCCGCCTGATCTACACGACTATCGTAGAGACCCATACCCGACAGCCACGGGTGACGCTCTTGATCATAAACGGAACTAGCTTTCTGCAACGCATCTATACCTGGAATTACGGCTTTAATATTGCTGCTGGGAAACGCGTTATTTTTTGTCTGCTCTGTATATTCATTCAAATATTTTTGAACATCCGCAATATACATTTTGTTGCGAGCAAAACTTCCGCTCCACACCAGTATCATCAAGAGCGTGATTATCCCCAAGCCAACATAGGTAGCTATTTGGGCCCAGCGAATCATCTTTTCGTAACGAGTATTTACGCCTACCAGTTCTGACTCAGGAAAAATAACTTCACGGAACAGTTTAGAGATAAAAAAGCTTTTACCTCGCCCGGTAGATGATTGTGCCACCTCGCGAGAAAACCCGAAGTTACTCGCCACTGACGTCATCAATCGATCAATAGGTGTTCCGTCTTGCGTACCGCTGGAAAAATAAATTCCGCGTAAGTAGGGCTGAAATTGAAAACGGTTTTGTACAAACGTTTGCTTGGTAAAACTTTCAACCAAGGATTGCAGATTTTCCATTTGTTGCGGGAAACCTTGAATCGCACCACAACGCTTCATGTCGCGTTCGCCATGCATGCGTGCAAGTACGCGATCATACAGTCGTGAAATGATCGTGCGTAATTCGGTGGCGAGAAAATCAAAATCAGGGCTTTGCGTCGCCTTAGGCGCATTGGGTAACGAAATCCCCCACACTTGGTCACGCTCTTCTTTGCCTAAATCTTCAAAAAATTCGCTGAATCCAGAAACCAAATCCGTTTTTGTAAATAACAAGTAAATCGGAAAGCGAATTTCCAACTTATTCATTAGTTCATCTAAACGAGTGCGAATTGTTTTTGCGTGCATCGCACGCTCTTCTTCCGAGGACAACAAAAGATCTTGCAGACTAATGGCAACTATCACTCCGTTAATCGGACGGCGGCGGCGATTACGTTTTAGTAGATCAAGAAAACCTTCCCATGCAGAACTATCAACTACCCGATGACTATCCTGAGTGGTGTATCTTCCCGCCGTATCAATTAACACAGCTTCGTTGGTAAACCACCAATCGCAATTTCTGGTACCACCAACACCTTGCAAGGCGCCACGGCCAAATTGTTCAGCCATAGGAAAATCTAACCCGGAATTTACCAAGGCAGTCGTTTTACCGGAACCAGGTGGGCCTACGATGATGTACCAAGGCAATTGATAAAGTGCTTTGTTTTTACCCTTACCACCAAACTTGAATTTTTTCAGAGTTTCCATCGCTTGTTCAAAGCGCTGGTTGATCTGGTCTATTTCTTCTTGAGCTTGCTCATTGGAAGCGCTTTGAACAACTTTGTTATTTTGCTCAAGCTCGCTAACAAAACTTTGATTATTTCGATTGTTGCGCATTTGGATGCGAAGATTGTTTAACCCCCACAGCACCAAAATGACCATAACAATCATCAGGCGAGTCATAGGGCTCGCGAGCGGCGCAGAATTAGATTCGCCAAACTTGATACTTGGACCTGCAAACCAGATCAGCAACGAAATAATGATCAACCCCAGGATCGATATCACTATGGGGTTAAAAATAAATTGCCCGATTTTTTTCATCGTTTCTTAATTCCTTGTCTACACAAATAGCAGGTAGCTCGTTAAAGGCCTATCGCAGTGGCGATTCGAAAATTATTTTTTCTCTTCCGAGATTTCTATTAAAGACTGGGTTACCGGTGTTGCAGTTGTATAAAGCCAATACTTAAAGCCGGTAAAACTGAAAAACAACAAGGCCGCCACCAAACTCACAACCACCCACAGAGGAATATATTCTGTAATAGGATTTCGCAAATTACCCAAACCCATCCAACGAGGTGAAAGTGCACGCTCGTAATCACCACGGTAGCGGCGAATAATGGCAAACAGATTATCTTTTAATTGCTCAAGGGGTTCACGACCACGATTCATCAAACGATATTTGCCTTCAAAACCGAGGCTTAAACAAATATAAAATAATTCAATAATATCGAGGTTTTCACCAGGGGTTTGGCAAACACGCTCGCAAATCAGAAATGATTTCTCACCTCCAGAAGTTTCACCGTGAAATACACTTAACAACGTGCGCTGTCCCCATACGCTCTCACCACCCCAAGGGGTATTAAGTACAGCCTCATCTAATACCGAACACAACAAATAGCGTGCAGACAAAACTATTTCTGGCTTGATTCCCAGATTGCGCGTTTTTTCTTCAAATATTTTTATTTCGTTGATTAATCGTTGATATAGACCGCCGACATCAGGGTGGCTTACTGCAGTACGGGTTTTTTCATACACAGCAATTAATGTCGATGCAGCGTTCACGAGAGGATTAAGCCCCATGTCCGTACGAAACGCGGCGCCACTTCGATCCTGCGGTACAGGCTGGGATGGTTGGGCCTGATTCCGGTTGTGCGGGGGGACCTGCGTATTACTGGAATTACCCGCTTGTGGGTTTGCGCCACGTCCACCCGGCGTGGGTCGAGTCGACGTGCGCTCACCCCCAGGGGTAGGTTGTTTAAAAACTGTTTTATCTGAATCATTACCAGACATTTTTTACTCCCTATTCATTTCGGCTTTGCTTTCGAAACAACGCAGCCATGAAATATGTAGATGCAGAAGCTGGACTAACATTTTATTTACATAATGATAATCAAGTCTTACTGGCGAATTGCCCAGAATTCCATTTCAATTCCCGGAAAATCGCCACCGAGATGAAGCGCAAATCCACCTGACTCATTAAGCTCTTTCCAAAACTCGCTGTGACGATCCAATTCAAAATAAGTATATCCAGTGCGGAACGGCACTTGTCGTGGGGCTACCGGTAATGGTTTTATCGCAATACCGGGCATAGCGGCATTTACCAATTGGCGAATACGTTCCACCGAACCAATTTTTATCTGCGCTGGCAAACGTGTGCGAATAACATCGTCTTTCACATCCGCACGTACAGCCAGAACGAACAGAGCTGTGCTCAACAAACTGCGGTCATTAATTTGAGAAACACGAATGCCGTATTTTTTCTCAATTAACTCCAACGAAATCGCGGTCTGCTCATAAACCATGGACAGATATTCACGTAATGTCGCCATAACTGGCGTAAAAGTTTGCTGAAGATTTTCGTGTAAGTAATTAGGAAATGCAGGCGGGCGCTTATTTTTTGCGACAAAGGTCGAAAGCTCCCCCGCCATTTGTAAACATTCGGCGAATAAGGTCGCCGGGTGCAGGCCTTTTGTAGAGCTCAAATGATTTGTGAATGGCTCCAATCGATTAACCAATTGCAATAACAAATAATCAGCGATTTCCGCAGTTCCACCGCGCCGTGAATCTGCCAAGCGGCCAGCAATTGATTCACCGCGATGACGCAACAAACTCACCAGTTCAACAATGAAGCCAGAAATTTTCTGCACCGCGCGGCAATCGAGACATGTTGGCAAATAATTTTCATCCAACAAAATATCGCGGTCGTCTCGTGTTTCTGCAATACGCATTAAACCGAGGCATGCGTATCCGCTGTGGTCATCAGTGTCGAGCAATAAACGCATACGCAATTTCGAAACACCAATGGGTTGCGAATCACCACCTTCTACAGTGACATCACGAACAATGATTTCAGAAGAATAATAGCGGGCCAAGCCTTGCGTGCTGTCTTTTGGTAAAACATCCACAGCACCGGGACGACGCACCGGAACGCCGAGAAATATCACGGTGTTATGCAAGCCAGCGGGCAACTCAATAACAGGAGGAGCGTCGTCATTGTCTGGAAAATCAAACGGCGTACCATCCGGAAAAACACCGCGTGCACGGAGTATGGAAACTTTTCCCAGCTTTAAAAGTTGCTGATCAACCTCCAGCTCGTGCAAACCCCAACTGTAAGCGCCCAAAGCAGCGCAGCGGCCATCAATGTAACGTTCAAGATAACGATCTTGCTGCTGAAAATGCTGGGGGTTCAGAAACATCCCTTCAGACCAAAGCACTTTACTATCTAATGACATAGATTTCTCACTTCATCCACTGCAACTATAAATAATCAAATTGTGTTGAAATTATTTTTTTACGATCGAAATGTCAGTACCCGAGATTTTTACCGTCACTTCATTTTTAGTCAGGCTGTGCTCAACAACAGGGACATTGACCTTGTAATTAACGCCGCGATACTGTGAAAACTCTACATATAAACCGACATTCGTCGCCCCATTTTTCAGCACGAGATTATCCGTACGATTTACACCCGGGGATAAAGGTTTTAGAACTTGCTTATTAACAAAGTCAGCACCCAGGATAGTCGTATCGCGCTCGTATAAATCGATGAAATCTGCTTTTTGAAAAATAGTTGGGGATTTAAGTTCATAGACACGCACATACACTGGCGATGGCCGCTTGTTTTCATCTGGGTTGATATTACTGTCAACGATAAAATTGATTTTTAGATTCGTATCCAAATCAAGCGCACTTCCTACACGACTTTTGGAAGAGCTACACGCACTCATCACTACGAGAACCGAAAATAAACCGGCACAAAAACGAACGGCTGAACTTTTTAAAATTAACATGCGATGCTTAACTCCCGTTTTATAAATATCACTTATTTTTTTTGCGCACATTAGCTAATTTGCGCAATTGTTCTTCATACGCAGTAACAAAATCGCTACCAAATAAATGCTGGAATGACGACTCCATATTGTCAGAATAACTTTCGTAGTGGTCTTTGTAATTCGTCCAATACTTAGCCTTTTGCATTCCCGGAATTACCGTTCCCTTACCCTGCTTGTTAAATTGATTTTCCAAATTTGACGGATTAAAACGCTCCATCATTTTTTCAAATCCGTGGCGAATGCCCGCGATCATAGCTACTTGATGTTCGCCAATTTCCTGGAAGCCTTCGCGAAATGCTTCACTGGGTTTTTTATAAGCATTGGTTTTTTTAATAAACATATTTTCGATAGCTTCATCCACCCCCACCGAAAATTTTAAAGGATTATTCTCGATTGGCTGGATAGTCGTAACGTTCATCCTGAATTCGTTTTTAATACTTGTCCTCGACCTGAGAACCTGCATCATGCCCTCCGTGATTTCACGCATAAGCAAACCGACTTTCTCACTGATTTCATTAACCTCATCAGCGCTCAGGGATTCTGGATTTAAACCCATTGCCGTGATAAGTACATCGTTCTTCTTCGCAACTTGTGTAGCTACTGGAGTCACGGGCGCAGTTTGAATCGGTGGCGCAACGGATGCCTTTGGCGCTGGTTTTACTTTCACCTCGGGAACTACAACTACCGGCGGCTGCACAGGCGGCGAAACCGGCTGGGCCTTAACTATAGCCGGACCTGAAGCCACAAAATCTTTATTTTTTGGGCGAGGCACTACGGGTGGCGGGGGCTCAAATGCAGGCAAATCAAATGGATCATCACTTAGGCCTGAGCTTGAACCAGAACCTAACAAATCATCTTCCCAATCATCCGGGATTAAATTTTCACGGTTAGTTGCTGGCCATACTATAGCTTGATCCACGTGCGCCGAGGCATCCACCAGGCTGCTGGTAGAAAAATTATTTTTCTCGGGGGCGGGGTTATACCCTGGTGTATCAAAGGGTAAGTTATTCCCAAAGATATCTTTAGATGGAACTTTATTAGCCTTATCAAACGCAGCCAGCGGATCTTGAGTTTCGGCCAATCCGGACGAATAATCGGTCACTAAAAAATCCCCGCCAGCAAACGGATTGGAACTTGCCGGGGTTGCGATACCGAAAAAATCATCAGGCAACACCGGTGTTACGGGCATCTTATGCGATGGCTGTGGTGCCCCAAATCCAAATGGCTGATCTTCAATAAACTCGACCGCGAAGCGATACTCTCCTACATCAAAAAAGTCGCCTGATTTAAGCGACATTTTCGAGCCCTTGCCAATGGGCTCGAAAGCGCTATTTAGAAAGGTACCATTGGTGCTTAGATCCGACAGAAAGTAGCCACCCGCTTCATACAGCAGCTCGCAGTGACAGGAAGATAAGAATTTTTCCACATCTGGCAGTATCCACAGATTGGATTCACTGCGTCCTAAAGTTCCCCCGCACCTATCAAATACGTGCGCGGTCTTCGCCATGGAAACACCTGGAGGCGCTTTAACTAAGGTAATCTGTAATGCCATTTTATCATCCTAGAACAGCGTAATTAGTGCACTGACACGAGCGGGTAAAAAGCTTCGAGCCAACTGGCCGAGCGGCTGAAAAAAAATCTGGCACAGTATGCCCCGCCGTGCCCATAATTTGAATATGATCACATTACGAAAAGCACATACCAGATCTCAATATTACATTTAAATGGCGTGGATGACTTTTAATTTATAATGCAACTTGTTAAGTTTACAGGTCATCTCCACTGGAATTACTTGCAATCTCGAACTACAAATGATGTATTGATCAAGTCTCGTTGCAAATCATCTCAACCTCATGCATTTAGATTTCAATCAGGCTTAACGTCGAGAGTAAAAGAAAAGGAAATAATTAATGGCTTCGCCAGATACCAATGTGCTTCTAATACCAATATCAGACGACCAGCCAACCGGTATTGATGTACGTCAAGACGCTTCACCTTTATCCAAGTATCAATCACTTAAATCAGCCCGAGCTGCAGCACGCGCCGCCGAAAGACAAGCCATTCATGACGGTGATAGCACCGCTGCGGATGAACATTGGCGAAAAATTATTAGCCTCGCTCCGGACATACTTACTAATCAAAGCAAAGATTTGGAAGTCGCCTGCTGGTTTACCGAAGCCCTCATACGTCGCAATGGATTCCAAGGTTTACGCGACGGATTCGAGCTAATCAAAGGTTTGGTGGAAAATTTTTGGGACGGCCTGTACCCAATGCCAGATGAAGACGGCATGGAGACCCGTACCGCTCCCCTTTCTGGTTTAAACGGAGAAGGTGCAGAAGGCGTGTTAATCGCTCCGATCCGTAAAGTTCCGATCACTGAAGGTTACAGTCCAGGCCCATTCAGTTTGTGGCAGTATCAACAAGCGCTTGAGGCGCAACGCAGCCCAGATGAAGACACTCGCCAAAATAAGATGGCCAAACTTGGCTTTTCGATTGACGATATCGAACGCGCTGTTAACGAATCAAGTGTTCAGTTTTATGTCGACTTAACAGATAATTTATCTACTGCCATAAACATTTATAAAGAATTGGGCACTCTTTTAGATGAACGTTGTGGCGCGGATTCAGCGCCACCCACGCGCAATATAATTTCGATATTGGAAGAATGTCGCGGTGCAGTCTCGCATTTAGGTAAAGATAAAATTCCCGCGCCGGAAGAGTCCGAAAGCGCAACAGAAAATGAACCTGACGCCAATGCAGGCGTATCTCAAAGCGCGCCGCAAGCGACCGCGAAAGCTGCACCGGGTGTAATTAATAGTCGTGAAGCAGCATTCAAACAATTATTAGAAATTGCGAAGTTTTTTCGTAAAACCGAACCTCATTCCCCTGTATCTTACGTCATTGAAAAAGCGGTAAAATGGGGTAATATGCCGCTCAATGAACTCATCAATGAGCTTATTCCAGATTCTTCGTCACGCGAACGCTACAGCGAGCTAACCGGTGTTAAAGATGAAGATTAAACTACACACTCAGCCAAGAAGGATTAGGGTCCATGTCAGATAGCATCCACGACAAATTAAAACGGGTAAGAAAGCCAAGGGTTCACATCACATACGATTTGGAAACAAACGGCACTTCCGTTGAAAAAGAAATCCCGTTCGTAATGGGTGTTATGGGAGATTACTCCGGTGACAATACCGAAGGGAAAAAATCACTGAAAGAACGCAAGTTTTCGCAGATTGATCGCGATAACTTCAACGATGTTCTGGCTAAGGTAAACCCTCAACTTAAGATGAAAGTTGATAATCTTCTGGAAGACGACGGCAGCCAAATGTCTGTCAATTTGGATTTCAAAAATCTTGAAGATTTCGAACCGCACAAAATTGTTGAACAAGTTGAGCCTCTGCGCAAAATGCTTGAGACCCGCAATAAATTAAGAGATCTTTTGACCAAAGCGGACAGATCGGAAGATCTGGAATCCTTGCTTGAAGACATCTTAAGCAATACTAATGCTCTCAGTTCATTGTCTAGCGAACTCGGTCTTGCAGAGAACAAAGATAAGGGTGATAAAGATGGCGAATAACGAACAACAACTAGATTCGCAAGCGGCCAGCGCAGAAGCTGGTGAGCTTAGCTTTCTTGAGCAAGCGATTAGCGCAACCAAACAAACCGCTCGCAATGAAACTGAAGAGCTGCTGAGAACCCTGACTAAAGAAGCTGTCAAAGGCACGGTAAAGTGGGATAAAAATCTTTCCGTGACCATTAACTCTGCTATTGCTGCGATTGACCAGATGCTGTCAAAGCAACTTGCCGAAGTTATGCATAATGAAAAGTTTCAAAAGTTAGAAGGTTCCTGGCGCGGTCTCAATCATTTGATTTCAAATTCAGAAACCAGTTCTCAGCTTAAAATTCGCATGCTGAACATCAGCAAAAATGAACTTGGCAAAGATTTGGAAAAAGCAGTTGAGTTCGACCAAAGCCAAATTTTCAAGAAAATCTATGAAAGCGAATTCGGTACTGCGGGTGGCCAGCCTTACGCAGCTCTGATTGGTGATTACGAATTCTCGTCACATCCCGATGATATTTCTTTATTGTCAAAAATGTCTAACGTAGCAGCCGCTGGCTTCTGCCCATTCCTTTCAGCAGCTGCGCCTGAAATGTTTGGCTTCGACAGTTACACTGAATTGCAAAAACCGCGTGATCTTGAAAAAGTATTCGATTCTGCAGAATACATTCAATGGCGTAGCTTCCGTGACAGTGACGATTCGCGCTTTGTAACCTTGACCATGCCGCGTGTATTGGCACGTCTTCCTTACGGCCAGGCGACCAAACCGATTGATGCATTCAATTACGAAGAGGCTCCACGTGCCGAAGACGGCCGTCATTTAGCAACCGATCATAATGATTATTGCTGGATGAACGCTGCTTACGCTCTCGGCGCAACATTGACCAGCGCGTTTTCTGAATACGGCTGGTGCACAAGCATTCGCGGTGCAGAAGGCGGTGGTAAAGTTGAAGGTTTGCCCAGCCACGTGTTTGTTAGTGATGATGGTGATTTTGATCAAAAATGCCCAACCGAAATTGGTATTACTGATCGTCGCGAAGCGGAATTGAGCAAATTAGGCTTCTTACCACTATGTCACTATAAAAATACTGATTACGCCGTATTTTTTGGTGCACAAACTACTCAAAAGCCTAAAAAATTCGACAATCCTGATGCAACTGCAAACGCAGCGATTTCGGCACGTTTGCCTTACATTATGGCCACTTCACGTATTGCCCATTTCTTAAAAGTCATGGCACGCGACAAAATTGGCTCATTTATGGAAGCATCCGAAGCTGAAGAGTGGCTCAATCGCTGGATTAGCAAATATGTAAATGGTAGCCCAGGCGCGAGCGCTGAAATGAAAGCGCGTTACCCCTTAGCCGAAGCGCGTGTGGAAGTTAAGGAAGTACCAGGACAACCTGGTGTCTATAACGCAATTGCCTGGATGCGTCCCTGGTTACAAATGGAGGAGTTAACCGCTTCATTGCGTTTAGTTGCCAATATTCCTAAAGCAGGCTAAATGATATTTACCCGAAGGGGGGCTTTTGCCCCCTTTTTTGTTTAATTAAATGGAATATTTTCTGTGTCGGTTAATAGTAGCAATTCACTTATAAACCCTATGTCGACTGAACAGATACCTCTGGATTCACTGCTAAATTACAATTTTTCCCAACCCTCACAACTTACTTATTTTCTAAACGAACCGAATAATCGACGAGCACTTAGTTATTGGTTTGAGCATTTCGAAGATAAACGAAATTTAAAAAGCGTTAGCGATCTTTCATCCGCCATTTTTCGCGCAATTTCGCTGATTGACGAACTCATTAATGATCAACTTAATTGCATCATCCATCAAAAAGAATTTCAAAAACTGGAAGCGTCCTGGCGCGGATTATGGCACCTCGCAAATCAGGCAGATGGAAAACGTGAAATTAAAATTCGTTACCTGGACATTAGCTGGGCTGAAGTGGTCAAAGATATAGAGCGATCTTTAGATTTCGATCAAAGCCAACTGTTCCATAAAATTTACAGCGCTGAATATGGCACACCCGGTGGCGAACCTTACGGTGTGATCATCGGCGACTACGAAATTAGTCACAAAAGATCGGCAGCTCACCCTTATGACGATATCGCGACCTTAAGTGGTATCGCTGAAATATCGGCAGCAGCTTTCGCTCCGTTTATTACCGCAGCCTCAAGCGAATTTTTTGGGCTGGACGATTTTGCAACACTCGGATTGCCATTGAATTTGCAATCTATTTTTAGCCAAGCCGAATACACCCAATGGCGCTCACTGCGCAGTAAAAGCGATAGCCGGTTTGTAGGATTGACACTTCCGCGCGTCTTGATGCGCGAACAATATCGAACTCAACCCGGTAGCTACAAAGGCATTTATTTTTATGAAAAAAATGAAGCTGAAAATAGTGATGGCTACCTGTGGGGAAACGCCTGTTACGCATTTGCAGGTATTTTAATTCGCGAATTTGCTAACGTAGGTTGGTTCGGCCACATTCGCGGTGTACCTCGTGATCAATTGGGCGGGGGGATACTCTCGAACTTTTCGCATTCGAGTTTTGAAACCGATCCACATAAACTTATTACGAAGCCGCTAACAGAAGTGCTGATTACAGATACGTTGGAACGGGAGCTTAGTAATATTGGTTTCATTCCCTTGTGTCATTGTTACGATACGCCATTTAGCGCTTTTTACAGCAATCAATCAATCCAGCAAACCAAAGCCGGTAGTGGCGAAATTAATGCCAAGCTTTCTTCGATGCTGCAACACGTTTTATGTGCCTCGCGTGTCGCTCATTACATTAAAGTAATGATTAGGGACAAAATTGGGTCTTTTATCAGCGCCGATGAATGCGAACATTTTTTAATGAAATGGTTATTTAAATATACTACCGGCCGTGAAGATCTTGAGTGGGATGAACAGGCGCGCTATCCCTTGCGCGAGGCATCTGTGAAGGTGAGCGAACATCCAGATAAACCAGGACAATATGCGTGCGTCATTCAGTTGGCCCCCCACTATCAATTGGATAACATGGTGTCTGAGCTCGAACTTGTTACTGAATTAGTTCAGACTGGAAAAGTATAATTATGCGCAATAACCAAAAAAAACAATTTCGCGCATCTATTCTGGATCGTTTGTTAGATGACGAACCACAAATGCAAACCGAAGCTGACAAAAGCCGACATCAACAGATACGTGATTTGCGCAACTCTGTGCGCCGCGATTTGCAAAATTTATTGAACACTCGCCACCGCATGGTATCGCCACCCGACGAGTACGCTCAACTTGATGTTTCATTGTTAAATTATGGTTTACCTGATTTAGCTGCAATTAATATTGCCGATATCGAAAAAAAGCGAAGCTTTACGCGTCTGCTTGAGAAAATACTGACTGATTTCGAGCCACGTTTTAAAACAGTGAAAGTACAACACATCACGAATGCTAATCCCTCGGACAGAACATTAAAGTTCAGAATTGACGCAACGCTTTATGCAGATCCTGCACCAGAAGTTATTATTTTTGACTCAGTGTTAGACCCGGTCTTGAGGACGGTGAACGTGGAAGAATCAAAACATGCCTGATGAATTATTACCCTATTACGAAAAAGAGCTGGCTTTCATTCGTCAGATGGGTGCCGAGTTTTCAAAAGAGCATCCCAAAATTGCGGGGCGGCTCGGCATCAGCACCGACACCACGGAAGACCCGCACGTATCGCGTTTGATAGAAAGCTTTGCCTATTTAAATGCCCGTATTCAACACAAACTGGATGATGATTTTCCCGAATTAAGCGATGCTTTACTTGGAATTATTTTTCCACATTATCAACGCCCTATTCCTTCAATGAGCATCGCAAGATTTGTTGCTGACAAAGAGCAGTTGGAGGCAGCTTATTTAATACCACAAAACACACTTGTTGAAACCGAACAATTTCAAGGTGAAAACTGTCGTTTCTCCACAACCTATCCCGTCGAATTACTTCCGTGCGCTGTTGTGGACGCAGGGCTTGTAGGCCGTCCTTTTACAACGCCGGGTTCCGCATCAATTCGTGGCGCCGGTGGAGTTCTTCGACTTAAACTCAAAACATTTTCACCCGCGATTAGTTTCGCCGAACTCAAACCCAACCGCTTACGTTTTTATTTGAAGGGCCAACCTCAGCATGTAAATCCTTTATATGAAATGCTGTTGAATGAATGCCAGTCAATTGTGATCAGTAGTTCAGATGCAGATGTAAATCCGGTTTTCTTAAATAAAAGTGCAATTAAAGCAGTTGGATTCAACACCGACGAAGGTTTATTTCCCTACCCGGCAGCTTCATTTGTTGGCTATCGTTTACTGACCGAATTTTTTGCATTTCCTGAAAAATTTATGTTTATTGACATTGATGGACTTGCGAATCACATCCCGGCTACCGCCAATAATGAATTAAACTTATACATTTATTTAAATAGCTCCGATATAGAACTTGAGCATAATATTTCTGCTGATACATTTGTGATGGGTTGTACGCCCATCGTGAATTTATTTGAACATAAAGCCGATCCAATCAAGATAGACCATACGCGACTTGAATATCAAATCGTAGCCGATACTCGTCGTCCGTTGGGTTACGAGATTTACTCCGTGGATAAAGTCGTGGCGCAAACGGCGTCTGGCGAAAAGTCTGAATATTTGCCATTTTACGGTTTAAAACACGAACATCTGGATCGCGACAATCATGCCTACTGGCATGCAATGCGACGTCATGCAAAACTTAATTATATTGACCGCGATGAGGGAACCGATCTTTTCCTGACATTAGTTGATTTAAAACTTAATCCTAATGTTCCGGATGATCGCACGCTGATTATTGAAACTCATGCGAGTAATCGCGATTTACCAGCCAAGTTACCTTTCAATCGCGATCAACCGAAACTGCAATGCGTGAATGCTGCACCTCCGTGCGAACGAATTCGTTGTTTAACGCAACCAACTATAACGCTTCGGCCAAACTTGCGTGATGGTGCACGTTGGCGATTAATTTCACACCTGAGTTTGAATCATCTATCACTGACCAGCCGTGAAAATCCTACCGAATCTTTGAAGGAAATTTTGAGGCTTTATGATTTTAAAGAATCATCAGCAAGTCGTGCATTAATAGCGTCCATCGTTTCACTTAACGCGCGTTCGATCAGTGCTCCGTTAAATTTCGATGGCCGCACAGCGATGTGTCGCGGTATTGAAGTTGAAATAATAATGGATGACAGCCAATCCAGCGGCAATAGCAGCTATTTATTCGCTTCCGTGTTAGAGCATTTCTTCGGCTTATATTGTTCGGTAAATTCATTTACTCGAGTGTTGGTCAAGCGCAAAAATAAAGAAGGTTATTTGAAAAAATGTCCTCCCAGAGCCGGCGAAAAAATACTTCTATAATTCAAGACCTCGAACGCAAACCGCAGCATTATTCTTTTTTTCAAGCGGTTCGGTTAATTGAGCGAGCGGAACTCTTCAATCCTCAGAAAATTGCGATGGGGCGTGATCGGCTTCGTGGGAAAAATCCAATTGCTGGTTTTTTTCCGCCTAGCTCTGAAACACTGCGTATTAAAGGAACACCTTCGTTTAAATTTCCGAATGCGGAAATTAGCGGTATTGAGCGCGACACTGAAACGACAGAAAATCCAAACCAATGGAATATTTCCATTAATTTTTTGGGTCTTATTGGCGCCATGGGTGTGTTGCCTTATCACTACACCGAGTTGATTTTGCAAAGACTGAAGCAAAAAGACGCGGCTTTGGTTCATTACTTTGATCTGTTTCATCACCGCACTGCATCGCTTTTTTATCAAGCGGCCACAAAATACAATTTGCCAATTGAATATGAGCGTAAAAATCTTACCGTCTCGCACAAACGAAAAAGGGATGAAGCTACTAACGCGCTGTTTTCACTAGTGGGTCTAGGTACCGGAGGTCTTCAGAACCGGCTCGCTATTGCTGACGAATCACTTATCTTTTATAGCGGTTTGCTAACGCAACAGGTGCGCTCCGCCAACGGTCTAAAAAGAATGCTGCAGGATTATTTTAAAATTCCGGTAGACGTTCAGGAGTTTATTGGCGAATGGCAAGAACTAATTCCAGACGTACGTACTCGCTTGCCAGGTAAAGCGCTTCCACTCGGGCAAAACGCACACCTAGGTAAATCCGCGATACTTGGAACTAAAGGCTGGTTTGCTCAAGGTAAAATTCGCATTTCCCTCGGCCCCTTAAATCGCGAGCAATTTCTCAAATTTGCCCCCGGAACCCAAGCTTTGCATGCGCTTAATGATATGGTTCGCTTCTACGTTGGCATAGAACAAGATTACGAATTTATTATTGAGGTAAACCGTAAAGATGTACCTAACAAGATTCGTCTGGAGAGAAAATCCACCGCAATAGTCGGTTGGAATACCTGGCTATCGAGTGGAACAGCTGACGAATCAAATTTATCCGACACATTAAAAATTAAAGTTTCAACACGCCGTTTCAGCTCGTTAGGTTACCTCTGACAGAAGCTAAACATTTTTTTCGAAAGATTTATTTCAGTAAAATTATTAACAACATCATTTATTGTTAACGCTTTAAGGACATCAATATGATAACTATAGATTTAAAATCGCTGGTAGGAAAACTCAACGAACCGTGTCGCAACGCACTTGAAGGCGCTGCTGGCTTGTGCCTTTCACGCACTCATTACAATGTTGAGATTGAACATTGGCTTTTAAAAATTCTGGAAATTCCTGACAGCGATGTAGCAGCAATACTTGAAAAATTCGAAATAAATATCGGCAACGTGGTTAGACATTTAAATCGTGAGCTCGATGTAATCAAAGCGGGCAACTCGCGTGCGCCAGCTTTATCACCAACGATTGTAGATCTTGCTAAAAATGCCTGGATACTCGCCTCTGTTGAATATAATCATCCTAAAACAACCTCTGCACATATTTTCGCTGCGCTTATGCTTGACGAAAGCATGCGGCGCGCCAGTGAATTCACCAATGGCGAATTGAAAAAAATTCCTCCCGAATCCTTGCGCGATGTAGTTCGCTCTGTGGTCGGCTCAACCGGCGAATCAAGTAATTTGAACACAGGCGATTCAAGCGCGGGAGATTTTAGTGGCAATGCTCCCGGCGGCAAACCAAGCAAAACACCTTCGCTGGATAAATTTACCGTCAACTTAACTGAAGCAGCCAAGCAAGGAAAAATTGATGCGGTTCTGGGTCGCGACGAAGAAGTTCGTCAGATCATTGATATTCTTATCCGTCGCCGCCAAAACAATCCCATTCTCACTGGTGAAGCGGGCGTTGGTAAAACGGCGGTTGTAGAGGGTTTTGCATTGCGCATTGCCTCCGGTGACGTTCCTGATCAGTTAAAAAATGTTTCTATCCGTAGTTTGGATCTCGGTCTTCTCCAAGCAGGTGCGAGCGTTAAAGGTGAGTTCGAAAATCGCTTGAAGTCTGTAATTGCGGAAGTTAAAGCGTCACCTGAACCCATTATTATGTTTATCGACGAAGCGCATACCTTGATTGGCGCAGGCGGCAAAGAAGGTCAAGGCGATGCAGCAAACTTATTAAAGCCCGCGCTTGCTCGCGGCGAGTTACGCACGATTGCAGCGACCACTTGGGCCGAATATAAAAAATATTTTGAACGTGATCCCGCTTTAACGCGCCGATTCCAAGTCGTAAAAATCGAAGAGCCCAGCGAAGAAAAAGCCATTAACATGATGCGTGCCATTTCTGAAATGCTACAAAATCATCACGGCGTTCATATTCTCGATGAAGCGATCGTGGACTCTGTAAAACTTTCAAGCCGTTATATCCCGGCACGTCAACTTCCTGATAAGTCGGTGAGCTTGCTGGATACGGCTTGTGCTCGCGTTGCTCTAAGCCAAAGCGCCACACCCTCAGCCATTGAAGATACGCGTCGCAGAATTACGCAGTGCGAAAAAACAATTATGTCGCTCGGAAAGGAAAATGCGTCTACAGGAAAATATCAAGAACGCATCGAGCAGCTTCAGCAAGAGCAAAAAGATTTACAAGCCACATTATTAATACAAGAAGATCAGTGGCAAAAGGAAAAAGAAAAGGTCCGTGCCATTCATGAACTGCAAAAGAAAATTGAAGATGATTTTTACGCACGTAATCCCAGTTACCAACCAAAAGCCGGCGCAACCAAACCACAAGCCCTACCGGATGCCGAACTCTCAGAGATTAAAACTAATCTTCAAAAATTGCGTGATGAATTGAATGGATTACAAGGTGAATTGCCACTAATTCAAGTTAATGTCGGCAGCCAGGCAATTGCGGAAGTTGTAGCGAATTGGACAGGTATTCCCGTTGGCAAAATGATGTCTGACGAAATTAACGCGGTCATGGAATTACAAAATGCACTAGGTGAACGCGTTATCGGGCAACCTCATGCACTCAATGCGATTGCACAATGTATTCGCACCTCGCGCGCAGGCCTTACAGATCCACGTAAGCCTATTGGTGTATTTTTTATGGTGGGTTCAAGCGGTGTTGGTAAAACTGAAACCGCATTGGCATTAACAGACATACTTTACGGCGGCGAACAAAATATTACTGTCATCAACATGTCAGAATTTAAAGAAGAGCATAAGGTTTCTATGCTATTAGGTTCTCCACCGGGATATGTAGGTTACGGCGAAGGTGGCGTTTTAACTGAAGCAGTAAGACGCAAACCTTACAGCGTTATTTTGTTGGATGAAATGGAAAAAGCACACCCTGGTGTTCAGGATATTTTTTACAACTTATTTGACAAAGGCACCATTAAAGACGGCGAAGGACGTGACATAGATTTCCGCAATACAATTATTATTATGACCTCAAATGCGGGCGAAGAACATATCCGCGCAATTTGTGCATCGCAGGAGCAATTACCAGACCCCGAAGTATTGCTTGATACTTTCAGACCGCAACTCTTGCGTTATTTCAAACCAGCATTTCTTGGTAGAACTACGATCATTCCTTATTTCCCTCTCGGCGATGAAGATTTATTCAAAATTTCCGCAATCAATATGAATCGCATCAAGAAGCGCGTGAGAGAACATTACAACGCTGACTTTACTTATGATGAAGATGTTCTACTTCATATTGTTGCCAGAAGTCAGGAAGTAGATACAGGTGCGCGTAATATTGAAAATATTCTCACGCGTACGATGTTGCCGGCTCTCGCAACTGAATGCCTTTCCAAAATGGGTTCAGGTGAAAGCATTCAAGCAATTCACGTAGGTATAAACGACCAGGAACAATTCACTTACCTATTTAAATAAGCGATTCATTCTAGGGCTTTTGATTACGGACATGATCGAAAGCCGTGGAGTGAGAGCAACCGAATCAAAGCTATAACCAATATGACTGAAATAGTCACAGTGCATACACAATATTGCTTTTGAATTAATGAACGCTATCAATCATGCAAAACTTATTTTTCCGGCAACGGATCGCATATTTTCTTTCTATATTAGTCTTTTTGGGTTTTTATATAGTTTGTAGTACCGCCCTGGCAGCTACGAACGAAAAAGCTATTTCAAGCAATTCGGAAGACGGCCGTGAACTTGAGTCCTCATATAACGCTGCAATTACGCAGGCCTATCAGGAATTATCTGGAAATGCGGCCTTTTCGATTGAATCGCGGCAATTTAATGTACTTTTAGATAAGGTAACTGCTGCGCATAAAAATAAAAATCCTGAGCAAGTCTTAGGGTTGATTCTCAACAACATGAGCATTATTAAAGGCAGTTATACCAATAAACAAATTCCCGACCTCGTAAATATTGCGTTACAAAACCATTCTCTCTCGGTCGCCCGAAATGTTCGCATGGCAATAGAGGCACAAGCGCCTCGTGCAATAGTCGCTACGTGTGATTACGAAATTGCTAATTATCTCTCACAACAGAATTCTTGGGATGAAGCCTTAGCGATAATTAAAACACTGGATTTAAGTAACGATTTATCCAGCATAAATGCTGACAAGGCATTCATCATTTGGGGTGCCGCGTTACAGCATACAAAAAAACATAGACAGGCAATTGAATACTATCAACGAATTAAAACCGATTCTCCACTTTACCCTCTCGCACAATTAGATACGGCATTGGTTTACATTCGTCAGGATTGGTGGACCGATGCTCAAATTGCCATGCAGAATGCGGTTAAAGCCAACGGCGAATCATTTAACGAATTTACCAATCGCATTTACACCACGCTTGGCTTCTCGCAACTTCAGCAGGGTTTTTATCGCAATGCGCGCGACAGCTTTCGTAAAGTAAAAATTAAAAGCGAGTATGCAGATCAGGCGTTACTCGGGCTTGGTATGGCCGCCTTGAACCAAGAGGATTTTGTGGGTGCATTTAACGCATTTGACCAGTTAAAAAAGCGCCAGCAACCCACTACTCCAGTCGAGCAATCTTATCTTATGGCAGCGTTTACGCTCACAAAGCTTAAGCAAAATAAGAGTGCCGCAGCTGCCTATACGGAAGCTCAAATTTATTATGAAAATAAAGTAAATCTCTTTTCAAACGCGGCAAACCAACTCGTGTCGCCAGCCAATAATGATGTTCAGTTACAAATTAGTAATTTAACCAATGAAGGATTCAAGGAATCGCCAGCCGGATCGGCCTACGCATGGCAATTAAAAACCTTGGCAAGGTTACTTGCCTACCCTATTTCCGAAAACACTAAAGCAAATATTGCCAATAGTTATTCAAAGATCGCAAATGCCTATCAAACAGATACCAAAAGCAATCTTGATGCAAAAATATCTGTTTTGAATAGTTATTTGAATCAATCACGTTTCGGCCTCACCAAACTCTACGACACCCCATAAATATCATGCGCAAATTATTTATTATTACAAGCTGCCTTCTGCTGTCAGCATGTAGCACGGAGCAACCTAAAGATGATTTGGGTTCTGTGGATATTCGCCGCCAGAAAAGCACAACCAATGAAGTATTTGTAAAGTCCAAATCAGAAGAGGAGATTAAGAACGAATATTATCGTTATATCGAAAGCTCCAGCGCCGAAGACAAGTCGCGCAGACTCGCGATGAACCGCCTAACGGAAATTGAAATCAATAAGATAAATACGCTGGCGAAAAGCGACACTAATGCTGGTCCCAATGAAGATCCTCAGTATATTGAGTCTTTAAAGAAAACCAAACGCTTGATTGAGCAAGCCCTTAAAGATTATCCAAACGCTAAAGACAACGATCAATCCTTGTATCAGCTAGCTCGCCTGAATGATCAATTAGGCGAACAAGAACAATCTCTTAGCGCATTACGCCAAATCGCGCAGAAATATCCTCGTTCGACTCATATTTCAGAGGCAGAGTTTAGAATTGGTGAATACGAATTTATGACCGCTAATTACCTCGCTGCAGAAGCTGCGTATTCTTCAGCGATAGTGGCAATAGGTAGCGACGAATTTTCCGAGCGCGCACTGTTTAAACGCGGTTGGACGAGATACAAACAGGGGCTTTATTCAGAAGCGGCCGATGATTATTTGGCCGCATTGGAAAAACATCAATTCGGTGATTATGATTCCTTGTCGCAAAGCGATAAAAATCAATACGATGAATATTTTCGCGGCTTGGGGTTAAACCTCGCAAATTTACAAAGCAACAAAGAATTACACGAATATATATCAGCGAAAGTAGATGCCAAATATATTTATACTTGTTACGAATCAGTGGCACAAACCTTTTTGGATCAAGAAAGATACTCTGATGCTGCTGAAACCATGGAACAGTACATTAAGACTTACCCCAATGCGAACCAACATGCTTATGCGCAACTAAAAACATTAGAAATTTGGCAGCTGGGTAAATTCAAGCAGCGCTTCGCAGAGACTCTTGCCAATGTATATCATCAGTACAATCCAAAAGCTCCCTATTGGAATACTCATCGCGACAGCAAGGTTCAGGATAAATTCTTTAACGCATTACGCGAACATATTTTAAATGCTGCAACAAATTTTCAGGACGATTACCTTACATCTCACAACCCAAAGAATCTTGAACAAGCCAAACTTTGGTACGACCGCTATTTAGAACATTACTCCAGCTTTGCCAAGCAAGACAAGGTATACACTACCTATGCCGAGTTACTCGCCGATTCCGGCATAAATGCCTCCGCGCTAAAGTATTTTGAATTGGCAGCGTATGATGGCGATATTATTCTCGATAAAGATGCCGCCTACGCCACTATCACCGAAACGGATAAGTTATTTACACAGACACCTACAAATATAGGGGTCTTGAAAAAGCACATTCATTACGTTTTTTTATCTGCGCAACTCTATAAAAATGAGGCTCGTTACCAAAATGCAGTTTTGCATGCCCAAGAGCTCGCATTAAAAAATAACTTGGCAAGCGACTCCATCTTGCTGGCCGATACATTGTCGGATTCCGCAGGCGAGCAATTGCTTTATGATTCTAATTTAATGAAAGGTTTGGCGTACATTCAGCTCAACCAATACAGTCAGACTGAAACTATATTTGGTGATTTAATAAAATCCAATAAAAGACCTAACGACCAAAAACGACTCAACGATAATCTTGCACTGGCAATTTACAAACAGGCGGAAGCTAAAGTCGCTAGCGGAAATACTGATGCCGCTATGCAAGAATTTGCACGGGTGCCCAAAGAAGCTCCCACTTCAGATATTGCCCCAAAGGCATTATATGAAGCAGTTTTGTTAGCAATGAAACACGAAAAATGGAACTTCGCGGTGTCGTCGATTCAGAATTTTCAATCACTGTATCCACAACACGAATTGAATAAAGACGCAACGCGCCAGCTTTCAATTGCCTATCTGAATGCGGGCGATAGTATTAAAGCTGCACAAGCTTTTGAGAAAATATCCGGAGAAGAAGGTGATGAAAACGTAAAAATGGCAAGTCTTTGGAAGGCTGCAGAACTTTACGAATCTAAAGGAAATATCGATAACGCCATTAAAGCTTACACTAGTTACGCCGAAAATTATCAGCGTCCATACCCACAATATATCGAAGCTATGTATAAGTTAACGCAACTTTTCTCAGCTTCAAAACAGACCGATAAAGTATTTTTATGGGAAGAAAAAATTTCGTCAGCTGACAAATTGGCCGCTAAAGATTTAAAGTCAGATCGCACTACTTTTATTGTCGCCAATATTTCATTGGCCAATGCAAAACGAACGCAAAGTCAATTTGAAAGTTTGCGGCTCATAGAACCTCTAGCCGAGAGCCTTAAAAATAAAAAGAAACTTATGCAAGACGCTATTTCAACCTATGGGCAACTTTCAACTTCAAATAACCCTGCAATTATTACCCAGGCAACTTATGAAATTGCAAACATATATCAGCATTTTTCTGGTGCGTTATTACAATCTGAACGACCCAGAACATTAAAAGGTGAGGAACTAGAGCAATATAATATTTTGATGGAAGATCAAGCTTTTCCTTTTGAAGAAAAGGCAATTGAATTTCACGAGCTAAACCTTTCCCATACAAAAGAAGGTGTTGCTAATGAGTGGGTCAACCAAAGCCTGAAAAGCTTAGTGAAATTATATCCCGTTAAATACAACCGTAGCGGAAAGATGGATGTGTACTAAATGAAAATATTAATTAAAAGAATTTCCGTCGGTATTGTCCTTACGCTTATTTTTTTGAGCGGTTGTTCTAATACTCCTAGCGAAAGTAGAAAAAGCTCTACCCTGTCCACAAACGTTGAGCTAAGTGTTGATGAACAGAGTACTTATCAGGAAGCGCTCGAAGCAATTAGGTCTGACAATGCAGAAAAAGCTATACAGCCGCTAGTGAAAATTACACGCAGCCATTCCGAACATATTGGCGCATGGATAAACCTCGCTAACGCTTATCTAAAAATCTCAAAAATAAGTGAGGCGGAAAGTGCAAGTGCGCATGCAAAAGAAATTAATCCAAAAGTAGCGGAGGTTTATAATTTACAAGGCTTGATTGCTGTTCAAAAAGGCGAGTATTCAAACGCGGAAAAAAATTACGTCCAGGCACTTCAATTGAAAGAAAATTATCCCAGTGCTCACTACAATCTTGGATTGTTATACGACATGTACTATCAAGATTTGGATCGCGCAATTATTCATTACGATCGGTACCTGGAGCTTAGTGACGGTGCAGATAAAAAAACCATTGGTTGGGTGGCCGAGCTGAAACAAAAAATCAAACGACGGAATAAATAATGAAAAATATATTCAAACTTGGCCTATCTATGTGCCTTGCAAGTGCCTTTGTTATTGCAGACGAGACGCGGGAAGTAGACACAACTCGTATAAAGGCTAGCAGGGAGTTACCCAAGGTACTCTATGTGGTGCCATGGAAAGATCTAGAGGCTCGTAAAGACACTGAGGAAAAACTTGTTTTGCATGATTTTTTTGGCGACTTATACGAGCCGGTGTTACCTGCGGAGTTTGCTGGAATGGACGCAAAAACCAATTAAAAATAGTTTTGTACTGGCTAAAAATTCTCTCATAAGCTTTACCATTTGGAATCGACTTGTAATACAATCGATTCCTGCGGCAACGCGGAAAAACCAAGTGATGCGCTTCAAACAATTCACAAAAAGTGTTGAACAATGATTGTTCAAAACCTGAAAGTGATTTACGATCGCATTGCTGCGTTTAGTTGACGCAAAATATGTTTTTTGACTGGTAATTAATATGACGCTGTGTTTTGCAGATTGGCAATTATCGCTTTAGTAATAGCAACATCCGAAGGAGATAGTAAAAATGGCGATTTATCTTGAGTATGAAGGTATCAAAGGAAATGTTACAGCTGAGGGTTACAAAGACCACATCGCTGTTCTATCCATTCAATTTAGTGTGGGCCGCGGCATCTCTATGGAGCCAGGCAAACTCTCTAACCGCGAAGCAACCCGTCCAACGCTCAGCGAAATCACAATCAGCAAAATTGCAGACACATCTGCCACTTCTTTCTTCAAAGAAGCTGTTACCGGCGCAGCAGGTAAGAAAGCGACTTTCAAGTTTGTACAAACTGGTTCTGACAAAGTTGTTGAGTATATGACCTACACATTGGAAGACGTGTTGGTAAGCGGCTATTCACTTTCGGGTGACTCGGAAGGCGACCCAATTGAGTCTATCTCTTTGAGCTACGCTAAAGTATTGGTTAATTACAATGACTTTGATAAGAGCAATAAGTCTGCAAATCCACAGCGCGTTGGCTACGATTTAACAACTGCCAAGCCTCTGTAATCTGTTTACTTATTAAAAATTCAGCCCTGGAGCCTTCGGTTTCAGGGCTGTTTTGTATCTGAGCTCACCGATTCTCGGAAAGAATCCAGGTGTACAACAGTCATGTTAAGGTAGCTTTGGGATGAGTCAATTAAGCCAAGACAATCGGTTAATTTCAATTTCTGACTTTTCCCTTGGAAAAGACACGTTTTTACTGGCGTCATTTAAGGGAACAGAGTTTATATCCGGTCTTTTTGAATACGAAATTGAAGCTTTATCAGAAGATCATAATGTAGACCCTAATAAAATTGTGGGTCGAAGCGTCACAATCACTATTCACAGTGATCAACAACGTAAATTCAATGGTTTCGTCAGCTCTTTTACCTACGGCGAAATTGAAGAATTTAATGTTCGAAAATATCGCATGACCATGGTGCCTTGGTTATGGTTTCTCACCCGAACGAATGACCATAGGATATTCCAGGAAAAAAATACTAAAGAAATAGTCTCGCAAATTTTTAGCGACTTGGGTTTTTCCGACTTTGAATTCCGAGCAGCGGGCGGGAAAAAACGCGAATATTGCGTACAGCACAATGAAAGTGATTTCCAGTTTGTCTCCCGTTTATTAGAAGAAGACGGGATCGCCTATTTTTTTGAGCATGATGACAAGAAGCATAAGTTAGTGTTGGTCGATCAACCTAATTCCTACGCAGATGTCGAAGAAACAAACCTTGAGTACTCTAAAGGTAGTCAAACCAGTTCCCAAATTACTGCTTGGGAGCACGTCAACGAATTCAAGAAAGGCAAGTGGACTTTAAACGATTACAACTTTAAAGAGCCTAAAAAAGATCTTATAGCCACTACAAAAACTAAAAGTCAATTTGCTAAAAATGACTCGTTTGAGCATTACGAATATCCCGCATTTTATGACACCGCTATTGGTAGTGATTTAGTAAAAATTCGTCTGGATGCAGAAGAGACATTACGCAACTTTATTAACGGCAAAAGCGACTGCAGCAGCTTTTACGCTGGCGGAAAAATGAAAGTTGCCAAACATGCCACCAGCTCGGAAAAGGGTAGTTACATTCTCGCAAAAGTTACTCATATCGCCAGCGAGACCTCTTATTTTCCTGGTCATACGGAAGACTCCAGTTACACCAATGAATTTGTGTGTATTCCTGCCGATGTTCATTTCCGCCCGCAAAACGTGCACCTAAAGCCGGTAATGAAAGGCCCGCAGTCTGCCTTGGTTGTAGGCCCTGCTGGGGAAGAAATTTACATCGATGAATTTGGAAGAATTAAAGTTCAATTCATTTGGGATCGCGAAGGCAAAAAGGACGAAAACAGCTCCTGTTTTATCCGAGTGGTACAGTCCTGGGCTGGAAATCAATGGGGCTCGTCCTTTATTCCGCGTATAGGTCATGAAGTTATTGTTAACTTTCTAGACGGCGACCCTGACCGGCCGCTTGTAACTGGCTCGGTATATAACGGCTGGAATAAACCGACTTATCCATCCAAAACTCAAAGCGGTATTAAGACACGCTCAACTAAAGATGGTACAGCTGAAAATTACAACGAACTTCGCTTTGAAGATAAAAAAGGCGAGGAACAAATTTTCATTCATGCTGAAAAAGATTTTGATACTGAAGTAGAACATGACCAAACCTTGACGGTAGATCATGACCGTACCAAGACCATTAAGCATGACGAAAATTCAACGATCAAGCACGACCGCAATAAGACGGTAGAGAATAATCAAACTGAAACTATTGGCAAAAATAAAACCATTGATGTCGGAGACAATCATCGGGAAACAATTGGCAAAGACATGACCCTGAGCGTAGGGAAAAATATTGCCATTGATATCGCTGAAAATCATACCGAAACCATTGGTAAAAATATGACCATTGGTATAAGTAAAGATTTACGCGAAACCGTCGAGGGTAAATATACTGAAAATGTAACGCAGGATTATTCGCTACATGCCAAAACAATTACGATGACCGCTGACGAAAAAATCACTATTAAGACTGGATCGGCGTCTATAGTAATGAAAAGCAATGGCGACATTACGATTTCCGGCGGCAATATCAATGTGAAAGGCTCGGGGAATGTTGTGGTTAAGGGCAGTAAAATCACTAACAACTAGTGTGAAATATGAATAATCCAATATTTGAAAATGTGGAGCTAACAGCAGAGGTGGAGGAAACCTCTGCTGTTAAGGTCGCTCAGGGAGAAGTTCTTATTGGAAGCCTTGCGGCTTTTGATGAACATGGAAAACCGCTTGTTTCACACCCGCTAGCTTCCAACGGAGCTCTGCTCACTGCAATAACAACCCTTGCGCTTAGCCATCAACATATTGGACGGCAAGTGGCACTTATGTTTGTAAATGGGGAATTAAAACAGCCCATTATTGTTGGCCTCATTCATAACCCGCTTTATGCATTACTCGACAACCTCTCTGTCGCAAGCTCAGAAGAAGCAACCGAACAAGACACTGTTGTATTTGAGCTGCCTTTACCCGCTAGAGAAAAGCGGGATATGAGCTCTGAAACATTGCAGGTCGATGGAAAATATGTACACATTGTGGGCCAGGAAGAAATCACTTTAAGTTGCGGTGAAGCGAGTATCACCCTAACCAAAGCGGGGAAAATTTTACTTCGCGGTACCTATTTGCAAAGTCGATCAAGCGGCGTCAATCGTATTCTGGGTGGATCAGTGCAAGTTAACTGATGAGTTGGATGCTCTGATAAATCAGCTACACGTAACTCGCACCAATGTAGATTAAAGTGACATAAATCAAGCTGAGACTGATAGAATTGCGAAGGACTTTTAACACCAGATAGCGTTTTTAGAACGTAAAATATTCAGAATTAAACAGATCCAGGCTTCTATAATTGCAGGATCTACCTTATGAGTTTAAAGGATGTTACAGCTCAAGAACCACACGCCGTTTAGTGCTGCATTTGCCTTATTTCCGAATGCACAAGGAATTGACACGCTTTACACCATCGTTAAAGCCACGTTCAAAATTGGTCCCCAGTGGACTCTTGCCGAAAAGCAGCCCATACCGCAACAAGTTGATGCCTACTGGGGCGAGCCTGACAACTCGAGTTTGCGCTTTGCCAGCGACTACCATATAGGCAAAGCAGGTACCGATATTCTTATGTCTGGCTATGCATGCGCACCTCAGGAGCAGCCTGTGCGCAGTTTGGATGTATATCTTTCAGTAGGAAGCGTAAATAAAACGCTTAGGGTGTTTGGGGATCGCTACTGGAATCGAGGGCTGATTTCGCATCCTGAGCCCTTTTCAAGAATGCCTCTCGTGTATGAGCGCGCCTTTGGCGGTATAGATGAAGATCGCGGGCAAGTTCGCTCAAACGAAGCACGGAATCCTGTTGGTTGTGGCTACGCTGGTGCAAAGTCTGTGCTTGAAATGGATGGTTTACCTCTACCCAACATTGAGTGTCCACGAGATCTTATTTACCACCATAACGATTGCCCTACTCCTGCGGGAGTTGCACCTATTGCCCCGTCATGGTTACCTCGCGCTCAATATGCTGGTACCTATGATGAACAATGGCAGCAAAATCGCGCACCCTATCTACCAGACGACTTTCAAACTCGCTTTTTGAATGTCGCTCACCCGGATTTGGTATACCCAGGATTTTTACGCGGCGATGAACCTGTAACCATACACGGCATGCATCCAGCCGGTAGCCTGCAATTTAACCTCCCGTATGTAAAGCTGCGCAACAAATTGACCGTGGAAGGTGTCGAAAAAACGTCTGACTTTGTATTGGAGACTCTCGATTTGGATCCAAACCAGCTTGGACTTTCCTTAACGTGGCGCTCAGCTTACGAATGTGACAAGCGAGCTTTAAAAATATCCCAAATTTTTGTTTCACTGACTCGCTGATCGGCGAAGGATTTTCGAAATGGCTCAAACAACCTTCTCCAACACTCGGGGTATTGCACATAAAGGTAGTGGTGGCATGAGCACCGTATTTCCCGATGTGTGTAAAACGCCAGTGGGATCTGCTGTGGTGCCCATTCCTTACCCCAATATTGGTAAATCGTCCGACACTTCAAAAGGCCCAAAGTCTGTGCTTACAGATGGCCAAATGCCAATGGTAAAAGAAGCGCAATATGCAATGAGCAGTGGCGATGAAGCTGGCACCCTTAAAGGTGTTATTAGCAGCGATCAAAAAGGTGTTTGCGAATTTATGATGTATTCCTTCGACGTTAAATTCGAAGGCAAAAATGTTTGCCGTTTAGGTGACCCTCTGTTTCATAACAAGAAAAACATAATGGGTTGACTGAAATAATGTTGGACCAACCGATGAACCCGTACCACGACATATATGTGCAGCTCGCCGGAGATGGCGCTTTTCTATGGCAACTGCGAGCCTCAGCACTTAAACAACCAAACTATAATCAAAACGATTTGGTAGAACTCGAGCAGCGTATAGATGCGCAACTAGACGGTCTCATGACCGCGCCAGATGATGCATGGGAAATTTGTGAAGAAGCGCTTGAGTTACAGCAGTCCGGAGAAGTATTTGCTGCAGCGGTGTTGGCCTTTCGCAGCCTGGACATCAATAAAATTCAGCGTGCTGTAGAGAGTGGTTTAAGCAACCCTGTTGCGTTTAAGGGACTAACATCCGCCCTAGCATGGCTGCCGGATCGCCTGTGCCATTCATGGATAAAAAAATTCCTTACCAGCAAAGACCTCAATCATAAATATCTCGCCGTGGCCGTGTGTAGCCTGCGTCGCGAAGATCCGCGCGAATATTTGACTGCAATATTGCAACGCGACGACTGCCTTGAACACATTCCGCTTTACGCTCGCTCTCTACGTCTTATTGGAGAACTCAAACGAAGAGATCTTAGTTCGGCACTGCCCAAAGCCATGCAAGCAGACCATCCCGATATTATTTTCTGGTCAACCTGGTCGGCAGTACTTCTAGGTGATAGATCTGCCGTTCTACGTTTACATCCGTTCACTCAAACGGCGAGTCCTCATCAGCTTCGCGCCATCGAAATCGCTTTTAGAAGCCTCCCGCTTGAAGACGCACGGCGATGGATTGGCCAGCTCGCCGCCGATCCGCAACAAATCAGAAACGTTATCAAAGCCACTGCCGCACTCGGTGATCCACACGCTGTAAGTTGGCTGATTGCACAAATGCGAATTCCAAATAACAGTCGTTTGGCTGGAGAGGCCTTCACGTTAATTACGGGAATAAATCTGGAAGAAAATAAGTTGGCTTTAGAAGAGCTTCCCAATCTGGATGATCAACTGCCCAACGACAATCCCGACGATGACAACGTGGACATGAACGAAGATGACCGCCTTCCCTTTCCTGACGTCGATAAAATTGCAGCGGTTTGGCAAAAATATCAACAACGTTTTGTGGCCGGTCAGCGTTACATCATGGGACAACAACCTAACGCCGAGCACCTCCATGACATTTTTGCTAAAGGCAACCAACGTCAACGCAAAGCTGCCGCGTTAGAGCTCGCACTACTTCAACCACAAGAATTCCTATTGAATCACGCCGCTAAAGGATTAAGCGAAGAATGACAAACTTAAATGCCCCAAGACTTTATATTGCCGGCATGGGAATGATCACACCTGTAGGCGGAAATGTTGCCATGACGGCAGCGGCCGTTAATGCGGGGATTAGTGCGTATAAGTCATCGTACTTCACAACCAAAGATGACGAAAAAATTGTCATGACTCGCGTCCCCGATGAAATGATTGGTGAATTCAAAGGAGAACTAGATTATGGGAGCCGTTTTAATCCACGTCATGATCGTGTAACAAGAATAGCAATTCTTGCCTTACAACAAGCCTGTGCACACGCGTCTACTGACCAAGCTGTACCTTTGCTTCTAGCCATGCCTGATATAAAAACAGATAGCGAGGGCTTAAGCTCATTTGTTGAAAACATCGCCAACAATCTTAAAGATTGGATTAGCCCCGCTATTAGCCGAAGCATGCATTCGGGCCGAGCGAGTGGTATGGAAGCAATTGATTTTGTTTTCCAATATCTCTACGACTCTCATTACCCCTATGTGATAGTGGGTGGCAGCGATAGCCATGAAGATTCCTCCCGCCTAATGCCGCTTGAAAAAGATGGCAGATTATTAACCTCGGGAGCATCCGATGGTTTTGCTCCCGGCGAAGCTTCGAGCTTTCTATTACTCACACCACACCCTGAATTGGCTCAACAACGTAATAAACAAGTAATCGCTCTCTCGCAACCCGGCATTACCAATGAGAACGGTCATCTTTTTAGCAAAGATCCCTATCGTGGAGATGGCCTCGATCAAGCATTTAAAAAAGCGCTTATCAATCATCCGGGACAAAGTATTCACAGCATCTACAGCAGCATGAATGGCGAGAACCACTGGGCAAAAGAATATGGCGTTGCCTATCTGCGCAATCGCAACATGTTTAAGGATCCAGTTCGTGTAGAACATCCAGCAGATTGCTACGGTGATTTAGGCTCAGCCACCGCAACTACGCTAATTGCTTTAGCAGCAGAAAATTTATTTAAAAATAGTAACGCTCACGCGCATCTAGTTTACAGCTCATCAGACACAGCCAAACGCGGCGCGATTGTAGTAGAAAAATTTAACGCAACAATGCAAGTTTCTTAGGAGAAGAAAATGACGGAGTTAATTGAAGGTTATAACCCTCCCACTTTGGAAAAAGAAGCTGACGACCCAAAAAACAAAAAGCCCTTAACTATCCGCATTATTTTGTTATGTGACGGAACCAATAACAATAAAAACAATATTGCTGAACGTGAAAAATTTGAGAAGAATGAAAAATCTGAATCAGCCTCCCACAAAGAGTTTGGTGGAGTAGGCTCAAGTTATGATAATGGTCGTACCAATATTGCTTCAATGGAGCCTCACGTAGAGTCGGGAGAAGAAATTGGTGGTTATAGCTTTGTTGCCAAAGTTTACGTCCAAGGTCAAGGTACATTTAATTTTAAGAAGGATTCCAATTTTTTCGGCAAAGGCATGGGGGCATTGTCGAGTGGAGTATATCAACGTGCTCGTGAAGGCATTAACGATGCATTAGCTTTACTTCAGAAGACATTTCTTAACGAGACTCACCCTCCAAAAAAATTCTTTATCAAACAAATTGATGTTGATGTATTTGGATTTAGCCGGGGCGCCGCCACGGCGCGACACGCCATACATGTTGTTACTACCGAAGAAACTATCGTAGTAACTGACCCAACAGGTTACGGTGCACAAACCGTTTTAACCAACCAGCCATTGTTTGATCGATTGCGGCTGCGTGGCTACTCAGAAATGCGTAAAGACAATGTTAAAATTATCTTTGCTGGCCTCTACGACACCGTCGTGTCGGTAAATGCAAGCCAACTCATGCCAGCATGGATAGCAAACAACACCCGTAGCCAGCAAGCAGTAGCCAAAGCAAAATTTGCATTGCACCTGGCAGCAGCAGATGAACACCGAAAAGATTTCCCTTTACATCGCATCACCAGCGCCACAAAAGCAGGCACTGGTGCCGAATATTTTTTGCCGGGTGTGCACTCTGATATAGGTGGTAGCTACAACCTCGCCAATGATGAGTTACTGCAAGAAGGAAAAGAAAAAAAAGATGCAGTTATTAGGGAGCTAAAAGGCGATGGTAATTATGGCGATCTGGTAAAGCGACAAAAAGAATTGGAAGAATGGGGACATAAGACGGTACTTGAAGTAACTGCCTGGTTCTATACCGAATACGGAAAATTTCCCTCAGAAGGTAGGCTCTATGCCTATCGTCAAATACACGGTTTAGAGTACGCGCGACCAAGCAATGAAATAGACCGCACGATTAATCGAGGCAGAGTATCGGATCTTAAAGAAGATATGGAGCATTTGAAAACTGATGGTTGGTATAAAGATGGTCAAATTGTTATCGACACCGATTATTTAGCAACTACAGTACGTGTAGTGGGTGCCATTCTTGACCCTATAGGAGCGCTTATCGATGGATCACCAAAATCAGGTCGATTAATTGTCAATCGATACGGTATCACCAGCGGTTACTGCAACATCCCTTTAAAATTTATGGTGGAACATTCACGCAAGCATTCAATATTGATTAACGCAAAATTGGATAGACGAATTGATCTCGTTTTAAAAACCGTGCCGGAATTTAAGGCAACTGAAGACGCGTTAAGAAAATATATGGCAAATAAAGGGCTAACAGGCTCAGAGCCTGATGATTGGAACGACATAACCAAAGCAAAAGCATCGTATGCTCATATCAAAGAGCTTCGCCATAGGCATTTGCATATGTCCAGCGCATTTACTGTGCCGGTAATGGACCCCGGCTTTACCCCTCGCATGGAAGGCAATCGCCGTAGGAGGTTTTATTATGAAGGCTAAAAGGTGGTATGCAATCGGTTTAGCTATTAGTGTTATCAATTTTTTAACGGCATGTGGTGCATCAGCTATGAATAAGGATCCAAAACAAGTAACTAAGTTCAAGTGGTATGCTGTTGCTACAGCTCCACGGGGCTATCCTATGGAAATCATTAGCGGTACTTTTTTTTGCAAAGGCATGGACGCGGGCATTAACATTCCATCAGGTGGCACTCTAACAACGGGATGGGGCAAGTCTGCTAGCGCTTATGTTGGCAGTGATGAAATTCCCCCATTGCCAGACCGAGTGCGGGTGGAATTTTATTCTTACATCGAAAAGCAAGTGTATGAGGCAGAGTTCACCTTACCCTACGACACGATACTCGCTAAGTTTCAGCAGCAAATGAAAGAACACCCGAATGAAAATAATTATTCTTCATTTTTGCTTGGTGTTGCCCCTGGAGGTGCCGTATCGGTTTGGCTTGAAGGGCCGCAAATAATTGAAGTATATTTTGGACAAGCTAAAAAGATTGAGATGGAACCTAGCAAAGCATTTGATTTGTCTTTTCAATCCAAAGAGCAAAGTGACAATTATATAAGCAGTGCCTTAGCTGATAGCGTAACACCAGAACAACTGGCTTATATTAAAGCCCACGGTGCACCAATTGGAATATGGGCGCGTTATCGACATTTATATAAGTGGTCACCAGTCTACAAAGAAGAAAAACCTGCTACCGACCCAACAATGCCAATCAATTTTTTGAATGGTGAAAGGTACTCGTTGCCCACTCACTTTAATGAGAAGTTAGTCGATACACCCAAACCACTACCGCTACGTATACAATTTAGCGCGCAAGCAACAAAAGATGAGGCTCCTTACTACATCATCGACTTTGACCCCGTCGAATTAATGGAAGCTTTTGAGAAGCTCGGTGCTCATGGCGAAAAAGTATTTATTGAATTTGATGCTCGAATTCCCGTCACCGATATGAGAATTCGTGTTTACAACGATAGGCCTCCGAAGGACGATAAAACACCTAAAGAATTTATTGAACTGAAAAAATCCAAGATTGACCCTTGATGGTTCAGATAAAGTAAAAACGGCGAGCACTTTTAGCTCGCCGTTTTTTATTCAGCACTATCACCACATCAACATTCACAGTTTTATCAATTTTTTTAGCGTACGTGGTGGTGCAGCTACGAATATAGACGTAACAAAATTCAAATGGTATGGCGTGGTCTCGGCTCCCAGAGATTACCCTCGTCGTTTTTCCTTTATGACACTAACATAGCAATAAATAACACCATCTCATGACACATAAAGGTTAGTGGGTAATTGATTTGACAGCATACTGTCAGTGTTATGCATGGGTAGCACATTTAGCTCTTAAATAAGAATCCAACTAACTTTGAATGGCCCGCTACAGTCGCTACGCAATAAGGCTACTATGCACAGAGATTAAAAAAGCCCCGCTACAGAGGGTTGTAGTGGGGCTTTGAGTGGGGTACTAAAAAGTACAGGATGCAACCTTTCAGCATAAACCGCGAATTGTCCTTTTCTTTCAATCGGCACTCTCCGAGCGCCTCTTCCTTGGGTATGCATTATTCTGGAGTCTGTTGTGAGACTCTAGTGGTTAAGTTCGCTAATATTTGTACGAAATGTCGCACACCCACGTTTAAAAATCATACAAAGCTTAATAGTCGCCAAGGGTGGATGACGGGTTTATAATTGGGCACACTAATCAATTCCGGAAATCTTATGGCTGGCAAAAAGAAAGCTGCCGACTTTGAACAGTCGCTCACTTCGCTTGAAGAACTTGTAAATAAAATGGAACAAGGTGATCTTACCTTGGAGGAATCTCTACAGGCTTTTTCTACCGGTATCCAACTAACTCGTGAATGCCAAACCCGGTTGGCTGAGGCAGAGCAACAAGTCACGCTTTTGTTGGAGCAACAAGGGGAAGTTGTGCTCGTTGAGTTTGATGAGAGCGACATTGAATGACATCAGACTTCAATCAGGCGCAAATTCATACACCCGATAATATCTCTAGTGGTGTATCGCTCAAAAAATTTATTAGCACAGCACACGAGCGTGTGGACGTTGCGTTGAATGATTTTTTACCGCCCGATCAAAACTCAACTCGCTTGCGCGAAGCTATGCGTTATAGCTTGTTCAACGGAGGCAAACGCGTTCGCCCAACATTGGCTTATGCCAGCGCATTGGCAATAAATAATGAAGCACTCACGACGCACCTCTCCCTACTGAATCGTGTAGCTTGTGCGCTTGAAAGTTTGCACTCATACAGCCTGGTTCACGACGATTTGCCTGCGATGGATGACGATGATTTACGTCGAGGAAAACCTACTTGTCATATTGCATTCAACGAAGCTACTGCAATTTTGGCGGGAGATGCGCTGCAAACTTTTGCTTTCGAATTATTGAGTGAAGCAGAGTCGGTTGATTCAAATATTAAAATTGCGCTTATTCAACAATTAGCGAAGGCCGCTGGAGCCCAAGGGATGGTCTTGGGTCAGACAATTGATTTTGAAGCTGTCGATAAATTCCTTAATCTTTCACAACTGGAAAATATGCATCGCCATAAAACCGGGGCGTTGATTCGGGCAAGTGTCAGTATGGGCGCAACCGCGTTGGAAGCTACAACTGCTCAATTAAAATCTCTCGATGATTATGCTGCTGCTATTGGCCTTGCTTTCCAGGTGCAGGACGATATTTTGGATGTTACGGCAGACACCGAAACTCTTGGCAAACAACAAGGGGCGGATATAGCGCGCAACAAGCCAACATATGTTGCACTTTTAGGCTTGGACGGAGCACGAGAAAAAGCGCAGGAATTACATCAGCAAGCAATTGCTGCCTTAACAGACTTTGATCACGGCGCAAATTATTTGCGCGAGCTTTCAGCTTATATTATTGCGCGCGGGAATTAAGTTTCCGTATAGAAGCTATAAATACAAGCTTGACGTCAATTTGATTACGAAGGGAATCCTCATACTCAGCCAGCTTTTTTTGATGTGAATTTATTATGCGTATCCCTCGAGTTTTTACTCATCAAGCACTCACACCAAATACCTGTCTCGCATTAGCCGAGTCACAATCGCATTATTTGAACAAAGTGTTGCGTATGAAGACGGGGCGAGCGCTCATTCTATTTAACGGTGAAGGTGGAGAGTTTGGTGCAGAAATCATTGACGTGCATAAAAAACATATTGATGTTTTAATTAATGACTTTTTCCCGGAAAATCGCGAATCAACTTTAGAACTAGAGCTCGCCATTGGAGTATCTCGCGGTGAACGTATGGACTGGGTTTTACAAAAAGCTACCGAGCTAGGCGTCACTAAAATTACCCCATTAATTACCGAAAGAACCGAAGTAAAATTAACCGGTGAACGCGCGGAAAAAAAAATGGAGCATTGGCAGCAAATCATTGTTAGTGCGTGCGAGCAATGCCAACGTAATTTATTACCAAAATTATCGGAACCTAAAATTTACTCAGATTGGATTAGTCAATGCGACGCGGAATTAAAGTTTGTGTTGCATCATCGCGATAGTAAAGGCTTGCCTAAAAATGAAACTGCAAAGAGCGTAGCGCTATTGATTGGACCTGAGGGTGGGCTGAATGAAGATGAAATCGCATCAGCAATTGATCGAAGATTCTCGCCACTCACACTTGGGCCGAGAGTTTTACGCACAGAGACGGCGCCCGTTGCTGCAATTAGTTTGGTGCAATATTTGTGGGGTGATTTTTGATTTTAAAAAAAGCGCTCCAATTATGGAGCGCTTCTTAATTTTTATTATTGCTTAGCGTCTACTATATTCTCAGTAATAAAAGGCTTTCGAGTTTTAATCGAATAAATTGCGAAGGGATTCGAAAAGCTTGGGCTACACTTAACGTCATCGGGTATTAAATTATAATGTAACGTGACTTTCACAATACCGTTATCTTCGCTGCGTGCGCTAATCTCTTGATTAAATTCCAAATGCTCAGCGCAACTGCTCACCTCACCATCGTAGATTAAAATAACTTGTTCTTGACTAAAATCTACAGAGTCGATCGTTAGCGGGTCTACATATTTTCCAATAACTTTATCGAATTCATCCGATGTAGAAATTCTTTGTACGTTCCCTTCACTCGGTGTCACTGCTTCGCGAATGGTTTTCGCAGAAGCGAGCTTTTTAATTTCCAAGCTATCAACCGAACTACTTGCCGACGAGCTCAAGGACTTGGATGACTTACTGGAAGAAGAACTACTCAGACTGCTTGAAGATGATTTACTGGAACAACTTGAATTCGCCGAGCTTGAACTGGAACTCGAGCTTGAAAATAAACCACCGCTGGAACTTGACGAGCTACTCAAGCTTGAACTTGAACAGTTGGTATTGTCAGGCGTGTTGAAGGGTGTAGTACGCTCAGCTCCGCAGCCTTGCAACAGCACAATGGATAATAAAAAAAACGCTAATGCGCTCAGTGGATTTGACGGATTAGATGTGAAATTAATCATTGCTTTGTAAATATTCCAAAAATGTTTGTTCAATTGCGGTGATGTCGGGAATAGTTGTGTACTCACCTGCCCAGGATACATGCATTAAATCATAAGGGCGATTATCTGCATCTTCACGTTCACTGATTTCATCTTCACTCACGCGAGCTAAACGTGGTAACCCTTGGGTTAGGATAGCAATAAAAGGCAGATCATTGTGCAACCCAGTCGTATTTAATACCGCAAAACGAGCACGATTGTGGATGCTGGGAACCATCTCACCATTCAAGGCTTCCAGTGATAGCAGAGGCACTGTTAATTCGCGCCACTGAAAATTGCCGAGATACCAGTTGGGTGCGTTTTCGATGGGCTGTACCGGTGCCGAAGGAATAATTTCTGCCACGGTCACGTTTGGCAATAAAACACTCTGATTCTGCAACGGAATCAGAAGGCTGGCGACTTCCTGAATTTTCTTATGTTCAATTCGTTTGGGTGCTCTCATCCGAGATGCTCCTGTCTACTTTTTGTAATGAAAACGAAGCGCTGGATCTTCAGCGCGGAAAATAACGCTTCACTTTTCTTGGTGTCTTTAACCTAGCCAACTCATCTGCCAATTCCACGGGTGACCCAGCAAAACTCACCGCTCCTGTGGCGAGAGCTGCGTCCGGCATTGAGGCGATAGTACATTGTTCCGGCGCTTGCACCCATACTTTTCCGCCTTGTTGTTTTATAAGGCGGCAGCTTGCAGCTCCGTCATCGCCCATACCTGAAAAAACGATCATACCGCTGTGTTTACGGTAGACCCGCGCAACATTGGCCGCCACCTGGTCGATTGATGGCGAGTAGTAGCCACTCCAGGGCTTTTTATCGACAACCAACGTGCCATTATTATGAATGTTGACACTGCGATTGGCCGTTATCAGAGTGATAGTATTATCGCTAAGAACCGAACCTTGCCTAGCAATACTGGCGGGATAGGCTCCCGAACCATTCATCATTTTTACCAGAGTCTCAGCTTGGCCGGTGTCGATATGCTGTACGTACACAAAGGCAATCTTAAGACCACCGGGCAATCGTTTTAAAAAATCTTTTACCGCAGCAGGTCCGCCTGTAGACGCAGCCAATACCCAAACTTCCGTCGCACTTGCGCTGGACTGCAAATTTATATCTCCATTCAAACGCTCTAATCGCTGCAGCATACGGCGAACCCAATCGCGGTATTCGGGACTGCCTTGAGCAAGCTCACGGCTATCATTAACGATGAGTGGTACTTTCGTTTGCTCGAGCAGGGTGTCTAATAATCGGATCAGGGCCGCCTTTTGTTCATGATCCTCATCGCCTTCTGGATCACTGACGTCTACGACCCACGCATCGACTTTTTGTTCAAGACTTGGTAGCGCGGCATTTATTTTTAACACCGAAGCAAAGCCAATCGTATGACCGGCCTGCACTACCATGTCACCAAGATATTGGTGCTTGAGTGAACTATCCACCAGTATCCCGATGCTGAGTCCCGACACTTAGATACCTCTACATTATCCTATAGGCTCTTGCACCGCTAAATGCGTCAAACATTTGAACTCTGCCGGGCACAGCTCTCCTACCTTAATTCGTTAGCCATTTTTTACAGCGCTTTTAATCAGCTCCTGAATGTTAGATAACAACAAATCCTCTTGGTAGGGTTTACCCATATATTTATTAACACCTAATTCAAAGGCGTGCTCGCGGTGTTTTTCGCCGGTACGCGAGGTAATCATAATGATGGGTATATCGCGTAAACGGGAGCTGGTGCGAACATTTTTAGCCACTTCGAAACCGTCCATACGTGGCATTTCGATATCCAGCAACATAACATCGGGGATATGGTCTTGCAGCAATTGCAAAGCTTCCACGCCGTCTTTGGCGGTGATAACACGGAAGCCTTCGCGCTCCAGGAAGCGGCCCGTTACCTTACGTACGGTTACAGAGTCGTCCACCACCATAACGACTTTTTCGACTTGCTCTTCTTCCACCGGTGCAGCCGGAGCGTCCAGCAATATAGCCCGGTTCAAGCCCAACGCCAGCTGTTCACGGATCAGCGCGTGCAAATCGAGAATCACAACCACGCTACCGTCACCTGTTACGGTAGCGCCCGACACGCCGCGAACTGAACTGAACTGCGCACCAAGGGTTTTTACCACGATTTCGCGCGATCCTAGTAAGCGATCTACCTGCAGAGCGACCGTGTTTTCGGTACTGCGCACCAAAATTACTGGTAGCGGTAAAGATTGTCCGTCGAGTTTGGGCACGGCATCACTGTCTAACATATTGCCCAGATAACGAACCAAATAGTTGTCACCCGCGTAATCAAAGCGTGCGTCTGGATCTTGGTAATAATGCTCTAATTCGAACGGGCTTACGCGCACAATACCTTCAATTGTATTAAGCGGGATTGCATAGAGGTCGTCGCCAATTTGAACCATTAATGCGCGATTGACCGATACGGTAAATGGCAAACGAATGGTGAATTCTGTGCCCTCGCCCCAGCGTGAATCGATAAACATGGCGCCACCGAGTTGTTTAATCTCGGAATGCACCACGTCCATGCCCACACCACGGCCGGAAATTTGGGTAACCTTGTCAGCTGTACTGAAGCCAGCATGGAGAATAAACTGCATTAAATCCTGATCGCTCAGGGGTGCATCTTCGGCCATCAAACCGCGCTCAATGGCTTTTTCGCGGACCCGCTGCAGGTTGATACCGCGACCATCGTCAGCCAAGCGCAACATTACATCGCCACCCTCACGGCCAAGGCTTAGAACTATACGGCCTTCGACAGGTTTGCCCGCCGCAGAGCGAGCTTCTGGTGACTCAATACCATGGTCAACGGCGTTACGAAGCATGTGTTCAAGCGGTGCAACCATACGTTCCAAAACGGTACGGTCCAATTCACCTTCAACGTTATCTAATTCAAATTCAACTTCTTTGCCGAGCTCCGTCGCCGCCTGGCGAACGATGCGACGCAAACGCGGAACCAAACGGGAGAAGGGCACCATGCGAGAACGCATCAAGCCTTCTTGCAGGTCGGTATTAATACGTGATTGCTGCAGCAACAAGGTTTCAGTATCGCGAGTTTTATCTGCGAGCGTGTATTTCAAATCCATCAAGTCAGATGCAGATTCAATTAACGAGCGCGACAACTGTTGCAATTGCGAGTAGCGGTCCATTTCCAGCGGATCGAATTGCTCGTGCTGCATCATTTGTTCCTGACGGAACAAAACCTGGGCTTCGGTTTCGATATCCAAACGGCGCAGCTGTTCCTGCAGACGGTGAATGGTCGCATCCATCTCTTCGATGGAACTACCCAAGTCGCTCACTTGCTGTTCCATACGGCCACGGCTGATAGATGTTTCACCCGCAAGGTTGACCAACTCTTCCAACAGTTCGGCAGATACTTTTACAACTTCTTGCGGGCCAGCACGGCGTGCGGCCAAATGCTGTACTTGCGCAGGGCCAGATGACCCCTGCCGGCTACCACCAAATTCTGCGCCGGGAATTTTCGGCAAAGGAGCACTAGGCGCTTTTGGTTTGGGCGCGAAAGTAAGAACATTGGGTTTTTTATTTGGGTCACCGAGATCAGCAATCCTACGATCGTTATCGACCACAAGGCTTGGGCGACTGTATTCAACTTTTTGTGCTTGCTCTTCCTCATCAACTGCTTCGAATTGCGCTTCCTGTTCCAGCGGTTCCTCGTCGGCTTCGGCATAGGATGTATCTGCGGATTCGTTCGCAACTTGTTCAACCAAGCCATTGCGAACCGCATCTACACCGCTATGCAATTGATCTTGATAGGTATTCAGTTGCTTGAAGAAATTCTGATCGAGCTCCGCATCCGCATCCATCTCAATCAACATGGTTTCATAATCGTGGGACAAATCGCCCAGATTACTCAACCCTGCCAAACGCGCGCCGCCCTTGAAGGTATGCAAACATCGTTTTAATTCTTCAACGCTTTCTGTGTTAGTCCAGTCTTCCTGCCACTCATGCAGAGCGCGCTCCATATCTTCGAGCAACTCAGCAGCTTCTTCGATAAATATTTCAATAATTTCAGGGTCGTAATCCTCATCGTTCACATCGTTATGCGAAGAACGTTGAGCTACTTTAATAGGTGGAGCCTGATCATTATTTCGTTGAATAATTGGCGGTGCGGCAATAGCTGGCGTGACAGCGCTTATAGCTTCGATATTAATTTCATCAACAAGCTCTTCGTCGCTATCAATTTCTTCATTGAGTCCTAACTCAATTTCATCAGCTTCGTCTTCAATAATCTCATCATCGTCGAGAAGTATTTCTACTTCGCTATCTTCCAAAGCTGGAAAGCCTTCGAGATCTGACTGGTCTTCAAAAACTACGTCATCTTCAATGACAATGGGCTCTAGTTCTTCCTGATTATCCCATTCAATTTCATCATCGACATTTTCCAATGCCGCAGCTTCACCAAGTTCTTGTTGATCAGGTTCATCACCCAACTCATTCTCGGATGCGTCTTCAACTTCTATGTCACCAACTATGTCACCAACAGATTCAATTTCTTCAGAGTCACTTATATCAGAAGTTTCGTCGGGCAATTCCAACGTAATTTCTTCAGCATCATCCAATTCATCCTGTGGTTCAAGATCCAGAATCTCTACATCAGATTCAAGAGTTAACACGGGCAAGTCATTAACATCTACAACATCTGCCTCTGGCAGTGTGGGGATATTCTTTTCATCGAGATTTATCTCTTCACCAAGATCAAAATCATCATCCATTGAAAGAATAATTTCTTCCGAATCAATATCGCTGCCAGGGTCACTTGCAAGTGCGTCATCAGTCGTTACATTTTCATCTTCCACATCAGCTAGGCTAATGTCTTCTTCTGACACGTCTTCATAATCAGCTTCAGCTAGGGGTAATTCGCTATTAATTTCTTCAACGTATTCATCAAGTTTCGGTACGTTTTCAAATTCACTCGTTGCGAGCTGTTCAAGTATTTCAGGTTCAGCAGTCACATTTGCATTTGCTGCGGCGAGCAAGTCATCCAATGCGTCTACCACCGGTTGCGGTGCCTGCGCTAAATTTTGACCGGCGGCTATTGCGTCCACCATATCCAGCAACGCAACATGCGCGGAATTTAAATCGGTACACAATGAGTCCGAGTATTCCAATCGCTCAGCTAAAATATTGCTGTAGACCTGCTCAAGCTTCTCACCAAAGCTCGCCATTATAGGTAGATAGGCGTGGTGCGCTCCGCGGTTTAAATTACGCAATTCTTCTAGAACGGGTTTCAACACAGCGACGTTTGATGGTGTTGTTTGCCACTGCGCAATAATATTGTCGGCGTTCAGTAGCAGATTCATTTCCTCTGCCATAAAAATCGACAGCAGTTCTGGATCTACAGCCCGCTTGCCGTTCTCATCCAGTTCTTGCTGACGCACCAAAGGCGCAACATGAATTTCACGTAACTCGTGGACGCGCGCGGTGAATTGATGCAAACGCGGAATCGCGACTATTTCGCCGCGCTCGATTTGTGCAAGACCTGCTTGCGTGTAAGTTACTGCATCGCGAAGCAACTGCAACATATCGTCATTGATGACGACGTGATATGAACGTAATTCTTTTACAAATTTTTCCAGCGGTGCTGCAAGTTCAGCAATCGGCGTAATTTCTGCCATGTGTGCACTACCCTTAAGGGTATGCAATGCACGTTGAACCGCATCGCTCGGCGCTTCGTAAACCGGCGCTTCCGCTTCCATGTGCGTAATAAATTCTTCCAATGTTTGTAGGTGGGTTTGCGCCTCGGCGCCAAATATATCCCACAATTGTCCGTCCGAATCGTCGGTGGATTCTTCAGCTGTCATGACCGGTTGCGCATTTTTGAAATCTAGCTCAGCATCAACCACCGCATCCTGCGAGTAGATGCTGGTTAATGTATCCGCATCTGGAGCGAAATCTTCAAGTGCATCACCCAATTCGATCGAGCTGTTGCCGTCGTCTTCGCGATAATTTTCTTCATCATATTCAGCATCGATCCCTTCGATAGTATCGTTTTCATCAAGGTCTTTATTGCTACCATCGAACGTATTGCCAATTAATTCTGCAGGCACCTCACCTTCAGCAAGCGCTCTGGCAAGGTCACGATAATGCAGGCTCAATTCTAAATGTGGTGTAGGTAATTTTTTGCTAAATGCCGCAATCATGTCTGGCAATATTGCACGAGCTTTTTCAATGATGAGAACGTGCGGTTCACCAGGCTCAATAGTTTTATCAAGCACACGGTTCAACATATTTTCAATGGACCAAGCCAACTCACCTATATCAGTAGCCCCTACCATCCGGCCGCTTCCTTTCAAGGTGTGGAATGCGCGTCGGAACTCAGTTAATGCTTCGCCGTCTTCAAAGTTTTTTGCCCAGATTGGAAAATATTCCGCTATAGCTCCTAAAACTTCGCCGGCCTCTTCAACAAAAATTTCGATAATTTCATCGTCGATATAATTGTCGTCGTCTTCATCAATTACTTGCGCTATTTCGGTAGTCGCAGAAGATGCATCCACTTCGGTCACTGATGATGCGGTTTCAAATTCTTCTTGCGTGTTTACAGTGTCAGAAATATTTTCTGCCGCATAGGCGTGACTTAATGTTTTCTCATCATCTTCTGAAGATTCAGCGACATCTTCCGCTTTCCTCGATGCTGAATCAGAGAGAATCGGGCCCAGCATTTCCGTTGAAACTAAAATGCGCGTTTCGGGGTATGGATAATGATTGCCAATGGACGGCGCTGTATTTTTCAGTAAGTTAGGCGAGTGCTCTTCAGTAGATGTTCCCGGAACGTCTTCATCAGACGCTTGGGAAGCTTGCTCACCTTGAAGTGCGGATTCATAAGCAGCGGCCAGGTTTGCTTCGTCATCTGCCGCAGCTTCAAACGTAGTGTGAAGATCAGGTTCGGATAAACCTAAACGTGCAGCATTAAGTTCAGCTGCGGTTAAATCTGCGCGAGTAACTTTTGCAACAGCGTAACCAAGTGCCGCCACACTTTCTTCAGCCACTGTGAGCAGCAAATCGTTTTCTTCTTTCGAGCTTCCGCCGCTCAAACGCTCTAAATAATATTCAACACTGGTAATAGCATCAGCAAGCGTATCGAGTGACGACCACTGCGGAGTAAATTCTTTTACCAACAATTGTTCTTCAATATAACGCGCACAAGCACCTAAAATCCTCGCAGCGCGTGGCAGAGGCATTATTTCCAGACCACCGCGAATTTCACGTAAGGTTTCCGGAACATTTTGTAAATGCACACGATCCCATTGCGAAGCGATGTATTCAATAATGGCGTCTTTCGCGTGCTCTAATCCGTTACGCGATTCGCGCAACACAGATTCTTTTGCGCGCGTGAGGGTAATGTCACCTTCACTAGATGGTGAATCATTATTGCCGCTCGCGGTTTGCTGTTGAGCCAAACTATCAAGCGAGTCTTCAATCTCAATAACTTTACTTGCAATAGACATAAGTTGATCTTGCGATAACTGACTGTCCGAATTGGCAACCATTTCAAGCGCAGCACCTTGCTCAAGCACTTGTTTGCGCAAATCACCGAGGCCAAGTACTGCCATGGTATCGCCGATACGTTTAACTACTGGTAGTGCATCGTTTAACGCGCTTTGTGAATCACCGCCCGACAAACAAACATCTAACGCATGCTTAATAATATCCAGCTCAGTTTTAAGTGCTTCAACGACTGAACGCATAGCTTCCGGATCGGGAGCGGACAAAATATTCGAAGTGTCGTCACCGGATTCTTTACCTTCAATCAGGGCTTCATCTAAATGATAGGTCTCATAAACACGTCTTAAATGAGAATCGGGCTTTAATGACGGAGCGTGTTTACCCGCGCGCGCAACGTAATAAAGTAAGTTTTTAATCAGCTCATCATTGGTGTATGAGTTGAGCGCTTTAGTACCGTGTACCGCAAGGACTTTTATTTCTTTATCGAGCTGGCGCAACAAATTTTTAATCGCAACGCTCATTTCAAGCGCGTCAATTTCCAATGCTTCGGCCAACGCCAAACAAATATCCCACAAGGCATGACGTGCTGTGCCTTGGGTTAACTTGTGAAGACGATTGAACGCTTTTTGCAGATAGGCGAGATTTTCATCGCTATTAACCGAGCGAATATATCCCGCAGCAGCGTATTGATACATTTGACGCAACTTGAGCGCCATAGATTGAAATTGAACATTATCGTGCGCTGCATGTGAGCGAATACCGGTAACTTTTTTTGCGGGCGCCAAGTTGGGAACAAATAGTTTGGTATCGGTAAATAAACTTTCGCCGCGCACAGCTCGCAGGTCGTTTAATAAAGGCAGAACAACGAGAGGATTATCTTTGCGAGTTGTTTTTACTTGATCGAGATAAACCGGGAATTGCAGAATCGCGCGCATTAAAACTTCTTGCGCTTCGGCAGTATTACCGACCGTGCCTTGAATCATCGCTTGGGTTAATTTTTCCATTTCTTCGGCGAGCATGGCTGCACCAAAGAACTCCACCATTTGCAAGCTGCCGTGAACCTGGTGAATGTGAGTCAAGCAAAAGCGTATGCGCACTGCATCTTTTGGATTTTCAACATAGGCTTCAAGTGCTTGTCGCGCTTCTTTCAAGGTTTCGCCAATTTCGTGAATCAGCCAATCCAGCGCGGCAAAATTGCGATTATCTGCCATGTGGTGTATTCCCCTTTGGTATTCTCACACCACACGTTTTTCGTATGGCAGGTGCATGTTATGCGTGTACGTAAACTTGTACTTCGTCAGCTGATGCGCGTTGCATTTGCGGATGATCCCAATCAGTCACTTCACCAAGGCCGGTAACCAAAATGCCACCCGGTTTAAGGTGATCTGAAAGCGCATTCAAAATATCGCGACGCAACCAGCGACGAAAATACACCAATATATTTTGGCAAAAAATCACATCGACTTTTACGCCGGGCAAATTATTGTGGTTGATAATATTTGCTTGGGTGAAACAAACTCGCTCACGTAAACGACTGACAATTTCATAATTGCCGTCCGTCATTTGTTTAGTGTAGCGCTTAAATTCTTCTGCTTTGCCCGCTTCAATTTTACGTTTGGCGTAGCGACCTTTACGTGCAGTCGCAAGCGCTGACATGCTTAAATCGAATGCGGTAATTCCGTAATAAGGGTTGAGCGCGGCCAGTTCGAAACAATCATTAATGACCATTGCCAAGGAGTAGGCTTCCTCTCCGGTCGCGCAGCCAACGCTCCATACATCAAAACTTTGTGAAAGCGATTGGTTGTTAATTTTGTGTTGCAGATAGCGACGCACATATTCCACTGACGGACGATGACGAAAGAAACTCGTTTCCTTCACCGCAATGCGATCAATAATGACGGTCCACTCCAACATCCCAGCGGCACCATTAGTCACCTGCTGGTAATACTGATCGTAATCATCAATACCAAGCTCGCGCATACGCGAGGAAATTTGTGATTCCAACAAGGCCTTGTGTTGTGGAACTAATTGCATGCCCGTGCGCTCTTCGAGCAACTTGCACCATTGTGCGAATTGCTCAAGCGAGAGTGACGGCAAAGTACGTAGTGACCAACCCATAACAAATACCTAATCAACGCCTACTCAACTGAACCATACCGACTGGCAAGCGCTAATACGGATTAAGCTTTTGCTTGATGTGGATAAACATCGTCATCCAGCGAGCTGGAATCCAGATCTAAATCCATATCCGAGGCCAGGTCGTGACTTGCAGGAGTTTGTTTTGGCGTTAGTTTATGACTGTGAGTGTCGCTCGCAACGTCCTCTTCAGGCAGTTTGAAACCTGCTACGGATTCACGTAGATCGAGCGCCATTTCGGCAAGGTTACCAATCGACTGAGCGGTAGCTGATGTACCGGCAGACGTTTGGGTAGTAATTTCCTGGATCACGTTCATCGTGTTAGAAATGTGACCCGCAGACGAGGCTTGTTGGCGAGCTGCGTTCGAAATGTTCTGGATCAACTCAGCCAAGCTGCTTGATACGTTTTCAATTTCTTCCAGTGCCACACCCGCATCCTGTGCGAGGCGTGCACCGCGCACCACTTCAGACGTGGTTTGTTCCATCGAAATTACCGCTTCGTTGGTGTCGTTCTGAATGGTTTTTACGAGTGCTTCAATTTGCTTGGTTGCTGCTGCGGAACGTTCCGCAAGGCGTTGAACTTCGTCCGCTACCACCGCGAAACCGCGGCCCGCGTCACCGGCCATCGATGCCTGAATTGCCGCGTTAAGTGCGAGGATGTTCGTTTGGTCCGCAATGTCATTAATCAAACTTACGATATCACCGATCTCTTGTGACGATTCACCGAGGCGTTTAATACGTTTGGAAGTATCTTGGATCTGCTCACGGATTGTATCCATCCCGTGAATGGTGTTTTGTACCACTTTCGCGCCGTTACCGGCGATTGATACCGCACGTTCCGCTACCGCTGCCGATTCGGCGGCGTTCGCAGATACCTGGTCAATGGTCACGGCCATTTCGTTTACCGCGGCTGATGCCCCGGCAATTTCTTGCGCCTGGTGTTCAGACGCTTCAGCGAGATGAAGTGCAGTTTGCTGTGTTTCTTGTGCAGCGGCCGATACGTTTACAGCCGTTTCGTTGATTCGCGCTACCAGAATACGGAGCTGGTCGATGGTGAAGTTAATAGAATCGGCGATCGCACCAGTGAAGTCCTCGGTTACGGTTGCGGTTGTTGTCAGGTCACCGTCCGCAAGGTCGGCCAGTTCGTCGAGAAGACGCAAAATCGCCGTTTGGTTACGCTCATTGGTTTCGGCTGTATGAACTAGACGTTTACGAGTACCGCTCAGAATGTTGAAGCCGATAACTGCCAAACAAATCAAAAATATCACTGCCGTTGCGATGGAAACTTTGCTGTTAATGGGACGTGAGCCGGAAAGACCTGCAATGTTGTCAGAAATGTCAGCAAGCGCTTGTAGAAGTTGCGGAGATTCGTTCAGAAGCGCGTCGGATGCCTGACGTGCGCGGAACAGAGTTGATGAACCTTCAAACATTTCCTGAACCGACTTATTTACACCGTCATAGAGTTTGGTGATTTTGTCCAGACTGGCACGAGCACTTGTATCGGTAACACGGGAAATATGCATCATGCTATCCCCTTCTTTCATACCGCGAAGCATACGACCGTAAACGTTGGCGTCAGTGTTAAATTGGTCGGCTGCCGCTGCTGCGTCTGTATCGCCGCGCAACATTTTATCCACGTTACGACCTATACGTTCGGCACGCCATGACTGCAACTGTGCTTCGGAAATCTGGTCCGCTGGTGCTTTGGAATCCAACAAGATTTCCACGATGTTCGTGTGTTCCGCCTGCAAGCTTGGAAGGTTGGCGTTCAGCCCTTTACCAACGCCGTTAAGCGTTACGATCAAATCTTTGTTTTTTACGATGTCCTGCGCGTTATTTTTAGCGCGAGCCCAAACTGCAGCGTAGGCCGAAAATTGCGTTTGCAGTGTTTTGGCTGTTTTTGGGTCGGCGGCACGCAATTGGTTCCAGGACGTGTCCATTCTGGTGATTACGTTCGACAGTTCGCCAAACGCTTTTTCGCTGCCTGAAGTAGCATCACGAGACAAAGCGGTGAGTCGGTAGGCCTGTGCACGCAATTCCGCAACCTGTTGTAGGTTGTTCTGGTCTTTCACACCATCGCTGTACACTATATAGCCCGTAATAAAGAACGCTATCAGTGATATCGCACCCAAAATCACGGCAAAGAAAATGCCGGGATTTGCTTTGTACGAACTCACCAAACTCTTTGAATCTGCTTTCATCTAGATGCTCCTGACAAACACTACATTTTAATTTTTATCAAACGGATGAAACCCAATCTCTCTCTTCACCCGATAATTCATTCCCAGCCGGTCTAGCTTTTGGCTGCGTTGATAAAACGTGGATCTTCCGCCAACAACGCCGGTCTGAATAGCGACCACTGCTGCTGACCCGAGGGATAACTCCCGGTCACAAACGGTAATATGTTCTCTGCTACAGGCCCGGCCTGGTCACGGTATTCATCCATAGGGAAATGTTGCATCCCGAATACTTGATCGACCATTAAACCTGAATAGAGTGTTTCAGTTTCCAAAATCAGAACGCGGCGCTGCTTGCGTGCACTGACCAAGCGGTCACCGAAATAAACGGCGAGATCAAAAAGCGGTAGAAGACGGCCACGTACGTTGGCGACCCCTTTAACCCACGGCTGTACGCCTGGCAAGTGAGTGTAACTGGGAACCTCCAGCATTTCGGAAACCTCACCAATCGGCGCAACGAAATAGCTACCCATCAACGAGAAACCAATGCCGCTCCACATAGGGCGGATATCCGTCTGCGCTGGCAAGCCACGTGCCGTTGCGCGGCTGCGCTGAGCTAAATCAATTAGCGCCTCGAAAGCCGCTTGGGGTTCAGACATAAAAAGTATTCCATCTCTTCCAACATCACTCGTAGCCTTCTGGCGTGGTGATAATGAACACATTTCAAATTATTGTAGGCAAAGTTTGAACTCGCGCACAAAAAACTTAGCGCATGACCTCTGCCATGGCCGCCATAAGCACATCAGGCGTAATGGGTTTTGCCAAATAGGCTTTCGCGCCTTGACGCATTCCCCATACACGGTCAGTTTGCTGGTCTTTAGTGGTAACTATAATCACCGGAATATTGGCCGTTTCAGGTAACTTGGACAACTGGCGAGTGGCCTGGAAGCCATTGAGCCCCGGCATTACAACATCCATAAGTACTAAATCAGGGCGCTCTTTCACAGCGAGTGCGACACCCGCTTCACCATTTTCAGCGGTCAGTACGACGTGACCACTTTTTTCAAGCATGGTAGTTAATTTGTAAGTTTCAGTAGGAGAGTCATCAATAATTAATACGCGAGCCATAGCTGCTCCAAATAAATCGTAAGTGTTGAGGGTTGCAGTCCTTTATTAGCATAGTCAATCAATGTTTAATTGCTTGCTTTAATTGCCTGCTTAAGATGCTTTTACGTGTTTAACATGCGTTTCAATAGCGTCCAAAAGTTCGCTTTTGCTAAACGGTTTGGTCAGATATTGGTCCGAACCAACAATACGGCCTTTTGCCTTATCAAAAAGACCGTCTTTACTCGATAGCATAATCACGGGAGTGGATTTGAATTCGCTGTTGTTTTTGATTAACGCGCAGGTTTGGTAACCGTCGAGGCGGGGCATCATGATGTCAACAAAAATAATGTCGGGACGGCTGTCAGCAATTTTGGCCAAGGCATCAAAACCATCGGTGGCCGTAATCACCATACATCCGGCTTTTTTCAACAAGGTTTCTGCTGTTCGGCGAATGGTTTTGCTGTCGTCAATAACCATTACTTTCAAGCTCTCTAAACTTACGTCCATACTCTCTAACCTTTCTCTATGTTTATGCGCTATTTGCACGATGTTTTAGAAACATGCGCCGGACACGGTTGATGCGCCATCGGACTAATTTTATTTACTATTTTCAAACAAGGAAGTGCGCTGCTAATCTCTATGACCGTCAAGTAACCGTCAGAATACGCCGCCTAAACTTTTAACACAGTTTTTAACCTTTAGCCATAACTACTTGAAACTATGGGCAATTGGTTCTCAATTTTACTTTTTTAGCACGTCTGATTCTGAGGAGTCACCGCCTCTGTGTCAGCGCAGAAGTGTGCATAACACCCTTGCTTTAAATGCTCTTAAGACTTAACTTTAGGCCGCATTTCCAACAACCGCAATATTCGTAAGTGAGATAATTCAATGACGCTATCTGTCGGCGTAGTCATGGACCCCATCAGCACGATCAAATTCTATAAAGACACCACTTTGGCGCTTCTGTTAGCAGCCCAGTCACGCGGTTGGTCTTTATATTATATGGAACAGGGCGACCTCTATTCCCGTCAGGGCGAAGCGCATGCGACCATGGCGAAGCTTAGCGTTAAGAACGATCCAGACGACTTTTTTTGTCTGGGGGTCAGTGAAGATAAGGCACTTGCCGAACTTGACGTCATCTTAATGCGCAAAGACCCACCTTTTGACAACGAGTTCATCTACAGCACTTACATTTTGGAAGCAGCGCAAAATCAGGGTGTGCTAGTCGTCAACGATCCACGTAGCCTGCGCGATTGCAATGAGAAAATATTCGCCACCCAGTTTCCGCAATGCTGCCCTCCGGTGTTGGTAAGCCGCGATTCAGTAAAATTGAGAAAATTTCATCAGGAGCATGCCGATGTTATTTTCAAACCATTGGATGGCATGGGCGGAACAAGTATTTTTCGGTGCCGCCAAGACGACCCCAACATTGGAGTCATTTTGGAAACATTAACTAACCATGGCCGCCAGACAATTATGGCGCAACGTTATATTCCGGAGATCACCCAGGGTGATAAGCGCATCCTCGTCATCGATGGTGAGCCGGTACCCCATTGCCTCGCCCGCATTCCCGCCAAAGGTGAAACCCGCGGTAATCTCGCAGCTGGCGGAACCGGCGTAGCACAACCTTTAACCGAGCGGGATCGTTGGATCGTAAGCCAGGTCGCGCCGACTTTGCGCGAGAAAGGTCTATTGTTTGTTGGCCTGGACGTCATTGGCGATTACCTTACTGAAATTAACGTGACCAGCCCGACCTGCGCACGCGAAATCGACAAAGCCTATGACACGCGGATTGGTGATCGGTTGATGAATGCCATTGCTATTCGTAAAGATCTTCCAGTGGACACATCCCTGTGAGTGCAGCTGTTGCCATGGTTGACGAGGATGATTTCCAAGCGGCGCCTGTAGACGCGAGCGATCGCCTGAGCTTTACACTTTTTATGGCGATAGCCATTCATGCCTTGATAATTTTGGGAATCAATTTCAGCTCTCCACCTGCGTCCAAAGGCTCGCAAACTATTGAAATCACTCTGGCAACTCATAAGTCTGCCAAAGTACCAAAAGAGGCTGATTTTCTCGCCCAACATAATCAAGAGGGGAGCGGTACCGAAGCGAAAGCGCGGCAGATAACGACGGCACGTCAGGCAGAATTCGCTGATACCCAGGTGCGCAATGTCAATCCTATGCCGCAAGTTGCGGCAACTACCCTTGCGCAAAAGAAGCAGCAAATCGTAACTACCACAGGTCAGAGCAACACCAAACTCCATACATTGGAAGCCCCGGAAGCGCGTGAAGAACGATTGAAGCGTGAGGGCTTACTGGAAAATCAAAACGCCATAACCGCAGAAATAGCGAGCCTGCAAGCCAAACTTGATAAGCAGCAGCAGGAATATGCGAAGCGACCACGCGTACGCACTCTTACCGCCGTTTCAGCGAAAGAATCATTCGATGCGGAATATCTCATCAAATGGAGCGAGAAATTCGAACGCGTCGGCACTAAAAATTATCCCGTCGAAGCATTGACCAGAAAAATTACTGGCCGCGTTATGCTCAGCGTCACGCTCAAACCGGACGGAACTGTTGAGGAAACTGTTATAGCTTTATCGTCTGGTAGTAAAATTCTTGATGATTCCGCGCGACAGATCGTGCGCCTCGCAGCACCTTACGCAAAATTTCCGCCGGAAATTAGCCGTCAGGTCGATCGTTTAAAAATTATCCGCTACGTAAAGTTTGAGCCTAATAACATCACCACAAGTGATCAATAAAGCCGATTTATTATTTTGTACTTGTTTTCCTCGCGTGTTGCCACAATACTCAAGGCATGACTGAAAAAAATATTCCATATGTAGATACCGCTGAGCTGGTTCCAGGAAGCTTGTGCAATCATTTTTTAATTGCCATGCCCAGCATGCAGGAGACCTCTTTCGCGCACAGCGTGACTTATATTTGCGAACACTCCAGTGAAGGCGCCATGGGCATAGTGATTAATAATCCAATGCCTATGACACTCCATGAAATTTTTGCGCAGATGGATTTAACGGTTAGCCCAAATCAAGGCCATCAACCTGTAGTTTCAGGTGGACCTGTGCAGCAAGAACGCGGGTTTGTTTTGCACACTGGTGAAAGCGAATGGCATTCCACCTTAAAAGTTTCACCCGAAATAAGCCTAACAGCCTCGCGCGATATTATTACCGCACTTGCCGAGGGCCAAGGCCCTAAAGAATGTTTAATTGCGCTAGGGTATGCAGGCTGGGGCGAGGGACAACTTGAAGCTGAAATTGCTGCAAATTCCTGGCTAACCGTTCCCGCCAGCAAACATATAATTTTCGACACGCCTTTTGAACAGCGCTGGACTGCCGCTGCACAAGCTCTGGGAATTGATGTGAACTTAATTTCCAATATTGCCGGCCACGCCTAAAAACTTTTAGTAAATTGTGGCCTAACACACTTCGAAATTCTTATGATTAAAACCTTACTCGCTTTTGACTACGGCACCCGCAATATTGGTGTAGCTGTAGGTCAAAGAATTTCTTCATCCGCCAGTCCACTCACTCCACTTAAAGCCAAAGACGGCGTACCTGATTGGAATCATATCGAAAAAATAATCGCGGACTGGAAACCAGATTTGGTTCTCGTAGGCCTACCCCTTAATATGGATGACACAGAGAGCGAATTGAGCATACGTGCGCGCAAGTTTGCGAATCGTATTCATGGCCGGTTTGGAGTAAAAGTAGAATTGGTCGATGAGCGATTGACTAGCTTTGAAGCTAAAGGTGAGGTAATGAGCCGAGGTGGCTCGCGCGACTACAAAAATAATCCGGTGGATTCAATTGCAGCGCGCTTGATTTTAGAAGGATGGCTCGAAAAAAATCCTTCGTAATTTAAATTTACTCGAAACCCTTTCTGTTTTAATAAAAAATCTGTTCCGCATTATTCAGTCGTGACTTCACTTCGTAGTTGTTTTGATGACGTTTACGAAGCGCTGCCTGATCATCGGGTAGAGCGTCGCATCCCAACTTCGTACGAACGCTTTCGATCTGCTTAATTCGCTCTTTGTTCGTTGACTCTTCGCCATTCCAATGATTGCATTCGATAATGCGATCAATCATCAGAACCACGTCTTGAGGCATATCCTTTTTCAACGCTTTGACTTCAACCGATTCTGCGGCGAATACTAGTGGGCAAGTTAACACCATCATTGCCGCCAGGATATTTTTCAGCATACTCAACATGCCTCTGCTTATAACAAGTTAAAACATTTTTCCGCGATTATTACGATCATCATTTTCAATCGACAAACTATCTGCAGCATTGTTTAAATAATTAGCGTCTGTCTCGGAGCCTAATTTAATCATCAAACGCAAATCGTTAGGTGAGTCAGCGTGAAGCAATGCGTCTTCATAGGTGATTTCACCGTTGTCATATAGATTATAGAGCGCCTGATCGAAAGTTTGCATGCCGAGTTCGGTAGATTTTTTCATCAGCTCTTTCAGATCGCTCACTTCACCCTTACGAATTAAATCCTGCGCTAATGGAGTATTGATCATAATCTCCAAACATGCACGTCGACTTTGACCATCGGGCGTAGCAATTAATTGTTGCGCCACGATTGCCTTCAAGTTTAAGGATAGGTCCATCCATAATTGACGGTGGCGATCAGCAGGGAAAAAGTGAATGATGCGGTCGAGTGCCTGGTTGGCGTTGTTAGCATGGAGCGTACATAAACACAGGTGGCCCGTTTCAGCGAAAGCGATGGCGTGATCCATAGTTTCGCGCGAACGAACCTCACCAATCAGAATTACGTCAGGCGCCTGACGCAAGGTATTTTTCAAGGCGACTTCAAATGACTCTGTATCGATACCTACTTCGCGTTGCGTAATAATGCAACCTTCGTGTTGATGAATAAATTCAATCGGGTCTTCAATGGAAATAATGTGACCTTTGGAGTTGCGATTGCGGTGGCCAATCATAGCAGCGAGCGATGTGGACTTACCCGTACCCGTTGCACCCACAAAAATAATGAGACCACGTTTGGTCATTGCCAGGTCTTTAATAATATCAGGCAAACCCAAATCGTCAGGCTTTGGAATATTAGTTTCAATTCGGCGCAGCACCATACCGGCAAGGTTGCGCTGATAAAATGCGCTAGCACGGAAACGACCAATACCGCGTGCGCTTACCGCAAAATTTAATTCCTTATTTTCCAGAAATTCGTTGCGCTGTTTTTCGTTCATTACACTCAACACAAGCTCACGCGCTTTTTCGGGTGCGAGCGGTGTTGCCGTTACGGGCACAACTTTTCCGTGTAATTTCATTGACGGCGGAACACCGGCAGTAATAAATAAATCTGACGCGCCCTTTTCTACCATCAACGCTAATAAACGATCAAAATCCATAACCTGTGCCTGTTTGTGTGAATGCTTTTACAAAGTGCTTTATAAATACTTTTAGTTGAACCGCTAATTTATTAAAAATTCTCGGGCATTTTTGCTTTCGCCCGCGCTGCTTCGCGGCTGATAATTCTGCGTGCAACCATGTCTGCCAAACATTGGTCCATCGTCTGCATACCTAATGACGCACCGGTCTGGATTGCAGAATACATTTGCGCAACCTTATCCTCACGAATCAGGTTACGAATCGCTGATGTTCCGCGCATAATTTCGTGCGCAGCAACACGGCCACCCCCATTTTTCTTCATCAATGTTTGCGAGACAACCGCTTGCAAGGATTCCGACAACATTGAGCGAACCATCGATTTTTCATTCGCGGGAAACACGTCCACAATACGGTCAATCGTCTTCGCCGCCGATGTGGTGTGCAATGTTCCAAATACCAAGTGACCTGTCTCCGCTGCCGTCAAAGCCAAACGAATTGTCTCAAGGTCACGCATCTCGCCCACCAGGATAATATCCGGGTCTTCCCGCAACGCTGAACGAAGTGCTTCGTTAAAGCCGTGGGTATCGCGGTGAACCTCGCGCTGGTTTACCAAGCACTTTTTAGATTCGTGAACGAATTCAATTGGATCTTCGATCGTTAATACGTGTTCGTATTTATTATCATTAATATAGTCGATCATTGCCGCCAGTGTCGTCGATTTCCCTGAACCTGTTGGGCCTGTTACCAACACGAGGCCGCGCGGTACCGCGCAAATATCGCGAAACACGTTACCCATGCCCAACTCTTCCATAGTTAACACTTTGGAAGGAATCGTACGAAACACCGCACCAGCGCCACGGTTTTGGTTAAACGCGTTCACACGGAAGCGTGCAACGCCGGGTACTTCAAACGAAAAGTCAGTTTCTAAAAATTCTTCGTAGTCCTTACGCTGCCGGTCATTCATAATGTCGTAAATCAAACCATGGACTTGCTTGTGTTCCATCGGCGGCAAATTAATACGGCGCACATCGCCATCCACACGAATCATGGGTGGTAGGCCTGCCGAAAGGTGCAAGTCCGAAGCACCTTGTTTGGCGCTGAAGGCTAAGAGTTCAGTAATATCCATTAAAGCTACCTTATTTTTCTGTTAGCTAATCGCTCGATATTGGAGCCAAAAGCTAGCATCGATGTTGGCGGAAATTTTTATCTATATATGTCAATAATTAACACCATAGCCGACCCGCTCGCGAAAGTCACCGCGCGGATTCAACAAGCTGCGCTGGCAGTCAGCCGGAGCCCTGACGGGGTGCGCCTGATTGCTGTTAGCAAAACGCAACCTGCAACTGCAATTAAGCAAGCCTATGTTTGTGGTCAGCGCGATTTCGGCGAAAACTACGTGCAAGAGGCACTGGAAAAGCAAGCCGAGTTGGTTGGCACCTCTGACGTCATTTGGCATTTCATCGGGCCGATCCAATCGAACAAAACACGCGCTATCGCTGAAAATTTTGCCTGGATTCACAGTATAGACCGAGAAAAAATAGCACAGCGTTTAAATGCGCAACGTCCTTCGGATTTGCCACCTCTCCAGGTTTGTCTTCAGGTAAATATTGATGACGAAAACACTAAATCGGGTGTTTCATTGACCGAAGTGTCTGCGTTGGCAAAAGCCGTAAGCGCTATGCCACGCTTGCAATTACGCGGCTTAATGGCAATTCCCGCTGCTGGCAATACCGCCGAACAACAACACGTGGCTTTCGCTAAATTGCGCAACGCATTAATTGGCTTGCAAGCTCAAGGTTATGCGGTCGATACCTTATCAATGGGCATGTCTGGCGATCTGGAAGCTGCGATTGCCGAAGGTGCGACCATGGTTCGCGTAGGTACGGATATTTTTGGTGCGCGCGTCCAAACCGAGTAATTTAATTTTAATTAGGCCAACAGCTCCAATTGATCTGAGGTTTTATGTCACATCCTAAAATAGCTTTTATAGGCGCCGGCAACATGGCTAAGGCCATTATCGGTGGCCTGATTTCAGAGGGATTTAGCCGCGAAAACCTATCCGCGAGCGGGCCACGTATGGAAAGCTTGGAAAAAGTTTCCAATGAGTTTGGAATCAAGGTCAGTACAAACAATGCTGCCTCTGCCTCCCAGGCTGACGTCATCGTTCTGTCGGTCAAACCGCAAATGTTGAAAGAGGTTTGCCTGGAAATAGCTACGTCGCTCGCTCACAAACCGTTAATTATTTCTCTTGCTGCGGGCATTACGACTGACAGCATCACGAATTGGTTAGGCGCCGGACACGCTATTATCCGCTGCATGCCTAACACGCCATCACAAGTTCGCACGGGCGCCAGCGGATTGTTTGCAAACGATGAGGTTAACGAGGCCCAGAAAGCCACTGCCAACACGATTTTAGGAGCAGTAGGAATTGTGCAATGGGTGGATGAGGAAGCGCTGATTAATCCGGTGACAGCTGTCTCCGGTTCTGGGCCGGCATATTTTTTCTTGATGATGGAGGCCATGATTGATGCAGGCGTAGACATGGGCCTTTCGCGCGAATCGGCGCGTGAGCTGACCTTGCAAACTGCACTCGGCGCCGCCATCTTAGCCAAACAAAGCGACGTCGATATCGCCGAGTTGCGCCGTCGGGTTACATCATCTAAGGGTACTACCGAGCAAGCGATTAACTCCTTTGAGAATGACCAGATTCGCGCTATCTTCGCGCGCGCCATGAAGGCGTGCTCTAATCGAGCAGTGGAACTGTCGGAAATCCTGGGCAAATAATCGGTGCAATAAACGCACTTTATAAGAGATTTAATTATGCAAACACTGGCTCAAATCGCCATTTACGTTATTAGCACCCTCGGTACGCTCTACATCAGCCTGGTACTGTTACGCTTCCTTGCACAACTGGTGCGAGCCGATTATTACAATCCCATGAGTAAAGCTCTGGTCAAATACACTAACCCCCTGCTCATCCCCTTACGCAAAATTATTCCCGGCTTATTTGGGATAGATCTGGCTGCACTTGTTCTCGCCCTGCTTCTTCAGGTGATCTTGATTCAAGTCATCATGCTGCTGGCTAACTACGGCTTGATTAACCCACTTTACTTGCTTGCGTGGTCAGCCATATCGCTTTTGGGACTAGTACTAACCTTCTACTACTGGGGCGTGATTATCATGATTATCGCCAGTTGGGTTGCGCCCCACAGTAGTAATCCTGCGTTAAGTTTACTGCAACAAATTCTTGACCCCGTGATGGCTCCGCTTCGTAAAATTATTCCGCCACTGGGTATGCTCGATTTATCGCCGATGATCTTTTTGATGATCTTGCACATTCTCCGAAACTACGTGCTACCCGCGATTGCCGGTAGTGTTGGCATGGTACATGGGCTGGGCTTCGGATTTTAATTGCCAATGCGGGATAATCGGCTTTGACGAGTCCAACACAGCAAGGAACAGCAGAACATTATTCTTGGCAGGGAGAAGATTTGATTCTCCACTGCCATCTGCAACCCAAAGCAGCCAAAGACGAAATTGTTGGCGTGCATGGCGGCCGTCTTAAAATCCGCATTACCGCTCCGCCTGTTGATGGCAAAGCGAACCAGCATCTCGTTAGCTGGTTGAGCAAACTTTTTAAAACCCCAAAAGGTAATATCGAAATTATTCAGGGAGAATTAGGGCGGCTGAAAACATTACGTATTCACTCGGCTAAGGTTTTACCCACTTTGATTAGTGAGTGTCAGCAATAATTAATTTATCGTTAACAAAAAAGGTAAGGATATGAAAGGAAGTATTTACCCAGCCATGTTTATAACCGCAAGCTTGTTGTTTTTCTACCAAGCGCAAGCACAAACAACTGCAACAACTAAACAAAACGATGTTTCAGAAGTTGTTGTTAGCGGTCAACAAAACCCCTCTGACTGGTTTCGTGCTGAAAGTCAGCATTTTATTGTTTACTCAGATACTAAACAAAAGCATGTAAGCCAGCTCCTCAATAAACTCGAACGGTTTGATTATTTACTTCGCCTTTACGCGAAAGCCAACGCACCGACAAAAGCTGAGCCAAAACTTACGCTTTACTATCAATCTCGCGTTAGGGATTTAAAAAAAATTGTTAAGGATCAACCAGCCTACACCATTGGTTTTTATAACAGCTGCGCGCAGGGCGTACAGGCTTTTGCCACACACATGTACTACGGCACTAATCCGGATGTGTCCTTGGAAAAACAACCGGAAAATGAAGGACTATCGTATATTTTTGAAGCCTACGCCCGCCACTTTTTGTATCGCCACACAGAGATACGTACTCCAAACTGGTACATCGACGGATTCGCTAAATATTTTGCGAACACACGCTTTTCAGATTCGGAAACGGTGTTAGGAATTCCACCACAAAGTATCAGGGACTATCTACTGTATCTGAGTAGCGGCAATAATTATTACAGCCTGAATTACAAAGATATTCTATTAGACAACGAATCCAAAGGTCACAATGTTGCCGGCGAAGCCGGCGTACGCCTTGAATTCCAGGCAAAGGCTTGGGCACTCACGCATTACATTTTATCGTCCAGTGAAAATATCCAGCATTTTGATGCTTACAATAAATTAGTTGCAGCAGGTCTTGAACAAACCAAAGCATTTGAACAAAGTTTTGGCTTTCCTGTTAAAAAGCTCGGCAATCATTTGTGGAAATACAAACGTAAATCTGCGGAAGGATTAAAATTAAACCTGACTGCGGGCGCGGAACAAGAAATTCAATTCAGTAGCTTACCTATTTCGGCCAACAAATTAATGCTGGCGGACGCGGCAATAAAATCTTGCCCAACACGCGCTCTTGGGCAAGAACTTTTGCAAAATATTATGAGCGAAGCAAAAAAATATCCCACTAGTGATTACGCACAAACTATTTTGAGCCGCGCGCAAATTAATTGGGGCGATGCCAAGAGTACTATTCCCTATTTAACGTCCGTTGCGAAAGGTGATAATGCAGAAGCGTTTTATTTATTAGGTAATGCCCAACTTCGCATTGCCAACGAACGCCAGGGCGACGAACAAAAAAATTACCTCAAGTCCGCACAAGATAATTTTCTTAAAGCAAGCAATTTGAATTCTTCTTTTGCTGAAGCTTTTTACGGTTGTTTTCAAACAGGTCTTCGTTTGCAAGATACGCCTTCAAAAGAAACGCTAAGTGCTGCTATTAAAGCTCGCACGTTAGCGCCTGAAGTCAGCGGTTATCTAAGAGCAGCTGCATTAAGCCATGCCTACCTAAAAGAGTTGTCAGAAACTCAAGCCACGCTGGATTTAATGGCTCGCAACAAGCGCGACCCACAAATGGCTGAGTGGGCCAACATCTGGCAAGCCAAGCTCAATACAGGCGTAACAAGAGCTGCATTGATCACAGAGATGCATCAGGAAGTTCAACCGGACACTCGCTTTACCGAATGGACACTCGCCAGCGATTCTGTGATGCAGGAGGTTCAAAGAAGCGCTGAAATGGCCGCCGTTACAGATTTCATCACGGAGCAGCGAGTACAACAGATACAAAGCCAGCGAGCGGATACGTCTGGTCTAATTCGATAAATCATTCCTCTGTAGCGTGAGCGGCATGGATTAAATTCATTGCCGCTTCTACTTTCTCATTTATTTCTACCGCTAGTAAAACCTCGCCGTTTAAAAGATTGAATTAACGAATTTCAAATCACCCTCAAAAAGTTGAATCCAACTAGCATCTTCAGCCGTATAAAAGCGAATATCTAAAAAATAACGAGATGCTATGGATTTCAATAACAACTTATTGCGACTTTTAAGCGCAACTGCTCAAGGCGATCGGCTCGCCTTCGAAGAACTTTACAAGCACACCGCAGGCAAGCTTTACGCCGTTAGTTTGCAAATGTTACGTCGTCGTGACCTCGCAGAAGACGCAGTGCAGGAAGCCTTCGTACGCATTTGGCACAACGCGGGCGAGTATCAGCAGGAAAAGGGCAGCGTAATTACCTGGATGACTACGATAGTTCGCTACCGTGCCCTCGACATGTTGCGCGCAGCAAAAATCCGCCGGGAAAGTGATGAAGGTATAGAAGAAGCCGAGGACGACAATAGCCCTGAAAAGGAGTTATACACTGAGCGTGACCGCGTGTTGATTGATCGCTGCATGGCGCTGTTGGACGGGCAGCAACGTGAAATGATTCAACTCGCATACTTTCGCGGCTTCACCCATGCAGAAGTTTGTACACACACGGGCTCGCCGCTCGGCTCAGTTAAAACCTGGATTCGCCGTGGACTGGAACGTTTAAAAAGGTGTGTTGAAGCATGAATTATCTCACTGAGGAACGAAAAAATGCCTTAGCTTCTGAGTATGTACTGGGTACTCTCCATGGACGAGCGCGTATTCGTTTTCAAACGTTATTAATGCAACACCGCAGTTTGCGCCACGCACTTTGGCAATGGGAAAGCCGTTTGAATAGTCTGGGTAGTGGCCTGGCAGAAATAGCTCCAAGGCCAGAATTGTGGGAAAAAATTCAGCTGCAACTTGGCTTTAGTTCTGATGCGTTGCCTGCGAATGTAGTTCGCATTCCACAGGCTTCTGCTAAACCCCAGGTTGATCAATCTACAAACGGCGCATGGAAATGGCTTACAGGTGCAGCCACCGCAGCCGCGTTGGTATTAGCAATATTTCTGGTTACAACACCCGCGACTAATGAGCGAACACAAACTCAAATTGCAGTCGTGCAAGGCGAAAAAGCGCAGGCTTTATGGTCGATAGAGTTAGGTAAAAATGAATTAGTGGTCACCGCAACGGCAAACTTCAAAGCCTTGCCGGATCAGGATTACGAATTGTGGATGATCGCTACTGATGGACGCCCACCAATATCACTTGGTTTATTACCCAAACAAGGCAAATTGATTTTGCCGCGCAATGCAATTTTGGATCAGGTAAAAATTGCGGCCTTAGCGGTGAGCCAGGAACCCCTCGGCGGATCACCTAATGGGCAACCAACCAAAGTGCTTTATACAACGGAGATTGTGACGATTTAATAAACATTAAACTTCAGCGCAAGGAAGCGAAAAAAATCTGTCCGTTTGATCTCAATTTTAAACCGGCGAAAAAATACTCATTGCTATCGAGCCAGGCTGGATGTTGTCACCTTCTGGAACACTTACCCATGTAAGGCATCCAATTTTTTCCGGTATCAGCTTTATTTTTTCATTTAAATTAGTTTTCTTATTTCCTATATCTTACATAGTCTCAAGATAAGAAAAATATTGCGATTTCCGCTTACTCAGTACATATAAAAATTAATTTTATCTACATCAATAATTAGCCACATGATGTTATCGCAGCTACCGTAGCCGACTGATATCACCGTAAATATAAAAACACGACCAATAATTTCGGACACGCAGCATTGTGTTACTAAAGCTCGCATATGGGAGCTTTTTATGCGCCATAAAATTTATTTTTTCCTTTCTCACAAATAATTGAATCCAAAACTTCCAGTGGAACGTTTATAGCCTGAAGTCTGTAATTGACGATCTCTGTTCAGTTCATTGTTGTAATCGCTGTGCGCCGGCGTGTGCCAATTGCTGTGCTAGGGTTCGTTCACGTTACGCATTTTTTTGCAAAACGTTTATCAGGCATAGATACCAACGTACGTAAATGAAATCTAACTTTACAAAGGAAATTTACATGAAAATTAAATATCTCTCTGCCGTTGTAGGGACAGTCTGCGCGGGGCTTGCAGCAAGTCAGGCAATGGCATCAAGTCACCGCGAAGCGCCAAATATCACACGCAGCCCAGCAGTGGATTCAACCGATTTTTACGCATTTAATAGTTACGAAGCTAATCGTGGAAGTTATGTAACGCTCATTGCAAACTATATTCCGTTGCAAGATGCTTACGGTGGCCCTAATTATTTTGCTATGGACCCAACAGCTTTATATAGCATTCACATCGACAACACTGGTGATGCTGTAGAAGATCTCACATTTAATTTTCGCTTTAGTCAGGCACTTACTGGTGGCGAAGGCGTTAAATTAACAGTAGGCCCAAGCGACAATAGTCGCTCAGTTGCAGTGCCTTTAAAAAACATTGGTGGCGTCGCAGCAGGTGATGATTCCAAGGTCAATTTTTCAGAAACTTATACATTACAAGTCGTAACCGGAAATCGTCGCACAGGTGCTGCTGCTGATATTAAAAATGCAGCAACTGGAAGTGCGACTTTTGCAAAACCGCTCGACTACATCGGCAATAAAACTTTCACATCTACTGCTGGCTACAAAGCCTATGCGAATAGTTTTATTTACGACATTACGATTCCCGGTTGCGCCACTGCCGGTAAAGTATTTGTTGGTCAACGTAAAGATCCCTTCGTTGTCGCTTTGGGTAAAACTTTTGACCTCGTAAATTATGTTCCCGTAGAAGGTGACAGTGCACCCGGTGCTGGTGACGGCACAGGTTTTCCAGGCGGCATTAAGCAAAATGCTAATAACGATGATTTGAAAAATAAAAACGTCACCGAAATTGCGCTCGAAATTCCTAAAGTTTGTTTAACAGGCGCTGGTAATGGCAGCATAGGTACCTGGACTACTGCAAGCCTTCCGCAGGCTCGTATCTTGAATCCGAAAGCGTCATTTAATAAAACTGAAGTGAATGGCGGCGCGTGGACTCAAGTTTCCCGACTCGGTGCGCCACTCGTTAACGAATTGGTTATTGGTTTAAAAGACAAAGATAAATTCTCAACATCTGAACCTAAAGATGATGGGCAATTTGCGGATTACGTAACTCATCCAACATTGCCAGAACTTCTCAACATTCTTTTTAAAGACGCAGTGAACACCACCCTGGGTGCAAATTTACCAACGCTTGCTCCAACCAATTTCCCGCGTACAGATTTGGTAACCGCATTCCTGACTGGCTTCCCTGGAGTTAACCAATTGTCCAAAGTCACAGCATCAGAAATGTTGCGTTTGAATACGGGTATTGCTGCAACTCCAGCAAACATGCAATCCACTTTTGGTGTAGCAGGGAATGATTTGGCAGGCTTCCCCAATGGCCGTCGCCCTGGAGATGACGTTGTTGACATCGCATTACGTGTGGTCATGGGCCGTTTGTGTTATCCGGTTCCTGTTGCTGGTGTAGATACTGATCTGGGCCTCTGCAAACCCGCAGACGCAAACGTCGGCAACGTGCCCTTCACAGACGGTGCACCACTGAACGCAAGCATGATTGGTACTAGCTTCCCTTATCTGGCTGATCCATTGCCAGGCTCAAACTAAGGAGATGACTATGACTATCTCAAAAATAGTATTGGGGCTCGCCGCAGCAGCCTTGCTTGCCAGTTGTGGCGGTAGCGACCACAAGAAGAAAGTAAATACCACTCCCGTTGCAACCCCAACAAGTTTTAGCACGCAAGCTGAAACCCAATACATGGGCACGCTCATGGGCACGGATGCAGACAAGGATAAGCTCTCGTTTGCCGCAGGTACCTTACCAACCAATGGTGTGCTCGTGCTCACCAGTGACGGTAAATTTTCCTACACGCCCAACCCTGAGTTTACCGGCAGCGATAAATTTACTTTCAATGTTTCGGATGGAAAAAGCTCATCGTCAACGGCGGAAGTGAATGTCACAGTGGACTTGTTAGAAGTGACATTTAGTAGTTACAGCCGTAAAGCATTTAATCAATTGGCTACGGAAAATCCACTGCCACTTAATAGCCGCAAAATTGCGCAGGACGTGACTGCTGAAAATGCTTATGACGATTTGCTCGCAAAATAGATATTAAAAAATAAAATGTTTACCCACCATGGACGGTGGGATTTTAAAAATACTTTAACTCTATTGAATTATCTACTAGCTGAATTCAGCGGGATTTGCATCAGAGATTTAATCTCTGGTAGGGAATAACAATGAAAAAATTATTATTAGTCACCGCCGTATTTTTGGTGAGTGTGCAGCTATGTGCTGCGCCTTATACGCCAACATCAAACGATGAAATTATTGCACATTGGGCCGCAACGACAGATGATGCGTTGCAATCTATCAAAACTGAATCGCGTCTAAAACCTAACGATCCCGTAACCATTGTGGCACTCGCCAATGCCTACTTAGCCCAGACACCTCAACCGGGCCAATCACGTTTTTATGGTTTGGCGCAAGCGGCGCTCAAGCCTCTGATTGAAAAAAACAGTAGCGAAAAAAGTAGCACCGATAAGAATGTATGGCTGGCATGGGCACAAGTTCAGCAACATCAACATAATTTCACCATTGCACAAGACGCAATCGCGAAAATATTACAAGTCGATCCTGCTAACGAAAACGCCAATTTATTAGCCGCACGAATTTACGTAATTCAGGATAAACCTGCAGCAGCGCGCAGTAGTTGTTTAAAGTTATTAGGGAATGCTGATTTATTGACAGTAACGGCATGTAGCTTAGAAGCGCACTCCTATCTACATCCCGATGATTTAAAAAGCACTTATCAACAACTTGCTGATTTGGTTAACCGACAAGGCTTACCTAAAGATGAGCGCGCCATTTGGTTAATTCAATTATTAGCTGATTTAGCATTAAGAAATAATGATATTGAAACAGCTGCAAGTTGGTTATCGCAACGTTTAGAAAATGCAAGCGTAAATTATTTGGCGCAATGGGCAGATGTGCAGCTTGCCTTAAATAATGCGCAACAAGTATTGGACCATCTCACTCCAATCGTCACTACCGCACCTGAAATGGACGATGCGCTTTTATTACGCTTGGCGCTCGCTGAGAAAAAAATCAATCATGACAAAAAATGGCAAACATCGCTAAGCGAACGCATTCAATTGCGTGAACAACGTCAGGACAGCCTACACGCCAGCGAGCTTGCACTTTATTATCTGGATATAAATCCTGATTCGCAGAAAGCCTTGTATTGGGCCAAAACTAATTTTGCTAACACCCGTGAATTTAACGATAAAAAATTATTGGCACGTGCTGAACAAGCCAATCAAACGCCAGCGATTCAATCGAAAGGAATTCAATAATGCGAAAGTTATTATTGCTTTTGAGTGGCATTGTTTTATTAAGCCTGTCGTACTCCAGTCATGCGCATCAACTGAGCACATCTTATTTAAGCGGCAGCTTTAATGATACCGGCGTATTTAACGGTGAATGGCAAGTACGTCTCTATGATTTAGAACAATCAATTGGTGTGGATGCAGATGGTGATGGAAATTTACGTTGGCAGGAGTTACAAAATCGTGCGGATGTGGTGACCAACTATTTGCAATCCCATTTAAAATTTTCACGCGCGAATCAAAATTGCACACTTGCATTAGAGTCTGAATGGAAAATTGATACGCATTTTAACGAAGGCTATTTAATATTGCCGGTGCGTGTACAGTGCCCTATCAATGGTGAAGTCGCTATTTCCTACGATGCATTTTTTGAGGTAGACAGCCAACATAAATTATTGGTTAGTTTATTAAACGAAAATAATTCAACACCTCGTATTTTATCGGATTCAACACGCAGCATTGCTATTAACGAGCGCACTGGTAACCGATTTGCAACATTTATCGAATTTGTAAAGCAAGGTGCTGTACATATATGGATCGGCCTGGACCATATTTTATTTTTAGTATCTCTATTATTAACCTGTGCTCTCACACGTCGCGACCGACATTGGATCGCTAACCCAAAAATACGCGACATAGTATGGCGTACCACATGGATAGTTACTGCGTTTACGCTCGCTCACTCCATAACACTAACTGCTACAGCGTTAAATTTTATTGCCCTTCCCAGCCGTTGGGTTGAAGTAGGTATTGCGATAACTGTCGCCCTCGCTGCGCTCAACAATATTTTTCCTTTGGTGCTGCGCTTGGGCTGGCTGACGTTTGGTTTCGGTTTATTACACGGCATGGGTTTCGCCGGCGCTTTGGGCGAATTAGGTTTACCTAACGACCAAAAAACATTAACCGTTTTGGCATTCAATTTAGGCGTGGAGATAGGGCAAATGGCAATTGTTGCAATAGTGTTACCTGTGCTTATTTTTGTTCGTAAATACTATTGGTATTCACGTTATTCCATGACGGCAATATCCGCCATTATTATATTAATAGCACTGCAATGGATTGTTCAGCGAATTTAATATTAAGGTAGATGTTGCTATGAAAAATTGTCGTTCGGCGAATCGAAAAAATATCATGAGAAAATTATTCCTGTCCGGCATGCTCGCGGCAAGCGCTACGAATACGCTAGCCGAGACGCCGGCAAATAATCATCTGGCAACAAACCTGGCGGTTGAAACTGTGTTGGTAAAAGGCTACCGGATTAACTTGCTGGGAGAAACCTTATCTGCAGCTGAAGGCGTTATAGGCAGCGAGGAAATTTCGGGTCGTCCATTACTGCGCACCGGTGAAATTTTGGAATTTATTCCCGGTATGGTGGTGACGCAGCACAGCGGTTCCGGAAAAGCTAACCAATATTTTTTACGCGGATTTAATCTGGATCACGGCACAGACTTCAATACAAGCGTTGATGGTATGCCGGTGAATATGCGCACTCATGGGCATGGACAAGGCTATACGGATCTCAATTTTATAATCCCCGAATTGATTGCTCGTATTGACTACCACAAAGGCCCTTATTATGCCGATGTAGGTGATTTTTCTGGTGCAGGTTCAGCGTCATTTAATCTTAAGGAAAAATTTAATGAGCAACTTGTCTCCCTTACAATAGGTGAAAATAATTTTTCACGGCTACTCGCGGCCAGCGAAATTAACCTAACGGATGGAAATTTATTATTAGGATACGAGCACCAAGGCTATGATGGGCCATGGTCTGATATTAATGAAGATGTTAATAAAAATAACTTTATAGGCCGCTACTTAACGTTAATAGCCGGTGGTGATTTTACATTTACAGTGATGGCTTATAAAAATCGTTGGAATTCCGCAGACCAAATTCCCGATCGGGCCGTACAGCTAAATGCGGTAAACGCACTAGGCTCTTTAGATACAAGCGTAGGTGGCGAATCAAGCCGTTATAGCTTATCAACCTCGTGGAAAAACGATACGTATTTAGCACAAGCGTACGGAATTAAGTCATCACTCGATCTATTCTCTAACTTCACTTATTTTTTAGATGACCCAATTAATGGAGACCAATTTGAGCAGGTTGACGAGCGCAATATTTTTGGCGGTCAATTTAGTAAAAGTTGGTCCGCCGATTTATCAGGAAAAAATATCGATTACAAAATTGGTACTGAGTTTCGCTACGATAATATTGGTCAGGTAGGGCTTTATCATACCGTACAAAAAAATCGCTTAGATACAACCCGTAAAGATGCCGTATACGAAGCATCGCTTGGCTTGTTTTCGCAAGCAACACTTAAAGTAAATGAACAATGGAATTTACATGTGGGGGCGCGCTACGATTTTTACGATGTAGATGTTAATAGTAATATCCGTGAAAATTCTGGCGGTGCGAATCAAGGAAAATTAAGTTTAAAAGCTGGTGCTAGTTATAAAATTTCCGATCATTTAGAAAGCTACGTCAATGTCGGCCAAGGTTTACATTCTAACGACGCACGCGGCGCGACTATTACAAAAGATCCGGTAACGGGCGAAGGGAGTGAAGCGGTAGATTTAATCGTACCGTCTACGGGCGCTGAAATTGGTTTGAAATTTTTTGATTCAGACCGTTTTAATATCTCCACATCATTATGGTATTTGCATTCAGAATCTGAATTAGTATTTGTTGGTGATGCGGGTAACACCGAAGCCAGTCGTGCCTCGGAGCGCTACGGCAATGAAATTGCGGCTTATTACTGGTTGGACAATCGCTGGAATTTAGATTTGGAATTAGCGTGGACGCGTGCAGAGTTTACTGAAGACGAATCACGCGACGGAAAATATATTGAGGGTTCCGTTCCCTTTGTGGCCAGCATGGGAATTACTTATGGCTCCCCTGCAAATGGTCTCCATACCTCATTGCGTTACCGTTATTTCGGAGCGCGGCGTTTGGACAGTTTTGATGAGCATCAAGCAAATGCCACTAGCACCTTAAATTTTGGTATTGGTTACGGCTGGGGGAAAATAAATCTCGAATTGAATATTTTGAATTTATTCGACAGTGACGATCATGACATCGACTATTTTTACGGCTCTCGTTTGCAAGGTGAGCCGGATGAAGGCGTTGAGGACATTCACTATCACCCGGTTGAACCGCGCACTACGCGTATAAAAGCAGAATATCGATTTTAGGAAGGGAATCTCAAGCTACTTCGGTGACGACTTTTCCTGTGCTTTTCTGGTGGCTTTGCGTGCGCGCAAATAGGCTAAATAAGTGGTAAGGCTCGATGTTATGACCGCTGCCACTAATGACCAAGCCCAGGTATTAATAATTACATTTTGAGTGAAGCCGTAATGCGTGTAATTCCAGTAACCCAGCATCATAACCGCCGCTGCAAAAGTAAACGTAAACCGGCGCAACCAAAAACGAAGCAATATTAAATACATACAAAATCTCTCACTGGGACAAATCGACTGAAATGGGCTAATCACCACGTAAAAAAAAGCCATTTTATACAAATTCACGGAGCATTAGTGAGCCATCTCCAATATGATAGCGCGCCTTAACTTTAACTATCGCTGCGCGTTTGCACGGCCGTAAAGATTGACGGACAAAATCGCTACTCTATGAAAACCCCCAAAAGTCTCTTACCACTGATTGAAGACGGCTTGGTCGACGAAGTCTTACGCTCACTTAAAAGCGGCAAAGAGGCCACCGTGTATGTGGTTTCCTCTGCCGGTGAAATCCGCTGCGCCAAAGTTTATAAGGACGCTGAAAAGCGTAGCTTCCGCAGCCAAACCGCGTACCAGGAAGGTCGCTCCGAACGAAACTCCCGTCGTGCTCGCGCTATGGGTAAAGGTTCGGCTTATGGTCGTAAAGAACAGGAAAGCGCGTGGCAGAATGCTGAGGTGGAGGCCTTGTATCGCCTTGCTGAAGCCGGAGTTAGAGTGCCTGAACCTTACGGGTGTTTCGACGGTGTTCTACTCATGGAATTGGTGATCGATAGCGAAGGTTATGCGGCGCCTCGCCTGAATGACGTCGAGTTAACTCCCGAACAAGCGCGTGAATATCATGCTTTTATGATGATGGAAGTGGTGCGCATGCTGTGTGCGGGAATCGTGCACGGCGACTTGTCTGAATTCAATGTTCTGATGGGCTGGCAAGGGCCTGTGATTATTGATTTGCCTCAGGCAGTAAATGCAGCGGGAAACAATCACGCGTTCAGTATGCTGGAACGCGACGTCAATAATATGAGCGCCTACTTCGGCCAATTCGCACCTGAACTGCTTGAGACAGATTACGCCCATGAAATTTGGCATCTTTACGAAAGCGGCAAGTTAAACCCCAGCGTGAAACTTACCGGCAAATTTGAACATTCGGCTGTCGAAGCCGACATAGAAGCCGTACTGCGTGAAATTGAGGATGCTCGATTGGATATGGAACGTCGAAAAGCTGCAAGATCGGAAGCCGAAAACGAATAATCCCTAGTTAAATGATCAAGGCGTTTTAATCATCCTACTGACTCGATAGATATGTGGGTAAAAACGCCAAGCATCTTCACAATCCTTAAGTGACACAAATCCCAAATTGTCACAATTCTCTACCATTTGTCTTCGAAATTGACCATTAGCTGCCCATTAACTGGTCACTCGGGCTTTTTTCGGTTTTAATGGAAATTAGAATTATATCCATTTAGCTAATTTCCCTCTAAGAAATCAGCGCTTATACGACAATGAGTACCTAGTTATGGACGTTAGAGCACTCCACCGCCAGCTGGCCCAATATAACCGTTGGAAACACCAGCTTGATGACCGTCTGCACCGTTTTGACGAATGGGGCACAAGCTATCAGATGCTCAGTAGCGAGGTGCAACGCACCTTGCAAAAAGCACGACAATTGCTTCGTGGAGACAGCTTTACCATTGCCTGCGTAGGTGAATTTTCCCGCGGTAAAACTGAGCTGATTAATGCGCTGTTGTATACCGAAGGTGGTCGTCGTTTACTGCCATCTCAACCTGGGCGCACAACTATGTGCCCAACGGAAATATTTTGGGACTCAAACGTAGCCGCCAACTGTGTTCGTCTACTTCCTATCGAAACCCGTTGCACTAACACTAGCCTGCAAAACTTTAAACGTATCCCGCAAAAGTGGGTGACTGTGAATTTTGATCCAAGCAATCAAGATCAAACCCGTGCGGCAATCAATCAAGTTTCTGCTAATAAATGGGTAACCCCCGCAGATGCTGTAAAGCTCGGTTTTGCAATGGATGAATTGGGTGAGCGCGACATTCATGGCAAGGTCGCTGTTCCTGCTTGGCGCCACGCGTTAATCAGCCTTGACCATCCCCTGTTGCGTCAAGGTTTGCGAATTGTAGATACCCCCGGCCTGAATGCCTTGGGTAACGAACCAGAACTTACGTTGAGAACCTTACCTGAAGCTCAGGCTATTCTGTTTTTAATGTCGGCCGACGCCGGTGTCACTGCCAGCGATATGGCTGTGTGGCGAGAACACGTACAAATTCTGCGCGATGAACAATGTACCGCTGTGTTAGCTCTGCTGAACAAGATCGATAGTTTGTGGGATGACCTGCAGTCGCCCAACGATATGAACGCCAGCATCGAAAATATTCGTAACATAACCGCGAAACAACTCAAACTTTCACCCGAGCAGGTAATTCCAATTTCTGCAAAACAAGGTCTTTTAGGCAAAGTTGGGCGCAACTTGCAACAATTGGAGCGTAGCAATTTCCCGGTGCTGGAGCGAAGGCTAGCGGATGTTGTTTTGCACAGCCAACAACAGATTGTTGGCCATCGGCTGATTGGTCATAGCTATGAAATGATCATTACTACCCGCAATAGTCTTGCGAATCGTTTGGCTGAGTGTGAAAGCGAAATTCAGGCGTTGCGCACTGCTGCGCCGCAAGAGGCAGCAGAAAAATTGCAGCAATTGCGCGATACCGTTCGCCAAAACCATCACCAATATCATAAGCAAGCAATTTCTCTGCGTACGAGCCAACGCCTGCTGGATTCGCAGCGCCCAGCGCTAATGGCTCCAATCAGTACCGAGCTGCTGGAGCAACAAGTCAGCAACGCACACCGCAGCCTCGCTCAGAGCTGGACAACACTTGGTTTAGGCCGCGCTATAGGGAATTTTTTTGACGACGTAGATAGCAGTTTGCGTCATGTTGAGCGTGAAATTGAACGTTCCAATCGCTTGCTCGTGTCGATCTATCAACGCCCGGAACATAACTTTACCGCCGATGAGTTAATGATGCGTCACTTACTCAAGATTCATCAGCAACGTCGTCAACTGCGCCAGTTACACAAGCATGCTGATGATTTCCGTTACTCTCTAAATACGCTTTTCACACGTAAAGGCGCTTTGATTAATCGTTTTATCAATACATTGGTCCAAGAGGTTCGCAACACCTATCAGGATTTGGCCAATCATATAGATTTGTGGTTACAGGAGGCTCTCGCGCCTTTGTCTCACAACAATCAATATCAAAAACAATTGCTCGAAACTCACATGATGCGACTGACGCAAATCCAGACACAGCGCAATACTCATGCTGAGCAAATAGAAAGTCTGCAAACCAATATTTACCAGCTCCAAGCAGCTCTTAACTCGTTGGAACCGCTTTATCAAGAAATCATCCAGGCACCGCTGGATCAGGAAGTCGCAGAAAATCTGGCAATTCTCCGCGGTGGCCAAGTGATTTCCTTATTGGAAGCACGCCATAACGCTCGGGCGAACTAGTCATATTTGTGGAATAAAAAAAACCGGATCCAGCTTGGTCTGGAATCCGGTCAACAGAGTCACTCTTAGCAACCTTTCATCATTGTTAGGTACAGCATAAACCGTGCCTGAATCACATACTGGCTATTTCCGCCTGATTTAGCCTTGATTCGCCAGCGGTCTTGTAAAATTTTGCATCAATATCGTGCCCACTTGCACAAAAAGAGAACCAGCCACAGGCAATTTGAACCCGCCGCTATAAAACCGAAACACATAACTTGCAGGCCATAGCCCTCCTCTTTAGACTGGCGCTCCACTTCGTCGCGACGACGACCAGCTATGCTTTGTTTTAACAGTAACGCTTAGAGAAGAATATGCCAAACGAGCTACCTGCCAATTCGGTGGGGTTAGTCACACCGCAGATAATGCATTTTAGTGAGCCCTTGTTATTGGCTTGCGGGAAAAACCTGAGCAACTATCAAATCGTCTATGAAACCTACGGTACGCTCAACGCTAATAAAAGTAATGCCGTTTTAATTTGTCATGCGTTATCCGGTCATCACCACGCTGCCGGTTACCACAGCATGGCCGATAAACGTCCAGGTTGGTGGGATGCTTACATAGGACCCAACAAACCTATCGATACCAATAAATTTTTTGTAGTCTCACTCAATAATATCGGCGGTTGCCATGGTTCGACAGGGCCCGGTAGCATCAATCCCGATACAGGAAAGCCGTGGGGACCCGACTTTCCAAAACTTCGGGTTCGCGATTGGGTTCATAGTCAAGCGCGGCTTGCGGATAACCTTGGAATAAAAGTTTGGGCAGCCGTCATCGGCGGTAGCCTCGGCGGCATGCAAGCCATGCGTTGGGCGTTAGAGTATCCGAATCGTGTACGCCACTGCGCTGCCATAGCGTCTGCGATGAATCTTAGCGCGCAAAATATTGCATTCAACGAAACTGCACGTCAGGCAATTATTAGCGACCCTAATTTTTTCGATGGTCGTTATTTAGAACAAAACACGGTGCCGCGACACGGCCTTGGCGTAGCGAGAATGATTGGTCACATTACCTATCTTTCAGATCATGATATGGGCGAAAAATTTGGCCGGGATTTACGCAGTGGCAGTTTTGATTTGGGTATGGATGCGGAAGTCGAATTTCAAATTGAGAGCTACCTTCGTTATCAAGGTGGCAACTTCGCAAAAAGTTTTGACGCTAATAGTTATTTGCTAATCACTAAAGCGCTAGATTATTTTGATTTGGCACGCGAGTACGGCAACGATCCTATTGAGGCTTTCAGACACGCGCAAGCGAAATTCCTTGTCATTTCTTTCAGTACCGATTGGCGTTTTGCACCGGAGCGTTCGCGCGAAATTGTGAATGCATTGATTGGGGCTAACAAAGCTGTAACTTACGCGGAAATAGAATCCAAATCTGGACACGACGCATTTTTATTGCCAGACGAACGCTACCAACAGGTTTTTGGCCGTTATCTCGCAGGTATAGAAACCTAAATAAAAGATTGTAATCATGCGCATTGATTTAAATGAAATTCAACATTGGATAAAAGAACGTAGCCGCATACTCGATTTGGGTTGCGGAGACGGGACTTTATTAAAATTTCTTATCGACAATAAACACGTTGAAGGTTATGGCCTCGAAATTGATGCAGAGCAAATTAATTTATGTATCGACAAAGGTCTCAATGTTGTCGAGCAAAATCTGGATCGCGGACTTGGTAATTTCGCCGACAATAGTTTTGATACAGTATTAATGACTCAAGCATTACAGACATTGCACTTTCCTCACAAAGTGCTCGATGAAATGCTGCGCGTTGGAAAAGAGTGTATTGTTACCTTTCCAAATTTTGGACACTGGAAAGCGCGCTTTCAACTCGCCACCTACGGCCGTATGCCGGTATCTGATTTACTACCTTTTGAATGGTACAACACACCCAACATTCACTTTTGTACATTCAAAGATTTTGAAGTGTTATGCCGCGAAAAAAATATCAAAGTGATAAATCGTGAAGTAGTAAATGAACAAAGCGGAAAATTATTAAAAGATGTTTTACCCAATTTATTTGGCGAAACTGCAATTTACCATTTGAGTAAATAGTATTACCAAAACACTGATCTATCTAATTTAACCAAAGATCAACCAGGTATCCATTCAAAACTAACCGAGATGACTTATGAAAAAAATCCTTATCTCAATATTAATGCTCATGTCATCTTGCTGGGCATTCGCACAAATTAACCAAACAAAAGAAATTCAGACCTCTCAAAAATTCGGCGCATATACGGTTCATTACAACGTATTCAACAGTAAAGATATTCCTCCGGAAGTTGCCAGCATTTATAAACTCACTCGCAGTAAAGATATAGCACTGGTGAATATCAGCCTCACCAAAACAGAAAATGGTATAACTAGCCTGGGTATACCCGCAAAAGTATCTGCAAAAGCAATAAATTTAATGCAACAAACCAAATCTATTGAATTCAACGAAATAAAGGAACCGGAAGCCACTTATTACCTGGCGTCCTTCCGTCACACCAATGAGGAAGACATACGGTTTGAGATCAGCGTTCTGCCAGAGGGAGAAAATAAACCTCTTGCTGTAAGTTTTACGCGCAAGCTATTTACAGAAAATTAGTTTTAGAATTTGAGTGTCGATACTATCGATCTCGCCTAAAAGCGAAGCCATTTAAATCGAGAAAAGATATGGAAAAAATAACTGGGGGTTGTTTGTGCGGATCGGTTCGTTACGAAGCCAATGCAAAACCTTTAATGACGCGCGCATGCTGGTGTCGTGTTTGCCAGTATTTTGCTTCAGGCAATGCTGCCGTTAACGCGGTATTTCCTGCAGAAGCTGTAACTATTTCGGGCGATGTAAAAGACTTCGAAAGCATCGCTGATAGCGGGAACCTAATGCATAGAAAATTTTGCCCAACTTGCGGTGTGCACTTATTCAGTATGGCCGAAGTCCGCCCACACATTTTAATTGTTAGAGCCGGCACTCTGGATAATCAAAAAGATGTAAAAATTGACGCGTTAATTTGGACATCATCCGCCCCCAATTGGGTTTACCTCGACCCGAACATTCCACAATTTGAAAAGCAAGCACCTCCTCCACCCTTAGCTCCAACTAATTAATATTCGCTGCTCTCAACCATTGTTGCAATTGCGGTAAAGACATTGCGCCAGAGGCACGCTGTATTTCTTTGCCTTGCTTAAACAAAATCAAGGTTGGGATGCTGCGAATCGCCCAGCGTTCGGCTATGGATGGGGCCGCTTCAGTATCCAATTTCGCAAACCTAAAGCCAGGTTCAAAAATTCCAGCCGCCTGTTCAAAAACAGGGGCAAAACTTTTACAGGGCCCGCACCAGGACGCCCAACAATCCACCAGTACAGGGATGTAGTTTTTGCCAAGAACAGCATTCACATTTCCCGGATGCAAATCCAACGGCTTACCTAAAAATAATGGTTTCTTACATTTCCCACATTGAGGTTTATCGCCAATCCGCTCTTCAGGAACACGATTGGCAACATTGCAATTTGGGCAGGTAATTTGAATTGGGTTCATAGGCTTCACTATTCTTTAAAATTAACCAGGTATTTTGTAATTGGATTGAATTAATATTTGTAGTAATGCGATACCGACTTTAATGGATTATTGAAATATTTCTTGTGCTCCAGCTGGCTTCGTATCAATACATTGTTTGGGATGCTCAGTAAATAAATTGCACGCTGCACTGTGCTCGGTAAGCGCATCGGCTGCTAATAAAATCGCACCAGCAGTCCAGGTGGTTTTTTCGCGCGGCCAAATCACCTTGTCGCGGAAATTAAACCCTGTCCAATAGCCACCATCTTCATCCATAAACTGATGCAGCCAACTAAACAAACTCAATGCACGCGCATGCTCACCTGCAGCAAGGAGCGCAAGCGTTAATTCGCAGGATTCAGCAACCGTTACCCAGGGTTCGTCGCTAACACATCGACAGCCAACATTATTTTCAACAAAAGCTTTCCATTTCGTTTCAACGCGTTCATGTGCAGCTTTGCCTTGTATGACTCCTGCAAGAATTGGATAAAACCAATCCATGGAGAACCGCTCCTTCGATTCCCACGTGCGATCAAAACATTCGGGATGGTGGCGTAAGCAATTACCCAATTTTTGATGCGCGTGAGACCACACACTCGTAGAAAAATTTAATTCCTCAGCACACAAAATCGCACATTGCAGACTTTTATAAATTGATGCACATGCGGTAACTAGTGCATCTTTTTTTGCAGCGCCATCTTCCGCCACAGCCCAATATATTTCGCCCGTGGGGGACTGATACTGCAACACAAAACCTACTGCTTTTTTAACTACCGGAAATAACCTCCGCAAAAAATCTTTATTTTTTGAAATCAAATAATGATGCCAAACCCCTGTTGCAATATAGGCAATAAAATTTGTTTCACGATGGTTTCTATCTACCGGCTCGTTCGACAAATAATTTGCCCACCAACTGCCATCGTCGAGTTGTTCTTGCGCCAACCATTGGTATGCGCGTTCCGCCGCCTCAAGTTCACCGCCAATACTTAAACCCATGGCTGCTTCAATATGATCCCAAGGGTCAGCTTTGCCATCGTGGAACCAGGGAATGCAACCATTCGGTAACTGGGTACGCAAAATATAATTTACGGTTGGTCGCAACAGAGCTTCAGGAAAAAATCCTTTGGAGAGCAATAAATTTTTCATAGATTTTTTTCTGATTTCCTAAAATGCATAACCACGCTTTTTCCCAATATTGGATTCAACATTCGCTCAAGTGTCTGGGTGAGCCAGGGTTTTTGCATGAGATCCCACACCAATAACCGATGATACATTTTTATGAGACGTGAATTATCTTGCGACTTCCACCACAAACATTTTAGCCACCAGAAAGGTGAATGTAGCGCGTGCGCCCAGTAGCGATGCATAAACGTAAAACCAAGATTCTCAATTTCTGAACGTAATTTGAATGCATCGAAAATTCGGATATGGCCACCTTCAACTTGGTGATAGGCTTGGCTTAGTCTCCAACAAATTTTTTCTGGCCATGCGCGCGGAACCGAAATAGCCAGCGTACCCTCGGGTTTTAATACACGCTTTATCTCCAACAAAACACCAGAGTAGTTTTCGATATGTTCAAGCACTTCGCTACAAATTATTTTATCAAAGCTATTGTCCGCGAAAGGTAAACGTGTTGCATCTGTTTGCTGCAAAAAAAATTGACTCTTTGGATTTTGCCCATTAAATGGAGCAAAACGTTCGCTCGCTATTTTCAAATCCTGCGAGGATAAATCGACTCCTATACCGAGAATGTCGTGTTCAAGACAGGCATGAATTATATGTCGCCCTTCTCCGCAGCCAACATCCAAAACTATATCGTCGTTAGTAAAATTAAGGAGCTTGTAATTTATTGTCAGCAATTACGCATTACTCTTTAGATGCAGAACATGGCGATAATAATCACTTAATTGCGTAGCGACAATTGACCAGGATAGATGTTTAAGGCTACGAGCGCGTCCTCTGTCACTATAATCTGCGTAACGAGCTTCGTTAGTTAGCAACTCTCGCAACGCAACGATCAATTCATTCACATCGCCGGCCTTCACAATATAAGCCGCATCACCCACCACTTCTGGTAATGCGCCACCATCACTGCAAATTAAAGGAATACCGCATGCAAGTGCCTCACCCGCAGGCAAACCAAATCCTTCGTAGAGTGAAGGCACAACCGCAATTTTTGCGCGAGCATATTCAACGACAAGTTGCTCTGTGCTTATACCAGATTTAAATTCAACACAATTTTCCAACTTCAGCGCCTTTAATTCTTTTTCGGTGGAACCGTCTTCTTTTAATTTCCCAATAACAAGCAGTTGCAAGCCAGGAAATTCACTACGCAAATTTGCGATCGCTTTCAATAAAATGCTTAAGCCCTTCAATGGCTGATCGGAAGATGCTGTAGTAATAATTTTCCATGGTTTACGCGATATGTGTGGCAGAGGTTGAAAAATATCCGTATCAATACCATTTGGAATCACTTTAATTTTTTCTTGCGGCAGCAAGAATGCATCAGCAATATCTTTACGTGATTGTTTCGACACAGTGACAATGTAGTTCAGCTGCTGAATAACGTTTCTCTGCATACCAAGAAAGTTATACCATCGCTTAATTAACCACCTCTGCCCTTTCGTAGAAGCGGCTTGTAACGCTAGCTCCAAATCACGCGTAATCGGGTGATGCACAGTCGCAACTATATTCACGCCGCCATTTTGTAATTTCAGTAATCCGTAACACAGACTTTGATTGTCATGGACAATATCGTAACGCGGATTATTATTTTTAAAATGCTTAGCAAGGCGACGGCCAAAGCAATAAGGCTCACCAAAGCCGCCGCTTAGCTTACTCCACCATTCATAAAAATCTGCGAACGACAAAAAATGTTTGGGTCGTAATGCCCGATGTGGGTTTTTATGCGCGTATAAATCCAGGCTGGGCAATTTAATTAAATTTACACGTGCATCCAGCTCTGGATAAGGTGGGCCGGAAATAACATCCACTTTATGGCCCATCTCAACCAAGGCCTTACTTAAATAATGAAGATAAATACCCTGGCCCCCAACGTGAGGATGGCTGCGATAACCAAGTAGCGCTATAGATAAATTATTGATTGATAAAACATCATCATTAATTTTTTTTGCAGACGCGCGTACTTTTTCAACAGAGGAATAATTAACAGGTAGATAAGACATAAGATTTATTCAGCCGGATTCTTTTTCCGCTGAGCGCGCGGGTGCGCACTATCATACACTTTTGCGAGATGTTGAAAATCCAGATGCGTATAGATTTGGGTAGTGGAAATATTTGCATGGCCGAGCATTTCCTGCACCAAACGCAAATCACTGCTGGATTCCAACATGTGGCTTGCAAAAGAATGTCGCAACATATGCGGATGAACGGGCGTGTCCATACCCTGTTTTATACTGAGTTGCTGCATACGCAATTGCACGGCGCGATGAGTAATACGTGTACCGCGTTGCGTGATAAAAACGGCTTGTTCCGTTTCATCTTTCAAAAAATGTTTGCGCGCCGGCAACCAGGCATTTAACGCAGCGATCGCATGAGAGCCTATTGGTAGCATGCGAGTTTTATTTCCTTTTCCGAGAACAGTGACCATTTGATCCAGCAGGTCGATATGGTTTAAATCCAAACCAACCACTTCTGCCAACCGCAAACCCGATGAGTAAATTAATTCCAGTAACGCATGGTCGCGCAAATCCAAGTCTGAATTGCCTGGGATATTTACAAACTGCGCAGTTTGGTCAACATCTAATGTTTTGGGTAATTTCTTGGGACTTTTTGGAGCCTGTATAGCATCAGCCGGATTATTTTTTGCCCAACCATTTCGAATCGCAAATGCAAAAAAACTGCGCATTGCCGAAAGCCAACGCGATAAACTTTTTCCACCCAAGCCCTGGCGATGTAATTGCGCCACCATTTGGCGAATATGTTGCGAGCGAATTGCCGATAAATCTGTAAGCGAAAATTTTTCGCAATAATCCGCAAATTTTTCCAGGTCGCGCTGATAATTCGTTTGGGTATGAATAGACAATTGCTTTTCACTGCGTAAGAATTCGTTAAACGCGATGAGTTCCTGTTGGTACATAAGCGACCTGTAATAAAAATTTACTGTCGAAGAAGCATATAAATTTGTGATCGTTTTTTACTCACACCGATTAAGCGAAACGCTTCTAGATTATAACCACTCAGTTTAGCAGGGATATACTTCAGCTACTTAGGTTGCCCTAATAGCATACAAGAATCATCAACACCCTTGAACTTTGGCGGCTTCGCCCCAACTGTTTTGTTCACTTAAACTTCGTTGTTACGGGTTGATCCCTTTATGACTCAAACCTTTATTTTACAAAACCAGGACAAACTTTTTTTTGGCAAAAACAAAGAGTGGGTCGATGGTTATGATGCCAATTCAGTATTCAAAACTCCGCATAAAGATGAAGCGGTAAACCAGATGTTTGAAATTACATCAAAGGATTACAAGCAACGCGTCAAAGTAATCCCTTGTGATCTTGACGATAAGGGGCTGCCGATGATTGAGGCGGATATCATGCCTGCCCCTTTACCCAAGATACCCAAGCCGCCTAAAGCCGGTACGGATTTATTTGCTGAACCTGCTGCTGAACAACTCGATAATGATGAGGCTGAACCGGAGGAGGAGCTGATCTTCACGACTGAAAGCGATGAAGATGAAAACTCACCTGCAACTCAAGCTAAACTAATCTAACCATAACATTAAACAGGGGTTTGGCTTTGCCTACGACTAATAATGCCAACTGGCGCGCGCATCTGGCCGCTTTCGCCGAGACACCCTCCAACGCGACCTTAACAGGTATTTTACGGGGCCTCGAAAAAGAGAGCTTACGCGTTACCGCAGACGGACAGCTCGCTCAAACCAGTCATCCTATTGGCTTAGGCTCGGCATTAAAGCATCCCCACATCACAACCGATTACAGCGAATCACTACTCGAATTTATTACCGATCCTTTCGACAATATACCCGCGCTCTTGCAGCAGCTTGATGATATTCATCGCTTTACCTATCAGGAACTGGCTAAAAACGGCGAACGTTTATGGCCAGCGAGCATGCCCAATAGCTTGCCTCAGGATGCGGATATTCCGGTCGCGCGTTATGGCAATTCTAATATCGGGGCCATGAAAACTATTTATCGCATCGGGCTCGGGCACAGGTATGGTCGCAGCATGCAGACCATTGCCGGTGTGCACTACAATTTTTCTTTGCCCGATAGTTTTTGGCGCGAACTTCAGCAACGTGAAAATAATACCGAATCACTACAAGATTTCAAAACTGCACGCTATTTTGCGCTGATCCGTAATTTCCGTCGTTATTTCTGGCTGTTGGTTTATCTTTTTGGTGCAGCGCCAGCGGTGAGCAATGAGTTTGTGCAAGATCGCAAGCACCGTTTGCAACCGTTGGAAAATGACACCCATACCCAACATCTTCCTTTTGCAACTTCATTACGAATGGGAGATTTGGGTTATCAAAGCGATGCACAACAATCGCTGTTTGTATGTTACAACCATATCAATTCTTATTTAAGTACTCTATGCGGTGCGATTACACAGCCGCATCCCGCTTACGAAGCTATAGGCGTAAAAGATGAGTCCGGTAATTACAAACAACTGAACACCAGTTTATTACAAATTGAAAATGAATTTTATTCCAGCATTAGACCAAAGCGCACGACTCAACCTGGTGAAACCGCGCTGCAAGCTTTGCGTTTGGGTGGGGTGGAATACATTGAAGTTCGCTGCATAGATTTGAATCCCTATGAACCGCTCGGCGTAACGGCGGAACAATTGCGCGTCATGGATGCATTTCTTTTATATTGTCTGCTCAGTGACAGCCCGCAAACACCTAACGATGAATATAAAGCCTGGACCGAAAACCAGAAACGTATTGTTTATTCGGGTCGAGATCCAAAGCTGACACTTTTACGCGATGGCAATGAAGTCACGTTTAAAGATTGGGCGCACGAAATATTAGAAAGCTCTCTCGAATGCGCGAAGCTACTTGATCAAAGTTACGCGAGTGAAGATTACACTAACGCTGTGCAAAACCAATTTGCAAAAATTGCAGACCCTGAATTAACTCCCTCCGCAAGAGTGCTTAAAGAGTTGAAACGGGGAAAAACTTTTCTCGATCACACTCTCGATCTTGCGGAGATGCATCGCCAGCATTTCAGCGATAGATCTCTATCACCAGAAGTGCTGGCCGCAGCACATTTGCAAGCAGCAAAATCCTTAGCTGATCAGGCCAAACTCGAAGAATCAAACCAGAGTTCTTTGGACGACTATCTTGCGAGTTATTATGCGCAGTATCATTCATGCGGTTGTACTGCGAGCGAGGACAGCAAAAAACCGACGGCTTGTGTGTAAAACATTATTCGCTTTCTGTTACAAAATTTTTGACATAAGAAAACCAATACTTTTTTAGAACGCTCGAAATTTAAATCAATATCAAATAATTAAATAATAACTGTTCGTGGGCATTACGTAATGCTCACATCCACGTAAACTGTACGACACGACTTTATTTTTATTCGCTGGCCGATGTTTGGGGGTCAGTATTTATGACGTCCGCAACATCTACTTTAACAACTTTGATATTCTCGATATCCGTTTTACCGTAGGGTTTAGCTGCCGCCTCGACTTTTTTCCTCGCTTCTTCAAACGTCAACGATTCTGAATCAGTTATGACTTCAAGCGATTCATCCTGTCCATCTAAGGTGTAATGAACAATATAACGATGTTCCATTTTGGTTCTCCACTATCAAAAACAACGATATGAATTTGATTTTACCTTCGAACTCTTTCAGGAAAGGTTCGTCAGCGTACAAAGGCTTTCGAAGAGCTCGTTTAAATTGCAATATAAATTATCGTTAAGGGTAATCAGAAAAAAGTATGTCAACTCAATAATGAGTTTGAATTTTTGGGAAATGGAAGGCTAATAGATGTTAGATACGCCATACAATTTATTACAGTCGATTTAATTTCTCTTCAGCCGCAATAGAAAATCTGCCTCTGACATTGGTCGGCCAATATGAAAGCCTTGGCCAAATTCGCAGCCTGCTTCGCGCAAAAATTCAGCTTGCTCCGGTGTTTCAATACCTTCGCCTGTTACTTCGGCGTTAAGCGTATGAGCCATGGCGATGATAGTGTTGACCAAATTAGTATTACGTTTTTGATCCGGTACGCCTTCTAAAAACAGGCGATCAATTTTCAACTTGCCCACTTCAAAACGACGCAAGTAACTAAAGGAAGCATAGCCGGTACCGAAATCGTCGATAGCGAGTTTTATTTTATGTAAGCGCAAGTGTTTAAGATTTTGTTCAACGGCAGGTGCCGAGCTCAAGGCAATCCCTTCAGTGACTTCCAATTCCAACGCATTAGAATTAACAGCCTCTTCTTTCAATACGCGGCAAACATCCTCAGCGAAGTTTGCATGCTCCAGCTGGATCATTGAGACGTTCACAGAAATCGTAAGCGGACTAAGCGTCTCCTGTTGCCATTCTTTAATTTGCCTAAGTGCTTTTCGCAGAACCCAGATCCCAATTTCATAAATGCTTCCGGTGGCCTCAGCGATTGGGATAAATGTTACGGGGCTAATCAAGCCTCGCGAGGAATGCTGCCAACGAATAAGTGCTTCAGCACCGCAAATTTTGCCGGTTTTGAGACCAATAATAGGTTGATAAACCAGGAAAAGTTCGTTGCGCGTTAGCGCTTGTTGGAGTTCTTCTCGAAGCGCTTGCTCTTCTTGTTCAGCCGCATGATGTTCCAAGCTATATTCAACCCAGGTATTTTCGCGATTTGCACGATGCAACGTGTGCAACGCGATTTCTGCATTGTGTAGGGTCAGCGCCCATTGTGCTGCTGACTGCAGATAGCTGACTCCAATATTCAAACGTGTCATGAGCGAAATATCTTTGGCTTTTACCGGGCTTGAGAAGAACCCAAAGAGCATATCCATACGCTGGGTTAAATTAACGCCCCGCTCTAAATCCAATACTAACGCAAATCGATTGTCACCAACACGGCCAAGCAATTCGTGGGCGCTGCAAAAGTGTTCCAACCGCCGGGCGACTCCTTTCAGAAGCTGATCACCCGTTGCCACACCGTATTTGTCATTGATTAACACAAGGCTTTCAACATTAACCAGTACGCAGACATATTTATTGTCGTATTCAGGATTGAAAACCAGCTCATCGACTTTTTGACCTAGGCAGACGCGATTAGGTAGACCTGTCAGCTCGTCATAATAAATGCGCTGACTCAGCTCCTGTTCTGCTCGCTTACGGGCTTGGGATTCAATGGATAGGGCCAGCATATCCGCAATCGACGCTAAAAAATTAACCTCGTCCGGCCGCCATTGGCGCGTCGCGGGATTCATTGCCAAAACCACGCCCATGGCTTTATCGCGAACCAGGGTAGGCATCGCCAGCAAAGCACCCGCTGACCCTGTATTAATCCAATACTCTGGATTTTCCTCGGCCATTATTTGGCTCACAACCAGCCCTGCCTTACGGTCAAGTACGTCAAACAGCCAAGGCGCATGGATGCGCTCTATGTTGAGACCAAAAATTACAACGCGGCGAGATTTTTCAACTTTTGCCTTGCAGCTGAGCGTTTGGCCGTCCTTGCTGAGTTCCCAAACGGACAGATGAGGTAAATCTAGTGTGGTGCCCGCCAACAAGGCAGCTTCTTCCGCATAGACTTCCGAGGTTGGAATTGCATCTTTACTGAGTGCAAGGCTTCTTAAGGCGTCACCTTGCGCGGCCAAGCGCTGCGCCTGCGCTAACTGGCTCGCTCTAAGTCGCGAAGCTAATCGTCCTAACAATACCGCTATGGCTGTGAGCACACCGAGCAGGCCCAATACATACGGCAATATGGACGAGAAAATTCGGTTACCTGGCATGTCCAGTTGCCAACGCAAGTATCCCTGCACCTCGCCTTGCAGATTTTTAAGCGGAATACTCGGCTCGCCAGCGACCCTTTGGCTGCCAATGTTTGGATTGAGCAACTTAAAGTTTTCACCTAACTTATGAAGCCAGCGCTGATCAAGTGCAGACGCAAATAACATAAAGCGCCCATTGGGTGGGATACGCGTTTGATTTTCTGACGCTATACCTTCCATAGCGACCATATAGTAAGTGTCTACCCCTGCCTCCGTGGTTTTAAAATATCCCAAAGGCGATGGCGCGCCGCTAAAAGGATTGTATCGCTCTGCCGCGGGATAAAAACTTTCCACCAACTGAGCAATGCTTTGTGCACGCGTATCGGGCGGTACAAACTTCCCATCAATCAACAAATAATTTATTCGCCGATGACGATCAACTATGGCTTCTATATTGATATTTTGGTTCGCGTAAGCCGAGCCCGACATATTGACCTTAAGCCACTCAGTATTCAGGGTTTCACCATTCACATTTTCGTCCATGGCATCCCAAATGGAATATTCGTGCAAATCACCGACAAACTGCTGCCCACGTTGCTCCAATCCTGAAGCGACCATTTCCTGGGAGCGGAGAATAAAAAGCTTATCTTGTTGAGTGATAGTGAACTTAACGACACTCAGTACGCCGCCAACCGTAGCGGCGATTAATATCACCAACAACAGGCTTGGACTGGCTAAAGGTTTACGCAAAAAACTTAACAAAATATTATCCGACTCTTAGGGTTTGTTTTACCAAAGTGATGGATACAGCATAGCCAATAAACCTGATCATAGCTGGCTATTGAGAGGGAAATTAAGCCTTTCAAAACAGGCGCAACATATAAAAACTACAGCATGTGAAAGGGCCACGCGGCAGCTTTGTGGTATTATGCGGCCCAAATTTTCCATCTCTCCATCGTGGTGTTCGAGCCTGGCTTGAACCTGCGAATTTCCCACTCCGGAGCTACCCATGAGCAAAACTTCCCTCGTTAAGAGCAAAATTAAATTTCTGCTATTGGAAGGCGTGCACCAATCAGCGGTGCAAATCTTGAATGAGCAAGGCTATACCAATATTGAATACCTGAAGACTGCATTAGATGAAGATGCCCTCATCGAAAAAATTCAGGACGCTCATTTTGTCGGTTTGCGTTCACGCACCCAGTTGACACGTCGCGTGTTTGAAAACGCACCTAAATTAATAGCGGCAGGCTGCTTCTGTATCGGCACCAATCAGGTAGATTTGAAAGCAGCACAAGAACACGGCGTTGCAGTTTTTAACGCACCCTACTCCAACACTCGTTCGGTAGCCGAATTGGTGATTGCAGAAGCAATTTTATTGCTCCGTAATGTTCCGCAGAAAAATGCGGTTTGTCACCGCGGTGGCTGGGATAAATCAGCCGTAGGTTCGTACGAAATTCGCGGTAAAACGCTCGGCCTTATTGGTTACGGCTCTATCGGCAGCCAGACCTCCGTTCTTGCCGAGTCACTCGGTATGGATGTTCAGTTTTACGACACCATCACTAAGCTACCCTTGGGTAACGCCAATCAAATCCGTGAGTTGGATGATCTGCTGTCGACGTCAGATATTATTAGCTTGCACGTGCCTGAAACCGCAGCCACTCAAAATATGATTGGTGCGCGTGAAATTTCCTTAATGAAAAAAGGTGCAATTTTAATTAATGCATCGCGTGGAACGGTTGTCGATATTGACGCGCTGGCAGCAGCCATTAAATCAGGTGCGCTTGCAGGTGCAGCGATTGACGTATTCCCCGAAGAGCCTAAAGCAAATGATGATGAATTTGTGAGCCCTTTGCGCGGACTGGATAATGTTATTTTGACTCCACACATTGGCGGTTCAACCATGGAAGCGCAAGCAAATATTGGCGTTGAAGTGGCGGAAAAATTAATTAAATATTCTGACAACGGCACCACTATCAGTTCGGTTAATTTCCCTGAAGTTGCGTTACCAGGCCACCCGGATGCACATCGTTTATTACATGTGCATGCGAACGTGCCCGGTATTCTTTCAAAAATTAACAATATTTTTTCGGATCGTCACATCAACATCGCTTCGCAATATTTGCAAACCAATGACAAAGTAGGTTATGTGGTGGTAGATATAAACTCACCTTACGATGAAGTTGCGCTGGAACAATTGAAAAATATCGAAGGGACTATTCGCTGCAGAGTTTTGTTTTAATTATTAAGTAAGCGCTCTTAAAAAAAGCCGCCAGAAAATTATCTGGCGGCTTTTTTATTTTTAAAGCAATTGGTGAACACCGATAATCACGTAGGGGTTTTCACCTGGCTTCAATTGTGGAATTTCCAAGGTGCCTAAAAATATCGCATGATTTAAATAAGCGTATTTGCTATCGCTAGGCGCTTCCAATTCCAGAACAGAGCGAATGTAAGGAGCAACATTTTTCTCGTCCGTTACTGGCGAATGAATCAGCGCTCTATTAATAACCTGGATCAGCACTCCATCGTTCGTTTTCAAAAGATAACGCGCGTGTAATTCTGTGTCGCCATCGGCCCGGGTCACTTGCCAGTCAGCCCCGCCAGGAATTACCGTGCCGTTGATATGCGGGCCGGTAAAAGTTCCGCCGAGAATAGGAATAGTGCGCCTCGTACCGTATTTACTTGCGCCTAATTCCAACACGCTACCAATGTCTACTTTCGCGTCCCAAATATGCTTAGTGACAAAACGGTGCTCGGGTTCGCCATCGACCGGACTGTTTTTATCGTTACTTTTGGCAGATCTGATTGATTCGCCTGCATGACAGGAAAAAACATAAAGTAAGGATAATAAACCAATTAAAATTCTCATCTTGCTCTCAAGTTAGGGTTCAATTTTTATCTAGGCTTTTTTTATAAAATTTATAAACATACAAAGCTAGTCGCAGATTCAATATCACCCTTTTGGTAACTTGCAAAACGAGGCCACGGGCATAAAGGTCTTGTGCGAGTGGGGCTCCAATTTTGTGGTAATCCCTGATTACCGGCGCTCACACTGGCAGCGATATTGTCGGGAGCTACACCCTGCTCCACCCATTTTTCTAATGCAGCCAAACCATCGAACTGGTCAGTTGCGGGACCTCCGCTACAATGATTCATACCTGGCACTACAAACAAGCGAGCAAAATCCTGCGCTTTGCCGTGATAGTTTTTATTCAGCCTCTCATACCATTTAACAATATCGACGGTAGAAAATACGGGATCACTTTGGCCTTGATAAATAATTAATTTACCGCCATGTTTGTTGAATGCTGTCAAACGCGGGTTAGCGATATCCGGCGGAGTCATAATTTCCATCGCAGATTTTTTAAAGGTGTTATTAGTCGCAAATATTTTAGGTGCGTCGTGATCAAAATCAAATTTACTTAAAAATTCTAATAATTCTTCCGGCGTACCACCAACTTCTGTGGGCGGCGTTGTGAATAAATAAGCGAGCGAACCTGCACCCATGGTGGCAATTAGCGGATTGTTATTCCACGTAGGAATGGGGCTTTCAAATTTCCAAAAACGCCAACCCTCGTCGGCAACGCCAGCGTCGTACCACCAACTGCTATATAAATTTTCTCCTCGACTATTGCGCGGACCACTCATAATTTGTGAGAAAGCATGAATTTGTAAATGACTTAAGCACGCCGATGATTTTCCGTTTTTACAACGCAAATTATTAATATTAAATTCACGCTGACAACGCTGAATATTATTTACCAAGCCATCTTTAACATTATCTAGTTGGTCACATGCTTCAAGCACCTTGTCACCGATTAATTTCATATCTGCTCGGCTAAACGCATTGTGTAATTTTGGATCGACTTGCTGAGTACGCTGTACATCCCATGCATGTTGCACCGCCGCTTTTGGTAAATTGAAACCTGGCGCACCCACTAATATTCCGTCGAACATATCACCGTAGCGGCTCGCTGCTACCATACCGTGACGTCCGCCATTGGAGCATCCTGCGAGATAGGAGAAGGCAGAAGGTTTTCCATAAAACTGATTTATAATTGCATTCGCAACTGGCGTCATTGTTGCCGTTGCTGCATAACCGTAATCTTCACGTGCCTGTGGATCCAAACCGAAACGATTGCTTGCTGTTAAACCATATTGTTGATTTTCAGCAGCATCACCAGCGTGCCCAGCGTTGGTACTCAACACAGCATAACCACGCGCACGCGCTGAACGCCCCGCAAAAGCATTCAAATTACTAGCGTCACCTTCCGCTGCGACTACAGTGCCGTCATTACCACCATTCATTTGATATAAAAAGCGCTCATTCCAGCTGAGCGGCAAACGCATTTCAAATTCAATTCCGTAATGTTTCCCATCTATTCCGATACGCGAATTTACAATGCCCTTAACTTGGCAAAACGCGTCAGCTTCATTAATTTTCGACTCGCGCAACTCCAGTTGCAGCGCAGCAGGGAAATTATGATTAGCTATTTCAACGCAAGACGTTCTAGTCTTGCCGGATTCTGCAAATGCTGGTGAGTTATAAAATGCAAGTAGTAAACAAATTCCACTTAATGGAAAGGATTTGATTCGCAATGACAAAATATTTGTAAACATAAGCGGATTCTCTTTTGTATTATTATATTGATCATATCACTGCTCTACGTCTGTTGGAAATCCAGTAATCCATTTCACGAGCGCGACAGATTTAGGTGCCAAAAAAAAGCCGCTGGTAAAATACAGCGGCTTTTTTTACATTCGTTTATAGCTTTAATTTTATTGCGCAATGACTTTTTTCTCGCGATATGCTTTCCATGCTTCGTAGAATATTGGCAATACAGATATCACCAGGATTGCCATAATTAATAGGGTGAAATTTTTACGAACGCTTGGGATATTGCCGAAGAAATAACCCGCGTATAAAAATATTCCAACCCACAGCAGCGCGCCAGCAACATTATAAGCAATAAATTTCGGATACTTCATGCCACTCATTCCCGCCACAAATGGAGCGAAAGTGCGAATGATGGGAACGAAGCGCGTCATAATAATCGCTACGCCACCGTGTTTTTCGTAAAAGCTATGAGCTTTGTTTAGATAATCCTGACGAAAAATTTTCGAATGTGGGTTGCGGAACAATTGTTTTCCAAAAAAACGACCGATCGTGTAATTAACAATATTTCCTAAAACCGCGGCGCTAATGACAAGAATGGCCATCACATTTACATCAAGGCTAGTACCAACCACCAAAGCTCCGGCGGCAAATAATAGCGAATCACCGGGTAAAAACGGTGTTACAACCAAGCCAGTTTCACAAAAAATAATTAAAAATAAAATACCGTAAATCCACATACCATATTGATTAAATAATTCGGACAGATGTACATCAATATGTAAAATAAAATCGATAACCAAATGAATAAATTCCACAGCACGGCCCTTAGTAATAAATTGAAACACTATTAATTAAAAAAATATTTTTCAATCGCTGCGAACAGATCGCGCCGATAATTTTCACTTTCGTTGACCAGTTGATGCGCCGCACCTTCCAGGTACACGATTTCTGCATTAGGCAGCTTACGCTTGATGAGCGAAAGATTGTAATTCCAGTCAACCGTCATATCTTCAGTGCCTTGAACGATCAATACGTTTTTTTGCAATGGAGATAAGGTCAAAAACAATTCGTGCCACGCTTTCATTGCACCTATCCATTGCAAGGATAAATGCCTGGCCTGTAATGGATCTTGATGATGAATAAAATCAAGAAATACGGGATCGTGAGAGTTATTGCTAAACTTACGTGAAATACGTTGCGCAAAATGACGCACAACCGCGTAAACGTGTCTTCCCATGTGCCGACCACGCCACGCTCTTGGTAGAACGAGCGGACTGCATAGCACCAACTTTTTAAACGGATCTGTTCCGTTTTTTGCAACCACATGGCGCCATAAATAGTTTAATAATGCGGCGCAGCCCGTACTTTGGCCGATGGCATACAAAGTCTGCGGCATTATAACTGCACTTTGTTGCAAAATTTCAGCAACAACATCACCGTATTGATTAAAAGAATTTATAACGGCTGGCTCACCGCTGCTCAGCCCATGTCCAGGAAGGTCAAACGCAAGTACGGCAAGGTTATGCTCAATCGCAAAACGAATGGGGTGGCCAAAAATACCCACATGATCATAATAACCGTGCATTAACACTAAAGTTCCTTGGGGATTAGCGGGTAGCCAGTAGTGTGTTGCGATTTTAAAAGCTGCAGCATCTACATACCCAAAACCATGCGTAAGCTGTTCGTATTGTTTTACAAAATTAATCCCGTAGTGATTTAAATAATGTTGAACGAGCGGTGCGTTTTGCCAATCACAATCTTTTACAGGGGAAAACTCCAGTTTTGGTAGTAGCTTGGAAAGATCTTGTAAATCCTGCTGGGTAAGCGGCATAGGTTTTTGCACCAGTTACATGACGGTCACTTTTTACGTCGAATTTTTTAAGATCTTACAACAACAGATGTTTATTTGTTGATTTTTTCTTGTTCAAAAACCTGGCTATCGCAAAGCAAATGTAGACATGGCGTTACATCGTTTAGATTTGTTGATTGATGAGATGTTGAAATTTTAAGGCGGGTTTAATTTGCAAATTTGGATTTATTTTAAGTGTCAAAAAAACACGCAGCTAATATCAAGGCAATAAAAAACCCGATGCTTTTTCAAGATCGGGTTTTTCGCGATGGTGCCAAACTACTTGGGGATAAGCCCGTCGACCAGGGAAGCTAATGGCCGGAAGGCGGTCATTTTATCTTGAAGTGTGCTATTGCCCAAACCATGACCTTTAAAAGTTTCTCCAAACTTCGCTTTTTCAGCATCGCCATGTAACGCCATGTAATTGAGTATCACGGTTTCAACCAAAAGGTTTACGTTATTAGCTGCGGGGCTTGAAGCGGTTTCAACATCACCGGAAGGACGCATGTATCCAATTTGTTGATGGACGCGTTGAGCTGCAGTTAACGCGGTAGGGTCTGCGCTTTCACCGCCAATTAATATCGGCCTGCTACCCGGGTTGTACACAAGGAAAAATGAGGATGCGGTTTGCTGATCATCACCAGTCCAAACACCTTTACCACGCCCAGCTACTGAATTGTCCATCATGCCGTTGCTGAATACTGATCCATCACTAAATACATAAATCATTAGGGGCTTACCTAAACGCGCGGCGTATTCGAGACATGCTCCTATACAATTACCAGCACGTTCATCGCGAGTTTCGCCGGTTGAGCGGTCACCAGTATGGTAATCAAACCCCCCCATGGTTATGGTGCCAGCACCGGCGTAACCATTTACGACCAGCTTCATTACGGAGGCAGTTTTACGGTATTCACCATTAGAATTAAATTCTTCCTGGCCAAAAATGCTATTAGTCTGCCCGACTATGTTTGCATCGGACTGTACGACAAGTTCGGTTCCGCTACCGAAACGATCCGCGTAATCAGCACTCTGAACATAACCGCAGCGAATCATTTCTTCTAATTTTTCGTCTCGCCCTGACACAAGAGTTCCAGGATTGACGTGATCCAGTTTTTTATCACTGATCTTGTACATGGCCTCCATTACCGCTACCACGTCCTGCGTATCTGGCATTAAGGACTTGAGATCGCCAACGTCCACCAAGCCCGCTACATCTTCTGGTCGATCAACCTTAGTAGGACGCTTTTCAAGATTGATCATTAAAGATGGCGACATAGAATTACCACCCGAGTCGCTATTTACCGATCCAATCAATGACATTAACGAACCATCAGCACCAGCTTTATTAATTCCATACATGGGGTTGTGCGGATTGTTACCCGTGTCATTCTCTGACCTCGCGGCAATTACCGCCCCATTTGTCATCCCCTGAGTCATTGCCGCTGCGCGGGTTTTTATGCCGCGCAGAAGCGCGCTGTCGGCATGGAAAGCCAAGCCCAAACTGGTGTCATAAAGCAGAGCATTTGCAGCTTGTGATGCGTTGGGAGCCATATCCGCTGGTAAGCCCTGTTTGCTGTAACCTCCGGTGCTGAGGAAATCGAGCTGACCACCTTTTTGTCCGATAAGAACGTTTGAACCGGCGATATTTGCCCCACCGGCCAAGTCGAAACAGATAAAAGGAATTTTGCCTGAGCCCGCTGAACGAATTTTGCATTCAGCACGTTTGGCGATAATCTCGGGCGAGAGCGAGCCTAATGCGGACTGAGCAAACAAGCTCAACATTGATCCGCCAATAACCGTTGCTGAGCCAGCTTTAAAACCTTGCGCAATAAGTTCGCGGCGCGTAACGGGACGACGATGGTTATTCAGCAGCAGCGGCGCATCTGGGTGAAGTGGACCTTTATTTTTAGCCATGATTTCTTACCTAAAATTGTCTAGTAAGGAAGCTGTTGCATCATTGCAACAGCATCGCCGCGCTGCCGAAGGCCGCTGAACAAGTTGCTTTTACTGTGGTTAGCGTTCGATTGTTACAGGCATTACCACTACAGTTCGCCATATTGGTTATTAACGCATTCAATACGGTCTTCATTTCTGCTGCTGTGGGCTGTGAACTCACTGAACCATTCGCGAACAATCTATTCAATAACGGATTTATTATTTGGTCTCGATTCGCGCTGTCAGCCGGGAAAACCGCTGCCACTGGTGCAGTGAACGGGAAGCCGCTACCAAAATATTGGTCACGTGAAGTAGGATCGCTAACCAAGGCATTACAGTAAGAAACAGCTAACTGCGTAATCCCCATTTGCTGCGCTGCGAGGAAACCGTCCAGGTTCGCTAAGGTTGGAAGTTGTTGCTGAACTTTTTGATAAACCGTATAGACCGCAGGATTACTGGTAGGAACACCGGTTAGCACAGATAAGGTGGCGTTAATTTCTGCAAAGCGACGCAAACCGATTTGTGGCTGACCCACCACAGCGGCGGGTTCGACGGCTGCCGGCGCGCTCGGAACAGGGCGATTGTAAGCAGGCCTGCTGCCAATCTTATCGAACGTAATAAAGAACTGATCGGTATCCGGGCCGTTTTTAGCGGCTATAACAGTACCTAAATTGGAGAGATATTGACGACCTTTTGTTTCCCCAGCGGTATCCATCTTTCCGGAATTGAGCGACGCAGTCAGGTTTGCAAATACCTGCCCGACTGGTGCTTCCTCGCCGTTGACACCAATACGTACCCCTTGCAAAGGTATGTCGGAGTCGATCATTTTTCCGTCTAAATTAACGAAGAAGGGATTGGCGAAGAGATAGCCATAATCGTCAATCTGCTGAACTTCGAATACGATAAAACTGCCTGAGTATTTGGTTGCGTCCGTATCAAGCAATTCAGAAATGTTGAACAGCAGTAAATATTTTGCCCCCACGCCAACCTTATAGTTCGCGGCGATATCCGCAGCGCTCATGGCACGCTTATGAATACCGAGGAAGCGCATATTGCCGCTCCAGTTTGACGCAGTAGCGTTGCCGGTGACTTCATTTCCTACAACCAATGCAAAATTGCTATCCCAATCTTTAAGGCTTGCAGGCTTATCTGGATCTTGATCTTTAGCATTTTGGGTGATGTCTTCTCCGTTGACATAAATTTTTCTACCATTTACCGGGTCGAACGTAACTACGGCATGCTGAAGGGTAGCCTGCACTCTTTGATCCGTGTCGTTAGTATGGAAAGCGTCTCCGTTTGTTAAAGACAGCCCGTTAGCATCGCTTTTAGTCGTGCGATTCAGGAAATCGTAATTGTATTCATACTGTCCCAAAGTGAAGTTTCGCACCGTGTCGCTACCTGAGTAACTCACGATCCTTGACGGATTGTTGTCGTTTCCGCCCTGGGTCACATTGTCAGGGATGATCCAGGTTTCAATAGTGTACTCGCCGGACCCGTTGATTAAATCAAACAACTTGCGACTATTCGCAGTGCTCGCCTGCGCACGGCCGGCGTCGCGGATTTTAATTCCCCACGCACTGCTCCAGCCCACGTTGCCTATCAGATTCAAATCAGCCGCTGGCGAAATACCGCTCGTATCGTAAGCGATAGTGCCTTTACCAGATTTGAATTCGTACTTGGCAATCAGGTTAGTGTCCACGCGGCCGCCACTGCTCAGTACGAACGCATCACTTAAACCAACCGCTTTACTGACTATTAATGCAGGATCGATTTTTACCGCGTCTAATGTAAGGGCGTATTTTTCTATGGCTTCAAGCATTTCCTTCGAATTGGCGACACAATCGCTCCAGCAATTGTGAAAATCGGTTCCTAGGCGCACCACAAAACGTGAGTCCTTCTCCTTCGGGTTATCCAATCGAATTTTAGTCTTTGCTGCCTCATAAGCTACTGCAATATCCCCGCTGGCAAAATAAGGTTGCTGCTTCGTAAGAGCGCTTTCAGAGTGACAGTTTGAGCAGTATTTAAGCAGAAAAGGTTTATGGATAATCTCTTCAAAAGCTGTGCTATCTAATGGAAAAGTTTTAGCGTTGCCGATGTCTTTTACCGCCGGCGCTTTGAGGACAACTGTATTCGTTGTTGTTCCTGCCTCACCGGCCCATTTGGTAATCCATGTTGTGATGGTATCGCCGCAAGCAACCGGATCTTTTAGCCAGCAATGGTGGCCGCTGCTGACTTTACTGACGATGCGAGATTCACTTGGGCTAGCAAGTGAAACCAGGTTGTTGCTAATGACCGCTTCATAGGCGAGATTGATGTCATCACCGCGAGCAAACATGGGCGACTGCTTCGCCGATGAGTCACTATGGCAGCCGCCACAGCGATCAGCAGGGGCGATGTTCACCCATAGTTCCGTCTGGAATTTGATGACGTCGGGCGTAGCTGCTTGCTTCTCACCTTTGTAAGTGAAAGAACCGCCACTTCCGTTCCCATTATTTGTATTTGGATTTGTTTTGTTAGGAGTTTTACTGCCAGAGCCGCAGCTGGTAAGGACTAACGAAGTAATCGCTAGAATACTCAGCGAGCGAAGCAGATATTTAATATTTTTTGTAGAGGAGATGAGCATTAAATTATTCATCTTAATTCCCCTCACTGCAGTAGGTCGCAGTATCTACGAAGATCTGCTTGAGGTTGTAGCCGCTATTGGCAAAATTGTTTGTGAAGGTTTCAATTCTGGCGTGATCGGTAGAGTCCGCTGGTTTGCGTAGGCACACATGCTTAAATACTTTTTCAACCTGGCAAGCGGCGAAAGCATGACTGTGGGACAACTCCTCGCCCATACTTTTTGCACCAGCCCCGCTCGCAGGCACACTTGGATCAGCTTTCCAATTCCAACCTAAATTACTATTAATTCCTTCACGCCAATAGTTTTGCCAATTGTCATTTGTAGTGACGTAGCCATAGGGAAATGTTGCGCTGTTCTGCAAATATTTTTTGTGAACGGTACCGGCCGTATATTGGATGCTGCCACTCAAAGCATCAGGATCGGTAGCCGCATCAAATTTGTAATCGTAGTAGGCAAACGCTTTTGCCATAGGGTCCATTCCGCTATGACAACCTATGCAACCATTAAGATAAACACGACTATCGCCACCGGGGCTGCGGCTAACATCCTGACGAATAAAATCTGGTGTACGGGTGATGTCATGAACTTGTTCAAGGTCGCGACACATGTGGTTCATCAATGTGAAACGAAACATCGCACGATTGGTTCCTGCGATAAAAAAGGCTTTGGCGGCAGCACGGCTAGTCATGACCCCGGCCGCAGCCTCTGCGGGTAATCCATTGAGAGACGATTGAGACTTTGGCTCAAGAACATCTTTTAAATTCAAACCCTTAGCTTCGATAGCTTCGTAATGCGCGTTGCTATTGCTAGCATAATTAGGTAAGCCGAGCCCGGTCTTACCAACATAAAGCTGATCGGTGGAAAGTATCGTGCGGAAATCTTTGTCGTCGTGAACTAAACCGACAACAGTAGCGGTGTAATCATTTAATGGCGCAAACACAGTTTGGTCACGATTGGTCCAGGGAGTGGCCATATTCTTCAAAGTGACGTTGTAAAAGGCATCATTTTTCATAGCCTCTCTAACAGCGTCATCGACAGTTTTGCCGTTGGCACCATCAATATAGCCAGCCATGAGAGTCAATACTTCTGGAGTCGGAGGCACGCCCGCAACACGGTTATGTATTACTAACGCTCGTTCGAGCGATCCGGCGACAACCGTAGTTGAGCTGATGGCAGCGGCGGCTAATGCAATGCTTAAGCAGGAGCGGCTCAATAAATCGAGCTGGCGCCCAAGGCAACGGGCCAAAAATGAGGTAAAGGGTGAACTGATCACGGTGGCTCCCGTAAAACTAGAACTTATGTGTTTAGTGGATGAAACAAGAGTCTAGCAGTGAAATACATCGCGGCACTGCGCAGTTATTATAGGTGCCAAAAGACGTGGGGCTTGTAACCGGTCGTCGCGCATTCCTGTCTACTTTGTCACATAAATGGAAACTCCTTATAAGCCTCACAGGAAATGGCTATAAGAGTTTGAATTTTATGCATTTTAACGGCAGTGAGATATCCGATTACCGGAACCTGATTTTGCGCTAGCCCGCAAATGAATCGTGATTAAGTCGAGAGATTCAGCTGCCATCTTGGCTGACAATGCGAAAAATGCTTAAAAACCGCAGCGGGCGACACGGATAGTCTATCCTTCAAATGTTTTTGGCTGCACGATGCAGTTAATTCCTCACGTAAGCGTCTATCCCCAAGGTAATCTGCCATGAAGCCTTCGCTCTTAACCTGCTCACATAGATCTATATGGATGTTCGCCAGCATTTTAGCGCTGGTGTCTTGCGGTGGCGGAGGTGGCTCCGGTTCAAGCGGCGGCCAAAAGCCAGACCCAGTTATTATCGATTTCCCGATTGCGTATATTGAACGCACCGTGCCAACGGTAAATCCTGAAGACCCCGACGAACCTATCTATCCCATAACCGATTTGTTAAGACCTACTGCATTCTTTCCTGGCGCGCGCGTCATTATTAAAGACCGCGCCAGTGCTTCTGCAAAAGCCGTAGATATCACTTCAGATGTATTTAAAGACGACCCAAACTACGATCCGACCGACTTGGCAAAAGGCTACGATGTAAAAGATCTTTCCGTCAGTCGCGACGGAACCAAGTTGTTGTTTGCCATGCATGCTCCGCTCGATCCAGATCTTGAGGAAGATGATCCTCTGCAGACAAAGTGGCATATTTATGAGTACAACCTAAAAACTAAAGAAACACCACGCCCAATAATTACTTCTGAAATTGTTGCTGAACAAGGCCACGACATCAGCCCCAGCTATTTACCTGACGGCCGCATTCTATTTACCTCCACTCGTCAAGTACGCAGCAAAGCCATTCTTCTTGACGACGGCAAGCCACAGTTTTCTGCCTATGAAGAAGGTAATGATACGGCTGCTTTCAATCTGCACGTCATGAAAGACGACGGCACCGGGATTGAACAGATTACCTACAACCAAAGCCATGACTTACAGCCAACTGTCCTTCAAAACGGGCGCATTCTCTACACTCATTGGGACCAAAACAATCTCGACAATTTGAGTTTTTATACCACCAATCCCGATGGCACTCAGGTCGAGCGCCACTACGGATTCATAAGTATGAATATTCAACCGCTGGAAGCGGACCAGCCCATGAACCGACTGTTAAAGCCACAGGAAATGTTGGACGGCCGAATTGCAGCCATTCTCAAACCTGATGGCGCGTTGTTGGGTGGCGATATGGTCGTGGTAGACACCCAACATTTTTATGAGAACAACCTGCAAACTTCTGCTGGGGGTGGCACAAGCACTACCGCCCAAAATCCAATCTCAATTCTTCCGGTAAATATAAAAACCAGCGAAACAGATGTGTCAAAACACGGTCGCTTTTCTGCTCTGTCGCCACTCTATGATGGCACCCAACGTTTATTGGCGAGTTGGTCGCAATGCCGCCTGAAAGAAGTCGCCACCAACAAGATCGTTGCTTGCACAGACAAACTAATCGTTGAGGAGCAAGTTGTTGAGGGTTATGAAGAGGCTGAACCTTTTTACGGGTTGTGGATTTACAACATTGCCGAACAATCCCAATTACCCGTCGTTCTGGCTGAAGAAGGTAAAATGTTTACTGAGCCAATTACGCTGGAGCCTCGTCCAGCCAGTACTTTTTATACTGCTAAAACCGACCCAGCGTTAGCAGCCGAAAATGTTGGCCTGCTCCATATTCGCAGCGTTTACGATATGGACGGTCAGTTCAATGCGTTCGGCTCAATGGATTTCGCTAACATCGGACAAGTCGCCCAAGCGACACCAGATGCCCGCCCTGCACGTTTTATTCGTCTCATTAAAGCTGTATCAATTCCCGATGATGAAACTAAGGACAATCTAAGCGATGGAACCTACGGAGAAGAGTTCAACGATTTCACCGGGCTACGCGAAATTATCGGTTATGCCCCAGTAGAACCGGACGGCTCAGTTAAGGTTAAGGTACCTGCCGATGTGGCCTTTACATTGGAAGTTCTCGATAAAGATGGCAAACGCATTAGCACAAACCATAACAATTGGCTGCAAGTTCGCCCTGGTGAAACCCGTGAATGCAACGGCTGCCATATGGCAAATAATCTTACCGCGGGACACGGTAGATCAGACTCGGAACCCGCAACAATCAATACGGGCGCTGCATCTGCTGGCTCAGCGGCACAATTCCCAGGCACTAAACGCTTCGATAAATTGGGCGCACCTATAGATATCGTTATGGGTGAAACCATGGCGGAATTGGCCTACCGCAGCTACTTCCAACTGCTTGTTGGTACAGATCTCGTCACCCTGCAGCGCAAACCGACGGTGGATTTGGCTTTCGATGATGAATGGACCGAATTGCTTGAAAATAAAGTGCCAAGCTTTGCTTATCGATATTCGGACCTCGCAACGACTGATGAAAATCATGCACCCACGTCGGAAGCATGTACGGAGATAGACGGGTGGACGAACCAATGTCGCGTTATCATTAATTACGAGCAGCACATCCAGCCATTGTGGAATCGCGAACGTCCGTTATTCGCCAATGGCGCCCCAGTGTTGGACGCCGATAACAAACAAATCAATAACCGTTGTACTTCCTGCCATTCAAATTCTGTTACCGATGCCGACGGAAATTCCATGGCTCAAGTACCCGCCGGATTTTTGGAATTGGTTGGCACAAAACAGAATGCAGGGGATGAAATGCTCTCCTATACTCAACTGCTGACGGGTTCAACAGAACAATATTTGGACGAAAATGGCGGTCTGCAGTCACTGATTCCCGTATGTTCATTAACAGTCAACACAAATGGCATACCTTTATGTACAGTGCCACCGCTGGACGAAAATGGTTTGCCCACCTGTACCGGCGTCGCTGTTTGCCAATATGAGCAAGACGCAGTCACCGGTGCATTATTATTAGATTCCGGCGGCAATTTGATTCCGTTAACGCGAGCCATTCCCGTGGCAGCAACCATGAGCCGCGCTGGTGCGCGAACAAGCGCAAGATTTTTCAACAAATTTACAACTACCACCGATAGCCATTTTGGGCTATTGAATAACAGCGAATTGAAATTGCTATCTGAGTGGCTGGATTTGGGAGGGGCATATTACAACAACCCTTTCGACTCGATCGCAAAATAACTGGGTGATAATTTACTCGTGCAAAAAAAAATAGAAAAAAATGTGCAGTATGGTGTTAAAAAATTTGCGCGATTAATTTGTTGCGCAGCCATGGCATGGAGCATCAATGCTTCGGCATTTGATTGGTCGAATTTAAATTTATTTAAAAAAGATGAACCGCTAGTTGTCACCGTTGATGATGCTTTTATCAATGTTCACAATGGTGCAGGGACGGGCTATCCCATATTTCATGTGGTGGAACGCGGCGAAACAATCACCCTGCTGAAAATGCACACTGAGTGGATAAAAATCCAAACCGAACGCGGTGTCACCGGGTGGATCAATCGCAATGACATGGCATTAACGCTCAGCCCAGACGGCAGCAAACCTGATTTTCCTGACACCAAAAAAGCCGACTACTTAGTGGATCGATTTGAGTTCAGTGCAGGTTATGGTGATTTCGATGGCGCAAAATCTTTTGATGTAAATTTGGGTTATCGATTTACCAAAAATTTATCCACCGAGATTCGTTTCGCACAAAACACCGGCACCTACTCCGACAGCAGAATTCTAGCCATTGGTATCAATCATCAGCCCTTTCCTGACTGGTACGTTTCACCTTATATAGGTATAGCTGCTGGTGAAATTGCAACTACGCCGAGCACCACGTTGATAAAATCCGAAGATCGCACGGATGGTTTATTTCAGGCCAGCATCGGAGCTTACGTTCACATTACCGGACGTTTTTTCCTCCGCGCCGAACTCACCAACGATTACATAACTACCAGCAATAATTCCAATGAAGAGGTTAAAGAATGGAAAGTCGGATTCAGCGTATTTTTCTAATTGGTGTTCTGCTGATAACGGCTGCAGTTACCTCACTGTCGGCGTATGCCGAAGACGCAAATGCTGCCGATGACGATGAATTGGGAAAAATTATTACCCCCGATTTAAAACGTCGCACAATTAAAGAGTCTGACCTGGACACCGAAAATTTTGAGTTAGGTTTATATTACGGTTTACTCAGTATTGAAGATTTTGGAACCAATGAAGTTTCGGGTGTTAGTTTTGCGTACCATATTACCGAACGGTTTTTTACAGAAGCTGCTTTTGGTATTAGCAAACTTCAAAAAACCAGTTGGGAATTACTAGGTGGGGGTGCGCAATTGCTCACTGATGAGCAGCGCGATCTGAGCTATTACAATTTAGCGCTTGGCTACAACGTTTTACCGGGCCAAGTATACGTCACCAAAAAATTTCATTTTGATACCAATATTTATTTTTTAGCGGGCGCCGGTAATACCCACTTCGCCGACAAAAATTATTTCACTTACAACTTTGGTGCGGGCCTCAAGTTCTACTCTACGGATTGGCTCTCAGTTGATTTAAGTTTGCGTGAATATGCGTTTACTCACGATTTGTTCGGAAAAGACAAAGATACAAATAATCTTGAAGGCCGCTTAGGCATTGCCATTTTCTTTTAACATTATTTTCAATTTACTTGTTTGAGGCATATATGTTGTTGAAATCATTTATTCAAAAAGCGGTGTGCAGTCTTGTTGGTATATTTGCAATAAATGCTGTGGTCTTCGCAGCCGAATCCGCACCGGATTTTACGCTTAAAAGCTCAACGGGTGAGAATATTCGTCTAGCTGAACAGCGTGGCCAAGTTGTGATGTTAAATTTTTGGGCCTCCTGGTGCGGCCCTTGCCGCCAAGAAATGCCTTTGCTTGATGGCATCAGTAAAAAATACGGCAAAATGGGATTTGTGCTTTTAGGTATTAACGTTGATCAGGACAATTCCGATGCGCAAAAAGTCCTACAAAAAATTAAAGTTAGCTATCCAATTTTATTCGACCCGGAATCAAAACTCAGCAGCTTATATAAAGTGGATGCTATGCCGTCCAGCGTGTTTATCGACAAGAAAGGCAACGTTCGTTTCATAGACCGTGGTTATTCCCCAGGTGATGAAGAAAAATATGTTAAGCAAATTCAGGAGCTCATTCGCGAATGATTTTTAAAAAAATCGCGCTGGGTACAGTCATGGTAAGTGTACTCATTACCTCAGGCTGTGGCATTAAACCCTGGGTTAAACCCTACGAGCGTCAGAATATTGCGGATCCGATTATGAGCTTCAGCCGCGATCCTATTTCTGACTCATACCTCTCTCACGTTCACGATGCACGTGAGGGAGCAAAAGGTGCGGATGGCGGTGCAGGAGGCGGTTGTGGCTGCAATTAATAATAAAAAAATATTGCCGGTAATCCTCCATTTCGCTGTAGCTATTTTTTCAGTCTGGATATTTCCAGCTACCTCTGCCGTTTTACCTGATGAGCGTGTAGACGTACTTGAACATCAATACGAAGGTGGCGGCATAAAAGTTTCTGGTCCGTCTATTCTCGTTCGTAAAGATATAGGACGTTCGGTTTCTGTATCAGCAAATTATTACGTTGACCTTGTAAGCAGCGCGTCTATTGATGTGCATTCGTCGGGCAGCCGCTACAGCGAAGAGCGAACTCAAAAATCGGTAGGCATTGATTACATGCATGACCGCACATCATTTACTTTGGGCTACACCACCAGCGACGAAAATGACTACCAGGCAAAAACCTATAATCTGGGTGTAAGCCAAACTTTTTTTGGCGATTTAACCACACTCAATTTCAGTTTCGGTTTTGGTGAAGACCAGATTCTTAAAAATAGAAAAGTGACGGGAAGTCTTGAAGGCGAAACCGATCCCGATTTTCGTCCGCTCGATAAAGAGCGACGCACCTATAGCCTTAATATTTCACAAATTTTAACTAGAAATTTAATTACCGAGATAAGCGTCGAATCCGGCACCGAAGCCTGCATTAATATGCTGGAAGGTGAAAGCTGCCTGAACAATCCTTATCGTAATTACAGCTACCTTGACGCCAGCGGCCAACGCGCGTCCAAACCGGAAATATATCCTCTAACCCACAACAGTGACGCGGCCAGTATACGTGCTATGTACCATTTGCCTTTCTCTGCATCCATTCGAGCGGATGTACGACATTACACAGATAACTGGGGCGTAAGTGCCAACAATGCCGAAATAAGATATATCCACGACTTCAAAAAAGATTTTTTGCTTGAAGTTAAATATCGTGTTTACAGCCAAACCGAAGCGGATTTTTACAGTGACTTATTCCCTTTTGAAAGGTCACAAGATTTCTTAGCGCGCGATAAAGAGTTAAGCCCTTTTACCTCTAAAACGATCGGTGTGGGTTTAACCTACAAACTTCCATGGTCAATTCCGTACTTCGAAAAAAGTACCGTGAATTTTTTCTGGGATCACATCAATATCGATTACGAAGATTTTCGCGATTACAACAATTTCGCCAACGCCAAACTCCCGGAAGGCGGTTACAAAGCCGGCGAAGAACCGCTCTATAGTTTAAAAGCTGACGTTATACGTTTCTATTTATCTTTCTGGTTTTAATTCTATTGGGCTTCGATGAATTCATTGAAGCCTGATATCATCCCAATCACGCCAGATTACGTATCAAATCCACCTTTATTAACAATCACTTTACCAGCGAGATTGCTCATGAAAATTTTATATCGCCTCATTGGCTGTTTAGGTATGGGATTCATTACATCAACAACTTACGCCGCGTGCGCACCGCATTTGGAAGGCGATTACCGTAAATTGCATTCAAGCGAATCTATTAACCTTTGTAAGCTTGTAGAAAATAAGGTAACTCTTGTTCTTAACACCGCAAGCCACTGCGGTTTTGCGCCGCAGTTTAAGGGATTGGAGGCGCTCAACAAAAAGTATAAGGATAAAGGCCTCGTTGTTGTCGGTTTTGCCAGCGATGATTTTAATCAGGAAGATAAAGACGAGGGGAATGCCGCTGGTATTTGCTTTGTAAATTTTGGCGTGACCTTTACCATGTTCGCACCTACGCATGTGCGCGGTGATGAAGTAAATAACTTATTCAAATATTTAGGTTCAGAGTCTGAAGCGCCGCAATGGAATTTCAATAAATATTTGTTAGACAAGAATGGCAAGGTTATACAGCACTTTGGCAGCATGACCGGGCCAGATTCAAAAGACTTGAAAAAAGCCATCGAAAAAGCACTTGCCATTTAGTAAATAAATAAGTTGAGAATTTCATTAACCTCTAAAAAAACCTGGGGGTTAATGACGATTCAATTTGGACTCACCTGATTGCGCCAATCGTTCCAGCGCTTCCAAAACGCGTGAGCTGGCAGCTTCCATACGTTTTACAGCAACCATAGTTGCTTCCGCATTACCACGACTGTTAGCTTCAAGAGCGGATACAATTTCACGGTGCAATGCGTTTTGCGTTTCATCCAAATCTTTGTACCCACTTAAAAGTGAATTCGAACGGGAGCTATTAGCAAAATCGCTTGCAGTTTCGTGGGACAAACCAAATAACACGCGGTAGACGCGAAATTTCGACAGCACATGATCAACCTTTGCAACCTCGCATAAACTGCGCAAGGATGCGGCTGACGTTGTTTTTTCAGAAATTTTTGCGATATCCAAAATATGACTGATGGTTTTCGCGGCCTCAGCACCGTCACTGCTAAATGAATCCGCTTGTTGCGCAAATGAAACTATCTGTTCACGACTAGCGGCACTGTCTTCACGCATTTGACTTACCAACGCAGAAATCTCACCGGTTGCTTGTGCAGTACGTTGCGCAAGGCTACGCACTTCATCAGCTACTACAGCAAAGCCACGCCCTTGTTCACCAGCGCGTGCCGCTTCAATTGCAGCATTGAGTGCAAGCAAATTAGTTTGGTCCGCAACGCCTTTAATTAAATTCACAATTCCGCTGATTTGCTGCGCCCGACTATCTAACTCGCCCACACGAGTAGCTGAAACTTGCGAATCATTGGCGAGCTTCCCCAAATGGCCCGAAATTAAACTTACCGCGGTACTGCAACTTGCGGAGGTTGCTTGCATATCCGCAGCTCGCTCTTTTTCATCGCGCATATTAGATGCAAAGCTGCCCAGACTTGCCTGAATCGCGGTCATAGATTCTGTCATGGTTTGCTGTTGCGCCAATAAGTCTCTCACCTTAAGTAATTCTGCTTTGTCGCCTTTAACATTATTGCGCAGCCTCTCCAATTCCTGATTAGCGGTAGTCAGTTCAGAGTCGCGCGTATTAAGTGCACGGCGCAATGTTGAAATTTCTTCTTGGGCTGCGATAAGTTCTTGTTTATTAAAGCCAAACATGGTGAATCCTTGGGCATCGAGGTTGTACACATGTGCCGCCATTAGTGCGGGTTTAATCTTAAGCCTAGTCGATATATTTCCCTGTATTGCAATTTTTTTAACCAGTTTTCTGGCGCGTTTTTTTGCGGGGGTTTTAGTTGAAATGTGCGGAGGTATGCTGAGGTGTGCTGAATGAATTGAAGTGTAGAACCTGAAAAAGGTCAACCCTTTACGAGTTGACCGGTTAACTTTGTAAAAGCTATTAATCCTGTAAAAATACTTTTGAGCTGGTCGGTTTTGCGAATACGTGCGCACCAATTGATAGATCTAATGTGCGTTCTTGCGAGCGTGGCAATTCGACATGAATAACATCGTTACTCAAATCGTTTTTAAGCTCTATGCGCAACACCGCACCTGCCGTACTAACATGCGAAACTCGTGCAGGAATCGCACCTTCGCTGATCGCCTGCGTCAACTCAATGTCATGTGGCCGCACATAAGCAATGGCGGTCTTGTTATTGACGCTATTAAATTCCGGTGCGGGTAATTTATAGTCACCAATATGCGCCCAACCTTTATCCACACGGCTGTGGAATAAATTTACCTGGCCGATAAAATCATAAACGAAAGGGCTGGCCGGATTATTGTAAATATCATCCGGCGAACCAATTTGTTCGATCTTGCCTTTATTCAACACAACGATACGATCAGCTACTTCCATTGCCTCTTCCTGATCATGCGTTACAAAAATCGAAGTGATATGTAATTCATCGTGAAGACGACGCAACCAGCGGCGCAAATCCTTTCGCACTTTTGCATCAAGCGCGCCAAAAGGTTCATCGAGTAATAAAACTTTAGGTTCGACAGCAAGCGCACGCGCCAACGCAATACGTTGCCGTTGGCCGCCCGACAACTGATGGGGATAACGGTCTGCCAACCAATCGAGTTGAACAAGTTCTAACAATTCATGCACACGCTTTTTAATAATGTCTTTACTCGGACGTGTTTCTTTCGGACGTACACTCAAGCCGAATGCAACATTGTCAAACACGGTCATGTGACGGAATAACGCATAATGTTGAAACACGAAGCCAACATTTCTTTCACGTACGTGAACATCTGTTGTTTCTTCGCCATGAAAAAATACGCTGCCATTATCTGGATTTTCCAATCCGGCAATAATGCGCAAGAGTGTCGTTTTGCCGCAGCCTGATGGCCCAAGTAATGCGACCAACTCACCGGTAGGAAAATCCAGAGATACGTTATTCAGCGCCGTGAAGTTGCCGAAGGTTTTGTGTAAGTTACGAACTTCAATGCTCATAATAATCTCTCAAAAATATACTATTTCTAGTTGCTGGCACCAATGGGTCCCTTGTGAGTTCCCCGAGCACTGGAGGAAAATTTTCGAAAAACAAACAGGATGTTTGTTTTAGTGGCGTTGCGACAGGGATGTCGCATTGTCACGGCGTAAATTTTCCGAAGCGCGCAGGAGCAGGAACGAGCTGGGTGTCTTTCTTTTGGTTACTTTTCTTTGGACAAGCAAAGAAAAGTAACTCGCCAACAGGCGAAAACATACTTAACTACTGCGCTTGTGCCGTGCGCACGGCTAATTCGTGGTCGCGAGCGGCTTGCCATTCAAGTGCGCTTTTTAACACCAGCGTTACCAATGCAAGAAGTGCAAGTAATGAAGCGACCGCGAAGGCAGCGGCGAATTGGTATTCGTTGTATAGAATCTCTATATGCAAAGGCATGGTGTTGGTTTGACCGCGAATTTTCCCGCTCACTACACTCACCGCGCCGAACTCACCCATGGCGCGCGCATTACACAAAATAATTCCGTACAACAAACCCCATTTAATTGATGGCAGGGTCACGCGAAAAAACATTTTCCATCCGCTTGCGCCGAGCGTAATGGCAGCTTCTTCTTGCTCTTTACCCTGTTCTTGCATGAGCGGAATTAATTCGCGCGCAATAAAAGGGAAGGTAATAAATACAGTTGCCAATACGATACCCGGCACCGCGAACATAATTCGCACATCGTGATCCATTAACCAATGACCAAATAATCCCTGAGCGCCGAACAGCAACATATAAATCAAACCGGCAATTACAGGTGACACAGCAAAAGGAAGATCAATTAAAGTGATCGCAAGTTGTTTCCCACGAAATTGAAATTTTGCGATTGCCCAACTCGCAGCTAATCCAAAAATAACATTCAAAGGTACCGCAATAGCCGCAGCCGTCAATGTTAATTTAATGGCGTGGGCTGCTGCAGGTTCGGTGATAGCAGCGAAGTAAACACCAGCTCCTTTACTAAAAGCTTCAACAAAAACGACCACCAGCGGCATTATTAAAAATAACGCCAAAAAAATCAGGGCGATGATAATTAAGCTGTAACGAATCCATCGTGCTTCCGTAGTTGCGCCTTGAACTCGCTTGGCATTGCTACCGTGCAAATTTGAAATTATACCGGCCATATCAACCTCCTGTTCTCTTATGGCTCCAGTGCTGGAGCAAATTAATAAGCAGTAACAATATAAATGAGAACAACAACATCACCGTACCCAATGCTGCTGCACCGGCGTAATCGAATTGTTCAAGTTTGGTCATTATTAATAAAGGAGTGATTTCAGTTTTGTAGGGCATATTGCCGCTGATAAAAACAACCGATCCGTATTCACCAATGGCACGCGCAAATGAAAGTGCAAAACCGGTGAGCAATGAAGGCAACAACGCAGGGAAAATAATATGAGAAAATGTTTGCCAGCGATTCGCACCTAGACTGGCGGCGGCTTCTTCAACTTCTGTTTCAAGATCAGCAAGCACTGGCTGTACCGTTCGCACCACAAATGGCAATCCAATAAATGTTAATGCGATAGTGACACCAATCCAGGTGTAAGCAATTTTAATATCTAATAATGCAAACCACTGACCTACCCAACCATTAGGGGCGTAGATAGCAGTAAGTGCGATACCAGCAACAGCTGTAGGCAATGCAAAAGGCAAATCCACTACGGCATCTACAATTCGTTTGCCGGGGAATGAATAACGAACCAGCACCCACGCAACAATTAAACCGAAAAATAAATTTATGGTTGCAGCAATTAACGATGTACCAAAGGTTAAACGATAGCTTGCCAAGGCCCGTCGATTTGTAACAACATCCCATAATTGATCGAGAGGTAATTCAAAACTTTTTATCACCAACATGGCCAGTGGAATAAACACGAGAAGGCTCGCATACAAAGTTGCAAAACCTAGCGATAAACCAAAACCGGGCAGAACAGATTTTTGTACCCAGCGCTTTTTATTAGGAACCGCGTGTGACGCTAGTGGTTCGCTCAAGGTTGAAACACTCATTCGAAAAATCTCGTCAGTACCTGTGGTCAGGTAACTTGGATAAATACGCCTTTGACACAAGAATGCCAGCAGCTGTACAACTACTGGCAAATGTTACGCAGGCGCTCATACTAATTTATTTCGCCAAATTTTAGCGGCCATCATTGGTAGATCTTGTCAAAAATTCCTCCATCGCCGAAATGTTCTGGTTGCGCCTTTTTCCAACCACCAAAATTTTCAATTGTCGCCAGTTCAATATTTGGGAAGATTTTAACGTTTGCAGCCAATATTTCCTTATCTCGGGGACGGTAGAAATTTTTGGCAATAATAGTTTGACCTTCTTTGGTGTAAAGATATTTCAAGTATTCTTCTGCAACTGCACGAGTGCCATGTGCATCAGCATATTTATCGACAAGTGTTATAGATGCTTCTGCCAAAATGGATAATGACGGTACTACGATTTCAACTTTGTCCGAGCCTAGCTCATTTACGGCCAAATAAGCTTCGTTTTCCCACGTCAACAAAACATCACCAATTTGTCGCTGTACGAAAGTGGTGGTTGATCCACGCGCTCCCGAATCCAACACGGGAACATTTTTATAAAGCTTCTTCACAAAATCTTGTGCAGCTTCATCAGAGCCTAATTTCTTTTTAGCAAAAGCCCATGCTGCTAAATAATTCCAACGTGCTCCGCCGGATGTTTTTGGATTAGGTGTAATAACTTCTACGTTCTTTTTAATCAGGTCATCCCAATCTTTAATTTTCTTTGGATTGCCTTTCCGCACTAAAAATACAATGGTCGAGGTATAGGGCGCACTACTATCTGGTAAACGCGTTTGCCAATTTTCCGGTATTAACTTTCCGAATTTGTACAACGGGTCAATGTCGCCAGCAAGTGCAAAGGTAACTACATCCGCTTGCAAGCCATCGATCACAGCACGCGACTGTGCACCAGAACCGCCATGTGATTGCTCAACACTGACTTTGTCACCGGTTTTTGCTAACCAATATTTTGCAAATGAAGTATTGAATTCTCGATAAAGTTCACGTGTCGGATCGTAGGATACGTTTAAGAGTTTTACATCTTTCGCAAAAGTTACCGAAGACAACAACGAGACACCTGCGATGAGCACTAATTTTTTGATTACATTCATTCTGTATGCCCTGGCATGTAGTTCAATGGAATATGGTCGGTGAGCTATTAGTAAGGCAATCGGCCATCTTTGCCTTATTACTTAAATTTAATGGCAAAAGTTATTTATAATTTTCGCTTTTTCCCCAGCGCTTTTTTTCGCGTTTTTCCAACTGAACAACCTGACCATTATGAATTTGGATTTCCAACGAGCCGTATTGGATATTCGCAAGCTGGCGTTTTATCTCTGCGAGCACATCATCTTCAATGCTGAAATGTTCTTTATGAATATTTGCCATGATTCAGTTCCAGACAATCTGTTTAGCGTTAATGATGATGGCTATGCTAGGTTGGCTAGCGACGGGGGCCATAGTAATGAGAGATATTTGAAACTAAAAATACCGTTTCTTTATTAGCTTATAACTTTCATAATTTAGGTGCCTTGGGAGAAACTGCCGAGTGATAAAGGAATAAGCTCATAAAAAACGATTATTTTTCACACGGGGAAAATGCCACTAAGCTGACTTCAACAATTTATGGAGTCACCAATATGCCTTCTGCCAAGAATATTTATTCATCCCAACAGACTGTAAATAACCCTAACAGTGAAAATAGCGATCGTTTTTATTTACCCAAGGCTGTAGAAAATTTGCCCGTTGTTATAGTCCCTGGCTTGCGCAACAGCGATGAACGTCATTGGCAAAGCCTGTGGCAAGCACGCCTGCCTGGCAGTCAACGTATTCATGTTGAAGATTGGGATACACCGAATCTAGCAGCCTGGCGTGCTGGAATTATTGAGGTGTTAGAAAATCTGAAGTCACCTGCGGTCTTGATTGCTCACAGCTTCGGAACTCTTGCCAGTGCATCTATAGCCGCAGAATTTCCTGATAAAATTGCCGCTTTATTTTTGGTAGCGCCGGCTGACCCTGATAAATTCGGCATCGCGGAGCAGCTACCGCAGGATTTTCTACCGGTAAGCACGAAGGTCGTTGCAAGTAGCGACGATCCCTGGATGACCGAACACAAAGCGGCGTATTGGTCATTGTTGTGGGGGGCTGATTATTTGCGGTTAAAAAATGTTGGCCATATCAATAGCCAATCGAATCTAGGAGTTTGGTCCGAGGGTGTTCATTTATTGCACCAACTTATACGTAAAGCTAAACAAGTTTCTTTTAAAACTGCCACTAAAACAATTGCGGCCTGATTATCAGGCCGACTTTTTCTGCTCAATTCTGGTTAATTCTTCGCTTACATTAATTTTTTGGTTAAAGCCCTAATTCACTTAATCCGGGATGGGCCGCAGGCCGAGCGCCTTGCGGCCAACGAAATTTTCGATCAGCCTCATTAATCGCCAAATCATTAATACTCGCATAACGTTTCTGCATTAAGCCATGCTCGTTAAACTCCCAGTTTTCATTGCCGTATGAGCGACACCATTCACCTTGCTCGTTATGCCATTCATACGCAAACCGCACGGCTATTCGGTTGTTTTCAAAAGCCCATAACTCTTTAATGAGTCGATATTCATGTTCCCTGGCCCACTTTTTCGTAAGGAACAGAACAATCTGATCGCGGCCCGTTAAAAACTCATTACGATTTCGCCATCGACTATCAGCGGTATAAGCCAGAGAAACTTTATGTGGATCGCGATTATTCCAGCCGTCTTCAGCAGCACGTACTTTTTGAATGGCGGTCTCGCGAGTGAAGGGCGGAAATGGCGGGCGGGATTCGGTAGACATTGTTTTCTCCAGCATGACGCTTCGTAGGTTAGAAAATTAAAACTGGGTGTTTTTCAACAGGATGCCGGGCATTGCAACGAAGCCAGGTAAGGCTTCTATTCTTTTCAGCCAATTTTCGATATGATTAAATGGCTCGAGATCCACTTTGCCTTCATTGGCTAAGGCGATGTAAGGGTAGACCGCAATATCCGCAATAGTCATGTCGGTAGTAGCTAACCATTCGTGATGGGCTAAGCGCGCATTTAAAATCCTTAGGAGGTTTTCCGTTACCGAGGTTGCAACCTCAAGATCAATTTTTCGCCCAAACTTATAATGCAATCGTAAATCATTGGGCCCGCGCGCAACTTCGTTTGCTGCCGTTGAAAGCCAGGCAACAACCTCTGCTGCCTGTGCCGGACTATCCGGGAATAAACTCTGATTACCATAGGCACGCGCCAGATACACCAATATGGCTTGGCTATCACGTATGACCACCTCGCCATCCTTCAGTACGGGCACGAGACCAAAAGGATTTATGGCAAGGTACGCCGCAGATTTTTGTTCGCGTTCAGCACCCTTAAGTAAATGACTCGTGTAGGGCAAGCCTAATAGTGAAAGTAGTAATCTGACTTTGTGACAATTACCGGAAAGTTCAAATTCATAAAGTTCGATCATGTTGGATTCCTTATTATTGAGCTTAAGGCTGGTAGCTTGCGAGTAAGCGCTTCAACTCAGTAATTTCCTGCAGGAGTGGTGCAACGGCCTGCTTCACTTGGTCTTCGGTAAATCGTTGGGTAATGTGTTGCGGGCAATTCCACTCCAGAGCGTCCACATGCACGACTACTCCGCGCTCTACTTTTGCGGCGTATTCATTGTCTTGCAGTTTTTCTAACAGTTCGGGATTGTCATAACCGTGAACAATCTGCGCATGCCCCCAAATTTTTAACCGCCGACGATTTAGGTAGTCCATCAGAATTAAACTAACGCGTTGATCACTACCTATATTACCGACGCTGATGTACTGCATGTTTCCGCGATAGTCCGCGTAGCCAAAGGTACGCTCATCTAAAATCTTTAAGAACCCGGGTGGCCCGCCGCGATGTTGCACATAGGGCCAGCCATTTTCGCCCACCGTCGCTTGATAGAAACTATCCCGGGTTTGAATAAATTGAATCTCTTTTTCACCAAGGCTATTACGTGGATCTTCAGCATTTTCAAAAAACCCGTTTTGCTCGCGGCTACCATAACGGGCCTGGGCCGCTTTAACGCTGTCGGTAAATGTGATGTCTGCAAATGCGCGCGCCATTATTTAATCCTCATTGCAGAAATTCTGCCTCAATCCCCACAAGTGATATTGCCAATTGCTACAGAACTAAAGAATACTCGCCAAAAGCAATTTATTATTTCCAAAACAGGAATAATGTGGACAGATTTAGCGAACTACAAATTTTTGCCGCCGTTGTCGAAAACGAGAGTTTTTCTGCAGGCGCAAGGAAACTCGGAATTTCTTCCCCGGTTGCTACACGAGCAATAGCAGATCTGGAATCTCGCCTGGGTATTAAGTTATTAAATCGCACAACGCGTTATGTGCGCGTAACCGATGCGGGTAAACGTTACTTTGAAGACACAAAACGGCTACTGAGCGATCTTGCCGATGCCGATGAAGCGGCGACCGGCATCAATGGTGAACCGAGTGGTCAGCTAGCCATTACAGCTCCCGTGCTTTTTGGAAAAATGTTTGTGCTGCCCGGCATAGTGGATTATTTAAAACGCTACCCGAAAATGGATGTGAGCGCGTTATTTCTAGATCGTGTGGTTAATCTTTTGGAAGAAGGTTTGGATGTAGGTATTCGCATTGGTGAACTAGCTGATTCCAGCATGCACGCACTGCGCGTAGGAACTGTACGGCGTGTTGTGTGCGCAGCGCCGGAGTACATCGCCTTGCATGGAGCACCGCAAACGCCGAATGATTTACTGCACCATACGATTATCACTGCTAATGGCCTGAACCATTCCAGTGAATGGAAATTTTCCAATCTAAGTATTCGAGTGCGACCGCGTTTAAGTTTTTCAACTAACGACGCCGCGATTGAAGCTGCGCTTTCGGGTTTCGGAATAACGAGACTTCTCTCCTATCAATTAGCACCCTATCTTGCAGATGGCCGCCTCAAACCTTTACTAATAGATGCGGACAACCGGGAGCTTCCGATTCACATTATTTATCGCGAAGGGCGTTATGCCTCCGCAAAAATTCGTAACTTTGTGGATTTGATGGCTGAGCGATTACGGAATGATCAAGCATTACAGCTGTGATCAAAAAAATTTAAGATAACGCATTTAATTCTGCGGTAACTTCCTTAGTTCTCTGGAAACTCGTTTAGCTGCCAATACAAACTCAGTAAATTGACCAATTCTTTAACATCCTTTTTAAGAAAGTAGCCCGCTACATTCAGCTGATAACTCGTAGTCTTATCTTCATCCCGTGGTGATGTAGTCAGCACAAAAACGATCGTATCTCTTAAGGTTTCATCAGCGCGTAATTCGCGCAACATTTCGATGCCGTTCATCATTGGCATATTGATATCGAGAAGTACAATGAAAGGCTTTGGTACCTTGGCCTTAGTATTTTCGCCGCGCATTATGTCCAATGCTTCTATACCGTTAGCAGCGTAATAAACCGGGTTTTTAATGTCGCGTTTTGCGAAGAGTCGCTTGAGTGCTTCTACATCAATTTCATCATCTTCCACGACCAATATATTTACAACGTCACGCATATCTTCTCCGAGCATTAACATAGTGCCCCCTATTTTTGTCAAATTATTTGGGCCAGGTAAAACGAAACAACGCCCCCGCTCCAACGGCGGACTCAAGGGAAATTGTGCCTCCATTGGCAATAATAATTTTTCTAACCATTGCCAGCCCCATACCTCTTCCTTTACTTCTGTCGCGAGGCTGCAGGGTTTGAAACATTTGAAATATCTTTTGATGAAACTGCGGGTCTATACCGGCGCCATCATCCTGTACAGAAAATATAAATTCAGTGGAATTTTCAACCGCATCAACATGAACCGTTCCCTGATTTTTATCGTGGTGTTTGACCGCATTATTAATCAAATTATACAAGACTTGCTGCAAAGGTAATTTTTGAACCTGCAGCTGCGCTAAAGTGTCTCCTGTAATAATAGTAAATCCTGGCGGTAAATCTATTAGACCAACAATTTCTGTGATGAGATCTTTACCACTGACCTTATTGTTGGCGTGTGAATCTATTTTTGCATCAACACGGGCATATTCCAGGGTATCGTCCAACATCTTGTCCATTAAACGTATGCGTTTGCGTAACTCATCCAAATGTATTTTGCTTGCTGCGGGCAATATAGCTTCGAGATCTTCTTCCAACCATTGCGAAATATTATCCACAGCTCTTAAGGGTGACTTTAAATCGTGGGCAGCTAGAAAAGCAAAACGTTCCAATTCTTCATTGGATTCCTTCATTTTTTGCGCATTATGTTGAAAGACTCGAAGAACGTGTAACAACTTACCAATTTCTTCGTGTTGATAGCGTATCGTGGGAATTTCAAAAATATTTTCATGCGTCGCCTTATACAGCGCATCTACCATGGAATTCACCGGACGCGCCACCCGGTAAGCGATAATAAACCATGAGTAAAAACTGATTCCGAATGCACACAGAAATATTAAACCGCTAAGCATAATTTCACGTTTCGCATCTATTTCGATTTTATCGGCCCGGTGTTGTATCTCGCTGAGAATTTCATTTTGTAGCACCAATAATGAATCCACCGCTTGAGCTGACATACCGAGCCACAATGTAGAACTGATGGGATAAGACGCTTGCGCACCAACCGGATTGTTACCATAGAATAATTCACTCACTTGGTCGAACGTAAAAAAATACTGGGTACTAGCCTCCTCCATTAAAGGAAATAGTTGTTCCGCAAGTTCTTCATTGAGCGCAAATTTCCGTAAGATGGCCCAACCGTATTCAATACGCGCGCGCAAGAAAGATAGGAGTTCACGTTGTCGTTGTGTTGGATATTTAGTTTCGGCCAGCATTTGGCCGATGATTGCGTATTCCTCGCCGGAATATTCCGCCAAGTCCCACACAAAATATTCAAAAATCATATGCTGGCTAATAGTGGCATCTATTCCCTGAAATGAACGCGAATAAATTAAAATAAAATCTTGGATCTCCGCAATCAGCGCTGTATTTTCTTCAAAAAATTTATTAGTGACATCGGGGTTTCGAGAGGCTAAAGGCAAATTTAATTCGACATCAATTTGAGCGCGACGTTTGAGCAAAACATTGTATTTGTGTTTGAGTTGATTGAGCGAGCCGTTTGCTTTGGCGTCGCCCTGATCAGATAAACCAGTAAATGCTGTTGCTAAAGCAGAGTCCACCGCTTTGCGGTTATTTAACAGATCCTGATACAAAGGTTCTGCCACGTCAGGATTTGAGTACATAATGGATAGCGTGGATGCACGCGCTTGCGATAAATTTTTATTCGCTGCATAAAGTGCATTAATAACGCTGATTCCCTGTTTCAAGCGTTCTGCTTGCTCATAATGCTCCAATGACTTATAAACGCGATTCCCGACCAAAACCGCAATCAGTAAAGTCAACGTACCGACCATGATTAATAAGGTCATGCGAATAGAGAGTTGCGATTTTTTCATTGCGCACCTCCCTTGGATATTATTTTTGCGAGCTTTAGCATCCGTGCATCAATAACAAGTTTTGAATTATCGACGGCATCCTTGTTAATTTTTAACTCAATTTTTTCTTCCTGACGTGCTAGCTCAATCATTCCGCCAAGTTCGGCAAATTTTTCTATATCACTAAGAGTCAGGATGCATCTCCCTTGCACGAATTCGAGCAACTTTGGTAATTGATCGCGCTGACTATGATGAACAATAATTGCATTGCAACTTGCCGTTTCGGGGATACTGGTTACCGAAATAATAGAAATAATGGCTTGTTGCGCGGTTCGCCCTTGTAACGGCGCTAAATAACCGTCGAAGGGATCATCTCCAAACAAACAAATTGTTAATGTTGTGGAATTGTACGTATTTTTAATTTGATTGGGTGGGGTTAGGGGCGTCTTTGGCCACGCAGTGTACTTGATTAAGTTATAAACCAAACCAGCCTTAATTTTTTGCTCTTGTAATGCCACGGGTGTTTCAGACACAACACTCGGTGCGAAGCTAAGAGTTGCGAGAATAAATAAAAATTTTATTAGTAAATCCTTAACCACATTAAATCGCCCACGTCAGCTTCGCGAAAATACTACGCTCTATTTCAGCGGCATTTATATCTTGCGCATTACCATATTCCATATGTTTGGACTCCAGTAAATTTTGCCCGACCAAATTCATTCGTAAATTTTTTGTCAGGCGACTTCCTAGGTTAATGTCCAATCGAGTGTAAGCATTTATATTCATGCCAGGTAATTTATCCACATAAGTTGTCGTGGTGTCCAATGTCCAGGAATCGTTTATATTCCATATACTTTTCAGGCCTGCTTGATGTTGCGGGTAAACTTTTTCCGGAGTTTCTTGCGTAGGGTCGATGGCGGTTACGGAAATGCGCAGCGCGCTATAGGTTACGCCCAACTTTAAATTTTCCGTTGCTGTCCAGTTCACAGCTAGTTCAAGACCATGAGATTTACCATGCATGTCGTTTGTAAATTTAACGGGAAGTAACACGTAAGGAGCATTAGGCCCGCTAAGAATTACTTGCTGGGGTTGGACACGAGCAATTTGAAGATTCTCATATTCGTTTTGAAAAGCCGCTACATCGAATGACAATTTAGCATTCATTTGGTTGCGGTAACCTAGCTCAGTTGCAATCAAGCGCTCGGATTGAAAATCTTTGTTAGGCACAATGGCGCCACGAGCGGATGGTATAGTTATGACCGTAGCAGTTATATTCTGCTCAATGAGTGTCGGCGTGCGAACTGCTTTTGAAGAGGATAACCACCACATTTGCGATCCGGTTGGATGCCACTGCAAACGAATATTGGGTTGTATTTCGGTGCCGGAATAATCATTGTGTTCGAACTTGGAACCTAAGGTCAAAAACCAGCGATCAGTTATTAAGTTTATTTTGTCTTGAAAAAACGCACTATACAAATTATCGCGATTTTTGCTTGGCGAGAAAGATACTTCTCCACCGCCCGTATCGTCGTTATCGATTAAGCGATATCCCGCGCCTACTGCAATTTCATGTCTACCCCAGGGCGCTAGATTATATTGAGCTTCAATATCGTAAGTTATTCGGTCATCTATGAAGTTGAAAGCTTCATCCCGATGCGTCCAGTCAACATAAGTTTGTAAATTTAATTGCGCGCCATCACTATAATGCGTAGCCCATCGTCCCAAAACATTTACGCCTTCATAAATAATATTTTGCGGTTCGATAGAAAGGTAAGGTGCAGTCAAAGTGTAATTTGTTTTACGTTGTTGCGCTTCGGTGCGATAAGCATCGCCTTGAACGGTAAAGCCTTCATCCCAATCTGCGCGAAAACCCGTGCGTACTCCATCCCATTGATCATAAGTCTCCCCGCCACTGGGGTAGTGAGAATTGTCGCGGTTGAAAGCCTCAACATAGACGCGATAAGTTCCGTCGCCGCCAAACTTTCCACCATGTCTCGCGCTCATAATTTTTTCTTCATTACCGGCGGTTGCACTGACAATGCTGCCTTGAGTATCGCGCGAACTTTTGGTGATGATATTTATAACGCCATTGACCGCGTTTGCCCCCCACAATGAACCGCCCGGCCCGCGAACAACTTCTATTCGATCAACGTTCATGAGCATTAAGTTTTCGGCTTCCCACAGCACACCACCAAAAACCGGATTATAGATAGTGCGCCCGTCGATCAATACTAGTAACTTATTTTCCAGAGTGCTGTTAAACCCACGAATACTAATCGCCCAACTATTTGAATCGGAACGAGCGACATTTACGCCAGGCACCATGCGCAGAGCATCGGGAATGGTAGTAACACCAGAACGAGCAATGTCTTCACTCGTCACCACATAAATTGCAGCTGGGGCTTCTGCGATAGTTTCGTTTTTTTTGGAAACACTCAATACGCGCGTTTCGAGCAGCTGTTCCAACGAGAGGTCAAAATAATCTTCGGCAAATGCAAATTGTGGCGCCAAAAAATTAAGCGCTGCTGACGCTATACCTAGAGATAGGGGTGTTCTTTTTCTAAACATCCGTAATTCCATAGCCATTTTTCCACAATAACAATTATATGGATAAGGCTAGTTCATTTTTAACCGAACGCTAGACTAATTGGACTCAAAGATTGCGCAGTTTTAATCCTATTTAAAATATGCAATGGAGAATAAATTTAGGAAAATAATTCATTTATAAATGAAAGGTTAAATTCAAATAATCTTAAATTATTCATGGGTAAAAACGGTACTTTGAATAAATGCTGGCCTTTTCTGTTCAATGCGCAGACAGCTTGTTACCTAAGGTCTCGCTGGTCTCAAGCGCATCGTAAATATCTTCCTTTGCGGGACGAACACCTTTGCCAAAACTTATTTCCAACACTGCGGATACTTCTGGAAAGTCTATTTGATTGTCGAAGTTCGAATTCGGCAGTCTATGTAGTTGAGTGCGGCAACCCAATAAGCCGCACTCGCGTGAAATTTGCTGATTGGAATCAATGTCAATGTCATTAATTTTTTTATGGTGCTTATTATAATTATCATCCCAACTGTAGCGTTTTTTTACCTCAAACCAATCATAGCCTTGAGATATTGTTAATTCAGCTGCGCGTAGAATCGCATAGTCCTCGGCCTTTTTTACAGTCCCGTTCGCCATTCTAAATTCAATTCTATAACTGTTACCCCCTAAAGATTTCTCCGTGTATCCGTAGCCGGAACCTTTAGCCGCTTGGTAGGGAGACGAAGGCACCGAACTACAAGCGCTCACCATTAGAACAGACACTATGAACCAGAATTTTGTTTTCATAAATTTCATTTCGTTTTCAAAGATAATATTTTAACGATTTTTTATTTGTCTGTTTTCCAGCCTATTTTGAGAACTATTTTTGAGGCCAGTGTCTTTCAATTGCTAATGCTTCGTCCTGTGCATCAAAAAAATTCCCATTAGCCATATCGTCCACTGTTGAATCCAGCAGCGAACCACCGCTTGCGGTTTGATAGGTATTTGATTCTTGCGCTTTATCAAGAGTGACGCTTACGGCCATTTTCCACTGACCCTGTTTGCGACAGGCAATATTTTCTGTGGTGGATTTTTCATTCGCCATAATAAATTGACGACAATACTCGCCTTGCTTATTAGCAAATGTTAAGCGAGGCTTGATCTCGACTCCATGAGTCGTAATATTTACACCACTAGGTGAAGTTTCTAATATTTTTGCAACTTCCTGCCAATTTCCATTTGTATTGGAATTATGTAGTAACTGAATAGCGCCCAAGCCAAGAACCATTACAACGCTGGCGGCAATCGCCATATGTTTTTTCAAGGCATTTTGAAAGCGCGGGAATGCAATAATTTTTGCTGTTTTAGAATCTTCTCTAACGGGATTTTCCTCGGATAACATTTGAGCGTCACCTGCAAGAAGCTCGGTAACAGAACCTGGAAGCGAACGCGAATCAATTTTCGTATACGCCGCGGCAACCACCTCATCAACCATAGCGAGTTCTGCCAAGCGATTAGCGATATCTTCATCCACGATCAGCCGCTCGCGAATGGCTTCCATTTCTGCTTCTGGAAGTTCTGCATCCAAAAATGCGGATAATTGTTCATCAGAAATATTCATTGGCTTATCTCTTCATCGACTTGTCGTCGGCTGCGATCTATTTAAGTATTCATGGAGGGCGACACGGGCGCGCGCAAGCCGACTCATGACGGTTCCTATAGGAATACTCAGGGTTTCAGCGACTTCTTTGTAAGACATACCCTGCACTGCAACGAGCGCTAAAATCGAACGCTGGTCGTCGGGGAGTTTGTCCATAGCAGAATTTACTTCGCCCAGCGTAATTTGTTGATACACAACATTTTCGCCGTCAACTGTCGGCTCTTCAAGCTCGGGCAATTGCGACGCATTGTGGCGAATTTTGCGCGCGCGATATTCATCGATCCAGATATTGCGACACACGCGAAACGCCCATTTCGTTAAGTCCACATCATCAGGCACACCGCGGCTCAGAACTCGTTCAACGGTATTCTGCAGCAAATCATCCGCGTCATGAGGCGAGCCCGTCAGTGAATAGGCAAAACGCCTGATCATAGGCATAAGGTTTGTCAGTTCTTGTTTCATGCGTACATGCAGCTCTCATGGGTAAGTAATATTACGCTTATAAAGAAAACGGCCCAGCAAATAATTTATTCCCTATCCAATGGAATTTTTTTAACACCCAAACGTTTAAACTAAACAGCATAGTTTTTATTGTAGCGGTCACGTTTTATCTGCTTTAATTTTAAAAGCTTATTCCAGGTTTATGCCATGAAAAAACACTCAATACTCTTTTTGCTGTTAACAGCCTCGCTCTCAACTGCTCACGCGCAGCTTATACCGGGTGTGGTTAATCAGGTTAACAAGATTACCCGCGACGTGGACGCCATAGCAGAACAGACACGTAGACAAGCCGAGCGCGATCTTGAGCGAGTAAGGCTCGACAAACTGATCGAAACCTCTGCCACGCTAACTGACCCTATACGAAATCTTCCACAACAATTACCTATTGTAAATAATCAAGGCCAGACGGTCTTTATAGACGTGACCGTCGAAAACGGTTGGCGCGCGGTGCAAAGAGAGTGGCTCGTGACGCTTGATGATAAAGATTTAAATGCCTTACAAAACCTCCCCATAGACATTATTGAAAAAAATCATTTTGATGAACTTGACATAACTATAATTCGCTTTCGTGTAACGCCCGAACTCGATTCATTGCGTGAGCTACGCAAAAAATTACCTGCCGGTGTAAACCTGACGCTGGATCGCAACCATATTTATGCCGCACAATCTGACGGTGGAACGACAGTATCGCCATCGACACTTCAGTCAAAATCTGCCTGTGATGACCCTGTTAAAATCGGCATGATAGATACGGCAATTAAAATCGATCATCCAGCATTTAAAAGTGACACTAAAAAAATAATCAGCAAAGATTTTTTGGAAGAGAAACTAAGCGAACCCGATGCGCACGGCACTGCGGTGGCAGGTTTATTAATTGGCGCAAGCGAAACATTAACACCACTATTACCGAAAGCTTCGCTCTATGCTGCTTCAGTTTTTTATGCGCGCAACGATTACGCACAAGGCGCTAGCATGATGAATCTAGTTCGCGCGTTGAATTGGCTCTTAACAGAAAATGTAAGCGTGATTAATATGAGCTTGGCGGGGCCAGACAATCAGATTCTGGCAAAGGTAATTTCAAAAACGATCAGCAATGGAAAAATGATTGTCGCCGCCGCTGGAAACGAAGGTCCCGCAGCTCCACCCATGTTTCCCGCTGCATATCCTGGCGTCATTGCCGTGACTGCAGTAGATCGCAACCACAAAATTTATCGCTGGGCAAATCGCGGTAAACAAATTTCTTTTGCTGCATTAGGTGTGTCTGTTCCCACCGTGCGCAGCACCGGAGGTATAGGTCGTGAAAGCGGAACTTCAATGGCTGCACCGGTTGTATCAGCTTTTTTAAGTTGTGAACTACAAAAAAATATAAATACCAAAGACGCGATTCAAAATCTTGCTGCTCGTGCTATTGATTTGGGTGATAAAGGGAAAGATGAGGTTTTTGGTTATGGGTTATTAAAATAAAATAAATTTAACGCTCGCTACGAAAATCGTTTTACCTTTAAAGTCAGGAACGCAATAATTAAACCTCCAATTCCCCCCAAATAACTCGCATAATGAATAAATGCAACACGGATGAAGGCATCTGAATCCTTAATGTTGTAATAATCTAATGTGCTTTTCCAGTATCGATAATCATAGAAATCAGGAATTAGAAAAGTATACAGAGCGACAATAGAGGAAATAATAATTGCCGAGAGAAATACAATAGTAAAACCTAGCTTTATCTTTTTACTCATTGTAATTTCATTGCTACTGTTTATTATCGATCTACTTAAAAACCAACCTATAAAAAAACCTACCCACCAAGTTGCCAATGCACCTATAGTGGCTACAAAAAATCTATCCCCAATATGAAAATCGGCATAACTAAATTGCTTAAACTTCATTTTGGTAAAATATTCTGGCGATATTGTAAAGGTAATTTGGTCGTGAATGATGCCATAAAGTGCGGCCAGAATTGTACCAATGAAAGCATATCTAAGAATAAATAAAAACTGATATCGTTTTATCTGAGGGAATAATAAGCCTTTCATGGCAGTGCCTTATAAACCTGACTTGGGAAATACTCGAAATATACCATAAGTATCTGTCCCCTTATGTATTTCGATAGTTGCATAAAAATCTAATTAAAATTTCGCCTTTAGTAACACAGCTACGCGTGTTTCAGAATAGTCTGCTGCATCGAGGTTAGATTTGTATTTGCCGTGTTCAAGTTTGGTTTCCACTGAAATCTTTGGTGTAAATGCAACTTCCCAACTTGCTTCTGCAATATTTCCGGTGTCGTAACGCTTGGCTTTTATTTCGGGAGTAATACCGGAATAATCGCGTTTCAAATATCTATAACCTAATTGCAGTTTATTTTCTTTATTCCAAAGTGAAAATTTATTGGCTACTTTAGCTTTTAGGTTAATGCCGCTGTAATCGAATTGTTTGGCGTTCGCGTCTTCTTTTTCGTTAGCCACGCCCAGATTTACAAAGGTTTTTCCGCCATTAGAAAATATAAAAAGATCACCAGCAAAACCTTTATTAGTGGCATTACGTTCAGACAAGCTAGAAAAATTCTTGTCTTGATTGTTGGCGGCTATACGTAAATAAATTTTGTTATTGATAAGCTTGGATGCGTAGACGCTGGTCTGCTTGAGATCCAGGAAGGACTTTCCATCCAATATTGCTTTGGCATTATGATAGCTTCCGCCCATCGTTATCTCATCGAAATCATAATGCGCATCTGCCGACAATTGATGAATAGCAAGATTATAGTTGTCATTGTTTTGGTAGGTTTTACTTGAATAAGCGTAGCCGCCACTCAATGAAAGTTTTTCAACAGGTTTCCAGTTCGCATCTACTTTTGCATTTAATAGTGCGGCAATATCACTTTCGTTGGAGCTTCTATCCAATTCCACTATATTCAAATTACTGTCTTGCTCAGCACCAGCGCTTATTTCAAAATCTGCACTTGCTGCTGCAGGATTTTCCGCTTTGGCCGTTGTAGCTTGAAGAAATATCAATGCTAAGAATGCGCTCAGTTGAATTGATGCTTTCATTTTTCGACACCTTTATTTTAAATACTTTAACGTGAAAATTTATGCAGAACGATATGCGATATCAAAAAGCCAGCACTTTTGCGCTGGCTTTTTATACGCCCATTACAAGCCAATATTTTGTGTAATACTGTTGGTCACCGAGTTGGTGATAGATGACTGGATTGTTTTACCAATCTCTTGGGTAACGGCGGTGTTGACTTGATTGGAAACTTCCTGATTTAGTAAAGCCGTAGTCGTTGAGCTAATCGTATCACTCACACCGGATTTAACTGCCTCATCCACCGCCGCTGAAGTTGTTGCATTAACATCACGTAAAACATCGGTGGCGGCAACCAAGGTGCTTTGAGTATGCGCGGTCACATTGTTTGCCGTTGTTTGTGCAAAATCAGCCTGGCTTTTAATCGCATTCGTCGTGGCTGCAGTTGCTTTATCAGCTACAACCAGCGCGCTTTCAGTACCTTTATTTACAACACTGATATTTTTTTCGAGATCTGCATTTACAGACTGAGTTAGTTGCGAAGAGGCAGCCAGGGTTTGATTGCTCGCCGCTTGGGTTGAATCCGCCGTGCTTGCTTGACTTGTAGTTGGTGCAGGTGTCGCAGTTGCGGTAGCTGAGTTAGTGGTGGAGTTTGTGGTACTTGAACTTGCTACAGGCGACGCTTCAGGTTTGGAAATCGCAAACCCTAATTGATTCTGCGCAGCATGTTGTGATTGAACCGATGCACTTAACAGACCGGACTCGCTTTTAATTTGTGCAGCTGAATTGGTAGAGGTTTGCGAATTGACATCGTTTTGTGAATTGACGCTAGGTGAAGTCACGGCGGCATCCGCAGCAGGCGATGTTTGCGCGAAGCTTAATGAAGCCAAAGAACAGGCAGTTACCAATAAGACGGTTTTGCTAAAAGAGAATGTGTTCATGATATTTCCTCAAAGTTAATGATATTTGCTTGTTGAAACACGGGAAGTTGAACCACTAAAAATTGCCGTGGTTTCCTAGTTAACGTTTGAGGATTTGGTTTTATTCCCGTCGCTTAAAAATATTTTTAATTTTTTTAAATTCCTTGATGCTCCGCCTTCATTGGCAGACTTTTGCTAATAATTTGCTAGTTGCTGATCTTGTGCTTAGCTTATAGCCAACAACCCCAGCTTTTCTTGTGATCTCTTGGGTTTGGTTATTAGCGCCGAGACATAGCTATGAATCCAAAATTTATTTCGCTATTAGGCATTGCGATTTGCCTCCTACTTTTTGTTGTCGGCATTTTTATTGGCCATGGGCAAACTCTGCTACTGAACCTTGAAAGCTGGTTAATCGTAATTGCCGGAACTCTCGCTGCGGCCTTTCTAAGTTATCCCTACAACTCACTGTGGGTTTCCTTGCGCGTTGCAATTAATAGCTACGTATCCCAAACACCTACAGCTCGTGAGATTGTGAGTTCGCTACTACAGCTTTCCATGCTTTCGAAGATGGACGGATTGCTTGCTCTCGAAGAAGGTGGCGAACGTGCCAGCGTATTATTTTTAAAGCGTGCGCTTTCAATTTTGGTGGACGGTTTTAGTGTGGACGAATTGCGCGATGTGCTTTACACCGAAATCAGCTTTTTCCAACAGCGTCGTGCGATTCAAGCGCGGGTATTTCGTCACATGGCAATACTTGCGCCGGCGTTCGGTTTAATCGGTAGCATTGTTAATGTGGCGACCCAAACCTCGGTTGGTCATACCGGCTTTGTCTTCGATGCCATAGTTCTCGCGCCTATTCTTTACGGAATTATATTTTCGGCGTTTGTCTTCTTGCCAGTCTCTGAAAACATCCATGCAAAAACCCAGGAGGAATTGCTCATTCACAAATTAATTGCAGAAGGAGTTATTTTAATAGCGCAAGAGTACAACACGGTTCGATTGCAAACACGCCTGCAATCCTTCATCACTCCCTATGAACGAGATGCTCAACATTTAAGCGTTAAGGAAATTCGTGACAGATATGAGGAGTTTAAAAATTCGCGTCAGGAATCTTAGCCTAGCCAGGAAGAAAACCAATTAATAGTTTGTATGGCCTGTAATTTAAGGGATTAACACCAACAAAAATATATTTCGTTTTTCGGCTCCGCCCCTCTCATATTAAAAAATGTTGCCTGCTACAATCGCCGCTTTATTATTTATCCAGGGTGGGTTTTATGGCGGCGTTATCTTCGGCAATAAACGGAATCAAAAAAGGATTGAGCAAGCTAGCGGCAGGCGTTAAATGGTTGCTGCGCGGGCTCTTTGGAGAAATGCAATGGAACCTGCCGCCGTGGATGCGCTGGAGTGGTACTCGTTTAACTAATGCCGGAGCCCTTGCAAAACGCAACCCGAAAACCAGCGCTGCTAGCTTGCTTGGTTTAGCCCTGCTCATAGCGGGTGGGTTATTTGGCTACAATTGGTACATTCATTTACCCAAACCTGTTTACCCGCAATGCGAAATAGTTGCGCCCGCATTAACAACTTACCCTGATGACAAACAAAAAATTCATCCGCTGGTCGTGCGTTGCAATGAATCAGTCGCGCCACTCGAAGCCGTTGGTAAACCTGTTACAAAAGGCATTGAGTTAAAGCCGAAAGTGGCTGGCCAATGGGTATGGGAAAATGATCGCAAGCTATCATTTACCCCCGCTGCAGATTGGCCCATTGGCCAGGAATTCAAACTCAATTTTGCCAAGAAAAATTTTCTTGCCGCACAAGTGCATTTGGAAAAATACGATTACGAATTTAAAACTGCGCCCTTTGCTGTGCAAATTACTGAGAATCAGTTTTACCAAGACCCTAGTGACCCTGCACTAAAAAAATTAGTAGCCAATGTGCATTTTAGTCACAGCGTGGATGCAAAAGAATTTGAAAAACATATTCAGCTTTCAGTGGCAAAAGACGCAAAATTTTTGGGCTTAGCGAGCGATTCAACCGGCTTCACCGTTAATTACGACAAACTCAAACTCAACGCCTATATTCACTCCAATAGTTTGACGCTGCCGCGCGAAGACACCCTCATGACGCTGACCTTGAAGAAAGGTATTCAAGCAAGCCGTGGCGGTGAAGGAACACGTGATGATTTAACCAGCAATATCACTGTGCCGGGCCGTTTTAGTTTGCGCTTTAATAATTTCAATATGATTCTGGCGGACAACGAAAAACTTGAGCCGGAACAAGTGCTGATCTTTAACAGCAACGCGCCCGTTACTGATAAAAGTTTGGATAAAAAAATCAAAGCATGGATTCTTCCAGAGTTTCATCCCGATACAAAAAAACAAGGTTCGCGCGATTATCCCTACCCGTGGGATCTTGATAGTGCGGATCAAAAAATTCTCGCTACTGCCGAAAATCTTCCGCTGAATTTATTGCCGAGCGACGACACTGCGCAGGCCTTACACACCTACAATTTCCACGCGCCGGTTGGTCGTTATATTTACATGGAAATTGCGTCCGGTATTGTTGCCGTAGGCGGAACCCAATCTCCGCAAACCAGTGTTGCGGTTGTGCGTGTTGAGCCTTACAAAAGCTCGCTGAAATTATTGGGCGAAGGTGTGATTTTAGGTTTGAACGGCGAACGCAAATTGGGCTTTGTAAGCCGCGCGCTTGATGCGGTTGAATTGGAAGTAGGCCGGCTTTTACCTAACCAATTGCATCAACTATTAGCCATGAACGGCGGCGACTTTAGCATTCCTAACGAATACGAAAACTGGCAAGAAGATCGCGTTGTTGAACGCTTTGCAGAAGTTCGCCCGACCCTAAGTAATACACCCGGCAAACCCGTATACGACAATCTGGATCTGAGTGGCTACTTCCAATCTGACAGCCCGAGTCGCTCCAAGCTAGGCATATTTTTGGTTCGCTCCAAAGGTTTGATGCTGCAGGACGAAACCAAAAGAGGTTCGCAAACGCGTCAGGATTACAACGTAAGTGAAGATAGTGACAGCCGACTTTTGATGGTGACCGACTTAGGTATTTTGCTAAAAACTAATAAAGATGGCAGCCAAAATGTTTTCATTCAATCCATCTCAAAAGGCGAACCGCTCGCAGGTGTGAAAGTTGAATTGATTGGCCGCAACGGTTTAGCGCTGGACACTCGCACTACCGATGCCAGCGGTCAGGTCGAATTACCTAAACGCATCACTGAGCAATATCGCCGTGAAAAAACGCCACTGCTGATTCTTGCTCGCAATGGCGACGACATGTCGTTCCTGCCATTTAATTACAATCGCCGCCTGAATTTCTCCCGCTTTGATACGGGCGGTGTTGATACCAATATCGACCCCAATACGCTGAGCAGCTATATCTTTAGTGATCGCGGACTTTATCGCCCTGGCGAAGAAATTCATTTGGGTAATATTTTGCGCACACAGGATTGGAAAAGTGCATTGGAAGGTATTCCGCTGGAGCTTGAAATTACTGACCCACGTGGAATGTCAGCAACGCGACAAACCTTCAACGCAAACGCCACAGGCTTTAATGAGCTGAGCTGGCAAACCCAACTTAGCGCCCCCACGGGCACCTACAGTGCATCCATTTATTTGATTAAAAGCGGGACTCGTGACCGCGTATTAGGTAGCACGACGATCAAAGTGCAGGAATTTGAGCCGGATCGTTTAAAGGTAAGCGCAAGTCTGTCCGATAAACCTGTTGTCGGCTGGCTCAATCCTGAAAAAGTTATGGCAAAAATTGAAGCCATGAATTTGTTTGGCACGCCTGCGACCAATCGCCGCGTAACCGCGCAAATGACCTTGTCGCCCGCTGTACCCGCCTTTGCAGGTTACGACGATTACAAATTCTACGATCCCAACAAGTTTAACGACCCTAGCGAGCAAGCATTGCCCGATGCGACTACCGACGATAAAGGCCAGGCTACTTTCGATTTAAATCTTGCACGTTTCGCCAAAGCGACTTATCGCTTGTCGGTTATAGCTCGCGTATTTGAACCGGAAGGTGGACGCAACGTGGCTGCCGTGACTGATGTTTTAGTATCCAGCTCTGCTTATCTGGTCGGCGTGAAAAAGACCGATGCTGATTTAAATTTCATCACTAAATCCAGCAAGCAAACGAGCCAATGGGTAGCGCTTAATCCAGAATTGAAAGGCCAGCAAGTCGATGGCTTAACGCTGGAATGGGTGCAGCGCAAATACGTGTCTGTATTGATGAAACAGGACAACGGTACATATAGATATCAATCGCGCCTTAAGGAAACGATTCGCGATTCTCATCCGCAAAACCTAGCGGCTAAGGTTAACGAAATCAATGTGCCGACTGATGAGCCCGGCGATTTCGCCTTAGTGTTGCGCAATGCTGAAGGCCAGGAACTTAACCGTTTGAGCTATTCCGTTATTGGCCAAGGCAACCTAAGTCGCTCGCTGGAACGCAGTGCCGAGCTGCAGCTTAAACTCAATAAAACCGAATATTCACCGGGCGATAGTATTGAGATTTCCATTCAAGCGCCCTACACCGGCGCCGGTTTAATTACGCTTGAGCGCGATCAAGTTTTTGCACACCAATGGTTTAAAACTGACACCACTAGTTCGGTGCAACACATCACCATCCCCGCCAATTTTGAAGGCAATGGTTATGTGACTGTGCAGTTTGTCCGTGCGCTGGGTTCTGATGAGGTTTTTACCAGTCCACTTTCCTACGGTGCATTGCCGTTCAAAATGTCACTCGCGCCACGCACCCAAACCCTCACGCTCAAAGCACCTGAGTTGATAAAACCGGGCGAGACACTTGAGCTGGAATTACAGGCACCGACGGCGAGCCAAGCAGTCATTTATGCGGTGGACGAAGGTATTCTGCAGGTGGCCCGTTATGTTAAGCCGGACCCGTTGAGTTTCTTCTTCCAGAAGAGTCGATTGGAAGTGGATAGCAGCCAAATTCTGGATTTGATCCTGCCAGAATTTAGCCAATTGCTGAAAGCCTCTGCAGCTGGTGGTGACGGCGATGGCGCGCTTGGTCGCAACCTAAACCCCTTCAAAAACAAACGCAAAGCACCGGCAGTTTATTGGTCTGGCTTAGTTGATGTAAGTCCGTCCGGCACCAAGGTGAATTACAAAGTACCGGATTACTTTAACGGTAAGTTGCATCTCTTCGCGGTATCGGTTGATCACGACACGCTGGGTGTTACCGAAGGCGGAACTGAGGTGCGCGGTGATTTGATCATCAGCCCGAATATGCCCGTTATGCTGGCGCCGGGCGATGAAGTGGATGTGAGTTTTGGTCTCGCCAACAACCTGAAGACAAGCTCAGGCAAAGTAGATATCTCCCTGAAAACCTCCGCCAATATCGAAATCGTGGGCGATGCTAAACAAAGCCTGGATATTGCGGCCGGTAAAGAAGGCCAAGGTAGTTTCCATATCCGCGCGAAAGACACACCCGGCGCAGCAAGCTTGGTATTTACCGCAACGACTGGCAACAGCAAAGCACAACTTGAAGAAGGTTTAAGTGTTCGCCCTGCAGCGCCTTACCGCACTGCGATTACTACCGGCCGCACTGAGAGCGATAAAAAGCAGGTGATGTTAACGCGCCAGGTTTACGACCCGTTCCGCACCGTAAACTTCACCGCTGCCTACACACCTTTGGCATGGGCGACCGGTCTGCAGCAGTATCTGGACAATTATCCTTACAGTTGTACTGAACAATTGGTGAGTATGGGCTTACCGGCTTTATTGTTCAGTCAACATCCCGACCTCGGCGCAATTAAAGGCAAAGGTTCGGTGAGTGATGTAATTCGCACCTTGCAAAGCCGTCAAAATGAAGAAGGTGGTTTCGGGCTTTGGTCTGCGAGTACTCGTGTCGCAAACTGGCCATCACTCTGGGCGATCCAGTACATGATTGAAGCTAAAGACCGCAACCAAACGGTGCCAAGCGAACTCTTTAGCCGCTCGCAACAATGGCTCAATCGCATGGCGGGCCCGTGGGGCAATAGCATGGACGATATGCGTCAACGCGCTTACGCTATCTACCTGCTCAGCCGCTTGGGTGTACAAACCGGCAGTCAACTCAGTGCGTTCCAACAAGAGCTGAAAGAACGTTACGCGGATGCCTGGCCAACCGATATCACCGCCGCTTATGTAGCCGCCAGCCAAAGTTTGCTGCAACAAAAAGACCTTGCCGCGAAAACCTTGAAAACCGTGGGTTGGAATAGTAAAACCTACGACAGCGACGGTTATTACGACGGCTTAAGCCACCAATCGCAGTTGTTATACATCTATGCCAAGCACTTCCCAACCTTGTTGGAAAAGTTACCTGCGACTGTGCTCGACAGCATGGCCCAACGCATCAACAATCGTGAGTACTCAAGCTTGAGCGCGGCTTATCTGTTGCTCGCCCTCACACAATATGGCGAGGTTGCAACTACCCAGACGCAAACTCCACTGAAGCTTAGCGCCATCACACCAAATGATGTTCTCCAAGCTTTGGCCAGCGCACCTAGCCTGATCCAAAAAGTAGATGTGCCTGTCAACAGCAAAGGCATGCAAGTAAATCAGGACACCCAGCTGCCGCTATTCTACAGTCTTACCGAAAGCGGATTCGATAAGCAAAGCGCTAGCCTGCCGGAAGTTAAACAAGGTTTGGAAATCCAACGCGAGTATTTGGATCTTGCTGGTAACGCACTGGAAAAAGTCAAAGTTGGCGATGAATTCCTGGTTCGCTTGCGTTTACGCGCTGTAGATAAAGACTACATCAATCAAGTAGCAGTGGTCGACTTGTTACCGGGCGGCGTGGAGCCAGTTATTAATCGCTCTCCGGTTCCAGCCAACACCCAAGCCGAACCTGAGTCTAACAACGAGGAAGCCTCGGGAGATGAAGGTGCTGAGGGAGAAGGCGAATATGCAGAGGGTGAAGCTGATGGCGAACCCGAAGCCGTTGAGGAGCCTGAAGCAAGCGAAGCGCCAGCCCAAACATTTGTTGCAGGTTTCAGCGGTGAACCCGGTCAGTCAACCTGGGGCGCCGAATTCGCCGATTTACGCGATGACCGCTTGGTAATTTACGGTAGCCTAACCAAAGACATGGTGACTTTCACCTACCGCGTTCGCGCCACCAACACCGGCCTTTACCAAACCCCGGCGGCCTATGCAGAAGCTATGTATCAACAGAATCTGTTTGCTAGAAGCAAAGCGAGCAAGTTTAGTGTGGTGAAGCCGTAGTCATGGCAGATGAAAGACCAAGCCTTGCGCGCCTGTTTAGCGCAAGGCTTCGAACCAATAAAAGCTGATCAATGCCTAACATTTTCATCACATGAATTTATCGATGAAGTAAAGGCAGTGCTGCAGCAGATGAAAACCGCTTAGTGGAACATCCCAAATTGAAGTCTATTTGGGAGGCCAAACGAGCCCAAATAACTGAAATAGTTACTTGAAGGAATCGTACATGCGACTATCAAAACTCATCTGCCTGAGCACACTACTGCTAATCCTCGTCGCCTGCGCCAAACCCGTTCCATCGGATAAGGCAAACTATGTCGGCCAGTGGAAGGGGCGAGCTATGTCTTTGCTCATTACCCAAGATGGCAGTGTGATTTATGAGCGAATTAAAAGCGGTGTAACTACCTCCATAAATGCACCATTACGAGATTTTCACGGTAATGATTTTGATGCAGGTGTCGGCACATTCAAAACCACTTTCGTTGTCTCAAAGCCACCCCATGAGGTGAATGGCAAGTGGAAAATGACAGTTGATGGGGTCATTTTAACGAGAGTTGAAGACGAGTAAAACGCAAATTAAATACCTCAAATCCCCTTACGTTTTAATCCTGCTAGCCATCCTAATTTGCTTTGTTGCAACTCGCTTTTGGCCACGCCCGACTCTTGCCGAACAGATTCCCAGCTCGCAGGCATTCCTAGCAGAGAATGGAGAATTATTGCGATTGACGCTTGCGGCGGACGAGCAGTATCGCGTTTGGACTCCATTGAAGGATATCTCCCCGCAACTCGCAAAAGCGGTTTTGCTTTATGAGGATCGTTGGTTTTATTGGCATCTGGGGGTGAACCCACAAGCGGTGATGCGTGCGGCGTTTCGTACTTACAGTGGTGGAGCGCAGCAAGGTGGCTCGACCATCAGTATGCAGTTGGCGCGCTTGTTTTATGGACTGAATACCAAAACTCCGGGCGGCAAATTTCAGCAAATGATTTTGGCAATCTGGCTGGAAATGCGTTACAGCAAGAAAGATATTCTGGAGGCTTATCTCAATCTCGCGCCTTACGGCAGCAACGTCCAGGGTGCAGGTGCGGCGAGTCTTATTTACTTCAATAAAACCGCCAAACAATTAAGTATTTCCGAAGCATTAACGCTCGCCGTCATTCCCCAACAACCCAATAAACGTGCAGGTACTAACTGCCTGCGGTCTGCATTGAACGCGCCCAAAGAACGTCTGCTCAAACGCTGGCTTGAACGTTATCCGATGGAGGAATCCCAAGCGCGTCTCGCCCGATTACCCGTGCATTTTCATCGCATTCAGGACCTACCGTTTCGTGCTCCGCATTTTGTGGACATGCTGCAACAGCAAAGCTCGATCATCCCCGGTAGTGATAAAGCGCAAGTAAAAACCAGCATCAATCTGGGTTTGCAAACGCTACTTGAACGCCAAACCCGTCAGTATTTGCAGGAAGTGAGCAACAAAGGAATCAAGAATGCGGCGGCTTTGTTGATTGATCCTAAATCGATGGAGGTGAAAGCCTGGTTAGGCTCAGCGGATTATTTCAACGTGGATATTCAAGGCCAGGTTAACGGAGTCATTGCCAAACGATCACCGGGCTCTACGCTAAAACCTTTTATATACGCGCTAGCGATGGATCAGGGAATTTTGCACCCCGGTAGCATCTTGAAAGACGCGCCCACGGATTTTGGCCCTTACACACCAGAAAACTTTGACAGCAAATTTCGCGGGCCCATCACCGCACAGGACGCCTTGATTCACTCCCGCAATATTCCAGCGGTGTGGACCGCAACGCAGCTTCGCTCACCAAGCCTGTACAACTTTTTATCCATGGCAGGAATTTCGCAATTACAAAGCGAAACTCATTACGGTCTGGCACTAGTGTTAGGCGGCGGTGAAGTAACTATGGAAGAACTCGCTGGGTTGTATTCGATGCTTGCGAATGGCGGTCGCTTGCAAACCGTTAGTTACTTGAAAAATACACCGAAAAAAGAAGGGGCCGCGCTTATATCGGCAGAGGCCAGTTTTATCGCCCTGGATATGTTGCGCCATAATCCAAGACCGGGAGAAGACGACAGCTATAACTTGAATTCTGGCTGGCCCATCGCGTGGAAGACCGGTACATCCTGGGGTTTTCGTGATGCATGGTCCGTCGGGGTCGTTGGACCCTATATCCTTGCGGTGTGGATCGGCAATTTCGATAGTCGCGGCAACCCGGCATTTGTCGGTATCGACACAGCTGCACCTCTCTTTTTTCGTATTGCGGACGGACTTTATCTTCGTAAACCCGAGGCTTTGCCAGTACCAGTTCCGCCCGCTGGAGTTAGCCAGGTTTCAGTATGTAGCGCGAGCGGAGACCTGCCTAACGCCTGGTGTCCGTTGCGACATAAAACCTGGTACATACCGGGCAAGTCGCCCATTAAGGTCAGTCAGCTTCATCAACCGGTCGCCATAAGCCTTAAAACGGGCCAACCGGTGTGCCCGCCTTATCAAGCGGACCAGGTGCGCATGGAAATCATGGAATTTTGGGGTAGCGATATGCAAAAGCTCTTTCGCCAGGCGGGATTACCGCGCCGCTCTCCACCCAAATGCCAACAGGGGTTCCAAACGCAAGCGCCCGATATCAGTTCACCAGTTCGCCATGTAAGTTACCAACTTAGAACCAGCCGCCCGGAGGTCACTATTCCGCTCCAAGCCAAAGCCGCCGCCCAAGTGCGCACCCTTTTCTGGTTTGACGATAACCGTTACATCGGCAGCAGCGACCCGCAAGTTGCATTGGCCTATCGCCCGGTTGATGCGGGTATTCACAATATTCGTGTGGTGGACGATCAAGGCCAAGTCGCGGAGCGTGAAATGCAGGTGGATTGGCTGGAGTAATTAATCCAAAATCGCCGCGAACTGCTGTTCAAGTTGCTTGGGATTTTGGTTATAGATCGCATACATCTGTTGCGCGAAAGCATCTGGATAGACGTCTTCATCACCCTGTTGTAAGCCAGTAAGCACGCTTTTCGCAACCTCAGCGGGAGAGGCTTTGTCGGTTTCAAAATCTTTGGTCATATCGGTGTCTACCGGGCCAGGGTAAACGCCTTGAACAAAAATACCTGCTTTACGCAATTCCGCTCGTAAACCCTGAGTAAAGGAATGCACGGCTGCTTTCGAAGCGGAGTATGGGCCGAGAGTGGGAAAGTTGGCGATACCTGCAACCGAGCTCACATTAATCACTGCCGCCGCCGAGCTTTTGTGCAACGTCGGAAGGAACGCGTGAGTAAGGTTAACTGGGCCAAAATAATTAGTGGCCATTTCACTGGCAGCGATGCTCAAGGTGGATTCGCCAGAGAAGTTGCTAAAGTTAGCAATGCCCGCGTTGTTAATAAGGACGTCCAATGAGGTGATGTCATTCGCTAAGCTGGAAATATCCGCTGCGTTGGTTACATCCAACTGAACCGGCACAATGACCTCCGGCGCTTGAGCGACAAGTTCTGCCAAACTGGCGGTGTTGCGAGCTGCAGCGTATACGCGGCCTGCACCCCGAGCGACAAGTTCTTTCACCAATGCTTCGCCAATTCCGCGATTGGCACCTGTCACTAATATAGTTTTGTCTTGAATTGAATAAGCCATTTTTTTTAACCTCTATTTAAAATTAGACCGGTCGTCTAATGTTATTACCAAAACAAGACCCTTTTGGGGTCGAGAATAAATCGATGAACGAGTCACTTTTTGCCTGGAAAAACAACCAAAAAATATAAATCAATAAGATCTCGCAGCGGTTGAGCGGACTGCTCCAACTTTGATCGCACCAGACAGCCTTCCCAAGTGGCGAAAAACATCTTTGCTAATACAGCTTCATCAGCTGACGTTGCCAAATCCCCCTCTGCTTTAGCTTGCCGCAGCACACCTTCGATCACTCTTTCCACCGCGCGATAATGGGTAAAAATGGCATCGCGCATAGCAGGGTTTTGAATTGCCAGCTCTTGCCCCAAGTTGCCTAAAAGACAATTACAAGCGCAGAAGTTGCCTTCAAATGACTCCAGAATTTGTATGAAGTAGCTTCTTAACCGATTCAGCGCCGGACCTTGGGCCGAGGCCAAGTGCTCCTCCAGGCTACGGCGCATTTGCTGGCCGTACTCTTCAATGATGGCGAAGCCCAAGTCATCTTTACTTTTGAAGTAATGGTAAAACGAGCCCTTCGGCACTTTCCCAACTGCCAAAATTTCCGAGATTCCGGTGTTGTTAAAGCCTTTCACCGCCATTGTTTGGATGCTAATGGCAATTAGCTTGTCACGTGTTGATTCTGTCATGTTTAGCAGAATAGACCAGTCGTCTACAAAACGCAACTGCTAATTTTTATCATTCAAGTTTCCGTATCGCACTTGCTAATCGGGTAGTAGACGAATGTAAGACGATGTTCATTAATCTAGATGAAATATATCCGGAACGAAAAACCTTGAACAGGATCAATAAAACTTAACGTTGCAGCTATTTTATAAATTATGTTTACAGCATAGAGTTAAGGCCCTTTAATAATCGCGATAAAAGTAATTGGTTCTAATCAATAAGAGAAAAATCTACTAGTGTCACAACCTTGGAGAAAACTATGAACATTAAATATTTTGTATTACCTGCCCTCTTAAGCCTGGCGTCAAGCGTTGCATTTGCTGATGACTGTGCAGCGACTATTGGCGCTAACGATGCCATGCAATTTGATAAGAAAGCCATCACGATCGGCAAAGCGTGTAAGAAATTTACTGTCACGTTAAATCACACCGGCAAACTGGCTAAAAATGTGATGGGACACAATTGGGTATTAACCAAAACAGAAGAAGCGCAAGCAGTGGCAACTGATGGCGTTGCTGCCGGTGTAGATAAAAATTATTTAAAAGAAGGTGATGCGCGCATTATTGCGGCCTCCAAATTAGTTGGCGGTGGTGAAAGTGCGACTGTTGATATTCCAGTTGCAAAACTTGCTAAGGGCACCTACACCTATTTCTGTAGCTTCCCCGGGCATATTTCGTTAATGAAGGGCACTCTCACCGTTGAATAAAAACAATTAAATAATTGGCTTGGTAAGAGCCATATTTAATTTCTGCTCGATCTCATTTTTTATATGCAAATAATGGATTAGTTGAATTCCAGTTTGAGGCGCAATGAGATCGCGGCAGAGAGAGAGATCTAAATCGGTAATGTAGCAGGGATAGCTTTCACCATTTTTTCGACATGACAATATGTAACTTGCTACAACATTGAATAAATTCTCTCCGAATTCCAGTGCAGAAAATTCCTTTCCATCACAATAAAGCGTAAACGTTAAGCCCTCACTATCGTTTGGTTCCGCAACAGCACATACATTAATAAACTGAAGTTGACTTAAATCCTGCCCTATAGCTCGTACATCAAGGTAGGCTGTTTTTTGTTTTACATCGCCAATCAACTCATAAATTTTAATTGCTTGCAGATCTGCTACTTTAGACGCGCCATCAAAAGAATGTTCATGATCCAACGCCTGGCGCTCTACCGCCGAACGAATAAACCGACATAGCGGACGCAACAGTGTTTGCGTATTAAATAATTCAATGGTTTTACTAAAAAACGCTCCCTTGTGATCGACAATGGTAATTTTGGCTTGCTGTTGTTCAACTTGATAAAACAAATAAATAGCCGGTGACTTAATCACTTCACAAAATAAACGTAGCGGTTTGTCTTTCAGGGCATAAGTATCAACCACCAGCGGGCTAAACTCCATTTGCGGCAAGGCCAACTTTTCCAGTAACTTTTCATAAGTTTGGAATCGTAAAATTTGTGCGTGTTGTTGAACAAATTGCAACAGTAAATATTCTTCTGCGATTTCAAAAATGAACCGGGTATTGCGCGTTCGTGTGCCGGAATAAAAGCAGCCAATAACCGCACGCCATAACTCAAGCACGCGTTGTTCGATAGTAGACCCTTGGCCCAGACTAAAACATCGCACACTTAAATTTGGCAAAGCGACATGTTTCCCCGGAGGAACAGTGCGCAAATAATACAAGAGGCAATTTACCAGCGCATCTGTATCGAAATGACGACACACTAATTCACCCCACGTATTACGCTGTATTACATCGGCAGTGATTACCAGGTTTTCCCGCATGCCGCTGTAACCAAACGCATCGCGTTGGCTACTCAACATTTGCATACCTTTTTTATGCAAGTCTGCTTGCGGCTCTACACCCACATTAAAGAGTAATAATATTTCGGTAGGCTGGGCGTTTTGAATAAAACTTTCATGCTCGGTTTTTCCTACCGGCAAAGGCAACCACTGCTGAAGCACATGAATCAATTGGTGTTGTTGTGAAGGATGTAACGAAAAATCTCTGGTGACTATATCCAATTTAGTGCCGACTGCAAAAATTCCGTTGCAGTAACACCACAACAATAGCTCCATAAAATTACGTGAGCGTTTTATTGGTTCCGATGCCTGGTTGCGCAACGCAAAATCTTGTTGGCTGCCACGGTATGCCTGCCACAGAACAGAACCTGTCTCGTAGGTTTGCACAAAGCACAGGGTCGGCTCACTTAAATCTTGCGAGATATTCGGGTTTATCCAATCAATCTTGCCAGCTTTTCGCTCGAAAGCAGCATGTAATTTTCGGCCTAAAATTAATAATTCGTTACCGCTGATAGCAGCTTCGGCTGCACTTGCTTTATTCATATCAACCAACAAGCGATAACTTTGGCTCAATTCATTCGCCAGCAAATTTCGCTCGACCAATACATGGGGCGACTTCCAATAAGCGCGATTATCTAACATGTTTAATTCGCGACTATCCCATTTCCATTCCGCTACCAAGCGTTCGAGTAGTACTCGCTGCCAGGCTTTAGCAGGATTGCGAGTAGTACGCGATAAAAATTTCCCGGATTTAAAATAAAAGCAGCGCCTAACCAACTCCAAGCGCGCAGGTTGGTTTTGAGTAACCAAATAATCCTCTAGCCTTTGATAAACTAACACATAGGCATCAACTTCACTGGCATCCATCGTCTGGCCATTGTCCAACGCGCAATAAATTTTTCTTTTTAAACCGAGCGATAGAGGTTCATTAAAATTTTCGTTGGCGTACGCCTCCAACAATAATAATTTGAGCACGGACTTATAAGGTGAATCTATACCTTTATACAATTGCCAAATACCCGCGCCCACAAATTCATTGGTGGGAATTTCAGGTATCCCACCAAAATCAATGTAGTCATTGGCTCGCAGAAAACGTTTTTCGAGTAAATTTTTGGTGTAGCCTGCGTAATTTTTTTCTTGCGCAACAGGTACGAACCACCACAGAGGTAATCTCCCAGCAAGCCAAACTGCGGTTCGGTAAAATTCGTCCAACAGTAAAAAATGTTGCGCAGTACCGCTTGATTCATTCGTCAGAAGAGTTTGTTGGCCCTGACGAAATTGTTTTGCTTCCATCAGAAAAAAATGTGCTTCTATGTGAATGACATTAGCCGCCCAATGGCTTAAGGCGCAGCATTTTTCTTGCAGTTCAAGCAGGCCAGATTTACCAAGATTTTCCGTATGGCAAACCCAAACATCTATATCGCTATTGTCGGCATGAGCAATAGTGCCCAAACTTCCCATAACAAATAAAGCTTCAATTACATTGGTTTTATCCACCAAATCGCGCTGATATGTGAAGCTGCGCGCTATAATTTTTGCGATGCGAATTTCTTCTTTACCTGGTGTAAACCCCTGCACTCCAGATGGAGTGAGGTGGCTGATATAACCGGGTAACATAGGATGATTAACATGGAATAAAAGTGGCAGTAGCGCCAAAAATTGTTGCTGGCGCTCAGACAATGCGGCGAGAGTTCGCTGATAACGTGACTGATTAAGCTGGATAAAGTGCTGTTTTATTTTGCCTAATTGTTTGCGATCAATTCCCTCATAATCTATTTCATTATCTTTATCCTGGATCATAGGTTTTATAAATTCGTTGCAGGGAGAATAAAAGGAAACTAACTAATTCTAGCGATCACTTTCTAAAAATTGTGCTTTTAACTGCTCTGCGATAGTTTTATAAAGCAATTCAGGATTAATAGGTTTTGATAAATAAGCATTCATGCCGGCAGCAATACAACGCTCACGATCACCGCGCATCGCTTGTGCCGTAAGTGCAATAATTGGAATATTGGGTGATCGCTTACTGGCACGAATCGTATGTGTTGCGCTTATGCCATCCATCTCTGGCATTTCCAAATCCATAAGAACAAGATCAAACAATTGATGGTCATTTTTAATAGCAGTAACAGCTTCGAGTCCGTTATTCACGACAGTGACATGCATTGCTTTCTTTTTTAACACACCGCGAACGACTTGTTGATTAACCAAATTGTCCTCTGCAACCAGTACCCTGATACCACGTAAAAAATCGTCCTGTTCCGAAGATTCGGGGTGGATGGCGCTGATGCTGTGCAAATACTCATCTTTGCTAATAATGTTGCTGATTGTTTCCAGCAATCGCGTTTCGCTTACTGGTTTACTTAAAAATTCATCAACATTGAGCGCAAGGGTATCTATATTGGAAATTTCGTCACGGTGATAAGCGGACACCAGAATAATGTGTGGGTTGTAATCCAGTATCTTATTATTTTTAATGGCTTCCGCTGCCTCCATGCCATCCATAGTGGGCATACGATAATCCATCAATACAAAATGAAACGGTTTACCATTTTCATTTTCCTGGATGATTTTTTCCAACGCTTGCTCGGCCGTTTCTACATCCTGCACCGCCAAGCCGATGCTTTTAGCGGTGCTCATCATGACGGTACGGGCAATAAAATTGTCATCCACAATCAACGCGTTAATATTTTTTAAATCGCGAACATGTTTACGCAATAAACGCGAGCCCAAATGGCTGTGGTCAAAACGTGCGGTAAATACAACCTGACAACCTTTTTGCGAAGCAGTTTCGATATGCATCTCACCATTCATTAAATGCACCAGGTGATTACATATTCCTAAACCGAAACGGAGCCGCCCTGCATGACTGATGGTGACGTGATTTTTTAAACTTTCATTAATGCTGTAAAGCCGATCTTCCGGAATTCCGACACCAAAATCGGTTACTGAAAATTCCAGCTCAATATATTTAACGTTGGCTTCGCGCAACTTCACGCCAACAATTACTTCATTGGTTTCGGAGAAGTGCAGGGCATTACTAATCAGTTGGTCAATTACTTGACTGAGACGCGCTGCATCACCACGCAAGAAACGCGGAACATCTGCTTTAATATCGTAAATGATCCGAACTGATTTATGGATAGCGCTTATTTCGAATAGACGGGATATTTTTTCAAAGAGCTGATCCAAATCGAAATGCGAATGCTCAAGAATAATTCGGCCGCTGTCGATTTTAGAAAAATCGAGGACCTCATTAATAATATGCAGCAAAGAATCGGCGGCAGAATTTAAACTGCCGAGATAACTTTTTTGATGCTCATTCAAATGCGTATCTTTTAACAAATAGCCAAGCCCGATGATGGCGTTCATGGGCGTGCGAATTTCATGACTCATGCGCGCCAGGAATTCACTCTTGGTTTTATTTGCCATATCTGCCTGGGTTTTTGCAGCCAGCAGATCTTCACGTGCAAGAATAAAATCGTTGATATTATTATTGAGCCCTACACAGCGGGTGGGATGACCTTCACTATCCGGCTCACAGAACTTCATTTTGGATTGCACCCAAATGACTTTTCCGTTTTGGTGCTGCATGCGAAATTGCAAATTCACATAAGTTTCGCACTGTTGAATAGCGGTTTGGAAACGGTTCATCACCATTTCTACATCTTCGCTGTATAAAAAATAATCCTGAAATGTTTGGAGATCACCAGGTAAGTCTTCATAGAAATAGCCGAGCATGCGCAAATAGCTACGACTAAAATAAATTTTCCCCGTGGTGATATTCCAGTCCCATAAACCGTCACTACTCGCTTCAATTGCATAATTAAAGCGAGTATCGCGATCATTTAATTTGACCAACAACTGTTGCCGGTCGTACAAATTAAATAATGCGGTTGCGATAAACATTAATCGATCCAGATCGCGTGTGTACCAACCGCGTGAATCGTCGCGATGCAAAACCACGAAGCCCTCAAGCAGGTTGTAACGCAATACCGGAACCATCAGTGAACTGAATATATTGGCACGCAGCAAGGCCGCAGAAGTTTCAGCCACATTGGGATCGGCCGCGAGCAGTGCCACCGGTTTTCCAGCATTCAGACTGACAGCGACATTCGAATTTTTTCGCCAGATACCCGCCAGCCAATCAGCCTCGTAAAGCTCAGGAATAGATTCTCTCTGCCAACGGCCTAAACACTGCCAGCAGGAATTAGACGCATTTTGGGGCGTAGTTGGGCTTGGTCCCATAAGCCAAAGACTGCAATCGATAACACCAAACAGGCTACCGAGTTTTTGCAATGCATCGTTGATGTTGGCTTTATCAGATTCGATAAGAAGATATTGGCCGAAGGGAATCAGCCAGGAATTTTTTATCAAGCCACCTTCTGGAGTCCGAGTACCGATAGTATTGGCTTTTGAATGGCGTAGCCGCTCCTCCAAGAGCATGACCTCTTTTTCAAGCTGTTGGATGCGCTGCTCCAGCGCCTCCTTATTATCTGAGTCTTGATCGCGGTTAGTCATGGTTACTAGGGCTATTAGATGGCAGCAAGGCTGACCATTGACTATTTCCCGGAAAATCCTTCCGCGTTTAGCTACTGTCTCGTACCTGAAGCAGTGCTGGCAGCTCACCTGAGAAGATGATCGAAACAAAACTGCCCGAGACTAAATGCTAGTTCAGATTAATGGGTTTACCAGAACAATAATGTAAAAGGATAAAAAATAACGCCACTAATAAGTTCTTAAGCGACAAGCACTTAGATGACTTAGTCGAGTAACGACTGCCAGTTGAAACTGGCATCGCCAAGGGCGTAAAAGAAGGGATTAAGTAACGTTTCTTGCGTGTTGTAACGCAGGGGATTTAAATCACTCGCCCGCACAACCAAACCGCCAGCCGCCGTTAATACTGCTTGGGCGGCGGCCGTATCCCACTCGCTCGTGGGCGCCAGGCGTGGGTAAAAATCTGCTCGGCCCTCAGCAATCCAGCAGAACTTAAGCGAACTGCCAGCACTTAAAGACTGTAAAGAGCCAGGCCAGCGCGTCTGTAGTTTCGCAACTAACGCCTTAGCCTCATCACCTACATGACGCAGACTCATCAGAATATCCAAAGAATCTTGCGCGGCAAAACGCGGTGCAAGTTTGCGAGAGTGCAGGTTGGAAACTAGTTTACCGGCCAGATATTTTTCAGCGCGGGTTTGTTTATCCCTAGCAACTGAGGATTCAACACCAAAATAGGTTTCGTCAGTGACTGGGACATGTACGACACCAAGGCGGGGTTCCCCATTTATAACGAGAGCGATGTTGACCGTAAACTGGCCGTTGCGTGCTATAAATTCGCGCGTGCCGTCGAGGGGATCGATAAGCCAATAAGCCGGCCACTCTTTTCGTTCTGCCAGCGCCGGCACGGCGGATTCTTCAGAAATCATTGGCAGCGCCAAAAGCTTGGGCAACTCAACAGCGATAAGGTTATGCGCCGCCAAATCAGCAGCCGTCAGCGGCGAGTCGTCGCTTTTGGATTGAATGTCACTTGTTTCTGGAGAGTTATAAACAGTCAAAATTGCCTCGCCCGCCGCTCGTGCTATAGCGATAAGTCGCGTGGCAAAAGTTTGATCTATTTCAGGAATCTGGCTCCGGGTCATTGTTGCATTCATTTTTGTTGAGCCATTTGCGCTAGCCATTCACGCACTAAAAATAACGCCGCTATGCTCCGCCCTTCGCAAACATCCGAACGCAGACAAAAGTCCGCAATGCCAGCGATAGGCACCTCAACTACTTCTATCGGCTCGGGTTCATCACCTTGTAAACGTTCGGGGTAAAGATCTTGGGCTATAACAATATTGATCCCATGCTCCATATAGGATGGCGACAAATGTACTTTTTTCAGGAAGGTCAGTTTGCGTGCTCCGTAACCAACTTCCTCCTTCAGTTCACGATCAGCAGCTTCAAGAACAGACTCGCCCTGATCTATAGCACCCTTCGGGCATGCGAGGTGATAGTCTTCCAAACCGACCGCATACTCTTTTACTAACAGGAAAGTATTCTCGTTTAAAACCGGCACGATTAAGACCGCGCCATTTCCACCACCCACCAATTTTTCATATCGCCGCTCCTCACCGTTACTGAAGCGCAAATGGATTTCGTCGGCGCGGAACAGGCGGCTGCGCATCACTGTTTCACGCTTTAATATCTCAGGTTTTGTCGGCATACTGCCCTCTTTCACACTGGCTTCTTTAAATAGCGACGACTACTGCTTTATGACCGTACATACACCAATCGTGGATTGGACCCAAATAGACACTGTACTCCTGGATATGGACGGTACACTACTCGATCTCCATTTCGACAATTATTTTTGGCTTGAGCACTTGCCTAAACGCTACGCCGAAATTCATAAAGTGGATTTTGCCACAGCCAGCAAACGTTTGAATGAAAATATCAAACAGCATGAAGGTACTCTTCAATGGTACTGCCTGGAATTTTGGTCGAAACATCTGGATGTAAACATCCGCAGCTTGAAAGAAGAAATAAAACACAAAATCCAAGTTCGCCCGCACGTGAGGGATTTTCTAACCCGACTACGCCAGTCGCAGAAAAAATGCCTGTTGGTGACCAACGCTCACCCGCAAAGCTTATCGCTAAAATTGGAAGTCACCCAAATCGACAAATATCTGGACATCATTATTTCATCGCACGAATTCAGTCAGCCAAAAGAAGCGCAAGAATTTTGGCATGCCTTACAAACACGCGAAAAATTTGACCCAGCGCGCACCTTGTTTATTGATGACACTGCCCGCATTTTGGAATCTGCAAGAAAATTTGGTATTCGCCACCTGGTTGGCATTCATCAACCGGATAGCAAAATTACCCGCAAAATGGAGGGCTTTCCTGCCATCCACCATTTTGATGAAATCATGCCGTAGACGCGTTAAGTTGCGCGAAGATTAAATACTATGCATAAACCTTATCTGGATACCAAAGTCCGTCTCGACAAATGGTTGTGGGCTGCGCGGTTTTTCAAAACTCGTAATCTTGCCAAACAGGCTATCGAAGGTGGCAAGGTTCAATGCGATGGTCAGCGCGTTAAAGCAGCGAAAGAAATTTCGGTGGGAGTTATGCTGGCGATTCGTCAGGATCTTGATGAAAAAACTGTCGTAGTGAAAATGCTATCCGATCAACGACGCGGTTCGCCCGAAGCAGTTTTACTTTATGAAGAGACCGAAGAGAGCAAAGCGATACGCGAGAAACGCAGCGCGGAACGTAAGGCGGGCATGGCCGCATTCATAGCAAGTGATCACAAGCCGGATAAAAAGGAGCGCCGTCAGATTCATCGCTTTCAACGTATAAATTTATTGGACGATAATTAGGGACTGATATGAAAAAAATTTTATTTCTTTCACTGGTACTCATCGGTGTCACGGCGCAAGCAGAAGTTTATCGCTGGAAAGACGCTAATGGAAAGATGCATTTTAGTGATAAACGACCTGAATCGGCCGCTGAAAATATCACTGAAAAAGTGAAGCAAGTGAATGTAGATACAAGCACAGCCGAGCACCAAAAGCTGGAAACAATTTTCCGAAAGGAAAACGACGCCGACCGCGAATATAGAAGGCAGCAGGCTAAACCAGATCCGGACCAATTAAGAAGATGCGAAGCAGCGAAGGAATATCTTCGTGTCATCAGCGGGCGTGTTCAATTTATTGACAACGAAGGTAAAATAGTTCGTGTCACTGAAGAAGAGCGAACCCAGAAAGTAGCCGAAACCCAAGCAATGATTAAAAAAACTTGCCCTTAATAGGGTTTTGGTAATACGCAAACTTACGGAACCCAAAAAACTTCCTAACTAGAAAATTTTTGAAGCCCTTTATCTCTTAAGAAAAACCATTATGCCCAGCAATGATTTATTAAACCGATTTATTTTTGATGACTGCGATATTCGTGGTGAACTGGTCACGCTTAATAAAAGTTATCAAGAGATTTTAGAGCACAATATTTACCCTCCAGCAATTCAAATGTTATTGGGGGAGTTTCTAGCAGCTGTGGGCTTACTTTCATCGACACTAAAATTTGACGGGATGATTATTCTGCAAGCTCGGGGCGACGGCGTGATATCAACCATCATGGCTGAATGCAATCATCACAATAATATTCGCGGCATAGTGCGCCTGAACGACGAGGCAGAATTAACCGAAACACTTGCACAAAACGGAAGCATGCTCGATCTACTCGGTAAAGGCGTACTCTTCATTACCATAGAGCCAAAACGCACGGAGAATTTTGCAGGAAAATTGGAGCGGTACCAGGGGATAGTTCCTCTGGAACAAGAAACTCTTGCGGGTTGTTTGGAAGACTATTTTCAGCAATCCGAACAACTTGCAACGCGTTTATGGTTCGCTGCTGATGGCGAGCACGCCAGTGGATTATTAATTCAAGCACTGCCACATCAATTGAAAAAAAATGCAGAAGAAAATGAACAGCATTGGGAAACAATTGAAGCTCTTGCAGATACCATTACTCCTGAAGAGCTTGTAGCGCTTGAGCACGAACAAATTTTATATAGATTATTCAACGAACACCCGGTCCGAATTTTTGAACCGCGCCCTGTGAGCTTTGCATGCAGCTGCTCACGTAAACGCAGCGAAAGTGCGTTAATCGCATTAGGCAAAGATGAGGTGGAGCAATTGTTACTGGAGAAAGGCAGCATTGATATCGACTGCCAATTCTGCAACCAGCATTATCATTTCACGCCGGAAGAAGTGCGCATTTTGTTAGGAGGCAACGTGTTGCATTGATCTTGGATGGTTAGCTATTAATAATTTAGGAATGTATGAAACAGGAACACATGAATGATGAGGACGAAATTCTAAATTCGCTTACCATTAGCTGGGGCTACAAATTCTAATTTTTTCCTGCCTCCAAAGTATTGATATTATTTCACCGCTTTTTTTGCAGCACTTGATGCCATTCTAATTGAGCTGGAAGATGCAGAGAGAGACGTGCCTGAACTTGATTGATTAATCTTGTCCCTACTTTCTATCCATTTGGCATACTCTGCTTCATTCGTGATAACAGGCATCTCCTTTGCAGTGCTGCCATTGTCGTTAATTGCTGCGGATGATGCTACATTGGTTACAACTATATTTGAGTCTTCCTCAGCAAGACACAACTGCGAACAGGATGTAAATATGATTAAAATAATGCTTAAATTTTTACTCATTTAATTACAACTTCCGTGCACGAAATTTTCTACCTTTAATTTTTCCATTCTGCAAATGCTGAAGCGCTTCCTTAGCGATGGATTGATGGACAGCTACGTAAGCGCAGAACTCAAAAATATCGATTTTGCCGATTTTTTCAAATTCCAAACCAGCTTCTTTGGTGAGAGCACCTATAATATCGCCAGGTCTAACTTTTTCTTTTTTTCCGCCATCAATGCAAAGCGTAACCATGTCAGGCATGATCGCTGGTGCGTGGTCCGCAACGCTTGGTAAATTTTCAAGTAGCAATGTTTTCTGGAGATAATCTTCCAGGCGATTTAATCGGCCTAGTTCATTAGGTGCAATTAAACTTAACGCCAAACCACTTTCGCCCGCGCGACCCGTGCGACCGATACGGTGTACGTGCACTTCGCTATCGTGCGCGAGCTCAACATTGATTACCGCGTCTAAACCTTTAATGTCTATACCACGGGCCGCCACATCGGTTGCAATTAATACCGGACAACTTCTATTCGCAAAACGAACCAACACCTGATCACGCTCTTTTTGCTCCAAATCGCCGTGCAGAGCCAAGGCATTAATACGTTGGTCGCGTAACAAGTCACATACTTCCTGACATTGAACTTTGGTATTGCAAAAAATAATGCAGGATTGCGGTTTGAAATGCGCTAACAATTGTTGGACAGCTTCACTTTTTCGCTCACCATCGCGTAGCTCATAAAAATGTTGTTCTATATGTGCATCACCATGAATAGATTCTACACTTACCTCCTGTGGATCTTTTTGGCAGTGTGCGCTAATTTTTTTAATTTCATCAGGATAAGTTGCCGAAAATAATAAGGTTTGTCTTTCTTTCGGGCATGCATCCAGAATTATTTTTATTGCATCTGCAAAACCCATATCCAACATGCGATCTGCTTCGTCCAGCACCAACTGTTTTAAATTCTCAAGTTTTAACGAACCCTTGTCGATGTGGTCAAGAATACGCCCAGGCGTCCCCACAATAATATGAGCGCCATGCTCTAGCGAGCCCAATTGCGGACCTATAGAAACACCACCGCACAAGGTGAGAACTTTTACATTGTGCGTCGCGCGCGCAATGCGGCGAATTTCTTTAGCTACTTGATCGGCTAATTCGCGCGTTGGGCATAATACGAGTGATTGAATAGCAAATTTTTTTACGTTAAGTTGCGCCAACAAACCAATGCCAAACGCCGCTGTTTTTCCACTTCCGGTTTTCGCCTTCGCAATAAGGTCACGCCCTTGCAAAATAATTGGCAAACTTTGCGCTTGAATAGGTGTCATTTCACTATAACCGAGCGATTGCAAATTACTAAGCATTTCAGCGGAAAGTGATAGCGATGAAAATTGTGTCGTTGTCATGGGGAGTATGTCGTGGGTTCTTTGTTGTGTGAGCGCTGTTTGAGCTCAATGATTCAAAAATCGCAAAAATCGATCTCACGAGAAAATAGACGAGGTATGGGTTGGGATATGTGCAGAATACCAGTAAACTTCCTGCAAGTCGCCTACACAGCCAGGAAAAACTATGCGCATACTTGTAATGTTGGCCTTGAGCCTAATATGCAATCAACTTCTCGCAGAGGAACAAATTGTAGAGTTTGAAAAAAAATGGGAGTTTGGTTTAGGCATCGGTGATATTTACAGCCCGGATTATCGCGGCTCCGACGAATACAATAATTATTTCGCACCCATTCCTTACGTCATTTATCGTGGCAAATATATTCAATCAGATCGCGATGGGATTCGTGGTAATGTTTTTAAATCCGATCGCTACGAATTCACCTTTAGCGCGACAGCAACCATATCTCAAAAAGCGGATGAAAATAGAGCGCGCGAAGATATGCCAGAGCTTGGATCTACTGTTGAAATGGGCCCAGCCCTAAATATAAAACTCACAGAAGCAGACGCAACCAATAATGTCGTTTTGCAAATTCCATTACGCGCTGTTATCGCGGTAACAGGTAGCGAGCGGGGCTATAAAGGATTGGTGTTTGAACCGCAGTTTATGTTTCGCAGACCTTTAAAATCCTGGGACTACACACAACGCGTGGGCATTAGCATTGCTAATCGCGATTATCACGATTACTACTACAGTATTGATCAAGAGTTCGTAACTCCTGAGCGGAGTTTTTTCGAAGCTGCTGGTGGTTACAGTGGCGTTTTTACGCAAATAGCGCTTAGCCGCCCTTTCCAGATTCACAATGAACAGACAAAGCTGGCCTTTTTTCTACGTTATGAAAATATCGATAACGCAGCTTTTGTGGAAAGCCCTTTAGTAAAAACCAATCATGTATTACGTGGTGGCTTTGCAGTTGTGTGGGTCATCAAATAATTGCTTGCTTATAAGTCAGCATCCGGGAGATCTGCTTTTCGAAAAATTCGGATTAAAAAACGAAACATCCAAAGCAAGATGTCGAACGGAAGCTCGATTGCGATCTCTATAATATCCAGATAGAAATTATCTTCGCGCTGACTGTTTTTCTTGCTAGGCCAAATGAAATAAGCCAGCAATAAGCAAACACACCCGCTTATCAACATTAATAAATCAAATTTTCCCAGACATGCATTGATGACTAAAAAAATACCCATAAAAAATAATGACACGGCAAGTATTTCTCGCAATCTTTCCATATCTAGCTCCTTTTAATTTTACAAACGTCGCAATATACCCAAACTTTTTACCAGAGGTAGCGCCTCAAATAAACCTGATTGCTGCGCGAGCTTCCAAATTTCGTGGGGAGGACGACCGCCATCCGCAGGGTTTGGAAACACATCGTGGATCACTAGAAGCCCGCCTCGCATAACATGACCAGCCCAACTACGATAATCCGTTAAGGCGGCCTCCATACTATGTCCGCCGTCAATAAAAACCAACGCGAGCGGTGTAGACCAATGGCGCGCCGCAAGCGCAGAGGAAGCGACTATAGGCACAACAACATCTTCCAAATTTGCGCGAGCTAATGTCTCGCGAAACTGTGGAAAGCTATCCATTTTTGAAAAGCGCGCATCAAATAGATCGGGGTCATGATATTCCTCGCCGACTTGATGTTCTTCACTACCACGATGATGGTCTACTGCAAACAAAATATTTTGTTGAAGCTTACAGGCTGTGCCCAAATAAACGCTGGACTTTCCACAATAACTTCCTACTTCGAGAATTGGTCCCATTTTCGCTGCAGCTACTGCATGGTGATAAAGCGCGGCGCCTTCTTGCTCATCCAGAAAACCTTTTACACCGTTGATGTCAATGGGAAGAGTCATACTTGAAAGTGAGTTGTTAGCAATTGGCAGCATAATAAGTCTCAAGCATAATGAAGCCAACATTCTAGCAGACAAGCATTTCATGCGCCGTAACAACACTCCCTATTTTATAAAGCGTATTTTCAATGCCTTAAATCGCTTTTACGTGAAACGTTTTATAGCACCGCAATTTGATCGTCTTGGCGAAGGGCTTGAAGTTGCGCACCCGAGAAGTCTCGTCATTTTTGGCCGAAATATTTTTGTTGGTAATTACACACAAATTATTGCTGCGCCGGACAACTACATTCGCTTCACAACATGGCCGGGTAAACGCCGCTCCGGTGAAATACATATAGGTAATTATTGTTTAATTTCGCCGGGCGTGAGAATTTCAGCTGCACAGTCCATTCACATTGGCGACAATTGTATGTTTGCAGCCAATGTTTACATTAGCGATAGCGACTGGCATGGCATCTATAATCGCATACGCCCCTTTCGCTGTACTAAACCCGTCGTGCTTGAAAATAATGTTTGGCTTGGTGAAAGTGTGATTGTTAGTAAGGGAGTCACAATTGGTGCGAATTCTGTGGTTGGAGCTGGCTCAGTCGTCACTAAAGATATTCCTGCGAATTCTATTGCTGCCGGAAACCCGGCCCGCGTTATTAAATCCATTAATCCTGATCGGCGCATGTTAAAACGTGAATTGTTATTCAAGGATGCTGATCATTACTTTTATAATCAGGATCAATTGGATCGATATGTACTCGGAAAAAATTCTTTTTGGAATTGGATAAGAAGTGTGATTAAGCCTAATCACTACGATTAACACTGAATATATAATGAGTTTAGGAAAAATAAAAAACCTTAAGAGGATGTAATAATGAAAATATTAAATAAAACAATTTTTATCCTGGGAGTGAGTGCGCTATGCATAAATACACTTTCGTTAACCGGCTGCAATAGTACGGTGAATTCAGCTGCTACCAAACAACAAGAACCACCAAGCGTAATTAAAAAGCTCCATGAGCTACCCAATACAGAAGTTTTTTCATTCGAGTCAAAGGAGACGGGTAATACCTATAATATTTCGGTCGCGTTCCCCGGTAGTTACACACAAGCTGATGAAAGTAAAACCTATCCCGTTGTGTATGTTATCGATGCCCAATGGCAATATCCTCTCATGTACACTACATACGGCGCAGTCAACTACGATGGTGAAATGCCAGAGGCCATTTTAGTTGGTGTGAGCTGGAAAGAGACCAATGGGAATTTAATGCAGTTACGCGATCAGGATCTTACGCCGACCACCTCGGCAAGGGATCCAAAATCCGGCCATGCGAAAAAGTTCCAGGCCTTTTTTCGCAACGAATTATTTCCGCATATAGAAAATAATTACAAAGGCGGGAAAGTCCGCACAGTAACCGGTGGCTCTACAAGCGCACTGTTCGTTTTTTATACCTTAATTTCCCAACCGGATTTATTCACTGGTTATATAGGATCGAGCCCAAGTCTTTACTGGGATAACCATGCCATCGATAAAATATTGGCGGACTTCCCGAAAAATGGCATTAAACAAAAAACGCGGGCTTGGCTCGCATGGGGTAGCCTTGAGCTCGGTGATGATTCCCTGGCTTTCGCAAAAAAACTCGCTGCGAAAAAAATTCCCAATCTTGAGTTCGGTTATGCGGCTGTTGATAATGCAGGTCACGCCAGTGTCAATCCAGAGTGCTATACAAAGGGTCTTCAATTCGTCTATGCGAAACCCGAACTCAAATTACCCAATAAACAATTAGTACCGTTGGTGGGAACATACAAGTCTAAAGTGGATGGCGAGAAAATTATTTTTTCAATGTCGAAGGGTAATTTATTTGTTCAATCACCGGGAGATGAAAAATACCGGTTAAGCGCAGCGAGCGAACGTGATTTTTATTTAAAGGGAAACGGTCTGGAATATAGTTTTACCTCGGACGATCAAAACAAGCCCTCTATTCTTACGCAATATTTTCACGGGAGCCCGACAGAATTCATGTTGCAAAAATAGATTTAAAAAAATAGTAGGATGCCTTGCTGATAAACACCCAAGGCATTCGATAAAAATTAGCCTCAACTATAAATTTCGGTTCAAAGCATTTTGTATGCTGAGGTTTATTTATTCAGTTTTATCATCATGCAAAAAAGAATTTTAAGTCAACTTTGGCTGCGCACGTACAGCCGTTCGATACTCGATAATTTTCGCTATAAAATATCCACTAAGCGAACCTAGCAATAGGCTCATTAATGGCTTGAAGTAAATTGAATGTACTATATTGGCGTTTGTACCGATCGAATACCCCAACACATATCGAGTAAAAAAGATGGCCATGATTATCAGCAGCGGAATCCAACTCCCTGGCAACCTTAATTTCCCCGATGCTCGATCATAAATAGTTTTAGATGTGTTTAGTTGTTTCACGAGCGTTGAGGTAATTAATATTACGCCGGCTAACCAACATAAAACTGTAGTCCAGGTAAACCCCAAATTCATCAACGCACTAACCATCGACATTAGGGTCATTGCCACAGGCATAATAAAAACCTGTTTTACGGAGACCTGACGAGTGCGTACTTGAATTAAACCGAGAATCACCAGGCCTGTTAGAAGTCCGAACACCCAGTTCGGTGTATACATTAAAATCTGCGCTACTTTTTCAGGATTGAAAGCTGCTTTTTTTCCTTCTACAATTTTTTTTGGTGCATCAATAATTATATTATCCTGCTGCACAAATTCGAGAGTGATCGCAGCAACATTTTTTTGTGCTGCAATTCTGTCAACTCCAACCCGGTCGTGACAGAGTGCTACCCCCATCACCGACACGTCGCTGTCACAACTATCGATAAAAATAAAATGCCCTTCCTGACCACTCAACAAATACGACTTCGCGTTGGGAATATTTTTTGTATAGCGCTCACCATGATTTTCCCAAGGTAAAAAATCATTATGTTGTGCACCTACAATCAGAGCAGGAAGATGCACTTTAGCCATGCTCGCAGTGGTTGCGCCATATCCAAGGGTTGGATCAATCATGATTAATTTTTTTACACGCGAATCGGCATAATTTCCGCCAAATTTTTGTAAAAAATCCTCACCAGGTTTAGGTGTATTTCGGATGCCGTAATCACATGAATGATCGTTCACGGAGGCATCTGTTTTACAAAAATCTATCATCGCTAATAAATCGTATTGCACCCCCGCTAGCATCGCCACCGTTTGGCCACCTGAAGAATGACCAATTGCAATGATGTTAGACCAGTTAATATTGCGTTGAAACAAAACGCGATTAGACAATGCATCATAAATAGCAGAGATATCGGTGGGACGCTGCCACACCATCGACGCTGAACGTAAATTTTGCGTTTCCGCACCATAAACCCAAGATTCACCATAATGATTTATACCAACCACTAGGTAACCAGCCATCGCTAAAGATTCGCCAATCCAATTATAATTTTCGGCAGCGCCCATCGCTCCATGACTAAAAACGATAGTTCTATCGGTAACGGCAGATTCGGCCAAGCAAAGTTTTTGTGACCCATCACACTGACCTTGCGGAAACCAGAGAGAAATTTTCGCCGGACGTGCTGTAGGCAGTTCACCTAAATCAATCACAGCTTTTGCAACATTAGGTAGCGCCGCGTTGCAAAAAGCAGGCGGTAATATCAGCGAAATTAACAGGAGGTAAAAAAATTTGCTTGTCAGATAACGCATCAATACCTCCAAAATGAGGGAGTCCCTCGATCCTTATTATTAACCGTCGATAGTCTAACGAGCGCGATTTGCTAGCACTGTGCATAAAGTGCGGTTTTTGAATTCGAAAAACTGGCGATGATTAATCACCAAGCAGCGGAAAATATAATTCTGTTACCAGCATGGATTCAGGTGTGACCCCGGGCTTGTTTAAATAAACCTGCACAATGGCATCATCTTTTAAAGCGATGCCCTCCGGTATGACCCAGCCGGCGTAGATGCGAGAAATTCCCTGCCACATCATGCTATAGGCTCCCGTGTATCGAAACCTCGCCCATTTTCCTTCTCGCCAAAGGTATTCATCCAATTCGAGTTCGGCTGGTATATGCTGGTCGAGAATGCCGGCGAAAAAGCGACTGCTTGCGTGATCGCTCTGCCACGGACTTTCAAGGGCTACACCTAATGCTGACGAAAAATAATCGTGGTAATTAATGGTTTGAAGTTTTTTATCCAATTCAAAAAATAGCGATTCTGCCAAACTCTTAAAGCTATTATCTTTAAACCCACTGCCGTAAAAGCCGTGACATTTGCGTGCAGGTAATTCCAAAATAACGGGCTGCAGTTCCGAATCACGCCTTGAAATATTCTTTAGTGTGTTAGGAGTTTTCCAGATGCACTCGGTGCCCGGTTTTACTTCGCTCGGCTTGCAGTGGAACGCTTTTAAAAATGCTCGGGAAAATGCCGAGTGAGATTCGTAGCCTACTGCCAGGCTTACATCTATAACTGAACATTCACCGGCAGATAAAAGTGAATAGGCTTTTTGTAATCTACGACGTTGAATGAATTCGCCAAGTTGAAAACCAGTAGTCGCCTGAAACAAACGATTTAAATGGTATTTAGACACACCAATTCTTTCGGACAAATCATCGATGACAATTTCCTGGTCGAGGTGTGCCTGGACGTATTCGCTGATATGGTTGGCAAAAGCTTCATATAAATTTTTTGTGCTATTTGCCATAACGTTTTTTATTCGCTTAACGCCAGTGCAAGTCGCAATAGGGCTGCAACCGAAATTCCGTCCGTGATTTCGCCACACTTCACCATTTCTATTGCGTCAGCTAATGGTAGTTTTTTATATTCGATATCTTCTGTAGATTCCAATTGCTGCATGCCAGGGAATAAATCGCGCGCCACAAAAACCACACAAAATTCGTCAGTCACTGAGTTGGATAAATGCATCGTCATCAGTTGTTCCCAATGATGTGCCTGCAAACCCACCTCTTCCTCTAATTCGCGCTTGGCCGCATTAATCGGCTCCTCGCCGTGAGGGCAACCCCCCTCGGGAATTTCCCATGTGTATTGATTTAAAGCGTAGCGGCTTTGTCTGACGAGCCAGGTATTTCCCTCCTCATCAAGCGGGACAACGCCAATCGCGGTGTTTTTAAAATGCACCACACCGTAAATTCCATCGGTGCCCTTAGGTGTAATCACGTCTTCATGGGAAACTTTAATCCAGGGATTTTCATAAACGACTCGCGTGCTTTTGGTTTTCCAACCACCCGTTTTCTCGGCGATAATTTTTTGGTCACTCATCAAATATCTCTACATTTTTTGATCGAATGAATCTCTCTACTTTCAATGCATATCCTTGTACTTTTCATAGGCTTGGTCATTTTCATAAATTAGAAATTCTCCGATGTAATCCGGATCCTCAAAACTTGAGCCATCGGTTAATTCATACAAACCCTCATCAGCTTCATCGTAGAAGTCTTCGTCTTTTGGCAAATTTTCTTTTTCGCCGTCGGGTTTAAGTACAACCATTGCATCGTCATTGATGCTCTCCACTTTGACAAAATAATTATCGAAATAGATTTTTCCATCTTCCATGATTAATTTTTTTGAAACAAAAATGATTTTGTTGAGAAAATCCATTGAAATATCCGATGTAAATAAGCGGCTAATGAATGCGGTGCGGGTCTAAATTAATGTTTTCTATGCGATTGCCAACCATAAATATTCGGCCGAAATAACGATCTTCACCGCTCACTGTAAACTCGAAATAATATTCGCGCATGAAAGCCAAATGCCCATGCGAATTGCGTTTCAAATTTAGTTTTTTTAAAAATACGGTTTGGTCGAGGAATTGAACTTCCATTAGCTTGCAATGTTGCTCTGCCGCTCTGTTGGCCATCTCCTTGGTACGCATAGCGTGTATCCAATAAAAAATGATCAAGGCAACCAGCGTTAGCCAAAGGATAGAGTTTATATCGAATGTCATGGAAATAAGGTACTAGGTTAAGGAGAGCATTCAATGGGGGATGCATGAGTTTATTACAAGTCTGAGCCATCAGACTAATAAATAAAAAAGGCGATTGATTGCTCAATCGCCTTTTTTCAAAACTTAACCCTTCTTACAGAGGAGTTACGTTTTCCGCTTGCGGACCTTTTTGACCAGCAGTCACTTCAAAAGTCACTTTTTGACCTTCTTTCAAAGTCTTACGGCCATTGCCATTAATCGCGCGGAAGTGAACGAATACATCGGCACCGCCCTCACGCTCAATGAAACCGTAACCTTTATCATCGTTAAACCACTTAACAATACCAGAGACTATATCTGACATACTTTCCTCGTCTTACCTTAAAACGTCAGCGAAGCTGACCGAACAAAAAAACCGACTTTACTAAAAGCCAGAGTGGAATAGCTTGTTAATAAAGCTATTGCTCAGGTCGTGGTACGTCCAAGTGTCTTGTGCAAGCGGGTGTCTTACAAAAGCGGAATCTTCGGGCGAATCTCAATCTGCAGCAGTTCAAAATTAAAGCACTTGTGAAAGGTGAGTTCAAGCAGTAATGAATTAATTTTTTGAATATGACAATTTGCGCTGAATGTGAGTAAGGATAACTCAATTTACTGCGGCATATTGTCGCTATCAATTTCATTTTTGACACTTTTTTGCGCACTTTTTTTGTGAGGTTTTCCCAAAACCTCGTGCAAAAATAGTGCAACGGGGATGACAAAAATCCCTGCGACCATGACCTCGCGTTTGATTGCTTGAAACTCGTAACCCTCTTTGGCCAATTGATACGCAGCTAAACCCCATGCAGCTGCAGAGAAATATGCAAAAGTATTCTTTTTATAGACTCCAAACGCAATTAATGCAGTAACAGACGCCACAAATATTCCATACACATTTTTAAAAGTCAAAAAACCAATAACGGAAGCAATCAATAAAGATAGTAAAATCCAATTCAAAATTTTTGCGATTGTATTAATTTTTGTCATATTCACGTTCACTATTAAAGTGTTACTTTTTTACACCAACTTATTCTTGCTTGTCGTCGACTCGCGCTTTTTCAAACCAATCTTGATATTTTTTATGTACACCACGCGTTAAGGTTTGCGAATAATCTTCCATGGTGTCTACACCAACCAAGACAAAAACTACAACCAGAGATAACTTAATGGCTATTAAGTCATAGCCAATGGCGATGCATACGCCAATGGACGCAAGTGACCATATGGTCGCTGCCGAAGTTACGCCCCACACCATACCATCGCGAGCAAGCATAACGCCCGCACCTAAAAAACCTATGCCGGTAATGACCTGACCGATAATGCGCGATGGGTCTGTTGCTGTTGTAGAGACCAGCATGGAAGCCGCGATAAAAATATAAGTACCGAGCACAATCAAAGCAGATGTGCGAATGCCTACAGGTTTTCCTCGCAACTGTCTTTCAAGACCTATGATGCCACCGCATGCCAGCGACGTGAACACAGCCTGCCATTCAAAGGGTGCAATAGAAACAATATCTGCAAAGGTCATTCTGAACTCCGAAAAAATGTATGATTACTCTAAGCCCATTGCGGCTTTCACAATTATTTTTTTTAATTCGGTCAATGAATTTAATCGTCGCATACCGGTGTTACGCAACCAGGTTAATAAAAGCGATTCATTACCAAACAAACGTTTGAAAGCTTCCATAGCGGTCATCATTACCAAATTGCTTGCTAAACGTTGACGTTGATAGCGGCGCAAAATTGAAAAATCATTAAGCGGAATATTTCGTTCCAAGGCCCGCCCTATTTCCTGCGAAAGTGCGCTTACGTCCAGCAAGCCCAGATTAACGCCTTGGCCCGCAAGCGGATGAATGTTGTGCGCAGCATCCCCCACTAATGCAATGTGAGGTTGAACATAATTTTTTGCATGGCGTTGTCGCAACGGAACAACAAAACGTTCCGCACTGTGATTTATTTTTCCAAGTTTGAATTCGAACGCTTGAGCAAGGCGATGGTTAAATTGATCATCACTTAATTGGATCAATTCATCAGCGAGTTCAGATTGTGCGGACCATACAATTGAACAGAAATATTTTCCGTTCACCGTTGGCAATGGCAAAAACGCAAGTGGGCCTGTGCGCATAAAACGTTGCCAGGCTGTCAATTGATTGGGTAATTCAGTTTGTACGGTGGTGATAATTGCCTTGTGCCCGTAGTCCCACTCGCGCGTTTCGAATTCGGCAAGTTCGCGCACTGTTGAATGGGCACCGTCTGCGGCAATTAATAGACGAGCAAAAACAGTCTGGCCATTATTAAGTTTGATGGCTACACCGTTGCCATTTTCGAGGGCCTGTACTGACGCTGGCTGTATCACCGTAATTTGTGATAATTGTGCTATTTTTTTTCGCAGCACGTTCACAATCACGGAATTCTCTACGATGTGGCCCAAATGATTCGCACGTACATCTGCGCTATTAAAATGAATTTCAGCTGTTCCCTCTCCATCCCATACATGCATGTCACGGTAAGCGCAAACACGCGTGCTTTCAATTTCGTCCCAAACATCTAATTTTTTTAATAAATTTAATGAAGCTTGTGTCAGCGCGACAACGCGTGGGTCAAATGCTTCGCCTGTGTAATGTTGGGCATCACTGCTTGCCTCAATCAAAGCGATACGTAGAGACTGCGCTCTTTGCTGTTGCGCAACTGCACAGGCAAGGCTTGCACCTACTAAACCTGCGCCGACTATTGCAATATCAAATTCTTGCGTTTCCATAAAGTGTGTTCAATCAAATAGATATTTATTGAAATCTTACGTAGTGAAGCCTCAGGAATTCGCGGTGCTATTCATAAACGAATCGAAATGTTCAATATAATTATTAATATTTTCTTCCAGCATTGAACGATATTGCGACATAAAATATTCAATAATTTCTTCGCGCTTATCCTGCATTTCTGTCTGCGATTGCAAATCGACGGCGCTGGACCAAGCATTAAAACGTGATGCGGCAAACATCAAAGATGCGCTTACTTTACCGCGAGCTGCGCCTGCTAACTGTTCATTCGCTAACATGATATGCGCATCAGCACGGCTAAAAAACTTCTCATCTGTATCGTCTGTCATAAAATTTTCCTAATTATTCTTTACTAAGTGTTATAAAAATTTTGCGCCTGCGGTGCCCATTGTTTGGGCAGCAAACTGCGTTTTAATAGCGGGCAATAAATCCAGTCCGACAAAACCCAAATGGCGAAGCGCAACTAATGGAAGTGATGAACTTGAAAAGAGTCGAACGAGCTTATCGCTAAATTCGATGGTTAGGGTCTGATCTTGCGCTTGTCGGCGAAGATAGTCTTGCAGCACACTCAATTCGCCGAGACTATGACCTGCAAGGTCACCTTGCACAAGAGAATCAACCAAACACATGCCGTCTCGCAGCGATAAATTAAAACCCTGCCCAGCAACCGGATGTAAAAAATGAGCCGCATTTCCAACCAATACTATATGGGAACGAATTTGTTCACTCGCAGTAATAAGTTTTAAATCATATATGTGGCGTCGGCCAACGCGCAAAAACTTACCTAATCGGTTTCCAAAGCGCCGCTGTAAATGCTGCAAAAAATCTTCATCGCTTAAAGCAAAAACCTCGCTCACTTGATCGCTCGGTAACGTGAGAACAAGTGCAGATTCTTTAGCGGCAGCTGATGAGCCCAATGGTAATAATGCTAAAGGCCCCAGCTCTGTAAAGCGTTCGTAAGCAATATTGTTGTGCGGCTCACTGTAAGCGACGTTAGCAATCAACGCCATTTGATTGTAATTTTTGATGTGCGAATCTATTCCCAGCGACGCTCTTAATGGCGAACTACCGCCGTCGGCAATAACAGATAATCTGCAATTTACATTGAAAGATTCATCACCCGATTTTAAGAGTAACTGTGAGCCTTTTTGTACTGGAATTAATTTCTCCACCCGAACCGGTGAAAGATATTGAATGTTGCTAAATAGTTTCAACTTATCCAGCAATACACGACCAAGCCACGCGTTAGGAATAACGTAACCTACCGCATCTAATTCATAAGCAGCCGAATCGATCAAGCCACCCATATAATGTCCTGCATCGCTCACATGGACTTTCGAAATTGCCGTCGCTTGTTGGGACAGAAGATTCCATACACCAAGATCACGAAAAATTTCAACGCTGCCTTGAGATATAGCCGTAGATCGCGCATCAAAATTTTCTTGAGCACGACCTGACTCACTAAACGTTTGTGCTTCAAGCACCGCAATAGTCCAATCAGGCTTTTGCTGCGCTAACAGCAAAGCGAGACTTGCGCCCACCATGCCGCCGCCGATGATGGCTATGTCGAAATTTATTTCTTGAGTCATTCAGTAGTCATCTTAACGTAAAAGCGTTTTATCTTAATTTGTATTTAAAGCTATGCTTCCTTTCTGGTGTCCTCTAAAGCGTTCATTGCTTCACTATTTTCCAAAAGTTTCGCAAGTTCGAACGGAGAATAGCCGTCATCATCTAGTTGAATTTCTGCATTGAAAATTAGCAACAGTTTAATTGCCTTATAATGATTTTGTTCGGCCGCGCAATGCAAAGGCGTATAACCGCGCTCACCTTTCAGATTAATGTCAGCACCTGCTTCAACAAGGAGATGAATGGCTTCGCAATCGCCCCAATTGCTCACTACATGAAGCGGGCTATCGCCATAACCATTCTTGTAGTTTACTGAATCAATTTTGTGATTATAAAAATCTGGAACTGTTCAATTTCGGAAAAAATATCTTCCAAACTTCTCATAGTTAAACTAGGCCATTAATGCTTCGATTTCTTCCACCGTTTTTGGTACATCTCTTGTTAGGACTTCATTGCCGTCTTTGGTGATAACTACATCGTCTTCAATTCGAATTCCAATGCCACGCCATTTTTTCGCAACGCGTTCATTGTCGGGAGCGACGTAAATTCCAGGCTCGACCGTTAACACCATTCCGGGCTCCAGCACGCGCCATTCGCCGCCAACTTTGTAATCACCTACATCGTGTACATCCATTCCTAACCAATGGCCAGCGCGATGCATATAAAACTCTTTATAGGCTTCGGTTTTTATTAATTCCTCCACATTTCCTTCAAGCAAACCGACGCCGACTAAGCCTTCTGTAATAATTTTCACAGTAGTCTCGTGAGGGTCGTTCCAGTGATTGCCAGGTTTTGCGACGGCTATTGCTTCTAACTGCGCTCGCAGGCAAATTTCATAAAGAGTTTTTTGTTCTGGCGAGAATTTTCCGTTTACCGGAAAAGTTCGTGTGATATCGGCGGCGTAACTTTCCAACTCGCAACCTGCATCAATTAATACCAGGTCGCCGTTTTTTAACGCCGCACTATTTTCTATGTAATGCAGAATGCAGCCATTTTTTCCACCGCCAACAATAGTGTTGTATGCCGCGAAACGTGCACCGCTCATTTGGAATTCGTGTGAAATTTCTGCCTCAAGCTGATATTCCATAACGCCGGGTTTACAAAATTTCATGGCGCGAACATGCGCGCGCGCAGAAATTTCGCCCGCTTCTTTCATGACGCGCAACTCGGCGGCGCTTTTAAATAAGCGCTGCTCGTTAAGGAAATGACTGAGGTCTAAAAATTCACCCGGCGGCGTTGCGCCAGAGCGAACTTTTGCACGGATTGTATTTACCCAATCCATAACTTGTTTATCAAATTCGCTATCTTTTCCCATTGCGTAATAAACGCGTTGGCGACCTTCAATGAGACCGGGCAAGATATCGTCGATGTCATCAATCGGAAAAGCATCGTCTGCATCGTATTCATTAATTGCACCTTCTGGGCCAGCACGATATCCGTCCCAAATTTCGCGCTCGCGATTGCGCTCACGGACAAATAAAACGTATTCGCCATGTTCACGACCGGGAATTAATACGAGCACTGCTTGCGGTTCTGGAAATCCGGAGAGATAAAATAAATCGCTATCCTGACGATAATGGTGTTCAGTATCGCGACTACGAGTTCGCTCAGGCGCCGCGGGTACAATTGCAATGCTATTTGGCTCCATCAGGGCCATTAATTCTTTACGACGACGAGTGAATTCCTGTTTGGTAATTCTCATAACAGTTCTCTTTTGCGAATTCTTTTATGGTTAGATCCATCGTACTGAGCGTTTAGATTTTCAAAAAGTCGAAAGTTGGTTCGACTGCTAAGCGCTCACCGTGAACGGAACAATTATAGATGTCCTCGCATGAGGAAGTTTTAATGAACCTGGTCGGACGCAGGTATAGCGATCGAATCCGACGATGCTTTATTTGTTTGTGCTGCACATTCCAAAAATAACGATGCGGCGAGTTGGCGAACATATTCTGTCACTTCCATGTAGTCCGCTTCATCGGACTCGTCACCATCTTCTACGGCGATTTGCGCTATAGCGGCGAGATCGCGTAAACCGTCCTCAGACTCTTCCGTCAAAATTCGTTTGTTGTTGCCAGCAGAACCAAAGCCCGTAAGAAAACCATAGCACCATTGACCAAGAGTTGCTGTACGTTGACCAAGATCGGAATCGTCATCGGGTAACAAAAGCACTAAACCAAAACCATCGCGAAGCTGTTGCAACGTTTGGTGATAAAGTGCAGTGAGTGCTTCACGGACTTTTTCATCCGGCGCTTGAGTAAAATCTAAAAACTCGACCGCATCTAATAGCCACCGAACTTCACTAAGTTCAGCGCCTCCGCTCAATTTTCCGCATAGCAGGCCGTGCAATTCTGAAGGACTGTTAATAGCGCCCAGCGGCGCAATAAGACTGCAAAAATCGTCGAAGTTGATAGGTGGGGCGAGGTCGTTATCTGAATATTGTTCGTTCATGGATAGAAAAAGGCCGTCAACAAAGGAAAACCGAATGCTATCACGATGCATACGCCAAACTGCGGGTTTGTCTGTAAAAATCCTGAGTGGGCGAAGCATTAAGCGTCTCCTTCGAACCCACTTTAAATACTGCTGCTAAGCTATAGTTACGATTGACCCCTGCGGACTGCCGCAATATAGTGAGTACCTTGCGTAACTTTGTCCTGTTATGCCTTGTTATTGGTCACAATTATCATGTCTGACGAACTTTTATTGTCTATAGAAACGAAGCTTGATCGCTTGATTCTGCTCACTAACCGGTTGCAGCAGGAAAATGCCGAACTTAAATCCCGCGAAAGCGCTTGGCAGCAGGAGCGAGTGCGTCTGATCGAAAAAAATGAACTCGCTCGCAGTCGCGTGGAAGCTATGATTACACACCTTAAAAGTTTAGATACCGAATAAACTGGATACGATAATTAGCAGGAGCCCCACCTTGGCCAACGAAACCGTTTTTGTAAAAATCCTGGATAAAGAATACCAAGTCGCGTGCCCACGGGAAGAACGTCAGGCACTTATGGAGTCTGCTCAATTGCTGGATGAGCGTATGAAAGCTATTCGCGGCTCGGGCGCTGTGATTGGTCTGGAGCGCATCGCCGTTATGGCGGCACTTAATTTGAGCCACGAATTGTTACAGGCAAAATCCGGCGTAGCCGCTCCTGTCGGTTCTGCTATCGATAAAGCAGACTTGCAACGCCTGAATGACAAAATCGATCGCGCGCTCACCGGACATTAGTTTCCCTTTTTATTATTTCCTAAAAAAGTTTCGATAACGCCTGCATCTGCAGGCGTTTTTATTTGGTTTTGTTTTTAGTCAGTTCGCTCACACTAAAATCAATCTGACACTTTGACGCGCAACTGCTTAACTTTTGGCTTAAGTCCAGCAGTTTGTAAGATCGTTTTTGCCTAAACGGTTATAAGACCCAAGCTTAATATCATTTGCGATTGATGATGTACTCTGGGTTATACTGAGTTCGCCCTGGGATGTTTGCAAACCGACAAGTCCTTGAGCCGATTTCCACAAACTTGGTGGTGTCTCGTTAGTTTGGTGTGCATGTCCGCTTGACGGAAAGCCTTAAAAACCACAGGCGCTACCTCCTTGAAACGCCAGCCAGCAAGAAGCCGCTTCCGCCTTGGTTTTACGACACCTGATGAAGGTGCCAAAATTTCTGCGCGCGCAGCATGTAGCTGTTTATATTCCGAACGACGGCGAGTTAAATCCAATCCCGATTGCCCAGCAATTATGGAAAATGGGTAAGCAGTGTTATCTCCCGGTTTTACATCCGACTCAGGAACGGCAACTATGGTTTGTCGAATACACGCCCGAATCCATATTGACTCCGAATCGCTTTGGCATTTTAGAACCTGACCGTCGGCAGTCCCACAAAATTGCGGCGCAATTGTTGGATATTGTTCTTCTTCCGCTCGTGGGATTTGACCGCAAGGGCGGCCGTCTCGGTATGGGCGGCGGTTTTTATGACACCACTTTTGCGTTTCACAAAGGCAAGAAAACCAAACCCCATTTGATTGGCCTCGCGCACGCAAGCCAGGAAGTTGAACATTTAGAAATGGCTGATTGGGATATACCGCTTTACAGGGTTATCACAGATAAGGAAGTGATTTTAATTTCAAACGACTAGAAGTATGAGTTGCCACTCCCTGGCAACAAAATAATTAGGGCGCTTTCACAGCAACGTCGGTTGCCGGAGTGCTGAATAATGTTTTCGCTTGTGCTGCAATCGTAAAACAGACACAGAGACAAAAAATCATTACTACAACGGAAATAACATCAACTTTCATGGCTTCACCTTTGACGCATCGTGTATAAGAAGGCTGCACCGCTTTTAGGGCGCTGCCTTAACGCCAGCCACAAACCGCTAGAAATTGTGGTGATGGGAATTGAGCATAGGCAAGGTTGATTGAAAAGACATAATTTGCAGGACGAAATTTGGCTATTTTTTCGCCTTCTATTGAAATTTGTGCGACATTCCTCATTTAAACGTCATTTTTCCGTGATATCGCTCTTAAAAAACTCCAAGACTGTCTTATTCCATAGCTCCGGTTTTTTAAAAATCGCATAGTGGCCAACATTCGGAAACATCACCAATTTTGCACCGGGTATAGCAGCAGCAATTTCTTTAGCATGATCTGGTCGAATCAATTCCTCCTCAACACCGTCCATAATTAAGGTGGGCACCTTTATCGAACTCAGTTGTGCTGGTGTGAAGTTGGGCTCCTTGAGCCACATCTTTCTAATTTTTTCAGCGATCACCGGCAAATATTCAGGATGGGCAGACAAGGCTAAAAAATCACTACCATTATCCCGCTGCATTTCTTCCGGCGTTGCAGTGCGCAGGTAATTCAAAAAATGATTTTGTAATCCCGCAGGATTCATATTCGCACCATAAGCCACTAATGCTTTGATACGGCTGGGATGATGAATCGCAAGATCGATTCCAATATTTCCACCATCGCTCCAACCCACAATGTAAGCACTCGGAATTTTCAGAACATCCATTAATCGAATAACATCTTCCGCCATAAGATGATAACTGAGTGGCGCAGATGCATCGCTTGTGCGCCCCTGACCACGACTATCCAAAGTAATAACACGATAGTTTTTTGAAAACGCTGGCACTTGGTAAGACCAGGAATTAGCGCTCCCCATTCCACCGTGTAAAAAAATCACAGGCTCGCCTTTTCCGTGTTGTTCAACGTACATGGAAATGTCGCCGACTTTTACATACTTACCATTGGATGCAAAGGCACTAGCGCCCAACAAAGAATACACAACTAGAAGAGGAATAATTAAAATTTTAACCACTACAAGTAAGCGAAAATTTTTTCTCATTGATGCGCCTTATATGACCACTTATTACATTTACAAATTGTAGAGCACGCTGTAATTTTTTGTTCATAAAAGAAAGACACTGGATCCCCGGCTTCGCCGAGGATGACGACTCCCTACTAAATTAATTTATCCAATTAATCCCATGCGAGCTCTCGATCACTGCAAAAAAATTGTTGGCAAACGTACAGGATGTACGTTTGAGTGACGATGCGGCATGCATACCGTACCGGAACGACAGCAATTTTTTGAAGCGCGCAGAAATCAGGGCGAGACGGGCCGCCTTTCTTCTGGTTACTTTTCTTTGGCGAAGAAAAGAAAAGTGACTCGCCACGAGGCAAAATGAAATTGTTAATTATAGAAAGCGCCAAACTGTAGGTCAGGTCTATTAGAGTGTGCGAGCTTACCCAAACCTACAATTTACATTGAAATATTATTTAATTTTATAAACCGCACTAATAGATTCGGTTAGTGTAATCGTTTTTGGAATAAACATACTTGCACTTGTTGAGTCAGGAACGAAATCTAAACTCGGAGGAGGGACAAAATCAGGAGGGCTACTGTTGACACCACCGCGATAAATACCAAATATAGATTCCAATGAAGCAAAGTGATGGTTTTGGGATACAGCATAGATTGATCCTAACTTCACGCCCATTCCCTCAGCCAGATCAACAGCATTTTTCTTTGCATTTGCAGTGGCTTGCTTGACCAAGCTGCGATTAAGCTCAACTTCATTTGAAACTTTAAATTCAGATCGTATACCCTGAATGTTATGAGAGGCGATTAATTTATCTGCGAAAGATGTATAAAGAGAAATATCGCTAATACTCACCGTAAATGATTGAGATACTTCGTAACCTAAAATATCCAGATTTTCATAATTATCATCACGCTTCCGTTTTGTTTCCTTGCTATATTCTGCTGACGTGATTTGATCTTCTGCAATACCAATGTTCTTCGCAAGCGCTACTATCATTTGGCCTCGCTTAGCAACGGTCTGCATAGCAGTATTTGGATCTTTATTGAAATCCATAACACTGAAATTAATCGTAACCATATCAGGCTTAACTTTAATTTCAGCTTCACCATTTGCCAATATAAATGGAAAATTAAGAGTCCCCGATGTCTGAGACATACAATTAAAGCTAAAGAAGACACTAACAACCACGATAAATTTATTCAAGTAATTAAATTTCATTTTCTATTCCTTAAATTTTATTAAATAGACATAATGATAATTTTTTAAATAAAAAAGGCGCAACTCTCGTTGCGCCTTTTCATCATTCACCTATCCCAAAAAAAACCTATAGGCTTCGTTCTTCGTTTCATCCCAATAGGGATAATTTAAATCGTTTAGGAATATTTTTAAATCTGAGTAATCTTTTTTCGGTACTTGCATCCCCACCAACACGCGAGCGGATGCTGAACCGTGGTTGCGATAATGGAACAGTGAAATATTCCAACGGCCTGCGACTTTATTTAAAAAAGTTAACAACGCACCTGGGCGTTCAGGGAACTCGAAGCGATATAAAACCTCATCCGTAATTTGCGGTGCGTGGCCGCCGACCAAGTGGCGAATATGTAATTTTGCTAATTCGTTTTCCGTCATATCAACCAAGTCGTAGCCTTGGCCTTTTAATTCGCTGACTAAATCCGCGCGATCTTTTCCAGCATTGCCGACTTGTACGCCTACAAAAATTCTGGCTTCTTTCGTATCTGCATAACGATAATTAAATTCGGTGATATTGCGTTTGCCAAGGGCTTTACAAAATTCTTTGTAAGCTCCCGGGCGCTCAGGAATAGTTACCGCCAGGATGGCTTCGCGTTGTTCCCCAATTTCGGTGCGTTCGGAAATGTAGCGCAGGCGATCAAAATTAATATTTGCGCCGCAATCTATCGCAACTAATGTCTGACCTGTGATGCCATATTTTTCTACATATTTTTTTAAGCCGGCAACGCCTGTTGCACCGGCGGGTTCAGCGATTGAACGTGTGTCTTCAAAAATATCTTTAATGCCTGCGCAGATTTCGTCGGTAGTGACGGTGATACATTCATCCACAACTTTGCGCAGCACACGAAAGGTTTCTTCGCCAATTTGTGCCACGGCGATGCCGTCTGCAAATATGCCGACTTGTGGAAGCACAACGCGTTTTTTCTTATCCATGGCTGCAAACAAACAAGCGGATTCATCGGATTCAACCGCGATGATTTTAGTTTCCGGACGCAAATATTTTACGTAAGCACCTATGCCCGCCGCTAAACCACCGCCACCAACCGCGATAAAGATTGCATCGATTTTACCGGGATACTGGCGCAAAATTTCCATGCCGATTGTACCTTGGCCTGCGATCACATCAGGGTCATCGAAAGGGTGGATATAAGTTAAACCTTTCTCTTCCATCAATTTCTTGGCGTGCGTGGATGCTTCGTCATAATTATCGCCATGCAAAACAACTTTTGCACCGCGAGCTTTTACGGCGTCTACTTTAATAGCCGGTGTGGTGCGCGGCATTACGATGGTTGCTTTAATGCCGAGATGCTGTGAGCCAAGTGCAACACCTTGTGCGTGATTACCGGCAGACGCGCAAATAACACCGCGATTGCGCTCTTCTTCGGTGAGTTGTTGCAATTTGTTATAGGCGCCGCGCAATTTGAATGAAAACACGGGCTGCAAATCTTCGCGCTTGAGAAGAACTTTATTACCCGTGCGTACCGAGAGTAGGCGCGCTTCATCGAGCGGCGTTTCCACCGCAAGGTCGTAGATGCGGGCGTTGAGGATGCGTTTTATGTAGGATTCAGGCATAAGAATTAAATTTTAAATAGATGAAAGAGTCGGCCTGCATAGTAAACAATTTAGCGGCTTCTGGCACATATCAAATCGCGCCAACTAAAAAGAAACTCCGTATAATGCGCGCACTAAAAACCTCCACGTAAACATTCAAGACAACGGCCATACTTTAACCGCCCGGCTCTAATTTGAGCGGTGGGAGGACTTGCATGGATGCAGGAGGCGAAGTAACGCAAGAGTAGCTACCGAGACGGTTAAAAATTACGAGAGAATTTCTCCATGACTCAAGACGAACTCAAACAAGCGGTTGCTCATGCAGCTGTTGATTACATCACCCCCAAACTTTTTAATGATTCAATCATTGGCGTGGGTACAGGCTCTACCGCGAATTTTTTTATTGACTATCTCGCGACTATCAAAAACAAATTTGCGGGCGCCGTGGCAAGTTCGGATGCATCTGCCGAGCGTTTGAAAAAACTGGGGATTGAGGTTTTCGATAGCAATTCAGTTAGCGAATTGGTTGTATACGTTGATGGTGCAGACGAGAGCAACGCCTATCTGCATTTGATCAAAGGCGGTGGCGCCGCGCTTACCCGTGAAAAAATTGTGCGCGCTATATCCAAAGAATTTGTCTGCATAGCCGACGGAAGCAAATGGGTTGATGTATTGGGCAAATTTCCACTGCCGGTGGAAGTGATTCCCATGGCGCGCTCCTATGTTGCGCGTGAATTGGTGAAACTGGGCGGTGCTCCGGTCTATCGCGACGGCGTTGTTACGGATAACGGCAACGTTATTCTCGATGTTTTTAATTTAACCATCACCGACCCCGTTGCGCTCGAAATTACTATTAACCAAATTACCGGGGTTGTGACTAACGGGTTGTTTGCCGCAAAACCAGCGGACGTTTTGTTATTGGGTACGAAAGATGGTGTTAAAACCATACGACCGCTCCATAGCTGATAATGAAGTCCAGTCGGGCGGTCTTTCACCCCCCGACTGGATTAGTTCTCCTCTCGCCTTTATCCTCCTAATTATTGTTTTCAATTCGTCTTCTAAATTTGCATTTTCGTCCTTTAAAAAATCTTATGCTCTGTTGTGCAGCGCACAGTGGATGATTGGTATGCCATGAGAGTGTGGCGCAACGTTAGAAAGTGGTTTTTTTGATGGTTTACGTCATCGAACTCAGGGAATGAAAGGGTTAACCCTAATCACTAACCTATTCGAGGATGAAGTTATGAAATTGAACATTATTGCTAGCGTTGCGCTATCGCTGGCGGCCATTTTTTCCAGCGCGAGTCATGCTTCAGTTATCACAATAGATTTTAGCGATCTCGGCGCTCAAAAAACCTCTAATCAAATAGCGTGGAATGTAGACGCAACCGGCGGAATCAGTATTCTGGAATTTGAGCTGGCCGGTTTTAAAAGCCTGGACGGTTACCAGAATTGCTGCACAGATACCTTTCACTTATGGATAAATGACACCGAAGTTTTCTCAGGCGCTTTCAACATGGGCGGTGGCGGTTCCAATAAAGTATTGTTCAATCCCAATGGCGGAAAAGCGATAACCACCACCTTCAACGCAACAGATAAGGCGAACAACTCGAAGCAGTCACCGAAAGCCGGTGGCCTCACCCAAATTTCGCTGCCGGTTGATCTGCTAACCGGCACAAATCACATTTATTTTAGTTACACCGGCCGCACCCAAAGCGCAATAGATGAGGGATGGGGAATTAATAAAGCATCGCTTACCAGCGTCGTTGTTCCCGAACCTAGCAATACTTTGTTGCTACTAGGCGGGTTGATTGGAATGATGATTTTACGTCGCCGCAACGTTTAGGTGCCTAGCTCAACCGATAACCTATTTTTACATGCTCTTTCATTAACCCATTTGCTTTCGTTAAGAGGAGTTAAAGTACACTAGCGACTTTCCACCTCTTAACGATTTTTTATGGATTTCACATTTCCCGCCATAGGTATCATCCATTCCTGCTTCAAAGAGAAATTTGGAATACCTCGTCAACCAGGATTGGCCCCTCTCGCGACGGCTCAATTGGAATTATTGCCTCCTTATAATGACCGCGATGCCATAGATGGCTTGGACTCATGTAGTCACCTTTGGGTGCAATTTGTATTTCACGCTAACAAGCGAGAAGAATGGAAACCGAAAGTAAAACCCCCGCGTTTAGGTGGCAATAAAACTCTCGGGGTGTTTGCGACCCGCTCGCCCACCCGGCCGGCACCGATTGGTTTGTCCGTGGTAAAACTAGAGAGCATCGAAATATCTAACGGAAAAATTCTGCTGCATCTGAGTGGCGTTGATTTGTTGGATGGCACGCCGGTGCTGGACATCAAACCCTACGTTCCCTATGTGGATCTTGTGCCCGAAGCAACAAACAGTTTGTTCAACGCGGCACCAAGACTATTGCCGGTGGAATTTAATGAGCAGAGTGCCGATTTTTGTAACGATTACCAGAACAAAAATAATCTTGATCTCAACAATCTAATCCGCCAAATTCTTCAGCAAGATCCGCGACCTCAATACCAATCCGAGGCAGGCCGTATCTACGGTATGAAATTACTGGCTTTGAACGTGCAATGGATTTACCCCGTTGACACCCCCACTTCGATTATAGTGGTCGCCATACATGCGATAACCGCCTAGTCAGGTACTAGCTTCACTGATTCGATACTTAACCTGTGTAAATTAGGGTTAAAGATCGGTATCAATGGACCGCCGCTCATTATGCTAATCGAGTTACGATGCTTTAAAAGAATAAGTGTTTGTTTCGGCGTGACTTTTTTTGCTCTGAATACAATATTGGCGCCATTACGCCACCTATACATGAGATAGCTACAACGATGAAAAATTTCCACCTCACTTTTTTTCTAGTCTTATTCGCTTGCAGTTTTGCTATTGCAGAAGATGTTAAAAACCATGCTGATGCATGGCAAAACTCCCAAGGTTGGTGGAATGCCACCGACGTTCCTGCATTTGACGCCAGTAAAATCACTAAACAATTGCCGCTGATTAAAGTTAAAGGCAATCAGTTTGTAGACGACCAGGGCAAGGTGGTCGTGTTTCGCGGTGTGAATATTTCTGATCCGGATAAGCTGGTAAAGGATGGCCGTTTCACGCGCGCGCACTTTGAAGTTATAAAAAGTTGGGGCGCAAACGTGGTGCGTATTCCTGTTCACCCGTCTGCCTGGCAAAAACGCGGTAAAAAAGGTTACTTACCACTGCTGGACCAAGCGATTGAATGGTCAAACGAGCTGGGAATCTATGTGATCGTGGATTGGCATTCGATCGGCAACCTGAAATCCGAAATGTTCCAGAATTCCAGCTATCACACTACCAAACCGGAAACCTTTGATTTCTTTCGCACAGTTGCCGCACGTTATAAAAATGTGAGGGCGGTGGCCATGTATGAAATCTTCAATGAACCTACTGTCTACAACGGTCAGTTAGGTATTTTGAGCTGGGCCGATTGGAAAGCCATTAACGAGGAAGCGATTACGATAATTCAGGCTCACAATCCTAACGCCATCTCGCTCGTTGCGGGTTTCAACTGGGCCTATGATTTAAAGCCAGTTGCCAAAGATCCTATTGAGCGCGACAACATAGCCTACGTTAGCCACCCTTATCCTATGAAAGTCAAAGCGCCATTTGAACAAAATTGGGATCGCGACTGGGGTTTCGTGGCCAAAAAATATCCGGTAATTACCACCGAAATTGGTTATCAATTAGCGACTGATAAGGGTGCCCATGTGCCTGTGATAGACGACGGAAGTTACGGCCCACGAATCACCAACTATCTCGGTAGCAAAGGCATAAGCTGGGTGGCTTGGGTTTTTGATCCGGATTGGGCGCCGCAAATGATCGAGGACTGGAATTACACCCCTACCATGCAAGGTAAGCATTTCCGAGAAGTTATGCTGAAAGAAAACCAAAAATAAATGAAAACCCGGCACATGTCGGGTTTTTTTATGCTTGTAATTTCAATTTAATATTCATCTGGGTATAGTTCGTGCATTTGTCTTTTCACACTTCCCCGCTTAAGGAATATTCATGTCAGCAACGCTTCAAGCACAAGCTTTACGCCTCGAAAACTGGATTAAAAATGATGCAATTCCCCTTTGGCTTAGCCGCGGTCTGAACCCTGACAACGGCGTTAACTATGAACGTTTGTTACCTAGTGGCGAAGTGGATTTTGAATCTAGCGTGCGAGTACGCGTGCAAGCTCGTCAGGCATTTTTCTTCGCTTCAGCAGCTAGCCGTGGTTGGTGTGATGAAGGTAAAGCTGTCGCACAACGTTTGCTGGCTTATGTTCAGCAACATGCCGCACATCCTACTTCCGGTGGTGGTTACACCCATTTGCTCAGCCCTGATTACCAAGTGGTGGATATCAAGCAAGATCTCTATGACCACGCCTTTTTCCTCCTTGCTAATGCCTGGGTCTATCGTGTGTGTGGTGATAAATCTGCGCTCGACGAAGCGGCAAAACTGGTTGCGCATCTTGATGCAAAATTCGGCTCATCCGTCGGTGGCTGGATCGAAGGTGATTACAAATACGCCTGTCGCCGGCAAAATCCGCACATGCATCTATTTGAAGCTTTTCTTGCGCTTTATGACGCAACCAATGACGCAAAATGGCTGGCACGTGTTGGCGAATTATTTGCCCTGTTCCAAACCCGTTTCTTCGACGCAGAAAAGAAAGTGTTGTTTGAATTTTTTAACGAAGATTGGACTCTGTGCGCAGATGCCAAAGGCGAAATCGTTGAGCCAGGCCACATGATGGAATGGGTTTGGCTATTGGATTGGTACAGCCGCCGCAGCGGTCGTCCCGTTGCTCAATACACGCGTGCTCTTTATGAAAAGGGCTTGCAAATCGGCATGGATAAATCGGGTCTGCTTTTCGATGCCGTTGCGCCAGATGGCCGCGTGATAGATCCTAAAAAACGCTGCTGGGGCATCACCGAGTTAATCAAGGCGAGCCTGGTGCAGATTCGTGCAGGTCATTCGGATGCCGAAGCTATTGCAATCAAAGGTGTCGATGATTTATTTACCTACTACCTTTGCGCAAGCACGCCAGGTTCATACGTAGATCAACGCGGTGCCAACGATGAAATTACCGTCGACGTTGCGCCTGCGAGCACTCTCTATCACCTCATCGTTGCCGCGTTTGAATTGATTGATCACTGCAACGGGGTTTACGGGAAGTAACGCCATTCATCCTAAGCTTGTCGAAGGACCTATATTAATCCTTCGATAAGCTTAGGACGAACGGCGAGATTCGAACGTGGATCTCTAAAAAGACCTTCTTTCCTAGCTCTCTAAGACACCTTCGCCGGTGCAGTACTCTTGCGAATAATAAACTCGGTGGGTAGAACACATTCAGTTTGGCCGAGCGGTTCACCTTCAATAATCTTTAACAGCATATCCATCGCCATTTTGCCCATTTCTTCGGCAGGTTGGGAAATAGTGGTCAAGCTAGGGTCGCAATATTTTGCGTAGGCGATATCGTCAAAGCCAGTTACAGACATATCTTCCGGAATGCGAATACCTTGCGCCTTGAAGGTTTGCATGGCACCAATCGCCATTTCGTCATTCATTGAGAAAATTGCTGTGGGCCGGTTTTTCATATTGCAGAACTGGAAAGCCGCATTGAGGCCAGACCACATAGTAAAGTCGCCTTCTGCGATTAAATCCCTTTCGTAAGCAATACCGGCCTCTGCGATAGCTTCTTTATATCCCTCCAACCGGTCAATGGCATGAGGATTGTCCTTCAATCCAGAAATAACCCCTATACGTTTATGGCCGAGTGAAAGCAAATAGTTAACCATACTCTTCGCAGCGCCACGGTTATCTATACGAATAGCGGGACCGGTGGTGTACTCGCATCCGCACGCATTCACGCAAGGAACTCCAGGCGGCACGCTATTCACACTCTTTTCTGAACTTGGGCGCAACTGGACAATGCCATCTGCGAGACGAGTTTCTACCCGACGAATATATTCAAGCTCACGCTCCGGCGTTCCCCGCGTATCACCAAGGAGTACCGCATAACCTTTTTGATGGGCGCGGTCTTCCAATGCGCGAATAAATAGCGAGTAGAAAGGGTTAGCAATATCCGGCACCAAAACTACAACGGCGTAGGCACGTGCAGACCGAAAATTTCGAGCAAGCATATTGGGCTTGTAGCCCACTTGCGCTATGGCCGCGTGGACTTTCTCGAGACTTTCTTTGGACACTTTCTCGGGCATGCTGAGCGCGCGGGATACGGTGGCAACTGAAACACCGGCTAGACGGGCGACGTCACGAATACTGGACATAACTTGTCTCTTTTAAATGATATTCATCATTGGATTATTATGATTTTAAGAAGAATGTAACACGGAGCATTATAGCCGTGTAAACGCACATTGTTGATGAGGATTAATTACCACAAATTGCTGAATTTAGGTTGAAAACTCAACTGTAACCGATTACATTAGATAACAATTGTTCCGATAAGTTATTGCTTCAAAAGGTTGGTCTTTAAATGATGACTAATGCTTCAGTCCACACTATTGGTCAGCTCCAATGTGCCCTTTAAGCGTTAATTTAAACCGGGGCGCAAGCATTTTGAGCGCAGTAATCAAAACCGTTAAAACTAAAATTTTATTAGTGATGTAATACTTAATTAGAGCCCTTGGTAAAGCAGATGACGCACTTTAAAAAATCCGTATCCATCCTGTTAATGCAATACGAACAGCTGATAACAAAAAATAACGCTCCAAAAAATTTCTATAACGGAATTTACTCCACTTACGAAAATCCCATTCTTACTGCCGAACATACACCCATTTTTTGGCGTTACGATTTGAATGAAAAAACCAATCCTTTTTTAATGGAACGCCAGGGCATTAACGCCACATTTAATTCAGGTGCTATTTATTGGCAAGGAAGATATTTGTTAGCCGTGCGTGTTGAAGGCGTTGATCGAAAATCATTTTTTGCAATGGCAGAGAGCCCAAATGGGATTGATAATTTCCGTTTTTGGGATTACCCGATCACACTGCCAGAAACTGAGCGGCCGGACACAAACGTTTACGATATGCGTTTAACAGCGCATGAGGACGGTTGGATCTACGGCCTATTTTGCACCGAACGAAAAGATACAACACAACCCAATGATATTTCCGCAGCTGAAGCACAATGTGGTATCGCGCGAACCAAAGATTTAATTGTGTGGGAGCGCCTGCCGGATTTAATTACTTATTCCGGTCAACAGCGAAATGTTGTGCTGCATCCAGAATTTATTGACGGCAAATACGGTCTTTACACGCGCCCGCAGGATGGATTTATCAGCGTTGGTAGCGGCGGTGGAATTGGTTGGGGTTTGGCTGACGATATGACGCGCGCCGAAATTAAATCGGAAGTCATTGTTGACACAAAGATTTATCACACCATCAAAGAAATTAAAAATGGCCAAGGCCCAGCACCCATCAAGACACCTGAAGGTTGGCTTAATTTAGCGCACGGCGTGCGAAATACCGCAGCAGGTTTGCGTTACACACTCTATATGTTTATGACCGAGCTCGAACGACCCTGGGTTGTGTCGCATAGCCCTGCCGGGCACTTTATCGCACCTCAGGGTGAAGAGCGAATTGGCGATGTATCCAACGTGACTTTCGCCAACGGCTGGATTGTTAATGAAAAAAATGACGTTTTTATTTACTACGCTTCTTCCGATACTCGTATGCATGTAGCAACAACCACCGTGGAAAAATTAATTGATTATTGTAAGCATACGCCTGAAGACGGTTTGCGTTCTGCAGCATCGGTTGCTATTCGCAATGAATTAATCAGCGCTAACTTAAACATCCTAAAAGACCTGATCTAAGAATTAGTCAATACATTGTTACGTTAAAAATTTATAAACCAACGCGAGAACAATAATGAATAAATTAATATCTATTTGCATCGCAGCCTTACTAATGAGCGCAATAAACCTATCGCTGGCAGCTGAAAAAGCAGCAACAAATAAAGTTGACTTCTTCACCACCGATGGAATTCATTTATCGTTGAACGGTAAGCCTTACTATGTCGTAGGCTCAAACATGTGGTATGGCGGATATTTAGGTTCGGGAGGCGCTGTGGGCGACCGAGCCCGTCTGCTTAAAGAATTGGATAACTTGAAAGCTATCGGCATTAACAATTTACGAGTCCTCGCTGTTTCTGAAAAAAGCGAATTAAACAGCGCAGTGCACCCTGCCACCACAAATGGCTTTGGCCAACACGATGAAGAATTATTAGCAGGGCTTGATTTTTTGCTTGCGGAAATGGCAAAACGCGATATGAGCATTGTGATTTACCTGAACAATTTCTGGCAATGGTCCGGCGGAATGACACAATACATGAGCTGGATAGATGGGAAGCCAGTGCAAGACCCAAACGTAACCAATGATTGGGAAGGGTTTATGGAAAAATCAGCGAGCTTTTATCAAAGCAAAAAAGCGCAAACGGAATGGCGCAAGACAATTAAAAAAATCGTAACTCGGGTAAATACCATTACAGGAAAATCTTATATTAATGACCCCACTATTCTTTCGTGGCAGCTAGCTAACGAACCGCGGCCCGGCAACTCAAAAGCCTCCGAAAAGGAAAAATCTATTTACGTAAAATGGATCAATGAAACCGCAAAATATATTCACGAATTAGATTCAAATCATATGGTAAGTACCGGTAGCGAAGGTCTCATGGGATCAACCAACGATGAAAAATTATTTATCGACGCGCACGCATCGCCTTATATTAATTATTTAACCTATCACATGTGGGTTAGAAATTGGTCTTGGTATGACCAAAAAAATCCTGAAAAAACTTGGGACGTTGCATTGCAAAGGGGTACGCATTATTTACATCATCACATTGATATCGCTAGAAAAATGAATAAACCGATTGTGCTTGAGGAGTTCGGTTTGGATCGCGATATGGGCGCCTACGATACGAAATCCACGACACATTACCGCGACAAATTTTATCGCATCGTTTTCGATACCTTATATAACCGTGCCAAAAATGGTGATGCGATTGCAGGTTATAATTTTTGGGCGTGGAATGGTGAAGCTCGTACAATTCGTGAAAATTTCTGGTGGAAAACTGGAGATGATTTTATGGGAGATCCACCGCAAGAGCAGCAAGGTATGTACGGAGTATTTGACTCGGACATCAGCACCATTTTAATTATCAAAGAATACGCTGAAAAAATGCATGCATTGAAATAGTGAAATATTTTATTAAGAATTTGAAAGTTAATAGCCATAACTTCAGAGCGAGAAAAATAATGTTAGCTAATGTAAAAATCCTTCGAATAATGGCTTTATGCTTTTCATCTGTCATTTTACTTTTCGTTCAATCTGCAGCGGCGCAAAAATTTGAACAGCTCGGAAAGACTCCACAATTGGGCTGGAATAGCTGGAATACATTTGGTTGTAATATCGACGAAAAAATGATTAAAGACATGGCCGATGTTATGGTTAAAAGTGGAATGAAAGACGCTGGTTACGAATATATTAATATCGACGATTGCTGGCATGGAGAACGTGATGCAAAAGGTTTTATTCAGGCAAACAAAAAACAATTTCCATCAGGAATAAAAGCGGTTGCCGATTATGTACATTCTAAAGGCTTAAAGCTTGGCATTTATTCAGATGCAGGTAACAAAACCTGCGCCGGTCGCCCAGGTAGCCGCGGTCATGAATATCAGGATGCTATTGCTTACGCGAGTTGGGATGTTGATTACGTAAAATACGATTGGTGCGACACCAAAGATATAAACCCAAAAGCGGCTTATACGACGATGCGGGATGCAATCAGAAACGCGGGGCGCCCAATGCTATTCAGTATTTGCGAGTGGGGCGATAATAAACCGTGGGAGTGGGCAACCGATATCGGTCACTCATGGCGCACGACTGGAGATATAGATCCTTGCTGGAATTGCGAGCACAGCCACGGCTCATGGTCATCGTGGGGCGTGTTACGAATTTTGGATAAACAAGAAGGTTTACGTAAATATGCAGGCCCAGGTCACTGGAACGACATGGACATGATGGAAGTCGGTAACGGCATGACCGAGGCAGAAGATCGCTCGCATTTCTCCTTGTGGGCAATTATGAACTCACCACTTATTGCGGGTAACGATTTGCGTGGCATGTCTGACAACACGCGCAAAATATTAACTAACAAGGAAATGATCGCGATAAACCAGGATGCACTTGGCATCCAGGCATTAAAGTGGATTGATGATGGAGACATCGAAATTTTTATTAAACCGCTCGCTAAAGGCGACTACGCTGTACTCTTTTTAAATCGCGCCGACAGCGAAAAAATCTATGTGCATAATTGGCCATTCAATGAAATGAAAGATGATATCAGCAAACATGAAATCAACTTTAATAAGCAACACTTCAATTGGAAAAATGTATGGACAGATGCAACCGGCAATACCTACTCTAACTTAACCATAAGTATTCCAGCCCACGATGTTGTCGTATTACGTTTAACGCCTAAGAAATAAATTTAATGTTAAGTGCGATTAACGCAATGTTATTAAGTAGCTGCGCTATTCTAGATTATCGTGTAAACCCGATGAAACGGATAATTATTTGGACGAACAGGGTGTGTTTGATAGTTCGGCCTAACGGATCAGACGTTTTCCACTTAAATCTAAATAGAAGCTAAAAGAGTCATAATTAATCGAATATTACCAAGGCCGTATATCTCCACTTTTATTGAAACGTATATCTCCGTCTTTATTTCTTATAAAAGCTAAGCTATTGTTGTTAATAGGATTTCGGCGCCCAGTATTTTGGAAATACAAAGTCTGGACTTTTGAATAAACTGTTATGTTTGAGACTAAATAGTTTGTATTAAGCGGCAAGAAAAGTAGAGTTAAGTGCTCATTGTGACCACCTTCCGTATTTCAAGAATTTTTAACGACCACGGTTTGAAAAATGTTTGAATCCATATTTAAATTAATTGATGATTTTATAAGTGGTATCGGTCTCGCACTTAATGCTGGGGCAAAATTAGCAATTATTGGGTTTATACTATATTTGTTATACCTGTACATAAAAGCACTTTTAAAGTACCCATTTAATACAATCAAATATACATTGGCATTTCTGTCTTTTCCCGCTGTAATGGTATTGTCAGTTGTTTTAATTTCCAAATACGTGGCAATCATTCCTTTGCCAATCGATTTTTTAATTGGGCTTTCGGTAGCATTTTACATATCCACTTTAATAGCTGGAATCTCCAAAAAGTCTATGCAAGTAGAACCTAAAGAGAAAAACACATAACAAGTCGTTGCAGCGCCAGTCGCTACGCTCCTTGGACAGTTTTTAAGTCGCGGTTTTATGGTTTTGCTGCGCAAAAGTGTTCCATAAAACCACAACTTAAAAACTGCCGCTGAACTCGGCGTTAAGTGAGGTCGCATGAACAAATTTGAAACTGTTGAAATGGCTTCAGGCGGTTTGGCATTGGTTTTAGAGCCAAGTGCAGAGTGGGGTGATTTTTCAAAACACTCTACAAGTTGGGCAAAAAAGCTAAAAGCAAACGTTTTAAAGGATCCAGTTATATCCATCGATGAATGTTTGCAAGAGGTTGAAATAGAAGGTCAAAGATTCTGGATTACGTATGATGATTTTCAATCGTCTATTCAGTTGGAACCTTCTGAAAAATCCTTTAATGGCATAATTTTAGCTATACAAAAAATATTAAAGAGTTCCGGTTAGAGGTTTAAGGCCTTACTTAGTATTTAGTTCTATTTCTGTAAAGTGCTTTGTTTGCTTAAAAATAACTTGCGAGTTTTAACTTTCAAGAGCGTCACTTAACAAGTCGCTGAAGCATCGCGCACCTAGTGCGCTGGACAGTTTTTAAGTTGCAGTTTTGTGGTTTTGCTGCGCAAAAGTGTTCCACAAAACTGCAACTTAAAAACTGCCGCTTAGCTCGGCGTTATGCACATCAAGAGAAAGAATGAATTACATTCAAGTAAAAGAGCAAGAAGCACTACCTTCAATTGAACATCTATATCCGTTCAAGTGCTTAGTTATAATCTCTGAAAATGTTTCGCAGGTAAGGCAAGACGAAATAAGCATGTGGCTTGTTAAATCCGGTTGTGTAGTTATGTGTGCCTGGGGTATCAGTTGTAGTTCATGGGACGACTCAGTTGATTATGCTTGTATTGAAATGTTTAACTACAATCAGCCACCGCCGGAGCGTTTTGTATTAACAACGTGGCATGAAAATGAGTCGTTAGACGAGGCCATGTTTTTTCTTAAACATTTAATAAGCCATCCCGAGCATAATCTTGAAAATATTATTTTGTTGCATATATCATCGAAAAATCAAAGTAAAGAAATTATTGCTAAATTTGAAAATGCATAACAAGTCGTTGCAGCACCAGTCGCTGCGCTCCTTGGACAGTTTTTAAGTCGCAGTTTTATGGTTTGCTACGCAAAGTATTCCACAAAACCACAACTTAAAAACTGCCGCTGAACTCGGCGTTATGCACACACTTGGAGATATCATGAATTACATTCGCTTTCTTTTTTTAGTTTTAATGTTGACCTCTTGTGTTTCAATAGCACCAAGCACAACTGAAAAAGCCACATCTAAAATCACTATCGAACACGACTCATTTAAAAATCAAACATGGATAAAAACTCCGCTTTATTTAAGTCGGCAAGGGTTCACAGATACGTTTCCTGTTCAGTTAAGCTTAAGGGCACTATATAAGGCAGAAAAGCTCTCGTTTATTCAATTGTATGTCACATCATCGAACGTTACATGGGGATTCTATAATTCTGCAAATGGTGAAGACGGCATGCCGTTAGGCTTCACAAAAATTGATGGGGTTGTTGACTCGTATGCTGGAATTGTTACCGCCGAAGAACATTTTGGTTTAGAAATTCCTTACGGCTATCTATTAAAAATGTCTGAGAAAGACTGGAGCATCAAAGTTTATGGAAAACGAAATGAAGGCGTTTTCATTTTACCAAAAACTATAACTCAATCTTTTGTTGAAAAAATAAAATGTTTTGAGGAAAAGAAGTGCATGTAATATAAATGCATAACAAATCGCTCAAGCATCGCACACTTCGTGTGCTGGACAGTTTTTAAGTCGCAGTTTTGTGGTTTTGCTGCGCAAAAGTATTCCACAGAACCGCAACTTAAAAACTGCCGCTTAGCTCGGCGTTATGTGGGCCAGAGCGTAAAAGCTAAACGCTTCGGAAAGTACGAAAAAGCAAAAGCTAATGTTCTGCAAGTTCAGTCGCTTTTGGTTTTACGCTTTCGGTAAGTTTTCACGCTGTAGCAATCAGGAAATGCTTAGGTTATTTCGTTGCTGTGTATTTTTTGGTTTCTTTGGCGCCTTCGGTAGCGTAGAAAATTGCAAGTAGTTTTTATCGGTAGCGGTATCTCCTGTCTCATTTGTTTTGGTTTTTTTGCTTGCTATTGTTTCGGTTCGTTTTATTTCGGGTAAATTTCAAAGGCTTTTCTTGGTTCGCTTCGGAAAAATTTAGTTTAATCAGCTAGTTTTTTATTGTTCTTCGCTAGCTTTTTAAAAAGGCAAAATCACATAACAAGTCGCTCAAGCATCGCCACTTCGTGGCTGGACAGTTTTTAAGTCGCGCTTTTGTGGTTTTGCTACGCAAAAGTATTCCACAAAACCACAACTTAAAAACTGCCGCTTAGCTCGGCGTTATGCAGAAATAGTATGAATGAATCTGATAGAAGTTTTGCTGAAGCTATTTTGAACCGCATAATGAAAGGTGGTTCTATCAATGGCATGAGATTTTTTACTCCACAGTTATTAATTGATGGACCATCCGATATTAGACAAGAAGCATTTATTAATTTGGAGTCTAGTTGGGTGTTGTTCGAGTCATTGCCTGAAACACTGCCGGAAAAAATAGAAGAAATGTCGCGCGAGCAAGAAGAATTAGAAATATTGAAGTTAAAAGGTGAAGAAATTGAAAAAATTAATATCCTGTCGCCAAATCCTCACTTGCTAATTAATTTTAAAAGTGGACGGGCTCTATACTTAAATGGTGAGAGTGAAATGTACGAGCCTTGGACCGCCGGTCTAACTACACATGGCAATTCGCACGAGCACTGGTTAGTTGTAGCTTGTCCTGGTGGTGGTCTTGCAGTCTGGGCTCCTGAAAAATGGCAGGCGAATGCATAACAAGTCGTTCCAGCACCACTTCGGCACTTCGTGCCTACGTTGGACAGTTTTTAAGTCGCGGCTTTATGGTTTTGCTGCGCAAAAGTATTCCATAAAACCACAACTTAAAAACTGCCGCTGAACTCGGCGTTATAAGGAACCATACGAGTGAGTATGTACGAATTAGAAAAAAATATTTGGTCCGAAGCTGATTTCAGCATTATGGGCTGGCATGACGCCTCAATATGGTCAATGGTTCCTAACTCAGAGAAATTCGAATACTTGCTAGACCTGGATTATATTTTTAAATGGGTTCACCCTAAAGAAAATGAAACATACTTTAAATTCTGGGTGGCTCCCGTGACAATGGTTTTTGAAAATGCCTTTGACGTAAAAATTAATATTGAATCACGGCAAGGCCTCATTGAGGTGGCGGACCTCCACAAGGAAAATCCGAGGTTGACACCAAATGGTAAGTTTACAACTCATACTTATCGCTTTGAATGTCAAGAGGGTGAGGCGTCAATCGAAGCAACGGGTTTCAAAATGTACGTTCGTCAAAAACCTAAACTTATTACAGGTCAAAGTTTTAACCTTGAAGAGCGTGGCGGTGTTAATTTTGGTCGCGCATTAAATACTTTATAACAAAGCAATCAAACGGATGGTTTTTAAATTGCGCTTTTGCCATTCCGCTTCGCTTCATCTTATGGCAAAAGCGCAATTTAAAAACCACCGTTTATCGCGGCGTTATGCACATCAAGGGAAAGAATGAATTACATTCAATTAAAAGCGCAAGAAGCACTACCTTCAATTGAGCATTTATATCCATTCAAGTGCTTAGTCATAATTTCTGAAAGTGTTTCGCAAGCAAGACAAGACGAAATAAGTATGTGGCTTGTGAAATCTGGTTGTGTAGTTATGTGTGCTTGGGGTATCAATTGTAGTTCGTGGGATGACTCAGTTGATTGCGCAAGTATTGAAATGTTTAATTACAATCAACCACTGCCTGAACGTTTTGTATTAACAACGTGGCATGAAAATGAACCGTTAGAGGAGGCTATGTTTTTCCTTAAACATACAATAAGCCACCCAGAACATGATCTTGAAAATGTTGTTTTGTTGCACATATCGTCAAAAAGCCAACGCAATGAAATTATTGCTGAATTTGAAAATGCATAACAAGTCGTTGCAGCATCGTGCGCTGCGCGCACTGGACAGTTTTTAAGTCGCGGTTTTATGGTTTTGCTGCGCAAAAGTAATCCATAAAACCACAACTTAAAAACTGCCGCTGAACTCGGCGTTAAGTTACCAGAGGGAGTGTGAATGAATTTATTTAGTAGGCTGCTAAATAGAAAAAATCCTGAATTGAAAAAATCAGATGGTTCCGTAAAAACCAGTGGAGAATTAATCGCTGAAGTTACTGGTGGCGCAAACCTAGTCAATGGAAAGCAAACTTGGGAGTTAGTGGCTGAAGGCAAAAGTGACATAGAAATAATGAAAGAATGTTGCCTTGCTGAATTAAAAACCATGGAGGTTGCTGGTCTAGTTCCAGCTCCATACTATTTTGAGCGTGTAGCCGTTCTTTCCAGAAAAGAAAAGCTCTATGAACAAGAAATATTTTTCTGTGAGCAGTACATTGAAAAGGTAGAACTTTTTTACAAGAAGCATGGTGCTAAAGGCTATGCTGACGTTCGTAAAGGCCCTCGCTATAAAGCAATAGTTCAGCGCCTACCAAAAGCTAAAGAGTTGCTAAAGAAACAAAAAACTTAACAAGTCGTTGCAGCATCACTTCGGCGCTTCGCGCCTACGTTGGACAGTTTTTAAGTCGCAGTTTTGTGGTTTTGCTGCGCAAAAGTATTCCACAAAACCACAACTTAAAAACTGCCGCTGAACTCGGCGTTACAAAGGAATAGAAATGCACGCTGGAAATTCGACTTCAGGAAACATTAAACATAGTAAGCTGTGGAAAGCGTTCTTTGCATTGTTATTATGCATTCAACTGACTTCCTATTTTTTCTTTGACGAGTTCGAATATGATTTGCCAAGCTTGGTAGGCGAATTTTTACTTATACCATTACTTATAGTTTCTGTTTTCGGTTATGCCTTTCAAAAAAAGGTTCTGTGGCGAAATGTGCATATACTCGTTATAGTTCTATCAATTTTTTATGAAGCATATACATTCCGAGACTTTGAAGCAGTTGATCTTGAAAAGAATCAACGCCTATTTTTATATGCAATGCTAGTTCCGCTTGTGCTGCTATATGTAGCAACATATTACGCAGCAATTAAATATGCATTATTTAGTTCACATATATGGAAAGGCTTGCCACAAGAAAATTTGTAACAAGGCGTTGCACCTGACGAATTGTAAGTAGCGCTTATGCAATATTGCTACGCAAAGGTTATCGCAACGCGCCACTTACAATCCGCAGGTGAACGCAACGTTAGGCAATGAGAATAATGACAATTCGGGAATTCCTTGAAAGGCTAAGATTTAGAATTACAATTTCCGTAATTTTTTGTGCGGTGCCATTTATTTTTCTATTGAAGCCAAAGCATGATCCATTAATATTTGTGTTACTGTTTTGTACATGCGTCGTACTCTATATTTTATTCAAGTTATACTTGAAGTGTCCTAAATGCAAAGCTAGCCTAGGCCCTCTAATGTTTAAGGGGAGAGATATTTTACATATTTCACCTGAAATTAAATGCTGTCCCAGTTGCGGGGTATCATTTGAGTCAAAGTTATAAATTTAAATTTTCATAAAGGCAGTGTTTTACTTAAATTGTTCTGGTGGTTTAACTAAATCTCCTTTTTAGGGCGCCACTATATTTTTTAGCTTATTCAGTAAAGCGTCAGGCCTAACAAGTCGTTGCAGCACCGTTTCGCTTCGCTCCACTGGACAGTTTTTAAGTCGCGGTTTTATGGTTTGCTGCGCAAAAGTATTCCATAAAACCACAACTTAAAAACTGCCGTTGAACTCGGCGTTACGTGGGTCAAGAAATTAAAAGCTGGCTGCTTCGTCTAAATCGTAAAAGCAAAAGCTAAAATTCTGAAAGGCCAAAGTTTGGTTTTTTCATGAGCTGCTAGCTCCAGGCGTACAAATAGTTTTTCTGGGCCGAAATATTGTGGTTTAACGTTCGGAAATATTTCTTATGCCTTCGGTAGTTGTTTTATCGCAAGTACTTTTAGTTGTGAGCATAAGGCTACAATATTTTATCTTCCAGGGCTTGTTGCCTCTGGCGTTAGTGAGGTTAAAGCTTAAAATTGTGGTTTTGTTGGTTTGCTTCGGAAGGCTAGGGTTTTATTGTTGTAGTTTGCTTTTTTCCTTCTGTTCAAATCCTTCACAAGTAAATTATCACGTAACAAGTCGTTGCAGCACCGCTCCGGCACTTCGTGCCTGCGCTGGACAGTTTTTAAGTCGCAGTTTTATGGTTTGCTGCGCAAAAGTGTTCCATAAAACCACAACTTAAAAACTGCCGCTGAACTCGGCGTTAGGAAAAGAGGTAATCGCATGCGTTGCATAATATTATGTTTATTTTTTATTGCATCTACTGCAATAGCAAAAGAACCAACGAGCCAATGGAAACTATCAAATTTCACATTAAAAAATATGATTGAAAATGGCTACACAATTGTATCCATCTCTAGTGATCAAAGCCAAAATGCAAACATATATGGTGAAACTTTCTTCTTGCAAAAAGGTGCATCAGTTTTTAAGTGCTCTGAATCTCACATAGTAAACTCTAAAACGCAGGAATCGTCTGCATTATTTATGTGTTTTGAGTTAGTTAATCCACACTGATATTTATAGGTGAAATCATGGAAATGATTCAAGTTCAGTCAAATGCTATTTCGGCAGTTGGTTATGAGGCATCTACACAAAAATTAAAAATTAAGTTTCATCAAGGGCATTCATATGATTTCTGTCATGTTCCTTTGAGTGTTTATCAATCGTTTATTAAGGCGCCTTCAAAAGGTGCTTTTTATGACAGTCATATTAAAGATCGGTACCAATGCTAATATTCCTAACAAGTCGTTGCAGCACCAGTCGCTGCGCTCCTTGGACAGTTTTTAAGTCGCAGTTTTATGGTTTTGCTGCGCAAAAGTATTCCATAAAACCACAACTTAAAAACTGCCGCTGAACTCGGCGTTAGCTTACTCATGAAAATACATATTGCTAAAGTTATTGTCAAAATATTAGCTGTTGGTTTACTCCTCTGGCTTTGTGTAATTGGCTATGCGCTATATGACTTAAAGCCAAAAGAATATGTCTTGGCAAAGGATAGTGTGAAAAGCCTTAATGAAGAAGTCGCGCTTGAGTTGTGTAGAAGAGTGTTAATGAAAGAGCTAAATTTACAATCGAACCAAATAGAGCCTATTCCGTATCAAGAGCCAGGGAAATCATTGTTGGCGCAAAACGAAAGTTTAAAAAATGAAGGGTCAATAATCTGGTATGTTTCTTCAAGCGGCTTTGATCCTACGCATGCTTGGCACATACATACTAAAATTGTAATTAGAGAGAATGACATATTGGTTATTGTCAGTAAGCCAAAATAAAAAGCTAACAAGTCGTTGCAGCTCGTGCGCTTCGCGCACTGGACAGTTTTTAAGTCGCGGTTTTATGGTTTTGCTGCGCAAAAGTATTCCACAAAACCACCACTTAAAAACTGCCGCTGAACTCGGCGTTATGCAATGAGGAATTATGAACGGCTGGAAAAGATTATGGATTTTTATATCTTTAATATGGGCTGCAATCGTCATGACAACTGCCTTTATTGTGCTTTCTCAAAGCTCTTACAATGAACCGACCAAAGCATCTGTAATTTCAAAACTTAGTGAAAGTTCTAGAAAATTCTATGAAATTGAAGACGGTCCACGTTATACGGTTACTTTATCGCATGAAGATGGAACCAAAGTGGGAATCCAATTTCCACTTTTAACCGAGGAATTTAATGCTTTACCTTTTAAAGAAAAGCTAGAAAAACTGGCTAAAAAAAGCGGAAAAACGATATCAGTTATTGAAATCGAAAATTTCGCTAAAGAGGTAAAAATCCTAAATTTACAAGCAGCCGAAGCCAAACGTGAATTTGACGGTGTATACGAAAATATAATGAAAGCTAATTCAGATAGAAGAAGCAAAGTAATATTTACTGCATTAATTTCAATTTTAATGCCAATTCTTATTATTCTATTGTTAGGTTATGGCATGGCTTGGGTTAGAGCAGGTTTCACCAAAAATGCATAACAAGGTCATCAAGCGGACGCATTTTTTGTTGCGCTTTTGCATTCGCGGTGCTCATTGTGTGTAACACAAAAGCGCAACAAAAAACGCACCGCTTATAACAACGTTAGAAAAATAGGGAATTGTGCCAATGTTAAAAATATTAAAATTCACATTTTTGTTTGTATGTCTTAACTCTAGTCTTAGTTTTTCGTCCGAGTCCGTTGAGCCTCGTACGAAAAATGGCATGGAGCTTACGCAATTTTTCGGTTCGCTTCTAATTCCAGCTAGTGAGAGCTACACCAATCCAGACTGGAAATCTCTTTCAAAGAAGCTTAATTCAGTAAGCTGGTTTACTGAAGGAATAGTAGACGCTTCTGAATTTAATAAAAAACTCGGTAATTTCTATTTTAGAGAGGGTCGCATACTCTTCAATAATAACGGGCTACCCACACATGAAGTTTTAGGTAAAACACCACAGCCTGGTCAGTGGAGTGTTGAACTTTTGGGTGCAAGGTCCTTCGTAAATGAAGTGTCTATTAAAATGCTAAATAACACTCAAGAATACAATCTTGATATTGTCGGTATCTTAGAAAAGAATAGCTATTCGATAGCAACTTATAAGTGCAATAAAGAAACTGAACCAGCTAGTTCAGGTAACGTCGTATATGCTATTGAGCATAAGGGCTTTAAGCCTGCTTGGCTTAAATATGAATGGTCTTGTGGTAGCGCAGGTTGCGCTGCCTATATCACGCTGTATTACAGTAAAGACCGCGCAGAAAGTACGAAATGTTATGGTTCTTAAGCATTGTGCCTAAAAAGCTATTTCTAACAAATCGCTGAAGCACCGCGCACTTCGTGCGCTGGACAGTTTTTAAGTCGCAGTTTTGTGGTTTTGCTGCGCAAAAGTAATCCACAAAACCGCAACTTAAAAACCGCCGCTTAGCTCGGCGTTAGGCAATCACAAAAATATGGCGCGTATTGAATTTCAGGTAAGTATAAAAGCGCCAATTGAATTGGTGTACCAAGTATCGCAAGATTATTCAGTGCGTTATGAATGGGACACATTTCCGGAAAATATAGCGTTACTAAATGGCGCTAAACATATAGAAAAAGGTGTTTGCGTTTCTGTAACAGCGAAGAGTGGCCTAAATATGGAAGTAGAATTTGTACAGGTAATGCCACCAACTACTGCGGCTATAAAAATGACAAAGGGCCCTATAGTGCTCCAAGGGTTTTCGGGTAGTTGGGTTTTTAAATCCATTGCTGCAAATGAAACAAATGCAAAATTTATTTATTCCATAAAAACAAAGTGGTGGTCGGTTCCGTTAATATCTGAGTCAATTGCTAGTTGGTATTTTTCCAAAGTAATTAAATCAAGGCTAAACGGTCTGAAAGCGTACTGCGAAGCAAATGCCTAACAAGGCGTTGCAGCATCAGTCGCTTCGCTCCTTGGACAGTATTTAAGTCGCCTTTTTATGGTTTGCTTCGCAAAGTATTCCATAAAAATTCGCCTTAAATACTGCCGCTGAACTTAACGTTAAAATAAGGAAAGTATGAAAGCACATCACTATTTAAGCATTGGAATAAAGTTATTTGCACTCTGGCTTATATTGTTCTCTATTCCAAATCTCGTCTATTTTCTTGAAAACGTCATGTATGGAACCGTTCAAGGTATGGATGCATCTTTATTTAGGTCTAGCCTTATTTATCTCCCGTGGCCTGTTCTTGCTCTTTTTTTATGGTTATTTCCATTATCTGTTGCAGCAAAAATTATTCCTCCTGAGGCAAATCTAAATGCTGAAAGTATGTCTCCGAAATCACTGCTGGCGGTTCTTATTTCTGCAATAGCAATATATTTTCTCTATCGTTCAGTGATGGACTTTGTTTATTGGGCTACAGTCCTTAATTTGAGCGAAGGTGGAATTCACGCATCAATTGGTCCTGAAAACAAAGCTAGCATTATTGCAACATTCGTTGAGCTTATTGGTGCTGCTTTATTGCTATTCAAATCTAAGAAAATATCAAATTGGGCAAGTAAATTTTAACAAAGCGGTCAAACATCGTTCCGCTTCGCTCCACTGGACAGAATTTAAGTCGCGGCTTTGTGGTTTTGCTGCGCAAAAGTATTCCACAAAACCACAACTTAAATTCTGCCGTTTACCGCGGCGTTATGTACTCCATATTGAGAAACATATGAAATATTTAAAGGTAATAGCTTTTTTTGCTTTAGGTATTGTATCCGTATTATACGTCCACTATTTTAGAGAATGCATACCTGCAACATTACAAAGCTTTTGGGACGGTTTGGTCTCGACATTTGTGTCAACCCTGCTTTCAATTCTCGTCGGTATTTATTTATATGAATACCAAGCGCGTCAAACTGAAAAGAGTGAAAGGGAGCGCCTTAAATCTATTATTTCTGCCGAGTCAAAAGATGCCATATCAATACTAAAGAGCAATGACACAATGAATATTGTTCTTCCAAGCGGTGTATCAAAAGCAGTATTAATTACCGTTCTATCACCAATTGCGCATGAAGAAGCAGGAAAGAGTGGTTTATTTAATGCGCAGGTAACTGAAAACTTATTTCATGTAGCTAGAAAAATTAAAATTTACAACATGAAAACTGATCATTTGTTAGGTTCTTTACGTGCAAACAATAATGCTCAATTTGTTGAGCATGCCATAAACAATGTGATAGAAACTCAGCAATCAGTTATAGGAAGTTGTGAATTAATAATTAGTCAAATAGAAAATACATAACAAGTCGTTGCAGCATCACTACGGCGCTCCGCACCTCCGTTGGACAGTTTTTAAGTCGCAGTTTTATGGTTTTGCTGCGCAAAAGTATTCCATAAAACCACAACTTAAAAACTGCCGCTGAACTCGGCGTTATATTTTTCGGCACATAAGCCGCATTTAATATGAGAAAAAGAATTCGGCCTCCTTCATATGAGGCATTGAAAATTGGCAGATCTCACGAATTTGGCATTTTGCTAGACGCAGTGCTTTATGAGCCCGAAAAGGTTCCCGGTATAGTTGCAAATAATCCAGAAATTGTTTACGAAACATGTTGGGCTGGTGAAAACGTTTTGCATTGGCTCGCTATTGAAAATAAGCATGAAGAAATTCGTTTATTAAGAAGCGTTGGCTCACCAATTCCAATTTATGCTTTGGTTCATGCTGTAGAGCATGGCCACTTAGAAACAGTTATTGCTTTATTGGAGCTTGGGGCAGAAGTTATACCTAGTGACATAACTCGGGCATTAAATAGTTCTTGGTTTTCTAAAAGCAAAAAAGTGAAATCGCTCATTAAGCGTTACTTTAAACAGTTTGGGTATGAAATATAACAAGTCGTTGCAGCACCAGTCGCTACGCTCCTTGGACAGTTTTTAAGTCGCGGCTTTGTGGTTTTGCTGCGCAAAAGTATTCCACAAAACCACAACTTAAAAACTGCCGCTGAACTCGGCGTTAAATTGGAATCAAGAATGGATAATCAACTTGCCACATGGGTAACTTTCTTCGCGGTCTTAGGCGCTGTAGCTACAATGTTATATGGTCTAAATATCATCTATAAACGTGTGAAGGCAAAAAACCAAGGGTTTGGCCCAAATACATTAAAAGCAATCGGTGTAGTCCTGTTTATCCCAACAATACTAATACTTGCGCTTTTAACTAAATTTCAACCTGAAACTCTTGCCGCCTTACTGGGTACTGTTGCTGGTTATGTTTTATCAAACAGCAAACCTGAAGAATAAATACAGGAATTATTTAAATGAAATTTGGAATGCTATTAACAGGTTTTGGTTACCTGATTGCCATACTTGGAAATATTCTATCGGCTGGCTTTTTCTTCTATGGTATATACATCATATTCGCAAAATCTTTTATTCTGGGCTTAGCTTTAATAGGTGCTTCCGTATTAACGCTTATTATCGTTAGGTTCGTTTCAAATTTCTTAATGTTTCTTGGAACTACCATTTCCGCAAAAGCAATTGAAAAAGAAATTAACCTAGAAAAGTAAAAATTTAACAAGGCGTTGCAGCACCGTTGCGCTTCGCTCCACTGGACAGTTTTTCTGTTGCGCTTTTGCATTCGCGGTGCTCATTGTGTGTAACACAAAAGCGCAACAGAAAAACTGCCGCTGAACTTAACGTTACGTGGGGCAAGAAATAAAATCGCAAAGCTTCGGCTAAATTGTAAAAGCAAAAGCTAGAATTCTGAAAGGTTGAAGTTTGGGTTTTTCATGAGCTGCTAGCTTTAGGCGTACAAATAGTTTTTCTGAGCTGAAATATTGCGGTTTAACGTTTTGAAGTATTTCTTATGCCTTTGGTAGTTGTTTTATCGCAAGCACTTTTTGTTGTGCGCATAGGGCTGCATTTATTTGTATTTAGGTTTGTTTGCCTCTGGTGTTATTGCGGTTAAAGTTTTAAATTGTGGTTTAGTTGGTTTGCTTCGGAAGGCTAGGGTTTTATTGTTGTAGTTTGTTTTTTTCTTCCGTTCAAATCCTTCCCAAGTAAATTATCACGTAACGAGTCGTTGCAGCACCGCTCCGGCACTTCGTGCCTGCGCTGGACAGTTTTTAAGTTGTGGTTTTATGGTTTGCTGCGCAAAAGTGTTCCATAAAACCACAACTTAAAAACTGCCGCTGAACTCGGCGTTACGTGTGGCAAGAAAATTAAAATGTACGGCCTCGGCCAAATCGGAAAAGCAAAAGCTAAGATCTTGAAGTATTTAATTTTTAATTTTTAATTTTTCTGGCTCGGAACCTTAGTGCTAGCGTTTAACATTCTGAAATCATATTAATATTTGTGTAATCTTGAATTGCTTATGTCTCTACTAAAAAGGTTATGGCTTTGGCTTCTCTTAAATAATTCAAGTGGGCTAGCTTGTTTAATAACTGCTTGGCTAATTGGTATATTAGCCATAGCTGCCTCTGAAACCGGTTTGGTATCAGGCATCAATGTGGCTTTCACTTTTCGTTATTGCTTTTTGTCTGGAATCGGTCTATTTGTTTTTTTGCCTGTCATTGAACGGCTATTTAGAGAGCGGTAAGCAATAACCTATTTTATTGAAAAGTATTGTGTAAGAGCAGCACGTAACAAGTCGCTGAAGCATCGCGCACTACGTGCGCTGGACAGTTTTTAAGTCGCAGCTTTGTGGTTTTGCTGCGCAAAAGTATTCCACAAAACCACAACTTAAAAACTGCCGCTTAGCTCGGCGTTAGCTTAAGGAAAAATTATGAAATACTTATGGCTTTTTTGGGTTTTATATTCCGGCCTTGCCTTTGCCCAAGAAGATTTTGATTTCGCGTTAATAGCAAATAAATGTGATATTACAGTTGCCTATGCAAAATTGAGTGATGATTCAGTGAAGACCGTGCCAGGAGATAAACCGATATTCTTATGCAAGCGCGCATCAAAAGATTTGAGTTGTAATCTTTCATATGAAAATTCAAAGAAAGAAGAAACTCGAAAGTATCTTGTAAATATGGACTCACCGCCCATGCTTATGATTAATTCAGAAAATAACGCTGAACTATTTTTAATTAATACTAACGAATTATCAGCAGCTTATACATCGAGAATGATTGACTCAAATTATATAGGAACGAAGGTATGTAATATGGCCTTTTTTACTGGAGACCAATATAAAGCTATTACCAAAGAAAGCAAAAAGTAGAGCCAAAAGCTAACAAGTCGTTCCAGCATCGCCACTGCGTGGCTGGACAGTTTTTAAGTCGCGGCTTTATGGTTTTGCTGCGCAAAAGTATTCCATAAAACCACAACTTAAAAACTGCCGCTGAACTCGACTTACCATTCTAGTTTTTTTAAACTCGGCAAGTGCATGCACCATTTTCACTGCAACAAAAGGGAAAACGGTACTATTTGCAAGTAATGAAGATCAGTCTCCCAACCAATCCTACTTAGTTGTTGACGCCTCAGGGAAACACGGTGTTGTTTTTATTGCAACATCAACTGCTGAATTCCCATTTGTAATGCAGATGGGAATAAATGAGCACGGTTTAAGTTATGATATAAACTCTATCTCAAAAGAGAGTTTGGTGCATATCCCAAACACAATTCAACAAAAAGAATGGGCGCTTGTAGAACTCATGAAAGAAGTACAATCTGTCAATGAAATGCTGGATAAGTTTTTCAAATACGATTGGGGTAATTCAATTTCATATCAGATTCATATTGCAGATCGTTTCGGTGACGCAGCAGTTATCCATCCAGGCCGAGACGGTAAATTGACTTTCACTCGTATTGACAAAAATAAGGACTATCTCATTTCGACTAATTTCAATCTCAGGGATATCAAATTTGATAAGCTCCTCTCGCCACGTTATCAAATTGCCGATCATAAACTAAAAACGGTTTTAAATAATGGTGAGCTTACATACGAATTCATGGCTTCCGTATTAGACGCAACTCATCAGGAGCAAGGTTGGATTAACCCAATTAAAACTATCTATTCTGTTGTGTTGGACTTAAATACTTTAGATATTCATCTTTACTATGACGGAAAATTTGATAGGTCATATTTGCTTAATGTTAAGTCAGAGCTTTCAAAAGTATCTGGAAAGAAAATAATCCCAATGACAGAAGTATTAGCGTCTAAAATTAATAATTGAAAAATATAATATCTAGGTTTGCCTAACAAGGCGTTACAGCTCGCACGCTTCGCGTGCTGGACAGTTTTTAAGTCGCGGCTTTATGGTTTTGCTGCGCAAAAGTATTCCATAAAACCCCAACTTAAAAACTGCCGCTGAACTCGGCGTTAACTATTATGAGCCATCACGTATTTATTTCACTGGAAAAATTTGAAGAAAGCCCTATTTCTATTGAATCTTGGCATAAGGTAGCGCGAGAAATTTCCGTGGAGTTTCCAGGCCTAGTACTTAAACCAAGTAGTAATAGGCTTTTGCCATTAAGTTACTCGCTACATTTGAGAGGCAATAAAGCACAAAACCTTCATAGAACTCCACATGGGCTAATTTTAGCTCAGGAACCAAGCGAAGAATTAGTGGCGGTCATATTCATTCTAGCCAATAAATTACATGCAAAAGTTTATAGTGAGCGATTTAAAGAATACACTTCAGTTAAAAATTGGAAAGAGCGAACTGAAAAATATACAGGCCGTGAAGTTTTAAAGGTAAAACAACGCAAATTTACGCGTGCTCGGAAGTTATTATTGTGGGTGTTTTTTATTTTAGGAATTGTTTTACTTGGACCCTTTATAGGAAAACATAGTTAACAAGTCGCTCAAGCATCGCCACTTCGTGGCTGGACAGTTTTTAAGTCGTGGTTTTGCTGCGCAAAAGTGTTCCATAAAACCACAACTTAAAAACTTCCGCTGAACTCGGCGTTAGGTGTAGATAAGGTCGGTAGTGAAAAACAAGCATATTGAAATTTTTGTTGAATACTTGAAGTTACTCTCGAGCTTACTCGAAAAGGTCGAAGAACATTTTGTTGGTGATGAAAGTATACTCCATGAAAGACTTAGTCCTGATATGTTCCCTCTATGTGTTCAAGTGGAGATTGCGGCAAGTTTCGCCTTAAGGACCTGTTGCCCAATTGCGGGCGCAGAAGTTAATTCGTACTCCCGTGAGGTTAAGTCATTTGCAAATCTAAGGGCGCAACTTGAGGATACATTCAACTACGTTGCAAGTTTGGATGAAAAGGAGAGCAACCTCGAAGTAGTAATTGAAGATATGGCTGGCCCTGCGCCAATCTCAATGAAAGCAGAGGATTTTCTAATGCGTTTTGCATATCCAAATTTCTATTTCCACCTAGGTATGGTTTATGCCATTGCTCGGTCTAGAGGCGTACCTCTAACAAAAGGGGACTTCGATGGGCTTCATCAGTATCCTCCAGGTTTTTCATTTGAGCGTGGTGACACCTAACAAATCGCTGCAGGACGTCCACAGACCGTGACACAAAACTCATAGCTTAAAATGTTGGGGGATTATCGTCGTTTAGTCTAGATTTAGATAAACACCAGCCGTATAAATCAGGAGAATTTTGATGAAGAATTTATTTAGTTTACTTATGTTAGTTACGGCCTTGGTAATGTCATCGCATTCTTGGAGTAAAGAGTTATCTCCGATTGAAGTGGTTAATAAACGAATGGATGCGTATAACAAAAACAATTTTGATGGGCTGATTAGTCTTTATTCAGAAAATATTTCAATATACACATATCCAGACTCTAAACTGGCGGAAGGTAAAGCAAACCTTGAAGCTATATTCAAACCTTTATTTGCCGAAGGTAAAGTTAAAGTGAAGATTATTAAGCAAATAGAAAATGGAAGTTACGTCGTAAATGAAGAGATTGTTAGCTACCCAAATGAAAGTAAGAAATACGTATCAATTTACAAAGTTGAAAAAGGTTTAATAACGGAGGTTCGTTTTGTTAGGGAAGAAAAGATTTAACCAATAATTAGTTGTCAGAATTTAAATTGTGTATGGAGAAAATTTTATTTCTTACCAATACATTTCAATCATTGTCACCTTAAACATTAAAAATTTCTAATTATCATTACAAAAAAATTATTCGATTCAGTTAAATAACATCGAGGCGTCAATGGATAAATTTTTAGAGGCAGCACTTCAAGAAGCTGAAAAAGGTCTGGCCTCCGGCGGCATACCTATAGGGTCTGTGCTCGTGATTGATGGAAAAATTGTCGGTCGAGGTCACAATCAGCGTGTACAGAAAGGTAGTTGCACTTTGCATGCTGAGATGGATTGTCTGGAAAATGCAGGTCGACTCACTGCTGCTGATTATCGTAAGGCAACTTTATACTCAACCTTGTCACCATGCGATATGTGTAGCGGTGCGGCTTTACTTTATGGAATTCCGAAAATTGTTGTAGGCGAAAATCATACATTTCGCGGGCCTGAAGATTATGTAAGATCCAGAGGTGTGGAAGTTGTCATTGTGGACGACCAAAGATGCCAACAACTTATGGAAAACTTTATCAATAGTAATCCCCTGCTTTGGAATGAAGATATCGGTGAATAGCTTTAATTTTTATTCAAAAAATTAAAGCTATTACTGTATTAAAAAAACCTTTTTGGTCTTAAAACAAATCTGTAAAAGTAATTCCTAACCCCACTACTCTTTGCTTATCGTTGTAATCAATTAAGCTGTGGCCGTAGCCGTCAAAGTAGTTTACGTAACCGCGCATCGTTGAACTTATAGGAAAGGTCCAGGCTACTTCTGCTGCGCCGCGACTATTTATTTTCAAATTGTTGCGTAATTCAAGACTAAAAATATTAGCTTTGTATCTGTAAGCACCGCTAAATTGAAAATTTCCCATGTAGTAATCAATGTCAGGGTTATCGTCACCTTTTGGATCGCCTGGGTAGCGCGACTTATCCTCCGGCAGTCGGTACCAGGGATTTAACGAAAAACTGAAATTTTCTCCTTCAAACACCGAATTAAACATTACACGATTCCAACTTCTTGATAGAACCCCGCTTTGCCCGTTTGACTGGTGATTAATACTGAATTCATTAAGCACATTTCGGAACCCGAAAATTTCAAAATCATTGGTGAAAGTGAGTAAAAGCTCAGGTTGATGATTCGTTTCGCGAAATGGGGCGGAAGTTTCACGATTGTAAACTTGCCAGAGCGAATGATTGGTGTAACCGAGATAGAGATGCCCGTTGTCATCGAATATGTTTTCGCGAATCAAAATTTTGATACTTAATTGAAATTCAAATTCAGCGTGTTTCAAATCTGAAAAAGCGAAGCCTTCATCAGCCTCATCATTTGATACGGAATTTTTGTAGGGATCGGTATTGGGCGAATCGGAATAGCTAAGCGGTAAAATATAATTTCGCTTGTGTGGAGTGAGAACGAAACGGTTGGAACGGTTGAGCGCTTCAACCAAGCCTCGGTCATTTAACATGCGTGGGCTACGTTGAATGTCGGTGCCCTTAATCACTTTTGATTCGGCCTCTGCGACCTGCTGTTCACTCTTTTCTGAGTCAGATGTGGTGGATTGGCTCAATAGAATTGCGCAGGCTTCCTGCAAGTTTCGTATTGTCATTGATTTATCAGCAGTCAATACGCTTTTTTCCATACAAAGCCGCATTTCCTCTTCGCTGATAGGTGCGGCCTCTTCTGCCGATAAGGTGTTGCTAAAGATAGAAGCGGTTGCACCGAGTAAGCCGATACCAAACAAAAAATTGCGCATTTTTCTAACTCGATAAAAAGATGCCCCATTGTAAGTAATGAAATATTACGGGCAAGCTATTTCTTCCAGAATAAAATTGTTAATGCGCATAGCCAACCAACTATGGCCAGAAATTTCCATACTTTTTCAGGATGTCTCTCGATTAACGGTCGCTGGCGATAAGTGAGCCACTCAGGATTAGGGCGTTTTAAATCCTGATACCACTCAGACAAGGCTTCATAGCGCGCACTTGGATAAATACTAAGCGCTTTTTCCAAGGCTTTATCCAGCCAGTAGGGAACCAATGGATTATGTTGCATGGCAGAAATATATTTTAATTTTTGAAAGCTATGTAGATCCGTAGCGTTTGCGTAATGGGAGCCGTAGGGTAATTTTCCGGTTAGCATTTCATACAGAAGAACAGCTAGAGAAAACTGATCAGATGCCGGCCCCACTTTTCCGCCGTATCTGTATTCGGGGGCTGAATAGTCTGCAGTGCCCAAAACAATATCGCGAGTAAAAGGTGCGATAACTTCTTCCACGCCCGCAACCCAACACGAACCGAAATCAACAATCATCGGGCCCTTTGAGCTGATAACAATATTGTCGGGTTTTAAATCCTGGTGCAGCGTGTCTTTGCGATGAAAAACACGTATGCCGCGAATAAGCTGCTCAGTCAATTCTACCGCGTCCACTATCGCTAAAATGCCGCGCTCTTTTAATAGTTGGGTAAGCGTTGGGCCGCTAATGTACTCCGTTAAATAATAAAGACACGAGCGCGATTCCGGAGCCGGAATAACACGCGCAACTTGCGGGCCGTGAATTCGCGCACCTATCCACGACTCCATAACAAAACGTTCGATAAATGCTGGGTCATCTTGAAAATTTACCGAAGGAGTTTTCATCACCAATGGCTGGGCTTTTTCGTTTTCAACCAAATAGACTTGGCTTCGCGTAGACTCATGGATAATTTTTTTAACTTGTAATCCATCGATTATTTGCCCCGGCGATAAAAGCGGCGGAAAAGGCAAACGTGATAATACTTGAATAGCTTCGCTCTGTGTTGCGCTGCCAATTTGCTCAATAGCAACAGCCTGGATGCTAATGTTATCGTCACTGTTATGTTTTAGCGCTAAATCAATCGCACCATTAACTAAAGCATCCAAATCTGTACGATTATTTTTAACCAGGATTTTAAATTCTGCGGCGGGAATAAATTCGTGGATGCCATCGCAACTCAACAAAAATATATCACCCACTTCAACTTCAAGCGTGTGTGTATCTACCTCTAAATAAGGGTCTGCCCCTAATGCGCGACTTAAGTATTGTGTGTTGCGATCGATGCGCTGAGTATGGTCACGTGTTATGCATTCAAATTCCTCACCACGCAAGCGATAAACGCGCGTGTCGCCTACGTGGAAAATAAAAGCAGTTGAGCCTTTTAAAATTAGTGCAGAAAGTGTGGTGAGATAACCTTCACCGTAAATTGAATTTTGGCTTCGCCCGAATAAACTAGAATTCAACGCCTGTATAACACGCATAGCAGATTGTTGGGTGCGCCAGGTATCAGGTGTTGCGTAATAATCAGTAAGAAATCCTGTGATAGCTGTTTGGCTAGCTTCGCGCGCTGCCATGCTACTACTCACACCGTCTGCAATCGCAATAGCAATGCCTTTGTTAGTCAGCGTGTTGCCTTCGGGAATACGTGCACCTACCGTATCCTGATTCTCAGGTTTTTTTCCTGCTTCGCTGCGCTGTGCAAAACGCACGCTTAAAGTAGATTGCAAATGATCCATAAATTAATTAATCGCTTTTTTGATTTCACCTAAGACTGTTATAGAAAGTGTAATAGAAAAAGCCCGCATCTAGCGGGCTAATTCAATGCAATTTATTTAATGAACTTATGCCACTTCAATTCTCTGCAAAGTTCCATCTTCATTAATTTCCACTGTGTGACCTTTTGGCTCTTTCAAAAATTGGATGAAAATAAATGCCAAGGCCGCCGCTCCTGCAAGGACGTAAAAGAATGTATGGATATTTACGAAGGTATTAATAGTTAGGAATGCCAAGCCACCTACGTTGCCGTAAGCACCCGCCATACCGGAAATTTGACCTGTCATGCGACGTTTAATTAGAGGGACCACTGCAAACACAGAACCACAACCAGCTTGCACGAACAATGAACATACAAACACGGCGCCAAATGCTAATGCGAGAGGCCAGTTACCATTAATTTGCGATAGCAAAACATATCCAATCGCTATGCCACCAAAAATAACTGACATTGAAAAGCGGCGTCCTAATTTATCGCTCACCCAGCCACCACCAGGACGCGCAACCAAATTCATAAACGCGAAAGAACCACCTAACATAGCTGCCTGTGAAATGCTTAGGCCTTTAAACGTATCCATAAAGAAAGCGGGTAACACAGACACCACCGCTAACTCTGAACCGAAGCACGCCAAATAGGCCCAACTTAAAATAGCAACCTGTTTAAATTCATATTGATCATGTGTAGGCACACCATTCTTCAACATGTCTTTATTGACGCGATAAATCTGCGTGAATTGGAAAATAAAAAGCGCGATTAAAACTATGTATAAAATGTTAGTGGTTGTTTCACTGAGTAGTTTCAAATTTGCGGGTGACATTTTCCAAGCAAGTACCGCAAGGATTAAATACATGGGTACATTGAGTAAAACATAAAACCAAAAATCTTTTTTGCTACTTACTTCCAAACCGCCGGATTTTTTTGGTTTGAAATAGGTTGAGCCTTTCGGTGTGTTGCGAGCAAATACATAAAATACAACACCATAAACTGCGGCCAGTATACCTGCTGCTGTCATTGCATAGCGCCAGCCATCTATACCGCCAAATACATGAATTGCTAAAAAGGGCAATGTAAAACCCGCTGCTGCCGCGCCGAAATTTCCCCAGCCACCGTAGATACCTTCAGCGAGACCAACCTGACGCGCTGGAAACCATTCGCTAACCAGACGAATTCCAATTACGAAACCGGCACCAACAAAACCTAATAAAAAACGAAACAAGGCGAGTTGTTCAAAGGTTTTCGCAAAAGAGAATGCAATTAAAACGATTGAAGAGAGAATTAAAAGCGCACTGTAAATATTACGTGGACCAAATTTGTCTACCAAACTACCTACAACAATACGTGCGGGAATTGTGAGAGCAACGTTAAGCGTTAAGAGCGCTGCCCATTGTTGCGGAGTCATTTGCACTGACTGCATGATGAGCGGTTTGAGTGGGGGAAGACTAAACCACATCACGAAGGTCATAAAGAAAGCAAACCAAGTGAGGTGTAAAGTCGCAACAGATTTATTGGAGAAGTCCAACAGATTTAATTTTTGAGTACTCATGGCATTTTATCCAAACTGGTGAAAACACAGTGATGTCCTTGGCCCCGCACAAGCAGGGTCAATGTACATAAAGGATTTTGCAACGCCTGTGCCAAGGTCCGTTTGGGCACTTAAAAGCCATACAAAGGATTGAAATGAGTTGTGCTGGTGCAGATTTTTTATCGCTCTATGCGCTAATTAAACACGACTTTTCAAACATGTGAGTGCTTGTGGTGCAATCTGCTTGTTTTATTGATCATCTTTCCTTTTTCTCGACTGCGATAGAGTCCTGTTTAAAAAATTTAATTTTTTGAACGCAAATAGCGCGCCTTTAGAAGGAAATCATCGACTCAAACTATAAATAGCGCGTAGGCCATGTAATAAGATCGCAATCTTGAATTTTTTCGGTGCAAGCCGTAAATCATCTTTTGCACTAAATAAAGACTTTTATGCTATGCACAGTGCTTTTTTAATGGGCATTTTCGAGAAAAATACGTTCAAGTTTTAATCTGGTGCAAGTAAAAACGCTGGATTTTGTTAGATTTTAGATAGATGGCGTAAATTTTGCCTAATTGTGCTCCATCTTAAAACCGGTTGGAGTTGGTGGTGAAGAATTCTGGTGCAAACATAAATTTTTTCTCATTTGGCGGAAAAACAAAAATTCTTCATATGACATGGATGGCTTTTTTCATAACCTTCATCGTATGGTTTAATCACGCCCCACTTCTAGTTGCGATTCAAAGTGCACTTGGCCTGAGTGATCAACAAGTCAAAACTTTATTAATTTTGAACGTGGCGCTCACAATTCCCGCACGAATTATTATCGGAATGCTGGTGGATGTTTTTGGCCCAAGAAATATCTATTCGCTGCTATTGGTTATCACCGGGTTGTTTTGCTTTTTCTTTTCATTATCCACCAGCTTCGAAATGCTCGCGCTTGCACGCTTTTTATTAGGATTCGCCGGCGCCGGTTTTGTTATCGGCATTCGTATGATTAGCGAGTGGTTTCCCGCACGTCAATTAGGTTTGGCGGAAGGTATATATAAAGGTTTGGGTAATATTGGTTCTGCCGCTGCAGCTATAAGCCTCCCAACTATTGCACTGTTGATTGGGGGCGATGAAGGCTGGCGTTACGCAACCGGTATTACTGGAGTGATAGCCATTGTCTACGCGGGAATTTATTACAGTTCTGTGCGCGATACTCCTGCAGGTTCTACTTATTTCAAACCGAATAAATCTGGAGGCCTGGCAGTGACCAGCAAAAGCGATTTTATCCAATATCTACTTTTAAACATTCCTATGTATGGCGCTATGTCGTTACTGACTTGGAAAGTGCAGCAGCTGGGGCTTATTAATCAAACAGCGTTAATCAGCATCAACATTATTTTAGTTAGCTTGTTTCTTTTTCAAAGTAAAAAAATCTATAACGTTAATACAGAGATTTTTTCCAAGCCTGTCGAAAAAATTCATCAGTATAAATTTAAACAAGTGACCATCCTGAGCCTTGCCTATGCGGTGACTTTTGGCTCTGAACTAGCGGTTGTTTCCATGCTGCCACTATTCTTCAAAAATGTATTTCTTGTTCCAATTGCATTGGCCGGCATATTCGGAGCTTGTTTCGCTGCAACCGATATTGTTTCCTGCCCCTCAGGCGGGTGGATTAGCGATAAATTTGGCCGTAAAAAATCCTTAATTGTTTTGCTATTTTTAGCATCGATTGGATTTTTCACAATGTCTCATATTAACGCGAGCTGGCCAATTGAATTGGCGGTAGCGACTATGATGATCAGTTCGTTTTTTCTGGGATCCGCAGCAGGCTGTGTCTTTGCCGTTGTACCACTTATTCGCAGAAGCCTTACCGGGCAAATCGCAGGTATCGTCGGCGCTTATGGAAATATAGGCGCAGTGATATTCCTAACTGTTTTTTCATTTGTAAGTACGCAGATATTTTTTATGACAATCGCGGTTAGTATTTTTGTTGCGGCAGTGGCGTCGATCTTATTGGATGAACCGAAAGATAAGATGTTTGAGGTGTTGCCCGATGGTTCTGTCCAAATGATCGAAGTCCACTAAAAAACTATTGCGCTCTTAAATACTGCGTTAAAATTCAATTAAAACTGCTCATTTACCACCGTAAACTCCGCATTTTAATTGATTTTTGCCTTGTCTTTACTTCGCTCATTACGTTTTTAAATTAATAATAACGGCGCTGCTTATGAACGCTTGGCATCTCAAGGGTAATTTAACCTTTTCAGTGGGGCAGTTTTCCAGCGCCGGTGTAAAAGCGGATAACGAAGATGCGATTGGCATTCGCATTCCTGAAGGCGTGTTGTTAAGTACTAAGGGTGCGGCTGCAATTATTGCGGATGGTGTTAGCGCAGCGGAAGCTGGAAAAGAAGCCAGTGAAACTTGTGTGCGAAATTTTCTGGTGGATTATTTTTCGACACCCGATACTTGGACCGTTAAAAAATCTACATCACAAGTGCTGATTGCTTTGAATCGTTGGCTCTACTCGCGCGGGCGCGAATTTCATGAAGCGAAAAAAGGTTATGTCAGTACCTTTAGCTGCGTTATTTTTAAATCTCATGCTGCACATATCTTTCATGTTGGCGATTCGCGAATTTATCGGTACCGAAGTGGCAAGCTCGAACAGTTGACACGCGATCATCGCACATTTATTAGCGACCAAGATTCTTATTTAGTTCGCGCAATGGGGTTAGACGTTTCACTCGATGTTGATTGCAGCATTCATGATCTGGAAGTCGGTGATATATTTTTGTTGACCACCGATGGCATGCACGATTTTTTAACACCAGCCGATATTAGTAATTCACTTACGCCGATAACAGATAATTATGATGCTACTTGCGATAAGCTCGCTGAGCTGGCATTGAAAAATAATAGTGATGACAATATTAGCTGCCAAATAATTCGCGTTAATAGTTTGCCAGAAGAAAACATTGAAGATGCAACCCAAAAGCTCACGGCGTTACCATTTCCGCCGCATTTGGATGTAGGCAAAATAATTGACGGCTATCGCATTGAAAAAGAAATACACGCGAGCAGCCGAAGCCAAGTTTATCTGGTAACCGATATTGAAAGCGGTGAACGCTTTTGTATGAAAACGCCCTCGGTAAATTTTGAATACAACACCGCTTATATTGAGCGCTTTGTTTTGGAAAGCTGGATTGGGAGCCGCATTCATAATAATCACGTTGTAAAGATTATTAATCCCAATAAACCAAAAAAGTTTCTTTATTATCTGATGGCCTATATCGAGGGCATTACGCTCGCACAATGGATAAAAGAAAACCCGAAGCCACCGGTACAGAACGTTGTTTATATTGCCGAGCAAATTGTAAAAGGTTTACGGGCGTTTCATCGCCGTGAAACCTTGCATCAGGATATTCGCCCCGCCAATATAATGGTTGATCGAAATGGCGAAGTGAAAATTATCGATTTCGGTGCATGTCTGGTAAAAGGTATCGCTGAAATCGCAACGCCTATCCAACGTGAAAAGGTATTGGGTACTGCAGAATATTCCGCACCTGAACACGTATTAGGAGCAACTTGTTCAGAACAGTCGGATATTTTTTCTCTGGCAGTTGTGATATTTGAAATGCTAACCGGAACTCAACCTTTTAAGGGAAAATTGAGTCAATGTCGAACTCCGCGTGCTTACCTAAGCACAGAGTATGTTCCTGCGTATGAATTAAATCCTTTAGTGCCTTTCTGGATTGAGGCAGCGATTAAGAAGGGTTTGCGCTACGATCCTGAACGCCGTCATGCCGATGTATCGGAGTTTTTGCATGAGCTCTTGCAACCCAATCCAAAATATAAGCAGCAGTATCGCTCTATCCTATCCAACAAAAAGCCTCAGCGTGTTTGGCAAATGATATCGGGAGTATTATTTGCGGCGCTATGTGTGGTTAGTTATTTGTTATTGAAAAAAATGTAATGGATTATTATTGATAATTTGATCGGTTTAATCTTGATTAGTATTTTGGAATTGTCCGCGTTACACGCTTTGTAGCTCGTTTGTCGTCGGGATATTTGTTTCAAAAACACATAAATGCATCCTTGTAGTTGCTTCAAGTCATCCTTGACTTGAAGGTTTCGAAACAAATATACCAGCGCCAAACTTGATTCATCGGAGCTGCGACTTAAGATGTTTACTCTGCTTATTCGACAATTAAGCGAATATTGTCGAAAGAAACATCCATAAGATCTGAAGGCTCAATCACAAAAATATTAGTGATTGCAGAAGCACTCGCAGCACCGGGGCAACATGGATTTGAGTTTCCATTGTTGAGTAAATCAGCGATGCCAATGCTGAATTCTGACCAGATTCCATCAGCAGCCAGCGGCACTTCAACATCACTTACATTCGGCCAGCCACTATCCAATTTAACAAATAATTTAGAACCAGTTGCTTTGGAGTTTACTTTAAAGTCAAACACCAATTTTCCATTGGAAGGCCAGCTGCTTATATCGGCGGCCCCGTCGATGACGTTGAAAAATACATTGCCATTCGCGCCCGTCTTAACAACATTAAAAAAGTTGCCGCGATTAGTTTCAGCAGTTTGAGACGAGGTTATTTTTCCATCCGGGTTATAACTTTGAACTTGTAAACCAGACGCAAGCGAATCTTCAAACATTGTAAATAAAGGTGGTGACGCAAAGGTTGGTACTTCTAACCGCATATTGTCGAAAGAAACATCCATTGCACCCGTTGGCTCTATAACAAATAAGTTGGTGAGAGCTGAAAGATTTGCTATGCCTGGGCAACAGAGATTTGAATTTCCATTATCAATCAAATCAGAAATTTTAATTCGATATTCAGACCACACGCCATCTGAAGCCAAACTTACTTCAGCGTCACTCACATTCGGCCAACCGCTATCCATTTTTACGAATAGTTTTGAACCGACTGCTTTGCTATTTATTTTTACGTCAAAAACTAATTCACCATCCGCAGGCCAACTGTTTAAATTTGCAGGACCAGCTACTACATTGAAAAACACATTGCCATTCGCGCCGGTTTTGACAACATTAAATACATCACCACGCCCGATTTCTGTAATTTCCGTTGAAGTAATGGCGTTATCCGGATTATAACTTTGAACCTGTAATCCACTCGCTACATTATCTTCATACAATTTAAATAATGGAGGTGCGGCAAATTCATCGACAACTTCCGCAGCATCACCTTCAATACGAATATTGTCAAAAGAAACATTCATCGCGCCTGACGGATCTATGACAAATATATTTGCAATTGACGCCAAACTTGCTTTACCACTCGCTAAAGAATTTCCGTTATCAATTAAGTCGGCAAGCGTTATGCTGTATTCGGCCCATTCTCCTTCCGCTGGCAGCGGCACTTCAACATCACTCACGTTTGGCCAACCGCTATCCAGCTTAATCAATAATTTGGCTCCAGCTGCTTTACTATTAACTTTCACATCAAAAATGAGTTTGCTATCTGCTGACCAATTTCTTAAATCGGTTGGATTACCCGAAACTTTAAAATATACATTTCCATTCGCGCCGGTTTTGACAATATTTAAAATATTCCCGCGACCAGTCTCTGTAACTTCCGAATAAGAAATTACACCGTCAGGATTATAAGTGTCGAAGCTTAAACCCGTTGCTAATTCGTTATCGTACAAAGTGAATAATGGCGGGCCAGGCAATTCAACGTCACCAATAACTGGGCGCGGCTTACCTGGATTTACAACGGCATTTTCACCAATAGTTGCGCAGCCTTTTCCAGTTTGCGGAGCAGCACTGCATTCATAAACTCTTACATAATCGACCTGCATTTTTTGCGGAAAAACAGTTGGATCTATTCCAGTATTATTCACAGTGCCTGCCCAGGCGCCACCTACCGCAAGATTTAATAAGAGATGGTATGCGGATTTTTCATCGAAAGGCGCGCCAAGCGGAGCATCTGTTAAAACGCCATCGACCATATATTGTGAATACCAACCTGTTTGGCGTTGAGTCGCGTAATGAACGCCGTCTACATACCAACGAATTTCGCCCTGCTCCCACTCCAACGCGTAGGTGTGAAAATCATCTGCAGGACTCGCGGAGTTAGGAAGTGCGTAAGGCTCGCCCGATGAAACATTACCTGGCCAAGCTTTGCCATAATGCAAAGTTCCATACACATGTGTCTCAGGCGGTTGCAGTACACCATCAACTGTTGTTCGCGTATTTAAATTTACCGCTTCCATAATATCGATCTCGCCGCTCGATGCCCAAATACCGTAGGGCGAATCTGTTGGCAGCATCCAAATGGCTGGCCAGGTCCCCTGACCTTGAGGTAATTTGGCGCGAATTTCGAAACGGCCAAATGTCCACTCTTGCAAATTTTTTGTTCTTAATCGTGCTGATGTATAAGGAAGTGTTTTGGTTGATGAGCCCTCGCCTTCCGGAGTATCGGGGCCGGTGAAATCTTCTTTCACTGCAACTATATTTAAAACGCCATCGGCAACGAATGCATTTTTTTCTTGATCGGTATAACACTGTTGTTCGTTATTGCCACCACCCCAACAATTTTTTTCATAAGACCATTTGGTGGAATCAATCGCAGTCCCGTTAAATTCATCGCTCCATACTAACGACCATGTGGCCGACGATGCGCTACTCGCCACGCTTGATTCCGACGATGTCGAAGATGACGTTAATGAGCTAGATGAATTTGATGAAACTGACGGTATGCTTGATAAACTACTGACTACCGAACTACTGGAGCTAGTCGCCGTTGAAGAGCTGCTATTGGATTTACCATTGCCCCCACCGCAGGCCATCAAAGTAAACGCAATTGCATTTATTAAAATAAATTTTTTCATTTATGGATCTCCGCTTTTTTATTACATTATTATTTTCGGGCACGATATCTCGCACCCGAATTTTTAAAGCATTACTGACAATTTACAACTGCTGAAGGTACTGATTCAATGCGTACGTGATGAAGTGTTAATTTAAGCTCGCCGTCTGTGCTGATTGTAAAAGGTGACAGCAGCATGTCTAATTTTACTTTTTGGAAGCAATTCAAACTGACAGAAAGCGTTTTCCACTCGCCTTGATTTGCAGATCGTAATTCATTGACAATGGATTTTTCTGAACCGCAATCTGATCCGCAATTTAAACTTAACTTCACATCAGCGGTTGGTTTTTTGTCGACTTTTACATCAAACACAAGTGCGGGTTGTTCAGGCAATGAGGAATAATCAACACGCTCTTTTGCAACAAAGCCAAGGCTCGCTTGTGTTGCGCCGGACCATTGCGCTTGGATAGAATCTTCTTGCACCAAGCGGTCAACTGCACGGTAGTTAATTGCGCCTAAGGATAGGACACTTGCTGTGACGGCTTTGCTATTGTTGAGGTTATCAGTGAGTGTTAATTGCCAAGGCTCAATGCTGCGATTTTTGAAAATTTCAAATGACTGCAAATTGGTTTTAGAAGTTTGCGCAGCTTCAGATAAGTTTTCCAGTGAGACATTATCGGAATAACTTAGGCCGTATCCGTAGGCGAATAGAGGAGCGTAGTTTTCTTGTCCGATATTCAATGGCGTTTGGTCAGGAGATGCGGGCCATGAAAAGGATAATTTCCCGGTAAAATCAAAACGCGCTTTATTTTTTGCATCTGCAATAATTACATCCGCAACGCCTGCACCTTCGGTACCCGGTTGCCAGATTACAGCGAAAGCGTCTGATGCATTTAATTCAGGATTCACCCACAGCGGACGACCGGTAATAAACAAAGATACGGTGGGAATTCCTTGCGCTTTGAAATTTTGTAAAAGCTTTAATTCTTTATCGGAAGCGTAATCGAGTTTATTGATATCGCCTTGCATTTCCGCATAGGGGTTTTCACCAAAAATAACGATGGCAACATCTGGCTTTTGCTTGTAGCTACCATCAACACTTAAAGTAGCTTTGCTACCGTTTGATTTCGCAGCATCGACAATTCCTTTATAAATGGACGTCGCTCCTGGAAAATCGGCATTAGTATTACCCGTACCTTGCCAGGAAATACTCCAGCCACCTGCTTGCTTTCCAATATTATCCGCACCATCACCTGCCACCAAAATTTTGCTGCCTGCTTTGATAGGTAACAGTTGTTTATTGTTTTTTAGCAGCACCAAAGATTCACGGACCGCTTGGCGTGCTATAGCGCGATGCTCGGCTGCACCCAAGATTTCATTTTTACTCGCTAACAAATGCGTTGAAGGTGCACCTGTTTCAAAAAGCCCTGCGCGCATTTTTACGCGTAGAATTCTGCGTACTGCATCATCCAAACGCGCTTGTGAAATCACGCCATTTTTAACTTGTGCAAGTGTATTTTCGTAAAGTAACTTCCAATCATCCGGAACCATAAAAATATCTACCCCAGCATTAAATGCCTGGGCACAATTATTTTTCGTACAGCCCGCAACAAATTCGTGACCGTTCCAATCACCCACAACCAGGCCATCGAAACCCATGCGATTTTTTAAAATATCGGTCAGCAAATATTGGTGACCGTGCATGCGATCGCCTTGCCAGCTATTAAACGAAGCCATAATGGTTTGTACACCTGCTTCAATTGCAGTGACATAACCTTGCGCATGAAATTTGACTAGTTCCTCTTCGCTTACAACTGTATCACCGCGATCAATACCGCCTTTGGTGCCACCATCGCCGAGAAAATGTTTGGCTGTAGCTATTACATGTTTCGCTGATAAAAAATCCGAGGTGTTGGCATCGCCTTGTAATCCTTCCACCATTTTTCCAGCGTAGGATTTTACGAGCTCTGGATTTTCAGAATAGGACTCGTAGGTGCGACCCCAACGGTCATCGCGCACTACAGCAACAGTCGGCGCAAAGCTCCAACCAATTCCAGTTACCGCAATTTCTGCAGCGGTAGCTGCGCCGATTTTTTTAATTAAGTCAGGATTACGTGCCGCGCCTAAAGCAATATTGTGCGGATATAAGGTCGCGCCTATAACATTATTATGGCCGTGCACTGCATCCGTTCCCCACATGATGGGAATGGCGATTCCATTTTCTGCAGGTTCCATGGAGGCTTTGTAAAAACTATCTGCCAGGGCGACCCAATCTTCTGCCTTGGACAATTTGTTGTTATTCGGAAATGAACCACCGCCATTTAAAATTGAACCTATGTGATATTTTTTGATATCGGCCAGACTGATGTTACGAATTTCCGGTTGAATGGTTTGCCCGACTTTCTGCTCCAATGTCATTTTTGCAATAAGCGCATCTATCTTCTTTTCCATCTCAGGGTCTTTCGCGACTTTGCTTACAGGTTGCGGCCACAGGGATTGATTATGGTTTTGGCTCTGTGTCGCTTTAGGCGTATCCGTCGATGTATTTTTTGCAGCCGGATGCTCACATGATTCAAGCATAAGCGTACAAGCCACAAGGCTGGCCAAAAATTGTAGTTGTTTCAAAGAAGACGCCATAAGTATTTTACCAAGTTGATCGACAATTATTAACAAAAAAAGCCCCCGAAAACGGGGGCATGCAAGTGAGCCAACACGCATTATGTAAGGACCAGAGTTTTACCCTATAGACATAACAAACTTGTTAGCACCAACAGAACTTGAAGAACCTTTTAGATTCGAAGTTTTTAAGCAGCGCTGCGATTAGATTTTTAGCGGCCTTAAGCAATCCATACGCGAAAACCTATTTTGTAGCGCCTGCAGAATTATCATGACCTAATGATGTTAAGGAATCGTCCCACTTTCAGGTTTTATATAAGGTGGGCCTAGGTTCGGCTCAAATTTCATTTAATTGAGAGTTTTAGTGATGTCGAAAATGTTGTGTCAATGATTGGCCATAAAAGGACGCGAATCTTATCCATAATTCAATATTTAGGACTTTAAGAGAAAAACCTTAATCCTCTCGCAAGGATTAAGGTTTTTTGTCGAAATGAATTTCTATTTAATAAACTTATCTACCAAACAACTTGTGTCCACGCCGTATCAACAGCTCCCACTGATTGTCCGATTGTGTAGAAATATTTTACGACTGCGCCAGCGGGGATTCCTGTGACGGTGTAAGTATTACTGTTATCGGCATTATGAGTCATACGGATATTTTGTTGCGCTCCATTGTTGATGGTGTAGTGAATATCTGCCCAAGGTGCGGCGTTCGCGTAAAACTTTATGCTGGTCGCGCTCAAGATTTGGTAGCCATTTCCTGTTGCGGGTATTGAGCTACTCACAGAGCTTTTGCTTGAGCTTGCAACGCTACTTATCGAACTCGATTTATTCGAACTGGCTGCACTTGAGGTTCCACTCATAGTGAATTGCACCCAGCTGGTATCGACGGCACCCCCAGCACTTAATCCGACTGTATAAAAATAACGAACCACGGCACCCGCTGGAATTCCGCTCACTGTGTAGGTATTCGTATTGTCCGAATTGTGCGTCATGCGAATATTCTGTTGTGCACCGCCATTGATGGTGTAGTGAATATCCGCCCAGGGCGCGTTGTTGGAATAGAAACGAACACTCGTGCTGCTCAAAACTGTGTAGCCATTTCCTGTTTCTGCAGATGATGAAGAGCTACTCGCAACACTTGATTTGCTGCTTGAAGAGCTCACCACGGAACTGGCAGCACTTGAAGCTGAACTGCTTGAACCATTACAAGTGGACGTACCTGGATTTGCATCTATCGCATCGCCGGTTTTCTTAACACGGAAACTGTAAGCGGGAACGGCGAGTTTCATACCATCCGAAAAACTTACATATTGCGTGGTACAACCGAAGTTATAGGCGAGATAAGTTTTTACGCCTGACTTATCAAAAGCCACGGCCGCTGGGCTGTTGGCTGTTAACGCTCCAGTACCAGTCGCCAGGTTTCCTAATTGCTTCAGGGTGTAAATCCATTGATAGGTATGGGCTTTGGTTTCACCTTCTTCCGGCGTGTAGTTAAAACCATAAGCCTGCATATCATTTACCGCCGCTTGGCCATTGCTCAACGACCAGATATTCCACCAAACATCGCGCCATTGGCCGTTGGCCAAACCTGAGGGTTTACCATTGCTGGATTCTGTCATCCCCAAAGTCACGTAGTTATTCAGGTAATCCGCATGCTGGCCAATGTGTAAAACTAGAGGACTTAACGGTAGACCTTGAATACCGAGAATGTGCGCGTAGGCACCACTGAACCAGGTTCCGAATACATGACCATTGCCCCAGATAATGGAGGTAGTCATTTTTGGATAACTGCTATCGAAGTTATCGTAATCACCGCCTAAACCACGGAAGCGGTCATAGTTGTTCCAGTATTCCCAATAGGCTGAAGTCGAGGATGCATGCAAATACATACCGCGCTCGGTGATGGCGTTATTACCGGTGATTTGACCGTATAAAACCATGGCACCGTAAGCATTGGCGGCTTCGGAAGTTGATTCATTGTTGTTGCCCAACACGAAGTTTTCATGGCCAGATGCCCAACTGAAGCCGTAAGCCGGATCAAAGTAGCGCAAGTAAGGGAACATGGCGTCATCACGACCGGCAGCGTAATCGCGGATTAACAATTCAACCATGGGACCGTATTTAGTCGATCCACACCAGCTTGCATCTACACGGCAAATTTCGGCAGCAGCGCGTACGAAATAGCCGTAATGAAAATGGTGGTCGTTGAGCTGTTGTTGCGAGCCGAAAGATTCATCAAAGCCAAGTAACGTATTCCAGTTGCCGTCGTAGGCAAAATATTTGGTGGTATCTAAACCGCCATTGGTATTTGCGCGGAACCAATCCTGCAACTCGCCCTTTAACCAATTTATTAATTGATCGGCTTCTGTTGTCATGCCGATCCCGCGAGCAATTGCCGCCAATTCCGCAACTTTGCCGTAGTTTTTACCCGCCCAATAGGTATCAGTTGCGTTGTTCCAGTTGGCCGAACCCTGGTTAATAAATTCGGTCACCAAGGCTTTCAATTGCGTGAGATTGTAGTCGCCAATACCCGCTGGCAAGGTTGGCAACACACCGACATAAGGAATGGTGTAACTGAAGCCGTTAGTGGCGGCGAATTTGGTAACGCCGCGCGCGCTGCGGATCTTGTAGCTAGTCACAGCTTGCGACGAGTTTTTCCAATGCAATGGCAGAAGGCCGACCATAGTCGTTACCGCTGAACCATTGAATTGATATTGGTGGCTGACGGTAACTTTGTTGGTATTTCTGTCTACTGCGTAATTGATGTTTACCTTGTCGACACGCTGGGTGGCGTATTGGGCAAAGGCATTGATCATGCTGGAATCTGGTGTGCCGGAAATCTGCGGTAACAAAGTAATAGTCACGCGTTTGCTGACATTACTCACACCGATCGCCGAACTATTTACGTTACTAAAGCTGGTGGAGTCATGGCCCGTAATCAGAAAATTATTACGGTCGCCCGCCACCTCCGTCCAAACACCCAAGCTATTTCCACTTTGGTGAAAGACGCCTTTTTCACCGCTATCCGCCGCTTTGGTGCGTATAACAATGCTGCCCTGCAATGCGGTGAAATACGCATAAGGCGAACCATGCACAAAAGTTGCCTCCATTACAGGTGTGCTGCCGCTGTTCCATTGCACAGTTACTGAACCATCGCTGTAATCTTTGAGATAAGCTTCCATATTGCTGTAGGCGGTATTGCCAATGGCTAGACCATCGAAGACTTCGCTAAATGGATCTGGAATGGAATAGGTTGTTTGGGTTGCGCTTGTGCGCAATCCGCCAGGAATACCGAGAATGCGCGCACCGCGATCAGTAATACGTGCGGTCATGGGATCAGGAGTGATGTAAGCCGCGCCCGCGCTATCACCCACTTTCATTTCACCCATAAAAGAAATCGAACCCCACCAGCGATGAGTCATGGTCGGTTTGCTAGTTGCAGGCGCAACTTTTTGTGGGTAAATCGGTGTGGGTGTACCTATGGGATTACAACTGCTAACGCCAGGGCTGACTATGCCCGCGCTGTAGATCCAGTTGCCATGATCGACGGCGCACTTGTAGCCCGCCGGGTTCGCACTGTCGCTGATATTTCCTGCGCCATAAGTGGTAAGTGCAGCGTGAGAGAGCGATGAGATAGTTAGTGTGCCCAGTAAAACAAAAATATTTTTTATGTTGATCATTTTGGGGGAAGTCCTCGTTATTGTTAAGTGACAACACCCAGCGCTGTCATTGCTTCCGTTATTAAAGTTATTTAAAAATCCTCGACAAAAAAGCTGAATGTGTAAAGTTACATTAACGAAAATTTCCTCAATGTTCGTCCCATGTTGGTGTTATTTATAAGATGGGAATGTTCACTTTTATGATTTGTGAGAGGGACATGCCTTTAACCGGCATAGGTGTGATGCATTCCTAAATATTTTCAGCATGGGGAAGTAATTTTTGAGGTCGAAAAAAAACCTCTCACATTCTTAATAATGTGAGAGGTTTTTAGAACCTACAAAAATTATCGCGATCGACGTCGCACTAATCCCAAGCCCAAAAGGCCAAGAATTACCAAAAAGAAAGGCGCTGGTTCAGATACGCGCACAGCGGCGCCACCGGCGTAGTAACTTGCTAAGGAACCTGAAATCCTATGGCAGTCAGCCTTGCTATTACAAAGGTCGGATAACTGGATACCACTTATAGAGGAAATAACAAATTGCGCGCTATCTAAATCCTCTTTAGTCAGCAAAAGACTTTCACTGTTTTTCCAATGAGCATTGGAATTTGACGCGGGGGTGAAGAAGCTAAATGCACTACGAAATTCTGCAGCAGAATCTTCACATTCTGTGACCGGTTCGCTCCACTTAGAAGATGCTTTATTACAATTGATCAAATTTGCGCTTGCGTCCAATGCCAAACCCATAATGGCTAGTACTAGACATACATTTACTACTGCAGAACTGTTCATGAACTCCTCCGACAAATATTATTTATTATGTAGGAGATTTTAAGCGTCATTTATTCGAACTTGATAGCCCTTAAACACCAAGTTTTCAACTGTTTGTTCGCTTGGTGAACCTAATCACAGGTGGATAGCGACGCGGGCTTCTATCGCTTGTCAACTTTTACTAAAACGGCCACCAGATGCTGGGCAAATTATCTTTTCGCAGGATCGCCGCTATATCCATGGTGACCGCCACCCCCGCATGAACCATGACACCGCCCCAGATTGATCGGGAGCGCAAGGCTAATATCCCCAAAAACAAACCAAATAAAATTGCACCTGTTGCTTCCAACCAAAGCTTGGGGAAATGAATCATCAAATAGGGCACACACATAACCCAAACTGCATTAGCACCTATTGCGGGTCGCAGTGAATTAAGAATAAAACCACGGAAGAAAAATTCTAAACAGACAAATTGCGTGAGATACAAAAATTCCCAAGCGAATAGATCAAACCAGCTACGGCTCGCCAGTGAATAGAAAGGGTAATGATTCACGAAATCCTGGCCGCGACTCACCAAATAAATAAACAACAAAATCGGGCTTAGCAACAATAAATAACCGCGCCAATGCTGCGGAGCTTCATTAAGCTGCCAACCAAAATTCCGCACACGCGCTTTTAAAATATAGCGAATTAATAACGCTGGTATAAGCACATACCCGATTGCGTGAACGCTTGTCCACCATACATAGCCCAACAATTCATCAATACCTGCATCAACACTTTTTTGAATATAGTAATTCGCAGGCAGACCCTGCCACCCTTCAATTAAGTTCAGAATATCCTGCAGATTGCTGGAGAATTTTCCGTAATGCATAAACAGCAAACATACAGAAACGCAGGCTAATATTGCGAAAACCCTGCGCAAGGCTTGGGGTTTGTTGAGCGTATAAGAGGGTGATTCAGAATCAATTTCATCCAGAGACGTAAGAATATTTTTGGGGTGGAGTTTTGTTAGCATTATTTTCTCAGTTTTTTTAATATTTCGATTAATTATTCATTGATTAAAAAAATTAACCCCAATAAACACCTTCCGGTAGCGGCCAATCACTAAATTCAAAATGCAAAACACGTCGGTTGCTAGGCGCTACACTTTTATTTGAGGCATGAAGCAATAGCGGTCGCATAATTAACGCATCACCTGCGTCTACTTCACAAAAATAAATTTCGTTGCTAGCTATTTTATTCGCAATAACCTCAGCGGGTAAAATACCCAATGTATGACTGTTTGGGATGACCTTAAGACAACCATTTTCGTTTGATGCAGAATCCAAATGAATTCTAAGTGTAACCATATTTTTTAGCACTTCTAACGGGGGTTGAACATGTAGCATATTTTCCTTTACGCTCCAGATACTCCAACCTGTTTCTTCAAACCTTGAGGATACACAAACTGTTCTGTCCTGATGCCAAGTCACATACCAATTAGATTCTGCTGATTTATTGAAAAGCATAGCTCTCACAAGCCGTACTGAGGCCGGAAGAAATGAATCGGATTTACCTTTAAACTCTTCAGATGCTAAATATTCTCCAATAATTTTTAGCTTTTTATTTATATTCCGTACTCCTCCTGTCTCTTTGTGAAATCCAACTCTATTTATTTCATAAATAAGGTTGCCAATCCATTCTTGAGAGATAAAATTTTTTAGGATTTCAAAACCATTTTCAGTAAAATTCAAAATTTTATTCCACACTCTTAAAAGGCAAAAACTCTTTCATCTCTTCGATGTACGTTAAATTCCCCTGGCTCTCTTCGGAAATGTTGTGATTGATCGCGGACCTGAAACGTTCGTCTGCAATCCAATGGTTTGAATAAACTGGTGACGGGATGAAACCCCGCTGGATTTTGTGTTCGCCCTGCGCGCCAGCTTCAAATTTTTGCAAGTTATTTTTAATGCAGAAATCAATTCCCTGATAGTAGCAAAGTTCAAAGTGAAGGAATTCAACTTCTTCAACGCACCCCCAATGCCTTCCGTACAATGTAGTGCTATTAAAAAAATATAAGGCACCAGCAATGTAGTGGCCATTGCGTTTGGCAAAAATTATCAGGGTTTGCTCAGGCATTGAATTTTGAATGTAAGTAAAAAACTCACGTTTTAAATAGCCGCCGTGGCCACTGCGTTTTGCATAGGTGTCTTGGTAGAATTGATGAAAATAATCCCAATGCTCTGAAGTTAAATCAGTTCCGGTAAGACGTTCTATTTCTATGCATTGATCAACAATTGATTGGCGTTCTTTTTTTACGGCTTTACGTTTCCTGGAATTAAATGTTTCCAAAAAATCGGGAAAATGTTTGTAGTTATTATTATGCCAATGAAACTGCGTAGTGATTTTTAAGCTGAGTTTTTGTTGGCTCCATAAATTTGCTTCCTGCTGATCAGCTAACAAAATATGAAGTGATGAAATTTTTGCATGTTCGGCATTGGCAATCAAAGTTTCGGCAACGAATGAAAACAGTCTTTCCTTATCAACATTGTTCACGTGCGCTAGCCGTATCCCAGTGGCGGGAACAAATGGAATTGCGCTAAGTAGTTTTGGATAATAGTCCAAGCCATAGCGTTGATATGCGTTCGCCCAACTGAAATCAAAAATATATTCACCATAGGAGTGAAATTTTAAATATAACGGCAAAACTGCAATTGTAATGTCGCCATCATAAACAACCAGATGATGCGGTTTCCAACCTGTGGCTGGGCTAACAGAACCGCTTTGTTCCAATGCAGCAAGAAACTCGTGACGTAAAAAGGGATTTTCGGAATTAGCAATCGAGTTCCACACTGCGGGATCTATATAGCCTATCGAATCGAAAAATATGCATCTCATTAATATCCACTCATTGTTGCAACATCTCAAGGTAACAACTTTTCTCAACGCAGAGAACAGCTTTCTATTACGTCTACTTTATGTTCGGCTTTGAGGCACCGTTGGCCCTGTGATCATTTCTAACCTTGCTTGTTTTAAAGCGCGATTATGGCGCTTAAACAATCAATGCAGGAATTTTACTTATCCGACATCTTATCTTTGACTGACTAATACACCATGGCAACTTGAAGGCTGGTCATTCGTAGCTTGTGTGAAGTAGAATCGACCTTCATTTGGTTACCCTGGATTTTCAATGCCAACCGCAGAACCCGACCCTGAACCTCAGAGTCACGTGTATGTTTATTCAAATGCTTCACCCCATCACGTTTATAAGGTGAGGTGCTGACCGTGGAATGGATGTTTGATCCCACCGCTTGGCTAGGTTTGTTCACCCTAATAATCCTTGAGATTGTTCTTGGTATAGACAATCTAATTTTTGTGGCTGTATTAGCCAACAAGCTCCCCAAGCACCAACGCGACAAGGCCCGCGTCATAGGCTTAAGTCTCGCCCTCCTGTTACGCCTTGGTTTATTGGCCGGCATCTCTTGGCTTGTAACCCTGACAGAGCCTTTATTTAATATTTTTAATAAAGATTTGTCGGGGCGCGATCTGATTCTGATTTTTGGCGGCCTGTTTTTGCTTTTCAAAGCCACCCTTGAACTGCATGAACGCGTAGAAGGCAAAGTAAATACCCAGCGCAGTAGCCGCGTGCACGCCGCTTTTTGGGCGGTTATTGCTCAAATCATTATTCTGGATGCGGTCTTTTCGTTGGATGCGGTCATCACAGCCATAGGTATAGTTAATCATCTGTCAATCATGATGATTGCTGTGATTATCGCCATGGTCATCATGATCATTGCTAGTAAATCGCTCACCGAATTCGTCAATAAACATCCTACGGTTGTGATGCTTTGTTTAGGCTTCCTGTTAATGATTGGCTTTAGCCTGGTTGCGGAGGGCGCTGGCCTCCATATCCCTAAAGGTTACCTCTACGGCGCAATCGCCTTCTCGGTATTAATCGAATTTTTCAACCAACTCGCTCGTTCCAATCGCACACGACATTTAATAGGTGAGCGCCCTCTGCGCGACCGCACTGCTGAAGCAGTTCTTAAATTATTAGGCGGCCGCAGCGATGCTGATGAAGTGGGCCACGATATAGTCGCTATGGCGGACCCGAAAGGCGAAGAACTGGTATTTGAAAATAGCGAGCGTCAAATGATTCGCTCGGTATTGCAGCTTACCGAACGCTCGGTGCAATCCTTAATGACGCCACGCCCGGATATCATTTGGGTCGATGTAAACGCAACGCCCGAAGAGCTGCTTAATGTTTTAAAAACCACGCCGCAAACCCGCCTTTTGGTGGCACGCGACGAGCTGGACAATTTACACGGCGTGGTACAAAGTCGAGATTTGCTGGCGGCTGCATTGAGCAACCAACCGCTCGACCTGGCCGCACTTGCCGTAGAACCGCTCGCGGTTCCAGAGGGAACCAGCGCGCTGAATGTATTGGAAATGCTGCGCCAGCAGCCAGTGCCGCTCGCTATTGTGATTGACGAATATGGCAGCATTAAAGGTGTAGTCACCACCAGCGATTTGTTGGCGGCCATCGCAGGTGAAGTAGCGGACACGAACGATTTACCACTGGTTGTTAAACAGGAAAACGGCTGGTTAGTGGATGGTAGTTTGTCGCTCGAACAATTGGACGAATTGCTCGGTATAAAACTCGAACGCGCTGAAGGCGATTATTTTACGGTAGCGGGCTTATTGCTTGAACAACTGCAGCACATTCCCACCATTGGTGAAACTATAAGCATCTCTGGTTTTGGATTTGAAATCACCAAAATGGAAGGGCGCAGAATTTTGCAAGTATTAGTCAGCGGAACTGCAAAACATGAACTCGATGACGACTCGCATTAACTCAACATCATCTTACGATAAGAAATCATCCAGGTAAGAAGCAATCCAGCGATGGTTTCTATCGACCTTTTTGCGCAGGTCTTTTTTTCGCTAGCGGCGAAACCGATGGAAGAATTATTTTTCGTGGCCCACGCTTCTCATCCTCATAAGCGTCTAAAAAATCAAAAATAATATTCGTTGGCATCTTATTAGAGTTACTTAAGGCAACCATACCAATTTTTAACTCTTTGTTGAAAACCATCTGCGATTGAAAACCTAAAACATATCCACCATGGTGAACGAAATTTTTGTCGCCACGATAATCAAACACCCGCCATCCAATACCATAATGCGTGTCCGTTACGCCTTCGCGAGCGCCGTAATGGGATTGCGATGGTGTATTTTTTGTTACTTTATCGTGAACCGCATTCAATACATTGGGGGCTAACACGTCGGGATTTTGGCCCATTTGCGCAAGTACCCAACGCGCCATATCCGTAATGCTTGCATTAGCGCCCGCCGCCGGGTGCATGCGATAATAATTTTCCGTAATTTTTTCGGTATACCAACCTTTGCTGGTGGCGACATGGGGAAGCGCATAATTGTTGTGGGCTTTTAATCCCGCCAAACCAAAAGATGCTGTCTGCATACCAAGCGGGTTAAATAATTTTTCCTGCACATATTGTTCATACGGTTTTCCGGTTTTATTTCGCACCATGCCATCGAACAAACTAAAACTTACGTTTTGATAGGCATAGCATTTTCCAGGTGGACAAACAAAATTAACCGATTTTAATTTTTGTACCACCGAATCGAAAGGTAAACCGTCTTCAATATAATTATCGCCCGAATGCGTGGGCAACCCGGTGGATTGTGACAAAATATCGCGTAGCGATAGCTGGTTACCGTAACGCGGATTACTGAATTGAATATTCGGTAATACTGAAACCACGGGCGTAGTCCAACTTAAAACACCTTCGTTTACCAAAATACCTGCAGTAGTTCCTGCAATTGTTTTAGAGCAAGACGCGAGACGAAACGCCGTATCCGTGTCGATAAAATCTCTTCCGCCTGCTTTTTTAACGCCGTAAGCTTGTAATACTTTTACTTTCCCATCGGCAATAATAGCAATCGCAATTCCAGGCAAGCGCGGAACAATTTTGGCTTCAACATATTTTTTGAATTCTGTAATGTAAGCTTCACGCGCATTGCTCATCGGCAGAGGTATATTTTTTACTGCAGCTACTACAGGAACAGTAGGCGCGACTGCAGCGGGGTCGGCCAAATCAGGTTGCACAGGAAGGGTTTCACCATCGGGCGCGGTGTCTTTTACTGCTGCCGCTGCTTCAGCCGTTCCTTCAGTAAGCATATTTTCTGCAGAAATTTCATCGCCTAAGTCGCCGTCGTCATCAACAACTGTTTCATTGGTTGCTCCAACAGACGCGATATTTTTAGCGGCTTCCGCATTGGAAACGGTATTTTCTGCAGTGACCGGTAGACCAGATACCGCCGCTTCCATTGAATTAGTCGATGGAAGTATTTCAGAAGGTGTAGCTGTCACGGCCTGACTATTTTCGTTGATAACGGTTAAACTTTTTGCGATAGAGGGCGGCGGCGCTTGCGTCATTGGCGTTGCGTTGGAAATAAGCTTTTGCTCAGGTTTTGTCTCGGCAGTCTTTTTATTAGCGACGATCTTACTGGAGGATTTGCTAGAAGATTTTTTTTCGATTTTGGCGGATTTAGTATTTGTTTTATCTCGCTGCTTCGCGGCTCTCCGTGGGCTAGAGGAAGTCGAGGCAGTTTCGTAAAGCGCGCGTATCGCATCTTCTTGCGTTTGCTCAACGGGTAGGGGTTTAATTTCCGGAGCACTGCTAACTGCGCGTTCAACTTGAATATTTACCGGATAGGAAATTCGCTTCTCATCTTGCCCGTAAACCTGTGGCGCCAAACACATGAAAGCCAAACTCAATACGATAGAGTGAGCTGAGCCCTGCGCAGAAAATATTGATAATAGTTTAGTAAAAAAATTTCTTACTCGTTTCATAACGTCTATGCGCAACCATCGGCAAAGAACGCTGGATAAATTCGCAAAAATTTGCGCCGCATCTGCTCATAAATAGAGAACAATCATGCGGCGCAAATATTATTAAAGCTTACAGCGTTTTAATATATTCAATTAAATCCCAACGCTCCTGCTCAGTGAGTTTATCCTTCTCGTCTTTTCCTACGCCATATTCATGACCGATATTAAGATTGCCATTAGGTTCAACAGAAAACCTGCGCTTATCGGTAGAGCTGGATTTATCACAGCCCTCGGTACTGAAACCTACATTCACCGGATCAAATTCACGATTACCCACGCAGAACACCTTTGGGCGCTCTTCTACGGGTAACAATAAACTCCACAAGTTGGGAACAGAGCCATTATGTAGAAATGGTGCCGTAGCCCAGATTCCATTCAATGACCGAGCTTTGTAAGCAAGTAACGATTCATAGGGTGTAGCAGTTGTGTCGGGTTTGTAGTTGCCGGATTTTACACTGGCTTTTATATCATTATCAAAAAAGGATTTACCCAACATATAAACCCAATCAGCGAAGCGACGTATTACCCATTTATCGGGATCAGGCGTCGCCAAGGTACCCATGGTCGCAGCAGTCAGCACTTGGACTACGGGTGCGCGTTTCTGCACAATCAGCGCCCCCACGCCCGTAGGCTGATAAATGGATTCAAAATTACCCGCATAACCTGTGTAATTCACGCTGTTCTTCGCCATTAGCGGATCAGTACCAACCACATCCAAACTCGACATGTTGGAAACCACCAAACGATCCCAGTTATCACGTTCAACCACCTGATGGCAGGCGGCGCAATATTCGTTATAAATAATTTCTCCACGATTTACCTGTTCGCTATTAATTTTTCCCAAGATCTTTTCAGGCCATTGTGGAGACTGAAGACTATTCAGGTGCGACTCAAGACGCGACAAATTGGTGAGATCGATTGATGATTTAAAATTGATAGTCCGCTTTTTACTTTTCTCGCCGGTGATCCATGCTGAAAAGTTAAACCCTGATTCATGGGCGGTCCAATCCAACACGCTAAAAACCCCTAAGACCTCACCAGCATTACGAGCCAAAGGGCCTATACCCGCGTTATCAGCCAATCCATTCCACTGCACATAATCTGAATGGGCTATGTCCCACAAGAATGGGTAGCTCACCGGAGCATCGGCTTCGTTAAAAATCGCGTTGCGTAAGCGTTGACGATCTTCTTCATTGAGGCCGGGATATTTTCCTTCCTTAGATGCCAATCGTTCTTCAATCAATGAAAAATGCGAATCACCAATAATGGTTTCACTAACGCCCTCGAGGACGGCATCTACTTGTTCTGGAGTAAGCAGGCGTCGATCATCCGCTGTGGTTACTTGTAAATATGCCAGGCGCAACTGCGATTTGTTAATCATATGCTCAAGCACGCGGTTGTAGATCCGCCCGAACGCATCGAGACGCGCATAACCGTAATCCAAATGGCTGTGGTTAACCGTGTTGTAAAGCTTGATGGTATCTCCCCATTTTTTCAGATCCTTAATCACCTCCTCGGAGTTCGAATAGTCGTTGTCGAAATCCAACACCGACTTTACAAATCGATCGCGTTTTTGCGCATCAGTTCGGGTTTGCTCCAAACTTTTTTCCATTTCTTTCAAGAAACCCACCATATCTGCCATGGCGGAGCCTCCGTCAATACGCATAGCCTGACCTTTATAATTAACTTGGCCCGTATGACAAGCCGCGCAGGTAAAGCCCACATAATCTCGGCCAGCGTAGGTATCTTTAACGAAACCAACTGCTAAACCATCTGGATTAAAAAACGTCGTTTTTTGAGGAAGGTAGCGGAATTTATCCATATTGTTATTCGTACGGAACAATTCCTTCGAATCAGCTTGTTCAAGCGCGAGGAAAAAATCGTATGGCAATAAACCGGAACCTTGGGTCGTGTTATAGAACCACAGGCTGTCCGATTCACTCCAACCTTGATCCAAATAGGTAGGAGTTGAATAACTCTCACCAAAGGCGCCATCATCAATCGCAACTGCTCCGCGATCTGGATCGTCATCCCAACGTTGATAGGTTTTGCCCGCCGCGAAAATAATAATGATGATGGTAAACAGAAGAATTTTTATTTTAATGATGGTGCGAAGGTTTCGGCGGATGAATCTAAACAAACCCCTGATGACGTTAAAAATAAACATGAGTGACTCCTGCGAAAATTCCTGTTAACGATTGCTCTTCAATGCTCGTACTCTTATTTAAAACTAACGACGTACATACATTCGATAAATAGGCTCTGTGGAACTACGCAACTCCTGATGAAGGCGTGCATATTAACTACCGCGGCCTTAACAGACCAGATCTTGTTTTGGGAATCAATATGCTTTGGTGTGATCATCGGTAAAACTTCTTAAAAAGTCGTCCATTTGTTGCATATACCGATTCATCCTATTAGTGTAGTCGCTGTTATTTTTTTTACTGGTAGAGAATGCTTCAACTAATGCTCTTGCCGAACTTTTATCTTGCTGAGGACATCTCCATGAAAAAATTATCGCTCATATTGATCGCAGTATCCGCATTGGGAACTGGCTGCACATGGGTAAAAGTGAGTGAGAACGGCAGCAGTGTCGCCGTTGCAAATGCTGCGAACGTTCGTGGCTGCACAAATTTAAGTGAAGTGACTGTGAGCGTAACGAGCAAATTAGGTTTTATTAATCGCGATGCAGACAAGGTAGCAACTGAACTGGCTAACCTGGCTCGAAACGAAGCAGCAGGAATAGGTGGAGATACAGTGGTACCAAGCTCCACCATTGAAAATGGTAAACAAAGTTTTAATGTTTACAAATGCAACAAAAGATAACCGTTTCGCCAGTAAGCGCATCGCTTGCTGGCATCCATTTCATCAAAATCAAATTCCGTGCGCCTATTCAATTGTTTGCTATGGTTAATTTAGCCGTCTTTGAAGTGTCACATATGTGCCATATTCTGCTGTGATTTGTTTAAACATTGAGGTTGTCCGTGTCCAGCGCCTATTTCAACCGCGAACTTAGTTTGCTCGAATTCAATAAACGCGTTCTCCATCAAGCCTATAATAAGGCACTACCCTTGATGGAACGCTTGCGTTTTTTGTGTATTTTTTCTACTAACATCGATGAGTTTTTTGAGGTTCGTGTAGGCGGCTTGGTAGAGCGTCTTGAATTACCCACTAAAACCCCCCTCGGTCCAGATGGACTCACTGAAATAGAAACCCTTGAGCAAATTTCGAGGCGTGCGCATCTATTAGTAGAAGAACAATACGACATCCTTAACCGGGAAATTCTACCGAGTCTTCGCGAAGCTGGAATCCGCGTGTTGCGACGCGAAGAATGGACGCCTGAACAAATTAATTATTTAAAAAATTATTTTGTATCAGAAGTCTTGCCCGTGCTCAGCCCCATAGGGCTTGACCCAGCGCATCCGTTTCCACGCATCCTGAATAAAAGTTTAAATTTTATCGTTAAGCTCGACGGTAAAGATGCGTTTGGTCGCAACTCTGGCCGCGCGATTGTGCAAGTGCCCCGCTCACTTTCACATATTATTGAATTACCCATCGAAATCACGAGTCAATGTCGCGAGTTTGTTTTTATTTCGTCAATTATTCATTTTTTTATGGCGGAAATTTTTGTTGGTATGACGGTGATCGATAGCTACCAATTTCGGTTGACGCGCAACTCCGATATTTTTTTAGATGAAGAGGAAACCGAAGATCTTCTGCGCGCGGTTCAAGGTGAACTTGCGTATCGTCAATATGGAGACGAAGTACGCCTGGAAATTGCTGATACCTGCCCACGGGAACTGGTGGACTTTTTATTGCAACGCTGCGAAATCAAAGAACGTGATCTTTATAATATCAATGGTCCAGTCAATTTACATCGTTACAGCGATTTATTTGATTTGATTAAAAATGCTGAATTATATTTTCGGCCTTTTGTGCAGGCGATGCCAAAGCTGCCAAGACGCACTAATAGTTATTTTGAGGTGCTGCAAAAGCAAGACATTTTATTGCATCACCCGTTCGATTCATTCCAGGGTGTTGTAGATTTTTTACGTGAAGCAGCGGCGGATCCTCATGTCCTCGCAATTAAACAAACACTTTATCGTACCGGTTCAAATTCCCCTATTGTGGACGCGCTGGTTGCTGCAGCCAAAGCAGGTAAAGAAGTTACTGCAATTGTAGAGTTACGCGCACGCTTCGACGAAGAACAAAACGTTGCACTCGCAGAGCGCCTACAGCGTTTTGGTATACATGTTATTTATGGCGTGGTGGGATTTAAAACACATGCCAAAATGATATTGATCGCTCGTCGCGAAGAGGGAAAGTTGCGTTACTACGTACATCTTGGTACGGGAAACTATCATCCAAAAACCAGTAAGCTTTATACCGACTATGGATTAATTACGTCAGATAAAGAAATTGGCGATGATGTTTATCGTATTTTTTTACAACTAAGCAGTATGGGCAAAGCATCAAAAATGGATGCATTGCTTTACGCTCCCTTTACGCTACACAAAGGGCTTGTGCGTCGCATTCGCACAGAAAAAGAAAATGCAGAGCACGGAAAACCATCGCGTATTATTGCAAAAATGAATGCGCTTTATGATGAAGAATTGGTGAATGAGCTTTACGCTGCATCAAAAGCCGGCGTGCAAATCGATTTAATCATTCGCGGTGTATGCCAGTTGCGCCCGGGTGTTGAAGGTTTATCTGAAAATATTCGCGTTCGCTCCATAGTGGGAAGATTTTTAGAACATCATCGTGTTTTTTATTTTGAAAATAACAACAATCCTGAATTATTGTGTTCTAGTGCAGATTGGATGACACGAAATATGTTTCATCGTGTTGAAACGTGTTTTCCTATTAAACATAAACGTATTCGCGATCGGATGATTGAAGATCTCAATCTTTACCTCGCCGATAATACTCATGCATGGATTCTAAATGATGATGGAAATTATCAGCTACTTAAACCCGTTGACGATGAAATTGAAATTGATGCGCAAGGTATTTTACTTGATCGCTGGACATCACGACATTGATTGGAGTTTGAATTGGGGGTAATAAAAAGGCCGATCATAGATCGGCCTTTTTATTTTTTGTTTCGCTTCGAAATATTTATACTAATTCCAAGTCGTAGCCTATGTCATCCAAATGACGCATCTCAGTTTCTAAATCCGCAGTTGTTAATGGATGTTGATCGAGCCAATCATTCGATACTTTCAATTTAACTTTTTTCTTTGAAGCGCTCAACTTTAACGGTGGTAAGCCTTCACTTTTTTTCCCCCGGTGAAAAATTACAGCCATCCGCAACAGTATCGCCAGGTGAACCAAATCATCATTGTCAGAAGGAAAATGTTTTAGTGGGAAGCGCTTACGATGCGCCAAGACAAGCGCAGCAAGATGGGTTTGTTCAACGCGAGAGCAGCCTGCCAAATCAACATTCTGTACAACATAGGCGCTATGCTTGTGATAATCGTTATGGGCAATATCCAAACCTACTGAATATAATCGCGCAGCCCAACCTAACAATTTGCTAGCCTCCTGATTATTTAGATCCCAATTATCTGCAACCTGCTCGAGCAAATCGAGTGCCGTTTTTTCTACCGCCTTAGCTTTTTCCAGATTGACGTGAAATCGTGATGCTAAAGCATCGACACTCCCTTGACGTATATCGTGGTTTTCCAAACGCCCTTTTAAATCAAACAATAAACCTTCACGCAACGCCCAGTCGGCCGCCGTGACTTCCGACAATTGCAAACTCTCAAACAAGGAAATCAAAACGATAACGCCGCCCAAAAAAACTTGTTGACGGTCATCTGATAATCCTGGAATTTTTAAATCCGTGTTGCCATGTTGGCAGTAAAGCCGGACAATTTTTTCTAGATCCATCAGGCGAATAACACCGTTACTCCAACCTAATGCAGTACATACTTTCGCTACCGCTTTAATGGTGCCCGACGCTCCCAGCACCTGGTTCCATCCAAGTTGCACGAACTCTTCAGCAACTGGTGCGAGTTCTTGCATGCAGGCAATTAGCGCTTTGCTTGCACTTTTATCGGTGACTTTCCCGTCAAAGAAAAAGCGTTTGGTGATGGCAACACAACCCATGTTTAAACTTTCTTTAATCAATGGTGACATGCCTTCGCCAACAATGATTTCCGTACTACCACCACCTATGTCCATTACCAGACGCTTACCTTCTTTGGGCGCGATGCAATGTGCCACACCCAAATAAATCAAACGTGCCTCTTCGTCGCCTGAAATAATTTCAACGGGGTGACCAAGACGTTGTTGCGCGTCAGCAAGGAACTGACTTGAATCGCTAATGCTACGAAGAGTTTTGGTACCAACGATACGAACACTGCGCGAGGGATATTCGCGCAAACGCTCGCCAAATTTTTCCAGACAATTCAGCGCACGCAGTCGTGCATCGTCACTGAGCGAGCCGTCGCTACCCAAGCCCCAACCCATACGTACCGGGTCACGCAAACGGTCCAACACCACTAACTGGTCGTTGTCCCATTTTGCGATAATCATATGGAAGCTATTCGAGCCCAAATCTATTGCGGCGATGTGACTGGTATTGGAGCGATCTAGGCGAGAAAGATTGAACATCGACTTTTACACCTGATAAATAAATTACCCGACAATTGTCGGGTAATTTCGATGACTAATTAAGTGCAGCTTCGGCGGGCTTCCCTTCAGCATTTGCTTCGGCTTGTTGTTGAGCTTGCATTACTGCTTGTGCAAATACTGCATCAAAATTAATGGGTGCCAACATCAATGGAGGGAAACCACCACGAACTAACAGGCTGTCAATGGTTTCGCGCGCGTATGGGAAAAGTATTTGTGGGCACAGCGTATTAATTGCGTGACTCAACTGGATACCATCCAAACCACTGATAGCAAATAAGCCACCTTGTTTTACTTCAACTAAAAAGACAACTTTGTTTTCGATGCGTGCTGTAATTGTTAACAACAGAAGCACTTCGAATAAGCCTTCCTCAACCGTTGTAACCTGAATGTTTAAATCTTGCTGTACGTTTGGTTTCCAAGCTTTGGTGAATGCTTCTAAACCACTAGGTGTTTCAAAAGAAATATCTTTCAAATAAATTTTTTGAATGGCAAATCCAGCTTGTGTTGGTTGGCCTTGTGCCTCTGCTGCCTGAGTATTTTCTTCGGTCATAATTGTCTCATTATCGCAATTTAGTTATTTTGTAAAAGGCCATCGAGCTTGCCTTGTTTATCCAGAGCCCAAAGGTCAGTAAATCCACCTACGTGGAGTTCACCAATCCAAATTTGGGGTACCGTTCGCTGTCCACTTTTTTGCATCATCTCACTGCGAAGCTGTGGATTTTGGTCAACTCGAATTTCTTCAATGCTGACGCCTTTTTGCGCTAACAATTTTTTAGCGTTTACACAATAAGGGCAGATAGCTGTTGTGTACATTAAAACCCGAGCCATAAAAACCTCTACTTCTGTTTACCCTTTACTAGCGGTAAATTTTGACCTTGCCATTCGCTGATACCACCCGAAAGTCTGCGCACATCATAACCAGCTTTGGCTAGTTGGCGACCCGCTGTACCCGCGTATTGCCCTATCCTATCTACGATGATAATGGTTTTACTTTTGTATTTTTCAAGAGTCGTCATGTCAGCGTTGATGCGATCATAGGGAATATTAATCGAATCAACTAAATGGCCCAACTTATACTCCGCGCTCGGACGTATATCCAATACAACCGCTTTGTCGCTATTTACCAACATAGTCAGTTCAGTATTTGAAACGGGTACCCCACTTTTTACACGCTCCCGTAAACTGTAAGCAACGATGAGTACGGCTAATAAACTGGTTAGCATCCACTCCTGGATTAAAAACTGAATAAAATTCACAACGGGTACCTATTAAATGCAATGTTTTGATACGAAAGACCGCGCTCATTATACACAGGCTGCTGGCTTTTACTGCCAGCACCTTATTATCGCCAAAAAAAATGCCCGCTAATGCGGGCATTTTCAAACTATCTAAATGTTACTTCTTGGCATGAAGTATCCAAAGTTTGGCAACGCGTGCCAAGTTGGATTTATCTGAAACTGATTGGAATGCTTTAATCGCTTCAGCTTTTTTGCCCATATTAAAGTTGGCAACACCAAGGCGAACATAGGATTCATCAACCGATTTCAAACCGCCTTTAGCAATAGCTTTTTGAATGGTCGCTGCGGCCTTATCATTAATACCATGACCGAGATAAGCTGCACCGATTTTCGCTAAAGGCTCACCATTTGGCTTAGCTTCAGCTTCTTTAACTGTTGAGTCCAAACTTGCCAAATCAGCTGCCGCATCGGCTTTCGCACGATTTAACAATTTATTAGTACGTTCAGTCGTTGGAACTACACCTGCACTGATCCCGGCTTCGAGAGCTGCTTTGGCATCACCGGAATCTAACAACGACAAAGAAAGCTCCGCCATTTCGTTGTATTCTTCAGCGGTCATGGTGCTAACTGTCTTTTTCAAACGATAGTATTCAATTTTTTCTCTGTCAGAATAATTAACTTCGTTCCGAGCGATCTTCAACATATCGTTCCAGTATTCTGGTGACGGATATAACTCAAGAAGTTTACCTAACACATCCGCGTAAGCGGCATTATTGCCCAGTTTTGAATAGCTGTAGCCTAAAATCTTCAACCAATTTTGATCTACTGGCTTTTTAGCTTGCTCTGCTTGCTTAATTAATTTCTGTGCGTATTCAGAAGCATTTTTGTAATCACCTTTCTTAAAATAAGCCTGCATCAAGCCCGTAGTGATTTCCGGGGTAGCTGGATAAGATTTCAAATATCTTTCGTAGCTCTCAATACCTTTTGAGTAGTCACCCAATGACAAATAAATTTCTGCAAGGGTATTTAATCTTTGGCCAACTTGATCTGCTGGAACTTGATTTGCAGCCAACATGGTCTCATAAACTTTTGCCACGCCAGCGTAATCTTTCAATTGCGCTAGACAAGCCGCTTTTAATTCGTTAGTTACAGTTTCTTCGTAAGCAGACTTACCTTGAATAGGAATAACCTTTTCATTGATTACTGCTAAAGCTTCTTTAAATTTCTTTTCTTTCATTAATTTGTCAGCTTCACCCAAAGGTTTCATCTTTGAGCTTAGTTGTTGACCTTTTTCCGCGGCCATTACTGCTGGTGCAAAAACTGCTGAAACAGTAGTTACGCCGGTAGTTAATGCCACAACAAATGAAACTGATTTAGCTAATCCGAATAAATTTTTTTTCACAAACATAACTATCTACCAATACGTTTCTACTGATTACAGCAATTGATGCCCAATAAAAAAACGCCGGATATTACTCCAGCGCTTCGTTACCCAAAATACCAATATTTTTAACGCCCAAACGCTGCGCCGTCGCTAACACCTTAGCAACTGAGTCGTACTTCGCTAATTTGTTAGGCTTCAAATGAATCTCAGGACGAGGTTCTGCACGCGCTGCAGACTTCAAATAACTTTGCAGCTGAGCACCAGAAGTTATCAATTCTGAGTTCCAGTAAGTTGAACCATCAAAGTCGACCACGATGTCAATAACTGGCGGTGGAATTGGAGGCGGTTCGTTATCAGTAACTGGCATATCAAGCTTCACCGCGTGAGTTTGTGGTGGAAGCGACATAATTAACATTACAATGAGCACAAGCATCAAGTCGATAAGAGGAGTGGTGTTCATCTCCACCATCATATCGCCTTCGCCGCTTCCGCTCCCAACATTCATACCCATGATGAATTACCTTTTTGTGGAACCACAAACTTAAATATGTTCAGGCGCGGTAATAAAACCAACACGAACAATACCTGCTTTTTGGCAATAAGCCACTACTCTGCCCACAGGCTCGTAACGAGCACTTTTATCGCCGCGAATATGTACTTCGGGCTGAGGCTTTTTAGGCGCTTCAATTCTGAGTTTAGCCAGCATTTCTTCTTTTGTAATCACAACATTATTCCAATAAGTCTCACCTTCTGCGTCAACCGAAATTACGATATTTTCAGGTTTGGATTGGGTTGGAATGTTGGATACGTTGGGAAGCTCTACCGGGACAGTTTTAAGCACTACCGGTACAGCGATTAGAAAAACAATGAGCAAAACCAACATAATATCCACCAGCGGAGTGGTATTGATTGTTGAGTTAAGCTCTGAGCTCTCGCCTTCCGAAATATTCATTGACATTTTTTCTTACCTCGCACTGCAAGTTTTTACTTATGTCCAACCCTAGCCTGAAAAAATCTCAAGAAGTCAGGCCGGACATCAGGTATGTACCGAAACTGTAAAATTACTTGTCGCTACCGTTAACGCCTACGATGAGGTATGCGTGAACGTCAGCAGCAAAGGCATTTAAATACTCGCTGGCAACTTTATTACGACGAACCAACCAGTTGTAAAGGAACACTGCAGGTACCGCTACGCCCAGACCAATTGCGGTCATAATCAAAGCTTCACCCACTGGGCCCGCAACTTTATCGATTGATGGTTGACCAGATTGTGCAATCGCGATCAATGCGTGGTAGATACCCCATACAGTACCGAACAAACCTACGAATGGAGATGTAGATGCTACGGTCGCCAACACGGCCATACCTGTTTGCAAATCGTTGGTGATAGCTGCTGCGCCACGTTGAACTGATAGGCTCACCCAAGATTCAAGATCGATCTTGTCAGTTAATTTACCATCATGATGCTTAAGAGCTCTCAAGCCATCTTCAGCAACGGCACGGAAGGCGCTGTCTGATTTAAGATTGTTAACACCTTCTTGAAGTGTTTTAGCATCCCAAACTTTACGAGCGGCGGTTGCTTGGCTGAATAATTTTGATTGAACCATCAATTTGATAGCTGCAATGTACCAAGTAGCAGCAGACATGATGATCATCAGAATTAATACTGATCTGGTAACCGCATCGCCTTCATGCCACAACTTGCCCATACCGTAAGCAGTTTCTTTTTCTGCGGTGCTTTCGTTTGCAGCGTCAATTGCAGTCGACGCGTCTGATGTCTGAGCTTCAGCTTCAGGAGCTGGTGCTTCAGCCGGCGCCGCTTCCACTGGAGCTGCTTCTGTTGGCGCCGCTTCAGCTGGAGCAGCTGTGTCTTGCGCAAAAGCTGAACTTACTACGAAGTGCTGACCACCTAAAGCCAACGCCAAAATCAAAACAGATGAAAGTTTTTTTAACATTTTTCAAACCCTGCAGTTAACGTAATTTAAAAGATCTATTTGTGGTCAAACAACGGAGAAGTACGATACGAATTAATTTTTCGCGTCTTCAATCTTCCACGTAAATTTAATTGGGTGCCAACATGCTAATGGCTTATCGCCAACCATACATGGAACAAATTTCCATGAACGGATTGCATGATTTTTAGCCGCCTCATCCAAGCGCTCAGAACCGCTGCTAGACGAAACCTGAGCGTCGGTTACTCTCCCTTCCTCATTAAGGAAAAGATTTAACCCTGTTGTGCCCACTTCGCCCAAACGCATAGATTCACGCGGATATGGCGGCTTACTTAAGCCTTTGGGGCCAACTTTCGCTTTGGTCTGATTTACGGGTGCTTCAACTTTCTTCGTTTCTTTTTGCACTGCAACAATTGCAGCCGGCGCTGGTGCATCCGGAACGAAGTCAAGCGATGGCGGCGGTACGAAATCTGGTGGTGGTGGTTTTATATCTGGCGGTGGTGGCGGTGGAAGCTCCTCTTTTACGATTTCCTCCTCTTTAACATCTGCCTTAATAATTTCGATAGCATTCTTAACAACTTCGCGATCTAGACCTGCGGCCAGACCCCATATAAGAAGAGCATGGAAAACAACTACGATAATTAAACCCGTAGAGCGTTGTCCCGCACTTTTTTTGGCGTGATATGACATAACTTAGCTGCCACCTTCTGAATTTCACCTGCAAAAATGATATCGCAGTACAAACGAATCCAATGTTTTGGCATTTGTATCTACAATCTCACGGATTGAGTTTCCAAAGCATTTCACCTTAGACGTAGCAGTATAGCTATGTTTAATGGCTTACAGGCTTTATTAACACACCCTGACAATTTTTTAGGTTATTTTAATTTAAGCATGAGCAGACATGCTGCCCCCTAAAAAACGGGGCTATAGTAGCTGCTCTTACAGACCATGAAAAGCGCTATTTCAGCCTTATCCAGCGTTTAACTTCAAATATGTGTCACATAAAATCGTAAAATATTCGTTGTTAAAACTTTAGACACTAATTTAGCGGTATTTTCCCTTAATAAATTATAAAAATGGCTATTTAAAAGCCATACTTATATATTTTTCAACATTTAAACGCAGGATTGATAGGATAATTGTGATTAAATCCTTGGATTCGGCCACCTGATAGTAAATTTTGCGCCCCCTAAATTTGAATGGGAATAGCTTACTTGTCCGGCGTGCCACTCAACAATGCGCTTGACCAATGCTAGTCCAAGCCCAAAACCACTTCTGTTCGTTAGCTCACTGTAAACTCGGACAAATGACTCAAATATGCGACTTTGTTGCTCGTCAGGCACGCCAGGCCCATCATCTTCAACTTCGATTAAAAAATGTTCCGGCAATATTTTAATTGAGATAACAATTTTATTTTTCGCATAACCAAATGCATTGTGAATTAAATTTTGAATCGCAGTCTGCATTAATGACCACTCACAAGTTATAAATCGTCCATCAGTTTCGTCATTTATTTCAATATCAATGTGGCTGTATTCAGCGCTCGATAAACGCAAAATAACTTCTTGAATCAAATCGTGCATGTATCCCTCACGCTGATTCAATTGTTGCGATTGTTGGTCAAAACCTGCATAGGCTAGAAATGAATTAATTAATGACTCCATCTCCAATATATCTTTATTTACATTGGACAACTGGCTTTGCACAGACTCAGGCAATTGATGACCTTCTGTCATTGCAAGCGCAAACTTCATGCGTGCAAGGGGGGTGCGCAGCTCATGCGAAATCGCTAGCGTCATTTCCTTTTGCGAACGCAATATCTCGTTAAGCCGCTTGGCCATTGCATTAAAAGTATTTGCAAATGGATATAGTACGGAGCGAGGAGAAATATCAATTGTTAGTTGCTGACCGTCCTTTCCCATTTGCTGCGTGTGCAGTCCCAAGCGAGCAAGGTCGCGAGCTAGGGGCCAAACCCATAAAAATATTACGCCGGCGATAGCGGCGTAAAACAACATTATAAAAATAATATATAAATTGCTGCGGTTATTTTCTTCTGCAGGACTGACCAGCATTATCACATCATCAGATTTTTTTAGACGTTTATAAAAATAATGTGTTCGCTCGTCACTTATGCTAACGATATCGCCTTCTTTAATCTTTTTTACAATGTCAGTTTTAGAGAAATTTGAAATAGAAACTAACTTAACTTGATAATTCAAATTTTCGGTTAGTGAATTAAGGTGCGTCGCATTGTGTTGATTCGGGCTATCTTCAACAAATTTTTCAATCAGTCGAACAACATCTACAATGGCCGGATCGATATCAGCGGGGGGACTCAGTTCATCCCAAAATTTATTTAGGGCTAGACCTAATAAAATAATAGACAAAACAATTATTAGATAAAGCGAAACAAAGGCTCGATTCATTGCGCTAGTTCCACGCGTTTGCTACAAACAGATAGCCTTTTCCCCAAATTGTTTTAATACGTGTAGGATTCTCCGAGTTATCCTGTAATTTTTTTCGTAATTGAGAGATACGAACGTCAATTGTACGGTCGAGGCCGTCATATTCCCGATTGTAGATTTGATTAAATAGATATTCACGACCTATAACTTGGCCTGCGTGTTTTGCCAAAGCAACCAGCAAATCAAATTCATGACTGGATAAATTAATATCCTCAGCATTTAACTGCACTTTACGAGCGGTTGGTTGAATTAAAAGTTGATCAAATACAATGTTTTCTTGCTCGACACTTTCCTGCTGATAGTAACGCCGCATTAAGGCCCTAATCCGTGCCAGCAAAACTCTTGGCTCTGCTGGTTTTGTAACATAATCATCAGCGCCAAACTCTAGCCCTAATACCTGATCTACGTCATCATTGCGGGCCGTTAACATCAATATCGGCCCACGATAGTGTGGACGCAGCTCCTGGCAAATCGTTAATCCGTCTTTTCCAGGCAACATTAAGTCCAGAATAATCAAGCTTGGATTTAGTTGCTGGCATTGTCTCAGCACACGATTTCCGTTTCCTTCGATAGTGACAATAAACTCATTATTTTCGAGATAGTCTTTCACCAGTTCGGCAAGGCGACGATCGTCTTCCACAAGCAGAATATGATTTGTCATAATTAGATTGCTTTAAAAAAAGCTCCATGGGTTGCGACGCGAACGTTGAAATTTTTTACGCGCATTTATTACTTGAAACACCTGTTGGCTCAGTAAATTTTGACTACGTGCATCACGCAACTCGAATGTAGTTGTGGTGGATATGAGTTTTGAGAATTTTACGGCTCCAAAATTTACATCTTCCCAGCACTCTATAGGATTGGCATTGCTACTCTGAAATAAACACAATGAATAACTTTCGTTATTCTTCGCTTTCCATTCTGCAACCAATATATCTTCACAATGAGATTCCACTTCCGATAGCACGCAAATATTAGGCTTCATTGTGAGTTGAATAGGATCAGAAGCATCTTTAGCGACAGCAGATTTATTTAGGATTGAACTACAAATTATCGCATTTATTATGGTTAGGTACTTCCCATTAAAAATGGTACACCCCCCCAGCAAATGCTGTTACGACGTTATCACTAGTTACTAACGGGCTGTTAGATATTGAACGACCGAGGTGCCGATAACTGGTGAAAAAGCGCAGACTCCAATGCTCATCGACTTCATAACTCCAGTCAAAACGCAACAATGTCGTTACGCCGCTATCTGGCCTATAGGATAAATTATTAGAAGCTTCTGTTTCGGTTATTCCGTAGAAATAATTTAGCGTAGCCGCGTCTTGCCAATTAGCGCCGAGTGTTAACTTGACGTCATTTTTCCCGAGGTTGATACCCTTGCTAAAAGCAACCCGTACTTCGTTTCCATGGTAATAACGAGTGATTTCTCGAAGCGCTTGTAATTGCACGTCAAATCCCTGAACTGTCTGACTATATTCGATGCCCGCAAGAGCCGCCATGCGCCGTTTGTGAAGGCGTCCTTTATCGATAGCATCGCTTACTAGCTCAACCGTCGGAGCGCTTTTGGTAGCGTTTGCAAATTCGGATGTGTCAATAAAGTTGTTAACTCCAGACTCGTTGAAAAAAACTTGATCGTAGCTGGGAGTTAGCAGCAAATTTATTTGTTGATTGTCATCCTCTAGAACGCTGTAACCAAAATCCAGGTTTTGAATAAAAAAACGCTCTCCCTGGTAACTAACCTGAGGAATAACTATTAAAGGAATATTGTCATTATCCATAACAGGATTAGTGCGGACACCTGCTCCCACAGCGAGACTCAATTGCCAATTTGAGTCCTCCGGCAGTGCCAATGACTGGGCCGCAACGCTTGAATTAAGCGCTAGCAAACATACTAAAGTAGACAATGTAAAAAAAGCGGGAGTTTTGACAATCGACATGGTTTGGCCCTGGAACGCATAACACTATAGTTATACCGCCGAACCCTGGCAAAATCTGTAATCTTTTGTGAGCGTTTCAGCGACGCTCATAAATGAGACTACAAAATAAAGAGCCTTAGAGTGGAGACACATCCAAGGCTTTCTAAAGAGCGGAATGCTTAGCTTAGAAGCGGTAGTCTATATTCACAGCGGCCAAATTTGGTTTGTTGCTGATGTCTTTACAGATGTTTCTGTATTCAAAATTAACGTTGAAATGCTCATTGACGACAAATCCAACTCCAACTCCATAGGAAAGGCCTGACGCCGAATCGTCAATATCATAAATAGTAGCTCCATCTGCACCGGTAACCTTGCCTGAGGTGCTTAGGTGCGTGTAGCCGATAAGCGCGTAGAGTTTGGCTTCATCATTAACCAACTCAGGTTTGTAGTAGATACTTTGATAAGAATCTATATCGCGTACAAGATTACGGCTAAGCACATTACCGTTGGAATCGGCGTAATTAGTGCTTGTACCCTCTTTTTGGCCGCTGCCAATTCGCAGTTCCGCACCTAGCGCATTGTTGTACTTATAGCCACCAAAGAACTCAACGGCACGGAGCCTACTTACGTTATTTACTCCATCTTGTTCATCTTTAATGCTGGCGCCGCCAATACCTAGGTAAAAACCACGGTTGTTATCGGCCAAAACGGGGAGAGCCAAAAGGCTAAGCGCGAGTATGCATAACTTTTTCATGATGAATCCTGACGGTGATGAGAATAAGGCACGTTTGGACTACTGAAGGTTAGATAATTTTCAGGAGCCCGTTTATTAGGTTTTACGCATCATAGCCGAGCATTACCCATAAAAAAAGCATCGGCGACTAACCGATGCTTCTAGAATCGCAAGAATGAGAATTAGCGGTGTTTTATCTTCTCGTTCGCCTTTAATCCAGACAATATTTCGATATTAATGCCATCCGATAAGCCTGTTTTGACTTCGCGCTTTTCAAATTTCTGCGGTGTAGTCTCAACTTCAACAAAGCTGGCCTTATCTTCAATAATCAAATTGCCTTCATTTATCGCCAAAACATTCTCTTTCTTTTCCAAGACTATGTCGGCATTGGCACTGTAGTTAGCCCTTAAAAATAACTCTTTATTTAATTTAACTGCAGCGCGAATCTGAAATTTGATAGTGCCTTGATCTGTCACACCCTTGGGGGATATGTATTCAAGAATCGCTGTGAAAGGCTTGCCTTGTAGAGCGCCTATATTAAGAACCAACTCCATACCTTCCCGCAATTTTCCTACTTCCGATTCATCCACCAAGCCTTCGAAAATCATATCCGTCATATCGGCCAACACAGCCAGTGAAGTACCGGATTGGAAGGTACTCGATTCCACAATAAACGCGCCCTCTTTATTGGGTACGTCCAACACCATGCCATCAACAGTGGCGGGAATTAGATTGGATACTTTGTCGGAATTTTTAGTTACACCGGAATTCAATAACTGCAAATAATTTTCAGCGCTGCTTAGCGCTTCTTTTTGCAAATTGTATGACACCAAAAATTTATTATATTCAGATTCCGAAATTAATTTTTGAGCGTAAAGTTTTTTCTGGCGATTGTATTCTGACTCGGAATTCTGCAAATTGATTTTCGCACTTTGTACTTGTGATTCTGCGGAATTCACATTCAACATGCTGGGTCTAAGGGTAATTTTAGCAAGTACATCACCTTTCTTTACAGTTTGACCTGCAACGACATACACTTTTTCTACAACACCGGAAACTTGCGATTTAACTTCAATTTCACGACGCGGAATGACTTTTCCAATTGCCACCGTCTTTTTAATAATGGTTGTGGTAATAGGAGCATCTGTTTGGTATACCACCGGTTGCTGCTGCGATTTTTTATATAGAAATACGATAGTGCCCAAAAAAACCAAAGCCACTAGCCCCAACACACCAAACATCAAAAATTTTTTCATTTTCCCTTCTTACCTTTTATCAAAATAACAATTTATTAAATGAAACAATTAATCATCACTCGTCTTGTAGCGCGACAATTGGATTCACATTGGCGGCTTTAGCAGCCGGCATCAACGATGCAAGCACACCAGCTATAACCAATACAATTAACGCAGCAACGGCAGTTTTAAAATCCACTTCCGGATGGCGAAACATACCGGCCTTACCACCATTGGCATCCATAACTTTGCTGACTAATTCAAGTATGACTACGCTTACAACCAATCCGGTATAACCTGCGATTGCCGTAATAAACACAGTCTCCTGCATGATCATATTAATAATAGTGCTTGGTGTTGCCCCAAGCGCTTTACGTAAACCAATCTCGCGAGTGCGTTCTTTCACTACAATCAACATAATGTTTCCTACGCCGATTGCACCAGCCATGATGGTTCCTATAGCAACAATCCAACTAAACGCTTTGATACCGGTGAAAAGCCCATACACTTTGTCGAATTCGTTTTGCAGATTGAAACTACCGAATACACCCAAATCTTTTGGATCTACTTTATTTTTTTCTGCCAAATAATTTTTAACATCCTGCTCTGCTACCGCTGCATGAATACCCGGTATTGGAATAATTACAAAGCTGCCAACCCAATTAATTTGATTAAAGGAATACCGCAAAGTGTCATTGGGGATATAAATTTTTTCTTCTTCCGTGCTACCTGGATTGGTATCACTGGTTTTGTAAACACCGACAATTTGAAAGCTAATTCCGGAAATTGTAATGTCGGAGCCGACGGCTTTTTCATCGGCTTTAAATAATTGCGTTCTTACGCGCGACCCGATAATGGCCACCTTACGGCGCTTTTCATCATCAATAGAATTTATATAACGCCCTTCAACAATATTTTGCTGATGAATATTCGCCATGCCAGCGTGAGTTCCCTGAATGGAGAAACTTCCATTTTTATCTTTGTAAACGGTATATGCGGGCGACCCACCCCAAATGCCTACGCTATTTTGTGCATATATTTGGCCTACACTCGGAACATGATTTTTAATGCCGTCTACATCTTCTGCCTTTAATTGGATAGTACGGCCTACAGGCATTCCTTTATAAGGCAGTTGTGTTTTACTTTGCGACCAAATCCAGGCGCTGGGTGGAATTGTTTTAAAGTCTTCAATGACTCCATTCTCCAAGCCCTTGCCCGCACCGAGTAAAATCGTGAGCATAAAAATGCCCCAGAAAACACCGAACGCCGTAAGCGCCGTACGCAACTTATGTTGACTGAGCGTGTTAAATATTTCCTGCCACTTTTCAATATCAATCATCATGGAAATCCTTAGTCCGCGCGCATGGCTTCAATGGGCATAATGCGAGCCGCTTTGAGTGCAGGAACCAGGCCTGCGAGCGCGCCAACAACCACCAATAAAATAATTGCTGTAATTGCTACCTGAAAATCCACTTCCGGATTTTGGAAAAAATCTAGTTTGGCTCCCGACTTTCTTAAGCCAAACGCAACCAGTTCAAGCAAGCCGACACCTAAAACCATTCCCGCGTAGCCTGCGATACTGGTTACTAAAATTGACTCCATCAACAAGGTGCCCACAATACTTCTGGGTGTTGCGCCCAAGGCTTTACGGATACCAATTTCACGAGTTCGCTCTTTAACCGTGATAATCATAATATTACTGATTCCCACGATACCTGCCGCCAAGGTACCCATACCGACAAACCAGATAATAAAATTTATGCCCATAAATAAACCGTTTACCATTTTGGCAGGTTCGGCCATATTGAACGAGCGAATTGCACGTTTGTCTTCCGGTGATACCGTGTGCTTGCGCTGCAATAAATCGATTACTTTTTTCTCAAGCTCAAAACCATCTGTCCCTTCAACCGGCCTCAACCAAAGAGTCTGCACTTTATTTCCGTTACCGAATATTTTTTGATACGTAGTTTCTGGAATATAAACTCGTTCGGAATCGCGGCCACGATTTCCTTTATCATGAAACACACCGACAATGGTCATAACAACGCCGTTGATGCGCACTTCTTTTCCTACGGGATTTACATCTTTACCGAATATTTTTTCAACAACGGCCGTTCCCAATTCACAAATTTTACGGTTTTCTTGTTGATCAAAAGGATTCAATTTTCTGCCAAGGTTAAACGGAATTGATGCCTTAATTTTAAAATAATCATCCGGAATACCGACCACTGCAAAATTTCCCAATTTTTTCTCGTAGGTGATCGTTGCGCCTCCGGTTTGGTTTTCCCCGGAAATAAAACGAACGTTGGGAATTTTTTGTTTAATCGCCTGGATATCTTCATTGGTCAATTGGATGTAGCGCCCTAACCCCATCCCATTGTGAGCTACGGAGGTAGTGCCGGTGAAAATAATAATGAAGTCCATCACTTCACCACCGAAACCGTCGTACACGCCGTTTTGCATTCCCTTGCCCGCACCGAGCATAAGGATAAGCATAAAAATACCCCAGAACACACCAAACGCCGTGAGCAAGGTGCGCAATTTATTTTGCCGCAGGGTAAATAATATTTCTTGCAAACCATCGAGCATAATTGTTAACCCAGAATTTCTTCTTCGTCCTGATCGGCATTATCTTTTGCAATATGAGTCGATTGTTTTGAAGGCACAATCAAACCATCTTTTAAAATAATTTGGCGCTGGGTTTGGTCAGCAATATCTTGTTCATGAGTCACTATGACAATGGTATTACCAAGAGCATGAATTTCTTTAATAAGTGACATGACTTCTTGAGTGGTTTGACTATCCAATGCACCGGTGGGCTCATCCGCTAAAATAACTTTTGGTTTAGTAACTAATGCGCGTGCAATAGCGACGCGCTGCTTTTGCCCGCCAGACAATTCATTGGGCATAAAATTAGCGCGGTGATCAAGACCAACCATTTCTAAATATTCTGCCGCGCGCTTATTACGCTCTTTACGGCTTACGCCTTGATAATACAAAGGCAAGGCGACATTTTCAGTGGCGTTCTTAAACGGCAATAGATTGAAAGACTGAAATACAAACCCGAGCAATTCATTACGTAGATGCGCAGCAGTTTTTTCTTTGAGTCGTTTTATTTCACGACCTGCTAAAAAATAATCACCTTCGTCATGAGTATCCAAAATACCCAAAATATTTAGCAAAGTGGACTTGCCAGACCCGGACGAGCCCATGATAGAAACCAATTCGCCCTCGCGAATATGGAGATCTATGCCCTTAAGCACATGCAGCGGCTGCTCGCCGGAATGGTAATATTTGTGAATATTATTAAGTTTAATCATGAACTCTCATCCCGTAGACACTTGCGTTAAGCAAGCTTAGTCATTAATTAAAACGCGATTGATTTTATTTACCTTCGTTAACAAATGCATGACAAGTGTCAGGTGTAAAAATTCAATGAGTGGCGTTTATTGTAGGTTTGACGTATTGAAGCGACTATTTAGATTCAGACAATCGCTAATTTTTATTCGTCCTGCAAAGCCACTATCGGATTAACCGACGCCGCTTTGACTGCGGGCACAAGCGCTGCCATAACAGCTACAGTTACAAGTACAAAAAGTGCAATTAGCGCAATATTCAAATCCACGAAAGGTTGGGAGAATCGGCTGTCGGCATGGCCTAGTTTGATAAATATCAGCTTGATCGCCTCCAATAAAAAAACCCCCGCAGCCAGGCCGGTGTAACCTGCAACAACTGTAATCAGCAATGCTTCCTGCATAATCAATACACTGATACGCATTGGTGTTGCGCCCAAAGCTTTGCGCAAACCAATTTCGCGCGTGCGCTCTTTAACAATCACTAGCATGATATTTCCTATCCCTATGGCGCCAGCGATGATGGTGCCTATAGCAACGATCCAACTAAAACCGATAATACCTCTTACCAGATTTTTATCCTGTTTGTAATCTTCGCTGTTATCGTAAGTGCCAATAACACCTTTGTCGTCAGGATGAATTTTCTTGCGCTCCTGCAATAGGTTTTTGATTTCTTTAACTGCAGCGCCTCCACCGTGACCTTCTCGTGGTTGATAAAGCAAAAAGCTAAAGCCGTCTTTGCTATTGAAAGCATTGCGCAAGGTATCATTGGGAATATAAATACCGGTGGATTGGAATGGATTATCGGGTTGTGTAGATTTGTAGATGCCTACGACTTTAAAATAAATGCCATTAACGTAAATTGTTTTTCCTAAAACATCTTTTTTTCCTTTAAAAAGTACATCGCGTACACGTGTTCCTATCACGGCAACTTTGCGCATTTCCATTTCGTCATTTTTATTGATGTAACGCCCTTCAATAACACGCAAGGTGTCTAAACCCTGCCAATTTGCATGAGTTCCCAGCAGAGTAAATGAACCGCTCTCTTTTTCGTGAACTGCAAGCTGCCCATTGATTTGATTAACACCCTCAACTATTTCTACATTGCTGAGATTTTCTCTAAGAACATTTACGTCATCTTGGGTGATATTAATATTTCGGCCCTTACCCAAACCTTCATAAGGTATTTGTGTTTTGCTCGAAGGCCAAACCCAAATAACATTTTTTACGTTGCCATATTGAGTGTCGATGTTAATGCCGAATCCTGTTCCGAAACCCAACAAAATTACCAGCATAAAAATACCCCAAAAAACGCCAAATGCTGTTAGTAAGGTACGCAACTTTTGCCGGCGTAAGCTGTTTAAGATTTCTTGCCATTTATCCCAATCAATCATAAAAATTTTCCCTTAGTTCGCACGCATGGCTTCTATCGGCATAATTCGCGCAGCGCGCAATGCTGGCACTAGACCCGCAACTACGCCGGCAATGATTAGTAACAGAAGCGCGCTGATAGCAATGGTTAAATCAACCTCGGGATTTTGGAAATAGGGCAACTCGAGATTCAGACGAACTAAGATAGCGGAAATAATTTCTAAAATACCAACGCCAATGACCAGACCTGCGTAACCTGCCACGCTCGTCACTAACACTGATTCGCACAACAAACCCAACACGATTGATCTCGGATTTGCACCCAGGGCTTTACGAATACCTATTTCACGTGTGCGTTCCTTGACGGTTATAATCATTATGTTGCTTACGCCCACCACACCTGCGAACAGAGTTCCTATGCCCACTATCCAAATGAAGGCAGTTACACCATTGAAAACAGATTTTAAATCTGCGGTATCGCGAGCTACGTTACTAATCTCCATAGCGCGCGTATCTTCAGGTGCTATGTGATGACGTTGCTTTAATAGCGCAACAATTTTGTCCTCCAATTCGAATGCATCTGCATTGGTTTTAGGCCGCACCACAATTAGCGATACTGTTTCACCACCGCCAAAGGTTTTTTTGAACGTGCTAACAGGAATATAAATGCGTTCCGACATCACGCCTCTGTTGCCCTTATCGTAAAACAAACCGACGATCCGAAATGCAATTCCATTAATTTGTATTTGCTTACCTATTGCAGTATCGGAAGAAGCAAATAGTTTTTCACTGACACGCATTCCCACTACCACGACTTTACGATTATCGTCAGTATCCAACGGATCTAAACGGCGGCCATCGTTAAATTTTATTTTTTCCTTGATGTTGAAATATTCGTCGCCTACACCTAGCACATTAAAAGTGCCGCTTTTTAAACCGTAAGAAACTAGCGTGTCGGGATTGACAAAGTTACCGAGTGAATTTTCGCTAGACATATAACGCACATCAGGAAATTGCTGCCGGATAGCCGCCATATCACTTTGAGTAAATTGGATTTCGCGCCCAACACCAAAACCTTGGTAAGGAACGGAGGTGATGTTAGGAAAAATCCAAATACAATCATTCATGTCATTGAACCGGCCCTCGGACATTCCTTTTTGCATACCTCTTCCAGCGCCCAACAGTAAAACGAGCATTAAAATTCCCCAAAAAACTCCAAATGCCGTTAGGACTGTACGAAGTTTATTCTGGCGAAGGGTGAAGAGAATCTCCTGAAAGCCATCCATTATCGTTTCCCGACGAGTGAACACTAATAAAGCAGAAAATTAGAAAAAGCTGACGTGCGCTTTTTAATAAGCAAGATTGAGAATAACCAAGCTTTGACGATAAAGGTAGCAAATTGGATTCACCAGTAACTAATTATTTATACAGTTAACGAACCAATAGATAGCGAACCGATAAGCTGGTTCAAAAAAATGCTTATGGGCTCAAAGCAACTGACTTGGTTTAACAGCCAATTAACGCCAAATCAAAACCCATAAATACTGTATAAAAATTAGCGCGCCGGATAAAGCATGACCAAAAAAATACATCGCTCCTGCACCCATCATTGCCGCAGAGCCATCGCGGTAAGATTCGGTTTTAAGCACATATTGGCGAAAATAAAATGCAGCTAGATACAAAGGAAGGCTCAATAGCAACGTTTGCACCCAAACGCCCCAAAAAGAATCCGCCCAGAACGCTAAGAAGGGATTGAGAAATAAAATCGCCATCACCGCCGAATCCCAACCAGCACTTTCATTTGCGTCGGATGAAAATAGTTTCATCCATATGGATTTAAGGGTCGATATTAATAGCGCAGCAAGATGGAAGATAACAGGGGAAAAATAAATGTCATCTAAAATTAATTGGAGATAACGCATTTATCTTCCCTGCTATGGTGAGCTCGATAATTTAATAAGCTTATAATGGATCGTGTTTCAATGTTTTTCGTAATTCAGCTTCATCTTTTACTTGCGATTCTCTCAATTCCTTTTCTTGTTCAAGCAACGCTTTTTCGGGATCATTACCATAAAATAATTTTAATACCGATTGCCGGTGTTGTTCCAAAATTTCCTGATTGGTATTTTCCAACCATTTTTTACCAACAACATCCCTAAGAGGATTTTCATTTATATATTGAATATTGAAACTCTTATAAACAACCGAGAATTTTTCATCTGCAACAGCACTTAATTCTCGCGGTAACACATTATTATTTGCGCTGTAAGTAAAGTTCACATAAAGATAAGTGTTCATGTCCAATGGAGTCGCAAATACAACTATTGTGGCTCCATCCGGTCCGGCAATAAAATGTTTAACCCATTTTTGAGAATTGAACACCGCATCTTGATGAAGACTGAAAATTTTTCTACCACTGACAGTCACAAAACCGGAATTGTAGGCCGTTTGGTTGCCCGCATCAGGTTGCATGGTTTTATTCAACGCATCATATCGTTGGTGGTACACGTCATCCAACATTAATATAAAATCCATACGATCTGTAACATCGTATGGATTGCTGTGAAATAGCTTTGCTTTATTCTCAGCCACGCGTTGGACAGAAATATCCATCATTACGGTACCAAGTTTTTTTCCAAACCAACCTGGTTCTTTTATATCCCACCACCGGCGAATTAGATTTCCATATTTCGGATCATCAAATTTCTTTAGACCCGTAATGTTCAAACTTTCTACCATATCGGCAGCAGGCATATCTTTACTGAAATCTTCCGGCAACGAGAAATGAAAAATATTTCCAGATAAATTTATTTGACGTGGAAAAACATGATCTTTTTTAGCTGCTTGTGCAGAACCCGAAAATAAAGAAGCAATTGCAGATAACATAAAGATTACCCAACTGTAATGAATAGATTTTAATAAGCTTTTAAATGTAATGAAGTTTTTCATGATTGCGATCTTAGGGTAGGTAGTTAGGAAGCGCTTTAACTTTTTCAGTTTTACTACCATCAATTTTATTAAATGCTTTTTGAACTACGCTTCTTCCTCTACCAGGGCCATTATCCATATTGTCACGCCATTGCTCTGGTGTCTGAGCTAAAGTGTGGGGACTTTGGCTTATGGAGCCGCTAAATACATGGCGAGCATACACCAATGAACCAATTATTTTTCGAGGGTTTAATGTGTTCATTCCAATAATGTTGCGTACAAAATCATATTCGGTGGCTTGACCTGGAACTACAGTAATACCTGCACGATTCATTAATAATTTGGAACGAACGTTATTATTCGCGTTACCGTGAAAGGCGATGCTGTGCTTGTCTAACAACTTGCCTTTTTCTGAGTTACGAACGCCGTTCAATTGAAGTTTATGAAGCGACCAACTACTGGAATCATTTAGTAAATAGCGCACGCCTTCTGCGAAAATAGCACCCCCCTGACTATGGGCAACCCATTTTGTGTGGTTGCTGTCAGCCTGAGTATCCGCCAGTAACTTCGCGAATTTTTTGGTTACAGGCGTAGTGACGCCTATCTTGTCACGAAAGGACTCCCAAGTATCACCAAAACCACCAACACTGGGGTTGTGGAATAATGTGTATTCGTTAAGAGATTTATATTGAAATTCGAGATGCTGACCCATAAGCCAGGTAGCTTTGGTCAAATTATTGGATTGTCCATTAACCGCTGCATAAGCTGTGGTTACCCTGTCGACCTTGCTCGCAACTTGCCATATACCTTGATCAGTACGCCTGACCAGATAGATACCCATCTGTTCTGCTTTATCGCGTGCCAGCTGTAATTTATCTCGCGGCTCAATGTTGTAGACAATTACCTCTCCGTTTCCGACACGATAATCGACTCGATAACTTTTATTTTCCATTTTAAAAGTACTGTTACTTCCTTTTAATGCTTTTGCATCCGCATTGCGAGGTCCAGAGCGTAGCCCTCGTAACAAGTTGTCCAATTGTTGATATTCGTTGGCCTGAAGCTCCCGCTCCCGTATAAATTCAGCGTAGCCAGTAAGCTTCACCTGATAACCCGCACTTGATGGACCTGAATCAACAAGACTGGTGAATTTGGTCATCAAACCACTATTTAATTCAGCTGCCTGTTTTGGCTGCGTTTGCACCGCCCCATGTTTAATCAATAACTCAGTATAAATATCAATACTCGTATCCATAATTTCTTCCTTTAGATTATATATTTCAGGCTTGCTGGATGCCGCCAGCTTTTTAACTACAAGGCATTTAATAGGGCGTATATGAGATCTAATTTTCGCTTTTTATTCCTTCGATTATTTCACAGCGTCTTCAAAAAATGTATCGAAACTTGACCTCAACGAATTGATAAATAAGCGGTGCTTTTAGTCAAGTTAAATGAGCTTCACTAAAGCCGAAAATTTCATAATACATCAGGCGCTTTTCAGTTCGGATTTTTCGATAGCTCCCCATTTAAAGGATGTTGTCAAGACACCATTGGGTAACTCTACGCGTGCTAAGTTGTCGGTTAATTCGCTTGTTAAGTTGATAGCTCTCCCGCCCAACTCGTCGTAGAGTCCTTTATCCATTTTTCCGTAATGCCAAATAGTAAACTCGTGATCAAAAAAAGCTACGTCGATACTTTGGAAGGCCACTAACTGAGCCATGGCAGGTATTCTTGTAATTACAACCTTGCCGGGCAGGTGAAATTCGCCTTTATCATTTGCGTAGAAAATTTCTGTCTCACCCGTTTTATCTTTCCAAACGACTTTACGTGTTATTTTTGCATTCGTCGCCGGTTTACCTTTGTAAGTTAGTAAACCTTGAAGTGGAGAGAACAGCACTACTTCTTGTAGATTACCCACGAACAATGCTTTGAATAATATAATTATCGGGATCATTGATACTATTAAAATAAATATGAATATCCAAAATAGGTAAAGCATTTTTCATCCTTTTTCTTTATTTTTTCTATAAAAATTGCATCAAGTACGGTGGCGAAAACCCCTACCGCAATAAAAAACACCAAGGTAAATTTCCTTGGTGTTTTAAATAGATCATAGCTGTTCGAAAAATTAGTCGCCTGTTTTAGATTGGCGATTTACCCCATTTATTAGCGCTTTAATTGCGGCAGCAATAATGTTGCTATCTTTCCCAACACCAAAGACGGATTTGCTAGTGCCTACTTTCATTTCTACATAACACACTGCTGCAACATCTGAGCCTTCACCAACGGAATGTTCGGAGTAGTCCACTACGCTTATTTGCACATCAGCGTATTGGCTGAGTGCGTGTGCAGCTGCATCAATCGGGCCGTTGCCGGTACCGCTGATTTCGACGGTTTTATTTTCGTGTTGTGCGTAAATAATAATGTCGACTTGATGTTGACTATCATCATAGTTTTTTAATTTTGAGCTTTGATAAGTGAAAGGTGAATTCACTTCGAAATATTCTTGCTCAAATATTTTTACAATATCTGCACTCTTAACTTCTTTACCGGTAGTGTCGCTAACTTTTTGTACTACGCCGCTGAATTCAATTTGCAATTTACGTGGCAAATGCAAACCAGCTTGTTGCTGCAATAAAAAGCTTACTCCGCCTTTTCCTGACTGCGCATTTACACGCACTACGGCATCGTAACTACGGTTTAAGTCAGCAGGGTCAATTGGCAAATAAGGTACTTCCCACAGGGTATTTTTTTGCTGTACCGCAAAACCTTTTTTAATCGCGTCTTGATGCGAACCGGAAAACGCCGTGTATACCAACTCACCTGCATATGGGTGACGTGGATGTACCGGCAATTGTGTACATTCTTCGTGTAATTTTCTTACTTTATCGATATCGGAAAAATCCAAACCAGGATGAACGCCTTGCGAATATAAATTCAATGCAAGTGTTACCAAATCCACATTGCCGGTGCGTTCGCCGTTGCCAAACAAACAACCTTCTACGCGATCCGCACCTGCCATTACCGCCAACTCCGCAGCAGCTACCGCTGTACCGCGATCATTATGCGGATGCACGCTAATAATAATTGAATCGCGATTATTAATATTGCGATGCATCCACTCAATTTGATCTGCATAAGTATTTGGTGTATTCATTTCTACGGTTGCAGGCAGATTCAAAATCATTTTTTTCTGTGGCGTTGGTTGCCAAATTTCCGCCACCGCGTCGCTCACTTCTTTGACAAAATCGATTTCGGTGCTGGAAAAAACTTCTGGCGAATATTGGTAAGTCCAATCCACCTCCGGTGCAGTTTCAGTTAATTGTTTGCACCATTTGGTCCCTTGCACAGCAATATTTTTTACGCCATCTTTATCGGTGTTATACACAATTTTTCTGAACGCGGGCGCCAATGGATTATACATATGCAAAATCGCACGTTTGGCACCACGCAAACTTTGTACGGTTTTTTCAATTAAATCGAAACGCGCTTGCACCAACACTTCGATGGTCACGTCATCGGGAATATGATTCTCTTCGATCAACAAGCGCGTAAAACTAAAATCAATTTCGCTCGCAGACGGAAAACCAATTTCAATTTCTTTAAAACCAATCGCCACCAATTCTTTAAACATGCGCAACTTGGTTGCAACCGACATGGGGTCGATGAGTGCCTGATTGCCATCACGTAAATCTGTGCTCATCCAAATGGGTGGCTTCACAATAAAATTATTGGGCCATTGGCGGTCGGGCAAACTAACGCCGACAAAGCGTTGATACTTGGTGGATGGATTGGCAATCATAACTACACCTTTAAAATTGAATCTTGGTTATCTGGGAATTGCACCATCGTAAAAATCCAATCTGATGTTCTGGATTTCACTACGCGAGAATGACAACTTCTAGTTCATGTTAAGTAACACCGACGTGAGATTGCTGAAAAATCCAAACGGGTAGTTCGGATCAACGATGTGTGCATTTAAGCTGCTGCGCTTAAATTCCACCTCGCCCAGGCAATAAGCTTGTGGCTCAAACCTCAATCCTCGGGATCTACTTAGATTCCAAAGAGATATTCGTCAGGTTAAAACCAGTATACGTAGAGGTCCGCGGCAGATGATTGCTAAGATTGTTGCCTTACCGATCTGCGCGCAATATTATTGCTAACTAATAGCTTATTACGCATATTTTAACGCACAATGAGGTTTTCGACGCTATGGAGTTGGACAAATATGATCGTTTGATTCTTGAGCAGTTGCAAAAGAACGGCAGAATCACCAACCAGGAATTGGCCGATGCTATCAGTCTTTCCCCTTCGCCCTGTCTACGCCGGGTTCGACAATTGGAAGAAGCCGGGCTCATCGACGGTTACGTCGCACTTTTAAATGCTCGCAAATTAGGGTTAACGCTGATGGCGTTTATCCAAATCAGCATGGACAAACATACGCCGGAACGTTTCGATTCCTTCGAAAAAACCGTACGGTCTTATCCCGAAGTTCTGGAATGCCATTTAATCACTGGACAGTCCGCCGATTATTTACTGAAGGTAATCGTGAAAGATATGGATGGCTACCAGCAATTTTTGCTACAGCAACTTACTCGTATAGAAGGTGTGAGCGGTGTGCATTCATCTTTCGTATTGAAATCGCCGATTGATGGAACGGCTTTGCCAGTGTTTTAAAATCCAATCTTGTTGGCGCATGTTAATCATAATGATGTCAGCGTGATAAAAAATGACGTGCAAAACACGTCATTTTTTATCTTCCTTGCGTAATTCATTTCACGACTTCAAACAAATTACTGGCAGCTTGGGCCAGAAAGCGTTGGGAGAACATTCGGTAAACTTACGTTGGATTTCCAAACCAGCATGCCGGTGACCGCTTTACCTCCTGGAGGAATTTTTCCATTCCACGCGGCATTTGTTACCGTGTAAGGATTGGTTCCGCTCACCACACCATTAAACAAACTGCTGATGGTTTCATTTTCGGGAAAGGTTAATAACGTCTCCCAGCCGTTCGTTTCAGTAGTGCCATCGTTGTACACCGTGAGATCGCCTTGGAAACCGCCATTCCATGAACTGACAATTTTGTATTCACAACGTGTTGTTTTTTTCGGACCTAAGAATTCATAGCTTTTGGTCGTAGTTGAATAGGTTTTTCCATCGGATACGGTAAGACTAATCGCGTAAGGTCCCTTCAGGAAATAGGTGTGCTCCACGCTCACTCCCGCCCCACGATACGCATCACCGAACTCCCACACGTAGGTGAGCGAGTCGCCGTTTGGGTCACTCGAACATGCCGCCGACAGTGCAATTCCGTTTGATGTTTCGGTTAAATCAAAACATGCCACGGGTGGTTTATTCACCGAAGAATAGGCGTGTGCAGGCCACAGCTTGGTTTCGTAGGTTGAGGTCGCGCCATTGCTAACCAACAAGGTTAGATTGTAATCGCCCGCTACCGCGTAGTTGTGGTAAAACTTGCCGGTTGTGGAAGTTTCCACCACGTTGTCCCCCCAACTTAGTTGATAGCTCAGTGGTCTGCCTTCTGGATCGCTACTTCCGGAAGCATCGCAGCTCGTGGTGTAGAAATAAGAGGCAACCCCATGCTCAAAGTCGTCCGCGACTATTACGCCCTCGGTGCATTTAAGAACGGCCACAGGTGAAGGAATAGTCGGTTCAATGGTTTTAAAATCTATGGTTTTAAAGGAGCCATTTACACCATCGCTAACAGAAAGCGTAATAGGTACTGTGATTCCGCGGGTTTTGTAGGAGTGGCTGAAATTACCCGTGGTTGAGGTCTGCCGTGGAGAACCGTCGCCCCATTCAATTCCATAGCTCAGTGGAGCGCCCTCTGGATCCGAGCTTGTCGTTGCGTCGCAGATTGCGAAGAACGTAATGGTAGAAACATAATTAACGAAATCATCCGCATGTTGGGTATACCCATGGCACTTCAACGAAGCGACCGGCGGAAGATTAGTTATTCCGCCACCAACCACTACCGTTATTGATTTGGTAGCACTCATCATTTGCCCAGTGGCTTTGAGCATAACCGTGTAAGTACCAGCACTCGTATAAACGTGAGTAGCAAACATGCCTGTGCCAGTCGCACCATCACCAAAATCCCACGTGAAACTATCCGCATTGCTGGACTCGCTTGCATCAAGTGAAAGTTTGAGGTTGTCGGTAACTGAATTAATGATAGGGCTTGGTGCTGGATCGGTCGTTAAACAGGGATTGCCCGAAGCCCAGACTTGTCGGGTATTTCCAAGCTTTCCGTCGAAGACAGTGAGAGTTACATAGCCACCACCATTCTCAACATACCCGGAAGTGAGGGGGTCGGTATAAGGAATGGTCGCACCGCTTCCGAAATCCCAGGTATAGGTTAATGACTCACCATCTATATCTGTAGAGGCTTTGGCATTAACAGTTACTCTCAAGCCAGAGGTGTAGTAGGAAAACATGGCGTTAGGGGCGTGATTTACACCGGAGGCACCGACCACAATAGTGTGAACTGCTTTAGTCGTCAGTTTTCCATCGCTTACGGTTTGAGTGACGGTATAACTGCCGGGAGTTTTATAGGTGTGCCACACATCTTTATATTTCAGCGATTTACCGTCGCCAAAATCAAATGTGGTAGTGAGCTTGTCGCCATCCGGATCGGTCGCAATAGATTCAAAATGTACAGTGTCATCGACAACCTTAGCCGTGAAATCTGCAAGGGGGGCATTGTTTGACGTTTGACCAACCACACGACAGGTCGGCGTGCCTTTACCGTTCAAATTCGCACCGAAACTTACCGATCCCTTCGGCGGAATTTGCTTGTTCCAAACCAAGTTACCAAATGTATAGGAGCTAGCGGCCTGCGACAAAGTCGCCGCATTCCAAGCGGAAAGAAAACTATCGCCTGGGGGAACATCCAGAATTACGGACCAATTGGTAACAGCGGTCGTACCGGGATTTGAAACTTTAACCTCTACTTGATAACCGCTTGCCCAACGACTTGCGACACTAACATGGCAACTTAGGGCCGCCGAAGAGCTCGTTATGCTCGACGATGAAACAGGTTTAGAAGTTGAAGAACCACAACTGCCTGAACTACTGGAAGGCGGAGACAAACTTAACGCCGGTGAAGAAAGTATCAAGGTGATGAGGCAAAGCCCCACTTTTTGCAAATATAAAAATGACATACGCTCTCCTTACTAACATTGATTGTTGGACAGTCATCCGATTTCGAAGCCATAGCCGACGCTATCCTGCATAGATACAGTCAAAGCCAACTACATGCGAAATATGAAGACTAGGGAATGAAAGGCACAACGTGAGTTTTTCGACAAACCGTCATATCAATGCTCGCTTTAAACTAATTATTTTCACGAGCAAATAAATGACACACGACGTTAATTTTCGTCGTCTTTAGATAGTAGATAAGGGTTTTCACAGTTACAACTTGAAGCAACGCTTTCGGTTGTGTGAGGTGCCAGTATTTGATGAGCGGGAAAAAAGGGACTTTACGTCCCTTTGCGTTTAATCTTTTCGCTTGTTGCGCCTATCGTTCTTACGACGATCTGCTTCAATATTTTCGGGTTTGATTGCTTCGGCTTGTTTGCGTCTATCATTTTGACGTTCTTCTAATGCTTCCTCTAACTGACTGAGCAATACATTAACTACTTTTTTCTCACTCATTTTAGAACCTACTTTGTTGATTAAGTCTGTGTTGCACCGGGCAAACACTAAATGAGTATAGCTGACGCTAAGCTGAACGAAGGGCCATTTACTTTTCTAAATTAATGCCAAATGGTAATAATTTTAACGCCACTTATATCTCTATAAATGGCGGTAAAAAATGCTTATAAAATTTCGCTTGGCTTCGCACATTTGATTCCCTGTGCAGCTCGAGAGCAGTGTTCCGTAACGAAATTATTTTGAGCGATATCGACGAATTACAAGCGGTCGAAGCTGCCGAAAAGTTTCACATTTCCATTCCCGCGCTAAAAAGCAGATTACACAGAGCGCGAGCGTTAATTAGAGAACATTTAATGTCGGGAAGTTATTTTTCGGAAGCAAAATGCAGTGAGGAGATTTGAGAAACAATCTTTAATTAAAAACAATGAAGCTGCTGAACAATAAAAATAATAAAGCGTGACAATACGGTTGTATAAAAAAGCCCGACAAAGGTCGGGCTTTTTTAGTTTAGGTTTAACCTAAAGTAGGCTTAAAGTTTGTCAAAGCCAGAAGTATTTACACATCCAAATTCGCAACTGCCAACGCATTGGTTTCTATAAATTCTCTGCGTGGCTCAACATTATCCCCCATTAATGTGGTGAAAATTTGATCAGCTTCAATAGCGTCCTGAATTGTCACGCGTAACATGCGACGGGTCTCCGGGTTCATGGTGGTGTCCCAAAGCTGTTCAGGGTTCATCTCACCCAAGCCTTTATAACGTTGGATGTTGTAGCCTTTGCGTGACTCTTTCATTAACCATTCAAGACCGTCGGCAAAGTTAGTTAGTGGTTGCTTACGTTCTCCGCGTTGAATATATGCGCCCTCTTCAATCAAGTTTTCCAGACTTTGACCTAGGGAAACAATCGATGCGTATTCGCCTGAGCCGAAGAAATCTTGGTTGAATGGAAAGTAGTTCGAAATGCCATGGGCGATGATTTCTACCACAGGAAGGAATAAGTGACGTTCAGTATCTTCACGTACAACTATATTGTATTTCTGGCTTCCGGCACGCGCATCCAGCGCGAATCGCGCTAACATTTGATCACACCATTGTTGGATATGTCCTTGATCTGCGAGGTGTTCTGCGCGCAAGGGCGGCATGTAAATGAGTTTTTCCAAAACAATTGCCGGATACAGACGAGACAAACGTTCAATCGTAGCCATAACCTTACGATATTGTTGGACCAACTTTTCCAACGCTTCACCCGCAATTGCAGGCGCGATCGGATTCACATGCAGACTTGCTCCCTCTAACGCAGCTTGTGTGAGGAATTCCGTCATCGCAGCTTCGTCTTTGAGATACTGCTCTTGCTTACCTTTACTGATTTTGTAAAGCGGAGGTTGAGCAATATAAATATGGCCACGCTCCACCAACTCGCGCATTTGGCGGAAGAAAAAGGTTAACAGTAGAGTACGAATGTGTGACCCGTCCACGTCCGCGTCGGTCATGATAATGATGCTGTGATAACGCAACTTATCGGGATTGTAGTCTTCTTTACCAATGCCACAACCTAGCGCGGTGATTAAAGTACCGACTTCAGCGCTCGACAACATTTTGTCGAACCGTGCTTTTTCCACGTTTAGAATTTTACCCTTAAGCGGAAGTATGGCTTGGGTTTTCCGTGCCCGACCTTGCTTGGCAGATCCACCTGCTGAATCACCCTCTACAAGATAAACTTCTGATAATGCAGGATCTTTTTCCTGACAATCAGCTAGCTTCCCAGGTAAACCCGCTATATCGAGCGCGCCCTTACGACGAGTCATTTCGCGCGCCTTACGTGCAGCTTCACGGGCACGAGCGGCATCAATCATCTTGCCGACAATTGCTTTCGCTTCAGACGGATTTTCCAATAGATAATTACCGAAGTGCTCGCCCATTTCCTGCTCTACAGCCGTTTTTACTTCCGAAGAAACAAGCTTGTCTTTGGTTTGACTGGAGAATTTTGGGTCTGGTACTTTTACCGAGATAATTGCGGTAAGGCCCTCACGAGCATCATCACCCGTTGTAGCTACTTTCGCTGCCTTACCTAAGCCTTCCTTATCGATATAGTTGTTCAAGCCGCGAGTTAAAGCTGCTCGGAAACCCGCTAAGTGAGTGCCACCATCACGCTGAGGAATGTTATTGGTATAGCAAAGCAGGTTTTCCTGATAGGAGTCGTTCCACTGAAGCGCCACCTCTACGCCTATGCCATCGGGACGAGCAAGAGAAACAAAGTGCACCATCTTATTAATTGACGTTTTGTTTTTATTCAAATGATCAACGAACGCGCGTAAGCCCCCTTCATATTGATAGGTTTCCTCTTTACCAGAGCGTTCATCTTTTAGAACAATACGCACGCCGGAGTTAAGGAAAGAAAGTTCACGCAAGCGTTTTGCTAATAATTCGAAGTGAAATTCAATATTGGTGAAGGTTTCAGCGGAGGGTTTAAAGTGCGTTTCAGTACCCGTGGTTGCGGAATCACCAACAATCTTGAGGGGTTCGTCAGGAACGCCGTGTCGATAAATTTGTTCATGGATTTTTCCGGCACGGCGGATGGTTAACTTAAGATATTCTGAGAGCGCGTTTACTACGGACACGCCTACTCCGTGTAACCCACCGGAAATCTTGTAGGTATTGTCATCAAACTTACCACCAGCATGGAGAATAGTCATAATAACCTCGGCCGCTGATACGCCTTCTTCGTGCATATCTGTCGGGATACCACGACCGTTGTCAGCTACGGTAATAGTTTCATCAGGATGTATTACGACTCTAATTTCTGTGCAATGCCCGGCAAGTGCCTCGTCAATGGAGTTATCAACTACTTCAAACACCATATGGTGTAAGCCTGAGCCATCATCTGTGTCACCAATATACATTCCTGGACGCTTACGAACGGCATCCAAACCTTTCAAAACCTTGATACTGGACGAGTCGTAAGTATTTTCTTCTGACATAACTATCTCCACTTTTGTATTTAGTGCTTCAGTCGGACGACCGCGTAGACTTAACTAAAATTTATTTCTTTCACTGAACCGTGTTCCACGTGGAACATTTTTAAATCGTTATTAGGTATTTGCTCCCATGTGGAGCGAAGCATTTCGAGCTCAACCCCTGTGATAAATACCTGAGTTTCCATCGAGTTTAGCCAATGGGATAAGAGCTTACGATGGTTTTCATCTAGCTCCGCTGGCAAATCATCAATCAAAAATAAAGTTTTGCGACCCGTCATTTGCGAGAAAACATAACCTTGAGCTATTTTTAACGCACATACCAGAAGCTTTTGTTGGCCGCGGCTCAGTATCTCAGCGGCATTTTGACCCTTTATTGTGATACGCAAGTCAGCCCTGTGGCTACCTGATTGCGTGTATCCGCTTTGACGATCACGATCAAAATTGGCAATGAGAACATCTGAATATATTTTTTCTTTATCCCAACCTCGATAGTAGCTAATAGCGATACCGTCGATATTGATGAATTCTTTTAATAAATCGTAAAAAACGACTTTAAAAAGATCGAAACACTTGGTTCGGAATACATGAATTTCTTCAGTCAGATGACTAAGTTCTCTATCCCACGTCGACAATTCAAAGAGTGTCATTCTATCATGCCGTAACAAGGTGTTGCGGTGTTTAAGGCATCGCTGACAATCTTTCCAAGTTTGAAAAAATTGGTGTTCCACGTGGAACACTAACCAATCCAAAAACTGCCGTCTGATCTTAGGCGAGCCTTCCAATAAAAGAAAACTGTCAGAGTTGATAACCTGAACAGGCAAATAAAAAGCCAGTGCAGCAGCCGAGCCAACAACATTCCCGCTAACTTTAAGCGTTAGCGATCCATCTAATTGTCGATTAATTCCAATAGGAATTTCAGCTGCATCATCCGCTAAAATTTTGCCAAAAACCGTAAACGAATGTTGGCCATGTGTTATCAACGGTTTGTGTTTATGACTTCGAAAGGATCGTCCCAACGCCAATACGCTAATTGCCTCAAGAACACTGGTTTTACCGGAGCCATTTTCACCGTAAAATAAATTAACTCGGCGGGATGGTTGAATGTCCACCGAGTTAAGATTTCGAAGGTTTTGGATAGCCAGGCGTTTTAAGGTCATAAGACCAACGAGGAGGGAGATGAAGTCAAGAGTCTACTTACAAGCGCATTGGCATAACAACATATAAAGAGTCGCTATTGTCGGGCTCTTCTAAAAGCGCACTGGAATTAGCATCTGATAAAGTGATCTTAATGTTTTCATGTTGAATTACGTTCGTTACGTCTTGCAAGTAGCTGACATTGAAACCTACTTCCAAACTGTCGCCCGCATAATCGACAACGACTTGCTCTTCCGCTTCTTCTTGTTCGGGATTATTGGCAACGATAGTTAATAAGCCGTCCGATAAAAGCAAACGCACACCACGATATTTTTCGTTCGATAAAATCGCAGTGCGACCAAACGCCTGTTTCAACTCTATACGCGAGCCAATGATTATTTTATTTCCGCCACGCGGAAGTACGCGTTCGTATTCCGGGAATTTCCCGTCTACTAATTTTGACGTGAAAGTGTAATCCATCGATGTAACGCGAATATGATTGCCACTCAACGTGACTTCTACTTGCGCCGTAGAATCCTCCAAAAGACGCGATAATTCCAACACACCTTTGCGGGGTAAGATGGCCTGAACTACATCTGGCGTTTCGACCGCTATAGCGCGAGTGCACATCGCCATGCGATGACCATCAGTAGCTACAACGCGCAGCTGATCCTGACGAACTTCCCAAAGCATTCCGTTTAGATAATAACGAACATCTTGTTGCGCCATTGCAAAAGCGGTGCGTTCAATTAACCGTTTTACTTCCTGCTGTGCACAACTAAAGCGAAGGTTTCCGGGCGAATCTTCGACATTTGGAAAATCTGATGCCGGCAAGGTAGATAGCGTGAATCGGCTGCGACCAGATTTAACAATAACGCGGCTATCTTCTTGAAAAAACTCGATCTTCGCAGAATCTGGAAGCGATCTGCAGATATCTACCAACTTACGAGCGGGAACTGTTATCTCGCCAGATTCACCAGCCTGGTCTAAATGAACACGACCTATGATTTCTACCTCAAGGTCTGTTCCCGTTAGAGATAATTGATCCCCATTTAACACGATTAACACATTCGACAAAACGGGTAATGTTTGCCGACGCTCCACCACACCTGCAACCAATTGTAAGGGTTTTAACAGCGACTCGCGGGATACGACAAATTTCATGTGATGGTCTCTTTGGTTATCGTCCGGGATTTTAAAGGTTTAGTTAATCGCATAAAGATGGGAACAGTAAATCAAGTTGTTAGTGAACGCAGCAAGTTTTTCATATCTTCGCGAATGTCCGCAGTTTCTTCCTGCAATTCTTTAATTTTTCGACATGCATGCAACACCGTAGTGTGGTCACGCCCGCCAAAGGCTTCACCGATTTCTGGCAAACTGTGATTAGTTAATTCTTTCGCGAGTGCCATAGCAACTTGACGTGGCCGAGCCACCGAACGACTGCGCCGCTTGGACACCATGTCATTCATTTTTATTTTGTAATATTCGCAAACAACTTTCTGGATATTGTCGATACCAACTTGCTTATCTTGCAACGCCAATAAGTCTTTTAAAGCTTCGCGTACCAATTCAACATCAATCGCACGGCCAGTAAAATTCGCACTGGCAATAACACGTTTAAGCGCTCCTTCAAGGTCACGCACATTAGCGCGAATTCGCTGCGCAATAAAGAAAGCAGCATCGTGAGGCAAGTCTATATTCACCTGCTCCGCTTTCTTCATTAAAATTGCAACACGGGTTTCCAACTCTGGTGGTTCAACGGCGACAGTTAAACCCCAACCGAAGCGAGATTTTAAGCGTTCTTCCAAGCCATTAATTTCTTTAGGAAACCGATCGCAAGTGAGAATAATTTGGCGCCCACCTTCCAATAACGAGTTAAAGGTGTGGAAAAACTCTTCCTGAGAACGCTCTTTGCCAGCAAAAAATTGGATGTCGTCAATTAAAAGCGCATCCATGGAACGGTAGTAACGTTTGAAGTCATTAATCGCGTTTAACTGGAGCGCCTTTACCATATCGGCGACAAATCGTTCGGAATGCAGATAAACAACTTTTGCATTAGGATTCTTAGCCACCAGCGCATTACCAACAGCTTGCATCAAGTGAGTCTTACCTAAACCAACACCACCGTATATAAATAGAGGGTTGTAAGCACCGCCAGGATTTTCCGCAACCTGGCGAGCAGCAGCTAATCCTAACTGGTTGGACTTACCTTCAACAAATGTCGCAAACGTAGATGCTGCGTTCAAATAATTACTGTGTTTAAGTCCGCCTTCTACATCCGCTTCCTGACTTGACGAGCGCTGTGGCTCATCAGCAGTTTTGCGTAGCTTTTCAGACGCAGCCTGGCCTACCTCAACGATCGCTTTTGGCTTCTCAGACGAGGTTGCTTCTTTTATAGAAGGGCGTGAAATTTCAAAAGCTGACTGTGGTTTAGCACCTACCGCTACTACAACCGACAGATTTACACCTTCCTGAAAATGAGCAACAAGCTCTTTAATACGGCCTAAAAATTTCTCTTCAACCCAATTACTGATAAATCTGTTTGGCGCAAGCAAACGCAATTCGTTGGGGTTAGCGACATCATCAATTTGCAAAGGTTTAATCCAGGTATTAAATTGCTGGGACGGCAATTCGTCCTGCAAACTGGAAGCGCATAATTTCCAAACCGATTGTGACAAAAGTGAAACTCCGTCGATCTTATCTATATATAGAAACAAAAGCCTATATCTATGTACAAAGGCTAATTCTTAGCCAAAACAAGTACAAAAAACTGACTTTGTAGTGTTTTTGAGGGAATGAAATATTGGGAAAATTGAGTGTACTCCGATAGATAAAAGTTATCCACAGTTACGCAAAAAAAATCTGAGGACACCTATACTAAATTTCCAAAACGCTAAAAATTCAACAAGTTACAGGTTGTTTAAAAATTAAACTAAATCATTGGTTGTTTATTTAATTGTTGATAAGTCTGTGGATATACTATTGATAATCTGGTTAAAACCAGTGTTTATTAACAAACAAGTCAATCATTTAATAATAAATCTAAAACTGTTTGCTTTATAAACACAAGTTCATTAAAATCCCGCGTCCTTCACACACCGTGTGATTATATAGTGTCCCTAGAACAGGTTTAGTTTCATGAAAAGAACATTCCAACCAAGTACTCTTAAACGTGCTCGTAACCACGGTTTCCGTGCTCGCATGGCTACCAAAAACGGTCGTTTGGTTTTGGCTCGTCGCCGCGCTAAAGGTCGTAAAGAGTTAACTGTTTAATTCCCATATTTGATGGATCGTTAGAGTGAAGCAGGCCATTACCGTCGAATGGCAAGGTGACCAAAAACAAGGTCATTCTTATAGCAAGTCGATGCGCCTTCTTAACTCTAGCGATTTTCAAACCGTCTTTGATGACGCCCCGCTTCGTACCTCGCATCAACACTTTCTTTTTCTAGCTCGCCAAAATGAATTCAATCGTCCGCGATTAGGTTTGGTTATTGCCAAAAAAAATATTCGGTTGGCCGTCGATAGAAATCGAATGAAACGTTTGATCCGCGAAACTTTTCGCGCAAAACAGCAACAATTGGCAGGTATAGATGTTATCGTGCTCGCCCGTAAAGGGATGAACGATGTCACTAATATTGTATTAATTGAACAGCTTAATAAACAGTGGCAAGGTTTGATCCGTAAGCTTCAAAAAGCTAAGTCTGAACAGCAGGTATCAGCACAATCCTCCCAGGGTTCTGAATCATGAGTTCGATCAACGCAAGTCAGGTCGCCATAAAATGTATTCATGGTTACCGCTATGTGCTGAGCCCCTGGATTGGTAATCAATGCAGATTTTACCCAACGTGTTCTCATTATGCTGAGGAAGCAATTAGCACCTACGGAGTAGCTAAAGGCAGTTACCTCACGTTACGTCGAATACTTAAATGTCACCCGTGGCATGAGGGCGGCTTTGATCCCGTGACTAAACCTGCAACAACATCAACCCAGTTTCAACAACCTCAAGATGGCAGTCGATAAGATGGATTGGCAAAAAAATATTTTGATCGCGGCAATTTTGGCCGTACTTTTTATGTTGGCTGTACGTTGGAATACGTATCAAGAAGCGCAAATAGTAGATAAACCTTTAGCAGCTACATCATCAAGTTCACAAACTTCAATTAGTTCTGGTGATATCCCACCACCGGCGGCGACTTCAAATTCTCCGACAACTTCCGAAACTATTGCTGAACCTTCTAAATCAATTATCAAAGTAACTACCGACAGTTTGTTGGTAGACATAAATCCTTACGGTGGCGACATTGTGAAAGTCGCATTGCCACGTCATTTAATTGATATTAAAAAAGCTGATACACCTTTCATATTGATCGATAACACACCCGATCATAAATATAGCGTGCAAAGCGGATTAATAGGTGCAAACGGTACTGACACTGCAAAAGGTCGCCCAACATTCAGTGTTGATAAAACCGAATTTAATCTCGAAAACGGCCAAGACAAACTGACGGTAGATTTAGTACTTCAACAAGAACAAGTAAAAATTACCAAACGGTTTACTTTCACTCGCGGTGAATATTTGGTAGGTGTCGAATACATCGTCGACAACCAAAGCGAAAATAAATGGAGCGGTCAATTATTTGGTCGAATTGTTCGCGACAGTAAAAACTTCGCTAAAACAAATGCCATGATGATGAGTAATTATCTGGGTGGTGCACTTACCACCAAAGAAGAAAATTATAAAAAAGTTACCTTTGATGATTTGAAGAAAGCGCCTTTTGAAACTACTGAACAAGGCGGATGGGTATCCCTGGTACAACATTATTTTATTAGTGCCTGGATTCCAGATTCAAATAGTCAAAATCATTTTATATTGAGTAAATTAAATAATGAGGACACTTACTTGTTTGGTTTTACCGGACAAGGTTTTGAAGTCGCACCTCATAGCCAAGGTACTGTCAAAGCAAACTTCTATGCTGGCCCTAAAGATACAGAAGCGCTTGAAAATATTGCTCCGCATTTAGATCTGACCGTTGACTACGGCATTTTGTGGATGATCGGCGTTCCACTTTTTTGGGTTCTTAAACATATCCAACCTTATCTGTTTCACAACTGGGGTTTAGCAATTATCGGTTTGACAATAATTGTAAAAGCCGTATTTTTTCATCTCTCTGCGACCAGCTACAGGTCAATGGCGAAGATGAAAAAATTAGCGCCGAAGATGGCAGAAATGAAAGAGCGTTATGGCGATGATCGTCAAAAAATGTCGCAAGAAATGATGAAGCTCTATAAAGATGAAAAGGTAAATCCACTCGGTGGTTGTTTACCTATGCTTATTCAAATGCCGGTGTTTCTGGCGCTATATTGGGTATTAATGGAATCGGTAGAATTACGTCACGCACCTTTTTATGGTTGGATAAAAGATTTATCGGTAATGGATCCTTATTACGTGTTACCGCTTATTTACGGTGTGACCATGTGGTTTATGCAAAAACTTAATCCACAGCCAACAGATCCTATGCAAGCACGTGTGATGCAAATGTTGCCTTTAATATTTACATTTATGTTCCTTTGGTTCCCCGCTGGCCTCGTACTTTATTGGGTAACGAATAATATTTTAACGATCGCGCAGCAATACGTTATTACTAAGCAAATAGAAAGCGCTGATAGCAAAGCATAATGTTCAAATCCGACACCATAGCTGCTATTGCCACTGCAACAGGCCGCGGTGGTGTCGGAATAGTCCGCGTTTCTGGCCCTAAGGCGGCCTTGGTTGCCGAGCAACTTCTCAAACAAAAACTTCAACCGCGTTTTGCTCACTATTGTCCCTTCTTTAACAATGCCGGCAAAATTCTTGATCAAGGCATAGCGCTTTTTTTCCCCGGTCCAAATTCTTTTACCGGTGAAGATGTTCTGGAATTTCAGGGTCACGGTGGTCCCGTTATCCTCGACTTATTGTTGCGCGAAATTACTCAACTCGGGGTGCGCTTGGCTCGCCCCGGTGAATTTTCCGAACGTGCATTTTTAAACGATAAGCTTGATCTTGCGCAAGCAGAAGCTATTGCAGATTTAATTGATGCAACCAATGAACAAGCTGCAAAAAATGCGCTCCATTCTTTGCAAGGTGCCTTTTCAACTCGCATTCATGAATTGGTGGAATCATTAATTCATTTGCGAATTTACGTCGAAGCTTCTATCGATTTCCCCGAAGAAGAAATTGATTTTTTGAGCGATGGAAAAGTCGCGAGCGATTTAGCGCATATCGAACAAAAAGTTGCGCAGGTTTTTAAAGAGGCGAAACAAGGTGTACTTATTCGCGACGGAATGCGGGTTGTCATCGCAGGTCGCCCTAACGCTGGAAAATCGAGTCTTCTGAATGCATTAAGCGGTCGCAACTCTGCAATTGTAACTAACATCGAAGGCACTACGCGCGACGTGCTACGCGAACATATTCATATCGACGGCATGCCACTTCATCTCAGTGATACTGCTGGCTTACGCGAGAGCCCGGACGAAGTAGAACGTATTGGTATTGAACGCGCGTGGCAGGAAATCCAGCAAGCTGATCGCGTTTTGTTATTGGTTGATAGCAGCAACACAAATGAATTAGAGGTGAGCAAAATTTGGCCTGAATTTGTTAGTAAAGTGGCCGACCCTTCCAAAATTATTCTGATCCGCAATAAGGTCGATGTATCCGGCGAAACCGCAGGCTTGGTTAATCTTGAGAATAAGGCATCTTATATAGGTATAAGTGCTGCGACTGGCCAAGGCGTAGACGACCTTAAACAACATCTAAAAAATATTATGGGTTTCAATGCAAGCGGAGAAGGTGGTTTTACCGCTCGCCGCCGACATTTAGATGCGCTTGAACGTGCTCAAGCATTTATTGCGTCAGGCAAAGCGCAACTCCACGGCTACGCGGCGGGTGAGCTTTTGGCAGAAGACCTTCGTGGTGCTCAAAATTCTTTAAGCGAAATTACCGGTGAATTCACACCAGATGACCTTCTAGGCCGCATTTTTAGTAGCTTCTGTATTGGAAAATGAACATTTTTTAGTCGTTCTAATCAACATAAACTGAATTGTGCGAACATTCGCGCATCAAGTTAAGGGTTTCTCTGTCTATACTGACTAATCAATGAACAGATGATTGACCAAAAAATGAACAAACCTCCCCTCGTCAGCAAAATTAAAACCGGCGCCGAACCATTAGTCGCCATTCAATTGCTTTCTGCTTGCCGCATTTTGGTCATCAACGGAAAAGGCGGATCTGGAAAAACCACCGTTAGTACTAATCTCGCTGCGTGGTTAGCACAACGCGGCCAAACTACCGTGTTGGTGGATGCTGATCCACAAGGTTCAGCGAGCTACTGGCTAGCATCGCGCCCTGAGCAACTACCAAAAATTTTTGGCGTAAAAATCGAACCAAACAGTCGTACTACTCGTAGCTTCCAATGGCGCGCTCCAAAATCAACTCGTTGGTTAATTACCGACGCAGCTCCTGGATTATCCGATCTAGCGCTAAACGACCTTATCCAAAATCACGATCTCATCATCATCCCGGTTATGCCATCTGACATAGATATTCGCGCAAGTGCTCGTTTTATCAGTGGCTTAATCAGCTGTCAGATAATGCGGCTTCACAAGCGTCCAATTGCTGTTGTCGCTAATCGCGTTAAACAGCAAACGTCGGCCTGGCAACGCCTTAAAACCTTTATGCTAAGTCTTAACATCCCGCATCCCGCGACACTACGCGATACTCAAAATTATGTCCGAGCCTACAACGAAGGTTCAGGAATAGGTGATTACCCGCAACAAGCCTACGCGCGTGATCGTGAAGATTGGGAACTACTACTTTGTTGGCTGGATGCCCAACACGCCTCTCAAGCCCATTTAAATAACCAGATAGTAAATACTTCTGAAGAGAAAAATTTAGCAAACATTTCCAGTATTTCTTAAATTACAAAAATAATTTACTACAAATATCAAAGATTATTTTCCCCTCCAAAAGCTTCTAATTTCCTCAACATTCCAGTAAAAGCAACCTTTATACAAGGTTTCTTTTAGGTTTTTCCACACACTTACACAGGTTATCCACATAAAAATAGAGATTTGCATCATAAATCGCTGTTTTTACAGAAGTTTTGTACATCTAAAACCGACGCTGTTAATAAATATGTGAACCCAAGCGTTAAAAGCTGGATAAGGTTTTGTGGATAAGTACCGATTTTGAGAATTCATGTATAAGTTCAGATTTAACCAACAGCTTACGGGCATCTTACAATGAGCTTTTTCGCAGTTTTCCCTAATACTTTTCATACTAGTATCTAATTGATTTATATTGAAAAATTAATGTTATCCACAGATTTAGCTGTACATATTAATTACAACATCTTTAATCTTCCTAAATAACTTTATATATATTTATTTAATTATTTTTCTTTGTTGTAACAGAATTAAAATTCGCGCGAAAAATAAGCTGATTAAACCCTGTACATGTTTTGTGCAATTGCTCAACTCGCTCTATAATGCGTGCCCTTTCGAGAAATCTCGCTGTATGGGTCTCGGCAAGCTTCACACGAAATAGTAAATACGCAGTGTTACTGCAAGGTAGTAGTTCGATGATTTTCCCGGAACGTTTTGATGTAATTGTCATTGGTGGCGGCCACGCAGGTACTGAAGCTTGTCTGGCGGCGGCGCGCATGGGCTGTAAAACCCTATTGCTTACCCACAACATCGAAACCCTCGGCCAAATGTCCTGCAACCCGGCGATTGGTGGGATTGGCAAAAGTCATCTCGTTAAAGAAATTGATGCGCTTGGCGGCGCAATGGCGTTGGCAACCGACAAAGGCGGAATTCAATTTCGAGTGCTCAACGCTCGCAAAGGCCCAGCCGTGCGTGCGACTCGGGCTCAAGCTGACCGGATTCTCTACAAAGCTGCTATTCGCGATACCTTAGAAAACCAACCGAATCTGTGGATCTTTCAGCAAGCTGCCGATGATGTAATCGTCGAGAACGATGAAATTCGCGGTGTGATTACCCAAATGGGTTTGAAATTTCACGCAAACCAAGTGGTGCTAACCGCCGGTACTTTTCTCGGCGGTTTAATTCATATCGGCATGCAAAATTATTCTGGCGGTCGCGCTGGTGATCCACCGTCGATCGCGCTTTCAAAACGTCTGCGTGAATTGCCGTTACGTGTCGATCGTTTAAAAACCGGAACACCGCCGCGCGTAGATGCGCGCACCGTAAATTTCGAAGGTCTCGAAAAACAATGGGGTGATACGCCAGTACCGGTGATGTCTGTGCGCGGCAATCGGGCTATGCACCCGCGCCAAATTTGTTGCTACATGACCCACACCAACGAAAAAACTCACGATGTGATTCGCCGCAATCTGGATCGCTCGCCCATGTACTCCGGCGTAATCGAGGGCATTGGTCCGCGTTATTGCCCAAGCATCGAAGATAAAATTCACCGCTTCGCGGATAAAGATTCGCATCAGGTATTTATCGAACCCGAAGGGCTGACGACACACGAGCTTTATCCAAACGGAATATCCACAAGTCTTCCGTTTGACGTGCAACTGGAAATCGTGCGTTCCATGAAAGGTTTTGAAAACGCACATATTCTTCGCCCCGGTTACGCGATTGAATACGATTTTTTCAATCCGCAAGATTTGAAACACAGTTTAGAAACCAAAGTAATCGGCGGCTTATTTTTCGCCGGCCAAATTAACGGCACCACCGGTTACGAAGAAGCGGGCTCGCAAGGTTTGCTTGCTGGCATAAACGCGGCGCTGCGCGCTCAAGAAAAAGAGAGTTGGTGCCCGGAGCGCGATCAAGCCTATGTTGGTGTTTTGGTCGACGATTTAATTACACTCGGCACTAAAGAGCCCTACCGCATGTTTACCAGCCGCGCGGAATATCGTTTGTTGTTGCGCGAAGATAATGCGGATTTGCGGTTGACCGAAAAAGGCCGTGAGTTAGGTTTAATCGGTGATGAACAATGGCAAGCATTCTGTGAGAAGCGTGAAAATATCGCGCGCGAACAAGAGCGGTTGAAATCTACCTGGATTCAAGCGGGTTCGCCCGAAGCTGAAAAAGTTGAAGCGATTATCAACACCAAATTAATTCGTGAATACAGTTTGCATGATTTATTAAAACGCCCGGAATTAACTTACGGTGATGTTGCAGCTTTGAAAGGCGAAGCAGTGAACGATGAGTACGTCGCCGAGCAAATTGAAATTGCCGCGAAATATTCTGGTTACATCGATCGCCAGCAAGAAGAAATTGATCGCCTGCGCGCTTATGAAAATACTATTTTGCCGGATGATTTTGATTACAGTTTGGTAGAGGGTCTTTCTAACGAAGTGAAACAAAAATTGTCCGCTGCGCGACCACAAACACTAGCACGTGCGCAACGAATTTCCGGAATTACGCCAGCTGCAATTTCACAATTACTTATGTATTTAAAAAAGCATGGTATGTTGAAAAGAATGAAAACTGCGGACGATGTAGAACAGCAAGCGTCTTAGTCAATAGTGGTCAAAAATAAATTTTCCGCTTCGCGGGAATACTGGCACGTTGCTCATTAGCAATTATTACTAAAAGAGTTTTATCAAGTGAGTGACTTGGAAAAAGATTTGCGAGAAATTTTAGTTCAGGGCGCAAAAAAAATGAATGTTACCTTGGCCGAGCCGCAGATTAACAATTTGTTAAGTTACATTAGCGAATTCGATAAATGGAACAAAGCCTATAACTTATCGGCGATTCGCGATATTCGTCAAATGGTCGCGCGTCACTTGTTGGATAGCTTGAGTGTGATCCCTTATTTTTTGGCAAGCAAACATTCAACAAAAAATGTAATTGATGTAGGCACAGGCGGCGGTTTACCGGGCATTCCATTAGCGATAATGTTTCCCGAAAAAAACTTCACTTTGCTCGATAGCGCAGGAAAAAAAACGCGTTTTTTATTTCATGTAAAAACTTTATTGAAATTGGAAAATGTAAGTGTTGAAAATCGTCGTGTAGAAGAATTTCAGCCAGCGCAAAAATTTAACGCGGTTATCAGCCGCGCATTTGCCAGCTTGCAAGATATGACGGAAGGTTGTGTACATTTATTAGAAAGCGACGGTGTGTTCTTAGCGATGAAAGGAATTTATCCGGATGATGAACTTGCCCCCATCGCCGATAAAATACAATTACTTGAAAGTATAAAATTAAATGTAGCCGAAACCGATGGCGAGCGTCACTTATTGGTTTTGCGAAACAGAAACAACTGAATTTATAAATACTGAAAACCACTGTGTGGTTATAGGATTTTTACTTGACCAAGATATACGCAATCGCAAATCAGAAAGGTGGTGTTGGTAAAACGACGACTTGCGTTAATTTGGCGGCGTCTTTAGTCGCGACCAAAAAACGTGTCTTGTTGGTAGATCTTGATCCACAGGGCAACGCGACCATGGGTAGCGGGATTGATAAAAGTGAAATTGAAAAATCCATTTATGACGTGCTTACCGAACGAGAAAATATTAAAGATTGTTTAGTATTTTCCGAGAGCGGAAAATATCAAGTATTACCCGCAAATGGCGATTTAACCGCAGCAGAAGTTGAAATGCTAGCGCTCGATAACAAAGAACGCCGTTTGCAAAATGCGGTAAATCAAGTGAAAGACGACTTCGATTATATTTTGATTGATTGCCCCCCTTCGCTCAACATGCTGACGCTAAATGCGATGACAGCATGTAATGGTGTCATCATTGCCATGCAGTGTGAATATTATGCACTTGAAGGTTTATCTGCATTGGTAAATACCATCAACCAAATTCAGCGCGTGTTGAATCCGGAATTAAAAATCGAAGGTTTGCTGCGCACCATGTATGATCCGCGCAACAGCTTAACCAACGACGTGTCGGCGCAATTAACGCAACATTTTGGCGATAGACTTTATCGCACCTGCATCCCACGTAATGTGCGCCTTGCGGAAGCCCCCAGTTTTGGTATGCCCGTGTTGGCGTTTGATCGTCAGTCCAAAGGTGCGATTGCTTATCTCGCACTGGCCGGCGAAATTTTGCGTCGCAATGAAGCAGCAAACAAAGCGACACCTGCAGCTGAAACAGCACACTAAAAATTTATAAGGTTTATTTCGATGTCCACAAAACGCAAAGGTTTGGGAAAAGGTTTGGACGCACTCTTGAGTGCTGGTCTTGGTGTGACATCGCCTGCACCCGATATGCCCGTTGTGCCTGGGGAAGCAGATTCCAAATTTGATTATCGCGATGGCAAACTTGCGCATCTGCCGATTGAATTAATTCAGCGTGGAAAATATCAGCCGCGCCGCGATATGAATCAGGAAGCCTTGGAAGAACTGGCGGAATCGATTAAAGCGCAAGGCGTGATGCAGCCGATTGTGGTCCGTTCGATCGGCGAAGGTCGCTATGAAATTATCGCGGGTGAGCGGCGTTGGCGTGCAACGCAAATTGCGGGCTTAGATCGTATCCCGGTAGTAATTCGCGAGGTCCCGGATGAAGCAGCCATTGCTATGGCGCTTATCGAAAATATTCAGCGTGAAAACCTAAATCCAATTGAAGAAGCCGTTGCGCTTAAGCGATTGCAGGATGAATTTGAATTAACTCACGCCGAAGTAGCGCAAGCGGTAGGAAAGTCCCGCGCAACTGTAACTAATCTGTTGCGATTGATCGCGTTGAATGACGAGGTGAAAACTTTACTCGAACACGGCGATTTGGAGATGGGTCACGCCCGCGCAATCCTAACGTTAGAAGCTGCGGCCCAGCGCGACATAGCGCGTCAAATTGTGGCCAAGGGGTTGTCTGTCCGTCAAACCGAGGCTTTGGTGCGTGTCTATCAGGAAGGCAAAAAAGACGAAAAAATTAAACCTGACTCTGCGCCATCTGCTGATATTCGAAGGTTGGAAAATAGCCTATCCGAGAAATTGGGCGCTGCGGTTGAGATTCAGCATGGCAACAAAGGCAAGGGGAAATTAGTCATAACTTACAACTCCCTGGACGAATTGGACGGCATTTTGGTCCATATCCAATAGCCATAATTCAAAAAATTTAAAATAGCGGCGCTTGAGCTATTTTATGATCAAAATGCAGCACCTGTAAGGTTGCTGCGAGTGACCTTTGTCACTATAATGCCTGCGCCAAAAATGAGCGGTAAGTGGAATCTAATGTTACTTAAAGTAATATCGATTCTTTAGACATTCCAAGAGACAAGCACTTTGACGAGTCCAAACAATTCGTCCCGCGCAGAGCCAAAAGGTCGCGCCTATGCATTCCAGATTGTCGCCGCTCAAGTAGTAGTAAGCTTTGTATTCGCCCTTGTGGGTTTGGTATTCAGCAATCAAGTCGCAATCGTAATCCTAACTGGTGGAATGATTTGTTCGTTAGCTAATTGTTGGCTTGCGATTGTTGCGTTTCGTCCTGGGCTGGGGAAGCCGCCAGGAGAGATGTTGGCTGCGTTTTACGTGGGCGAGATCGGTAAATTTGTTATTACCGGACTGTTATTTTTAGTTGTTTTTAAAAACGTTGCGCTGGCTCGACAACCTGCCTATGCGCTCCTGATTTTTGTAACCTACGCCTTGGTGCAATGCACGGCGTGGGCTTATCCCTTGGCTCGAAGCTGGCTTTTGAAACGCAAAAGTGCTCGCTGAGGTTGATGTAAAAGTTTTTTCATTTTGATTGGGATTAACTAAATGTCAGACCTTGAACACGCAGGTGAACACGGTGAAGCACTCACTTCATCGCAATATATCCAACACCATCTAACCAACCTCACTTATGGTCAGTTCCCTGACGGTCATTGGGGTTTCGCTGCTAATGGCGCTGAAGCAAAATCCTTTGGATTTTGGGCAGTTAACGTAGACACCATGGGCTGGTCACTTTTCCTTGGTCTCGTTTTCTTTTTAATTTTCCGCAGCGTTGCAAAAAAAGTGACATCAGATGCTCCGAGAGGAATGCAAAACGCAGTTGAATCAGCAATCGAATTCGTTGAAGACAATGTGAAGGGTATGTTCCCCTACAAAAATAAAATGATCGCTCCTATGGCGTTGACTATTTTTGTCTGGGTGTTTTTCATGAACGCGATGGATTTGATTGCAGTTGACCTTCTTCCAGAAATCGCTAAATGGATTGGCGTTCAAATGGGCGCAAATCCGCACGAAGTATTTTTCAAAGTAGTACCGTCCACTGACCCGAACATCACCTTGGGTATGGCGCTCTGTGTATTCGTTCTGATTCTCTGGTATAGCATTACTCAAAAGGGGCCTTTGGGATTTCTTAAAGAGCTGACTTTGCATCCGTTTAGTAGCAGCAATCCAATAATTCAAACGCTTTTTATCCCGATTAACTTTGTGCTTGAAATACCAACCTTGCTCGCTAAGCCCGTATCTCTCGGTTTGCGTCTGTTTGGTAACCTTTACGCCGGTGAAATCATCTTTATCTTGATTGCGATTATGTATGGTGCAGGCTTAGTTTTGGGTACCTTCGCAGGTGCTATCCAAATTGTGTGGGCACTCTTCCATATTCTTATTATTTTCTTACAAGCCATGATTTTCATGGTGTTGACCATTGTTTATATGAGCCTTGCCTATCAGAACGATGAGGCTCACTAGTAGTTTTATTTTTTGTTTTATTTTTCGTTTTAACTTTTTAACTTTAACTTTGTAGGAGAAAGACAGTGACTGAAGCAATAGCTTTTTTATATTTGGCAGGTGCCCTGGTTATCGGTTTAGGCGCAGTTGGTGCAGCAATCGGTGTAGGTATTCTGGGTGGTAAATTTTTGGAAGGCGGTGCTCGTCAACCAGAATTGATTCCAATGTTGCGTACTCAATTTTTCGTGGTAATGGGTCTGGTGGATGCGGTTCCTATGATCGGTGTTGGTATCGGCATGTACATTCTGTTCGCGGTTGCTGGTCAATAATTACTGCGATCTTAATAAACCCTTTAACAAAGGCATTTAAACGTGAATATTAATGCAACGTTAATTGGCCAAATGGTGGCGTTCGTCATCTTTATTTATCTGACAAGCCGTTTTGTATGGCCACCCATTGTTGCGGCAATGGCTGAACGTACCAAGCGTATCGCTGATGGCCTTCAGGCTGCGGATAGGGCTGAAAAAGATCTTGAATTGGCTAAGCAAAAAGTAGCTGAGCAACTGACTTCTGCTAAGAAAGAAGCTGCCGCTATTATTGAATCGGCTAACAAGCGTGCAATTGAAATTGTTGAAGAAGCAAAAGCAAAAGCCCTTGTTGAAGCAGGTCGTGTAAAAGCCTCTGCTGAAGCTGAAATTGCACAAGCTACCAGCCGCGCAAAAGAAGAATTGCGCAGCAAAGTGGTTGTACTTGCGCTGGCCGGTGCAGAAAAGATTTTGGGATCTTCTATCGATCAAAATGCACACAACGAGTTGGTTA
>SEBU01000005.1 GCA_004173475.1 Gammaproteobacteria bacterium
CCACTGCAAGCAGTAAGCTTGGCTAACTCGAACGTCAGTAATTAAGCAGCTGGAACGATGCTTACGTATTGACGGCCAAAAGCGCCTTTAATTTCAAACTTAACATGACCATCAGCCTTAGCGAACAAGGTGTGATCTTTACCGAGACCAACATTCACGCCAGCGTGAAATTTGGTGCCGCGTTGACGAACGATAATGCTGCCTGCTGGGATCAATTGACCACCGAAGGCTTTAACACCAAGGCGTTTCGCTTCTGAATCGCGACCGTTGCGGGTACTACCGCCAGCTTTCTTGTGAGCCATTTTCTAAACTCCTAATAAATTGAGGGTAATTACCGATTAACCGTTAATCGCGGTGATTTTAACTTCGGTGAACCATTGACGGTGACCTTGACGCTTCATGTGGTGCTTACGACGACGGAATTTAATAATCTTCACTTTGTCAGCACGGCCTTGAGCGATAACTTCGGCAGTAACAGTAGCGCCAGCTACTACGGGAGCACCAATCTTGATGTCTGCGCCGTTTGCAACAAGGTAAACCTTGTCAAAACTTATTGAACCGCCGGTGGCGAATTCGATCTTTTCGAGTTTTAGGGTTTCGCCTACTACTACGCGATGTTGTTTGCCACCGCTTTCAAAAATTGCATACAAACTCATTACTTTGCTCCAATGAACATTCGGACGACACGAAGTAGCTTAGCGATGTGCTTGGGCGTTTGTGACTAATGTCGTATACCTGTTTTCAGGGACGCGGATTGTATGCTGAATGAGCGGAGCTGGCAAGACGATAACGGCATGTTAACAAATAATAAAAACACTCACCTCTCGTTCTATTCGACTAATATGGTTATGGCATGTAATTGCACATATCAATTCGGGAAAAATAACGGAAACTAGGAGTTTTAACATGTTTAAATCATTGACGGGGTTCATTAGTGGGCTAATTATCACTATCGGCCTCTTCACCAACAATAGCGCACAAGCAAGGCCCACTTTAAAAGACTACGGAACATTACCTGAAATTCAGCATATCGCTATATCACCCAGCGGCGATTTGGTAGCTTTTCGTAAAGTCACCAACGCGTTTGATAGAGTCATCGTAACCTCTCTTTCTGCGCATAAGCAAATCGCCAATATTGATGTTAAAGAAATTCAACCATACGACTTGTATTTTCTCAACGAAGATCAATTGGTGTTGCTAGCGTCTGAATATAAAAAAATGGAGCGCGTCAGCGTCAATTTCGATGTCAGTACCGCATTTATGTATAACCTGAACGATAAATCGATTCGACAACTACTTATTCCCGGAGAAGAACCTGTTGTAAAAGAACAAGCGGGACTTGGCCATCTTATAGGCCTATCCCCCGATGGAAAATATGCCTATATGCCTGCGTATAGCTTTGTAAAAGAACTCGGCCCAGATGTCAGTGTAAACTTTGGTAACTCAGAGTTTTCATTACTTAAAGTGAACTTAAAAGAGAAAAAACCACCAGTCATTTTTAGTAAAGGAACCAAATCCACTTACAACTTTTTTGTGGACGATAAAGATAATGTATTAGCTCAAATAAGCTACGACCAAAAAAGTAATATTCATCGCGTTCGTGCACGTCAAAATAATGAGTGGGTGGAAATTTTTAAAGAGAATGTAGAAGTGCTTGAAAAAAGTTTTGTTGGTGTTACACCGGATTTTAAATCCCTCGTAGTCCTAGACACTAATAAAAAAACAGGGCGTATAGCCTACTACACAATGTCGCTCGCTAATGGTTCTCTATCCGAACCAATTTTTGGCCGTGACGACGCCGATATTGAGCAACCGCTCAGAAGCTTTCAACGAGTTGTTTATGGCGTGCGTTATTCAGGGTTTACGCCCAGTTATCAATTCTTTGATCCAAAACTTAATCAACGAATGAAAGATATACTGGCCAAATTCCCGGAGCAATCCGTCTATTTGAGCAATTTCAGCGAGGATTGGAAAAACCTCGTGGTAAATGTTGAAGGTTCGAACTCTCCTAGCGAATACTTTTTATTTTCCGACGGTAAAGAACCTCAATTCCTAACCTCGTCTTATCCAAACATCAAAGCTGAAGATTTGCACCCTACGGGCAAAGTAACGTTCTCCGCTCGAGATGGACTAAAAATTCCCACATTGCTAACGATTCCTAAAGACAAAGTCAACGCAATGAAAAACTTGCCCACTATTATTATGCCGCATGGCGGCCCCGAGTCACATGACACCATTGGTTTCGATTGGATGGCACAAGCTTTCGCCGACAATGGCTATTTAGTCATTCAACCCCAATTTCGAGGTTCCGATGGTTTTGGCTTGAAACATTTCCAAGCAGGTTTGGGTGAATGGGGCAAAAAAATGCAAGACGACATTTCCGATGCAGTGAACTTTGCTGTCAAAAAAGGCATCACCGATCCAAGTCGGGTTTGTATAGTTGGTGCTAGCTACGGAGGTTACGCTGCTTTGGCAGGCGGAGCTTTTTCGCCTGAATTATACAAATGCATTGTCGCTATTGCAGGAGTAGGCAATTTAAAATCCATGTTGAACTGGGAAAAAATGGAGAGGGGTAGTGAGAGTTCCGCAGTCAGCTATTGGAAAAGGCAATTTGCTAACGGTGAAATAAATAACGAAGCGCTCGAATCTGTTTCTCCTGAAAAATTTGCCGAGAATTTCAAAGCACCGGTTCTTCTTATTCACGGATCTCGTGATAAAACGGTACCAATTGAACAGTCTGAAGATATGAACTCAGCACTGAAGAGCGCAAAGAAACCCGTTAAGTTTATAAAACTAGAAAAGGAAAACCATTATTTATTAGAAAGCGAGACTAAGCTTAAAACTCTTGAAGAATCGCTTAAGTTTGTAAATTCACACATAGGTCAGATTTGACATCAATTTCACTCCATTAAGAACATCTTAATGGAGTGCTTCTGTTCCCCTCCAATTCTTCATCCCATCCGCGTCACCTCAAACCGTACGAAAACACACCGACGTTTTTTCTGCATTTTAAATAAACTTCGAATTTCATTAATTTTCATAACTACATTCTTTTCGCAACCGGACCAATAGGAATGTCTATGAACCATACCAAATACGTCGATTTTTCGGGAAAAATAATAATGCTCGGGTTTGGCAGCATTGGGCAGGCGGTCTTGCCTTTATTATTTCGGCACATTGATGTCAAACCTGAAAAAGTAACTATTTATTCTGCCGATGAAGACACTGACGGAATTGCTGCGAAGTACGGCGTGATTTTCAAAGCCGAGCCCGTGACGCCGGAAAATTTTGAAGCACTACTGGATCCTCTTGGTGAAAAAGACCTTCTATTAAATCTGTCGGTAGATGTATCAAGCCTTGCACTTATTTCCTACTGCTGGCGGCGAGGAATACTTTACTTAGATACTTGTATTGAGCCTTGGCCGGGTCGTTATACGGATCCATCACAACCATTATCCCAACGATCGAATTACAAACTTCGCGAAGAGGTGTTAGCGTTTCGAATGGATAAGCGCAATGGTCCAACTGCTATTGTTACCCAAGGGGCTAATCCTGGTATGGCCTCGATTTTCGTCAAACAGGCGTTGATCAACATGGCGAAAGACGCGGAGTTGCGTATCGAAAAACCCGCGTGTTATGAGGATTGGGCAGCAATTGCGAAAGCTCTGGATATTAAATGTATCCATATTGCGGAGCGCGATACACAGTTTTCCATGCAACGCAAAAAGCGTAATGAATTTGTAAATACCTGGTCTATCGAAGGGTTCGTGTCCGAAGGTATGCAACCTGCGGAGCTTGGATGGGGAACGCACGAGCGTCATTGGCCTGCTGATGCTGAGAGACATGGGTATGGCTGTGATGCGGCTATTTATCTGACTCGTCCCGGCACGGCCACCAAAGTGCGCAGCTGGACTCCGCTCGAAGGTTCCTACCACGGCTTTCTTATTACTCACAGCGAGTCCATATCGATCGCTGATCATCTTACCTTTCGCGAAACTGGGATGTGATCTACCGCCCCACTGTTCATTACGCCTATCACCCCCTGCGATGACGCTGTCCTTTCACTGCATGAACTAGCGGGTAAGAATTGGCAGTTGCAGGATGAGAAACGGATCATGTCCGATGAGATTGTCCACGGCATGGACGAGCTCGGCGTGCTGCTCATGGGTAACTCGAAAGGTGTGTATTGGTATGGCTCGCGTTTAACAATCGAACAAGCGCGCGAACTCGCTCCAGAAAACACCGCTACCAGTTTGCAAGTTGTTGCAGGTGTGCTTGGCGGCTTGGTTTGGGCCATTCAAAACCCCGCCTGCGGGGTGGTTGAGCCAGACGATATAGATTATGAAGTCGTGCTTGAGGTTGCCAAACCTTATCTCGGTGAATTAGGCGGGTACTATGGGGACTGGTCTCCGTTGCATGACCGCAATCCTCTTTTTGAAGAACCCATGGATAAGGATGACCCTTGGCAATTCATAAATTTCAGAGTGAATTAGGAGGCCTCGTATGCTCCTCAAAAAAGAACTCGGGGTTATTGAAAACTCGTTTTATGAAGCCAGCATTCAGCGCCCTGCCACCTCACCTCCGCTGGCCGAACGCACTAGTACAGATGTGTGCGTTGTCGGCGGTGGCTATACGGGTATTTCATCGGCAATTGAGTTAGCGGAGCGGGGATACTCCGTCGTGTTGCTGGAGGCTCAACGTATTGGCTGGGGCGCTTCCGGTCGCAATGGTGGTCAGGTAATTGTCGGGTTTGGCGCAGAAGGTGAAGAAGCTATTGCCAAGCAACTTTCAGCCGACGATGCCAGGCGAGCGTGGGACATCTCGGTGGAAGGCATGCAACTGTTAAAAGACCGCATTACCAACTACAAAATTGATTGCGACTACACACCCGGTTACCTGAACCTTGCAGTAAAGGCTGGCAAGGTACCGGATCTACGCAAGTGGTACGACACTGTTACCCAAACCTATGGCTACCCACTGCAGTGGATCGAACCCGATGAAATAGGAAAGTGGATCGCCAGCCCGCGTTTTCATTCCGGCGTTTATGACGATAAGTCGGGTCACATTCATCCATTAAAATATTGTCTCGTCCTCGCAGAAGTTGCGCGATCAAAAGGTGTGAGGATTTTTGAAAATTCCGCGGTATACGCTGTGGAGCGCGGTGAGCGACCCGTCGTTAAAACTGCGCAGGGCGAACTAAACTGTCGATTCCTCGTACTAGCCGGGAATGTATACATCGGAGAGTATGGCGAAATTGCCTCCGATATTTGCGGGAAAATTATGCCTGTAGGAACCTACATCATCGCCACCGAACCCATGGATCAAGGTCGTGCTGATGCACTAATTCCTTCACGCGCGGCAGTGACTGACACCAATTTTGTGCTGGACTATTTTCGCTTGAGCGCCGATAACCGCCTTTTATTTGGAGCCGGTGAAAGTTACAGCGGCACCACGCCCCGCAACTTGATCGCTAATATGCGCAGCAAAATGCTGACCGTGTTTCCGCAACTGGCCGATTTAAGTATCGAACACTCATGGGGCGGTTTTGTGGATTTGACGATGAATAAAGCCCCGCATTTTGGCCGATTGGGAAACAATATTTATTACCTGCAAGGATTTTCCGGCCACGGAATCGCAAGCACAGGTATAGCGGGAAAATTAGTGGCCGAAGTGATTGCAGGGCAAGCTGAGCGATTCGATCTTTTCGCTCGACTCAAACACCACACCTTTCCCGGCGGCACTTTGTTGCGCACTCCCCTGTTGGTTTTAGGGATGATGTATTACCAATTACGCGATTTACTTTAATTCACAGCACAACTTATTTTGTTTCATCCACAACTCCAAAGCCTGGGTCCAACTAGAAATAGTACCCTGCCCTTGCACCATGCCTACGCCATGAATATTGCTTTGGTAGATGTGAAGTTCTGACTGCTTGTTAAACTTCTGCACTTCGTTGAAAAACATAAGGCTGTTGGCGATTGGGACAGTTTCGTCCGCAATGCCATGGAACATAAATATCGGTGGAGTGTCCTGCTTGACCTGATATTGAAGCGAATTTTCACGCACCAATGTCTGGTCGGGATGGCCGCCGAGATAATTCTTTCGAGTCCCCGCGTGTGAATTCTCGCCTTCCAATGTGATAACCGGATATCCCAACACAGCAAAATCGGGACGCGCACTCACATGGCGTAGCGGGTCAGTTTCATCAACAGCGAAATCGGACCGGGTGACTACACTAGCGGCAAGATGACCACCTGCCGAAAAACCTACCACGCCGACTTTATTAGGGTTGAGATTCCAAGCCGCCGCATTGTCACGCACCAGCCGAACCGCTCGTAGCCCATCTAATAAAGTTGCAGGAAAACCATATTCTTTCAGACGATACTTCACCACAAACGCTGCAATACCTCTGGTATTTAACCAGCGGGCCAGGTCGGCACCTTCATTATCCATCGACAAACGCATGTAGCCTCCACCTGGGAAAATAAGTGTGGATGCACCGTTGGCGATTTCAGCCTCAGGCCAAAAAGGGATAAGTGATGGATTATCAACCGAATGAACTCGTTGATCTTTAATCTCCTCGCGATCAGGAGCAACCAGCGGCTTTTCGGGCCACAAATGTAATGGCGCTTGTGGTTTAATCACGGCAATCGAGCCTCTTAGTTCGGTTGAAGAAAGGGGCAATATAATAGAAGGACGCTGGCAGAGCACGTCGCATTACGAATTCTCCGCACTCTCAAATGCTCTTGATATGAGATATAGAATCAATTCGGCAAAGAGTCTTGGTGATCCCACCAATGATTTTGCGACCATTCCACTTGGGTTGGATCAGCCGCTCGAAGAAGCATTTGCCCTGCCGCCAACTCGTAAGGTAACAGGGTGTCTTTGATGGCGGACCACATGTGATTTGCGTCATCTGCCACGTAAGTTCTGACAACGGTTAATTCATCTGAAAGCATTTGTTCTGCGGTTAATTCAAGGGCCACCCAATCTTGTACCTGGTGATACAAGCCCTGACTCAGCGCAGACTTGGTATTGTCATCCCCAAGCTCAAGCAGATAATCGGGCGCTTTTCCACCCGTAGATTGAGCTGTAAATACATGCGAATTTGTCAGGTTTTTCATAGCCACTTCTCCAAAGATATTTATACCCACTGAGCAGTACAGCCTCTATAATCACGCCTCTTTAATAATGACAACTAGCAAAAGTATAGACCGTCTGGTTTAACACAAGTCCTATTTATCACATGCCCCGATATCAAGAGAGTCAAATGCAAGAGCAATACATTCCCGCGCAAGTCGAAGCCGAAGCCCAGCAATATTGGGAAGCGAACCAAAGCTTCAAAGTAGTTGAGGACCGCAGCAAAGAAAAGTTCTACTGCCTCGCCATGTTTCCTTACCCAAGCGGCAAGCTGCATATGGGTCATGTGCGCAACTACACCATCACCGACGTAATTGCGCGCTACCAACGTATGCAGGGTAAAAATGTATTGCACCCCATGGGCTGGGATGCGTTTGGTCTTCCGGCGGAAAATGCTGCCATCAAACATAACACCGCTCCTGCAGCATGGACTTATTCAAACACCGACCACATGCGCAACCAGCTCAAGCAACTTGGCTTCGGTTTCGATTGGTCACGGGAAATCACCACCTGCAAGCCTGAATACTATAAATGGGAGCAGTGGTTTTTCACTCGTCTGTTTGAGAAAGGTTTGGTTTATAAAAAAATGTCGACGGTCAATTGGGACCCTATCGACCAAACCGTGTTAGCCAATGAACAAGTAATAGATGGACGCGGCTGGCGTTCAGGCGCGCTGGTTGAGCGCAAGGAAATCCCGCAATGGTTTATTAAGATCACCGATTACGCGGAAGAATTAATTGGCGATTTGGACAAACTTCCTAACTGGCCAGAACAAGTCAAAACCATGCAGCGCAACTGGATTGGTAAAAGTCGCGGCTTGGATATGCATTTTGAGCTCGCCTCACCTGTTGGCGAATTCACCGGTTTTGATGTTTATACAACGCGCCCCGATACCATCATGGGTGTGACCTATGTGAGCCTGGCTGCAGAACATCCTATCGCCAAACTTATTGCAGAGAGCAAACCTGCCCTCGCTCAATTTATTGCCAATTGCAAAGTGCAATCTGTAGCCGAAGCCGATATGGCGACTATGGAAAAGCGCGGGATGGATACCGGTATAAAAGCGCTGCACCCTATCACCGGCGAACCCGTCGCAGTTTGGGTTGCTAATTATGTTTTGATGGATTACGGCTCAGGCGCGGTTATGGCTGTGCCCGCTCATGACGAACGCGATTACGAATTTGCGAAGAAATATAAGTTGCCGATTTCACAAGTCATCAAGCCTGCAAATGGCGATTCAATAGATTTGGACAAAGCGGCCTACACCGAAAAAGGTCTGCTGATTAATTCCGGCGAATATGACGGATTGGATTTTGCCGCTGCGTTTGATGCGATCGCATCAACTTTGGAAATGGCTGGAAAAGGCCAGGTAAAAACCAATTATCGTCTGCGCGATTGGGGCGTGTCTCGCCAACGCTATTGGGGCGCTCCTATCCCCATGTTTAATTTGCCCGAAGGTGGCGAAATTGCTGTGCCGGCACACAAGCTTCCGGTTTTGTTACCTGAAGATGTGATCATGAACGGTGTTCAGTCTCCCATCAAAGCCGACTCCGAATGGCGTAAAGCTGAGTTGGATGGGCGCGCTGTTGAGAAAGAAACCGACACCTTCGATACCTTTATGGAATCCAGCTGGTATTACGCGCGTTACACCTGCCCAAACTTTGAAGGCGGCATGCTAAATAAAGAAGCTGCAGATTATTGGTTGCCAGTGGATCAATACGTTGGTGGTATCGAACACGCGATTTTGCATTTGTTGTACGCCCGCTTCTTCCACAAATTAATGCGCGATGAAGGCTTGGTTTCTTGCGACGAGCCGTTCGAACGTTTGCTATGCCAGGGCATGGTGAACGCAGAAGCATTTTTTACCAAGCGTGAAGGAAAAGAATTTTGGTTTGCTCCCGATGAATTAAATATCGCGCGCGATGAAAAAGGCAAGATCACTCAGGTAACCACGAAAGACACTGGTGAAAATGTTGAGCTTGGCGGCGTTATTAAAATGTCCAAGTCAAAAAATAACGGTGTCGATCCTGAAACTGTCATTAACCAATATGGTGCGGATACCGTTCGTTTGTTTACCATGTTCGCCGCCCCACCAGAACAGAGCCTTGAATGGAATGATTCCGGCGTAGCAGGCGCTTCTCGTTTTTTACAACGTTTGTGGCGCGCGGTTGAAGGCCATATTAATGCGGGCACTCCGGGTAAATTAGATATTTCAAATTTGCCGCAAGCACAAAAAGATTTGCGTCGCAAAACGCACGAAACCATCCAAAAAGTTAGCGATGATTACGGTCGCCGCCAAACATTTAACACAGCCATAGCAGCAACCATGGAATTGTTAAATGAAGTCAGTAAATTATCTGATCGTGCAAATCCATTAGGACTAGCCGTAGAACGAGAAGCATTGGAAGCAGCAATTTTATTGCTGGCGCCCATAGTTCCGCATATTACACATTCATTGTGGAAAGCTTTGGGGCACACTGATATTCCATTAAATGCAGCTTGGCCAAAACTCGACGAAACTGCATTGGTGCGCTCAAGTGTGGAAGTTGTTGTGCAAGTAAATGGAAAAGTGCGCAGCAAACTGGACGCAGCAATTGATTCACCAAAAGAAATTCTCGAGCAACAAGCTCTCGCACAAGAAAACGTGCAAAAGTTTTTAGAAGGCGTGACCGTACGTAAAGTTATTGTTATACCCAACAAGCTTGTGAATATTGTTGCTAACTAATCGTGGCGCCCGTAGTGGCGCCCGTAATTCAGATTGAATTTTATGAATAAACTCATCGCCAGTTGTTTAATTGCTTTAACTCTCTCCGCCTGCGGTTGGCATATTCGTGGTGCGATCGACTTACCTAAAGATTTATCGCAACTTTATATTTCTGCTATCGATAGTAAAGGTGCTCTTATGACCGAGCTGAGGCAGTTATTGAAAACTAATCGAGTATCTTTAGTTGATGATGAAAGCCAGGCTAATTATTCGTTGAATATTCTTGAGGAAAGCAAAGATCGCCGCACTGCCGGTGTAGGTGGTGACACTCAAAGCAGCTCCTATGAGCTTACGTTAAAAGCCGTTTATGAAATCAGGTTAAAAAATTCTTCAGAAGTTACCAAGGCAACGGCCATTAGCGTGCGTAGCTACAACTACAATCCTGGCTCTATAAACAGCGCAACCCAGGAAGAAATTTTGTTAGATCAAGAAATGCGCCGTGAATTAGCCCAACAAATGTTGCGCCGGTTAAATGCTGTCGTAACTAATCCTCCCGTCGAAAAAAATACATCCAAGGATGGTAAGTCAAAAGATAGTAAATCTGGCAACCCAACATCCAGCGAAAGTAAAAATGGCAAAGCTTCGCCCTGAACAACTGAGCGCGGCGCTCGCCAAAGGTCTATCGCCCATTTATATTGTCACGGGTGAAGAACCTTTACTGATTCAGGAAACCTGCGATCTAATTCGTACAGCTGCTCGCAAAGCCGGGTTTGTAGAACGCGATTTGTATCACGCCGATACAAGTTTTGATTGGAGCCAAGTGCTCGCATCGGCGAACAGTATGTCTCTCTTCGCTGATAAAAAAATTATTGAAGTACGCATCCCAAATGGCAAACCTGGCGATAAAGGCACAAAAGTATTCCAGGAATATGCCCAATCACCCTCTCCGGATAATTTATTATTAATCGTTACCGATAAAGTCGATAGCGCTACGCAAAAATCCAAATGGTTTACCGCACTGGAATCCGAAGGTGTCCACATCCAACATTGGCCGGTAACTTCAGAAAATCTATCGCACTGGATTAGCACCCGTTTAAAACAAGCAGGCTTGCAGGCGGACAGTAACGCTGTCGATTTACTAGCGTCACGTATTGAAGGAAACCTGCTAGCCGCTGTGCAAGAAATTGAAAAATTAAAATTACTTGCACCGACCAATGTCATTAGCATGGAGTTGATGGCGAGTGTAGTAGCTGATAGCGCGCGCTACGATGTTTTTGGTTTATCCGACAAAGCTTTACACGGCGATGCGCGCGGTGCAGTAAAAACCTTGCATGGATTGAAATCGGAAGGCACCGAAGCTATTGCAGTATTGTGGGCGTTAACACGCGATATCCGCAGCTTGGTTCAAATATCCCAAATGACCAGCCAAGGGAAAAATTTCGATTGGGCCGCGAAGCAAGCCGGCGTATGGGACAAAAAGCAACCGCTATTTCGCGGTGCATTGAACCGTATAAAACCCCCGCAACTGCAGCAATTATTACGTAAGGCTAATGGAATAGATAAAGCGGTAAAAGGTATGCGCAACGCAGACCCATGGGATGAACTACTCGACCTTGTATTAAACCTGGCAGGAGTTCAGAGTCTTGACTCGGCTAACGAAAAATTAAGTTTAAAAATATAATTTTTAGTAGAACGCAGGTTGCAAAGAATAGCTGAGCAAATTAAACAATTTCCTCACCATTTTTATGTTCTTTCTGAAATTTAGGGCAGTGTTATGAAACCGTTGCAAATAATTGCGCTAATGTTGAGCCTGCTTTTAATTGATTCATTAAGCTTTGCTCTCGACACCAAAGTTTCCGGGACTACGCCTAGTCCACGAACTCGGGAATATCCCTGGATGTCGGTAGAAACCTGGAACAGAATGCATGCAGAGGATGTGGAGGTCGCTAAAAATGGCGATGTTGATTTGTTATTTATTGGTGATTCCATAACTGCAGGGTGGAATCGGAATATTTGGCAAAAAACGTTTTCACAATATCGCCCCGCAAATTTCGGTATAGGTGGTGACCATACCGGCAATGTTCTGTGGAGACTGGAGCATGGCGACAAGGGTAAATTGAAACCAAAAGTTGTAGTACTGCTAATTGGCGTGAACAATTTCGGACACCTCAACGAAACGCCACAGCAGGTTTTTGAAGGTGTAAAAAAAGTCGTTAAAAGAATTCGCAAAAATTACCCTAGCGCAAAAATCCTTGTGAATGCTATTTTTCCTTTTGAAGCATCACCCAGTAGTCCAAAACGGTTATTGGTTAAAGAAACGAACTCCTTGATTTCAAAGCTCGATGATAATAAGTATATATTTGTAAAAGATTATGGCCCTCTTTTTTTGCATGAAAACGGTAATCTTTCCAAAGAATTGATGGGCGACTTTTTACACCCATCCTATAAAGGTTATCAAATTTGGGCAGACGCCATGCTCCCTGATATTCAACAGCTTATGGCGAAGCATAAAAGCAATTGGTTTTCTCGATAAGAATTAAACGTTGTTTGTAATAGGTACCATAAATATTTCGTAAAAAAAATGGGCGCTCAATGCGCCCATTTTTTTGCCTTAAACTTAAGCTTGTAGCTTTTCAGGTCCGAGCGGTTTGAACATAAGAATTAACTTCGGTAGTAATGTTAATGTGCCGATAATTGCCGTGAACATCGCAAAGGATGTCAGCACGCCGAAATATATTGACGGAATAAATTGCGATAATGCGAGGATGGAAAAACCGATCACAATCGTTGCCGACGAATAAAACATGGCGCGACCAATCGATGCATGCGAACGATGCATGGATTCGATATAACTACCGCATGCAGCAAACTCTTCCTTAAAACGATAAATGTATTGGATCGATTGGTCCACACCGACACCAACTACGATTGCTGCGATTGTTGTTGTCATCATATCCATAGGAATATGAGCCAGCCCCATTCCACCCAATACAATTCCAGCCGCTAAAATATTAGGGAAGATAGCAATTAAGGCGATGCTAAATGAACGGAACAGCATAAGCATCATTAGGACAATGGAAATAAACACAACAAAAATTGTTTTTATTTGCGACTCAAACAAGCTGGCGAGCATATTGTTGTAGAGCGTCAACATGCCAGTAAAATGCACTTGCTCTGGCTGCAACTTCACATCATTGATAGCGTATTGTTTAATACGCTCAACCAACTCAGCGCGACGTAAATTCGGCGTAGTCTCTTTTACGCGCAAAGTGATTCGGGCTTGTTGTTTCTCGTCAGCTAAATAAGGCGCAATAATAATGTCCTGAATATCTTTCGATAATGCGTTACGCATTACGCCCAACTCAAAATCATTTAATTTCCCGCCGTTAATATCCTGCGCGACTTGATAGGTAATTGCGAGAGATTGAACCTTACCGACTTCGGGTAGCGACTCCAAATGATCGTGTAGTTGCTTTATTTGATCCAAACCATTGGTAGTGAACCAGTAGCTATTTACGCGTTTGGGTTTCGCTTCACCCTCCGAAGCAGCTTCAGCAAATGGATCATCAGATTCGGGTGACGCAGCCTGATTAGCCGTTGGGTTTTCTTCGGCAAATGGATCTTCTTCTGGCTCAGCAGGCGTTTCGTTGGCAGCAACAGGTTCAGCTGCTTTGGGCGCATCTAAAATAATTTCCAGCGTTGCAGTGCCGCCGAGCTGCTTATCAATTACTGATAAACCGCGATAAATTTCGCTGTCGGAATGGAAGTAATCAATAAAGCGATTTTCCACCTCAAGCTTGCTTAAGCCATAAATTGATATTACTGACGCAAGAACTGTAACAGCTAAAACTGTTCCACCGTGAAATTCAGCGATACGTGAAAAAGGCAACGTTAACTTTGCCGATTTATCGCCGCGATCTTTTGGTTCACCTTTAGGAAGCAGCATCAAGCCCGCAGGCACAATCACAAACGATAAAATGAAAGCAACGGTCAAACCTATGGTCATCATCCAGCCGAAATCAATCACAGGGCGAATGCCGCTCATGACTAAGGACATAAACGCAACAATAGTTGTTAATGCGGAAAACAGACAAGGTTCAACCATTGCTCTCGCGGTTGCCATTACCAAATCTGCTTGTTCCCAATCCGAATGTTGCGCATGTATTTCCCTGTATCGCACCACGACATAAATGGTAAATGCGAACGCCATTATTAACAGGAGCGCGACAAAATTGGACGATATAACCGTTAACCGCCAATCGATCCAACTTAACCAGCCCAACATAAGTGCGACGGAGGTTAAACAGGTTAACAAAGGTAAAATAATAAAACGCCACTGCCGGAAGATAAGCGCGAGAACAAGAATAATAAAAACAATTAACACGGCACCAAAAATAATTAAATCACTTTTAATATAGGTGAGCATGTCGGAGGTGATCATACTAACACCACCTAAAAATATTTCGGCGTGGTTACGATATTTATCGGCGATTTGGCGTACTGTTTCGACTCGTTGGCTGTCAGTTGCGGCAGCAGCGGTGCGCAACGTTAAATATTCAGCGGTAACTTGTTTTAATTCTTTTTGCTCTTCAGCATTCAAACCTTGATCATCACGCTTTGCACGTAACGCATCCCGTTTACGTACCAATTCGATTGCTCGGTTATTTACATCAAGGTTCATTAACAAGGCTGTTGTCTTACCATCCGGGCTTAACAACATATTGCGGTATATCGGGCTGGTTAAAAATTCCTGTTTGGCTTGCGCGCGATCAATATCGGGAGTCATTAATGTGCGTGTAGATTGTTGCTGCTCAGCGAGTGAACGCATTGGGCTATACAAGAGTGGAACATCAATCATTGAATTAACGCTTTGTACACCTTCAACCTTGGCGAGGTCATCACGTAAATTTTTAAGCGTATTGATTGACTCATCCGAAAACATATCGGTCTTCGGTGAGTAGGTAACAACGAGAAAATCGCCGCGTTGGTAGCGTTGATTAATTTCACGAAAATAATCAATCGTCGTATCGTGTTCAAGTGTTAATGAATCGGCGGACGCATCCAATTTAAAATTGGGCATTCCAATGATTGCTACGACGGTTAAAATAAATAAACTCGCCAAAATTGCAAAGGGACGTTTAATAATGCTGGCTTGATAGAGAGACGAAATTTTATTTTGCAACTGATCCAACATGAGGGGGGAACCTTTTCAAATTAGGCGACTGCTATGATCTGACGAAATCATGAACATTTTGCTAATAGCAACTGGACGATAGGAAAAATCCGGCTGCCATTATGCGTGAGCAAGTCATTGAAGAAAATCTTTATTCGACTTCCCGGTGCAAGGGGTGACAATTATCAATTTCACACCTGAATAGGGTATTAATAGGCAACCTCTAGCTATCGGCCTTGGTGTGACCATCTATATGCCCCAAGGGTTAAAGCATATCCCGAACCCGTATTTTCAATTCCTTCGCTTCGGGAAAGCCATTATCCCGTTTCCGTTCCCAAATCAATTCACCATTTAACCAGACTTCAAATACGCCCCCAGTGCCGGGTTTCAATGTTACCTCGTGAAGATCTCCATCAAATGTCGAAAGCAATTCCTGGGCAAGCCATGCGGATCTCAACATCCATCGACATTGATTGCAGTAGTGAATAATTACTTTATTTTCAGAATCGGAAGATTCTGGCGACAAGTCGTTCGAAATGGTCATAAACAAACCTAATGTGAGTTGATACAATCGCCCATTATAAGTCGTCAAATTTGGTTATCGGAAATCGTCAATGCTAAAACTTCATTTCAAGGATAACCGCCAACCCGCGTTTTGGGTGACGGAGAAGTTATATTGCATCGGCTCAGCTTCAGATAATCAGTTAGTAATCAACGATAAAACAGTAGACGCGCTCCATGCAAAGCTTGTTGTTGAAGACGATAAATATGTTCTAAAGGACAATAACAGCTCCAGTGGCTGTTTTATCAACGGCCAGCGCATCACCCAAAAAGAAATATTTCCCGGTGATTTATTGCGCTTGGGCGAAACTGAATTGATTGTGCTTGATCCGCGCCGACTTCAAGAGGGCGAAGCCACGGTGAGCGCCCCCTGGCGCCTCGTCTCAGATGGTAGTTGGCTCCCAGGAAAAACATTTGTAATACCCGCAGAGCGTTCTGTCACCATTGGGCGAACTGAACAGTGCGACATCACCATACCCGGAACCCACCTATCGCGTCGTCATACCGAGCTTTGCATTCAAGGTTCTAAAATGTTTATTAAAGACTTGGGCTCATCCAACGGTACCTTTCTTAATGAAAAGCAGATTACTGAAGCTTTTGCTGAAAACGGCGATCGTTTACGGTTGGATGTTTACACATTTCGACTTGTAGCTCCCGATATCCATGCAAACAAAACCCGCGTTCGCGCCTCCATTGATTCCATTAGTAAACCGGTAGAACGCAAGCAACCCAGCAGCGAACCAAAGCGTTGGAAAACTCGCCCCACCTCCCCCGGAAACCGTATCGAGCCTGTCGACGACGCAGCTCGCGCTTCGATCACAAAGTGGATTTTGCTTGGCCTCCTTGTTGTTTTATTGGGTGTGATTGGTAGTAAATTCTTGTGGTAGAATCGCCGCCGATCATTTTTACCCAACCTATCTATTCAGGAACCCAGTATGAGTTTTGAAAAAATACCGGCAGGCAAAAGCTTGCCAGATGATTTTAACGTTGTTATCGAAATCCCTCTGAACAGCGGTATCAAATACGAAATCGACAAAGATGCGGATGCGTTGTTTGTTGATCGCCTGGTTAGTACCTCTATGCACTACCCAGCCAACTATGGCTATATTCCTCAAACCTTATGCGGTGATGGTGATGCTGCCGACGTATTGGTGCTTTTCCCGGAAGCGGTACAAGCCGGTTCAGTTATTCGTTGCCGCCCAATAGGCGTGCTTAAAATGACTGATGAAGCGGGTGAAGATGCAAAAATTCTTGCCGTGCCTCACGACAAACTCACCAAGCTTTATAGCCACGTAAAAACTCTACAAGACTTGCCCGAGATTCTTCTTTTGCAAATCGCCCACTTCTTTGAACACTACAAAGATTTGGAAAAAGGAAAATGGGTAAAAGTTGAAGGCTGGGGTGATGTAGAAGCCGCACGTAAAGAAATTCTGGCTGCGGCAGACCTCTACAAAGCAGCAAAATAATTTTTACCAAATAAACGGCCGCTTTGCGGTCGTTTATTTATGTAGTTAGCAATAGAAATTGAAAAGTTATAACTCAAAAAATTGAGACACATATTAAAATAAGAGCGCCATGAAAACGCTCGATATAAAGCGATAGGCATGTGCACTATCAACCCGATTTAAAAAAATTGGTGCGCATAATACTCAAATAAAGCGGGCGAACAAAATGGCAACTAGTATAAAGAACCCTCTATTGTGGGTGCCGTCTGGCTACTTCACAATGGCCCTTACCTACAACATTCTTACCGCAGCATGCGTAATTATGTTCAGCAATTTAGGGATGGATAACGCACAAGCAGCAGGTTACGCCAGCGCACTTGGTTTGGCTTACACATTTAAACCTGCATTCGCTGCATTTTTGGAAATGTACAAAACCAAAAAATATTTCGTGTTGTTAACACAAATACTGCAAGGTATTGGCTTCATAGGTATCGCACTAATCCTCGGCTTACCCAATTATTTCTTACCTATGATGGTTCTTTTCTGGGTGATTTCTTTTATAGGCTCAGTGCAAGACATCACCAGCGATGGTGTTTACGTAACATCGCTCAACAATAAACAGCAGGCAACATTTTGTGGTATTCAAAGCTTTAGCTGGAACTTGGGCAAGCTGGCGATTACCGGCGGTATAGTGATTCTCACTGGATTATTGCATCAGCATGTTTTCAATCACGATCCCAAGGTGAATGGACCTGATTGGATTCAATCCTGGCAGGCTGCATTTGTTGTGTTGGGTGTTGTTATGTTGGTTATGGCGGCATGGCACTATAAACACATGCCGGATGGTGCAAGGTCTGAACATGCTCCCTCTAATCCCAGTGAAGCGATGCGAATGTTAGTTGATGCATTTGTGACATTTTTCCAGAAAAAAAGTATTTGGTTAATGATTGGTTTTGCATTTCTTTTCCGCTTGAGTTACGGCTTCTTACTTGCCCCCAGTGCGCTATTTATGAAAGACGCGGTAGATAATGGCGGCTTGGCGATGTCCAACCAGGAATTAGGGTTGATCTATTCCGTCTTCGGCTTGATCGCAAATATTATCGGCTCATTTATCGGCGGACTCTACGTTGCCAAACGCGGGTTAAAAAGTGCTTTATTTCCGCTGTGTGTCTGTATCAATGTGCCTAACGTAACTTTCCTATTGCTCGCTGTATTCCACCCACAAAGTTATTTCTTTATTGCCAGTGGCGTTATCATTGAACAATTCTTTTTTGGAATAGGTTCTGTAGGATTCATGATTTACCTTATGCAGCAATTAGCACCCGGCAAATACGCGACTACCCATTATGCATTTGGTACAGCATTGATGGCGCTGTGTATGATTCTTACAGGTATGGCAAGCGGGTATTTGCAACAAATGATGGGTTACATTAATTATTTCGTTTTTGTAATGATTGCAACCATTCCCTCGTTTTTAATTTGCTGGTATGCACCTTTCCATGTCAAAGATGACGGCAATAAATAAAAGTCGTGCTTAAAAAAACGGCCGCTAAATGCGGCCGTTTTTGTTTCTGTTCAATAAATATTTAATCCGCCAAACGAATACCGCTAATATCGGGAGTTACTGCTTTAACCTGCGGTTTTAACTGACCTAAATCTGCTCCAGGCGGTGCAAGCCCAACATCTGGTATGTGAATAGCTTGTACCGACACTGACGCTTTCTCCGACTGGGAAATTAAATCCTCGCCTAAATCAGCCAACGTCCAATCGGCGAGTTCCAGTTCGAGCAAGGGCAACTCCATTTTTTCATCTGCCCGGATTAAATCCGTACCCACCGCTGCAATTTCAAAATTGGGGGCAACAACTTGTGCGTGAGGTGCTTGCGGTTGCTCACTGGCATCGAGAATATTTCCACCTTCGGGACGCAGGCTGATCGCACTAATGTCTACCTCGACAGGTTCCACCACCGCTTTTTCGGTGGGTTTTAATAAATAGGAACCGACCGGCGCTAAGCTCCAGTCCGTTTTGTTATTCATTATTTCCGGTGTATGAGAAGCTGTTTCTCGCGCGGCTTGCTCCTTCTGCAGTACGACTTTTTCAGCAGCTTCCTTCTCTGCGGCAGCTTGCTGTTGAAGACGTTGAGCGAGCGACAACGTCCGTTCAGCTGGCTGAGCAACGGGAGCGGGTTTTGTATCCCCTACCGCCACTAGATCGACTTGTGCGCCAGCCTTTATTAAAGCGTCTTTGTATTTCAACGCACTGGCTTGATCCAAACCGCGTTTCAATGGGACCGGGCGCCCACTAAAAAGCGCATCAATTTTCGCTGCATCAGCTTTAAATAAATTTTGCAGCTTTGCTTTTACATCCGCTAGTTGATGCCCGAAGACTATGTCGCCTCGAAATATAATATCGAATTGTTGATCGCTCATAATATTGTTCGCCCATTCACAATTTTTTTAAGCATAGCAGCTGACGCGACAGGACATCAGGCTGAATAGATTTTTGGCCATATGAATATGATTATATGTTCCAAAAAAATATCACAACTTACTGGCAAGCCGCGAATATCAAACCATACTTCACTAATTACTTACGATTTGAAAGGAGCCACCAGGTTATGAATGCGATGTATCAACGTAAAATCATTGTTGAAGGTCAATTGACTGAAGCTTCCAGCGTACTAACGAAAGTAGAACAGGATATAGCGTTTTTACAGCATCGAATTAATTTAATGAAAAAACAAACCATACCAAACTCGATTGTCATTGAAACTTACGAGGCCATGTTAAAAAGCCGTCGCTCAGTATTAGCATGGTTGCAAGACGGCAATAACCCGGACGACATGGTGTAATTTTAGCGGCGAGTTTATGTAAACTATTTTACGAAACTGGTCCTTGGTCATCTTCAGTTAGACGATGATCCATATTCAACGCAGGCTCGGCCACCACCGGGCGACCAATAGGTTTTGCGGGAACACCAGCAACGGTTGTGTGAGGCGCCACAGATTCCAAAACTAAACTTCCAGCTCCAATTTTTGCACCCTCTCCTACTTCGATACGTCCCAATATTTTAGCGCCAACGCCGATTAGTACGCCGCGACGAATTACCGGATGACGCAAACCTTTCGTGCAACCGCTTCCGCCTAATGTTACTCCGTGTAAGAGCGACACATTATCTTCGATAATTACTGTCTCCCCCATAACTACCCCAGTGGCGTGGTCGATCATTATGCCCTTGCCAATTTGTGCGCCGGGGTGAATATCCACATCAAATTGTTGTGAGATTTGATTTTGAAAAAATAATGCCAGACTGCTGCGGCCTTGCAGCCATAACCAATGCGCAATACGTTGCGACTGAAGTGCCTGGTAACCTTTGAAAAATAACAGCGGCATAGTGTAAGTATTACAGGCCGGATCTCGCTCCCGATGCGCACAGATATCTGCGCGCATAGCAACTTCGATTGTTTTATCGGCAGCCATAGCCTCAATGAATATTTCACGAATCATCAGCGCGGGCATAGCCTGTGAATCAAGTTTATTCGCCAAATGAAAACTGATAGCAGCCTGAAAATTACTGTGATTCAAAATAGCCGCATGATAAAAACTTGCCAACACCGGCTCTTGCTGACTCGCTTCAAGAGCTTCGGTACGAATAATTTTCCATACATCAATTTCATTTTGCGGAGCTGATGGCAGAATCGAATGTAAATTCGGCGCTAGTGAATGCAAAAGATCATCGGACATATTATTGCTGCGGCTTAAAAATAAGTGGGATTAATTCGTTCATATCAAAAAAGCATTCTGCGCCAAGGTTACGCATGTGTTCAAGCAGGCTGTTGGGTTTACCTTCAGCTTCGGGCGGACAATAAGCCAAAGCACGCATACCAGCTGCTTTAGCGGCGATGACACCAGTGAGGGAGTCCTCTACCACGATCGCTTGGGACGGTGTAACTCCCATAGTCTTAGCTGCATGCAAAAATAAATCGGGCGCCGGTTTTCCAACCTTTACATCTTCAAAACTAAATACATTACCTTCTACATAAGGCAGCAAATTAGTTTTAGCCAAAGTGACTGCCATTTTTTCGTGTTTACCATTTGATGCAACACAAAATGGAATTTTTTTAGCTTGTAATTCTTGCAGGACTACTTCAACACCTTTCACTGGAAATAAACGATTTTCACAGGCCACGAGTGTCTGTAATTGAACTCGTCGCCAGAAGTCTCTACCGCGTTGGTCGCGTTCTGCTTGCGGCAGGTCATGCCAATGCAATTTTTTAGTAAGCTCATCAGTAATCATTAAAATACAATCAGCGACTGACTTACCGCGATACGATTCCAGGGAGTAATGAGGGCTAACGTGAATATCATAATCTTCCGCCAGGCACTCAGAAAAAACTTGCGCAGACAATATTTCACTGTCCACCAATACACCATCACAATCAAAAATAATTAACATAAACTTACTCAATCAAATTATTTACAACTGGATTTTTATCCACCGCGGGATAAGGTGCGGCTAATAACAACAAAAATCCAATCACAAGGAACACGATTAACGCACACATACCAATACGAGCAGAATGAGTCATGAGCGTAATAGTAGCGACAGAAGCGGGAGCTAAAAAAGATGTTGCTCTACCAGACAGTGCATATAAACCAAAAAATCGCCCCGCTTCCTCAACACTCACACTGCGAGCAAGGTAAGAGCGCGAGGATGCTTGCGCAGGACCAAAGACCAATCCAACTAATAAGCCGAAAATGATATAGGCTTTTTCCGCCGCTGTCGCAAATAAACTTTCATTGTCAAACGTAGATAATTCCAGCAAGCCAAAAAAAGTGTAGCCTGGACCGGTCGAAACAATTCCAATAGTTGAAACAATTAAACAGACAAGACTTATACAAATAACATTTTTTGACCCAATGCGTGTATCCAATTTTCCTGCGAAATAACATCCAAAAATTGCGCTTACTAATAGGAGAATACCGTACACACCCATCTCTACAGTTTTCCATCCGAACATACCCGCTGCAAAAGTTCCACCTAAGGCAAGCAAACCGTTTACGCCATCCTGATACAACATCCGCGCCGCCAAAAATTTTAAAATAGCAGTGCGATGCTTTAATTCCTTAAGCGTACCGAACAACGCACCCATACCGCTTTTTACAGATTGCTTTAGAGAAAGACCGCTTGAGGCATCTGGCGTAAACAGAAACATAGGAATGAGAAAAATAAAATACCAGCATGCTGCAAGTGGCCCGGTGATGCGCGCATCCTCTCCAGCCAAGGGGTCGAGGCCAAATAAAGGATCTAACCCAATCAATGTTTTTCCTGTTGAAGGATTCGCTGCTAGCAATAAAAGTACAATGAATAATGCAACTAACCCACCCGTGTACCCTAAACCCCACGCTGTATTTGAAATGCGCCCAACCTCCGCTTTAGTAACAAGTCGTGGCAAAAGGGAGTCATTAAAAACAATAGAAAATTCAGCGGCAATCGTGGCTAATATAACGCACAACATGGGCATCCATAGTTCCGTGCCCGGTGCCGCAAACCACAACAAACTGAGCGCTAATATTTTAATAATGGCAAACGCAGCAATCCATTTTTTTCGCGAACCTGAAGCATCGGAAATAGCTCCCAGCACTGGCGATAAAATCGCAATTACAATTCCTGAAATAGTAACGGTGTAACCCCAGGCGGCTTGACCCATATCAGGATTGTCTACTAAACGCGATACAAAATAGGGACCAAAAATAAATGTTAACACTACCGTAAAAAAAGGTTGAGCCGCCCAGTCATAAAACATCCAACTGACAATGCCGCGCCTGGGAACAGCTTGCACTAATTGTGAATTGCTCAATATGAGCTCCTTAACCGCTATTGAATTTAAAAATTATTGGTAGGGCTTTATATAGTTGTTAAAAATTTCATTTATATTTTTTAAAATAGCGTCTTTCAATAAAATATCCGTCGCTTGAATTTTCTCTCGCAATATATTTTCGCTCAATTGTGTTGCAAAAATACGTGCGAGGGGTGCGTAACTTAGATGCCATGGCTCCGGTGAAATACTGCCAACACCTGGAATGTATGGACGATAAAAATCTGATCCTTGCTGCAGTTCTTGCGTCAGCCATTGGTGGAATTCCGCAAACGGACCATTATTTTCTGTTTCTTCAAGCGTGAGTTGTAATTGATAATCTTTCTGGATTCGCGATGCGTCGTATATATCTATATCCGTTCCCCAATGGTGCCTTGATGCACCCGGCAACGCTGACCATTGCAAAATAGCAAAAACTTTTGCTTCATCGTCGAGCGAATTTATATCTATAGCATTGCCCCACTGATCAAGCACGGGGCGAAGACCGGTGGCTTTGTTATTCCAAATTAATAATTGCCGCTCAAAACTACGAAACGCGCTGGCAATGCGTAAATCAAAACCTGCGTTATTTGATTTGTCTGTCAAATCAATAAGCGATTGAATTATTTGTGGATGAACCTTAATGTCCTGCCCTGAGTACTGCACCAAATGTTTTTCAGATGAGCCGAAAAGATCAACATTTCGCGACAAATTTGCGTCAGCATTTTGACCATTAGGATCTTGCAGAATTTCTTTCATATTTTTCTCTTAATTTGCGCGAGATACTGGCGCGCAATTGCACAAATCGTTTGCACAGTTTTATGAACAGGTTACTATAAGAACTTGCTATAAATGGAAATTTATACCACGCAGGAACAATAATCATAACTTAATGTACGGAGCGGGATCTTCATGACGACAAGTCACAGTGAATTACTCCAATTAAAAAATCTCGGCATGGCTTCAGTAAATATACTTCACGCAGTTGGTATTAATACTTATGCTGATTTGCATCGAGTTGGTGCTGTTGAAGCTTATCTTCGCATCAAAGCGCGCGACATCAATGTATCTAAAGTAATGCTTTACGCTCTTCAGGGCGCATTGCTTAATGTACATTGGAATGATCTTGCGCCTGAAATGAAATTACAATTAGTTGCCGAAGCAGAACAGGGCTTCAGCGGTGGCCAGGCGCAACAAGCTTACGCTTAATTAAGTCAGGCTCGTTTTACGTATGTATTACCCGCTTACATTAGCATTAAAAGTCTGCGCCTCTGTGCGCAGATTTTCTTTGGTAACCAGCTACACTTAGAAAATATCTGTGTATCTTTACCGAGGATGCTATGCATTTACCCACCAAACAATCCGATGCTATTACGGACATCGCGATTAAGTCGCGCAGTCTAACCGACTTGTTTCTGCGCAATCTTATACCTTGCGGTAAGCCGGTTGAAATAACTGTTAGCAACGATATTTTTGAAGGTGCATCTCCGACTCGCCTTTTCCTCATTGCCGAGGGTCAGATATTTTATCGTGTGCGTGGCAAATTAGTTGCCGTGTTGGAAGAAGGTGATCTGATTGGACTCACTCGTTCTCTCAATCTCAATGAAGGGCTGTTCAGTTGCATTGATGATGTGAAGCTTCTTCCTTATGAACGCGACGAACTTATTGCTCATGTAAATCTCGACGGAAGACTGCAGAAAAATTGGGTTCATTATCTTGTCTGTAATATCGCATTTTTCCAACACGCGCTCGCCCAGGAAATACGGGCTGAATTTCAGCCACAAGCAGGTTTTGTGCATTTCACTAAAGGTGAAATTATTATTCAACAGGGCGATGCGGCAGATAAGGTTTACACCTTGCTCGATGGTAGTGCTGATGCAGTGTGCGACGGCGTTAAGGTCGGCGATGTTAATGCCAACGAAATTTTCGGTGCGCTTGCGGTATTTACCCGGCAACCTCGCATGGCCTCTGTAGTCGCCACTAGCGATTGCACAGTATTGGCGGTGCGCAAAGAAGAGTTTATTGATTTAATTGATCACCAACCCCAGATTTGTCTGAGCCTGATTGAAGAAATGGCAACCAAGATTAACCAGCTCAATAGCCAACTTCTCGCTAAGCAGTAACCCTCCTGACATTCAGGTTTCTTAGAACGTCTCTAAACTTTAGAGACCTTTTCCCTCGCTTACATTTTCATACATTGAATTTCGCCAAACTGAACATATATTAGGGGAAGATTGTCTCAGGGCACTCAAACCATCTTTTATATCCGAGGAGAGTCACCGTGTTACGTATAGGACTGTTTTTACTGACCAACCTTGCGGTCATGCTTGTCGCAGGTGTTGTTATCAACTTGCTAGGCGTGGGCAAGTTCATTAGCAATGGTCAATTGAATTTGCAAAGCCTGCTTATCTTCTGTGCCATTTTCGGCTTTACCGGCTCATTCATCTCTTTACTTATTTCAAAGTGGATGGCAAAACGCACTATGGGCGTCGAACTCATTGTGAATCCACGTAATGCGGATGAGCGTTGGTTAGTCGATACAGTGGCCGAGCTAGCTCAAAAAGCGGGAATCAAAATGCCGGAAGTTGGTATTTTCCCAGCCGCAGAATCCAACGCCTTTGCTACCGGCTGGAATCGTAACGATGCTTTGGTCGCTATAAGCCTCGGGATGTTACAACGCTTTGATCGCGATGAAGTGCGTGCAGTTCTGGCTCACGAAGTCGGTCACGTTGCCAATGGCGATATGATTACCCTTAGCCTTATTCAAGGCATAGTGAACACATTCGTAATGTTCTTCGCACGTATAGTAGGCTTCGCCATCGATAGAGCCCTGCAAGGTAATCGCGAAAGCGAAAGCAACAGCGTAGGCATGGGTTACTACATTGGTACCTTCGTTGCTGAAATGGTGTTCGGTATTCTAGCGTCCATGATAGTTGCAGCCTTCTCTCGTTATCGTGAATACCGTGCTGACGAAGCCGGTGCAAACCTTGCAGACCGCAATTCAATGATTCGTGCATTACAGCGTTTGCAATTGGAAAGTGGTCAAACGTCGATGCCAGCCAGTATGCAAGCCTTCGGCATCGCTGGGGGTATGGGCAAATTGTTCGCTAGCCACCCTCCACTTGAAGAACGTATCCAAGCTTTACGTAACGGCCACAACAGCCCCGAATCTTTGCGTCAAAGTCTTTCTTAACTGTATCTGTGTTCCTTAAAAGAGAGGCTGTTAAAGCCTCTTTTTTTAACAATCTGTCTTTTGCTAAAAACAGTTTTAAGAGGAATCGTTGAATGCTCGCCAAACTACAATCAATAAGCATTTGGTTACGCGGTTTAATCCTGGGTATCGCTACAGCAACTACGACCGTTAACGCTGTCGAATTCGCTACTGATGACGAACGCAACAGCATGCAGGTTTTCGAGCAGGCGCGCCCTAGCGTTGTATTTGTTACCAACGAAAAACTCGCGCGCGACCCGCGTTCATGGGACATCATGAGCGTGCCCGCTGGATCAGGAACAGGTTTTGTTTGGAGCACCGATGGCTACATAGTCACCAATTTCCACGTGGTGGAAGGCGCAAACAAAGTGATGATCACTCTGCAAGATCAAAGCTCTTGGCCAGCAAAAGTTGTTGGCTTGGCACCGGAACGTGACCTCGCGGTGTTAAAAATTATTGCTCCTAATGAAAAGCTTTCAGCACTTAGCCTTGGCGATTCCAGCCAACTTACCGTGGGCCGCAAAGTCCTCGCCATCGGCAATCCATTCGGTTTGGATGCGACTCTGACCACGGGCGTTGTCAGCGCCCTGGGTCGTGAAATTGAATCGCCAAATCAACGAAAAATTGGCAACGTTATTCAAACGGACGCAGCAATTAACCCAGGTAATTCCGGCGGGCCATTATTGAATTCGCAAGGGCAACTCGTCGGTGTAAACACCATGATTTATAGCCCAAGCGGTGCGAGCGCGGGTATAGGTTTTGCGATTCCGGTTAACACAGTAAAAGATGTAGTTCCGCAGTTAATTAAGAATGGCCGCATCATTCGGCCAGTAATAGGTTTTGAATCCGCTCCGGAACAATGGGCGTTGCAAAGTGGTATCGAAGGTCTTCCGATTTTACGGGTATTCAACAACTCGCCCGCTCAGCAAGCTGGCTTGCAAGGTGTGACGCGCAATCAGTGGGGTCAATTAGTTCTGGGAGATGTGGTCGTTGCTATCGATGGAAAACTCACACCAAATAATGATGCCTACATGAGCATTTTAGAAACGCATAAACCAGGCGATACGGTAGAAATACAACTAGTCCGCGAAGGCAAGGTGATTAAGCGAACCCTCACACTTGCTGCGCCACCTGTTACTAAACCTTAATTTTTCGCTGGTATTTATCGCATGCTGCAAACAGGTATCAATATTCAGGATATTCCTGAAAATGGCAGCAAAGGTTTTGAATGTCGTGGTGAAAAATATTTTGCGGTCAAAAAGCAAAATAGTCTGTACGTTTATAAAAACTCTTGCCCTCACATTGGGGTGGCACTTGAGTGGGTTGAGGACCAGTTTCTCGACAGCAGCCACACCATGATTCAGTGCGCCAACCATGGCGCTTTATTTGTAATCGAAAGCGGAGTTTGCGTTGCAGGCCCTTGTACAGGACAAAGGCTCGCTCCAGCCAAATTTAACATTGTTGACGATTTTATTTGTTTGGGATAAAAATTAGACAAATCAAAACCTATATCGCCAGCTCCTAAGTAGGTAGATCAAAGCGTCGACACTTGGAAGTTACACGGTAATAAATATTTTAAAAGCAGCTAACGTTGATTATCACTTGGATTACTACTTGTAAACATCCGTAAATTAACTCACGCAATTAATTCAGTTCATTTAAATTCGGCACCTTCTCGCCTCAGGAATAAAGCTATGAATAATTTCACTTTCCACAATCCCACTAAAATTATTTTTGGCGAAGGCCAAATCAGCGCCCTAACAGATTTAATCCCAGCTAACGCACGAATACTGTTAACTTACGGCGGCGGCTCGATCAAAAAAAATGGAGTTTATGATCAAGTTATTAAGGCACTTGAAGGCAAAGTCTATTTCGAGTTTTCAGGAATAGAACCTAACCCACATTATGAAACCTGCCAAAAAGCAATCGCACTAATTAAAGAAAAAAATATTGATTTTTTGTTAGCCGTAGGTGGCGGCAGCGTTGTTGATGCAACAAAACTTATCGCAGCAGGTGTAAATTTTAATGGCGAACCTTGGGATATTTTGGCAAAAAGCGCTCCATTCACTAGCGCCCTGCCGATCGGCTGCATATTAACTTTGCCGGCAACAGGCACTGAGAGCAACGGCAATTCTGTAGTCACAAAAGCTGCAACTCAAGAAAAACTTGCGTTTAGCAGTCCGCTGGTTTATCCACAATTCGCCATACTTGACCCCACTACAACCTATTCGTTACCTACACGCCAAATATCAAATGGCGTGGTAGATGCCTTCGTTCATATCATGGAGCAGTACCTAACTTACCCGGTCAATGCGAAAGTTCAAGATCGTTTTGCCGAGGGCTTGCTTCTTACACTTATCGAAGAAGGCCCGAAGGTTTTAGCGCAGCCTAAAGACTATCAAATCCGGGCAAATGTTATGTGGGCAGCCACTATGGCACTCAATGGTTTGATCGGCGTGGGAGTTCCTCAAGATTGGGCAACGCACATGATCGGCCATGAACTCACTGCAATGCACGGCCTTGATCATGCACAAACTCTTGCAATTGTTTTGCCTTCCGTTATGAATCAGCAGCGCCAACAAAAACGTGACAAATTAATTCAGTACGGAAGACGCGTTTGGAATTTATCAAATGCAAATGAAGATGATTTAATTGACGCGGCCATCGCAGCAACAAAACACTTCTTTGAACAAATGGGTGTACCAACCACCTTTAAAGGTTATGGTTTGGACGGCAGTTCTATTCCAGCATTAGTGGAAAATGTTATTCGCCATAATCCAAATCCGCTCGGAGAAAAAGGCGACATTACCGCCGAAGTGACGAAGAAAATTTTGTTAGCTGCGGCTTAATTTCCAACGAGGGATTAGGACGCTTGTTAAAGTCCTAACCCCAAGTCCTCCGTAAAAGTCTCACAAAAAATCTATCCCTTCAAAATTTAGCCGCCATTCGTTAAGCGATTACTTCTTGGCATAGCTATAAAGTATTAGCAGTCGTATTCGCAACCAAAGCTAACCCTTACTTATCCATATTTTTTCATCGTTTGAAAACTCAACGTCCGAGAGCTATACAGCTTGAGTTTTTATTGTTGCAGCAATTTTTGGTTACGTGAGATCCGAAAACCCAACAAACCTGTTCATTCACCATCGCAATTCAAAAAATGCAAATTTTTACGTCAGCTTTTTTAATAAAAGTTGTTAATCATAAAAAGATGATTTTCTCGTGATACTTTCGTGAGGATTGAAATTTTTATTGCGCGCAATCTACCTGTGTCAACACTACCCACACAGGAACTTGATCATGAAAAAATCTCTTATTGCCGGTTTAATCGCTTTAACGGCCAGCCCCACTCTTTTCGCAGCCACTTATAAAGTTGAAGTACAAAACCTGACGCGCGGCGTTTATTTCGCACCACTTCTCGTCTCCGCACATCCGGCAACTGCAAAATTATTTACATCAGGCATGCCTGCTTCCACCAATATCCAAAGTGTTGCTGAGCGCGGCGACATTGCTGGCGTAACGGCAGATATGATGGGCGTAGCCGCAAAATCTGTCGCCAACCCTGCAGAGGGTCTATTGAGCCCCGGCGCAAGTACTACGGCTGACTTAGGCGAGCCCGGCGCAGGCAATACCAACCTCACCGTTATTGGAATGATCGTGCCGTCTAACGATGGTTTTATTGCATTGAATAACATTGTACTGCCAACCACCGCTGGAACTTATATTTACATGGTGAATGGCTACGACGCCGGCACGGAAGGTAATGATGAAATTCGCGGTAGCGGTGCACCAGGCATGGCCGGGTTTGGCGTGCCTGCGCCTATCGATGATATGGTCGGGCACGGTGGAACTGGTATTCCCGGTGTTACCGCAGAGGGCTTTATCCATATTCACCCTGGCCACATTGGCGATCAGGACAAGAATGGCGGAGCCACCGATACGGATGCGAGTATTCATCGTTGGCTGAACCCTGTCGCTCGCGTCACAGTAACTGTGCAATAGGTGAACGCCATGAAAAATATTCCCATTATTTTACCCGCGCTCATAGTGAGCTTGCTCCTTACCGCTTGTGGCGGTGATGACAAAAAAAATCCTAAACCTCCGGTTCGATCCAGCAGCTCGGCTATGTCCTCAAGCGTGATGTCGAGCTCGCCAGCGAGTTCGGTATCGAGCTCTTTATCAAGTTCGTCAATGAGTAGCGTCATGACGGTGAAATTATCCGTCGTTGTCACCAACTTAACGGGTGGCCAACCTTTATCACCCACCGCGATTGTTATTCATAAGCCAACTTTCAAGGCATTTTCGGTAGGCATGCCCGCTAGTGTTGAACTAGAACATATTGCTGAAAGCGGAAATTCAGATGCATTTCTGACCCAAGCCAATGCGAACGCCGCAACGTTTATTTCTGGCAAAGCTGACGCAGGAATTCCACCGGGAACGACTGCAACCGTAATGTTGGAAACATCGGTGATGGATGCCGATAAGACCCAGTTGCGCCTTACTGCTCTCTCAATGCTAGGCAACACCAACGATGGTTTCACCGGGTTGAACAGTGTCGATATCAGCAAGCTGGCTGTCGGCGAATCCATAACGATCGACACTATCTCTTATGATGCTGGCACTGAAAAAAATACGGAGAGCGCCGCGACTGTTCCCGGCCCCGCTGCCGGTGGTGAAGGCTTCAATCTCATGCGCGATGATTCTCCGAGTACAGTTGCTATGCATTCAGGCATCATCAGCAAAGACGATGCCCTTCCAACTTCTGCATTGACCAGTATTAACCGCTGGGATAATCCGGTCGCAAAAATTACCATCACCCGTTTGGCCCCATAAGAAAGTTTGCAGTCATCAACCCTTTGCAGTTATCAATCATTAGGTTGATAACTGCGTTTTAAAATAAATCCGCTCGATTGAAACAAATAACGTCGCCATTCATCTAGTTACTATTGATTGATTTCTACCTACTCGTCATTGATTTCTACCTACTCGATACCCAAGGCGTGAATATGTCATTAGCAACTATTAGTCACTTAAACCCCGTGCGGCAACGTCGTTTTTTAGTAGTGGAAGATGAGCTGGATCTCGCTAATTTAATTCAGCTACATTTACAAGATTTTCGCGCAGACATCACGCATGTGGACCGTGGCGATGTCGCACTACAAAAAGCGTTAAATGAACATTGGGATTTAATGATTTTAGATCTACGTTTGCCGGGGCTGGACGGTTTGGATGTTTGCCGCGAATTACGCAGCAGCGGCATGGAATTTCCCATCATGATGCTGACCGCACGCACTACAGAATTAGATCGTGTGCTTGGTTTGGAATTGGGTGCGGACGATTACTTAACCAAACCCTTCAGTTCACTGGAATTAGTCGCACGTGTAAAAGCTTTATTGCGACGTAGCGAACGCAAACACCAACATACATCTGCAAGCGCAAACCAACTCACCATCAAACATCTAACGATTGATAAATTACAACGCAATGTCTCCAACTACAAAATGCCAGTTGAACTCACCGCACGCGAATTTGATTTACTGTGGTTTTTCGCCAACAACCAGGGCCGCGTATTTCGCCGTACAGAACTATTAGATTCTGTGTGGGGTTATGGCCACGAAGGTTATGAACACACAGTCAACAGTCATATCAATCGCTTGCGCGCAAAGATTGAACCAGACCCAGCCAACCCGCAGTTGCTTCATACCGTTTGGGGTGTGGGTTATAAATTTTGCGAGATAAATTGAGATAATTAATGAACCGTTTATTTGCCGGGTTATACGCACGTTTAGCGCTAGCATTTGCAACATTATTTTTTATTGTTGGCTTCGCATTTTTAGCGCTAACCAATTGGAGCAACAATCGCTACTATCAGGAAATCACCCAGAATATGAACAAGAGCCTGGCAATGTACATTGCACAACGCGAACCTTTGATTCATAACGGAATTGTAAATGACCGCGCCATGAAAGATCTTGGCTCATTGGTGATGGTAGTAAATCCCATCGTTGAAGTTTATCTAATCGACACACAAGGTAAAATTCTATCTTATGCTGTACCTAAAAATACGCTCGTGCGCACTCACGTCGCCACTAAACCCATTCAAACATTATTATCAAGTAAACAACCCTACCCGATTACCGGCGATGATCCCCGCGCACTTAACAGTGACCGAATTTTTTCCGCATTTCCAGTAACAGATGGCTCAACGACGGCAGGATATTTATATGTCATTTTAGGCGGACAAAGTTATCAAACGCTGACCCAGTCAATTCGTAGCAGTTATATAGTGCAACAAAGCCTTGCAGGTTTAGTGGCGCTCACCTTATTCGCGATTGCCAGCGCGCTACTGATTTTCGCAGCATTAACAAGCCCATTGCGAAAGCTTGCAAAAGCAATGAATGAGTTTCAACTCAACGAATTAAAATCACCCACACTTAAACCTAACGAGGGTGATGAGATAAGTTATTTATCTGCAACCTTTTCCGCTATGCGTCAGCGTATCAATGAGCAATTGGAAAAACTGCAAGAAACTGATCGCCTAAGACGTGAACTTATTTCCAACGTTTCCCACGATTTACGCACGCCCATGTCGTCCATGCAAGGCTATCTAGAGATGCTAATGCGTCCAAGTATTACTGCTCAAGAGCGAAAGAGTTATATTGAAATTGCCTACAAACATTGCAATCGTCTAACGCAACTTGTAATAGAACTATTTGAATTAAGCAAACTGGATGCAGGGCGAATCAATCCAAACTATGAAAATTTTTCGTTGGCTGAACTATTACAAGACGTCGCGCAAAAATTTTCACTCACGGCAAAACAAAAAAATATTTACATCGCCACACCCGAAAGCTCACATCTTTTTATGGTAAATGCCGATATAGGTTTGATTGAAAGAGTGCTTGAAAATCTGATTGATAACGCGCTTCGCTACACCCCAAAAGGTGGAAAAATTAAGTTGTCACTTTCGCAACAAAAAAATCAAGTTGAAGTGGGTATTCAAGACACTGGAATTGGTTTGACGGAGGATGATTTGCCACACATTTTTGAACGCTATTATCGCGGCCAAAAGCCGACGGAGTATCAACAGCAAAGCACAGGGCTTGGGCTAGCGATTGTGAAACGAATATTGGAATTGCATAACAGCGTTATCAGCGTTGAATCACAACTTAATCGAGGAACTTGTTTTAAATTTCCATTGCCGATAGTTCAGCAACACAAAGCCGCTTAACACACTATGCGATCGTAGTCCCTTTTACCGGCAACTTTTTCAGGAGCACAATTTTATCCGCTGCTGGATTGATGCCCGCTCCGTAGGCAATCACTTCAACACCCGCAGCCACAGCTTCGCGAAATGTTTTGGCGTAAAGTGGATCTATTGCCTCCGCAGGTTCAACCCATTCAATTCCGGTGTGCTGTACACAATAGAGTAAAACAGCTCGGTGTCCTTCGCGTTTCATTTGCATTAATTCGCGCAAATGTTTTGTACCGCGCTCGCTAACAGCATCAGGAAATAAACCCTGCCCTTTGTTTTCCATAAGCGTCACATTTTTAACTTCGACAAAACATTTCTCGTCAGCATTTTCTAACAAAAAATCTATGCGCGATTTTTCATTGCCGTAAGGTACTTCGCTGCGAATATTCTCGTAGCCCTGCAACTCTTCGATAATTCCACCGCAAATTGCATCTGCGACTAGTTTATTTGAGCGAGAGGTATTTATTCCCGCTAAATCGCCGTTCGGCGTTGTAATAATTTCAAGTGTGTGAGGATATTTCCGGGCAAGACTTTCGGAAGTGGAATACCAACAATTGCTACCGGGATAAATGCAATTTTTCATCGACCCTGTGTTAGGACAATGAACGGTGATTGCTTCACCAGTGGGCAAAACAACGTCCGCTAAAAAACGTTTGTAACGTTGGACTAACTGTGCGGGAAATAACTGAAGTGGTTTATGGTGTTTAGGCATACTAAATAAGCGAGAAATTAAGGAAGCTAATAAGCATAAGTTACGAATTGCACAGGATTGAACCACATTTCCGGCATTTTTGGACTATCTTTGACGCTTATAAAGCACGAGGCGAAAAATCGCTGGCACCCTGTTTTATTATCTGGTAGCTTGCCTCCCCTCCAAATTCTCTGTGGGTTGCAACTGCACTCACTCTACCGTGACTAGGCGCTAGCCGGTTTTTCAAGAACGAGATAATTAGCACTACGAGGCGCTACAGCTATGGCGAAAAAAACTCCTTCAACCGAAACTTTTGCTCTACGCCCTTTTACTCCTTATGAGGAGAAAAAAGGTGAAGAGTATATGAATGACAACCATAAACAGCATTTCCGTAATTTGTTGTTGAACTGGCGCTCTGAGTTGATGGAAGAGGTTGATCGTACTGTGACTCATATGAAAGATGAGGCAGCGAACTTCCCTGACCCAGCCGACCGCGCCAGCCAAGAAGAAGAATTCAGCTTGGAACTGCGTACCCGTGACCGTGAACGTAAACTTATCAAGAAGATCGACAGTACTCTCGAACTTATAGAGAACGACGATTACGGTTACTGCAATGCCTGCGGCGTTGAGATTGGCATTCGCCGTCTTGAAGCGCGTCCAACTGCAACACTCTGTGTGGACTGCAAAACTCTTGCAGAAATTAAAGAAAAACAAATCGGCGGTTAATCCCGTAGATTCAAGAAACAAACGAGGCGGCGAGAGAAATCTCGCCGTTTTTGTATGTCTTCAGTAAACATCGACCGCCCAGCCTACGTTGGCCGATTCGCGCCTTCTCCCACCGGTCCATTACATTTCGGTTCACTGGTTTCAGCCCTTGCAAGCTATCTGGACGCTCACCATAACCAAGGCAAATGGTTGGTTCGCATGGAAGATCTTGACCCACCTCGCGAGCAAGTGGGAGCTGCCGACGCAATTTTGCGCTGTCTCGAAAATTACGGGTTAGAGTGGGATGGCTCGGTGTTGTACCAAAGCCAGCGGTGGGACACTTACGAAACATATCTTGAACAGCTTCGCCAACAGGGTTTGATATACGCCTGCAATTGCACCCGTCAGGATTTACAAGCCATGGGCGGAATCTATAACGGCCGCTGCCGTAACCGATCCGTTGATCCTAGCAAACCACATGCTTTACGCCTGAAACTTTATGATTTGCCCTCAGAGTTTTCACAGCAAGACGAACTAATATTTACCGACATAATTCAGGGTACGCAGATTCAAAACTTGCGCATTCATGCCGGCGACCAAATACTGAAACGCAAAGACGGTTTCTACGCATATCAGCTCGCGGTAGTGGTAGACGATATTGCGCAAGCTATTACCCATGTTATTCGCGGTAGCGATTTGTTAGAGGTTACGGCGCGTCAGATTTTTTTATTTCAACTATTGAAAACCTCCGTTCCCGCATTTGGGCATGTCACGCTCGCCAGCCAACCGAACGGGCAGAAGCTCAGCAAACAAAACCTTGCACCAGCGCTTGAATTAAAAGACGCAGAAAAAAACCTCTGGCATGCGTTGGCGTTCTTAAATCAGAATCCCCCACAAGAACTTTTGGGGACCAAATTTGAATTACTTAGCTGGGCAAAAGTTCATTGGCAGCGCTCCAATGTTAGCGGTTTGAGTGCAATCTACTCATCCACTAACTTTCCGCTATAACAACGCGATACAAATTGACCAACCTTCGCATTAAAAGCGCTATAGTTAGCGGCAAGAAAATTTGCTATCGAAAAAGTCTATGAATCATCAGCGCCTTATCATCCTGCTACTCCTTATCGCATACCTTTTTTCGCCTTCCCTGTTTACGTGGATTATCAGCCCCAATGGTGTTTGGTATCGTCCCTATATTTTTTGGATGGGGCTGGTACTGGTGACCTTTATTTTTCAATGGCGCCGTAAAAAACCACAAAATCTCGACTAATTTTTTATAACAACAATTGAACCTCCGTTTATGAATTTTGATTTCAGCCTGGTTGCCCTGATTGGCATTAGCTACCTTCTGCTGCTCTTCGGGATAGCCTACGTCACCGAGCGCGGCTGGATTCCAGAACGCATAACGACGCATCCGATTACCTATATTCTTTCACTAGGAATTTTTGCGAGCGCCTGGGCGTTTTACGGCGTTATCGATTTAGCGTTCCAGTTCGGCTATGGCGCCCTTGCTTATTATCTTGGAACCGGTGCCTTGTTTTTATTTGCACCTGTCGCACTCGCACCGCTGGCGGAGCTAGCACGCAGACATCAGGTTCACTCACTCGCTGACTTACTAGTCTTTCGTTATCACAGCAACACCGTTGGTGCGCTTACTACCCTCTGCATGTTGCTCGGCATAATGCCATTGATGGCTCTGCAAATTCAGGCAATCGCGGACACCATGCATATTCTGGTTGTTAGCGGCAGTGGCAGCCCATCCCTGACTGTTGCAGATGGCCTCTCCTTTAAAGATGTGATGGCGCTTTGCTACTGCGCCATTCTCGCCCTGTTTACCATTTTGTTCGGCTCTAACCGCGACCAACATCGCGGCTTGATTACTGCCATGGCGTTTGAAAGCATGCTTAAAGTGTGTGCCATGTTTGCAGTGGGAATGGTGTCAGTATTTGGTGTATTCCACGGCATAGACGGCCTCAACGAATGGCTCGCGGATCATCCTGAAAACCTCGCTTTATTGCATACACCCATTCAGGACGGCTCATCACACACCCTCTTACTGGTGTTCGTGGCTACCGCAGTGACTATGCCGCACATATTTCACCTCGGTTTGGCAGAAAACCCGCTCATGCGCAATTCACGGACTTTGACTTGGGCATTCCCCCTGTTCCTACTGTTACTCGCCCTGCCAATATTCCCTATTCTCTGGGCCGGTTCTGAACTCGCCGTACCGCTGGATCCGCAGTACTTTACCCTCGGCGTGCCTATTCTTCTTAATTCGCCCACGCTCACGGTGCTTGCCTTTATTGGCGGATTATCAGCCGCGACCGGAGCAATGATTATCATCACTCTCGCGCTGGCAACGATGGTGATGAATCACTGGCTATTACCGAGTTTGCGGCTCGCGGCGCGTAAAGATCTTTACAGCCAATTATTATGGATACGCAGGGCGCTGATTGCGGCTATCTTCCTAGGGGGCTATTTCTTTTATTGGGTCCTCAATAATCGCTTCAGCCTCACTGATCTCGCATTTGCTGCCTTCATCGAGACACTTCAGTTTCTACCTGGAACCTTTGCGATAATTTTCTGGAGCCCCGGGAATCGTCGCGGCTTGATTGCTGGACTGATAGTAGGTACGACAATATGGTTTATTGGCTTGCTCTTACCCATTTTGACCGGCATTAAACTGCTCCATATCCCCTTTTCCGAATTTTACATCCCGGTCGGCAATGAATATTGGAATAGTATTACGCTGTTTTCACTCGGTCTAAACACGACCATCTTTATTGTTGTTTCTTTAGCGACCCAACAATCTGAGGAGGAGCAATACAGCGCTGACCTCTGTGCCGCAGACGAACTAAGTCATCCTGTGCGCCAAGCCTTGGACGTCCATTCGGCCGCGGAATTTAAAGACCGTCTAGCCAAACCGCTCGGTAAAGTAACTGCCAGCCGCGAGGTTGACAACGCGCTCAAGCAGCTCGATCTCAGCATCAGTGAGCGCCGTCCTTACGCGTTGCGTCGTTTACGCGATCAGCTTGAGGGCAATCTATCGGCATTGATGGGGATTCACGTTGCCAGTGAAATTATGGATGCGCACTTGCCGTTTAAGGTCGCTGATTCACGCGAAACCCTAGATATCAATCTCATCGAAAATCGCCTCGCCCAATATCAAAATCACCTAACAGGTATGGCTGCTGAGCTGAATAACTTGCGCCTTTATCATCGCAAAACCTTGCAGGAACTCCCCATGGCGGTGTGCTCACTTGGGCCAGACACTGAGATCCTCATGTGGAACCACGCCATGTCAGCGCTCACCCATACCCCCAGCGAAGAGGTGACGGGCTCTTACCTGGATGGTATTGGCGAACCCTGGCGCACCCTTCTCACCGACTTCAGTAAGAGCCGTGAGATGCACTACTACCGTCGCGAAATCACGCTGGACGGTCGCCCCCATTGGATTAGCTTACATAAAGCGACGATCGAGGGCCCGATTACGGAGGGCGTATTCGATCAGGTGATGATGTTGGAAGACGTGACCGAGACCCAACTATTGGAACAAGAGCTGGTTCACAGCGAACGCTTGGCATCCGTAGGCCGCCTTGCAGCCGGTGTTGCACATGAAATTGGCAATCCCATAACCGGTATCGCCTGCCTGGCACAAAACTTACGCTACGACTCAGACAATCCCGAAGTGCTTGAAACGGCGGAGCAAATCCTCAGCCAAACAGACCGTGTGACGCGCATCGTGCAATCGCTCGTGGGCTTTTCCCATACTGGTCACACTGCTAAAAGCGAATTCCAAGCCGTAATCTTGCGCGACTGCGCTCAAGAGGCTATAAGCTTGTTGTCTTTGCAAAAGGACAAACAACAGGTGCGCTTTGTTAATGAAATCGCCCAAAATGCCGTTATAGCAGGTGATGCCCAGCGTATGATTCAAGTATTCATAAACCTGCTCTCAAATGCGCGCGACGCAAGCCCTGAGAATGGTCTCGTCATACTTGCCAGCAGCGAAGATGAATATTCGATAGACATCAGTGTCACGGATGAAGGCAGCGGTATCCCGCCGGAAATCCAGGATCAGATTCTGGAACCTTTTTTTACCACCAAGGAACCCGGTGAAGGCACAGGCCTTGGCTTGGCTATGGTTTACAGCATCGTGGAAGATCACGGCGGTTTGCTGGAAATTATCAGCCCGGTAGATACAGAGCGTAATCGCGGTGCGCAATTCATCGTCAAATTACCACGCCATGTTGATTCTTTGGCCGATATTTGAGGTAGGATAGCCAACCAACGTTTTTAGCTTGGATGATTTGCCCTCAACGAATCGCCGGGCTAAGCCACAGACAACCGTTTAGACAAGTCGATCGCTATGAGTAAGATTCTGATTGTTGAAGATGAAAGCATTATTCGTAATGCGTTGCGCAAATTGTTAGAGCGCAATCAGTATGAGGTCAACGAAGCTCCCTCGGTTAAGGAAGCCACATCCAAATTTAACCTCAAAGATTTCGACCTCATTATTAGCGACCTGCGACTACCTGGCGCCCCAGGTACAGACCTTATTAAACTCGCCGGTGACACACCAGTATTGATTATGACCAGCTATGCGAGCCTGCGCTCTGCAGTAGATTCCATGCGCATGGGCGCGGTGGACTATGTTGCCAAACCTTTCGATCACGATGAAATGGTTAACGCCGTTAAGCGCGTGATAGGAAAAGCCAAAGCCGCCAATAAGGTGACTGCTCAGGGCCTTACCGCGAGCAAGGCGATCGCCGGCATGATCGGCAGTAGCGATGTCATGCAAGACCTCTATAATCGCATCCACAAAGTCGCTCCAACCGCCGCGACAGTTCTTATTCACGGAGAGACGGGGACTGGTAAAGAACTGGTCGCCCGCGCGCTACATGAAGAGAGCCAGCGCAATAATCACCTGATGATCTCCGTAAACTGCGCTGCGATTCCTGACACCCTGATTGAATCCGAACTCTTTGGTCACGAAAAAGGCGCCTTCACCGGCGCAGCAACTAACCGTGAAGGTCTGGTTGCTGCTGCTGACGGTGGAACTTTATTCCTGGATGAAATTGGTGAGCTGCCACTTGAAGCACAAGCGCGTCTGCTACGTGTATTGCAAGAAGGCGAGGTTCGCCCTTTAGGTTCCGTTGAGTCTCGCAAGGTGGATGTTCGTCTTGTCGCCGCAACCCATAGAGATCTACGCAAATTAGCTAAAGAAGGCAAATTTCGTGAGGATCTTTATTTCCGTATTAATGTGGTCCAACTCAGCCTCCCTCCGTTGCGTGAACGGGGAAGAGACATTATCAACATCGCAGAATCCTTGTTACAACGTTATTGCACCCAGTTTGGTAAACCGCAACTGCGGCTATCAACCGATGCTGTCGATGCGATAATGGCTTACGCTTGGCCCGGCAATGTTCGGGAGCTTGAAAATGCTATGCAACGCGCCGTTATACTTTGTGAAGATAGCAATGAAATTAGCTCTCTGTTGTTATCCATAGATACGGATTCATCAACGTCGCCTGACACCTTAGACACAGGCAATACGATTTTCGGACAGCCACGCACTTTAGGTGGCTCTTTACCGCGCACGGCTAAAGAGCCGGAAGATCTCTCCCTCGAAGATTATTTCCAACGGTTCGTGATTGAGCATCAGGACTCTATGAGCGAAACGGAGTTGGCGAGAAAGCTGGGCGTAAGTCGTAAATGCCTATGGGAAAGACGTCAGCGGCTCGGCATTCCGCGCACTAAAAATAGTGCATCCAGCCTCGCTAAATAAATACCGTTATATTCGAAGTTGATTAAATTGTCGCATGGACGCTAGGTTAGGCCTGACATCCACGTTACTCAATTTACAGGCTTTCGAAGCCAATCGTTGAATGACATGCCAGTCCGTTACCCCCAGTCACGAAACTGTTACCTCCCGAAAAAGTGTTACCGCCCCCAAGTTAAGTAACAAACTTCCAGAATTTTGTAACCCTTAGAAATAACGAAAAGTTATAAAGGATTAGCAAAAATAATTAAGTTGATGAAAGCAAAGGATATTTTTTTATTGGCACAGGAAGTGCTCTATGTCGAGCACTAAAAACAATAAATAATAATAAAAACGACATAATAAAAATAACAACAATAAATAATAAAAAATTGACAATATTTATAATAACAACAACAAACAATAAAAAACTGACACTTTTAATAACAACAAAAAACAATAATAAGCAGAAAATATAAAAATTAGATTTAGCTAGACAGATTGAGCAAGACCAGCGCTAGAAGACAAAAGCAATAAGATACTAGAATAAAGCGGAAAACCAAGTGGCAGCGGATGGGATAGCAAGCGAGTTGGAAATGGGCACGGAAGCACCCCATTGAATGCCTGAATGAGCACCTAAGTTGTGCTACCCTCCCAACGGGAAAGCCAAAAGCTTTCCCGTTTTGCTTTAAAGATTATTCATTATCTGTTTCGCCTACCGTCATTCCAGAAAGCGAAATAATCATTGAGCACTCCAATTTCCCCTGTCAGATGGCTTCTGCTACACTCCGCCCACTATAAGGCCTGATTCCACAATCCCGTCTCGGCCAACCTCCATTGCCAAATTGATATTATGCTGAAACGTTTGTTAAATTTTATCTCTACCCGCCAATCCACCCCTAAGTCTGGGGGCCCGTTGGTGATACCGCGTGATCAGCACAACATCTCCCGTAAGAATATAAGCCCCGCTGCTATCAAGTTAATTAAGCAAATCGAAGATGCCGGTTTTAACGCTTATTTAGTTGGCGGAGGTGTACGGGATTTACTGCTTGGCAATCATCCTAAAGATTTCGATATAGCGACCGACGCCAAACCGGAAGAGGTGAAGAGAATTTTTCGTAGCGCACGCATCATCGGTCGGCGGTTCCAGATTGTGCATGTACGAATTGGACGCGAAATTTTTGAAGTAACGACCTTTCGCGGACACCATGAAGATGCAGCTCATACAAAGTCCAAAACTGACGAAGGTATGCTTCTACGCGATAACGTTTACGGCACTATTGAAACAGATGCGGCTAGACGAGACTTTACCGTAAACGCGCTTTACTACACGCTTCGTGATTTCTCCGTACATGACTACTGCAATGGTCTCCAAGACATCAAAACGCGCACCTTGCGCATTATTGGCGATCCTGCGACCCGCTATAAGGAAGATCCGGTACGCATGCTTCGGGCGGTGCGTTTCGCTGGAAAACTTGGCTTTACGATCGAACCTAATACTGCCAAACCTATTTTTGAATTAAGTAGTTTGCTAGGCAACATCTCTGAGGCCCGTTTGTTTGAAGAGGTGCTCAAATTGTTCCTGGGTGGGTCTGCCACCGCGACTTACCATTTGTTGCGAGAATACGATCTATTGAAACAACTGTTTCCTGGCGCAGATGCAGCGATAAAAAACGGGGATGAATTGGGTTCAGCTCTAATCGAGCGCTCAATGATCAATACCGACAAGCGCATTCGCAGTGAAAAAACAGTGACGCCCGCGTTTATCTACGCCGCCTTGTTGTGGCCTGCCTTACAGCAAGAACAAAAACGCCTGGCAGAAAAACTGCCACCGCAAGCAGCCTATCTCGAGGCTTGCCAAAACGTCGTTAGTCAGCAACTGGCGCGCACATCTATTCCAAAACGCTTCTTAATTCCCATGCGTGAGATTTGGGATTTGCAACACCGTTTACCCGGTCGTCAAGGCATGCGTGCATTGCGTTTATTGGATCATCCAAGGTTTCGAGCTGCTTACGATTTTCTTTTGATGCGTGAAGATGCCGGTGAAAAATTAAATGGATTGGGAAGTTGGTGGACGAGCTTCCAATCTGCTAATGATGAAGATCGAGAGCAAATGGTGAAAGACCTCGGAAAGCAAAATACAACCAGCCGTCCGCGTCGACGTCGCCCTCGTAAGCCCAAAGACGCAGCGCCCAGCGCCGAATAAGCATGTTAGCCTACGTCGGTCTTGGCAGTAATCTAGATGATCCCATAGCGCACGTAATACGAGCATTCAGAGAGCTGGAGGAAGTTCCTGATACGAAACTAATTAAACGCTCGGCAATTTATCGTAGTCGGCCGGTTGGTCCAGGCAACCAACCAGATTACATTAACGCGGCTGCATTGTTACAAACAGAACTGGAACCTCTCGCGTTGTTGGATGCGCTACAAGCCATCGAACATTCGCACGATCGGGTCCGTATCGAACATTGGGGGCCACGGACCCTGGATCTAGATATATTGCTGTTGGATAACCGCACCATAACGAGTGATCGTTTAAATGTGCCTCATCCTTATCTGGCCCAACGCAATTTTGTACTTTATCCTTTGGCCGATATAGAACCCGACCTTAAGCTGCCAAACGGGACTTCATTGCGCGAGCTTATTGCTGCTTGCCAGCACGACGGTCTTGAACGTCTCGAAAGCTGAAGCTTGCACCCAACAAACCAGGAGCCGATTTTGAACCCTGTTTTTGAAGATTTGTCGCTGGATTTAAGTAACGTTACTCTGCCGCGCTACATCGCCGTTGAAGGCTGCATAGGCGTCGGAAAAACAACGCTTGCTCGCAATATCGCAAAGCTATTCAACTACGATATGCTACTTGAACAACCGGAAGAAAATCCGTTTCTGGAGCGTTTTTATAAGGACCCGAAATCCACAGCGCTGCCTACTCAATTATTCTTTTTATTTCAACGTGCCAATCAACTGCAAAGCCTCCGCCAAAACGACATGTTTGAACCTGTGCGGATCGCGGATTTCTTGATCGAAAAAGATCAATTATTTGCACGTGTCACACTAGACGACGACGAGCTGAATATTTACCGACAGGTATACGCGAAGCTTTTAATAGATGCGCCGCGCCCGGATTTAGTAATTTATTTGCAAGCTCCCCTGGACGTACTGCTCGATCGAATCCGCCAACGCGGAATTGGAAGCGAACAGCATATCAGCACTGAATATCTCAAAGCTCTCAATGACGCTTACACCGAATTTTTTCATTATTACGATGGCGCACCGCTGCTTATCGTGAATGCCAAAGACTTAAATCTCGCGCAAAATCGCGAACACTTTAAACAGTTGGTGGAATACATTCTGACTATTAAAAGTGGTCGACACTATTACAATCCAACTCCCGCATTGTAATTTGCAGATCGCTTTATAATTCTAATAAGCTTTTAGCATTCCTATTTCTCTACCAAGATGATTCTACTATGACCTACGGTACAATTCCTTCCGCCGCCCATAGCACATCAACGGCCACCAGCGCGCTAACCAAATCTGTCACCATATACACGTTGCAAAAGTTAAAAAAGAGTGGCGAAAAATTTGTCGTGATTTCCCTTTATGATGCGCACATGGCAAATATGGCTCAGCGCTGCGGCGTTGAAGTTGTATTAGTTGGCGACTCTTTGGGAATGACCGTTTTAGGTTACGACAGCACTATTCCCGTCACTATGGAACACATGATTTATCACGTCGAAGCGGTGGCACGCGGCAACAAAAAATCGTTGATTATGGGCGATCTCCCTTTCATGACTTACGCTACACCTGAAGACGCCTTACACAACTGCGCGCGCATTATGCAAGCCGGTGCACACATGGTAAAACTCGAAGGCGGTGCCTGGTTGGCCGAGACTATTCGCATGCTGTCCGATCGTGGTGTACCCGTGTGTGCGCACATTGGATTAACGCCACAATCTGTGAATAAATTTGGTGGATTTCGTGTACAAGGACGGAATCAGGAACAAGCAGATAGGCTACTTGCCGATGCTGAGTTATTGGAACAATCTGGCGCGGATCTACTTTTGATGGAATGTATTCCCGCGACTTTGGCGGCGCAAATTACGCAGGCGATCAACATCCCCACGATTGGCATTGGCGCGGGTAAAGATACAGACGCCCAAGTCCTGGTGATTAACGATATTTTGGGTCTGACGGAACAGCCACCCAAATTTTCCAAAAACTTTTTATTAGAAAGTAACGACATCCCCGGTGCCATGCAAAAATATGTTGCGCATGTAAAAGCAGGAATCTTCCCCGCCGAAGAAAATACTTTCTGATGTTTAAGTGCGTTCAAAAATGATGGACATAAAAAAGCCGGTACTGATAACAGGACCGGCCAAGACCATACTAGAGTACAAAATAAAGGGGAAATCCAACTGGGCAACTGTAAAACCCACCTGATGCCAACAAGCAACTTAATACATCATCAGTAACTTAATTATTGTCGCTGATCAAAAAATTGCCAGTTTATAAATAACTTTTTTTACATTGATTCGCGATAAACCGGTAAAAATCATTTAGAAAAGCTATAAAAATTACATCTAGGCGCAAAAGGTTAGCGAATTGGTAAAGAAATCGCATCTTTTATCAAGGTTTCCAACCGCGAAGCAGTAGACGAGCGAACCACAAATTCGTCCAACAAATTAGACAACTTGCTCAATTTCACCCGGGCCGCACGAAACTCTACGGTAATGGGTTCATAGATCAAATCATGATCCAGCACACTTAACTTTCCGATCTCTGACAATTCAGACCGCACGGCGCTGATAATGTCGTAGAAAAAATCCTTACGTTCTATGCTATTGGCTTCCCAATAAGCTTCATCAAGTCCGGTTGATAATTCCTCTAATACCCTCACCGCTTGCGCAATACTATCGTTGGCCATAACTCACCTTTTATATCTGGCTGCCACACATTTACTCTCGTCGTATCGGGCTCATAAATAACCTGACAATCACTATAAAGATCGCTGCCAAACCAGCGCTCAACTGAGTATAGAAGAGAATCCGAACAGGAAGCCTACGAATCGCGTATCAAAGCGCAACTTAGACTGGCTCACAAACATGGGCTCGACTAATATAGCCATCCTGTTTGAGACTTCATTAATGCCTATAACAAACTTCACCCTGTTTCTCTCCATTACTTTTATTGTTTCTGCGAGTCCGGGGCCGGTCATGCTGTCATGCATGGCCAACGGCGGACGCCTTGGCATGCGTAAAGCATTTCTGGGAATGTTGGGAGCTTGTAGCGGCAATTTAGTATTGGTTGGACTCTCCGCCCTGGGCCTGGGGCTTATAATCAGTCAAAACGACACATTGTTTAATATTGTTAAATGGGCCGGCGCAGCGTACCTGGCATTTTTGGGGCTGCAAATTATGCGGAAACCCATAAAGGGCGATCAGTTAAATACTGGTGAAATTACCTCATCAAAATCAGTGCTGTTAAATTCATTTCTAGTTGCGATTGGCAACCCTAAAGGTCTAATTTATTTCGGCGCACTTTTCCCCCAATTTATTTCCTACCAGGAACCCATAGGACCCCAATTTTTAATATTAACAGTTACTTTTTTAACAATGGATTTGATGTGGATGTTTGCTTACGCTGTTGCCGGCAATAAAATCATGCGCTGGCTAAAATCACCAAAGCATCAAATTTGGTTCAATACGCTGTCAGGTCTTGTATTAATTATCGCTGCAATTTTTATGGCACTTTCAGGAAAAGCTTAATGAATAATAAAATTTTACTTATTGGTGTGACTTCAGTTATTTCTATAGCGCTCGATCAATTCACCAAATATCTCGCCACTAAACACCTGATGATGCATGACCCAATAAGCTGGTGGAATGATTTTTTCGTGCTCACTTATTCAATAAATCACGGAGCATTTTTAGGCTTGGGCAACAATCTTCCAGAAGGTGTTCGCAATTTAATTTTTAGCGGTTTGGTGGGAATATTTTTAATTGGATTTAGCATCTACGCCGTCCGCGATAAACACATGAACAAACTGCAAAACTTGGCGTGCGGTTTGGTTTTAAGCGGTGGATTTAGCAATCTCTATGACCGTATCACTAATAATGGTGGAGTTGTAGATTTTATGAATATGGGAATCGGAAGCTTACGTACCGGAATTTTCAATGTTGCGGATATGGCGATAATGGCTGGTGTGTTTATGTTAGTCATCTATTCATATAAAACAGACGATAAAAAATAATTTACTTGAATTTAAATGCTGCTGACATCTAAACGTTGAAAGCAAAAAATAAAGGACTTCTTTTGCTCGCACATCACTTCCTCACCAAATGAAGACAATTAATTTAATTGTCTTCATAATCAAAAAATTATTTAGCTAAAGAATCGCGAACTTGGGCCAAGGTTTTTGCCAAGTCTGTTCCCGTTTGTGAATAACGAATGCCCTGTTGTGCAAATTGCAATGCCAATTGCTTGTTAGCTAACTGCACATAGCTTTGCGCCAATACGAGATAAACTTCCGGTGAGCGTCTATCGATACGCAAGGCTCGCTCTGCAGTCGCTATAGCACCTTGATAGTTTTTGGCTTGGTATTGAGCTCGCGCTTGGCTTACCAGACTTGCAGTGGCATTGCTTGTTGCAGTCGGCGCGCTTGGCGCTAGAATATGTGGAGTAGATGGCGCCGGAGTTACCGGCTCAACTGGTTTTTCAGGTAATTTATCCTCTGGTCTTGGTATTGGTTCTGAGCTTCCAATCACAGGCGGCTCAGTTTGAGGCCTGACATTACTTGCACACCCAACAATTTGAGTAGTGATAAAAAGGAAACTTGCCAGCAAAAAGATTTTTTTCACAATCGATCCCATTATTTTTTAATTGTTAATAACACGTCAGCTAAAGACCTTTGAATATTTTTAGTTGAATATTTTTTGCCACCAATGTTCTCCACTGCCCTCTTTAATTTTACATTCCGCAGACTCTTTTGGTTTGTAGTCATTGTGCAACGGCAGCCACATCGCACCTTCACATTGTTCCGCGCTCAGCAAACCCGTAGCAGTATCGATCCAATCATAGCTGACACCTTCCGGAGGTTGCTGGTTCACACCTTGAGTAGGAAGTTGTCGCATTAAATCAGCCCACACCTGCAAAGCTCCACTTGCGCCGCTCAATGGCGTTTTAGAATTATCATCTTTACCAACCCATACTACCGCTAAATGCTCACCACTAAAACCAGCGAACCAACTATCACGCTGATCATTGGTCGTACCGGTTTTTCCTGCAAGAGGAAGCGATTGTGGAAAAGAGTTATAAACGCTGCGCCCTGTGCCTTCACGCAATACCGCTTGTAACGCATGCTGCAATTCAAAAGTACTTTGTGGTGAGAAACGTTGATCCAATTCAATCGCGTAACGTTTAAGGGGCTGGCCTTCGGCATTTAATACTTCGCGAATAGCATGCAAAGGCGTGTGCACCCCTTCCGCTGCAATTGTGTGGTACATGTTAGTGACTTGAATCGGCGACATATCTACTGCGCCAATTAATATAGACGGCACTTGTGGAATTTCACCGTCGTAACCGGCGGCCTTAATTGTTTTAACAACAGATTTAACAGTGAGCTGCATACCCAAACGCACAGTGGCCTGGTTTTCGGATTGTGCAAGCGCGAGATAAAGCGGCATATTTCCGTGACTCAAATTATCCGCATTTTTAGGCTCCCACAATTTTCCGTCGCCACCTTTTATGCTGACGGGGTCATCGCTAATCAAGGTTCCTAAATTATAAGTTTGCGGCTGATCCAGTGCCGTTAAATAAACAAAAGGTTTCATTAAAGAACCAATTTGACGGTTAGCATCCAGCGCCCTATTTAAACCGGGGAAGCGCGGATTTTTATCGCCAATCAATGCGAGAATTTCTCCACTACCCACTGAAGTCACAACCATACTGACTTGCAAATCTTTTATTTTGTATTGCTTTTCCAATTGTGCAATTCGCGTTGCAACAGATTTTTCTGCGAGGCGCTGCACCATAGGTGCAATAGTCGTAAATATACGCAGACCTTCTTTGCGCAAATCGTCTTCCTTATAATCTTGCTTTAATTGCCGTTTCACCAAATCGACAAATGCAGGGTAATTAATCAAACTGGTTTCTGTTTCTGCAGCTAAACCCAGTGGAGACGCTTGCGCAGCTTTAAATTGTTTCTCATCAATCAAGCCTTCAGAATGCATCACTCCAAGTACGACATTTCGACGCGCTTTTGCGCGCTCTGAATTTCGCCAGGGATTATAAAAAGATGCACCTTTAACCAGGCCTACTAACAAAGCCACTTCCTGCGCATTCAATTCACTGAGCGGTTTGCGGAAATAATGTTGCGATGCCAAACCAAAACCATTTATCTCGCGGGAGCCGCTTCGGCCCAAATAAACTTCGTTGACATAGGCTTCTAAAATTTCTGATTTTGTATAATGCAATTCAAGCAAAATCGACATGATTGCTTCAGGAATTTTTCGCGTTAAACTTTGTTTCGATGTTAAATAAAAATTTTTGACCAATTGTTGTGTGAGTGTACTTCCACCCTGCACGACTTCACCTTCACGTGCGTTCACCCACATAGCACGCAATATAGCTTCTGGTGAGACACCATGATGTTCGAGGAAATGTTTATCTTCTACGGCCAATAAAGTCTCACCAAGAAGCGGCGGCAATTGGTCCAGCTTCACCAACACACGGTCTTCAATATTGTTGGGATAGATGCCGCCAATTTCTTCTGGCTCCATGCGCACTAAAGGCAATGCAACACCTTTAGGGTCCATTAAAGATGCAACTTTTCCTTCATCAATACGCACAGTAAATTTTTGCGGCTCTTCGCGTTTATCCCAAAAATCAAAACCGCGTGTGAGTACTTCGTAAGTGACTTCGCGAGCACTCGCGGCCCGACGTGAAACTTGCCCCGATGAGGTTATCGTTGGCATTGTGCGGTAGCCTAATGCTTCCAATTCTTTTTCGAAAAGTATTGGAGTCAAAGGTAAGCCTTCATAAAGCTCTAAGGGACGAGAGTAGACTCGTGAGGGCAAAGACCATTTTTTCCCCTCAAATTTCTCGCGCACTACTTTATCGAGATAAATACTCCAAACACCCAGGATCAAAGTGGCAAGTATTACGAAGCCGAGGAATACCCAAAGCACTAACATCCATGGAAAATGGAAAGAGCCGTTACCAGAAGGTTTTTTCGTGCGACTTAAAAAACGACGTTTGGTCATTAATTACATCCAACTAGGATAAACATACTAAAACAGGGCAAATACAAAATAGCAGGCATTTTACGGGTTAGATAAACCTTTATCGAGTGAAACATTTTTTGCATAATGTCCGCCCACACGTTGATCACACTCTAATCCATTAAGGTTTAACCATGAGCAAGCGATTTCACATTTATGGCATAGGCAATGCCTTGGTCGATACCGAAATTACCGTAAACGATGCCGATCTCGCGGCAATGAAAGTTGCTAAAGGCGTTATGACCTTAGTGGATGAAGCTCGTCAACGCGAACTTATCGAATATCTGGACAATCACCTGGTTGCCTCTCACAAAGCCAGTGGTGGTTCAGCAGCCAATACCATTATCGCGGCCAGCTACTTTGGTTGTAACAACGTTTATTCATCCAAAGTTGCTGACGATGAAAATGGTCATTTTTACATCAACGATATCAAAGCCGCTGGCGTCACTTATCCGGAGCACATTACTCCGCCTGCAGGCACTACGGGCAAATGCCTGGTTATGATTACACCTGACGCTGAACGCACTATGAATACTTTTCTCGGCATCAGCGAAACTATATCGGTGGATGAATTAGATCTGTCTGCTATTGCACAATCCCATTTTGCATACATTGAAGGCTATCTGGTTACGTCCCCAACTGGCCGCGCGGCCGCAATTGCTTTGCGCAACCACGCTAAAGCCAATGGAACCTTGACCGCACTGAGCTTATCTGATCCTGCAATGGTGCAATTTTTCCGCGAAGGATTAGTGGAAATGATCGGCGACGGAGTGGATATTTTATTTTGCAATAGTGACGAAGCGCTTGGTTTTACACAGACTAACAGTATTGAAGCGGCTGCGGATGAATTGAAAAAAATAAGTAAAAGTTTTGTTATTACCCGCGGTAGTCAGGGCGCGCTCGTGTTTGACGGTAAGGATTTTATTCAGATTGCCGGGCATAAAATAACGGCCGTCGATACAAATGGTGCGGGTGATATGTTTGCCGGCGCATTTTTGTATGGTTTGTCTCAAGGTAAGGATTATAAAACGGCTGGAGACTTTGCAAGTTTGGCCGCCGCAAAAGTTGTTTCGCAATTTGGACCGCGATTAAAAGCTGAACAACATGCTGAATTGAAGAAACAATTTTTTCATTGATTTTAAAATAAATAAAAAAAGCGCGCTTTTCAGCGCGCATTTTCTCTTACTTAGCTTCTTGCTGACCTTGATAAATACTATTGATTTGACCGATAACTCCTTTCGAATCTTTAATTTCACCCACGGCCGTATAGCCTAAAGGATTTTCTATTTGTTCATCGGTAAGATGATGATCAATTTTGATTTCAGCGTAACCAAAACCTTCCTCACCGTCGATTTTAAAATCTCCTTCAGTTATGGTGCCAGAATACTGACCGAGCACGGCTGAATTTGTATCTTTTATAGAGAAATTATAGGTGAGAGGGAAATCTGTCCCAGCGTATACGACTAACAAACTTACCTGCGTTAATGAATCATCCGTTGGATATACATAGGCGGTAGGCTTGGTTGATACCACTAAATCTTTCATAACCGCACTAGAACTGTTGTCGGAAGCCTCTGATAAATCGACAGCGCCATTCACGTTCACTTCAAAATCCATCGTGGGTGACGGGGGATAGCTAAAAATATAGGAATACCAATCTATAACCTGATATTTCTGCTTACATTGCAATGAAAGCTCGTAACGACCATCGGCATCTGTTAATGCGAAAGCAGGAATTGCATTGCCCGTTTCCGAAAAGTCCGCTGCAAAAATATAATGTTTCGCTAAAGGGGAACTGTTTGTATTTATCACTCGACCGTCTACTTTACACATTTCCGGAACTTCCAGATTAACAACCACTGGTGGTTGACTCATATTACAGGTAGTAGATAAAGCAACATTAAACTCCGAATACCCCGTATAGAGCGCGGAATTATACGTGTGAGCAGTCGCAGTCAAATCTAAGCCATCATCGAGCGAAATAACTTCTACATGCACACGTCCATTCTCATCAGTTACAAAACTTCCTTCAGAGAAACTACGCAAATCATCGTCATCAGTAACGAAGAGCACATTACCCGCAAGCGGTTTACTACCCTCGTCACGCAATTCAAGATCAGCACAAAGCTTAACGGGTTGAGTGAAAATCAATGGATAATCCAGATTCCACCAATTACTTAAAAATATTTCATTAGTTGCTTCAATTTCCAGAACGTAGGTATTTTCCGCACAATTAAATGTTTTTTGGTCAGCAGCAACTAGATTTCCCGTCTCATCAAAAAGAGTTCCGTAACCTAATAAATCCCAAAGGCCGTTAGTCGTGTTGTAGGTATACACCGGCACTTGGAAACCAGCCTGGGTACTATTAGCATCACCTAATTGCGACAAGGACGCGCAACTGTCTTCAGGAATTTTTCGGTTGATAATGACAGGCTCTAAGGTCTCACCTGCTTTTTGCGATTTCTCTCTAGCAAATTGCATCGGTGATAAAGCTCTACCTGATTTCTTTTGCAGCGCCAAACGTTCGTCGCGCGCGCCTTCCGCAATCTGCTTCAAACTTGTTCCTGTATCAGTTTTTACATCCGTGTAGTTGAAGGCAACCGACAACAATTTATTGCCCGTACTGTCTTGATATGCACCAGGGAAACTTTGCGCTTCTTCAGGGTCATTAGGATTAAACGCTTGCATAGTCACATCGACACTGCTGGTGCCAACAGGCAGAGCTGATTGCGGAATGGATACGCTGAGATCGGTAATGCTACCTGCATCGCCCTCAATGATTTCTTCATTTCCATTCGAGTTGTTCACGCTAACGTTAAAGCCCTCAAGCGCCTTGCCTGAAATTGAAGTCACCTGCGAAGGAGCAATAGTTATTTCCTGCAATTTTTTTAAGCTAGCGGTCAGCTTAACAGCCGATGAAAATTCGAAACGTCTAGCGAAATCGCTAAAGCCGGGTGTGGAAACAGTAATCACAAGTGTTTTTGGATTAGCGCCCGCAATCTCCGCAGAAAATGGCACACCTTTATCAGAAGCGAATCCACCCATATCCACTAATGTCGGTGAACTCGTCGCTACCTCGTTACCCTGAGAATCTAATAACGACAATTTTATCTTGATAGATTCAGGTGAACCCACGTCAAGATTTTCGTTATCGCTATTCTTTAAATAAACCGTGCCCGAAACCTTCGTAGCTGTTTTCACCACGGAAGACGATGACGATGAAGATAAAGACGAAGATAATGATAATGCTGAGGAAATACTCGACGACGACAGAGATGACGTCACTGCCGAAGATAACGAAGAAGACAACGACATGGACGAAGACTTCGTTGGACTTGGTTTAGAATTAGAACCCCCTCCACATGCTGTGAGACCAGCAATTAAACCGCAGGTGGCTAAAAAACGAAGTTTATATTTCATAGAATAATCCTTTTATTCTGCGCATCGCGCGATTTGTTAATAGATAAAAAATTCAAATACCTGACGTAAACGACAATCTATACACATAGGATTGCTAGTACACCGCGATTAAAAGTGTAATAGGCTGCAAGCGTACTCTGTTGCAAGCGCAACTCGTCGATAGTGTAACGTCGATTAATTAAGGCTAGATGACCAGAACCTAAGAATGGACAAACATCTACTCTCCGCCGTTTCAACATGCACTTTCAGCGGCAGAGACTAATAGTAAACAATTGCAACTATGAGAGACAACTTTACACTGAGTCAAATTTGTAATTTTTTGCATAAATAGCTTAATTTTACGACAGCCATCTGACTTATGGTTTATTCAGCGCCTTTTGCCACTTGCTAAAACCAGGGTTTGCAAAAAATGCCAAGTGCTGCGCTTTGTACCGGGTGACATTGATTTTCACCCAAGGCCAATAGAGCCCAAACGTAATTAACGAAATAAAAGAATTTTGTAATATAAGTTTTCCATAACTGATAAAACTCCATGAGCATAGAAAATACCCTATGGGCGACACTAAATTATTCCATCGCAATTTTTCCAAAGTAACACGCCAATGAATGAAAACCAGAAAAATTGCACTTAAAACAATAGGCGCATTGTAAAAAGCAGGAATTACAGTTCGCCAACACACACAACCAATAATAATTAACTCTGCAACCAGCAGAGAAGGAAGCAAACGACGGTATTTTTCAGGACTGGTTAAAAATTTGAATTCACAATTTCCAATATATTTTTTTTGCAATCTACTGCAATGAATGCGATATGCCGCATACGGAACCAAAATACCGAACGTTAACACAGCTAAAAGAGGCCATACCAAAGCCGAAAAGTAAGTGTCTCGCAAACTAGCACTCGGACGAACATCAAGATCACAAAATAAAAATTGGCCATACTGCAGCTGATTGCATTTGTATTGGTAGTAAGGAAACAAGCCGACGAAAACAATGATGGCTGTCAGAAAATACACGAATGAATACAAAAAGCTGGCAGCTAACGCAACCACAAATGCTAGCAAAGTACAGTGCAAGTAGTATATTTTTTTTGAATTTTCTACACACCTGAAATTTATATTATCGAAGCACATGTGCTGACATAGATAAGATAATGACCGAGTTTTTGCCCAGGGATAAAGTATCCCCACGCTCAATGTGCAGACCAACAGGTTGATCAGCCACAACTTGCAATAAGCAAGGCCATCACCTGTAAAAATAAATGGAATTCTGCGTTCATGCGCGGCGTAAAAAAAATCCACGGGTTGATGCATCGCACTTGCATCGCTGGATGTTTCGCCACTGTCTTTGTAATAAATAGCTTTCGAAACACTGGCATTTGATAGCAGCGGCGCAGTTTCAACATTTACTTTTTGTACTGATACGCCTATTGCTGATAATCGCTTTACGAGGCTGTTTGCGAAATCTTCGGGGATGTTGCGCCTTAATATGATCGGTGTAGCATTGAAAACTCGCTCCACGTGCGCGGCTTCCAATCTAAACATTTTTGAGAATTTTGCTTTAACTTCCGCAGGATCAACGTTCTTAAGAAATCCGCAAACAACTAGATTAAATAAGCCATCCGCCATGAAACTTACCAACCTGTCCTTCGTACCCTGCGTGTTTTGCGGGTGACGTATTTTTTGGCAGAATCCTGGCGAACTCCATTTAAAGAAATTTCAGATGCGTTTACAGAATCGAAACCAGCCGCCCCCTGGCGAACAAAGTTGAAGTGCGAATCGGACATGCGAAACCCATATGATGTTGAAGCGAAGTTTTTTAATTACAAACGAAACATTATTAACACTTACCGCATACAGGGCAATTTTTATCTTTCGGTAAAATAAGTTCGCGCCATTGACTGTAACGTGCATCAAATACTAATAATTTTCCTGCGATAGATTTGCCAAAACCACAAACTAATTTAATCGTTTCCAGAGCTTGCATGCTGCCAATAATACCCACTAAAGGCGATAGGACACCGTTCGCCGCGCAGCTGGTGTTTTCTTCGGAGTCTTCATCATATAAGCAGCGGTAACAGGGACTGGAATCGTCGCGATTATCGAATACTGAAACCTGTCCTTCCAACCGAATAGCCGCTCCCGACACCAGTGGAACTTTCGCTGCGACACAAGCAGCGTTAACAGCAAAACGCGTTGCGAAGTTATCACAACAATCTACCACTACATTTACCTGAACAATTTGCGCTCGAAGCTCATCTGCACTCAAAATTTCAGTGACAGTAGTAATTTTTGCATCTGGATTTAACGCTAATAATGTTTTTGCAGCAGACTCTACTTTTGATTGACCAATGCGATCCGTAGTGTGCGCAATTTGCCGCTGAAGATTGCTTAGGTCAACCGTATCAAAATCAGCAAGAATTAAATGCCCTACGCCAGCGGCAGCCAAATACATAGCAACGGGTGAACCCAATCCACCCAAGCCAATGATTAGCACGCGTGCTGCCAATAATTTTTCCTGCCCTTCGATATCTACATCGTCGAGCATAATTTGGCGTGAGTAGCGTAAGAGTTGCTGATCGTTCATATTAATTTCGACATTAATTAAACAGCGGATGATGAAGGGCTAACTTGCGTTAAGTTTGCCAACAGTAACACGTTCATTGCGACCGAAATCGCGGAAGGTATTTATGTCATCAAAATGATTGGCTGTAAATAAATCGCGTACAGCTGCGCCTTGATCGTGACCGTGCTCTACCAGTAGAAAACCGGTGGGTGTTAGATATTTCGGCGAATGGGTAATAATATATTCCAAATCAGCCAGCCCCTTTTTATCAGCAATCAAAGCTGACAAAGGTTCAAAACGCACATCACCCTGGGTTAGATGTTCGTCAGCGGGATCTATGTAGGGCGGATTGCCGACGATAATATCAAAAGACCCTTCGCTGGTAAGCGAGGCAAACCAATCGCTTTGAAGGATTCTTACATTATCCAGTTTAAATTTTGCGCGATTTTTTTCTGCGAGCTCAACAGCCGCGATTTCTTTATCTACACCTGTGCATTGCCAGGATTTTTTTTCGTTCGCTAGCGCCAAGACTATTGCCCCAGTGCCAGTTCCTAAATCTAACAAACGACGTGATTTTTTTTCATCGTCCTCTGCAAATAATCCTAAGACTGCTTCGACCAAAAGCTCAGTATCTGGGCGAGGAATTAAGGTGGAACTGTTTACCGTTAAAGGAAGCGACCAGAACTCACGCTGACCAATAATATGTGCAACAGGCTCTCCGGCCAGTCGGCGAGAGAAGAACAGATTAAATTGATTCATCTGTTCTTCGGTGAGTTCTTTTTCAGGCCATGTAAAAAGATAGGTGCGATCTTTTTGTAGAATGTGGGCGAGAAAAATTTCTATATCAAGGCGAGGACTATCGCTGATATCGTTTAGTTGCGAAGACTTTTTTAGGCAGTCGGCGACAGTAAGAGTAAGGAAAGTCATATTTATATATCCGTCGTCATTCTCGCAGGGAATCCAGCTTCGCACCATATAATCAATAAATCCTGCGGGACGCCCGGTTAGGGACGTGACGCTAGTTTACAAAGACATCTCTCAACAAAAAATTATGGGTTTACAAATAGCTTTGCCGGATGATCAAAAATTTTATCACCATAAGCACGCACAACCTGTGCAATGACAACTTGATACCCATTCAACCATTTACTTTGCTTTTCTTTTGCTTCGATGTGTTTTGGATGTTTAATCAATTGCTGAAGTGCGGCCATAGTCTCCCAATAATAAACATTAGAGATGCGGCCTGTCGTCCGATTTTCCCAAGATTCCTCGCCCAAGTAGCCGGGAATATTGCGAGCAACTTCTGCAATTTGCTCATCGAGCGTGTAAAACTCTTCGTCATATTGCCCGGCGGAAAAAATAAATGTGGATGAGTACATGGAAACTCTTAATCCGAAATCGCTGCTAACTGATCTGCCTGGAATTCGTTAGAAAGCGGTTGAATAATTGCCGCCAAGTCACCTTGCATGACCGCATCTAACGAATAAATCGTTAAGTTGATGCGATGGTCAGTTACACGGCCTTGTGGATAATTATAAGTACGAATACGCTCTGAGCGATCACCGCTTCCTACCAAGCTTTTACGTTCGTCCGCCATTGATTTATGCGCAGCATCTTCTTGCATAGCTTTTAATCTCGACGCCAAAACACTTAACGCGCGCGCGCGATTTTTATGTTGTGAACGCTCGTCCTGACATTCCACAACCAAGCCCGTTGGGATGTGCACAATACGAATCGCGGAATCAGTTTTGTTAACGTGCTGACCACCCGCCCCGGACGAACGGAAAGTATCAATACGCAAATCTGCTTTATTGATATTAATTTCTTCCATCTCGTCAGCTTCGGGCATTACAGCAACCGTACAAGCAGACGTATGAATACGGCCCTGGGTTTCGGTGGCAGGTACGCGTTGTACACGATGCGCGCCCGACTCAAATTTCAATTTCGAGTAAACGCCCTGCCCGGTCACCAACGTAATAATTTCTTTAAAGCCGCCATGTTCACCGTCACTTTGACTCAGCACTTCTACGCGCCACCCTTGGCTTTCAGCGTATTTGGAATACATGCGGAATAAATCGCCAGAAAAAATTGCTGCTTCGTCGCCACCGGTACCAGCGCGAATTTCTAGATAGCAATTTTTTTCGTCGTTAGGATCTTTCGGCAATAATAAGCGCTGAAGCTCAAGCTGAGTTGGATCTAGCTGCGCTTCACATTCGCGCAACTCCTCTTCCGCCATTTCTTTCATATCCGCATCGCCACTGGCGATCAGATTTTTTGCTTCTTCAATGTTATCCAACAATTGCTGATATTTTTTGTAGCCGATAACAACCGGTTCCAGCTCCGCATATTCTTTAGATAATTCACGAAACTTATTTTGATTGTTAATGACTTCAGCTTCAGATAGAAGTGCGCTCACTTCTTCATAGCGTTCTTTGAGGCGATCTAACTTTTCTAAAATCGATGCTTTCATTGGTTTTCCGTTAAGAGATACTTTTTATTAAGTTATCTCTGAGAATGTAAAATTATTCCAGGTCATCTGGTTGCAAATCAAATAATGCTTGCGCCAATTGCACCACTTGCATTTGGCCGCTTGCGCTAGCCTCCTTTAAATGAGTGGTGGGCGAATGAATTAGTTTGTTCGTTAGGTTGCGTGCGAACTGTTGAAGAACTTGCTCAGGATTATTACCAGCCTCTAACGCGCTCAGGGCCTTCTGTAATTCAAGGTCACGCAAGCTTTCTGCTTTTTTACGATAGGCCTTAACAGTAGCTAAGGCATTTAATGAGCGCTGTTGGCGACGATAAATCTCCACACCTTCTTCAATAATTTCTTCCGCTTTATCTGCCGCAGCAACACGAGACCTTTTATTTTCGTCGATGACCGCGTGCAAATCGTCAACAGTGTAGAGGTACACATCGTCTAATTCACCAACCTGCTCTTCGATGTCGCGCGGTACGGCAATATCCAACATAAACATGGGTTTGTGTTTACGTTTTTTTAATGCACTTTCTACAGCGCCTTTACCTAACAGCGGTAACTGACTTGCGGTCGACGAAATAACGATATCCGCACGGTGCAAATGCTCCGGAATGTCTGCAAGTAAAATCGCTTCGCCGTTAAATTCGCGCGCTAAACGCTGAGCGCGATCCAAGGTTCTATTCGCAACAATAATGCGATGGATTCCGTGGTGCGCCAAATGCCGTGCTACCAATTCAATCGTTTCACCTGCACCGATTAGCAAAGCAGTATCTTGTTTTAAATCCGAAAAAATTTGTTGCGCCAAACTCACTGCGGCATAAGCAACGGATACGGGATTTTCACCAATTGCTGTTTCAGTGCGCACACGTTTGGCAATGCTAAAAACATGCTGAAACGTTGCGTGTAATTCGCCGCCTATGGTTCCTGCTTCGCAGGCTACGGCGTAGGCCGATTTCATTTGCCCGAGGATTTGTGGTTCACCGAGAACGAGAGAGTCCAACCCACCCGCGACTTTCATCATGTGGCGCACGGCTTCGTCGTTTTGGTGACAGTAAAAGCAATTTGCCAATTCGTCAGGTTTGATATTCGTGTGCGCGAGCAACCAGTCGGTTAATCGTTCTAGCTCAAGCTCACTCTTGGCGTAGATTTCTGTGCGGTTACAGGTCGATAAAATAGCGACCTCATCCAATCCTGCCTGCTCAACGGCAGAGCGCAACGAAGCCTCAGCCACTTCCGGCGCAAACGCCATACGCTCGCGAACCGAAAGCGAGGCGGTGGTGTGATTAATGCCGAAAGCAAGTAGAGTCATAAAGGGTCAGAATCGGTGCGCGCGAAGGGCGGTATTGTCCGGTTCTGGCCGCACTATGACAAGGGGGAATTGGCTGCCAGAAAGAAAAAGCCGCTCCTGGCGTGTATGGCCATCATCCGAACCTTTAGGTACGCTAAAGCACTATGTCCTTCGCGAAGAGTTCCTTCAACTCCTTACGGCCTTCTTCGGCGACCTTAATTAACGCTGCCAAATCATTATGCAAGGGCGTGGATTTCTGCAGTATCTGCTCATCGTGCGCGCGGAAAATATCAATATTATTTTGCGATTGCGCCTCAGGAAATCCAAGCTCTACCAAGGTATACATAGCCGCAAGCAAACTGGATTCGTAAATCTCACGCACGGGTTTTGTCACGCCCAACTCGGCCAATTTATAGACATGAGAGCGGTCGCGCGCGCGAACTATGAGCGAAACATGAGGGTAATGTTCTTTAACTTGCTCGACGATCTTGAGCGATTCATCGACTCCATCTACTGCAACGACCAATACCTTTGCATCGCGAATGCCAGCGGCCTCTAATAAATCCAGGCGCGCCGGGTCACCATAATAACTATCCACGCCGAACTGCTTGAGAAATTCAATGTAATCGGAGTTTTTATCCAGGGCGTTATAGGGAATATTGTTTGCAGTAAGAATACGACCAATGATTTGCCCGAACCGGCCAAAACCGGCAATGATGACTTCCGGTTTACTTTCACTGGGCTTTTCCAAGGCCGCCACTGTTTCCTGATGCCGCTCCATATCCTGCAAAGCCTTTTCTTGTAACGTCATGCGACGCAAGATTCGCTCGAACACAATAACGGCAGGCCCGGTTAAAGCCATGGATATACCGACCACCAACACTACGTAGTTGGCAATTCCAGGCGGTAAAAAATTCAGCTCTTCGGCAGACGCCATCAATACGAATGCAAATTCGCCTCCCTGGGCTAGCATGGCTCCAAGGAAAATACCCTCTCGAAATGAGCAGTTACGTAATTTGAGGATCAACGCAATCACTCCCACTTTTACCGCCATAAGTGCGATAGCCAGGAATACGACCATAAACGGATGCGCGAAAAATAGCTTCAGGTCTAGCGACATTCCTACTGCAATGAAAAATAACCCCAGCAATAGGCCTTTGAAAGGCTCGATATCGGCAGCTAATTGGTGGCGATAACTGGACTGTGCGAGGAGCAAGCCGGCCAAAAATGCGCCCAAGCTCATGGATAAGCCCACCATGAGCATCAACAGAGAAACGCCGAGTACAATCAACAAGCCCGCCGCGGTTAAAATCTCACGACTACCGTATTTTGCAGCGAGTTTAAGCAGCGGATTGAAAAGCACGCGAGCGGCAACAATCACCCCCAGCACCGTTAATACCCCAACCCACCAAGGCAAACGCTCGCCGTGATCATTGGCAACAGGTGACCAGCTCGCCAGTAATAACAGAATTGGAATAACTGCCATATCCTGGAACAGCAACATGGAGAAGCCTTTGCGGCCCAAGGGAAGACCCATCACTTTTTGCTCTTCCATCAAGGGCACGGCAAAAGCGGTGGAAGAAAGTGCAAGGGTCAAACCAATAATAAAGCCCTGCTGCCAACTCAATGAAAAACCCAGCACTAGCACCGCCGCAATAATCAGCGCGCTGATGAGCATTTGCGCACCACCGAGCAGCCCCACCTCAAGTCGCATTTTCCATAACTGATCGGGATTGAGTTCAAGACCTATCACGAATAGAAGCATGACTACGCCAAATTCCGATAAATGCAAGGCAGCCTGGGGTTCAAAAATCAGACCGAGAACTTGTGGGCCAATCACGACGCCGGCTATTAAATAACCCAATATAGCGCCCAACCCTAAACGGCGAAAAAGTGGCACCGCAATCACTGCAGCGAGCAAATAATAAATGGCGTGAAGTAAGCTTTGATGTTGTTCCACTGAATAACTCCTAAATTCGTGCGCGGCGAGAATATATCACTCGCGCTAGCAAGCATGGATGTTTATTATGGGCAGCCCGCCGGGCAGCCTTTTTTGAGGCTCCAGTCTTTTTGTTACCGAATATCTTCATGACATTGCGCACTTTCACATTGTTTATCTCGCTTACTAGCTACGCATTTTTTTGCAGCTATAGCGCGGGGTCTTATGCGCAAACACCTTCCAGCAAATCGACGGAACGCCAATTTCCAGCCGATACTTTGTACGCATTGCTTACCGCCGAAATCGCGGGCAGTCGACAACAATATGATGTAGCCCTCGCTCAATACTCACAGCAAGCCAGAATTACTCGCGATCCTCAAGTTGCGGCACGTGCCACAATGATTGCGCGATACATTGGCGCGGCTCAAACCGGTTTGGAAATGTCGCTACTTTGGGCTGAAAAAGCGCCTAAAGATAAGGAAGCGCTGGCGAACGCATCGCTTGCTCTTATGCAGGCGGGACGACTTAATGAAGCCTTCGAAATGTCGAGGCGGTTGTATCTTCAAGGTGGCGAGCCGTTGTTTCAAAATATTGCCGCCAGCGCGCAGAACCTGACAAAACCGCAACGCGAACGACTACTGAATAATTTTAAGAATCTATTGCCGAACTACAACCACGATGAGCAAGTTTTGGTAGGAATCGGTTTGTTGTTACAACAGCAAAATAATTTTGACGAAGCAATGACCTTCGCTGAAAAAGCGTTGGCACTTTACCCGCGCAGTATTCCTGCCGCAATTCTGGAAGCAAATTTATTACACGAACTGAAACGTGACCGCGAAGCTATCGCCAAAATGGCAGACTTGCTTACGTTCTATCCCGACAATATCAGCCTGCGCAACCAGTACGCACACATACTCACACGTTACGATTTAACATTAGCCCAGCAACAGTTTGCGATCATCGCCAAGCAGCAACCCAAGAATGCCGATGCAATTTTATCGCTGGGCATAATTGCTATGGAGCGCAAAGACTACCGCGCCGCGAACAAAGCTTTCGAAAGATTGCTCGAGACTGAAACCCATACTTCAACCGCACATTATTATTTGGGGCGGTTAGCCGAAGCCCAGAGTAACTGGCAAGAAGCCATTTATAATTATTTGCAGGTAGAACGTGGCAATGACTTTTTGTCCGCGACGATTAGCTTGCTGGATATTTTTATTCGCCAGGGTGATTTCATCAGTGCGCAACAACATATGAATCGAGTGCGCACTCGTTTTCCGGATCAATCCGAAAGCCTTTATTTACTGCATTCCCAGGCACTTATAAAACATAAGTATCCCGCTGAAGGTGAAAAGGTGCTGAACGAAGCACTTTCCAGCTTGCCTAATAACAGCAAGCTTCTGTACGCGCGGGCGATGTTGAATACTCAACGCAATCAAAAAAACGAATCAGAACGCGATCTACGCCAAATTTTACAATTTGAACCTGAAAACATCGTTGCGCTTAACGCCTTGGGCTACATGCTTACCGAGGACAGTCAACGCTACCGTGAAGCGGAGCAATTGTTGACCAAAGCTCATAACCTGAAACCGGATGACCCCGTCATTTTGGACAGCCTCGGCTGGTTACATTACCGCCAGGGCAACTACGTAGATGCTATCCGCGAATTGCGTCAAGCTTATTCCAAATACCAGGAGCCTGCCGTGGCTGCGCATCTAGGTGAAGCTCTTTGGGTAACAGGCGCGCAGGAAGAAGCTCGTCAGGTTTGGCGAGAGGGAATGAAGCAAACACCCGATGACACCACCATTCCGGCGGCCATGAAACGGCTGAAAGCCGAATAACCCTGAGTAATCTATGCGAATTTTCCAGGTATTTTCATCACGGATTTCATGGCTACAGATTATTTTCGTTGCTTTGATCCTGAGCGGTTGTACGCATCACCAGACAAAAGCTCCGGTAATAAGCCAAAACTGGGCAGCGCATAAGGAAAAAGTAGAATCGATCCAAAACTGGCAGGCCACTGGCAAGCTTGCAGTTAAGGTTCCAAACGATGGCGGTAGCGCCAGCGTGAAGTGGCAGCAATCCGGTAAGACTTATCAAATTGATCTCAACGGCCCTTTCGGTTCAGGCAAAGTTACTATTAATGGATTACCAGACGGTGTCGCCCTCACCGAAGCTGGCCAAGCACCTCAACATGCTAAAACAGCTGAGGAATTAGTTCGTAAAAATACCGGATGGAACATCCCTGTTACACAGCTCGCCTTTTGGGTGCGAGGTCTTCCAGATCCCAACTCCAAAATTATTCGTTTCGCTCCTAACGAGCAGGGTTTAATAGGTGAGCTTGAGCAACTTGGCTGGAAGGTTTCCTACGGTGAATATCTGAACGCCACCGCGCTTAACAACAACATTCCAATGCCGGGCCGCATAATCGCAGAATACAATGATGTACGCCTGACCTTGGTCGTACGTGAGTGGCAATTCGACGCTCTTGAATCACCCCTATCCCAGCCTGTGCCTTAAAACATGTCGAACTCTTTAAGCCTATTGTCTCCCGCCAAACTTAACCTGTTTTTACATATCACTGGTCGACGTCTGGACGGTTATCACAATCTGCAAACGCTCTTTCAATTATTGAACTATGGAGACACTTTGAGCTTCAGCCTGCGGGAGGATGGCGAAATCACATTGACGCCTGCAATTCCCGGGGTGGCTTTTGAGGATAATTTAATTATTAAAGCTGTGCGTTTACTGCAGCAGCTGTCCAATACCGATTTAGGCGTGGATATCCAGCTCGAAAAACGGCTACCCATGGGTGGCGGAATTGGGGGTGGTAGCAGTAACGCAGCAACTACCTTGGTCGCACTTAATCATCTTTGGCAATGCAGGTTTAGTAATCAGCAATTACAAGCCTTCGGATTGCGCTTGGGTGCCGACGTTCCGGTATTCGTAAACGCCCAAACTGCATGGGCAGAAGGTGTTGGCGAAACACTCCAAGCTATTGAAATGCCTGAAAATTGGTTCTTAGTTACGCAACCTGATTGTCACGTATCCACGCAAGCGATTTTTTCACATAAAGATTTGACAAGAGACTCGCCGGCCATTACAGTGGCGGCCTTTCTTGAGCAGGGTGGCCAAAATGCCTGCCAAGCCTTGGTTAGAAGGCTTTATCCGCAAGTTGATGAAGCACTAAACTGGTTTGAAAAGTATGGCTACCCAGCAAAATTAACGGGGACCGGTGGATGCGTTTTTACGCAATTCACGACAGCAGAAGCAGCGCAAAAAGTGCTCGCACGTTTACCAAAACATCTGCCCGGTTTTGTAGCGCAAGGCATTAACAAATCGCCGCTCTACAATCTTTTCCCCGAATCAAAGTAAAAGCACAACAGGGGCGTCGCCAAGTGGTAAGGCAGCGGGTTTTGATCCCGCCATTCGTAGGTTCGAGTCCTTCCGCCCCTGCCATTTTTTAGGTTCATTGTTTAGCGCAAATGCTGCTTATCTATTGAAAAATTAACAATGACACCGTCTATCTTCATCTATTCTCCTTCAGCATACGATACCGATACCGCGAGTTTTGCCTGGGAAATCCAAAGGGTAAAAAACTCTGATTCGCAGATTGCGAACCATGTCGGCAATGGCACAAATACAATCACTGGCAATCACAAAGGTATCCGACGTGACTGACTTAATGGTCTTTACCGGTAACGCCAATCCTGACTTGGCGAAAAAAATCGTAGAAAATTTGGGGATGACATTGGGCGATGCCTCAGTTGACCAATTTTCCGATGGTGAGATTGCTGTTGAATTGCACGTGAATGTGCGTGGTCGCGATGTGTTTGTAGTGCAACCCACTTGCGCGCCCACCAATGACAATTTGATGGAATTGATTGTGATGGTCGACGCCTTGCGTCGTGCATCTGCAGGCCGAATCACTGCAGTAGTTCCCTATTTCGGCTATGCCCGCCAGGATCGTCGCGTACGTTCCGCCCGTGTACCTATCACCGCAAAAGTAGTGGCAGATATGATGGTTGGCGTTGGTGTAGACCGTGTATTAACTGTCGACCTGCATGCGGAACAAATCCAGGGCTTCTTTGATGTTCCTGTTGATAACGTTTACGGTTCACCGGTATTGCTTGAAGATATAGAGCAACAAAAATTTGAAAACCTGATTGTGGTATCCCCGGACATTGGCGGTGTAGTTCGCGCTCGCGCAGTGGCAAAACAATTGGGTATAGATCTAGCAATCATCGACAAACGCCGCCCGCAAGCTGGTGTTGCCGAAGTGATGAATATTATCGGCGATGTAACCAACCGTACCTGCTTACTAGTAGATGACATGGTTGATACCGCCGGCACTTTGTGCAATGCGGCCAAAGCCTTAAAAGAACACGGTGCAAAACGTGTTGTTGCCTACGCAACTCACCCGGTTCTATCCGGCAAAGCAGTAGAAAATTTAAATAAATCTGTGTTGGATGAATTGGTAGTTACCGACTCTATTCCACTTAGCGATGCGGTTAAAGCGTGTACAAAAGTACGTCAATTAACCTTATCGAGAATGCTCGCCGAAGCTATGCGTCGCTTGAGCAATGAAGAATCCCTGAGTGCGATGTTTAGATAAATCGAGCTTGGAACCAACGCTCCCGCTCATGTCGAGTGAAGAGCATTTAAAACCTGTCAGATTCTGGTCGCGGATCTGATTTACCGAGGAAGTAACCATGTCTCAAGAAGACTTTAAATTAGATGCAACAGCCCGTAACGATTTAGGGAAAGGTGCGAGCCGCCGCCTACGTCGTTTGGCTGGCGAAGTGCCAGGTATTGTGTACGGCGGCACTGTAGCGCCACTCAATATCAGCGTGTCTCACAACGAATTGTTGAAACACCTTGAGCACGAAGCTTTTTACTCTCACATCATTAGCTTGAATGTTGACGGTAAAGCGCAAGACGTAATCCTGAAAGATCTGCAACGTCACCCAGCTAAGCCATTGGTTTTGCATGCTGACTTTTTGCGCATCGACAAAGCTACTCGCTTGACCACTCACGTACCACTGCACTTCATCAATGAAGCAACTAGCAAAGGCGTGAAGATTCAAGGCGGTAAAGTTGTTCACAACCTTACCCAGATCGAAGTTTCAACCTTGCCACACAACTTGCCAGAATTTATTGAAGTTGACTTGGGCAACGCAGAAATCGGCACCATCATTCATATATCTGATCTTAAATTGCCAAGCGGTGTAACCTCAGTTGCCCTGTCTCACGGCGCGGATCACGATTTGGCAGTTGCAACCATCGTTAAACCGAAAGGTGGCGCTGAAGAAACTGAAGCTGCTGCAGAGTAATTTCTTACTCGAAAGCTACATTAGTTGCATGAAAGGGGCAGAAGAATTATCTTCTGCCCCTTTTTTATGCCTCTGCATCTTAATCGGCTCGCCATAAATATCTGGAAATTGCTAAGGATTTTTCCATGACCAACCCATCTATCCAACTTATCGTCGGCCTTGGCAATCCTGGTAGTGAATACGATCGTACTCGCCATAACGCCGGTGCGGATTTTGTTGCAGAAGTCGCGCGGCAGGCTGGTGTCCAGCTCGTTGCAGACGGCAAATATTTTGGACTCACTGCCCGCATTATTTATCAAGGAAAGGATTTACGTTTATTGATTCCAACCACCTATATGAATCGCAGTGGGCAGTCAGTGGGGACTATGGCGAATTTTTTTAAAATTGAGCCTGCGTCTATTTTAGTTGCGCATGATGAACTGGATCTCGCGCCTGGTGTTGCGCGTTTTAAACATGGTGGGGGCCACGGAGGCCACAATGGATTACGCGATATCATCAGCGCATTTGGCAACAATCAAAATTTTCCGCGTTTGCGCTTAGGAATTGGGCATCCTGGTTCAGCACCACTCGTTGCAAATTATGTATTGAAACGAGCACCACAAGCTGAACAGGAATTAATTGAGGACGCCATTTACCGAGCAACCAAAAGTTTGCCGGAAGCCGTCAAAGGTGATTGGAATACGGCAATGAAAAATTTGCATACCGAAGCGAAAAAATAAAAACCAGACATAAAAAACGGCCTTGCTGGAGCGCATCGCCGCAGAGCACTATCGTTTCAAGAAATAAACCGTTAAAACTCGCGGCACTTCGTGATCAAACCTAATAAAATTGCCGTTTGACTGCCATAGAGTGCCCCAAAACAACAGAAAGTATGGTGGGAAACATGCCTGATAAAAGTAGACGGAGAATTCAATCGCGACTTTCGATAATCCGCCCCCAATTATGTATAATCTCGCACCTCGTTTTACATCTTTCATATTTCATAGCGGATCAGCACCATGGGTTTCAATTGCGGTATCGTCGGTCTTCCCAACGTCGGCAAATCAACATTGTTTAACGCGCTTACCAACGCAGGCATCAGCGCCGAAAACTTTCCTTTCTGCACCATTGAACCCAACGCCGGCATCGTGACCGTGCCTGACCCACGTCAGGACAAGCTCGCTGAAATCGTTAAACCAGAAAAAGTTGTAGCTACAACTATGGAGTTTATTGATATCGCAGGAATTGTGGCTGGCGCATCGCGTGGTGAAGGTTTGGGCAACAAATTTCTCGCTAACATTCGCGAAACTGATGCAATTGCCCATGTTGTACGCTGCTTCGACGACGACAATGTCATTCACGTCGCAAATGCCGTAAATCCTGCGGCTGATATTGAAATTATCAATACCGAATTAGCGCTGGCAGATTTGGAAGCTGTTGATAAAGCACTGCATCGCTACGCAAAATCAGCCAAAGGCCAGGACAAACATGCTATGGCAATGAAAGTCGTGCTGGAAAAAATCCAGCCACATTTGAATGAAGCCAAACCGCTGCGCTCATTTAATTTAGACAAAGAAGAAATTGCACTACTGAAAGAAATTAATTTGCTTACGCTCAAACCTACGATGTACATCGCCAATGTTGCTGAAGATGGCTTTGAAAATAATCCACATTTAGATGTTGTACGCAAGATTGCAGCGGAAGAAAAGTCAGTTGTCGTTCCCATTTGCAATAAACTCGAAGCTGATATTGCAGAATTGGACGGCGACGATAAAAAAGAATTTCTCGATGAAATGGGTATGGAAGAGCCAGGGTTGAATCGTGTAATTCGCGCCGGCTACCAATTGCTCGGTTTGCAAACTTATTTCACGGCTGGCGTTAAAGAAGTTCGCGCCTGGACAATTCCAATTGGTGCGACAGCACCTCAAGCTGCTGGTGTGATTCACACTGACTTTGAAAAAGGTTTTATTCGCGCCGAAACAATCGCCTATGAAGATTTCGTTCAATACAAAGGCGAACAAGGCGCAAAGAATGCCGGTAAAGCACGCAAAGAAGGTAAGGAATACATCGTGAAAGACGGTGATGTAATGCACTTCTTATTTAATGTGTAACAGCTGAATTATCGACTCTAATAGCCACTCTCGCGAGTGGCTTTTTTATTTCCGGCTAGCTAAACATTGAAGTGCAACTTAAAAATTCGCGACAACTAAAGACCGAAGGTGTAAGAAAATTTTATCGCTGCCGGTTTGATTTAAGGCAATTCTTTATCAAACTCTATATATTTTCATCTTGTGATTGCTTCGCAGCGCAAGAAGGATTTTTTCTAAGTTTATTCCACAGCACCAACAAATAAACCATTGTGGTAACTACGCTCCAAAGCATTGCTTGGCCGAGCGCGTAAGCGAAATCATTTGATTTGAAATATTTTGCAAGAAATAATATTAAAAAACTCACTGCAAGAACCAAGACACCTCGCTTTACCCAGAATTTCGCCCCCATGAGCACACCCTCAGTTTTTATAAAATTCTATTTATTTTTTGATGAAAAAATCACTATACAATAAATTGCTGCGCCAACTAATCCACTGTACAAACAAATCTTATGCAGCGCAGCAACCGACACATAATGATGCAATTGATTCGTCAGCGAGAATGGATAAAAAGGTTTAACATCATCATGCATAATACTATCCAGGAATACGTGACTGAAACTACCTATAAGTGCTAAGCAAGCTCACCCACCAGAATATCTTCCCACCAGTAGGCGCCGGAACTTTAAGAAGTTTAAGCCCATACTCGGATAAATATTTGCCGGACACTGCCGAAAATAAAGCAATTAAAGTCGCGCCAATATACGTATGAGTAAACCCATGAATATGCCCTTCACCACTCAACATAACGATTAACGGTTGCACATCCATTACGATTTGCGTCCAACCAAACACCATAAGACTAAAGCTGCCTTGTAGTACAGACTTTATTAAAAGTCCCGGTCCCATATGAATTGGTGTAAATGGCATAAATCCCCGGTGTAGAAAAATAGTGCTTTGGGCGGCGATAGAATTAAATGAATTCTCATTCAAAAGCTAACGCGCCCACACTTGAGTTGAGCGCGAGCCTCCTTAAGAGAAAATTATAGCGGTCTAACGGGTAAATACATTTCCACACTATGCAGCTTTTGTGGATGCTGTTCCGGGTCGTTTAAATGATAAATATAGTAGGCTCCATCACCGGGTTGAAAACCGCTGCTTGGCAACCAACCATTGAAAAGCGCATCCCAAGCTTCAGCGCATTCGGCTAAAGTACCTTCAGACACTGTTACCACTGCGTATTGCCCTTGAGGAATTGTGCGCTTCCCAATTTCGCCATTTACTGCGGTTTCCTTTTCAATACTAATGCAGACGTCCACACTTAAATGTTCTGGTGCTGTAGTCTCAGGGTGGCCGCTACTAAATATCGTCATAGCTTTCGTAGCAGGTGGATTGAATAAATTTCGTGGTACAGCCCAGGCCATTAATTTCGCGAATAGCGATTGGAATAAAATTTTATCCTGTGGATTGTAATACCCGTGATGCCTAAGGTAGGCGATCGGTATCTCAGGCATTGAGCGAACTTCAATATTTAAGTTTTGATTTTTCATGTTAATTCCCCAAATTGGTGTTTGCTTGGAGGAATCAATATACATTTTGAAAGCTGCACCCTCTTTGCAGAGATTGCTATCCGCTGTGCAAATCTTGCTACCTTGATTGACCTTTAACTTACGCCATTGCGTAGGCGAAACATCATAACGCGACTTAAATTCACGGGAATAAACCGAAGGGCTTGAAAATCCTGAGTCGTAGGCAATTACCGTAATAGATAAGTCAGGGTTGTAGATAAGCTTGTAAGCAGACCTTTCCACACGCATCCTGTTCACAAATCCATTTAAGGTTTCACCAACAACGGCTTTAAATATTCTATGAAAATAAAATTTGGAAAAATGCGCTATTTCCGTAAGCCGATCAAGAGAAAGATCACAATCAAGATTCGCTTTAATGTAGTCGATAACACGATTAACACGTGAGATATAGATGTGCATTGAGTTTTCTTCGGCAACACTTTTTTGCATCTCAGCCTCTAATAATTAACCTAAATATAATGCAATCCAATCACACGCAAACGCAAACGCAAACGCCACTAATTGTTTATTTTCTGCCAATAACCCACATCTACCCAGCGCCCTAACTTAAAACCTATTTCAGAAAAATGAGCGACTTTAGTGAAACCAAAATATTCGTGCAGACCAACACTGGCTTCATTAGGTAAAGCAATTCCACCTAAAATAGCATGACAACCTTTAGTCTTTAGCGAATCTATCAACTCACAATAAAGCGCTTTACCGTAACCTTTACCGCCTTGATCGTGCTTAACATATACAGTTACTTCCGCAGAATTTTTATAGGCCGCTCGCTCTTTCCATTTGGTGGCGTAGGCATACCCGATTACTTCTCCGTCAAGCTCACAAACGTACCACGGATAAAGTTTCGTATAATTTTCAATCCGCTCTATCATTGTGGCGATATCAACAGGAACTTCCTCAAAAGTAATGGACGTATTTTCAACGTAATAATTATAAATTTCGCAAATTTTAAGTGCATCTTTTATTTCGCAAATTCTAATGATCATTACAACTCCGATTGTTGTTTATGAGTTGCAAACTATATAGGTCCGAAGCTGCCTACGCTAGCCTGTAAAATTTACAAAAAAAAGCCTTGGGCATTAACCCAAGGCTTTTTTACGATCGAACAAAAATAATATATTAATCCGAGGTTCTGTCTGATTCTCCAGGAATAGTGCTACTGCCTGACTGAATCAGCTTAAACGCTGTTGGGTCAGCTTGCGTTAAATTCAAATTCTCGATGGGTTTTCTCATCGCCGGAATTACGCTAATGTATTCAACTGTCGGTAGTTTTTGATCTGCCAACTGGATTTTCGTTTGAAACGCGAATACCGGTTGAAGAGTTTCACCATTGTTGTCGAAATAAGCAATTTGCGTTTGCAATACTTCTACACGAGATTTTTCACCGAACTCGCTCAGGATTTGTCTGTTCGATAATTCCAAGGCTTCTTTCTCGCTGAGAATTTCGCTTGAACTTAAACGAACCGGTTTATCTAATTCTCTCCAGCGGCGTGTTACACCAATAACTTCGCCGCTATCACCGATATTCACCACCAGTTTAGAACCGGTCCCGATTACTGGCACACCATTTAATTCTCTCGAATAAGTGATTGTAACCAACTTATCTACAACTGGGCCTGCTCTACCGGTAGAAAGAATCGACGTAGAGCGCAAGCCACCTACGTGCGCAACCTTCAGTTCCTCTGGATTCGCCGGCAATAACTTATTTTGCTCAAGAAACAAATTCGCATATTTCAACGCGGAATCAGTTGTTGGTAATTTCGGAACAAAACTACCTAAATAACGGCTGAAATTGCGGTTAAAACTTAAATCACCGGTCGCCACATTATGTTCAAAGGTGGTATTTGGGTCACGCGCCGATACATAGCGAACGATATTTGTTTCAGGAATTGCCAATCTATCGGAATATTCATAAGGCAAAAATTGTTTCATGTAAGATTTAGATGCGTCCAATGTCGCAGCTTCTGTTCTTTGAAAACTGTACACGGATAGATTGTCTGTATTTACAGCTGCTTCAGCACTGCTAACAACTAATGCTGCGAAAAATAATGGAAGTAATTTTTGAATGTTCATAATAAAAGCTCCTTTTAATTGAAATGATTTTTGCAGTAGTAGAAATTAATACTGCCACCAGGTAACCATACCAGCCGTGCCGCCCGCAGGATCAGCTGCATAAGAGCCTAACCGATCATTTTGCGTTGACGAATACATAACGGCACTAGCCAAACCTGGGTAAGGTGATCCATCGGAATTTGTTGGATTAAAAATCCAGTAGCGCTCTTCATTAACAGCAGCAAACCATGATTGCCACACGCCACCATTCGCTTTTAATTTATGCGCGTAATTATTTGGAATACCATTATCGGAATTACTCAAGGTGTGAAAACCTACGAGTTGATGCAAACCTTGGAACATGGGCGAATAAGGAGTCCACCAATTTGTATGTTCAGGCGCAGTTGTAACGGTATAGCAAGATTCGATAATCAAAAATTCCAAATCACCGCCTTTTGCCAAATCGCCATAGGCCGGTACGTAACGCAAGTCCACACCTTTACTTAATGCCTGATTGGTTTGAATGTAGTAATCGTTGCCATGGCCTGCGACGTAGGAGAGATCCATCTTATCGACATAGCTTTGGTGCAAGCTATCAAACATAAAAGGTTCGGCGTAATAATATTGAGTTTCTTTGTAACGATTACCGCCAACGGTTTGCCAGCTTTGGAAGTTTTTCACGAAGTTCCAAACGTTACGCACGAAGCGACTTTCCGCTTTATCGACGTATCCACCAATTTCGCGATCAGCTGCTTGAGCAAGAGGGATTGTTGTAGCGCAAATGGAAAATAGAAAAAACCCTTTCAATAAATTTCTTTGAGTGGTAAACATAAAATATACTCCTTTAAGGTTGAGAGATCAGAAGATCCTTTTTTGTAAAACACTAATAATCATTAGCGATTCACATCCGTCTAAATTTGAATTCATTTATGCGAATATGAATCGCCAAGTTAACAAACACATCCTTGATAAAATCATGCTATTCACATCAGCACAAACACAGCTTTCCTTCTGTTTGTTCAACTGACAAAATACTATTTGCCTGAAACAATTTACTTACTTCGTTTTCCTCAGCAAGTAGCGATACTATAGAGAAGCCGAGTTTTCGGAGCTGTAAGATAGTCACCATAAATCTGTGAAAAAATACCCGTTGAAAACGACGACATCAAAGGAGTAAGCATTGAGCTCCCTAAATTTCAAATCTTTTATAAAAATAAATAAAATCAATCCCTATGTTTTGGTGAGCGCAGAACAAGCAGCTTTTTTAAAAAAAGATTGGCGCAAACCTCTGCCGGTTTGTATTCGCATTAACGGTAAACCCAAAGTGCCGTGGCATATAAATATGATGCCAATTGGAGACGGCAGTTTTTATCTTTATTTACACGGCGATGTTCGCACCGCGTCGAATACAGTTGTAGGTGATGAAGTCGATGTAGAAATTAAATTTGATTCTGCATACAAAAGCGGCCCTATCCACCCAATGCCAACTTATTTGCAAGAAGCTTTGAAGAAAAATTCACTAGCGCAAAAAGGTTGGGAGAAATTAGCACCTAGTCGCCAAAAAGAAATCCTTCGCTACTTTGCGGGGCTAAAATCTGACGAAGCGCAAGCGAGAAATCTTGAGCAAGCTATATATGTGCTAGCGGGTAGCAAAGGCCGTTACATGGCGAGGGACTGGAATATGGAAAACGAGAATGAATAGTTATACAAATTGTCATAAAGCCTATTTTTTAATCGTTGAAGTCAAGCTTCAAAACGCATAAAGTGTATAAACAGTCAGATCCTTAACCAGCCGCGACCAACTGCCATGACTATAACCCGCCAATCTATGCTTAAGTTGATAGTAGTGATCACACTGCTATTCCAACTTATTAATATAGCTTGGGCGTCAAATCATAGTTGTTGCCCCGAAAACAATCCTGGTTGTGTCATGGCTGATATGGCGATGGGTTGTACCGCATGTCTAGCTATTGCCTTACCTGCTGCGGAATTAAATAGATTTAATGAGTCTCGCGCGCTGATAAAAATGGTTCATGCCGCACCTAATTATCTCTCCGTTAATAACCATGTCATTTGGCGCCCGCCTATATTTTCTCCAGTCGTCTAATTATTTCATTCATTTAATTATGTAGAGGTCTGTATGAAAATTAAATTTTTAAAAATTGTTACTGTGGTGGCTGCATTTTTTGCATCCAGTACAGTGCTAGCGGTAGGTGCATGTTGTGCAGTAGGTGCAATTTGCTGCACCGGCGGCATGCCTTGCTGTCCGTAGTTTTCCGCGTTAAGGTTGTTTAGCAACCATGTAAACACTCAGTACAATGTACTGAGTGTTTATTTACCCAACAAAAATTTCCACATTCCCGCGAACTTTTAAATACCAAACGGCTGGAACGAATTCTATGAGTTGGATTATTACAAAATATCTAATTACCGCCGCAGTTGTTGTACTCGTGTCTGAAATTGCCAAACGTAGCGATAAATTAGGTGGTTTGGTTGCAGCATTGCCCCTCGTAACTATTCTTGCGCTTATATGGTTATATGTTGAAAAGCAAACGCCCGAAAAAATAGCGAATCACGCTTGGTACACCTTTTGGTATGTAGTACCTACATTGCCAATGTTTTTGGCTTTTCCGTGGCTGTTAGGCCGTATAGGTTTTTGGTCAACGCTCGCAGCATCCGTCGTCATTACGATTGCATGTTTCTGGATATTCGCGATCTTCGTTCGGCGGTTTGGAATTCAGCTGCTTTAATCATTTACTCGCGATTAGAACATTGTGTGCTATCGCATTCTGTGGACGGCGTTGAGCAACACACTTTTTTAGATTGGTGCCGCCTTAAATGTAAATAAATTGCAATCAAAAGCAAGGGCGCTAGACAAATCAACATTTCTATTGTTTTGAAATTCATTAATCCAACAAGCGCACCTACACCGGATATTCCGACGACAATCGTGTACAAGGGAACCGCACAACAGCCGATGCAAGCTATGACCAAGGTTAGTAGAAGCCAGCCAGATTTTTGTGTAGACATGTTAATCTCCTGAAGAAATAAGTTTTGTTGTGAGAGATCTCAGCATAAAATCTGTAGTTACTACAGATGCAAGCTTTTTATGGAGCGGAAAATCATGTTTGGAATCGGCGAGTTATCGCGAACAAGTGGATGCCCTATAGAAACTATCCGCTATTATGAAAAATCCGACTTACTTCAAGAGCCGCCGCGTAGTAGTGGCGGCCATCGCTTGTATAACGAAAGCCATAGAAAACGATTGGGATTTATTTTAAAGGCGCGAGGTTTGGGATTTAGCTTGGAAAAAACTAGAGAGTTATTAAGTCTTTCAGAGAATAATACGCGCTCATGCAATGAAGCCCTAGAGCTTGTCGAAAATAACCTTACTGCCGTTAACGAAAAATTAGCAGAATTACAAATAATTAAAGATTCGTTATTAGTCATGGCAAAAAACTGCCAGCAGTGCTGTCCAAACGCCAAAGCACCAAATTGCACGATTGTAGACGCACTTCAACATAGCTAATTGTTCTGTAATATTTCTTTAAGCCTAGTTATAAGGTCAACCATGTTAAAAATTGCGAGCTTGTTTGTGCTGACAGCATTAGCTGAAATTATCGGCTGCTTCTTGCCGTATTTGTGGTTAAAAAAAGATGGTCCAATTTGGTTATTAATTCCCGCCGGTGCAAGTCTTGTATTGTTTGTTTGGTTACTCACACTACACCCCGCCGCCAGTGGACGCGTTTATGCTGCTTATGGTGGAGTTTATGTTGCAACTGCTTTGGTGTGGTTGCGACTTGTGGATGGCGTAAAATTATCTGCTTACGATTGGATCGGAGCTGCAGTTGCTTTATTAGGAATGGTGATTATTGTTGCTGGATGGAAAGCGCAGTGAGTTTTTATTTTCAAAATTTAAAAACGATAAAATGCTAATTTAGATTAATAAAAAACGCTGCTTATACCGCAGCGTTTTTTATTAAAGCTAGCGCTACCCATTATTGCATAATTGGGCCGTATACTTGGTCCAACAGATTTTTTAACGGTACTGGAGGACTAGTCCTTTCGCTGCCAGCTTGGTCTTTATATTTCACACTAATCGTACGATCAATATCACTCACGCCGTTAAAAACAAGCGCTATAACCTCTATAGAATCGAAATCCCACGGAGCTACTTCAGCGGGAAGATAAAGCGTTTTAGTGCCTCTACCGTACCATAACACATCGACTACAAAACCATCTGGAATGTAGTTCCCTGACCCAGGGTTCGGATTTACCTGTAATCTATCTCTTAAAGAAAACGTGGCTTTTTTGCCTCCGATAACTAATGCAGCACTGTCCACCAAACGAATGGGCGTCGCATCTCGAACCATACCCATAACCGAAAATAATAAACCGCCGGGATTATTATTTTCTGCTTGTGGATTAATAAATGCAGTCCTTTCAGAAACGTACACGTTAATATTTAAAGGCATTCTCTGTTCGAAGTTTATGGAATCCACTTCCACAATGACCTCTTTAAAAACCCAGGCACCACTCACAAGTGCACGATATCTACCTTCAACAAGTTTAAAATTAGTTGCTGTGAGTTTTGCAGCTTCTGGAAACGTAATCTCAACAGATGTTAATTGCTGCTCGAATAACGGAGCATTTTTTGTGATTGTTAAAGTGGCTGACTTTGCGTTAGATAAATCTAACCGTGGATATTGAAAATACCCTGGGCGCGAACTGATGTTTTCAATGTCGTATTTGGTTATTTTAGCTTCTGCTGTTATGGCCAACGTGGCTAAACATAGTGTTAGTAAACGAGCAAGTACATTCATGCTATATATCCCTGTGTAATTTAATTTGAACCCCAAACGAATGGAGGCTCAGCACTTTAACAGATTAGGTATTTCAACTCTATTGATTGCGGCAGTCTAATCCATTCGGCTCGCCTATTTTTTATGAATTTTATTTTCCTATATTAGGCAACAAACACAGGTGCGAATCCACCGCCCTGAGTTCTAAAGTTGGTGGTTTGGCCTTGGTACAAACGTGCAGCAAGCAATTGCATGTCAGCTTGATAAACATAAGCGCGAATATCCATTTTTAAAGCCGTGCGCTCATTGTCTACTAATATTCCGCGCTCGCTCGGCAATACAAATTCTTGCGCCACATAATTACCTAGCAAAATCTCGTTCCACACTCGCTTGGTTAGCTTGTCGCCGCGATAAGTGGCGCGACTCCCAAAACCTGAAGCAGGTTTAAAAAATAGGTGCTTACGTTCAGCCCACAATTTTTCTGCGTTTTCTAAAGAAACACATTCAGTGGCTGGAATGCCTGCACGCAAAACTTGTATGTCTTGTTCCTGCACGCCAAGTTCGCGTAAGTTGTGTTCATTACCCAAGATAGCCAAGTTGCGTTTATCCGCATAAATAGCATGGTGATAGGGATTAGGTGTAAGCACCACCGAACTTGATTCAAAAGCTTTTCGGATATCTGCGAGAGCATTCGATGCAAGCGAGAAGTCTGTGTGGCGGTTATAGATTAAATCGATTAGCTGTCCGCTATAGGTCAATTGGTTTTCGCTAAACGTTAGCTCGCTTGGATCAGCGATGAACGTCTTAATGCCATTGCGCTGAAATAAACGCTGCGCCATTTTGAATTCGCGATAGAGAAATTGTTGCGTTGGATTCTCATCCACAATGGCGATGGATACTAACGGCTTATCACCACGCTGTAATTTCCATTCATGCAAAAACATTTCCATATATTCGTGATCAAGATCAGTTTTTAATTGAATTATTTGTCTGCCAACTGCACGACAGCATTCATTTTGCGCATTCACTAATGCGGCATTTAAAAAAGCGCCACCGGCATTGGTGTTAATTTCAATAATTTGCGGGCCGCGCGCACCTAAATGAAAGTCATATCCCATAAATACACCGGAGGTTCCGGGGTTATAATTTGCGATGCCAGGCGAATGCACTAGAATCTGTTTCACATAGGCTGGCAAATTTACTACTCGTGAAACCGCCTGCACAATGTTTTGCATCTGAAGTAACTGTTCAGGGGATATGAAAACTGTGGTGTTGGAGAATAATTGCGGGTGGGTCTTCAAGATATTTTGATTAATATCATCAACACTCAAAATAGTATTTAATTGATTTCGGTTTAGAGTCGTACAAAAGCAATCAAGATTTAGTTGTTCCGCTGGGCTAGTACAATTAGCATCGCAGCCATGATCAGTTGATTCTGTTTCGTTATTCATTCACATGAGTCTGCGCAGATGTTGGTAAGCCAATCGATATACCAGCAGCGATAGCGATAAACGCGGCTGACGCCCACAAACACACAATCATACCTGCGCTCTGATAAATCCAACCTGATAGCAAGGTACCGATCAAACGACCGATTGCATTAGCCATGTAATAAAAACCAACATCCATGGACGCGCCATCCTCTTTCGCGTAACTCACAATTAAATAGCTATGAAGTGATGAGTTAATGGCAAACACAATTCCAAATACACACAGCCCTGCAAATAGCACTATATTTGTTTGCCATAGCATGCGTATGGAAAAAGTTTGCGTAGTGGGTGATTGTGGTGAAAAATATTGCATAGCAAACGCGATAATTACAGTGACAACAGTAAGTGCCAATGCCCACCAAAGTGCACTACGACCATCCGGAGTTTTCTTGTTCTTATTGATTATTAATGGTGCTGCAGATTGAACCACGCCATAACCAACAACCCATGCTGCGAGAAAACCACCTACCTGCCAAAAATCCCAGTTAAGTTGACTGCTCAAAAATACGGGCAATGCCACTACAAACCAAATATCACGTGCTCCAAATAAAAATAATCGCGCTGCCGATAGAATATTAACGGCGCGACTCTTGGAAAAAATATCAGAAAATTTTGGCTTATTTTTGGCTTTACCTAAATCCTGCTTTAGTAAACACAAACTTGCCAACCACACTAGCGCGAGAACCATCGCCATTGCCAAGACCGCACGCTGAAAACCTAACACCGCAAGCAATGCGCCACCCAGAAAAAAGCCAATTCCTTTGAGCGCATTTTTTGATCCGGTAAGCAACGCGACCCACTTGAATAATTGGCTCTGTTTATTTTCAGAAACCAAACTCTTAATTGAACTTTTCGCGCTCATTTTATTTAAATCTTTTGCGATACCTGAAAGTGCCTGGGCTTCCATAACTAGCGGCACACTTAACCATTGCGATGGTACGGCAAGCATAGATAGCGCAATAATTTGTAAGGCCAAACCGATATTCATGGTTCGGTTTAATCCAATACGCGCACCCAAATAGCCACCGAATAAATTGGTAATTACACCAAATATTTCATAAAACAAAAAAAGTGCAGCAATCTGCAAAGGGCTGTAACCAATCTGGTGGAAATGCAAAACCACCAACATGCGTAAGGCCCCGTCAGTCAGCGTGAATGCCCAATAATTCCCGGTCACGATTGAATATTGGCGAATGGCTGAATTCATTGCTGAGCCATACCTACCAGTTTTGCTAGCTCAGCGGTGCGATTCGAATAGCCCCATTCATTATCGTACCAAGCATAAATCTTCACCTGTGTTTTGTTGGTGACCATGGTGGAGAGCGCATCCACTATTGAAGAACGGGGATCACCACAATAATCATTTGAAACCAGTGGTAACTCTTCATAACCGAGAATATTTTTTAATTCATTTTCACTTGCCGCTTTCAAGAGAAGATTTACTTCTTCAACACTAGTCTCTCGTTCTACCTCAAATACACAATCGGTAAGCGACGCGTTTGCAAGTGGAACACGTACCGCATGCCCATTTAAACGGCCGCGCAACTCAGGAAATATTTCAGCAATTGCAGTTGCAGAACCTGTTGTTGTCGGTATTAGATTTGATCCCGATGAACGAGCACGACGTAAATCTTTATGTGGTTGGTCCAAAATACTTTGGGTATTCGTTAAGTTGTGAATCGTAGTGATTGAGCCGTGACGAATACCAAGTTGTTCATGGATTACTTTGACAATAGGCGCGAGGCAATTAGTCGTGCAAGATGCTGCAGTCACAATGCGGTGCTGTTCGGGATTAAATAAATGATCATTTACACCCATCACAATATTTAATGCACCCGCTTCTTTCACTGGCGCGCTTACCACCACGTGTTTTACACCTTGATCCAGATAGGCTTGTAAAATGGCAACCGTTTTCATTTTACCGCTGCATTCAATAACAAGATCACACGCAGACCAGTCGGTTTCTGAAATTAGTTTATTGGTAGTAATTTTAATTTTTTTATCATTAATTAATAAATAATCTTTGTCAGAAGCTACTGACTCCGGCCAGGTTCCCTGCACCGAATCAAATTTTAGAAGATGTGCATAAGTTGAAGCATCCGCAGCGGGATCATTAATTTGCACAAACTCAAACTCTGGCCAATGCCAGGATGCACGCAACACTAAACGGCCAATGCGACCAAAACCATTAATACCAATTTTAATTTTCTTCACATTATTTCCTAAGTTAACAACAGCGATTAGGGCGGTCTTGCATCGCACACAAACGCTGATGATTTTCATCGAGCCATTCGGCATTAGCAGCAAGCATGGTTTGCATCATTTGAAGTACCCACTTGGGCAACTCAGGATGCAATCGGTAATAAATCCACTGTCCTTGGCGACGATCTGCCAATAGACCTGCCTCGCGTAAAAGCGCGAGGTGACGGGAAATTTTGGGTTGGATTTCATCAAGAGCACATGTCAATTCGCATACACAAAGCTCTTTTTCGCGAGCAACCAGAAGCGCTATACGTGCTCGGGTTGCATCTGCGAGTGTTTTGCAAATTATGTCAGGAGTAAAACTGGTCATTTGGAGATTATCAATACATATGGAAAATCGAATATACGAAATTTCATATGTATTGGCAAGGATCAGTTTTTACCCAGCGCTTAGACTCGCAATAAAGCCGTAACAAATGTTGTTTAAGGTGTCACAACTCAAACCACCCTGGAGCAACATCATGAATAATAAAGTTAAAGACCTGGCTCTCGCCGGCATGATTTCAATCGCAAGTTTACATACGCAGGCAGCGCCTATTTTGTTAGGCATTGGTAGCCTGACTGGCGATGCAGATAAATCCGGGTTAAGCGGAAGCTTGGAAAGCGGCGTGAACGCCAATGTGTTTGGCGGTGTGGGTTCCGGTCTCACTTACGCTGGGAATAATACGTTTATCGCGCTACCTGACCGTGGCCCAAATGCGCAGGCTTATACTGGCGGCGCTGCGATTGATAACACCACGACTTATATTCCGCGCTTGCAAACATTTGATATGCAGCTTACTGCGAGCAATATGGGTTTACCTTTTAGTATTACTCCAACCTTGACCAATACCACCTTGTTATACAGCGCAACACCGCTAAATTATGCTGCAGATGGTGCGCCGCAACAAAATGATTCTTCACATTATTATTTCTCGGGCCGCTCTGATAATTTTGCCGCTGGCAGTTCAACAAATTCCAATAATGCGCGTCTTGATCCAGAAGGCATTCGTATTTCTAACGACGGAAAAAGTGTTTTTATTTCTGACGAATACGGTCCTTACGTTTATCAATTTGATCGCACCACTGGCGAGCGCATTAAAACATTTGAATTGCCAAGCGATTTAGCAGTCAGTAATCCACAAGCAACAGAAACAGCTGAAATAAGTGGTAACACGTCTGGCCGCACTACGAATAAAGGTATGGAAGGCCTGGCGGTTACGCCCGACGGAAAAACCTTAGTAGGCATTATGCAAGCGCCTTTATTGCAAGACACAAATAAAGTAGTTCGCATAGTGACCGTAGATGTCGCCTCCGGCGCAACTCATGAGTACGCCTATCAGTTGACAACCGGTTCAGGTGTTAGCGAAATTGTAGCGATTAATGATCACGAATTTTTAGTGGATGAGCGCGATGGCAAAGGCCTCGGCGATAACAGCGACGCTAAAGTTAAACAAATTTTTAGAATCGATTTAAACGGTGCGCAAGAAATTACCGGCTTGTCTGGTGACTTATCAGCAAAAGCGGTTAGCAAAACGCTGAGCCTGGACTTTAAAAACGAATTGGTTAATGCAGGCATAGCTGCACAAAATATTCCTGCAAAAATTGAAGGCATGACGTTTGGCGAGGATATTTTTTACAACAACGAAACCTTGCACACTTTATGGGTCTCCAACGACAATGATTTTTTATCAAGCATTACTGATAGCAAGCACCCGATTGAATTTGCTAACCCTAGTAATTTTTACGTGTTTGGATTCAATGATGCAGACTTGAAAAATTATATTGCTCAAAATCTGAAAATAGATGTACCCGAACCCTCAAGTTGGGCCATGGTGTTTTTAGGTATGGCCGGTTTAATACTTCAACGTCGTCGGGCAAATAACTCTTTATAAATTCCCTCCTCCCCAACCTCCCGCTTCGTAGCGGGAGGATTGTATGGCGCGATAATAACTACTGAACGATCTCAATCACCCACCTGAACGTGGGGCGCATGGCCGAGATGCTTAGGCTGGGGCCACTTAAGTAGCGTCTTACCCTATTTTCATCTGTCCATTTCTGGGACAATAGCGGCTGTTTTCCGCCAATCAGCAGTACCGCCATGAATACCAACGCTATTAACCTCTTTGACCACCCGCGTTATTGGGCCGAATGTTACGGGCCCGCGCCCTTTCTGCCTATGAGTCGCGCCGAGATGGACAAACTCGGCTGGGATAGCTGTGACATTATCATTGTGTGTGGCGATGCCTACGTCGACCATCCCAGTTTCGGAATGGCCGTAATCGGTCGCTTTCTGGAATCCCAGGGTTTTCGCGTTGGGATCATCGCGCAACCGGATTGGAAAAGTGCTGAGCCGTTCAAAGCGTTAGGCAAACCCAACTTATTTTTTGGTGTAAGCGCGGGCAACATGGATTCCATGATTAACCGCTACACCGCTGATTTACGCATGCGCTCAGACGATGCTTACACGCCCGGAGGCATGGGCGGCAAACGCCCGGATCGTTGCGTCACCGTATACAGTCAGCGCTGCAAAGAAGCCTATAAAGATGTGCCCATTGTGCTTGGCGGAATTGAAGCCAGCTTGCGTCGCATCGCCCAATACGATTATTGGAGCAACGAAGTTCGTCGCTCGGTGTTGATCGATGCCACTGCAGATATTTTGTTATACGGAAATGCCGAACGTGCAATTGCGGATATCGCCCATGCGCTTGCGCAAGGTAAAGACATAAAAGATTTGGATAGTATTCGCGGCACAGTCGTGGTGAAAAAAGAAGCACCCACCGGCTGGACTGAAATTGATTCAACGCGTATCGATTGGCCGAGTCATATCGACAAACTTCCAAATCCTTATGAATACCAACACGATCCAAAATCTGTTGTCGATGTTGCGAAAACTGACGTAAATAATTCGCAGATTGGATTGCGCCAACTCGATCGCGAAAAAATGGAAGCACAAATTGCCGCGCTGAATCCTTCAGAAGCTTTACAAACAATTGGTTGTCCGGCACAAGGCGATGTCTCAGAAAAAGCATTTGATGTTGATGAGCCGCAAGCAATTCGCATTATTCCAATGCCTTTACAAAATCGCAGCGATTTGGCCGGAGACGATAATGTTTACGTACGCCTGCCGGCGTTTGAAAAAGTGCGTAACGATCCAATTCTATATGCGCATGCTTCGCGTGTTTTGCACCAAGAGGCAAACCCTTACAACGCGCGTCCACTTGTGCAAAAACATGGTAACCGCGAAATTTGGGTGAACCCGCCACCAATTCCTTTAGAGACGGATGAGTTGGATGGTGTTTTCGATTTACCTTATGCGCGCGTACCGCACCCGAGTTACGGCAAAGAAAAAATTCCTGCTTACGACATGATTAAAACGTCTGTAAATATTATGCGGGGATGTTTTGGTGGTTGTACTTTTTGTTCAATTACCGAACATGAAGGTCGCATTATTCAAAGTCGTTCGCAAGAATCCATTCTTAAAGAAATTGAAGACATTCGCGAAAAAGTACCCGGCTTTACCGGACATATTTCCGATCTCGGCGGGCCGACTGCGAATATGTATCGCCTCACCTGTAAAGATATGCCGACTCTCTCCAAGTGCCGCCGGTTGTCGTGTGTGTATCCTACGATTTGTAAAAATTTAACGACGGATCATAAACACACTACCGCGCTTTATCGCGCTGCGCGAAAAATCAAAGGCGTGAATAGAATTTCTATTGCATCGGGTTTGCGTTATGACTTGGCCGTGCGCGACCCCGAATATGTTAAGGAACTGGTGACTCATCACGTTGGTGGCTATTTGAAAATTGCGCCAGAGCACACTGAAGACGGTCCACTTGAACAAATGATGAAGCCGAAGATGAGCAGTTATTACGACTTCAAAAAAATGTTTGAGAAGTTCTCGCGCGAAGCCGGGAAAAAACAATTTTTGATTCCGTATTTTATTGCGGCTCACCCAGGCACCAAAGATGAAGACATGGTGAACATGGCGCTATGGCTTAAGAAAAATAATTTTGAAGTAGACCAAGTGCAGACTTTTTATCCGTCACCTATGTCACTGGCAACTGCCATGTATGTTTCCGAGCGCAACCCTCTGAAAAAATTAACTTATAAGAGCGGGAAAATTACCATTCCCCGCGGATTGGACCAACGCCGCCTGCACAAAGCATTGTTGCGTTACCATGATCCGGCCGGCTGGCCCGTAATCCGCGAAGCTTTGCTTAAAATGAGAAAGGGTCACTTGATTGGTTCAGCAGCATCCGCACTGATTCCTGCGGAGGAGCGTGGCCAAAACACGGTGCGTGGAGACAAAACCGCTTCGCGTAGCGCAAATCCCAATGCACGAGCGCAGTCATCTGCCAAAGTCAATACCCAAAAAACAGCCGCTTCTGTAACGCCAAAAAAACCAGCCGCAAAAGCCTTTGGCGATAAATTTGAAAGCGCGAAAAAATTTAACTCAAAAACCACACAAGATAAAACGGGCGCACACAAACCCTTTCAATCCAAACCACCGAAGAAAAAATGACAACGAGATTTATGCATAAAAATATAATCACGGCGTTTCTTGTCCATGCATAACAACACCCAAAAAAGTGTTGATGCAGATCCGGCGGCAGAAGAAATGCAGCTGCCGGGCTACACCATTCTGCGCAAGTTAAACGCAGGCGGAATGGCTACGGTTTTTTTAGCCACGCAATTGAGCTTAAATCGAACTGTTGCGTTGAAAATAATGAAACCGGAATTGGATTATGATCCGGAATTTCATAACCGCTTTCAACGTGAAGCGGAAATTGTTGGTCAACTATCTCACCCTAATATAATTCCAATTTATGACATTGGCCGTTACAACGGCATGAATTATATTTCTATGGAATATTTGCCAGCGGGTTCGCTGGATCAAAAAATTAAAAAAGGTATTTCAGCAAATACAGCAGCTAGCTATGTTATGGCAATTGCCAGTGCTTTAGCCCACGCACATACCAAAGGTTATGTACATCGCGATATAAAACCTGAAAATATTTTATTCCGCGCCGATGGTTCACCCGTTCTAACCGATTTTGGAATTGCGCGTCTTGTGAAATCTGATTCCAGCATGACACAAGTCGGTAAGGTGGTAGGCACACCTTATTACATGAGCCCCGAGCAAGCTAAAGGTGAGGCATTGGATGGGCGCTCCGACTTATACAGCCTCGGCATATTGTTTTTTGAAATGTTGACGGGAGTTCGACCGTTTCAAAATGACGACGCACTCGCGCTTGCGTTACAACATATTGGCGAACAACCGCCCAAACTACCGTTAGATGTTTCAATTTACCAAAACGCGCTTGATAAACTTCTCGCAAAAAAACCAGCACAGCGTTTCCAGAACGGACGGGAATTAATTCAGGAGTTGAAGCTGGTTAAAAATGCGAGCCAACCGCCGGTTAATCAAACTCAGCCCCTACCCAATAATACCCAGCTCTTAAAAGCCATAAGCTTTAATTTTTTTAATAGTATTCAGGCCATCCTGAAAAAAAGCTTTGAGCAATTGCGAAGTTTCAAAACACGCGACGATCAAATTAACTCACCTAACCCAGCGCTAGATGCAACCCAGATTTTCAATCTGCCTGATAATTCGCAAGAATCTCGCCTATGGAAATCTAAATATACAATGGTGACCGTGCTACTCGTCGCTTGCCTTATTGTTTATGGAATATTTCTCGCTAACAATGAGATAAAAGGAAATGACTCAACAACGATAAAATTAATGCCTTTCAAAGTCATTACTGAACCTGAATTCGCCAAAGTGCGCATTTTAAATATCAAAGAAAAATACCAACCCGACATGGCTCTCCCTCAAGGTAACTATCAATTGGAGATTAGCGCGCCGGGTTATGACACCAAAACGGAATGGGTCCATTTTTCAAAATCGCAGACGCCATTAAAATACGAGCTTTACCCTTCTGTGACAGATAACAGCAATTTATTGTCGCCAGAGCTGATAGAAATCATTGTCGATGCTAACACGTTGGAAAATAATAATTCTGAAACCCCCTATATAAATACGAATAAAAATTTTTATATAGGTAAATACGAAGTGACTTTTGATGAGTACGATTATTTTGCCAAAGCTAATCACCTCGACCTACCTGATGATAATGGCTGGGGTCGGGGAAAGCGGCCAGTTATCAATGTTAGCTGGAACGATGCACAGGCTTATTTAATCTGGTTGAGCAAAACTACGGACAAACGTTTCCGTTTGCCGACAGACGCTGAGTGGGAATTTGCAGCGCGCGGAAATAGTACCGAAGAATTTTGGTGGGGTAGTAAAACAGAGGATGCCGGTTTGTTTGCTAACTGCCGCTATGGTTGCAAGCCCTGGCTTTCTGCGTTATTTGCGAACAAAACCAAAACCATCGGCGCCTACCCTCCTAATACTTTTGGACTTTATGATACAGCGGGAAATGTTGCTGAATGGGTAGCAGATTGCGGCGATAACTCTACCGAAAATTTGTTATGCAAGGAGCGAGTTATTCGTGGCGGCTCCTTCAATGACAGCGTAAAAAATATCTCTTTGAATGCGAAATCTGTTTTGGCTTCCAGCAAGGGCAATACGACTACAGGTTTCCGAATTGTGCAGGAGATTGATATTGAAACGGAACGAACACGTGATTCATCGAGTTCGCCGGCGCGAGACCGCGTTCAACGTTTTTTCCGGCGATTATTTAGATAAATCTTTTAAAGTCATTTGCTCCAACTAAAAAGCCGCTGATTTTCATCAGCGGCTTTTTTTAATTTCCTTGTTAGGGATTACCGTAACTCATCAAGCGCTCATAACGCCGCTCAAGCAGTAAATCGATTGGCTCTCTGGTGAGCTTGTCCACTTGGGCGACTAAACGCTCTTGCAACTTGCGCGACATTCCATCGACATCGCGATGTGCACCGCCTAGAGGTTCAGGAATTGTTTCGTCAACTATTCCAAGATCCTGCAATACTTTTGAGGTCACACCCATTGCTTGCGCTGCATCAGGTGCTTTAGCAACGGTTTTCCAAATAATATTTGCGCAGCCTTCGGGAGAGATTACAAAGTAGGTTGAATACTGCAACATGTTGAGCTGATCACCAACACCAATCGCCAAGGCACCGCCCGAAGAACCTTCGCCAATGACTGTGCAAATAATGGGTGTACGCAAACGTGACATAACTGCAAGATTTTGCGCGATGGACTCAGAAATACCGCGCTCTTCAGAATCAATTCCAGGGTAGGCGCCGGGCGTATCAATAAGAGTGATTACCGGCATTTTAAAACGTTCTGCCATCTCCATTAAACGCAATGCTTTACGATAACCTTCGGGTTTCGGCATGCCAAAATTACGCATAACTTTTTCTTGTACGGTGCGGCCTTTTTCTTCGCCAATTACCACGACCGGCTTGCCATCCAAACGGGCCACACCACCGATGATAGCTTTGTCATCACCAAAATGACGATCACCATGTAGCTCTTCGAATTCGGTAAAAATACGCGGAATGTAATCTGATGTGTAAGGACGCTGCGGGTGACGTGCAATTTTTACTACGTCCCACGCGGTCAATTTAGCGTAAATAGATTCGGTAAGTTTGCTGCTTTTTTGACGCAGTTTCGAAATTTCATCGGCGATATTTACATCGCTGGAATTGCCAACGAGCTGCAATTCCTCAATTTTGCCTTCGAGTTCGGCAATGGGTTGTTCAAAATCCAGATAATTCAGATTCATAGCAATTATTGGCTCTGTATTTGGGAGTGGACTACGCCAGGAATTCTACTGCTGCTGCATTGTCGAGTAGCTTTGGATAGCTAAAAACGATGCGATAATTGGGTGGCTACCTTACGCGAAAGTGTGCATTTAGTCGATCGTTTCTAGCGAGATTCACTCATTTAGCAGTAATTTTAACGCATGTTTTGCTTAAAAAATCACCGCATAAGTTGCTCGGCGGATAGCGCAACCAATTCTCCTATTCGTAAACCAGCTTAACCTTTCCAGCACCGTAACTGTCTCTCAAGCGTTGCAAAAGCTCATCCTCTGGCCGAATATTCCAACCGGCACCCAATCGAATCTGGGCCTTTGCATTACTGCGCCGATAATCAATTACCAAAGGGCATCGAGCCGGTTGATTTGCAGTACCGCGGTAAGGCTCAAGAATATCTGAAAGCTGTTTAGTAAAATTAGCAGGTAACATGCCCGATTCAAGTTCGAGACTCAATTCCCGTGCACGTTCTTCGCGTAATTCAACCAAGGGACGAATACTCATAGCACGCATTTTTAACATGCCGCTGAAATCGTCCACACTTACTTGCCCTGCAATTACGAGCAAGCCATCCTTAAGTAAAACATCGCGACATTGAATATAGGTATCAGCAAACACAGCGATTTCAATACGCCCTGTACGATCATCCAAGGTAACGAATGCCATAGTGTCGCCACGTTTGGTTTTCATGGTACGTTGCGCGACAACTAAACCTGCAACTGACTGACGGGGCTTTTCATCGCCCTTACCTTTTTCACCGCGATCACCGCGCGATTCGTACTTGTCAGGTTTGAGATCAGCAATGCGCGAGCTTACAAGATGCGGCAATTCGCCTTCATACTCGTCGATAGGATGACCGGTAAGATATAGACCGAGCGTTTCCTTTTCAGCGTGCAAACGCTCTTTCATGGTCCAGGTGCGCACGCGGCGAAAATCAGCATATACATCCGTATCAGCCGCACTATTAGCAATGACCTCACCAAATAAATCCATCATACCGGCATTATTATTTGCAGCTTGCTGCTCGGCAGTTTTTACCGCTTCGCTCATAGACGCAAACATGACTGCACGATCATGATCGAGATTATGTTTTGGTGTGTTAACGGTTGGCCCAAGATTGTCGGCAGCACCGGAACGAATTAAGGCTTCTAACGCACGCTTATTAATTTTGCGCGGGTCAACACGCGAACAGAAATCGAATAAATCTTTAAACGCACCACCTTGATGACGAGCGTTAATAATGGCTTCCACTGGACCCTCGCCTAAACCTTTAATGGCACCCAGACCATAAATAATATTGCCGTCATCATTCACGGTGAATTTGAATTCGCCAGAGTTCACATCGGGTGGAAGAAGTTTCAATTTCATGTGGCGACATTCTTCAATAAACGTCACCACCTTATCGGTTTTATCCATATCCGACGAAATGGTCGCGGCCATAAAATGCGCAGGATAATGCGCTTTCAACCAAGCCGTTTGATAGGAAACCAACGCGTACGCAGCGGAGTGCGATTTGTTAAAGCCGTAGCCCGCGAACTTTTCCACCAAGTCGAAAATACGCGTCGCAAGATCTGGATCAATGCCTAAACCTTTTGCGCCTTCCGCAAACACTTCGCGCTGCTTCGCCATCTCTTCAGGTTTTTTCTTACCCATGGCGCGTCGCAACATGTCTGCACCGCCGAGCGTATAACCCGCGAGCACCTGCGCGATCTGCATTACCTGTTCCTGGTAAACGATAACGCCATAAGTAGGTTCAAGTACCGGCTTTAAACTGAGGTGCTGGAATTTTGCATCGGGATACGCGACCTGCGCGCGTCCATGTTTACGATTGATAAAATCGTCCACCATGCCCGATTCCAACGGACCGGGTCGAAACAACGCAACGAGTGCGATAAGGTCTTCAAGGTTGTCCGGCTGCAAACGCTTGATAAGGTCCTTCATACCGCGCGATTCAAGCTGGAATACCGCCGTGGTTTCAGCTCGCTTCAACAACGCAAAGGTCGCAGGATCATCCAGCGGAATTGCGGAAATATCGAGCGGCTCTTCATCAAATTTGGCGCGCTGCTTGTCAATCATAATGCGCGCCCAATCGATAATCGTTAGGGTACGCAAACCGAGGAAGTCAAATTTAACGAGTCCAGCTTCTTCTACATCATTTTTATCGAATTGAGTTACGAGACCGCCACCACTTTCATCGCTAAACAATGGCGCAAAATCGGTAAGCTTTGTAGGCGCAATTACCACACCACCGGCATGCTTACCGACATTACGCGTCAGGCCCTCAAGCTGAACGGCCATTTCCCAAATTTCTTGCCCATCGGCATCGCCTTCAAGAAATTCCTTCAGCACCGGTTCTTCTTCAAGCGCTTGCGCCAACGTCATACCCGGTGTGGGCGGAATCATTTTAGAAAGCTTATCGGCGAGACCGTAGGATTTTCCCTGCACACGCGCCACGTCGCGCACTACCGCTTTTGCAGCCATGGTACCGAAGGTAATGATTTGGCTTACCGCATCGCGGCCGTAGTTGTCGGCCACGTAAGAAATAACGCGATCGCGACCATCCATGCAGAAATCGATATCGAAGTCGGGCATGGAAACACGTTCAGGGTTCAGGAAACGTTCGAACAGCAAATCGTATTGCAACGGATCGAGGTCGGTAATCAGCAATACGTAGGCGACGAGCGAGCCCGCACCCGAACCGCGGCCCGGGCCTACCGGAATGTCGTGATCTTTTGCCCACTGGATGAAGTCCATTACGATCAGGAAGTAACCGGGGAAACCCATTTGGATAATAATATCCAACTCAAACTTCAAACGATCATCGTAGATTTTTCGACGCTCCGCGTAATCGGGAGCAGATTTATCGAGAATACGTGCGAGACGTTGTTCCAATCCTTCTTCGGAAATTTTTCTAAAAAAGTCTCCTTCGGTCATGCCTTCTGGAATTGGATATTCGGGCAAAAAGTATTTGCCCATTTGAATGTTCACCGTGCAACGCTTTGCGATTTCAAGTGAGTTTTCTAACGCTTCAGGGATATCGCTAAACAACTCCGTCATTTCTTCCGCCGAGCGCAAATATTGTTGCTCGCTATAGCGGCGCTCACGACGTGGATCATCGAGCGTGCGACCCTCACTGATACAAACGCGCGCTTCATGAACTTCAAATTCATCACGATTTATAAAACGCACATCATTGGTGGCAACTACCGGGCATTGCATTTCTTCTGCAATTGCAACGGCAGCATGCAAATAGGTTTCGTCATTTTCACGACCGGTGCGTTGTAATTCCAAATAAAAACGGTTTGGAAAATCTCGCATCCACCCGCGCAGCAAATCATGTGCTTGCTCTGCGCGGCCCGCAACCAAACACATTCCTATGTCACCAAATTTTCCACCGGAAAGCGCAATGCAGCCTTCACTAAATTCGCTGACCCATTCGCGCTGAATATAAGCAACACCTTGTTGCTGGCCTTGACGCCAAGCGCGCGATATCAACTCGATAATATTTTTATAACCAGTGTCGTTCATGGCGAACAGTGTTAGCAGCGTTGGCTTACCTTCACTGTCACTACTTGCCACCCAAAAATCGCTTCCAATGATGGGCTTTATTCCCGCCCCTTGCGCGGCTTTGTAGAATTTAATTAATCCATAAAAATTACACTGGTCGCTAATACCACAGGCAGGCATATCCAACTCAGCAACACGCTTTACAAGTTTTTTAATGCGTACCAAACTATCGACTAGCGAGAATTCAGTATGGAGGCGTAGGTGGATAAAATTTGCGGTCATTGAGTTTTCAATACTTTCGTGGGGAGTTATACAAAACTTTGGTTTAGGAAGAGGTAAAGAACAATTCAAGACTCAAATACAATCGTGTATGCTCGTCGTCAGCATTGTTATTTGCGGCAGTTTTGAATCAAAAAATGTTCGCTTCGCCCGATAGTCTCAACGCACTAATTTTAATAACGACAAACAAACTTCAAATCGCTAATTAATATCCATAACGAATTTTTTATATCGCTATGACCAGCCAAACCTAATGTTGACAAATCGCGTTCAAATGCTACCAAGACACGATCCGAATTGTTCGATGCTTCAACAACCGCTTTACTACCAATCAATTGCCAATAATTTTCTTCGGGCCTTACATCGTGAGTTTTACTCAGATGACCATTAAATGACTTCAACACAACTCGCTTACCCGGTTTTAAATGATGTAAATCTGCGTCGCAAATATCACTCACTTAAAACAACTCTATTTGTTCGACCTGCGCGCGGACAGGTGCGAAACTTCTACGATGGATCTCGGTAATTCCCAAGCGAATAACCGCGTCTAGATGATATTTAGTGGGATAGCCTTTGTGATCAGCCAAACCGTAACCAGGATAGCGTTTATCGTACTCAACCATCTCGCGATCACGCACGACTTTTGCAAGTATCGAGGCAGCACTAATCGCTTGAACACGACTGTCGCCTTTAACGACTGCTTCGGCGGTGTACTTCCATTTTGGTAGTTTATTTCCATCAACCAATACATATTCGGGCTGAACGTGCAGACCTTGTACAGCGCGGTGCATAGCCAGCAGGCTCGCCTGTAAAATATTTATTTTGTCTATCTCTTCAACTGAAGCGCGCGCCACGCACCAGCTTTTCGCTTTAGCTTTAATTTCGTCAAATAATAATTCGCGTTTTTTTTCTGTCAGTTTCTTTGAATCATCCAAACCTTCAATGGGCTGTAACGGATCGAGTATAACTGCGGCCGCAACCACATCACCCGCTAAAGGACCGCGCCCCACTTCATCGCAACCCGCTAATAAAATTCCTTGATATGCACACACAAAGGGTTCAAACATTGTGGAATTTCCAGGTTGATTTATTGATTTATTGATTTATTAGTTTTGCAATTGCATTAGCAGCGCGAACGCTGGCATCGCGCTTCAAAATCACATGCATTTGCGCAAAAGTATTGATTAATTGCTGAGTTTCTTCCGGGCTTTCAAAATAATTCAAAACTGCAGCGCTTAACTTTTCCGGGGTAGCCGCATCTTGCAATAGTTCCGGCACTAACAACTTTCCTGCCAACAAATTTGGTAATGACACGTATGGAGTTTTGATCAGCCACGACAATATCTTAAACGTTAAAGGTGCCATTTTATAGGCGACTACCATAGGCTTTTTGAGCAACATAGCCTCAAGTGCTACTGTGCCTGACGCAAGCAATACGACATCTGCCGCAGCCATAACTTTATGGGAATTACCATTAATTAAATTTAGTGAAAAATCAACATAATCGTTAAGCTGCAAATGTAATTGGCGATAACGGTCTGAATTAGCTGCAGGAATGTAAAATAGTAAATCCGGATCTTGTTCTAAACAAAACACAGCAGCGTGCATAAATAAACTGCCCATGCGTTCCACTTCACTGGCCCGACTACCCGGCAAAAGTGCCACCACACGCGCGTGCTCAGGAATACCTAATTCACGACGAGCCTGAAACTTATCAACATGTTCTGGTAGTTCATCGGCCAAATGATGACCAACAAACTCTACAGGTACCTTATGTTTTTCATAAAAGGCAGCTTCAAATGGTAGAAGCGTGAGCATAAGATCAACAGACTTTGCAATTTTAAAAACGCGCTTTTGTCGCCAAGCCCATACGGATGGGCTTACGTAATGTACCGTTTTAATACCCTTCTCTTTAAGAGATCGCTCCAGAGAAATCGTGAAATCCGGGGAGTCGATTCCAATAAAAACTGCGGGTGGATTGGCAATAAAATGTTCGCGTAAAAATTTACGAATACGCAGTAATTCTGGTAAACGTTTGAGCGGTTCAATAAGCCCCATGACAGCCAAACGATCTTGCGGAAAATAAGAGTGAAAACCCAACTCCAACATACGGGGACCACCAATACCGGAGAATTCTGCATTAGGGTAAAGTTTACGCAACTCTGCCATTAGCGCTGCCCCCAGAATATCGCCCGAGGCTTCGCCGACAACAATGCCTATATGAATACGTTCCATTTACCAGCCCCAATAATATTTTCTTTTTTAGCTCTTATTATTTTTGAAACCAATAATTTTTATCTCACAATACCGCGTGTAGATTCTTTGATCGATTGAATCAATGGCAATAATCTTTCGCACTCGGGGACCAAAGCGTCTACTTCAACGAGCGCCTCATCAATTGTCAGGCCGCGGCGGTAAATTATTTTGTAGGCTTTCGTGATAGTTGCGATATCGTCAACACTAAATCCACGACGTCGCAAGCCCTCTGTGTTAATGCTTTTTGCTTCAGCAGGGTTACCTGTAGCCATAACGTAGGCGGGAATATCTTTACCAACAGCCGTTCCCATGCCGGTAAAACTATGCATTCCAATATGGCAAAATTGGTGAACCAATGTGTAGCCACTGAGTATTGCCCAGTCGCCCACATGAACGTGACCGGCCAGCGCGGTATTGTTCACTAAAATGCAGTGATTTCCGATAACACTGTCGTGACCAACATGAACGTAGGCCATTATCAAATTGTGATTTCCAATGGTGGTTTCACTGCGATCCTGAATAGTTCCGCGATGAATAGTTACGCCTTCACGAATTGTATTATGGTCGCCAATAACCAATCTTGTCGGCTCACCTTTGTACTTTAAGTCAGGAGTATCTTCACCAACCGATGAAAATTGATAGATGTGATTATGTTCGCCAATTACGGTAGGGCCTTTAATGACGACATGAGATGCAACAGTTGTCCCTTCACCGATTTCGACATCAGGACCAATAATTGTCCATGGACCCACCGTAACATTGGGAGCTAATTTTGCGCTGGGATGAATTATTGCGTGCGAATCAATCAAGATAAACTCTCGTCGTTAGGTAAAATTTTTTATCACCGAAAATTCTTCGATTAAATTACACCTTGCGGTCAGCGCAGAGAATAGTGGCAGACGCAGCCAAAACGCCATCGACTGTAGCTTTGCACTCAAACTTCCAGATACCGCGCTTTTCGGAAATAACACGCGATTCCAATTGCAATCGGTCGCCAGGAATTACTTGACGTTTGAAACGCACATCATCCACACCAGCGAATAAATAAATTGAACCGTCCTGCGGCTTTTTATTCATAGTTTTGAAACCGAGAATGCCGGATGCCTGGGCCATTGCTTCAATAATCATAACGCCAGGAAATACCGGGCTTTGCGGAAAATGGCCATTAAAAACCTCTTCATTCACCGTGATATTTTTGTAAGCAACAATTGATTCACCTTCAACCAGCTCCACTACGCGGTCAACCAATAAAAATGGGTAACGGTGCGGTAAATATTCACGTATTTCATTGACATCCATCATAGCTAAATGGCCTTAGGTATAAATTTAAAAAGTATCTAGTATTGTCGACAGTACAAACCACACCGACAGAAGTTGAATTGCAAAAGAATTTTTAAAGAAGCAACCGAACGTTATTCATCCTGGTCTTGGACGCCATTGCGCTCGAACTTAATGAAGCGGGTTGCCAAGCTGTCCAACTGCCGAAAACGAACCGCGTTTTTGCGCCATTCCTTAGTGGGTCCCAGAGGAACACCTGAAGAATAGGAGCCCGCCTCATTAATTGAACTGGATACTAAACTCATTGCTGTGATATGAACCTTATCAACCAAGGTTAAATGACCAACCACGCCGACCGCACCTGCAATTGTGCAATTGCTGCCAATCGTTGTGCTGCCACCTATGGCTGTATGCCCCGCAATCGCTGTATTCCTTCCAAGCCGCACATTATGACCAATTTGCACCAAATTATCGATAATAACTCCGTCTTCTATGATGGTATCGTCCAGCGCACCGCGATCAATCGTGGTATTTGCGCCTATCTCAACCTTATTGCCGATACTTACCCCACCTAATTGATGAATTTTTACCCAACCATCTTTAGAGTGCGCAAAACCAAATCCATCGGCGCCTATAACGCAACCACCGTGGAATATGCAATCGCTACCTATATTGATTCCATGATAAATAGTTACATTGGCGTAGAGTCGGGTACGATTACCAATAATCGCGTCATTTCCAATTACCACGCCTGGGCCAATATTCACTTCGTCACCGAGGTTTACACGATCACCAACAACAGCATTGGCACCCACACAAATATTTTTACCTAAAATACAATCTCTACCAATTACAGCAGAAGGATGAACGCCCGTTTCATGCTTTACGCTCTTGTCAAACAAAGCTGTTAATTGTGCATAACAAAGGTACGGGTTTACCACAACCAGCTTATTGCCAACAATTTGATCCGCTAAATCCGGCGAACAAATAATAGCGCCCGCTTTGCTCGCAGCTAAATATTTTTTATATACGGGATTTGCTATAAAAGTGAGGTCTGTTGGTGTTGCAGCTTGGAGTGAAGCAAGGGCGGAAATTTTATGTTCGCTGTCCCCCACTAGCTCAGCACCGATGTGCTGGGCTAGTTCGGACAAAGTAAAAATCAGAGCAGACACACTACTACTTAGCCTTATCCAAAATAGCGACAACTTTTGGGGTAATATCGTACTCAGGAGTAAAATACATTGCGCTTTGCGAATCCAAAACAAGATTCAACTTTTCAGCTTCAATAATTTGTTTTACCGCAGCTTGTAACTTAGGACCAACTTCTTGGGTTAGTTGCTGAAACAATTCCTGCTGACTAGCTTGCAATTTTTTTGCGTTAAATTGTAGATCCTGACGCAAGCTCTGCGATTTTTTCTCAGCCTCTTCTTTCTTTTCTGCCGACCAGGTTAACCCATCTTTTTGGTAGGAAGCGTCCAACGCTTTCAGATCGGTAACTATTCCATCATATTTAGCTTTAGTAGCAGCATAGTCAGCACTTTTTTCAAGTTTGCCCACACGAGCCTTAGCAACAGCAGTTCCCTGAATGGCGGCCTGTGGATTAAACACCGCAATTTTTGTTTCAGCAAAACTCACCGCAGACATCAGGGACAAAACTAAAGCCGCTGCACACTTTTTTGTAAAATTCACGAGCATTTCCTCTTATCATTAAAAACGAAAAATTATATTTTAAAACGTTTGACCCAAAGTGAAATCAAATATTTTGTGATCATCATACTTACTGTCTTTACTAATAGGTTTAGAAAGACTGAACTGCATTGGGCCGAAACTGGAGATCCATGTCAGCCCTAAACCAACTGATGCTTTAATTTGATCTGCATCTACAGCATAACAGTTTCTTTGTTGCGCGCCGCAATTGGTATCAAATACGTTACCGGCATCGAGGAAAAGTGTTGTCTGCAACGAACGTTGATCTTTGATAAAAGGAAGCGGGAATAAAATTTCTGCGCCTCCTTCAATGATTACATTACCGCCGAAAGCACCACGTCTACGACCATAATCCTCGACCACTCTTTGAGTGAATATTTTGTTAGGTACGCAATCGTCTCTACCCGCCGGACAGATGAATAGCACAGGTCCAGATAATTCGCCATCCCCAACTTTACCATCGCCATTGAAATCATCCCATACTGAATTAACAGCGGAAACGGTTTCCTGTGGTGAACTTCTAGGCCCTAAGGAATTACGCTCAAAACCTCGAACAGAACCGAAACCACCTGCATAAAAGTTCTCAAAGAAAGGTAGTCGATCAGTTTCACCATAACTTTCGCCGTAGCCTAACCTGCCATGAAGGCGAAGAGTAAAATTCCTCGTAAGCGGTTTAAAAAATTGTGTTTCGTAATCCACCTTAAAGTATTCCAAATCACCGACAGGCAATGTCATTTCTGCAGATAATCTTTGCGAAGCACCGCGATCAGGTAAAATCCCACGGTTTAGTGTTGACTTCGTCCAATAAACGCTAACCAGCGCATCGTTAAAAGTATCACCATATTTGTCAAGAAAGCCTTGTTCTCTCAACAGGTCATCCGTTATGGGTTTAGCGTTGTAGGTCCCCGAAAAGTAATCTAAACCATTCGCCCGGCGATCTAATGAATCAATATAGTCTTCATACGTAATATATCTATTGGCCAGCTTCACTAACTGATCGTCTCGATCCTTATTATTCCCTATCCAACCGTCTTCGAAATAGGGGCTACGTTGAATCTCCTGAGATGAGTACGGCGTTGGCGTAACCTCTATGTTTCTGAGTCCAATATCAAAACCTATACGTTCGATTTCAGAGATGGGATAACCAAAAGTTACTTTTCCGCCGTAGGTATTCGTGCTGTACGGAGTTACGTTGTACTGACCGAAATCACTTTTAGTGTAATAGAGGCTAAACCCACGGCTTATTCCATCAGGCGTAAAATAGGGGTCGTTATAATTTAATGAATATCCCGTTTGATATCTGCTGTGACTAAAATTGAAACCGACTTGCTTGCCTGTGCCAAACCAGTTGGTTTGCTGAATACCGGCCTGAAATAATAATCCCGAATATTGTGCGTAACCTATCTGTAAGCTCATGCTACCCGATGGCTGTTCTTCTACCGTATAAGTCACATCAACTTTATCCGATGAACCGGGAACTTCTTTAGTATCGACTTTAACTTCTTTAAAGAAGCCGAGACGTTCCAAATGAACCTTAGAATTATCAATTTGCGCGGTAGAAGCGGAGCCGCCTTCCATCTGACGCATCTCGCGGCGTAAAACTTCATCGATGGTTTTGGTGTTACCTTTAAAATTGATGCGATTTACGTAGGCGCGTTTACCCGGCTCAATGAAAAACGTTAGTTTTACCGTCTTATCTGCTTCGTTTTTTTCTGGCATACCTTCAACTTTTGCGAAAGTGTAACCTTCATTACCCAAACGTTGAGTCAAATATTCGGAAGAAGTCGTCATTAATATTTGTGAGAAAATCTGCCCTTCCCTAACCAGTAAAAGCATACGCAACAGTTGCGGATCAATCACCGGATCACCAGCAAGCTCAACACTACTGACTTTATAAATATCCCCTTCAGTAATGTTTATGGTGATAAAAATCTGTGACTTATCCGGACTTAATGAAATTTGCGATGAATCAACTTTAAAAGAAAGATAGCCGCGATCCATGTAATAGGATTCAACTTTTTCCAAATCTCCTTTCATTTTTTCTTTGGAATACTTGTCGTTGCCAGACATCCACGAAAACAAACCAGATGTGTGCAGTTCAAATAAATCCAGCAATTCCTGATCACTAAAAACCGTGTTACCAACGATATTAATTTGTTTGATACGAGCGACAGCGCCTTCGTTAATTTTTACTTTTACTTTTACTTGATTGCGAGGCAAGTCTTCGATTTCAATATTTACAGTGGCGCCGTAACGACCTTGTGCGATGTATTCTCGTTGTAACGCCTGCGCAATCATATCCAGCGTAGCCCGCTGAAAGATTTGCCCTTCAGACAAATTATTCTTTTTAAGACTGTCCAATAAATTTTCAGACTTGATTGCCTTATTACCATCCAATTCAATTTTATTGATGGCGGGACGCTCTTTAAGCACCAATACCAAAACGTCTCCGTCGCGCTCGATAGCCACGTCGGTAAAGAATCCGATTTTAAATAATTCACGTGTAGCGTTTTGGATGTCAGATTGATTGATTGAGTCACCAACTCTAACTGGCAATGCGCTGAAAACTGTACCTGCCGATACACGTTGCAGGCCTTCTACGCGTATATCGCTAATACGAAAATTGGGAGATTGAGCTTGCACCGCAAAAGATGTGAGCAATACCATTAAGCAGCAAAAAAATCGCATTGAAACTCGCTTCATATCATCCAGACTAAATTTGTTTTGGCAGAAGGGCAGAACCACTTACAACCGCATAATATCGTTATACATAGCCAATACACTCAGACCTATAACTAACATAAGCCCGAATTGATAGGCCGCAATTTGTACCTTTTCGGATACCGGCTTACCCTTAATTGCTTCAACCGAGAGATATAACAGATGCCCGCCATCCAGAACTGGAATGGGCAACAGATTAAACACTCCTAAAAAAACACTGAGCAAGGCGACAAAGCCAATGAAGCTTTTTAAACCGTTCTGCGCTGAAGAGCCGGCCACCTTAGCAATGCTTATCGGCCCACTCAAGTTTTTTGTCGAAATTTCTCCAAGGATGAGCTTTTTGACGGAGACCAATACGAACTCGGATGAGCTCCAAGTCCGTTTTACACCCTCCACCAGCGAGGAACCCACGGAATACTCATAGTGCCGATAAGACGCTTCGGACAACGCTTGTGGGCCTATACCAATCCGCCCATAAGAGACTCCCTTTTCCGTAAAAGATTCCGGCGTCACCGATAAACTTACAAGCTCAGGATTTGTACTTGAGCCGCGCTCCACCGTAACGGTTAAAGTTTCTCCTCCACGTGGCCGCACTAACTTTTGGAAATCACGAAAATCCTTAATAGAGGAATCGTTAACCCTCAAGATTTTGTCATTAATTTTAAAGCCAGCTTTCGACGCAGGGCTATCAGGCAAAACAGCTCCGACAATCGGTTTGAGGGGCGGAATTTCTATACCCAAGCCTTCGATGGGATCTGGATCTTTTGCGCCGCGCATCCATTCATTAAACGTAATGTCAATCTCATAGGTCAGGTCTGAATTGGGGTAACGCACTTTAAATTGAACCACGTCGGATTCACCCAAATATCCGATCAACTGCTGAGCTAGAACCTGCTGGGTCGGAGTATTAACGCCTTCGACCGCAACAATTTCCTGACCAGATTCAAGCCCCGCCTTAGCAGCAATCGAGCCCGGCTCCACGGTTGCGACTACGGGAATCAGGCCTCGATCACCACTTAAAAAGAATATCCAAAACAGTAGAATCGCCAGAATGAAATTCGCAACAGGCCCAGCTACTACAATGGCCATTCGCTGCGCAACGGTCTTGCGATTGAACGTTTGATGGAGCTGGTCGGGATCAACATCGCCCTCACGCTCATCCAGCATTTTTACGTAGCCTCCGAAAGGTAACGCAGAAATGGAGAACTCAGTACCGTGTTTATCGTATCGACGCCAAAGAACTTTGCCGAATCCCAGAGAAAATCGAAGTACTTTCACACCGCAAAGGCGCGCCACATAAAAATGGCCGAACTCATGGACAGTGACCAAAATAATAATGGCGACCAGAAAGGAAAGGATTTGGTAGGTTAGATTCATAGACTTCTCTAAAACGCTGCAATCACAGAATGCGCGATTTGCCGCGCCTTCAGGTCGGTGGCTATGACCAACTCAAGCGAGTCAGGTTCACTAACTTCCTGCTTATCCAAGACGCTCGTAATCACTTGGGATATTTGATCGAAACGAATCTTGCGCTGTAAAAAAGCGGCGACCGCTATTTCATTGGCAGCATTCAAAATAGTAGGAGCAGTCGCCGCGCGAGCAGCCGCTTGTTGGGCCAACTTGAGACAGGGAAAGCGCTCATAATCAGGTGCGGAAAAATCCAGCCTTGCGGTAGCGATAATATCCAGACTTGCCACACCCGATACTATTCGCTCTGGCCACGCCAAAGCGTGGGCAATCGGCGTACGCATATCTGGATTGCCTAATTGGGCGAGCACAGAACCATCTACGTATTCAACCATAGAGTGAATAACGCTTTGAGGATGAATAACAACTTGTACCTGATCAGGTCTGGCATTAAATAACCAGCAGGCCTCTATAAGCTCCAACCCCTTATTAAGCATGGTTGCGGAATCTACCGAAATCTTTTGACCCATACTCCAATTGGGATGAGCGCAGGCCTGCTCGGGCGTAACACTTCTCAGATCGGCCAAAGGAGTATTTCGGAAGGGACCGCCAGACGCGGTTAACAAAATCTTGCGTACGCCACTGGATTGCAAGCCCTGGACGAGACAATCCGGGCGATGATTCGGCAGGCATTGGAAAATTGCATTATGCTCGCTATCAATGGGTAGCAAAATCGCATCATGATCTTTGACCGCTTTGGTAAATAAACCGCCGGCCATCACCAGAGCTTCTTTGTTGGCTAACAATACTTTTTTACCAGCCTCAACCGCAGCGAGCGTCGGGAGTAAACCGGCTGCGCCTACTATCGCCGCCATTACCACCTGCACATCATTATGTGCCGCAACTTGAGCTAGCGCATCAGCACCTTGCAATACTTCTGTCTTACAACCTTGACGACTCAATTCTTGCGCAAGTAAAAGAGCTGAGGATTCATCGTTCAGCACAGCGTAACGGGGGTTGTGTTGTAGACATTGAGTCGCGAGGACCTGCCATCTGCGGTCTGCTGTTAACGCAAATACCGAATAGCGGTCAGGGTGACGAGCCAATACATCCAGCGTGCTAACACCAATCGAACCCGTGGCACCGAGAATAGTGACCGATTGAACCGTAGTATTTGGGCTCATATTAGCTACCCAACGTCCAACCGCTGATGAGAACTGCCAGCGCAAAGACCGGCGCGGCTGCCGTAATGCTATCGACGCGATCCAAAATCCCACCATGACCAGGCAGAATAACGCCGCTATCTTTCACGCCCGCATGACGTTTCACCATGCTTTCTACTAAATCACCGAGAACCGAAAATAAACTGGTAGGAACTATGACAGCCAGCACTAAACCAATATTGCTACCAGTGAAATAAGCGACCAATGACGCTAATAACAAGCTTGCAAGCTGGCCACCAACGAAACCCTCCCAGGTTTTACCGGGGCTTACGGCCGGTGCTAACTTATGTTTCCCAAATTTCCGTCCCGCAAAATAACCACCTATATCAGCGGCCGCTACGGTACATGCAATAATTACTACCAACCAGGCACCTTGAGGCTGAGAGTGAACGTAAATAAGGGCAAGCCACGTAGGTATTAATACGAGCACGCCCATTAACAGGCGGACGATTTTATTTCCCCACAAAATAGCGCTGGACGGATAGCCTTGCACTAGCAATAGTGCCAAGGCCCACCACCCGCATGCGATAAGCAGAATAATCTTAATTAGGTGTACATTGAGGCTTGGGCCAGCTTCGAATAAACCCAGGTAACGGCTCAATACAAATAGAACAGCGGCAATTAACAACGTGTAAATTGATCTTTGCCACAGCGCAGCGAAACTGGATAAATTAGCCCATTCCCAAGCGCCGATTAAAACAACCACCCCAATAAAAATGGGGAAATAGGTTGCTGACAATCCAAACAATGCCGCCAAGAAAACGATCGTTAATATAACGGCGGTAATCACTCGCTGCTTAAGCATGACTGACACCTGCTTCAATTTGATCGCCAGTTAAGCCAAAACGGCGTTGACGCTCGTGGAAAGAAGCAGCGGCGCGTTTAAGCTCAGCACCGTCAAAATCGGGCCAAAGCTTATCGCTAAAAAAGAATTCGGCGTAGGCACTTTGCCATAACAAAAAGTTGCTGATCCGCACTTCACCGCCGGTGCGAATTAATAAATCTAACGGTGGCAACTCAGCTAGCGATGTATATTTATCTAACAAATCTTCAGTCACATCGTCAGCATTGATGCGGCCCTCACGAACTTCCTGCGCTACTTTTTTTGCAGCTTCAGCAATATCCCAACGGCCGCCGTAATCAGCTGCTATGACCAAGGTAAACTTACCGTCTTTCGTGAGTTCTTCAGCATCAATTATTGCGCGCTGAATACCTTTGCTAAAACGCGTGCGATTACCGATAACGCGTAATCGAACACCTTTTTTCTTCAGTGCTTTTGCTTCGTTTTTAAGATACAGCTGAAAGAGCGACATGAGTGCTTCAACTTCCAGCGGAGGACGATTCCAATTTTCACTGCTGAATGCAAACACCGTGAGAACTTCTATACCAATTTCTTCAGCGGCGGTCATGGCATCACGAATACGCTCAACACCCACTTTGTGACCGGCAACGCCTGCGAGCCCTCGTTGTTTGGCCCAGCGATTATTGCCATCCATAATGATTGCTACATGGCGCAGTTGATTGTCAGGCACAGATATTCCCCAAAGCATCGATACTGCACAAGAATCCTTGTCGATCGATTTTCATTTTTAGTTCGATGTAAAAATTTGATCTTTTAAAAACAAACTGGCTCGCGCTTTATGCGCGAGCCAGTCGTCAACATACTTATTAAACAGCCATTAAATCGACTTCTTTGGCTGCCAATGCCTTGTCTACTTCAGCAATATATTTATCCGTAATTTTCTGGATTTCATCTTGCGCGCGACGCTCGTCGTCTTCACTAATAGCTTTATCTTTCACTAAGGCTTTAACGTCACCCAATACATCGCGACGAACATTGCGCACAGAAACGCGACCGTTTTCAGCTTCAGCACGCGCTTGCTTGATAAAATTTTTGCGCGTTTCTTCCGTCAACATTGGCAGTGGTAAACGAATCAAACCATTGTTAGTCGATGGATTCAAACCCAAGTTTGATTTCAGAATTGCCTTCTCGATTTCCGGAACAAGGTTGCGTTCCCACGGGCTGACTGAAAGCGTACGCGCGTCTTCAACGTTGATGTTCGCGAGCTGACTTAAAGGCGTGTCAGTACCGTAGTAATTAACGGTAATGCCATCGAGAATACTTGGGTGAGCACGGCCAGTGCGAATTTTGTTGAAGTGATTTCCCAATGACTCAATAGCTTTTTTCATACGCGCTTCGGCGTCTTTTTTAATGTCATTAATCATTTATTTTTCCTCTTCGATCAAGGTGCCTTCATTGCTGCCTACCACAATATTTAATAGCGCACCGGTTTTATTCATACGGAAAACACGAACAGGCATATCATGTTCGCGGCATAGACAAATTGCAGTCAAATCCATTACCGCCAATTTCTTATTGAGCACTTCGTCGTAAGACAAACGATCATATTTGGTTGCGGTGGGGTCTTTTTTCGGGTCAGCAGTATAAACGCCGTCTACCTTGGTGGCTTTCAAAACTATGTCGGCGTCTACTTCGATGCCACGCAAACACGCAGCGGAGTCAGTCGTAAAAAACGGATTACCTGTACCCGCAGCAAAAATCACTACTTCGCCCATGCCCAGGAAACGGACAGCGCGACGACGGTCATAATGTTCAACGACACCACTCATTGGAATAGCAGACATAACTCGGCAAGAGATATTGGAACGCTCCAGGGCATCACGCATAGCTAAAGCATTCATCACAGTGGCCAACATGCCCATATGATCGCCAGTAACGCGATCCAGACCAGCAGCACTCAAGGCTGCACCACGAAACAGGTTACCACCCCCAATCACCAGACCTACCTGAACACCAATTCCAACGAGCTGACCAATTTCCAATGCCATTTTGTCGAGCACCTTTGGATCTATCCCGAACCCCTCGGTTCCCATCAGCTCTTCACCGCTCAATTTCAACAAGATACGCTTGTACTTCTTATCCCTTGGGCTGGACATAAATGCTCTCCAAACAATGAGTTAGCTGTTTCACCCGACACGACTGCCAGAGTTTAAAAAAATCGGCGCAGTTTATCAGAAAAACCTTGGTTTGCGCTGGGAGAGTTGCGTCATCAACTGCTAAGCTACCAATAAGACAGCTGCAAGGAATCGAACATGCCTCCGCTCAACCGTATTTACGTATATTTAGTAGCAATCTTCGTGCTTGGATCAATCCAACATGCGGATGCACAAACACCAATGGCTGAAACCGTTGTCCATTACACACCTGTGGAAGATGCATCGGACAAACGACTTGATTACCCTTTGGCAGTTCTCACTTTGGCATTGAGTAAGACCGAGAAAAAATATGGGGCTTACAAGTTCAAAAGTATTCCTGCAGCGGTCAGCCTGGCACGCTCAGTCCACGAATTGAATCTTGATACCTACCCTAATTACTTCTTTCCAAGCGGCGAATATGTTCAGGAAATGAGCAATAATAACTTAATCGCCGTAGACTTCCCCCTTGATCACGGATTGTTGAGTTATCGCATTTGCTTTGTGAGCCCCGCAGCCAAAGCGAAGGTTGCGGCTGCTAAAAGCGTCGACGATTTACGTAAGTTCACGATAGGACAAGGCACCAACTGGCCTGACATTCCGATTTTGGAAGCGAACGGCTTTCGCGTTCAGCAAGTTTCCAACTACATGGGGTTATTTAAAATGGTGATGGGAAATCGCGTGGACTTATTTTGTCGCGGTATTACCGAATTGCATAAGGAATATAAAGAGTACAAATCAATGGGAAACCTACTTTACAACGAAAGTTTTGTGCTCGTTTATTCGATGCCATTCACCCTGTATTTCAATAAAAGAAGCCAACCACTTGTAGACCGCATTGAAGAAGGATTGGCTATCGCCAAACAAGATGGCTCTTTGAACCGGTTGTTCGCATTGCACTACCGCAGCGACATCGAGTTCGCCAAGCTTCATAAACGCAAAGTCTTTCAACTCCAAAGCCCTTATGGCCAACATCTGTCACCCACCTTTAAAAGTTTTATGATCGACCCGCTGAAGGTTGAGTAAATAATCTAATAGAAAACACAACTCTAGCGCACTTCACGCATGCATAAATTGCTACGGTCAGCCCCTAGCTCTTGCTTTTAATGACAGCCAATCTTGAAGCTTGTGCCAGATTAAATGAACGCGGCATCCCGCAACCGGGGTGGAGCCCTACCTGCACATAAAATAATACCTACGGATTAGCACATCAAAATTGAAAATTCGCTCTTTTGGTCAATACTTCTTGGAGACAAGCGCCCAAGGTGACAACCCGATGATGAATGACAAACGATTTAACCTGTTTTTGGTAGGGGCCATTCTCGTTACCATTTCGCTGCTTATCGGCGTTCATTTCGTTCCGGAAAAACGGCTGGTGCTGGTACCTGACTCGATATATCCGCTTTATTTAATGACCGAACCCCTCCCAGACGGAAGACCATCTTCAGAGTGGACTAACCCACAACATACAAATTGGAATTGTTATTGGCCGGATAACTTTCACCCCGGCTATTTTCCATGCGCCTGGACACTGGATTTGTCACCCGCGCGCGAACGGGGTATTGGGGTTGATCTATCGCGCTATGACGACATGCAAATTAAGATTAACTACACGGGCCCGGCCAACAAAGTCCGCATCGTCATCCGTAATTTTAATCCCGCATATTCTACGGCCGCTGATTTAAACAGTACCAAATTCAATGCCTTGCAACTTCATACCAAAGAACTCAACCAAGAGAATCGCATTTCCCTGTCAGCATTTGCAGCAGCTGACTGGTGGTTGAATCAATTCAACATTCCTCTTTCCGATGCAGCGGCTGAACTTAGTAACGCCATGGCTATTTCACTGGATTTTGGCGAGCCTCAGCCTCCGGGGATTCATTCGTTCTCGATTGAGAAGCTGGAGTTTCGCGGGGCGTGGGTGAAGGTTGAAGACTGGTACCTCGCCATCATTAGTTTTTGGATGGTAGGAATTTTTATTTACACCATTCGAAGAATGATCCAGCTCAACGCTCAGACAAAATATGACATTCGGATGATCAACCAGCTCAGTGAGAACAACGAGGAACTCAAAGAAGAAACTGATAAGTTCCGCCGCCTCTCTACTGTCGACCCTTTGACCAAGCTCTACAACCGTTTTGGTATCGATCAGATCATTGCGAGCTTGCTAGGTAAGGGCTATTTGCAGGCCCCTTCGACACCTCTATATTCCTTATTAGTGGTAGATATAGATCACTTCAAACGCGTCAATGACAAGCGCGGCCACGATGTAGGGGATTTAGTCCTACAGCATGTGGCGAAGATTATCCAAACCCATCTACGTAAAGGTGACTACGTTGGCCGCTGGGGAGGGGAAGAATTTATCGTGATTCTTCCAATGTCTAATAAGACTATCGCTATGGCCATGGCCGAAATGATCCGCGAGGCAATTTTTACTACCGAACTGGACCCCGAAAAACCGCTGCTCGTAAGTGCGAGTTTTGGTGTTAGCGAACGTCGCCCTGAAGAAGATTTTGCCACCTGTTTCAAACGCGCGGACAACGCTCTCTACAAAGCCAAAGCACAAGGAAGAAACTGTTGCGTTTATGCGGAGGAAGAGCTTTAGATCTGTAACATTTCGCGGGATGCCGCTGGCTTATTATGAAGGTGCTTTAGCTGTGCCTCAGGAATACCTCGCCTGCAGTTTGCCGATGTCGGTCGAGCATAGCTTGGCCTCACACAGCCCAAAGTCATTTACCTGCAGCAATCAAATCTTTATGTGGTTTTAGTGAGATTCGGATTGGCGTCGTAAGAAAGATGCGTAATTTCTTTGAACAACATTGATAATTTTCTTCTTTGGTCAATACTTGATTCAAATCCTTAAGGTAACAAGCCGATGATTAATGACAAAAGTTTTAACTCCATCTTACTGGCAGCTATTGTTATCACAGCCTTGCTACTTGCGAGCGTCCATTTCTTTCCCAAAAAGCGATTAGTGCTGGTTCCAAATGGCCAGGGAGCATTGCTTCTTTTAACGGAACAACTGCCAGACGGAACTATTTCATCTGAATGGACAAAGGATAGTCACACTGCTTGGAAATGTAATTATCCCGAAAACTTTCAGGGGAATTATTTTCCCTGCGGCTGGACAATTGATGTCTCAACGAGCGGCGTTAAAGGCGCGGATTTGTCCCAATATGAGCACATGAATATCAAGCTGAATTATAGCGGCAACGCTAATAAAGTGCGCATTGCTATCCGCAACTTTAATCCTGACTATTCAAGCACCAAGGATGCTAACAGCACTAAATTCAATGCCGTACAACTTCATACCAAGGAACTCAACAAAGAAATCCGCATTGATATGTCCGCATTCGCTGCGTCGGATTGGTGGCTGACTCAATACAACATTCCGCTCTCAGACGCTGCACCAGAATTGAATAACGCCATGGTTGTCACTATTGACTTCGGCGAGCCAGAAAAACCTGGCACCCATACATTTGAGCTTGAGAAATTGGAATTCACCGGCGAATGGGTTCGTGCTGAAGACTGGTATCTGGCCATTATTTGTTTGTGGATGCTTGGCATCTTTATTTATTCGATTAGAAGATTGATTCAACTTAATGCTCAAACCGAACACGACACCAAAGTGATTAATCAACTCAGCAACAGCAACGAAGAGTTAAAAGAAGAAACGAGTAAATTCCGTCGTCTATCAACTGTTGACCCTTTGACGCAGCTTTATAACCGTTTTGGTATCGACCAAATCATCGCGAGCTTGGCCGGCAATGGCTATTTGCAAGCTCCCACCACGCCCAAATACTCCTTACTGGTTGTCGATATAGATCACTTTAAAAGAATCAATGACCAACGCGGTCATGACACCGGCGATGTGGTATTGCAACACGTAGCCAAAGTTATTCAAACACATTTGCGCGCAGGGGATTATGTAGGTCGCTGGGGCGGCGAAGAGTTTATCGTCATAATGCCCGGCGCAAGCAAGAAAACTGCAATGGCGATGGCAGAAATGGTTCGCGAGGCGATATTCAGTGCTGAGCTGGATCCCCAAAAACCAATTACAGTCAGCGCAAGCTTCGGCGTGAGTGAACGTCAACCTGAGGAAGATTTCGCCACCTGCTTCAAGCGCGCGGATGACGCGCTATTCAAAGCTAAAGCCCAAGGAAGAAACTGCTGTGTATATGCTGAGGAACAAGTTTAATCTGAAGCATCATTAGCTACTGAATTTTTAGTTACCCTAAAATTCCACTAAATAAAAAACCCCGCACAAGCAGCTTGTGCGGGGTTTTTTATTTGATACCTTTACTAAAGATTAGCCTTTAGTAGCAGCAACTTGAGCAGCAACTTCAGCAGCGAAGTCAACAACAGCAACTTCGATACCTTCACCTACTTCTAAACGCACGAAACTTTTAACAGTTGCGCCGCCAGTCTTAGCGAATTGTGCAACAGTAAGCTCTGGGTTCTTAACAAATGGTTGATCAACCAGACTGCTTTCTTTCAAGAATTTATTGATACGGCCAACAATCATCTTTTCAACGATCTCAGTTGGCTTACCAGCCATGTCTGGTTGAGCACGGATGATTTCTTTCTCTTTCTCAACAACTTCAGGAGACATTTGATCGGAGCTAACAACTACTGGATTAACAGCCGCTACGTGCATAGCAATGTCTTTACCAATTTCGTCATTACCGCCTTCCAACTGAACCAATACTGCAATGCGGTTGTTCAAGTGCAAGTAACCGCTTACAACACCGCCTTCAACCAAACTGATACGACGAACACCGATGTTCTCACCGATTTTTTGTACCAAAGCTTGGCGTGCAGCCTCTAATTCACCTTCCATTAACGCAGCAACATTGGTTTGCTTGGTTGCGAAGGCTTTTTCCAATACGCTGTTTGCGAAGCTAACAAAGTTTGGCTCACGCGCAGCAAAGTCAGTTTCAGAGTTAACTTCTACAGCAACAGCGTAGCTATTGTCTGGAGCAACTTTAACCGCTACAACGCCGTCAGCTGCTGTACGGTCAGCTTTCTTGGCTGCTTTCAAGCCGGATACTTTACGCAGGTTTTCAATGGCTAATTCGATGTCGCCATCAGCGTCGTTAAGTGCTTTTTTACATTCCATCATGCCCAACGCAGTACGGTCGCGCAGTTCTTTCACTAATGCAGGAGTAACAGCTGCCATGATATTTTCCTCAATAAAAGTTTCAAATTCTTTAAGTGTAAAAGGGGGCGCTAAGCCCCCTTTCTCTGATTAACAAGCTGTTGAGCTTAGTTATTCAGCGCTGCCTTCAGCAGCTACGTATTCATCTTTGTTAGGTACAGCAGAAACAGACTTTGAGCCTTCCAAACAAGCGTCAGCAACAGCTTGTGCATACAACTTGATTGCACGGATAGCGTCGTCGTTACCAGGGATAACATAATCAACGCCTTCCGGGTTGCTATTGGTATCCACTACGCCAATTACTGGAATACCAAGCTTGTTAGCTTCCTGAATAGCAATACGCTCGTGATCAACGTCGATAATGAACAATGCATCTGGCAAACCATTAATGTTTTTGATACCACCAATTGAACGCTCAAGCTTTTCCATGTCGCGTGAGCGCATTAAAGCTTCTTTCTTGGTCAATTTTGCGAAGGTACCGTCCTGGCTTTGAGTAGTCAGGTCTGACAAGCGACGGATTGAAGCGCGGATGGTTTTGTAGTTGGTCAACATACCACCTAACCAACGGTGGCTAACAAATGGTTGGCCAGCGCGTTCAGCTTGTTCTTTGATGGTCTTTTGCGCAGCGCGCTTGGTACCAACAAATAGGATTTTTTTCTTTTGAGACGCCATTTGTTGAACTAAAGCCAAAGCTTCGTTGAACGCAGGCACAGTGTGCTCAAGATTGATAATATGGATCTTGTTACGCGCACCGAAGATGTACTTGCCCATCTTTGGGTTCCAGTAACGGGTTTGGTGACCGAAATGGACACCGGCGGACAACATGTCGCGCATGCTTACTTGTGGCATTTTGTATTCCTGAAATGTATTGGGTTAGGCCTCCACATACCCCGCTAATCAACCCTTAAGCTTGCGCTCTCAGGCACCCAGATATCGCGTGACGGTAAGTGTGTGACGTTAAAGTTATTCTCTTGCTGGCGATATGCCAAAAAAGAGGCGCGCTTTATACCACAAAAAGGCTAATCAGGGAAAGGTTTGCGAGGGATATTTCGGAAACTACGCGACCCCAGCCCGCCTTTTAGTAAGTTGGCGACCGGGAGGCGGGGCTGAGTTCAACTTTATTGAACGATAACTTTATCCGTCACTTTCACCGGCACACCTTTATAGACAGCCGGGAAAATGCGTTTCAAGTTTTCAATTTTGGGTAAATCATTGTGGACGATATAAGGATACCTGGGGTTATTGATCAAAAAGTCCTGATGATAATCCTCCGCCTTGTAAAAACCCTTTAAAGGATCGAGCTTGGTCACAATAGGTTTTGGAAATGCTTTGGCGCTATTGAGTTGATCTATGTAGGCTTCAGCAACACTTTTTTGCGCGTCATCCGTATAAAAAATCGCTGAGCGATATTGTGTGCCCGTGTCTGGCCCCTGACGATTCAATTGGGTTGGATCATGAGCCACCGAAAAAAATATATGTAGCAGTTCGCCATAAGAAATTTCTGCAGGATTAAACGTTATTTCCACCGCTTCCGCGTGACCGGTTTTGCCTGAACCAACCAGCTCGTATTTCGCTGTATTTTTATCGCCACCAGCATAACCCGACCATACTTTTTTAACGCCGCGAACACGCTGGAACACGCCTTGTACACCCCAGAAGCATCCGCCCGCGAGAACTGCTGTTTGCAAACCGGACGCTGCTTTCGATTGTTCAAGCGCAGGCGCCGGAATGACGGTCGGCTCCTCAGCCGCCCATACATTAAAATGCAGAGCAAACGCGCCAATCGTTAAAAGAAATAGTGCTATTTTTTTCGAAAATTTTAAGGAACGCATGTGAGCCTCTACAAATAACCAAATGGAAATATATTAACTTCTGGCAATAAAGTTTAACGACACCGAGTTCATGCAATAGCGCAACCCGGTTGGCTTGGGTCCATCATCGAACACATGACCTAAATGTGCATCGCAACGTCTACAGGAAATTGCGTCTCGAACCATGCCATGGGTGCGGTCAGAAATTTTTACGACATTCATTGCAGAGATCGGCTTCCAAAAGCTGGGCCAACCCGTGCCAGATTCAAATTTGGTTTTCGAATCGAATAATGCTGTTTCACAACAAATACAACGATAAATTCCGTCTGCATGATTATTTGCATATTTTCCAGACCCAGGAGCTTCGGTGCCCTCTTCACGAGTCACCTTATAAGCCAGAGGTGATAGCTGTGACCGCCATTCTGCTTCGGTCTTTACCAATTTTGAAATACGGATCGAACCTTGGCTTTTACCATCCGCAGAAAAATTTTCAATGGTCACATCGCCATTTAATTTTGGGCCAGATAAATTAGCCGCAAAACTATTACTCGCCAACGCAACCGAAGAAGCTACCGCTATTCCCTGCCATAAAAACTGGCGACGTGACGCACGATTATCTATAACAAAGTTTTTCATAATTGAATCTCTTAACCAAACGTAAATGAAAATGCCTGTACACCTTCGTCTAAAAATTCGATGGTAAACGTGTGCTCTTTTACATCACCTGGCTGACGAATAAGCTGATATAAACGCTGTTCGGTAATAACCCCATTGCCTGCTTCATCTATATCCATTCCGTGATTTTTAGCCGGTGCAGCACCATCCAGGAGAACGCGGAAACGCACAGCTTTTCCGTTGACATTTGACGCGAGCACAAGATGTAAATCCCTCGCTGAAAAGCGAAATACTAATTTCCCCGGTGCCGACACCAGCACTGCCTTCTCCTTATCGACTAACCAATTCCCTTCCAGCGCCCAATCATTAAGTTCGAATTTGTACGGCAAGGTGTAAGCCTTAGATTCATCGCCAATAAACCCTTCAGGCGAGCTGAAATGTTGTGCGCGCTCATAGCCTAAATAAGTTTCCGGCGATTTCACGTTGTTTTCATCTGCAGCGGCTTGGACACCGCTTGCTTTAACGTTTTTACTCGCAGGTTCCGGCAGATTTTGAGCGCCGGCTTCGGTGAGAAGATCACGAATTTTTTGTTCGGATTCGTCGTACTTGCCTTCACCAAAATGATGGCTGCGAATTTTGCCTTGCGCATCAATAAAATAATGTGCGGGCCAATACTGATTATTAAAGGCCTGCCAAATCGCGTAGTTATTGTCGAGCGCGACGGGGTAATTAATATCCAAATTTTTTACCGCGCGCTTAACGTTCGACTCATCTTTTTCAAACGCGAACTCTGGTGAATGAACGCCAATAACGACGAGTCCATAATCCTTATATTTGCTATACCAGCTGTTAACGTAAGGCAGCGCACGCAAACAATTAATGCAGGAGTATGTCCAGAAATCTATCAGTAATACTTTGCCGCGTAATTGCGTTGATGCGAGTGGAGGTGAATTCAACCAACTGGTCACGCCATCCAACTCCGGTAATTCACCCTCGTACGGAGCACCACCATCTGCGTTGCGGCTCATCATGGCGTTAGTTCCAGACATAGCACCTCCGCCCTGCATCGCACCGCCATTCATTGCCGTGTTGCCGCTCATCGCCATAGCGCCTTTCATAGCGGCACTATTTTCGGGATTTGCCTCCGGGTGTATTTTATCGATTAGCGTCTGCTCAATTTGATTAGTGCTTGTGGATGACAGACGCGTTAATACGCTCGTATCCCAACCCATCACAATCGCGACAACCGCAACCAACACGGCGACCGCCAATACGCGCCTGAACAACTCACTAACACCTGGGTTTCTCTTCAACCCCGATAACAGCCGCCCGCCAGCAAACATTGCCACACCCAGCGAGAGAGCTGCACCGGCCGCATAGGCAAATAGCAATAAAGTAGTTTGCGTGTTCGGCCCGGAAATCAACGCGCCCGTTAATACCAATCCCAAAATGGGGCCGGCGCAGGGTGCCCATAACAAACCAGTCGCAATACCTAACACGAGTGATTGAACCCCTGTCGCGGCACCTGAGGACGGTAACAGTCGATTACCGAGAGCCACAAAAGGCTTGGCCAACCAATCGGCAAGATGACGCGATAGTAAGGTCGCAGCAAAAATTACCAACAACACCAAGGCGAGCATCCGTCCATATTGATTAATCTGAACCGCCCAAGCACCGCCAACAGCAGCCAGCGTAGCGATTCCCGCAAAGGTCAACGCCATTCCTATGAGTAGTGGAAGCGTGCTTTTAACAAAGGGTTGACCAGCGCGTGCAAATACGAAGGGCAGCACCGGTAAAATACACGGGCTTAAAATCGTCAGGACTCCGCCTAAAAATACTAACAACACTAGAAGCATTGAACGCTCTCTCTACAATGATGGACTTTCTGGAATAGTTTCAGATCCTACCCTGCTTTGATAGATGAAACCTATAAACGTTACAAAACAAAACCCTTAGTTTTTAAATATTTTAATGTAGGCGGAATTAGTGGAAACCAATAACTGACTCAACGAGTCTTTTATAAATGAGCGAAGGCTAAAGAAACGCTGGATAGGTTCCCAACAGCACTTGTATACTAGCTACAATTTGTCACGCCAGATGTTATATATGGCTTTTTAGTATTTTTTCACACGAGCTCAATTATGAAAGAAACCTGGCGCTGGTTTGGTCCTAAAGATCCTGTCACTCTTCAGCACATAGCTCAAGCGGGTGCAACCGGTATAGTGACTTCACTGCATCACATTCGCACCGGCGACGTTTGGCCTATGGCTGACATCCTCGAACGTAAAGCGATGATTGAGGCGCACAATCTAGAATGGGCAGTCATTGAAAGTATTCCACTGCACAACGATATTAAAACCCGCACTGGAAACTATCAGCAGCTAATCGAAAACTATCAACAATCCTTGCGTAATGTAGCCGCCGCCGGAGTGTTTGATGTGTGCTACAACTTCATGCCGGTTGTGGATTGGACGCGCACAAACCTCAGTTACACTCTGCCGAATAAAGCTCAAGCCCTACGCTTTGAAATGAGCGATTTTGCAGCTTATGACGTTTATATCCTACAACGTCCCGGCTCGGAAAAATCTTACCGTCCAGATGTGCTGGAGAAAGCCAAGGCGCGTTTGGATGCAATGAGTAGCGAAGAAAAAGCGCTTCTGGAAAAAAATATTATCGCAGGGTTACCTGGGGGTGAAGGCTCTTATGATCGCGATGGTATTCGTGCCGCTATCGACCAGTTTATTAAAATGGGCGATGCGGGCATGCGTGCAAATCTTTTTGCTTTCTTACGAGAGGTTATCCCCGTCGCAGAAGAAGTGGGGGTGCGAATGGCGATTCACCCGGATGACCCTCCGTTCTCTCTTTTCGGCCTGCCACGGGTAGTATCAACCGCTGACGATGCACGTGCGCTTCTCAATGCAGCGCCAAGCCCAGCTAATGGTCTGACCCTATGCGCAGGTTCTTACGGCGCGCGGTGCGACAACGATTTGGTGGCTATGGCCCGCGAATTTGGCGATCGTATTTATTTTGTACATCTGCGCAATATAAAACGGGAAGATGACGGCTCCTTCTATGAGTCCGATCACCTCGACGGCGACAATGATATGGTCGGGCTGATCAATGCGCTGCTCGAAGAGGAAGCTCGTCGCGATCAAATTGGCAGCAAACTTCCTCAAATTGCGATGCGTCCTGACCACGGCCATTTAATGGGCGACGAAATTGGTAAAATCGGCATTAACCCTGGCTACTCATTTGCGGGCCGCATGAAAGGGCTTGCAGAGCTGCGCGGTGTTATCCATGCGCTCAGCGTAATGCGCACACGTCAAGTCGTTTAATTCTCGAAAACCCCTGCGGAAGCAGGGGATATTTCCGCTTTCTCTGGCTCAGGCGGCTATTGCCCTTGGTCAAACCCTTGCTAAATCGTTTAGAATGCGCGTCTATTTATTACGTAGCCGAGATTGTCCAAACTCATGTCCGTTACTATCAAAACTCCAGCCGATATTGAAAAAATGCGCGTCGCAGGCCGAATGGCTGCGGAAGTATTGGAAATGATCGGCCCCTACGTACAACCGGGCGTTACAACCGCCGAGTTGGACAAGCTTTGTCACGATCATATTGTGAATGTGCAAAAAGCTATTCCCGCTTGCCTTGGCTATCGCGGATTCCCAAAATCAATTTGTACATCTGTTAATCAGGTTGTGTGCCATGGAATTCCGTCTGAAAAGAAAGTATTGAAAAATGGCGACATTATTAACATTGATGTGACCGTTATTTATGAAGGCTTTCACGGCGACACCAGTGCCATGTATTTTGTAGGTACACCACAGCCGCACGCCGAGCGCCTTGTAAATGTTACGCAAGAAAGTATGTATAAAGCCATTGCGCTGGTAAAACCCGGCTGCACGCTTGGCGATATAGGCCATGTGATTCAGCAGCACGCCGAAAATAATTATTACTCGGTCGTGCGCGAGTACTGCGGTCATGGGATCGGCAGAGTATTTCACGAAGAACCGCAAATTTTACACTACGGTCGCCCGAGCACCGGCATGGAATTGAAAGAAGGAATGGCTTTTACTATCGAGCCAATGATCAACGCGGGCAAACCGCAAACAAAATTAAAAAACGACGGTTGGACAGTAGAGACAAAAGATGGCCGCCTGTCTGCGCAGTGGGAACACACCATGGTGGTCACCGCCAACGGTGTTGAAGTGCTTACCGCGCGCACTAACGAAAAATTCTAAAATTGTTTTTCCTTAGCGCGCCGGCATAACTATTTTTAATCGGCGCGCATTATTTCGAAACAGCTTTGGAACAGCAAACTATGTTGATGTCAGCGGTCCCCTATTTCGAACGACCATTATTCTTCTTCGACCAAAGTCGGTTCCGTCAGGCTTTGGCTTCGCAGCCTCATATCACTGTTTTTAAAGACGCCATCAGTGCGTCTAATATGCAATTTAATCGTCGCTTCATTGAGGGCGAAGATATTCGCACACTCGTTTACGAACGCGCGTTATTTATTGACTGTATTCTGCATTACGCTTGGTACAAATTTGAATGGCCCGATAGTATTAGTCTGGAGGCTGTAGGCGGCTACGGTCGTGGCGAATTGCACCCCGCATCGGATATTGACTTACTCATATTGCATCGCCCTGATGTGCTCGCGGAATGCGAAGAAAATATCAGCCAATTTTTCACGTTTTTGTGGGATATAAAACTTGAAATTGGCAGTAGCGTGCGCACGGTTAAGCAGTGTATTGAAATCGCACGCAATGACATTACGGTCGCCACCAATATTATGGAGTCGCGTACTTTAGTAGGTGACGAATCGCTCCGCTACGAATTACTGCAACAATCTGCGCCCAATAGTATATGGCCCGCCGACACTTTTTTCCGTGCAAAGTGGGATGAGCAAATTGCTCGTCACAAAAAATATAACGACACTGAATATAATCTCGAACCCAACATCAAAAACGCTCCCGGCGGCCTGCGCGATATACAAACAATAAGCTGGGTAGCAAAACGTTATTTTCAGGTACGAACCTTAAAACAATTGGAAGGTAAAGGTTTTTTCACCGAAGAAGAATTTTCACTGCTTTATAGCGGCGAAGAATATTTATGGCGCGTGCGTTACGGCCTGCATATGGTGGCCAAACGTGCAGAAGAACGCTTGATGTTTGATCATCAGCGCGAGCTCGCTACCTTGTTCGGTTTCAAAGATGAACCCGGCTCTCTGGCCGTAGAACAATTCATGCATAAATATTACCGCACCGTGCTTGCGCTGCGTGAATTGAATGATGTCTTGTTACAGTTTTTATCCGAAGCGATTTTGCAGAAAGGTAAATGCAAAAGTGTGGTCTCGATTAACGAGCGTTTCCAATTACGCGACAATTATATTGAAGCAACGCACACCTACGTTTTCGAAGAATATCCATCTGCCTTATTAGAAATGTTTGTCATCATGGCGCAAAACCCCATGATTGTTGGCGTGCGTGCTTCGACTATCCGCTTGGTGCGCGAGAGCCGACACCTCATCGACGAAAATTTTCGGAACGATCCGAAAAATACACAGCTTTTCGTGAAACTCCTGCAATACCCTGGCGGTCTGGTCGAACAACTTAAACGTATGTTGCGCTACGGTATTCTCGGATTATATCTACCAGAATTTGGTCAGGTCACCGGCCAAATGCAACACGATTTATTTCATATCTACACTGTTGATGCACATACGTTAAAAGTGGTGCAAAACATGTGTAATTATTTATTGCCCAGCGCAAAAGAGGAATTTCCTATTTGCGCGCATATCATGACTCGTTTGCCTCGCCTGGATTTACTCTATATGGCTGGCTTGTATCACGATATAGGAAAAGGCCGCGGTGGCGACCACTCCACACTGGGCGCCGTCGATGCTGAAGCGTTTTGTCGTCGCCACGGCATATCTGCTCGCGAAACGCGGCTGGTATCCTGGTTAGTTGAAAAACATTTGTTGATGTCATCGGTATCCCAAAAGCAGGATTTGTCAGACCCCGAAGTTATTCATAACTTCGCTCTCACTGTTGGCGATCAAATGCATTTGGATTATTTATTTGCGTTAACTGTCGCCGACATTAACGGCACTAATAAAGAATTATGGAACACTTGGCGCGCAAGCTTAATGCGTCAGCTATACATGGAAACCAAACGCGCGCTGCGACGCGGCCTTGAAAATCCGATCGACAAACAAGAGTTAATCGCGGAAACCCAGCAAGCAGCTATTCGAAAATTAACGCGCGGCAAACTCACCGAAGCACAAATATGGGATTTCTGGCGCGATATGGGAGAAGATTATTTTCTGCGTGAAAGCGTCTCCGATATTACCTGGCAAACCGAAGCCATGGCCGATCATATTAACGATGAGCCTCTGATCCTAATTAAGAAAACCACTAATCGCGAATTGGCCGGTGCAACGCAAATTTTCGTTCGCAGCAAAAACCAAAAAAATATTTTTATTGCATCAGTGTCGGCTCTGGATCAATTAAATTTAAGTATTCAGGATGCAAAAATTTACAGTTCCAACTCAGGTTATACCGTAGATACTTTTTTTGTACTTAACCAGGACGGGCAACCACTTGGTAACAACCCGACACTACTGAAAAAAATTCAGCAAACGTTGCAAGAAGAATTGAGGCTTGTCGATAACTATTCTGAAGTCGTCAGCCGTCGTACTCCGCGTCGTTTGAAATATTTCGCCATGCCAACTCGCACGAGTTTAATGCACGATACAGTGCGAAATTGTAGCGTTCTTGAAGTGATCTCACCGGATCGACCTGGATTATTGGCCTGCATTGGCCGTATTTTTATGCAATTTGAAATACAACTGCTCAATGCAAAAATCGCCACGCTGGGCGAAAGGGTAGAAGACATCTTCTTCATTGTTGACAGCCATGGACAACCGCTACTGGATGCCGAGCTGGCAGAAAAATTCCAACGCGAAATTCGCGAGCAGCTGGATAAACGTGTCGACCTGCACTAACCAATCGAAATCTTATTAATTGTTGGCCTACAAATGCCAACCAAAACTTACATTGAAATGAAAAATGAATCTCGATTTAAACCTTTTACATCCCTACCCGTTTGAGAAGTTGGCCGCATTGAAAGCTGCAGTAACGCAGCCTGCCGACCTTAAAGATATTATGCTTTCCATCGGCGAACCAAAACACGAACCACCGGCTTTCGTACTTGAGACTTTGGTTAAAAATTTAAACAAACTTTCAAACTACCCGACCACCAAAGGCATCCCTGAATTACGCGAAGCAATTGCAACATGGGCAACAACACGCTTCAAATTGCATGTTGGCAGCTTTACTGCAGATAAACATGCGCTGCCAGTCAACGGTACGCGTGAAGCGCTATTTGCTTTCGCCCAAGCTACGATTGATCGCACCAAACCAGATCCAATTATTGTATCCCCCAATCCTTTTTATCAAATATATGAAGGTGCTGCTCTTTTGTCAGGTGCTGAACCGCACTTTCTAAACTGCACACCAGCAAATAATTTCATTCCGGATTTTGATTCTGTTTCTGAGGATGTTTGGCAGCGCACACAATTGTTATTTGTTTGTTCGCCAGGAAATCCTACTGGCGCAGTAATGAGTAGCGCACAATTAAAAAAGCTGATTTCACTTGCGGATAAATACGATTTCATCATCGCGTCAGATGAATGCTATTCGGAACTTTATTTCGACGAAAAAAATCCACCAGCCGGTCTTTTACAAGCTTGTGCGGAATTGGGTCGCGATGATTTTTCGCGCTGCGTTGTATTCCATAGTTTATCCAAGCGTTCCAATTTGCCGGGATTGCGATCAGGGTTTGTAGCCGGCGACGCAAAAATTTTGGAAAAGTTTTTGTTGTATCGAACCTATCACGGATGTGCCATGCCTGTGCCTACGCAACTTGCTAGCGTTGCTGCGTGGCAAGACGAAACTCATGTTATTGAAAATCGTAAAGCTTACAACGAAAAATTTGACGCGGTTTTGACTATACTCGACGGTGTTTTAGACGTTAAAAAACCTGACGCAAGTTTTTACCTATGGCCGAAAACGCCAATAAAAGGTGAGCTTTTTGCGCAAAAATTATTTGAAACCCAGAAAGTTACTGTACTCCCAGGTAGCTATCTTGCTCGCGAAGCCGACGGCATTAATCCCGGCGAAGACTACGTTCGCCTGGCGTTGGTTGCACCTCTGGCCGAATGTATTGATGCAGCACAGCGTATTAAATCATTTGTACAATCCTTATGACCGAGCTACAAAAGCTATCCAAACAAGGGCGGGCAGATTATATTCGGGAAAAGCTTCAACAGCTTTATCCAAACCCACCCATTCCGCTTGAACATAAAGATGCCTATACGCTACTGATTGCCGTTTTACTTTCTGCGCAATGCACCGATGCTCGTGTGAATACTGTAACGCCCACGTTGTTTAAATTAGCAGACAATCCTTACGATATGGCAAAAGTGCCCGTAGAAAAAATTCAGGAAATCATTCGGCCCTGCGGATTATCCCCACAAAAATCCAAAGCGATTTCCGTATTGTCGCAAATGCTGATCGACGAACACGACGGTAAAGTTCCTGATGATTGGGACGCGCTGGAAAGGTTACCCGGCGTTGGCCACAAAACCGCAAGCGTTGTAATGAGCCAGGCATTTGGTCACCCGGCTTTTCCAGTGGACACTCATATACACCGTTTGGCACAACGCTGGGGCTTAACCAACGGCAAAAATGTTGTGCAAACAGAAAAAGATTTAAAACGTCTATTCCCTAAAGAAACCTGGAATGCATTGCATCTACAAATTATTTATTATGGTCGCGAACACTGTTCCGCGCGCGGTTGTGATGGAACAGTTTGTGAGATTTGTAGAACGAGTTATCCGAATCGAAAGAAACCTAAAGTTGTGTTGAAACCATGATCACCCTATACGGCATAAAAAACTGCGACACTGTAAAAAAATCTCGCGATTGGCTCGCGAAGAATAATGTTGATTATCGCTTTCACGATTTTCGGGCAGACGGCTTAGACAAAGCTCAGGTAAATAATTGGATCACCGAAATAGGTCTAGAAAATTTGGTGAATAAACGTAGCACCACTTGGAAAGAATTAAACGATAGCATCAAAAGCGATTTTGATGAACAAAATGCGGCAAGCATAATCGTTGAAAATCCAACGCTGATTAAACGCCCGTTGCTCGACACCGGCAAACAAAAACATGTCGGATTCAAAGAAACAGAATACGCAAGAATTTTTAATTAATTATTAGGAAACAAAATGACTACTCTATACGCATTAGGCCTCGGTATCGGCACAAAAAATTCAAAAGGTGAATGGCTGGAAGTTTTTTACGCCGTACCACTCCTGAACCCACCAGCTGCAATTGCAAACGCAATCGCTAAAGTAGTGGGTTACACCGAAGGAAACCAGGCGCTTAATATTTCAAATTCACAAGCAGGTGAAATTGCACAAGCTCTTGAAGGCGTCGATACTGAACAAGCTGCGCTTGCAAAAAATTTAATTAATAGCAAACGTCCTTTGGTTGCAACATTGATTGCCACTGATACTAATCCAGCGTCTGTGCCCGAAGGCTATTTGAAGTTGCATTTGTTGTCCCATCGATTAGTAAAACCGCACAATACTATTCTGGCTGGAATTTTTGGTGTGTTGCCAAACGTGGCCTGGACGAACAAAGGTGCAATCGACGTCAACGAATTACCTGCAGCGCAATTGCAAGCACGATTAAATGGCGAAGAGCTAGAAGTTTCTTGCGTCGACAAATTTCCTAAAATGACCAATTACGTTGTGCCAAAAGGTGTGCGTGTAGCTCATACGGCGCGCGTACGTTTGGGAGCTTATCTGGGCGAAGGCACCACTATCATGCATGAAGGTTTCGTAAACTTTAATGCAGGTACAGAAGGCCCAGCCATGATCGAAGGCCGCATTTCTGCGGGCGTATTCGTGGGCGCTGGATCTGATTTGGGCGGTGGTAGTTCGACCATGGGCACCTTGTCGGGTGGTGGCAACATAATCATTTCTATTGGAAAAGAATCTTTAATTGGTGCTAACGCCGGCTCAGGAATTCCCTTGGGTGATCGCTGTAAGATAGAATCAGGCTTATACATTACCGCTGGCACAAAAGTGGTTATGCTCGACGACACGGGCGCTGAAGTGAAGACCGTGAAAGCGCGCGATTTAGCAGGCGTTTCGGATCTAGTTTTCCGTCGCAACTCAATCAGCGGTCGAGTAGAAGTTGTTACCAACAAAAGTGCATTGCAGTTAAACAGCGCACTGCATAAAAATTAATTATCCATCGTTTATATTGAGCTTGTCGCACTTCGACAAGCTCAATATGAATGTAAGAAATTTTATTTATTATTCTTAATACATTTAAGCGAGATAAAAATTATGGGCGCTCAATGGAAAGCAAAAGGTCGCGAAGCTGCCGCAAGTGCAAAAGGTAAATTGTTTACCAAACTCACCAAAGAAATCATGATTGCCGCCCGCAACGGCGCAGACCCGGACATGAACCCTCGTTTACGTCTCGCCATTGTGCAAGCCAAAAAAGCCTCCATGACACGTGAGACTCTTGAACGCGCCATTAAAAAAGGTTCAGGCCAATTAGACGGCGGCATCAGTTACGAAAAATTAACTTACGAAGGTTTTGCACCGCATCAAGTACCAGTCATTGTTGAATGCTTAACTGACAATGTTAACCGTACCATCTCAAATATTCGTGGACTATTTCGCAAAGGTCAACTGGGTGCATCGGGCTCCGTGTCATGGGATTTCGAACACGTGGGAATGATAGAAGCAACACCTGCAAATAAAGATGCCGACCCCGAAATGGCCGCCATCGAAGCCGGCGCACAAGATTTCGAAACCGATGAAGAAGGCACAACACTTTTCATCACCGACATCACCGATTTAGACGTAGTACAAAAAGCCTTACCTGCACAAGGCTTTACCGTAGAATCCGCAAAAATTGGGTACCGACCTAAGAATCCCGTGAGTTTATCCGGAGAAGCATTGGAAGAAGTTGAAGCATTTTTAGCGGCGATTGATGATGACGATGATGTGCATGAAGTTTATGTGGGGTTGGCGGGGGAATAAAATAAAAAGGCCAACGCGAGTTTGGCCTTTTATTGAAACTAAATTCATGTTTAAGAGATAAAGCTTCCAGATTTAGCTACGCCTAACTGAATAACAGCGGCCAGCTTTAAGTTTTTTACGAGATTTGCCCCATCTGCTCCTCTTAACCCCTGGCTCCCAACAGCACCAGTTGTTCCTATGGGGCCTTGATCACCTGTTTTTCCACCACCACAAAATTTACTACCATGCCCCCCAGGACCGCCGTTACCACCTGCACCGCCTGCGCCCGGATTCCCACCTATCCCACCAGCACCTCCGCTACTAATAAATGAATACTGCACTTGGTCTAACGGCTGATCACCAATTGTTAATACTTCTAAGAAACCGCCTGCGCCACCGACACCACCATCTCCACCGTTTCCGCCTGGCATACCTGTGGCACCTTGAGCTCCTTTCCCGCCACCCCTTTCACAATAAAGATATCCGTCACGAGCATCTGGCCCCCTATCCCCTCTAGCACCTTCCGCCCCAACGACACCATTACCACCATTTCCCCCATTCTGACCGGAAAGATCTATTGTAAGAACGCCAAGAAATTCCTGGATACAAATTACCGTAACTTTGCCCCCATGATCACCTGGAGCTCCTGCCGATCCAGATTCACCTAAATTGACTCCGTTGTCGCCATTATCTGCTTTCGCGTTTTGAGGAAACGAAAGGATTTTTCCATTTTCAGATTTAAATTTATTCACAATAATCGTTAAAAGATTTCCATTTGTAATAATCCTTGCTCCGTTTTTCAAAATAATCGAATCTAGTGCAACAAAAGTCGAGGTATTAGAGCCGAAAGCGGGACTACCGATTATCCATTCACCGCCATCTAACTCCATAGTTCCACCCTCCTCTAACCTGACATTAAAGTCGTTTTCTGAGGTTCCTAGCATAATTGGCTTTTTTATTTCCGTCGGAATCATTTCATTCGTAACTTGAACATTTTGAAAGCTTGCCATAATTCTCTCCAACCGTTATGTTTCAAAAATAAATAAATTTAGAAAAATTAAAACAGGTTCGTTATGACAATAAAATCGGGATCATTTAATTGTCTTATTAAAATCACTCATGCCAATTATTCGCACGCTAATAAACTTACACCCCCTTCAAATGGGTGGTACTTTCATTAAATTTCCTTATATAAAAATACAGTAATTTCAGGACCAAATATTATTACGCGCGTATACTTAGCTCATACTGAATCAGCTCAATTGTTTGATTTACTAATTCTGGAAATCGATAAAATAGAATACTATTGATGAAATTCATATATTTTTAATGACAATTTGTTAGCTTATGTAAAAGCATCCGCAGAAAATATGAGACTATGAGACCAACCGTTAACAGAGCTCAAAGTCTTCGTGGCGGCATTAATGACGCGCCTTTGGTTGATGTGATTGAATGTGAAATTAATTAAAAAACTAAAAGTATTTTTTTTGTTTAAAAAATTAATATTTCATTTTTTCCCTGTTTCAGTTGCTATTTTTATTTTCAACCCTACATATGTTGCTTGATCACTAACTTTATTCAAGGATTCGTCACTTGAAAATCCTATAGCTCTTCCAAGCTCAAAACTGCAAGACGACCCATTGCTCCCCAATGCATATTCGAATTGGAAGCCAAGACTAGCAAGCACTACGGGAGCACCCGTTGCTTTTTCCGCATCGTCTGATTTTGCAGGAGCACTAATTCCAACACCTAGCGCTGGCCCCCAGGATATAGAATCGTAAAATTGTGAGCGACCAAATCTAAGAGGTACATATATGGATACAAAATCAATATTCGCATTTAGGTTTCCATCATTGAACATATCTAACTTATCGTCTGCATCCCCACTGTCAAAATAGACTCTCGCTGCCGGGCTAAAAAAAGTTATTTTAGGGCAAAAATGTAAAGTTCTATAATCGTGTGGGCCGCATTTTAAATCAAAGGGGTAATCTAAATCATCCGATTTATAAGTTCTATCACCGTCCCTTTCAAATCCAATACTTTTATCATATATTTTTGAACTAGATTGCGCTCCTGAAACAAGCACTACTTTTAATTTACTATCCGATGAATTGCTCCTCTGTTTTATGTAGGTATCCAAATCACTCAATGAACTACCTGCCGAACTAGAGTTAGAGATAACTCTGGCTTCAGAACTGAATGCACTTTCTGTCCGAGATGAATTTGTTTGTGAGCTAGCAGCGTAGGAATATGTAGCGCTTGTTATGCCACAAAATAGAAAAGTTAAAATTCCTAAATATTTTTTATAAAATACTTTCATACAAATTTTCCTCCAATGATTTTAAATACCTGCCTCAGCGTATATTTTTGCTATAAACTTCGATACTAATAATGATTCAGCAACTTATCTTTTGAAACAGCAGGCGCAAACAGCAAAAAAATCCCATCACAATCTTTATCTGAACTCGATACCCTTTAATTTAAATCAATTTACATATTGTTTTCCCCCTCATTTGGGTTGTACTTTCAGCCAATTTACTCATAGAATAAAAAGCATCGCACCCTCATCGAAGGAAACGGTCTATGGAAAGCTATAAACTCGGCGATTACGAACATAGGATGATTGCTGCAATTTATGATGCGGCACTTAACTCAACCAAATGGCGAGCGGTGCTTGCCGATATTTGCCAACACATTGATGCGGATGAAGCTTCCCTATTATTTTTTGATGGGCAACACATGCAGCGTAATTTCGTTATTACTGCATTTAATCTAGATAACGATAAGTTTGTTGCCGAGCATTTGAAGGATGAAGCTGAGAAAATAAAATTACTTTTTAAAGGCTCGCCGTCAGGAAAAGTTTTTACTGCTAATGAAATAGCCGCTAATACGGGTATTAGTTACGAGGATTATGTCGGCGAGCCCACTAAGATTAATGAGCGAAAGGAATTGCAAGTACGTGTGGGAATTCCCTTACTGCTTGGTGAAATTATCTGCGCTGCAATGGGGTTTCACTGTTTTCATAATAGCGCTGCCCTTTCAAAAAATGCGATCGAATTTATTGAGCTGCTAAGCCCACATTTGGTTCGGGCGATGCAAATTCATAATCATATCAGTGTGTTAATAGCGGAAAACAATTCGCTGTTAGAGTCTATCGAGCGTGCTAATTTGGCCGTATTATTTCTAGATACGAACTTGCGCATCACCTATACAAGCAAAGAAGCGCAAAAAACATTGGCAAACCATCCTGCATTAAAAATCAATTCTCATCAACGTTTGCAAGCTTTTATTCATCAAGAACAATTAAATTTGGAAACGCTTCTTACCGAATTTTTACGTCATGGTTTTCAAGCAAATCTATTGGCAACTGATGGGATTAGCTTGCCGCTGCAGCACCCCGACAAAACGCACCCATTAAAGCTATGTTTTATTCCGCTGAATAAAGCCGGAGTTATTTTAAATAACGATGTTCCGTGCCTCGCGATTTTTTTAACAGACCCTGAGCGTAAACGATTTATTTCCCCGGTGTATTTGCAGCAGGCTTATAAACTCACTGTGACGGAGGCTCAGCTAGCGCAGCTAATTCTCCAGGGATTAACTATTGCAGACATTTCAGCATTACGAAGAACGTCACTGGAAACTATTCGCTGGCAGATCAAGCAAATTATGCAAAAGACGCAAACCCACTCGCAAGCCGAGCTAACTCGCCTGCTTATGTTATTGAGCAACGATTTTAATAACTCAATGCCGCTGAACGATTTAGCAGACACCTCTTTTCAATAATCCCACCCATTTGGGTGATGAAAACTTTACCGGTGCGGTCGTAGTATTCGTAAACAAAAGAATATTAGGGACTGTTATGGACACTTGCATCGAATCACAGCAAGTGAAGCCTTTTATTTGCGATCTCATCAATCTCATATATCAAGCGGCACTTCAACCGCGTTTATGGCCCGAAGCTTTAAGCGACATTCGAATACTTTGTGGTGCGGATCAATGCACGCTATTTTTCTACGATGCACTTGAACCGAGCCGCTGCCTTGTGAGCGCCGCTCGCGCAGATGAAGAAATTTTAAATCGTTACTTAAAAAATTCTATTAAACAACAAGCATTGGAAATAAACACCCGTTTAAAAACCTTGCCCGAAGGCCAGGTTGCCACTGACCAAGATATACGTCGTTTTGCAGGAGAGGAATATTCAGAGATAGTAGGCCCAGATTACATGCGTACCTTCTGGCCAAATTTGAGGTTCGAAGCTGGTATTGTATTGTTAAGAGGGGAAACCAGTTGCGCTGGTTTAGGTTTGCAAAATTTCGACAGTTCCCCCGCGTTACAACCGCAAAATATTAGGCTGCTACAAACATTGTCGCCTCACTTAAACCAGGCTATGCGTCTGCATCAAGAGTTTACAAAATTTAAATATATAAATGATGCACTAAGGAGTGTATTAGAACGATCAAAAATCGGTATCATTTTAATAGACGAAAAATCCACGCTTCAATTTATTAATCATAAAGCGAGACTTTCCATCGAGAAAATGGAAAACCTAAACCAGAGTTTAGTCTTGGAAAAAATTAATAGGGAACATATACAGAAAATAATTGTTCAATCAACTTTAACATTAGCTTGCCATCCTAAAACTGCGCTCAATAGCGACGATTTAAAAATGGTTTATAAAAACGGCCATTTGAAGATCAAGGGCTATATTCTTCACAGCGACGCTAAAGAAACGGATGAAAAAATATTTCCCTTCTCTGAGTTTGGTTATTTGTTGCTCATTTGTGATTCAAACCCAACCTGCGAGCTTGGCGAGGGATATCTACATTCTGCATACGAAATCACCGCTACTGAGCGGAAGCTAATTTTAGGACTAATCAACGGTGCTACCTTGCGTGACAATGCAGATTCGCAAACTGTGAAACCCAGCACGATACGTTGGCATTTGAAAAATATTATGCAAAAAACGGCCACTCATTCCCAAACCGAACTGACACGCTTAATGCTTGAGCTTAGAGAATGAACGCTAATAACATTTTATGCGCTCTACAGATCCCTCCACTATTCCTTCCTACGATCGTTAATCTGATTAGCAGCGTAGGATGTCGCATCTTAAATAGACTTTCCGCAATCGTTTTCAAACCGATAATGTCATTTTAGATGGAAATACACTTGCATGACCTTGAGTTACGCCAGAATTGCCTCGCTTTTCATTGAAACAATTTCTCACCCATTAGGCTACTCAAGGAACAAACAATGAATATTTTAAACAATCTGAAACTACTCACGTATGCATTGCTTATTATGGGCTGCGTGTCGGTTAAAGCGCATAACGCCAATGATAATAGAAAAGACTTTTTGACCATTGATATCCCGCGAACCCTTGCAGGCATGGAAATGGTGTTACAAATTGAAAAAACAGCGACTAATTTCTTGAGTGGGTATCCCTACAAAGGAGCAGTTGTTAAACATTATAATAAGGATGGGAAATTTACAGCCCAAGGTACGGCCACAATGCAGGGCGCAGTGCCTGATAACCAACAGGCCTATTTCGGTACGTACAAATATCAACGCACCGGAACTAATACGGCAGTAGAAAAATCCATTAATACCTCGATTAATAACACGCCCTTCGTTGTGAAATATACTTTTGAAACAGATAGCAGTGGGAAATGGGAAGAAGATTTCGGTGGAGGAGAATTGAAAATGTCAGGTAGCTTTACAATCGTTCCTTCAAACTTACCGCCGGGACAACATTTGGCACCTGAGACGAAAGCAGATGTAAGCGTTGCATTAATTATTAAATCGACAAAGTCAGATTTACCTGCGGATGTTTATCCAACAGCAGGATTGGTGTTACAAACCTACTCGCAAGATGGCACCTTAGTATTAAAAGGTTTTGGCCCAAGTTCCGTCAACTCAACCGGTACTTACAAGTACACGAAAATATCGGCTAACACCGCAGTGGAGGAAGTAACCCAAGTTAGTGACTATTTCACTTTCCCTTATACAATGGTCTATACCTTTGAAACACCAACTTCTGGAAAGTGGTTTCAAAATTTCGGTGATAATTTAATCAAGTTTTCGGGTGCCTTCGATATTTTTCCATGCAAATAAGTAACAAAGTAAATTTCCGAGGTCGTAGCTGAGCTGTAACGACCTTCAACTTCACTTCCAGTTTGCGATCCTAATGAACATTGAAGTACTAAAATTTTGGTTTATATTTTCTTTCAGTTTGGGTTGCTGGACCTGCGTTAATTTAATAGTGAGCCGTCGCGGCGATAAACGCGTCAAATATACGCTGCTTAGTTTAATTTTTTTGTTGCTAGCGCCGCCGTTTAATGCCTATGTCAATTTGGTGAGTGATGAGTCGGTACGCTGGTTGACCGTGGCAAGCCAGAAACTTACCTGGGCATACGGGCCCGTTATGGTAGCTATTATTCAGCATATTTTACTAAAACCAATTAGCCGCCTCAGCTATTCAATTCAAGCATTGCCACTTCTATTGGTAAGTATCCACGACATTTTAAATTTGCAGTGGTTAGGTGATCGAGTAATCATTTTCCTTTTATTCACCCACGTTTTTTCCTATCTAGCATGTGCAGCCTGGCTGCTAAAATCTGAGCGGTCACGCGTTCTAAAAATAACAACGCGATTCAAAAACACTTCCTATTATTGGCTAATTTTTGTGGTGGCAGGTTTATTTCTAGTAATGCTAACGGATCTAACAATAGTTACATCGGTAATGTTAGGACATCTGCCTTCGCTTACAGCCTTGGCAATTATTGGCAGCGTTATTGCGGTACTCATCGATTGCATTGCATTATTCTCGATTTACCAACCTGAGATATTTGTTCATGAAATAGATCAGCAAGAAGAACATACCACAGCTGAAAAACCACAGCTACGCTCCATAGAACTGAGCCCCGAGGCGGCAAGACAATTAGATGAACAATTGGACGCTCTTATTGAAACCCATAAACCTTATTTAGACGAAGACATATCACTGCCAAAGCTCGCGTCACTATTGGGGGTTACTAGCCATCAGCTCTCCGAATTATTAAATATTCATAAATCGACAAATTTTTATGATTTTTTAAACGGTCTCCGCTATCAAGAATCGCTACGCCTGCTTTTGAATAACGATGACGAACTCACCATAGCGGATATCGCTTACCGCTCAGGTTTTAACAACCGCAACAGTTTTTATAAAGTTTTTAAGGAAAAAACAGGCGTTACACCGACTCAATATAAACGTAACAATGTTTAAAAATGCTCCGCTGACATTAATCCTAAAAAACAAATTTTATTGCGCTCTTCATTAGTATAGAAAATTTCAATAAAAATATTGTTGAAAAAACACAGTGCGCCTCCAGATGAGAATTGTGTAATGAGAGTCTTTAAAGATCTCGCTACATAATTTGGTTGAGTAAATTTTATCGCTTCTTAGGAGGATATTATGAACACAATTGATTTATCACCACTCTATCGCAGTACCGTAGGGTTTGATCGTCTTGGCGCTTTGCTAGATTCGGCTCTTCGGACCGAACAAGGATCTAGCTTTCCACCTTACAACATTGAGGTAACTGGCGAAAATCGTTATGCGATTACACTCGCGGTTGCGGGATTCGAGCAAAACGAGCTAGACATTCAAGTCGAGCGAGGCTTGCTCAGTGTGCGTGGAAAAAAAGGCGAAGACGGTAGAGATGAGCGTCGCTACCTGCATCAGGGCATTGCCACCCGCACGTTCGAGCGCAAGTTTAATTTGGCCGATCATGTGGAAGTGGTAGGAGCAAAACTTGAAAATGGTTTGCTTACCATTAACTTGGTAAAAGAAATTCCTGAAGCAATGAAACCCAAAACCATTGCGATTAATTCGTCGCAAAATGTTATTCAACACAACGCTGAAAACAACCAAGCAGCTTAGTGGCAACGCTTACTGAGTGGTATTTTGGGAAATGGCGAGAGCTTCGGCTCTCGCCTCTCGTTGGGAATTTCATTAATGTTTTGTTAATAATTTTTGCAGCATACATACCCTGATAGTTTGGAGGACATTATGAATCTGCAACAGTTGAATCCTTGGAACTGGTTTAAAGACGAAGAAAACTCTGGGTCAGCTACAGTACCGGTTAAACGTAACAGTGCGAATAATTCTGAATTGACTGCACCGGCATCGAATCATCCGTTTGTTCAACTTCAACGGAGCATTGATCAACTTTTTGATGGCGCATTTCAAAGCTTCGGATTCCCTTCACGCGCGCGATCCAATAACGGATTAGGACTGATTTCCGTGCAAAGGTTAATATCGCCAGTGATGAAAAAAATTATCACATTAGCCTCGCGATACCAGGCTTGACTGAAAAAGACGTGTCGCTGGATTTATACCAGGGCAAGCTCACCATTCGGGGGAGAAAAAGGAAAGTGATGAAACTAACGACCGCCAGTATTATCGCGTAGAACATTCCTACGGTAGTTTTCAACGCGTTTTAACGCTTCCAGAAGATGCAAACGACGAAGGCATTACCGCCAATATTAAAAATGGCGTGCTGGATATTACTGTACCTCGTAAAGATCTTCCGAAAAAGGATGTAAAACGCATCCCCGTCAACACTTAAAAGTGGCGAACCCGCGCATTCCTCCCGCGTGAGTGAGGAGGAATTTTTTGTTTAATCACTTATAGCAAACCTGTAGAATCCACGCATATTTTCACCCTCGGATTCTACAATGACTTCAGCTCATACCTTAACTCCCACCTTGCAACTTGCCACAGATTTAATTCGCTGCCGCTCCGTTACGCCTGAAGACGATGGGTGCCAGGCGCTAATGATTAAACGCCTTGAAGCTATTGGCTTCAAAACCGAGCGCTTACGTTTTGGTGATGTTGATAATTTTTGGGCGGTGCGTGGAAGTAATGGCCCCCTTTTGGCGTTTGCCGGCCATACGGATGTTGTACCGACTGGCCCGGAAAATAACTGGAATAATCCGCCTTTCGAACCAAAAATTATCGACGGTATGTTGCACGGACGCGGCGCAGCTGACATGAAAGGTTCACTCGCCAGCATGGTTATTGCGTGCGAAAATTTTGTGGCGAAATACCCCGATCATAAAGGCCGCATTGCCTTTTTAATCACGAGCGACGAAGAAGGCCCATCAATTAATGGCACTGTGAAAGTTGTTGAATGGTTGGAGGCACACAACACTAAAATGACGTGGTGCATCGTTGGCGAACCGTCAAGCACAAACAACGTTGGTGATGTGATAAAAAATGGACGCCGTGGTTCGTTGGGCGCAATTTTAAAAGTGAAAGGTGTGCAGGGACATGTTGCCTATCCGCATCTCGCTGAAAATCCCATCCATACATTTGCGCCAGCCTTGGCCGAACTTAGCACGGAACATTGGGATTCCGGAAACGAATTTTTCCCCGCCACCAGCTTTCAGGTTTCCAATATTAATGGCGGAACAGGTGCAACAAACGTAATCCCGGGCGAGCTGGAAGTTATATTTAATTTCAGATTTTCAACCGAATTAACTGAACAAAATTTAAAAGAACGCACCGAGGCGATTTTAAAAAAACACAATGTGAAATATGACTTACAGTGGATACTTAGCGGTCAACCTTTCCTAACGCCGCGAGGAAACTTGGTAAATGCCGTGGTCGATGCAATTAAATCTGAAACAGGAATAGACACTGAGCTCTCAACTTCCGGCGGAACGTCAGATGGAAGGTTTATCGCGCCAACTGGCGCCCAGGTTGTTGAGCTAGGCCCTATTAATGCCACCATCCACAAATTGAACGAATGTATTAGTGCTGACGATCTCAATACACTTACAAACATTTATGAGAAAACGCTGGAAAACTTATTATTATAGTTGTAGCTATATGTTAGAAGCAGAAACAATTACGAAAAACTTCATTTTGAAACTAATTTATGGAGAAAGAAGATGAAATCTGGATACAAAACTTTAGTGTCACTATTTGTTGCAATAGTTGTCATTTTTAGCGCACCAAGTTTCGCGGCGGAAGAAAAAGACCATCCAATGGTTAGCCGTTACCCGGGCACGCAGATTGATCAGTATGATTTCAAGGAATTTGAAGAAGCCCAATTAATACTCAGCAAACCCTATGAACAAAATGGAAAGTGGGTAGCCGATAAAGTCCTTCCGCTTGAAGGACAGGTCACCTACATATACTATAAAAAGCCAGATACAGTTTCAGCGCTACAAATATTTCGCAACTACCAAGCAGCATTAGGTAAAGGCGGCTTTAAAGAATTATTTGTTTGTAACCGCCCGTGTACCGAGCAAAACCTCTCTGATTTTAAAGATCTATTAAAGGCGCGCGATTTATATTTAAATTATTCACGAGATAACCAATATCTAGCCGCACAAAATGGCAATGTGTATGTTTCCATGTTCGTGAACGAAGGCGGTGTTTGGTTATTCGTTATTGAGAAAGGTGAAATGGCGCTGGATAAAATAAGTGTTGTCGGCACCAGTCCAATCGCCGAAGCACTCAACAAGTCAGGCCGCGTGGATGTTTACGGCTTAACCTTTGATACCGGAAAATCAAATCTTAAACCAAGCTCGAAAACCACATTGGATGAGTTGGCAAAAATTTTAAATGACAATCCGCAAATGAATCTCGATGTTATTGGACACACTGACAATGTTGGAACACAAGAATCCAATTTATCGTTGTCCCAAGAGAGAAGTGACCAGGTCGTAGCTACATTGGTAAGTGATTATGGAATTAATCCGGCACGGCTGAACCCACTCGGCAAAGGTCAAAGTCAGCCCATTGCTAGCAATGATAACGAAAAAGGAAAAGCGACCAATCGTCGTGTTGAGTTTGTTATACAGGCCTCCTCTGCTCCTGCAAGCCCAACGAATGCATCGACTAACAAAGACTCTGCGGTAAACACCAAGCAGAAAGAAGCTAAAAAAGAAGACCCAAAAAAAGAAAAGCAAAAACCTGATTTGGATTCGGCGATAGATACAGCCAAGAAGATTCGTTCACTCTTCTAACCGCAGGACTTATAAATTTTTATTAAAAATAAAGGATGCAAATATAAAATTTGCATCCTTTATTTTTTCGATCTCCTTTCCATTAACTGACGGATTTCACTTTAGTCGCCGCGTAAATTGCCACCAAACTCACCGCGCACGCAATGTAGCCCACCCAATCGTAATGTAAAATTTCACCGTCAGGTGCCTTCACCATAATTGCACCCGCAATTAGTGCGGCGAATCCCGAACCGAAATTTTGTACAGCAGAACTGAACGCCATTACTCGCCCACGGAAACGCGATTCACATGACGCTGTGATAAGTGCCGATGTAGGAATAAACCGCCCACTCACAAATACAAAAAATAAAGTTGCAAATACGAGCTGAACCCAGAATGGTGTCTTTAGCGTTTGGGTAACAAGAATGATAGGTATAAAACTCAGCAAACTCGTCACTGCCATTACTTTCCAATGTGGATACTTATCCGTCATACGGCCTATCACCGGCCTGGTAAATAAAGTTGCGAGGCCACCGCACAAATAAATATAGGGAAGTTCATGATCTGTCATTCCAATATTTGAAACCATGGTTGGCGCGATATAAGGAATCACCATAAAACCGCTAAACATTACCAAGCAAGACACTGTAAAAGCCCACCAATGATTGCGGATCCGAAATAATTCAGCGTAACTTTTGAAAAAACTCGCTTGCGGTTGATTCAAATGGCCTCGCACACTCGGTATGACTTTATAAGCAGCGATCAACACAATGATCCCCGCGTAGGATAAAAAGCTAAACGGTGTTTGCCACGAAAAATGAGCGGAAATAAATAAACCTAGCGGCACCCCCGCGATAGCAGCAAGTGAAAAAGCAAGCATAACAATACCCATTGCTTTACCGCGTTTAGTCGGTGGAAACACATCACCGACAATTGCCAAAACAATCGAACCTAAAACACCACCAAAAAATCCTGCGACGATTCGTGCAATAAGTAATAATTCAAAGGTACTTGCATGCGCGCATGCCAAGGTTGCGATAAGCAACCCAACAAAAGAAGCCAGTAATGCATTACGCCTATCGAATCGATCACCAAGTGAAGAAGCGAGTAGCGAGGACACGCCAGCCGATAAAGCATAAGCCGAAACCAACACACCAAATTTTGCAGGCTGTATGTCGAACACCGCCATCAATTGTGAAGAAAGCGGCATCATAATCATGAAATCCACAATCGATACAAACTGCAAAGCCATAAGCGTAAATAACAATGCGCGTTCGCGCGCAGGTGTGAGTTCGAGCGGCATAGGTTTCTCGTTTTGGAATTAATGGGGATGGGATAGTTTAGCTAGATGCGGTGAGTGGTGCCTATTGACGGTTGTAATGAGTTGAATTGCAACAACGTATTACTGCGCTCTTAGCAGAACCGCCCTAAAGTACTAAAGATGATCTGACATAAATAAAATTTAAAATATTACGCCTATAAAAACGCCCGCATAAAGCGGGCGCCTAATTTGAACACTTACATAAAGTTACTGAATTTTTCGAATTGTTCCGTACAGACTATCTGCCACAAACAAACTAAAACCGTCTGTGGTTATACCTGCAGGGAAAGTAAAAGTCGCTGCAGTACCGATACCATCTGCCTTACCGAACACACGTGGGATACCAGCAAGCCTCGTAACTTCACCCGTTGCAATAACAACTTTCCGAACCGTGGTTTCATCTGTCACATATAGATTAGTGCCATCTGTAGTGATTCCTTTGGCATAATAAAAATATTCATTCGCGCCTGAACTATCTCGAAGCGTAAGGACAGTCATAGCTCCTGTCGATATGACAATTTTGCGAACGACTCCACCATTTACAACATAAACGTTTTTACTGTCAGTGGTGATCGCTGACGGGGAAAATCCGGAAACAAATGATCCATCGAGAGATCCGGCGATCGTTGTAACTGCGCCAGTTGCAATGACAATTTTTCGGACGTTGTAGCAAGATCTATCTGCGACAAAGAGATTTTTGCCGTCGGTGGTGATTCCAATTGGATCCTCAAATCTTGCGCCAGCTCCTATTCCATCCACACAACCTGAAGTTTTCGCTAATCCAGCAATTGTCGAAACTGCGCCAGTTGCGATAACTATTTTACGAATAGTGTAATTACTCGAATCAGCTACATATAAGTTCTCGCCATCAGTAGTAATCCCTTGCGGCGTATTGAACTCTGCTGCTGTACCCACTCCGTCAGAACTGCCAATAAAGTCCCGTGGCTGACCTTTCGCATAAGGGTTCCCGGCAATAGTACTTACGTCGCCGTCACTCAGAGTAATTTTGCGAATGAGGTGGCTCTCTGAGTCAGCTACATAGAGATGATTCCCATCCGTAGTCACACCAAAAGGCGTATCGAAATCTGCATTGCTTCCGATTCCATCATCCGATGCCCTACCAGAATATGTGCTCACCTGAGAGGTAGATAAGGTCATTTTACGAATGGTTTGATTATCAGAGTCTGCTATATAGATTTCGCCGTCGCTAATAGTCAATCCAATCGGCTTGGAGAAACGTGCCGCTTTACCTAAGTTATCTTCAGCTCCGCTAAAACCTGCGGTTCCGGCAATTGTGGTAACGTCACCCGTGGCTAAAACAACTTTACGTATCGTGTTGTTCCCCGAATCAGTCACGTAGAGATTGGAATCATAATAGGTAATGCCAGTTGGTCCGCTGAAACGCGCGTTCACACCCACACCATCAACAGAACCTGAAACATATTTGACTGCACCTGCGATAGTCGTCATGGCTCCCGTTGCGATAACTATCTTACGAATGTTGCCAAAGCTGGCGTCTGTAACATAGAGATTTTGGCCATCGGTAGTGATGCCTCGAGGCCCTTCCAGATTGTTTAAGTCCCGGACGAAAGTAGTAACTTGCCCAGTGGCTATGTCAATTTTTCGGATGGCGCGATTATAAGTATCAGCAGCGTATAAAGTATTGCCAACGATGGTAATACCACTGAGGCCATAAAAATCCGCGCCACGCCCACCGCCATCCGCAAGACCAGCACCGTCACCACTGCCCGCAAAAGTAGTTACCGTGCGGGTCGCAATATCGACCTTACGTATCGTGTTCGTATCAGTTACATACAAGCTCGTGCCGTCAGAAGTTATTCCTTTGGGTCCATGAAAAAGAGCTTCCGCCCCAACCCCATCTACAGGGCCGCGCTCAGTAAAGTTACCGTAGTTTCCTCCAACGAAAGTGGTCACTTCACCGGTTGCTATGACAATTTTGCGGACACCAAGTTGAGTAGTGACATATAGGTTAGTGCCGACTCGGACCATCGCGGTAATACCCTCTAACCTTGCTGCTGCACCCGCGCCGTCTGCTCCTAAAGGCTTACCAGCGAAAGTGCTCACTACTGTGGCGATATTAAGCGGCTTACCCTGAATTGCACCGCCCATTAAATAAGTTGCCGAAGAGGTACTCGAACGACTTAAGAAGGAGCTATTCGAGGACAATGAGCGTAAAGATGAAGTGCTCGATTTGCTCCTTTGAGGTGATGAAGAGCTGTTTGGGAGTGAGCTTAGCGACGACTTTGGTTTGGATGATGGAGTAAACGAACTGATTGAGCTTTTCGAAGAGCTGGAATTTGTATACCAGGGTTTTTCAATCTTAAACCAGTTGATATTGAAGCCGCCGATCGAGGCCACTATACCGAAATTATGGTTACCCGCCGTTAGATTAATTGTGCGAGTAATGCTGACCCAATTTTGACCCCCGCCCGTTGCGGGAATTGAAACTGAATCATAAATTGTTCCTCCAGTTTCTTTTGATTCTTTGAATCTAAAACTGCCGCTACCCGCAACTCTGTAGGTAATTTGATAGGCGCCGCTTGTTGGGATATTCACAACGGTACCGAGGTAAGACAGCCAATCATTATTACTAATGTTAGTAACATTAAATCCACCGCCAATGTCAGTCGTGACTTCTTGAGTGGTACCACCTTGGGCAGTATAGGCTTCTGCTTGAATTAAACTGATTAACGTACTCGGTATGCTTGAACTACTTGCAGCAAAACTGATTGAAGACAAGGCAATTAAAAAAGCGCTAACCGAATAGCGACAAAAATTTATGAAAGTCATCCAAAAACTCCTTTAACATTTGGTTGAATTGCAACTACGAAAATAAAACATATTTCGTTACATTTTTAAATTATGTTATTGAGATGAAATATCAGTTTACTGATAACGTCGTCAAAACAACTATTTGCATTCCATTGAATTTTACGCGTTCAAAATGCCAGCCAACTCTAACAGATGTGTAGAACTTACGTGCAACTTAATGCCTTAATGTAGAAACGAATTTATTTTTACATATGAACAAGTACGATTGTTATTCGAAGCTATTCATTTGAAAAAATGTCTCATACACCGTTAATTTTATTGACAGCTGAAATTTTAAGCGTATTATCGCGCACAATTTCCAGAACACTAAAATGTTCTGATTTTTCACTGACAAATCTTTGTCACCATACGTTTAATGCATTATTAGGAGTACTCACCGATGACCTACGCGAATTATACAAACCGCTAAATCCTTTCGAGTACTTTGACTTGGAAGGTGATAACACAAACCTTCCGAGTCAGGCGCAATATAAAAGCCCTGATTAGGTTACTAATCGGGGCTTTTTCTTTTCTGTATTTCGAAATAGCCACTCGAAGGTTTTAAATTAGAAAAATCGTTTTTATAAAAAACGTTTAAGGGATTTCTATGCCTGTAAAAATTGAACTAAACAAAAATAGTGGTAATGGTTTTAAACCGGTAAAAATTTATACCCGCGATATTGAAAATGAGGCGCTAACGCAATTAAAGAAAATTGCACAGCTACCAATCATTCATTCGCATATTGCAGCAATGCCTGACGTACATTTAGGAATAGGCGCGACAGTCGGTTCGGTCATTCCAACATTGAATGCCGTTATCCCTGCTGCTGTCGGTGTGGATATTGGCTGTGGAATGAGCGCAGTTCGTTTATCGATTAAATCTTCGCAACTACCGGATAACCTTGCAGCCATGCGAAGCGCAATTGAGCGAGCGGTTCCAGTGGGGTTACAAGCGCATAAAACGGTAAGCATTCGTTCAAGCGCCTGCAAACAATTAACGGCCGGTGTGGACTGGTTATTTGAAAAACACCCTACCGTTATGAAAATGTTAAAACAGCCAAATACTATTTGGACCAAACAAATGGGGACACTCGGAAGCGGCAATCATTTCATCGAAATTTGTGTAGATGAAAGTAAGGACGTTTGGATAATGCTTCACTCAGGAAGTCGTGGAATTGGCAACGCCATAGGACAATATTTTATTGCGTTAGCTAAAAAAGATATGGGCAAACATATTCACAATTTACCCGATAAAGATTTGGCGTACTTTACGGAAGGTAGTGAAAATTTTGCAGATTACGTAACGGCGGTAAATTGGGCGCAGGAATATGCACGCTTAAACCGTGATGAAATGATGGGCTTGATTTTGCAGGCGATCGCACCATTTCTTCCAAAGTTTCAAGCGGATCGTCACGCAATAAATTGCCATCACAATTACGTGAGCCGGGAACATCATTTTGGCGCTGACGTTATGGTCACGCGTAAAGGTGCAATTAGCGCACGCGATGGAGAGCTGGGAATAATTCCAGGAAGCATGGGTGCAAAATCTTTTATTGTGCGAGGCAAAGGTAATGCGGATTCTTTTTGCTCTTGCTCGCACGGTGCCGGGAGAAAAATGAGCCGTACCGCAGCACGGAATACATTTAGCAAAGAAGATTTAATTGCCCAAACAAAAGGAGTTGAGTGTCGGAAGGATAAAGCTGTGATTGATGAAATACCGGCGGCCTACAAAGACATTGAACAGGTTATGGAAAATCAATCTGACTTGGTGGAAGTGGTTCACACACTGAAACAAGTTTTGTGTATTAAAGGATAATCCTATGGACGATCAACAAGTGGAGGAAATAATCGCTTGCCTTCCAAGTGAGCGAACGCTGTTTCATTATTTCAAGGATCAGTATGCGATTTATTTATTGCAACAGTATCTGGAAAATACGGTTCGCAAAGATATTTACAGCATCAAACAATCAAGGATGAAAAAATTATTGGATAAACCCATAGTAAAGGACACTTTAAAAAATTCGGGCAACGGACTGCTTGAATCTATTCAATTGGAGATGCTTTGGCCAATGCAAACCGAGCAATATGTTTTAACGCTGGGAAAGTGGGGTCATAAAAAACGTTATAGCTGGAATCAAACGTCGCGCCCAGGCACCAACCTGGTGTTGCAGTTAAATTTGAGCAACCAGTTGGACAAAATGTTTAGGAGTGTTTCAGGTTGTGATTTAAATCGGCTTACAACCTCGTGTCACCCTAAAAGTCGGACGCGCTCAGCCACACTCGCATGGGCAAGGTTAGATATGGATTTCAACACCGGAGAAATTCTAATTGAAGAAATTCAGTCAGATCTTATCCGCGACTTGGAATACACCTATAAACGCGCATTAGACGCAAAGGATAAAAGCGAAGTACGAATTTATTGGAGCCGAACGAAATTAGATCGCATTAAGTTGATGGCTTCGTGCCAGCAATTGATCGATGCGCAACGAAAAATATGGTCAGAAGCCATGATGGCGGCAACGCTGTGGTTTGTGCAACAAGAATTGGGATTCAGCAAAGTTTATTATCACACTTTCGACACAGGTAAAGTGATGAAAAAAATACTTGGCTGCGCTCCACCTCGTTCTTTGTATACAGACTTGCCTGAGAAGTTTTGCTTTGAAACTACCAATCAGGCGCCGCAATTTATTGCAAATGATTCATATGCTAAACGCCGCCTAAAAGCGGCTAACAATCCACAATGGTTTTTATTAGCCAGTTAAATGTAAACAGGAGTTTATATGCCTAAGAAACAAGAAAGACGTAATGGACATGCGTTCCACCCGATTATGAGTAAAGGTGGTGTGCATGAAAAAACCGAAAAAGCAAAACGGAAAGCAGCCAAGCATGAAATGAATCGCAAGGTTCAGGAGTGGCTTGGCCGCTCTTCTTCAATTAGTCTAGCGGCCTAGAGTTAGAGGCTTGGAGAATTATGTTTAGATATTTTTTTCTCAAGATGTAAAAGCAGCTTGGGATGATGCATCACCCAACCGCCAATAAAGCCCAGCAAACTACCTATTGCAATATCACCTAAACGTGTAACAACCAAAGATTCATTTAATACTCGCGATGCTGAGCCTTCAGCGAACAATAAGGTTAGCGGCGTTATAAAAATCACCGCCAAACCATAATGATGCGCGACCAATACTTCAACAATAAAAAATAGCAAAATAATTGCTAGCGCGAATGTCCAGCCCTGTAGTGGCAATTTAAAAATAAACCATGCCAAACCCATTCCCAAAACCGTACCCGCAACCCGATGAATTTTTCGTTGCCATATCAATTTAAAAGTTGCACCTTGCATAATTGCGGCACAGGAAATAGGCACCCAATAGGGTTTTTGCAAACCAATTTTTTCAGCTAACAAATAAGAGCCGCCGACAAACAAACCGAAGACCACTGAATGCAACAATAAGTGTGTAATATTTTTCTCAACGGCGGCCGCAGTATTTAGTGCGGGCAAAGTAACCATTAAGCTGTAGAAAAAAGCCAGCAGGCAAGACAACATACAACCCAAAGCAACCAAACCAATACGCATTGGAATTAATTCGGGTACAAATGGAAGCGTGCAACCGAGCGCAGCAAGGAAAATAAAAAAGAAATTGCCTGGCGGAGGAATAGAATAATAACGACAAATTGCATCTACCAATATTGCGGTAAAGGTCAAGGTAACGGCTGATGTATAAACACTGAAACCTGCACCCAGCCCGAGCGTAAAGCAGGCCACGATACCAAACGAACACACCGCGAGCGTCACCATGCGATGGGCGATACTCGTACGAGGAATATAAAGAATTACCATGGTGCCGACACACGCCAAAATTGCATTAGCCATATGCCCAACATAAACCCCAACCAAAGCGGGAATCGCCATACCAATTGTGGCAACTAAAGCCACATGCCAGGGACGGTTGGGTTTATTCAATACAAATAGAGATCTGAATTCTTTCCGAATTTTTTGCAACCAACTTAAATGAGTTTCGGGTTGATTCATAATCTTCCAAGATTCAATGGATTTGAAATCCCATTATTAATGTGGAACTAATAATTGTCACTCACAATCAACTATCTGGCAAAATAAAGGCGAATCATTTTTGATAATTCGCTTTTATTTAAACAATATTTCACTGATTAGTTTTTGGCGGGTTCAATCACTACACTGCCATCTATTCCCGCCTTTTTATCTCCCTCCCCTTCGACAATAACATTTAATTGACGTGCGCCTTCACCAGCGGGAATTTCTAGATTTAACTCACCCCGCGCGTAGGAATTTTTTTTCGCAATCAACATACCGTTTAACCAAATCTCGGCTTTACCGCTGATGCTGTAGAAATGAATGCGGCCTGTTCCGTCTGCAAGGTTTTTTCGTGGCGTAAACTTAGTGCGGTACAGACGATACTTTCCATCTTTAATACCAGCAGGAACATTCAACATTGGTGGCTGGCCCCAGCCCCAGGTATTCATATCGTTATCAGCGAGAACTTGCAGCGGATTCGGACGTTCTGCATTAGCGGGCGATATGCGCCAATCAGTGATGTAGCTGTGGGGAGCTGCATATTCGGCCACGAACGGAATAGCTGAAACAGTTTTAACGGGAATATTTAGCTTCGCAGCTTTTAGACCCGCTGCACTTGCTGTAATTTTTATATTGCCTTTACTGGTCCCACGTTCTTCAGGGTAATTTGATTGCACGATGAGTTGCGCAAGTCCGTTGAAAAGTTTTCGTGTTTTTCCTTTTTCATCTTCATGAGAATTAGGGTCGCCATTGCCATGGCCGATAGACTTTCCGGCGCCGTTAATGTCAAACGTAACTTCTGAATTATCGATAGGCACAGCACGACCTTTTGCATCGAGTGCGCGAACGGTAATTGGCATTGCATCGCGGCCATCGCCTGATATAAATTTGCGATCTGGAATTAATTCCAATGCAACGGCTTTGCCAGTGGTTTCGACTGTCGCGCGAGTAACCTCTTTATCACTATTGAATCCAATCGCTTCCAGCTTGCCGGGCTCATAAGCAACCTTGAAAAAATTCATGCGATACCTATCAACTTTTTGTTCGCCTAAATCACGGCCATTAAGTAAAATTTTTACGCGCTCGACATTCGCCATCACCATAACGCGAATTTCTTTTCCTTCACTGCCAGCCCAATTCCAATGCGGCGCAACGTAAACCAACGGACGATCTTTTATCCACTGAACCTGGTGCATGTAATACGCATCTTTCGGAAATCCGTTGAGATCCATAATGCCAAATACTGAACTGACCGATGGCCATTCGTTCGGTGTTGGTTCGCCGCGGTAATCAAAACCTGTCCAAACAAAACCACCTGCAACATAGGGACGCGTATCAATTGCTTCCCAAGCATCGCGATGACTATTACCCCACTGCGCGAAATCTTCGTCATAACTCGCAATAAGATTTTTATTTTTGTCAGTTTTGTATTCGCCCCGCGTCATAAAAGCCGACGTATCTTCCGAACTTGTAAATGGTAAGTCAGGCCGAGCTTTATGGAAGCGATCGTAGTCTTGCACTTGGTAATTTGCACCTACCACGTCTACTGCGTGGGATACGTTTAAGTCGCTGAAAAATCCACTATTCATTGCTGCAGTAACCGGGCGAGTGTCATCCAGATTTTTTACAACAGCGACCATACGACGAACCATTTCATGGCCCACTTCAGTACCTTGCACCGGTTCTTCATTAAATACGGACCACAAAATAATTCCGGGATGATGACGATCACGCCGTACCATCCATTCCAATTGCTTCATGTAATCTGGCGACGGATTAAAATTGCGGTTTTCATCCATCACCACAAATCCCATACGATCAACCATATCCAAGACTTCTGCCGCAGGTGCATTGTGTGAGAAGCGAATGGCATTCACACCGAGTTCTTTCAAACGACGCAAACGAAATTCCCAGATTGAATCTGGCACAGCTACGCCCACACCCGCATGATCTTGATGAATACAAACACCTTGTAATTTCACGTGCTTGTCGTTCAGGAAAAAACCTTGCTGTGCATCGAATCGAATCGTACGAAAGCCGGTGCTTAAAGAATTTTCATCGACCGTTTTATTGCCCTGAATAACCTGAACCGTCACGCGATAAAGATTTGTTTGTTCAATCGACCATAGCGCGGGGGAATTTATTGTTATCGGAATTTGAGCGGTAGTCTGCGTGAGCACAGGCACCTTAATAGATTGCGATTGCTGCGCGGCTTGCTTCCCTTGCGGGTCAAACACTGTGACATCAACGCTCACCTCCGCTGCCTGCTTACCGCTGTTGTCGAGAATTACTTCAACTGGAATTTGCCAGCCGCCATTTAATGTTTTATCCAATGGTGGGCGCGGAGTTGCATGTACTCCATCAGTAATAATATGTACGGGACTGCGTTTAACTAACCAGGCATGACGATAAATGCCAGCTCCTTCGTACCACCAACCTTCCATGGGATTTGCATCCGCACGAATCGCGATAGTGTTCATGGTATCGCCATAGCGTAAGTAGGGAGTAATGTCGACGTAACTCGCGTTGTACCCAGACCAGTTGCGGTTAACCACATTGCCATTCACCCAGATCGTTGAGTGCGTTGCTATAGCATCGAATTGCAATTCAAAATGACGACCACGATCAGCTTCTTCTACCCGCAAATAACGGCGATACCATGATGCGCCTCGTGGACGATAACCCTGCGAAATATTTGCGTTTGGATCGAACGGCCCCTCAACAGCCCAATCATGAGGGAGATCGAGCTTTCGCCAGTCGGAATCATCATATTCTGTTGCGGCTGCACCCGGTGCATTGCCCGCTTTCGCATTACCGTAAGAGGCACCGTGGCCTTTAATCTCAGGAGCGGGAATATCACCTAAGTGGAATAGCCAGCCGCGATCCAGTGACAATCGCTCGCGGCTTTGGCTTGAGGTAGTCTCAGCATGCGCGACATTCGCAAATATAAAATACATTAATAATAAAACGAGCCATTTAGGTAGATTGAATGCTTGAAACATGAATACCCCGCTGTAATTTTCTTATAGTGAAAAATTGAATGATAAATCATACATTTTATAAGCTGGCGATTCTCACAGGATTTTCGGCCTTGCGCAAGTTAAGCCAAACTAAGGAGCGTTAACCTTCAGCCTCTTGTGCAAGCCGGCTGACATAGCTAGGCTGCGCTCACCAATATATTGATGAATGTGAAAAATGTTATGCGCCTACCGAATTATTTAATTTGGCCATTTGTTTTTACTGGCCAGTTGCTCGCCACCAGCCTGCTTGCCTGGCATTTACTCGCACAAATAAATTTTGCCTATCCCACCGGTTATAAATTATTGGATTTGGATAAACATATCGCGGAATTCGCACCGCTCAATCGTCACATCCACGGCTTCGAATTTACTCAGCCCGCCGATCATTGGAATTTATTTGCACAGATAACTGATGCTGTCCAACACGACGGAAAAGGTCTTGCGGAAATCAGCTTTAATTTGCCTAACAATATTCAACAGCCTCTCATGCATTCAGCGGAGATTATTCATTTACAAGATGTAAGCCATCTAATCAATAAGTTTTATATCGCTGGAAGTCTAGGCGCAGTTATTTGGATAATTTTTTTCCTGATTGCCTATCGCCAACGACTAATATTCCCGCGTGCACGGAATATTATGCTGGGTTTTTGTGGTGGAATTTTTATTATCACCAGTACTATTTTAGCAATTGGCGCCACAAACGTTTTTTACTGGTTTCACACCAAAGTATTTCCCGAAGGTCATCAATGGTTTTTTTACTATGAAGATTCGTTGATGACAACTTTAATGAAAGCGCCGGATATTTTTGCATTTATCGCGACGCTACTTTTAGTTGCTTTGATTGTTATTTGGGGGCTTTCGACATTCGCTATGGCTCGTGCACTAAAAAATAATCATGCACCTATAACTGCAGCTGAAAACTCACCAAAAATAAAATCGCGCTCCGGGAAAAGATCAAAAAGAAAATAATTAAATCGCCGCGACTTCCGTTGCGGTTAATATTCTGAACTCGCCTGCATTGAGTTTTTCATCTAAAACAATCCCGCCCATACTTAAACGATGCAAGTTAATCACTTCATTATTATAGAAGCCAAACATACGTTTGATTTGGTGGTAGCGACCTTCATAGATTGTCAGGTGCGCTGTGGTTGGCGAGATTATTTCTAATTCAGCAGGTTGGGTTGTGATATTTTCAAAGCGAAAATAAAATCCTTCCGAGAACTTCTTTACATAATCATCGGTAATTATGTCTTGCGTTTGCACCCAATAACGTTTGGGAATCTTTTGTTGCGGTAAAGTTAGCTTGCGTGACCAGCGGCCATCGTTTGTAAGGAGTAGCAAACCCGTCGTATTAAAATCCAAACGGCCCGCCAAATGCAACTGATCTTTTTCAGGAAGATTTATAAAATCTAATACAGTTTTATTTTTCGCATCGCAGGTAGCGCTTACACAACCTCTGGGTTTATGAAGCATTAGGTAAACAGGTTGTCGTGCTTGTAATAAATTGTCTTCAACTTCCACGCGACAGAATTCACTTATGCTGCCTCGCCCATCCACAACCGTTTCGCCATTTAATCGCACCAGGCGTCGCGCGAATAAACTACGTACCGTTTGCGCAGAATAAGCCAAACGACTTTCAATAAAACGATCGAGCCGCATCTATCCTGCGCGAGATTTGGTGATGAGATCGTAAGCGGCTTGAATTTCTTGAGAACGCTCAGTGGCGGCCTTAATCATATCTTCCGGTAATCCCTGCCCCATTAATTTATCGGGATGATATTGGCTCATTAATTTGCGATATGCCTTTTTTATATCGGCATCGCTAGTTTGCGGCGAAACACCCAACGCCTCATACGCGAGAGCCAAATCATTTTTACTGGTCTGGCGGCCACCGCCGAAAGAATTTTGTGCTCCCACCATGCGTAACAGCTGTTCAAACGCAACGCGTGAAAAACCTATGCCCGCTGCAACCTGCTGCAGAATTTCAGTTTCTTTCGCATCTAACCCACCGTCAACCATCGCCAAGTTAATCAAATACACCAATAACATCTGGCTAAGATTGGGGCTGCGCTCACCTAGAGTGCGATAAGTGGTCAGGGCATCCTGCAAATTAAAGTCGGCACTTGCGCCCTCTTTGAACAAACGTATGGCTTCACGTTTGTGTTCCGGTGTCAGGCCCATTTTATCCATATAGGCTTCGGTGAGTTTGACTTCCATTTCGCTAATGTGACCATCAGCTTTGGCAATATGACCTAACAGGTTAAATACGGTTTTAAAAAACAAGGACTGCGCTTGTTGCAATTCCTCACCGCTAATTCGCGCTCCCGATTTTTGGTTGCGATCGTAAAAAAAATAACCCAGGAAAGCACCGAATAGCGCACCAAATAACTTGTGAGTCAGGAAAAAACCTGTGATGAACCCAATAATTGTTCCAATCATCTAAAGCCCCATGTGAATCTGATCTTCAGGTTATTTTCGCTGTAATTTTGAATTAAAGCGATATAAATCGGTCAGGAGCTGCACGACAACATGGAACAACCCGCTTTGGTTCTTGCCCACTCAGGCCGTTTGGCAAAGTACTGCTGATGTTCGGGTTGTTCATCATATGGGTGACGCAACAATTCCAGGAGCCTTTCAACTTCCGAATAGTCCCCGGTAGTCGCCTTATCAATAGCTTGTTGAGCCATATAATTTCTTAATACATATTTTGGATTAGTCGCGTTCATACGCGTTTGGCGTTGCGAAAAAGTTTCACCGTGTAAAATAAAATCACCTTGCAGGCGTTCAACGTAGGAACGCAGCCAATTTACCATGGCTTTTTCAGCATCCACTGAAGGCCTAGTGTAAAAGGCGAATTCGATTAAATTCAACAACTCTATATCTGTGTACTCTCGATTTTGTACATCTATATCTGCGAGCTTGCGGTAAAAAACTGTCATATCGGTTTCAATTAACTCAAAAACTTTATGCAATTCATCCAAAAAAACAACATCATCCTCAGCGAATTCATGTAATCCCAATTTATTGGCCATATCATTTTTCCATTGCGCAGAATGCACAGTGCGAAAAACATTCAAACCTTCTTGCAAAGGCGCCACGTCATTAATCAAGGGATAAATTGCATTTGCTAATTGCGCTAGATTCCACAAAGCCACTTGCGGTTGATTGATATATCTGTAACGGCGGCCTTGCGCATCCGTCGTATTGGGAGTCCAATCGGGATCGTAACCTTCGAGCCATCCGTAAGGTCCGTAATCAATCGTTAAACCTAATATAGACATATTGTCTGTATTCATTACTCCGTGCACAAAGCCAACACGCATCCAGTGCGCAATCATAAGCGCAGTGCGGCGACACACTTCGTGGAACCATTGAACATATGTTTCTGAGGGTAGCTCTGATTTACCTTCACACAAATGCGCGAAATCTGCACGGATTGTAAAATCTGCAAGAGTTTTAAGAGATTCAAGATCATTACGTGCAGCAAAAATTTCAAAATTGCCAAAGCGTGTAAAACTTTGCGCTACACGACAGACTATGGCACCTGGCTCAAGCTCGGGATTGCCATCGTAAAACATGTCGCGTCGCACCTGTTCACCGGTAACAACTAAACTCAAAGCACGCGTTGTTGGAACTCCCAAGTGATGCATGGCTTCGCTACATAGAAACTCACGAACAGAAGAACGTAACACAGCGAGACCATCAGCGGTTCGCGAGTAAGGCGTAGGGCCTGCGCCTTTAAGCTGCAAAGTCCAATGCGCGCCTTTCGAGTTTTTTACTTCACCTAAATTAATTGCTCGCCCATCACCTAATTGCCCTGCCCAATTTCCGAATTGGTGGCCGCCGTAACACATCGCGAATGGTTGCATGCCGCCAAGTAATTTGTTGCCGGAAAAAACATCCACAAAATCCTGCGAATTTATTTCGCTCTGCTGCAAGTCAATTAAATCTGCAACCTCTTTAACGGCACATACAAGTTTGGGAGCACGCACGTGAGTTGGCGTCACAAATGAATAACATGATCCTGCAACTTGTCGGCGATAATTTTCTTCAACAGGGTCAGCTGGAAGCTCGCGAACGAAACGATTATCAAATAAAAGTTCGGAAAGTAAATTTTTACTCATGGAAAAGCCTGAGGGGAGATTAAGGTGGACTTAAAAGGTAAAGATAACCCCTTAATAAAAAATTTTTAAGTAGCGTTAGAATTGGGCGCTACGACTCCCGGTCCATCGGGTGGAAACGCCAGAAATTCCGGTAGAGTTTCCGCGTAATCAGACAACATTTGCAAACGTGGGAATTCATTAGCAGGGATAAGATCAGCCAGCATGCTTTGAATAAACTGCCATACAACAGCGGATGTTATAAATGGCTGTGTAAGTGCGGCAGGTTGAATTTCAAAATCACTGGCGTGAAGTTTTTCTTCCAACGCATTGCATGCTGCTTTTAGTTGCAAGCTAACACGATCAATCCAGGGCTGATGTTGTTTCTCTTCAGGACGTAAATTTTTTTCGTAAACCAATTGCACAGCTTTTTCAGCCGAAGCTAGTGCTAAACCAACAATTTGCAGGGCAACTCTAAATTCCTCACCTAAATGCGGCATGAGCCGACGCGATGCTGGAACAGCTGACTCTGCATAATGAAGAATAATCGTAGAATCCATCAATACCTCACCGCTTTCAAAAACCAACGTCGGAGCTTTGACCACAGGGTTAATCGATTGAAATTCCGAAAAATTGCTGAACACGGAGAGCGGTTTGTGCTCAAAAGAAATACCCATGTATTTGAGTGATATTGCAGTCCTGCGAACGTAAGGCGAGTCCAGCATTCCAATAAGTTTCATCATGTTGTCACCTGGATATTAATTTATTTGATGCCAAGCAATTCAATTTTGTAGCCGTCAGGATCTTCCACAAATGCAAGGATGGTAGTTCCATGCAACATCGGCCCAGGCTCCCGAACAATTTTTCCGCCTGCGGCACGAATTTTATCGCAAGTTGCGTACACATCCTCACAACCTAGAGCGATATGACCATAACCTTTGCCCAGCTCATAAGCATCCACACCATAATTATAGGTTAACTCCAATACCGAATGCGTTGTTTCAGGTCCGTAGCCTACAAAGGCAAGCGTAAATTTTCCTTCCGGGTAATCCTGTTTTCGCAGTAGAGTCATTCCTAAAACTTGCGTATAAAAAATAATAGACTTATCTAAATTTCCAACCCGCAACATAGTATGCAACAAGCGCATTAACAAACGTCTCCATTAAATTTAAAACTTTTGATAGGCACCAAAAATTAGTTGGTATTTACTAATGTTGTCTTCAGGATTAATGGGCATAGCCACATCAATATGAACGATATTTCCTATGCGAACTTTGGTAGAGGTTAATCGCAAACCTAAACCTACGTTAGATAAAAGCGGCGAATTAACTTCTGTTGGCAACCCCCAGGCCTTACCAGCATCAACAAATACCACGCCCCCTACACGCACAAGATTGAGAAAATGTATATCAGAGAAATAACGCCGCTCGACGGACACGACATATTTTTTTCGACCACGTAAATAATCAGTTGGATAACCGCGCAACCCAGTGATGTCACCGACTGTTAGTTCTTTGTATTGAGGCAAATGTTCACCTACACCAAACTCTGCACGAACGTACCATCGATTTTTATCGTTAATAAGGTAATGATAAGCCACGTTAGAAGTCAGTAAATTGGGGTCAAGACTATCGATACCTAGATGTTGGCGACCATCCAGAATAGCCTCGACTTCAAAAATATGCTGTTCACCCTTTTCAATAATATTTCCGTAAGTAACTTTGTAACGCAACACATCGTCTGGATTCCCAAACGCAGTGCCTGCGTAACCTATGCGCGCCTTTACCGTTTGCCCGGTGGAAACATCTTCAGGGCGTTGAATCTGATTTAGGTTTTTAAATACTCCGTATTGGTTTTGTAAATATTGATATTCAATCCACGGATAAACTGCTTTGTCTCGCTCAGGAATAGGCTGCAAAGTATCTTCATCCGTATAAAATCTATCTTCTTCGTGCGTAACACCGGCTACCCAACGCTGGGTGAAGTTTGGATTAATGTCTGTTGCCAAACCGTAATAGAGTTCGTTGTCTATGGCTCTATGACGGAATGAATTGATGACGTCATCGTGCGAACGAATTTCTTCAGTTTGGGATAAGTCCGAGTACTGCAATCCTGCCGCCCTGCGTGTGTCCAGAGAATAAAAAGGACGCTCTACTGTTAAAAGTGTGCTTCTGCCATCAGTGTTATCCTGATACAAAGCATGCACAGCAATTTGCTTGTTTAAAAAGTAAGGGTTACTAAAATCGTAACTAATGGTTTCGCGTAATTTATTTTCCTCGTAACCAATTTTAAAAGAATTACCTGTACCGAAAACATTGCCGTCGCTGATGGCAAAACCGGACTCATTATCACTTGACTGGCGGCTAAAACTAACTTGTGGTTCAAGCACCCAGGCGTCTTGTGTTATGACTACAACATCCACATCGTCGCCGCAAACTTTTTCAGGGAAGACATGCGCGTTGGTTAAATATTTTCGCGTACGTAAATTACGGGCAGTTTCCTCCACATTTTTGTAACTAATCTTGTCTCCGGATTTGAATAATAATTGCGACTCGATAACTTTTTCGCGAGTTGTTATGTGAAGTTTGTTTAGCGTGCGATAGATACGATTATTTTCATCAGGATCGTTTTCGTCGAAGACATTAATTTGTTGAATACGAATATTGCGAATGGTTTTGCCTTGCAGCGCTTCAAACGGAGATCTATCGTCACGGGTTTCTTTTTTATCTTCGAAGTCGTGCGGATTAAACGTATAGGTTGTACATTCCGCCGTTACCACTGCTGGCTGAATACTATATGCCTCTTGAGCATGAATTTTTTCCGTTGAAACAATCACACCCGCAATCAGGAGTAAGCGCGTTACAGCTAATGGTAGGGCTGTGAATGGAAGTTTTGACAAAAAATGTTGAAACGAAAGTAGCAACATAGAATCCCTAGATGAGTTTTTTAATCAGTCTGCGATTGCAGTAGATCTAAATGCACATTGATGCGCCACACATCTAAGATGGTGGACTAATGAAAGTGCTTCCTCGCTCCCCGTTTAGCATCAATCTGTCGCTTCGCTTGATGCAGTAGAACCGGGAGCCGTTTTCATATCTTCCGCTGCGCCTCCTTCTCGATCTGTACGCTGGCGCTCGGATGCCTCAGGAGGATGCATTTGTAGATGATCGTGTGTCGTGTGATTCTCTCCTGAACGATCCATCTCTAAATGACCCGCTTCAGAACGGTTCATTTCAGAATGCTCGGCGCCTGAGTGGTTCATATTGGTATGATCCATCTTAGAATGATCCGTCTCAGAGTGATCCATCTTAGAGTGGTCCGCTGTAGCAGGCACGCTCAAGTCACTATGTTGATGATGGCCGTGTGCATGCCCCAAACTACCCCAAATGGTCCACACGCCGAACGCAATAATGATAAGCGCGAGCCCTGCACGTAGTTTAGGTTGTTGCAAAATACGTGTTAGCTGCTGAGCGGCAACCCCAGCTGCCAAGACAGCCGGCAGCGTCCCCAACCCAAACGCCAGCATAGCGCCAGCCGCCAAACTTGGTGCCGGTTGAGTCATTGCAAGGGCTAGGGCCGAATACACTAAGCCACAGGGTAGCCAACCCCAAATCCCGCCCAAGAGCAAAGCTTTCGCAGGTGTATTGACCGGCATCAATCTTTTGCCAACAGGCTGAATGTATGCCCAAAGATAACGCCCAAGCACTTCCAATTTGGTTAAACCACGCCACCAATCTGCCAGGTATAAACCCATCGCAACTAATAGTGTTCCTGCTAAAATTCGTAATATCGGTCCGCCACCCAATGCTGCAAACTGTTCAGCGAATAGCCCTGCAAGCGCACCCATGACTGTATAACTGCAGATACGCCCGAGGTTATAGGCGACTAAAATCAGACTGCGCGACGCTTTGGCATTTTGCGGGATCGCCATGGTAAGGGCGCCCATGATGCCACCACACATTCCTATGCAATGTGCGCTACTGACTAAACCCATAATAAATAGCGGGAAAAATACTGAGGATATTAATACGGCGGGATCGATCATCAAACATGCTCGTTATTATTTGGCGTCTAATCGTTGTTCTCGTCGCGAGAGCCTTGATCGAACTCCTGCCCAGATTGGGAAACTGATCGCGATTTAGGAGATGATTTTTGTTTTTCTTCATCAAATAAAATTCTATGTGCCTCAGTATCGAGATTATCGTACTGACCATTATTGATTGCCCAAAATAATACCTTCACCGCTATGGCGATAAAAATTAGAGCACAAGGCACTAGAAAGTAGAGACTTTCCATTTTAGGACTCTCGTAAAATTCATTTAATTACTTATTCAATCGCAATGCGTTCATCACTACGATCAATGAACTCATGGTCATACCAATAGCGGCGGCCCATGGCGGCACGTGCCCCGTTGCTGCAAGCGGTAACGCGATAATATTATACGTGAGCGAAAAGAATAGATTTTGTTTAATTATGTTGCGTGTACGCTTGGCAATGACAATGGCGTTAGGCAGCAAGGAGAGTTGATTGCTAAGGAGCACAGTATCAGCGCGAGTCTGCGCCAGATCTGAGGCTGCGGCCATGGCGACCGATACATCTGCTCCTGCAAGCACAGGAACATCATTGATACCATCACCCACCATTAATACTTTTTCACCGCGTTTCTGAAGATCCTGCAAACGGTGCAATTTGTCTTCGGGTTTTGCGCCAGCCATAAAATCTTTTATGCCCAGGTCTTGCGCAAGTTTGGCCACCGCACCAGATTGATCTCCACTCAGCAATTCAACATCTATACCCATTTGTTGCAAATCGGTAATAGCAGATTGCGCATCAATTCGTATCTCGTCCTCCAAACCAAACCATGCGAGCGGCCCATTGGAACTGGTAAGCAAGAGCCACAATTTATTTTGATCAGGTAATGAAAAATTATTTTGGCCGCTAATAATTTTCGTAGCAAACGCGGGGGTGCCTATACGATAAAAGTCATCGCCAATTTTTCCTTCCACTCCGCAAGCCGTCGTTTGCTTAATATGAGTCGCACGAATATTGTTCCGCCAGATTGAAAAAACCTTTGCAATGGGGTGATTTGAATCCACTTCCAAGGCCGCTGCGATTGCTAAGACATCCTCACGCGTATGTTTGCCAAGTAAATGCACATCCGAAACGCAAAAGCGACCTAGAGTTAGCGTACCTGTCTTATCAAAAATTACGCGATTGATTTGCGTAAGAGTTTCGATAACATGTCCACGCGCCACCAAAAAGCCACGCTGACGCAAGTTTGCGGTTGCTGCAGATAAAGCAGCCGGCATCGCCAGCGCTAAAGCACAAGGACAAGTTACTACTAAAACTGAAAGGGTTATCCATAACGCGCGGCTCGGATCCTTAAACCACCAGAACACAAATACACATGCGCAAATTATTAATAAGCGCGCTATAAAAAATCGCGCAATATTGTCAGCCATTTCGACTTGCTTCGGCTTCTCCTCTGTTGCTTGCACCGCTAAACGTTCAATTCCTGAAAGTCTGGTTGCATTACCTACCGCATCAACCCGAATACGTAGCGGACTCTGGCCATTTAGTGTTCCGGCGATAACCTGATCGCCCATTTTTTTTGCAACGGGAATTGACTCGCCGGTCAGTAGCGATTCAATCGCTTCGCTCTCACCGGTTTCCACCGTACCGTCACACGGAAACGTATCGCCAGCTTTCACTAACACCAGATCATTTACAGCAAGCATTTTAAGGGGAATATTTTTAGTCGTTTCTTCGCCCGTTTCTGCACCGGTCTCTTTATTAACTTGCTGGGTAATGCAGCAGGCCGTTAGTGGCATTAACTGCGCAAGATTTCCAAACGCCAACCGATTGCGATGTCGAGCTCTCTGCTCAACGTAGCGACCCAACAATAAGAAAAATGCAAACATGGAAACCGATTCAAAATAAACTTCACCGCTATTGGTTAGTGTTGCCCACGCACTGGCAAGGTAGGCCAGTCCTATAGCGAGTGCAACGGGAACATCCATGATCAAGTGTTTACTTTTAATGCTGCGCCATGCGGATTTAAAAAACGGTGACGCAGAAAAGAATACTACCGGCGTTGCTACCAACATACTGAGCCACCGCAAAAACTCTAGCCAGGTTCCGGTTGCGCCAAAATAAATGCCCACCGCTACCATCATGGCTTGCATCATGCCGAAGCCCGCCACACCTAAACGAAACAATGCGATACGATTTTCTTTTTTAAAAAATTCTTGCTGTTGATCATCCGTCGCCGGACGCGGTTTATAACCTATCTCGGCGAGAGACTTAAATAATTCACTAAGCGGCGCTGCGGTCGGTGACCATACGAGCGTGCAGCGGTGCGTGCTCACATTGACACTTAGGGTTTTTACGGCGGGATTCTTTTTTAGGTGTGTTTCAATCAGCCAACTACAAGCTGCGCATGAAATACCTTCCAGCAAAAGATTTGCCTGTCGAAAATCTTCGTCGTAATCGGTGACGAATTCGCTTTGTACTTCTGGCAGATCATAAATACCCCAATTGGTTTTTGCAGGAGGTAAATCGCCAGGTTGATTTGTTTGCGTGCGGTAGGAGTAAAAATTTTCTAAGCCGCCATCCACAATTGCCATAGCAACAGCTTGGCAACCGGGACAACACATGGATTGTTTTTTATGATCAATTATTACTGAGAAATCAGTATTCGGAGGAACCGGCAACCCGCAGTGATAACAACTAGTACCAGAATCACTGCGGGCGCTATTTTGGTTTGCTGGCGACATGGATTTAACATCCACCTTCAGATGTAACGGTTATTTAGCTGAGGTGTTGTTTGCACGCGGTTGCAACGTTGTTTCCACCGTTTTTGCCAGGTTAATTTCACCGGTTAGTAACCATTCAGCGTCTTTGCGCTTGCTAACATCTGTTTCGGGTACCAGCGCGAGATACCAGGAATACTCAACCGGCGACGCTAATTCACCGCGATATTTACTGGCCGACATAGCAGTTAATAAAACACTCTGGTCTTTTTTTGACTTAACCGGATTATCTAGAAACAATAATAAATTTCTGGGAAATTCGTGGTTGCCTTTTAAATCCACAAACACTTCTCCCGTTGCCTGATCAAATTTGATATCGGCCACCAAATTCAAACTTGCAGCTTTTTCGTCCTGTTTGAACGTTTGATTAATCATGACGCCAGATTTGTAATAATTATCTGTCACGACATCGTCAGAATAATTAAATGCAATAAATACTGTAAAAAAACACAGAATAATAATAAAAATCAACGGCCCAAATACAAACCAAAACCAGAACTGGCGGTACCAAGGTAGAATTTTTTCGTCTGTTTCAGTCGTCATAACTACCGCTCCGCTATTTAGATGGGCCGATAAAAGTTGTGTTGTGGGAAATTACTATTTCAGGATTCTCACGCGCAACAACTTTAAAGCTAACCGTATTTTTTTCGCCTTTTAATTCGCTACGCTTTACCGCAACACGAACCGGCACCGTCAATATTTCGCCTTCGAGAATCGGCGGTGCTTTATAACCCTGAATTTCGTAATTAAAATCACCATGAACACTTACATCATAAACATGGGTTTTGCGATCAAGATTTTCAATTTTTAACGTATATACATTCAAAACTTTATCTTCATTTACCCTATACATTTGCGTACCACGGTCGCGCATAACTTCAACCAGCAATGGCATACGAGTCGCAAGCGAATAGACAAAGAAGCCCACCATTACCAGCAAAACAGCGGCATAACCCAGCACACGCGGACGCATGATGTTGACTTTCTTTTTCGCAACCGCGTCCTCTGTGGTGAAGCTGATAAGCCCCAAAGGATAATTCATTTTTTCCATCACGCTGTCGCAGGCGTCGATACACAAACCGCAGTCAATACACTCTGCTTGCAAGCCCTCACGAATATCAATATTCACCGGGCAAACTTGCACGCACCACGAACAATCTATGCAATCGCCCAAACCTTGCGCTTTATAATCTTCGCCAATTTTACGCGGGCCGCGTTTTTCACCGCGCTCTTTGTTGTACCAGACAGCAAGAGTATCGTGATCGTACATCACAGATTGGAAGCGTGCGTAGGGACACATGTACTTGCACACCTGCTCGCGCATGAATCCCGCGTTGCCGTAGGTGGCGCCAGTAAAAAATAACACCCAAAAGGCAGCCGTAAGATCTACTTGAAAGGTGAAAAAATTAATCGCTAATTCGCGAATGGGTGTGAAATAGCCAACGAAAGTTATGGCCGTCACTAGCGCTATGGCAATCCAGATTGCGTGCTTGGCCGCTTTGCGCAAAAACTTTTCCATACTCCATTTTTGCGAGTCGAGCTTAATGCGTTTATTGCGGTCGCCTTCGCATAAAAATTCTGCCCACATGTACATTTGAGTCCACACAGTTTGCGGACACGTAAAGCCACACCACACTCGCCCCACCATCACCGTTACAGTGAATAATAAGAACGCGGCGATAATTAATAACCACGCGAGATAAACACCGTCTTGAGGCGAAAATGTCATCCATAAAATATTGAATTGGCGCGCAGGCAAATCAAATAACATCGCGGGGCGGCCATCAATTACCAGCCAGGGCATCAAAAGAAAGCCCAGCATTAGAGGCGCACTGGTGAAACGACGTAAACGCTGAAAAAAACCGGTTATGCGACGGGTATAAACTTTCTCTTCGCTCTCATATAAATTGACATAGCGAATTTCAGTTGCAGATTCTTTTGCAGAGGTCTCCTTTGCAGGAATGCCCTTGGACGCCTCAGGTTGCTTGGACTTCTCGTTCACGAAAGTACCTCAGAGATGCGCGTTGGATAAAGCTAAAAATTTTGGCAGGAATAAAATGGGGTGCTAAGGGTACAGATCAAGTCTGCACCCTTAGTATTTTTGAATATTTTTTAATCGAATTATTTAACAGCCTCGTCTTGCGACAAGCTGTAAACATACGCGGCTAATAAATGAATACGCTCTGGCTTTAGCGTTTCTGCGTGTGCTGGCATTATACCGGCGCGACCATTGCGAACTGTTTGACGGAGGATTGCCGGTAATTCCTCTGGTGTTCCAGCGCCGTATAACCATACATCGTCGGTCAAATTAGGAGCGCCGACCAACGGGTTGCCTTTCGCGTCGGCACCATGACAAGCAACACAATTGGTCGTAAACACTGCTTCACCCAATGTCGCCTTGGCTTCATCGTGTTTTTTACCAGCGCGTTTCAATACAAATTCAACAACATTAACGACGTTGGCTTCACCAATAATCGGACCCCAGGCTGGCATAGCACCTTGACGACCGAGGGTGATAGTTTCCTTAATCCGATCCGGAGTACCACCATACAGCCAGTCTTTATCTGTCAAGTTGGGAAAACCGAAGTTACCGCCAGCGTCGGCGCCATGGCATACGGTGCAATTATTGCCGAATAGACGTCCACCTATTTTCATGGCTTCAGAATCTTTCGCCAACTGCTCAATTGGCATGTTCGCAAACTTGCCAAAGGTAGTGTCATAGGTAGCTTGCGCTTGGGCTTGCTCAGCCTGAAGTTGATTTACCGCCGTCCAGGGTTTTCCATCGAAACTTTCGCGAGTTAATCCTTTATAGAGACCTAGACCGGGGAAAATAATCAGATAACCGATCGTAAAAATAAACGTGCCTATAAACAAACCAAACCACCAGCGAGGTAATGGATTGTCGTACTCTTCAATACCGTCATATACGTGGCCGGTGGTTTTAGCTTCAGCAAAATTGGTCCCGTCATCGGCAACCTTAATTTTGCGGTTTGCCATCAAAATCCAAAACAATAACACCAGATTGGTCACGGTGAGAACGATGATCCAACAGCTCCAAAATGTACTCATAGTTTACTTACGCCCCTCTACATCATCAGCCTGATGATCGTGTGTCTGCTTATTTTCAGTCTCATCGTCGGCAAAGGGTAACTTTGCGTCTTCTTCAAAGCGTTTTTTTAATTTGGGTGAAAACGCCCAAATACAAACACCAAAGAAGGCGATAGTTACCAAAACCGTTGAAATTGCGCCTAAAGTACCAACGTCCATTAACGTTTCTCTTTAAGTAGCGTGCCTAATTGCTGCAGGTAAGCAACCAGAGCATCCATTTCAGTTACGCCTTTCACGGCTTTTTGAGCACCTGCAATATCATCGTCAGTGTAAGGAACGCCCACTGCACGCATGGCGCGCATTTTTGCAGCGGTATCTTTACCGTCCAATATATTGTCATTCAGCCAGGGAAAAGCAGGCATGATAGATTCAGGAACAACGCTGCGCGGGTTATACAGATGCGCGCGCTGCCAGTCATCAGAATAACGTTTGCCTACACGGGCAAGATCTGGACCTGTACGTTTTGAGCCCCACAAAAATGGATGCTCATAAACGGACTCACCAGCAACCGAGTAGTGACCGTAACGCTCAATCTCCGCACGCAATGGACGAACCATTTGCGTGTGGCAAACGTGGCAACCTTCACGAATATAAATATCGCGACCTTCCAATACCACGGCAGGCAGCGGCTTCAATCCCTCTATCGGAGTTGTTGTTTCTTTCAAAAAAAACTGCGGAACAATTTCAACCAAACCACCAAAACTAATGGCAACAATTGCAAGAATTGTCAGCAAGCCAATGTTTTGTTCAACAATATCATGACCCTTCATCTAGGCTCCCCTTAAATCGTTTGCGGGTGGGCATTAACATCAGCACTTACTGATTTACCGGCAGCTTGCGCGGTACGATAAGTGTTGTAAGCCATTAGCAACATGCCCGAGAGGAAGAATGCTCCTCCAATTACACGTACCAGGTAGCCTGCGTGGCTAGCGGTTACGGACTCAATAAAGGTGTAGGTCAAGGTGCCGTCTTTGTTAAACGCACGCCACATCAAGCCTTGCATAATGCCGTTCACCCACATAGCACATACGTAAAGTACAGTACCTATAGTCGCGAGCCAGAAGTGAATATTGATCCACTTGACGCTATACATTTCAGTGCGGTTATAGAGAATTGGGAGCATGTGGTAGACCGCGCCGATAGAGATCATAGCAACCCAACCTAAAGCACCTGAGTGCACGTGACCTACAGTCCAGTCGGTGTCATGTGACAAAGCATTCACGGTTTTAATCGCCATCATCGGGCCTTCAAACGTCGACATACCGTAGAAGGACAAGGCAACTACCAGGAAGCGCAAAATAGGATCAGTACGCAATTTATGCCAAGCACCAGACAAGGTCATGATTCCGTTAATCATGCCGCCCCAGCTTGGCGCGAGCAGAATTAAAGACATCACCATACCCAGAGACTGAGTCCAGTCAGGTAATGCCGAATAGTGCAAGTGGTGCGAACCAGCCCATATGTAAAGAGAGATCAATGCCCAGAAGTGAACGATAGACAATTGATAAGAATAAACTGGGCGACCAGCTTGTTTTGGAACGAAGTAATACATCATGCCAAGGAAGCCGGCGGTCAAGAAGAAACCTACCGCATTATGACCGTACCACCATTGAACCATGGCGTCAGCAGCGCCCGCATAAGCAGAGTAAGACTTGAACATGGAAACAGGAATCGCAGCTGAGTTCACGATATGCAACACCGCTACTGTGACGATAAAACCACCGTAGAACCAGTTAGCTACATAAATGTGAGAAGTGCGGCGCTTAACGATTGTTCCAAAGAACACGGTTGCGTAGCTAATCCAAACCAACGCTAAAAGGATGTCAATTGGCCATTCCAGCTCGGCGTATTCTTTAGTAGAGGTGAGGCCTAACGGCAGAGTAATAATTGCCGAAACGATAACCGCTTGCCATCCCCAAAAAGTGAATTTAACCAACCAGCCGCCAAACAAAGCCGCCTGGCAAGTGCGCTGTACGACATAGAATGACGTTGCCATTAAGGCACAACCACCGAACGCGAAGATCACAAGGTTCGTATGCAAAGGACGCAAACGTCCGAAGTGAGAAAACGGTTGAAACAGATCGTTCAGACCTGGCCACACCAATTGGGAAGCGATGAACACCCCCATTGCCATACCACATATGCCCCAAACTACAGTCATAATGGCGAATTTACGTACCACATCGAAATCGTAAACTGGTGGATCACCAGCTACAGTCGCATGATTACCCATAGATCATTCCCACAAATTGATTAAAACTAAATATGATTTAACTGATAATTTCCCCACTATGACACGCGTCATTTGAAAAAATTACACGGCCCGATAGGTTTATTTTTGATCAAACCAGTGTAGGGCAGGATTTTGTTCTTTGCCTAAAATTTAGGCGCGCGACCTTTCTTAGCTGCAATACGCATGCGCAATGCATTTAGTTTAATAAAACCTTCTGCGTCCTTTTGGTTGTACGCCCCAGCATCGTCCTCGAAGGTGGCAATTTTTTCGTCGAACAAACTGTCGGCCGAGCGACGACCAACAACATGCACTGCACCTTTATAAAGTTTTACACGAACATCACCATTTACGAATTGTTGTGATTCGTCGATCATGGCTTGCATCATTTGACGTTCGGGGCTCCACCAGTAGCCGTTATAAATCATGTCCGCATATTTGGGCATCAAGCTGTCTTTCAAGTGAGCCACTTCGCGATCAAGGGTAATAGACTCAATGGCGCGATGGGCGCGCAACATAATGGTACCGCCGGGAGTTTCGTAGCAGCCGCGTGATTTCATGCCGACGTAACGGTTTTCAACTATATCCAAACGACCAACACCGTTTTCACCACCTACTTTATTCAAATAAGTCAGCACAGTCGCCGGCGACATTTTTTTGCCGTCGATTGCTACTACATCGCCCTTCTCATAAGTGAGTTCAAGGTAAGTCGCTTTATCTGGCGCAGCCTCAGGAGCCACGGTCCAGCGCCACATATCTTCTTCGGCTTCAGTCCAAGGGTTTTCCAGGACTTTCCCTTCATAGGAGATGTGAAGCAGATTGGCATCCATTGAGTAAGGAGACTTTTTCTTTTTAGAGAAATCCACTGGAATGTTGTTCTTTTCACAGTATTCCATCAAGGTTTCGCGAGATGTCAGATCCCACTCACGCCATGGTGCAATTACTTTAATTCCGGGTTTCAATGCGTAAGCACCGAGCTCGAAACGAACTTGATCGTTGCCTTTGCCGGTGGCACCGTGGGAAATAGCATCGGCGCCCACTTCGTTAGCGATCTCAATCAAGCGTTTTGCAATGAGTGGACGCGCAATTGATGTACCGAGCAAATACTCGCCTTCATAAATAGTGTTCGCGCGGAACATGGGGAATACGAAATCGCGAACAAACTCCTCGCGCAAATCGTCAATAAATATTTGTTTAACGCCCAAAGCTTGGGCCTTTGCGCGTGCTGGCTCAACTTCTTCGCCTTGACCTATGTCCGCCGTGAACGTAATAACTTCACAGTTATAGTTTTCTTGTAGCCACTTGACGATGACAGAAGTATCCAAGCCACCTGAATAGGCGAGGACTACTTTTTTGATGGTAGACATTAGGAAGCTCCGGCTGAAAGGTATCTGAATCACTGCGCTCCGCACGCGCGTAGTTTGCTACGGAAGTTGGGCGCGCGGATTGTACTCGCTGGAACATAAAATTCCCACACCCTGATAAGGGTTAAGTGGATTTATTCTGCTAAAAAATTATCTTTCCCTGAGACCCGTTTAAATTGCATTCGCGTAATGTTTTTCAAATAGAAATTGATCCTGTTAACGAAAACCGACTTACTAATGCTAGTGTTAAATCTTATTGTTAAAAAAGTAAGCAAGGAAGTTACAAGCTGTCTGCATATCGAAGTAGCTCATTAAGAATGGCCTTTTGCGAATCGGTCAAGCTTCCCTTTGCCATCAACTCGGCGACCCGATAATGCAAATCACCGATTAAAATTCCAGCCCCAGCGCTCGGATCAGTGCGTCGTCGATGACAAAATGCCATCCATTCCTGGCGCTCAAGAGGAGTTAAGGTGTCAGGAAAGTTGCGTGCCCGATAGCGGAATAACAGCTCAACCAACCGCGGGTCTTGAAAAGCAAATTGCTTGGAGGCCAGCTCTTGAGGGCTAGACCGGCGAACTTGGGTCATGAGCTTTCTATCGTAATCATCAAAAAAGCCGTTATAGAGCATTTGCTCAGGATCGGTTTTTTCAATAAAACCAATCTCGCTATAAATTTCGTAAAGTTTCTCCTGTAAACTTTCGAATTCGACAGTAGATAAATTACGTAGCTGGAGCCAGTGTCGCTCCATGAGATTGCGGTCAATCCGCAGCCTTTGCGCGGTTTGTTCATCCAGCATTGATGCCGGTAAAACCATGGGCGACTTGTTGAGATGAATCTCCTTCAAAGCCACCCTTTCCATACCTTTTGGCAGATCTTCGGTTCGAGTGAACAAACGCTCACGCAATTCATCAGCCGATAAGCAAAGTAGCTCTCGTGGATTAACGGCAAGGTTGTAAGCAATCACCGCGTTTTTATTGGAAGGGTGAATCGCTAGCGGCAGTACCAGAGTCGCATTGCCATTTTCACTCGCAAAGCGAGAGGATATATGCAACAGCGGCTTGCGCGACGCAATATCCATCAAATTATAAACACTACGTTTATCCCTCAGTTTATAGGCGTAGTCGAAAAGTTTAGGGTGGCGATTCTTGATCAGTTTCGCCATGGCGATGGTTGCGTATACATCCGAAAGTGCGTCATGCGCAGCCTCGTGTTTTAAACCGTTGGCAGCCGTTAGCATTTCCAACTTGAAACAAGGGCGACCGTCTTCGTAGTTGGGCCACGTTATTCCCTCAGGCCTCAAGGCACGAGTCATGCGGACTACATCGATAATGTCCCAACGCGAATTTCCATTGCGCCACTCACGCTCGTAGGGATCGTAAAAGTTACGGTATAGCATGTAGCGGGTCACCTCATCGTCGAAGCGAATGGAGTTATATCCAACTCCGCAGGTGCCGGGCAGACTTAACTCAGCGTGAATCTTCGCTGCAAATTGGTGCTCAGGTAAACCTTTTGCAAGCGCAACTTGGGGAGTGATGCCGGTGATCAAACAAGCGTCGGGTTTTGGCAGCGAATCGGCAGACGGACTGCAATAGATCATCAAGGGCTCGCCGATGATATTTAGATCTTCATCCGTACGTATACCCGCAAATTGGGATGGTCGATCCTGCGCAGGTACCTCGCCCCAGGTTTCATAGTCGTGCCAGTAGAGCGTGTTTGTCATGCAGTGTCCTTAATATGGAACTTGGCTGGTAAGTTGCTAGTGACTTTATATCCCATCCCTTATACTGCCACGACATTTTTTAAGACTAGATAGTGGAAATACTTATGAGCGATCTTGAAAGCCTTTTCTCAAACAATCTTAAATGGGCCGAGGGAATCAAACAAAAAGACCCTGAATATTTTGCGACTTTGGCCAAGCAACAAGCACCGGAATATTTGTGGATCGGTTGCTCAGATAGCCGCGTTCCTGCAAATCAAATTGTTGATCTGGCCCCAGGCGAATTGTTTGTTCACCGTAATGTGGCGAACATTGTCATTCATACCGACCTCAATTGCCTTACCGTACTCAACTATGCGGTAGAGTTTCTAAAAGTAAAACACGTAATGGTGACCGGCCATTATGGGTGCGGCGGCGTAAAAGCTGCTATGGAAAATAATAAATTGGGGTTGATCGATTATTGGTTGCGCAATATTCGCGATGTTTATTACGCCAATCAACCGGAGCTCGATGCTATTTCCGACGAAACCACGAGGTTACGTAGGCTGTGCGAACTCAACGTTTTACAGCAAGTGGACAACGTAGCGCGCTGCAATATTGTTCAAAACGCCTGGGCACGTGGCCAGGAATTGAGCATTCACGGCTGGGCCTACGATATTCACGATGGCATTCTGCATAAATTGCGCGAACCTATAGATTCGATCGAACAAATCCCGCAGCAATACCGTCTTTATTAACCACGAAAATTTCGTTTGTAGTGGCAAGGAGGCCACGCAACACCTCACCAATCCTGGTCTATACTCATCGAATGCGGAGTTTTTCGAGTTCAAAAAGTAGCTCGCAAAACTTTATCCTGTGACTTTTGACATCCCAACTAAACGGCTAACTCATTCATTACGCCAGTTTGAATTAATCTTTGCGTCTTATTGATTTGAAACACGCTAACGACACTACACTTCATGGTTGAACGAGTAGCTGCTCAGTTAATAGCAGACACGTACCGCTAGCTTGGCCGAATCGAAAACCACATAAAATATAGAGAACAAATGGGCGTAGCAAATCAAGATAACTTAATTCCCGTACAACACACGACCCTGGTCGAAGAACGTGTGCGCATACTTTATCGGGGCATACCTCTTTCTGTTACCGTCACCCTCCTGCTCGAATTTTTACTGAGCTATTCGCACTGGGATATTATTGGCCAGGGAGACCTTATTCTCTGGAATATCTTAATGTTGTGCGCAATGGCATTGCGCACGGTGAACTGGTTTTTGTGGCGCAATACCCAATCAAATCTTAGCGCAGAATATTGGTTAACGAGTTTTCGTTTAGGTACCTTGCTTGGCGGGCTGATGTGGGGAAGCTCAAGCTTTTTTATGTTCGCCAGTTACAACCCAGCCTACCAAGCCCTCCTCGCCTTTACACTCGCCGGTGTGGCGAGCGGTTCGCTTACCACACTTGCCGTTGATAAATTATCCGTCGCCGGTTTTGTAAGCCTCGCGATTGTCCCACTGAGTATTCGCTTGTTTGCGGAAGACGGACAAATCGCGTTATCAATGAGCCTCATGTCTGCGTTGTTTATTGTTTTTGTATTGTCTGCCTCAGCGCGTGCGCGTGAGCAGATGGAAACGAATTTTGCAAAAAATACGCGACTTATTGAGTGGGGTAATGAACGCTTGCAACAGCAGCAAATGAGCAAAATCATTAGCCAGGCCCAAACGTTATTTATTGCCGAGGACGGTGACAAAAAAACCTTCGAGCATTTGCTTGAAAGTACAGTGGAATTTACCGGTAGTAAATTTGGTTTTATTGCTGATGTGTTGCATGACGAGGAAAATAAACCCTATTTAAATATGATCGCGATGACAAACATTGCCTGGGACAAACACAGCAAAGCTTCCTACGCAGATTACAAAACAAAAGGCATGAAATTTACCAATTTAGATACACTCTTTGGTGCGGCCGTCATTGATGGCAAGCCGGTTATTAGCAACAACCCCGCCATCGATATGCGTGCCGGTGGCGTACCTTCAGGCCACCCTGCCCTTACTTCGTTTATCGGGATTCCGATTTTTAACAATACGCAACAAATTGCGCTGCTGGGTTTGGCTAACAAGGAAAATGGCTACAGCGATGATCAACCCGAACACTTAAAACCCATCACCAACCTTATTGTGCAATTCAGTATCGCAAATGGTCACAAGCGTCAGCATTTAATTGATAAGGAAAATATCAAACGCCAGGCAAATCATACCCAGGCGATTTTGAACGGTGCATTCGACGGGATAATTACGCTAAATGAACGCGGAACCATCATCAGTTTTAATCATGCCGCCGAAGCAATTTTTGGTTACAGTGCGGAACAAATTATCGGTGGGAATCTACGCATTTTAATCTCCTCTAAAAGTCATCCGACACTGCTAAATGAAGAGGAGTTTCCCAACATATCCGACTTGCCTCACGAACTCGTTGGGTTGCGTAAAAATGGTAAGGAGTTTGAAATGGAACTCGCCCTTTCCACTATTCATGACGATGGTTCAGCAACCCACGTGGGTGTAATTCGTGACATTAGCCACCGCAAGCAGACCGATAAAATAAAAAATGAATTTATCGCTACCGTGAGCCACGAATTGCGCACACCACTGACGTCTATATCAGCATCGCTTGCGATTATTGAAAGCGGTAGCCTTGGGGTGTTGCCTGAAAAAATTGGAAGCTTGGTACAAATCGCAAAACAAAATAGTCTCCGCTTGCAAAACCTTATTAATGATTTATTAGATATGGACAGGTTGCTTTCCAACAAAATAGAATTTGAATACAAAAAGTTCGACGCTATTGCGCTGGTTCAACAAACCATAGCAGCGAATCAATACATAGCCGAAAAGCATCAGGTAAAATTTCAAATAGCTAGCGCAACCAACCATTGCTACATCCATGCCGATGAAATGCGGACTCAACAAGTGCTTTCACACCTTTTTTCGAATGCAGCTAAATTTTCGAATCCTCATTCGTTGGTAGACGTCGCAATATCCAATAGTAGTAACTATATTAAAATTTCGGTGTCAGATCAGGGTATAGGGATAGCGCCAGAGTTTAAGCCAAATATTTTTAATCTGTTTACTCAGGCCGACAGCTCAACCACTCGAAAAAAAGATGGGAGCGGTATAGGTTTAGCGATTAGTAAAGAGTTAATCGAAAAAATGGGTGGCAAAATAGGTTTTACGAGCAGCCTTGGTCATGGCAGCTGTTTTTATTTTGAACTTCCGATTGCAAAAAACTAATTATCTCGACAATTAATATTATGACGTCAGAAAAAAGTAGTTTTGAACTACACCTTGAAAAATTAAAAGGTGAATATAAAGTCCAGCTTCCGCAAAAAATTGGCGCTATTGCGAGCGAATGGCAATCGTTGCTCACTAATTGGCAAGCTGAGCAACTGGTTAGGCTTCACCGGAATGTTCATAGCCTGATAGGAACCAGCGGTACCTTCGGTTTTAGCGACATCAGTAAAACGGCACGCAAACTGGAAGAATTATTTAAGCCTTTACTGGAACACAACGAAGCACATTACACAATTGATCCGATCCTGGCCCATTCAGCCAATGAAATAATTTCGCGTCTGTTCGAACTTATTGACGCCACCAGCACCGACAGCCTTCTTCACACTCCGGAATACAGCGAACTACAAAAACAATTATCACAGCCCGTAGCATCGGGAACAGTGGCGCAAGATATTTTGATTTATTATCTTGATAGCGAAGTTGCCGCTCCGGAATTACTTGTTCAAAACCTTATTAGCTACGGCTTCAAATCAAAGCATTTTTGCTCGGTGGATCTATTACTCGACGCTATACAACATAAAAAGCCCAGCTTAATTATTATTGATTTAGTCATGCCCGATACTGATCTTGAAGGCATCTTCGAACTCGCACACAATTTCGTGCAAATTGGCATTAAGGTTTTTGTTTTTTCTGGAAAGGATGATTTCATCAGTCGATTGCATTCGGTGCGAGCTGGCATCCATTCCTATGTAACTAAGCCGGCCGACATACCATTGTTGGTGGGTATGATTCGTAGCCATTTAAATTTAAATATTAATAGACCAACTCATATTTTAATAGTCGACGATCAAAAATCGGTTGCTGAATTTTATGCAACCATACTTGAACAAGCGGGAATGAAAGTCACTATAGAAACGAACCCGTGTGAAGTTCTTACCATCATGAAGGCCTACACACCCGATTTATTGTTGCTCGACTTAAATATGCCGGTAGTTAACGGTGACGAACTCGCCGCCGTTATACGGCAGCAGGAGCAATATCAAAGCATTCCTATTTTATTTTTGTCAGCTAATGCCCACCCGGATAAAAAGACCGATTTGTTGGAAATAGGTTCTGATGATTTATTGTCGAAGGGAATGGCTCCGGAAGAACTGGTGCGCCACGTAAAAAGCCGCGTTGATCGCTCCAAGATTCTCACCGCCATGATGTACCAGGACAGTCTCACAGGCTTACTGAATCACGCCCAAATTCAATTGGCAGCTGAACGAGTCTTTTTGCAATCAAAACGCAAAAAGAACTTGTTCACTATAGCAATGATTGATATTGATAAATTTAAACATGTTAATGACACCTACGGCCATTTGAACGGCGACAGAGTTATCAAAGCGCTTGCACAATTACTACAGCAACGCTTAAGGGTCACTGATTACATAGGCCGGTTTGGTGGTGAAGAATTCTTATTAATCATGCCCGATATTAATATTTCAAACGCTGAAAACCTTATTAATAGTTTGAGGAAATCATTTTCGTTAATTGAATTTAAGGACCAGGGGGTGTCATTCAATGTGACATTTAGTGCTGGAATCGCGACCAATATAGACATGAACACGTTTATAGAACAAATTAAAATGGCTGACGAAGCTCTGTACAAGGCCAAGAAACAAGGAAGAAACCTGGTATGCGCAAGCGCTTCTCAGTGAAATAATAATTAATGCATCACAAACGATTTCCACTGCCCAAACTTTTTATTTTTTCTAAAATTGCGTCGCCCATTTTTGAAAGCTCAACAGTTCTATCAACGCCACCCGCGCTAACTGCTTCTTTGGGCATACCGTAGACAACGCAACTTTGTTCGTCCTGCGCCAGGGTGTATCCACCATGGTTTCGAATATCCAGCATACCTTTAGCGCCGTCTTTTCCCATACCGGTAAGTAATACGCCCACCACATTTTTTCCTCCGGCAATTGCGACTGACTCCATCATCACATCCACTGCTGGTCTGTGGCGATGTACAGGCTCAGCGTCAGATAATTTAATAACATAGTCAGCTCCCGAGCGATTCACCAACAAATGAAAACCTCCTGGGGCAAGGTATGCATGACCGGGCAAAATTCGCTCGCCGCCTTTCGCTTCACTTACGCGTAAGCGAGTCAATTTATTTAAACGCTCCGCATAACTTTTAGTGAAACCAGCGGGCATATGTTGGGTCATTACTATTCCGGGTATTGCAGCGGGTAACTGCATAAGTACATCTTTGATCGCCTCAGTGCCACCGGTGGACGCACCAATTGCAATTATTTTTTCGGTGCCCAACATGCGGTTAACAATCACTTTTTGATCATTGTGAATAAGCTCACGGGGCACTTTTTTTATCAAAGGCTTTACACGCACCCGCGCAGCAGCCCCAATTTTTTCGAGAATGCGATCAGCGTATTCACGCAAGCCTTCTGCAATGCCTAACTTAGGTTTTGGAATAAAATCCACTGCACCCAGCTCAAGGGCTTGCAAGGTGGCATCAGCGCCAGCTTCAGTTAGTGTTGATATCATTATTACCGGCGTTGGGCGAGCAACCATTAACTTTTCCAAAAAAGTCAGCCCATCCATACGCGGCATTTCAATATCGAGAGTAATAACATCGGGAACAAATTCGTTCACCATGTCGCGCGCAACATAGGCATCGGGTGCAGCACCTACCAGACTAAACCCGGGCGCATTGCGAATAATTTCAGACAATAAGCTACGCACCAGCGCCGAATCATCTATGACAAGAACCTTTATCGCCAATTAAATTACCTGCTTAAAATTGATGGGTGTTTTAAATAAATAAATCCACATCGCCACTCTTGGGTGTGTATTTAACTCGCATCCGGTACTCGCTTTCCCGATCATAGATTGTGGAGTTATGAACTGACTTAAGTTTTTTTACCATTACTTTTCCAGTATCTGGAAAAAAATAAACTTTACGCGGATATTCGTCCAACAAATCCTGGGCACAAATAGGAATAGATTCGTTGTGCAGGTAGTCTAATACAAATTCTGAATTGCGCTGACCCACGTTATTTAAGGTCAAGCCTCGCAATACGTTGCCACCACCAAATACTTTTGCCTCCAGGCGATTCCTGCTTGCACCTAATTTCAACAAATGATTGATAAGAATTTCCATGGCGTAGACACCGTAGCGTGCTGACTCAGTAAGCAGGCCGGATTCATTGGAGCCGTCGTTAGGCAACAAAAAATGGTTCATACCACCACAGCGATTTCTTTTGTCGCGAAGGCACACCGCAACGCAAGAACCTAAAACGGTAACGATTAATTTGTCGCCTGTGGTAACGTAGTATTCGCCGGGTAATATTTTTACCGCTTCTTTTTCAAAGTAACGATCGTAATAGGTATTGGGAGCAAAGTGCTCGTTGTTTTCTTCAAATTTCATTGGCGGCATCCTTCTTTAAATCTACTTCTTTTTTGATGTCTCGTTCCTGATTTAATTCCGAGCCTTTTTGTTTTACCAATGCGTAGGTAGTTTTACCAACCAGACTAACTAGATGATTCGCTTGTGAAAAACTCTCTGAATGCCCAGCAATGTACAAACCGTCAGGTCGCAATAATCGCGTCATGCGTTCCAGCAAGCGAAGTTGTGTAAGCTTGTCAAAATAAATCATAACGTTGCGACAGAAAATAATGTCCAAAGATGGTTGTATGTGCCAATTTTCATCCAGCAAGTTTATCTTGCGAAAATCAATCATATTGCGTAGCTCTTCCACGACTCTCGCCTTACCGGAATTTTTGCCTGTACCGCGCCGAAAAAATTGTTTCTTCTGAGCGAGGCTTAAGTTCTCTAAACGCTGCATGGTATAGATTCCGGAACTTGCTTCGCGCAACACATTACTGTCGATATCGGATGCAATAATTTCTACCGGTGGCTCGTATGTTCCAAAGGCTTCAACAAGCGTCATGGCGATTGAATAGGGCTCCTCTCCAGTGCTAGAGGCGGAACACCAGATACGCATTTTACGGTTGTGTATTTTTAATTTTTTTGCGTGATTCGCAAGAATATCAAAATGGTGTGACTCGCGAAAAAAAGCAGTCAGGTTGGTAGTTAACGCATTAACAAACTCTTCGTGTTCTTGATCGTTGGCATGCAGATATTGTAAGTACGTATTGAAATTAGGTAATTTGAGCGCACGTAAGCGCCGCGCCAAGCGGCTATACACTAATTGCTTTTTACTGTCTGACAAACTGATTCCAGCTTTGGTATAAATCACCTTACGGATTTTTTCAAAATCTGCTTCGCTGTAATCGAATTCGCGGTCGTCATTCAAACTCAAGGGTCAACCCCTCCTGATTTTCTTAAAATGATTCCCACTCATCTTCTTGCGGTTTCCCTGGCAATAACTTTTTTACAGCATTTGTTTTAATCGTACTTGCGCTCAAGCGTGCAACGGTTTGTGTGTTCCCTTTATCTGACACCAAACGAAATTTAGCGACGCGCTGGGTTAACTGATCTGCTTGAGATTGCAGACTTTCCGCTGCCGCTGCGGCTTCTTCAACCAAGGCCGCATTTTGTTGAGTCATTTCATCCATTTGCGAGACAGCAATTGAAATTTCTTCTATGCCAGCAGACTGCTCCCCCGATGCGGCTGCAATTTCCGCCATGATGTCGTTAACCCGCTTAATAGCCGTGACGATTTCTTTCATGGTCGTACCGGATTTTCCAACCAAAACATTTCCGTTTTCAATTTTTTTCACAGAATCTGAAATCAGCGCTTTAATATCTTTGGCCGCGCTGGCCGAACGCTGTGCGAGAGTGCGAACTTCTGAAGCAACCACAGCAAACCCGCGCCCCTGATCGCCTGCGCGTGCGGCTTCAACAGCAGCGTTTAACGCAAGTATGTTGGTTTGAAATGCAATACCGTCGATAACACCAATGATGTCAGAAATTTTTTGTGCGGATTCATTGATAGAACCCATAGTTGTCACTACTTGCTGGATAAGTTCGCCACCATTTGTGGCAACATCTGACGCTTGTTCAGCTAAAACATTCGCTTGCTTAGCGTTGTCTGCGTTCAATCTGACGGTGGAAGTTAACTCTTCCATGCTGGACGCTGTTTCTTCAAGATTCGCTGCTTGCTGTTCAGTGCGACTGGATAAATCAGCGTTGCCAGACGCAATTTCAGTTGATGCGGTAAAAATTGTTTCTGCGGCTACGCGAATTTCCGACATCATTTCTGTCAAATTTTCTGAGGTCTGATTGCAATAATTTTTTAAGTCACTAAATGTTCCTGAATATTCAGCGGTGATTCGCTCTGTTAAATCTCCTTTAGCAATTGCACCTAACACACGATTTACTTCGCCAAGACCAACCTCGGATGTTTGCATAAGTGCATTCAAGCCTTCAGCCAGGGCAAGGAAGAAACCTGATTTTCCATCAGTGGGTATGCGTACTGTGAAGTTACCAGCTCCCGCTGCTTTGACGACATTGCTCACGTCGTTTTCAACCGACACTTCCTGTGTGCGATCCAACCATTCAACAACGGAACCCAGACGCGTACCCTCTTTTGAAAAAATAGGATTGGCAATCAAGCGGAAATGCCTGCTACCAACAACTATGTTAGAGATATAAGTCGTGGATAAATTTTCCAGTAGTTTCAATTGATGCGCAGGATTTTTATGGAAGATGTCCATATTACTACCAAGAATTTTATCGACCGCGAACTGAGGTAATACTGAGCGAATATCTGCTTCCGCAGTGCGTAGCATTTTTTCTACCGATTTATTCATGTAAATTATTTTTCGTTCAGGGTCGGCAATCATCACATTGGTAGTTGTGGTTTCAAGCGCACCAAGTATGCGGCTCATTTCGTGCTCGGCGGCCACTTCTTTGGTTCGATCAATCCATTCAACAACCGAACCTAAACGTTCACCGGAATCTGAGAAAATGGGGTTAGCAATTAAACGAAAACTACGGCCTGTAATAACAATGTTGCCAACATACGTGCTACGCAAATTTGCTAGCAAATCACTTTGATGCGACGGATTTCGGTGGAATATATCCATAGTGTTACCGATAATTTTATCCACCGAAAAATGCGGTAGCGCCTTACGTAAATCTGCCTCAGCTTCACGCAGCATTGCTGTTACAGCGCGATTCATATAAATAATATTGCGGTTCACATCGGCCATCATCACATTGGATGATGTAGCGTTTAGCGCTTCCTTAATGCGGAAATTTTCATTGGCTACTAACAGGCCCGCTTTAATTGATTCGATCATTGCTGCCATAGCGCCAACAACGCTATTTTTATTCGAGATTACTGGCAAGCCGATATCTGTATCGCCACTGGCTACACGTTTGGCAATATGTTGTAAGTCCGCGGGGTCAGCCCCCAATCCGGAGAGGATGCTTTTTGAAAAATACCAAGAGCAGCCAACGACAGCGGCGATTGAGAAGCAGGCAATAACATAAAACCAATTCTGGTAATCGCTAACCATGGTCGAGGCTCTGGTCTTTTCAATTTCGGAAAACTTATTGGTAAGTTTATAGAGTTCAAGAATGGTTGCTTCATGTTTATCGTACAATGGCAACAGCACCAATAAACCCTTGTTGAGTTTTTGATTATCATTTTCCTGAGCGGCAGGAATAACATTTTCCCTCACAACCCGAATGAAATCTTTTGCGATTGTGTTCATCTCCGTAGACATATAATTTTTTAATTCCGCAGGAAGATCATTGCTGTTATGCCAGCGACTGTAACGCTCCTCAAAACGAGAAATACTTTTTTTTGCCTCTTCAATGGTAGCCGGCCGAGTTTCCGGCGGCGCTGCGGCCAACTCCTGAACCAACATCATAGTTTCAAGCAAAAACATGGGAGGAGGAAGTATGTCTGCTGTGAGCTCATTGGTCTTGTCGATTTTATTAAATAATTCGCTGCCGATTGTCGTGTTTTTCGCCAACAAATGGCTAACGAACGCCAACACCAGAATGGAACACACGGCAATCGCGGCCATGATCGAAAGTTGTTTTTTTAATGACAGATTCATAATGACGATTCCTTTGTTCTCAACCAGCTAATTGAGTCAATATCCTTCCCCGCACAGTACTTGTGATTAGGTTAGAAATTTTTACGGCTTCGCCTTCGATCAGCGATATTAAACAAACGCCTAATCTAAGAGATTAAAAATACCGCGCGATAATCTCACTAGAAAGATTCCCATTCGTCATCTTGCTGCTTGGGTGGAGTCAATTTTTTTGCGGTAATCTTTGCGGCAACTTTAGGTTTAGCGGAAGTTTTTGTTCCACCTATTGATTTTGGCAGGCGCGATACAGGTTTGCTGATCGTTTGTGCGACAACATAATTATCAACGCGGAATGCCGCAACGCGTTGCGTGAGTTGATCCGCTTGGGATTGTAAACTCTCTGCTGCTGCCGCAGCTTCCTCGACTAATGCGGCGTTTTGCTGCGTCATTTCGTCCATCTGTGATACAGCGTTAGAAATTTCTTCAATGCCCATTGATTGCTCGGCAGAGGCGGCTGCTATTTCTGACATGATATCGTTAACGCGTTTAATGGAACTGACAATGTCTTTCATAGTCTCGCCGGATCTACTCACGAGATTATTACCACTCTCTATTTTTTTAACCGAGTCAGATATTAACGCTTTGATATCTTTTGCTGCGCTTGCAGAGCGCTGTGCAAGTGTGCGAACTTCTGAAGCAACAACTGCAAAACCGCGGCCTTGGTCACCAGCACGTGCTGCCTCCACTGCGGCGTTTAACGCAAGTATGTTAGTTTGAAATGCAATGCCATCAATAACACCAATAATGTCTGCAATTTTTTGCGAAGACTCATTAATAGAGCTCATGGTAGTGACCACTTGCTGAATTAATTCACCACCATCACCGGCAACTCGCGAAGCTTGTTCAGCTAATTTGTTAGCTTCTTTTGCGTTATCAGCATTGAGTTTAACGGTAGATGTTAATTCCTCCATGCTCGATGCAGTTTCTTCCAGATTTGCTGCCTGCTGTTCAGTGCGCGAAGACAAATCACTGTTACCAGAAGATATTTCAGTGGCACCGGTAGAAATTTCGTCAGCCGCGGTTTTAATCTGGCCGACAATATCCCCCATATTTTCTATCAACGAATTTACACCGCGGCAAAGAATTTCCAATAGATCTGTCTTGCCTTCCAGTGGAATACGATGCGTTAAATCGCCATCGACCGCTGCGTTGACAACATCTTGTACCTGATCCACCACCAACTTCATTGCACTGGCATTTTTAACCTGCTCGGTAATATCCGTTGCATATTTCACAACTTTAAACGGTTTGTTACTAGCGTCCATAATTGGGTTGTAGCTGGCCTGTATCCAAACTTCCTTTCCATCTTTGCCGATGCGTTTATACTGGCCCGCGTCGTATTCTCCACGACCCAGACGATCCCAAAACATTTTATATTCTGAACTTTGACGATAAGCGGTATCGACAAACATGCTGTGATGTTTTCCCTTGACGTCTGACAAGCTATAACCCAGCACATTTAAAAAATTATCATTAGCGTTCAATACTACGCCATCGAGACCAAATTCTATTACTGCCTGGGACTTTGAGATGGCTGCAAGTTGCCCTGAGTAGTCCGCGCTTTTTATTTTTTCTTCAGTAATATCAGTTGCATACTTAACGACTTTAAAAGGTCTGTTATCGGCGCCCATAATGGCGTTATAGCTAGCCTGAATCCAAATTTCCCGGCCACTTTTTGCAATACGTTTGTATTGACCTGAATCGTATTCACCGCGCGATAATTTTTCCCAAAAAAGCCGATACTCACTGCTGTGCCGGAATTCCGGTTCAACAAAAATACTGTGATGTTTTCCTTTCACCTCATCCAATGTGTATCCGAGCACATTCAGAAAATTGCTATTCGCGTCGAGGATGGTTCCATCCAATGCAAATTCAATAACAGCTTGTGATTTATTAATGGCAGATAGTTGCCCGGAATAATCAGCGTTGCGAATTGTTTCTTCAGTAACATCAGTGGCATATTTCACCACCTTGAAAGGGCGATTACTGACGTCCATAATCGGGTTATAGCTGGCCTGAATCCAAATAGAATTACCATTTTTACCTATCCGCTTGTAGCGGCCAGCGTCAAATTCACCGCGCCCAAGACGACTCCAAAAATTTTTGTACTCCAGAGTTTGTTGGTAACCCGGCTCAACAAATATGCTGTGATGTTTGCCGCGGATCTCATCAATCCTATAACCCGTCGCGTTGAGGAAGTTTTCGTTAGCGTCAAGAATTATCCCATCTAACGTGAATTCAATTACTGCTTGTGACCGACCTATAGCAGCAACCTGCCCACGCAAATTCGCAAGTTCTTCTGATTCAATCGTGGCCATATTTTTTTTTGCTGAAGCACCAAATAATTGCTGGATAACGTTCATCTCTAACTCCAAATGCCGAATTCTTGTTGGCAGAAACATTCTGCCAATTCATATTTAACTTTTATTAACCGACGTCTCGCTGATGGGAATCAAATAGCCCCATCTCCTCGCTGGAAATTAATTCATTGATATCAACCAAAATAATCATTTGCTCATTGATAGTGGCCAGCCCAAGCAAGTAGCGACTATCAAATGCGACGCCAAAATCAGGCGGTGGACGTAGCTGGTCTTTACTGAGACTCACAACATCCGACACACCATCTACCACTATGCCGACAATTCGATTCTGAATATGCAATACAATGACAATCGTAAATTCGTCATAGGTCGCTTGGCCGACATTGAATTTAATACGGAGGTCGACAATGGGGACAATGTCGCCACGCAAATTAATAACCCCTTTAATAAATGCAGGCGCATTTGCAATTTTCGTAACAGATTCGTAGCCACGAATTTCTTTCACGGTGAGAATATCTAGCGCATAATTTTCTTCACCCAGCGTAAAGGTAAGAAATTCTTGATCCTTATATTTCGCTACCGCTTCCGTCATAGTGCACCTCTGTTAATTTTTGGTAATGCGCGCGGGCCATCCACGGGTCAACTTGCCTGCTGAAGTTGTGGTTTGATTGAGTTAGACAGGGATTCAACATCTAAAATTAACGCCACGCTGCCGTCTCCCATAATGGTTGCGCCGGCCACACCTTGAACGCGCTTGTAATGCTGTTCTAAACTTTTTATCACCACTTGTTGTTGGCCTACCAGACCGTCTACAAATAATGCAAAACGATGTTTGTTTGCTTCAATAAGCACCGCAATTCCACGGTGAGCTTCCGTAACCTGCGGTTCCAATTGCATGGCTTTATAGAGAGGAAGAATTGGCCAATATTGATCGCGCACTAACAACAACTGATCGTTTCCTGCCAGCGTTTTAATATCTTTTTCACGTGGCTGCATGGACTCCACAATATTAACCAGCGGGATGATAAATGTTTGATCGCCCACCGAAACACACATGCCATCTACTATTGCCAGAGTTAGCGGCAAACGTATTGTGAAAGTCGCACCTGCGCCTTCAAGGGATTCGATATCAATACGCCCACCCAGAGACTGAACGTTGCGTTTAACAACGTCCAAACCAACACCGCGCCCAGAAACATCTGTAATTTGATCAGCAGTTGAGAAACCGGGGGCGAAAATTAATTGCCATACTTCCGCGTCACTTGGGTTATCGGCAATTGCAATATTTTTTTCATGCGCTTTGGCAAGAATTTTGTCACGGTTTAAACCGCCACCATCATCACTGATCGTAATCACAATACTGCCGCCTTGTTGCGCAGCTTTTAAGACGACGGTTCCAGTGGAATTTTTATTGCGGTCAGCGCGGACGTCTGCAGGTTCAATACCGTGATCTATGGAGTTGCGAACTAAATGGGTTAAAGGATCAACCAACTTTTCTGTGAGCCCCTTATCTAGCTCCGTGTCGCCGCCTTCAATAATGAGATCAATAGATTTTCCTAACTTAGTCGATAGATCGCGAACAACGCGCGGAAATCGATTAAAGACAAACGAAATTGGAAGCATGCGAATAGACATAACTGCTTCTTGGATTTCGCGGGTGTTGCGCTCCAATTCCGCTGCTACACTTTGAAATTTTTCGCCCAAGTCACCTTCGATCCGCTGCCCAATTAAATTCAACATGGATTGCGTAATTACTATTTCGCCGACCAAATTAATGAGCTGATCAACCTTGGCTACATCGACACGAATTGAACTATTTTCAAGCGGGGGAGCGTCTATTGCTTTTGTTTTAGGCGCGGACGCGACAGCGGGTTCTACTTGTAATTGCGGTGTCGCTATGGAAGCTTGAAGCGAAACAATATTATTTCCAGGCTGCACAAATTGGGGCGCGCTTTGCTCAACATCTAAAGAATCATTGATTTTTTTAGATTTGCGTTTTGAAGGCGGTTTAGCATTATTCTGTAGTGCAACATCAGCTATTTTTTCATCAAAAAATCCGTAAGCCTCCTGCGAAGAAACAGCAGGATCATGAAAAAAACCGAAACCATCTTCTTCCTCAATTGTGTTGGGTTCCTCAAAGAAACCGAAACCTTCCTCTTCCTTAGGCTTAATTTTGCTTGCGTGGGTTACTTGCTCCAATCGCTCACAAATTCTGTTGACACTAGCCCAATCTATTTCGCTGGAAGATCTATAGCTTTCAAGGATGCCTTTTAAAACGTCCACAGAACTTAAAAACAAATCCACCATTACGGAAGTGATAGCAAATTTTTTCTGTCGTACGTTATCAAGCAGGCTTTCCATAATATGAGTTACTGAACCCAATGCATCGAAGCCAAAAATTCCGCTGCCGCCCTTGATTGAATGGGCCGCACGAAAAATACTATTCAGTTCTTCTGCGTCCGGGTCCGCAGTATTTAATTCAAGTAACAAATGCTCCATTTCATCGAGATGCTCCCGACTTTCTTCAAAAAAAACGGAGTGAAATTGTTTCATGTCAATTGACATATTGGACATCCGGAACAATTGCAGCTTTGTTAGCCGCTGGATAATTTGCTGGCATCAACCTAATACTTTTTTTGCGACTTCCAACAATTTGGTTGGATCAAAAGGTTTTACCATCCACCCTGTAGCACCTGCAGCTCGTCCCTGCGCTTTCATACTGTCGCTTGCTTCAGTCGTCAAAACCACAATGGGTGTTTTTGCATAAGAACCCAAACTTCGTAAAGATTTAATTAGAGTCAGGCCGTCCATATTTGGCATATTTTGGTCAGTCAATACGAAATCAAAATTGGTATTCGAATCTTTACAAATATTAAAAGCTTCAAGCCCATCTTTTGCTGCAGTAACTTTGTAACTTGCTGACTTAAGCGTCACCTCAACCATTTGGCGTACCGACGCTGAATCATCAACAATTAATATATGTTTACTCATAACATTTCTGTTTCCATTGGAAGAGGACAATGTTATTTAATGGTAGCTCGAATTTTATTTCCCGGAGGAATAATTTCGACTGATGCAGAAAGCTTTTCAATAAGCTCATTACCACGACCGGAATAACGAAACAGCGCGTTATTCGCTTTCATTTGCGGGGTGTAACCTTTACCGCTATCTTCCACTTCAATAATTAAATGACCATGCGCTTCGTCGGGCATCCATTGAATTGAAAGTTTAATAAAATCTTTATCGGAAAGTGTTTTTAGGCGCCGCTCCCGTGCGTAAAAATATTGCACGAAACCATCGGGCTCTTCTTTAATTGACGACGATAAATTCAGCACGCCGTGATCAAGACCATTACTGATCATTTCAGCAACGACCGTAAATATTTTTTGGCAAAGTTGTTGATCGAAACCTAATTGTTGTAAGAAATGATTACAGAGAGGCGGTATCTCACAGTTTTCAAGTTGGCGACCGCAAAGTTTTACGTTCCACGAAAAACAGTTTGTATTATTAGACGCACGACCAATTTGAAGCGATGGCGTCAAAAGATCCGTAAAATTATTAAAAACATCTTTCGGCCTGATGACGCCCACTGAAATATCATCGCTATAATCCAAATCCCCAGCATGTTGCGACAAGCTAGATGAAAGTTCTGCCAGCAAATCAATCGGTTGTTGAGCAAGAATATTTATAAGCTTCTGTTTCGAAAAAGGTTGTTTGTGAATATTCTCCTGCTCAATTAATCCATCACTGTAAGCGAGAATAAAACCCTCATCGGGTAGGTCAGTAGTTGCAATGCTGGCATCAAACATAGTTTCATCCAAAATACCTAATGCCATATGGTTAGATTGGAATTCGTGTATAACCTTGCCCTCTTCCACCCAAAATACTGGTGGCATGGCACCGTTCCACACGTTCAATTCTCGCCTGAAAGGATTAATTTCAATTAAAACGGCAGCCACAAATCGGTCTTCCGGTGTATCCGTGACTAATTTACGATTTATTTCTGTCGCAATTTTTTGAATGTGAAAACCTTTGGCAACCATACTGTTAAAAATGGTTACCACAGGCATGATAGTGATAGCAGCAGCGAGACCATGCCCCGTTGCATCCGCCAGAATAAAATATAAATGTCCGCTAGGAGATTTTTTTACCAGCATCATATCGCCACTGAATGCAGCAAAAGATTGCAACCAAACATGCACCCCGTTGTATTCGTAGGAATTTTGATGAAGTAAATATTCGTAAGTGAGCTTGGCTATTTGCTCTTCACGCTCGGACTCTTTTTTAAAGTTTTCCAATTTTTTATTTTGGATTTTAATGAGACGTTGCATTCGGGAAGAATTTATTTGTGATTCGACCTTTAAAGCTAGCAGGGATAAGTTAACCGGCTTAATAATGTAATCATTAACGCCGCTTGCAAAACATTGCTCCAAGAATTTTGGCTCCTCGTTTGAACTGATCATTATGACTGGTGCAATATCTGAATAGGTTGCCAGGGCTTCTGGCTGGAGTAAGTCCATTCCAGTACCATCATTCAACAAGTAGTCCAGCAAAATCAGATCAACCGAATTTTTTCCTCTCAATATCGCTTTGGCTTCGGTTATTCCTGAAGCCGAAAGAGTTTCAAAACCCTTAGAGTTTAAAAAGCTGCAAAAAAGAGTATTAAGCATTTCGTCATCATCGACGACTAAAATTCGGGATAGGTTTGGGTTGGAGTATGGCATAGAGTTGAAATCTCTGTTCCCAGAATATTTACAGCCATCTAATTCTTGCGGCGGCAACGTTTTATTTACTTTTTTTAACGACTGTTAAATAAACTCAAATAACTTTTGCATGTGTGCCATATCCAATATGTCGACAGTGGCGCCGTATGCTCCTTTAATCTTGGCAATTTTCTGAAGGTTTGTGCATTTTTTTTGCAGCAAGACGATCATGCCAATGGCAGCGGAATCTATATATTCGACTCTTGAAAAATCGAGAATTATTTCCTTGCAGGTTTCATCGCTAAGCAAGGATGCATAGCTCTCGTCAAACTTGCGGTGATGTGAATAATCAAATCTATTTGGTAAATTAAGGGTTTCAGTACCAGCCATGCGAACCTCTACCGAATATCAATTAATTTTTGCAGGTTCGCCAACAATAAAATTTCTCTGGCAGCGGGTTTCGTATTTATTATTGCAATCCTACATTGACTATTAACTGCTCTTTTATGAGCCATCACAATTAATCCTATCCCAGCGCTGTCGAGATACTCCATTTCTGCACAATCAAGCGTAACTTTTTTATCCTCTCCCACATTAGCCAAGGCAGAGGTGACCGCTGCGTTAAAGTCGCTGCTAACACTGTAATCAAATCGCTTTGGTATTTTTATAAAGTCTTTCATGAACAACCACCGTAAAATCAATTTAATATATTTATTCAGGTTTATTAAAAATGCAGATCACAAACTTAGCCAACATTTGATCAGGCCTTCCGTTAACTTTGAAGGTGGGGTAAGTAGGTTCGCGTGAGTGATCGCAAAACCACGTATAGGCTTTTTAAGCCTAGCAGGGAATTTTTAACTTGCAGCAAACCTGAAGGCGATAAAACATTGTCGCCTGTATCTTTTTTTCAAACTTAAAAAGCAAAAAAAACCGGAGCCATATGCTCCGGTTTTTGAACTAAATCGCGCTTATATTTAGCGCACGGTTAATTCCTGCTCTTCAATTTTGGCCTTCCAAATTTTTGGGCCAGTGATATGAACCGATTCGCCGCGAGAGTCCACTGCTACGGTTACGGGCATATCTTTTACATCAAACTCGTAAATTGCCTCCATTCCCAATTCAGGAAAGCCCAATACTTTTGCAGATTTAATCGCCTGTGCAACGAGGTAGGCTGCTCCACCGACGGCCATTAAATACACCGATTTATTGTCGCGAATTGCATCAATCGCAATTTGTCCGCGTTCGGATTTTCCAATCATGCCCAGCAGACCGGTTTGTTCGAGCATGGTGCGAGTGAATTTGTCCATGCGTGTTGCAGTGGTGGGGCCTGCAGGACCAACGACTTCGTCGCGAATCGGATCAACCGGGCCTACGTAATAAATGAAGCGCCCTTTCATACTTACTGGGAGCTCTTTACCTTGAGCGAGAAGGTCGGTCATTTTCTTGTGCGCGGCATCGCGGCCAGTCAGCATTTTTCCGCTCAACAAAACAGTTTCACCGGTTTTCCATTCCTGCACATCCTCTGGCTTGAGCGTATCGAGGTTCACGCGGCGCACATCATCGCCGGTTTCCCAGCTAATCTCCGGCCAATCAGATAATGAAGGTGGGGTTTGGAAACTTGGACCAGAACCATCCAACACAAAATGCGCGTGACGGGTTGCGGCACAGTTAGGAATGATCGCAACCGGTTTATTTGCAGCGTGAGTTGGATAGTCTTTTACTTTTACGTCTAATACGGTAGTCAACCCACCAAGACCTTGAGCCCCAATACCGAGGCGATTTACTTTGTCGTACAACTCAAGGCGCAATTCTTCCGAGCGGTTGCTCGCGCCACGAGCTTGTAGCTCTTGAATATCGACAGGTTCAAGTAAGGCTTCTTTGGCCAATTGCATAGCTTTCTCTGCGGTACCGCCTATCCCGATGCCGAGCATGCCTGGCGGGCACCAACCAGCGCCCATTTCCGGAACAACTTTTAAAACCCAATCCACCACCGAATCGGAAGGGTTCAACATAGCAAATTTAGTTTTGGCTTCTGAGCCGCCGCCTTTTGCTGCTACGTGAACATCAACCGTATTACCGGGGACAATGTTGTAGTGAATGATCGCAGGCGTGTTGTCGCCGGTGTTTTTACGTGCGCCATCTGGGTCCGCCAAAATGGAAGCGCGCAAAACGTTATCTGGATTTTGGTAAGCGCGACGAACACCTTCGTTGATCATGTCAGTCAAACTTAATTGCGCATCCCATTGCACATCCATACCAACCGTTACAAACACTGTAACGATTCCAGTGTCCTGACAAATCGGGCGATGGCCCATAGCACACATGCGTGAGTTAATCAGGATTTGCGCCATTGCATCTTTCGCCGCTTTATTTTGCTCGCGCTCATAAGCTTGATGAACGGCTTGAATAAAGTCCACGGGATGATAGTAGGAAATAAATTGCAATGCGTCGGCGACGCTATCGATCACGTCTTGTTGGCGAATGATAGTAGGCATGGGAAGAGACTCTCTCGAATTATTTGCAATGGTTTAGCAGTCCATTACAAAAAAGTTAAGAAGGGAATCGTCATCCCGTAGGGATCCAGCGACAGTAACGAATAATCTCAATGTCACTGGATCCCTACGGGATCACGATTCCCTGTTAAATTTGCTTTTGCTTAAAACTAATTTAAATAATTTAGTTTTTAATCCCGAGCTGCTGTTTAATTTGCAGTAAATCTTTATTGATAGTGCGACGGTTATCGTCGATTGCATCAATCGCTTCTTCGGTTTTTGTAATGCGCGACGCTAAGCCTTCTGCGCTTTTTACTTGTCCGGCAAGGGCGTTTACGCCAGCGGCAACATCCGTAACTTTTTTGCGTTGTTCAGCGAGATTTTTATTCACTTCGTCGATGCGCGGCGGAAGCTCTTCAATACTCGCTTTGTGCGAAAGCAATTCTTGTTTAAGCGAATTGGTATCGCCTTTTAAATTGTTAATTTCTGCTTTGGCAGAATCAATATTTTTACTCAGGGCATTTGCTTTTTCATTGTGATCGCTGTTGGATTTTTTGGTTGCATCCCAAAGCTTTTTCACTTCACCATCAAGTTTTTGCAAATTAATACCAAGCGCTGCGACAGACTGGGTGGACTCTGTGGATGTTACATTTAGTTGGGCTTCAAGCTGCGCGATGCGCGCTGAATCTTTTTCGATGATCGTTTTGGCTTCCATCAGCTGGAATCCTAAAAAACCCGCTCCACCAACACCGACTAACGACAGAACAAGGGCGATAGCAGGGATAGTGCCAGAAGATGCTGCTGCGGGAGCATATTCGGCCGAAGCGCGGCTCGCACGTGGCTCGTCATGATGGTTCGTTGCGCGACGAACGGGCGCGTCATCACGTTCACTATTGTCGCCACCGGAAAGAGTCGGTTCTTTGCGTTCCATAATCCTGTCTACCTGAAAGTAATAAGGGAAAAACTGACGCGCATTTTATAGCAGCAACTGCAACAAACATAGGCCTAAAACTTGGCACCGCTAAAAGTAAAACGGGCCCGAAGACCCGTTTTTTTGCACTCTAAAAAAGCTACAACTATTTTGCGAAGTTAGCGTTTACGAATTCCCAATTTACCAATGACCAGAAGGCATTCAGGTAAGTTGGGCGAGCATTACGATAATCAATATAGTAAGCGTGCTCCCACAAATCCACTGTAAGAATTGGTGTTACAGATGAATCAGTAAGTGGCGTGCCTGCGTTACTGGTGTTAACTATAGCAACAGAACCGTCAGCTTTCTTAACTAACCAGGTCCAGCTAGAACCGAAGTTGTTAACCGCAGAAGTATTGAAATCTTCTTTGAATTTGTCGAAAGAACCAAATGCTTTGTTGATTGCTTCAGCAACTGGGCCGTTTGGAGCGCCGCCGCCATTTGGGCTCAAGCAATGCCAATAAAAAGTATGGTTCCAAATTTGCGCAGCGTTGTTAAACACTGGACCTGAAGAAGATTTAATAACCTCTTCCAGGCTTTTGCCTTCGAATTCAGTACCAGGAACCAGGCCGTTCAACTTATCAACGTAAGTTTTGTGGTGTTTGCCATGATGGAAGTCGAGGGTTTCTGCGGAGATGTGTGGCGCCAAAGCGTCTTTTGCGTAGGGTAATGCTGGAAGTTCGAAAGCCATAAGAATTCTCCTGGAGTTAATTTGTTATTGCAGCTGCGTACCTTACTGCAAAACGGAATCTATGAATAATAAAAACTATTTATGCTGAATATTGCGCAAGGAATAAAAAAAGCGGCCACAAGAGCCGCTTTTTTATCGAGGACTTAGAAGCCGCCCATTCCACCCATACCGCCCATTCCGCCCATATCGTGGCCATGGCCACCGGCAGCTGGTTTATCTTCTGGCTGGTCAGCAACCATGGCTTCAGTGGTGATCATCAAACCAGCGATTGAACCAGCAGCCTGCAATGCAGAGCGGGTTACTTTAGCTGGATCGAGAATACCCATCTCAATCATGTCGCCGTATACAGAGGTCGCAGCGTTGTAACCGAAATTACCAGTGCCTTTCTTCACTTGGTCAGCAACAACCGACGGCTCGTCACCAGCGTTTGCAACGATTTGACGCAATGGCGCTTCCATCGCACGACGTGCAATAGCAATACCTGCGTTTTGATCTTCGTTATCGCCTTTCAAATCAGCGATTGCAGCTACAGCACGCAAAAGTGCAGTACCACCGCCAGGCACAACGCCTTCTTCTACTGCTGCGCGAGTTGCGTGCAGAGCATCTTCAACGCGTGCTTTCTTCTCTTTCATTTCCATTTCGGTAGCAGCGCCAACTTTGATTACTGCAACACCGCCAGCTAATTTAGCAACGCGCTCTTGCAGTTTTTCGCGATCGTAGTCAGACGTGGTTTCTTCGATTTGGATACGAATTTGTTGAACGCGAGATTTAATCTCGTCAGCTTTACCAGCACCGTCAACAATTACGGTATTTTCTTTGTTCAAGGTTACGCGTTTAGCCGTACCCAAATGCTCGAGAGTTGCAGATTCAAGATCCAAACCAACTTCTTCAGAAATTACAGTAGCGCCAGTCAATACCGCGATGTCTTGCAGCATTGCTTTACGACGGTCACCGAAACCTGGGGCCTTACATGCAGCAACTTTAACGATACCGCGGATGTTGTTCACAACCAGAGTCGCCAAAGCTTCGCCTTCAACATCTTCAGCAACGATGATCAATGGCTTGCCAGATTTTGCAACGCCTTCCAACACTGGAAGTAATTCGCGAATGTTAGAGATTTTTTTATCAACCAACAGGATGTATGGATGATCGTGTTCAACGCTCATGCTGTCCTGGTTGTTGATGAAGTAAGGAGACAAGTAGCCACGGTCAAATTGCATACCTTCTACAACGTCCAATTCGTTGTCGAGGCTGGTGCCTTCTTCAACAGTGATAACGCCTTCTTTGCCTACTTTGTCCATTGCTTGTGCAATCAAATCACCTACAGAGGTGTCGCTGTTTGCAGAAATACTGCCTACTTGTGCGATTGATTTGCTGTCAGTACATGGTTGAGAAATAGATTTAACATGAGCAACAGCAGCAGTGATTGCTTTGTCGATACCGCGTTTCAAATCCATTGGATTCATACCGGCAGCAACAGATTTCAAGCCTTCATTTACGATAGCTTGCGCAAGTACGGTAGCAGTAGTGGTACCGTCGCCAGCGTCATCAGAAGCGCGTGAAGCAACTTCTTTCAACATTTGTGCACCCATGTTTTCAAACTTGTCTTTCAAGCTGATTTCTTTCGCTACAGATACACCGTCTTTAGTTACGGTTGGCGCGCCGAACGATTTCTCCAATACAACGTTACGACCTTTTGGGCCGAGAGTTGCTTTAACGGCATCAGCCAAAATATTTACACCAACTAACATGCGTTGACGGGCGCTATCGCCAAATTTCACTTCTTTTGCAGACATGATTTCAATTCCTTCAAACTTTTATTAATACAGGGAAACCCGTGGGCTTCAGCTAAATTCTTGCGATGTGAACGGCTTACACCAATACAGCTTTGATGTCGCTTTCGTTCAATATCACCAATTCTTCGCCATCGACAGTTATGGTGTCGCTACCGGCGTATTTACCGAAAACAACGATGTCACCCACTTTTACATCTAATGGACGCAATTCACCACTAGCCAATACACGGCCATTACCAACGGCAAGAACTTCACCTTGGTTTGGCTTTTCTTTAGCTGCACCTGAAAGGATGATGCCACCAGCAGTTTTGGTTTCTTCTTCTTTGCGGCGAACCACAACACGATCATGTAACGGACGAATTTTCATGGACACAAGAAAATCCTTCTATTTCGAAGAAGATTTCCAGTTATTGAGAGTCATTGTCTGATTTATCGCCGGATTTACCTTTGGGCTTAAGTTCAACGACCTTGCCTTCGATAACTCGCCCTCTTGGAGAATCCTCATCAACTTTGGCGTTGCCATCGTGATCGTACACATTGCCACCGGAGTAATCGTCATTCGCACCAGGTTTACCGAAGCCGCCGAAATTTCCAGTTGGACCTTGGCCAAAAGCGCCAAAACCACCTTTACCAAAGCCTCCAACATTAAACCCTTGGAATTGGCCTTTTTTCGTAAGATGGCGTGCAAACGCGTTGCGCACGAATGGCAATAAAATAATCAGCGCTACTACATCCGATATAAAACCCGGAATGATGAGCAGAATACCCGCAAACGCTTTAACAATTCCGCCCGCAATCGGCCCCATGGGCGATGCTCCGATCTGCGAATTTTGAGCGGCCTTAACCATAGCGCCGATACCTTGGCTACGCATAAGTTGCAGCCCAAATATAAAACCGGCTACCAGCAATATTAAGGTTGCCAGAAAGCCCACTTGTTCACTCATCTTGATAATTGACCAAATTTCAACAAACAAGAGCGCGAAAACCCACAATACAGCTAAACGCATAAATATTTCCTCTACCAAACACGAGGCTATCTTACCATTGCCGCGATTGAGCTGCGCATCCCAACAATGTGAATCGATAAACCTGATGCGTGTCAGCCCCACTCGATATGGCCACATTACGAGGCTAGTTGAGTATCATTCTTTTCAAAGACTGTTTACATTAACGCCTCTTAAAACCCGCATCCTGTTAAGCGCAACTTATTATTTGTTCGGCGATTCTATGCTTATGACCCAACAGCAGCGCAAAGAAGCAATATTTCTTGCGCTGACGCAAATTCCCGAAGGCAAAGTAATTACTTACGGCAACCTTGCAAAATTGGCCGGTATGCCAAATGGTGCGCGTTTAGCGGGACGGTTAATGTGTGAACTTCCAGCTGGCTCTCGTTTACCCTGGCATCGCGTTATTAACGCGCAGGGAAAACTTTCATTACCACAAGATTCGGATTCCTATCGTGAACAAATACGTCGCTTGGAAAAAGAAGGTGTGCTTATCAAAAATGGAAAAATTAATTTATCTATCTTCGCCTACTTCGGCTAAAAATTTCACGACATACATTTATGATTACAAATAACACAATATCGGAAGACAAAAATAATTACAAAGGTTGGCGAGGTATTCAACGCGCTTTTGCTACACCATCTGCACTCACTATGTTGTTTTTGGGTTTAGGCTCGGCCCTTCCATTTTTATTAGTGGGTTATACACTTTCTACCTGGTTACGCGATACGGGAGTTGCACTTGGCGCCATTGGATTAGTTAGTTACGCCAGTTTTTTCTACGTGCTTAAATTTTTATGGGCACCCTTAATTGATCGCTACCCGTTACCCTTTTTAGGCCGTCGCAAAGGCTGGCTAGTAACCTCTCAAATTCTACTAATCGTTGCGCTGACAAGCATGGCAATTATAGGGCCCGGTTCATCACTCGTGACCTTTGCAGTTCTCGCCGGTTTAACCGCATTTGCGGGTGCAACACAAGACACAGTAGTAGATGCTTACCGCATTGAAATTGCTCCCATTGAATCGCAAGCAGCACTTGCTGCCACTTATATTTTGGGCTACCGAGTGGGATTGATTTTATCCGGTGCAGTCGCGCTTTATTTAGCAGAACTTGTAGGTTGGACTAACGCTTATCTGGTGATGGCAGCCTGTATTTTTTTGCCACTGATCGCGGTGCTTTTATCAAAAGAACCTAATCCAGAAAAAGTAACTGTGCGGGAAATTAGAAGTCAGGATGCGTTTGTAAAACCATTTCAGGAATTTTTTTCACGCAACGGAGTTTTGCTTGCTTTAGCGCTTTTGGCGTTTGTTGGCCTCTTCAAATTACCTGATCAAATGATCGGTGTATTGGCAGGCCCATTTTATTTGGATTCAGGCTTTACTAAAGCTGATATAGCGACAGTCTCCAAACTCTACGGAGTGTGGATTGGTATTGCGGGTGCATTTTTAGGAGGAATTTGCGTTGCGGCCTTTAATATCAAACACATGTTGGTAATTGCCGCGATTGCAGTTTCAATATCGAATCTAGCCTATCTGTTAATGGCGATTCATCCGGCCGAGCAATGGTCATTTTTTGCTGCAATTAGCGCTGACAATTTATCGCAAGGTTTTGCTGGAGTCGTGTTGGTTGCATTCATGTCTGGCCTTACGGATCGCAACTTTACCGCAACACAATATGCACTGCTTGCATCTCTGGCAAATTTACCGGGCAAATTTATTGGCGGGGTTTCAGGCTACATCGTAGAAGCGACAAGCTATCAAACATTTTTTATATTTAGCACGCTTTCGGTGATTCCAACATTGCTGTTGTTAGCTTGGTTGTGGAATAAAACTGGTACTGCAACCCCCTCCCACCCTCCTTCTCCATAACGGGGAGGAGCTAAATCTGGCGAGATTTGGCCCCCTTCCAGATACGCGCGCGGCTGCAGACGGGAGAGTTAGGGTGGGGCTGGAAGAATATTAATTATTAATCCCTAAAATTCGTATACTGCAACGGCATTTCAATATCCGACGCACGCAACATGGCCATACATTCCTGCAGGTCATCACGTTTTTTCCCGGTGACTCTTACTTGCTCGCCTTGAATAGACGCTTGCACTTTCATTTTTTCGTCTTTAATTAATTTAACGATTTTTTTAGCAAGTTCGGTTTCCAAACCGGTGCGCACCGTAATATCTCGTTTAACTTGCTTGCCCGACGTCTTCACAGGCTTGATATCCAAACAAGATACGCCAATACCATTTTTAGGTAACGCAGTTCTCAGAGAATCCAGCATAGCGTCAAGCTGATATTCGGTATCGGCAGTGATGGTAATTTCGAATTCTTTCCGGTCAAACTTTGCATCCACTCCTTTAAAATCGTAACGACTAACTATCACTTTACTTGCTTGATCAACAGCGTTTGTAAGTGCGTGTTTATCAACTTCTGAAACAACATCAAATGAAGGCATAGCTAAAAACCTCGTAATACATAATCGCGAGCGAACCCGCAACAATTAAAAATTAAATAAACAAAGTGGCAAATGCTATAGCGCCCACCCAAAATAAAAGCGAGCGGGAATACAGCGGCACGCTGGATTTTACCAACGCAAATGAATAGGCCGGTTCAGCTTGCGGACTCAAGCTAATACCAACCAAATCTTCAATAATTTCCTGAGCATTCTCTTCCGCCTCAATATCTGCTTCCGTTTGCTCAACAATTATTTCTGTGGATTGTTCCACAATAATAACTGCCTCTGGCTCCGACTCCGGCTTAATATACAAATCAGTTGGCGCACCCAAAGCACCGCGTAAGCTGTTATTCAAAATTGTCATGGATGAATTTTCTGTATCAATCAAGCTATCACGTAAGGGGCTACTATCGAAGTTGCCAACAAATGCCCAGGTTAAACCCATCAAACGCACCGCTGGAAACTCAATAAGCCAGAGCCACTTATCCGCAAGCAAAGCTTCATTTGAATGAGGAGTAGTTTGTTCACGATAAATTGCACTTAAACGATACAACAAAGCACCAACCGCACCAGCGATTACAAACCAGAACAAAACCGCGAAAGTACGCTCGAATCCACGATAACTAATAACTTTTAATGCTTGTGTATGCAAACTTTTCCAATCGTTCGCTTCAGACACATTATCGTCTGCCGCTTGGCCACGAAGATCATCAATCAATTTACTTGCTGCAACTGAATCACCACGATTTGCTGTTGCAATATAATTGTTAACCTCCGTTAAAAAATCGCCACGACCTAAACTGTATAAGAGCACAGGAACATAAATAAAAAATAAAAAATTTATCGAGAGAAAATGCACAATCGCCCAGATACAAACCATGAGGGTAAGCAAAGGTAGTATAAAAGCTAATAGCATTGGCAATAGTGGAAATGACGATGCAGCAGGGAGTGCGCGTAGGCGGTTCAGCAACCAGATAAACCATCCATCACGCTGTAACAGAGTAGCCGTATTGCTCGACCAATACATAATCGCCAATACCGCTATCAAACTTAAAAAAATCATATCTACTTCTCGTCATTAAACTGAGTAAAAATCAATTGGTCGCCAGCAATTGATGAAAGCGAAGCCAGTCAAAGGCTTCACCTGGATCCGTTTTCCGCTCCGGGGCTATTTGATTATGGCCCACAATCCGATCTGGTGTGATATCAGGATAGGCCGCCACAATTTGGCGAGTGAGGCTGGCCAGCGCTTCATATTGGGCGTCAGTGTATTCAATATCGTCACAACCTTCCAATTCAATACCAATACTGTAGTCGTTGCAGTTAGCCACACCACGAAAGGAGGAAGCCCCTGCATGCCAGGCGCGTGCATCAAAAGGAACGAATTGGATGATATTACCAGTGCGCTCAATAAAAACATGCGCAGACACTTTAAGCTCGGAAATAGTCAGAAAATAAGGATGTGATGATGAATCTAATTGATTGGTGAAAAATTTCTGAACACAGCCGGTACCAAACTCGCCCGGTGGCAAACTAATATTATGAATTACAAGGAGACTTACGAGTTTCCCGGAGGGACGCTGGTTGGCGTTGGGAGAGGGACATTGGGTTGCAGTAGTTAAGAAACCATCTTTAATGCCGTCATATTTCAAACCATGATCATTTGAAATCACCAAAATTCTGCCTTGTATTTATCATGCCCGAGTATTAATTGTATTTTACGCGGGCATGATAAACCTAAGACGAGAACTTTGCACTCGCAGGCATTAGCGAGTGTTCCGTAAATTTCCTATAACGGCTTCGAGCGCACGATCGAATAACATGCCGTCGTCCAACACTTGCATACGACCAGACTTAAGTGCCATCGCCAAACTCATACGAGTTTCTTCCGCAACCTTAACACCCGAACGATTTACAAAAATGTATTTACCGGTAGCACGAATAATCGCGGCGAGACGACTACGGAATTTTTGACCATCTTCCGTTTGCATTTCGAACCAGCTACCTTGGGTAATATTGCCAACCAAAGCAAGGTGTTGATCACCTTCGGGCAAACTATCTGCAGTAGCAGGAATTGACGGTTCATCAGTGACCACAACAAACGTTTCAAGTGATTCAAGCGAGGCACCTACTGGAACTAAAGGTTCCACAGGCGCTGTTGTTTCTTGAGCAATCGACAATTCTGCTGAAACCGATGGCGCAACCTCTGCGACCACGGGTGCAGCAGGCTCACTATTGTCTACCGCAGCATTGCTTTCGGTTGCAGAATTAGCAACTTCAGCGACCACTAATTTTGTATCAACAGATTCAATTTTAGGAACGGAATTTAACACAGGAACATCCGCAACTTGCACACGTGTGACTGCAACGGTAGGTGCAGGAATATCCGCGCGCTTAACCTGGATTTTAGGAATATTCGCCGAAGCTTCATCAATTTTCGGAACAGACCGCAGGCGCGTCAAGTGCAGCGTTTCTAATTGCTTAAATAACTGAGTTGTTTCGAACGGGCTATAGGAAATATCTTCCAAACCTTCGCGCAACTTTTGTAACAATTGCGGAACCAAACGCAATAAACCCTGGCGATTTTCTTTCGTCATAGGCGCAGTCAAACTCCACACAAGTTGTTGCGCAGTGCGAATACCTGCTTGCCATTCAGCGCTTTCAATACCTTGCTTTAATGAAATGATAAACAACACATTGCCCCATGCATCGCGCAGTAATTTCTGAGCAGCGACAGGCAAATCATGACCGGATGTTAAACGATTCAATACGGAATCCACTTGCAGGCGCGCGCGTTCCGATTTTGCTTTGCCATCTTCCGCATCAATAGTGCGCTGCTCGAGAATTTGTGCACGACGCTTATCTTTTTCCAAGAAGGATCTGAAATCCGTCAACAAATTGTTGAAGATCGTCATGTCAGTTTCGAAGTCTGACAATATAGCTTGGACTATGGCTTCCATTTTGTTGAACAAACTGTCTCTACGTTGTCCATCATTCTGATGAGTAGCGTCAGTAGTTTCTTGCCAGCCAAGCGCTGCCATTGCCATTTCGTTTAATAAACGACGTGCAGGGTGACCACCTTTGCTGAAAAAAGTCTTATCCGCAATTGCCACCTTTACCATAGGAATCTGCAAGCGGCCGATCAAGGCTTTCATGGGTGCAGCGAGGTTGCGATCATCCAAAATAAAATCGAACATCATGCTAACCAAATTAATAACATCGTCATCAACTTGGTTGATAGCTTGTGGCTTTTGTTGCTCATTGCTCAACAAGCTTTGCAACAAATCGCGGATATTCATCGGTGCGCTGGTGTTATTTATCGGTGACTGCGCAAATGTATTTTGCTGTTGTGCAAGCGACAATATTTTAACAAGTTCCTGAGTTGCGAGTTCCTGCCCACTTGAACGCTCATGGGTTGCAGAATTACGCGAACCTAGCAAATCGCGCAATGTATGTAGCACCTGGTTGGTTTGCTCGTCATACGCAGCAGCACCATTTCCGGTTAAGGTGTTTTGTTCACTTTGTTGTTGAGCATTTATTGTTGAGGAGAGACCGGAACCATAATGTTCACTGGGCTCTGAAGCGACTGGGCGCTTGAGGCGCGAAGCTTGTTTTAACGAAGGGAGAATATTGGCTTCGATTAACAATTGGTTGAGAGATTGAAACAGCCCGCCCAATTTTGTCATTACCATGTTGTCAAATAGTTTAAACAACACCAATTTCGCTTTAACGTCTATGGCAAGCGATTTGGATGCATCGTTAAACGCGTTACAAATTACATCCACACCTAGAGGATTATTTTTTTGATAAACCTTAATGGGCACCAAATGATCAATGCGCAAAGTGAGATGTTGAATTGGTTCAGCAAATTGTTCGTTGGCTTTATTGATCATGCTTTCAACGGCGACCATTTCTTCGAGGTCATCATTTTTAACCAACGATAGATCGTCAAGAGAAAATTCTTTCGTTTCAACCTGAGCTTCATCGCGATAGGCATTGTGATCCAGCAATTGGGCAAAACGAACATCAATACTGCGGAAGAAAGCATTCTCCATGGAACGCCGACGTAAGCGCACTTCACGCATGGAATCAAAGTACAAATTTTGTTCGTGGTTATTAGTTGCCTTGTCGGCCAATTCGAACATGGCGTCGTCAGCCTTATCAAACAAGTCGCGTAATAACGCTTGTAATTGCTGGCGAGCCTTATCACGCAACGAATGCATTGCGGCAGGCAGGCGCGCTAAAATAATTTGTGGCGGCTGTCCTGACGCACGTTCAGGATTTAGTTGCACAACGTTATTTTGCTCGGGACGTATCTGTTCGGACATGATGATTGACCATCAAAAATGGGATCTCGGTAAATCAAGTATATCCAAAAACCCAAGCGCTCCAGGAGCAAATGTTCAAGGCGAGAGCCATATCACAAATGGCGATAACTGAACGCTTTTCTTAGATACATAAATAAATTTTTTTAAAATTTGCGAAACGAACTGCTATAAAAAATGCATCTCGTTTCGCATCTACGAAAACTTAAATGCCAATAGCATTTAAATCATGATAACGACCTTTAGACACTTTCATGTATTATTCGCGCCATCACGTAATATTTGGATATATCTACAATATGAATTCTATTTTTGCTAAACGCTTACCTCACCTATCTGAAAGTATTCACACGAATGTCGGCTCGGCTTTGCAGGAAGATATAAGGTCAGGCGATATAACGGCGCTTTTAATACCGGTTGATCAACAAGCCGAAGCCCGCATCATCACAAGAGAAGATAGCGTGTTTTGCGGGAGAGATTGGGTTATAGAAGTTTTTTCACAAATTGACAAAAAAATTCTCATCGAATGGAATATAGATGATGGAGAACTAGCTAAAGCAAATAGCACATTATTTACACTACGGGGTAATGCACGCGGCTTACTAACAGGAGAGCGCACTGCTCTTAACTTTGTACAGACACTATCCGGTACTGCAACTATTAGCCGCAGATATGCAGATCTCGTCGCTCACACGTCGGTTAAATTACTAGACACTCGCAAAACCTTACCCGGCTTACGCGATGCACAGAAATACGCTGTCGCCTGTGGTGGATGCCACAATCATCGTGTGGGTTTGTACGACGCATTTCTTATTAAAGAAAATCATATTGCAGCCTGTGGGGGAATTTCATCAGCAGTTAAATCGGCACGCCTAATTGCGGCGGATAAACCTGTAGAAGTTGAAGTGGAAAATTTTCGCGAACTTAACGAAGCACTTGCAGCAAGCGCCGACATTATCATGCTGGATAATTTTACAATTGAAGATATGTGCAAAGCTGTAGCAATTAACAACGGAAAAGCAAAACTCGAAGCGTCAGGAAATATTACGGACACAACCTTACCTTTAATAGCCGAAACAGGCGTGGATTTTATTTCGATTGGTGCACTGACAAAACATTGCAGGGCAATTGATTTGTCAATGCGCATTGAAACTAAAATTTAGTGTCTAAAGTATGTTGTTCGTTGTTCATTAATTTTAAAAAATGAAACAAATCCTTAAAAAGCTGAGAAATGTTTTGCTAAGTTTTCATCACGAAAATGTTTTACAACAAAATCCACAAACACACGCGTTTTTGCGGGCAAGAGTTTTGTACTGGAAAAATAAATAGCCAACGGCCCTACATCAGCGTACCAATCAGGCAATAGGCGAACCAAAGAGCCCTCTTGTAGATAAGGCAACACGTGCGGCATCGGGACCAAGGCTATGCCAAAATTCAGTGCTGCTGCCTGACAAATAGCCTCAGGGTCATTCAGTATTATTTCTATTTTGGGCTCAAGGTATTCTTGCTCGTTTCCCTGAGTGCGTAGCTGCCAAGGCTGAACACGCCCGCTGTTAGATGATCGCCTCGCGATGGCGGGCCAGCCGTTTAAATCCCCGAGAGACGTAACTACTTGTTGCCGCGCAACGAATGCAGGCGATGCAACCAGCACTAAGTGAGGCCGCGCCAACTCGCGAGCAATAATTCCTGGCGATAGCTCTATACCACCGCCAATCGCTACGTCCAAACCCTCGTTAATCAAATCAACTTGCCGATTCTCAAAACGCCAATCCGGCTGGATAGACGGATACTCCGCTAAAAATTTTGGCAGGAGCGGCAGTAGATAACGCTGCCCAAATGCAAACGCCATACTAACTTTTAAGGTTCCAGAAGGTTTACCTTGATTACGACTCGCATTCGCCAGAGCCATTTGGACTGTCTCCAGCCCTGCCCCAACCTCAGATAAAAAACTCTCACCAGCCTCAGTTAAAGATAACCGCCGAGTACTGCGTTGAAACAAGCGCGTATTTAGTTGCCGCTCCAAGGTGGCCACATTTTTACTGACGGCAGCTGGTGTCAATCCCAACATCCGTGATGCAGCAGAAAAGCTACCTGTTTCAGCACTGCGAACAAAAGATTCGATACTGGTAAGAGTTTCCATGGACCACCTATTTTCAACTTTTAGTTGAAAAAGATTGCCCGAATTGCCGTCTAATTTCCAATAAATAAATGGCGCACACTGGCTCCGTACTTAAACAACACTTACGGAGAATTATCATGAGCATATTAAACAACGCTAACAACTCATCTCGTTTAGAAGGCAAAGTGGCCTTAGTTACTGGCGGCTCGCGCGGCATCGGCGCAGCTATAGCGCAGCGCTTTGCAACCGAAGGAGCCCTTGTTGCAATTACCTATTCCAGTAACGCCAGCGCAGCCCAAACGGTGATTGACAGCATTCGCCAACGCGGAGGTAAGGCGATTGCAATCCAGGCGAATAGCTCAAAGGTTCAAGATATTAAAAACGCCGTATCGACAACGGTCGCAGAACTCGGCGGCCTAGATATCCTGGTCAATAATGCGGGCATTATAGGATTAGGAAACGTGGCCGATTTCGATGTGGAAGAATTCGACCATGTAATGGCGGTGAACATAAAAGGTGTTTTCGTAGCAACTCAGGAAGCATTAAAATATATGAAACAAGGCGGACGAATTATTAACATAGGTAGCATAAATGCCGATGTAGTCCCCTTCCCCGGCATGGCCATTTACGCAATGAGCAAAGGTGCAATTTCTACTTTCACTCGCGGTTTAGCACGCGACCTCGGCTCCAGGGGAATCACCGCCAATAACATCCAACCCGGCCCAGTAGATACCGATTTAAACCCCGACAGCGGAGAATTTGCCGATGCCATAAAAAACATTATGGCTTTACAACGCTACGGAAAAACCGAAGAAATCGCCAACCTAGCCGCGTTTCTTGCAAGTGACGAATCGGCTTATGTTACGGGCGCAAGCTGGAATATTGATGGAGGGTTTGGGTTGTAGTAATTCGATGACCAGCGTAAGGCGTATCTAAAGCAAAGCGTGATACGCTGAATAATTTAAACCTTAAAATTGTTTATACGAAAATCGGAATCCAGCTACTGAAAAAGGCGCACCACGCTTTGCTTTAGGTGCGCCCTACACTACATTAATTACCGGCCCAATTTTGCGGATAAATACCAAGCTTAACCAAACGATGAAAGGTTGAGAAAGGCCAATGAGACACATTGGTTACCAATCCATGTTTTACAGGATTGATATGAACATAATTTATGTGATGTTCAAAATCTCGTTGATCGCGAATCAAATGTTCCCAATACCGTCTTTGCCAAATACCACGCTCCTTGCGACGTATACGCACCGGTGAACGATACTCATTGATGGGTAAACCTTTCGAAAATAAAATTTTAATCAACCGCCAACGTAAAGCGAAATTAAAATCACCCTCAGGCAACTCAATAACGCAATGGAGATGATCAGGTAATACAACCCAAGCATGAATAGTAAACGGATATTTAATTTTCACTTGCGCAACCGCAGCCCGCAAAATATCGATATACCGCACAAGCAAATCATTCCCTTTCCGCTCCAACAAATTCACCGTAAAGAAATAAGTCCCTCCTGCAACCCAAACCCGTCGATAATCCATCCTATCCTCCTTAATATAAAAAATTCCGTAGGGCGTATTTAAAGCGAAGCGTAATACGCCGAATTATCGTCACAAAAACATATCGAATATTAAAGTTAAATTATCTGTATCGAAGTAATACGGCGCACCCGCAACCCACACTCTCAGCCAATCCATCACATCCTCCTTAATATAAAAACTCCGTAGGGCGTATTTAAAGCGAAGCGTAATACGCCGAATAATCACCACATAAATATATGAATACAATCCGCATCAAACGGATACGGCGCACCACGCTTTGCTTTAGGTGCGCCCTACGCCGTACTTGGTTGGTTCGCTTACAAATGAGTATACGCCGTACTTGTTAATTGATTAAGCTTTTCTCTTCTTAATATCTTGATTGAACAATTTCCAGCTTAAAACGACGTAGCCCACCGCAGATGGAAATGCAATTAGCATTAGTAAAAACATAATTTCTCGAGGAAGAATAAAGTTCAAAACAAAACTATTAAACAGCATCAATATAATTGGCGTCGCACTCATCAAAAATAAAAATTTACGTGTACGGCCAATTTTTTCATCAATTATTTTTGACATTTTTCGTTACACCTCATCTCTGTCCAGCAAACATCAACACCCACAGAAGCACCGCCACCAAAGCCGCCATGACCTGTCGCAGCTCCTACCGAATTTACACCGCCTCCATCGACACCAACTGTTACTTGTCCACCTACAGATGCGCCTGTGCCGATATCCCCGCCCACACCTACGCTCAATCCACCAGATTTGGATAAGCGCCCAGAATATGCAGAGACCCCTAGCCCAAGTCCAGCTCCTACATAAGCACCGGGACCAAATCTACCGCAAACTTGGACAAAGCCACATACGCCAGCTCCACTAGTACCGGCTCCAGCAGCTCCACCGCCAGAAACGGACACGCCGACAACAGCAACATGAATTGCGCCTTGCAGGCTTGCTTGTGCTGAGAGCCCACCTCCATCATCATCACTAGAGTCACATTCGCATGAACTTTGATTATTTTTACTACCAACGGTATTCGCATTAGATCCACCGCGACCGGTCAAACCAAGCGGATCAATTAAACTCAATGGATTTCCCTCCACATAAGCATAAGTATTAATTCCACCCTCTAACCCAATCGGATCACTTTCAATATACCTACCAATACTCGGATCATAATCCCGAAAGTAGTTGTAATAAATCCCCGATTCCTGATCCACGTATTGCCCCGGGAAACGACTGTAAAGCTCAATGCTGTTACTTTGATTCGGCTGCAATTTGCCAAACGGTTGGTAGTCGGCGAACCACACAACACTTTGGTTTTGTGCCGTTACCACTTGCGGTGTGCGCTTGTGATCGTTGTGAACGTAATAAAGCGTTGCAGTACCTGTTGTTTGGCCAGCGACGGGCGTGAAACGGATGCGATCAAGGTTCGGGCCACTGGAACCAGAGGTTTTCAGCATAAACGTATGGTTGCCTGCCGTGAGGTTTAAGGTGATGGACGCGGCTGTCCATTTAGTCCAGGCGGTGGTGCTGGCGAAACTCACGGTGGCTTTTTTTACTCCGTCCACATACACATCGATCGGACGCGTGCCTGAGGCCAAAGCGTAGCTGATTTGAATGGTGTGATTCGCTGTTGAGGTAATGGTCACCGGCCAACTTGCCTGCCCTTCACCATTAAACTGGATGTAACCGGAAGTACCTGTATAACCCACATAGGTTGTAGAAAGCACTGCATTTTGTAAGGTGGCCTGATTGGTCGTAGCGGTAATGGTCGTTGTTGGAATAGCTTTGGATTGGCCAGTCACAAACCCTAACAATTCATCGCCACTGTAAATATATTCGCGCGTGGTAATGCCCGATGCATCGGTCACGGCAATCAAGTGCCCGGCTTCATCATAGTGATACAACTCCTGCACCTGACTTGCGAGCAATTTACTGACACGCTGACCGAGTGCATTGTACTTGTAGGTTGCTACGAGGCTGCCGCTTTCCTTTAATGTACTTAAGCGATTGGCATTGTTATAGGTGTAATTCTGGACTTTCAGCGCATCGCTTGTTCCTTGAATACGATTGCCTGCGACGTCGTAAAGAAAGCTGCGGTTTGCGTTGGTTTTGGCAATGCTGCTTAAACGGTTGCTGGTAGTTTCGTAAGTGTAAGTCGCCATTGTTCCCGCAGCCGTTTCGGTTAAGCGATTACCTACAGAATCGTAGGTATAACCCAGGGTGCCATAAATACCCTGTGCGCTGGTGAGTCGATCGAGCTCGTCGTACCCCAGCGTTTGGTTTTTGGACGAGGCTTTGCCATCACTGATGCCTGAAATGTTATCCGCAAGATCATAGGTATAACCTCGCGATAAAACTCCACCCACTTGAATGTTGGTGAGGCGATAGTCTGTATCGAACGTATTGGTGTGAGTCAGACCATTGCCATAGGCATAGCTTGCCGCAGGACCAAACGGCAAATAGGTCATGTTGCTGGCAATGGTCTGCACCGTCGCGTTGGCATTAGCAGCTTTGGTAGTAATCCCCTGGATCCGACCTGCAGCATCGCGACTATAAGTTACGGTACGACCGGACGGATACGTCATGGTCACAAGATTGCCCGCTGTGTCGTAACTGTATTGTGTGGTGCTTAATGTGGACTCCACCTGTGCGAATTTCTTAACGATTAACCCTTGATAGTTGTACACATAATCGTTACGAGTAGAACCGGTTGCAATCAAACTCAAACGGCCAATGCCGTAACTGCCGTTACCGGTGTTGTCATAGGCGTAGGTGATATTTTCCGAGGTCGACGCAGGATAAGTCACTTTCTTCAAGCGATTGAGCGCATCATAGGTGTAATTCACCACTACACCGCGTGCATCAGTTGCACTGGTACGATTGCCTGCCGTGTCGTACGTGAATGTGGTTGTGCCTGTGTCGGGGCTGATAAGAGAAGTCAAATCACCAAAAGCATTGTAATTATAGGTTGTGGAATTACCTCTTGGGTCTTTGACGCTTTTGACATTGCCCTGGCCATCGTAGCTGTATTCAGTTTTTCCATTTAACGCATCGGTCGTTTGCTTTAACTGATCCAGCGCATCGAATTGATGGTTAGTGCTGTGTTGTTTGGGGTCGGTAATGCCCGTCGGGTTTCCATTGGCATCATATAGGTAGGTCGTTTCATGACTTTGCGTATCAATAGTTTTCTGAACGCGGCTCAAGGCGTCGTAAACTTTTTGTTGCTGATAACGCAAAACGCCACTGGCATCGCGAATAATAGTGTTAGTCGTGTTACCCGCGTTATCCAATGTGTATTCAATTTTATTTCCAAACTTATCGCTAACGGATATCAAGCGATGAGCAACATCGTAAGTATTATTAATTTCCGAGCCGTCTGGCGATGTCACTTTCGTTAAATTGCCAGCGAGGTCATAAGCATATTTCGTTTCATCTGAACCCAATTTACTTGTTAACAAACGCCCACGTAAATCGTAGGTAAATGTTTGATGAACACCGTTGGAATTAATCATGTCGAGCAAACGACCATTGGCGTCGTAGGCAATGTATTGCGTGATATGCCCTAACGCATTTTTGATTTGTTTAAGATCGCCCTTTTTCCAACTTGTGCTATCGGCAGAATAATATTCGTATTGAGATTCAATTGTATTGGTCAAAATACTTTGCGGTGTAATTACAGTGAGTGGTTTACCGATTTCATTGTAGGTAAAGCGCCACTCACGCTTTGCAATGGTTGTATCGAGTGTTGCGCCAAAACCGTTTGCACCATTAACATCCGTTGTAGCTTGTTCGACTTTCTTACATAACAACGGAGCAGTCACAGTAGACGGAGCACAACTAGCAATAGCACCACTATTAAAAGGATCAGGCTGGCCGTTATAAATATTCGTTGTGATTTTTTTCGGTTCAGCAATTCGCTTTTCTTTACGCCAGTCAGGATGCCACTCAGTGCTGATTTTGCGCGCACCTGTAGGAAGGGTCGCACCGTAAGCTAATACGCTGGTGCTAGGCGAACCACTCAACCCTTCAACGCGACGATCCTCCAAATCATTACTGCCGTAACCATACAACGTAACGTTGCCATTAAATTCGGTTTTGGATGATACGAGGCCGGTGGTTGTGTAGGATAAATTTTTGGTGCTGGCGGCGCAGCCGCTTCCAGCGGGTTGGGATTGAGAAGATAACAAAACTGTTTTATCAGTCGACGATGCGTATACGAAATCGTAAGTAAATATCGATCCCAATGGATCGGTTACTTTTTTATATTCGAAACTATATTTGTCGATCCCGTTAGCGCGTTCAGTAGACAACACCTTTCCGTCGATACCGTAATAATAACTTCCAACGCGAACACCAAGTTCGTCAATTTTTCCGGTGAGTGCCACAGAGCGTAAATCACGCGAGGCATCTGCCGAAACTAATCCGGTCTCATTATACAAATAAGTTTTCGATGTATTATCAGGCCAAGTTACTCTACTGAGCAAACCGTCTTGCGAGTAGGAATATTTGATGAGTTGATTATCTGGTGTTGTTACCGACTCAATTTTATTATCGGACCCATAATTGAATACTAATGAACGACCCTCATCGTCTGTAATAGCTGAAATCCCATTATTTACGTAGGTGTAATTTAGAGCTCGGCCACTTGCTAAAATTCGCTTTGCTAAAAAACCGTTGGGAAGATATAAATCTTGCGTATTATTGGGACGACTTAGCGCCCAACGTGCGCCACCATTCAAACTCTCATCAATTAATTTCAGCTCTCCAGTGTAAGCGGGTGATTCGCCTTTAAATATGCCGGTGCTCTGTTCCAAAAATCTGACCCGGCTCGAATTACTTCCCTGTACAAAAACCTCATTTACCAAATTTTTTTCGTATGAGTGGCAATAAGGCCGTTTAACAAGCTTGCCTCGTTTGGTAGTGGAATCATAAACAGCGACATAAGTGAAACCGCTAAAGCATTGTTTGTAAGTTTGTCTACCTGTTAAGTCGATTAATTTTGACGCCGTACCAAACGTCCAACCTTCACGCTGATTAAGATAGTTTCTTTCGAGTTGAAGAACACCGTCCGCCGTTGAGAAATCGATTTCGGTTTCGTGTTTGTCACGCGATGCAACGTTCACTGGATTGCCAACGTTCGGGGCAGCTACGGAGCAATTTTCTGGTGATGGCTCTTGTACTTCCTGCAATGGGCACCAATATAAAGCGTTATTTGAATTTGACGGGTCTGATGCTGACGAGAAGAAATTGTTAGAGCATACAGGTACGCGTGCGATAGTGACCGTAAAATTAGGATCAAATCCAGATGGCGGATTAAGCATGATTCTAACCCCCGTCAACAAATATGCCCATGGCAAACCATTCACCGTACTTGTCCTATTTGGATCGCTTTTGTAACCAGTAATTGTCAACCTTTCACAAGGAGCTTTTACAAGCGCCTCGCAGTCAGCCCACCGTGCATTGGCGCTTTGATTGAAGTAATTAATAGCCTCATCAATTGAAGCAAAGTTGCCCGACGCTTCAGCGAAGGGCGCACCAAAAAGGCCAGTATCGACCGACCAAACATATGCAGGTTGTAACTTGAGAGCATCATATGCGTGAGCAAAATTAACGGTGACAAACAAACATAAAAAAATAAAAACTATTTTAGATTTCGGGGCTTTTCTGATTATTTTCATACCATTTCCATCTAAAAATTAAGATCCTGCATTAAGCTTGAGAGTGTTAGGCATTCGGGGGCTTTAAAAACGCGGACATTGAACTATCGAAAAGTAGGCAAAAGCTTCGTTGCTAGCACTCCCTTTTCAAGTAAACCACCTTTAACTAAATAAAATATCAAGCCCGTCGCGATTTAACAAGTTATGGTGATTGAATTGGGGCCAGCTTCACAATCGCTCATATTACCACGGGCCGTTGGCCTTCGATTGGTTCTACCGAGCCCACGCTTTACAGAATTAATATGAAGAACATTTATATAATGTTCAAGGTCATGTTGATTGCAAAAAACGAGTCTGAATTTTTTTCAACTACTGCTTTCGCTACCCCGCCGAGCACTCTTAAAAAACATTGATCTAGTTGAAGCCTTCGACAATAGAGTTTTTTTCAACTGTCAAGATGAGCGTAATGCAAAAATTAGCATCGCCTTCTGGCAAGTCAATCATAAAAATTACAGTAAAGATGCGTTAGGTAATACAACCTAAGCATGTAATGAAAACGATAATTAACTTTTACGCGCGCGAAAGCATCCCGCAAGATATCGGTAAAGAGATAACTCATTGAATTGTTTGAACTACGACAGGCAAGGTATATTACATTTAATATACCTACCGTGAGGATTTCTTACCTTACTTAGATGAGAGCAAAAATTTAACAAATTAAAAACGGAAGATGTTAAGACGAAGTCTCACATCCTCTCGGACGATAGCGAACTGGAACAGCTGTTGTACATTGCCAAGTACCTGAGGTATCGCGAGACCAAATTAGCGTATTAGCGCCCGCAGTAGTTAAGGTTGGGGCTGCAGCATTGTCGAAAGTCGCGGTAATGGTTACTTCTCCTGAACTTGTAAATTCAACTTGTGGTACCCCCGTTCCGTCAGGTAGCGTGACTCCAGTTTGCGATGACCCACTAATGAGTGTAGATGGACTAGCTCCTGGTGAACACTCACCTGTAGAATTCCCAATGGTAGTTTTTCCTTCAACCGCACACGATTCAACGATCGATCGAAGCGATGCAACTTCGCCCATCACTCGGGAAACTTGAGATTTCGTTAAATAATTTTGATATTGGGGCAAGGCTATCGCAGCTAAGATACCAATGATTGCAACAACGATCATTAGCTCTGTAAGCGTAAAACCTGAATGGATTTTCTTCATAAAAATGCCTGCGATGCACTGTAATATATTTTTAATAGCAAACAGCGCGCCATAGTAGTTCGCTTAGATTGTTGGGAGGTAAATTAAGGGAACCGGGTTAAAGCCTCACAATAACTATTAACGAATACTCCACTACTTGATACGCTACACTTGATAAATGACTTTTTTTGTCATGATTAAACAAAAATTGACATCCATTGTTATTTCACATCGAGAAACCCGAGCCAAATCGATATTCAGTTATCATGTTGTCATCCGTAATAACTTCTGCACTTCTTCCATTAAGCCAAGCTTTTGGAATTTCCTCCCACTCAAGCAAATGAACTGACGATAAACTCTGAGTTGCCGAGTGATAAGCTGGTTGACCGCAGTTTTGGCCATCAACACGCGCTGCACTCAAACTACATAGTCGGTCTTTGTACTCGACTAAGGATTGACTTAGATTTCGATCAGAAACATATACGAAATTTCGATACATATACACTTTATCAAAAACGTTTTTTGCGGTGAAGACAACATCTAAAGAATCAGTTGAATTGAACGTAGTAACAGCTCCCTTATTCATTACTTTTTTAAGCATTCCCATAAATTCGATGGATAACAAATTTGTTGAATAGATACGCCAGTGCCACGTGTTATTCATTACAATCAAATCATATTTTTTATTTTCGTTTATGGCTTTTTGAACCAGCTGTCTGCCGTCCGTGTAAAAAAAATTAATTCTTCGATCATTAAAAATATCATTTGCACCAGGATATTGATTAACTAAAGTTGAATAACCTTTATTTATTTCAACAACGTCAATATTTTCCACCCCCGGCATAGCGGAAACTACGCGCAACCAGGATGCCGAACTAAGCCCAATGAAAAGTGCTCGTCGGGGCTGAGGCTGTAAGGCGGCGAGTATATAGGCGCGATCAATTTTATTGGTGTTCTTCACAAGGTCTATATTGAAGCTACCGTCATATACGTTTCCACCATATACGGCATCTGCCAAATCCTTACCATTACTAAGCGTAAAAATTACACCGTGCCGATTTTCGATAACATGTGAAATTTTTTCATGTTCAGGAAAACCCTCAGCAATTACCGTTTTCAGAACATTTTTGCTTTCACTGAATAGTAGTGCACAAACAACCGTAGAAATGATCAGGCATACCACTGCCGCGATATGTTTAAGAAAAGAACTTACTGAGAATAAAAGTATGGAAATTCCCGATGTAAGTTCAATCGACCCTAAAAGCTCCAAAGCACTAAACATTGAGTAAGCATCAAGCAGCCAGAAGCCTACGAGCAGCGGACCCATTGCGCTACCGAGTAAATTTGCACAATATACCCAAGATAGAGTTCGACCAAGATTCTCACCCGGTAGCGAAAACCAATGATGAACAAGCGGAAAGATGGCACCCTTAAAACCCGCACAGGCAAAAATTAAAAATGCGGTGATAAAAACGAGGAAAAAACTGTTGGTGAAATATTTTATTATCCACGGAGCGGCTAGCACCAGGACCGCTGAAAACAAAAGCAGATTGGAAATAATTAGCAGCGGTGATAATTTTGTCCGTAAAAGTTTGGGTCCAAGCAATGCACCAATTGCGATACCAGAAATATAACAGAACAATACAAACGAAAAAGATTGCGGCACTGAGTGCCCCAGGAAACTGACTATACGTACCCAAACGATTTCTTCCCCCAAACTTAATAGACCAACCAGGAAAGATATGAATACAAAATACCACTTCATGACCAGTACCTTCTCAATATAATTCCTAGACAGACAATCGTAAAATTCATTCCGACTGCCCAGTTAATCGCCGCAGATAACCCAATGTGATTAAAAATTAAAAAGCCGGCCGACAAACATGTTAAGGCTGCGCCTATAGTATTAAAATAATAGAGGCGCCCGACAGTTTCTGCGATCACGACACCTCGCTGCACCAATGCAACCGAGAGTAGAGGCAAAGTGGCACCCATTAAAGCAGTAGGAATTAAGAGTAAAAGGCTCGATTGAATAAAAACTAAGACGAAGCCTTCTCCAAGGTGTAATTGAGCAATAAAATATTTAGAAAAGACACCGAAAATCCCAATCAATAGCTCGCATAGAAAAAACAATGGAATGCAGGACATTCGCCATTTATCTGCTACCCAACCGCCAGCTAAACCACCTATTCCTAGGCCAAGCATAAACACAGTGACGATTATGGTAACTGCCTCCATATCTACACCGAAAACCAAAAACAATAGGCGTTGCCATGTTATCTGATACAACAATGCTGCAGCTCCAGATAGCGCGAAAATACCACCCACCAAAATTAAAACTTTTGAGTTTTCATTTTTTTCCGCATGCATTGTTTGCATACTCCAAATCGTAATCGATCGCTGCGGCGCCCGAGGTGGCAACCATTCGCTTAGGGACAGTGTAGCTTTCTTTTACAAAAGCGTTAAAAGCTCTGCTTCGATTTTCAAAACCAGCAGTCATCATCAGAGTGTCAAAAAAATCAGCACTATAAACCGGCTTATCTTTTTGACTTTTTGCGCCGTTTATAATGCTTGGATTTGCTTCAGCAAAAGATGTCGATGCCCAAAAGATCAAAGGCACATGAAAATTATTTTTAGAACCGAATCCGTGACCCACAGATGCACAATTTTCAGAAGAAAAGGTTTCACCATGATCAGATATGTACCATAGAGCGGAATAAAGATTTTTCTTTTTTATAAGCTCTATAGCTTCATTGACGACAAAATCTGTGTAGCGAACGCTATTGTCGTAAGCATTAATTACTTGGTCATTGATTTTATGATCAAAAATATCCACAATTAAATGGTCATCAGGAACCGGTGAGAAAACACTAAAACTTGATGGATAACGAAAATGATAGGGCGCATGGCTCCCTAGCGTATGTAGAACGATTAATTTTTTTTCCTCGTTTGAGTCAAGCGCGCTTTTTAATGCCGGCAATAGAACCTCATCGAAATCACTATGTATTGAATAACGCCCGAGATTAAAGTACTGCACTTTATTGGCTAAATCAGCATACGCGCCAATTAAAGTATCATGAGTACCTACCGGCATTTGGGTTGATAGCCAATAGGTTTTAAAGCCCTTTTGTTTGAATTCTGAGACCCAACTACTTTTTAGGTTCGATTGAATTATGTCGCTAACGCTACTGCGACTTAAAAGTACTGGCACAGCTGTTCGAGTGGTAGCAGCCACAGAAACTGCATTCGAATAGTTAACAATATCTGTGCGGGTCGAAAGCAAAGGTGTTGTAGCCCTTGCGTAACCATTCAACATCCAATGATCCGCACGCGATGACTCTCCAATTACTACAACATACACTTCTTGTCTGATAGATTTTTCTCTTATAAGTTTAGATTCAATATTAGCTAAACTAGCCGCTGTTTCTTTTAATATCTTTTGCTGCTGATAAAATTCAACAACACGTAACACCAACCCCATCGGGTAAGTATTTTTATACTCGTCTAAACCTAGAACAAATTGTGGAGCAACAAATTCATCCACTTCAGAAAAAACGGCCCTGCTTTTGGCCATCTCACGGTTCAATTTATCATCAAAAACTCCGTTTATTAGGAACAACCCCGCTATTGATATAAATGCCCACCAACGACTCCGATGTCGCCAGGCAATGTTCTTACCCCACAAAAAAATCAAAGAAACTGCAACAGCTAAAATATAAAATATATAGAGAATCAGAATGTCGTAGCCACCTACATATCCTAGTACCTCATCAAGATTTGTTTCAGAAATGATATTTAAGATATGGGCTGAGGTTGGCGAGCCGTAGCGAATGATATAAACCAACTCAATTGGTAGCCAGATGAAAAAAGGAAGTTGCAGTAGTAGAAAAATATCACCTCGCCCAACACATGCAAATAATATTACTTCAGCAGCAATCGCCAGTAACACGTGATAGTGTTGAGGTGTTATTGCCGTTGCGTCAGTAATTATAAAAGCGGTAAGAAGGTTTGGAAGGAAAAGAAAAAAAATTACTATGCACAAGGTTACCCATGAAAGTGATTTTTTTGTCATAGATTCAACCAGTTAAAGATAACTAAAATAAAGACGTAAAAAAAGCGGGCAAAGCCCGCTTTTAATGTAATCGCAACTTCAATTAAGACGAAGTTTCACAACCACGTGGTCTATATTTAGCGTCAACATCTGTAGTGCAAACCCATGTACCGTCGCCGTCGCGTGTCCAAGTAAGAACTTTAGTTCCTATAGCAGCTGATGCCGCATTACCAAAAGTAGCCTTAATAGTTGTCGAGGCAGCACTTATAGCAACACTGGGGACGTTCGCTGCAGGGGCAGTAGTGGCTGTACCAAACGCGGCACCAGTTGCAGTTGCGGCCATCAAAGTAGAGGCGGTTGCGCTAGGATTACACTGTGTAGCAGCTGCCCCAACGGCTGTTTTTCCTTCAAGGATACATGTTTCTACAGAAGTCTTTAAAGTTGCAGTTTCTTCCATCACACGAGTAACTTGAGATTTAGTTACATAATTTTGATATTGAGGTAGAGCAATAGCGGCCAAAATACCAATGATCGCTACTACGATCATCAATTCAATTAAGGTAAAACCTTTCTGCATTGTATTCTTCATTTGAAAATCTCCAAGGATTTGGGGTTACGTGGTTGATAATTTCAACTCACTGTATGCAACGCAAGGCCTATACCAACTCTATCCTCAAGTTCTGCTGCGCGCCACTTTTAGTTCCATTGCCTGTAATTTAAGTAGCTCCAGGGCAGTTTAGCCAGCAAACACAATAAGAAAATAAAATGTTCTTTGTTTTTTGCGCCAAATTTTGCCAGCTGCATTGACCAAAGCTTGCAATAAGTGACAATCTTTGTCACTTATTGCAAGTCGATGTTCATAGAAACAAAAACATTTCAGCCAGCACTTAAATATTCACCTATACTTCTATCTCGCGCTGGAACCACAAGTATTACAATAGCTTACGGTTTACATAAGCGTGTTAGCTTTATTAGTACGCTCAATTGAATACGGACTTAAGTCGGTAAGAGCGAGTTGATTTTACTGGAGCATCGCATGAGCACTCCCCCTAATTTAAATGGCCTAGCTCGCCGGCTTGTTGCAGATAATTTGTTGGAATCTGAAGTGGCTCGCAAAGCCTTGACCCAGTCCGCTAAGGAAAAAGTCCCTTTCGTACATCACTTGGTGACTAGCGGCCTGCTCGATTCACGCACCATTGCCAGAGCTGCTTCCGAAGAATTTGGCGCACCGCTTTTTGATTTAGATGCACTGAGCAGAGATGCCATACCTGATAAATTAGTTGATCCGAAATTAATTCGTAAACACCATGCTCTTCCTATTATTAAACGCGGCACACGGCTTTTTCTCGCTGTGGCAGACCCAACAGATTTACATGCTCTCGATGAAATCAAATTTAACACCGGCTTAAACACCGATGCCATTTTGGTAGAAGCCGATAAGCTTGCGATTGCAATCGAAAAGTTTCTTACCGCACAAGATAATTTAAATGATGCGCTGGGAGACTTGGATGACACAGATTTAGATAATTTGGATATTCAGCAAGCCGGTGACGCTGCGAGCACAAAAGATGACGACGCATCGGAAGCCGACGAAGCGCCTATTGTTAAATATATAAATAAAATTCTTTTGGACGCTATTAAAGGCGGAGCTTCAGACATTCATTTCGAACCTTATGAAAAAGCTTATCGGATTCGTTTTCGTACAGATGGAATTTTACATGAGGTTGCTAAACCACCCGTCAACTTGGCGACTCGTATGGCTGCCCGCTTGAAAGTAATGTCGCAAATGGATATTTCCGAGCGACGTGTTCCGCAGGACGGGCGTATAAAACTTAAAGTATCCAAAACTCGCGCTATTGATTTCCGTGTGAACACATTACCAACTTTATTTGGCGAGAAAGTTGTACTGCGTATTCTGGACCCAAGCTCGGCGAAGCTGGGGATTGATGCATTAGGTTATGAAGACTTTCAAAAGAAATTATATCTTGATGCGCTAGCTCAATCGCAAGGGATGATTTTAGTTACGGGCCCCACGGGTAGCGGTAAGACCGTGTCTCTGTATACCGGATTAAATATTCTTAATACACCTGAATTAAATATATCTACTGCAGAAGACCCTGTAGAGATTAACCTCGAAGGGGTTAATCAGGTTCAAATGAATAATAAGGTGGGGTTAAACTTTGCCGAAGCTTTGAGATCTTTCCTCCGCCAAGACCCCGATATAGTGATGGTTGGGGAAATTCGTGATTTGGAAACGGCAGAAATTGCTATTAAAGCCGCACAGACAGGTCACTTAGTGCTCTCAACACTCCACACGAATAGTGCGCCTGAAACTTTAACTCGTTTGATGAATATGGGCGTTCCAGCGTTTAATATTGCAACGAGCGTGAGCCTAATCATCGCTCAGCGGTTAGCTAGACGTTTGTGTAATGCGTGTAAAAAGCCAGCAGCTGATATTCCACCCGCTATTTTAACCGAAGAAGGTTTTGACGAGATTGGAATACCGCGAGCTGAATTTCAATTATTCCATCCTGTTGGCTGTCAAAGCTGTAATGGTGGCTATAAAGGTCGGCTGGGTGTTTATGAAGTGGTTCGCATTACCCCTGCAATCGCCAATCTTATAATGGAAGGCGGAAATTCACTCCAGATTGCGCGCACCGCGAAAGAAGCGGGCTTTAATAATTTACGTATATCCGCATTGCGCAAAGTCGCGATGGGATTAACCAGCCTTGAAGAGGCTAACCGAGTCACCAAGGATTAACCTATGGCCAGCGTTACTACTCAAACGACCAAGACGGCTGTCAAAGCAAAAACAAGCGTCGTTACCAATACTTATACCTATAAAGGAGTGGATAGAAAGGGAACCAAAGTCCAAGGTGAAGTTAATAGCTCCAGCCCCGCACTCGCCAAAGCTCAGTTATTAAAACAGGGGATATCTGCAAACTCTGTTTCCAAAAAATCCAAACCTCTTTTTGGCAATAAGGGCAAAGCAATTAAGCCGGTCGATATAGCTGTATTCGCACGCCAAATGGCTACTATGATGAAAGCTGGCGTACCTCTCGTTCAAGCATTCGATATTGTCGCGGATGGCCTTGATAATCCAAATTTACGTACTTTGGTTCTCACTATTCGTGACAGTGTGGCGGCGGGGGGTGGGTTTGCCATGTCTTTGCGCGCCCACCCCAAATATTTTGATGAATTATTTTGTAACCTTGTTGATGCAGGTGAACAAGCAGGTGCTTTGGAAACGATGCTTGACAGGATTGCTACTTACAAAGAAAAAACAGAAAGATTAAAAGCAAAAATTAAAAAAGCCCTCAGTTACCCTACTGCAGTTATTATTGTGGCGTTAATAGTTACAGCAATTTTATTGATTAAAGTAGTTCCGCAATTCGCTTCGACTTTTAGCAGTTTTGGCGCAAACTTACCTGCTTTTACACTTTTTGTTCTGCATTTATCAGAGCTAGCACAGGAGTATTGGCTTTTCATTTTGGTGGGAATAGTAGGGGCTACTTTTCTATTCAAAGAAGCCTTGCGTCGCTCTAAGGCTTTTGCGTACTTAGTCGACCGGTATATTCTGAAAGTCCCGATTGTTGGACAAATCATTTATTTATCTGTAATGGCTCGTTTTGCAAGAACTTTATCAACCACGTTTGCTGCGGGTGTTCCGCTTATAGAAGCACTAACGTCTGTTGCAGGTGCGGCAGGAAATAAAATTTATGCTGAAGCCATCATTAAAGTTCGTGAAGATGTGTCAACGGGTATTCAATTAAATACGGCTCTGAAAACACGTGGAATTTTTCCAACGCTACTAATTCAAATGACTTCGATAGGCGAAGAATCAGGCGCACTAGATGCCATGCTTGATAAGGTAGCGACTTATTATGAGGAGGCTGTAGATAATACGGTCGATAGTCTGACTTCATTGTTAGAGCCGATGATTATGTCAGTATTAGGAATTTTAGTTGGTGGCCTTATGATTGCTATGTACATGCCGATCTTCCAATTAGGCAACGTGGTATAAGCGTGACCGAAATCATCAAAGCTTTTGAGTTATTTCCGTCTCTAGCACTATTTAGCGCCGGCATCTTAGGTTTACTCGTCGGCAGTTTTTTAAATGTTGTTATCTATCGCTTACCTAAGATGATGGAGCGCGATTGGTATGAGCAGTGCATTGAGTTTTTAGGAAGTGAAAATGTTAAGGAGGATGTAAAGAAAAAATTTAGCTCCGAAAAATTTAACTTAGTTACCCCTAATTCTACCTGCCCCTCTTGCTGCCATAAAATTAAGCCATGGGAAAATATTCCCGTGATTAGTTACATCTTCTTACGCGGAAAATGTTCTGCATGTAAATCCGGGATTTCATTGCGCTACCCTATAGTCGAAGCTACTACTGCGATACTCTCTGTAGCCGCCATATATGTATTTGGAGCAACCTTAACCGGTTTAGCATGCCTGTTTTTTACGTGGTGTTTAATTGCGTTGACAATGATTGATGTTGATACGCAGCTATTACCAGACTCAATTACCTTACCTCTTTTATGGCTCGGTCTAATCGCAAACTACTTTGGATTATTCACGGCGCTCGATAGCGCCTTATGGGGAGCTATAGGGGGATACCTCTCACTATTTTCCGTTTACTGGTTATTTAAAATCTTAACCGGAAAAGAAGGTATGGGATTTGGGGATTTCAAATTGCTTGGCGCTTTAGGCGCGTGGCTGGGGTGGCAAATGTTGCTGCAAATTATTCTGCTAAGTGCGCTCGCCGGTGCGGTTATAGGAATTAGCATGATCGTGATTCGTGGTCGAGATAAAAATATTCCTATTCCTTTTGGTCCTTACTTGGCGATAGCTGGCTGGATTGCACTTATGTGGGGTCAGGATATTAACCACGCTTATCTAGCCTACGCAATTGGCCAGCATTAATATGAATTGCAACCCATGATCGTTGGCTTGACAGGTGGAATAGGCAGCGGGAAATCGGAAGTCTCTCGAAGGTTTGAAAAACTCGGTATTGATGTGGTTGATGCGGACCTTGTGGCTCGTGAAGTGGTTAGCTTAGGAAAACCAGCACTAAAGAAAATTGAAGAATATTTTGGCCCCGAAATTTTGCTTGCAGATCAAACTCTCAATCGAAGCATACTGCGCGAACTGATTTTCAACGACTCTAATAAAAAAAAATGGCTGGAAAGTTTACTTCACCCTATCATTCGCGCCGACTTAATTGCGCAACTCAACCGATCTAAAAGCCCCTACAAAATTTTGTCGTCGCCGTTATTATTGGAGACTAGTCAGCACGAAATTGTAGACCGAATACTTGTTGTAGATGCAGATGAAAGTCTTCAACTATCGCGCGCAATGCAACGAGACACGAACAGCCCCGATCAAATCAAAAAAATAATGGCGACTCAAATGGGTCGATTGGAACGGTGCTCTAAAGCTGATGACATTATTAAGAATCACGGAGATTTTAACGAACTGGATATCCAAGTAAAAAAATTACATAATTTTTACTTACAACTTACCAAACATTAAATTGCGACAGACAGAAATGAAAGAAGTAGACGTTATTAAATTAAATTGCCCAACATGTAAAAAACAAATTCTCTGGAACGAGGATTTCCCATCGCGACCTTTTTGTTGTGAGCGTTGCAGGTTAATTGACTTAGGGGAATGGGCTAGTGAGAGTCATAAAATCGCTGGTGATTCACTCGATATAACCGCTGAAGATTTGAACGAAACTAATTAGGCTACCTTCCACCACTCAGAGATAGCCGCTATGCCCTGCGCGCCATGTTCTAACGCGACTGGTAAATCTGCTTCGGTCATGCCGCCTAGCGCATAGGTTGGAACTATTACGTTCTCTAGCAAATTATTAAATTTACTCCAACTCATTCCCGCCAGTTCCGGGTGAGAGCTAGTTTTCAATACGGGTGACAAACATATAAAATCGACCCCGATTCGTTGAGCGTGATCGATTTCGATTTGATTGTGACAGGAGGCTCCTAGCAAAATATCTTTCTCGACCGGCCTTACACCACAAGCGACTAAATTAGCTGAATTTAAATGCAACCCAATATTTTTTTTCGGAAATATTCGAGAAAAAATCTTCGGGGATGTATTGAGTAGTAATTTGGCAGAATATTTGTCGCAGAGTGCACTGACATCATCAGCTAAAACTAAAATAGTCTTTGATTCCTTTACCCGCAGCTGAACCAAACGAATCCCTTTTTTAAGGGCGAGTTCAAGACGAGCCATAAGGTCATGTTCGTCGCTAAAGTCGCCAGTAATCAACAGGCGTTGGGGCAAATTGATTGCAGTGACAATCGGAACATTCGCAGCAGGAAACTGGTAGTTAGTTAGCAAAGCTGGAGCAACCCATCGAACAGGTTGCCCCTCATTTCCATGGGGCTCGCCGTTATAACGAATCACCTTGTGCACATCTAACAGAACGATTTTATCCCCATAATAATGGCGAATTTTTATGAGTGGTTCTGTTACAAGAATATTAATCCCCAATTCTTCATTCAGTTCTCGCTTCAGCGCATCAAAAACAGTTTCACCGTTTTCAACTTTCCCACCAGGAAATTCCCATAAACCGCCTTGATGAGCTTGGTCTGAACGTTTAGCAATTAATATGTTGCCGTTATTATCTACAATAACGCCGACTGCAACGTGAACCACACGAGCCATAGCAAAAAACCTTACGAACGATAATCCGCATTAATGCGAACATATTCATAGGATAAATCGGTAGTCCAAATTGTTTCTGCAAAAGTCCCCCGATTTAAATTGATATTAATTGCGATATCAGAGCCGCTCATTACTGCTTGCCCTTGAGCCTCGGTGTAGGTTGTAGCACGCCCACCGTCTTTGACGATTAACACATCGTTCAAATGCACAACAACTTTGCTCGCATCAAGATCATGTAAACCTGCGTATCCAATTGCAGCCACAATACGACCCCAATTTGGATCTGATGCAAACAACGCTGTTTTAATAAGTGGAGAATGTGCAACAGCGTAACCCACGTCCAAGCACTCATCGCGATCAGCACCGCCACTCACGGCAACAGTCACAAACTTTGTAGCGCCTTCACCGTCGCTCACAATACTTTTAGCAAGATGTATGTGCGCAGCAAAAATAGTTGCGCGTAACTTTTCATAAAGCTCACCGGTAGCAGCGGTAATTTCAGGTAGATCCACTTTGCCTGTAGCAATTAAAATGCATGAATCATTAGTGGAGGTATCACCATCAATAGTGATGCGATTAAAAGATTTATCCGCGGCTTCGCGCGCAAGTTGTTGCAATAATGGCTGAGAAATTTTTGCGTCAGTGGCTATATAACCTAACATAGTTGCCATGTTAGGTTTAATCATACCTGCGCCTTTAGCAATCCCATTTACTGTAATTGTTTGACCTTGGAATTCAAACTGCTCACTAAATCCTTTAGCGCGAGTGTCGGTGGTCATGATGCCAGCTCCCGCATCATCCCAACCATTTTCATTCGCTTTAGACAAAGCCTCTGGAATAGCGGCAACAATTTTTGCCACAGGAAGTGGCTCTCCAATTACGCCAGTCGAGAAGGGTAGCACTTGTTCCTTCTTAATGCCTTTCGCCTCTGCGATTGCAGCGCAGGTTAGTTTAGCATCCAAAATACCTTGTTCGCCTGTACAAGCATTCGCATTGCCAGAATTAATAATTAAATAACGAATTGACGCTTTACTTAAATGTTCACGGCAAACTGTAACAGGAGCAGCGCAAAATGCATTTTTAGTAAACACACCAGCAACGTTACTTCCCTCCGCCAACTCAAATAACACCACGTCGCGGCGATTAACTTTTTTGATGCCAGCACAGACTGCAGTTAACTTCACACCCTTTACTGGATGCATAATTGGAAAAGGATATTCACCTACTGCCATGATTTAATCTCGTCAAATATTTATTAATTTATTCATAAAAGAGCGCTCACAGCTCTTTTCCAGAGTTGTTTATAAATTTTATTCCAATGCACCATGGCAGTTTTTGAATTTTTTACCCGAGCCACAGGGGCATGGATCATTACGGCCGACCTTGCGTCCTTCACGAATAATTGGGGCTTGCGTTAGCTTAGGTTGCGGTATAGCTTCAGTTAAGGATGCTGCCTCTTCATGCTGCAGTTGCATTTTCTGACGCGCCAATTCTTCGCGACGCTGCAATTCCATGGCCTCCATCTGTTCACGAGAAACAGGCTCAACGCGTGCCATCAAATGAACAGTTTCACGCTTAACGTTATGCAACATGCTTTGAAACAATTCAAAAGATTCGCGCTTATATTCTTGTTTAGGGTTACGCTGTGCATAAGAACGCAAGTTAATACCCTGACGCAAATGGTCCATGCTTGCTAGCTGCTCTTTCCAGGCATTATCTAAAACCTGCAACATAACTTGCTTTTCTATTTCCAACATAATGTCACCTACGCGCTCGCATTTCGCGTCGTAAGCCGCTTGAACCTCATGCAATATCTTTTGCCGTAAATTTTCCTCGTGCAAATTAGAATCTTCTTCCAACCATTTCGTAATCGGAAGCTGCAAACCAAAATCCATTTCTATCTGTTTTTCCAATCCGGGAATATCCCACTGGTCTTCAATAGATTGATGCGGAACGAAGGTTAACAACATATCGTTTACTACATCCGCGCGTATAGCGGTAATAGTATCGCGAATGTTTTCTGCATCTAATAATTCGTTACGTTGGTTGTAAATAATCTGACGCTGATCGTTCGCGACATCGTCAAACTCAAGCAATTGTTTACGAATATCGAAGTTGCGCCCTTCAACTTTGCGCTGTGCCTTTTCAATCGCATTGTTTACCATACGATGTTCAATGGCCTCACCTTTCTCCATTCCTAAGGCTTGCATAAAATTGCGTACACGCTCGGATGCAAAAATGCGCATCAGGTTATCTTCCAACGATAAATAAAAGCGCGTTAAACCTGGATCACCCTGACGACCGGCGCGACCACGCAATTGATTATCAATACGACGCGATTCATGGCGCTCAGTACCTATGATGTGCAAACCACCCGCATTTAAAACAATTTCATTACGTTTTTTCCATTCCGCTTTAATTGCAGCGATTTGATTTTCATCTGGCCCTTTACCATCATTTGAAGATGCTAACTGCTCTACTTCTGATTCCCAACGGCCTCCCAGCACTATATCCGTACCACGACCAGCCATGTTGGTTGCAATAGTGACTGTGCCAGGGCGGCCCGCTTGCGCAATAATTTCTGCTTCTTGTGCGTGGAATTTCGCGTTAAGAACACGATGCACGATGCCTGCTTTGTCTAAACGGCGCGACATTTCTTCAGAGGTTTCTATGGAGGCTGTACCAACCAATATAGGCGCATTTTTTTCCTGATAAGTTTTAATATCATTGACAATTGCGTCATATTTTTCTTGAACAGTCAAAAACACTAAATCATTTAAATCTATACGTTGCTTAGGTTTGTTGGTTGGAATTACCACCACATCCAATCCGTAAATTTCACGAAACTCATAAGCCTCAGTATCTGCTGTACCTGTCATACCAGATAAGACAGGATATAAGCGGAAGTAATTTTGGAAAGTTGTTGACGCAAGAGTTTGGCTTTCACTTTGAATCGCAACATTTTCTTTCGCTTCGATTGCTTGATGCAAGCCTTCGCTTAAACGACGTCCCTGCATTGTCCGACCGGTATGTTCATCAATAAGGACGACTTGGCCATCCTGAACAATATATTCGATATCACGATGAAAAAGCGCACGTGCTTTTAATGCAGAACCTACGTGATGCAGCAAGGTTAAATTATTGGCGGCGTAGAGATTTTCATCCGCTTTCAACATACCTGCTTTTTCTAACAATTCTTCAACATGTTGATGACCTTGTTCAGTCAATTCAACCTGACGGCTTTTTTCATCGACCGAAAAATCACCCGGTTCGGTAACAACTTTACGATCACCGTCTTCACCGTTGTCAATTTGTTGTTTTAATTTGCTCACCAACGCGTGCATGCGTTTGTACATTTCCGAACTATTTTCTGCGTGCCCCGAAATAATTAAAGGCGTACGAGCTTCATCAATTAAAATAGAGTCCACTTCATCGATAACAGCAAAATTTAACGGACGTTGAACTTTATCTGCTTTATTCAGAGCCATGTTATCGCGCAAATAATCAAATCCATATTCATTATTGGTGCCGTAAGTTATATCTGCCGTATACGCCTGGCGTTTAACATCGGAGGACTGCATGGACAAAATCACGCCGACATTCATACCTAAAAATTCATATACAGGACGCATCCAATTAGCGTCGCGGCTTGCCAAATAGTCGTTCACTGTAACTATGTGCACGCCTTTGCCTGCTAACGCATGGAGATATGAAGGAAGTGTTGAAACGAGAGTTTTACCTTCACCCGTGCGCATTTCTGCAATGCGACCCTCGTGCAACGTCATGCCGCCGATCAGCTGGACATCAAAATGACGCATATTCATCACACGGCGACTCGCCTCACGAACCGTCGCAAAGGCCTCAGGTAATAGTTGGTCTAATGTTTCACCTTTTTGAAATCGATCGCGAAACTCTTGCGTTTTTGCTTTTAATTGTTCGTCACTTAAGGCTTGCATTGATGGCTCGAGCGCATTAATTCGCACAACCACCTTACCCATGCGCTTAAGCTCGCGCTCATTTTTTGAACCAAATATAGACTTCAATAAGGTATTTAACATTTTTTCTTCCATCAATTTTTCGAATACAAAAAGTACAACGCCAGGTATTTGCGTAAGCAATACCTGGCTACATTATATAAGGGGTAATAGCCCGAAGTGAAAAGGCTTAACGGCTAGCAGTATGAAGGTATGTTGCGGGGTCCACAACACGACCATTCTTATAAACTTCGAAGTGAACGTGCGGAGCAGTGGAGCGGCCAGTTGATCCAACTAGCGCAATAACTTGTCCTTTTTTTACTACATCGCCAACCTTTACAAGATTGGCTTTGCTGTGGGCGTAGCGAGTTTCAAAATTATCGCCGTGATTGATTTCAATAAAATTGCCGTAATCGCTTGTCAGCATTGAAGTGGTAACGACCCCAGGCGCAACTGCAGTGATGGGCGTACCTGTTGGGGCCGTGAAATCCATCCCCGAATGAAATTCTCTTTTACCGTTGAATGGATCAGTCCTATAGCCAAAATGGGAAGACAAATAAGCATTTTCGACTGGTAAGCTGCCCAGTAAAGACTCAACATCAAAGCTCCGGGAGATTAAAATTGAGTCGAGAGCTTTGAATTGTTGTTCACGATTTTGAACGTGATCAGAGAGTTTATTGACTGTGAGTAGAAAGCTTTCAGGATCTAAATTATCACCTTGAACGATATTTAAAGGTCCGCCTATTCCTGGTGGCTGGCTAAAATCAAATTCGCCTTTATCGAGCTTGGCGACCTTTGTTAGCCGCTCACCGATAGCATCGAGACGAACTAACCTCGTCTGCAGCTCCGCTACCTTTGCGGTCAGCGCGGCAACTTGCCCTTCGCCCTGCTTTCTTGCCTTCTCAAACTTGTCTTTCTGCTCCGTTAAACTGATCCCCCAACTTGGAGCGTCAGCATTCAAAGTATCTTTTTTGTCGAAATTTACCAACCAGTTGTAGCCCCAAGCGCCCACAACTGTTGGAATCCCCAATAGGCAGACAGACAAAAACGCGCGAGTCCAACCACCTAAGGTAAGACTGCGAGTCTGGCTATGATCTGAATTGACGATAATAATTTTCATGATTTTTCTAGGGCTTTGCCCTGACTCTTGTTTGACTGATCCAGATGTCGCGCGCAACTATAAGCGACACCAGAATATCACACAAAAATTATTCCTTTTAATTCAGCAAGTTAGACTCGCCAAAGGATTCCATGACAATTGAAATTTGAGGCCCGCGAGACGCTACGAGCTGCGGGACGGGAAATATCTCATAGTGAGGAAGGAATTTCCAACAAAAGTTGAGTCGCCCTTCACAACTTGAGCAACTTATGGAAAAGATTTTAAGCAGCTGAACTGGCAGTTAAATAGGTGATTGGAACGTTTAATTCATCTTCAAAAGTTACATATTCCCACGCGTCTTCTTGGTCTATGAGCATTCTTAAGGCACGATTATTGAGTGAGTGTCCCGATTTATGAGCTCGGTATTCGCACAGCAAACTATTCCCTAACAGATACAAATCACCGATAGCATCCAATACTTTGTGCTTTACAAACTCATCTTCGTAACGCAATCCGTCCTCATTGAGAATGCGATATTCATCGACAACTATAGCGTTGTCCATACTTCCACCTTGTGCTAATCCTTTTGAACGTAGGTATTCAATTTCATGCATAAAGCCAAAAGTGCGAGCCCGGCTTATGTCTTTCACAAATGCGCTGCTTGAAAAATCAACCGTTGTTTCAAGGTTTCGCCCTTGGAAAACGGGAAGATCGAAAGCGATCGAAAAATTGACCTTGAACCCTTCAAAAGGTAGGAAACTCGCCACCTTGTCGCCATCCTTAAAGGTTACTTCTTTAAGGACTCGAACAAATTTTTTGGGGGCTGGTTGCTCTTGAACACCGGCAGACTGAAGGAGAAAAACAAATGGACTTGCGCTGCCGTCCATAATAGGAATTTCAGGCGCGTCTAACTCCACCACGGCATTATCGATACCCATGCCGGCCATAGCAGACAGTATATGTTCGACGGTAGATACCCGAACATCACCACTAATAAGGCAAGTGGACAGCGTGGTTTCACCAACATTTTTAGCCGTCGCTTTTATTTCAACCGGAGGATTCAGATCTACCCGGCGGAAAATAATGCCTGAATCAATTTCTCCTGGGAGCAAGGTTAGATAAATCTTCTTGCCAGTATGTAACCCTACACCAGTTGTACGAATAGCATTTTTAAGCGTTCGTTGTTTGATCATGGTACAGCCCTCTAAATTTAAAGAGTGTTCAGAATATTCAGGCAAAAGGATAAGCAGACTTTTAAGGGAGCTGCCTGATATTCTGAACAGACGCTAGCAGATTAGCCGATCCGCCAACACCTTATATGGGGCCATGGTAGCAATATGAAAAGCGACGAACCAGTTAAGCGGCACAATCGCTTCCATAGTCAAAAATTAAAACACCAACTTTAAACTAGTCGGCCTGACGGCGTAAAAAAGCTGGAATATCGAGGTACTCCAAATCTTTATCTGCCAAAGGCGCAGCTGCTACAGCATGTGACGACGAATTCGCACGCAAATGTGCAGGACGATCCAAGGCACTGTAGTCGATCTGACCAGAGCTACGACGTGTGTTATCAATAACTACTTTTGTCGCAGCTGGTTTGCTAACTTCTTTTGGCGCCGGAGTGGATACCCCAACTGCACCTAAACCTGTAGCAACAACAGTAACGCGCAGTTCGTTAGTCATTTCAGGATCAATTACGGTACCGACTACAACCGTTGCGTCACCTGATGCGAACTCTTCAATGATACTACCCACTTCTGAGTATTCACCCAAAGATAGGTCGATACCGGCGGTAATATTGACCAAAATCCCACGTGCACCTTGTAAATTTACGTCTTCCAGCAATGGGCTGCGAATTGCAGCTTCGGCAGCTTCGCGCGCGCGGTTCTCACCACTTGCCCGACCGGTACCCATCATCGCCATACCCATTTCAGACATAACGGTACGCACATCGGCGAAGTCCACGTTAACCATACCAGGGCGAATAATCAGATCAGCAATACCTTGTACCGCGCCGAGCAGTACATTGTTAGCTGCTTTGAATGCATCTAATAACGAAGTTTGTTTGCCGAGAACAGATAATAATTTCTCATTCGGAATGGTGATTAAAGAGTCAACTTTTTCGCCGAGCTCTTTAATTCCCATATCAGCAATCGCCATACGCTTGCGACCTTCAAATGGAAAAGGTTTCGTAACAACAGCAACGGTAAGAATTCCCAACTCGCGCGCAACTTCTGCGACTACGGGCGCACCACCCGTACCGGTACCACCGCCCATACCTGCAGCGATAAATACCATATCGGCTCCGCGCAGAACTTCTGCGATACGCTCGCGATCTTCCATTGCGGCTTGACGGCCAACTTCTGGATTCGCGCCAGCACCAAGACCTTTGGTCATAGTGTTACCGAGTTGTAAAACTGTGCGCGCATCAATGTCTTTCAGTGCTTGCGCGTCAGTATTGGCGCAAATAAATTCTACGCCTTCTACTTTATTCGCAATCATGTGCTTAACAGCGTTACCGCCGCCACCGCCCACACCGATAACTTTAATTACAGCGCTTTGATGAATACTATCTACTAATTCAAACATTGGCTTCTCCCCTTTCCCTTAACAAGTCTGTAAGAAATTAAATTTAAAAAATTACGTAATAAAGTTAAAAATTGCTTTGAAAAAGCTTTTTTAACTTTCCAAAAATTGATCCCTGAGTGTCTTTTATGTGATGTGCTGCTCTACCACCACCATCTTGGTGCTGTTGTTTCATCGCATAAATTAATAAACCTACCGCTGTCGAATAAATCGGGTTATTCACAATATCCGACAAGCCGCGTACATTTTGTGGAGCTCCTAAACGCACAGGCATATGGAAAATTTCCTCTGCCAACTCCACCACTCCTTCCATTTTTGATGTGCCACCGGTCAGTACAATTCCGGCAGCAATTAAATCTTCGTATCCGCTACGGCGCAGTTCAGATTGCACCAGGGTAAATAATTCGTCATAACGCGGTTCGACAACTTCCGCTAAAGCTTGTCGAGATAAATCTCGAGGTTGACGGTCGCCAACACTGGGAACTTTTATGGTTTCATCCGGGCTGGTTAATTTTGCCAACGCACAGGCATATTTAATTTTGATTTCTTCAGCATTCGGTGTCGGAGTTCTTAATGCCATGGCGATATCGTTAGTAACCTGATCGCCCGCAATTGGGATAACACCTGTGTGACGAATGGCACCATCTTTAAAAATAGCGATATCCGTTGTGCCACCACCAATATCAACAACGCAAACACCCAATTCTTTTTCATCATCAGTCAACACGGCGTAGCTAGATGCCAGTTGTTCCAAAATAATGTCTTCAACTTCAAGACCACAACGACGGATGCATTTTTCAATATTTTGCGCCGCATTTACCGCACAAGTGACCAAATGAACTTTTGCTTCAAGACGAACACCCGACATTCCAAGCGGTTCTTTCACACCATCTTGATCATCAATCAAAAATTCTTGCGGCAAAATGTGCAATATTTTTTGATCTGCCGGAATTGCAACGGCTTGTGCCGCGTCGATAACGCGCTCCAAATCCTGCGGAAAAACCTCGCGATCACGAATTGCTACAATTCCATGCGAATTCAAGCTTCGAATATGGCTGCCAGCGATACCGGCGTAAACCGAATGAATTTGACAACCCGCCATCAGCTCAGCTTCTTCAACAGCACGTTGAATAGACAAAACCGTGGATTCGATATTTACAACAACACCTTTTTTCAAGCCGGTCGAACGATGCGAACCGATTCCAGCAATTTCCAGGATACCTTCAGGAGTAATGGCGCCAACGATAGCGACAACCTTGGACGTACCAATATCCAGGCCCACAATCATTTTGTTGTCACTGCTACTTGCCATTCAGTCCGCCTTAATTAATCCATCTTCATCGTGAAGATCGTCATTATTTTTCTATAACTCTTACTTTTGAACTGGATTTTGTTTTGTGTTTAATTCAGCTTTCAAATACTTTTTTGCCATCTCTGAATCTTGAACCCACTGCACCGATACTCCGTTGGAATACCTTACATCTATCGCTTTAACATCAGTCCAAACATTGATTAAAAATTTATCGTATACAGTAACAAATCTACGCAATTTTTCCATCACTTCTTCACGCCCAATTGCAATTTCTTTATCATTTTTTAATGTTAATCGCCAAGATTTTTTGTTATCGCACTTTAACGCTGCTATTTCGAGTCCACGCGATCTTAAAAGTGTAGATAAATCTTGATACTGCTGCATAATTTCACGCGCATTTATTTCATTTCCTTGCAGCCAAGGTAAGCCAGAAAGCTTTGTTGTGTCTTGCACGCGGATTATTTCGCCGCGTTGATTTAAAAATCCGTTTGCATCCCATCGTGCTATTGGCGTTTGTTCTGCAATCTTCACAACTAAAGTGTCCGGCCAACGGCGACTCAAATAAACTTTATCAACCCAAGGGTCTTGTTGAAGCTCATTCTTCAACTTGGCTAAATTCAACTGAATGAAATCGCCATCGATTTCTTTTTCAATAAGTTCCATCGCCCGTTGCTTTGGTAAATATTGAAATTGGCCTTCTACAGCAACACTTTTTAAAGGACGTTCAAGCAATCGAGCCAAAGGACCTGAAACAAAATAGGCAACCACTGCAAATGCAATCAGTAATAAACCCAAACCAAGACCGCGATAAATAATTTTGCGCGAAACTTTCGCCCTAACTTCATCAACAGCACTCAACTTACTAGACGAAGCTTTAGAACCTCCGCCTTGTGGAGATACTTTGCTGTAACCACGTTCTCGTCGCAGATTGGAATCCGTTTGCGACAAAATCGGATCATCAAATACGACTCGACTTCGTTTCTCAGTGGCAGGCTTTTCTGCTTTTACAGATTTACGGCCCAGCAAACGACTTTCTTTACGTACCTCAGCTTTACTTTCCGCTTTGCTGACCGAAACACTATCGCGCGCTGTCAGTTTTTTATCGCCGATGATCGATGCACGCACTCGCGGTTCTCTGCGAGATTCCTGCATCAACACATCTCGCTCAAATAAACGATTTGCATCGACTAAACGGTCCGAAACTCCCGGCGGCTTATTTTTCATGCGATCCCTTCGCGTCTCATCACAAGCTACAACGCAAAATGGTTGACACCAGTTCGCTAAACGTTAAACCTTGAGCTTTTGCTGCCATGGGCACAAGACTATGACTCGTCATTCCCGGTGCGGTGTTTACTTCAAGCAGATAAAAATTTAGATCTTTATCTGCCATAACGTCCACACGTCCCCATCCACTGCAACCGACTGATTTAAATGCTGCCGACGCTAATGCTTTCAGTTCGTCTTCTTTCGCAGATGAAATTCCACAAGGGCAAAGGTAACGAGTGTCTTCAGCAATATATTTCGCATTGAAATCATAAAAATTATGATCGGTCTCCAACTTGATGGGAGGTAAAGCTTCATCCCCAAGAATAGCGACCGTGAATTCACTCCCAACAATTAAACGCTCGGCGATAACAGAACCATCGTAATCCTGGGCAACCTTAAAAGCAGCTTCGAGTTCGTCAGCGGTTTTTACACGCGACATGCCGATGCTTGATCCTTCATTGGCAGGCTTGACCATAACTTCGCCACCTAAATCGGCGAGTACACTTTTCCAATCCGTATTTTTATCCAACACAGCGAAATCAGGTGTGGACAAACCGACGCCGCGCCAAAGTTGTTTGGTGCGCAGCTTATCCATCGCAAGCGCAGAAGATTGAACGCCGCTACCAGTAAACGGAATATTTAAATATTCGAGAACCGCTTGCATCCGACCATCTTCACCACCAACACCATGCAACATAATAAAAGCACGATCGATTTTTGCTGCTTGAATATCAGCGATTGCATTGATACCAACATCAATAGCAACGTGCTCAATGCCAGCTTCAACCAAAGCAGCGACAACGGCTGCGCCACTTTGCAAAGAAATTTCGCGCTCGGAAGAGGTTCCGCCTAATAACACACCGACGCGGCCGATCTGATTTTTCAATTCGTTACTAATAGGTAATTTCACTGGTTGCATTTACGTTTAAGCCTCATTGCAAATTTCGTTTTGCTAATACAGGTGATAAAACACCAACATTTCCGGCGCCCTGGGTGATGACTATGTCACCAGCGCGCACTAAGTCTTTAATAATGTCGGGTACACCATCAACCGTTTCCACAAAAATAGGTTCGATCAGACCGCGCGCGCGAATGCTACGACACAAATGACGGCTGTCTGCGCCAGGAATTGCATCTTCACCTGCGCTGTAAACTTCGAGCATGATCAATGCGTCAACGGTAGATAAAACTTCCACAAAATCTTCGTACAAATCACGCGTGCGAGTGTAACGATGTGGTTGATAAACCATAACCAAACGACGGTCCGGCCAACCATCGCGAACAGCGCGAACAATTGCTTGTACCTCGCGAGGATGATGACCGTAGTCATCCACTAACATGGCATCGCCACTTCCAATTGGGAAATTTCCGTAGACTTGAAAACGGCGCCCAACACCTTGGAAATTTTCCAAACCTTTTTGAATTGCCTCGTCACTCAAACCTTCGTCAGTTGCGACTGCAATAACAGCTGTTGCATTAAGAACATTATGAATGCCCGGAATATTTATTCGGATGTGCAAATGCGTTTCATGGCCCGGGCGAATGACATCAAATTCAGAACTCATTTTATTTTGCTTGACGTTAATCGCACGGAAATCATTTTCGCTAGCCAATCCATAAGTCAAAATCGGACGCGCGATATTGGGAATAATGTCGCGAATGACCGGATCGTCCCCACATAACACCGCTAAACCGTAAAAAGGTAAATTGTGCAGAAATTCAATAAATGTCTTTTTCAGGCGCGAGAAATCGCCGCCATAGGTTTCCATGTGATCCGCATCAATATTGGTGACTATTGCAACCATCGGTTGCAGGTGTAAAAACGACGCATCACTTTCGTCCGCTTCCGCAACTAAATAGCGGCTCGCACCTAATTGCGCATTTGTCCCAGTGCTATTAACCAAGCCGCCAATAATAAAAGTAGGGTCTTGATTTGCTGCTGCTAATACAGAAGCCATTAAACTCGTAGTGGTTGTTTTACCATGAGTACCAGCTACTGCAATACCATGGCGATAACGCATTAACTCACCCAACATTTCTGCACGGCGGACGATAGGAATACGTAACTCTCGTGCATGAACAATTTCGGGGTTAGAGTTATTTACCGCGCTGGAATTAACAATTACATCGGCGCCGGCAACATTTTGGGCCGTGTGCCCAATAAAAACTTTTGCGCCTTTCTTTTCTAAACGCTCGGTAACGCTGGATGCTTTAATATCTGAACCAGAGATTTCATAGCCCTGATTAATTAATACTTCTGCAATACCACTCATACCCGCGCCGCCGATACCAATAAAATGGATACGACGTATGCGGCGCATTTCAGGAACTTCGTGAAAATCTTTTATTTCTATTGCGGCCTTATCCACGGGCCACCTCCACACAAATTTCGGCAACAGTTTCTGCTGCTTGCGGTAATGCAAGCGAACGCGCGTTAGTCGCCATACGTTTTAAAACTGCGCGCTCATGCAATTGATTTAACAGAATTCCTGCCAACTTTTCTGCGGTTAAGTCTTGTTGTGCTACAACGAGACCGGCATTAGCTCGAACCAATACCGCAGCGTTATGAGTTTGATGATCGTCAATTGCACTCGGCAAAGGAATTAATAAAGCAGCAACTCCCGCAGCCATTAATTCGCTAACGGTTAAAGCCCCAGCGCGACACACCACTACATCAGCCCATGCGTAAGCTGCGGCCATATCATCAACAAACGCATCCACTTTTGCGTTAACTTGATTCTGCATATAATTTGCAATAGTTGATTCAAGATGATTTTTCCCCGACTGGTGATGCACTACTGGGCGTTCAGTTATTGGTAATTTTGCTATCGCCTGAGGTACAAGTTCGTTAATTGCTTTCGCACCTAAACTTCCACCTAGCACCAACAAATGCAATGGTTCTTCTTTTTCATCACGCACTTGGTAACGCTCTAAAGGGGTTGGTAAATTCGCGATCAGGGCTCGCACAGGATTACCTACAACTGTCACTTCAGTCTGTGCGCTTGCAAACGCACCACTAAATGCTGAAAGAATTTTTGTAGCGATTTTTGATAAGAGTCGATTAGTCGTTCCCGCAATTGCATTTTGTTCGTGAATGACTAAAGGCTTGTTCAACATTTTTGCAGCAACGCCACCAGGGCCAGATGCAAAACCTCCAAATCCGATAACCACTTGTGGTTTTACTTTTTTGAAAATAGCAATTGCTTGAGCAATCGCTGATACAATCAGAAATGGAGATTTCAACAAGCCCAATGCGCCCCGACCACGAACACCTTCCACACCGATGTGATGCAGATTTATACTCGCCGCAGGCACCAATGTATTTTCAATACCGCGAGGTGTTCCTAACCATTCCACATTCGCGCCCTTTTTACGTAGGGCATCTGCGACTGCAAGCGCGGGAAATACGTGGCCACCAGTACCACCGGCCATAATCATAACGGTTAAATTTTCTGCATTGAGTTGCGATAAAGTAGTCATTATAAAATCACCGCTTTACGCTTTTGGTTCTCAGATTTTTGGGGCGGAACTGCTTCGGCGCCATTCAACCCGGCCACTTCCCACTGCGCGCGCATTACAAATGCTAAAAGCACGCAACAAATTAATAAACTGCTGCCACCATAACTAATAAAAGGTAAGGTCAACCCTTTAGTCGGTAACAAGCCTGATGCAACACCGACATTCACGAACACCTGGAAGCTGAACAAAATAGCCACGCCAAAGGTTGCGAGCGCTGCAAAAGCTTTGCCCCGTGCTAAATTATTTTTTGCCACCATAATAATTCTTACTACTAATGCAGCAAAAAGCCCCACAACGATGACCGCTCCAACCAAGCCAAATTCTTCGGCAATAATGGCAAAAATAAAATCCGTGTGCGCTTCCGGTAAAAAGAAAAGTTTTTGCAAACTATTACCTAAACCCAAACCCATCCACTCGCCGCGCCCGAAACCGATAAGAGATTGCGTTAATTGGTAGCCTCCATTTAAAGGATCAGCCCAAGGATCCAGGAATGTTTTCAACCGCTCCAAACGATAGGGTGAAAAAATAGCAATGGCAGCCAATCCGCTACCGGCTATGCTCAGCAATAATAAAAAATGAAAAATACGTACGCCCACAATGAACATCATTGAGATGACCGTGACGATAAGAACTACTGAACTGCCGAAATCAGGTTCGAGCAATAATAAAAATACGAACACACCAAGCAGCAATAAAGGTTTTAAAAAGCCTTGCCAGCCAAAATCTAATTCGTGGTAACGACGCGAAAAAAAACTGGCAAAAAATATAATTGCACAAACTTTCGCAACCTCGGATGTCTGCACCATAGTGAAACCAAGATTGAGCCAACGTCTACTGCCATTCACGCGGTGCCCTATTCCAGGGATTAAAACAATTAACAAAAGAAATAACGTCCCCAATAAAAAATGGCTCGCATATTTTTCCCAAATGCTAATCGGAACAGTGACTACTACCAGCGCCAATATCAAGCCCAAAACTACATAAACGCAATGTCGCTTCGCAAAGTACCAGCCGTCGTTGTGCGTGTAGACAGAAGCGGCCGAAAAAGAAATGGATGCAGATGCAACCATTACCAATCCGATTGAAAGAAGCACCAACCAAACACATAGCAGTGTCCAATCGACACGTTGACCTAAGGTTAAATTTGAACCGGGACTGTAAGATAATGGATTAAGAGCAGCTGTCATTTATCAACCTCCTCATCAGGAAGCTGAAGCACTGCGGCACAAAATTGCTGCCCGCGATCTTCGTAGTTCTTAAACATGTCGAAGCTCGCGCAGGCTGGCGACAATAAAACTGCGTCACCAACTTTTGCTTGTTCATGTGCGCTATCAACGGCAGATTTTAGAGAATTCGCAAATTCAATTTGCACAACATCTTTTACTGCTTCAGCAATCAGTGGGCCATCACGACCGATCAGGATTAAATGGCAGTTATTTTTTGCCAGTACGGATTTCAGTTCGGTAAAATCCTGCCCCTTACCGTCACCGCCCGCAATCACGAATAAAGTCGCGGGAGTTCGTGCCAAGCCACTGATCGCAGCAACGGTGGCTCCAATGTTTGTACCTTTAGAGTCGTTATAAAAATCTACACCACATTTAGTTGCTACGTATTCACAGCGATGATGCAATCCACGAAACTGCTTTAAAGTTTCTATCATTGCGCTCATTGGAATACCTGCCGCATCCCCAAGCGCTAATGCAGCCAATGCGTTATCGATATTATGCCTACCACTAATTTTTAGATCGCGAGCTGACAGCAGTGGCTTTAAGTTTTTCGCGAGAAATGTTTCATTATTTTCTTCAATTAAACCAAAACTACCAAAATCTGCTTTGCCGCCAAAATAGGTAGGCTTGGTATTGGCTGCCAATGGGGGATGTGTCAAAACGTCGTTGCGATTCACAACTATGTGCTCAGCACCAAAATACACGCGCAATTTCGCCAGTATGTATGCACGCATATCTGCGTACCGATCCAAATGATCGGCACTTATATTTAAAATAGTCGCCACCTTGGCATTGAGTTTAGTGACCGTCTCCAACTGAAAACTGGAGAGTTCCATAACGTACAACTCAACATCATCCGCTAATAGTTCAAGTGCTGGCGTACCCAAATTTCCGCCTACGGCAACTTTGATTCCCGCCGTCTTCGCCATTTCTCCAACCAATGTTGTAACTGTACTTTTAGCATTGGAGCCGGTGATGGCTACAATCGGAGCCTTGGCATATCGGACAAATATTTCTATATCGCCGACAACAGGAATGCCTGCATTTTTTGCGGCTGCGATGGCAGGTGTCTCAATCGCGAGGCCGGGACTTAAGATAATTTCATCGCAATGCAATAACGTATCTGGATTTAATTCACCTAGCTCCAATTGAATACCAGGAAATTCTGCTTTAATTTTTTCCAGGTTTGGTGGCGATAAACGCGTATCTAAAAGAACAAATGACTGCTTTTGGCCCATAAGAAAACGCGCCACCGAAAGACCGGTAATGCCGGTTCCGATAACAGCTTTCATACGAGTAGTGGCAATCATCTGTGTCACAATATTTTCCTAACCTTCATTTCAGCGATTCGTTAGTCGGCGCGTTTAGCTGAGGAGACCGACCTACAAGTAAATTAATAAATTAACGAATTTTTAAAGTTGCCAATCCAATTAGAACGAGCATCAAGGTAATAATCCAAAAGCGCACGATCACACGCGGCTCAGGCCAGCCTTTTAATTCGAAATGGTGATGTATAGGTGCCATTCGAAAAATGCGTTTGCCAGTCAACTTAAATGAAGCAACTTGCAAAATTACAGATACAGTTTCAAGAACAAATATTCCGCCCATGATGAACAACACAATTTCATGGCGAACAATAACGGCTATTACTCCGAGTGCAGCGCCTAATGCCAGCGCGCCTACATCTCCCATAAAAACTGTTGCCGGATAAGTGTTGAACCATAAAAATCCTAAGCCGGCACCGATCATTGCGCAGCAAAAAACAATAAGCTCACCGGCGCCAGGAATGTACGCAATGTGGAGATAGTTAGAAAAATTGGTATTACTCACAATCCAGGAAATTAATGCGAGCGCACCGGCAACCATCACACAAGGCATTATTGCCAAACCGTCTAAACCATCGGTTAAATTTACGGCGTTACTAGTACCCACAATAACGAAGTAGGTAAATACGATATAAAATAAGCCCAAGTCCAAAGCGACATTTTTAAAGAATGGAATAAATAATTGAGTTTCAGCGGGAGTCACCGCCGTCATATATAAAAATACCGCTGCCCCTATACCTGCAACAGATTGCCAAAAATATTTCCAACGTGCAGGTAAACCGCGTGAATCCTTTTTTGCCACTTTGCGATAATCATCAACCCAACCTACCGCACCGAAGACTGCGGTCACGATCATTACCACCCATACATAACGATTGCTTAAATCAGCCCATAACAATGTGCTTGCGAAAATAGCAACGAGGATTAATGCTCCGCCCATGGTGGGCGTGCCTGATTTGGTTAAATGTGTTTGTGGGCCATCATTACGAACCGCCTGCCCAATTTTTAATTCGCTTAAACGACGAATAAACCAGGGACCAAATATCAGGGAAATTCCCAGCGCAGTAAGCACACCCAAAATCGCGCGCAAGGTCAGGTACTGAAAAACTGCAAAACCATGTACATGTTCTTTTAATTGTTCTGCAAGCCAAAATAACATTAGTGGATGTCCCCAGTTGAACAAAGTGCACTCACAACCAAATCCATTTTGGCGCTACGAGAACCTTTGATTAAAATTGTTGTGTTAGATGTGCTTATATTTTTCAGATTTGAAATCAATAGATCTCTATCTGTGAAGTGATGCGCTCCATCCTGCTGACCAAAAGCATCACTTGAATATTTGGTAAGGCTACCCAGCGTGAATAAGTGGCTAATATTTTTTGCTTGTGCATATTCTCCTAGAGTCGAATGAATTTCCTTTTCGTCTTTGCCCAATTCCGCCAAATCTCCCAGCACTAAAATTTGCTGGCCCTCGTAACTAGCCAATACATCTATAGCAGCACGCACTGAACCCGGGTTTGCGTTGTAACTGTCATCAATAATCAATGCACCGTTCAATCCCACATGGCGACTCATACGACCACCTACGGGTGAAAAGTTCTCTAAGCCATTTTTTATTTGCTGAACATTTGCGCCAACTGTATATGCCATAGCAGCAGCCATAAGTGCATTACGTACGCTGTGATCCCCTAACGCATTAATAACTACGTTTGTTTTTTGATGATCAAGATTGAGATCAAAAGCAATAGAATCATTTCCAGCGCGGACATTAGTTGCGTAGCAATCTGCCGTGTTATTTTGCAAAGACACACGCAAAATTTTTGAGGTTGTTGCTGCTAAATATTGCGATGAAAAATTATCATCGACATTGATAACCGCCGTATCAGACTCTGTGAGGCATTGATAAATTTCTCCTTTAGCTTGCGCAACGCCCTCTATTGAACCGAAGCCCGCGATATGTGCAGGCATAACATTATTTACCATGGTGACTTGCGGCTTGGCTAAAGAACAAAGATATTTAATTTCGCCGATTGCGCTCGCGCCCATTTCTATGACCGCGTAATCGTGTGTTGCGTCTAGTTGCAAAAGCGTGAGGGGAACACCAATGTGATTATTCAAATTACCTTTAGTTGCGTGAACACTTCCACACTCGCGCAAGATATCCGCAAGCATGGTTTTTACCGTGGTTTTTCCATTACTGCCAGTAACTGCCAGCACTGGCTTTCCGAATGCATTGCGATTCATTGCAGCAATTTGACCCAACGCCAACAAGGTATCTGTTACGACTAATTGCGGTAGACTTACCTCTGGATTAAATTTTTCTACGACCATAGCGCAAACATTTTTTTCTGCGGCCTGAGCGAGAAAATTATGCGCATCAAAGTTTTCACCGCGCAGAGCAACAAATAAATCCCCCGCCGCTAGTGTTCGAGTATCAGTATTTACCGTCGAGAACGTTGCGTCTCCATTAAGCAACTCTGCGTTGAGTGATTCGCGACAATAAGTTGCAACTTGGGATAATGTTAAGGAAGTTATCATTGAAGGCCTCCCTGTTCGGTATTATTGGCGGAACGCAAATCGCGCTTGGCAATTCGGCGCTGCAATGCAAGGCGAGCCTGCTTGGTGTCGCTGAATGAGATGGTTTGGTCAGCAAAAATTTGATAATCCTCGTGCCCTTTACCGGCAACTAAAACCAAATCACCGGGCTTCGCTTGTTGCACTGCGAAATCAATTGCTTGCGCTCGGTCTGCAATAACTAAACAACCGTTTGAATTTTTTAAGCCACGAATAATATCCGCCGCTATAGCTGAGGGTTCTTCTGTACGCGGATTATCATTAGTGATGATCACATAATCACTGTATTTTTCTGCTATTGCGCCCATTAAAGGTCGCTTGGTTTTATCGCGATCCCCACCGCATCCAAAAACCGTCCATATACGTGCTTGGCTGTGTTCGCGAATTGCGCGCAAACTGGTGTCCAGCGCGTCCGGTGTATGCGCGTAGTCTACAAATACTTGAACATCCTGATTGCTATCATCAAGCGATACACCTTGCATACGCCCGGGTGCTGCTAATAATTGCGGAACCAAATTAACAACGGTTTGTAACTTTTCACCACTAATACACAGAGCAGCTACGGCAGACAATAAATTACTGAGATTAAACTTTCCAATAAAAGGCGAGACTAAATCTGCATCACCCCAGGGCGAATGTATTTTTGCTGTTGCACCAGACGCCGTGAGCTGCAAATCCGATAAGTAGATATTTGCCGAGCTATCGCTTACCGAAAAACTTATCGCATTTACACCCTTAGGAATTTTTTCTAACAAACTTTTTGCCCATGCATCATCTGCATTAACAATAGCGTGTCTTAAATTCGGATAATTGAGTAACTGCGTCTTTGCCTTTGCATAGCTGGCAATATCGCCATGAAAATCCAAATGATCTTGCGTAAGGTTAGTAAAAATTGCAGTGTCAAATCGCAATGCGGCAACGCGCCCCAAAACCAGACTTATGGAAGACACTTCAATCGCAACAGTTTTAGCTTTTTGAGCAACCAAACTTGCAAGAATTTTTTGCAAATTTACCGGGTCCGGCGTTGTTAAGCCGGTAGATTGCGCTGCATTAATTTGCTGTGAAATCGGTGCAATAGCATTAGCATCCAAAATACCAAATCCTAACGTGCCGACCACACCTGCAGTATATTTTTCATGTTTCGATAAAAGCGCTGCTAATTGAGCGATTAAGAGAGTGCAAGTTGTTTTACCGTTAGTTCCGGTTACGCCAATCAAACGGCATTCTTGACTTGGATGCGAATAAAAACGTCCTGCAATTTCGCTGGTATGCTGAATTAATTTTTCAATTGCGATAACCGGTATATCGCCAATCCAACTTAAACCTCGCCATTGATCGTCGGCCTCGACTAAAATTGCTACAGCACCCGACTCAATTGCTTTTGCAATAAATTGCCGACCATCCAGTTTCGCACCCACCAAGGCAATGAAAACATCACCTTTTTTAATTGCGCGAGAATCCAGGTTTAAACCACTAACACCAATCTCAGCAGCTCTACCTAAATCCTGTTCAGGCAGCAGGTCTCGCAGAAGTATGGTTTTATAAAGAGTTGTCATTGCGGCGACACCTCTTGCGTGTTCAACGCTTTTTGTGCAGCTTCTTCCTGGACTTTTAATTTTGCTGCTGCTTTATCGGCGGCGATTTTTGCAGTTCTTGCAGTAAAAGCTTTTACTTCTTCTACTTGTTCGATAGTTGCATCCGGCGGAACTTGTAACATCCGCAATGCGTCTTCGGTCACTTTGGAAAATGCGGGAGCTGCAACCATACCGCCATTTGCGGTTGTGCCCGCGCCCTGGGGTTCGTCGATAACAACCATAGTAACAATGCGAGGGTTATCTACAGGCGCCATACCGGCAAAGGAGGAAACTTGTTTTCCGGTGTAGCGTCCGCCCACTGATTTAAATGCAGTTCCGGTTTTACCTGCAACAGTATAGGAAATGGTACGAGCACGCTTGCCGGTACCCTCTGCCGCAACAACGCGTTGCAACATCGTTTTTACCTGTTCGGTATATTTTTTATCAACTACGCGTTTACCCTCAGGAACTGCATCCACTTTCAATAATGAAATTTGTTTTTTAACTCCTCCCGCAGCAATTACGGCGTAGGCCTGAACTGCTTGTAATACCGTGGTGTGAAGTGCATAACCATAGGAAACGTTCGCGCGCTCAATTAACTGCAACGGCTTTAGCTTTGGGACAAAACCAGTAGCTTCACCTGGAAACCCAGTTCCAATTTGCTGACCAACCCCAAGACGAGAATACATATTGCCCATGGTGTTCGGATCAAGCTGCAAAGCAATTTTAGTCATGCCGACATTACTCGATGTTGCAATAATCATCGCCAGATCAATAACGCCTTCGTTGGAGTGATCACGAATAGTTTTATTGGCAACTTGCATGTATCCCGGGCTGGTATCAATCACATCTGTCGGCTTAAATTTTCCAGTCTCTAGTGCCGCTAAAATTCCTAGCGGTTTAAACGTAGAGCCAGGTTCATACATATCGGTAATTGCGCGATTACGTAACCCAGCGCCACGTGCGTGAGATCGATCATTCGGGTTGTACGATGGATAATTGTTCATCGCCAAAACCTCACCGGTTTCTACATCTAGAATCACTAGAGAACCTGCGATGCCACCGCTCTCTTCAACTGCTTTTTTTAATTCGCGATGCGCGAGATATTGCAAACGTAGATCAATACTGAGGGTTAAATTTTGCCCCGAACGAGCAGCCTTAATTAACTGCAATTCTTTTACTGTACGGCCTTTCAAATCTTTTAATACGCGTTTGGATCCATTCTCACCTGTTAGCCAGAGATCGTAAGCCATCTCCATACCTTCCTGACCGCGATCATCTACGTCGGTCATGCCAACAATATGAGACGCAACATCGGCCGCCGGATAATAACGGTGGTATTCGGTTTGATTGTTCACACCGGGAATATCGAGAGCCATAATTTTTTGTGCAGCGTCGGGTGACATTTGCCGCTGCAAATACATGAACTCTTTATTTGCGTAACGATTCAAACGCGCGACCATATCTGCTTTATTAATACCCAGAGCTTGCGCTAACTCGGCGAATCGTTGCGGTGATTGCAACAAAACTTTTGGATTGGCCCAGATAGTTGCGACCGGTGTGCTCACCGCCAAAGGTGCGCCGTTTCGATCAGTAATTACACCGCGATAAGCAGGAATCGTTTCTGTGCGCAAAGTGCGCGCTTCACCCTGGTCTTGCAAAAACTCAAAACCTTTATCGGTATTCGGTAGCACTTGCAGGCTTGCCACATGACCGATCAATACCAATAACAAAATGCCCATCACCACAACCACACAATAAAAACGCCAACGCGCAACCTTTAGGGGGCCGCGCGGTTGCGATGATGATTTATTTCGCTGTGACTGGACTGAAGGAAAAAAAATGGATGGGATCTTAATCATCGCTCGGCACCATCACTACATGTTCCGTTGTAGGTGCGATCATGTTGAGCTCTTTATTCGCAATATATTCAACGCGGCTGTACGCTGCCCACGTACTTTCTTCGAGAAGATATTGACCCCATTCGACTTGCAAATGTGAGGCCTCACGACGAAGGGTTTCCAGTTGATTTACATCGCGACGAACTTGCTGCGTAAAAGCGACAACCGCCAAGGCGGAAGCGATAACCGAAATCCAGAGACACGCCATCAGCAATAGCGCCCAGGGCGCTATGCGTTTTGGTGCTCTGGATTTAAATAGGGTCATGGTGCTCCCAGATCTTTTTCGGTTGTTTGTTTGAGTTTTAAATTATTTACTTCAAGAAATTTTTTCAGCAATTCTCATGACTGCACTGCGTGAGCGAATATTTACATTTACTTCTTCATCGCCTGCTTTAATCGCTTTACCACACGAGCGCATGCGCTTATTAAGTTGCTCTTCGCGAATCGGCAAGCCTCGAGGGACGGGATCACCTAATTCCTGACGTCGAATAAATCGTTTTACTGCACGATCTTCCAGCGAATGAAAACTAATCACGACCAAACGGCCACCAACTGCCAATACTTCTAATGCCTGCGCCAATACCGCATCCAGATCCGCAAGCTCGTTATTCACATAAATTCGAATTGCTTGAAAAGCTCTAGTAGCTGGATGCTTTCCTTTTTCCCACGCGGGATTAGCTTCCTTAATAACTTCAGCTAAATGCTTTGTGCGTGAAAAAGGTCTGATCTGGCGCTCTGCAACAACCGCCCTGGCCATACGCTTAGCAAAGCGCTCTTCACCAAACTCTTTAAGCACATAAGCGATGTCTTCTTCCGCTGCGGTATTCACCCACTCAGCCGCGCTCTGGCCACGTGTTTGATCCATACGCATATCCAAAGGGCCATCATGCTGAAAACTGAACCCACGTTCTGCTTCATCGAGCTGGGGCGACGAAACCCCCAGGTCGAGCAATACACCACTCACCTTACCTGTCATACCGCGATCAGCTATCAAGTCAGCCAAGTCAGCAAATGATCCATGGGCAATTTCGAATCTGGAATCTTGTGCGAACCGTGACTTCGCCGCCTCAATCGCGGCTACATCTTTATCAATTCCCAGCAAACGGCCCGAGGGCGATAAACGCTCTAGCGCCAGGGCGCTGTGCCCTCCGCGGCCAAAAGTACCGTCTACATAAAAGCCATCCGGATCACTTACCAGCGCGTCGACCGCTTCATGAAGAAGCACGGTGATATGTTGAAGTTGAGTCACGAGCAGCTCCTACAGCGAAAGCGATTGCATTTCGCTGGGAATGTCGTCATCAACAGGTTCATCCAACAACGCCAGCCAACTCTCCTCACTCCACAGCTCCAGCTTTTTACCTTGACCGACCAACATCATTTTTTTATCAATTTTTGCGTATTCACGCAGAGTAGGCGGCACGAGCACACGTCCGTTGGAATCGATGTCCAACGTGGTGGCATAGCCAATCAAAATGCGCTTGGTGCGTTGGGATACTTTGTTAAAGCTGGGAAGCGCTTCTATCTGCGGCAATAATTCAAGCCATTCAGGCTCGGGATACACCAATAAGCAGCGATCTTGCGTATGTGCAGTAATCACCAGCCGCCCGCCACACAACGCCACCAACTCCTCGCGGATGCGAGTCGGTATCGCCATGCGACCCTTGGGATCCATGCTGATGGAGTTACTACCTGTGAACACGCTTCACCACTTTTTTGATCTTGCTGTCGTTATTAGAGGATATTTTCCACAAAACACCACTAAAACCCACTTTTTGCCACATTGCACACTATAAATCGGGACGACCCAAAGTCAAGCAACTAAACGGAAAAAGGCACATAAAATCTCACTAAAATGCGCGATGTAGAAGGTATCTGCAGGGAACTGACGGGAAACTGAATGGAGAAAAGTGGAATTTTATAAACAAAATCAGAAGAATAGAAAGCATACTTAATGTATTACTTTAAGTACGGGATTATTTCGCATTAAGATAGATAGGATTTAGAAGGAAGTGGTCTATAACTGCAGGAGCGCCATTGGAAATTTGGCCGAATTGGACAAGTTAGGCTTCGCAAAGGTTAAAGCCTAAATTTAGATCTGACAAGCTCCGTGTCTAGAGTAGCGCACTCTATCATTCACTCGTACCGGAACATTTGTCGCCGCACTTTGATTCAGGAAATCCTAAAAAATGAAATAAGATGCGAAATCTAAGACAAGCTCTAAAACACGCAAAAATTAGGAATTCGTCAATGAGCAGAGCAATTAAATCATTTCAAGCGCTATTGATGACCTTGTTAGTTATTACGAATGTGCATGCACAACACTCAATATCGTTTGAATCTGGAGTCTACGAAAATTTATTTTTAGCTGTTAGCAAAGATGAAAATATCTTGGGATATTATCGAGAGCGACAGGGTGAAGATATTGTCAAATCTTGTACTTTTTCTTTTAAAGGAGAAGCAAAACATAGCACGGCAAAAATCATTGTAAGCGGAGAGAAATCATTCCCAGGAAAAATAATAGCAGGAACCGACGAAGTTAATCTACAAATCGAAAAAGGCCGAGAGCTCCCTGGTTGTGGCGCAGTGTTAATTCCAGAAATAGCTAACGGAATAAATTTCGATCTAATTACGAAAGCACCTTGGAGCGATCTTAAAATTATCACCAGTGAAAAGTCTTATTTTCACTCCGAACCAAAAACGGATAAGCAAATGAAAGGATATCTGGTTAAAGGTGATGTAGTCGGCGTGGTTGCAATTCAAAACGATTGGATGCAGGTCGATTATTATTCGAATAACGGAAAAATGACTCGTGGCTGGATTAATAGTCATGAAACAGCGAGCCTTCAATCCATCAACTAATGCAAAAGCTGGTATTTAACCCAAGCAAGACTCAGCTCAGTTTTCACTACAGGCGGAGTCAACCACTAAGCTATATCTTCGAGCAAAAATCGCCATTATCCTGAAGAAGTCGCAACAGAATATGCCAAGCTTTAAGCACGTGTGAAAATCACACCGATTTATTTTTTTTACTTGGTAATAGCAGCTGTAATTGTCTACGAGACGGCCTAAGGCGAAATCACCTACAACTCGAAATTCTCCTCCCTCGTTTAATGGGTTCTGAAGTGTTCCACCTGAGGTTAAGGCAAGCGGCAAAGAAAACTTGCATGGCGTTATTTTCCTATAAAAAGCGACAATAACAGTTCAATTTTCGATTTCTTTAAACAAATCCTGCGAATTTTTTTACCAACTCCTCACCTACTCACCCTATGGTTCGACCGTTTCAGTGGTTAGCTATAGGGCCTCTGGAATATTCCCAACGATATTTTAAAAATAAATAAAGAAGGCTTCGGCAGACATAAATATCCACATGACTAGCGGTGCTCGGTATCCGCGAGAACAACTTATCTTTGATGTCACATCTGAGAGGAACAAACCAATGATTTCCAACATAATAATTAATAGAAAGATAATTACGTTTCTACTATTTTTTTTATTCGTGCCAGCAGTCCAGGCACAAAGCAATAACATCTACGTGGACTTGGGGGGTACCATTCGCCCGGTCACCCACGCTGCCTCGGGTGCTCTATACGGCGTTACTGAAACCTTACCAACGGACATCAACGGCTTGGTGGCTCCGCTCAAGCCACGCATGTATACCCAACCGGCCCGCAGTGGCTCGGGGTTTCAGCAGCCTATAGGTGCTGCGATACCTGTCTCGCAGCGGCTTGCGAATACCACAGCGCAAGTTACCATCAGGCTAGCGGACATCCTTCCGGGCTGGCCATATCGATGGTCGGGCTGGTCTAACTGGTCTTCGCAGGTTAGGTCTGTTATCGCCGATAAACGCAATTCGGGTCGAAATAACTATTACGGCTACGAAATATGGAATGAACCCTACGGCACCTGGAATAGCTCGAATGGAAATTTCAATTCAACCTTGTGGAAACCCACTTATGATTTGATTCGTGCGCAGGACCCAGGCGCGCGCATCATCGGCCCTTCAACCGCTTGGTACCACAGATCGTTTATTGAGTCGTTACTTCGATACTGCATCCCCAACAATTGTCTACCGGACGTGATTGGCTGGCACGAACTGGGAGGGGCGGACTACATCACCGCCAACATTAATGACTACCGCGCATTGGAGCGAAGTCTCGGCATATCGCCAAGAGCCATCAGCATCAATGAATATTCTCACGGTACTCACGAATATGAAGGCGCCCCTGGTATTTCCGTACCTTTCATCGCCAAGTTTGAACGCAATCAGGTTGAGTCGGCCAGCATCTCCTGGTGGTTTACCAACCTTCCCGGCAGGCTGGGCAGCCTGCTGACCCCGAACAACCAGCGCGGCGGTGGCTGGTGGTTATACAAATGGTACGGTGACATGACCGGTAATATGGTTAAGGTGACGCCACCCAATCAAAATGGGCACGGCCTGGATGCATTCGCGAGTCTCGATACCGGTGTGGGCAATGCCAGTATCGTGCTTGGGGGCGATTTCACCGGTACTGCAAATGTTGTGATAAGTAATGTACCGGCCAGTTTTGGTAGCACGGTGAATGTCATTGTGGAATATGTCGCCTGGTCGGATAAGGATAGTCCCGTCAATGGCCCGGTCACCGCCGCGCAGTCAGTCTTCAATGTCGTTAATGGGTCGCTCTCTGTTCCCGTCACTATGTTTAATTCGTTCTACGGTTACCGTGTATATATTTCCGGTAGAGGGGGTGAAGCTGCGAATAAGCCCCTGGAAGTGGAACTGGAAACTCTGAACGCCCAAGGCAGTTTCTCTCCGTTTATTGTGCGGTCCGATTCAGCGGCGTCTGGAGGACAATATATTTCATGGCCGAATAACGCTAATCAGGTTCTGGCTTCCCCTTCTGACAACGCAACCGGTCAAGTCGCGATACCTTTTGCACTTTCCAAGACAACCAATATGAGCTTCTCCATTCGAGCCAATATGGCTAATGCGGATGACGATTCTTTTTATTACAAGCTTGATTCGGGTGCTTGGATGACACTCAACAATTCCGTAACTGATGGTTGGATCACGTTAACGCCAACGATATTCTCCACGCTTCGCGCTGGCGATCACACTTTGTTTTTACTAAGGCGTGAGGATGGTGCTTGGCTGGACAAGGTGACGCTCGCAGCATCCGTTGGAGTGGTCACTCTCAGATCTGAATCTTTTAGTTCCAGCAGTAGTGTGTCGAGCAGCAGTTCTTCAAATCGTAGTTTGTCGAGTAGTACTTCTTCGAATCGTAGTGTGTCGAGTAGTACTTCTTCAAACCGCAGTTCGTCCAGCGTGTCGACTGGCAACGGTGTTAGCTGCTCAGTGGGTGAAATCAGCAGTTGGGGTAGTGGTTTCACTGCCAGCTTTACTGTCAGAAACAATGGAAGTTCCGCTGTCAACGGTTGGTCTGTCGGTCTGCGATTTACTGGCGCGATCAGCGTCGTAAACTCCTGGAATACAACTATTTCAGGTTCGGGCAGTTCGTATACTGCAGCCAATGCCAGTTACAACGCGAACATTGGCCCTGGACAGAGCCTCAGCTTTGGTTTTCAGGGGTCGGGTAGTCCCGGAAGTGTCAGTTGCGATTAACTGGTGAGGAGGTAGGTTAATAACTTGACTCCTTTCATAAAGCTGCGCGGCTTGTGAGTCGCGCAGCTTTTTTTAGTGTACCTATTTTCCTCTCCGTTCATTTTCTGTAGATCCCCTCCTTCATTTTTACTGGCGCATTTCCCAAGCGTGATCTTTTAGTTTTTTTAGAATTTGTAATGAAGGGGTTTAATTAGCTCACGCTTACTCATTATCTTTTTAACGCCATAGAGATAACTCAGCGAAAATAGTAGTAGCCGTTTAAGCGATTTGTATGAGGGTTTGTAGCATTTTTTGTAGCAAACCTGAGTAAGAGAGTAAATCACCTCTCAAACTCAGGCTGTACAAAATAGGTGGAGTTGGCCGGTAAGCCGGGTTCTGTCGTGGACAATCATTCATCTGGGATATACGTCGCCGCATACCTCAAGCAACCTACCCGAATCCAGTGCGGGCCACACCTCAGGATTCCTATTTGGTCTTGCTCCGAGCGGGGTTTACCGTGCCACGGACTGTTACCAGCCGCGCGGTGCGCTCTTACCGCACCCTTTCACCCTTACCGGCGATCCGACTGCACAACTGGATCGCTTAGGCGGTTTGCTTTCTGTTGCACTTTCCGTAGGCTCACACCTCCCAGGCGTTACCTGGCGCTCTGCCCTATGGAGCCCGGACTTTCCTCCCCGATGCACCGAATAATACTCAGGAGAATTATTTAGTTAACACCGGAGCGACTGTCTAGCCAACTCCGGCGCGCACACTACGCTCAAGCTCCCAAAAGCACAAGTAAAAACCCGCGAGCGCTGAGTCGAAGTTTTTAACACAATTTAATCAAGCTAATATTCCTAACGTCTAATCACGATTCATGATTACTTTGAGAATCACGGAATTATTTTGATGAATACAAAAAGAGAAATGACGCGCCAATATTTGCATCAATAACCAACAGACTTTAACAAATAAGAAAAACTATATGACTGCAAGTGTTGTTATTAAGTATGATGCCTTCCAAAATAGACTTTCACAAATAAACCTACCAACACACTTGCTCTACGCGTGTTAACAAAAAAGGCGCAACAATTTCTACGTAGTGAAGAGTCATCTGCAATTTATCTCGCAGATATTCGCACAACATAGTCAAAGTGGTGGCTTAGCACTAAGCAAACCGCACTCGATTAATCTCAATGCATGACAGGAATCAGAGCATGAATACGATAATAACCCGCAGTTTATAAGCAACTTTCAGCTTACATTTGGTGTTTTCGCGTTTTTCTACTATTACTAATCAAGGATTTGCGCATCTATACCATAATTAATTTTTTTAAATCCACCATAAAAATATTGTCTTTTGAGGAGCTCACCTCGTGAAATTACAAAAACTCAGCTTACTTTCGGTATTGATTGCCACTTACATCAGTTTTCCAACGATGGCGGCCGATGCGCCCGCGCTTGATGAAATCATCGTAACTGCACAAAAACGTGTGCAAAAATTGGAAGATGTACCCATTTCACTAACAGCCATCAACGGTGAAAAATTAGAAGACGCCGGCATCGTCAGCATTTCGGGCATTGCAGATTACACGCCCAGTTTTAATATGACGCAAACCGGTATAGGAACTAATATCGCGATTCGCGGAATTAGTTCTGGTGTAAACCAAGGTTTCGAACAATCGGCTGCTATGTTTGTGGATGGTATTCACTACGGGCGGGCACAATTGTCGCGAGCACCTTTCCTTGATATCGAACGAATTGAAGTGTTGCGCGGACCACAAAGTATTTTATTTGGTAAAAACAGTACCGCGGGTGCTATCAGCGTTATCAATGCAAAACCTGGCGATGAATTTTTTGGAAAATTAAGTTTAAGTTATGAACCTGAACTTGATGAGCGCGAAGCCCGCTTAGTACTCTCTGGACCTATCAGTGAAACCGTCGGCGGACGCATGGCTATTTTAAGCCGTAAAACTGAAGGATTTATTGAAAACACAACGCTTGAACGCGATGAATCAGCAGACGAAGATCGCGTAATACGCGCGACACTTGAATGGAAACCAACCGACGCTTGGGACATCACACTCAAACTGGAAGATGGATCTTTTGATAGTACTGGTCGCAATATTGAAGTTGTTAAACCAGTAACTAATGCGTTGCTAAATCCAACCAATAATCCGAATCCCTACAAAACTATTCTCGAATTGCTAACAGCAGGTCAATATCATCTTGATACAACTGACGATGGAAAGCGTCAATCGAATGGTGATTACAGTTACAACGATACGAATAATGCAACCCTAACAATCGAACATGATTTTGGCGGCATGACATTAACATCGGTGACCGGCTATAACGATTACACCTATTCTGAGTTGTGTGATTGTGACTTTACCGGTGCACCAGGATTTAATATTTTTTCTGACGAAAGTTATCGTCAGCTTAGCCAGGAATTGCGTATTACTTCTCCAGCCGATCAGAAAATCAGTTGGGTTGGTGGATTATTTTATCAAGGTAGTGATATCCAATTTCATGACAACGTATTTGTTCCCACTAACAGTGTAATCGCTACGGCAGTTTCTCCATTACTACGTGGTGCATCTACCCAACGTGACTTCAATCAGGACACGGAGCTTTACGCTATTTTTGGTCAGGCAACCTGGAACATAACTGATGTCAATCGCTTGATTTTGGGTGGTCGCTATTCATCTGAATCAAAAGACGCTAGTCGCTATCAATACCATGTAACACCCACGGGGACAGTACTCCCACAAGGTACAGTGACAGATCCCTACAACATTTTATGGGCAGGATTCAAAGTCGATCCTCACAACATCGCCAAGGACCGTAGAGAACCAAACTTTGACCCACAAATTGTTTTCCAGCACGACCTCAATAAAACAGACAGGCTTTATGCGAGCTACACTACCGGCTCCAAGTCAGGTGGTTTCGATGTGCGCGCAAATGCATCGCCAAATAGTTTAGGAGGCGTATATCCAAACTTGGAAGGTAGCTTCGAGTTTAAAAAAGAGAAAGTTAAAAGTTATGAGCTTGGTGGCAAATTTTTTCTCGGCGGTTCAGCTGATCTAAATGTTGCAATATTCCGTTCCGACTTTACCGGCATGCAAACTAGCCAATTTGACGGAAGCTTAAGTTTCAACGTGGCTAATGCGGGCGAAGCGAGAGTACAAGGTATAGAAGTGGATGGGCGCTGGGCAATTACAACCGACCTGCTACTACGCGGCGGAGTTAGCTACCTCGATTTCGAATATCTTGATTTCCCAAACGGTCAATGTTCATTTGGCCAAGCACCGAACAGCGGTCCCACCTCCTGCGACCAATCCGGAATGTCTCGTGAGTTTGTTCCTGAATATCAAGGCAACCTTGGACTGGACTACGATTTTCCCCTTGCTAACGGCTGGAATATTAAAAGTACATTGGACGTAATTTTCAACGATGGTTACTTAACAACTCCATCATTGGATACGCGTTTCACGCAATCATCTTATACGAAACTTAATGCACGCATCGCATTGAGCGGAGTTGACGAAAAATGGGAGCTCGCATTGGTTGGTAAAAACCTGACTGATGAATCCATCATCACTTACGCTAACGGCTTGCCAGTTGCAAGTGTGCTTACAAGAGGTGCTGGCTCAGGTTTTTACGCATTTTATGAACCTGCACGTAGCGTAGCGATTCAAGGCTCTGTTAAATTTTAAATCTTAGGTTTTAGGTTCACGCAAAAAAGCCGTGTCAAGAAATTGATGCGGCTTTTTTATTTTAATACGCCTCTCAAGGCTATTTGAATAAACAATGTACGCGTGTAAATTTTCACCGCATACTTTCAACTCACGCGTTAAAAAGACAGATAAAGTCAGGAAAAAACCGCTCAAGCCCGCGACTTAAATTAGTTAATTCGCATGATTTATTATTTTCCCATCACTCATAATTAACTGCGAATCGGTAAGAAACTCAAGCTCTCGCGATGAGTGGGTCACATAGATCATAGGAATTTTACATTCAGATTTTATGCGTAAAAAAAATGGCAAAATCTGATTTTTCAAGCGCTCATCAAGTGCGGACAAAGGTTCATCTAATAATAGTAATTCCGGTGAATATAGTACCGCTCGCCCTAATGCAACGCGCTGTTTTTCACCTCCGGAGAGCGTATTGGTCTTGCGTTCTAAAAGCTTGTCAATTTCAAATAAGTCTGCAATCTCCGCCACGGAAAAATGACGCTCCTCAGCTGCAATATTTCGGTAGCCGTAGAGCAAATTATCACCTACGGATAAGTGCGGAAGCAGTTGCCCGTCTTGAAAGACCAAGCCAATTCTACGTTTGTGTGGCGGAACCCAGACCTCCTTTTTAGCGTCCAAAGGCCGCAAAAAAAGCATTCGTTTTCCAAGTAAAACATGCCCAATTTGCGGTTTTAATAGGCCCGCTATAATTGCTAGCAAAGTGCTTTTTCCACTACCGGATGCTCCCAAAATTCCGGTGATAGGTGCGTCCATTTTTGTGCAAATTTGCATGCAAAAATTATCGCGTTTGAATTTAAAATCCAGGTCAAGCACTGTGTAGTCCAATCCACTTTTCTGCACGACGCGACAGAATATTACTTAACAGCAAGGCGAAAAATGCAAAGGCTAAACTGATAAAAATTAAACGCATTGCCGACGCATCGCCATTGATTTGATGTGTTGCTGAGTAAATCGCAAGAGGCAAGGTGCGTGTCTCTCCCGCTACATTTCCCACAAACGTAATAGTTGCACCGAACTCGCCTAATGAGCGGCTGAATACCATAATCAACCCCACCAAAATGCCAGGCAACATGAGTGGCAAAGTTATTGTGAACCACACCTTGAAAGGGTTTGCGCCCAGTGTGCTTGCTGCCTGCTCAATTCGGCGATCAATCATTTGCAGGGACAGTTTTGCCGCTTGAACCATTAACGGAAAAGCAATTATCGCAGATGCTAAAACTGCACCTTTCCAATTAAAAACAAATTCAATATTAAAATTTTCTTTCAACCATTTTCCCGCAACACCTTGGGAGCCGAAAGTAACCAACAACAAATATCCTGGAACCGTGGGAGGCAATACCATCGGCATAAAAACTAGCGCTTCAAGCGCAGGTTTAACGAAAAAGTTTTTACGCGCTAATAGCCAACCGCAAGCAATACCAGGAATTAGGCATATCACCGTTGCCCAGAACCCAACCTGTGCGGATAGCGCAAGTGCTTGCAACTCACCGGGAGTTAACATAAAGGAATCACCGTAATTTAATCTACCGGTTTAAATCCATATCGAGAGAACACCGACTTCGCGTTTTTACTTTGTAAAAACATCCAGAACTCTTTAGCATCACTATCGGCCGTTTTTGTTAAAGCTCCGGGGTATTCGATGGGCTTATGACTCGGATCTGGAAATGTAGCAATAATTTTAATTTTTTTACTTAATAATGCATCCGTTTTATAGACTATTCCCAGCCCGCACTCTTCTCGTTCGACAAACATAAGCGCTGTGCGAACATCTTCGGTGCCTACCACTCGCGATTCGATTTTATTCCACCAGTTGTAATGAACCAAAGACTGTTTAGCATATTTACCTACAGGTACAGAGGTAGGATCACCTGTGCATATTCGCCCACTAACAGCGGTATTTAAATTAAAAGCAGGGTCCAACAAAATATTCACCTTACTCTTAAGCGGAGCAATCAACACTAATTCATTGTTCAATAATTTTTTACGCGATGCATCGTCCAATATGCCGCGCGTCTGTAGATAATCAACCCAATCTGTGTCCGCAGAAATAAATAGATCCGTTGGTGCTCCATTTTCGATTTGTTTTGCTAGTGTCGATGACCCCGCAAAAGATTTTTTTATCGTAACGCCGGGATGCAACTTTTCAAAATCATTGCTCAATTCTGTAAGTGCGTCCGTTAAACTCGCTGCAGCGTGTAGGTTTACTTCGTTAGCATGCGAAAGACCGCACAGAAACACGCAACCTACTAATACCGTAAATATCTTGAACATTTTTCAAACTCCTGTTCATTACGCAGCTATGTGCTCTGTGTTACGTCGTAATTTTCTCGACTAATTTACGGGCAATCATTCGCAAATTTAAGCCATACCCAAGTTAGGTATACAAGGGTGTCTGTAACACGCAAAAGTAAAATTCTTGTACAGATTGTTTTATTACGTCAAATAGAATGACTTCAGGAAAGCAGCACCAGAATTGGCGAAAACATTAATTCTTTTGCTCACTTGCCTTTAGCGCCCAATCGTACAAAAAGTTTTTTTTCAATCCGGTAATTTTTGCACCCAGGGAAGCGGCTTGCTTAACAGGCATTTCCTCCAATAAAAGGCGCATGATACGTTCATGCTCTGCCGATATTTCCACGCTATCCAATTTACTTGCGCCATGTACCATTAATACTATCTCGCCGCGCTGTTGGTTGCTGTCCGCCGCAACCCACTCCGCTATGGCACTGAGTTTTCCGCCTTCGATAGTTTCAAACGTTTTGGTAATTTCTCGCGCTACCACAACCTCTCGCTCGGCACCAAATACTGCAATCATATCCTGCAGCGTTTCGAGTACCCGGTGTGGCGCCTCATAAAAAATGAGTGTGCGTGTATCGCTCGCAAGAGACTCTAATTGAGACGTGCGAGCGATTTGCTTCGCAGGCAAAAAACCCTCAAACGCAAATCGATCCGAAGGCAAACCCGCGGCGCTCAAAGCAGCAACCATAGCGCAGGCGCCAGGAATGGGCACAATTTGAACGCCTTTTTCGCGCGCGCTGCGCACTAAACGATACCCCGGGTCTGACACAAGCGGTGTCCCGGCATCAGAAATCAAGGCAATTTTTTCACCATTAAGTAAACGTGAAATTAATTGTTCGGTGCGATGCTCGTCGATGTGATCATGATATGCGACTGTAGGTGTTTTTATGTCAAAATGGGCAAGCAAGCGCGCACTGTGACGCGTATCTTCAGCGGCAATTAAGCTTACGGTTTGTAGAGTCTCTACAGCTCGCGGTACCATGTCAGCCAAATTACCAATAGGCGTTGCTACCACATAAAGTACGCCGCTGGATTTACTTGCAAGTGTGTTCATACATTATTCCAAAGGCATTATTTTGCCTACATTAAATCGTGCGCCTGGAGCCATTGCTTATGCTAAACCGACCAATACGCTACGCGATTATTTTGCTAGCACTACTTTTAGCCGGTTGTGACAGCTCACTTGTTAAACCTGACCCAAACGAACCTGCGGTTATACGTAAAGCACAACCCAAAACAGGGGCAACAGTAAAAGAACAACTGGCACCAAAAGATTTGGTTGCACTTGCACAACAAAAAAAATCACCTGAGCGTGAAGCATTATTACTACAAGCAGCGGAAATATATGTAAGCCAATCCAAACAGAGCCAAGCACGCGAGCTTATTAAAGATCTAAACCCCGCCAAATTAACTGATCAGAATTTCGTAAAATACAGTGAAGTTTTCGCTAGCATTGAATTAAAGGATGGAAACCTGGATGCAGCGCGACGCATTCTAACCGTTACGCGTCTCGAACAACAATTAAAAGGATTGGAACCATCTCAGGAAGCCATATTGAGAGAATTACGTGCGCAGATGTTCGAACGCAACGGTCAATTACAGGAAAGCATTTCCGAGCGTATTAATGCGACTGCTGTATTAACAGACTCTCAAGCTGCGAATGCGAATCAGGAAGCGTTATGGCGAACGCTAATGCAGCTACCTCTGAATGATTTACAAATAAATGCGCGCAAAGGTAGTGGCGGTATCACTCAAGGTTGGTATAGCCTGGCGGCACTCAGTAAAAATAATACGCAAGATATTAATTCGCAATTGGCCGCTCTTACTAAATGGCAATCACAATGGAGCTCTCATCCAGCAGCGAGCAATTTGCCAAAAGATTTACGTGCATTACAATCCAGCTTAAAACAACAGCCGAAAAAAGTTGCTTTGATTCTGCCACTAAAAGGTCGTTTAGCTGAAGCTGGTGAAGCAGTAAGCGATGGTTTTTTTGCAGCTTATTATCAATCGGTAAATACCAGTCTGCCGAGTGTTCGTAAATACGATTCGAGCACCGGCGTAGCTGCTGCTTATCAACAGGCTGTGAGCGACGGCGCAGAATTGATTATCGGCCCCCTTGAAAGGGATGACGTAAATATTATTAGCCGCCTACCCTCTCTTCCCACACCACTGCTAAGCTTGAACTATCCAGATCAACAGCCTGCGCGCCCGTTAAGTAACTTCATACAGTTCGGTTTGGCGGTAGAAGACGAAGCGCGGCAAGCAGCGCGGCAAGGAATTAAAGATGGAAACACTCGGGCTATAATTGTGTCCACCGCTCAAGATGTTAGCGAACGTAGCGCCCAGGCATTCGCGAGCGAATTTCAAAAATTAGGCGGAACACTGATAGGCAAGAGTGTTTTTTCATCGCTCGATAAATTTTCAGAAAATTTCCGTCACTCTATGTTGTTGGACGAAAGTCAGGCTCGCGCCACTTTATTACAACAACAGTTGGGTACTAAGTTTGAATTTACCCCAAGAAGCCGTGCCGATGTTGATATGATTTTTATGGCTGTCACACCTGCGCAAGGGCGTCAGATAAAACCTATTCTCGTGTTTCAATACGCGAACAATATTCCAGTCTATGCCACCAGCAGCATTTATTCGGGCGATACTGACCCTGCAAATAATGAGGACTTAAATGGTGTTTTGTTCAATACGCTGCCCTGGGTTTTTGACAATGAAAATCCAGAGAAGCAAGCAATTGCTCAAAATACCAAGTCGGCGGCAGTCTACGGTCGTTTACATGCATTGGGCGCAGACGCATTTCATCTGTATTCACGCTTGCCGCAACTGCAACGATCACCCGATATGAATATTTACGGTGCCACCGGATCACTCCGTTTATTGCCAGATGGACGAATTGAGCGCGAACAAATGTGGGCTCGCTTTAATCAAGGCTTGGCTGAACCACTTGTGACTGTAGTTGACACTAACTCGCCCGAAAAAAACCAATAATGTTTTTTACGCGTAAACCCCCTTCGGAAAAATTGACCATACCTTCGTCCGGTGCTATGGCCGAAGATCATGCAGAAATTTTTTTGAAGCAACAGGGACTGGTAATAGTCGCAAAAAATTACCGCTGCAAGTCAGGCGAAATAGATCTGATAATGCAGCACGCGGATACGTTGGTGTTTGTTGAGGTTCGCCTGCGAACCCACCAAGCTTTTGCTGGGGCAGCTGAAAGCGTTACTATTCGCAAACAGCAAAAAATCATTAAAACAGCGCAATATTATTTACAACAATATCAGCTAACAGACAAAGCCAATTGTCGTTTTGATGTTGTGGCCTTCGGCGAAAACGGCACGCCGGAATGGATAAAAAACGCTTTCTCTGCATACTAAACAGTTGAACAAGTACTATGGAACAACGAGTCATTACGCTTTTTCACGAAAGTATCGAAGCCAAAATGCAGGCCGGTGAACAGCTCGCACCTTTAATAGCGCAAGCAAGTCATTCGATTGTCGAAGCACTATTGAATGAAAAAAAAGTACTAACCTGTGGCAACGGTATTTCTGCAGCCCACGCGCATATTTTTACTGCAAACCTTATGAATAGTTTGGAGCAAGAACGCCCTAGCTTACCCGCTATTAGTTTAGGTACAGATATTATTAGTAACGCCGATAATGCTACTACGAACGATATTTATGCCAAGCAAATTCGGACGCTCGGTAATCAGGGCGACGTTTTACTCCTTGTGACTACTACCGGAGCTGCGAGCAACTTGCTACAAGCGATTAGCGCCGCACACGATAAGCAAATGCAAGTTATTGCACTAACCGGACGTGACGGCGGCAATGTTGCAGCCTTGTTAGATGCACAAGATATTGAACTTCGTGTATCAGCAACAGCCAAACACCGTATTCACGAGGTGCATTTACTTAGCTTATTTTGTATATGTGATTTGATAGATCAACAATTATTTGGTGGATTTAATTATGAGAGCTATTAATCGAATAGTACTAATAGGGCTTGGCCTTTGCGGTAGCTTGCTAATAAATGGTTGTGCGGAAGTTATCAATGTAACCACCTCAAAACCTATCGAAATGAAAGCAAATACCCGCACCATGGGCGCGAAGTTGAATGATCAGGAAATCGAAACGGCTTCCAAAGTAAATATAAAAAAGGCAGACCCTCAGCTGGAACACGCGCACGTCAATATTGATAGTTTCAACGGCATAGTCCTGTTGACTGGCCAGGTGCCCTCCGATGATTTACGCAATCTGGTGGCAGATACTGTTTACAAACTTAATCCCGTGCGGGAGATCCACAATGAATTAGCGGTAATGGAACCAACTAATTTCGCCGCGCGCACTAAAGACAGCTGGATAAGTACTAAAATTAAAGCACAGCTTTTGGCAGACAGTGAAACCGAAAGCAATCGAGTGCATTTTGTGACAGAAAATCAGACAGTTTTCTTGATGGGAATGGTGACTCATGCAGAGGCTGACCGAATAGTAAATATGGTGAGCCACACGTCTGATGTGCAAAAAGTAGTAAAGGTTTTTGAATATATCGATTAATAGCCAAGCCACAACATTTAAAAGGAAATCGTCATGGTCGTATTCATTGTTCTTCTGGTTATTGCTGCTGTCGTCGTGTTTTATGTTGTTGGTATCTATAATCAATTGGTTTCGCTTAAAAACCGTTATCAAAATGCTTTTTCACAAATCGAAGTGCAATTAAAACGACGCTACGATTTAATTCCTAATCTCGTGGAGACTGCAAAAGCATATTTATCCCACGAGCGCGAAACGCTTGAAGCCGTCATCAACGCACGAAACCAAGCGGTGGGGGGATTGAAAGCGGCAGCTGCCGATCCGAGCAATGCAAATGCAATGAAAGAACTTGCCGGTGCTGAAGGACTTTTGAATAACGCCATGAGCCGTTTAAACGTGGTCATGGAAGCCTATCCTGATTTGAAGGCATCACAAAACATGATGCAAGTGTCTGAGGAGTTAACCAGCACTGAAAATAAAGTCTCTTTTGCTCGGCAGGCGTTTAACGATGCAGTGACAGCCTACAACATTTATAAACAAAGCTTTCCTCCCGTGTTTTTTGCCGCATCCTTCGGTCATAGCCAAGACGCTGTGCTATTAGTGTTTGAGGACAGCAAAGAAGTACAGGCTGCACCTAAAGTTAGTTTTAAATAGTTTTTCAGATAAGGGGCTATCATTAGATAGCCTTTTTTATTTACTGGCCCTATTTTGATTTTTCTGGCTCTTCTTCCCGCATTTATATTCGACTTTGTATTTACAGAGCTCCTATGAATTTCTTTGAACAACAGGATCTAGCGCATCGCAATACGAAACGTTTGGTGATCTTACTGTGCCTCGCGGTTATCTCGTTGATTGCGATAACGACGCTGTTATTTGCTACTACCTTCTATTATATGGAGCAAAACACCCATCGTTACTTGAACAGCACCGGCTTGTGGAATGGGATCACCCAGGCAATGAGTTGGAAGATGTTGGGTGGAATTAGCGTAAGCGTATGTGTTGTTATTTTTTTAGGAAGTTTTTACAAACTTATTCAGCTTTCCAGCGGCGGACGTGTAGTCGCTGAATCCTTGGGCGGTCGCCCTATTAATACGTTAAACGCCGTTGGTGACGAAAAGAAAATTTTAAATGTTGTTGAGGAAATGGCCATCGCTTCGGGTACACCCGTTCCGCCCGTTTATATTATTGAAGATGAAGCAATCAACGCGTTTGCTGCGGGTCATACACCGCAAGATGCCGTCATCGGAGTTACTCGCGGTTGCATTCGAGTACTCAATCGCGACGAATTACAAGGCGTTATTGCACACGAATTTAGTCATATCTTCCACGGTGACATGAAATTAAATCTACGCCTCGTTGCGCTTCTAAACGGGATTTTGCTGTTGGGCCTGATTGGCGAGTTTTTATTACGATCTTCCGGTGGCGGCTCTTCGTTTCGATCCAATAAAAAAAATCCTGCCGCAATGATGGGGCTTGGTATCGGTCTATTGATTATTGGGTACGCCGGCACTTTCTTCGGTAAGTTGATTAAAGCTGCAGTGAGTCGTCAGCGTGAATTTCTAGCGGATGCTTCTGCCGTTAAATTTACTCGCAATCCCGATGGTATTGCAGGCGCCTTAAAAAAACTGGGAGGATATGTTGGTGGTTCACAAATGGACGCGGCTCATGCATCCGAATTTAGTCATATGTTTTTCGGTGAAGGTGTAAGTAGTCTTTTTAATGCGATGGCAACACATCCGCCTTTGGCGGAGCGTATTAAAAGAATTGATCCACGTTGGGATGGCAATTTCAGCCGCATTGATGTTTATGAGCAAGTTGAAAATAGCTATATAGAAGAAGGAAGACTTTCGGACGATTCAACGTTTGAATTCACATCACCTAAAACGCCTATAGAATTTGTCGCAAGTGTCAATCAAGTATTGGAATCTATAGGCACGCCAACGCAATCGCATCTTGCCTACGCGCAACAAACACTTAATAGTATTAGTGATGACATACATCAAGCGGCACACAACCCGTGGGAAGCACAAGCACTCATGCTCGGATTGTTGCTTGATAAAAACTCCGATCAACAAACTGCACAATGGAATTTGCTCGGAAAACTTTTTTCCGAGCAGCAACTACAGTTACTTAAGCCGCTTGCGCTGCATTCCTCTTTACTAGAAATTCAATTGCGATTGCCACTAGTTGAACTAAGCCTGCCTGCGCTCAAAAACTTATCTTTTCAGCAGTACCAACTTTTTAAAACGGCAATGACCGGACTGATACGCGCAGACGGCCGTATAGATCTGATGGAATGGTCGCTCTTTCGAATCATTACCCATAACTTGGAAACAAAAAAATCATCCAATCGGTTAGTAGATCTCAATCAACTACAACAGGAAGCGCGCGTGCTTTTATCGGTGATCGCTAACGCGGGAACAAAGTCACGGGATGCAGCGGAAGCTGCCTTTAATTCCAGCAAACTTATAATGGGATTTACGGACGCTACGCTGATGAGTGAATCGGATTACAGCATGATTGATTTGGATTTGGCGGTGACGCGCCTGAATTGCGTTAAACCACTACAGAAACCTAAATTGTTAAAAGCCATGATTCAATGTGTATTGGCCGATCAACATGTAAGCGCAGTTGAAGCTGAATTATTTCGCGCCATTGCAGATGCTTTAGATTGTCCGGTCCCACCCTTAATTGTTGCCAGTCGTTAGTTTTTTAACAGAGTTCAATTCAAGACTACAACTAGTCATTGACTAACGGTTATACTGCGCGCCGTTTTTTTAATTACGACCCACTGCCATCAGAGGTGAATCACTGTGCAATCAGATCAAACTCAACTGCATCAATTAGAAAGTCAACTGGCCGCTGAATATCAAACCATCCTCAGCAAAAAATTGAATCTCGATTTAACGCGCGGAAAACCATCTTCCGATCAGTTGGATCTATCTGATGCGCTTGATGGAATTTTGAAGGGTAACTACATTGCCGCTGACGGCACTGACACACGTAACTACGGTGGACTCGATGGTTTACCCGAAGCCAAGCAATTGGGCGCGAACATCATGGGTGTGGATGCAGCCAATGTACTTGTCGGTGGCAGCAGCAGTTTGACGTTGATGTTTCAGGTTGCCATGACGGCTCATTTATTTGGTTTGAAAGATGCGACGAGCGCCTGGAAAAATGAAGGCGACGTAAAATTCCTTTGCCCCGTTCCTGGTTACGATCGCCACTTCACTATCTGTGAACAGTTAGGCATCCAAATGGTCACTGTTCCCATGACATCAACTGGCCCGGATATGGATGCCGTTGAAGCTGCTATCAACGCGGATAAGAGCATCAAAGGTTTATGGTGTGTTCCTAAATATTCCAACCCGACAGGCGTTGTTTACAGCGATGAGACTGTAGAGCGTATTGCTAAACTTGGAAAAATAGCCAGCGCCAATTTCCGAGTATTTTGGGATAACGCCTACTCGGTGCATGACCTCGTTGAAAGCGCACCCCAACTGGCAAGTATTCTGGAAGCTACCCGCCGCAACGGCACGGAAGATTCGGTAATACAATTTGCCTCGACATCAAAAATTACCCAAGCGGGCGCTGGTGTGGCTTTCATTGCGGCTAGCGCAGCTAACCTGGCAGGTTTCAAGAAAGCCTTGGGAGCGCAAACCATTGGGCCAGACAAGGTAAACCAGATTCGTCATACGCGCTTCCTGCCAGATCGCACAGCACTTATGGCGCATATGAAAAAGCATGCTGATTTGTTAAACCCGCGCTTCGAAGCGGTTCTCTCGGCGCTTTCAAGCGCATTTGAAGGCACAGATTTAGGATCTTGGGAAAAACCCGTGGGTGGATACTTCGTGTCATTCGATACCCGCAAAAATTGCGCGAAAGAAACTGTTCGCCTCGCCGCTGAAGCAGGTGTGAAATTGACGCCCGCAGGTGCCACCTATCCCTACGGTAAAGATCCTGAAGATCGCAATATTCGCATCGCACCTTCAGTGCCAACCGTTCCTGAAGTTGTTGAGGCAATGAAAGTGTTTGTGACCTGTGTGAAATTGGCATCCGTTCGACAAGCGCTTGCTAAAAACTCGTAATCATTAATTGATTTGCAAAAGGCCTCGTAGTGAAACCATTACGAGGCCTTTTTCTTTAAAGTAAAATTTTACGCGCACGAAAAAAACTTCTTATTGATCTTCTTGCAACTCTTCAATTCTCACCAGAACCGTTACTTTCTCCGCCATTCACTCGGCGCCATGCCTTCTTGATAACCAAAACATCTATTTCTTGCCAATATGCGTAAAAAACTTTCCAACGCCATGTCAAAACCGTTCTTATACTTCAAGAACAAGGCGCTTGGGCTTTGTTATCTACTCATAAACAATGGTGATCACTTTTGGAGTTCAGACTTATGGGTGTCGCTAGAAATATAGAAAAGTATTTACACAGCAATCAAATTGAATATTCACTCCTTGAACATGCCTATGCGGAAGGTTCTTTCAATACCGCACGTGTCGCAAAAATAGATAATCGCGCGCTTGCAAAAGGCGTTTTGTTACGCGATGAAGATTTTCATTACACGCTTTGCGTGCTTCCATCCAGTCACAAAATTTTACGTCATACCCTCAACCAGATATTTGATCGACACATGCATTTGGTCGAGGAAGACGAATTAATCCAATTTTTTAAAGACTGTGAGGCCGGAGCTGTACCAGTTATTGGTAAAGCTTATGGGTTGGACGTGATTTGGGATGAAGAATTAAAAGAGAATGATGTGATTTATATGGAAGCAGGAGATCACCGCCATTTGATCTGTATAAAGCAACCCGAATTTACCAAACTCATGCAAAACACATTGCACGATCACTTCAGTGCAGACCGCCGCAGGCATTATCAAACCCCGATTCATGTTCGCCATACGTACGATTCAGTCTAAGTTTAAATTCGATCTAAATAGCAACTCGGTTTAGATATTCGATCCAACTTAACCTTCATCACAAGGATGTGAGATACAAAACCGATACTTTTACACTTATTCAAACAAGTGAAACTGATAAAAAGATTCGTCCTCTCGCAAATCCACAAAACGAACACCTACACCTAGCAACCGCACCGGCAACTCTTTGCGAGAATATGCATCGCGACATAATTGTTGAAACTCTGTTGCGACTAGTGATGAGCTGCCACGCTCAATGGTTGTTTGGCTAAAGTCAGCGAATTTTATTTTGACGAAAATTTTCACCATCAAATAACCATCGTCCAAGCGCCGCAAACGACTGGCCAATTGCTGTAGCAATGCTGGCAAGTGATTTAAACAGCTTGTTAGACTGGGTAAATCCTGCGGAAAGGTATTTTCCACACTTAATGATTTACGCCTTCTCGAAGCCACTACTTCGCGCTCGTCAATACCGCGACACAACTCAAATAAACGCAAACCTAACTGTCCGAAGCGCTGTTTTAATTCAAAAACACTAAAGCGACGTAAGTCGGCACATGTTCTTACATTAACAGCATCCAGGCGTGCAGCCGTTGCCTTTCCAACACCAAAAATTTTATTTACGGGTAATTGCAATACAAAGCTATCCATCGCATCCGGCGTTATCACGTATAAACCATTAGGCTTGTTCCAATCGCTAGCAATCTTGGCCAAAAACTTATTTGGCGCTACGCCAGCAGAAACAGTTAGTTTTAACTCTTCGTGAACACGCAACCTGATTTGTTCGGCAATTCGCGTTGCACTGCCATCGCAATGTTGGCTATCAGTTACATCAAGAAATGCCTCATCAAGAGATAAAGGCTCAACTAATTCGGTGTAACCATAGAAAATGTGACGCATCTGAACGGAAGCTTCTTTGTAAGCATCCATACGATGAGGAAGTATTAACAAATCAGGACATAACTTTTTTGCCATGACGGATGACATAGCTGAGCGAACACCAAAAGCGCGTGCTTCGTAGTTGCACGTTGAAATAACACCGCGTTGATCTGAATTGCCACCAACTGCAATCGGACGATGACGCAAAGAGGGATCATCGCGCATTTCAACCGCAGCATAAAAACAATCTGCATCGCAATGAATGATTTTTTTCACGCTGAGTTAATCCAAAATATAATTAAACCAATACGAATACTGTATATACATACAATAAAACTATCAATACAAATACTAAAAGGTTTTCTTCAATAAAAATTCAAATCGGAAATTGCGACTTAAAAAATAATATTGCAAATCAAATTAGACCTCTTTGAGGTTTGCATGAATGACCCGTTGAAGAACCTCAAAACACTCTTAAAGGAATTTTTCAAAATTTAAAATGGCGTTAAAGAGGATCAAAAAAGAGTTCGATTGATCGTTTTTAAAAAGTTAAAAAGCCGATTTAAAGTTTTAAATGGACCCAATTTAAGGAATTCAGAGGCAAAGAATTAAAGTTGAAAATTTATTTTTGAATATCGACAACACATCCAAAATCAAAAAAAAACGCTTTTAAAAACTCTAAGTCGGTTTAATTTCGACTTTTTTGCAAAAAAAATGCGTTTTTTCACAAAAAACTCATTAAAAAACTTGAAATTTTTCAATAAAGTTTTAACTTATACATGTTGTATCTTTTTATCCATTTTTCGTCTAATCGAATACTTACAGGAAGCACACCATGGCTGCACGTAAACAAACTGCCGTTAATCCAGTTGCGGGTTTAGAACAACAACTCGCTGCCCTAAAATCACAATTGGCAAAAGCGCGCGCTGCTCACGCTGCTGATGCTCAAAAATCAATCGCTGGTTTAGTGAAAGAAGCTGCAAAAGCTACTGCTGCTCTTAAAGCTGCACAAGGCAAAGTTGCTGCTGCTGGTAAAAAGAAAACTCCTGGTTCTGCAAAACAAGTTAGCGCTGCTAAAGCTGAAGTAGCTTCTGCGAAGAAAGTTGCTGATGCAGCAAAAGCTGCAGTTGCTAATGCCAAGAAAGAAGTAGCTGCTATTAAGTCTGCTAACAAATTAGCTGCTGCTCATGATAAAGCTGTGGCAAAAGCAGAAGGTGCTGTTGCCAAGCGTTTGAAAGCTGCTGAGAAAAAAGCTGCTGCCAAAAACAAAGTTGCAGCTAAGAAAGCCGCTGTAAAAGCTAAACTGGCTGCTAAGAAAGCTGCCGTAAAAGCTAAAGCCGCTGATAAGAAACGCGCTTTGAAAGCTAAAGCTGCTGCTAAAAAAGCTGCTGCCAAGAAGAAAGCAGCTGACAAAAAAACCGCTTTACGTGCTAAAGCTGCCGCCAAAAAAGCTGCAGCAAGAGATAAAGCTACTGCCAAGAAAAATGCAGCAGCAGCAAAGAAAGCAGCTGCTAAGCCAGCAAAAAAAGCAACCGCTAAAAAAGCTCCAGCTGCCAAGAAAGCTCCAGCCGCTAAAAAAGCAGTAGCTAAAAAAGCTCCAGCTGCAAAAAAAGCCGCAGTAAAAAAAGCTCCAGCCGCTAAAAAAGCTCCAGCTGCAAAAAAAGCCGCTCCAGCTTCAAAGCGTGGCCGTAAGCCTAAAGCTGCGGTTGCAGCAGCACCAGCTGCTTAATTCTTAATTGCCACTCGGAATTAATCGATTTCGAGTGTTACGTTAAGAACAATAAAAAAAGGATGCCTTTCGGCATCCTTTTTTTATTCCAAGCTAAGATAACGTCAATAACTGATGCCTCCGCTAATCAACTACCTATTACTTCCTCACTGCCTATCTGGGCGTAGACGTATGCGTAAAGCAGTAATCGTCTATCTTCATCAGGCTCGATAAACTCAACACCGTAAGCAACTCCACTATCTACGTGTTGTATATCCATTTCTCCACGTGAGCGAATAATTGCCTCTAATGTCAAATCGCGCGTTAAATTGGCTACCCCAACTCGCATTGTGACCTGAATTTTATTTCCAATTTCACCAAGCTCTGAAGGAACTTCAATACGAGCGCCCGTTACACTAACGTCCACCACGCTGCCCACTACTACTTCATCGTTAGCAATTGTTAAATTAAGGATTTGAACCGGTTCATCAATTGCTACACGAGTAGCGCCACGAATTCCTTTAAAACTTACGTTGTCAGGATAACTAATGTGGAGTATTGGATAAGGATCAGCTGTTTGAGCTTCAACCACGCTTACAAATATGCCTATTCCGTTGTCTACCATTAAACGGGCAACAACTTTCTGGCCAGTGCGAAAGCGAACTAATTTTCCAGCGAGCTTGGGAACAGACAATAAAATACTTCTGCCGGGCAAACACCCGATTAATCGACACGAGAATCGCTCCGGCTGGCCTGCGCTATTGCTGGTTTGCAATTGCATCGGATAACCGTATATCAATTTCATATCTTCGAATTTCATAGGCGCATTACCAAAGGAAGTAGCAAACGGAAAATAAATTTCCATTAATTGTAGTAGCACTCGCTTGTTTACGCGAATGAGCGAGGTCGATGAATAAAGAAGCGTTCTATCGGGGATTTTATAATTCGAAAATATCTTCGGGTGGCGTGGATTCGTCTGTCAATGCGCCAAACTCACGATTCCATTGCAACAGCAAACTCGCCAGCGCTTGCGCTTGTTCATAGAGCGCACGTAATTCTTCGTGCGTATCTTTCGCGCCCGTGTACAGTTTTACCAAACGGTGTTTATTTGCCAATGGATGTTGCAAATGTTGTGAGCGATAAACTTCTAGCTTCCAACGCAAGTTATGGACGGTGTTTCTATAGTAAGCAAGTTTGGTTTGAACAGTGATCGGACGAGTTGAATTTATGTCACCAAAAATCGAGGCATCGGTTGCCAATACGATAGACTCACGATAACTCGGCTCAGCTAAAACTGTCGCGGTGCGGGGTTGGCCCATCAACTGCGCTAGATCTCCAAACACTTCGCCCGGCGTAACATAATTAACCAATTCACCTTTAAGGGGATCGTTAACATACACCGCCAAACGCCCCTTCAGTAAAAAAAATAACCACTGATCAGAATCGCCCCGCTGCAAAACTATTTCACCGGGAGAGTAGGTAATTATGCGGGAAGATTGGAGCAATAATTCGAACTGCCAGGGATCTTGTTGCTTTACCAATTTAAAAAATGGAATGCCAGATAACAGCTGTTCTACATAATCACGGGATAATTTGGACAGCAGTTTTATTTCCATATCGAGCCTACTTACAGAATATAGTAGTGAGAAATTCAGGTTATTCTTATAAAAACCTAGCTGGTAAACAGTTAGATATCAAATCAAATATTTTTATTTTGCTCTATACTCTAAAAAGGGCCTTTTGTCAGCAGCTCAGCTTATAGAATATAGAGTACACCTCTCTCATCGGTTTATATATTATACTTCCGTGATCTGGGACATGCGATGAAACGGATTTCTAACGGCACATCACTGCCAACCTAATCTATACAGAATGAGAGTATTTATGCCATGCGCCTAAAAATTACAATCAAGCTTTGTATAAGCTTTTTACTCGCCAGCATCAGTTTGCTGAGCCAAGCAGCCGAGCCTCAATTGAATGGGATGGCTGTACATATTGATCTTGGGAAAGAGCAGTTTATTGGTGCGCTCTACACCTCTACTCTAAGTGACAATCCAGATAAGTTACTTACCAGCAACCAACCCATGCGCATGGAACTGAAAATTGTTGCGCCAGAGGGCATAGCCACGCGTAGATTTAGTCGTTGGTGGATTGAGGGTATGGCCATCAACAATTCACCCGCTCTTTTGACAGAACAAGCAGACAACATGGTTAAGTTTGACGCCCTTTTTAAAGGGAGATTCGTAGCAAATGATGAAGTTGCATTCAGCTACGAACCTGGAAAAGGCGTAAACATTACTGTCAATGACGTATTCCTCGGCAACATCGCCGGCGATAAATTTTTCCCTATGTTGTTGAGAACCTGGATCGGAAAAGTACCTTTGTCCTCAGATTATAAAGACGGCATTTTGAAAAATGGCAAAGTGAGTGAGGATATCAAAAATCGTTTCGCTAAACTCAAGCCTAGTGCAGCCCGAATTGCCGAAGTCGCCACCTGGAGCAAACTCAAATCGCCAGCTGATTTAGCTGCGGAGAAAGAAAAAGAAAAAGAAGCTAAAGAAGCCGCTGCGTTAGCGGCCGCGGCGAAAGCTTCAAGCGCGCAAACATCATCGGCTGATAGCGCAGCAGCCAAGCTAGCGGCGCAAAAAGCTGAGCAAGCTAAAGCGGAAGCTGCAAAACTTGCTGCGCAGAAAGCGGCTGCGGCTGCGGTGGCTACTACAACCGCACCTGCAACCAGTGCTGATGATGAAGACGACGATAAACCCGCACTAACTGCGCAAACTCTATTGGCCCGTCAGTTCTACGTGTCAGATCAACTGAAAAAAATATACGGCAATGTTCGCTACCCCAAGAGGGCACTTGAGCGAAATCAAACCGGTAGCGTTCGCGTTGCCATCGTCATTGATCGCAAAGGTAATGTTCTCAAGACGTCTATTGCACAAGCGTCCGAAGTTGAATCTTTAAACGACGCCGCATTGCAAGCGGTGGGGAAATCAGGCCCTTTCTCAGCGCTTCCCGATGCGATCTCCGGAACTACATTTGAATTTACCGCCCCACTTAAATTCACCCTGCAAAATTAATTTCTTTCTGACCCAAAATAAAAAAAGCCACTCTTGTGGCTTTTTTTATTTATATCTACAAAAAACTACAACTTACCTAAATTCTCCAGCCTACGTTGAATAACTTTTTCGATATCGCTTCTTTCCAAATTTGAATGCGAAGTCAATCGATTCACATGTATGCGATGTAAATGTAAGCAGGGAATAGAAGCGTCCAGTTCACGCAGGTCGCCTTTCATAAGCACAGGTAGGAACGGACGTTCGGGAGGGCATTGTTGTTGCACTATGCGAAGCCCTATTTGCAAAGGCACGGTACGAACTCTTACAGCGCCACTTTTGAATGGAATGCGTAAAAACAGACTTAGCTTTTCTTTAAACATTCCGGGAATAATTTCCATTCCCGTAGCAGTTACTGCACTTTCTGGAATGCCATTAAAAGTGTCGTGATGGGCGTATGGATTAGGCAATATAACGAGCTTGCGAGCCTCCTCACGAGGAAAGAATATATTGTAGTTGGTATAGAGTTGTTCAACAGAATTGGAGAATACACAAATTTTGTTTTCAAATCCCATCACAAAATCTATAGCTCGCTGGCGTTGGCTAAACGCATCAAGATCCCAGACCAGATCGTTATTATCTGTTTTCATACCTGGCCTCAATTATAACCTTCCGCCGACAGCAAGCATTCAGGTCTGAATTGGCGCGTTGAACGCGCCGTTATTTTTACATTAATGCTCGCGTGTTGCCCTGAAAATAATATCTGGATGACGTTCTTGCGTTAAGGATAAATTAACGCGTGACGGGGCCAAATAAGTCAAATGACCACCCCCATCAAGCGCAAGGTTTTCAGTACATTTGCGTTTGAACTCTTCGAGTTTTTTCGTATCAGTACAATCGCACCAGCGCGCGGTGGTGACGTTCACCGGTTCATACACCGCTTCAACCTTATATTCATCTTTTAGACGATAAGCGACAACCTCAAACTGCAACACACCTACAGCGCCGACAACAATGTCATTGTTGTTTACTGGAAAGAATACTTGCGTTGAACCCTCTTCGGATAATTGCTGCAGGCCTTTTTGCAATTGCTTCATTTTCAACGGATCTTTCAAACGTATACGGCGAAAAAGTTCAGGGGCAAAATGCGGAATGCCGGTAAATTTTAATTCTTCACCTTCAGTAAACGTATCACCAATCTGAATGGTGCCGTGATTATGCAAACCAATAATATCGCCAGCTAGCGCTTCTTCTACCGCGCTGCGATCGCCAGCCATAAACGTCACCGCATCAGCAATTTTAATTTCTTTGCCAATCCGAACATGTTTCATTTTCATGCCTTGTTGATACACGCCGGAACAAACACGCATGAAAGCAATACGATCGCGATGCTTGGGGTCCATATTGGCCTGGATCTTAAAAATAAACCCACTGAACTTTTCTTCACTTGCTTCAACCACACGTTCCTTGGCTGCGCGACTACGCGGTGTAGGCGCCCACTCAACGAAACCATCCAACATTTCACGCACACCAAAATTGCCTAATGCAGTACCAAAAAATACGGGGGTCATGCGACCCGCCAAATATTCTTCCAAATCAAATTGGTTAGTGGCGCCGCGTACAAAATCAATTTCTTCACGAACATCTTCTGCGTAGCTGCCAAGCAATTTGGTTGCTTCATCGCTGTCCAAACCTTTGATCTGTACATCATCAGGAATTGTGTGGCCTTGGCCGTGCTGATAAACATGAATAACGTCAGTGTAAAAATTATAAACACCAACAAATTCTTTACCGCTACCCAATGGCCAATTGATCGGTGCCGCACTAATTTTTAATACGCTTTCAATTTCGTCGAGTAATTCAACTGTGGGGCGACTTTCGCGATCCATTTTATTAATAAAAGTTAAAATCGGCGTATCGCGCAAGCGGCATACTTCCATTAACTTTATGGTGCGATCTTCTACACCTTTTGCGCCGTCAATCATCATTAATACTGAATCTACTGCCGTTAATGTGCGATAAGTATCTTCAGAGAAATCTTCGTGACCGGGGGTGTCCAGCAAATTAACAATGCGACCCTTGTAAGGAAATTGCATGACCGATGAGGTCACCGAAATTCCACGCTCTTGCTCCATGCTCATCCAATCGGATTTGGCATGAGGCCCGCGCTTACCCTTTACAGAACCCGCTAGTTGAATAGCGTTACCCCATAGCAATAACTTTTCAGTAACGGTTGTTTTACCCGCATCCGGGTGGGAAATAATGGCGAAGGTGCGACGTTTGGCAAGTTCGGTTTTTACATTAATCATGGTGTTCTGCTTGATGAGTCGAAATGGGTATAGGTTTTGGTGGGAACGAAGGGCGGCGATTATAGCCTAGTCAGTCTTGCTGCGGGAATGAAGAGAGACGAAGACGGATAAGATGTAAAAATGCCGCTTCAACACAAGTTCAAGCGGCATTGAAAAGTAAACTTGATTCACTTAACGAGCAGCATCAATCGCTGCATCTATTTCTTTTTGAGTCATGATGTGCGGCTTGGGTTCGCTTTCAGCACCGGTCGGATTCACCAGGTCGCTGGAGTTCAACCCTGTACCGCCATTACTCAGGGCTTCGGCGACTGCTTTTTTCAACACGATGATAGCTATACGCCTATTAATAGGTGCGTCCGGCTTATCCGCAACCAGAGGCGCCGCCGATCCCATTCCTTGTACTGTGACTACTTTGCCTTCAGGGAATCCACCCTGTAAAAGCGCGCGGCGAGCCGAATTAGCGCGATCAGCTGAAAGCTCCCAATTGGTATAGGTCGCCCCTGCGCCGTAGGAGGTTGAATCCGTATGGCCCGTTACACTTATTTTGTTTTGAACCTTGTCGAGGAGTGGCGCTAATGAATTTAATACATCTTCGATGTAAGGCTTCATGCGCGCACTGCCTACATCAAAACCTGGGCGCTGATCTTTATCCACAATTTGAATTCGCAAACCCAGTGCAGTTAAATCAATTAAAATCTGATCTTTTACTTGCTGGAAAATCGGGTCTTTATTAATTTCCTCGCGCACTTGTTCCTGTAATTTTTCCAACTGTTCTTTTTCGATTCGTTCCAACTCTTTTTTTAATTTTGCCTCAGAAATTTGTTCGGCATTTTGTGTTTGGGTATTTTGTTCCGAATTATCCTTATCACTTTTTTCCTCAGTCGTAGGTTCTTCAGAATGGGATTCAACTTGCGGTTGTTCAGCATTGATAAGCCCTGGATTAGAGCCGCCCTCGCCTATCGCATACTCGCTGCCAGGATCATTAAAATAGCCGGAAATGGCTTTTTGTTCTTCCTTCGAAGTGCTTCCCAACAGCCACATCAACATAAAAAAGGCCATCATCGCCGTCATAAAATCGGCCAGGGCCACTTTCCAACCACCGCCGTGATGGCCGTGACCGTGCCCTTTTTTCTTAATGATGATGATCTGTTGCGTGCCCTTTTCCATGCTTAGTCTGCCCTATCGTTTCGCACGGTATTGTTCTTCCAACTCTTTGAAGCTGGGGCGCACGCTGTGGTACAACACTTTACGGCCAAACTCGACTGCAATTTGCGGTGGAACGCCGTTCATAGAAGCAACGAGACAAGCTTTAATGCACGTGTAGAAATGTGCTTCATCGCGATTTTTGTGACTCAAATACATGCCGAACGGACCAATAAAACCGTACGCAAACAAAATACCTAATAAGGTTCCCACCAACGCGGCTGCAACGTGGTGACCCAACACTTCTGGTGGGCCGCCAAGGCTACCCATGGTGATCACGATACCCAATACCGCCGCAACAATACCGAAACCCGGCAAGCCATCAGCCGCGCCGGTAATCGCGCTGGGGATTAATGCTTGCTCTTGATGATGCCCTTCCAGCTCTTGATCGATTAACGCTTCCAACTCATGAGGCGCCATGTTACCCGCCACCATAATGCGCAAGTAATCACAGATAAATTCAACCGCATGATGATCTTTAAGTATTAACGGATAATTAGAAAATATCGGGCTACTTTCAGGTTCTTCTATGTCGCCTTCAATTGCCATAAGGCCTTCGCGACGGGTTTTATTGAAGATGTCATAAAGCAAGGTGAGCAAATCGAGATAAAGTTGTTTTTTATATTTGGATGGCGTCATCAATGCGCCAGCTGATTTGACGACACCTATAGTGACCGCCATAGGATTACCGATGATCATAGCGCCCAAAGATGCGCCACAAATAATCAGGACCTCAATGGGCTGAAAGAGCGCCATCACTTTGCCGCCCGCAAGCATGAAGCCCCCGACAACACAGCCGAATATAACAATAATGCCGAGAATGATATTCACGCAAACTCCCCTGATCAGTCTTCTTAGCGCGTAGTTCGCTTTGAGTATAGGTTGTATCGCTTGAGGTTCAAGGCGAAAACTTTGACTGATCAAAGTGGCATCAAAAGCAACGAAAATACCGGCTGTGTTTGCATGCTTTTTCGCCAATTATTGCCAGGAAAGTTATTGTTCAAATTTTGAGGATTTTATTTGCAATAAATTTTATAGTGCCAGCAGATAAGCCAATCAACTACCGCAGCCTCTCACCTCACTCAAACATTGCAACTTGCGAAGCTAACATTATGAAAGACGTATTAAAAATTTCAGATCTTGATTCAGAAACACAAACGCAGCTTGAAGCAGCTGCATTCAGGCGATTGATCGAGCATTTAAACACTCGCACTGATGTGCAAAATATTGATTTAATGAACCTGGCCGGTTTTTGTCGCAACTGTTTAAGCAAATGGTACGTAGCGGCGGCGGACGAGAAAAATATTTCTGTGGATTACGAAAATGCACGCGAACGCGTGTATGGAATGACCTATGAGGAATGGAAAAATAAGTATCAAACGCCTGCTTCGCCAAAACAGGTTGAAGCATTTAATCAAAAAAAGGATTAATGATTTTACTGCGTTAAAAACACATTTGAAACTTTTAACCAATCAGCTAAATTTTTTCTTATAAAATTTAGCTGATTATTAATTTCCACTTACTTTGTAGGCAGTGACAGAGTTTTTGGAAAAATTTGGAACGAACAATGTTTGTGATTCAGTATCGTAAGCAATGTCTGCCGTATTGATCCCTTCTTTCTGGCTGTCCAACAGTAAATTAATTTTTCCATCCAGGTGAACGTAGTAAATTAAACCTGCCCAGCAAGATACTATAAAGTCTCCCTTGGACGCGGACTCTACCCCATCAATCCCCTGTGCAAAACCACTGGCAACTTCGAGTTTATTTTTGTTTTTGTCGACCAAATACAAATGAGTTCCTGCGCCAACAATGACATGTGTACCCACGGACTTCAGACCATTAGCACTGTCCATCTTGGTGACATAATCATCGAGCACATCATTTTGGTAGCGATGAACTTTTCCGGTTTTGGTGTCTGAAATATAAATAACACCTTTCGAATCCACTGTGATGTCATTTAAAAATTGTGCATCTGGGATCATCACTTTCTTTTCAATCGCACCGGATTTTATGTTGATGATAACGAGTTCACTAATATCAGACACATAGAGTTTCCCGTCAAAAGCGGCCATTCCCTTTGGAGCGTTTAAACCTGTAACCCAATCTTTATCCGTAATATCACCATCAAGATTCATTTTGGCGATACCACCCTTACCGTCTGTTGCGCTGGCATCACCATCGATTTGCGACACGAAGAGCAAATTTGTTCTTCCGCTTCGATAAATAAGCACAGATTCAGGCACACTCAGTCCTTCCGTCAGCCACAACTTTTCCAATGCTGGTTGGGCGTGCGAAGGGAATACAACGAAAAGTGAGCATAAAAAAAACGTTAATTTTATATTTTTAATATATAACATGATCGAGACCTCATTTTCACTGCGAAATATGTCAAGATTAATTAGAGTCTAGCTGAGACAGTTCGGATTTACATTAGCTTTTACAAATTAATACTTATGCAATTTAATGCCCAAAACGCTCGAATTGCCTGTACGTTAGAACTGAAATTTATGGCTCAAATAACGAATTATTTATGTCAACGGTTACAATCCCAACAATTATTTTATTCACACATAGTGACGGAGATATTTAATGGCTACTGCTCTTGTTAACGGGATTGTATTTACAAGCGAGCATTGGCTTACAAACCAGGCTGTTGTCATTGACGAGGACAAGATTACTGCTGTGTGCCCAGCAAATGATTTACCGTCACAAGTGGCCAATACGATTGATTTAAAACAACAGCGTTTAGTTCCCGGATTTATCGATACTCAAGTAAATGGCGGAGGTGGAGCGTTGTTTAACGATGCACCTACGCTCGAAACGCTACGCATAATAAGCGAGGCCCATCGCGCATTTGGTACGACAGGTTTTTATCCCACCTTAATCAGTGACAATCTGGAAGTTATGCAAGCTGGGATCACAGCAGTGAAGCAGGCCATTAAAAAAAAGGTGCCAGGCGTTTTGGGTATTCATTTGGAAGGTCCGTTTTTAAATCCCGAACGCAAGGGCGTTCACGATGCATCGAAATTTAAAATTATTGACGAATCTGCTTTTCAAATACTAACGTCGCTGGATATTGGAAAAACATTAATCACCTTAGCACCTGAATTGACGACTCCTGAGATGATAAAACGCCTAATCAATGCAGGCGTCATTGTGTCTGCTGGTCATAGTGCTGCGACTTACGAACAAACGAAAATCGCCCTTGCTTCGGGACTAACTAGTTTCACGCATCTATTCAATGCCATGACGCCATTCACCAGCCGCGAACCGGGTATGGTCGGTGCTGCGTTAGAGGATAAAAATTCCTGGTGCGGAATTATTGCGGATGGTTTTCACGTTCATCCCGCAAGTTTGAAAATTGCTTATCAAGCTAAAACGCGCGGCAAAATAATTTTAGTCACCGATGCTATGCCGAGTGTAGGCGCAATCAATAAAAATTTTATGCTTAACGGCGAATTAATTCGCTACGACAATGGCAAATTAACAACCGCTACAGGCACACTCGCCGGTTCTGACTTAACCATGATATCCACTGTTACCAATGCAATAAGTTTTTTGGATATCACTCTGGACGAAGCAATTCGTATGGCAAGCACTTACCCGGCAGCCATGATGGGTGAAAAATACCTAGGTGAAATTAAAGCGGGTTATACAGCAAGCATGATTTTAATAGATGATCAAAATCGCGTAACTCGCAGCTGGGTTAATGGCAGGGAACTTACAGAGAATTAAACATTCACGTAGGTCATCTAACTATAAGGTTACCCGTGTAGCCAAGGATTGAGCTGCAACAAAAAATTTCCATCCTTGAATCCAAATCATCAATCGTCCCATCTAAGTTAGTAACCCCGTTCACTTGAAGCATCAAATGGATATGCTGGGGCTTTAAATTTTCTTCTTCCAAGCTCTTGCATGTTCGAGTGTTAGATTTTTCCACCGGACTCAACAACATAGAGATATCTATCAGGATTTATCATGCCAAAGAAATCACTAATCACATTTAGTCTAATTGCCCTACTGGCCGGCTGCGGTGGTAAAACGAGTGATAAACCCGCTGAGGCCAAGTTGCCTATTCTTGTGATTCAGGAAGATTTGGTGCGCATTTCCCCGGGCCGCATCGCACACGGGCCGATTATTTCGGGTTCACTTCAAGCGAAAAAGCAGGCCGATCTGCGCGCAGAAGTCTCAGCCATTGTGCTGCAGGTTTTCAAAGATAACGGCGATAAAGTTCAGAAAGGCGATTTACTGGTTCGCCTGGATGACACCGCATTTCGGCAAGCATTGAATTCGGCACAGGAAGCAGAACGCGCGGCCCAACAAAGTTTTGATCAGGCGGAGCGTCAATTCAATCGCTTAAAAACGTTATCAGTCAGTGGTGCTGTATCGACCCAGGCGAAAGAGGATGCCGAATTGCGTCGCAATACTGCACAAAGTGATCTCGCTGCGGCGCACACTCGGGTGGTGCAAGACGCTCAACAATTAGCACGTACTGAAGTGCGCGCGCCCTTCGCCGGGATCGTGGGCAAACGCGAAGTATCTAATGGCGATACCGCACAAATTGGTAAAGCGCTGCTTAAAGTGATTGATCCTGCCAGCATGCGCTTCGAAGGTTTTGTGCCTGCCGACCAAATCCGGGAAGTTCACGTTGGTCAGCTGGTGAACTTTTATATCAACGGCAGCCGAGAACATGCCTTCGAAGGTCGCATTGAAGGCATCAGCCCCGTTGCAGATGCAACCACCCGCCAGGTTGGCGTACATGTCGCACTTGAAGGTAACGAAAATCTAACCGTTGGGCTCTTCGCAGAAGGCCGGGTGCAAAGTGATGTTAAACAGGGGCTCAGCATTCCCGAATCGAGTCTTGTGCAACAAGGCGATCATGCTTTTGTTTGGCGTGTTCAGAACGGCGTGCTCAACAAAGTTGAAATTATGCTTGGCCAGCGCGATGTAAAATCTGGCGATTACGCTATCAATTCTGGCTTAGCCGAGGGCGACCATATTATTCGCCACCCGCGCGGAGCCTTGATTGACGGTGCGAAAGTCACTATGGAAAAAGTCGCCTCGGCTTCTACCACAACGAATAAGAAGGAAGGATAAAACCATGTTTCTATCTGACTTTAGTATTAAACGCCCCATAGTCACCGTTGTCCTTACGCTTGGCCTTATGGCTGTAGGTTGGATGGCGCTCAGCAAATTGCGGGTTAACGAACGCCCGGATATCGCGCCGCCTATTTTGCAAGTGAGTATTCCCTACCCCGGCGCTTCGCCTGAAACGGTAGAGCGGGAAATTGTGGATCGCCTCGAAAAAGCCATGCGTGGCATTCCCGGTGTGCATGATATGCGGGTGTGGGCCAGTGAGGGGAATGGCTGGTTTCGTATCGAATTTGAATTCAACAAAAATTTAATTGAAGCAGCAGATGAAGTGCGTAACGCAATCGCCAGCGTGCGTTATAAATTGCCCGTTGAAATGCGCGAACCGATCATTCGCCGGCAAGACCCGGATGCCTGGCCAATCATGTGGTTATCATTGTCATCGTCCAGCCAAAGTCACGTTGAGCTGTCGATCCTGGCAGAAAAAGATATCGCAGACCATTTGCGCGGCGTACCTGGTGTTGCTGTTGTTGATATTTCCGGCGCATTAACACGCGAACTGTCGGTGCTATTACGTAGCGAAAAACTGCGTATGCATAATGTTTCTGTTGTGGAAATTCAACGCAGCCTACAAAACCAAAATCTCACTGCACCTGGCGGCAAACTTGAAGGAACTCTCGAAGACCACAGCATTCGTTTGTTGGGGCGATTGGCATCACCTGAAGAATTTTCTCGCATTGTTATTCGCCGCAATGGCGACGATGTGTTGCGCTTGGGCGATGTCGCGGATGTCGTAGACGGCACTGCTCAACCGGACGGTTTAGGATTTTATAACGGGCATTCAGCTGTAGGGATCAGCGTAATCCGCACTCGCGAAGCGAGTACCGTCGCCGTCTCCAAAGCAGTTCGCAAAGAGCTGGATGAAATTCGCAAACAACTTAAACCCGGCACTCAAATTGAAATCGCCGACGACGGCGGTGAGTGGGCCGAGTCCAGTTTAAATAATGTTATTGAATCGCTAATTCTCGGCGCAGGTTTAACCATTTTTGTAGTTTACGCTTTCCTTAATTCCTGGCGTTCAACACTAATTACCGCTCTCGCCTTACCGACGTCAGTGCTGGCTGCATTTATTGCTGTTTGGTTGTTTGGTTTTTCACTGAATTTTATGACGCTACTCGGTCTGTCTTTGGCGATCGGTGTATTAATCGACGATGCGATTGTCGTGCGCGAAAATATCGTCCGCCATATGGAGCGCGGTGAGGATCGCATGACTGCATCCCGTGAAGGCACCAAGGAAATTGGCGTAGCAGTAATGGCCACAACCTTTTCAATTGTTGCAGTATTTATACCCGTCGCATTTATGGGTGGCGGCCCTGGCCAATGGTTTAAACCTTTTGCATTGACGGTTGTAGCCTCCGTATTGGTATCGCTATTTGTTTCGTTCTCGCTCGACCCCATGCTGTCATCGCGCTGGGGAGATCCAGTTGGCTATCAGGATATGCCGAAGCGCGGTTTTAGCGCGTTGCTCAAACGTTTCAACAACTGGTTTGATCATCAAGCTGATCGTTACACACTCGTTATTCGCTGGGCATTAGGTCATAGACGATCCATGGCAACCATCGCCGTATTGAGTTTGGTTGGCGCGCTCGCCCTGCAATCTTTTAAAGGCGGTAGCAGCTTTTTGCCCGCTGCTGATAACGGAAAATTAGTCATCGACATTCGCACGCCCTCTGGCGCAAGTCTCGAGTATGCGCGCATCAAAACCGAACAGGCCGCCGAGCTCGCTCGTTTAATTCCCGAAGTGAGATCTGTTTTCAGCGATATTAAAAGAGACGGTAGCCGCATCGATTTGGACATCGGCAAACCAAGCACCCGCGACCGTAGTGCCGCCGAAATTGCAGTGCAAGTGCGTACATCGGTAAGCCGCTTAGTCGGTGCTGAATACACCGTACAAGACGACACGAGTAACGGCGGTGACAAACCGGTGCGTATTAATTTTTACGGCCAGGATTCGCGCAAACTTATGGAAATCACCGACACCTACATGGAAGACCTACGCAAAATTAAAGGCGCGGTAGATGTTGGTTTGAGCGAACAAGAGCCCATGCCGGAATTACAAATTGAACTAGACCGTGGCTTGGCAAGCAGTTTGGGAATTGCCGTTGGTGATGCAGCACAAGCACTGCGTATTGCCTTTGCAGGAATTGAAGTGGGCGACTGGGTTGATCCTACTGGCGAAACTCGCGATGTGGCGCTGCGTTTACATCCAGACGACCGTGCAGATGTTTCCGCTTTAGCACGCCTGCCATTGGTTCCTGGTGGCAGCAATAGCGTAATTCCCCTGGAACAAATCGCCGACATTCGTATGGACAAAGCCCCAACACGCATCATGCATACCGATGGCAAACGCACAGTAACCGTCACCGCAAATGTTGAGGGCGCACCGCAAGGAGAAGTTATCAGCGCAGCTATGGCTCTCGCAAAAAGCATAGATTTTCCACCGGGTTACGGCATTGAATTACGCGGTGCCGGGCGCGACCAACAGGAATTATTTGGCGCTATGCTCACTGCATTAATCTCCGGCATTGCGCTTATGTATTTTATTTTGGTTATTCAATTCGGCTCATTCCTCGCACCAGTTCCTGTGATGATGAGTTTGCCGTTAAGTTTAATCGGTGTGGTCATCGCGCTCTTATCCACGGGTCATACCCTAAACCTAATGAGCTTTATCGGCATCATTATGCTAATGGGACTAGTCGCAAAAAATGCAATTCTTTTACTCGACTGCGCGCGCACAAAAGAAAAAAAAGGGTTCAGCCGCGAAGAAGCATTAATGTTCGCTGGCCGCTCACGGTTACGTCCGATACTGATGACAACTTTCGCATTAATCGCCGGCATGTTGCCCGTTGCAATTGGTATGGGTGAAGGCGGAGAGTTTTATCAACCACTCGCCGTCGCAATCATCGGCGGCACTATTACCTCAACAATTCTCACACTACTAATGATCCCAACTTTTTACGACAGTATCGAAATAGCGCGCGATAAATTAGTAAAAAAATACAATCGCCGCGTTGCAGAGAGAGGCGCATTTACAAGCACAGTGTTAACGGCATCAGAAACACTACTTACTCTCACATTTGTAAGATTGATTTATCGTTTAACAAAACGCGGATGGGGAATGGTTGGGCAACGGAAGTCAGCGGCTTGAAAAATTTAATTGTCGTTGCGTATGTCACGCAACGACAATTAGCTTAGAATTCATGGCAATACTTCAGTAATGATTTCGAAATTTAAATAAGCGCAAATAACATCAAATAACCAATCCAATATAGCGTTAATATAATGCTCGAAAATTTTACCACGCGTGCACAAAAATAACATACTTGCACGGCTATCTTCTTAAATAAAATATAACTAACAGCAGCGCCTCGAAAAATACGAACTCCTATTGAATAAACCGAATTATTGTTCGGCGTTATATCACTAAAAACTCTATCAACACACCTGCAAAAACATCACCCACTTCGTCGCTTAAATAACTAGCATATTCTTAATAATGCGAGAAATATAAAACACATAAGTTAATTCATTCAGCATTCAGCTAATTTCGTTAGGCTACGCCCACCCTGAGTTAGGGATCACACTTTATTTTATGGAGAATCTCATGAAATTTTCAAAAACTATTTTTTCAGCCCTGTTATTGGCTTCCACTGCAACATTTGCAGATACATACAATGGTGAAGTGGAATTACGATATTTTGGAAATGGAGCATCTGTTGGGGATACTCTACTTATTATTGATAATGTTTCCAGCCTTCAAATCCGCGGCACTTATAACTTTAGCGCGGTCGACACAACCAACAAACCTTTGGCTGAAGCAGACTTCCTAGGCAAGCATAGTTTTATCAACGCGTCATACAGTTCAATTGATTCCGATGATTCAAATTATTTTGATCTATCTAATTCGAAAAGTATTGGAGCCGGGTTCTACATTCCCAACAGTATTTTTTACATCGGCGCTGGATATGCGGAACTCGACGATTCGAACGACACAGTTGTTAGCCTGGGCATTACGCCAATTGATGGCCTGCTGATCACTACCAGCCACAACGATGAAGCAAAAGACTACAGCCTTAATCTATCAGCGAAATATGTAACTCAACTAGCTGGTGATACAGCTATTAATCTGGAAACAGGATATAAAAAAGGTAGAGACGCAGAGGATGATTTTGAAGAAGACAAAGACGATACCATTTATGTAGCTGCAGATTACTACTTCAACAGTCGCTTAAGCGTGGGCGCAGCATTCATTGACGCTGAAGCTTCTGTCTATATTATACGCAGCCGTTATTTCTACAGCGAGAAGGTCTCATTTAAAGCAGAAGCGATATCTGCTGACAACCAAGGCGCTTTCAATTTAGGGGCCGCTATACGCTTCTGATAAATCCATTTAACGCTCAAAGGCTATCTACAAGATGGCCTTTTTTTCGTGACTATATCGGACTGACGAGACAAATGTTTGCAGCAAATATGTACCTTTGTATGAGTAAATGCTATCTAATAAATGAAGCGCAATTTACTATACTTGAAGGCGTTCAACTCAATGACAATACCAATTCGCTGTGCAATAAAACGTATACCCCAGGATAGTTTATGACTTTATCTTTAATAAACCCCGATTTTAATCATCTACCAAAAATGCAAGAACTGGCCAGCAAAACCTTTTTAGCATCCATGCCAAAAGCGGAATTGCATTTGCATCTCGATGGCGCCTTGTCGCCCGAATTGATGTTTACTTTAGCGCAACGTAATAAAGTAGAGCTGCCGTACAAAAGCGTGGCGGAAATTGAAGCCGCTTATCAATTCACGAGCCTGCAAAGTTTTTTAGATCTTTATTATCAGGGTGCTTCCGTATTGAATCTGGAGCAAGATTTTTATGACCTCACTACAGATTACTTTCTAAAATGTAAAGCCGACAATATTCGCCATACAGAGATATCTTTCGACCCACAAACTCACACCGAACGTGGCATTGCATTTGAAACGATTATTAGCGGAATTTTGCGAGCGATGAGCGACGCAAAAGAAAAATGGAATATCAGCTCATTGCTCATCATGGATTTTCTTCGTCACCTAAGCGAAGAAAGTGCAATAAAAACATTAGCAGAGGCGCTACCCTGGAAAGATAAAATTATTGCGGTTGGATTAGATAGTTCTGAGCTCGGTCATCCGCCGAGTAAATTCACCAGAGTATTCGAGCAAGCCCGTGCCGAAGGTTTTCGTGTTGTCGCTCACGCAGGTGAAGAAGGCCCGCCAGAATATATCTGGGAGGCGATTAATTTACTTAAAGTGGAACGTATAGATCACGGTGTACGCTGCGATGAAGATGCGCGGTTGATGGAATATTTGCGTACATCTCAGATTCCACTCACTGTATGCCCACTCTCGAACGTGCGTTTGTGCGTCTACAACAATATGAAACAACATAATATTTTTAAGCTTATGGATGCAGGCTTGCGAGTCATGATCAATTCAGATGACCCAACCTATTTTGGTGGTTACCTGAATGACAACTATTTTGCACTTGCAGATGCTTTTCCTTTGACGCGTGCACAAGCCCTACAACTTGCTCACAATAGCTTCACCGCAAGCTTTATTAGCGATCAGAAAAAACAAGCTTTTGTGGACGAGCTTGAGGCGTACGCGACTCAGTTTCGGGAATAGCTCGTTTAATCGAAAGACCATTGGGCTTCCTACAGGAAATTTCTAAGCTTTGAATTACCAAAAAAGTTATCTACTAAAGTTTTTAGTAAATGGCTCTTTTTTCAAAATATTTACTTTGCATGCTTCATCAACTGAAATTTCATAGGAAAATTGATCGATCCTTTCGCCCTGAGGGATAGACACAACGTAGACGTTTGTGCGAGTTTGTTTAACCTCAGAAATTCCACCACCGCCGATTTCTAAATAGTTAGAATCCAAATCTTTTAATATCGCCTCAATAGCAGCTTTAGATTGTTTAACTGGCGTCAGTTTACATTCCAGACTATTTGAATTTTTTAAAGCGGAGCTATTTTTTTTAATATCAGCTAAACAACCAAAGGCTAACACTTGCATGACCAAAAAATTGTTACTGTCTTCATTCTAAATAAATCACCAAATGAAAAATGCATACTATCCGCTCATTAATTATTTAAAAGACCCAGAGGTTACGATTTTATAATCAATGCAGAGATTTATATCTAACTCGTTTCAGCGAATTTTTATCTTTGTCCAAATAACATAAGAACTTTTGTTTACGAGCTTCTGCTAGCAAAAATTTTGGTAGAAAATTTTCCCAGCCTTTTTTGACTAAAACATCCAATATAAGTGTAATAGGTCCTTCATCCCATTCATATTCATACTTGGGTACAGAAAGCTTTTGCTTGGCTGCGAGGTAAGCCTCCTTATTTACTTTTGCCCAGGTGACATAAGCGATAATCTCCCCATCGCAATTCTCTAAAAAAGAGTAATGACCATATTGAATTGAATTGGACAAACACCGAAGGTCTTCTGGTGAGCTGCTTAAACCGCGCTCTGCTCGCAATATGCAAAACTTGCCTAATCGCAGGTTTAATTCCTCAGCGCTGATCATCTTAGATTGCATGGTATAGTTCCTTAAGCATAGGCTGCTTTGGCGATAAAAGCCTGTTCGCGTTCAGCTTGCTGGTCGCACTCATGAATAAACAGATAATGCGCAACCAATTCATTAATAAATAAACGTACGGATGAAAAACCTCGCTCGGCAGCATGCTTTTCAAGTGATTCACCTACGCTTGAAATATGTTGCTGATACCACCGTAAACTTGCGTCTACCAAGGCATTATCATAGTCGTGATTTTGATCCAGAGCCTGTTCTTTCAAGCTACTCCACTTCTGATTGACCTCCGAACTTATAGCGGCGTATTGCCCCGTCAATTTCAACGCACTATTAAGCTGCTTATCGATCTGTTCGCAATATAAATTTTCTATCAAGTACTGGGTATACTCAGAATGCGCAAGATCGAGACAGTCATTTTTGGTAACGCCATTCTCGATCATCCATTGTTGTAAACGCTCCGTTGAATGAAGCTTGCGATTTTTACGAAAGTGAAGCAAAGCATCGCGTGAATTGAATTTGCTGCGACGTAGCCGCTTAGCCTCGGCATTCACCAAATGCTGTAACAAGGCCTTATCAATGATAGCTTGACGATTTTTTTCAACAAGACGAACGTGATTACGCAAACGATCAAAGTTTGCGCCGCCACTAGCTTGCGTATTTATGCCATTAAAATAAATGCTCAAGTGGTCCCAGAAAACCGTTGGTTCAAAGAAAAATTTATTCTTTTCGCGATATTCATTCGACTCTCTAATGTGCGTAGCCGGAGATTGTGCCACTTTCGTTAGTAGGGAGCGCGCATCCAGTCGCTTTAAATTAGTGTTCATTAATGCAATAAAATTTTTAAAATTTTCGATTTGCAATTCCGAAATTGATTTTTCTACGGCTGCCAACCTCATGGCTTTCACTAATTCATGCCAGGTGCGTTGCGGATAATAGGTAGCCTTGGCGAGTGCAATAGCGGTGTCCACAAAATGCTGGTCGATAATTTTTTCTTCCAGCGCAAGTTCTAAGCCGTAACGAATATTAACCATGGCTTCCGACTGGCAAATGTAACCACTGTTGGCTGGCCCATGAACTACAGCCACTTCATCATCATCTTCCAGCTTGCCGCTAAGGAAATCGTTGAAGATCTTTCCATGCCCGCGCATACCAAAAGCTGAAAGCTCTGCCGCGCGTAAAGCGCCCATGCTGCTGGCACCTATCACCGGAATATTTTTATTAAGGGCGAACAAGATTTCTTTGTGCCAAACGGCGGGCGTTTGTTCAAAGAGTCCGTCGATAATAATAATTAAATCAATCTTCTCTTCACTTTCAACCAGACGATATAAATCACCCATTTTTACCGGCGGTAAATAATTGGCTTTCAAAATTGTCTCAGCTTCTGAGCGGTCCAGACTTGGACCAAGATAAACAAAGATATTCATGCTATGGTCCTCATGCTGCAATTTTTTGAAGGTAATCTGCGGCACGTTTACCCGCACGATAACTAGAGGTATGGAAAGGTTCCAAGCCGGGGACGACTAGTTTGACAACAGGAATCCCAATATCATCGCGAGTCAAATTCACCACAGCGATTGAATCTAAACCAATCTTTTTTAACTGTTGGATGATCGTATTGAGGTCTTCCTCAAAATAATTGCCGACAGGCAATTGAGTATTCGGAAAAATTTTCGTGGGCTGTGGGAAACGAATTGCCGCAATCGCCCGTTCGTGATCTTCCTTATTGCCACTTTGTTCATAATCGCGTGGAAAAATATCATCACGGCTACCAGATATTACGGTCGCGCGGCTTTGAATTGCTTCGTAAATTGCACGTGCTAAAGCAATTTCCGGTTGTAAGTGGCAACCGTGACCAGAAAATGCTGGTAAAGGTCGCCAGTATTCACTATCAGGATCTTCATAAATGGTTGCGGTAAATACGGGTAATCCTACATCGCTGGTAATTTCCCATGCGCTCACAACCACACCGAGCTTAGCTAATTTTTCAATGAGCTCGCGCAGTTCTTTATCATTCACTGTGTGCAAATCGATTTGTTTACTTTTACGCTGATGTTGCGGTGTTAATTCCCACAGCGCTAAAGCATCGCGTTCAATAATTTCGTAGAGCGCATGAACAATAGCTTCAAGCAAATGATTTCCAGACGCGAGCCCATTACTGCTCTGTAAGAAGCTGGGTTGATATTGATGCGCTTGTACAAAGTTGGTGGACACTAATTCAAACGGCAACCAAATTGATTGGTCTTGCACCAGGTCATAGGCTTCAATCCAATTAAAAGGGCGGTCATTGCTGGGCGTTGCGTCACTGCGCCATGGCAAATCCGTCAAATTCGGAACATTAAAACGCTGCGCCATTGCATGCTGCGAATCAAATCGCAAAGGTGCATCTATACGTTCACAATGCCATGACTCTATAGCTTCCATTAACGCCGATGTTTTGGCGGCAAACAGGGTTGACCCTTTGCCTTGTGCCGAGGCAAGTGCGCGAGCATTAGGACGAATGGCGACACACACAGGTACACCAATTCGGTCAAGCCCCGTAACGTTTGCAATACGCGTGATACCCATTTGATTCATGTAACGTGAATAATCATTAAACGTATCTTCTGGCGAACGCAAACGATGCGTACCTAAAAAATGATTTTTTTTAGCCGATAATTCCTGATTAAAAAATTTCATGTGATTACTCAACTATTAATATTGATGAAGTCGCAACGCTTATACGGCAGCCAGTGATTTTACCAAGGGAGTTCTACCCAATTTAATCGCCGGCAAAAGCGCTCCGGCTACACCTATGACTGTTGCAAAGATGCTGGCCAAGCCAAGTGCATAAGCGGAAACATGGAATGAAAATACGACCTGACTAAAGTTTTTCGAGAAAAATAATGTTGAGGTGGTGTAGCCGTCGAATAAAAAGTACACCAGCAGGCATCCCAAAATTGCGCCTAACAATGTGAGAGCGGTAGATTCGACGACGACAGAAACAACAATCGCTAATTTTTTTATACCTAATGTTTCCAAGGTCGCAAGTTCTCGACGACGCGCGATGACGGTCGAAAAATTAGTATTTACCGCAGCGAACACGGCGCCAAACGCCATAAGAATTGCAATGCCGAAGCCGAGACGTTTAACGAACTTATTCAACATGGCTGACTGCTCAGCGTAGTAATCGGCTTCTGTTGTAACCTGTACATTTAAGCGGGGGTCTTTGTTAAGCGAATTTTGAAAATCTATCGGCTTTACGCCCTCTGCTAATTTTACATACACCACCTGCGCCGAATTCGCGCGCATGTATGCCGATTGCAACATCAAATTGTCGGTCCACAATTCTGACTCAAGCACAGTGCCATTTGCCTCAAAAATTCCTACGACAGTCCACTCTGAATCGCTGAAACGCTTTTTGTCACCAATTTGTAAACCTGAAAATTGGGATTGCGATTTTTTTCCAACAATAATTTCAGCTTTACCTGGTTCAAATAGACGCCCTTCAACTAATTTTAACTGGTGGCGAATATCAAATCCGGCGGGTTGTACACCACGCAGGGCCACGTTCATGGTTTCAGCGGTGCTTTTATCGTCAATATTTACAATTACGTAAGATTCAGCAGAAAATATTTTTTTACCCTGCTTGTCCGTGGCGATTAATTCATTATTTCTGATCAAATCCAATTGATCCCCTGTGAAGCTACTTTCCAATTCTGATTTAGCACCGGAGCGAAAAATAATAATGCTGTCGTCAGCGCCTTTAAACGACAGTGCTTTTTCATAACCCGCTGCAATGGACAAGATACTGACCAAAACACCGACAACACCAGCGGTACCAATAACACTTGTCAATGAACGGAACAAACGCTGCTTTATACCAAGCAATGCGATGTGCGATGCGCGTGCAATATGTTTAAGAAGTATTACCATGTTGTTCCCCTATACTGTTTTCGCAAGATGTTTAGAAATTTCCATATTGCTGATACGCAACCCCGGCAAAATAATGGCTGCGATGGTCAGACCTGCAGCACCTAAGATTCCGTAGCCAAGGTCACGCCACCACAGCTGCAAGGTTGATAAAAGTTGATCAGACAGCGAGGCGACTTGCGGTATGGCAATAGCGGCAATTAAAAAACCTGCGAAACACCCACCAAAAGAAAACAGTAGGCTCTCACCAATTACCATAGCCATAATTTTTTTATCGCTATAACCAACCGTTTTTAAAAGCGCCAACTCGGACATGCGCTCGTTAACCGATTGTGAAAGCGTATTAGCCACTACTAGAATCAGCGTGAAAAACACAGCGCCCAGCGCCAGTGAAATCATTATTCCGAAATTACCTACTTGACGAAGGAAGCTTTGCGCAAATACTTTTTCAGAAGATGTTTTGGTTTCGTTGGGAGAGTTTTGAAATTTTTTATCAATCGCACTGGCAATAGCATTAGCCTGGTTAGAATCGCTAACAACCATAGAATACCAACCCACTAGATCCCGATTGGCAAGGCGAGCCTGATTAAAATAGTCATAATTAATTAACATGCTATTTGTACTACCGCCTTTTTTGGTAGTGTCAAAAATAGCTTTAACATTGAAAGTCCAACTGAAACTACCATTACTGCGTTGGTGAATTGCGGAATAAATTGGAATTATATCGCCCACCTTCCAATGATATTTTTCTGCCATCTCTCGACCTACCGCCACACCTGCCGGGTCCTTAATCCAGTCATCCAATTCGGTGGGGTTATTGAAAACAATTTCAGGAACCAAGCGTGAATAAACTTTTGGATCAGTAACTGTCGCAGCCACCTGATTGTCTTGATTCTGATAAAAGCCGCCAAAAAACGTGAAATGCCCAACTTCTTTTACGCCTTCAATTTTTTTAATAACTTCCATATAACTCAGTGGCATTGGGCGCAAAAATGAAGATTTATTGACGCTTATAAGGCGATTAGCATCGGCAACCTCCACACCTACGTTAAACATACGATTTACCGGTAATAGCAGTGCAAGCAGTAAAAATGCAATCACAATGGTACAAAATGTAAAAATCGAGCGAATTTTCCAGCGCAGTATATTGGCGGTTACAAGGTCAAATAGAATCATTTCGTCTGGCCTCCTCAACAACACCTTTATTTAAATAAACAGTTTTGTGAGCGTAAGCAGCTGCTTGTGGGTCGTGGGTAACCAACACAATGGTTTTGCCGTAGTTTTTGTTTAACATGGCCAATAAATCGAGCACCTGCTCCGCTGATTCACGATCCAAATCTCCTGTTGGCTCGTCACACAATAAAATATCAGGGTCAGTCACAATTGCTCTGGCTATGGCAACGCGTTGCTGCTGGCCTCCGGATAATTCATTCGGAAAATGTTTGTTTCGATTTTCCAATCCCACCAATTTGAAACACGCATCCACACGCTTTTTAATATCGTCGCGCGACAAATTAAATAATGACAAGGGTAGCTCAACATTTTTCTCTGCATTCAACACGGCGATTAAATGATAAAACTGAAAAATAAAACCGACTTCTTGAGCGCGCCATGCTGTTAGCTCAGAGCTATTAAGTCCGATAATATTTTTTCCTCCGACATACACACTTCCAGAACTAGGACGATCGATGCCGCCGATAATATTCAAAAGCGTCGTTTTTCCAGAACCTGACGGCCCCATAAGCGCAATGAACTCACCCTTTTTAATGGTGAAATTAACATCACTCAATACTTTCACGGTGCCAGAACCTTTGGTGTACTCCTTATTGATATTGTGGAGTTTTACCATAGCCTCGGATTTTTCACTGACACACTGCGATATTTCAATCTCTGAATTAATTAACATATTCATTGCCTCTGTTATAAATAAAAATTCAGGTTTAGATACTTGTCTCTAAACCATTAATTCGCAGCCGGGCTACCGGGCTTTACTGACTGGGCTTGACTTAAACGAACCACACCTTTTTCTAAAAACGCTACGTCAACTCGCATATTGGGAACAATATTTTCGCCGGTGTTCAGCAATTTTATTTTCACAGTGATACTCGCGGTCTCACGATTTGCTTGTGGCATTATGTGACTCACTACACCCGTTATTTTTTCATTGGGGTATGCAATGCTGTTGACATTCACTGCCTGGCCCAAGCGTATTTTTTCAATATATTGTTCGCTAACCTGTACTTCTACTTTCAAAGATTCGATGTCAATAATTGTGCATATTCCAGTACGGGTGAAACCGCCACCGGCAGAAATAGGCGATACAATTTCACCAACTTCTGCAGCAAGCTCGGTAACAATTCCGGAAAAAGGTGCGTATATTTTTGCGTTTTCCAGCAGTTGCTGCTGAATGGAAAGCTGCTGTTCTGCAACTTTTATGTTGCTGGAATTAGTGGCCAATTCAGCTTGTAAAATTGAAAATGTGTAACGCGCATTGTCGAGTTGTTCCTCACTTACAAATTGCTTTGCGCTCAAAGTTTGAATGCGTTGATATTTTCGCTGCGCTTCGTCCAACCTTATGGCTGTTTGGTTGTAAGTTGTTTTAGCAGTTTCCAATTGCACTTTTGTCAACTGCATTTGCGCTTCTGCGACACGTTGGTCGATGGTTGCCAACAGCTGGCCTTTAACAACATGCTCCCCTTCTTTTACAAGGATTTCCTTTAAACGCCCCGTAGTATCAGACGATACGGTTGCACTCTTTTCTGCAAGCACGTATCCCGAAGCATTGACTTGAATGTTTTCGGAAGGGATTGCAGTTGGAGATTGCACCTGGTTTGCAGCGGCTGTGTTCCCTGGCACAGGATCAGCGATCGGCTGGCCATTGGACATGGTCTTAACAGGGGTTGGCTCCTTGGCCGCCGCGTGAGTTACGACTTCTTTAGCCTCTTTCGCGACCGATGGTTGAGCGACGCTGTTTATAACTAGCCCGGCAGTAACCACCGAAACGCTAAAAATGGCGGTGACTAACCATTTTCTATTTCTGGAGGGCGCCGGCGCTTTCAACGATTTATCAAGTTGTAAATCATCAAGCAGATTTTTGGTTTCTGAAGTATTAATTTTCATACCCTCCTTCTGGAAATTTGGCGCATCTATCTTCCAAATAACCTGACATTTCATGGAGATTGGGAAGATAGCGAGCGCTTATCAAGCAAATAGCAAGTTCGGCTAGCTTAGTCATCGGGTAACCCAGCGCAAAGCTGTAACAACTTACAGTTAGATATTTAACAAGGCTTTTCCCGGCGCGCTTTCAAATGCAATCAACAAAGTCGAACTTTAAAAATTAATTTAATGTTTTAATGTTTTAATGTTTTAATGTTTTAATGTTTTAATGTTGATAAATTATTGTTTAAAAAAATATAAAATATTTTATTTAAAAATACTGTAACAACTATCAGGTTTTTTAAAAAGTCGTTGACTAGCAATTAGGAATTTTGATTGTATTTGCAGGTCGCAGTGAAATTATTTTCTGTCGATATTTTTAATTTAAATAACCTTAGGAGAAACATAATGTTAAACCAACACCCTTTTGACATGATTGACATGAAAGACGAGTTAGACCTTTTCGCAGAAGAATTGCCAGAGCAAGTTCAATTGCTTTCTGACTGTTTATCTTCTGCCAGCTCTGTAAGTTGCTGTGGTACTGCAGGTTGCTTTGGTAGTGTTGGCTCAGTTGTTAGCTGCGGCTAATTGACGACCTAAATAGTTTCCGCCTCCCCTGAAAAATATTATTGTTTTCACAGCTAATTTTTTTAGGGTGCGGCGGTTGCCCGCATGTTAAAACTCCGCATAAATTTATTTTCTTAGAATCCTGTCGTTATTCCCCCTAATCCAATCACTTTAAAATCCTGCTTTTCGGTTTTTTCTATTTTTCTATTTTTCTATTTTTCTATTTTTCTATTTTTCTATTTTTCTATTTTTCTATTTTTCAAAAATAATAACCCGTAACAAATTACAGTGTATGTATTTTTCCGTTGACAGACATTTGTTGAATTTGTTTTTATTTGTCTGCCGCAGGGAAACCAGCGGCAATAAACTTAATAAACTTTAACTAACTTTTTTGTTTGGAGATTACTATGTTAAACCAACATCCTTTTGACCTTGTTTCCTTTGACGACGAATTGGATCTTTTCGCTGAGGAATTGCCTGAGCAAGTTCAATTGCTTTCTGACTGTCTGTCTTCTGCCGGCTCTTTGAGCTGCTGCGGAACTGCAGGTAGCTTCAGTTCGGTTGGCTCTGTAGTGAGCTGCGGTTAATCGCCGAAGCTTCACACCCCGTCGCACCCTTTCGCTAAGCCAGGCTGTTGTTAGCGAATGGGTGCAGACGGCCCAATTGAATTATTGGGTATAGTTTTTCGACCATACCCAATATTTCAATAGGGTAGAGCTAGATAAAAACGCCACGATAAAAAAGTTAGGTTAAGTTTTAAAGTTTATCAATGTGAATTTTTAGCAGTGTTGCTTGAGTGAGAACCTACTCAGCAAGCTTTTAAAATGCAGATGTCAAACAAAAACACAGGTGCACCATGACTATTGAAATAAAACTACCCAGTGTGTTTGCGCGTTATACCAATGGGCTCAAATCAGTGAGTAGCAGTGCCGTTTCAGTAAGACAAGCACTTACTCAGTTGGTAGACGAATTTCCAGAACTAAAATTAAAAATTTTTACACCAGACAACGAATTACGCCATTTTATCAACGTGTATGTGAACGCAAATGATGTGCGTACATTAGATTCTCAAGATCCGGATTTGCGTGATGGCGATTCAATCACGTTAATTCCTGCAATTGCCGGCGGTTAACATTACAACGCTTAGGGCTGAGGAAATTTTTTATGCAAAACACAAACAATGCAGCTGCACTTAACCCGGAAGAAATACAACGCTACAGTCGCCATTTGCTTTTACCTGAAGTGGGAATAGCGGGTCAGCAAAAGCTTAAACATTCACAGGTGTTAGTGATTGGCGCTGGCGGCCTTGGTTGCCCGGTGTTGTTGTATCTCGCAGCCGCAGGTGTTGGCCATCTCGGAATTGTGGACGACGATAAAGTTGATCTCAGCAACCTTCAACGACAAGTTCTTTTTTCGGTAGGTGATTTAGATAAATCAAAAGCTCTGGTTGCGCAGGAAAAAATTCAGGCGCTAAACCCAAACACAGCGGTGACGGTTTATCAAACACGACTTAATTCCGCTAACGCATTGGAAATTTTTAAAAATTATGACGTGATAGTGGATTGCACTGATAACTTTGCAACACGTTATTTATCTAATGATGCATGCGTCATTCTCGGTAAACCAAACGTTTATGCCTCAATTTTTCGTTTCGATGGCCAGCTCAGTATTTTCAACTACCGAAATGGTCCTTGCTACCGTTGCCTCTATCCTACGCCTCCACCGCCTGAATTGGTGCCCTCCTGTGCAGAAGGTGGAGTTGTAGGGATTTTACCGGGCGTTTTAGGCACACTTCAGGCAACCGAAGTTATAAAAATCCTGTTGGACATTGGCGATGTTATGGCAGGACGGCTACTAACATTTGACGCTTTAACCATGAGTTTTGATGAGTATCAGTTAAAGCGCAATCATAACTGCACCTTTTGTTCTACCAGCACGTCAGAGCGAAAACTCATTGATTACCAGGAGTTCTGTGGAATACCTGCAGCGCAAAATAATTCTCAGGATATTCCCAGTATTCAACCGATGGCGTTAAAGCATTTGCTATCAACAGGTGAGCCCATTCAGCTGATTGATGTGCGCAGCATTTCCGAACATCAGATAGCGAATATCAAAGAGGCCCAGCTTTTACCACTGGACAGTTTGGAACAAGAAATTTTAGATCTTGATAAGCATGCGAAAACAATTTGTTTTTGCCATAAAGGCAAAAGGTCGCAGAAAGCCTGCGAAATTCTTTTACAACATGGCTTTTCTAACATTTTAAATTTAAGTGGCGGAATAGACCGTTGGAGTTTGGAGGCTAGCATCGAAACGCCTCGATACTAACGACTAAAAAGCAGAATTGGAGGTTAGCAATCCAAGCACGCCATTGAAAATAATGAGGAGCCGTTCGGTGACCATTCACGAAAATATTCAGAACAAATTTTTTTCTCAATCCATTTCTGCACGAGTAGAAGATTTTCCTCCACTCCTTGCACCTTACCGTGGATTCAAATGCACTACAGGGCAATCAAGCTGGATTAATTCTTCCGATGCTCCCGCAAGCATTAGTGCAAGCGGTAAGGAATGGAATGTAGATACCATGCTTTCCGAGTTCGCCTATTGCGTGGCAGGTAGTGACTATTTTCCAGTAGCAAATTTTGATTTATCCAAGTCTTATACTTTATTAGCGGAGCGTTATGGTGGCAGAGGTGTTGGTGGAAACGGTGGCGGCGCACGCTGTGGGTTGGTCAATGGCATTCAATTAAAAGGCTCTGGTGGAAACTGCCTGGTGGGTCAAGGTGTGGATTGGTGGCACACGACGGGTTGCTTGCAATTAACCGATGCGGTTGTTGAAGTTATTTACGCGGGCCTTATTCAAACAATCTTGCCTTCAGGTGCCGCGCGCTGTTACGGCATCATAGACACATCAATGCCTGCACCTTATTACCTCAATGGTGATCGCAACACCATATTGAACGGACGCGGTGCTTTGTTATTGCGCGAAGCCTTATTGCGCCCCGCGCATTTTATACGTTCGCCTCATTTTGTTTCTTCACCGACGTCGCGGCCGCTGTTGGCGCCGGATACACTACGAGTAAAGCAGGCGATAAAAAGTTTGCAAACATACGCACAGGCAAACGGTGGGATAGAAACAATTTTATCGCGCAGTCTTGCTGCCAATGCACGCCAGTTTGCCGTTGCAAAATTACAGCGAATCACTCATAGCACGATCACGCCTTCCAACTTGAGCTTTGGTGGCGAATGGCTGGACTTAACTACCTGCTCACTCGTGCCTTCTGGTATCAATTATAAATTTGGTATGAATCAGCCGTCATTTTATCTCGAGGCAATTGTTGTTCCGCAAGCCTACGAGGAATTAGTCGATACTTACAATAAATACATAGGTTGCAAAATAAATTCTGCGCGCCTGAATGATTACTACCAACAAGCCTTTTTGCGTAGCGCCTATCGGGAATCACCGCAAATTTTTGGTCTAGGATCCTACGTGTTAAAACCAGCTTATCACCAGCTATATCAACCTTTAGCTGAATATTTACACCAAATCATTGGAAGAGATAAAGGCATTACGAGTGGGTACCCGCGGGTCCGGGAAAACACTGACCCATTACATGTAGTATTGCGAAACCTGTATTTATCGCTGAGCAACACCAACCTGGTGGATGAACAATCGCTACAGCAATTACCTATAAGATTTCCAGCTTCATTAGTAGAGAACTTTCGCAACTTAATGCGAGTTGGGTTCCAGCGTTACGCGCGAGGTGCACCAGATTTTACAAGTTACTGCAAACGCGCAGTCATTCAATTATTCCGGCGCGAGTTTTTGCGAGACATTGGCTACCGTAATCGAATCAACGACACCATACATCCACTGGTAGATCAGGGAACCATAAACTTTCAGGGCTTTATAGATTTCCACCATAATTCTTTCAAATTTGCATTTAATAATGTGGATGACGATGAGGTTGGCGTGCTCGATATTGACGGGCTCTCGATAAAATATGTATGCGCACCAAATAACTACCGAGTTGTACTTGGATGCAACGAAATCTATATAAATAAACTCACCGAGCTACGTCAGCTACTCGAAACTCTGGATTACAACCAACTGCAAAAATTCGACTACGATTTTAAACCCTATCTGCAAGACCTTTTTTCAATACTTCAACATTTCGAATAAGCGTTGGGGATTCCATGTGCCAGACTATATATAAGTCTGGCATTTTTTTATGCACGCCTAACCGCTATCACCTGTCAGATATGACAGCTTTGAATACCGCCCACCTACAACATCTGACAGTTATCCCGCGTCGATTTTCGTCAAATAATAGGCCCATAGATTCATTGCAAAACGAATCAATTTTTTCGCGATGAAGTCCAGATTTTTTGATGACGTTGCTCATTATTTTCACCAGCGGGTAAGTATTTATGACCACTCTATACTCTGATCTAAACAGCGCGCAGCAGCTAAAAAATGCGCCCCTGAGCAATCCTCAAGGATTACGGGATGTTCCTGGAAATATTCTAAAGGATGCGAATCAACCTACGATTATTAGCCCAGATCTCAACGCAACTCAGGCTGCCATTCAAGTATCGGATCTGCGTAAAACCTACGGCGAAGGGAACCAAGCGGTCGACGCACTACGTGGTGTTAGCCTAACCGTTTTTCCGGGCGAGGTAGTGGGCGTACTAGGGCCAAACGGAGCAGGCAAAACCACTCTCATGGAAATACTTGAGGGCCTGCGCAAACCAAGTCACGGCACGTTACAGATTTTGGGAAATGACATTGGCAGCAGAGCCCACACTGAAGCGCGTAAAAAAATTGGTGTCGCTGTTCAAAATTCCGTATTACCACCGCTACTAACAGTGGCAGAAATTTTGAAGCTACAGGCAAGTCTTTTCGGGCCGCAATCGCTCGACGTCGAAGCAATTATTGAAGCGGTTGTGTTGGGAGATAAGCGTAATAGTCGCGTTCAACAGTTATCGGGAGGTCAGCAACAACGCGTTGCGCTTGCGCTTGCGCTAGTTGGAAATCCAGAAATTTTATTCCTGGATGAACCCACCTCGCAACTCGATCCACAGGCGCGTCGGCAGGTGTGGAATTTGGTATTGCGTCAACGTAACCATAAAAAAGCAGCCGTACTTATTACCACGCATCAAATGGAAGAAGCTGAAAAACTTTGTGACCGTGTATTTATTCTCGATAACGGCCAAATACTGGCGCAGGGACGCCCCGACGACTTAATCAATCAATATTGCCCCGAGCAAACTCTGGAATTTACGGTGCGTGAAAAATTTTCCAATGCTTTATTCGCACAGGATGCACAACCGACTTTCACTCAACAAGCGGATGGGAATTTTTCGGCGGTATTTAAAAATAAGGATATCAATGGTGTGTTCCGCATTTTGATTGAACAACACATTATCGATATAGCTGCGATCACTCAAGCCAAAGTCACTAAACAGACATTGGAAGATGTATTCATCAAATTAACCGGACGAGGCATTAGAGACTAATGAACATTAATTTCGCCAGAATTTCAGCAATAATTGCTACCCAGGCAAAAGAATTTTATCGCGACTTTGGTTCGATATTTTTCAGCTTTGCATTTCCATTATTTTTTATCATTACATTGGTGGTTACCAACAATTCGAATCCGCAATACAAATTCAAATTGGGTGTGATTGATGAATACCACAACGCACAAACGGCTGATCTCATTCAAACTCTTTCTGAGAATAATTCTATACAGGCAGCAATTATTGACGAAGATAAAGCGTCGAAAATGGTTGCTGATGGAGAACTTCACGCGTTAGTAAAAGTACCTTCAGAAGATTTCCGTCAAGGTTCAGGTCGGTTGGAGTTGGTGGTAGACGAGCGTTACGAAGAGTTTTCCAAAATGGTAATCGACGCCATTAATTTTCGTATGACTCCCAACAATATTCAGGAACATTATTTCGTAAGTCGCCCTTCCATCGCTGCCAAATCGGAATTCAGTTTTATATTTCCTGGCATGCTCGCCATGGCGCTGCTGCAATTAGGTTTGTTCGCAACAGCAACTCCTATATTGCGAGCACGTGAGCGAGGAACTTTACGTCACTTGCTACTTACGCCATTAACGGCAACCGAACTTATTTTTGCGCAGATTAGCCTACGCACCTTGGTCGCTATAGTTCAGGTCATATTTTTTCTTGCCGTTGGCACTTGGGTGGTTGATCTATCGGTTTCGACTTGGCTCGCTGTTCTAAGCGTGAGTGTTCTGGGTGCAATTATGCTGATTTCATTGGGCTACTTAATTGCAGGCATAGCGCCTACCCAAGAGTTCGGCATGGCGTTAATTATGCTCTGCAATTTCGGCATGTTGTTCGGCGGAAATATTTTCTTCAACACTGCCGACAATCATTTGCTTGAAATGATTTCCTACGCAATACCAGTTACCTATTTAGCAGATATTTATCGCCAGCTTATCAGTCAAGCCAGTGGGAATTTACCACTCTGGTTAAATTTAGTCGCAGTGTTCAGTTGGACCTTGGCCGCCATCGTAATAGCAACGCGCACTTTTAAATTCGACATGCGCGGTGAAGCCGCCTGACCCAGGATTGTTAGAAAGATATTTTGGTAAAAAATACGTAATTTTTAAATTTAATTTAATTCAATAATTGAGATGGAGAAATAACATGAATATTGAAACCGCTTCTGCAAATTCACAATGGCTTTATCTTAAGCTCTACCTGGGTGAAGCTGTAGATAAAATGGATGCATTGCTGATTGATATTGGAAAAAAGATATCCAGCGTGACCAGTTTTGAACAGTGGTTTTTTATTCGCTACATTGATGAAGGTGGAATGCACATTCGCTTGCGCGCAAAACCCAGCGAAGGACAATACCAACAAGCAAAAAATGTCTTGGATGAAATTTGCCTCGAACGTCTAAATAAATTACATGACTACGTGCCCAGTGAATACTACCCAATGGTATCCCAGCCCGGCAGTATAAATTTCCGAGCTACAGATGTCGCCCACAATGATGTTCGTGTGGCATATGAACAATATCTTCAAGAAACAGATAAGTACGGTACTGGCGAAAAAATGTTAATTGCAGAGTCGATCTTTGCAGAGTCATCCAAAATCGCCTGTGAAATATTGGCGTTGGAAGACAACGGCATTGTCTCTCGCAAAACCTTTCTGCCCAGTTTAATGCAAGCAGCTTATGACGCGTTCAAACCTACGGAATCAGCCGCAGGTTTTTGGAAACACTATGCGCTTTACTGGCTCGGTGGAGATACACCTGTCGCGCAAGATTGGCGTGAGCGTTTTACAGAAAAAGCGGAGGAATTGAAATCTGAAGGTATAAATTTATTTGCCGCTGAAGAAAATCTTCCAGAACAGGCACAAGCTTTAATTGCACGCTGGCGCAAAACGTTAAACGACGCGGCGACCCGTTATGCGAAAGCAAATGGTGATCTTACCTCAAACGATGTGCTCACCTTTAATTTTGCGCACCTAATGAATAACCGTTTGGGTTTGATGGCTCTTGAAGAGGCTTATATGGCCTGCTTGTTAGAAGCGCAATAAGGAGCCAACCATGAATCCTAATCTCACTCTTGATGAACGTTATTTACGAAATAAATATTCTTTTGGGCATTCACTTACCCCCATCGGAGGAATTTTGGCCGGCGTTAGTCGCCTGAGCGCCGAGCACACTGCACCTGATTTTGAAATTGCGGTGTCTGATCTAGACAATCTCACCAAAATTTTTCCGCACGTTTCGCGGCCGGATGGAACCGATGCCTGTAAAGAACCTTTAGGTGGCGCAGGTGCTGATATAGACCCTGAGTTAGCCTGGTTGCGCGCGGTTATGGAAGGCCTCGAACGATATTCGGGCATGGCATTTAAGGATGAAGATTTTATTCTCGCGACCGCAAATGAATTAGGTGACCTCGCACTTGATCTCGACACCATACCCCGCTGTTCTGAACGCGAATATGCAGATCCGCAATGTCCTTATATGGCGCCGGACAAAAATAAAAAAATCCGTTGGGTGCAAGGTTATTCGCTTGTAGATAAATGCAAGCGCCTCGTACCAGGTGCGATGTCCATGCTCTATTTTAAACCCTGGGTTGGTGAAAATATTGCGATTGAAATCTCCACCGGAACTGCCGCGCACACCAGTCTTGAAACCGCATTGGTCTCGGCTATTTGTGAAGTTATCGAGCGTGACTCAATTGCATTGTCATGGTTGCTGAAAATTCCGTTACCGCGAATTGAATTTACACATCCATTGCCACCGGTATTAGCACCTAACTATGGGCGCCTCGAAAATAGTCTCGTTAAACAATATTTTTTTGACGCGACAACCGACATAGGTATTCCAACCGTGTACGCGTTACAACTGTTGGAGAACCAACCCATCCTGTCGCAATACGTTGCCTGTGCTACCGGTTTTGATGCAGCTGCTTGTTGCGCAAAAACGATTCGTGAATCAGCACCATCGCGCTCAGTGTTCCAGGACAATTATCAAGTACCGGACAATGTTATTGATTTTCGCACTCTCTATGACGGTGCAGCATTTCTCGGGCGTGCAGAAAACCGCAGTGCATTTGAATTTTTAACTAACACTCCAAATCGTATTGCACTGGGAGATATGGGGCCAAAGGATGCAGGCAATTCTGATCGAGAGCGCTTAAATTATTTAGTGAAAATACTTGCCAGTATGGATATGGATATAGTTGTGGTCGACATGACAACAGAAGAGTTGCGCAAGATGGGTATATGGGTCGTGCGCGCAATTATTCCTGGTCTTATGCCTATGAGTTCAGTTCAGCGTGCCCGCTTTTTAGGACACAAACGTTTGCATGACTATGCAAAAAAAATCGGGATCGTTGATTTTAATGAATCAATGGTAAATCAATCACCTCAACCTTTTGCGTAATATTATTATGATTATCATCACTGCTGGTAAATTTGGTAATGCAATCGGTGCACGCGTCAACGAGTTGATCACGGTGCATACCATTGACATTCAATATATCGAAGAAGATTTCGCCGCACAATTCAAACGCGATTTCGCTGACGAACAACATATCGTGTTTGCCTCATGGCGGCCTTATCCAGAAATTTGCGAAGCGATAGATAATTATTGTTACGCAGAAAATAAAAGCTGGACCATGGTTGAACTGCACGGTCAACGGCTCACCTGCGGCCCTACTGTAATACCGGGCAAAGGCGCTTGTTATAGCTGCTACAAAAAACGTTATTTATCTCACCACCGTGCTCCTGAACGAGAGTTGGTATTAACTAACGCTTATCAAAAAAATCCTGCGCTTGGCCCAGAGGGCTACTGTATGCCCATGGTAGAGCTCGCAGCAACCGCTATTGTCGACAGCCTTACCAGGCTTACAGATCACGTCGGCAAAGTGCGTGTTGTTGATGTGCTCGGCGGCACAGTCATCGAAGGTGAAGTGATTGGTATTCACGCATGTAAAAAATGTGGTGAAAAAAGAACAACGCCAAGTCACGAACGCTTCACTGAAAAATTAATTCCGGAACTTGCTGAGGTGTTGGAATGAAAAACTTTTCGCTTACCCAATCTGCTGAATTAATTGGCGGAAAATTTGATGAAGATCCCGAATTGCATATTCCGGAATACCCACGCTTTCCACAGGAAATACTGGCCATTCCATTTGGAAAATTGGGATTGCTATTTGAAGGCGCAAAAGGCACCCAGGTGTTAAACGGAAATGCTGCACGTCAATTTGTTCCATCACTGCTAAAACATTTAAATGGCCGTAATTCGCTTGCTGATTTGCAAACAATTTTTCCCAAGATACCAGCAAAATCCATTCGCGACACAGTGGCTTTGTTGTACAGCCGTGGATTGCTTGAATCGGGCGATAGCGAGCCATCAAAGAAACATGAAGAGTTGGCTTCTTTCCTTGGACGTTATGCCGACGTAACGCGCATTAATAAAAACCGCGGTGAAGCCTTGGATAAAATAGCTCGCGCCAAGGTTGCAATTTTGGGCAATGCAGCGCAAGCACAACCTATTTTAGCGGCATTGTCGAATCAGGGATTCAGCCAGCTAAACCTTCATGAAAGCACGAACAACCTTTCACAAAAAATTGATTTGCTCGTTATTCTTGCGTCCAATAATAAAGAAGAAAATCAAGCATGGTTTAATTTCGCCCACGAAAAAAATATTCGTGTCTTACATGCGCATATAGGTCATGAAAACGTACAAATCGGCCCGCTAATTATTCCGGGGAAATCGGCATGCTACGATTGCTTCCAAAACATATGTGTTGAACCCGAAGGTATTCCGGGTACCGATATGAGCTTTTGGTCAGCAATGGTTGCGCTGAACGCATTTCATATTGTGAGTATGATCGGTACACCACGCCTTTATAATATCTGCCACCAATATTTGAGCGATGGGAAAGGCCGTTACTACGAAGAAAGACGTGTGGTGCGCTTACCCGGTTGTACTAAATGTGGTTTGGCCGACTGCAAACCAAAACTCAGTGAACCCAATGGTGACATATGGTTGTTGCATAATTTTGCGAACTCCATGCCACCGCGTGAGCTCATGAGTCCAAGGGATTATCAGCATCACTACGCCGCAGCCAATATTAGTATTACTCAGGAAATTCCTGAACCTTATTACGGTTCAGAAAAAGTTATTCTGCCGGAGGGAGACGAATCTCTGGGCCAACCTAATTGGCTCGGTGAATCACCTGTAACCAAAAAATATTTCGATGTAAAAGATTTGGGAAATATTTTGCGCTACTCCGTAGGTTATGAACCTGTTCCAAACGGGCAGCGTCGTATCGCACCCAGTGGTGGCGGGTTGGGGTCAGCGGAATTATTCCTGGTTGTTCGTAATATTAAAGGATTAGCAGACGGCGTTTATCATTACTACGCCTTCAGTCATTACCTCGAACGTATTAAAGATATTTCCAACCACATGCTACAAGGAATATTGGGAATCACCGAACGCGATTTACCACAGCTCCTTTTAGTCGGTGTGGGAAGTTTGAAAAAGCTTCGTCAGAAATACGGTAATTTTGCGTTCCGCTTTTCTAACCTGGATGCAGGTGTAACGCGTAGTTATCTTCACCATTTGTTGCGTGGCCATGGTTATGAATACACCGAATATTCTGATGTGCGCGACAAAGCCCTGGCAGAATTAATTGGCTTACCCACCATGGGTAATCGCTATTTAATTACCTATGCGCTTGGAATCGGTTTACGCAAACAAGATGCTTATCTTCCGCGCACAGGCGTAATGAGTTGCATGGATTCATTGGTAGAACTTTCTGCCAAATTGGGATCGCAACCCTTGCCCGACAAGGCCGATAAAATTCCTAATTTACCGCCACAAAAATTAACATCCTTAAAAGAAATATTTCGCGCCCGCCGTTCAGAACGAAATTTTTCTTCCAAAGCAATTCCATTGCCTATTTTAAAAGGGCTGTGCCAAATCGCCTACGGTAATTACCAAAATCGTTTGGCGCGTAGCCTGATAAAAATTGAATTGAAACTTTGGGTGGGTGTTGTTCAAGGAAATGATGATTATGTGGATGGAGTTTATGCGTGGAATCCACAGACGCAAAATCTTGAGCTAAAAACCGCAGGATTAAAACCCGAAACGCTGGACGAAACAATGCTGCAAAAAAGTCTGGCGCGTGCGCCTGTGGTGTTTTATATCACCGGCAATTTTGAGCAGGCAGTTACGCAATACGGTGCACGTGGTTACCGCGATTTAATCAGCTGTGCCGGCACTATTGCCAGCGAGTCTTTGTTGGCGAGTGTTGCTTACGGTATTGCCGGTTGCCCGTGGGGTGGATTGGCGGAGGATGCCTGGGGACCACTGTTTAATATTGATCGCTACCGCGACTGCCCGTTGTTCGGTGTCTCCCTGGGGTATGCACTATGACAAGCATGGCAACTGCAAACTCCGAAACCGTTTATCGTTTTCACGAGCATGTAGTGCGTTTTCATCGTGCCCACACTGTCATGCTCGTTTCAAAAAAAGATGGGACTTCTGTGCGCGTGAGCCAGGGGGCGGTTGAGTTGCTGCCGCTTCTTGCTGAGGGTGCAGATTCAGAAACCTTGGTTGCGCGCTTGCGTGCGCTTTACCCGCAGGCGCGCAACCCGGCAAGTAAATTGAAAATGTTTCTGGCACAGCTCGCGCAAGCTGGCTTGCTGGATAATCTTCCTGAGCAACCGCGAACAAAACCTTCTGCGCGAAAAATTGTGCTGGGTAATCCGGATGCTGTTGCAAAAAAATTTGCTGCTGCATTCATGCTTGTTCCGAGTTGGCTACGAGCGGCTTTTACAGTCTCGCTAATTATCGCAGCGTGCACAGGAATAGGCGCACTGTTTCTGGATAAAAATAATTTGCCTCACCCCATGCGGCTATTTGATGCATTCAGTGTATGGGGGCTCATGGCATTTATTATTTTAGTCGTTCCCCTACATGAATTCGCGCATGCCGTTGCGTGTCGAATGTCTGGGGTTCCGGTAGGGCAGGCAGGTTTGCTATTTCACGGAATCATGCCTGGCCCCTATGTTGATACAGGATTTTTTTATCAGATACGTGGCAAATATCAACGCTTCCGTGTGCCCGCAGCAGGGCCGCTCATTGATTTGCTCGCAGCAGGTACCGCCGCCTGGCTATTGATTCTGTTGGATGCGCCAAGCCTTTCACCTGCATTGGTCACGCTATTTTTGTTAAGCATAGCGTTTGTTTATCTCGACACTAATCCACTTGCACCGAGTGACGGTAGCCGCATGCTTGAAGCGCTGCTCGACGATGAATTAGCTCGTCGCTCAGCACTATCGCGCAAACGTTCAGGATTGTCTTATTGGAAATCGGTTTGGTTGTATCGTGCAGTTTTAGTTCTGCATCTTGCAATTAGCGGTTTGTTTATCTGGTATTGGTGGACCCATAGCGTTCGCTAATAAATACTGTGAAGGAAATAGACGAATGAAAAATCAAGCAATTAACATTTTTAATAACGATTTAGCACAGCCATTCTCCAGCGAAGGCTATGAACTCGTTGTAGATAATATAAAAAATGTAGCGGAACTTGAAAAAAATAATAGTGTGCAAAAAAATCCGGACAAAGACGCCGTAGTGTTTGCACCCTTTTGCTTATTACGAATCGCCGCCCTACCCTATGAAATGCTTGGCGCATTACGCACGCAAAAGACTCTCGCGTTGGTCGACAAAATTCTTTTACAACGCAAACAGTTGAACGATTTAAAAACAACTGTCGAGGCTATTTTACATAGCCTGGTGCCGCGCTTGGCCGAAGACGAAGTCAGCTTGCGCCGCCTCACTATTAAATTAAAAAGAGACGTTCACAACGGCCGGCTCACAGGATATCGAGATAGCGACTTAAACCAAATTTCCGAACGATTACTTGAAGGGGAAAAAACCAGTTTTACGCAATGGCGCCAGCTGAAAGGTGAATTGGAAAGAAGCGAATTCAGCATAGATGACGTTTTTTTTGACGAACAACAAAATGTTCTGCGCCCCAACTTGCGCGCAGCTTTATCCAATCCTCTTTTTCAACATGCTTTAGCTTATGGTAGCGCCGGTGTTGCACGCAGTGCATTAACTGAAAAAAAATTACCCACTAAATTCCAGCCGGACAGCTTGGAAAGATCTTTATTGGGATATCTCATTCGCGCCGCAGCTAAGACCAGCCCTTTTTCCAGCTTTATGTATCAAACAGCGGTAAGTTTTGCTCCAACCCAGCGAGAAAATACACCCAATGTTGGCAAGCCTACAGTATCTAGTCGAACACGATTGAATCGCGGAATACCGAAGCGATTGCACCGAGGTTATTGCCAGGAAGTAGCGGCAGAAGTAAATCTCCCCCTACAAGTTAATGCAAGCTTAAGTGAATTTGGTGAAGCGGGCCGCCTACAAGCTATTTGTAATCGCGATATTGTTTTACTGGGTCGCCCCTGGTGTGAACAGCGTTATGCGCAATTTCGGTTGGATGAAAAATTAGCTGATTTATTAATACGTGGCCCGCAACAAACACGCTGGAATGATTTTCTTGAGCAACTTATCGCTACCGGTATCACGCGCGAAAAAGCCCAGGCAGTAATGCTCAAACTTTATCAACGCGGAATTTTACTACCGCCTGATTTTACCGATGCTTACGATGCGCAACCTGAGCAAAGTTTGTTAGATTTTTTGCAAACCTGGGCCAGCAAAAATCCGCAAGTACAATTTGATGACAAGCTCAATGAAATGCGTGACTTAGTCGCTAGCCTCAGTGAATTTAAAACGCATCACACAATCGCTGACACCCAAACCATGCTTGATGGTCTTGAAAAAATTCGCGCGCTGGAAACTGAGTCTATGCATGCAGTGCAACAAAAAAAGTACGATGAATTCCAAAACATGGTGCTAGAAGATTGTTGGGTGAGCGGCGTACAAGGTGAGTTTGGCGATACGCTCGCACGATCATTGGCAGACCTTGCAGATTTTTTAAGTACACAAGTGGCAATTTCTACCGAATACGGTCGCATGTTGGATGCCTTTATCCAAGGCTTTGGCGAAGGCGGAACTTGTAATCAGGTAACGGAATTCTTATTAACTGTCGGAAATAAATTAATCGACGTTCCAGAGTTTGGCGCCAAGATGGTTTACACACCGCCAAAACCTGCGCGACCAGGAATACCCATAGGGGTGACTGCGCAAATACAACTCGCGCGGGATGACGCAACTGGGACACCGCTTGTGGTGGTTAATCGCGTATTCAACGGCCTAGGTTGGTTAAGTTCTCGCTTCGGTTTTGGCGCGACTAAAGAACAAGAATTGTTGCGTGATTCACTCAGTAATTGGTTATGTACTGCAAGCGCATCTAAAGAACCTGTCGATTTAATTTTGAATGGCGACAGCAACGACCTGCAGGCACATCCTCGCTTGACGCGTCGTGTGTTGGCGTGGCCAGGTGAACCTTTACTAGTAGATGAAAAGGAAATTATTCGCGCTGATCAATTGGTTCTGCGCCACAATACCGAAACTAATTTACTTGAGCTTTTTGATGATGCGGGTGCTGCTATAGATCTCAATTACCTGGGCTCTACGTTTCCTAGCCCGGCATGGGGTGTCCCTTACGCGCTGTCGATATTAACGCAGCCGTTTCAATTAATGCGGCCTGAGACAGGGCCACCAACCGAATACGATGAAACTGCAAAAGATATTGTTTTTAATCCGCGGATCACGCACGGAAATACTATTTTGCGTCGTGCAACCTGGTGGGTGAAATCTTCCTACTTAAAAAGTATCTGGTTTCAAAACAATGGAGCACAGCGCTTACTTGCAGTAAGCGAAAGCCTGCAAAATTTGGAACTGCCGGAAATATTCTTTGCGCAAAAATCCTTTATGCATGATGCAGGCATGATAGGTGCCGACGCATTGGATGCTGACCGTAAACCGCTCTGGGTGGACGCTAAAAATTCGTTTTGTTTATCGCTACTGGAACGCATTACCGAAAAATGCACATGGGTTTCTTTCACTGAAGCATTGCCCGGCAAACAGGATAACTGGTTCAATGTTGACGGCAAATCCCATGTAACAGAACTTCAGGTTGAACTTCAAGTTCGCGCGAAATAATATTTGTATTGGCACAGGTAAAATTAAGCGCCATCAGAAATAATTGAAGCGCCAACCGGCAATTGTCGGCAGTTAAATATACCGAACAGATTCATGGCGATTGTGTTCGGTATATTTATCCTCTATATTTCATTGCGTTTTTCTGTTAAAGGGCTTTTCTTTTAAAAAATTAGGCTTCAAGGATGGTATTAATGAATTGCTTCAATTTTAGTTTCAAGAAAATAAAATAATATCGTTGTAAATTTTAAAATGCTGTAAATATCCCTGTAAATAAAATTAGGTACAGTGCGTTCTCATCAGCCATTACTGTTGGTCAACATCGCAAGGACTTGCGAAGTTTCTATAGGCACTTTGCCAACTAACCCAGTAATATTTTTAAAACATTAAACCTTGAAAGGAAAATCCCCCATGGACACTAATAGTCTCTACCCCCTTATCGAAAAACTTGGGAAAACCAAAGACATTGAATCTGTGTGTAATGAGTTTTGTGAGCTCAGTACCTTTGAGTTTTTTCTATTTGGTGTTTGCAATGCGAGTTCATTTTCTGCACCGGAAATTTTTACCGTTTCAAATTATCCGAAGGAATGGTACGAAGCTTATTTCGCAAATGATATGCAAAAACGCGATCCCGTTGTGCGTTATTGTTTCGATCACAGCATTCCTATCACCTGGAACAAATTGATGAAGATGGAACAATACTGCGATCCTATAGCGGTAAAATTTATGGAAGCCGCTAAGGAAGGTGGATTGGTGGATGGACTTTCTGTTCCGGTAAAATCTCCTTCAGGTCAAGTTTCCATTTTTAGCCTGGCCACCAACAATCCGGAAAATGCCGAACAGCGCTTATTGAATGTGTTGCCATTTGCACAATATTTTGGGTATTCAATATTTGAAGCTTATCTGGAAATGAATATTGATAAGTCCATGGTAGAAAGCCTCACACCTCGTGAACAAGAAAGTTTGTTCTGGGCGTGTGAAGGTAAAACAGCATGGGAAATGGCGCAAATTATGGATGTGTCTGAACGAACCGCTATTTTTCATTTGACGAGTGTTACAAAAAAGCTTGGCGCCGCAAATCGTCAGCATGCAGTCGCCAAGGCTGTTATGTATGGTTTAGTTAAGCCGTTGCCTTAAGTCATTTTCTACATCAATTTCAATGTTGCTTTTTAGAAGCAGCCGGCTGCATTTACCTACAGCCGTGCTGCTTTGCAGTGTCCAATTACTCAAAGGTAGTTCAGTCATGGGAAGTGAATGAGCTGCTGACCGCACTTGTAAACCGGACGATACTATTTTCTGCAGCGCCTTATTATCCTGTTCTACTACGACAATATCTTCACCCTCCACAATATTCGCTCGGCTCCCGGTATCCGCAAATGTCACTGCGAGGTGATGGACAATTTCATCCGTTAAATTACGCTGCATCAGGTGAGCAAGTAATTCCATATCCGCAAAGACCAAAACACTGCAGCGCTTTTCGACAATGCAATGCCGAAAAACAGCTTCACAACTGCTAGCAGTACTAACTTCAAAGTATTCGATTGCTTCATCAACATAATTAGCTTCATCCATGCTGGCCAGAATTGCTTTTTGATCTGGGCTATACAACACAGCCCGCGATTGGTTAACTAATTCCTTGATGTAGGCAGTTACGCCAAATTCTTCACTAAAATCATTAATATTTTTATTATTGTTATGCATATCTGCGCTTGAAATGGTAGTCACCCACGGACGAGCGCCGGTTATAATTTTTCGAGGCCCAGCGGCAAGATTCGCACCCATAATCGACAAAGGTAAGCGTATTATTTCACCATCCCAGCCAGCCAGCCAATTATTCCAATGATAATTAGAGACGTTAGCTGGCATCTTGTAGCACACTATCAAACTCGAACAATTTGATGCTGTAAGCACTTCTACCAAATTTTCAATATCAAATAAATAAGGGATAGGCTCTACCGTTAATATTAATTGATCAAGATTACTTCCATGATATCTCACAGATGCTGCAAGGTTTTCGGAATTAACACCCGCGATAGTCGCATCACTGTGAATAATTTTTCTATTTTTATCTTGCAATACCCACGCAATACCCGCGCGGCTAGATACTTTATTGGCGCGCATGAGCGCGAAGTTTATACACTCCAAAGTCTGTTCATTAAATAAAATATTCTCTTTAGCGGAAATTGTCATCACCTACCTCTAGACCTATTTCTAGGCAAACTCATTGTTATGCTGCTCCCTGTAAAAATTCAAACTAGCGGTTTGATCTTTGTATAACGAATAATTAGTCGACTCCGGAAAAAAATAACAAGCTGCCAATAAAATTAACGTGCATGTTGATATCGCAATATGTAGATCGCGGCGTATTGACCGATAGTAAAAAATGGTTTCTTTCGTCATGAGTTCAGTGTAAACCCTTCACGCCAAAGCGATACTGTAAAATGTTACAGCTAGGTTAAAGTTTAATTTTACTTATATTCTGGAAAGAAGAAATGAGATGATACCTTGTGTGCTAGGCATAAATTTGACTATCAATTTTTTAAACATTGATATGTTGCGTTTTGAACAACAACTGTGGATTTAAAAAAAGCGAGCCAAATAATGCAAGTTGCGGTGCAGGCAGAAATTCCGGAAAAACCCATTCGTGATTCGGGCATGTTAATGGAATGCGATAAGCAGCAATTGGATTGTGCTGCCAATTTACTTATATCCTCAGGATTGCCCGCCCCTGGTGGTACCTTAACGTGTATTACGCTATATAACGAGTCGGGCGATGAGCTTCAGCAATCATTAGCGGCGCTTGTTCGCGGCTTAATTAATCATTGTAACTGCGCCAGCTCACTTGCCATAAAAAGCGGAACATTAAATTCGCATAGCATAGCCATTATTGCCGACGGCTTCGAAAATCTTTCTGAAACGGCGCGTATTTTACTGTTTGATTTCGGGTTTACTCATACCAAGCTGAGCGATTTTAACGCCGACCTAGCAATTTTTTCAAAAAACTTTTCCCTCATAAATTTGTTGGTACATTTAATTCCTAATGCTGAAGAGTTTATAAATTTAGATGACACATTGTTGTATCAGCCGATTCATGTTTATATCTGTGTTAAAAAAAACAATGCAGGAAAACTAGATTCTCATTGGTGGTACTACAAATTTTTATGCCCCTTGATTGACCCGAAGTATTGTTTCCAAATGGATACAGGTACATCAGTTGCCACGCAATCTTTTCATCAAATGGTTGCGCATTTCGAGGAAAATCCTTCGGCGGCTGCTTTGGCCAGCAACGTGTCTGTTGCTGCTCCCGATAATTTTTTTAATCCCTTACACATATGGCAATATGGCAGTTTTCAGCATGGTTTGTTGCTTGAATGGCCTGCAGAAGAATACAGTGGCTATTTAAGTGTAATACCGGGCCAATACAGCGGCGTTCGCTGGGAAGCGTTGCGTGATGCATCCATTGAGGATGAGTCTGCTTGCATTAAATCCAACGCGATCGCGCAAATAAATTCAGAAGTGGAAGAACCGCTGGACATTTATTTTCGTGGTCTTGGCGAGCTCGAACCGGCTGAAGCTATTGTGTACCTGGCGGAAGATCGCGTGCTCTGTAACGAGGTTGCTTTTCGCGACCAGGGACGCTGGCGTTTGCAATACGTTGAAAACGCAGTAGCTACAACTGATACCTGCAATAGCCTGCAAGAATTGTTGCGGCAACGCCGACGTTGGTACAGCAGCTATATCGGATGTCGCGTTAAATTTTTGGAGCGTTTGAAGCTCGCATTCACTCGCAATGAAATTCCTCCTCGCGAAACTTATCGCCTTTTGTCAGCCGGCGCTTATCAAACAGCACAATTATCTTTGGACTGGTTTTTTCCGGCGCTATTGTTTTTAGTGTATCTGGGAATCCATAACCAAATAAATGGATTTACGAATCCGATATTGAAAAACTATTTTTCATCGCTTGAAATCATCATGACAAGCGCAATCATGTCGCAATTTGTTTGCGCTTTAGTGGGTCGCCTAAACAGATTTTCTTTAGCAATTTTCGGTTGTGCCATAGCAGCCCAATCTTTCTATCTAGTGAGTTCCGCAACGGTTTTCATGTTAAACACATTCAATGACGGAATTTCCTTATTGCAGCTACAGGTCTTACTTATTGTCTTGTCAGTGCCTATCGCAGCTGCGCTAAAATCGCACCGACAGCTGATTCCCCTTATTAAATACTTTCTTCCCTACACATTACTACGGCCGGGATTCGCGCTCTTATTTTGGACATACGCCATATTTAATTCCCATGATAATAGTTGGGGGACAAAAGGATTGCATGAGCCGAAATATATGAAAAAAAGTTCTACTAATCACAGTGCGCGAAGAAACTACGTCAATTTCAGAAATAGTTTCGTCGCTATATGGCTAATAACAAATATTACGCTTTCACTTGTTATGTGGCATGCATTTAATAGCTCTCCTATTTTTCTGCTTCAACTTATTTTGGGAATCATGTGCGGCAATATTATGTTTTCTATTGGTGTTCTAGTACGTGGTCTATTGGCCTGCAAGCAGAATAATAATGTACCTATTTTGCGTCGCTACAGTTCGCTTAAAAGTTTATTGAAAATATGACAACACCAAATGATTATTTATCGCGATCCAGGTTATTTATTAAATAGCTTCTCAAGTCAAAAACAATCTTCTCTAAAAATTCATGATTATTCTGTCAACAATTTTCCTTGCGCATCTTCTTAAAAACAGCCTTGGAATCATTAGGCAAGACCGAAGTTATATTTATTATCTAGCCGCAAACATCCAAAAACTCCTCTGACACACCATCTCTATACGCGTCTGATTTCATTCGGCGCGAGACTATAGCTCGACCATATTTCGAAGATTAGCTGTAACTAGTTACAGGTTCGGCTCTTTGAAAGCTATCTCACTGAAAACTATTGGAATTTTTCCCGCTTCAAGGCAGCTGTCAAATCTGCCAGCTATAGACTTCGTTTTGTGATCATTAATTTTGACCTCGCCCATTAACCCAAGCGAGGTCAACATGAACAACTTAATCATCACTCAAGAAGACAGTAACTCTACCAATCAAATCGTCGATGGCATTCTTCAACTTCGCCATGAAACCTTTATCCAAAGACTTGATTGGGACATTCCTTCAGTGAATGGTCGCGAGCGTGATTATTTTGATGATTTACAGCCATACCACATTGCGGTATTGGATCAGAATAAATCTGTAGTAAATGGCTGTTGGCGCGCCTTGCCCACAACAGGTGATTACATGTTGAAATCTATTTTTCCTGAATTGTTGCAAGGTGAAGCAGCACCCTCCTGTGACGACGTTTGGGAAATTAGTCGTTTTGCCGTTAGAAAAGGTTCCGCCGAAAAAGAAGTTGGTTTGCTTGGAAATGTTACTGTAGACCTGGTTCGATCCTTCCATGATTTTGCTATCCAAAACGACATCAAAGCTTACGTCACTGTTACTACAGTTGCCTGTGAACGTTTATTGCGACAACTGGGAGTTAGTTTACGCCGTATGGGCGCAGCTAGCGCAATGCAAATTGGAAAGGAACGCTCAGTGGCTCTCTGGATTGACGTAAATCAAAAACTCGCCATTCAGCGCAACTAAACGCCAATTGCTAGTTAGCGGCTTTAGCGTTTAAAAGAACTCATCCAAACTGTAATAACTGACAGGTTCATTTGGCTTGAGTTTCAGAGATAATCAGTTTCGTAGTCAATTGTATGAATGAACGAGGAAACCATCATGAACATGAAAAAATTTATCTTTGCTATATTGCTACCCGCCGTTGCCTTAACTGGACTTTTCACTTTCACCCAGACGTTAAAAGGTGCAACTATGGATAATGCATTCCAGTTTGGCGTTGAGTGGGCAGTTATAACGCTCGGAATTTATTACGGTGTTCGAGCGCTTTATCGTTATCGCGGTAAAGCTTGTAAAGTTGAAAGCAAAATTTAAATAAATTATTTGCGATGCGTTCGATATGATGAAGGCACAGTTGACGTTAAAAACCAGCGATGTCTTCGAGGGTAATGTACACAGACTCTGTTGTGTAAGACTCGGCGACCAAGCGTCTTGAACGCAACCAATAATTAAAATTGCAGAGCGATTTGTATTGCATACCGTAAATATATTGCAGACCGGGATATTTTTTACTTTTTGTTTTAGTTGTGCTGTTAACCCGGTGTTGCGCAACGCTGGAATTACACCGAGTGCGATACCTTCGACTCCGTGCATGGCTTCATACTTTGATAAATCTTCATGCGCCACAGCGTTTTCAGCGGCGATGGTTGCAGAAATTTTACGATCACCTAACAAATAAAACCCCACAATTTTTTTATTTTGTTTAGCTTTATAGCTTATCTAGCACTTGACAGATTCCTCTAAAAACTGTCGCATGGAATCTGTTATAGGCGCGTAATCAGGGAAACATAACTAAAAGGTAGGATAGATAGCGGCTTTATCTTCTTGAGTGGTTGTATTGCTCGTTGGCATAAAAATTTAAAGCTATTCAGGTAATGTTTTCACACTCTATTGATCTGCAAACATCGCGACTATAGTTAAATTCTTGGCGAGGGTCGTACGAGGAACCACAAGAGCGGAATCTTGCTTAGCATTTCATATCGGTGGACATCAGCAAAGATTAGAATCTTCACTGATGGCCGATAAAAAATTTATTTTTTCAAATCAAGCAATCTAAAATAAACAGATTTCGGTTGAAAGCCTCGATCAAATAATAAGGGATAGTTTGTGCGTCCTTTGATAGGGAAGTCATTTAACCAAGTTTCACCATCGGTAGTACCCCACAGCGTAACACGGTCGATTTTGTCTCGGTGTTTCAAATAAATCTTAAAGATGTCTTCATAGCGTTTAGCAAGTTTTTCTTCTACTTGTTTTGGCAACCCCTGAATATAAGGATCACGCTCAGGCGTATAGTCAAAGCGAGTTGAAACTTCCGCTGTTGGTAAATTCCATACCGAAGGCAAAACATCTACATCAAGTTCAGTAACGTGAACACGCACACCAATATTCGCCAAAGCCAATATAGTCTTCTCGATCTCTCCAACACTTGGGCCGTCTATAGAAAGATGCTCTTGCAGCCCCACACCCTGAATAGGCACGCCTTGTTTTTTAAATTTCTTAACCATTCCAACTATAAAGTCACGCTTAACAGGAGTTTCGGTATTGTAATCGTTGTAAATCAAATGGGCCGTTGGATCTACCTCATGAGCCATACGAAAAGCTTTAGCAATAAAGTCTTCGCCCATAATTTTATACCACTGGCTTTTCCTCCATGAACCATTATCCTCCACAGCTTCATTGACCACATCCCAAGCGTGAATCTTTCCCTTGTAGCGCCCAGCAAGCTTAGCAATGTGATCTTGCATTTTTATAGTGAGCGCGTCTTTTGTGATTGTTCCGCCAGATTCATTTTGAAAAACTTCTTTGGGTACCTGGCTATGCCAAACTAAATTATGGCCCACAATATACATATTATTTTTTTGGCCGAATTCCACAAACTTATCAGCCGCCGCCCAATCCCACTCTTTGTCGTGTGGCCTGATCGGCTCCCATTTCATACAGTTCTCAGGAGTAATTGCATCAAACTCGCGAGCTATCAAGCCCAGCATATGCTCGTCATTTTTTAACAATGTCGATGTGCTGATAGCCGTACCAATACGGAAGTCATCTTTGTAAAAATCTTTGATGCCGGTACGCTCTGCCGCCTTGGCTATGGCATTGTTTTTTATCGTTAATAGCGTGCTTGCGATTGCAGCGTTGCGAAGAAATACCCGACGGGAAATAGACATAAAGCCTCCAAATAGGTTAGATTTTAAAGCTTAGCAATGGATAGGTCAGAGTCAATTGAAGAAACACTAATTTACAGGCCGAAACGATTAATTACACCCGTTGAAGACACGAGCCCTAACTTGAGATTTTTAATTACTCCGATACGCCCAACGCAAACTCAATAAAAGATCGATGTATCCGTGCACAAAGTAAACACAGCCCTACGCGCGTTTCCCGTTCGCAAATGAATTTTCGAAGACAAGTATAAAGTTAGAACGCGTTAATTCGAGAGCTCAGCATCAACCAGATTAAGCTGCTTAAATGAAAGAAAATTTATTGCGGAATCAAACTTTCCAAACCCTGCTCACTTAGGTATGAATGGATTTGCGCTTCGTCTTTTTTAGTAGCAACCGGATTCCACTCGTCGGCTGCGAAAGGCAATCCAGTAAGATAAGGCATGTAACTCACCGCCGAAAAACCGGAAACAAAATATGGATTTCCTATCGGATCTGTAAATACTTTTTCGGGAGATATGATTTTAAAGCCCTTAGCATTTAACGCGTCTATAGCTCCGACAATGCAATAAGCAGCTATATCGTTTTCATGGAGCAATAACACCTGACGTGGGCTAAAACCCAGAATGGTACGTGCTTTGACGTCGTATGCCATCACCGCATCCACTATCATTTTAATATAGGCTTTTTCCAATTGACGTATATCAACAGTGCGGCCAGCGGAAGTTCGCTCATGATACAGGCGATTCATATAAACATCGTGTACGCGGGTAGTGACATAAGTAGGAGAATAATTATGCTCCACCAAATAATTTTGCAACTGTTCAAGCAATTGTCTATCGCGCCCATCGTATAAATAAGGAAAGAAAACATGTTTATGATAATTTTGGTATTCTTTCAGTGCCGCATTGGCTTTCATAATATCAATGGGGTAACCAAAGCTTTTGCTCGCATGCAACATTGAATAATTGTGACCTGCATTAACCAGAAATTGCCCGGTCTCATCGTAGTACATCATGCGGTCTATGGTGTGCGGGGTTATAGTTTTTGTGCGAATTAAAAACATCGCCTGCTTTACATCTGCCCGAGCCATATTGCGAATGAGCATTTTAGTTCGTGCGGTGCCATCTAACGTGGTAGTCGGGGCCAAGGTGTCCTCGAACGCAATAATAATTTCTTGAGCGTGTGATTGAATAGTTAAAATGCCGGTAAGCATCACGATACTGAAAATAAAAATGTGTTTCAGTGTCAGCAATTCAATCCGCTCTACAATACTCATAACATTCTCAAATGTAATTTACTCTATCGCTTTCTTGGCGTAGTAGTCGTGCAATATGAACCATGATTTTTTCTTAATTCCTTTATCTGATATAAGTCCTTTGCGATTCCAAAAATCTTGAACAGATGGAAGTGGGCGACGCGGCGAACGAAAATCTTTTAAAATCCACGGCGACATTCCACGCAAAAATGGCATTTTGTCGATCATTAATAAATTATTAATGTACACGTCCGCCTGGTACTCTTCCGTCCAACGTTGGGCTTTGTCACCATGCAAGCCTTGTAGAGCGTCCGCGCCAAATTCGCTCATAATCACCGGCTTGCGATAGCGCGACAACCATTTCAAACTAGCACAACTTCCAGGCGTTGCAACATACCAACCGCAGTAATTGTTAATGCCAATAACATCTACAATGGCGGACAAGGGATCCTCAATAACTTTTGTACCATTCTCATCAATTTGGGTATCTAAAGCTGCGGTAACTAAACGCGTTGTATCCAGCTCCTTTGCTTTTTGCACTAATTGGCTGATAAATTTTAAGCGCGCCGTAGAATCCGGTGTTTCATTAGCCACTGACCACATGACAACTGACGCACGATTTTTATCGCGCGAAATCATTTCCTCTAACTGACTTTCAGCTTTAGTGTAGACCATAGGGTTATTGAACAGCACGGTCCAATAAACCGGAATTTCAGACCACACCATCAAGCCCATTTGATCGGCAATGCGCACCATGGCTTCATTGTGCGGGTAGTGTGCCAAACGCACAAAATTACAACCCAGCTCTTTCGCCCAAGTTAAAAGAATTCGTGCATCCTCCTCACTCCAGGCTCGACCAGGATGCAGCGGAGATTCTTCGTGAATACTAATACCGCGGAGGAACACGGATTTATTATTCAAGAAAATATTTTCACCTTGCACTTGAAGTGTTCTAAAACCAATTCGATCTTTCACTATATCCTGCTGGAATTGAATCTCAACAGCATACAATTTCGGAGCTTCTGTATCCCATAAAATTGGCTTCGCGGAAATTTCAAATTTTGCCTCACCGTTTTTATTGACACTTAGCTTTTGATTAATATTCAACTCTGGAATGCGCAGGTCGATTTTTTGGAATTCCAAATTATCCTTATTAAAATTTTCTACCTTTACCCATCCCTCAATAACACCCTCTTCCGTTTTACTAAGTTGGATAAAGTAATCCTGAATATGAGCTTTAGGATATTGCAAAATTTTAACGGACCTAGTTATTCCACCGTAATTCCACCAATCCGTGTTGACTGTAGGAATTTGATCGCGCTCGCGATGATTGTCGACTTTAACGACAAGAGAATTCATCCCGGATTTAACATATTCGGAAATATCAAATTGAAAAGGAGTAAATCCGCCCTCATGCGTATCTATTTTTTTCCCGTTGAGATAAACGGTGGCGTGATAATTAACAGCGCCAAAATGCACCGCGTATATCTGATCTGTTTTCTTACCTATGTCGAAATCCCGGTGATACCAGGTAGTACCTTCGTAGAAAAATAATTTTTCATCTTGAGTGTTCCAATCTCCGGGAACATTTAACTTGGGCGAACGCGCGAAGTCGTACTCGACTAAATCGCTAGCATTAGCCGGCTTCGCATTCTTAAAATAACCTTTTTCAGACTCTTCATAGCGATGATTGTAAAATCCATTTTCATAAGGATCGATAATTGTATCCCAACGACCGTCTAACAATATGCCGTTGCGCGAATCCGGATTTTGAATAGCAATGTCTGCAAATGCATTTAGAAAATAACAACTCGATAGGCTTAAGAATAATGTAATTAATTTACAGTAGGGCATGGCGAATCTCTGAATAATATTCTTTTAGATGCTCAAATAAGCTGATGGCGCTACTAAAACATGACTACTGCGGCAAGCTCAAGAATTAACGAACTCACGACATGATCCGGCAGGCAGTGAACAAAAGCATCGATATTACCACTCCCACTGAAAAGTTACGCAGCTTCATGCCAAGACACTCAAACTTAAGCGCCAAATAAGCGCAACTAATACGCATTTAAGATACCATTAGCGCCGATGAGTGGAAGACAACTAATCCTTAGATCCCTAGTGCATATTTGCGCTTCAAGGAACCACTAGTTATTGTATTACTGGACCAGCACTCTCGAATGAAAGATCCACTACAATTTTTTGAATACACACCCCTAAATTTAGAGGTGGTTTTTAAGTTGTCGCTTCATGGAATACTTTGGCGCAGCAAAACCATAAAGCCGCGGCTTAAAAACTGCCTAGCGCAGGCACGAAGTGCCGGAGCGGTGCTGCAACAACTTGTTACGTGATAGTTTACTTGTGAAGGATTGAACAGAAAGGAAAAAACGAACTACAAAAATAAAACCACAATTTAAAGCTTTAACCACACTAAAGCCAGTGGCAACAAAACTTATAACAAAAAATATTGTAGCCTTATGCAAATGACTAAAAGTGCTCGCGATAAAACAACTATCGAAGGCATAAGAAATATTTCCGAGCGTTAAACCGCAATATTTCAGCGCAGTAATACTATTTGTACGTCTAGAGCTAGCACCTCATGAAAAACCAAACTTCGATCTTTCAGATAGTTAGCGTTTGCTTTTTCAATTTAGCCGAAGCAGCCTTATTTGAATTTATTGACACACGTAACGCCGAGCTAAGCGGCAGTTTTTAAGTTGCGGTTTTGTGGAATACTTTTGCGCAGCAAAACCATAAAACCGCGACTTAAAAACTGTCCAGCACCGAAGGTGCGATGCTGGAACGACTTGTTATGCATTTGCTTAGAAATAATTAAGCGAAACATTAGTTTTCAGCTTATGCAGCGTTTCGATAGTTGCCTTTGAAAGATGATTGCCATTCCCGCACCATGCGTCAGTAGTAGGTATGTTTATGACTACAAAATAATTTTTCGGCTGAATGGACTTAACCATTTCTAATATTCCGTCGACACCGCCAAGTGCAGCAACTAAATTATTTAGCGATTCGTCCCAAGACTCATCCTCGGAGATCAATTTTAGCACGTAAAGCTGGTTCTCTTTAAAACTGCTTTTTGAGCCGTGGGGCTCCCCTTTTGCAACAGGATCACACAATACTTTTAGCGTCTTTGAAATTTCATATGGGTCTTTTTCAAAACCCCACAGTTTTATGCCAATACTTCGTTTAGCCCTCAGGCTTTTTTCGCTCATAAAATAGGTCTATGTTTGGCAATTTAGTGCATAACGCCGAGTTCAGCGGCAGTTTTTAAGTTGTGGTTTTATGGAATACTTTTGCGCAGCAAAACCATAAAACCGCGACTTAAAAACTGTCCAAGGAGCGCAGCGACTGGTGCTGCAACGACTTGTTAGGCAGGGAGTGCAATCCGTCGCGCAGTAACCTTTTTAAGATTATCAACAGAAATAGATTTCATTCTCGAAAGTGGTGCCTGATACTTAAAATTTTCTTCATCAAGTTCAAGCCTAAAAGCACGAAACCACAAAGTAAACCCAATACCTAATGCTATGTAAACTGGAGAACCCGATATCAGATCTTCTCTGTGCGATAAGATGCCTTTTATGAGCATCGATAATCCGATTCCGAACCAAACAACCAAGAAAAATAATTGTGGCTGCCACGCTGCTCTTACCAAGCCTAAATTAGTTTTTGCATCTGATAACTTAATTATGACCACCTAACAATATGGATTTACGATGCATATGTAGCATTCTTCATTCATGGATTGCTCTAACGCCGAGCTAAGCGGCAGTTTTTAAGTTGTAGTTTTGTGGAATACTTTTGCGCAGCAAAACCACAAAACTGCGACTTAAAAATTGTCCAGCCACGAAGTGGCGATGCTTGAGCGATTTGTTATGTTTTTGCTTTTAATATTGCCTTAACTGAGCCAATTTCCGAAGCCGCCAACGATTTAAGTGAAGACACGAAAGAATCAATTGCCGATGGCTCAATACTTAAATCAAATTCTGAAAAATATTCTTTTTTAGGTAATGCCGAGTCAACTACGATATGAGCTACCTTAATTCTTGCGACGATATTCCAGCTTTTACCTGTACATTTGCAAGAAAACGAGAAATACGAAAAATTTTCATTTTCTCCAGTTGAAAAGTTAACTGTTTGAGTTTGCTCTTTAGGAAAACCACTTAGAGAATTAGCAAACTCTAAAATCGCTTCTCGCTGGGTATAGCAACAAGCCAAACCAGAAAATGAACCATTCGAGGCGAACACTTTCACCTCAAAAAGATCATCATCTTCCCAAACGGATTCAATTTCAATTTTTCGTTCCATACTGCTCCAACATAACGTTAAGTTCAGCGGCAGGCTTTAAGTTGTGCGTTTTGCAATAATGAGCGAAGCGAATGCAAATAAGCGCAACTTAAAGCCTGTCCAGCACGCGAAGCGTGCGAGCTGCAACGCCTTGTTACGTAATAGTAAGTTTAAGATAGATTTGCAGGAAACAGGAAGGAAAAACAAAAGCACTCAAACCCTAGCCTTCCGAAGCAACCCAACACATACCAAAACTTTACCTAAAACGAAAGCAGCGCAAGAAAGAAACTAAAACTAACGAACCCCAAATACCGCTACCGTTAAAACCTACTTGCGAAAACATAATTTTCTTACGACGAAATATAACTAAGAAACCCTATAACGAAATAACCTAAGCCTTTGCAGACATTACAACGTGAAAAATTGCTGGGACGCTAAGCTAAAAAAGACTTGGCTTGAAATTGGAGCTTTTGCTTTTCAAGCGAGCCGAAGCTGTAGATTTTTCGTGATAAGAACTGAAAGACAAAACCACATTCTTTCAGAACTACAGCTTTTTCATTTCCGATGCAGCCGAAGCGGCACGTTTTTATTTTCTTGCACCACGTAACGCCGAGTTCAGCGGCAGTTTTTAAGTTGTGGTTTTATGGAATACTTTTGCGCAGCAAAACCATAAAGCCGCGACTTAAAAACTGTCCAGCGCAGGCACGAAGTGCCGGAGCGGTGCTGCAACGACTTGTTACGTGATAATTTACTTGTGAAGTATTTGAACAGAAGGAGAAAGCAAACTACAACAATAAAACCCTAGCCTTCCGAAGCAAACCAACAAAAACACAATTTAAAGCTTTAACCGCAGTAAAGCCAGAGGCAACAAACCTTATAACAAAAAATATTGTAGCCTTATGCGCACAACTAAAAAGTGCTTGCGAAAAACCGAACTACCGAAGGCACAAGAAATATTTCAAAACGTTAAACCGCAATATTTCAGCCTAGAAAAGCTATTTGTACGCTTAGAACTAGCAGCACATGAAAAACCCAAACTTCAACCTTTCAAGGATTTAGCTCTTGCTTTTAAAAACCAACCGAAGCTGTAGGTTTTTAATTTCTTGCCCACGTAACGCCGAGCTAAGCGGCAGTTTTTAAGTTGCGGTTTTGTGGAATACTTTTGCGCAGCAAAACCACAAAACCGCGACTTAAAAACTGTCCAGCACCGAAGGTGCGATGCTTGAGCGACTTGTTATGAATGAGACCAAATTTCATAAGCCCTTAGCGCTTCTTCAGTATAAAAATTACGCTCAATTTCTGATGCAAAGGAACCAATCATATACCCAATGAATTCCGCAAGAAACCTGCGTTGGGCAGGCGTGCAAGCCAAAAAGTACTTATTATTTTCACCATTGTGTTCAAGATGAAATAGAAACTGCCCGAAATAAAATTCAGAATTTACCGTTTCCAAACTCAACCGCACGAAGGCGGGAGTAAAATACATTTTACCTATTTCATTGCAAAAACAGATTGGGTCCCAACCAGGATTACCCAATTCTTCCAAGCCTATGGTAAGAATAGTTGCGTTTAATAAAGTCTGATCATGCTCTTCGCATTCTTCACAATGTGTGAAGTCCGTGAAATGCTCAGGCTTTTCCGCTTTAAAAAGATTTAATGAAGTATTGATCCAGTCCATAGCCTTGGTTTTTATAACGCCGAGTTCAGCGGCAGTTTTTAAGTTGTGGTTTTATGGATTACTTTTGCGCAGCAAAACCATAAAACTGCGACTTAAAAACTGTCCAAGGAGCGCAGCGACTGGTGCTGCAACGACTTGTTACGTGAAACTCTACGCTACGAAAAACTTTCCGAAGCGCACAAACAGAAACTACATTTTAAGCTTTAACCGCTTTAAAGCCAGAGGCAACCAAGCCAAAATACAATTATTTGTAGCCTTATGCACACAACTAAAAGTGCTTGCGATTTTCTAAACTACCGAAGGCACAAAAAATACTTCAGAACGTTAAACTCCGTGGCACAAAGTTTCCGCTTACGATAAACCCAAACTTCGATCTTTCAGAAATTTAGCTTTTGCTTTTACAATTTAGCCGAAGCGTTTGGCTTTAATTTCTTTAACCCACGTAACGCCGAGCTAAGCGGCAGTTTTTAAGTCGTAGTTTTGTGGAATACTTTTGCGCAGCAAAACCACAAAACTGCGACTTAAAAACTGTCCAGCACCGAAGGTGCGATGCTTGAGCGACTTGTTATACGCTTTTAGAGCGACCAAAACAAAACGCTTCTTCGTGCCAAAAATGAACAACCCAAGACTCATTTTCAGGCCAAATAGTTACGTCGTCACTTGCAGGGTAACAAAACTCATTCCAATATTTAATAAAGAGTTCTGTATTAGTAGTTACAGCAGACTCAGGTTGCCATGAAACAATTATATTTCCAGCAGTCATTCTTTGAGCTAACCACGCTTTAACAAACTCTTCATTCTCAGAATTTATTTTTTCAATTGAGCCGAATAACGAAGGATTAACTGAAAATTCAGAATTTTTATCTGCAAAGGTAAGTGATTTCTCCCATGCACGATTAGCAGACTCAGTACCTAAAGGAATAATTTGAGCTAATTCCTCCGCAGGAAGAACACAATATTTTTCATCAGTCCAACGCCAAGCTAAAGGAAAATTCGAGAGTGAAGGGATTGGCACGATGTTAACTCCATGTGTACGTATAACGCCGAGTTCAGCGGCAGTTTTTAAGTTGTGGTTTTATGGAACACTTTTGCGCAGCAAAACCATAAAGCCGCAACTTAAAAACTGTCCAGCACCGAAGGTGCGATGCTGGAACGACTTGTTATAGATTTATTTCTTTTTGGAGGGCTTTTGCGTTAATGCAGAGCCCGCAGCTGACTTTGCAGACTTGCTCGAACTTTCTTGCCTTAGAGTTTTTGAGGCTGCCGTTGCTGCTTGCGCTCCAGTAACCTTGGAAGGGGATTTTGTTTGGCTTAGTGCAGAGCCTGCAGCTGATTTTGCGGCTTTGCTTGAGTTGTCACTTTTTAGCACTTTTGATGCTGCTGATGCAGACTTGCTACTTGTTACTTCTTTCTTCGCCATGAGCATTCACCTCTAATTTGTGTTTGAGTTTTGATGCAAGTTCAGATTCAGATGTATCATTGAAAAGCATAAAGGCTAATGAAGTTAGAAGAGCGGTTATAAGTACAGAGCTTGCAAAACCGCCCGCTAAATTCACGCCAAACTGAGGCCAAAATTTCTTACTTTCACGAATTTCGGAAACTATAAGTCCCTCTTCAATTTCTTTTCTAAACTCACTTACATATTCGTCAATTGAGCTTTGACCATAGTCTGTGAGCCTAGACTGAGCAGTATCTTTGGCTCTTATTAATGCTCCTTGAGGTAATTGAGCATACCATTTTTCTATTTCATCGGAGGTTGGAATAGCACCATTATTTTCTAGTTGATGTTTAATCCACTCTATTTTTTGTTCTTCAACAACAGCAAATGCAACCAAACCGAGTAACCAGTTTTCATTTTCAGGAACATCTTCGACTAACTCCTTATATATATCTTGTGGCCCCAAAAATTTTGCCATATCTTCCTCATTTAGTTTCTATAACGCCGAGCTAAGCGGCAGTTTTTAAGTTGCGGTTTTGTGGAATACTTTTGCGCAGCAAAACCACAAAACTGCGACTTAAAAACTGTCCAGCGCACGTAGTGCGCGGTGCTTGAGCGACTTGTTACATGATTACCTTTTTAAAACCAAACGTTTTGTAAGTTTTATTTTAAAAAACTTTTTTTTAAAACAACAAAATCTGAAAGATAAACCAAAAGAACTGAGCGAGTAAAGTGCTTGCTACATGCCAACACCAGCAGCTACGCCACCTAACATTAAAAAGTATATGTACAATAAAAATGAAATAATATTTGCTACAACTGGGTTTTTCTTGAAAAAAAAGCTGTTGAGCACAACCCAAGCTGTGGCGACACCAACATAATAAGAATATTTTATGACTTCGAATAATACAGGGTAATTATTTGATTCGAAAATATTTCTTTCGTATGCAAAATAAGTTGGCGTAAAAACCGCCGCGCTAAAGAATATGCAAGCGACTATAAACTTTACGATATTGATCGCGATTTCCATTTTTGACTCATGTAACAGTTTATTCAAAAGTCTAGACTTTATATTTCCACAGCACCGAAATAATAAACCTTAATAACAACAATAATTTAGCTTTTGATAAAAATAAAAACGGAGATATATGTTTCAATAAAAGCGGGAGATATACGGCTGTGTTAAGGCACTTGAATTCAGGGAAAACAAAGGCTATATTTGAAAGCTGGATTTATATACAGGTGTGTTATGGAAAACGTCAAAATCCCTCTCCCGCTAAAACCTACTAAATTATTGGATCAGTTTCGCACGTTTATTCGGTTGGATGGCAAAAGCTATGCGACTGAGAATACCTATGTTTATTGGGTTCATCAATATATTTTGTTTCACAAAAAGCAGCACCCAATTCACCTCAGCAATAAACATGTAACTGCCTACTTATCTCATCTAGCTACAGTAGCTAACACTGCGCCGAACACTCAAAAGACTGCTCTCAATGCAATTATGTTTCTTTACAATCGGTTTTTAAAAAGGCCGATTGAAAAATTAGATTTTCAATATGCTAAGAAATCCAAACGAACTCCAACTGTCTTTTCCCATGAAGAAGCCATTGCAGTTATAAATGCCTTGGCAATGCCTTACAAATTAATGGCGCAATTGATGTACGGGTCAGGGCTTCGTATATCCGAAGCTTTACGTTTGCGAGTAAAGGATGTTGATTTTAATATGGGTTATATTGTTGTTAGGGATGGTAAAGGTGCAAAAGATAGAACAACGCTTCTACCTAAAAGCTTGGTTACAGATTTAAAGAATCAAGCGATGTTGGTCTCAAAGTTGTTGGAGTTCGACAGAGCACGTGATGTCGGTGCGGTTTATCTGCCACATGCTTTAGAGAATAAATATCCTAATGCGGGGTACGCGCTTGAATGGCAATATTTATTCCCCTCAGACAGCATTAGCAAAGATCCGCGCGTAAACGTAATGCGTCGCCATCATCTTTACAGCGGAACGCTTCAATCACATGTTAAAGATGCGATTAGAGAGGCTCGTGTTTTTAAGCAAGCCAGTTGTCATACTTTTCGGCACTCATTTGCAACACGTCTATTACAAGCGAAATATGATCTAAAACAAATTCAAACATTAATGGGGCACTCTGACATTCGTACCACTGAAATTTATTTACACGTCCTTGATGATCTCGGTGATAAGGTCAAAAGTCCAATCGACTGATAAAAAAATGCCCTCCAATTGGAGGGCATTTTTTCAATATACTTTGTTAAACAGTATTAACCGCTATCCCGTATTACGCATACCTGCTGCGATACCCGCCATGGTTACTTTGAGCGCGCGCTCAAGATCGGGACTGATGACTTCGCTGCTGCGATGGCGTTTTAGCAATTCAGCCTGTAAGTAATTTAGCGGGTCAACGTAAGGCTTACGAACTTCCAATGATTGACGCAACAGAGGCTCATCTTTCAAAAGGATGTCTTGTTTTTTCAAAGAATTAATCAATGTTTCAAGAGCTTTCAAATCATCGCGCAATTGTTTGCCGAGGCCATGATATTCCGCTGGCACTAATTGTTGTTCGTAGTAAGTACAAATGGGGCCATCAGCTTTACCGATTACCATCTCAAGTAAATCGAGGAAGCTGGAAAAGAACGGCCAGTTGGCAACCATATCCGCAAGGGTTTTGGGTTCATGCTCCAGCGCATATTCAAGCGCTTGTCGCGCGCCCAACCAAGCAGGTAAGTTCAAACGCACCTGTGTCCACGCGAACACCCAAGGGATTGCGCGCAAACTTTCTACACCGCCAGTAGATTTACGTTTTGCGGGGCGACTACCCAGCGCCAACAGACTCAATTCTTGTTCTGGCGTGAGACTGCGAAAGTAAGGAACAAAGTGTTCATGACCACGCACAACACTACGGTAGGCCTGCAAACTTGATGCACCCATGCGTTCAATTAAATCTCGCCATTCGGGTGCCGGCGCAGCGTGCGGAGACATGGTTGCACGCAAGGTAGCTACAACGTACGAAGACAAACTACTGAACGCTACGCGCGGCAAACCAAACTTGTAGCGAATCATTTCGCCTTGTTCAGTGACGCGAATGCGTCCATAAATAGAGCCCGGTGGTTGCGATGCCATGGCTTTTTCAACCGGGCCGCCACCACGACCAACAGTACCGCCACGGCCATGGAACAGCACCAACGACACTTCATATTTATCTGCAAGCGCTACTAATTTTTCCTGTGCTTTATATTGCGCCCAAGTCGCAGAAAATTTACCCGCGTCTTTCGCGGAATCTGAATAACCAATCATGATGGTTTGGTCTTTAGCACTGTATTTTTGATACCAGTCCAGACTCCACAAACGATCCATTACAATCGGCGCACGATCCAAATCATCGAGAGTTTCGAACAAAGGAACAATCGGCATATCCCATGTCATTCCGCATTCTTTTAACAGTAGCGCAACTGCCAATACGTCCGACGGTTGTTGCGCCATGGAAATAACGTAGTGCGATAAAATTTCGCGCGGCTCGTTGGCGATCACACGGCAGGTGGCGAGCACTTCCGCCGTATCGTCACTCACTGGCCATTTGACAGGCATCAACGGACGCTTGCTGCCCAATTGCTCAAGTAGGAATGTTTGGCGTTGATCTTCAGGCCAGTGTGCATAGTCACCAAGTTCAAGATACGCCACTAATTCAGACACCGCTTTCACATGGCGCTCGCCATCTTGGCGAATATCTAAAGGCACCAGGTTGATACCGAAACAGTGAATCCGGCGGATGGTGTCCATTAATGGGCCGTTGGCAATATGCGGCAAACCCACATCATTCAGCGACTTGTAGCAAACCATTAGAGGCTCCAACAAATCGTCACGGCTCACAATCAAGTCTTCCGGTGTTTCAACAATGCGACCTTGCAGGCGAGCTTCAGCCCATTCCAAAGTGGCCTGAATACGTTTGCGTAAAGTGTACATCGCATCGCGGTAAGGCGTAGTGCTCGGGTAGAGCTTGCGCAACTCATCCGTTGCTTCGCTCATACTCAGGTCGCCGCCCAAGCTGTATACATCGCGCGAGTAGAGTTCGGCCGCCATCCAGCGGCCTAACAATAAAACTTCTCGAGTGATTTTATGAGTGACGTTTGGGTTGCCGTCGCGATCGCCGCCCATCCATGAGAAGAATTTGAAAGGTTGAACATCGATAGGCAAAGGTTGGTCCAGATGGCGTTTGCTTACGCGATCAAGGTGGCGAATAAAATCGGGGACGGCTTCCCACAAACTATTTTCGATAACGGCAAAGCCCCATTTGGCCTCGTCAATAGCGGTTGGGCGTGTGGTACGAATTTCATCCGTAGCCCAAATCTCTTCCACCAAACGGTGCAAGCGGCCACGCAACTTATCTTGCTCAAACGTTAAAAGACTAGCGTTTTGGCGATCAGCAAGTGTGTCTACAATCTGATCGTATTTACGAATCAAGGTACGACGAGTAACTTCTGTTGGGTGTGCGGTAAGCACTAACTCAATGCTCAATTCGCTGATCTTTTTGGCGAGTGCTTCTTTACCGTATTTTTTGGAAAAATCAACGAGCATCGCTTGCAAGTTGTCATCGCGTTCAGACTCAGCGCTGGAAAAGTATTCCTGGTCAGCAATATTCGCAAGGTTTAGAAATTGGTTGAAGGCACGCACGATGGGCAGAATATCCGCATCATCCAACTCACCTAAGAGTTTTACCAAAGGCGCAGAATCGCCATTGTCCGCGCGAGTAATCGCTTTACCGAGTTTACGAATACCCTCGACTTTAGCAAACAGGTCTTCGCCCTCATGGGCAAGAATTGTTTCACCCAAGAGTTCCCCTAGCAAACGAACATTTTCGCGTAGGGTTTCAGGCAGCTTTAGCATCGGGCATCTCTCCAAAAAAATCAGGGGCCAACTAGATCGAGGGAATGGGTGAAGCTTCAAAACAGGGCGGCATTCTACGTCATCGCCCCTTGCTTGGGTAGAAATTACCCCTTGCGGCGGGGTAAAAGAATTGAAAAGCAGCAAGATGGCCCGTTTAGGTAGCAATCTAATAAGAGCGCAGCAGTAACTGTGCCAAAAACTGGGCTTATGTGCGGGTTTGGATGCTTACCAAGACGTTTGGGGCTCAAGCCATTCATGGATTTAGAATTTTAAAATTGAAGATTACGATCGCCAGCGAACAGATTTTAATCCGTCGAGTTAAACGACTAATTCGCTGTTTAAATTTACGACGATGCGAGTAAAGCTCAAGAATTCAGGCTGGTTCGGGCGTTAACTAAGGCGTTTTACACACACTTATACACAGAGAATGTGGACAACTTTTACATCTCAACGAATGATAGAAAAATGAGTAGATCCTATGATCTGTAAATAATATTCTTAAAATTCAAAGCTTAAAGAAGCTACCCGTCACCAAACAAGTGACGGGTATCCTACAGTAGCAATTGATTACAATCTGGCCCCTACAATGGTTTTGGTATTGGTGAAGTTTTCAATCGGCGTCCAGCCCGGGCATGAACTGCCACTGCAAACAGTGCCCGTGAAGCGCCACACAACGCCGCTGCTGTGCCGTTGCAGTAACCCATTAGATGATGCCGCGATCTCGCTAGCATTTGGATTGTTATCCAGCATCACCCAAGTTTGGCCGCTGCCTGAATAGCGCCAGATTTCGCCGTTGTAATGAAGCCGATATAAACTCGAGGAGCCTGCAACTACTTGTTTGGTGTTTGCATTGTCATAATCCACCAATTGCCAACCATTACAAACGCTCGACGAACTACAAGGCGTGCCCGTGTATTTCCAAACAGCACCGGATTTTTGGTGCATATAAATGGAGGAACCGCCAGCGACCAAATTGATGGTTCGAGAATCATTAGCAATCAACTGCCAACCGGGGCATGCGTTTCCTGAACAGGGAGTGCCAGTATATTTCCACACCGCTCCATTCTTATGCCGCTGATACAAGCTGCCGCCGGAAGCAACAATCTCAGTAGTTGCCGAATTATTGTCCAGCAATTGCCAGCCGGGGCAATTGCTTCCACTGCAGGGCGTTCCTGTGTAACGCCAAATAGCTCCGCTGTACCACATCTGGTAAGCAATTCCATTGCCCGAAACAATTTGCGATGTATTGGAGTTGTTATCAATCATTCGCCAACTTGGGCAGGAGTTCGTTTGGCTGCACTGCGCTCCCATAAATTCCCAAATCAAACCGGTATTGTGCATTTGGAATAATTTGGAGCCGGACGCTGCCACTTTAACGGTACTGGAATTGTTATCTAGCAGTGACCAATGTGGACAGCTACTGCCATTACAAGTCCCACCGCCCTCGCCATTAAACCCAAGGATTCCCCCATTAGTTTGGAGCGAATAAAACTGCCCGCTGATAGGGTTGAAATTGAAAGGCAAGTAACTTGCGAGGGTACCCGGTATCATCCAATGCTTGGTGAGCGCGTCACTTACAAATGAACTGTTTGGATTAAAGTGACAAAGGCCACCGCAACCTTCAACGCGACTGATTTGGCTATTTAAGCTGGCAAAGTCGAGCCCTACCACAGAATAGGCTCCCTTTGGATTAAAACGTACCAGCCGACTTGAGTTAAACGCATCAGCGACATGTGGGGTCACAATATAAGGATCATTTACATGGCAGCGAATGCAGTTGATTCCTGCGGTGTTCGCCGGCGTGTCCCAAACCAACGAAGCACTGGAATCTTTAGGCCCTGGAATAGTTGGACCATCACTGGTGGAGTCCAAATTATTTTGGAAAAAGCAGGTTTTCCCGTTCTTCCGATTATGAACAATCATCGCAACATCGTGATAACGAGAATCAGCTGTGTTATCTACGCCCACATATTTTCTACACACCCATACCGCTTTAACGTCTGCATTAGTAAAACTTTTTACACCGAGACGGGAGTTTGCAATACACCCTACCCCGCCTAAAAGCGCTTGGGCATCACAGGCAGCGCCAAATTTTGAAGTGGGCAGCAGGGTGCCAAGCGAGCAATCAAAACCAGTAATACTATTTGTCGGAAGCTCTAAATCGCTTTCGCATCGTGTCGTAAATTGCGTTAGGGTTTCGGCTACAGCGAAAAATGGTAACGCCGAGATAAGCAGTAGCAATGACCTTATAAAAGGCCGCAATGGATAAATCTTCATTTCTTTCCCTCTCAATTAAGATTACCAACGGAAATAACATTCCAATAGCGGTGCCATTGAAATATCACACTAGACAACATTACTAACAGCGAACAGAAATAGTGGTCGCGCTAATTTCAAAACAGAATTAGCGAGAGATGTGTAAATAAGGTTTTAACACGCGATGAAACATTCCTCCTTGCATATCGGTTAGACTAGATTTTTACGAATGGGAAAATTAACAACTCACATGACAACGCTTTTATCCCTAAAATTGAAAATATTAAATGTTTGCTTTCAAAAATTTCATGGCAAAAAAATTGGAAACGCCCATAGCACTCATTAGGGACACACATTGAATCCACTAAAAAATATATAAAATTATTCGCACTGACAAGGGTAGATTTGTAAGTGATACTAGCCGAGTATTTCGTGTTGTAAAGCGAAAAAAGTCACTTACTCGTTCCTGGCACTTAAGCAGCATTTTAAAATAGTGATTTGCAGTAAAAACAAAAATCCCTCTTTTTTTTCTGAATAACGCCGTCCAAAAAAATAGCTTTTACATTTCTGTTTGTTACAAAAATAAACACTGGAATGTGCAGGCAGTTTTAACTTTCAATCAAAAATGTTATTTACCAATCATACTGCCAAGATGCTTTAAATGACCATCAATGAGAAAAATAATCATTAAGATCATTTCAAATATTCAGCAAATAAGGTAAATTCATTAACCTACTATCCTCATGTTAAATCACTAATTCGACAATGCTAACGAACCGAAAATTACACACACATAGTGCAGACAATTTAGTTGTATTTGATTTTGAAACCACAGGACTGTCTCCAGATTTGGGTGATCGCAGTATTGAGATTGGTGCGGTATTAATCGAAGGAGGAAAAATAACGCAGCGCTTTCAGCAGCTAATGAACCCGGGAATTCGAATTCCCCTTTTCATAGAGAGTCTTACTGGAATCACTAATCGCATGATAGGTGATGCCCGCAACAACAAAGACGTGATGAATGATTTCTTGGAGTTTATTGGCAATCAAAATCTGGTCGCGCACAACGCTTCTTTCGACTCACGGTTTTTACGCGCAGAATTAAAGCGTATTAAGAAATCTTTCACTGGCGAAATAGCGTGCAGCCTTTTAGCATCGCGACGATTGTTTCAACACGCACCTAATCATCAACTATCGACGCTGGCAGAATACAAAAACCTGCCAACACAAGGAATTTTTCATCGCGCGCTTGCGGACGCTGAGGTCACCGCACATTTATGGCTCAGCCTGTTACACGAATTACAGGAACGGCACGATGTATCATCGCCGTCCTTTGCATTTATGACACAGCTTTGCAAAACACCAAAACATCAAATCACCCGCTTATTTCATAACTCCCGAAACAACCCGAATCCATTACCCTTAGCTGCACTGGATCGAAACACATCGTGTTAAGCTGGCCGGGTGCCTTATTAGCGAATATCAATTATTATAAAACTATCCATATGCCCACCTTGGTAAACGTCCATGTTCGCGAACAATAAAATTACGTACCCGGAAATCGCCTCCTATGTGTTAATGGGCGGCGCGTTACTGGTAGTTCTTATGAATGGATTGCTAGTGGCATTGCTGGCAGGTTTATTGGTTCACTCACTGGTAATAGTGTTGTCGCCAAAATTTGGCGAGCAAGTAGGCAAAGGCAGAGCGCGTATTGTTTCTGTAAGCTTGATTGGAACATTAATAATTACTGTGTTAACTCTCGCGGTATGGGGAGCAATAACATTTTTCCAAAGTGAGGCGGGCAGCACGCACGCAATGTTGCAAAAAATGGCAGATATTGTAGAAGCATCGCGCTCGCAGTGTCCTCAATGGGTATGTTCACATCTACCTGACAACACGGAAGAATTGCGCGAATTGATTACGAATTGGATGCGTGAACACGCACAAGAAGCTAAATCCCTGAGCACCGATGCCAGCCATACATTGGTGCGGATTTTACTTGGAATGATTATTGGTGCGATGATTTCCCTTCACAGGCCTAATTCAGCTCTGAGCGCACCCCTTGCAGTCGCGTTGTTGGATCGCGTTAAAACACTTAGCCGTGCATTTAAAAAAATTGTATTTGCACAAGTAAAAATATCAGCGGTAAATACTTTAGCTACAGCTATTTATGTCCTGATTGTTTTACCGCTACTGGGTATTAATTTACCCATGGCGAAGAGTCTTGTGGTAATTACTTTTGTTGTAGGTATGCTACCTATAGTTGGCAACATCATTTCTAATTCGATACTCGTCATAGTGGCGCTACCTTTCGGCCTCGCAGTAGCTGTATGGTCGTTAGTATTTTTGATTGTGTTGCATAAACTTGAATATTTTTTGAATGCAAAAATTATCGGCACTCAAATTCAAGCGCAAGCTTGGGAGCTACTGATTGCTATGTTAGTGATGGAATCCGTATTCGGCGTCGCAGGAGTTGTTGCTGCGCCGATTTTCTACGCTTACACCAAGCAGGAACTAATCAACAGACAACTCATTTAGTAACCGCCTGTAAAAATATTATTGGGTAGAGCTGAAAAAACGCTTTACCCATAATTAAAACGCTTTTATTAAAATCTCCTTCCATTTCTATCCCGTAACGACTATTCAAGCACGAAAAACTTTAATCAATGAACTAGACGTCATCCGTTGCCACAGTGATGTTTAAGATAAGTAGCGTACAGATATCAGCGTATGAGTGCGATAGCTTCGTCTGTCCTCTATTTTCCCCCTATTTCAGGAGCTCACCATGAAACGCTCAGCCCATGCAATTTGGAACGGTAATCTAAAACAAGGTACAGGAAAAATTTCCACACAGAGTGGCGCCTTGAGTGACGCCCAATACGGTTTTAATACTCGGTTTGAAAATGGGCCAGGAACAAATCCTGAAGAACTTATTGCTGCTGCGCATTCTGGTTGTTTTAGCATGGCACTTTCACTGCAACTCACCGAAGCGGGCTTCGAAGCCGATACTATCAAAACCGTAGCTACCGTTAGTCTGGAGAAGGACGATTCAGGTTTTAGCATCACCGCAATTCATTTAGATTTGACGGCAAAAGTTCCAGGATTGGATGATGCAAAATTTCAAGAACTCGCCAATAAAACCAAAACAGGTTGCCCTGTATCGAAGGTCCTCAATGCTGAGATAACCTTGGACGCAACACTGGAGAAATAAATGTTAAGTACTCATAGCATTTACACACAAAAGCGTTCACAGCTATTACGAACATCCCCGACATTATTTTTTATTATTTTTTCTAGTTTACTTTCTATAAGCGCGACCAGCTATGCTGACAGTGAACCTAAAGAAGTAGAGGTTGGCATAGGCCCAAATCCTACTTTGCCAGAACCGGATAAATCTCTTTTACCACAAGTCAACATCGCTCCTGAGCATGGTTGGCCAGAGGGCACCACTCCGACTGCCGCACCGGGTTTGAACGTGAATGCGTTTTCAATTGGACTCACTCATCCTCGTACTCTACATGTGCTCCCCAATGGCGATGTTTTAGTTGCAGAAACCAATGGACCGGCCAAACGCGATGAAGACAGCGGCATCAAAGGCTGGTTCATGAAAAAAGTTATGAAGGCGGCTGGCGCCGGAATTCCGAGCCCGAATCGTATTAGTTTGCTGCGCGACTTGGACATGGATGGAATCGCCGAAACCAAAACAACTTTTTTACAAGGGCTTCACTCACCGTTTGGCATGGCATTAATTGGCAACAATTTTTACGTGGCCAATACGGATGCGATAGTGCGTTATCCCTATCGCACTGGCGATACGCAAATCACTGAAGCCGGAACGAAGCTGGCTGATCTTCCTGCGGGAGATATTAATCATCACTGGACCAAAGATTTAGTCGCAAGTCCCGATGGCAAATATCTTTATGTAAGTGTTGGTTCAAATAGCAACATTGCGGAAAATGGAATTGAAAATGAAAAAGGTCGTGCTGCCGTCCACGAAGTGGAAGTCGCCACCGGTAAGTCACGAATTTTTGCAACAGGTTTACGCAACGCGAATGGGCTTACGTGGCAACCACAAAGCGGCGCATTGTGGGTTGTTGTAAATGAACGAGATGAATTGGGAAATGATTTAGTCCCTGATTACATGACGTCTGTTCAAGATGGCGGATTTTATGGCTGGCCTTACAGTTATTTCGGGCAACATGTTGATGATCGTGTGAAGCCACAAAACCCGGATTTAGTGGCTAAGGCCTTAGCTCCAGATTACGCATTAGGTTCGCACACTGCCTCGTTAGGTCTAACATTTTATTCTGGCGATTTATTTCCAAAAAATTATTCGAATGGCGCTTTTATAGGGCAACATGGTTCGTGGAATCGCACGCCGCACAGCGGTTACAAAGTAATTTTCGTGCCTTTCGCAGATGGCAAGCCGTCAGGTCCACCACGCGATATTTTGACAGGCTTTTTGAGTGTCGATAAAAAAGCGTTTGGTCGCCCCGTGGGTGTGGCTGTTGATAAAACAGGTGCTGTCTTGGTGGCAGACGACGTGGGGAATGCTGTGTGGCGAGTAACTCCTGCGAAAAAAGCAAAACAGATTACTGAGTTGCCGTGATGGTTGCGTAAATAAAAAAAAGTAAGCTCTTAAATATTTGTTGCATAAATCGAAAATAATTAATAAAAAGCCCCGTCAATTTTTCTGACGGGGCTTTTTTATTTTTATCTTAAACGACTATTTAGTTTTATTGACTGGCACCAGCCACAACTTCATACCAGAGAGTCGCTGTTGCACCATTTAAAATAATTCTCGCTTTACCATTATTGTCAGTTACCGTGAGCTGCGTTTTGCGTTGACCCGTTTCATCCAACGCCCATGCACTGGTATTTGCTGATGAGAAAGGTAAATCAATAACGGCAGGGATCACTTCGACTAGCGTAGGCGTTTTACCCCAATTATTAGCAACACTATTGTGAGATGAGTTTGTCCATCCCATATCGGTGTTTTCAACATTCCCTGTTAAGACCATTAATAGTTTTCCGCCTGCAGCAGGCTCTGCAAAGCTTCCCTCTTGCATCGTTAGCGACACAGTAGCCCAATTAAATGTTGTCGGCGGCACGCCTATAACCACATTGCCCAACACAAAATTTCGTCCATTAATAAAACCAACGACAGATTTGGTTTTGGCTGTGTTTATAGTGACAACGCCCTTGCCTGAAACACTGCGATTCCAAACCAATTCATTAGTGTCTGCAGTAAGAGTTGTACTCGACGAAGCGACGGGTGCAATATCCAAACCTTCTGGTGTTTCAGACGCATCCAATGCGAAACGTTTGGTTAGCAGAACATCATCTGAAACATTTAGATGTGAACCGTTTGCGACATTCCATGCGCTGCCCTTATTGGCAAGAACGGATAGCTCAGTTGCAGAAGTCCAATTCATCGCCACCAAATTTTGCGCACTTGCAACGTCGCCACGACGGAAGATATTAGCGGCAACTAACATGTTCGCCATTTTAGTTGGGTGCGCATTCATGCTAAAGAAATCATTGAAATAGCCTGCCTCCCAATTGTCGTTACCGTTCGAGTCATACGCGAAGAACATCACACCGTCCCAATCTTGCAATGCGCCATAGGCTGCTGCAAATAAGGGGCCTTCCGCACTGTAAGCTACAGGAGACGCGTGTTGATATTCAGAAACCGTAAACGGCATTCCTTTAACACGCTGCTTCGCCAATGCACTAATCGTGTTGCTAAACGTATTAACCATAGAAATATTATTTACTGTCCAATTGATAGGGTCCCAGTCGGCGGTTGAGAATACTGGATGCTGCCAGTAGGCGTGAGCGTCTACAAAATCCATTTGTTTTTGCGCGCTTGGGAAACTATTCATAATAGCTGTGCCGGTTACCAATCCGGTGAAGCCTAAATCCGTTTTGATGTAATTTTTCATATCTAGCCAATAAGCAGATTCGGTTTCACGTAAAAAGTCTGCCCAGTCTTCAGCGCGCTCTTTGGTGTAATTTTCGCTGCGCAAATTAGCATTAATATTGGCAGCCTCGAGAGTTTCACCAGTGGGTAATTTTCCGACAACGCCTCCCTCTTTAAATGAAACGTTAGCGAGATAAACCTTAGACACTTTGTTTCCAAAGCCGTTAAAATTTATGCGCACATTGTCATCGTCTGTGCTCGCAATAAAACTAGTTTCAAAATATTTCCAAGTTCCATCAAGCGTGTTGGTCCAAGACTCTAACGCTGAATAGGAACCGTAATTTAAGGCCAGAGAAGCAGTCAACGAAATCGAAGGATCTGCTTTCGCCCAGTAACTCAAGGTATAAACCTGATCCTTAATGATGTCCGAACCTTGATTCAACTGTACATGCCAATTTGCTGAACCTGCTGTTGTTACATCTATTTGCACACCGGCGCGCCCATCAAATATTCCGGTGTTAAAAGTTGCCACTGCTCCCTCGTGCTGCTCAGGGGTCCAATCTGTAACTCCAGATGCAAAACTATTGTTGCTTAATTTTTCGTTGCCCAAGAATTCATCCACAGCACCCCACGCAGTTTCCAGCGCAGCAGTATCCGCATATTTATCTGCAAGCCACGCATTCCATTTTGCTACTAATTCCGAGCGGTATCCGCTTGGCCATTTGTCCATCGAGCCATCGTAATATTGTTGAAAAATACCGTTCTCGTTGTTGATCTCAACAATAGCCACAGCGGGATCTTCCGCATAAGTGAGCAATGTGTAGGGATTTTGATGAGCAAGTAAATGTTGCGCGTATTCCTTTTCAAGATTTCGAAAATTAGTATTAATAAAACCTAATACATGGGACTGTTTCCAACTCAGTTGAGTAAGCTCTGATGGCAAACCATCAGCTGGCAAAAACTCACGAGAATTAATTAAATTTAAATTGATGTAGATACCGTTTTTCTTAAGCTCATTGATAAAATAATCCAGCTTCTCAAGATTGGCAGCATCCAGCGTGCGACTGGTGCCACCCGCATAATTTATAAGGCTGTTTCCACCGAAGTGATTATCCATGTGATGGAATCGCACCAGGTTTACACCGAACTTGGCGAGGCGCTTGGCAATTTTTTCCGCATTGGCGTGCGAAGGCATAGTAGACGCAGCCGTAATGTTCACGCCCCAAAAGCGAATACGCTCATCACCTGCGACGAAATGGCCGTTCGTATCGACTTTAATTGAACCGAATTTCCCTGCGGGCAGGTGGTTTAACAAAGCGCCGACCTGGGTAATTCCCCCCGAACCATCACCAAAGGGCAGCACAAACCCGACCATTTGATTGGCCGTTGATGACGAGCTGCTGGAAAGGGAAGTAGGTAACGAGGATATGCTTGAGGATGGATCAGGCGAAACACTAGAATTTGCACCTGATGAAATGGCCGTAGCAGAACTGACAGGTTTAGGTGTCGACTTTCCACCGCCTCCACCGCCACAAGCGGTTAGGGTAATAAGGAGTACGATGCCGGCGGCAGTGCCGCGGGCGATCGAACCAATAAACGTTGAATGAATACTGGTTGAAATGAAAGGTCGCATGTAAGAGCTCCGATGGTTAATTTTTCAGCTTTATTGTTATAAGCAGTCCCAAACGATTAGCGCTCGCAAACTAACGCGCCACGGGAAAGATGGTAGCTTTAAGCTGTATAGAGTTTAGACCAAGCTTATGGTTTCTGCGTAAAGATTGGCTAATAACTCATTTGCGAGACAGACAATTTTTGGGTTGACATGAGTCTGAAAAACGGCATAATGCTGCGTCCTTGATTCCAGACCTTTTTTGGTCTTTTCTCAGCATTAATAAGTTTATTTTTTTAGGTTTTTTATAGGAGCACCCACGGTGGCAAATACACCCCAAGCCAAAAAACGCGCGCGTCAAAACGAAAAAGCTCGCAAGCACAACGGCAGCATGCGCTCAATGGGGCGTACCTACCTGAAAAAAGTTATAAGCGCGATTGAGAGTGGCGATAAAGCTGCTGCAACTGCTGCTTATGTTGCCGCCGTTGCTGTTATTGACCGCATCGCCGACAAAGGCCTTATTCACAAGAATAAAGCTGCTCGTCATAAGAGCCGTTTGAACGCAAAGATCAAAGCTTTGGCTTAATAGCTTTACCATTGCGATTAGCGACTCAAAAAACCGGCAATAGCCGGTTTTTTTTCGCCCGCTCATTGGCTGTACCACCACATCTTAATAAAGAGTACGCTTCCTGAACAATCATCACAAAACTTAAGCCTAATCAGCTATATCGACCTGACAAAGACCAAAAAATCATCTATACAGTGTCATGAAAACAGATTACATTCGCCATACAATTTTGGCCGAATCCATTCTTACGGCTACCAATAACAAAGAGCGCACATACTAAGAACGGAGATATCTCTTATGCTGCCACGTGAACACTACCTAAAGCAGTCGTTCCAAGACCCTATTCACTTTCCCGATGGGTTTGAAAAAGGCGGGCTATCCGATATTCAGGCACGCCTCGTCAGAAAAAACGGTGCCTTAATTAATGCGCTGAGTATCGATGAGGTATCTGATCCTACCACCGAGGATCTACACCTCCTCAAGGTTATTGCTAACCAGAGTTCGCCCAAAAACCCGGTCGAACAAGCCTGGATTAAATATTTAAGCCTCGTTAAAAGCGTCGCTGTTGCAAATCCAAAAACCAAAGGTAAAGCGAAAGCAGCCAAACCTTCCGCCGACTCCAAACCAGCACCCGAGCCTGCTCCTGTAAAAGCGACCGAAAAACCAGTAAAAACTCCCGAGAAAATTGAACCAGCAAAAGCGGATAGCAAACCCGTTGAAAAAAAGGCTGAGCCGATGGCTGTAGCCGAGCCTAAGGCAAAAGCCATTACTACCAAGGCACCGTTCACAGCACCAGCAAAAAAAGAATCTGCCCCGGTAGCTAAAGCAGCAGTCAATACCCCCGTCAAAGCTTCGGTAGAAAAAGCACGTACAAAAAAAGCAGAAGCTAAAAACGAACCAGAAGTTAAAAAAAAGCCCGAGCCTAAAAAACCTGAGCCAAAAAAACTTGAACCTAAAAAGGAAGCACCGAAAAAGGAAGAAGTAAAGAAGACTGAAATCAAAAAAATTGAAGAGAAAAAGCTTGTAAAGAAAGCTGAGCCAAAAAAGACGGAAGTTAAGAAAGCTGAAATTAAGAAACCCGCTCCCAAAAAAGCAGAGCCAAATAAGCCTGAACCGAAAAAAGCGGTAGCAAAAAAAGCGGAGCCTAAAAAAGCTGAAGTGAAAAAGGTTGAGGTAAAAAAAGCTGCGCCAAAAGCAGCGCCTAAAAAAACTCCCGCTAAAAAATCCAAATAGACAAAAGTATAAACTCTTCAAAAAGGCGCTCCTTGAAGCGCCTTTTTTTATACCCAAAAACTAGTGTTTTATTTAATAACCATACTTTTACAGGTTGATGGAATTCAAATACCAAATAAGAACTCCACCAAGTAGAACTCAAGTACTGGCCGCCAAGAAGATCTTCAACCAAACTCGCAGCCGTGATACATAAAAAACAATTACTCCTCTTAAGGCACAAGGACCTCCAGCTGATATTCTTTCCCTGCATGAATATTATCGACATGAGGACGAGCTAAGGTTACTCCATCAATGCTAACTGTAACTTCAGAAACCTTCGCGCGCTCGATAGTCACGTGGAAAATTGCACCGCGAAATTTACGTGTCGCTTTCGCACTGTTCCACTCACGCGGCAGTTGCGGATCTATCAACAACCCATTCCCATCACCTTTCAAACCAAACAGGCCTTCTACCAAACAGCGATAGACCCAGGAAACAGTACCTGTATTAAATAACTGACTCGAACGACCCGCCGTGCGCGGATACTGATGATATGCACCGCGATAATAATTAGGAATAAAAACTGGCAACTGACCGCGTTGAATATAGTCTTGCTCAACAGGGCCGGGAATCATTTGTCGTAATAATTTGTACGCACGATTCGAATCTGAAATGGTGTACAAACTATAAATATAAAACACGGCGGCATGATTGTAGACAGAACCATTTTCCGCAGAACCGGGATGCTTTTGCGTTACTCGACCAACATCGTCGCGCATAGCGCTGTAAGGTGGGGCAAACATGGCCACACCGTAAGGCGTCTCCAATTGTTCCTCAACGGCGGCCAACATTTTTTCGCGCTGCGCTGCGCTTGCAGCGCCACCAAGAATCGCCCAACTTTGGGGATTTAAATAAATTCGGCCTTCAGGATCTTTGCGAACACCAAAGATCACATCATCATCAGTAATTCCTCTCGCAAACCAATCACCGTCCCATAAATATTTATTCACAACATCGTTAACATCTTGTGCGCCGGAACGATATTTTTCTGCAACTTCATTGTTGGATTGGCTAGCGCAAATATCTGCCCACAAATTCAATGCATACGCAGTAGCCACCGAAAGCCAACCGGAGACACCTTTGCCTTTATAGCCCACCATATTCATCGGATCACACCAATCACCTTGGGCAATAAAACTTAGACCACGGTGATCGCGTGCGATCAATAACCAATCCATAGCACGACTAATACGTTCGAATACAGTTTGGATATTATCGCCTTCTGCATCTTTTACTTTCTCTAACAGTATTGAATAGTCATTGGTTTCATCGAGATAGGCTTTCAAACAAACCGGCAACCATACGCAGTGATCTGTATGTGGAATTTGGTTGATATATTTTAACTCTGCGCCTTCAGCTAACAAGATGCCGTCTGGCATGGCCCCATTAGCCTCTTGCTGGCTCAACGCGTGTAAAAAAGCGGCGCGAGTGATTTCCGGCTTTATGTAGCTCATCCCCATATTGTCCTGGAGATAGTTACGTGTTTGCGGATCTGTTGTTAAACGGTTTACATCTCCGTGATAGAAAACTTGCCTCGGCAACCAATGATTTACAAAATTGTCTAGCTCTTTATCAGGTGTTTCAATTTTTAAACAACCGTTACCTGAATTTACATAAGCTTCGTATTCAGCTTTGGCTTTCGCAAAACCATCGGCACTTAAATATTTTTTTCGTAGCTGTTTAATTTCTGCATCATCAAATGCCGGGCCAAAAATAAAACGTAAGTCATGATCTTGGTCAGCCGCCAAATTGAAGCGATATTGCAATACTGCTGCTGGAGTTTCGTAACGGGCATCGCCGTTTGCCAAATGATCTTTCTGTAAGGCTGATGGATTGTGCAACCCACCCTCGCCTTCGAACGCCTCTTGCTTTGCTTCCCAGCTAACAGGTTCCTGTTCATGCAGGAAAAAAGTTTTGTCTTTAAAATTTTTGTTTTTAAAATAGTCAGCTACTTTTTGGTAAGGTGTAACGCAGCTTGCTATCACTCCGCCTAAATCGGCACGGTATTCTGCAGATTGATTCATCCATGACATAAAACCTATTGGGAAATACGGATAAAGACTAATATTTCTTTCGCGGCCAGAAATATTGGTAAGCCGTACGCTCCATAACTCTACAACATCTTCTACAGGTAAACTCACGCTTATTTCAATACGAATTCCGTCACGCTCTAGCGTCCATGCCAAATCACTTTTCCCCACTGAAAAAATAAATTTATCCAGAGATGCGCGAACCGGCTCGTAAGGTGCAGAAAAAATATCGCCATTCGCTTCATCCTTAACATAAAAAAAACGTCCTGGATGATGCGCATAATAGGGCTGTTCCGGCTGCATAAATGTCTTCGCTTCCAAATTAGGAGCATAGGCATATTTTGCAGGTTCCGGTTGCATAAATTGTGCGACGGCGTAACCGCGACACGTCATCTGCATCATCATTTTCTGATTCCACAAAAATCCAGCGGCACGTGGCATCGCAGTGGGAGTCGTTAATTCGAAACGCTCACCGTTGTGTGTAGGTTGCAACATGGTTTTTCCTAATATCTAAGCAATGTTAAAAAAAACGCTGCATTAAGCAGCGCTAATTGATTTTATTTGTTGTTTACATTTGCGTCTTTCGAGCATCCAGGTCTGATTGAATTTGGATCATGGTATTTTTATCCAGCTTGTAAATTAACAAAGCTGCAACAGACAAGAAAGCCAGCGCGGCGGGAATAACTGACATTAAAAGTACAATGCCGTGCAATGATTCCGCCGTTTGCGTTTGGTTAGCCTGATACCCCAGTACCGTAAAAATACCTGTGATAACTAATGTTGCCAATACTGATCCCAATTTTTGCGAGAACACACCGGCAGCAAATGTCATTGCCGTGGCACGGCGACCATGTTTCCACTCGTTATAATCCGCCGAGTCTGCGAGCATCGAAAATGTTAAAGGAGGTTTCATACCTAATGCAAAACCTATACAGACTTGTAGTATTACCATGTAACTGATTCCATCGGCTGGCACAAAATAAAACGCCAGTGAAAATAATCCCGTTGCGATCATCAATAATATCAATAATGTTTTCTTCTCAAAAAAACGTATAAAGAAGGGCGTTGCAAAAGCACCTGCAACTGCGGAAAGCATAAAGAGTGGTAAAAATTGCGCAGAGAAATCTGGTTTACCTACGTAATATTTAAAGTAGTAAAGCGTTGTGCTGGTGCGCAAGGTCAACAGAACCATCACCATCAAATTCAAAAGAAACACAGCAATCCAGGGAACGTTAGACATAAGATCTTTTAGGTCATCCATAATTTTTGGCTGAGTCGTGGCGACCGCAGTGACACGCTCACGGGTGTTTAAAAACGTAATCACAAATAAAATAGATGCCGCAGTTCCCCAGAATGCCATGGTCAACTGCCATCCTAAAATGTCATCACCCTGCCCCAGAAATTTAACTAACTTTTGCGTGCCCCAGGTGACCAGGGCTGCGCCCAAATAACCTCCAACAAAACGTGCGCTATTAATAGTATCGCGCTCGGCGGGATTCGCCGATATCACGCCAGAAAGTGCTGAGTAAGGAATGCTAACAACCGTGTAACAGGTGATCATAAAAAGATAAGTGCAAAAGGCCCAGATAGCCTTGCCATCTGTCCCAAGATTTGGTGTGGTGTAAAGCAACACTGCCGCTATGGCAAGCGGTATAGCGCCCCAAATTAAAAACGGGCGATATTTTCCAAAACGGGTTTGCGTGCGGTCCGCAATAGCACCGAGACCTGCATCCGTAAAGGCATTAATGACCTTCACGATAATCATCATTGAACCCGCAACAGCTGCGGTAATACCGAATACTTCGGTATAAAAAAACATTAAAAAAGCTGAGAGATTTGTCCAATAGAAATTAAAACCAGTATCACCCAAACCATAACTAATTCGTTCACGCCAGCTAAGTTTAGCCAAACGATCATCGTTTGTTTTTGTTGTCACGTAAAAATCTCCGTTATGATTATTTTGATTATTGGACTTTAATTATTTAAAACTCGAAATCAATTTTTATTAATTTCTCGTTGATTCACGTTTTTTGATTTGATATCCGGTATCAACAACCTTCGGGCCTTCCGTATCCCCATTCAAACGTTTGATCACCATTTCGGCAGCCTTGATTCCCATCTCATAACGACCAACCTGCACACTCGTCAACGAGGGATTCACAAAACGTGAGGCTTCTATATCGTTAAATCCGCATAGCGCTAAATCATCAGGCACTTTTATATTCATGCGCTGGCTTTCAAAGAGCGCGCCAAGCGCAAGGTCATCATTCGCGCAAAAAATCGCATCCACGACTCCGTTGGTAGACGCAAGTAAACTTTTGAATAACTCGCCGCCTACTGCGATAGACGAGGGCTCAGGCGTGGTAGCGATAAAATTCTTTTGAAATTTGTCCACTTCTTCCAATGCTTTTTTGAATCCTTGCATACGCTGTTGCACACGAGGATCCATACGCGCGCCGATAAAACCAATTCGGCTGTAGCCTTCTTCCAATAAATGCGTGGCGACGTCATAGCCGGCCTGCCAATGACAAAAGCCTATATTCATATCCAATGGCTCGAGGAGCAACTCCATTATTTGCACCACCGGCACGCGCGATTTTTGAAGCAAATTTTGACAGGTTCGGGTTTGATCACCGCCCGTAATAATCATGGCTTCCGGCGCTTGACTCAGAAGCGTGCGAATCATTTTTTCTTCTTCGAGGGGAGAGTAATGCGTGTCCACCAACAAGACTTTGTAGCCCGTATTGTTTAATACGTCGTAGATGCCACGTAATACGTCGGTGAAAACGGTGTTCGACAGGGTTGGGATAGATACACCAATAACCTTTGACTTGGAGGAGGCCAGCGAGCTCGCATACTGATTCGGGATATACCCAAGCGTGTCTATCGCTTTTTGAACCTGCACGCGCAAGGTCTCGGAAACCTTATCAGGTTGGTTAATAACTCTCGATACCGTTATTGCACTTACACCTGCTGCGACAGCAACATCAATCAACGTCAACTTTTTTTCTGAAACGGGCTTAGCTATTTTCACTATTCTTATCTCCGATTGACTATTTTTATCTCGGACTGGAAATGCCATACTGACGGCACCAAAAACCAAATAAAGCTTAACATTGGATACACTAACACATGACAAATGATTGCGCTATCATTTGTCTCCGTGATAACCTCATAATACTAATAATGACGCACAGGCAAGACCTTGATGGATTCTAACAAGACAGTTTCAAACCCGAACGCAACAACCTTTCTAGCAATAATCATGGGAGTTTCAGGAAGCGGAAAATCCACTCTGGCCAAGGTTTTAGCCGATAATTACAGTTTTGAGTATCTCGATGGCGACGATTTTCATAGCCTTGAGTCACGCTCATTAATGGCATCCGGCACACCGCTAACAGATGCTCACCGCGCACCTTGGGTTGCGGCCATTAAACAACGCTTACAAGATAATGCCAATCACGTAACACACACAGTTTTGGCCTTCTCCGGACTTAAACAAAAACACCGCGAGGAGCTCCGCTCCGCAGGGCTAAAAACCGTGTTTTTATATCTTGATGGAGACAAGGAAATCATTCAGGATCGCATTAACAATCGCAAAGGTCATTTCATGGCGCCTACGTTATTGGATAGCCAATTTGCCAGTATGGAAGATCCCTTAAGCGAACCTGATGTACATCTAATAAATGTTCGACCTGGTTTTGAACGCGTTAGCCAGCAGGCACGCGCTATTATTGATGAGCATTTTCAAAGTCAGGAATCATCAACCGTTTTGTGAGAAAAATTGTCACCTAACGCAATAAATTTTCAGAGATAACTCATGCAAAAATTACGTTGGGGCGTTCTTAGTACCGCCAACATCGGTCGCACTAAGGTAATTCCGGCCATTCAATCATCGTTATATGGAGAAGTCGTTGCGATTGCATCCCGCACATTGGAAAGTGCGAGCAAGGCCGCCAAAGAATTAGGCATTAAACGCGCCTACGCATCCTACGAAGAATTGCTGGCTGATCCGAACGTGGATGCAATTTATAATCCTCTTCCCAACCATTTACATGTGCCCTGGTCAATTCGTGCGCTTGAAGCAGGCAAGCACGTTTTATGCGAGAAACCACTAGGGCTCAATGCAGCGGATGTTGAGAAGCTGATTGAAATTGCGCAGCAATATCCGCAGCTAAAAGTGATGGAAGCTTTCATGTACCGCTTTCATCCGCAATGGCAAACTGCAAAGCAACTCGTGCGACAAGGCGCCCTGGGCCAGGTTCGCAGCATTCACTCCCATTTTGCGTACAACAACCAAGAACAAGATAATATTCGCAACATACCTGAGTGGGGCGGCGGCGCGCTCATGGATATAGGTTGCTATTGTATTTCACTGGCCCGTTTTATTTACGATGAAGAACCGTTGCGCGTTCTAGGCCAAATTACACCCTACGCCGGGTTTGACGTGGATTGTTTTGTATCAGGCATTCTTGAATTTGCTGATGGCAACGCGACTTTTACCGCGAGCACCAAAAGCGAAGCAGAACAGTACGTAGAGATTCACGGTGAATATGGCAGCATTTTAATTCCGCTTCCGTTTAATCCAATCGCAGACACTGTCACCCATATTATTTTAAAGCGCGATGGTGCAATCGACGAAATAGTGCAAGTTCCAAGCGACCATTACCGCAACATGGCCGACGCATTTACCGCCAGTGTTACTAATAACCTAGCCGTCCCGACGCCCTTGAGCGATGCATTGGCTAACATGAAAATTGTCGATTCGATTTTCGCAAGCGCTTTTGATGGTCATTGGATCAGCATAACCTAATCAGGAAATTCTTTAGTAACATGAAAAAAAAATTCGCAGTTTGTTTCGCTTTGGTTTTCTCGATCACTACTCACGTGTTCGCCCAATCAGCGACAGATGTGAATATAAAAACTGCTGACCGCCTTGGCCCACCTTTAACAGCACTTTTAAAAAATTACAAACCGGACCTCAATGCTGACGCTGAAATTATTTCACGCAATACGCAGATAACGATTGATGAAAATTACTTCAGCAATTCTGTTTCCTACGTCGCCATTCATATCAATAGTGATGAAGCGGTCCGCGACTACAGCCAAATCAGCATAAGCTTTAACAGCTTTTACGAAGATATTACACTTGAGTTCGCGAATGTACGCACCCCGGAAGGTGACATAGACACCATCAAGCCGGACGCCACACAAATTCAAAGCCCCAGCGATGAAAATTTTTATCAGGACAGAAAAGATTTACTCTTTTCCCTGCCGAATGTGCGAAAAGGTTCAATCATTGAATTTCAATACCGCACTAAAGACACAAAAAAAATTATTCCCAACCAATGGTTTGACAATTTCCCTATGAACTGGTGGGAAGGGCGAGCCGCTGGTCAAGGCGTGCGTTCAGATGCAGTGCTCAATACTGAGGTGAGCATAACAGCACCGAAAAAAATAAACGTTTATTCAAATGACTTAACCAATCTTAAAATTGCACGCACGCTTCAGGAAAAGAACGGAGTACAAATACTTACCTGGAAAGGCAAAAACTTACCTAAGATTGAGTTGCAAGACAGCATGCCTCGCGTTGATCGTCGCTCAACCCAGTTGCGACTCAGCACGATGGAGTCTTGGCAGCAGGTAGCGAGCTGGGCCAATCAATTAGCCGAGCCTCATGTTATAAGCGATGCAAATCTCGATAAATTAATTACGTCGATAAGCAAAACTGCAACGACACCCGAAGAAAAGACGAAGGCTGTTTATAAAGCCATCCAGGAAAAAGTACGCTACGTTTTTGCGCACGTGGGGCGCGGCGGTTACGAACCGCATAATGCATTCGAAGTTTTAACCAACGGCTACGGCGACTGTAAAGATCAAACGATTCTTGCGGTTACCATGCTGCGCAAGCTCGGTCTGAAAGCTGATGCCGCCCTCGTGCTCACACGCTCACGTGGCCTGCCTGACATGAAAATTACCAGCGTCAATTTCGATCATATGATTGTACATATTCCAGCGCAACCAGGGCTCGCAGAAATATGGATGGATACCAGTGGCGATAAAGGTTTATATCCTGGGTTTTCAGTGGGCCTGGAAGGCCAACCCGCGTTGGTTGTGAATGAGGCTACACAATCTATAGTGACAATTCCCGAACTGCCGGCCAGCGAACATTTTGTTCATTTTGATTTAACCTTCGACAAAGCCGACAGCAAAAATGTTGCTGCTAATTTTTCACTAACGCTAGGTGGCGAATTTGAACAGCGCTTGCGAGGCATGTGGCAATATTCACGCGAGCGCGACAAAAGTTTTCGCGAAATGATAAGCCGGATTTACTCCAACGCCGAAGTTGCCAAAGTCACTGCCAATAATGCGGACGATTTGTGGCAAAGCTTTAACCTCACCGGTCAATATACATTTAACAACGTCTGGAACGGCGGAAAGGAGCCCCTAACCTACGGTTTTAATATTTCCCAGTTGATATATTTGTTTACGAATTTTCGCGATATTCATAAGCCCAGTGATAGATTGCAGGATTATGAAATCAGTCCAGGTCATAATATTTCTGCTCATATTAAGTTTGCGCGGCCGACGCCAAATCACCTGGCGACCATTAGTAGCCAGGGACAGAATTTTGATAATGAATTTTTTACACTCACCCAGAAAGGTCGTGAGGAAAACGGCGACTACGTTGTGGACATCAGTCTCAACATAAAGGGTAATCGTTTTACACTGCAGGAATATAATCGCTTTTACGAGCAAGTCCACCAACTTTTGGACGCAAATGATTGGACCATTATTTATCGTTACGACAGTAACGCTGCAGACATGGCAAGCCTAAAAGATGCCACCGCCATAAACGGCAAGGCAGCCGATCTCATTAAGTTGGCTCGATTACAAATCAAAATAGGTGAATATGATAAAGCTTTGGAAGCCGCACAACGCGCGGTGAAAAACGAACCCCAAAGTGCAGAAGCCCATTATGTGTTGGGATTAGCGCAAGGTTACAACAACCGATTAAATGACTCTGAAAAGTCTTTCGCAAAAGCTGAAGAGCTTGGCTATAAAATCTAGAAAACAAATACCTTTGTTTTCAGCACAGACAACTTTTGGTGGTTTGCATCGCGACCGAAACTGAAGCTTTTATCTGAGAGACACGTGTTTCATGAAACATTGTTCAACCCAGTTAATTTTCATGCTAATGCTTGTGCTAACAATGGCAAGTTGCGATACCTCGTCGTCTGCAGTTAAACCTATCGCACAACATAACCTGACCGCAACGCAACAGCCCAACTCTTTGAATGCGCATAAATTTGCGATTTACTTTGACGAATCAAAAAAACTAAATGCCACACAATCCATTGATAAGTTAATACAGACCGCCGTTCAGGAACCCGGAAATCCCGAACCACTTTACAGTCTTGGCTATCTTCATATGCAAAGCGGTATCAGCACTAAAAATAAACGGGAGCTTGAACTTGCCGATATTTATTTAAATGACGTACTCGCAAAGCTTCCTGGAAATAACGTAGTGTTGTCGGCACTTTATAATGTTTATTATGAAAGCGTGCTTCGCAATTACAACGCTACTGCCTTTGACAATGCGAAAGCTATTTTCACGCAACTACCCGAGTCTGCAAAAGCGACCACAAATCCACCATCATTAGCTAAATTTGTAGCGACTGCTTTGCAGCAGGAAAAAGATCGCGCGTTAAATATCCAGGCTCTGCGCGATATTTTGTTGCAGGCGATTCAAGAGTCTCCCCTCGCCGATACATCTTATATCCATTTAGCAAAGCTCTACCGCGATGACCGTTATTTCGCCCTGGCAATCGCGACATTGAAGTTGGGTGCTGAGAATATCCGTAACTCAGCTGAACTCTATAAAGCTATCGCCGATACTTATATAAAACGGGCCGAAGTTAACGGTTGTAGCTATGAGCACAAATCAGATATCGAAAATGCAGCAAAATATTATCAGCTCGCTATTCCACTTAAACCCGACGATCAGGTGCTTCACGTGGCTTTGTCGGAATCCTTCCTTGATCAAAATCGAAATCAATTAGGCTTAAGCGAAGCAAAAATCGCACTCGATATTAAATCTTCTGCCGAAGCACTGGGTCTTTACGCGCAGAATCTTTCAATGCTCGGTTATCAAACTCAAGCATTAACATTTCTGGAGCAAGCGAAAACCGAAGGTTATAACGCCGAACGTGCTGGATACCATGAAATTTATATGAACATGGGCGACTGGAAAAACGCATTGAATGGATTTAATGCTTACATTAAAGATCGAGATAAATTTACCGTTTATGACTTAATTAAGCGCGATTTAATAGCCCAACATAGTAAGGCCGAAATTTCTTTACCAGACTATAAAGTCGTGACTAATACTCCTTGGGAAAAATCCCTACTCAATTTTTGGACCGAACGCTCAACTGCCGAGGACCTGAAAAAAGTCGCTTACACGTCCTGCGAAAAGACAGAGTATTACTTTTATTCCGGATATAAAGATCTTCAAGCAGGTAATACTGCTCAAGCACACGCAAAATTTTCCGAAGCGATTAAGCAAAATACTTACAGATTCATTGAGCGACCACTTGCGAGATATTTTTTAGAGCAATAAAGGTTGTAATTATTCGCACCAATAACATATCTGTATGGTGCAACATCTCATTTTAAACACATGATGAATTTTTTATCAGATTTAGACATCCTAAAACCGCTTAACAATATTAATTTTTCGGGCACGCTTTTTTACCCAATTCCAGTATGGACATACTTATGAAAAAGATAGTTGTGATAGGCGGTGGCGCAGGTGGCTTGGAACTGGTTACAAAACTTGGCAATCGGTTAGGAAAGAAAAAACTGGCGCACATTACGTTAATTGATCGCAACACCTCCCACTTATGGAAGCCCCTCTTACACGAAATTGCTGTCGGCACTATGGATGAAGGTGTAGATGCAGTGAGCTATCGTGGTCATGCTATAAACAATCATTTTTATTTTCGTGTGGGCACATTAATTGATATCGATAGAAATAAAAAACAAGTTGTTTTAGCCCCTATGCAGGACGACGATGGAATCGAGTTTTTACCCTCCACGCGGATTGATTACGATTATCTTGTTATTGCGCTCGGCTCTACGTCTAATGACTTTAATACACCGGGCATTAAAGAGAATTGCATATTTCTCGACAGTGCAACTCAAGCTCACAAATTCCGCAATAAAATGTTAAATCAATTATTGCGCATTCAACGTTTACCCAGTCGCGACAACGAGGTTCGAATTGCAATTGTTGGTGGCGGTGCAACGGGAGTGGAACTTTCAGCTGAATTGCATCATGCGGTTGCGGATATCCACAATTATGGTTTTGATGAAGTAACCAATTCGCAGTTAAAGGTAACTCTCGTTGAGGCAGGCGCACGTATTTTACCCGCGCTACCAGAGCGAATTTCAGCTTCTGCACATAGTGAACTGACCAAGCTGAATGTTGACGTAAAACTTAATACGATGATTACTTCAGCAAGTGCGGAAGGTCTGTACACAAAAGAGGGAAATTTAATTCCGGCAGATTTGATGGTTTGGGCTGCCGGTATTAAAATACCTGATTTCGTAGGAAATATCGCGGGACTTGAAACCAATAAAATTAATCAGCTACACGTGAATGAATTTTTACAAACAACACGCGATGAAACTATTTTTGCCATAGGTGATTGTGCGCAATTTATTTCTGCCGACGGTTCACGTGTTCCACCGCGCGCTCAATCGGCGCATCAAATGGCAAGCATCTGTTATAAAAACTTACGCGCGATGCTAAACAATAGTCCCCTAACACCCTACGTATATACTGACCACGGATCGCTGGTCAATCTCGCCAGTTATTCCACGGTTGGAAGCCTTATGGGCAATTTAGGTAAGGGCTCGCTTTTTATTGAAGGAAAGTTAGCGCGCCTTGTTTACATATCACTTTACCGTATGCATCAAGTGGCTATTTACGGCTTTTTAAAGACCGGCTTGGTGATGTTTGCCGGGCGCATCAATAGATGGTTGAGGCCGCGTCTAAAACTACATTAATTCAAATCAAGCTCGAGAAAATTATGCTTATAGAAAAAGCTTCCTTAAGTTTCAAAAACTTTTTTGATTCTGAAAAGTCGAGTGGAATTTTACTTATAGTTTGTACTTTAGTATCGCTTGCAATTGCGAACTCCACGTTCGGTACGAATTACTTAAGCATTTGGTCTTCCTATATTGCAGGCCTAAGTGTTGAACATTGGGTGAATGATGGATTAATGGCCATCTTCTTTTTATTCATCGGGCTTGAGCTTGAGCGTGAACTTTATAATGGCGAGCTCTCAAGTTTTAAAAACGCTTTACTTCCTATATTGGCCGCCGCAGGTGGTATTCTGTGCCCGGCATTAATTCACTATTTATTTAATGCGAATACTCCGACCCAAGCGGGAATTGGAATTCCCATGGCAACTGACATTGCTTTTGCACTGGGCGTATTGGCGTTACTTGGCAGCAGAATTCCCTTGTCCCTAAAAGTATTTCTCACCGCCCTCGCCGTGATGGACGACTTGGGAGCAATTATTGTTATAGCAATTTTTTACACAACAAAAATTTCGGTTCTGTATTTAATAGCCGCCATTCTCATATTTTTATTTTTAATAAGCTTGAACCGTATTTTTCGAGTAATGGCACTCACGCCTTACTTGGTGGGAGGAGTGCTCATGTGGTTTTGCATGCTGCAGTCCGGTGTTCATGCAACCATCGCCGGCGTACTACTCGCTTTCGCCATACCGTTTTCATCAAGGGTTGATGATGCAGAATCTCCATCTCACAGGCTTGAACATATCCTTCATAAACCTGCGGCCTTTTTAATTTTACCGATCTTCGCTTTAGCAAACACGGGCATCATTATTGGTTCAGATTGGGTACAGCATTTAACAGATATAAACAGCTTGGGAATAATGCTCGGACTAATTCTTGGCAAACCTTTAGGGATTATGCTTTTTTGCTTAATTGCGATCGCCTTGGGTATTTGTAAATTACCCGTAGAGCTAAATTGGAAGCATATTCTCGGTGCCGGTTTATTGGGCGGAATTGGATTCACTATGTCTATATTCATTACTAATCTGGCTTTTGCTGGAGATGATGCCCTTATCGCAGCATCCAAGATTTCGGTGTTGCTTGCATCATTAGCCGCTGGAGCACTCGGCTTTTTGTGGTTGAGATTCTCTAGCAAATAATCGCGTAAAATTTTAATTACGAGGGTTGCTTAACTGAAGCTAACGATTTGCTGCATATAAACTTTCAACACCAGGGTTTGGTTAATCCGGTCGTTGTGTATAAATTCTAATCAATTAATTTTAATAACTAAGGATGTCCTTTATGAAAACACTAACACTTTTGATAACTCTTACGACTCTTTTGGCATTTACCGGTTGTGCAAATAAAACCAAGCAGACACAAACTCAGCAAACACAGACAGAACAAACGGAAGCAGCTGCGCCCTCTGTTAAAAAAACCGAAATAAAAACGCTTTATTTAAAAATTACGCATGAGCCAAGCGTGAATGCCGATGGAGCTTATTTGAACGCAGAAAAAGAGTTAAGCGAAACTATCATTAAAAAATTACGTGTAAAAATGCGTCGGACAAATATTATTACTACTCAAAAACCAGCTAATGGTTTGGAGGCGAATATAGTAATCAGTGAATTTAACTACATAGGAACTACTCCGCAACCATTCCCCGCAGCCGCTACCCCAGAAAGAGCCAAATTAGGCGCGAAGCTGACAGTGACAGATATAGCAACGGGTAAAAGTATTCGTAAGGCAGAATTTGGCACTTCCGCAAAATTTAGTGAAGGAATTTTTGGCGGAACCTCTACCGCTCAAATAGAAAATCTGGCTGATAAAATAGTGTCGCGAATCAACTAATTCCACACACTTAAGAGACGGTGTCGCGTCGGTGCAGTTGATCAACATACAATTTTATAAAACCAAACACGCCGAATTTATTTTGGGATCGTTTGGAGAAAAATTGTGTATGTTGGATTACCGGTATCGGGCGCGACGCGACGCTGTTGATAGCCGGCTTAAACGCGGACTTAACGCCGACTTTTTAGAACAGGACAATGATCTTCTTCAACTTACCCGTTATCAGTTGAACGAGTATCTAGCGGGCAACAGGAAACAATTTGATATCCCTTTATTGACGGTAGGTACAGATTTCCAAAAACAAGTTTGGAATGCACTTATTAATATACCCTTCGGTAAAACCTGCTCTTATCTGGAATTGGCGAAAACGCTAAATAGTGAAAAAGCGGTAAGAGCTGTTGCTGCCGCAAATGGCGCAAACGCCATATCTATTTTGATTCCCTGTCATCGTGTAATAGGTAGCAATGGAGAGCTCACTGGCTACGCGGGCGGGCTTCCGGTTAAAAAAGCTTTATTGAAACTTGAGGGGGCAGTGAATAACGGATTAACAGAAACGATGTCGATGTTTTAGCGGATTTTTAGATTTTTAGATTTTTAGATTTTTAGATTTTTAAAAAAATTTGATTAACGTAAACACATCTCTCACGCATTTATAGCCACTTTTTGACCGGTATTTCCAAGATCGACTCGCATTACATTCACTTGCCTGCCACCCAAACGGGTTTTTCGTACAATCTCCCAACCGCGTCTTTGATAGTAATCCGTAAATTCCGCAGCAGATAACCACAATTCAATGGCACCAAAATCTAGCGCATATTTTTTTGCAGCTTCGATTAAAAGATTGCCCAAACCCTGGTGGCGTTTTTCATCTACTACAAACAAGTTACTCAACCATATAGGCGCTGAGTTAACCGGAATTAAAACGCTATTATCAGTTTGATAACGGTAATTAACCAGGCTTACACAACCCAAAAGTTTTTTGCCCTTGAGAGCAATAATAGTCTTGGGAATTGCATTGTGTTGCACGTGTGATAGCAACCGCTGTTGACGTGTTGCAATGGTAGATTGTAAGCCCTGACGTTCACACTCCTGATGATGCCACGCTGCTACCTGTGCAAAGTGCTCAGGCAAATGTTCAAGGAGCTGAATTTTTAGGTCTGAATTTTTTATCACAAAGGATTAACCATAAAAAAATACGCTTCCAAAGTTTAGCCCCAGAAGCGTATTTTGGTTTTTACATTTGCAGCTGAATGGCTGAAAATTCGGGGTTCATTAATATGAACTTGAATCAAGCAAAAAATTCCTTTTACGATTTTTATTTAGGCGTTTTTTACATCCCCAAACCATTTTACATCTTCCCCATGGGCCTGTTTATCAGCGTGATACGAAGACCGTACTAACGGACCACAGGCCGCGTGTTTAAAGCCCATCTCTTCAGCAAGTTTCGTGTACTCGGCAAATTCGTCCGGATGCACGTAACGGGCAACAGGCAAGTGATCTTTTGAGGGCTGCAAATACTGGCCGATGGTTAACATATCTATATCGTGATCGCGCATGTGCTGCATCACTTCGATAATTTCTTCTTTGGTTTCACCAAGCCCCACCATTAAACCGGATTTTGTTAAAACATCCGTACGGCGTGCTTTATATTGTTTGAGTAATTCCAGCGACCATTTGTAATTCGCACCGGGTCGCGCCTGGAGATACAAACGCGAGACGGTTTCCATATTGTGATTGAAAACATCTGGCGCTTCTTTTTCCAAAATGTCTAAGGCAATTTCCATACGACCACGGAAATCCGGCACCAAAACTTCGACTTGTAATTTAGGGCTTAGCTCGCGCGCTTCGCGAATACAATCCGCAAAATGTTGGGCGCCGCCATCTCTCAAATCGTCGCGATCTACCGAGGTAATTACGACATATTTCAAACGCATTTCGGCAATAGCTTCAGCGAGTTTGCGTGGCTCTTGCTCATCAAGCGGATTAGGTTTGCCGTGGCCAACATCGCAGAACGGGCACCGACGAGTACAGATGTCGCCCATGATCATAAAAGTTGCAGTGCCACCGCTAAAACACTCACCCAGGTTCGGGCAATTGGCTTCTTCACATACCGAGGAAAGTTTGTTTTTGCGCAGAATACTTTTAATACGATCCACTTCCGGCGATGCGGGAATACGCACACGAATCCAGTCTGGCTTACGCGGAATTTCATCACGGTCGCTAGCGATCACTTTTACCGGAATACGCTCAACTTTGTCAGCATCGCGAAGCTTTTCGCCCCGCTTGTGACGCTCGGTACGCTTGACCGGTTGCAGTTCCGGGATTGAAACGATGGGTAGATCAGACATAAGAAGCTCTTTGCTTTTTCGCCCTTGAAGAGGCACAGAAGGAGTCGGCTAAGGTGTTGCGAGACCATCGGAGACATGGATGTCGACGATGAGCCCCCAAGGATGGGTTCACGGCGTGTCTTGCAATAGCTTAGCCGACGACCCCACCAGATTAACTGGCGCGCATTGTACAGGTTTCATAACCCAATTTCTGCGCAAATTGCTTAACAAGTTCCTCTTTAACATTTGCAAGATCGGGTGATGCGGTCATTAGGTTTTGCATCTGCGTCATTTCCAAGCCCTGATAACCACAGGGATTAATTCGTAAAAATGGTGATAAATCCATGGCCACATTTAGAGCCAAGCCATGGAAGCTACAACCTCGACGCACACGTAGACCAAGCGAAGCGATTTTATCCTCGCGTCCGTTTGAGTTTACATAAACTCCCGGTGCATCAAGTTTTGGAAAAGCTTCGATTTGATAATGAGCCAAGGTCGCGACAATCGTTTGCTCGATTGCCGTCACCAAATCGCGCACCCCCATTTTTAACCTGCGCAAATCCAATAAAGGATAAGCAACTAACTGACCGGGGCCGTGATAAGTTACCTGCCCGCCTCTATCTGATTGGATTACCGGAATATCACCCGGCATAAGTAAATGTTCAACCTTTCCAGCCTGCCCCTGAGTAAAAACCGAAGGATGTTCAACCAGCCACAATTGATCTACTGAATCGGTCGAGCGATTGTTCGTGAACTCACCCATAGCGGCCCAAACGTGTTCGTAAGGCTGCAAGCCAAGGTCATAAACTTCCAAAACGCGAGGGGTGGAGAGAGCTGGCGATGCAGACAATTACATCACCATGCGAATTTTTTTGCTGATGCGCAGATCGTCGTGAATGGCAGTTAATTGTTCAATACCTGTAGCGGTAATCCACACAGTCACCGATTGGAAGCGACCTTTGCTGGACTCATTTACGGTAATGCGAGCCTGATCAAAACCCGGCGCGTGACGCTCCATGACTTCGATTACCAGCGTATGCATCTCAGCATCGGCATCGCCCAAAACTTTGATGGGGTAGTTCTCACAGGGGAATTCAATTTTAGGCGGTTTTTGTTCTGTCATTCGCTTCTCCAAAACAAAACGGGGCATAGCTGTATGCCCCGGGTACGACAGGATTAACTAAACAACCCGCGGAAAAAGAGTTTGATCTTATCCCACATGCGCGCAAAGAAGCTCGCCTCTTCAACAGGCTGAAGCGCAACCAATGGCTGGGTATTGATGATTTTTCCATCCAGCTCAATTGTCAAACTACCGAGCTCCTGACCTGCAGTAATCGGCGCCTTAATGGTTTCATTAACATGAACGTTGGCTTTGATATCGTTGACACGTCCCTTAGGTAGGGACATGCGTATATCTTTTGGCAGACCCAACACTACTTCAGGCAACTTACCAGACCATACTCGAGTTTTAGTTACCTCTGTATTAGCTTTGTATAAGCCAACAGTTTCGAAATAGCGGAAACCATAAGAGAGCAATTTTTGGGTTTCCTCTGCTCTGGCATTTTCACTCTTGGTACCCAGCACTACCGCGATCAAACGTGTGCCCTCACGTTTTGCGGATGCAACCAAACAATATCCCGCTTCCTCTGTATGACCCGTTTTCAAACCATCGACGGTTGGGTCAAGAAACAGCAGACGGTTGCGGTTGGGCTGACGAATGTTGTTGTACTTAAACTCTTTCTCCGCATAAAGCGGATAGTGCTGCGGATGGTTGTAAATTACCGCGCGCGCCAAGGTCGCCAAATCGCGAGCTGTTGTGTAGTGGTCAGGTGCGGGAAGGCCAGCAGCGTTCTGGAAATGGGTGGATTTCATTCCGAGTTCCACGGCCTTTTTGTTCATCATGTCCACGAAGGCATCTTCGGTGCTGCCAACGTATTCCGCCAGCGCAACAGTCGCATCATTACCAGATTGGATAATCTCGCCACGCAATAAATCAATGACGGAAACTTGAGTCCCCTCCTTCACATACATGCGCGAGCCTTCCATCTTCCAGGCTTTGACGCTGATGTTAACCATATTGGTTTCGTTGATGCGACCGCGCACCAATTCGTCGATGACCAAATAACTGGACATCATTTTGGTAAGACTGGCTGGAGGCAAGCGCTGATCTGCATTTTTGTCAGCAAGGGTTTCGCCTGTTTCGCCATCAATCAAAATGTAACCCGTGGCAGCCAATTGCGGAGCTTCGGGAATGGCGGATTGAGGTTGTGCGGCTGCCGGTGTTGCCTGACCAAGCGTGGGCGTTGGTGAGGGTGCTGGAGGATTAGCGGCGGAAACACCCAGGCTTATTGCAACTAACGCAACTAACGCAACTAACGCAACTAACGCAACTGCCAAAGGTTTTATCAAAGAAGTAGCTGATCTGAACATAGAAAACATCACTTTATAAAGCACTAAAAATTGGGTTTCACTTAAAAATAAGAGCCAAAACGTCTAATCGGCTGAATTGTAGCACCGCTCGCTGCCTATGTACTTATTGATAGACAACATGAACTTCGGAAATATCTATTTTTTGTAGCTGCTCCCGCGCCGCTTGCATACTTTGCGCGTCCTTAAACGGACCCACCCTAATCCGATATAACTTGGTGGGTGGCGCTGTCACGCTGATGATGATGGGATAACTTAGCGACCCACGAACGTTACCAGCGAATTTTTGTGCCGAGTCTTCAATACTGAATGCAGCAATTTGAAGGTACGTGCCCTCCGGCAGCTGCGATTGAATCACTGCTGATGGAGAAGTTGCGTTCACTTCAGCTTTGGGAACTATACCGGCCTCTTTGGAAGCTAGGCCCGCTTTGCGTTTTTTCAAGGGGGGACGAGGATCGCCATCCGGAACCACAATCTCAACCTCCACGTTTCCCGTACCCATTTGCGTAATACCCAAACGCTGGGCAGCGGCATAGCTTAAGTCAACGATTCGACCCTCATGAAATGGGCCACGATCGTTAATGCGCACAATCACGCTTTTACGATTGTCGAGATTGGTTACCCGGACATAGGACGGAATTGGCAACGTTTTGTGAGCACCGGTCATAGCGAACATGTCGTAGAGTTCACCGTTGGACGTCCGCTCACCATTAAATTTGAACCCATACCAGGAGGCTATGCCCCGCTCAATATATGCACGCTCATCTGACATGAGCGTGTAGGTTTGTCCTAACACTGTGTAAGGGTTTTTGTTGCCGGCAATAGTGCGCGTTTCATAGCGTGGCACCGCATCAGGCACGTGAGACATATCAATTTCTTTGTCCGGCCCCCAATCCTTATCCTTACCTTGATAACGGCCACCTGAATCGGATGAAGATGACGATGAACTTGAAGGATCGTCCGGCCGGGACTGTCTGGAAGAGCATCCATTCAATAGGCCGATCACGATCACACATACTAAAAAGCCGTGCCATTTCCCTGCTTGCAGCACTAGATTTTCCCCATTTCAACTTTAATTGATTGACTCAATTGATAGACTGCCATGGCGTACATCGGGCTGCGATTGTAACGTGTGATGGTGTAGAAATTTTGCAAACCAAACCAATACTCAGGACCATTCACACCTTCAAACTGGAATGCGATAACTCGCGTAGTCGGCGGCAACCAGGAAATAGGATTGATTCCCTGCTCACGCCATTGATCTACCGTTTGATTGGGTGGGACTATGCTATTGAGTTGTTCGCTTTTCATATTGTCCGAGGCGTGCGCCTCTACGGTTACCGGCTCACCGGTTTTCCAACCGTGTTCTTTAAAATAATTAGCCACACTGCCAATTGCGTCAGACGGTGTTTTCCAAATATCCGTAAATCCATCGCCGCTGAAATCTACTGCCCATTTACGATAGCTGGAAGGCATAAACTGCCCATAACCCATAGCGCCTGCATAAGAGCCTTTGAAATCAAGAGGGCTGTGTTTTTGCTCGCGCGTTAACAGGAAGTAATTTTCCAGCTCCGAACGAAAGAAAGGTGCCCGCGCCGGATAATCAAAGGCCAGTGTTGTTAGGGCGTCCAAAACATTGTAGCCGCCCATATTTTTGCCATAACCCGTTTCCACACCAATGATGGCCACGATAACTTCTGCAGGTACACCAAACTGCGCTTCAGCGCGCTCAAGCTCAGAACGGTTCTCTCGCCAGAATTTCACGCCACCCTCGATACGCGTGGGCACCATAAAAATAGGGCGATATTCTTTCCAAGTTTTGGACTGCTCTGCCGGGCGGGAAATAGCATCAATAATTGACTGCTTTTTTTCCGCTTTTTCCAGCCATCCCACCAGCTCCGTGCGGGAAAAACCATTTTTAGCAACCATCTCGCTAATAAACTTCTTGGCTTCTGGATGCTGGGAATAGTCAGCGCTACAGACAGCTGAGCCGACCAAAAGTGGCAGGCAAGCAAAACTGGCAAGACGCGCTGTTCGCTTGAAGACGGAAATTGAAAACGAATTTTTTAGATGCACAATCTTGATCTCATTTTTGCGGGGACATTACCCGTTTTTGCTCTGTGGCTATAGCCATTAAAATTCCAAAACCAGACATTAGGGCGACTATCGCAGTTCCCCCTTGGCTGATAAATGGGAGTGGCACACCGACTACCGGCAACATTCCTGCCACCATACCCATATTCACAAAGACATACACGAAAAAGGTGGTTGAAATACTGGCCGCCAGAAGCCGACCGAAGTTGTCCTGCGCATTGATGGCGATATACATACCGCGCGCGATCACCATGATGTAAGCAATGATCAATAACACCACGCCCAACAACCCGAATTCTTCTGACATAACCGCAATAATAAAATCAGTATGCCCTTCCGGTAGAAAGTCTAATCGCGATTGGGTTCCCTCCAGCCATCCCTTACCATGCAAACCACCTGAACCTATTGCAGTTTTGGATTGGATAATATTCCAGCCCGCACCAAGGGGGTCGCTTTCCGGGTTCAGCAACATCAAGATCCGCTTCTGCTGATAGTCATGCAGCATGTAATGCCAAACGGGCCATAAGCTTGCGCCGAATCCAACCATTGCAAGGGCAATGTACCACCACTGCAAACCCGCGTAAAACAACACTACCATACCCGAAACAAGCACCAGAATGGCGGTTCCCAAATCCGGTTGTTTAATGATAAGCGCGGTGGGAACAGCAATAAGCACCAAGGTAATCAATATGTGAAGAAGGCGTGGTGGTAGATATTGACGGCTCAAAAACGCGGCAATAGTAATAGGCATGGCCAACTTCATAATTTCGGAGGGCTGAAAACGAATACCTCCTACACCTAACCAACGCTGCGCACCTTTGGCGCCTATGCCGATAAGCAGCACCAAAATCAGCAATACAACACCCAGACCATAGAGCCAGGGTGCCAATCGACGCATAAGGTCAACCGGAACCTGGGCAATAATGAACATGGCAATGAACGCGATTGCGAAAAAACTGCCCTGCTTTTGGATGGCCAACATGCTGCTACTGCTTGCACTGTAAAGAACAACCATGCCAAAACTGGCAATACCTACCAGCAAAAACAGCAATACGAAATCAATATGCAGACGCTGGGCTATTCGCTCGGCACGACGTAGCCCAATCCCGCTTTTTGGCATGCGTCTTAGAAAATCCTGGCTACCCATTAGCGTTAGCCTGCTTGATCTGGTTCATTCACATTACCTGCTAGGCGATTCCGATGATGGCGTCGGTTTAACATCATCGACATCCAGATCCGGTGTTTCATTAACAAAGGGCGCAGGTGGCGCCGCTACAGCCGCCGCGTCTTTAGGCACCGGAAAGCCATACACTGGCCCGGTTCCTACATAAATATTTCGCAAGTAACCGTCAAATAATCTACGCGCTAATAAACTGGGGTTTTCAGACGATTTAAGGTGGTCATCGTTTTCCAAGATGATCGCGATCGCAATCTTTGGGTCATCCGCTGGTGCAAAACCCACAAATAATACGTGGTCACGCTGACTCTCTTTCAAAGTACCTATCTTGTACTTGGCATCCTGGGCAATCTTCACGACCTGAGCCGTACCGGACTTGGCTGCGATACGGTAATCCGCACCCAGCCCAAGCTTGTATCGGGTCAATGTACCGCCGCTGCCGTAAACGGCCTCTTCCATACCTTCGAACACTGCATCCCAGTACTCTTTTTTGATCTCGATATGATCTTCAAGGATTGGAGCAGTCTCGACTTCATCTACCGCTTTCACGAGTCGCGGACGAAAACGATCACCGCGGCTAGCAATGGTTGCCATCATTACGCCCAATTGCAAAGGCGTGACCGATACATAGCCCTGCCCGATCCCCATACTCACGTTATCACCGGGATACCATGGCTGCTTTAACTTTGTACGCTTCCATTCGCGCGAGCCCCAAATTCCCGCTCGCTCATTGGGAATATCAATACCCGTGCGTATGCCTAATCCAAAGTGCTGACCAAAGGGATGAATGTTGTCTACACCCATACGCCATGCCAAATCGTAAAAATAGGTATCACAGGATTCCGCAATTGCTTTCTTAAGATTTACGCTACCGTGGCCTCTACCAAACACCGAAAGAGTCCAGTCGCGATAGCGGTGAGAACTGCCCGCCAAGGTATAGAAACCGGGGTCGCTAATGGTGCGATTGACGTCGGTAAACCCAAGGTGCAAACCAGCTAGCCCCATCATTGGCTTAATCGTAGAACCTGAAGGAAACTGACCCTGAACAAAACGATTAATAAGCGGTGTATCCGGCGATTCACTCAAGGATTTGTAATCGTTAAAACTAATCCCCGTTACAAATAAATTCGGGTCAAATCCCGGGTTGCTCACTGCAGTTAATACCGCGCCGGTTTTTACCTCAATCGCTACTACTGAACCACGCCGCCCGGCCAAAGTATCTGCAGCTTGCTTTTGCATTTTATAATCAATGGTCATAGTGACGTTTTTGCCGGGTGTAGGGTCAATTTTATCCAACACTCGAATTTCACGACCACGCGCGTTCGTCTCTACGTTTTTACTTCCTACCTCACCCAATAAAACATTTTCGTAACTGCTTTCAATGCCGCTCTTACCGATAGAGTGCGTGCCGCTATAACGACGAATTTGTTCTTCATCAAATTTTTCCAAATCCGATTCGCTGATGCGGCTTACGTAACCAATAGTATGTGCAAATAATTCGGCGTAGGGATAATAGCGAACCAATTCTGCATCCACCTGCGCGCCCTCAAGGCGAAATTCGTTAACCGCTAAACGCGCAATTTCCTCTTCCGTTAAGCGGTACCGCAGCGGTATAGGTTCAAGCGGGTGAATGCGCTGCTTTTTAAGTTTGTAAAATTTTTCCAGATCCGCAGGCGTTATGTCGATCAAGGTGCGCAAGAGATTGATTGTCGCGTCCAGATCCATACTTTTATTCACTACCAACGACAAGGTAAAACTCGGACGGTTGTCCGCCAGCACTTCACCATTACGGTCGTAAATAATTCCACGGGTAGGGGCAATGGGCTCTACGTGAACGCGGTTGTGTTCAGATTGGGTTGCATACTCAAGATAATTAACGATTTGCAAACTGTAATAGCGGTAAAGCAATACGCAAAACAAACACACCATTATTGAAACCATGATCGCCAGACGGAATTTGAATATCCGCGCTTCTTTCTGGTGATCTTTAAAATGGTGGCTTTCAAACATGGAGGGACTAACTCAAGGATAAATTTTTGCTGTGATTATTTTCAGCTATTTATTGATCGTAATAAAACAATTTTTAGCAAAACATTTATTTTATGCACGATTTTTTATGTGATTTGTTTGTGGCTATTTATGGTATGGATGATTTTGCAAAATAGTACAAGCGCGATACAACTGTTCGATAACCAAAATACGGACTAGCGGGTGCGGCAGCGTCAAGGGTGACAAGGACCACTTAAGAGTCGCAAGTGCCGATACCTCCGGCGCCAAACCATCGGGCCCACCAATCAATAAACAATAATTAAAACCGCTCATTTTCCAACTTGCCAAATTTTCGGCTAGCTGTTCGGTTGTCCAAGGCTTGCCTCTGACCTCCAATGCGATAATTTGTTCGCCCTTTCCAACACTGGCGAGAATTGCTTCACCTTCTTTTTCCATGGCTTTAGCAATGTCGGAACTTTTGGTGCGCTGTGCAAGCGGCAATTCCACCATTTCCACTACAAGATCGCGCGGCATACGCTTGGCGTATTCCGCGTAACCCGCCTCCACCCAATCCGGCATTTTTGTACCGACAGCTATGATTCGAATTTTCAAAGCTTTAAACCTAACATGGGCCCAATAATCGTTACTGACGATGGTGAGACAAGGCAAAAATGATTGACTTGATAAAGCTGCGAAACACAAAAGCAGAGTTTATGAATAATAAATGAGTATTTTAAAATCATTTTTAACGCCGTATCGTCGAGTAAAGCAGATTATCTATTCTGTGCGATTAGCTGGCTTCATCGACCACAACTTCTCCAACTCATAGTAAGCACGAGTGTCTTCCTGCATGACGTGTACTACTGTGTCCACATAATCAACAAGCACCCAGTCGCCGCTATCCAAACCTTCCACACCCATGGCGCGAAACCCTTTCTTTTTGGTTTCTTCCACCAAATTTTCCGCCAGCGAGCGTGTGTGGCGACTCGATGTACCACTTGCAATAATGAGCGTATCCATTACGTCAGTTAATTCGCGCACATCGAGCGTCACGATATTTTTGCCCTTGAGATCTTCAAGAGCTTCGATAATGGCGTTGTTTAAATCAGACATTCATTTACCTATAGGTTTTAAAAAATAAAAAAGCATGACATTAAAATTAACGAAAGCCGCGTTAATAAAACAATCGTATCACTTAAGGGTATCAGTGACTTATCGATACAAACTATGCGTACAGATATAACTCCACACCGCATCCGGCATTAAAAATTGGGCCGACTCTCCAGTCTGAATTAGCTCGCGAATTCCTGTTGCAGAAATCGGCAATAAACTCAGAGACTGGAACACTACCGAGCCCGACGGCTCGCTATCCAAACTTTCGGATGTATTCAAATGTTGATCAAGGAAATCACGAGCTTCACCAGCGACAGGAATATCCCAACCAGGGCGCGCAATAACCACTATGTGCGCAAGCTCGATTAACTCACTCCAGCGATACCACTTGGGCAAATTTGCAAACGCATCAGCTCCCATACACAACGCCAAACTGACATCATCAACGAACTCCTTGCGAAGCTCTTGCAAAGTGTCGTAAGTGTAGGACGGCTTATTGCGTTGCAACTCGCGCTCATCCAAGCGTAGATCCGGGCAATCCTTCAGCGCTATACGCAACATTTCGGCACGCTGAGTGCTACTTACCTTTGGCGCATCGCGATGCGGTGGCTGATGGGCTGGAAGCAATCGCATTTCATCTAACTTCAACCGCTGCTTCAACTCAAGCGCCATGCGTAAATGTCCCATGTGAATGGGATCAAAAGTGCCGCCAAAAATTCCGATTTTTTTTCGCGTACTCATGATAGTTGCCAATCAAATTCCATTTGGCGCGCCGTACGTATCGCCAAGTCCTGCGAGACCAAACGACTCACCAAGTGCAAGCTCATTCCAATTCCGGCAGAAATACCGGCCGAAGTGACTACGCGATCCTGGTCTACCCACGGAGTATTTTCTTTTATATGTAGATTTGGAAAATCCCGTCGCAAATCTGGAATGTCCTCCCAATGAGTCGTAACCGTTTCGCTCTGTATTACACCGGCCGTTGCTAACAAAAATACGCCCGTGCATACCGAAGCAACTAACTTTGCGCTTTCCGTATTAGCCCCGATCCATCGCAACACATTAGGCTTCAGCAATTCCGCCGTGTGGACGCCACCAACAACAATCAACACATCAATGGGTGGATGATTATTAAAACTGTAAGCCGGAATTACCTGAAAACCGCCGCGAGCTTCAATAGTCGCTCCCGTCTCGCCGATTAAAAAAACATGAAACGCAGGTTCAGAATGAAGTCTATTGGCGGTGCTGAAAACTTCAAACGGGCCAGCAAAATCCAGCACCTCTGCATTATCGTAAAGATAAATTCCCACATTCAACGCCATGGCTTCATCTCTTTTTAAGATTACTGACGCACATGCCCATCGCCAAATACAACCCATTTTTGCGAGGTCAAACCTTCCAAACCAACCGGTCCGCGCGCGTGGATTTTGTCGGTAGAAATACCAATTTCTGCACCCAAACCGTATTCAAAACCATCCGCAAAACGTGTGGAAGCATTCACCATAACGGAAGCGGAATCCACTTCAGTGATGAAGCGACGCGCCCGGGTAAAATCCTCAGTGACGATTGCATCGGTATGCTGCGAACTGAAACGCGTGATGTGATCAATCGCTTCGTCTAAACCAGAAACGATTTTGATCGACAAAATCGGAGCAAGATATTCAGTCGCCCAATCTTCTTCTGTAGCTTCGTTGGCGGAAATGATTGCGCGAGTTTTTTCATCCCCACGCAGCTCAACACCTTTTTCAACGTAAGCGGCAGCGAGTCGTGGAAGAATTTCGGCGGCAACTTGTTCATCAACCAGCAAAGTTTCCATCGCGTTACAGACTCCATAGCGATGGGTTTTGGCGTTGAGCGCAATATCAAATGCCTTATTAAGGTCAGCTTTACTGTCGATAAATACGTGGCATATGCCATCAAGATGTTTAATTACTGGCACCTTGGCATCTTTACTTATGCGCTCAATCAAACTCTTGCCGCCACGCGGTACGATCACGTCAACATATTGTGGCATGGTGATCAATTCGCCCACGGCCGCACGATCAGTCGTCGCTATAATCTGCACAACATGAGCAGGCAAGCCTGCTACCTTCAAGCCCTCAGCCAGACAAGCTGCAATCGCGCGATTTGAATTAATAGATTCACTACCGCCACGTAAAATCGCCGCGTTTCCGGATTTCAGGCAGAGGCTTGCCGCATCAATTGTTACGTTTGGACGCGACTCATAAATAATACCAACCACGCCAAGCGGAACGCGCATCTTGCCAATTTGGATTCCGGTAGGACGATAAGTCATATCAGTAATGGCACCGCAAGGATCAGGCAAAGCAGCCACTTGACGTAGGCCTTCGATCATAGCGTCGATAGTCGCCGGCTTTACCGCTAGACGATCGATCATAGCTGGCTCAAGACCATTAGCCTTTGCAGCCGCCAAATCTTTTTGATTCTCCGCAACTAAAGTAATGCGATTACGATCCAAAGAGTCAGCAATCGCCAGCAGCGCTTTATTTTTAACACCCGTGGATGCGGCGGCGATAGCGCGAGACGCTTGGCGAGCGTTGCGCCCAAGTTCAGCCATGTACTCTTTTACGTTTACTGCTTCTGCCATAACTTACAACTCAATTCTTAAAAGCAAAATAAGGCGGCGATTATACCCTGATTAATTCAGTGTTTTGGGGCTCACCTGAGTTATTTATAGTGCCAAGTGCGGAAAAAGTCCGACAGCATTTCAGCAGCTATTCAGCTTCAAAGACATATTCTGCAACTGAGTGTTGATTTGAGATGACTTAACGTATTAATCACTTTGAGATTCGTTGCCAGAAACCCTTAACAGGAAGATCGCCATGAAAAGTCCTCTGTTTGTTCGCAGTATCCTTGCCATCAGCATGAGTATGTTTGCGGGTTATGCCTTTGCAGACCATGGCCATCGACATCACCATCATCGCCACCACAACGATACCTATGTGTATGCGGTTTACGGTTCTGATTATGGGTCGCGCAGCTATGAAGATTATGGTCGCGTAGTTGACGCTCGTCCCATTTACCGTCAAGTTGCGGTAGATGTACCTCGTGAGCGTTGCGGTGTAAGAACAGTGGCAACTGAAGAACGTCGTCGCGGCGGGGACTCTTTTGCAGGCACGGTAGTAGGTGGACTTGTAGGTGCTGCGATTGGACATGAAATAGGAAATGGTCGCGGCTCAGCTACCGCAGTAGGTGGCTTAATCGGTGCGTCAATTGGCAATGATGCCAGCAAAGGCGGCCGCACAGTACGTTATCGTGACGAAGAAGTATGTCGAACCGAATATCGCACCGAATATGAGCAGCGCATCATAGGTTACGATGTAAGTTATAGTTATCAGGGCCGAATTTACCAAACGCAAACTGACCGTCACCCTGGCGACCGGATCGCTATCGATCTTGCAGTTCGATGAGATGATTATTGATAATGTAATCAACGAATGTACTCATTGAGTTTTTTGAGTCAGATTAGCGATAGTGTTCCGCAAAGTCGCCTGTGTTACTACAGTTAATAGCCACTTGGCTCAGATAAAGATTTTACCGACACCACATTCTGGGTCGGTGGGTCGAAGGGGTTGTGAGGAGACACTATGTATGCTTCCCAAAAATCATTGCTAAAACTCTTGCTATCCCTTTGGGTGATGGGCACGGTTTTTACTGCGCCCGCTGCCTTCGCAAAAAAAGATTTGTTTGCCAACGAACCGGGCAATGATCACGCTACGCAAGCGCAAAGCATTGTTACAACATCTGCGCCCGCTAAAAATCAAAACATCGAACTAGCCCAAGCTCAAACAATTCCGCCCGTAGTTTCGGAAACCAAATCTGCGCCTATTGAAAAAAAACCATCTTATTTAGAAACGCAGCTGGTTCGTTTTAAAGGCCATTTGGTTGAAGCGAAGGAAGATTTGTTTGGCAGTAAAAAGTCCTCAAAGAAAATTACACCAGACACCAAAAACGCCGCGAAGGCTGAGTCCAGTGAAGATCAATCCAGTGAAGATGCTCAACCAGACGTGCCGGTGATCTCTGCGACAGAAGCAGCACAACGCGCGCAAACCTTTGCTGATGGCCAAGTCATTAACGTGCGCCAATACCAGGATGAAGGCAATCAACGCTATGCTGTAAAACTGCTTCAGAAAAATGGCAGAATGAAAACCATTAATCTAAACGCGGTTAACGGCGAGCTGATTGAAGAAACTACAGATTAAAAATACGATTTAAGAAAATCTCAATCTCTGATATCGATTAAAGAATTTAATTACTAAAAACACCAAAACACTAAAAAATAATTCGCTTTACATAAAAGGAACGAATCATGCGCTTACTGATTGTTGAAGATGAAAAAAGCCTACGCGAGCAAATTGAGCAAATAGTCGTCAGTGAAAAGTATGCGTGCGACACGGCGGCCGATGGCCGTGAGGGTCTCTTTTTGGGTAGCGAATATGACTACGACTTGGCCATTGTCGACCTAGGTTTGCCTTTGCTAGATGGCACACAATTAATTAAGCAATTGCGTGCCAAAGACCGCAATTTTCCCATCCTCATTCTCACTGCTCGAGGTAACTGGCAAGATAAGGTGGAAGGTCTCGAAGCTGGAGCGGACGATTATCTAACCAAACCTTTTCATCCAGAAGAATTGCGTGCGCGTCTACACGCATTGTTAAGGCGCGCCAGCGGCCATGCTGCACCGGTGTTGCGATACGGCCCTATCTCAATAGATACAAGCGCACGTCGTGTTCACCGCGATGATCAAGAAGTTGAACTCACCAGCTTCGAATACAACACCTTGACCTACCTCGCTCTACACGCTGGAAAAAATATTTCCAAAACAGAATTAACTGAACATTTGTACGCGCAGGATTATGATCGCGATAGTAATGTTATCGAAGTATTTGTTGGTCGCCTTCGTAAAAAACTGGATCCTGATGGAAGCCTGAACTTAATCAGCACCCAGCGTGGCCTGGGCTACCGTTTCAATGTGTATAAAGAATAGCGGACATAACTCCTTTGTTGAGCAAAAAATTCAACTCCATTAGAGCACGTTTATTTTTTGCATCCGCATTACTATTGCCGGTATTTTTAGGTGTAACTGGTTTTTTTCTTGATCGCGCATTTCAAACCAGTTTGCTCACCGCAGAAAAGGCTCGCTTGCAACGCAATATCTATTTGCTTTTTAGCGCCGCTGATCTACCGAATAAACCACTCAGAAAAAATGAACAACCTCGCCTGATAATGCCGAAAGAACTCAAAGATAAGGATTTCGAGCGAATCAATTCCGGTCTCTACGCATATCTTTACAACGATAAAAAAGAATTGGTGTGGCAGTCGAACTCCACCTCGCTACAAACGCCACCGACATACGATCAAATTTCTCCCGTCCTACAAGACAGACAACCAGCTGAAATTATTTTTGAATTTGAAAATGAAAATTACTTTATCGCTTATTCGGATATTTTCTGGGTCGTTGCCAAGAACCGTGAAGTTCCTTTTCGATTCGTTGCCGTACACGACAGTGAAGATTTTATTAACGAAAAAAATGCCTATCGCAATCAACTTTGGAAATGGCTGGGTGCAGTCGGGATTTTATTATTGATCGCGCAAACCGCTATTTTACGGTGGGGTTTACAGCCACTAAAAAAATTAGCCATTTCACTCAAAGCGATGCAAAGCGGAGACACCACAGATATCGAGGGTGACCACCCCGGCGAATTACAGGATATTGTTGACAACCTGAATCAAGTGTTAGCTCGCGAGCAAGCCTTGCGTCAGCGTTATCGCAATAGTCTGAGCGACCTAGCTCATAGCCTTAAGACGCCGCTTGCTGTTATGCAAGCAAAATTAAGTCAGGCTTCTGCTGACGAGGAGTTGCAGCAACTTGCTGCTGACCAAGTGGCGCGCATGAATCAGGTGGTTTCCTATCAGTTACAACGAGCGGTTTCGAGTCAGCAGCGAGGAAGTCATCAACGCGCCGATCTCGAACCTATTGTTCAACGTCTTCTCGCCGCACTACAAAAAGTTTATGCCAACAAACATGTCAGCGTAACTGTCGACCTCGCTCCTCATTCTATCTTTGGTGGCGACGAGCAAGATCTCATGGAAGTCATGGGAAACATCACCGAAAACGCTTTCAAATATGGCGGTTCGAAAGTGATGATACAAAGCGAAATTCAAAACCATCAACTGGTTGTCAAAATATCGGATGACGGCCCCGGTGTACCTGAAGCACAACAAACACGAATTTTAGAGCGAGGCCATCGCCTCGACACCTCACTTCCAGGGCAAGGAATTGGTCTCGCTGTTGCGGCCGATATAGTTCATAGCTACGACGGAACACTAGTCGTATCTAAATCCGCACTTGGCGGAGCCCAATTTAAACTCGTATTACCTCTCGCCGGTTAGCCACATCTTCCAATTTTCCTCCGGTGCGTGCGACATATCTCACACGCAGCACTAACACTACCTCACAAAAATTTCGGGAATTACTGACTGTCGCCAGTGTGCCCAAGCGTCAATAATGGCATGAGTAACATCTTGCCATGGATGGTGAACACGACTAACACACACTTAGATCGCTTGGACGAGGATCATTCATGGAGAAGAAACTATGTCATCAAGAACTTGTATCGCGGTTGACTCAACCTGTGATTTACCCGCAAAGTTTATTCAACAACACAATATCGAAGTCCTTCCAATTTATATTAATTATGACGGTGGTCAGGCGCTTGACTATCGTGATCATGAAACCATGTTGAATTTTTATAAAAATCATTCGAAGAAGCAGTTTGGCTTAGCTCAATCCGATCCACTTTCAGTCAATGACATGACCCATATTTTGAAAGAGCGTTTACTTCCTCGTTATGATTTGGTTCAAGTTGTTACTATTAACAGCAAAAAAAGCGACGTGTATAAACGTGTTTCAGAAGCAGCGTTGATAAACGAACCAAAATTTCGAGAGATGGAAAAAAGCGAAGGGCGCGTTCCCTTTAGAATTCGTTTATACGACAGCATGTCTATGTTTACCGGCCATGCGTTATTAGTGTATGAATTAGTAAAAAAAATTCATTTGGAAAATTTGCCTCTAAATAAATCTATTCGCATTATTGATAATATGCGTGATCAGGTTTACGGCTATCTGATTCCTAATGATTTGTCCTACATGCGTGATCGCCGTCATCTACGCAAGGGCGACAACAATATTTCCTGGATTAATTTTAAATTGGCAAGCGCATTAAATCTGCGCCCAATTGTGCAGCTGCATCGCGGTGCAACTGAAAAAATCGATACCGGAAAAGGTTTTTTAGGTGCACTTGAAAAATTATTTGATCACGTGCGCAAGCAAATCAAACAAGGCTTAACTAGCGACGTTGTGGCAATGAGTTACGGTGGTTTGCTGGATGAAATTAAAGATGAACCCGTGATGATAGAATTCCGCGAATTTTGCAAGCAACGTAATGTGAAAACAATGCTGTCTATGATGAGTATGACTGGCGCAATCAACGTTGGACCTAAATCATTCGCTTTGTCTTTTGCGACTGACAAAAATTTAATTTAAACATTGATTTCTTGAAAATCATAATTCGCTTAAATAAAAAAGCCGATCAAAAGATCGGCTTTTTTATTTAATTATTATTCAAACATCATATCCATTCGGATTTTTTTCCTGCCAACGCCATGCATCTTGCATCATCCGCTCAAGCCCGAACTTAACCTCCCAACCCAAATCTTTTTTAGCAAGATCCGCATTAGCGTAACAACTTGCGATATCGCCTGGGCGACGTGGAGAGATTTTATAGGGAACCTTGCGGCCACTTGCAGCTTCAAATGCACGAACCATTTGCAGCACCGAATAACCACTACCTGTTCCGAGATTATAAGCACGGCAACCTGCGCCAACTTTTTCTAAACCTTTTAATGCTGCGACGTGGCCCAGAGCCAAATCCACCACGTGGATATAATCGCGCACACCCGTGCCATCTACCGTATTGTAGTCATCACCGAATACGGATAATTGCGATAATTTTCCGATCGCAACCTGCGCAATATAGGGCAACAAGTTATTAGGAATTCCCGCAGGATCTTCACCAATTAACCCGCTTTCGTGAGCACCGACTGGGTTAAAATAACGCAGCAAGGAAATATTCCATTGGCTACCTGACGCCTTGGCGATATCACACAAAATTTCTTCTACGATTAATTTACTGCGCCCGTAAGGGTTAGTCGCCGAGGTCGCAAAACTCTCATCTATAGGAACGCTAACAGGGTCACCATAAACTGTTGCCGATGAACTGAAAATCAGATTCCAGATTTTAAATTCTTCCATCACTTCCGCAAGTGATATGGTGCCGGCAACATTGTAACGATAATATTTCATCGGAATTTGTGCAGACTCCCCTACCGCCTTTAAGCCAGCAAAATGCATCACCGCTTCGAACTTATGCGCCTCAAATACTTTTCGTAAAGCATCTTTGTCGTTGATATCTACCTTATAAAAAACTGGCGCTAAACCTGTAATTTTTTCTACGCGTTTTAGCGCTTCCTCTTTGCTATTACAAAGATTATCAACCACAACTGGTAAGTAACCTCCATTAATTAGCTCAACACAAACATGACTACCGATAAAACCTGCACCACCCGTAACTAAAACGGCGGGGCGCGATGAAAGATTGGATTGACTCATAGAAAAATCCTTAACACGGGCTATGTGAACAGTTGCACAGTATACCCACTAATCCTTTTAAAAGACCAAATGCCGTTTTGTTAAGTGGCGCAGAAATAAAAAAAGCAAGCCGAAGCTTGCCTTTTAATTAAAACTTACCAGAAACAAACTATTCAATTGGAAGCGTCAGGTTAACAACGAAATTAGCTTTATCCGCAGCGTAACCATCGTTGTCTTCTATAATTTTACCCAATGTAAAACTTAACTTGGAATTGTACTTGTACGTAATATCGATATGTGAAATTCCATCCATACCTTCAGAGTCGCCATCTTTCATCATATGTTGACCATATTTTATACCGAACTTTTCAAAATTCAGCTCTGCAGTTACATAGCTATAATCTTCAGAAAAGTAGTCATGATCTGCATTAACTGCGTCGTAATACGTCAATTTAAATGGACCATAACCCACTGTTGGAATCACTTCTACATAATCTCCTGGATCAACTGGTTCCCACTTAACCAAACTTTCATCTTTGAAATATAAACCTTTAGGGTTTGCGTAGTTGTAGGAAACCACGCTCACGCCGTAGGTAAACTCACCCGCAGCACCAGAATAACCAGCATACAAGTCGTACTCTGTTCCTAGCGTATCGTCACCAGATGATGTCCAAACACCTGCAACAAAACCATTGCTGCTTACATTCACGTCAGCAATTAACGCAGCACCACCCAGTAAATCAAAACCACGCCAGTAGTACATATTGGATGCGCCAACAGTAGCGGCGACATCAGCATGAGCAGCCGGCACAGCAAAACCAACCATCGCAGAGAGAGCAACTGCGCTAGCAATTAATTTTTGTTTCATCTTCATGAGTAAATCCTCTAGGTGTGTTTCTACATTAGTTTTTGAGGCAGCCGAATCATATTGAACGACGTGCCAGTAACTTTGCAGGTTGCAAGCCAACTTTGGATTTTCCTTATATTTCATTGCCTTAAATGACGAATACTGTCTTGCATACAACATAACATACCGATCGAAGCACCAATTGAGCGCACCATTTGCGAAAGGATCACAAAGTTGCGCACCAAAGTCGTTCACTTATATCTATGATAATCATGTTTGGCGTCTAACAGTCCATCGTCCGTCCACGAATCACGCTGAAGATACTTATAAAATAGATTATTTGACGGCAAATCCAAGTAGAGCAAAAGCGCAACAATTACAAGCACCGCGCCTATCCAGAGCTGCACGCTTAAAGTTTCATTTCCAATCCAGGCTCCTAATATCAACGCGAGAACCGGAGTCATAAATGTGATAAGCGATACAGATGTGGGCGTCATATTCGCCAACACGTAAAAAAATAACCCTGCGCCTATAAGAGATCCGAATACAGCTAAATAACTTACTGACACTAATGATTTAGTAGAAATAATCTTTGGAACATTTCCGTCGAAAATCCACCACATTAACAACAGCGCAGGCAACGAAAACAACATGGTGCCTATGGCTTGATTAAACGCATCGGTTTTTACAGCTAACTTTTTAACAAGAACACTGCTGAAGCTGAATAAAAAGCACGACAGTAAAATTCCAGCAACGCCAAATACGGAGCGAAGGTTCAATTGAAATTGGTGATAGAAAATGACGACCAAACCAATAAGTGCTAATAAAAAAGCAAATACTCGTTTAAAGCTAAACGGATTTTGCTTCAGCAAAACCAACGTCATGAGTCCCATCACAAAGGGCGACATTGCAAATACAACCGCTACTAAACCCGATGGAATAAATTGCGCCGACCAATAGACGACCGGCATATTGGGAAAAATTCCAATAGCCCCTGCCGCGTACATTTTCCAAGCGCCTTCACTCCCAAATAATTTACGACGCAGCGCCAAATTAATAGCCAACCCAATACCCAAGGCTACGGACATGCGCAACACAACAGCAGCTATAAAACTTAAACTATCACTGCTCCATTGAATAGTAAGGGGGGTAGTAGCCCAAATAAGCACTACCGAAAAATATGCGAGTAAAACTGCCATGCGCCTGCTCCTTTTCCTAGCAACAAAAATCGCAACAGAAAATATTGCGAATTAAAAGACTGCAAGAGAAAACACGCGGCAATTTATAAAAACAAAAAGGCCGCAGGTTTTATGCTGCGGCCTTTGATAAATCGAGAATCTTTTTATTTCACTTTCATTCTCTTTCAAATCCCGCAAATAAATATGCGTAAACGACTGCCCAGAAGAGGGGTCGCATAGCGCAAATTCGTTTGGCGGAATGATGGAGAGACATAGTGTTAATTTCTAAACATTTAAGATGCAATGACTCTAAAGGATACTTATAACTTTCTCAACCCCTTTTTGAATATTTTTTTATAAGCACAGATCACCTATACTCATTCACTTATTGCAAAGGTGAAATAATGAAAACTTATTTGGTGGGCGGAGCTGTACGCGACAAATTACTCGGCTATCCCTTTCATGAAAAAGATTGGGTTGTCGTAGGCGCTACACCTGAAATAATGGAGCAGCAGGGCTTCACTCCTGTAGGGAAAGATTTTCCGGTATTTTTGCATCCACAGACAAAAGAAGAATACGCGTTGGCTCGCACAGAGCGAAAAACTGGACGCGGTTACGCAGGTTTCAGTTTTTACTGCGGTGAAGACGTTACTATTGAAGACGATCTTATCCGACGCGATCTCACAATTAATGCAATTGCTGAAGACGAAACAGGAAACCTGATTGATCCTTATGGTGGACAGCAGGATATCGCCACTAAAAAACTGCGTCATGTTTCCAATGCATTCCTGGAAGACCCTGTGCGTATTTTGCGTGTCGCGCGCTTTGCTGCACGCTACCACCATTCAGGTTTCACTATTGCTGACGAAACTAATTTGCTTATGCAGGAAATGGTAAATAATGGTGAGGTGGATCATTTAGTAGCGGAGCGCGTGTGGAAAGAAACACAACGCGCGCTTGGTGAAAAATCGCCGCATATATTTATTAACAGCTTACGTGGCTGCGGTGCATTGAAGCGCATATTTCCAGAAATTAATGCGCTATTTGGTGTACCTCAAACAGCAATTTATCACCCTGAAGTTGATACGGGCATTCACACTCTTATGAGCTTGCAACAAGCAGCGAAAATTACTGAAAATGTTTGTGTTCGCTTTGCAACTTTGGTACACGATTTAGGTAAAGGCACAACGCCAGAGCAGGAGTGGCCACGTCATATTGCGCATGAGGAACGCAGTATTCCCTTGGTAAAAAAATTATGCGACCGCATAGGTGCACCGAAGGAATATAAAGAACTCGCATTGATGGTTGCGCAATGGCATACGCACTGCCATCGAGCACTCGAACTCAAGCCCGCTACCTTATTAAAAGTATTGCAAATGACTGACGCCTTTCGCAGACCGGAGCGTTTCGAAAATTTTCTTATTTGTTGCGAGGCAGATGCGCGCGGGCGTACCGGCTTTGAAAACAGAGATTACCCGCAAGCCGATTATTTTCGTTCGGCATTAAAATGCACATTAACGATCAACATACAAGATATTCGTGAGCGTGGGTTTACGGGTAAAGAATTTGGTGATGAAGTGAGTCGTCTTCGCATTAAAGCTTTAACTGATACCATGAATAACACTAACGTGATTAAAAAATAATGATACGCACTCAACTCCTCACAAAAGATGGTGAATATTTAACGGGCGACGAAGAACTTGTCGAGCGCTGGCGAAAAGATAAATGTGGGTTTATATGGATTGACTTAGAAGGTGAGCGCCCCGCTGATGAAAAAATCATTTTGCAGTCACTCAATTGCCATCAACTTGCAATTGAAGATGTACAACGCTTTCGCCATCCTCCAAAAACTGAAACCTTCGATGAACACACGTTGATTTTATATCGCGGCCTGAGCGAATTTAAAAAAGATCTCACCTTTAAACAAATGACAATTGCCCTCTTTGCAGGTGACCGATGCTTGATTAGCTGCCATCAACGACCTTCTCGTGGCGTTACGCATTATTGGGAACACGCTAAACCTGAAAATCTGTTGGTGAGCCCTGGATTATTAGCCTCAAAAATTATGCGATTTTCGGTGGGTTGTTACCTTGATTCTATTTTGGAGTTTGAACCCTACCTAAACGAAATAGAAGATTCGATGCAGGAAAAACCCAGCGATGAAATTATGCGAGAATTAATCGCTTATAAATCTCGCTTGCGAAAACTTAAACGCATTTTTAGTTATCACGAACGCCTCGTAACTAATTTATTAAAAGATATTCCGCAACGACTCATTGATGAGGATGGAGATATCGAACATGGCCTCCAGGACTTATTTGAGCGCTGCGAGCGCTTAAATAGTTTATGCACTATGTATTTTGAAATTTGCGGCGATTTAATTAATGGTTACCTATCCATTAGTTCCCACCAGTTGAACAATACCATGAAGGTGCTAACAGTAATCACCGCGATATTTGTACCGCTTACATTTATTGTGGGAGTTTATGGAATGAACTTCGACAATATGCCGGAGCTGCATTGGCAATACGGATATTATTTCGTATGGGCAGGCATGTTACTTTTTTCCTGCGCCGCAGGCATATTCGCCTACAAAAAATGGTTGTAGATATGAGCCAACCATTTTCAGTTTATCTACGCAAGCCCCGTTCAGATGATAAAGAGGCCCTAGTTGCTGCCTATGAGCGAAGTAGTGGACTTCATCAGCCTTTCACATTTGCGCCTGAGAATATAGATACTTATATAAATCAAGCCAACCGTTATCTTGCTTGCATTAAAGAAACGCATGTAATTGTTGGCACATTAAATATTTCTAATATCGTGCGAGGCTGGTTTCAATCAGCTTATTTAGGTTATGAAGTTTTCGCACCTTATCAACAGCGAGGTTTAATGTACCAAGGACTACTTTTACTGATAGACGAAGCTTTCACAAAACTAAACCTGCATCGATTAGAAGCAAATATTCAACCTGATAATATTGCATCAATTAAGCTGGTTGAAAAAGCCGGATTTATTAAAGAAGGATATTCTAAAAATTATCTTAGGGTCGGTGGTAAGGAATGGAAAGATCATGAACGCTGGGCAATCGTTAACAGTCATTGGCAAGGCCAAGACAGTGCAGGAATTTAATTTCGCCACATTAAACGTACGCGCATTAAATCCTAACGCAGCTATTTTTCTCAGGTATTAAAACTCCCCCGCTCCAAACAAAATCAATGGGCCATAACACTTGTGAGCTTTGATCGTATTCAGACCAAAGCTCGGAATAGGTTTTTTTAAATTGCGGATGCAACTCATTCGGAGCAATCTCTGAAAGAGGCAATAATACAAACGCGTTTTTTGTAATCTCGGCACGAGGAAGTTCAATACCGCTTTCAACGCCTACAAAATTTCCATAAGTGAGAATATCTATATCTAATGTTTGCGGTCTGTATTTTGGTCCAGTACGAACACGGCCGTGGTTATCCTCAATTTTTTTTATTGTCTCGGATAGATCTGCAATAGCTAACTCCGTTTGCAAAGACACTACTAAATTATAAAAATGGCTACCCCTAAAACCTACAGATTCACTTTCAAACACGCGCGAACAAATTAAGCGTCCAAACTTATTGTTAAGCGCATCCAACCCTGCACGAATATTTTTTTCTCGATTGAGATTGCTGCCTAAACCTAAAAACACGTGCGTCATTCAATTTTTCCAAGAGTAGGTTTAACACCGCGCTCAACAATAATACCTACCGCATTTGCACCTAAAACGGCATTGGGTTTGGTTAATGTTAACCGAAGCCAGGGAACATGAAATTCACTGCGAATTAGTGCCGCAACATTTTCTGCCAAGGTTTCGACTAAAAGTGCATGATGCGATTCGCCGTAAGCAATAATGCGCTGCGAAACGGCATGATAATTCAGTGCAAACTCAATATTGTCAGTCGCTGATGCCTTACGAATATCCGTAGCCATCTCAACATCAAATACCAGGGTTTGTTTCACCTGGCGCTCCCAATCATAAATGCCAATGATCGTATCAACGCGCAAATTGCGGATGAAAACAATATCCATAAACTTTCGCCAAATAAATTAGAGGGGAGACAAGCTGTCGAGCGGCCAACGCGCCTTAACATTTACCGCCAGACTTTCGTGCTGGTTGTCGAGCAAACGTTGGCAGCCCGCGTAAGCAATCATGGCGCCATTGTCAGTGCAGAATTCATGGCGGGCGTAAAATACTTTGGCATTTGTTTTTGCCAACGCAATTTCTAAATCCGCTCGCAATTTTTTATTTGCGGAAACACCACCTGCAATAACCAGGGTTTTCAAGCCCGTTTGCTCCAGCGCTCGCTTGCATTTAATCACCAGAGTTTCAACCACTGCGGTTTGAAACGCACAAGCGATATCCGCGCAGGTTTGATCGTCGGGCAAACCATTTTCTAATTTGTGTTTTGCGATTGTTGTAAGTGTAAAAGTTTTTAATCCGCTGAAGCTGAAATCCAAACCCGGACGATCAACCATTGGACGAGGGAAAATAAATCGCCCTTCCACACCTGACTCCGCCAATTTGGCAACTTGCGGACCACCCGGATAATCGAGATCGAGCATTTTAGCGGCCTTATCAAAAGCCTCACCTGCTGCGTCATCCACAGATTCGCCCAATAATTCATAGACGCCAATCGCATCCACTTTCACTAATTGTGTATGGCCACCTGATACAAGCAAGGCAACAAATGGAAAAGCCGGAGGATTATTTTCCAGCATCGGCGCTAACAAATGTCCCTCCATATGGTGAACACCAATCGCCGGTACATTCCAGGCGTAAGCGAGTGAGCGGCCCAATGAAGCGCCCACCATAAGCGCGCCAATTAAGCCAGGGCCAGAGGTGTAGGCGATACCATCTATATCTGCCGCAGCGGAACCGCTTTTTGCCAAGACTTCATTAATAAGAGGTAAGGTTTTACGCACATGGTCGCGAGATGCTAACTCGGGAACCACGCCACCGTATTCAGCATGCAGGGCGATTTGGCTATAAAGGGTGTGTGCGAGCAGACCGCGCTCGCTGTCATAAACGGCAACACCAGTTTCATCGCAGGAAGTTTCGAGGCCAAGAATTCGCATATTGAGTAAAACGCTCGCTAAAATCACGGCGTCATCATAAAGCAGATACCATCACAAAAATAGAAGTTTGGTCCGAGCCAAAACCTTAACGAGATCTTAAATTTCTCCAAAATCGCAAGGCGTTTTACTCACGGAACTGAAGTCTATTCCCTATAAATAGGGATTGGACCACTGAGTTAGTGCAGCCAGAGAATTGAAAAGTGAGTCGCTGCTAGTGTTTTGAGGTTGCAGGCTCGGGTATATATGTATAAAATCCGCACCCCTTGGACGCCTTGCCGCATTTGCGGTAAAACAACCTCAAGACATCATTTTCCAAAAAACACAGGTCAAAACATGCCTTCAGTAAAACTTAAAGAAAACGAACCCTTTGACGTAGCTTTACGTCGTTTTAAACGCGCTTGTGAAAAAGCAGGTATTTTGGCTGACGTTCGCGCTCGCGAATGCTATGAGAAGCCAACCACTATTCGTAAACGTGACGCTGCTGCTGCTGTTAAGCGCCACGCTAAAAAGGTTCAACGCGAATCTAAAAAGTTTACCCGTCTGTATTAATTTTTGATTGGTTTACCGGCTTAAGGCTAACGTAAACCTGCTTAAATGATGACTTGAAGACCGCGATGTAAAATTACATCGCGGTTTTTTGCTGCCTGGAATTTAGAAACCCCAAAGCCTTAATCCATCGGCTAAGCGCTCATATACTGCTGAAGCCAATAGCTGGAAGCTTATGCGTGAAAAAGATAGTATCATTTTGAAACTATTCTCCAAGCAGCGCTTATGTCTGGCATGATCCCCCAAAGCTTTATTGACGACCTGCTCGACCGTATCGATATCGTCGATACGGTGGATAGTCGTGTAAAACTTAAAAAGACCGGCAAGAATTACAGTGCCTGCTGTCCATTCCATGACGAGAAAACTCCCTCCTTTACCGTAAGCCCCGACAAGCAGTTCTATTACTGCTTTGGGTGTGGCGCGAGTGGTAATGCGCTTGGTTTCGTGATGGATTACGAGCGACTTAGTTTTCCTGAAACGATTGAATCTCTCGCTCGTGTTGCGGGGTTAACGGTTCCGCGCGAGGTACAAACCGAAGCGCAGATCAAGCGCGAGCAAGAGCGCAAAAGCATCTACAGTCTGCTGGAAAAAGCAGACGAATTTTATCAACAGCAGCTTCGTCATCACCCTAGTAAACATATGGCTGTTAATTACCTTAAAGGTCGCGGACTGGATGGTAAAACAGCGAAAGATTACGGTGTAGGCTTTGCGCCACCCGGTTGGGACAATCTGATTAAAGCTCTGGCCACTAATGACGAAGATAAACATCTGCTGATTGAAGGCGGCATGCTGATTCACCATGATCAGGATAAAAAACTTTACGACCGCTTTCGCCATCGCATCATGTTTCCTATTCGCGATATCCGCGGGCGAGCCATCGGCTTTGGTGGCAGGGTACTGGGCGACGATAAACCTAAATATCTTAATTCACCGGAGACTCCCATCTTCCACAAGGGACAGGAGCTCTACGGCCTCTATGAAGCACGCCTCGCCTATCGCGACTTACCGCGCTTATTAGTCGTGGAGGGTTACATGGACGTTGTGAGCCTGGCGCAATTCGGCATTCGCTACGGTGTTGCCACCTTAGGCACGGCGTGTGGGGAAGATCATCTCAATAAAGCGTTTAAATATACCAACGAAGTCGTGTTTTGTTTTGACGGCGATAAAGCTGGTCGCGCCGCTGCTGGTCGCGCGCTGGATGCATCGCTAACGACCATGGCCGATGGTCGAACGGTGAAATTCCTGTTCTTACCTGAAGGTGAAGATCCAGACACACTGGTTCGAAAAATAGGCCCGGAAAAGTTTGAGACAATGATTTCAATGGCCGTGCCTTTGGAAGATCAGCTTTTTGATACCGCGGCGGAAGGCTTGAATATACGAACGATGGAAGGCCGCGCCACTTTCAGCAAACGCGCCGCGCCTATGCTGGATAAATTACCCAAGAGCGTTTTCAAGGAACTAATGTTCGAAAACCTGGCTACGCGCACTGGCTTAAACCGCAATATCCTACAAGATCTTATTGTCGAAGCCACCAAAAACCCGCAGCCGAAACAGGAACCTGTTAAAGAAATAGCACACACTCCAACAAAACCTGCTCCCAAGCAAATTCACATTCAGCAGGCGATACATCCACAAGACACCCAAAACCAGATACCTCGACAGCACTCAGAAGACCCAGGCTGGTCAGATTATTACGACACTGACGCACCCCCACCAAACTACGAGGAATATTACAGTGGTCATAATAGTCGCTCGGTTGTCGAGAAGGCATCGCCTTGGAAGAACGCCAACAGTCGAATGCTGATGACACCCGCGCAGAAAGCCGTCGCACTTTTGGTCGCAACACCAACGCTTGCTGTCATTGAACCCAATCACGACCTTTGGCTTGAAGATACGGATACTAACCTTTTGATGCTGGGTCGACTGTTAAAAGTCCTGCATGAACGTCCGCACTACAACATCTCTAACTTGCTGGGCTATTGGCGTGGCATGTATGGAGAAGATGAAACCGAACGTTTGGCCAAAATTGCGGGCAATGATTTACTTCAAGCCACCAGTGCATTGAGCACTACACGCGATGATACGGAAGCCAAAGCCGACTACGATAACCAAGCCGCGTTTAAAGGCTGCTTGGACGCTCTGTATCGGCACCAAAACGCAAAAAAAGCCGCCGCACACTTGGAAAAAATAAAGAACAGCAACTTTACTCAACTCAGCAAAGAGGAGCGAGAGCACTTGGTACGCGCTGCCCTGGCAAATAAAACCCCACAACAATGATTTCGCCTATTTAAATCTCTAAATTAGTCCCCATCATGGGTTCCTCAGGGGATTGCGGGCGGTTTTGCTAGAATCCGCGCGCGCGCTTGCGCTATAATCCCGCGCTTTGCATTTCTCACTCACGTTTCACAGGGTCACTTAATGTCTGATGACGCTCAAGAAAAACAATCCCGTATTAAAGAGCTGATAGCCCGCGGTAAAGAGCAGGGTTACCTCACGTACGCCGAAGTTAACGACCACTTGCCGGAAGATATCTCTGATCCGGATCAGGTTGAAGACATCATCCAGATGATTAACGACATGGGGATCCGCGTATACGAAACCGCACCCGATGCCGACACCTTATTAATGACCGATGGCGACGCTGCCGCCGACGAAATTGCGGCCGCGGAAGCTGCTGCTGCACTTGCAGCCGTAGAAACCGAAGCTGGCCGCACTACCGACCCAGTGCGTATGTATATGCGCGAAATGGGTACGGTTGAGCTGCTGACTCGTGAAGGCGAAATAGTCATCGCGAAACGCATTGAAGAAGGTGTACGCGAATTAATGCACGCAGTGGCTTATTGGCCGGGCGCAGTGCAAAACGTTTTAAACGAATACGCATTGGTTGCCAAAGAAGAACGTCGCCTTGCAGACGTTATTATTGGCTGGTTAGATCCGGTGGAAGAGATTCCTGCGACCTTGATCGACGAAGATGCAGAAATCGAAGTCGCCCCTGTTGCCGGCGTAAAAGTAGCTGGCGATGATGACGATGAAGAAGGCGGTGCCGCCGAAGATGAAGAGGAAGCTATTTCAGGGGTAGACCCTGAGGAAGCAAAAGTTCGTTTTGAAGCGCTGCAAAAGCAGCACGATAAAGCCGCTAAGGTTTTGGCAAAATATGGTTACGGAAGCAAACAAGCAGACAAAGAGTTATCTGAATTGGGCGATCTGTTCAAATTCTTTAAGCTCCCTACCCGCCAATTCGAGCCGCTTTACAGCAAAGCACGCGAGACACTAGAAAGCGTGCGCAAAGCTGAGCGTTTGGTTATGGATTTGTGCACTCGCAAAGCCCAAATGCAACGCAAGACCTTTATCAAGGAATTCCCAGGCAATGAAGTCAACGAAGATTGGCTACCTGATTTAATCAGAGCCAAAGTTGAAAATGCCGATAAATTGCAATCCGTTCTGCCTGATGTAATCTCTGGCCAACAAGCTCTCGCGCACATCGAAACCGAAACGGGTTTGAGCCTGGCAAGCATCAAAGATATTAATCGTCGCATGTCGATTGGTGAAGCTCGCGCACGTCGCGCCAAGAAAGAAATGGTTGAGGCTAACCTGCGTCTCGTTATTTCTATCGCGAAGAAATATACCAACCGCGGTTTGCAATTCCTCGATTTGATTCAGGAAGGCAATATCGGCTTGATGAAAGCGGTGGATAAGTTCGAATATCGTCGCGGCTATAAGTTCTCGACATACGCGACTTGGTGGATTCGTCAGGCAATCACACGTTCTATTGCAGACCAGGCGCGCACTATTCGTATTCCAGTGCACATGATTGAGACCATTAACAAACTCAACCGTGTATCACGTCAGATGTTGCAGGAAATGGGTCGCGAGCCAACACCGGAAGAACTCGGCGAACGTATGGATATGCCGGAAGATAAAGTTCGCAAAGTGCTGAAAATCGCCAAAGAACCTATCTCCATGGAAACCCCTATAGGTGATGACGAAGATTCGCATCTTGGGGATTTTATCGAAGACACGACTATTGTATCTCCGGTTGAATCAGCAACGATGGAAGGTTTGATGGAAGCGACCCGCGAAGTTTTAGCTGGCCTCACTGCCCGCGAAGCGAAAGTGTTACGTATGCGTTTCGGTATCGATATGAACACCGATCATACTTTGGAAGAAGTGGGCAAGCAGTTCGATGTGACGCGTGAACGTATCCGTCAGATCGAAGCCAAGGCGTTGCGCAAATTGCGTCACCCTTCCCGCTCAGATCATCTCCGTAGCTTTTTAGATGACTAAAAGATGATTAGTATGATAACGTGAATAAAATTTAACCCGCGCGACGCGGGTTTATTTTTAAGCGTCAAATAGATGGGCTTGGTTAAGCAATAAAAAAACAGGTCCATTTTTTTGATTCTCAAATGGTAGCGCAATCATTTGAAATCAGGTCGCGCTAACTAACAATAAAAATTTCGGAGATTAATCAGATGAGACAAAATAACCAATTCAAACGTAAATTACTTCCAGCGTGTATAGCGTTGGCAAGCTTATCGTCCATTGTAATCAATGCTTCCGCGCAGGAATCCAAGGCAGATGAAGTGACTGAGGTTACTGTCACCGGGTCCCGTATCATTGCAAGTGGCTTTACCCAACCAACACCAACAACCTCACTGACCGTGGAAGATATTCAAAAGTCAGCGCAACCAAATATTTTTACCGCCATCGCGCAACTGCCTTCACTTCAAGGAAGTACCGGCACACAGGCCATGACCTACAGCACCAGTAGCGGTGTGCAAGGTTTAAGTTCGTTCAGTCTGCGCGGTTTGAGCGCTATCCGTACGCTGACATTGTTAGACGGTCAGCGCGTGGTAGGCGCTAACGTTACTGGTGTTCCGGATATCAGCCAATTTCCGCAATTACTGATTAAAAATGTGGATGTTGTCACCGGCGGTGCATCGGCATCCTACGGTTCAGATGCCGTTGGTGGTGTGGTTAACTTCATCACTGACAAGGAGTTTGTCGGGGTCAAAGGCAACATCCAAGCCGCACAATCTACTTATGCGGACAACGAGGGTTTCACCGGGCAACTCGCGTGGGGTGGTAGTTTTCTCGACGACAGATTGCATATTCAGTTGAGCGGTGAACACGGCAAAGAAGATGGCATCCCGCCCGCCGGCTTTGGCTTGGAAGGCCCAGGTGGTCGCGACTGGTATACCGGCACTGAATTCGCAAACCGTCAAATCAGCGAAACTACTGATGGCAAGCCACAACGCTATTTGATTGATCGCGCGCAAAATAACCAATATGCCAAATATGGTTTGATTACAGCGGGTCCATTGAAAGGCATCGCTTTTGGTGAGAACGGCGAGCCATACGAATTCCAATACGGCAAGAACTGTGTCGCCAACCTATGTGAGGGTGGGGATTTAAGTGGTTTGAATAGCGGAGGTAAAAGTCTTGCGTCCAAATTAGAACGTAACGTTGGTTATGCACGAATCGGTTTCGATCTCAATGAAGACACCGAAATTTACGCCACTATTAATAAGGCGCGCGTTGAGTCAGTAAACTACCCGATTGCGGGAGCCGCTAAAAACGCTAACTTGACCATGAAGTGCGACAATCCTTATTTGCCCGAATCAGTTAGGGAAGCGTGTGCTGCCAATAACATTACACAATTCCAGTACGGTACGGTAAATGCGCAAATAACTCCGCTTCAAAATGTTCACCCCACCCGCGAGCAAGAGCGTTTTGTATTAGGTGCTAACGGCAAATTCAGCGCATTTGATACCGACTGGACCTACGACACTTATTATCAGTACGGCAAAAACGAGACTGATCTTAAGGTTCACGACATTATGCTCAACAACCGTTACAACGCTTCTATTGACGCCATCGAAGGCCCAAACGGCACTATCATTTGCCGTGACCCGGCAGCGCGTGCAAGCGGTTGTGTTCCCATGAATATCTTTGGGAACGTTGCACCGAGCGATGCTGCCTACAATTATGTATTTCCAGAAAACGGCCCACATCAGTACTCCCCGCAGAAGCAAAACGTAGTCAGCTTTAACGTCACCGGCGAACCCTTCTCTTCATGGGCTGGCCCCATCGCGATAGCGACAGGTCTTGAATACCGTAAAGAGGAATATGTCGTTAATGGCGATCCATACGGTAATGGTGTTCGTCCAGAGAGCCCAAATACGCCGGAATATCCAGCCGATCCTGTATTGACCAACCCTATTGGTAACCACTGGTTTGCGGGTAATTTCCACTACGCGAAAGGTGAATACGATGTGAAAGAAGGCTATCTGGAATTAAACCTACCTGTTCTTGATTCAGATACCTTGGGCGAAGCTAACGTCAATGCTGCAGTGCGTCATACCGATTACAGCACCGCTGGTGAAGTGGACACCTGGAAACTCGGCGGCACGTGGAAAACCGGTATCAGCGGTCTGCGTTTTCGCGCGGTAACTTCAAAAGACGTGCGCGCGCCAAACCTTAGCGAACTATTTGCCGCTGAGATCGTGACTAACAACACCGTGAACTACCTCGGCAATAACATTACGGTTCAACAACGCGATATAGGCAATAGCGATTTACGCCCGGAAGAAGCTCGTAACAATGAATTCGGTATCGTTTTGTCGCAACCAGATTGGGCGCCGGGGCTAAGCCTCTCCCTCGATTATTTCGACATCAGGGTCGAAGGCGTAATCTCAAAGCTGTCTGCCCAGCAAGAAGTTGACCTTTGCGTTGCAGGCAATCAGGAATTGTGTGATGCCATGTTGCTGACCAGCACCGTGCCGAACACCAACTATGTTCGCTTGCAAGCATTCAACCTCGCCTCTATCGAAACCAAGGGCTATGACATCGAAGCGTCCTACCGTTTAGATTTGGGCGCAGGCACTCTTACCTTGCGAGCGTTAGGAACACGTACGCTTAACTTCGTCACCGAATCCGGTGTGCTAAATACAATTCCGGTTGATAGCGCCGGTGTGAATACCGGGAATACGCCGGATTGGAAGGTATTGGCCACTCAAAGCTGGGATACCGACACCTGGGGAATTAGCTTGACCGAGCACTGGATCAGCGACGGTGTGTACAGCAATGAAGTCATTGTCTGCCAAACCGACTGTCCGGTAAGTACCGTGATTCATCCAACGGTAAATACCAACGATATGGACGGCACATTTCGGATTGACCTCGGTGCCAATTACAAATTTACCGAAAACCTGACTGGTTATGCCAAAGTCGATAACTTGCTCAATAAAGACCCAGCCGTATCACCCGGTACAGGCACGGTCGCTAACCCGATGATCTATGACCTGATCGGTCGTATGTACCGTGTTGGTTTACGCTTCCAGTTCTAGGTTGAAGTAATAGTTAGTCGTTAGTTTGTGAGCACGCTTCGGGAGCACATAAGCCTTTTATGTGCTCCCGTTTTTAAATCAGACGTATCCGCTAATGCAGCGAGCAAGATAAATCCGTCAATCAAACAATAAGTTACAAACTTTTTATCACAACGCACAAAGCTATAGCCACATCCAAAACAAGCCCCTATAATGCGCGGCTCGCGAAGTACAGCTCGCAAAGATTTAGGGCCTATAGCTCAGTTGGTTAGAGCATCCGACTCCCTGTTTATCAAGACAAGAGGCGGCAGGTCCCCAGTTCACAAACGCACCGCGTTTGAAACAAGGAGCGCAACGCTCCGAAGCCCGCAGGGTCAAAACAAATGACAATTTGCTTTGATTAATTCGGGAATTTATTTAGGGCCTATAGCTCAGTTGGTTAGAGCATCCGACTCATAATCGGCAGGTCCCCAGTTCAAGTCTGGGTGGGCCCACCACGCAATAAGCCCCCGATAGCGTTGCTATCGGGGGCTTTTTTATTAAGCGTCAGCGCAATTGCGTCTTCGTTCTTCCAAGTGCCTGGTTCACAAACGCACCGCGTTTGAAACGAGGAGCGAAGCTCCGAAGCCCGAAGGGGTAAACCAAGCCTTAGCTTGGTTTGATTAACTCTGGGTGGGCCCACCATAAAATAAAGCCCTGATCGACAACATCGATCGGGGCTTTTTTACATTCAACTCATCCAGATTATGAATAACTTATTTCTCTTCTAGCATTTGGTTGATACGAAAGTCAGATTTTAATTTCGTAAAGCATCTGTCTTCGACGGCTAGCTTCTGCAAACCAAATCATAAACCTCTCTTTTTAGCAAAAAAGCTTCAATTTTCTGCAGTTGTCAATTATTCCTGCAATTCAATCAAGTCATTTAGTAATTAGTCAGCCAAGATCCACATGAACCCCTGAAGTTAAAGGTTCGAAAAATAACGATTCTGGTTACACACTTAACACATCCGGAGTAATCCATGTTCAATAAAAATAACACCTTGGAAAAGTTACTTTGTTCGATTTTGTTTCTAATTGCGACAAATAAAGTCGTAGCTGCACCCGATCCAAATTTCCATATCTATTTGATGTTTGGCCAATCCAACATGGAAGGAGCAGCGCCGATTGAAAACCAGGATCGCATTACCAATCAGCGTGTAAAAGTGATGGCTGATTTAAATTGCGGCAATTTGGGCCGCACCTATGGCAATTGGTATGTCGCATCACCACCCCTCAACCGATGCTATAGCGGCATAGGTCCTGGTGATTATTTTGGTAAAACCATGGCGGATGGAATGCCAAGTGCCGTGACCGTAGGTTTGGTTCCGGCGGCCGTATCCGGCACTCCAATTGAGCTTTACCAAAAATCAGCGCCAATAGGCCGTAATAATCAAAACATACCCACACAATTTAATGGTGGATATGCGTGGTTGCTCGACATGGCCAGAAAAGCCCAACAAGCGGGTGTCATTAAAGGAATCATTTTTCACCAAGGTGAAAGCGACACCAGTGATCCTAATTGGAAATATCAGGTAAAAGAAATCGTCACAGATTTGCGAAAAGATCTTGGAATTGGCAACGTACCCTTCCTTGCCGGTGAATTACTTTACGCGGATTATGGATCCTGCTGTCATTGGCATAATTCTGAAGTCAACAAATTGCCTGGTTTGATTAACAACGCCTACGTGGTTTCAGCAATGGGATTACCGGGAATGGATGTCTATCATTTCACCACCGCTTCTTATCGCGAATTAGGCAAGCGTTATGGGCAAATTATGTTGGATAAAATTGATCGATACAGTGTGAGCTCAAGCTCCTTAATTATCTCGTCCAGCTCATCGAGAAGTTCAAGCCTTTCTGTTTCATCCATAAGCTCGAGCAGATCAACTGCTTCAAGCTCTTCCAGACCTTCGAGTAATGGTAAATGCACCTACTCAGTAACCAACGATTGGGGCAATGGATTTACAGCATCAATAAAAATCATCAACAACAGCGCGAATGCGATCAACGGTTGGAGTGTCAGTTGGAACTACACCGATGCGACTCGAGTTACCAACTTGTGGAATGGAGTGATGAGTGGAAACAATCCTTATACAGTCACACATTTGGACTGGAATAAAACGATTCAACCAGGTCAATCGGCTGAATTTGGTTTCCAGGGCACCAAATCCGCCGGAACCGCAGTTGTGCCCTCCGTAACAGGCTCTGTGTGCAATTAGGACCGTATATATTCAGCAAGAATGCGAACTAAAAACCCGCCCACTGGCGGGTTTTTTATGAATTGAAAAGACAAAAGGCTTTTCAAACCTTATAACATTTTCCCAGCGTATTACTTATGCAATTTATTTCCGTATATCTCAGCGCTTTCAACTTGATTCTCTAAAATCCAAAAAATTGTTTAAACCGTATCACGTCATAACGTGATAAAAATCAAAATTTATGAGAAATCAAAATGCCCGTGCCGAAACAACTTTTTAAGTTATCGATTTTAGTAATCGCGCTATCAGGGCTGGTCGCATGTTCCCCAGTCAAGCTCCTTAATTTAATCGCAAGTGCTGGCGGAAGTTACACAGTTAAAAGTGTCGATTACGGTAGGCTGGATCGGCAAAAGCTCGACATCTATACACCTAAAACGTCTTCACCTAATGGTGGATGGCCAGTGGTCGTATTTTTTTACGGCGGGTCATGGAACACCGGTGAGCGAGGTGATTACAAGTTTGTAGGTGCCGCACTGGCGTCTCGCGGAATACTTACTCTAGTTGCCGATTATCGACTCTATCCCGAAGTCCGCTACCCCGATTTCCTTAAAGATAGCGCGCTCGCATTAACCTACGGACTCGACCACGCCGCTAGTTTAGGAGGCAATCCAAAACGCGTCTTCGTGATGGGCCACAGCGCAGGCGCATACAATGCGGCAATGTTGGCGCTTGATCCGCGATGGCTAGCGATGAATGATCACTCCAACAGAGACCTCGCAGGCTGGATCGGATTGGCAGGTCCTTACGATTTCTTCCCAATAACCAACCCAGACGCACAACCGGTTTTCTCGCATCCAAACTACCCCGCCAACGCGCAGCCCATTGAATTCGCTTCCACAAAAGCCATTCCGACGTTTCTAGGTTCAGGAGTCAACGACAAGCTCGTAAGCCCAACAAGAAGCACACAATCACTTGCCGCCAAACTCCGCGCAACCGGAACACCAGTTACTCTGCATATGTATGAGCGAGCAAGCCACACAACTTTGCTTGGCGCCTTCTCTGCCCCACTCAGACGCGTAGCGCCTGTGCTGGATCACGTGGTCGACTTTATTCAAACAGTGCCGCCGCGCGAGTAGCGGCACTACCCCTCCAAAAATTCCCACCCGTCATAACAGATGTTATATTTGCGCCCTATTCTTTGCTCTAGACCGAAATAATCAAGGCAAACATGACGGCGACATCAAGCGACTTCGCAAAACAAGTTAAATCCCTAAGAGAACAACTGCGAATCTCCCAAGAGGATTTGGCCAAAGAGCTAGGCGTAAGCTTCGCCACTGTAAATCGTTGGGAAAATAACAAAACCCAACCGTCGAAATTAGCCAGGAAGCAACTGGAACAATTTATCAATTCACAACAACAGCAAGGAACGCTAAAAAATGACTAACCAACAAATACAGCTATACACAGCTGAAGATGGTCAAATCAACGTAGAGGTCACACAAAGTGCCGACACTCTTTGGCTAACCCAGCCACAAATGGCCGAACTCTTTGGCACAAAACGTCCAGCCATAACCAAGCACCTGAGTAATATTTTTAGTAGCTCAGAACTTCAAGAAGAAGTGGTATGTTCCATTTTGGAACATACCACTGCACATGGAGCAATACGGGATAAGACTCAAACAAAGGGAGTAAAACACTATAATCTCGATGCCATTATTTCTGTCGGTTATCGGGTGAACTCCAGTCGAGCCACACAGTTCCGTATTTGGGCAACCCAAACCCTGAAACAACATTTGGTAGAGGGTTATACACTCAATCAAAAACGCCTAAAAGAACGCGGCATCGAATTCGAGCAAGTGCTTGCTCTACTCTCACAAACATTGAGCAATCAGCAATTAATTAATGATGAAGGCGAAGCAATAATTTCCGTTATCAACGACTACGCTCGCAGCTGGAGTTTATTGCAGGGTTACGATGAGCAAAGCCTAAAAGAAAAAACCAGTAAGCAAAATGAAATGCGCGCATTAAATTTGGACGATGCGCTCACAGCTATCGGCCAATTAAAACGCGAATTAATTAATAAAGGCGAAGCCACAGAATTATTTGGTCAAGTCCGCGGTGAAGGCCTAGCCTCAGCCATCGCCACAATCGAGCAAGGTTTTGGCGATGATTTGTTTTACCCAAACGTCGCAAGCCGCGCTTCGCACTTGCTTTATTTCGTCATAAAAAATCACCCATTAGCAGATGGCAATAAACGCACAGGTTCGTTTTTATTTTATGGTATTTACGAATCAACCAACACTTGTTGGCGAAACCTGTAGAGCAATTGATTAACGATAATACGTTAGTGGCTTTGGCATTATTGGTGGCGGAGAGTAAACCGGATCAAAAAGAATTGATGATTAGATTGGTTGAGCATTTTGTGCTGCTGAAAAAATTAAAGAATTTAAATTTTCAAAAAACTTTTAAAAAAATTAATGAAAATAAATAGGAGAAATCGTGTCAAGACTGACAGATTTAATTGCCAAAGCCAAATCAAAAGATGCACAACTAGGCGCAGATTTAGAACGTGAGTTTGGCATTTTGTCTTCCCGCTTGCCTTTTGGTTTGAACTTTGAACGCCACAGTCCTGAAGCTGTGGAGCTTCCGTTACGTCCCATCCGTAAAGGCGACAAGGTGCGAGTACTGCCTCCTAGGAGAACAGTTAAAAAAGGTGATCAACGTTTGTGGCAAGTCAAAGCTATTTACAAAGCATTGAAGACCGCTGATTTGGAATTACTTGGCGCTGAAAAAGCAGAAACTCAAACTGTTGCTCTGGATGATTTAGTAGTTGTAGCTGAGTTCCGCGATACCATTTACCCTGGCCTCATCAGCACGGGCAAAGTGGAGCGAGGTGGCGATAAGCCTCACCACTCTGTCATCAATGGAGAGAACTACCATGTGCTCAAGGCATTAACTTACACGCACCGAGGTAGGATTGATGCCATTTATATTGATCCTCCTTACAACACTGGAGCTAAGGACTGGAAATACAATAACGATTATGTAGAAGGTGATGATCTGTATCGTCACAGCAAGTGGTTGGCGATGATGGAGCGACGCCTCTTGTTAGCGAAACAATTATTGAACCCTACGGATTCCGTTTTGATTGTCAGTATTGATGAGAAGGAATATTTAAGACTCGGTCTTCTGTTAGAGCAGTTATTTCCAAACGCTCGAATTCAAATGGTTAGCTTGGTGATTAATCCTGCGGGAGTGACTCGTCCAGGAGCTTTTGCTAGAACAGATGAGTTTGTCTTCTTTGTGTTTATCGGCAAAGCACTGGCAAAGCCTGTACCGCTTGGAGATGATTGGAGGATTAATCCTGACGATAAGCGAACTACAAAAATTTTATGGTCGATGCTTGTTCGTACAGGAACAAACGCGCGCCGGGTAGATAGACCAAATCTGTTTTATCCTATTTTTGTTAATAAAGACGGAGGATCAATTCACTCAGTTGGAGAACCGCCTCCTATAGGCATTGAGCGTCATACAGTTGTTGCACCAGATGCTACTGTTGCTATTTGGCCTATTCGATCAGATGGATCTGAGGGTAACTGGCAAGCATCACCTGCAAGTTTATGGAAAGTCTATCAGGAAGGTTTTGTCCGGCTTGGTAAATTCACTGACAAAGGAATGTCTATTTCCTATCTAAAATCTGGTGAGCAGCAAAAGGTTCGCAGCGGGTTTTATAAAAAAGTTGGAAATAGACCTGATGGATCCGTTGTTGTTGAAAATCCGGAGACTCAGAAAAAAGTTATCCCCACCACCGCGTGGCGGATAGGCGCTCATGATGCTTCTCGCCATGGGTCAAATTTATTAAAAACGTTAATTCCAGAAAAAAAGTTTCCATTTCCCAAATCTTTATATGCAGTCGAGGATTGCCTACGCTTTTTTGTTTGTGAAAAGCCCGAAGCTATCATTCTTGATTTCTTCTCAGGTTCGGGTACTACAGCACATGCAGTCATGCGACTAAATCGTCAAGATGGAGGTCGGCGTCAGTGCATCTCAGTAACAAATAATGAAGTAGCTGCTAGCGAGCAAAAGGCTTTGCTTGAGCAAGGGCTTCGCCCTGGTGATTTGAAGTGGGAGCAGTTCGGAATTTGCGATTACATTACTAAACCTCGTGTAGCCGCTGCAATTACCGGAAAGACACCATCTGGTGAGGCAATTAAAGGGGACTATAAATTTACAGACGAATTTCCGATGGCTGATGGCTTTGAGGAAAATGCAGAGTTCTTCACTCTCACTTATGAGGCAAAAAGTGCAGTAAACCATAATTTGGCGTATAGCCGAATTGCACCGTTGCTTTGGTTGCGTGCTGGTGCTTGTGGCCATCGTATTGAAAAATTGCCTGTGGATGGTTGGGCACTTGCCGATACTTATGGTTTGCTTACACAAGTAGATAAAGCAGCTCCATTTACCAAGGCGGTTAACAAGGCAAAAAATTTACGTATTGCCTATATAGTAACGGACGATGATCGACGTTTTCAGGCAATTGCGAAAAAGCTACCGAAGGGAGTCGAACCTGTGCGCTTGTATGAGTCCTACCTTACTAATTTCAGTTTTGCCAATGGGGAATAAGGCATGAAGTTTACTCTCAAAGATTATCAACGCGATGCAGTGCTTGATTCCTTAGCTAATTTAAAAAAAGCTCGCCGTCTTTGGCATAACGAAACAGACAAAAGTGCATTTTCACTAACGGCTGTAACTGGCGCGGGTAAAACTGTAATGGCTGCAGCTGCATTTGAAGCCTTGTTTCATGGTGATGATGAATTTAATTTTGATCGTGATCCGGGTGCAGTGGTTATTTGGTTCAGCGATGACCCTTCATTAAATGAGCAAACACGTTTTCGCTTAATGGAATCCAGTGACCGAATTAATCACAGCGATATGGTGGTGGTTGAGCATCCCTTTAGTCGACGTAAATTTGAAGCTGGAAAGATTTATTTTTTGAATACTCAAAAATTAGGCAAAAAAAGTTTACTTGTGCGCGGCTTTGAAGGTGAGGATGATTTAATTACTCAAATGCGCCCAGACGCACAAGCCTATACACTCTGGGACACCATCAGGGAAACAATTGCAGACCCTGAACTGACGTTGTACTTGGTGCTAGACGAAGCGCACCGTGGTATGGGCGGCACTACGTCTAGCGAAAAAGGCACAATCGTGCAGAGGCTTATCAATGGCTTTCAAGGTGTGCCAGGTATTCCAGTTGTATGGGGAATATCCGCGACAGTGGAGCGATTTAACAAAGCAATTGAATCTGCGGGCAAACACATCAAATTATCGAACGTAGTGGTTGATTCATCAAAAGTACAAGAGTCAGGCTTAATCAAAGATACGATTTTGCTCGATATTCCAGATGAGGTTGGCGATTTTGATACCGTGCTGGTTCGAAGAGCAACTGACAAGTTAAAGGAGTCCAGCGTAGCCTGGTCTGAATACCTCAAGCAGCAAGATGAAAGTGAAACAGTTGTACCTTTGATGGTTTTGCAGGTCCCTAATACGCCCGACCCAGATGAAATTGGGCGCGCGCTAGATACGATTTTTCATCGTTACCCTGAATTGCCCTATGCAAGTGTTGCGCACGTGTTTGGAGAGCATACCACGCAGCGTTTTGGTAACCGCGATGTTCCATACATTGAGCCGCAGCGAGTTCAAGAATCAACGTGGGTGCGTATATTAATTGCTAAAGATGCAATCAGCACCGGCTGGGACTGTCCACGTGCCGAGGTGATGATTTCGTTTCGTCCAGCAGTTGATCGCACGCATATTACGCAGCTACTTGGGCGGATGGTGCGGTCACCTTTGGCTCGTCGCATTCCCGGTAATGATCGGTTGAACGCTGTTGATTGCCTGTTGCCAAAATTCAATAGGAAAACGGTAGAAAGTGTTGTTGATTATTTAATGAGTGGTGATGATTCAACTCCACCGCCAGGGCGCATTCTGATTGATTACGTTGAAGTTAAACCGCATCCAGATGCACCAGAATCTGTTTGGAATTTATTTGCGTCTCTTCCATCCCAAACTCGCCCACAGCGCGGCGCTAAACCAGCAAAACGCTTAACCGCGCTCGCACATGAACTCGCCTTTGACGACATTTTGCCAAATGCCGGTAGTTTGGCACATGCAGAGATGCATAAAACGCTCGATATCTTTCAGACGAATGCAAAAGAAAAAATTGAAATCAAGCGAAATTCCATTTTAGTTGTTGATGGTAAGACAGTGATTGCAGATTTAAGAGGTAAGCAAAAGACATTTAATGAATTCTGGGAGGCTGCAGACGTAGCTGTTATTGATGATGCATATCGCCGCGCAGCACGGATTTTTAGCCCAGCTATTTCGCACACTTACGTAGAACATTTAGCGCAACAAGTCGCTAGTTCGGATGATGATCCAGAAGAATATTTGGAGGCCATTACTGAAGCGCAAGTAACTGTTGCTGGTTTAGGGCTTGTGACTGAAGTAGAAGCTTATTTTGATGCCGAAGCAGACAAACTTGCTAAAGCTTGGATAGAAACATATTCCAACGAAATTAAATTATTAAATGATGATCGCAAAGAAACTTACCGACAGATCATCGAAATGAGCACAGAGCCGCAGAGCATTGACCTAGCCAAACCAGAGTCTCGCTATGAGGCTACCAAGGCGAGAGAAAAGGATATTGTTACTGTGTTGCCGACTTGGGATAACCATTTGCTTTGCGACTCGAATGGAAAGTACCCTGCTGAATTAAATAATTGGGAAACAATAGTTGTCGAAAAAGAAATGAAGCAAAAGGGTTCTAATTTTTGGTATCGAAACCCTAAACAACCTGGTCAGGCTTCGCTTGGCATTGCTTATCTTAGTGCAGACCAATATCAAATAGTTCGCCCAGATTTCATTTTCTTTGTGACACAGTCTGATGGCACTGTCACCGCAGACATTGTAGATCCTCACGGCATCCACCTCGCAGATGCCCTGCCCAAACTACAAGGGTTAGCGCTGTATGCTGCTCGCCATGGTAATTATTACAGACGTATTGAATCCGTAGCGGAAGTATTAGGGAAATTAAGAGCGCTAGATTTAAAGAATGAATTCGTGCAACAAGAAGTTGCTATTGCAAAAGACGCAATAAGTCTTTTTAAAAGCACATTGGCAAATGATTATTAAAAGGCATCAATAATGGCTAAAACTAAACCTTTAATGAATTTGAATGGGGCAATGGACTTAATAAAAATGTCCAAAAATCCTCTCACGCCCATTTATGAGGCGATAACAAATTCATTAGAGGCCCTAACGCAGAAGGGAATGACCGATTCACGCCACGAAATTGAAGTAACTTTATATTTTGGTGGGCTTCTCGATAACTTCAAAGATCTTCAGCAAGTTGACATTGTGGCTAATGCGACCGGTTTTACCGAGAAAAATTGGTCTCGCTTTAAAGAATTTTTTGATAAGAGCAAGGTAGATCGGAAACCTGCTTTCCGAGCAGGAGCTTGAGCGAGAACCAACTATCTGGAAATTCCAGATAGTTCGAAAAGAAGGTAACAATTTGCCAAAATTGGATATATATAGAGAGAGAAGAAGGATTAATTAATGAATAAATTCTTATCAGACGTTTGGGCACTCATTTCGTCACTAAAACTAATATTTCTTTTATTTAGTGTTTTTTTATATCCATCTTTAGCAGGCATAGCTTATTGGCTATGCGATTCAATATATCTCGCTCAATTCGGAATCAGCCCCGACCTACTAAATCGTCCGTTTTTCTCAAATCCATTAACCAATATTTGGCTTATTACTTACTCAATACCATCGATTATTTATTTCTGGGGATTTATCAGTTTCCTTTTTCCACTAGGTTTTGTAGCGATTTTACATACTTTAAATCGCACTAATGAGGCAGAAGCCGAAGAAACACCAGAAATTAATTCATCCGAAACAGAAAATGCGGAATCGTCAAAAATAAAATCATTTCTAAAGAAATGGGAAGATTTATTTAAGAAGCTTTATTCTGCCATGTGGTCATGTCTAGCAGTATTTTTAATCGGATTAGCACTGTTACTTTTGCTAGGCTGGTTTTACTTGCACTTGATAAATAAATCAAAAGAAAGCGCACAAAAACAAATAGAATTATTTTTAGAAAAAAATATCTGTATCGACCGTTTCGATAATGGAAGCGTGGGCTGCTACGGGATTCCTAACGAAATTGGAAACGTATACTTGTTAATTTCGAATGATGAAAATCACCTAGCCTACTTAAGCAAAGGAAAACTACCCACTGATGTCAACATTGAAGAGAAAAAACACAACGACCCTATAGTAACTGTGCTAAATAAAAAAACTGGCGAGAAAATCGTAAGGCTATTTATAAAGCCTTCATAACTTATCCGATTCCAATGAACAGTTTATTGCCAAATAATTCCAAGTTTAAAGTCAGTCAACAAGTTTTTAGGAAGATACAATGTTTAGCAGTATATTTCTTTGGTTATTCTTTAAGCCTTATTCTCAATTCATGCTAGTGATACAATGACCAAAATTTACCAACCACCTCACAGCATCACCCCAACTATCATTCACTTGATTTCAAAAATCAGTGAAGCTGTGGGGCGACTGTCGGTTTTGGAAGATGAAAAAAATCCACGATTACGACGCGCTAACCGAATCCGCACAATTCAAGGCTCATTGGCAATTGAAGGCAATACCTTAAGCGAAGAACAAATTACTGCAATTCTGGAAGGTAAACGCGTTATAGCGCCGCCAAAAGAAATTCAGGAAGTTCGTAATGCGATTAAAGCGTATGAACAATTTGAAACCTGGAAAGCGACAAGTGAAATAGATTTGCTGAAAGCCCACGAGGTTTTGATGACAGGCCTTGTAGATGATGCGGGAAGTTATCGCAAAGGCAATGTGGGTGTAATGAATGGCGATCAAGTGGTGCATATGGCACCACCAGCGAACCGCGTTAAAAATTTAATGGGTGATTTGTTGGGTTGGCTTGCGAATACAGAAGAACATCCACTAATTGCTAGTTCCGTTTTTCATTATGAGTTTGAATTCATTCATCCGTTCAGTGACGGCAACGGTCGTATGGGTCGGCTTTGGCAAACATTAATACTTAACCAATGGAATCCTTTGTTTGCAAACTTGCCTGTAGAAAGTATGGTGCATGAACATCAGAGCGAATATTACCAAGCGATAAACCTCAGCACAAAAAAGACCGACTCTGCACCTTTTATTGAATTTATGCTGCAGATGATTTTAAGCACCATTGAATTATCTAATACTTTGAGCACCCCCCAAGTCAGCCCTCAAGTCACCCCCCAAGTCAAAGAATTGCTTCTTGCACTGAAAGGCGAAATGAGCCGCGATGAATTGCAAACCGCTTTAGGTTTACAAGACCGCAAATCGTTTAGCGAACGCTATTTAAAACCCGCACTAAAAGCTGGCATGATTGAAATGACCATTCCCGAAAAACCCAATAGCCGATTGCAAAAATATCGCTTGACTTCATAAATGTTGATGTTGATCCGGCTCACGCGAACCTTAAATTTTACCGATTATCTATAAATTACTAATCTTCATCCGGCACACTGCCTCACACAATACGCGTCCGCTTTATCTATTACGAACCAATCCACATAACATTGAACCCCAAATTTTTTAGCCCCGCATTACCTGACTAATTGAAGCGGCGGCTTGAAGTGGTAAACGTAAACTGACACCTTTTTTTGTCAAGGCATCTATTTGACGTTTGTTTAATTCATTTACGAAAGCGTCGTATGCGTTGCGGACGTTACGATTTGTTTCCAATGATGAAAATTGCAATAGCTCTAAAATTCCGTCTTCATTGGCAAGTTTATGGCGAACACCTGTGTGGTGGTAATAATGAGTCGCTAATTGTTGCAGACGAAAAATAGCGCTTTGCGAAAAAATTAATGCATTCATGAGGAACTCCTATCCGACAACTTAACAGTTAGTTTTAATAATGAGTGCGTTAATACATTATTAGTTAAGAAGAAAGCCTAGACTAATTAAAAATATTCGTGTTCTCTCAAATGCCACTAATTCATAACCGGCGCCTTACTGCTCATTTTTCGTGTTTAACTCAACAAAACATCTAACTTAATTTTATTAAAGAAACGATAAACACCTACCTTATCGCAACGCATATGGATTGGGGGCATAGGCACCAAGCTTGAGTGTTCACTAGACACTCAAGAGAAATTTTCATGTTTTTATGTTTTCGATTGTTAGCGAAGGGTATGTATGAATTTTTACACATCAATTTTTTTGTTATCTATCAAATTTAAAAAGAAGGTAAGCGAAAAAATTGATTACATCTATCGAAGGGAAAATTAGTTTTCAGACACATACGCTTTCGAGCGAAAAATGCTCGTTTAAACGGACGGAGCTGTACTAATAATGACCCTGCTGAGTGCAAGGTCCAACTTCGTAAGGAATACCTTAATTACAAATACGGGCGCTATGAAATTTGTGTATGAGTCTTTATGTGATCGCGTAATTCTTTAGTGCTCAAATGCGTGTAATCTTTGTTAATTGCCAATTTCACTAAAGACGCTAACTTCGAATCCAGCAATTGTCGTAACAGCCCTAAAAATTCCGGTGATGAAATTAAAATGAGTTGTTGGAACTTATGATCGTGATGGCCGCGCAATAAAAATTCCGCGACCTCGCGACCAAATAATTCCGTACGATGCTCATCCGGTGATTGATGCGGTTGATAACCACTTGGCTGCGTAGGTGCGCCTACACTATGTTTGCTTTTGGACGCAGCACGCTGACCTATTTGATCTGATTCAATGTCAGCCGTGCGAAGTTGGGCGTCTTTATTAGCCATGTCGTAAATTTCTTCTAAATCACCATTGACGCCATGTTGGGAAAACACCCTTACGAGACCAGCATTAGCAGCAACAATCCAGGATACAGTCATAATATTCTCCTAATAATTATTAGCGAAAACCTCGTAAGTAATTTTTAGGGTAATGCGAAGCTATCCATAATTCCGTATGACAGCGAACATATGTGGTTCGGTTTATCGTCGGCGATAAATTTAATTAAATCCGTTTTGAACCAAGCAAATTGATTGGTTCAAAACGGGGTGAGCATTTTTCATTTCAGTTTTCGTCTTAGTCTTTTTGTTTCCCTTTTAGCAAAAAATATGCGGCTGTTATTACTGTCGCACCCACAATTACTTTTGTTGCGACTGAGCGAGGATTGTGTTTCCACTCCGCTTTAATTCCGCGGTCACACAACAAATTTGCAACGCGTCCTTTGCCAAGATCGTCTGCGACGCCTTCTGCAACATTCACCCTATCCGCTAACAACAAAGACAACCAGTGAATCACTTTACCTTCGCTGTACTTGAATGCGAATCGACGAATCATTCCACTCAAACCAGAAAGAGGTGAGGATGTTCCAAACACGGCGGTTAGATTTGGGCGCTCGTTAGAGTGCAATATTTCCGTATTGGCAGTTTGTAAAGCTGGTCGAGGCCAATCATAAGATTTTGTGGTTTCACCAGAGCGGTGGCGCATTGGAAATGTCGGATCATTCTTCGGGTTTGCGTCAATTGCCCAACCTTTAATATGAGACATTGCATTACGAAGTTGGCTGGTTGCATTTTGGTTTTCATCTGCTGGATTATCATTTTTTCTGCTCATAGTTGAACCTCTTTTTTATTTAATGAATGGCTGATAGAAGAAGTAATGAGTACTGGTTTAATGCATCCATCAAGTTTGTCCGAGAAAATTCGATAGGCATCGGAAACATCTTCTAACGGAATGCGATGCGTAATAAGTTGCTTCGGGTTTAACACACCGTTTTGTACGTGCTCAATCAAGCGTGGCAGCAAGCGTTTTACCGACGCTTGGTTTGCGCGAATCGTGATGCCCTTATTCAAAACATTGCCAATCGGAATAATATTTCCAGTAGGACCATAAACACCCACAATCGAAACAACGCCACCTTTTTTTACAGAATTAATTGCCCAATTGAGCGCCGTTGGCGAGCCCGCTTGTAGCAATAATTTTCGACCGGTAATACTGTGAAACGCACTGCCTGTAGCTTCCGCACCTACGGCATCAATGCAAACATCCGCACCTAAGTAGTCAGTAATTTTTTTAATGAAAAGCACAGGATCTTTCATGGAACGAAAATTATAAACTTCGCATTGCGCATAATTTTTTGCAAACTCAAGACGATAATCCAACTCGTCTATAACAATGACTCGCCCAGCCCCGAATAACCACGAACATTTGGCCGCCATAATTCCGATAGGGCCGGCTCCAAAAACAACAACCGTATCACCAACTTGTATGCCACCCATTTCTGCAGCTTGGTAACCTGTGGGCACAACATCGGTGAGCAATACTGCGTCATCTAAATCCATGCCCGGTGGTATCACCGTTGGCCCAACGTCCGCATAAGGAACGCGTACATATTCAGCTTGGCCGCCATCGTAACCACCAGCAGTGTGGGAGTATCCGAAAATTCCGCCGACAGCCGTGGCCTGCGGATTTGATTCATGACAATTACCAAACAAACCCTGTTTACAAAAAACGCATTTGCCGCATGCAATATTAAATGGCACCAACACATGGTCTCCTACTTTTAAATTTTTGATGTCAGATCCAACTTCAACGACGACGCCTGTAAATTCATGACCAAACGTTGTTCCAACTCTCGTGTCCGGCACGTTGCCGTTATACAAATGAAGATCAGACCCGCATATACAAGCGCGAGTTACTTTAACGATTGCATCTTCCGGGTGAAGTATTTCTGGCATGGGTTTTTGATCGGCACGAACCCGTCCAGGGCCTCTATAATTCATTGCAAGCATAATAAAATCTCCTGAGTAAGTTAGCGGGAGGGACGAGGGCATAAATAAAAGCAGAAGTAAATCTACGTGTAGGTGCGGAGGATTACGGTTGCAGCAAAAAATATTGCAAGAGTCGAAGCGGAATTTAGCGAGGCATGTGGAATAATGCGCGCTTCGCTTCATAAAGTGCAGCGAAGCTTAAAAGGAATATAGTGAAAAATTTAAGGATGCATATGCCAAACATGTCAGCTGGAATAAATGGAATTTAACCCAAAACATGCACCCATAATTTATGACCCAATGCAAAAATTAATTGGTTTTTACGCTGCTACGCGCAATTCCAATATCTGCTTCCACCTGATCGCGAATTAGCGCCCAGTGAAATAAATTATTTTTATTTTCATCGTAGGAAATATGGTTGTAATGGGTTAAGGGCATGTCGCGGTAGATGGGGCGAGTAATGCGAATAACCTCATCCCAGTAAGCTAATGCTTTTTCTAAATGCGTAATGGCTTGTTGCTGCTGTTCAGCGTCACCGGTGAGTCTGAATTTTTTTAGAGCTACGGCGCCTTTTATTTTTTCGGCGAGGTGTAACCCCAAATTTGCCCAGGTTTTGACGTCAGCAACTTCGTACATAAGACTTGCGTTGCCTTTGGTGTCTATTCCATTGACGAGTTTCAGTGCTTGATTGTTGTCGCGCTCCAGCATTTCAGCCAGTTGCGGTGGAATTATTTTTTCTGAGATGAATTTTTCACCTTTATTTGTTTTTTCAACATAATCCCCTACCGATACATATTCGCTGGCCATTGTTTTTTGTTTGATGAGTTGATCAACTGAAATATATTTTGTGGTGTCGCCTTGCAAAGCTAAAAAACCTTCGCTGTATAACATGAAATCCCATGTTGAATCATAGAGGGACGCTAAACGTAATTGCGTATTGGATGCCAATGAATAAGCGTGCAATAAATTGTCGCCTTTTGTGCCGAAGCGACGATTAAATTCGGATTGGAAGGTGCTATCTGGTGTGCTGGCATCGTAAAGCAAACGGCCCCACAATTTGTAGAACAACCATTGCCGCTGGAATGCCCATTTCCAATCAACGGGATCTTTAACGGCCGTAAAATAATCTAGCGCAGGAATATAAGTTTCAGAGCCAATAAAATATCCACCGACATAATTTTCATGACCATTGAGTTTAATGTGGCTGCGGATAAATTCTGGTACACCCCAGCGCAAGGCAAAGAAATCTTCGTTTCGTACTTGCCACACCACTTTGTAATTTTTAGGTTGCGGAACAAAATAAGTATCACCTAATTTTCCGCCGTGGACTTTTTCTAACTTTGGTGTGGAATGGCCGTGGGACCAATTAAATTTCATCTCAACCCAAATTGGCCCTGAGAAACGGTCTTCTAATTTTTCCATGGCAGCGCGCGTTACTTGCTCAACGCTTTTACTTACACCGGGGTCTGACGATAAACCAGAGGAAAAAGGTACACGATGAATTAATTTTACGGGACGTTTGACTTCGAGCATGCCTGCGATTAACACATCGTCCATCCATTGTTGGCGTTGCGTTGGCGTCATTTCAGCCATACCTTCGCCATGTGAAATGCCAATGCCGTCCAAGTCCGGATATTCCTCTAGCGTTTGCTTAACAGTTTCGCGCAAATAGCGACGTACAATTTCTGAAGTGTCACCCGGAACAAAATAATGTGGATAAAAATTTTGCTTGGCGACGCCGTGTGCTTCGGCAAATTCCTTACTAACAAAAATACTCCAATGCACAATGTAAGTATCAAGCCCACGCTCTTTCGCCAGTTTAAAAATACCGCGATATAGTTTTTGCCATTCGGTGAATTCTTTTTCCGACCAAGGGCTCGCTTCGGGGAAATTTTTCGGCATGATCATGAAGGTATAAGGATTTAAATTCCACAAGCTCACGACATTGAAGCGGTTCTCTACCATCATGTCCAAGAAGGCTTCCCAATACTTCAGGTCGCGAGCCGTCGGTATATGTTGCGAAAGCGCCGTGCTAGCCCTGTACGTTTCCCAAGGCAAATTGTATTTGATACCACGAAATTCAAGCTGCGGTGATTGGTTTTCGGCAGCCACTTTTGACAGCGGCACGTGATTACGCAATTGTTCTGAAAGTGCGAGGGCACCGTAAATCATGCCGCGATTATCGCCGCCAAGTACGGTGATAATTTTGCCCTCGGGGATGATGGAAAAGGCTTCAGGTTTTAATCGTTCGGGATGAACTGAGATACTGATTAAGTAATCATATCCCACATGTTTCTTTTGTAATTCGTAACCTTCGTTTTTAATCGTCTCGCTTAGTCTGCGCGCAGCGTAACTTGCTTGAGGTGACGATTCTTCATAAACAATAGCGACTTTTCCCTTAGATGAATTTTCTGCCCATGCAGGGATGATAAGACCACAAGCGAAAAATATAATTAAAAATAATTTTATCTTCATGATTTTACTACTCGTTAACGTTTTACTCCCGAATCTTTCGTTTCTTGATTTTTAATTTTCAGGAATCAAAACAATGCGGACTAAATATTTATATCAACTGAGAGTATATAGTTGCGTACTCAGCTCGAACGCTTGCTTTACAAAATAAAACAAGACATTGGAAAATTTTATTTTTGGCGCAAGAATATGATTGAGGGGGTTATAAGCCCGCATGAATGGGGCTTATGGACAAACTTTTGTAGCAACTAAAAGCTCAAGCACTGAATTTATTTTTCAAGCTATCGATAACTTGCGAGAGTAATTCGGATGTGGGTCTATGTTTAAAATTTATTGCTCCATTATCGGCGGTAAATCTGCTGCTATGTCAGCGTTACTTATGTGCACATGAGCTTTTTTGCTCAATACGTCGAGCGTGTCGAGCGTATCTTTTGCCAGCCAACTGACTGATTCGTCTGGATGATTTAATAACGCCTTGAGTTTCGAAGTGTGACTTTCGTTGCCAGTCACTTTTAAAGCAAGCATGACATTTTGTAGAAGCACCGGATCTTTCTCACTGAGTAAAGGCGCTATTAGATTAGCGGCGCCAAGGTAGCGTGTTTTTGCTAGCTCCGTTAAGGCTGTTTGGCGCTCGTCCGGATTACTGCTGTTTAACGCTGGTTTGTATTGAGCTGTGTACGAATCCAATTGCGCATTATCGCCACGGCGAGATAGAACTTGCGCTACGACTCTTTTGAGATCTGGTTTAACCTCCTGTTGATACAACCAATTTAATTCCTGATCGCTCAACGCTTCCTTATTGTCCGCCAAATCCGCGACAACTTTGCAGGCAATAGCCAAATGCTGAAAGTCTGGATTTTCTTTGAGGAAGTCTCGAAGCTTTTCGGAGATTGAGCGAGGGTCGCCAATAAAACGTGTGCTCAAATCTTTGATCATTCTGTCGGACGGAGAACTTGCGACTCCAGGGCCAGCAACTTGTTGCGGTTCTGTTGGCACTTGAGCCTGGACATTTAGTTTAGATTCTAATTCGCGAACTTTGCTTTCAAGCTCATTAGCGTGGCGATGTGAAGTTACCAACAAACCGGTTAATCCCAGAGCAAGAAGGCTTAATATAACGATGACCGGAGACGAGTATTTTTTTTGGGCTCTCATTTTTATCAATCAATATCTATTATTTTTAAAAGAAAAAGGGGTAGATAATCTACCCCTTTTTTTATTAACGCGGTTATTTAATTAAACCGAATTACAGATCACCGAAGCCGATTGCGCCATTGCAATGCAACCACTCGCTTCTGCCGCTACCGCCGCCACATGCGTTGTTTTGGTAAACACCGGTATTGTAGGTTTGGTTTTCAGCTTGACGAACAGAACCATTCACGCTGAGGTAGTCAACTTGAACATCGCGAGAACCGCCATCATTGGTGTACTCAACCAATGAACCGCCAGACAAGCTGGTGCTCACAGTGTAGTTGTTGTACGAGGTTCCTAAAGTCCATGAACCAATAGTGGTGTTGCCAACTTTCAAGTTGATAGTTTCGCCACCAGCAGTACCTCTGGCACGTACAGTAATGCTCTTGCTGCCGCCACCACCATTGTTAGATGATGAGCTTGAACTTGAGCTGTTACCGCCACCATTGTTGTTGCCACCTTCGCTCACGCTGATATCTGAGTTACCGCTACTTTGATAGCCTTCAGTTGCAAGGATCATGTAGTTGTGGTTACCCAGGTTCAAACCTTTACTTCTCCAGAAGTTTGCGTGGTTAGCGAAAGTAATGGTGCCAGAAATGTTACCAAAGCCTTTCTTCGGATTTCTCACGCTGAAGTATTGATAGAAAGTTTGGTTACCATCGATTGATGGTTGGTTGGTACGTGTACAACGGCGAACGTTATAAGTAGCACCATCACTTGTGAAGCTACCGTAGTCAACACCACCAGAACAGCTGGATGGGTTGTATGAACCGTAGCTTTCGATTACGTAGTACTCGATCAATGGACTTCTTGTCCATCCATAAAGTGCAAGGTAAGTGTTTTGGCTGTTGCTGCCACCGTAGTAACCGGTATAGCTAACAGTTTTTGAACTACTACCAGGGTTCCAACCCTTACCGCCAACCCAGTTATTAGTGTTGTTAGTCCATTGAGACTGGTAACGACCACCACCTTGAAGGGTCATGGATGCATTGCCTGAATCTTTCCAGAAGGAATAGTAAAAACCGTTGTTTGTACCAGTTGAGTTGCTGGTCAAGGTTTGTGCGCTCGCAGTTGTTGCACTAAATGCAGCGGCACAGATGGCTGATGAAAGTAAAAGCTTATTTAATAATTTCATTATTGTGGACTCCGGGGATTAGGCTCTCGACCAAAATTATAATTAGAGGTTAAGGGCTGCTTATGACTACCCATTCTTTGCGAATAGGCATTTTTCACGAGAGCTAAACTGCATTGCTGTTATGGTTGTAAAACGGCGTAGCTTTCTCGTTAGTGATATTTTTATGGTGATATTATCTTATTGTCAAGCAAACCATATAAATATGGTCACTATAACCATATCCTTATAGTGAAAAATACTATAAAGAACTAAAAAAAAAGATTTTTAGATTAATTTTCACTCAAAAAAGAGCTTGATGAGGGTGCGAAAGGCACTTTTAGGCGACAAAAAATCCACCTTGTTAAAGCATGAAGATATAGGCGACTATTTTTAAATAATGTGATGGCAATCGCGTATCGCTATTGGTCAGGCACTGGCGGTAGTTCGGACATAGCATCAGAACTGGTCACCTTTGTTCTTGCCTTTTCACTGAGGTTTTGCAGCGTATTTATTACGTCATTCGCTAGCCAGCTGACGTTCGGGTCCTGGCTATGAGCCAAACTCTCTATGAGTGGGACATGGCTTTGATTACCAGTTGACTTCAATGCAAGCAGTGCATTCATCTTCACATCGATATTGCTGTCTTGTAAAAGCGGTGCAATGGCGTTGGCCGCTCCTGCATAGTGAGTCTTGCCCAGCTCAATCAGCGCTTGCTGACGTTCGGTTGGACTCTCACTCCGCAATGCATCTTGAGCTCCGCTGATTTGCTTCTCTATAAGCCTGTTATCTCCACGCATTGATAAAACCTGCGCAGCGACACGCTTCACTTCTGAATTTGTCTGACTCTGGTAGAGAACTTCCAGCTCCTGATCTGATAAAACCTCCGGATTCCCAGCTTTATCAACCACACCCTGGCTAACTATCGCAACATTCTCCGGGCTTGGGTTGATGGCCAAGAGGTCGTTGACCTTGGCAGAAAAAGATCGTGAGTCTCCCTCAGATTTTGAGCTTAGATCTCGTAAAACCTTCTGACTATCAATGGGAGTTTCTACCGTGGCTCCTTCCGCTTGCATAAGTGCAGTTTCAAGAGCGGCGTTATTAGCCGCTTGAGCTTTAGCGGCGGCTTGACGAGTAACAGCTTGTGTTTGTGCTCCCGAGGTCCATGACCTCGAGCGCGCCTTATTCAGTGCATCATCTTTTTGAGCCAATAAAGATTCTAATCCTTCAATGCGGCTTTCCAAGATCGCTATCTGCTCACGCTGAAGCGATTCATTGGACGTAAGGTTAAGTCCAGCCCATGTCAAAACAGCACCTGTAGCGGCTGCAGCCGCTATAGTTTTGAAAGAACCCAAGTTGTTCATAGTTTCCTCATTAATTATTTTTATTGGATTGTAGTTGATAAGAACGGAGCTTCTCTAACTCCTTAAGCTATCGAGCTTGCCGTAAAACAAAGCCTCAGGTATTCGAACCAATTGAGGTGATGAATTGCTTTGTAGGTCTTGAGCCTAATTATTGTCAAATAAACTATATGCTTACAGGGACAAAAACAAGAGCTTAAGTCTTATATAAAAATATGTGCTTGAATGGGAAATTTCGAATGCTTTTTATACGATGCGCCCTGCGCGATTGAAAAATCTCGATCAGCTTTTAGAAATTTCGCTGATCGAGATTGAAAGGAACTCTGAAGACTATCGCACCTAACCTCCGCGGCTCATAGTGCCAAAGACGACTATCTCGTTAATACGGGCATATTGCGGTTGCGTCACTGAACCTTTTTTCACGACTACTCTTAATTCACGCACCGCTACATTGGAAACAGCGTGTGAGCGAACAAGTTGCGTATTACCCGTAACGGATGCGAGCGTAAACCATCCTTCGCCGTCCGAATATTCAATGTCGTAATCTTGCATCACGTAATCTTTAGTCATGTAAATATCCACACTATCGACTGTTACGTTTTGCCACCAGACTAATGACATCACTTGAGGTAGTTTGATATCGCTCGAATCATCATTTACCCAACTTTGTAGCCCACCGAGGTCGTGGCTCAAGCTTGTGTCATTGACATTGTAGGAGTGGTAACAATCCGCTAGATCTTCAACATCGGGACAGAAAGTTGATGAAGCCTCCGCAGACGCCCAGGGCGCTATATTTCCAACCAACACGCGAGTGGAGGCAATGGTGGTATTTCCACTACTGTCCGTGGCCGCATAAGAAATTTCATGAGTACCTCGTGACAACTTATTAGTTTCAAGCGTATCACCGTAGGATAAAAATCCATCAATATCTGAAATCCATGTCAATGACGTAATCGGCTCACCGGTTTTTTCACTTGCGTCGAGTTGTGCCTGGGTAGGAAGTTCGCCGTCCTCCCGGTCAAAAGCAACACCTTGCAAATAGACTGTATCGCCCACCTGTACAGAATAACCATCGGGATTTTCTCTCTCGTTGGGGGCCAAAATGCTAACCGAAGGAGCATAACCGCGCGAAATAACGTCCAGGTTGTAGCTGGTGCTTGCAGACAAATATTGGTCATCTGCGAATTTCGTTGCAGTGATGGTCGTTGTACCTATCGCCAAACTGGTTACAAGACCTTGTGCGTTAACGGTGGCGACAGATGTATCAGACGAAGAATAAATAATATCGCCCGTTCCCTCGCCCGCACTACTTAAATTATTGTTGTACTGTTCACCAAGATAAATTGTAATTGGGCCGCTTTCACTAAATTGAAGTGATTGAGATAAATTCGGTTCAGTACCATTTCGGATAATTGCCACGCCCGTGTTTGCGTGAGTCGCTGTGCCATCAATCGCAGTCACTTGCAAGCTAAAGGTCTCGCTATCTTCTTCATCAACATCGTTTACTAAGGTGATTGGAATTTCTTTTAATACTTCACCGGCTGCAAAAATAATTTCACCTGAGGCTGCAACATAATCCAACCCTTCATCTCTGCTACCACTATTTGCCGTTCCATCTTGAGTGATATATGAAACGCTAACGGGACTTGTACTTGGTGCATTCAAACGAATTTTAAATACAGCTTTTTCATTGGCCTCATTAAAAACACCCCCGATGACTTTTACAAAAGTCGGCACTGGTTTTACAAGAATAGAAATTGTTGCAGAATTGATTCTGCCTTCGCTGTCTTGCGCGGTTAAACGGAATTCCAATTGCGTTGCAAGGTTTACGTCGGGCACAAGAATAATGTTATCCAAGGATTCTGGAGCTGGAATAACTACGTCTGGCCCAGTAACTTGAGTCCACAATGTTTTTACGATCTGCGATCCTGATGCTGCTACCGCAGAACCGCGCAAATTTAATAAGACATTTGGATCTGCAAATTGACGCGGCCCAACTGAAACCTGCGGTAAGGAATCCAGCGATGAAGGAGGAATAGGACTTTCGCCCGTGTCGCCAGGCACCAGAACTCCACCATCAATACCGCCGGCAACGGGCGACGGCAAATTATTTTCTGTCGCAGCTTTTGATGCATCACCACCGCCGCAGCCTGTTAAAACAATTACAAAAACGGCAGCGAGGAGATAGAAGCCGAAAAAATTTCGAGACATCCGCGAAATAAATGAATTAAAAAAATTAGAACTCATAACGAATTCCTCCCTGAATTTGGTATGCGGATAAATTATTGTAACCAACCATTTGCTGATATTGCAGGAAGCCCGACATGCCTGCTTTGAAAATAAAGGAAGAGCCAATACCTACTTGTGCATAGGATTTATCTTCACCGTCATTTTTCAGCGTAAAAACATTGTCTGGATCTGGATCATATGCAAAGCGAGAGGTAATTGGATCGAATCCCGAGCTAACCTCACTAAGAAAGGTCACCTTAAATGACGGAATAAGTACACCCCAATTTTTATTAAAGACATAAGTTGATTGCACCCCGGCACCCACCGTAATCTGTTCGGTAGATTGCTTGCCTATAATCATCGGCAAACCGCCACTGCCATTTTCACCGTAGCCATCTACTTTATTTTGCAAATAATCAAAACGTAAAAATGGAAAAATACTTAGCGCATTTTTATTCCACTCCCACTGATACTGCGAATTGAATAATAGCTGCGTGCCACCGGTTGAACCGCGCATGGTATCGCTCACCATGGTATCGCCTTCCGAGTAACTTACTTTACGAATCGAATCAAATGACGTTGAGGCATAACCTAACTGTGTTTCAAACGATGACCGCTCCATATTGTAAGAATTAAATACAATAAAACTCGTCACCTCTGTATCCAGACTGCCGCTTTGACGTGAATAATCCAAATCATTTTGACTGAAGCCAACCGCACCGCCCATGACCCATTTTTCGTTAAAACGATAATCAGCTCCAAGCGTTAAGGTATTGCCACCCGATTTATAGCCAGCCTCCATGTCAGTCACATCGTGTTTTGCCGCGTCATGTTGGATGCTGGCAAAAAATCCTACTGCGGACCAAATCGATTCTGCATCGCCAGCGCCACCGCCGGAAGGCTGATTGAGAGCGGCAATACCATTTAAAGTGAAGCCATTATTACCAGCTTGAAGTTGACCAATGCGCTGTGACACAGCGGAAGTTTGCGCACGAGTAGATTCTGAAGTAACGCGCATTAACGCAATTGTTTCTTCCGGAGCAATTTGTCGGAATGCATCATTAAGCGCATCCGGATTATTTTCTGACATCGCATCTAACGCGTTGCAGCGCTCTAATAAATTGCGGCGCCCTGCTCCTAGCTCGCTGTCCGAACTTTCGCGCAACTTGGTGCACACCACGTCCATAGCTTCCGCCACGCTGCGATTATTGTCGCCATTGGAAGCCGCTACAAAATTGCTGTTTGAAACATTCACCGTCACCGTCGCTGTCGAGGTAAGTGATTCTTCAGTTTGTGTTTCTTGAATGGTATAGGTAAAGGTGTCTACGCCCTGAAAATCTTTATTAGGAACATAGAAAACGCTTCCGTCTGAGTTGAGTGTCACGCTGGCATTGTTAGATGTGGTTACACGAATCACCGCAATTGCATCGCCGTCCGGATCAAAGTCATTAGCGATCGGGTTGAGAGTGATGCTGCTATTGACGGGAATGGTGCGACTGTCATCAACGGCACTTGGTGCTGCTGCGTAAGCTGAAACGGAAAATATTATTCCAGCAACGGCGACTGCAGAGCGCCCATAAATCAATAGGGATCGGTCCCTATGCGCAGCAGTGTGAAATTGTTTTTGTACGATTTTATTGAGGGTACTCATGGTTTGGGTTCCTTGCTCGATATTATTCGAGAGCTTCTTTGCTAAATTTATCCTACAAAATAAGGGGCGTACGACTTCACCATTAACCGATATTTTAATTTAATAACTCTTGGTTCAGAACCTCAAGAATCACTGATTCCATTATTGCGCGCATCAAAACATAAATTAAGCGCCAGCGAAAGCTCTTGGCTCACACAATGACACAGCTCTGCCAATCATCCTAATTAAGCAACAGACCAGCAGGATAATTTCGGTAAGCCGTAGCCTCAAGTATTTTTTCCACTGCTATCCCGGGAATATTTCACAGGTTATTTAACAGCACCAACTTGTTGCATCCAAAAAAGACACAACAAAAGTCGCGAAAATCGAATAAATAAACCATTGCTGCGGAGGAACTCATGATTAGCCCGTTGCAAACCATGTAGGGATTCAGGGTGCGCCCTAAGCCGAACTAATGCTGGGAGGATATGAAGTAACTGGTGAATAATTTACACTCACTCATTGCAAAAATGTCTTACAGAAATTATGTAATTTTTTAATTCGTTATATTTAATAATATTTTGCGGAATTTTTTTGATCAGAACTTTGAAAGATTTTTTGTCGTCTTAAAAAACCAATGTGCTACATGTTTTGAAATTGAAGGAAAATCTTACAAAGATCAACGGCAATATCTCACATACTTATTCCCAGCGAGGGCGTAGATTGAACATGTAGTACGGGATTTCTCCCAGGATGGAGATTTGCAAAGGGTGTTTCATTTTATTGCGAGGGTGAATCATGGATAAGGACAATCTGAATATTCAAAGTATTTTGAGTAGTTTAACGGCCGAAACATTGCAAAGCGCACGAGCAGAAACATTTCAGCAACTGACTTCTGCGCTTTGCCTTACGTTAGTAGGTTTATTTCTGGCAATCATCGGGCTGCTGGGGCTGACAGTTAAGCTTGGCCGGCTCGTCAAATGTAGTCTGCTATTCGCGGCATACCCCATTACAGTTTTATTCGCGCATAAAAAAATTAATGCAAAAGTTGCGATGAGGATCGCTCATAAATAATTGCATGAGGTCGCGCGGATAAGTGAATAACTACTCTTGATTACGTGTGGTTGTGCTGAATATTGAAACGCCAAGCGCAAGCAAAATTAGCATTGCTGCGACCGCAAAACTTGCATGCATACCAGCCTCCGCCATAAGCCTCGGCCCTTCAATCGGAGTGCGAGTCGAGGCTAGCATATACACCGCGCCCATGAGCGATGCACCGCTAATCAACCCTAGGTTGCGCGACAAATTCAACATGCCTGACACAACACCTCGGTGATCATTATCAATCGCGGTCATTACACTGGTGTTATTGGCAACTTGAAAAAGTGCATAGCCCGCAGTTGTGATAACGAGTGGTAACAGGTATCCCGCAATACCGAAATTTATCGGTACAAAAGCCAGAGCTATAGTTCCGATTAACATAGCGCCCAAGCCCGCAACACTTAAAATTCCTGCACCGAAACGGTCTACCAAACGTCCTGCAGGCAGACCCACGAGGGCGGAAACCACAGGACCGCAAGACGCGACCATGCCGATATTCGAAGGGCTTAGCAAAAGTGCATCGGAAAGATAAAACGGGCCAACCACGAGAGTTGCCATAACCACGGTCGCGACTAGTGCGCTCGCTACAAAACCCGCACCCAATACACGATTGTGAAAAATATGTAGATGCACTAAAGGCGATTTAACTCGCGCTTCAGCGATTAAAAATGCTACCAATCCAAGCCCGGCCACCACCAACAAAACAAGATTGGTTAAACCGAAATGACCGCGCCCCAACGTCATGGCTAGTGCATAGGCCGCCAATGAAGATGCGAGCAATAAAGTCCCAGCGTAATCAAATTGCAAACCGCGTTTGTCTGAAGGCAATTGATTTTTTGGCAAGCAGTGCCAGGCCAACATCAGAGCCACAAACCCAAACGGAATGTTGACGAGAAAAATAGATCGCCAGCCAAAAGTTTCAATTAATAAGCCACCCATTGACGGGCCGAGCGCCGTACCTACGGCAGACATGGTGCCTAATAAACCTAGCGTGCGCCCCATTTTTTCTTTTGGGAAAACGTCGCTCGCAATCGCCATGGTCAAGGCCATCATGATAGCCGCACCGAAACCTTGAACTGCTCGACCAAGAATTAATTGCCACAACGTCGATACGAAACCGCAGGCCAGGGACGCAACAATAAACACCGCAAGACCACACAACATTAATGTCCGTCGACCTAACAAATCGCCGAGTCGGCCCACGCTGATCACCATAGTTGTAAGTACAAGTAGGTACGCGAGCACTACCCACTGTACCTGCTGAAACGAAACATCAAACGCGACGGTAAGTGTTGGCAAGGCGACATTAGCGATACTGGTTCCGAGGGAAGATAACAACATCGTTAGCCCTAGGCAGCACAGTATCCAGGGTGCCTGAGCTTTCGGCGTTGCCGAAACATTGGGGATAGCTTGGTTCAGGTTCATACAAACTCCGAGTTTCATTTAATGCCTGAAACGATACCCCTGAATTACAGATGGCGGAACTAGCACGAATTGCAGCTTATTAATGCACACGACGCCATGACTGAAACTTACCTATGTTAAAGTTCACCCATGACAACACCAGATTTCAACTTGCTTATTACGCTTGATGCTTTGCTTACCGAGCTAAGTGTCGCACGCGCGGCAAAACGTTTACGCCTAAGTCCGTCTGCTATGAGTCGCGCATTGGCACGCTTGCGCGAAACAACGGGTGACCCGCTTTTAGTGAGAGCTGGCCGAGGGTTGGTGGCCACACCGAGAGCTCTGGAGCTGCGTGAAAAGGTGAGCCAATTAGTAGCCGATGCCGAGACCGCACTGCGTCCGATGCAAGCACCTGACCTCAAAAAAATCTCTCGAACATTTACGTTGCGAACCCGTGAGGGGTTTGTTGAAAATTTTGGCCCCGCGCTCCTGACCCGAATAGCCAGCGAAGCCCCCAAAATACATCTGTGTTTTTTACAAAAGATTGATAAAGACAGCGCCTCACTCCGTGACGGCACTGTGAATTTAGAAACGGGTGTTGTGGATGAATCTACGAGCCCTGAGTTACGCACAAGAATATTGTTTGAGGATCGTTTTATCGGAGTAGCAAACAAACATCATCCGCTGAATCGTGAAGACGTAACCGTAAAAGCTTACGCTGATGCAAAACACATTCAGATTTCCAGACGTGGTAACACCAAAAGTGCAATCGACGAAACGCTTCATTCGCTAGGGCTACAGCGAAACATGAGCACTACGGTCGGAAGCTTTTCGACTGCTCTAAGCCTTGTGCGTGATGCAGATTTAATTGCAACCGTGCCGGAGCGTCATACCGAAAGCCTCCGCAGAGGGCTGGCGAGTTTTGATTTGCCTTTTCCAGCTCCGCAAATCACAGTTTCAATGATATGGCACCCCCGCATGGACGCTGACCCGGTGCATCGCTGGCTGCGAAATTTATTGTTGGAAATATGCAGTGCAACTTCATCAGCACAATCCGCGGATTAAATGCTTTGAAATTAGTTGCTATCAGAAAATTTTTTTCGCTAAGGATGCAGACGTTCACCACTTGAGAGTTTTAGTTACGCCAAAACAAGGCTTCTAAAATAATGTGGCGCCGAAATTGCGATGCATTTAAAATCACCACGCCACTTGAAAGGCACGTGAAATAAATCGACACATACTTATGAACAACAAGGATTTCTATGTACAAGTCAATTGCTTTTACCCTCATGGCAATTTTTTCATTCAGCATTGCCGCCCAAGCTACGGATCAGTTACCCCAAGTAGACTCTGCCAGCGAAGCGACGCAGCCAACACCCGAAGCAGTCAGTCCAGCCCAAGATGGAGCGCAGACATTTTTAGCCTCATTAAAATTTCAGACTGGAAAAATTACTCTGCCAAATGGCATAGCAACTATTGATCTACCGACCAACTTCCATTACCTGCCACCAGAGGATTCGGAAAAACTACTCGTTGAAGGTTGGGGCAATCCACCGGGAAATAATACGCTTGGAATGATAATTCCTACAGAAACTAATCCTTTGTCACAATCGGGCTGGGGCGTGGTAATAACCTACGATGAGGATGGCCACGTTAAAGACGAAGACGCCGACAAAATAGATTACACATCCCTCTTAAAAACAATGCAGGAAGAAAGTGAAGCAGCCAATAAAGAACGCGTAAAACAGGGCTACGGCGCCATGCACCTGGTAGGTTGGGCTGAGCCACCAAGCTACGACAAAACCGCGCGTAAACTTGTTTGGGCAAAAGAATATTCGAGCGATAAGCAAGGCGAGCATTCTTTAAACTACAACATTCGCGTGCTCGGCAGAAAAGGAGTTTTGGTGTTAAACGCTGTGGCAGGGATGAATCAGATTTCTCAAATCAAAAGTGAAATGCCGCTTATTCTTGCCGTTACAGAATTCTCTAAAGGCAACCGCTATGCAGATTTTGATAGCAAAACGGATCACACGGCAGAATATGGCATAGCGGCGTTGGTCGCTGGCGGCGTAGCCGCAAAGATGGGATTATTTGCCAAACTTGGCGTATTCTTACTTGCGTTTAAAAAATTTATTATTATAGGTTTTGTTGCGCTCGCGGCTTTTCTGAGAAGCGTATTTAGTAGAAAATCTGGGAAATAAAAGTATTCAATCTATTTCCTCCTAAAAAAAGAAGATGGAAAATAATATCATCTTCTTTTTTACTCAGGTACGCGTCAGACATCCATTTGCTTTTGTTACAATATCTTACATCAAATAAGTTTCACTCTTCCTTTCCACTTCTAGTAACAACTTACATACGCCCTACACTTTTGATTTTGTATAGTGGCCTAATGTAAGAGAAAGCCAATTAGTTTTGCATCCCATTTTGCGGGTAGCATAGGAGTATCAAGATGCGATCACGCCCCCTTAACTACACTGCCAAATCAAAAAATTGGTCTTGATGCAATAATAGAGCACTGGCGCATGACGACAGAGTTTTCGAGCGATAAAATGGAAAAGTTATCCATACAATTTTCTCCATTGATCGATTTGCCTATAACAGCAGCCGAATCTATTTCGCCTCAAGGTGTGGATATTTGGCTGCTGGATCTCGCATCAATAGATAGTGAAGCAATCGAAAAATTTTCGAGTTTACTCTCACAAGATGAATTGGAGCGCGCACAACAGTTTAGGACAAATCGTCATCATTTCATGGCGACGCGCGTGCTCTTGCGTAAAACCTTGTCACGTTACACACGTTTAAACGCTGAACGATTATTATTTTCACGCGGACTTCAAGGCAAACCTTTTCTCGCCAATTCGCCTGTGCCACTGTATTTTAATCTAAGCCATAGCCGCAACTTCGCCGCCTTGGCTGTTAGCTCCCTGGGAGACGTTGGGATAGATATTGAAAATACGCGCCAGCGAGATTATTTAAAAATTGTTGAGCGGTTTTTTCACCCCGACGAACATAAACAGCTACTTGAGTGCGATGAAACAAAACGCGAACAGCTTTTTTATAAAATGTGGACGCTCAAAGAAGCTTTTTTTAAAGCCTTGGGTACCGGAATTTCAACCGGATTAGATAAAGCCCGCTTTTATTTTGATAACAACAATATTACGGCGCAATTCTCGGACGATTTGCCGCAAGGAAAAAGCTGTTGGAAATTTCATCAGACAATACTTCGGCACACGGTTACATCAACCACTTTGGTTGCCCTTGCGGTGGATGCTGCAAATGTCATTGAGCCCCATTGGTTCGACGGTAATTATTTGTTAGATGACAGCAATAGATAAGGAACCATACGCAGTTTTACTTGACTCTCGACGCTCCACTGTTAGCATTGCGGCCGTGCAAATTCCCTAACGTCCAACCATAAGAATCCAATCATGCTGCCATTTCATCAAGTCGTTAAAGACGATTTTTCTGCCGTAAATGACCTCATTATCAAGCAGCTGCATTCCGATGTAGAACTGGTAGAAAATATTGGCCACTATTTGGTGGAAGCGGGCGGAAAGCGTCTACGGCCGCTTATGGTTTTGTTAACCGCTAACGCTCTTGGCTACACTCAGCGTGTTAACAAAAACCAGCATTTAGATTTGGCTGCGATTATCGAGTTTATCCACACCGCCACCTTGCTGCACGATGACGTGGTCGATATGTCCAGCCTGCGGCGCGGTCGCCCAACGGCCAACGCCCAATGGGGCAATGCGCCCAGCGTATTGGTCGGAGACTTTCTGTATTCACGCGCATTTCAAATGATGGTTAACATCGGCAACATGGATGTCATGGCAATCTTATCTGACACTACCAACGTTATTGCCGAAGGCGAAGTTCAGCAGCTTGTGAACGCTAAAAATCCCGCCATCACCGAAGCAAACTATTTTGAAGTGATTAACAAAAAGACGGCTATTTTATTTGCCGCCGCGTGCGACGTAGCAGCCGTATTGTCTGGAGCCACGGCAGAGCAGCGTCAGGCGTTGCGAATTTACGGAAATAAAGTGGGAATTGCATTTCAACTAGTAGACGACGCCCTTGATTACACCAGCGACGCAGCAACCCTTGGCAAGAACGTGGGTGACGACCTGGCCGAAGGCAAACCTACCCTGCCACTAATAAACGCTATGCAGAAAGGTACGCCAGAACAGGCAGAGATTATTGCTAATGCAATACGCTCGGGCGACGCCAGTCAGTTAAATATTATCCTTGAGATTGTTCAGGCCACTGGCGCAATGACTTACACGCTGGACGCGGCACGCGAACAGGTTCGCGAGGCCATCGAACAATTACAGCATTTCCCGGATAACATCTATACCCAGGCCATGCGACAAGTTGCAGAGTTTTCCCTGGCGCGTACTTACTAGTTAGTAAAAGTTCTGTTAAAGCTTTTGATCGAAACAAGCTGGTTATCTCGCCGCAACCATGACCTATTTCCGCGACATAGAAGACACTCGGTTCTATGTCGCGCTCAATTCTGCTCCACCCAGTTTTAGCGGCCTGCGGAACGCTAAATACTCCATCAAGTAATATTTATCAAAACCATTGCCGGAAGCCATACTCGCAATCTGCGCAGCTCCGGCTATTCTTAAATAAACTTTAATAAGTTTAACAACAAAAAGTCAGTCGCTGATTTGACTTACTGTCAGCGTGACTAATAATTATTCGTGCAAAACATGCAATAAAGTGATGTAAAAACTCCAATTGTGGGAATTCGTATGCGTACCAAGATAGTAGCGGGCTTGATGTTAATGTTTACCTGGAGTTTACATGCATCTGCAGAAGTTAAAGTATTAAAGGCGAACGATTCAAATGATCCCAACGGGGCCTATACCACGGCGATGATCCAGCTCGCTCTCGACCATCTCGAGCCTAACAAATACAAATTAAAAGTAGGTAATGAAAATTACACCCAGGCACGCAGCAATGAAGAAGTCGCGGCTGGCAGGCTGGATTTGGTGTGGACGACATCCGACAAAGAGACCGAAGAATATCTTGAGCCGGTGCGCATCCCGCTTTTTAAAGGCTTGTTGGGCTGCCGTATTTTTATCATTAGGAAAGGCGATCAAGCCAAGTTCGACAACATAAGCACCATGGAAGACTTGAAAAAGTTAACCTACGGCCAAGGTAAAACTTGGGCCGATGCAAAAATCCTGGAAGCAAACGGCCTCAAGGTGACCAAGACTAATAAATACGAAAATTTGTTTTTTATGCTAGACGGCGAGCGCTTTGATGCATTCCCAAGAGGTGTACACGAGCCTTTTGGCGAACTTGAAAAACGGCCTAACCTGAATCTGACCGTCGAGAAAAATATTCTATTAGTGTACAAAATGGACTTTTATGTCTACACCAGCAAAGAAAACAAGAAACTGGCTCGTGAACTGGAAGAGGGGTTTAATCGCGCAATCGCAGATGGAAGCTTTGATAAATTGTTTTACAGCTCACCTTCCGTGAAAGACATTATTGCGAACGCCAACATGAAAAACCGTAAGGTATTTTATTTGGATAACCCAACCCTATCCAAAGAAACACCTCTGGATCGCAAGGAACTTTGGGTAAATCCAAAGGACTTTTAAACGTTACACGACGACCTCAACAGGTTTTCTCAAATTCCTGTTGAGGCCTTAACCTCACGACGTTGACCATCTGCTAATTAAGTATCAAAGCATTCCCATAGAATAGAAAAATCATTTGTTCCAGTAATAATTGAGACACCTTTAGATAGCGCCGCAGCCGACCCGCAAAAACCACGTCAGAACAACGTATAGGACAAGAAACTAGACAAGATAAGCACAGCGGGTAGAATGGCGGCCTTTTGGGCGACTCGCTATGCGTTTGCCACCTACTAATTGAGTTTATCCAATGACCTTATTTGAACCTAAAAGCTCATACAGCCGTGAAGACCTACTCAAGTGTGGCGACGGGCTGTTATTTGGCCCAGGCAACGCACAGCTTCCTAAGCCGAATATGCTGATGCTGGATCGCGTTGTTCATATCAGCCAAACAGGTGGTGAGTTTGGCAAAGGCGAAATCGTAGCGGAATTGGACATCCACCCTGATCTTTGGTTTTTCGCTTGCCATTTCCCTGGCGACCCCGTAATGCCAGGCTGTTTGGGACTTGATGCCATGTGGCAACTCGTTGGATTTTTCCTCGGTTGGAAAGGTAACCCTGGTCGCGGTCGTGCATTGGGTTGTGGTGAAGTAAAGTTTACCGGCCAGATACTTCCGACCGCCAAGCGCATCACCTACCACATTAATTTAAAGCGAGTCATCGAACGCAAATTGATTATGGGCATTGCCGACGGTCGCGTTTCTTGCGATGGTAAAGACATCTATTTCGCGAACGACTTAAGAGTTGGACTGTTCCAAAATACGGACAGTTTCTAATCCTGACGCATGGTTATATTGATATCCTCTGTATGGCATAATCTCGGCCATTCACACATAACTGGTCAATTCAACGGTGCTATAACCCACAGTGCCAATCCCTGAAAAGATGCATAATGCGCCGTTTGCCGAGTCATCGGCCGAATCATCGAGAGTTTAAGAGGTAGTCTATGAAACGTGTTGTTGTTACCGGTATGGGAATTGTTTCCTGCTTGGGCAATGATAAAGCTACGGTGTTGGACGCCTTGCGCGCCGGCCGATCCGGCATTAAATTTCAAGAAGCTTACAAAGAAGCCGGGCTCCGCAGTCAGGTCGCCGGTTCAATTGATATAGACCTCCCGGCGCTAATTGATCGCAAAATACTGCGCTTTATGGGTAAAGCCGCTGCTTACGCCTACGTTTCCATGGAGCAAGCGATTACTGACTCAGGCTTGAGCGAAGATCAGGTTTCTAATGAGCGCACTGGCATTATTATGGGTTCAGGTGGAGCATCATCCGAAAACCTGGTTGAATCTGCCGACATTTTGCGTGAAAAAGGTGTAAAGCGCGTTGGGCCCTACCGTGTTACCCAAACCATGGGTAGTACTACATCCGCATGTTTGGCTACACCCTTCAAAATTAAAGGCGTTAACTACTCCATCTCATCAGCTTGTGCCACAAGCGCGCACTGTATCGGAGTAGCCGTTGAGCAGATTCAGCTCGGTAAACAAGACATAGTATTTGCAGGCGGCGGTGAAGAAGAACATTGGACCCTGACCTGCTTGTTTGACGCAATGGGCGCACTTTCTACCAAATATAACGATACCCCTGACCAAGCTTCTCGCGCTTATGATAATGACCGCGATGGTTTTGTTATCGCAGGCGGGGGTGGTTGTCTGGTTATCGAAGAATACGAACACGCGAAAGCTCGCGGCGCTAAAATCTATGCGGAAATTGTTGGCTACGGCGCAACGTCCGATGGTTACGATATGGTTGCTCCGTCTGGCGAAGGTGCCGTACGATGCATGAAGCAAGCATTGGCAACAACCCAGGGAAGCATTGATTATATTAACTCGCACGGCACTTCTACGCCTGTAGGTGATCTCGCTGAACTTAAGGCAATTAAAGCAACTTTTGGCGATGCAATCCCACCGATCAGCTCCACAAAATCTTTAACCGGCCATAGTTTGGGCGCTACCGGCGTTCAGGAAGCGATTTACAGTTTATTGATGCTCGAGAATGATTTTATCTGCGCATCTGCAAATATTTCTACGCTTGATGCAGAAGCAGAGGGTATGCCGATCGTGCTAGAGCGTCAGGACAATGTAAAACTCAATCGCGTTATGTCTAATAGCTTCGGATTTGGCGGCACCAACGCGACCCTGGTATTTCAGCGGGTCTAGTTTTTTGCGGCAACAAATAAAAAACCGCGATTAACACTCGCGGTTTTTTTGTTTTACCCATAATAAAAATAATAAATTTAACGGGACACTTTTATGAGCATTCTTCGCGCAATTGCCGGCCACGCTATTTTAATTTTGGGTGTCTATGCAGGAGTGATAGTCATCGCAGGATTGAGCAGCGGCGATATCGTGCAATTATCAACACATGGAAATCCAGTTTTCCATAAATCCGTAGGACCCAGCCGTTTTTGGATTGCAATAAGTTTTTGGGTCCTTGCGTTGGTGATATTAATTAGCGGTGGAATTAATTTGATTCGAAAAAATTTAACAGATCGTGGATAGGTTTTTGGCAATTGAGCACGCGACTAATTTTCCCAGCGTTTATTGTTTCAAACTTTGACTGTGAAACCACTGTTTAACCAAGGGCAATAAGCTCGGGCGCCAAGGCCTCGCTTGTATACCAAATGCGTCGCGAATATGCCGGCACCCAAGTACGGCGCTCATGGGCTCATTGGACGGAGCGGTATCAATTAATGTGAAATTAGCATCCTGATTTAATAAGTGCTGCTGCGCCAAAAGCTGTACTAACTGCTCACCGAACTCCGCTTCATTGAGTGCATCACCGCTACAGTAATGCATTATTCCCCAGTTTTCTGCACCGCAAGCTATTTGCTTCACTAGCGCAATGCACACCCGCACGGCATCCGATAAAAGCGTTGGAGCACCGCGCAAACGAGTGTTCAGGGTAATCGGTTGTTTAGTTTGTATGGCTGTTAGTAAACGAGTCAGGTGGTTGTCGCCGATGCTGCCAATAATCCAGCCTAACCGCAAAATAATAAACCTGGTGGTGCTGTGTTCTATGGCTTGCTCTGCGGCAAAGAAAGCTTTGCCGGCCGAATTTACTGGAGCGGGAATATCTTTCTCGCTATGACTGCTTTTGTTGTCCAAACCAAAAACCTGGTAGCTGGAAAAGTGCACCAACGGCACCCCCAAACTAGCGCAGGCGTTTGCGATATTGCCCGCAACTATCGGCAACAACTGCTGCTGCGATTCAGAAGGGGCCTCTTCCCAACCAAACGTATTGATAACCACATCGGGTTTGTGTTGCGTCAGATATTCGCGAACAGCGAATGCGTCGTCCCACTGAATCTTAGGCGACAACATTTGACATTGCTCGCGCTCCAGGTCGTGTTCAAGCGCTTGACCAAGCGCGCTTTGAGTATCTGTAACTATTATTTTTAGGGACATAAACCGCGTTTACTCACAACTGACCTTAGGCTCGGAGTCTGTCAAAGACCCTGCAAAATATCAATAAACACCTACGTTTAAAAAAACTTTTAGCTCCGCTGATCAATATGAAATCGTCAGGTGCCAGCGACACGCCAACTAGGTGTTGATTAGTGCATATACTCTGGCACAATGCCCACCCCTTTCGTTGTACGAGATCAACTGATGAGCTCTCAATCAACTGCGCATAAATCTTCGCGTATTGCTCTCACCATTGCTGCTCTTGGCGTCGTTTTCGGCGATATAGGAACCAGCCCACTCTACGCACTTAAAGAGACCTTCAATCCCAAATATGGCATAGCGCTAACCGAAATGTCGGTTTTGGGGGGATTATCTTCAGTGCTCTGGGCGTTAATGTTGGTCGTATCGCTCAAGTACGTTGTGCTCGTTATGCGCGCCGATAACCACGGTGAAGGTGGCACCATGTCACTATTGGCACTGGTACTTGAGTCCATCAAAGATCATCCGAAATGGAAACCCTATCTTATAGTGCTGGGCGTATTCGGTACTTCCTTGTTCTTTGGTGATGCGGTAATTACACCAGCTATGACGGTGCTCTCGGCGCTGGAAGGTCTTGCCGTTGTTCAACATTCTTTTACTCCCTACATAATGCCTATTGCGGTTGGGATCATCATCGGTATTTTCGCTTTGCAGCGGAAAGGTACATCTAAGGTCGGCGCAATTTTTGGCCCCATCACCATATTGTGGTTCTTAGTGTTATCCATCTCCGGCATACATGGGATCATCCAAAACCCGACCGTGGTCAAAGCGCTAAATCCTATCTACGCAATCCATTTTTTAACCGCGCATGGATTGGCCTCATTTCTGATCCTTGGCGCAGTTGTACTTGCGGTGACCGGTGTAGAGTCGCTTTATGGCGACATGGGGCATTTCGGTAAGAGTCCAATTCGCACTGCCTGGTTTGCTCTGGTATTTCCGTCACTCGTACTTAATTATTTTGGTCAGGGCGCGATTATCCTTCAGGATCCAAGCACCATTTCTAACCCCTTCTACAACCTGTTTCCTGATTGGGCGCTCTACCCCATTATTGCCTTGGCAACCTGCGCCGCCGTTATTGCATCCCAGGCCTGTATTGCAGGTACTTACTCGCTCACCAAACAAGCTGTACAACTGGGTTTTTTACCGCGATTGAAAGTTGTGCAAACCTCAGCCTCTGAGATTGGCCAGATCTATCTTCCAGGTGTCACTGCGCTAATGATGATCGTGGTTGTGCTAATCGTCATCAGCTTTAAAACTTCAACGGCGCTCGCGTTTGCCTATGGTATTGCGGTCACCGGCGGGATGCTGATTACCTCAACCCTCACGTTCTTTGTCATCTACTACGGCTGGAAGCTTCCATTATGGTTATGCGTTGCCGCCACCAGCGTGTTTTTGACGATTGATATCGCGCTGTTTAGTGCTTGTGTTATTAAAGTTTTCCATGGCGGATGGTTACCATTGTTAATAGCCTCAATTTCATTAACTCTGATGTTAACGTGGCGTCGCGGTCGGGAAGTATTGTTTAACAGATTGCGATCCTCCTCCGTCCCGCTGGACGTGCTTTTACCTTCGCTTTTTATTAGCCCGCCGCACAGAGTGCCGGGTACTGCCGTCTTTCTGACCGCAACTCCGGAAGCGACGCCTCACGCATTGCTCCATAACCTGAACCACAACAAAGTGCTCCATGAGCGGGTGGTATTTCTAACAGTGGATGTAACCAACTCGCCGTGGATCGATATGAAAGACGCCTGCGATGTTGAAGACATGGGCAATAATTGTTTCCGCGTGATTATCCATTTTGGATTTATGAATCAGCCCGACATCACCCAAGCGTTAACAGCTTGCGAAGCCAAAGGTTTAAGCTTCAAGATGATGGAAACCTCGTTCTTCCTATCACGCGAAAAAATTGTCCCGGTCGCAACCATGGACAGCGGCATGCCCATGTGGCGTGAACATATTTTTGCCACCATGGCTCGCAACGCAGGCACAGCAGTTGATCACTTCAATATTCCTACCAACCGCGTAATTGAACTCGGCACCCAGGTAGAAATCTAAATTCTTGTCCTAGCAAACTGATAACAATTTATGTCCGCAGCGCCTGTTTATATTGACCTCGACATCGCCATTATTGGTGGCGGTGTAGCGGGTTTGTGGCTGGCGAACCGTTTAAAACGTCAAGGTTTTACATTGGCCTTGTTTGAACAAAACGCGTTGGGCAGCGACCAAACCATGGCGTCCCAAGGCATGATCCATGGGGGTATGAAATATACCTTGAGCGGAATGCTGACCGGCGCATCAGAAACCATCGCTGACATGCCGAAGCATTGGCGCGCCTGCCTGTGCGGCGAGGGCGATGTCGATCTACGCAATACTCGCTTACTCAGCGATCATTTTTATTTGTGGTCGGGCAATAGCGTTAGCTCCAAGTTAAGTAGTTTTTTGGCAAGTACAGCGCTCAACGGACGAGTTGATCCGGTGCCCGACGATCGTCGTCCGCCCGTGCTTCGTCATGCGGATTTTGGTGGCAACCTTTACAAACTGGAAGACATAGTTCTGGATGTCCACAGCCTTGTCACCAATCTCGCCCACAACATTGAAGCCAATTGTTTTCATATCGATTGGGCTCATGCGCGCTGGCAAACAGAGTCGAATAACTTAAGCTTGTGTATTGAACGTGAGGGCCAAACTTACGAAGTTCGAGCGAGTCGTTTTATCTTTTGCGCCGGAAAAGGCAATAGGGATTTGCTTGCATCGCTCGGCTTAAAGCGTCCCGCTATGCAGTTGCGCCCACTTCAGCAAGTTATGGTTAAACATAAGTATCCATACAGTTTCTATGGTCATTGTCTGGGTGCTGAAACCACGCCCCGTCTAACCATCTCCAGTCACAAACTCAACAGTACGGACTACATCTGGTATTTAGGCGGCAGCATTGCCGAAAAAGGCGCGTCTTTATCTGCCGATGAGCTGATTATTAAAGCGCAGTTGGAACTCGCGGAATTATTACCTTGGGTAGATATGAGCGGCGCGGAATGGAAAACATTGCCGGTCCAACGAGCTGAACCTTTGCAACCTAATTTCCTGCGCCCGGAAAATGCTTTTGTTGGTGAGGCAACTGGTTTAAATAATCTTTTAGTCGCCTGGCCGACCAAGCTAACACTAGCGCCCAATCTCGCCAATCAGGTGTTGGATTTACTGAAGGCGAACAAGATAAATCCTGCCTCTGATCCCACCATCACTCACTCATTACAGGGTGTTTTGCCGCATCCGCCTATTGCTGCTACGCCATGGGAAATCGCGTTTCCTCCGGCAGAGGATGCGGTAATTGCTGTATCCCATAAACTTCAGGATGAACTTTCTGAGGCCTACGACGAAGACGAAGAAGAGGGAAAGTCTTAATGCTACCGCAGACCCGCTTGGGTAAAACTGACATTCAGATTAGCCGCCTTGGTTTGGGCACGGTAAAACTCGGCCGAAACCAAAGTGTGAAATATCCGCAAGCCTTTGATTTACCCGATGACGCCACAGCCCGAGAACTCCTGGATTGCGCGCGCGATCTGGGCATCAATTTGTTAGATACAGCTCCGGCCTACGGTCAAAGCGAGGAGCGCCTAGGTTATTTGCTGCGCGGCGAACGTAAAAACTGGGTTATTTGTACCAAGGCAGGCGAAGAGTTTAACCATGATTACGACGGTGAAGGTGCATCTAACTTTGATTTCGCGCCCGACTCTTTGCGCCTGAGCGTCGAGCGCAGCTTGCGCCGCTTGCGCACCGATTATCTGGATATTGTGTTGATTCACTCCGATGGCAATGACAGTCATTTGATTCACCACCACCAAGTACTGCATACCTTGGCTAAACTTAAGCAAGAGGGCTGGATTCGCGCCTTTGGAATGTCAGTCAAAACTCTTGAAGGTGGCCTGGTTTGTGCGCGAGAAGCTGACGTTGTTATGGCGACTTTTGATTCCGAGAAAGACGACGATAGGCTGTTGATGGAAACCTGGAATACGCACACAACGGGCGTACTCCTGAAAAAAATATTTAACAGCGGACACTTGTTAAAACCCGAAGCGAGAAACAAATGGATTAACGCGATTATCGAACAGCAAATGAAAGTAATTTTTGCGCAGAACGCCGTCAACAGTGCCATAATCGGCACCCTCAATTGCCAGCACCTCCGCGATAACGTTCAATGCGCGCTGCTGGGCTTGGCCGAAAATTCTAAATTGGCTTAATGTTGTTATGACTAAAACTCTTTCATGGTTAGATGAAGTTCGCTGGAACAGTGACGGTTTGATTCCTGCTATCGCACAGGACGCGAGTTCCGGTCGCATTTTAATGATGGCCTGGATGAATCGTGAAGCGCTTGAGCAAACCGCGACGCTTAAACAAGCGGTATACTTTTCACGGTCACGCAATAAGCTTTGGCATAAAGGCGAAACATCGCACCATGTACAAAATGTTCATGAAATTCGCCTGGACTGCGATGAGGATGTGATTGTCCTTAAGGTGGAACAAATCGGTGGAATTGCCTGTCACACCGGACGAGAATCATGCTTTTATCGCATCTTTAACGACGGTGAATGGCAAGTGGTGGAACCCGTGCTAAAAGATCCGAGCGAAATTTACTAAATGGTGCGACTATAAATGAGCGACGACGTTCTAAAACAATTGACCAGTATTCTTGAAACCCGTAAACAAATTGCGGACGCTGACACTTCTTATGTAGCAAGTTTGCATAAAAAAGGTTTGAATAAGATTTTGGAAAAGGTCGGCGAAGAATGCACGGAAACTATTTTAGCCGCGAAGGATGCACAAGCCAGCGGAGACAACCGCGACTTGATTTATGAAACTGCTGATCTGTGGTTTCACAGCCTGGTGATGCTGTCCCATTTGGGTGAAAACGCCGATGCGGTATTAAAAGAATTAGCGCGCCGTTTTAATATTTCTGGCCACGATGAAAAAGCATCGCGCAGCAACAATCACTAGCCCTATTTTTAGCGAGGATTTTTTATGTCAGCACATCTCTACGCTGCCGGTAATTTTGGTAGTCCAATGCAGTTATTGATTATTCTAGTTATCGTACTGATATTTTTTGGCGGTAGCCGTTTACGCAACCTTGGTGGCGATTTAGGCGGAGCCATCAAAGGCTTCAAAAAAGCCATGGGCGATGCTGATAAAGAAAAAGAACAGGAAAAGTTAACCGCAGATCAGCAAAAAATTATTGAAGGCTCTGTAGAAAAAGAAAAAGTAGCTGAAAAAGAACAGCCAAAATAATTTGTATCAATGTTTAAAGCGTAAATTGATAAATATAATTACACATTACCCATAAAGGTAAACTCGTGTTTGATATTGGTTTCTCCGAAATAGTTGTTTGTGCGATAGTCGCGCTTGTTGTCATAGGCCCAGAGCGTATGCCTGAAGCAGTGCGCACTATTGGCTTATGGATCGGTCGCGTGAAGCGCAGCTTGCGCGAAACACGCTCTGAAATCGAACGCCAGATTGGTGTCGATGATATCCGCCGCCAATTGCATAACGAAGAAATTATGCAAACGCTTGAAGCTGCGCGCAGGGATATGGATAGAGTTCTTTCGGAAACTCAACAATCCGTTAACGCTATAGAACACGAGTATAAAAGTGAACCAGAGTTACCTTATCACTCGCATGGATACCCCAAACTGGCTGATCCGGTTACTGAGTCACCCGCATCTGCCGAAGCTGAAATATCCGCTGAACCCGTAAAAGAATCTGCCAAGGTGACAACACTCGCGGACACCAAACCACCTTTAGATAACCAGGCTTCTCTGGATAAAAAAGCATCTCTATGACCTCAGCCGAGAACGACAAAGAATTACCTTTAGTACATCACCTTATTGAGCTACGAACCAGACTACTATGGACTGTTGGCGTCATAGGCATATTGTTTTTAATACTTTATGGATTTTTTTCCAACACCATTTACGAAATTGTGTCCGCGCCGCTGATGGAACTGTTACCTGCTAATAGCAGCATGATTGCAACGGATATTACGTCACCATTATTAACACCCATGCGACTCACTTTTTTCGTCGCATTAATTGCAGCAATTCCCTATATTCTTTATCAAATTTGGTCGTTTGTGGCGCCCGGTTTGTATCGCCATGAAAAACGCATTGCTTTACCCATACTTTTTTCAAGCGTGCTCTTGTTTTATATAGGTATGGCGTTCGCGTATTTTTTAATTTTCCCGCTGATATTTAAAATCACTACGCAATCCGGTTTGGTCGGCGTAACAGCCATGACGGACATCACCAAATATTTAGATTTCGTATTACACATGTTTTTTGCGTTTGGTTTTATTTTTGAAATTCCAGTCGCCACAGTCTTACTAATATCCGCAGAAGTAATGTCAGCAAGAGCGCTTATTAAAAAGCGCCCTTATGTGATTTTGGGTTGTTTCGTTGTTGGCATGATACTCACACCGCCTGATGTAACCTCACAATTCTTGCTCGCGATTCCAATGTGGTTACTATTCGAAATTGGAGTCCACATCGGCCTGATTATTGAAAAGCGTCGCGACAGTAAAGTGGAGCAAGAAGCGAGTTAATTATGCGGTGCCATGCTGAAATCTTAGCGAAGCCTGCATGTGGCCGCATATCATATCGATCAAACCTGATTGGCAAACACCTCCTCCAGGTCTGATTTGCACGCATCAATTTTCCCCCACGCTTTTTCATGAAAGAAAAACACGACAGTGTTGATTGCCGGCTCTACCAATGCAATTGTGCCGCCGACCAAGGCGCTGCCCGTCAAGGCGTAACCTACCGAAAAAGCCACACTGAAATGTAAAATTGCAAAGCTTGCGGTTTTGGCCATGACGTTCTCTCCTCGTAGAAATCAAATCGTAAACTCTCTTGATGCAATACTAGGCGCAGAAGATAAAAACGCAAAAACAATTAAACCCATAAAGCATATAGTCAAAACCTATTCGTAATCATAACGACCTACGAGTGATGTTTAAGTCGAACTCCAAAGTTTATAAGGACAATTCGATAAATTGGAGTTGTAATACCGAGCATCATGCGTGACCTCTTCGCCCACCCAATTCGGCATTGCAAATATCTGCGTTTCAGAATTAAGTTCGATTTCCGCAACGATCAACCCCGCATTTTCACCCAGAAACTCATCCACCTCCCACACACAACCTTCGAATTCGATTTCTCGACGATATTTTTCGATTAGCGGTCCGTCGCACAGGCTTAATAATTCGCGCGCGTCGGCCAACGGGATTTCATATTCAAACTCAGCTCGAGTAGCGCCTTTATTTGCGCCTTTTATTGTTAGGAAACCTTTTTCACCAGCCACACGAATTCTGACTGTGCGCTCTTTGGCTCGATTTAAATAACCTTGGGAGAGATAAACCGACGGAGCACTCCGCCATGCATCCCCACTAACCAAAAACTTACGTTCAATTTCAAGCGCCATATTCGGTCCTATAAAAGATATTTCTTATTGGTAACAGGAGGTACTTATTCCAACATTCTTCATAAAATAACATGAGCGTTAGCTGCATAACTTACTTTTGTTTCGATAAAAAATATTATTGCTAAATCAACAAAGGAGACTCAAATGACTTCAGCAACTGAAAAAGATTATGATCACGCTAATGAACGAGGCAACGGCCCTAAAGAGCGAATGGAGGGTGGCGATCTAACTGATGATATAGATATCAACGATCCAGAGACGCGTGAAAAACATATAAAAGGAATTAAGTATCAGGATAAGAAAGCGAATACTACTAAGAAACGGTAGGTGCATTTTACAGTGAGCGTCACGACTTAGCATGTTGTGCCTATTGGGTCACATCCTGGACAAATATCGATTCATCGAAAAAATCTTCAGTTTTTATTCAGCTGGTTTTTCATAGCCTGCAAAAAAACGTGGGGATCTAATTATGAAAAAACAAATAGTACTACTCCTTAGCTCGTTGACAGTGTCCAGTGCATTATTTACTACGCCACTAGCCTACTCTCACGACCGCGGACATAGTCGCGAATGGTCAGATAACAATAGTTATGATGTTCGATACGATCGCGAAAACACTAATCGCGACCGCGAAGACATCAACCACGAACGTGATGCTGCGCATCGTGAATTTGATGCAATGATGCGTGACGTTGATGAAGAAAATCGCGAGATTGATCGGTGGCAGAGTTCGCAGCGCTATAACCATCAAGCAGTTGCAGAAGAAGCCAATAGAAAACGCGATGCATTAAACCGGAAGCGAGACAGAATCAATCGCGAGCGCGATCGCATGAATCGTTATTATGACGAACAAAACCGTGCGCTGGATCGTCGCAATTAAAAAGTGACTAACCACAAGCGCGCTATTATTGGAAGATGAATTCTTTATCGAATTAAAAGTTTTGCGAATAAATGATTTAGCGCTTCTATGCTTCGATCACTAATTGTTTCGTCCACATCTACTTTTTCCAAACGAGCAAGCTCACTCTCAATAAAATCATTTAAAGGTTTGATAGGTGGAGCTAGCTCTTTTTCCTGACTTATTTTTTTACGTTCAAGTAAGGCTTCGATTTCTGCATTAAGCACGTTATTTTCATTAATAAGTTCGCGAAGCCGATGAAATTCAATGGGTGCTGGTTGCTTGAATTTTTCTAACCACTTTATGGAAAGCAACGGACGCAACACATAAAAGTACTTTTTGATGGGTACAAGCTCAGTCTTTAAATAACCGCGATAATTTGTTTTCGCCATACTACGATAGTGATAAACACCTTTCTCAACCGAATAAATTTTCGAAATTAAATCCCGAACGGTAGTTGCAAATACTCCATCATCCATGTAAACAATTGGAGATTGAAGCCATTCAACAATTGCTGGATTAGATTTCCAAAGAAGCTTTAATGCTTTGCGTAGATCCCATCCGTTGATATCAATTTCATCCACGATGGGATATTCAATAACATCTCGTTTGTCTTCCACATCAATCGTTAAATACCATTCTTTAGGTCGAACATACACGAACCTTACATCATAATCGCTATTGGGAGATGCAAAACCCCACGCACGGCTTCCAGACTCAACGGCGTATAAAATTTTTACATTGTGCTCGATTTCAGCATTGCGAATACGCTTGATAATCTCAGCGCGAATATCTTCTGGAATCATAAACTTCCTGTATATGTGAAAACTAAAAGTTGTGTTGCAACTTAACTTAATGACATCAAGGTTTTTACGCACAACCCAAATAAACAAACATTCACAAATAAACCAAAACTAAAAAAGTAAGTTCGTGGGCTAGGGTTTTTATCAGTTGCAATTGCGTAATAAAGAATCATGTGAACAGTTCTTGCCGCAACAAAAAGCCATATAAATATGGCGGTCCAGAACGGATCTGCGCCAACTAATATTGCTAAAAAGCAACAGCCTAACATCGCCGGGATGTTTTCCAGCGTATTCATAAAAGTCCTATGCGCTCTAAATATAAATGATTCATGACCCAACGAAGGATCAATCTTCCCTGGAACTGCGCCTTTGGTAGTGCTTTTTGATTTCGTTGCCACGAGCCACTGAAGGAATAGCAGTAAGATAATGGACGCTATTCCCCAGAACGCAGCTAAATATTGATTGTTTTCGCTTAACATAAGACCTCGAATATGTACCTGACACTAGCCACTGAATCTATTATAAAACCCAAACAAATTACAACTATTCTGTAAACTCTACCGGCAAATAGCAAATCAACGATCCTCGATGACAAGCTTTCCAATCACCGCCCTACAATCAAATCGTTTGCTCTGCCAAAATGGTTCAAATGGATCTTACATTGTCTATCGATAATAATAAGGCTCGATGTACCCGATAGTACTTAGCAGTACCTTGTAATTGGTACGCCTCCACAGGTTTCGAATGACATTTCCATGTCTGGCAAAATCAGTCGCTCGTTTAAACTCGTACGTCAACGCCCTTCTATTACTTTACTCAATAGATTTTACTTAAGCTGAATCTAAAATACCGATACAGCTGTCCAAACCTGTAGAAGCACAACCCCTCACTACAAAGCTTGTTATTAAGCACCCTTTCTCAGGTGATATAAATCTATAAACCTTATGTTTTAATCTGCACGCTCTTTTATTTAATTGTGAGCGTACCCACCAGTATCGCTCAAGAGATAAAATCAGCTATAACATCCAATGATATTTTTAATAAAGTTAAAAAATTACATGGTGAAAATGCGATTGAAGAAACAGCCTTTGTTTCGATTGGTGGAATCGAACAATGGGTTTCTGTGCGAAGTCGAGACAAAGACAATCCCATATTACTTTTTTTGCACGGCGGGCCTGGATTTACGGTATCACCCGTAAGTTACTATTACATGCGTAATTGGGAAGAGTATTTTACAGTTGTCCAATGGGACCAACGTGGAGCGGGAAAAACCTATTCGTATAATTCTTCTGAAATTCGGGATTTTGATGTCGACACCATGGTGAGTGACGCCGCAGAACTGGTTGAGTATTTAACGAAAAAATATAAGAAGCGAAAAATTATTTTGATGGGGCATTCATTCGGTTCAATTCTAGGAGTTAAGTTAGCATTGAAGCATCCCGATTGGTTTTATGCATATGTAGGTATGGGTCAATTTGTAAATTTTGACCAGAGCGAAAGATATGGATTTGAGCAAACACTCGCTATGGCCAGCAAAGATAATAATATCGAGGCCGTCAATGAACTTACGTCCATCGCACCATTCCCTGATTTGGAACAACCGGAGAGAAACTACCAAAATTTGCAAACTGAGCGACGTTGGCTTGCGACGTACGGTGGATACTACTGGCGAAGCAAGTACGGAAATTTCAACGAGATAGCCGGTATGAGCCCTGACTATACCGCCGAAGAATTGAATTTACGCAATGTAGCTCAAGGATACAGTGGGAAACTATTATGGAATGAATTGGGCCGCATCAATTTTTCAACTATCAAACATTTCAAGTGCCCCATCGTATTCTTGCAAGGTAGACATGACCTGGGAACAGCATCATTTCTGGTTGACGAATGGTTCACCAGGATCAAAGCTCCCTCCAAAAAATTAATATGGTTCGAGGATTCGTCGCACATGGTATATGAAGAAGATCCAGGCAAAACCCTTGTCACTCTCGTTAATAATGTTTTACCTTTAACTCGGTAAAAATAAATTTTTGGCTTAACGATAATGCGCGTAAATTGCTGTCGCGCTTCGCTACCATCGTCTGTCGTCACAATAACTTCGGTATTTTTTCCAGTTCCTATCATTGTCATCAAAATTACGATTGCAATTTCCCGAGACAGATCCATGGATCGACATTTATCACACGAGCGAAACGGACTACCGCATTGTAAGAATACAATACACGAATAACGCGTTAGTGCTGTCGACCTATCAAATATTAGTCACCGGTATAGGCCGCAATAAATATCACAATGGTGGGCGTTTACGTTTCGGGCCGGATGGAAAATTGTATGCTGCAACGGGCGATGCGCAATCGCCGGAGCGCGCGCAGGATCTTGATAGTTTAAACGGAAAAATTTTGCGAATTAATACCGACGGAATCGTTCCTTTTGATAATCCTTTTAACAATTATGTGTGGACTTATGGTCATCGCGATCCGCAAGGTTTGGCTTTCGATTCGCAAGGCCGTTTGTGGTAACAGGGATTTGGTAATAGTTGGATGAAATAAATCTGCTTGAAAAAGGCGGTAATTATGGTTGGCCAATTTGTGAGGGCACCATTTCACAATCCGGCAAAGGTTGCGCTACTGAGGGCTTTAAAGCACCGAAACGCATCTATCCTGCGGCACAAGCATCCTGCAGTGCGCCGTTGTGAAGGAGGTTTTGTACGTTGTGTCTGTGTGGCAATCGAGTTCAACGCATAGTGATTGACGGAGATTCACTCACCGACGCTGAACAATTATTTGCGGCACCTATCTCCGCTTGCGCACTATTGAACCCACAGTTAATGACTCACAGTTTGTGGATGACAACGTCCACTACCGGCGATAAAGATAGTGTCGCAGACACCAGTAACGAAAAGATTTTAAAAATTTACCTCTCCCGCTAGAGACTCTGGGGAACCGATATCAATAACTTCTGATATCAGCTCCCCTTGCTAATCTGTGGCGCATTATTTTCGGTCCGCCTTGATTATTTGTTGTCATATAATATACCTTACCGCTCAAGCCACTGCCCGAGCTTAGATCAACAGCGGGCACACTGCGTTTTATTTGGCTTAATAAATTTTTCCTGAATAAAAAACCAATAAGCCGCGCAAACTTAACATTATTTTTGCGTTATTTTTTTACCTGTTTTTTTTATTTTAAAAGATAAAATTTATTTTACGCAGTAAATTTTCATAACAACAATGTAAATATCATTGGAGATAAATATGCAGAGTCAATTAATAAATTTTCTAAAAATTTTTGCTGTAGTTTGTATTTGGTTTAGTAGCAACGCGTTTGCGCAAGACCCTAAAATGTACCCAATAGATGCGCCTAAAGAACCGAATGCAATCCCTTTGAAAACAGGCGGTGTTGCCAATCAACCGGCAAAAGAATCTTGGTTCCGCCAATGGGGTGACCCAATGGCGAGAAATATCACTGAGGCGACTTTAACTCCATTTCTCGCCGATCCGAAAAAAGCAACCGGCACTACAGTCATAGTGGCGCCGGGGGGCGGCGTTATGTGGCTTTCAATGGGCAACGAAGGTTGGGAAGTTGCCGAGGCTCTCGCTGCGCAAGGTATCAATGCATTCGTACTTAAATATCGTTTGAATCCTACGCCAGCATCACTCGAAGAATTTGAAAATCAGTTAAAGCAACGTACTGCTGATATGGAAAAAGCGTCTAAAGATAAAAACGCTAAACCGCCAGAAAGATCGAATCGTGATTTGACTAATCAACTTCAGGATGTTGAAGCCGCATACGCGATGATTACCAGTCGCGCTAAAGAATGGAACGTCAACGTCAATAAAATTGGAATGATGGGCTTCTCTGCCGGTGCAGGTCTAACTATGGCAACAACGCTTCAATCCAAAAAAGTAAAACTCGCGTTTATTTCGCCAATTTACGGTGGATTGGACGCGGTTGAAGTACCGAAGAATGCACCGCCTATGTTTGTCGCCCTTGCAGCAGATGACTTCTTGTTCCGTGGCGATACGGGTCTAATCAAATCCTGGTATGACGCAAAAATTCCGGTTGAATTTCACTTGTATCAAAACGGTGGTCATGGATTTGGTTTGGGCAATCCTGATCGTACGAGCAACAAATGGTTCGATGCTTACATACACTGGCTTAACGTAAATGGATTTTTAAAACCTTAATAAAATTTGTTGAGGTTCACTTTGATAAGCGGACCTCAACAAAACCTCTCATTAATCTATAAGCATTACGACAAATATTCCGCTTACATTGAATAGTTGCTGCTGTATTTGGCTTACATCCCTGAAACTGATTTAAGCGTCTTCAATCATGATATTTTTTGCTACCCGAAGCTGCCGCATTTTTGAAAAATTCGTAAATTCCGTTTTTACTCATTCTTCTAGCATTAGCCAACTCTCCAGCACGAGTTGAATATAATATTTGATTAGTTGGGGAAAGAATCACTACGGCTGGAATACCGCCTTTGATGGGATTTCCATATTGATCACTTATCGCAAGGTTTCGATCAAAGTTTCCTACATCCACTTTCACAACAACGAATTCTGAAGAAATTAGAGCAGCGTTATCTGTACTTTTCAAAGCGGAATCAAGAGCACGACAATCACTACACCAATTGGCTCCGAAGATTACCAGTACGTTCTTTTTTTGACTGGTTGCTAATGAAAGTGCTTGCTGAATATCAGCAGATGCATTTGCAGTTTTATTGTACGGCAACGCATTTACAACGGCTGCTAATAAAAATGAGAAAAAAACAATTAAGCTAAACCGCAACATAGCTATTTCCTGTGTTTGTCGAAGGTCAAATTAAGCGACTATCTCTCGCAACAATTTTTAAATTTTACTGATACCTACCTGGGTTAAATCATAGAGTCCCAACCTTGAGATTAGCAAGGCTATGTAAGCGCGCGCACAGAAGATTTCATCACATTTGCGTACCTTAAACGTAAATACTATCAGCGGAGCGATTTGACATGCCATTAACAGCAACAGACCCCATCAAAATAATTTTCGCTATCATATTTCCCCCCTTAGGTGTGTTCCTCGAGGTCGGCCTGAAAGGCCACTTTTGGCTAAATATCCTTTTAACACTGTGCGGGTTTATTCCAGGAATTGTCCACGCGTTATACGTAATACTTAAGCACTAACTACTGGGTAAATATTTCAACAGGTATTTGCAAATGGATTAGACAGCGTTAACCATTTACGCAGGAACGGAATATTTCACACGATGACTCAAGATGAATTTAAAAAAATACGCGAGTCCTTTTTTAATACGATATTTGTATTACTAGGGCGTATAGCCAATTGTGATGGATACGTTAATCGCGATGAAATTAAACGTACCCAAAATTATATGGACAAAATGCAACTGAGTGCATACTGCCGTAAAAAAGCCATTCGATTATTTAGAACAGGCTCCAGCCCAACATTCGATATGAATGCAACCCTGGAAGAATTTAGGGAGGCGGTGACCAAAAGCCCTCGCATAATTGAGGTTCTGCTTGTGTATATGATCAGTGTTGCAAGGGTAGACGGAATGCTGGTGGAAAAAGAAATAAAAATGATACGGCAAGTCGCATCAATCCTGGGTTACTCAAGCATCATTTTTGATCACATGCTGCGGATGATAACGGCGCAAGAGAACATCTATAACTCAACCAACGGCGATGGCTCCGCAAACAAAAACCAATCTTCGCACTCAAAAGAAAATACGGAAAAAGATAACACTGAGCCCAATAATCAGCCTAAATTAAACCCGGGTCAATTATTGGAGGCGGCGTATAACGCACTAGGAATAGATGTGGGATCGGATAAAACCGAGGTAAAAAAAGCGTACCGAAAATTAGTTAACCAATATCATCCTGATAAGGTACAGGGACAGGGTCTTCCTCCAGAATTTATAAATGCGGCAACCGAATATTTCAAACGAATTCAAACTGCTTTCGAATATATTAGTAATCATTAAGTTTTTATAACTACTACTCCGCTACTTTTAAAAATCCCAAACCGCAACTCATACAAGATTATCAATTCGCTAATCAGGATAAGGTTCATCCGACCGTTTAGCATGAGGAGCTTGCGCATCGAGAGATTGCCTATATCGCAAGCAGCCTTGAATAAACTGCGGCCAGTCAGGAACAACAGGAAGCGGGTCAGTTTTTTCAGGTAATAAATTCCACAGCGCCGGATGATGCCAACATAGCTCATGTCCGCTGCTGTCTCGATGTTCGCGAATACCCTTTCTTAACTTCCTAACTTCCGCAATCAATTGTTCTCGGTCCATAAGCTCGATGTCATTATCTAGAAAATTGTCGTCAGCCATAACTTTGCTCCAAATCGTCAAAGCCCGAATATCATTTTATTAATACCTATACACCAAGTAATTTGAAGATTCAAAAAAATCACATTTTGGTAGCGTAAAAAAACGCTGAACTTGAAAATAATGTCGTCAAATTCATTTAGCTCGAGAACGTGAGTGTGATGAGTAACGATGATTTACTAATAGCTTGCGCTATACTGCGCCAACAAGAGAATATTTTCGGATAAATAACTCATGACGCTACCAAATAATCCATGAAAACTTCACAAAATAATTTCCAAGTGAAAAACCGAGTGTCGCTCCTTAGTAGCGGTGTTGCCGGATTTGATGAAGTGCTGGGCGGTGGTTTTCCTCGCCACAGTTTGTATCTGATCCAGGGCTTGGCAGGAAGTGGGAAGACAACCCTTGCATGTCAGATAGGTTTTGATCATGCCGCCAAAGGTGAAAAAGTATTGATCCTTACGTTGATTGCTGAAACGCACGGCAAGATGCTTAATCACCTCAGTAACTTTTCATTTTTTAAGGAAGAGCTCGTTGGTAAAAATATTTTAATGTTTAGCGGCTACAACGAATTATCGAAAGGTGGACTTGACGCACTGCTGCAATTGATTACCGAGATGCTTGCAAAGCACAGCGCTGGCATTTTAATTATCGACGGTTTTCGAGCAGTACGTGATTCCAGCGCATCAACTATCAATCTGTCGGAATTTATGCTTTCGCTGAACTCACTGGTTTCGTCCATGAGTTGCACAACTTTTTTGCTGTCCCCAACGGAGGGCAACGTCGCCGATTCCGAAAATACGCTGGTAGATGGCCTCATTGAATTGAGTCAATATGAAAAAGGTATGCAACTTATTCGCGAAATTAAGGTATTTAAAATTCGCGGCGGTAAACATTTATTGGGTCGCCATGTATTCGAAGTCGGCTCGGACGGCATAGTAGTTTACCCGCGTCTCGAAGCTATAAGCACCGCAGGTAGAACAATTGATGGAGCGTCTGATGATTTTGTAGGGTTCGGCATACTAGGCTGGAACAAAATTACCAAAGGTGGCGTAAATAAAGGCTCAACAACGGAGTTATTAGGTAACCCTGGCGTTGGAAAAACGCTTATGGGTTTACATTTTATTTATGAAGGATTACAACGCGGTGAGGCATGTTTAATTGTTGGTTTTTATGAATCGCCTCCGCGTTTGATAGCCAAAGCTCGTAACATTAACATTCATTTGGCCGAGTATATTGATAGTGGCCAATTGCAAATTATTTGGAATCCACCGCTGGAAATATCCGTAGATGCTCTTGCACATCAGATTCTGGAAAACGTTGAGCAACGCAAAGTGTCCCGTTTACTTGTAGATGGAATGGATGGCTTGCTCGATATTATTATGCACATCGGGCGCGCGCGGTCGTTTCTTACGGCCCTGGTTAATGAGTTGCGCTGTCGTCAGGTAACAACTTTTGTTACGCGCGAATTACCATACATTGGAAAGATGCAAGACAATTGCGACTCTGGGCCATCTTCAATTCTGTACGAAAATATAATGTTATTGCAGTACGTAGAAATCAGTGGCGTTAATCATCGCCAAATTGCCGTTTTAAAATTACGACAAAATAGTTACGATTCCGCCAATCACATCATGTTAATTTCGGATAATGGCGTATCCATAGGCAGCCGTGTATCTATAGAAAAATTGGCCCAGGAAATTGTGAAAACCAACGCTGTGACGAATGAGCCGTGATGAACGACGAGACCGTCACTAACGCCTCAAGCGACGATATCGTCATATTAATTGTTGACGACGAACCCGATATTACGACTACCTACACGATGCTGTTTGAACACTACGGTTATAGTGTTCGTACAGCATCTGACGGTAAGGATGCGTTAAAAATAATTGATGCTGTTGCGCCAGATGTAATTATCTCTGATTACATGATGCCGCTAATGACTGGTGCAGAATTGTGTACTGTCTTAAAAAATAATCTGCGCTGGAAAGATACGCCTTTTATTTTGGTGAGCGCTGCTTTCCACGTAAAAGACATTGATACCCCCTACGATTTGCTTATGCAAAAGCCCGTCGCATTTAACGCGCTCCTAAAAGAAATACAGCGCCTGTTAATGAAAAAATCTTAATATCTTTAATTGCTAGAGCACTATTCTGCAACTCTCTCTGCCTAAATCACGCCTGGTTGTTTGAAACGATACCTTGTTTCGAAAAGGTAATATCAACAAACTTGCCTGTGCGGCAATTAAACATTAATAGCAGAGGTTTATCGGTACTTAGGTTTAAGGCTTACAGCTTACAAAATTGGAACAGAGGGAGGATACGCTCGTTATAAAATCTAACGGTAAATAGTTGCGAGGAGAGGTTAATGGAAGTCAGTAAAAACGAGACGAAAAAAAAGCGAAATCCAAAAATTTCGCTTCTTATACATGTTCCGCCAACTTACATTAGCGGATCAGCATCCAATTAAATGGCAACAATATTTTCTGCTTGCGGGCCTTTTGGACCTTGGGTCACGGTGAAGCTCACGCGTTGGCCTTCGGTTAAAGTTTTAAAGCCAGAGCCAGAAATAGCACTGAAGTGAGCAAAAACATCAGCTCCAGAGTCTTGCTGAATGAAACCGAAACCTTTAGCTTCGTTGAACCACTTTACTGCACCAGTAGAAGTTTTAGACATAATATGTACCTATTTACAACAAATGATTTACCCAAGAGGGTGTTAGGCTGGAAACTCAAAAATTACTTATGTAAACAGGACGAAATACTATCTTCGAAGTGCGGGGCATAAATATAAGCGGGCTTTCAACTGCTAACCACTGTACAGGTCTTTGAACTAAAGTCAAGTAAGCAATTATTTTTAAAAGCCCGTTAGCAAAAATTAACGGACGTATTCCAAGTTTTTGTCGGTTTTAATGCCAATGCGCTTAGAGTCTCAGTTTAAAAGATATGAAATGGCATTTAAACCTGGATATTACAAATACAGCAAGACCTTCTTTATTCAGGCGTTTCAAGAGGCGACCTTTGATGACACCGCAATAATAGATTCAAACGGACAAACGGTTAGCGCAAATAACGCAGGAGAATTCAAATAGATTACGTGAAGATGGCTAAGATACCTGAGCCAAATTCCTTCTCATTTTTTGGGGATTAGTTGGGTTGCTTCATAGTAGAAAGAAAATTCAAGATAATCAGGTTTATTAAGCATATGAAAATCTGGTTTGTTTATAAAACGGTTTTGATCATCTTTAAACTTTAAAAAATATCGACTTTCCGAAAAAAAGCAGAGCGATCAAATCGCCCCGCTTATATTCACATTGCTATGATTTTTTTGTAAACCGAGTAAGAACTCCAGCCACCTAAAAAGTGTCGATACTCCTTTTTTTGTAGATCGTAAATTTTAACGCATGTTCTTTTTGTCAAAACTCCAGCCTTGCATTTCAGCTATTGTCGGCTTCTTGCCTACGAATAAACGACTCGCTTTTTTATCGCCCTTCAACTGCCAGCTAAACCAGGCGGTTGCCACTTTGGCAAAATCACCGCCATTGGGTTGCGCGTAGGTTCCTCCGTGACCAACATCCAAATTGCCGACGAATACAGGAACGTGATTTAGTTTAGCAACATCATCCATACCATTTTTATAGGCGATATCGGAAGGCCCGCCCAATAGATAAAGCGTTGGAGTGTGAATTTTTGTCAAATGTGTTTTATCCAATTGCGGCATCATCGGCATAGCGTTGCCACGAATAGGATCAATAAATATTCCGCTGTTAGCGACAAGCAATGTGGTAGCTCTTGGATCAGCTGCAACTTCCAATGCCTGCAAACCGCCGCACGACATTCCTGCTACACCGATATTTTTAGTATCAATTTTTTTGAAATAGCTACTTTTGGCATCATTGTTTTGCGCGATCGCCCAATCAATAGCATCTCGCAATTTTAATGAGGTTGAACGCTCTTTATTTTGTTCGCCAGTCTCGTTTGGCATTGTTCCAATAGCAACCACCATAAAACCGTGCGATGCGATTTCATTTAAAAAGTTGACGTGTTCAAAAGGTGAATCAAAGCACGCGCCATTACCCCAAACAATCAGGGGTAGGCTTTTTTTACCTTTGAATCCGTCTATATCCTTTGGTCTGAAAATGGTGTGCGTTGGCAATGAGGCATCGGTCATCATTATCGCATGATATTTGCCGTTACCGCCGTTTTCAATAACTTGGGAAGCGACTTCCTGCGCGTGAGAAAGGGGCACAATCGATAATACCAATGACAGCACTACGCATTTTATTTTTTTCATAAAATTGATTCCAAGTTTTAACGTTGATGAATTTTATAATGTTATTCGTTATGCCAGCAGCATCCAGCGACTACTTAAGGCACTGGACTTAATTCGCTAGACGATGCATTGAATATTTTTAACGTACTGATTTAATTAGTTGCATCAATTCACGGTCATGATTATTGAGAATTTTTGGCTCTTTATCGAAGATCATGGTTTCGCCGTTCTCACGTGTGTAAGGTCTCCATGCTGGTAATGATTTATCGTTAGGGTTACCGGTCTTCGCAAAATTTATCCATGCTGAACTCATTTTTTTCGAAAGATTTTTTGCGTCGTCGCTGGTGCCTGTCCAGTGTTTACCAAGCTCAATATTGTTAAATGCCAAGGGAATATCCAAGCCGTGGAAGGAACCTTTGCTGTCATCTTCAACATCACTTTTCCACGTCAGCAGATAGGTATAGACCGGGGCTCTTGTTTTAGCAGAGCGAGCGTCGGCGGTCACGATAGTATTGGGACGGAAAAGCGTATCTATCGACAACAAATCCTGCGGAACATAATTGGGGTATGTTTTTTCAAATAAATTGATGTAGGTTTCGGTTTTATCGCCATAGGTTTTTGCTAAACGTCTTTTTGCATCTTCCAGCGTAAGATTTTTTTCAGCGTACGCAGTTTTCACAAGCTCATTAAATGTTGTACCTATCAACAGCGGAATATCTTTTGATATATCTGCAAAATCCGGAGTAAAAGGTTGTTGCAGTAAATCTATTCCATCTGGAATGGGTGCAAACCCAACCATGGTGGTAGAGCCGGGAGTTCGTAAACCCACGGTTTTTTCCAGAGCCTTATTCCCCGCCTCAACTAATTGCTTGTAAGGAATACTGTTAAGCTGGCTGATGTTGTCTTTAGTAAGGCCGAGAGTTTCTACCAACGCCTTGCCAACCTGAGTCGACTTCTCCTTCGTCATCACATTCAATAGTGTTCCACTTTGAATAATGGCTTTATTAAATAGACCTTTTGCTGCAGGCATGGACAATAATGTGCCTACTTTTCCACCGCCACCGGATTCGCCAAGGATAGTTACGTTCGCCGGATCGCCACCAAAATTGCGAATATTTTTGTTTACCCACTCAAGCGCGGCTACTACATCTAACATACCAACATTGGCAGAGTGCGCGTACTGATCACCAAACGCGGATAAATCCAGAAAGCCCAAAATGTTTAGCCGATGATTTATCGAAACCAAAACGATATCGCCTTTTTGCGCGAGCATTTTTCCATCGGTAATTGGGTCATCACTTGCACCTACGCTAAAACCGCCACCGTGAAGCCAAAACATCACTGGCCTTTTTTTGCCATCGTTTACTCCACGCGTCCACACATTGACTGTAAATAATTTTTGTTCATTCATGGCCGACTCCGGCGACCATGAATTCACTTGCATCGCGATAGGGCCAAACTTTGTGTGCTCACGGACACCTTCCCATGCATCAGGCGCTTGTGGTGGCATAAATCTTTCAGCTTTCGCATAGGGAATGCCTTTGAAACTAAAAACCCCATCATCATAACTGCCAGAAATAGAGCCATAAGTTGTTTTCACAATAGGGGCTTTTGGATACTGGTTTGTTGTAGGGCCACAAGATGTAAGACCGAAGATGGTGAGTAACGCGGCAATGAATAAAGAGCAGGTATGAAAGCAAGCGAGTTTTTTCATGAGAGGCTACTTTGATTGATAAGAGATGCTGTTTTGAAGCGGTGGTTAATCTAATCATCCATGGCACATTAATTATTAACTAGAAAATAGGCTTCAGTTGTCCGTGCAGTAAATTAGCAGATTGTAATACAAATACCCATGGGTTTGCGTATTGTTTGATTCCATGATTTGAAAATGTTGGCTTACGCGCTTTTGAGAGAAAACATTTATTGATGGGAAATTCACTACTAAATGTTTTTCAGACTCGTGAGCCCCGTCGGTCAGGCGAGCTGCATTCGATCATAAATCCTAAAGCGTTTTCGCCGCGCGCGAAAATCGAACCAGAGTTTATAAAAATCGGCGCACACTAATCGCGATCAAACACGCGCTATTTACAGCAACTCGAATTTTCCTTTTGCGCGTATTCGTCGTGCAGCTTCCACCATTGATAGGGTTCGGTTTGTGGCCAACCTGACGGGGAATCCTCCCAATTTTCCTGGCGGCCCAATGGTGTAAGGTCAAGAAAGGTCCAAACGCTGCCTAAATGCTCGACACCGCGGCCGGTAGAAAAATAGGTGTGATAAACATTGCCAGAATCTTGTAAAAAAATATTCAAACCATGGCCGTCTTCTACCATGAAATCGGGGTTGAAATTGTCATTGGTGGAATACCACGGAATATCCCATTCCATACGCTGTTTGAACGGCGTAATTTCGTTAATGGGTGCGCGTGAAACTAATACAAAGGTGGTGTCACGCGCATTCAAATGCTCAAGATGGCAAACCATATCGGTAAACATACAGCAGCCAGGACAGGGAGATTCGTCGGCGGGCTTGAGCATGTGGTGATATACAATTAACTGGCGACGTCCTTCAAATAAATCTCGCAGTTCAATCTCGCCCTCCTCGCCCACAAATTTATATTTTTTCGTTACCAGCACCATTGGCTGGCGTCTTCGTTCGGCCGCCAAGGCATCACTTGCATGCGTAATCGCCTTTTCTTTTTCTAAGAGTTCTTCATGTTTTTTTACCCACTCCTCCTGGCTGACGACTGGCGGTAGTGATTTTAATGGCGTGGGAGTTTTCGAGGAATTAGCCATGATCTTTTCCTATTAATGAATATATCGCAGTAAAGTTTCGACAATTGAGTACAAAATCAATCAATACCTATTAGTTAGTCGATTGAGAATTTCATAATCGACAGTTGCGACATAAAAACATATGAATAAAATTCTCCAGGCGTTTCAATTGACATTCGATAGCATTTGAAGAGGTGACATGATGATGTTCGGATATAGAATTTCTACATGATCTACGAACCGCTGGCGAGTACCAACATCTCCTTTTAAAAAGCTTGAGCTCCGTTCAACACAGTGCATGTAAGCTACAGACTAAATAAAATGGTTGTCTCTTATTTACAGACGATCAGCTCTTCACCCAAATGATACACATTATTTACGGCGACATAAGTACCTGAAACTATGCCGGTTAAAGGTACGAGAATTACACCCGATATCGAATAGTAGCTGTTTGTACCCTTAGCAAGGTCAAGAACTTTAAGAGTTTTTTTATCACTCGATATTTCACACCTATTACGGTTCGAAAAATCTTTTTCCGGTACAACGATGCATCCGGTCAATAAAATTGCTAACACCATTCCGCTCATTATGTACTTCAAATTTTTCTCCGTTAGACAACATAACTTATATAGAAAGAGCCAGAAACAATGCTCCATCGCTCGTGAATATAAATCTTAAAACTAACTCGCTTAACAACAACTGTACGGATGATTTTCTGTTAGCTAAAAAAGTGTGGAACAGAAACTAAAGAGGAAATCGGACAAAGCTGTAGACAGCTCTGGATAGATTCGCAGGGACTACCGAAGTTATTTATAAAGACCGCGCGCTCAGTTTTCGTTAGGGTTCGTTGCCGCTCAACAAGTGTTGCTTTTGTTCTTTACTCATTAAGGCAATTAGCGGTGCCAATTGATGGAGCGCTGAGGCTATTTGATTTTTTGCCATTTCTGGTTTTCCGGCTGCGATTGCTTCCAATAGACGATCTATCGAAATCGTTACTGCTGCTTCGGCCAACTGAGCAGTTTCAAGTTTTAATATTTGAACCTCACCGCTACCCACTTTCTTGGCATTAACCAGGGCTTGTTCTGCAGAATGAACCAACTCTTTGATGGTGGCAGGGCTGCCTTTTCTAACGGTAGAAATGCCGGCGGACATAGAAATGCTGATGGCTTCGCCGCCTATAGTAATTTTGAAGGACTTTATTTGCTCACATAGGCGTTTCGCTAGAATAACTACACCTTCGGTTTTGGCCATTGGCAAAATTGCGATAAATTTTTCAAAGCCGTAACGCCCCACACTGTCTTCGCTGCGAATCGCGCTCAACATTTTGGTCGCTGTCTGTTTGATGATGCGATTTGCAGCTGCTTCACCAATACGTTGATAAAGCGTTTTAAAATCATCTAGCTCAAATATAATCACCGCCATATTTTCACCATGGCGATTTGCAAACGATAAATCCTTTTTCAGCTGTTGATTGATCCCGTTACGATTTAAGGTGCCAGTTAGTAAATCAATATCGGCACTCTTTTGCAGATTAACTTTGTCCCTGCGATAACTAGCGTGCGCTTCCGCTCGGGCCACTAACTCAGCAGATTTAAACGGCTTGCTAATAAAATCCGTGGCGCCTAGCTCGAATACCTTTCTTTTAACATCTTCCTCATCGGCCGCCCCGGTAATTACAATGATGGGCTGGTTGCGAATACCCTCGTTTTCGGATTGCCTGATTCGTTGAATAAGCCCATACCCATCAAGCTTTGGCATCCCCAAATCAGTAAAAATCACATGGATACTCTCGTCGGCGCAAATTTTCTCCCACGCCTCCTCGCCGTCTTCTACCACGACCAGATCGAATTGTTCCGATAGGATTTTCGTTGCGGTTAATCTGACCACCTTGGAATCGTCGGCAAGAAGAATTTTTCCTCTGGCTTGAGTGTCTTCACTTTTGCTTTCAGTCATGGCAATTATCTACAAATAATATTGGGCTATTAGCTATAGAGAATAGTTGATGGAGTAAAAGTCGCCATTAATGAGTGCCTCAAAGGGTGAGGGACACATACTGGAGTGATGTTGTGCGCGCTGTGGGGATATTACGTTTAGGCCTTCTATGGCAGCAAAACAAAACCTGAGGAGACCATTCTATTAAATGGCGCATCGATGCTATTTATCGTTAAATACTTCGACAGATTCAGTCGCCCCATAGCGCGCTCAAAAAACGAACAAGATGACGCCGCATTTCTCTATGAATAATGGCCCGGAATTTTCTTCGAGCCTACTGTTACAAAAATTCTCAACGCGCATTTTTGTCACGGTCATCCCGTGGTAAAAAAATTAAAATATTTTTCAAGATTTTTAATTTTATTATTAGTTGTTTTAATTTCGCCTATAAAATTAGTGCCAACTTCAACTCTGGTGATAAACATTGGATCCAATTTTTCTTTATTCGGCTTGAATAAGTTTTCTTATGATTTTTCCCGATAAAAATAGAGTTTATCTAGTATCAGTTTAAGCCCCATACCGCCAAACAAAAATTATTTTTCAGTTTCCGCATTAAATTTTAAATAATTTTTTTAGCCGATGTGTCGTCGAAATATTTTTCTAAAAAGTTTTCAGTTTCGCCTTAAATATCGTTTTTGACGCTGAAAACCGCCCTCATCAACGATTCTAATTTAACGTAATATATTATTTTTTTCTAATAGCGTTTCATTAGAAGTGAAATAAAAACTATCCGTTAGTATTGCGCGGCAAACTGAGGTCATGAATGGAAATAAATCGTTTTCATCATGGGCTTATGTTTGAATTTAATTTTAACCGGCGCAATCTTGCGCCTCATCTGGAGGAGCGAAGCCACTATTATGATGTTATTGGCAAGCAGTGCTCTTCGTTAATGAATACATGCGAGGACATATGAAAATAATTAAACCATGTTTATTCGGTCTGGCTTGTCTTACAACTGTTATAGCTTCGCTCGGAGCTGTGGCAGAAGAATTCACTTGTGAAGCCGGTCAATCCAATTGCCTTTATGACGCTATCGCGGCTGCTAACCAAACTAGCGGAGCCGACACCATTCGTTTTACCGAAGGAGCTCACTTTTCTTCAGCAGTTTATCCTTCGCGTTGTGCGCCCTCCATTGAAGGAGAGATTACTATTGTCGGTGCTAGCAGAGTCGACACACATCTTATTGCGGAAGGATCTTGCGCTTACTTCCATGTCGCACCCGGGGGTTCACTTACTCTGCAAGATATTGTAATTGCCGATGGAAAACTCGATGGGCTTGAAGCAGGCTCTGGTGAAGTGCAACGAGGTGCGGCGATTTACAATGAAGGCACATTAAATGTTGCGAGAACGATTTTTAGAGGCAACAGTATTGCTAATAATTCCGCTAAATTATCTGGCGGTGGTGCCATCTACAACGCGCCTGGTGCGAATGCATTTATAGGTGATGTTGAGTTTTTTTCCAATAGTATTGCAAAAGCAAATTATGGCGGCGCCGCTATTCTCAACGAAGGCGATATGAAAATTATCCATAGTCGCTTTTTTTTCAACACTGGCTTCGGTGGAATTATTGCCAACGGTGTTCCAGGGGCGTCTACCATGGCCTCGCTGATCCTTGCCGACTCCGTTATTGTAAGCAACACCAACAGTACCGGAATTAGAAACGGACTTATGGGGTTCGCGCAGCTTTTGATCGAGCGCACAACTATACGTGACGGAAACGGCGGCGAAGGCGGCGGTATTTATAACGGCGGCGAATTGACTGTGCGGGAAAGCAGTCTTGTGCAAAACACTGCTGCTAAAGGGGGCGGAATCTACAGCGCGAAAGGTTCAAGATCGACCTTTATCAACTCTACGATCAGCAAAAATTACGCGGCAGGCACCGGAGCGGCCGGCATTGGTGGCGGAATCTACAATAACGGCGGGGCGGTATTTTTGGCGAGCTCCACAATTGCCTCAAATACTTCGCAAGGCTTTGGGTCAGCCATTGCAGTAACATCTGATGTCGAAGGCACTGCGCAGGTTTTTGTGAAAGGATCCTTAATCGTAGGGCATGCTAATACCAGACAATATCCTGCTTGTTACGATTTCGGTGCTAACGACGCGCGGAAATTATTCCTGGCAGAAAACAATTTGGTTACTGCACAATCAAACTGCTACCTTCCTTCGGAAACTGACATTGTTGTAAATGAAACGGACAGCTTTACCAATGTGCTCGGGCCGTTATCAGACTACGGCAGCTTAACGCCAAGTTATGCATTGCTGCGCGGCAGTCCTGCGATAGATAGTGGAGACAATCTCTGCACAGATTTTGACGGCATGCCGATTGTGATCGATCAACGAGGTAATGAAAGAACTGGTTGTGATAAAGGTTCGGTCGATGCCGACGCAAAATCTCCTCCTGTACAAATTCAACTCGTCGGTGCGAATAGCATCCAGCCAAACTCAACCAGCACTATCGACCTGCACATTTTGTCGCGTAGCGATTCAACCAGCCCGTTTCGTCCCACTAAGGAAGTAGATCGCAGCACAATTCGATTTGGTTCAGCTGGAGCATTGCCTGTCAAAACTATCATTCAAGATGTTAATAGCGACGGCATAGATGACTGGGTGATTAGATTTAAAATCAGTAGCATTGGTATTGCTTGTGGAGATACATCGGTTGAACTTAAGTTTGCAACCTTCGTTGGCACTCCGTTTGTGTCGAGCGCAGACATAGTCACGACCGGCTGCCAATAACCGTGTTGTGATCAAGAAAAAGGCCGGGGGAATCCCTCCGGCCTTTTTAATTTCTCCGTTTTATTTTCTCTCTACTTTACTTCGCTATGACTTATTTTGTTTTTAACTGTTTTACTTTTCCCATTTTCGAATCAGGATCTGGATTTTCAATATAGTACGCACTTTCTGATTCCAAAAATTTTCGTGACGAACTGTCCATTCCATACAAAATGTCATCAGCGACCCAATTGTCGCCTTCTTTGATCATCAAAAAAATTATCGTCCGAATGTTAGATTCTGTATCTTCGCGCTCTGAAGGATAAATATTTAACTTTACCTCAATCGTATTTTTTGCAATTTCTTTAAATTTTATTCCAGAATTTTCATAGCTTAATAAAGAATCGTACTCTTGCGCATACAAATATTCATCGCCTTCAGCGCCCCAACCGCAAATTCCGGTAGAGTAGCTTTCACAAACTTTTTCGCTCTTGGCAATTTGGGTCTGAAAAGCTTTGGAGAACGCGATTGTTGGCGGTGGAACATCTGCATGGGGTTGATGACTAAAATTCAAACGTTTTTTATAAAAATCATCAACGGTTTGAAGCGCGCTAGGTGACTCTTTGCCAAAGCTAATGTTAGCGAGCAATCCCAGTAACATTAAAGTTGCAGCGCGGAAAAAATTTTGCATGAACATATTCCTTTATTTATAAATTAAAACCGTTTTAAGCACAGGTTTCAAGAATCCAATAACAGCATATGACACTCGAAACCTTGCCCAATTATTTTATCTTATCCGTTGTCTGGAATAACAGGTTCAACGAGCTTGGCGAGCTGCTCAAGTGACTCTTGCCATCCTAAATAGCACATTTCAGTTGGAATTACCGACGGAATGCCCTCCTGGACAATACTGATATCCGTTCCACACAAAACAGGTTTTAAATTAATGGAGACGGTCATTTCGCCCGGAAGATTCGCATCGTCAAACCGATCTTTGTGCCGAATGTACTGATTCTCCACCAGCTCGGTAAATGTTACGGTAAACGAATGACTGCCCCCAGAACCGAAATTGGTGAAAGACATTTTATAACCACCGCCAACGCGAACATCAATTGAATGAATAGTTCCGGTAAAACCGTAAGGCGGCAACCAGCGCTCCAACGCACTTTTATCAGTGAATGCCTTATAAACGCGCTCTGCGGGTGCGCGTAATACCCTATGTAGGCGCACAGTATTTGCTTCGTTGGTCATAATAAACTCCTATTTTGGATAGCCTGAGTTAATTCTCTTGCTAATGAATAGTCGAACAGGGATTTGCTAAATCGACACTCATTTTAATTAGATATTTAAAATTAAACCTACCCATACGCCACATTTACCTGGCTTGTTTGAGGCTTGGAGAAAGATCCACCATACCTAATGCTTTGGCGCTGTCCTTCAGTTAAATGCCCAGCCTAAAATCTTTAACGCTTTCGTTAATCAATGACATTTTTTCTAAAATCGTTTTATTGCCTTTACCAACTGGCGATTGGGAGCTCACACCTACCCATAGGCTTGCAGGATAATTATTTTTATAAAGCCTTGCCAAATTCCATTTAATATTATCCTCTGAAAAGTAAAATGCGACAGTTTGGGTGTCCGAAGATACTTTCAGATAAACGAAATTTCCACCTATTGGTTGATGGTTATTGTCATCAGACGTTTCTATAGTTCTGACACTAACAATTCTCGTTGCACCTCTTTCATCCCTTTCAAACGCAAACTTTTGCCACAATTTTTCACTAAGAAAAATGTAGACTGCACCTGCATCATAAGTTGCCTTAAATTCCGGAGTAACTTTTGCAACAAAGGTAAAAGGCTTAGTGTTGTCTACCTTGGTCAACAAAACCGGTGCGGTATTATTCGATAGCTTGCCGTCAGGATCATTGAAAAAGTCTTTTTGCGCATCACTGTTTACAGTGAGCACTTCACCTTTGACTGAGGACTTATCCGCATCATTTAAACATCGTGTGAAGTGGATGCCGGATATTTTTACAGAGCATTCTTTTTCAGAATTTGCCCATGCGTGAATAGGCAAGATTATTAAAATTATAATGCTCGCAAATATGCAGCGTGCAAATTTGCCGGCGAATAAAACGTCATTATTTTTCATAACCTGCCCCCGTAGTTAGTTTGTCGATTCAATCTGTTTCAAAAAAAGAAATCACCTAGCCTGAAAATTAAAATGCGTATTTGGAAGGCATTCACCTTCAAAATATCTAATGAGTAAACGGCTTATTTCTGCAATATTTTCGCATCTGAACTTTTTATATTTATCATTGCTAGATGTTAATTTACTTGCCCTGACGACATAAGTACTTTCTCTTACTGTCGCCAAATCGTGAAGCGCATTCAACGGCATTAGCCAAGCTCTTTGAGTGGATCTTAAGTCAGGTGATAATAACACGCACAGCAAAAGAGCATGCCGATCATTCCTGTGCGTTGATTTTTTTATTATAAAATGGGCAATATTACCTCGTTCAGTCGAACCTCTTTTCCTCACCGTATTAGTTCTTGCTTTTATTTGAATGGGCACGGCTTTGCCAGTATCTTTGTCGTAAATTAATACATCAATACCATCATCGTCTGCGACGGGCTGGAATGGTGATAGCCGCCCTTTGCTTTCTATCATTAATTCATTCGCAATCAAATTTTCAGCGATTGCACCTATTTGAGTAGCGGATAACTTCCTGGTCGCATCGCTCGCCTTCATTTTATTTATCCGAAATAAAACGATTGCCAGATGACTTTTGCCCATTCCAATCCATGGTTGTGAATCTTGTCGCGCCAGTATTAAAAAGCAAGACCATTCGATCATTTATGCCTTCCAGTACGACTTCATTTTTTGATATCACAACCCACTTTACCATTGACCAGCTGCTTAATTTTGAAATTGAACCATCCGCTTCAAATACAAATGTATATTCACGGCCGCGCCACTTATAAACCCATGCTGTTCCCACAAGTTTATCCTTTAAGGCAACCGCTTCTACAATATTTTCCTGGTTAAACCGTTTCAAAGGATCGGCAAACACGACTACGGATAAAAAACCTAGAAATAGTGCTAACAAAAATTTCATAGATATTGATTCCAGGTGTTAATTACTTTGCTTAATTATATTTTAGTAGCTGAGAAATTATGTGCGCTAAAAAATAATTTTTGCGGCCCAATCGCGGCTGGCGATACTCTCATTGTTAGGAAAGCTCGACAAACTCAATGTGCCCTCGCCGTCCGCTTTAATTGAAATTGATTTTTGCCATTGCCCATTGATTGGATCGAACCACGTTACGGTGTATGCCTTGCCGGGCTCAAAACCTTTTAGCTTTGGTACGATTGATTTATTTTCAAAATAAAGCAGCGCGAAATCCTTTTCCGCTGTGCGCATCATATAGGCCCAACCATCAAGCCCATCTTCCGGGCTATTCGGCGCCTTGCGCGGTGAAATCTGATCAGACGCCAATAACAAATCCTGATAGCGCCGACCTTCAGATTGCATAAATATTTTTAGATGTTGCATGTAATTAGCCGATTCGTATTTCAATGCATCCCAAATTTGTGGCCGCGCACCTGCGGGCTCCCCGGTGGACGTCACGTCATAAGCGGCAGTACCGTGAACGTGGCCAGACAATCCACCCGACAGCACCGAACCGTACATTTGCGCACGCGCGAAATAATTATCCCGTGCAGAATTTGCAGGCGGCTCTTCTCCGGCAGGTTTATTTATTTCATGGAGCCAGCCGGTGTAATAAGGCTCGAAATTAATTGTTGGATAAGCTGGCGTCAGTTTGAATTGAGTTTCCAAGGCTTCACTAACCCGATGATCACGCGGTTTGTTGCCTACGCTATGCATAGTCATCCAGGGCACTTGCTCAGCGTGGCCAAACGCGGCATAAGTAGAGCGATCAATAAGTACAGTTACGGGCTGATTGAATGGTGGCGGGCCGTATTTTTTTAAATGATAGGTAAGGGCTTCATTAAATTGTGCGGCTGTAAGACTAAAGTCTTTCGGAATCCAATCCAAATGAATACCGCTAAACACGAGATTGTTCGCGCCGTAACGCGCAATCAAATATTGCATGTAACGCGCAAAAGTTTCATTGAAATTAAAATACGCATTCCATGACGGGCCGACATCGCGTCGCACAGTTTCAAGCAGCGGCACAAATCCCTGTTCGGATAAATAATTCATTTTGCGATCAAGACTTTTGAAATATTCCGGATTGATACGCGTAAAATCCGAAACGCCTTTGTGTTGCGCTGACATAGCAAAAGGCAAATGGCCGAACTCATCACGCATACTTTTTGCGGTAAACGAGCCCCAATAACTCACGCCTCCGGAGGCATCAGTTCCTTTTCCGCTAGAGACGTCGAAACCAAATTTTTCCCAAGCATTTCTGAGATAAATTCCGCTCGCATCTGCGTGCGTGCTAGGGTTCACATCCGCATCCCAATTTGGAAAAGATGCGATCATGCTAACGGAATTAAACCCTTGTTTCTTGCGATAAGCGACAGCATCTTCAAAACCAATGCCGGGACCAGGCTGATAATCATTTGATGTTGGCGCGTTGCGAAACGGCAACCGCCAGGTAGAGCCTGCGAGCCAGGTATCGCCCACCATGAAAAACGGAGTGCCGTCAGAATATTCAAGCGCGTGACCATTAGACGAAACCCGAACAAAACCATGTCGATTAGCGTTTTGCTGTTTTTCCCGAGCGGACCAACCAACCGCAGTGAGAGTTCCAAAGCGACCATTCAAACCTTTATCATCAGGGCGATTGGAGCTGGCATGCCAACTCCATTCACCCAGCCCAGTTGCGACTAAGCGCACAACGTAACGATTATCGCCATCCCAAAAACCGTAAACACGTTTATTAAAGCCCGGCCCTTTAAGCTCGACCCACATATCAACATCGGTGTAATAATTTTGGTAAGCCTTCTCCGCAAAGAAAACAATTTCTTGCATTTCCCACGGGTGCACCTGCGTTTGGTACGCCTTATTTTTGGATGGCGCAACACAACTCACAAGCCCAACTGTTACGAAAAACAGCAAAGTGCTTTTTATTAATAGCTGTCTGGAAAATCGGTTCATTTATATCCCCTGAACATAAAACATGTGGAGAATGCTAGCAGATACAAGCGTGAACTCAAATTGATATAGGGTGACGAAATGTAAAGCACGAGCTGAATAATAAATCGAACCTGATAGCAGCAATCAGATTTTTTGCCGTGATAAGAGTCAAATCATTATGATTAATTAAGTGATATTCGAGATGCGCATAAATTATTTTTTGGATAGACGCAAACTGGAATCAAGGAGTGTAAAACCTAGCTCAAACGAAACACTGAGTAATATGTAAAAAGCACGCGAACAAATTAAATATGGGCAGTTAAAACTGCCCATATTTTTAGTTAAACGGAACACTAAGAATCACCTTTTGGATGACATTTTTGTTGCGGTAATAATTGTATATAAGGCAGATAATCCAACCAATACATAAACGGCACGAGAAAGGGGAGTCATAACGCCGAACAAAGCGGCAACCAAATCCACGTTGAATAATCCAATAAGTCCCCAATTTACGCCACCGACAATTACCAACGCTAAAGCGATCCAATCCACCACGGTCAAAGTACGCAATGTAATGCTTTCGCGTCTATCTAGAAGGTGACGCCTTTCAACATCGTAAGAACTAGTTGTAGCCATAGTTACCTCCGGAATCAAAAATAAATTAATTCGAATTTTTAGATCGTTACGCTTGATCCATCCAATCCTGCTTATTTGGATTGTCCTAATGCAGACGTGAAATTAATTGAATTAGTTCCATATTTTTGTGAAAGGTTGGTTTGATGCGCCATTATTATTTTTTGATGAAAAATAAATATTCAAAGCGACTGAATTCGACTTTATTGAATAGGTTAACGATGATTGAGCTTCGTGTCTAATCGCAATTCAGCATCCTTGCTAAACCGACTTTAAACAACTATTAGATAACAGCTTTTAAATTGCTAATAATTTTCCGTCAATTGACGCTGGCTGTTTACTTTGCGCGAATATTGAAATGTAATACTGGCGCCTGGCTCCCATCACCATGCTCTGAGTCGTAGAACGAAACCTCGAGTGCTCCAAGTGGTTGTAGTAAAAGCCCGCGCGTGGTGCCATCAAGTATCCGCTGCATGACCGGGCGTGGAATAGTGACCAATGTTTTTCCAGTGGCTTCAGCAACATCAGTATCGAAAATCATTTGGCCATTTATTACTGATTGCAAATCCTTTCCTTGCGTAAAATTAGCGAAAGTCACAATACTTTGTTGCCAATTAGCATCGCCAGCCAAAATCTCAAACACTCGCACCTTGTCAAATTCAATACCAAAATCTTCACCAAGTGCAGCGACATAATTCCCACCCTTTTGCACCGATTGTGTAGTCAACGCTAACACACCTGCTCCACTGGCTTTTTTTCCGCGGAAGCTTTGTAGATCCCAACGCAACAACGGATACTGGCCCGCACTGACGGTCAACACTCGCGCATCGTCAGACTTCCAGTTGTTGAAATTAACTTCAGGAAATGCAGAATTGATTACCGCATCATGCGCTACTTTCGCGTGATGTTTGAAAGTTTCAAGCGAAGGAACCGGCGGATGATAAACAAGTGGCTCACCTGCATCCGGTTTAGCATTTTTCACCTTAACGACTTGCGCGCGGTAATAATCCACATCCAAATAATATTCACCGAGTCCCCAATCTGTGACGCCGAGTTGCACGTTCACTTGGTCTCCAGGCACCGCATCAAAGTTGCGCGTGGTCATACTGATGACTTGCCAATCCGATGTTTGCCCCAGGTCGTATTCACGTAAGTGTTCGTGGAAGTCAGTCGTGCGTTGCGTATTGATCATAAAATTTACCCGACGCGGTGAGTGGCTAGGACGCACACGCGCCTCCACACGCAGCTCATAGTCTGGACGCTTGAGCTTCTCCATATCCAGCGACTGGGCTACATCGCGCTTGATTATCGTCCAATAAATATTATGTTGGTCTTTAGTGGCATCGACCTGCATACGTACGAAGCCATCCATTGGTATGAGTTTTAATTCCGCATTGCCGTCACCGGTAAAGGTTTGCCAACCCGCTACCGAATGATTATTAAAGTCGTCAAAAAAATCAGCGTGTGCAAGTGGTGCAATGATTGATAACGCGATTAACAGTTTGGTTTTTATGTTCTGCATCATCGATACTCTTAGGTAAAGGAGCGAGGAGCTTAACCTCGCTTTAAACAAAATTCCACTAGCGAGACTAGCAAGTTATTGGCGATGATATTTCTTTACAGTTATCGAGATAGGAGGCCCTTTCTCACAGGCGAAGCTTGCCTATGAAAGGAGAACCAGATAAGCGGTAACAGCAATTTTACGTTAATTAGTATCTTTGATGCTAAAGTAAAATATTAGTCGCGTTAGTTTGACGATTAAATTTCTTGCGTGGCAGATGCTTTTTATATCTTTAACTGAATAAATTTTCTAAAATTTCCAAGAGATATTATTTCTTAATGCTTCAACAGTTTTAACATCAGAGCCAGCCACTGCACCGTATACTAAGATCTTCTCCCCCACACTAGTACAGTGAATTCCTGCTCTGTTGTTAATGAAATTAGCGTAAAAATAGATATGCTGATCATAAACTGACTTGGTTATGTTTGAGAAACCCTGAAGCTTTAAAATGCTCTCTGCTTTAACTGCACATATTTCAACGCTACCAGTAATTTCTTTTTGAAACGTCCATAACTGCGGAGCCGCGTTTTCTTTAATTGCTCCTGCACCAGGATTCTCGGATTTTTTGGATAAAGGCGCAGAGCTTGAACAACCCGAAACAACAAATAAAACTAAAAATGCATATAATTTCATACTTGATCCTGTAACGCCGTGCTGTCCGGCAGTATTAATTTGTGATTTTTAAAATATTTTGCTAAATAGAGACCTACAAGCGCTAGCCAAACTGCGACCTAAAAACTGTCAGACCACCGAGTGGCGGTATTTGCTCGACTTGTAAATATTCTTTCTTAGCGCGAAAAACCAACAGATTTATACACATTCAAAAAATAGAAGCTAGTACTATCAAAGAAGCTTTTTGGCATTATTTTATAATGACAAATAGCATCCTCAACAGCTTTATACCCAACTTTCTCAGCCAACTCATAAGCATCTAAACCCTTTTCTATTCTTTCAGCCTTAAGAGAAAAATTTTTAAATTGCAAACCAACGTCGTCACCAAAATATGCGAATTCAATTTTTGGTTTCATTGCTAGCCATTTAACACAAGACCAGTTAAAATTTTCAACCGCCTTTTCTACAGAAGGAGATACTATGGTTTCCTGTTCCCACAAAAAAAAGGCTTCAAAAAGTTCTTTTCTCTCTATTCTATTCAGCGGCTTGCCAATACGCTGAGAATAATGGCAACGGTTTAAAGCGATCAAAAGTGTTTTGGGGATGATTTGTTCAGCAAATTTAGTTTGGCCATACTTTTTGGTAAAGTGATAGACGCAATATGCTTCTGCACAAACCCTCCGGTTTATGTCACGAAAAGCGTTAGCAAAGTCGATTAATGATTTATAATTTTGAGTCAGATGTTTAGGACTAAAGACATATTGAAGTGAAAGTATTTTGCCAGCACGTATTCCCTTCTGAAAATATCCCTTCGCCCATAAAGCCCCATGTGCCGCCATTAGGGGAAAAATATTTCGCCCCTCCGAATCTTCATATAAATGATAATAAACAGCTGCCCTTTGTGGTAAATCATTCAGGCCACCGGCAAGAGAATAACCTATTCTACGAAGCTCACTATATTCAGCGCTAACACAATCGAAATCCAATTCCATCATCGTTCCTGAGTTATTTTTTTTACCGAGCGAAGCGGAAATATTTATTCGTAATTTTGCTAAATTATTTTGCGCAGTAGCCTCATGGGCGGCTAGTGGAAGCTGTGTTTGAAAAAATCACGCGCGATTTGCGCAGGTTCATTATTCATTTACTTTTAAAATATTTTCTATTTGATGATACACCACGGTAGCTTGAATTCAACGGGCGTGCGTTACAGTATTCAACCGTGGACTTATAGGTGTAGGCATTCTCACTAAGCTGTTGCTTTTGACAAGTTAACCGACTTTAACCCAACATATACTTAATAACTACCTAGTACCTTTAATTACTTTTGCCACTCTATACTCTGGAATATCAGGCTAAAAAATTTACGATTAATAGCTGTGCCGGCTTTAACGGTTCATAGAAAATGCCCAACTAGCAGGCATTTTATTTTCCAGATGGCTAATGCTGTGACCCGCAACATTAGTTTCTGGCGGTTGAGGAAGATATTTGCCAACGAAGGAATATCAACATCATCAAGCCAATTGCGGTGAGACCAAACACTTCCATCACTCCTCCCAGAGCCTGTTGTTTTAAAGTGTGCTTTTCAGCTGGATAAAAAGGGGAAACACATAATTGAGCCTCCACTTTAGCCAATTCCGTCGCCGTTCTCCAGACGATAAAACACATCTGTCGTGTGAGACATATCCTACAAAATAAAACTTCTACCAGCATAAAAAGGTCGCGCGTTAGGGACCTTAGGAAATAAATCAAGTGAAGGTAAGTAACCAGATGGGTTTACTCAATCGAGAAAAATGCACTTGCATAAGCCGGTAGCGAAAGGTTCTTTCCCGGTATTTCGCCAACTGAATCGTTCATGGTTTTAAAGGGAGTTAATCTAAGATTTTCAGTGAGGGGAAATGAAATTGCAGTGGATGATAAATTAAACGTAGCCAGAATAGCTTGTTCATGAAAGCGACGCACAAACATCAAGGTGTCCGAGGGAGAATCTATAAATTTTATATCACCCCACAAAAGTGCCGGTTGATCTTTTCGCCAGGCTAAAAATTTTCTGTAGGCATTTAACACCGAATTCTCATCAGTCTCCTGGATATCCACAGCAAGAGGCAGATGTGTTTTTGCAACGGGAAGCCAGGTTTTTGCTTTGGAAAAACCTGCGTTTACATCCTTCGCATTCCACGGCATAGGCGTTCGGCAACCATCTCGACCTTTAAACTTTGGCCAAAAAGCGATTCCATAAGGATCTTGCAATTGGTGTTGTTCAATGTCGGCCTCCGGTAAACCTAATTCTTCACCTTGATACGAACATACACTTCCACGCAACGAAAATAATAATTGGTTTAACATTTTTGCCATCGCTGGAGCTTGTTCCTCACCGCCCCAGCGAGACATTACACGGGCAACATCGTGGTTGCCAAATGCCCAGCATGGCCAACCTTCAAAAAGTTTACTCTCAAGCGCCTCGATTGTTTCCCGAACATGAGATGCAGATAAGGTATCGACGAGTAATTCAAAACTATAAGCCATATGCAAACGTGAATTGCCGCTGGTGTATTCCGCCATCGCTGTCAATGAATCATCCGAAGAAATTTCACCGAGCGTGACGGATCCAGGATATCGATCCATAAGCGCACGCAAAGCTTCCAGAAATAAAATATTTTCGGGACGAGTGTTATCGTAAACATGCCGCTGGAATGCGTAGGGGTTATCTTCTCTGAAACCGCGTCCTTTGCGTTCTTCAACAGGCTTAACCGGATTGGAGCGCAACTCTCGATCATGGAAACAAAAGTTTATTGCGTCCAAACGTAAACCATCCACACCCCGCTTCAACCAGAACTCTACTTCCTCCAAGATATGTGTTTGCACAGCCGGACAGTGGTAATTTAAATCCGGTTGAGATTTTAGAAAATTGTGCAAATAAAATTGACAGCGACGCGGCTCCCATTCCCACGCTGAACCACCAAAAATCGAAAGCCAATTATTGGGTGGCGTACCATCTGGTTTTGCATCTGCCCACACATACCAGTCTGCTTTTTCATTATTTGTAGACTCACGGCTTTCTTGAAACCAGGCGTGCTGATCCGAGGTATGACTTAAGACTTGATCAATAATAATTTTAATATTTCGCGCATGCGCCTGCGCAATTAATTCATCAAAATCTGCTAGCGAACCAAATATCGGATCGATCACGCGATAATCGGCGATATCGTATCCAAAATCTTTCATGGGTGATTTAAAAAATGGTGAAATCCAAATTGCATCTACACCAAGACTCGATATGTAATCTAGCTTCTTAATAATACCGGGCAAATCCCCTATGCCATCGTTGTTAGTATCAAGCAAGCTACGGGGATAGATTTGATAAATTACGGCGCCACGCCACCAAGGTGCGGTTTCGTAGGAACGTTGTTCTGAAGTTGATTTTGTAAAAGAGGATTGCATGAATACACCTTGCGGACCTGAAGTTTCTCACTACTAGTCATGAGCATCTGCAGATGCTGCCACTGCGTTACCGGCAGGGCAGCTCAATCAATTTAATTGCTATCTCGCAATGCGGTTGCAACTGGTAACCGAGCGGCACGAATCGCAGGAAAGAATCCGCCGATGAAACCTATAACCGCTGCAAAAATAACGCCTTGCTTCAGGAGCGCCGGCGTCACAGCAAAATCAAATACCACTTGGCTGAAACTCGAAAAATTTAATGTTGAAACGGTGTAGCCATTAAATAAAAAATAAACCACAGCTGAACCAATTGCACCGCCTAAAAATGCTAATACGAGAGATTCAAATAGAGTGGACGCAGCAACCGGAAAAGCGCCAAAACCTAATGCACGCAAGGTCGCAATTTCACGTGTTCTCGCAGACACAGAGGTGTACATGGTATTAATCGCGCCGAAAATTGCGCCAAGCGCCATAATCATTGCCAAAGGATAACCGATGACTTTTATGAACGTACTTAGCGCGGCGGATTGTTCTGCCAGATATTCGCTTTCCAATCGCGCATCTAAGGTTAGTTTTGGGTCTGCTGCTATGGCGTCTTTTAAAATACTCAGCGATTGAGTATTTTCCAATTTGGCACGTATCGTTTGGTAGCTATTGCCACGCCTATAAACTGCCTGCAAAATTTTTGCATCGCACCACAATTCAGATTCCGCGAGACTACCGCCAGCTTCAAACACACCTACAACTTGCCACAAGGTTTGGCCGAATTTAATGCTCGACCGCAAAGCCAAATTATTAAATTGTTTTTGTGCAGCACGACCAACAATCAACTCATTTTTTCCAAGCTCAAAATTACGCCCTTCTACAATTTTAAAATTGTCGCGAACTTTAAATGCAGCCTCCTGAACGCCTCGTAACGAAACATTCGCCGAGCTATTGGTTGATTTTTTACTGATATCTACCACCACAAATAATTCTGCTGATGCTAAGGGAGTATCGCCATCTTTTTTAATACCTGGCATGTTGGACACTAGCTGGGATTGCTCGTAACTCAAACCGCTACTCATTTCCGAAGTCGCACCCGAACGCATGATAATGACCGAGTCTTCAGAGGTAGCGCTAGTCATAGTGCGCTGAAATCCCGCCGCCATGGACAGCACGCCGATGAACACACCAACAACACAGGCTACGCCAAAAATCGCAACCAGCGATGTACCTAGTCGCTGACCGATGTTGCGCATATTCATCGCGCTCACTATAAATATCTGTGCAAGCCAATTTATGAGCATGATCAATTCCTCCGCAGCGCGCTAATAATGTTCAAGCGCAACCCTTGGAGCGCAGGCACAGCGCCTGTGACTAAACCCAAGGCCATAACCCAACACAGGCCAGCCGCTAAAATACTGGTCGACATATCTAAACCAGGTAAGGTGCCCGAAATTTTTTCCGCATTAAGAACCAATATTAATTTAGCCAAACCTAAACCTAAAACGCCCCCCAACAGGCAAATCAAAATCGCTTCGCTCAACACCATAAGCATTACCGTCAAGTCAGAAAAACCCAAGGTTTTTAATATCGCAAGCTCGGGAATGCGTTCGCGAAAACTTTGCGCCATTGAATTGCCAGCAACTAACAACATAGTGAAAAATACCGCACTTAGAATCAATGTTGTTATCAAACCTATATCGCCAAATTGTTTAGCGAATGATTTTGAAAATTCTTTTTCACTGTCGGTTTTGGTTTCCGTAGCAGAATTTTCAAATAAAGCATCAACCGCAGCAGCGATGCGCGCAGATTCTTTCGGGTTTTTGACCTTTATGATCATCCAACCGATGGTGCCCTCACCAAACTGCCGGGCCTTATCAAAATAATCGTAGTGGAAAAACATCGCATTCTCGCGACCACCCGTCGTTTTTTCGGTAAAAATTCCTTCGATAACAAACTCCCACGCGGTACTTCCGTTTTTTTGCGCAAACATACCAATCAATGGAACACGATCACCTACTTTCCAGTGATATTTTGCCGCCAGTCCACTCCCTATCACAGCACCAATCCTATTAGCCTTCCAAGCTTTTAATTGCTCGGGAGGAAGCGATAAAGTTTCTTTGTAAATATCGAAATACTCTTCTGCATTAACAGGAAACTGCGGGAATTGATTTCTTTTGTCCTGGTAATAGCCACCAAACCAATTGGCCATGGTTACTGTATCCACGCCATCTAAAGCTTTAACTTTATTAACGTAGCTGAACGGCAGTGGCATTATCAATGTTACTTTATTGATAGTGACCAACCTGTCTTCACCTGCGATTTTTGCACCGCCATCAAAAGCCGCACTTAAAGAGCGCAATAAACCGAATAATAAAAATGCCACCATGATCGAAAGAATCGTCAAAGTAGTGCGCACTTTTTTTCGTGTTAAATTCTTATAAATAAAATAAAGATATTTCATGTCACACCTCAATCTTATTCTGGAAGGAGTTGGCCTTTATCGAGATGTAAAGTACGACGAGCATGATCTGCTGCACGCGGGTCGTGAGTAACCATGATGATAGTTTTTTGTTGCCGTTGATTTAACTCTTGCATAAGCGCAAGGATTTCATCAGCCGTTGCACGGTCCAGGTCACCGGTGGGTTCATCGCACAACAGTAAATTAGGGTCGCTTACCAATGCTCTTGCTATGGCAACACGCTGTTCCTGCCCGCCAGATAATTCGCGCGGGTAATGTTTAGCGCGTTCACTTAAGCCTACTAAATCCAAAGCAGCAGCAACATGAAGCTTACGCTCCTTGCTACTCAAATTGGTCAGCAACAACGGTAGTTCAACATTTTTTTCTGCGGTGAGTACCGGCATCAAATTATAAAATTGAAAAATAAAACCTACGTTGTGAGCGCGCCATTTAGTGAGTTGCGCTGCGGAAAACTTATCGATCCGTTGGCCGGCAATTAGTAATTCACCAGAGGTAGGACTATCAAGACCGCCGAGCAGATTTAACAAGGTTGTTTTTCCAGAACCTGAAGGCCCCATTAAGGCCACAAAATCACCGACGTTAATTTCAAGGTTCATATCCGTTAAAACCGGCACCAGCTCCTTACCTTTTTTATATAACTTGCTGACATTTTTTAAACTGACTAAAACGTCGTTGTCGGCTACTGGCGCAGTAGCAGTAGTCGAAGTTGAGCTTGATGTTATTGAATCTGACTTTATTGAATCTGGCATAGTCCCTCCGTTAATGCGATTAAAAAAAATGCGCAGTTTAAGCTGCGCATTTTAGATTCTATTCCTGGATAACTTTGGTTCCATTTTTTAACTGGGGTGATACTTCTACTACGAAATCCTCCCCGGCGCTCAGGCCCTCGGAGATATAAACATCGCTACCGTAGCTTGCATTAAGTTTTACTTTACGCTGTTGCAAGACCCCATCTTTAACGACGAAAATAAATTTATTTTCATCCACAGACCGCACCGCAGTAGTGGGTACACGAATTCCTAGCGGCACTTTCGGTTTTGGTTTTTCAGCTGGTTCCGGGTTTAAAAAGGACACTTTCACACCCATGTCTGGAAGTATGCGCGGATCGAGGTTCTCGAAGGCAACGCGTACCTTCACTGTCGCTTTCTGGCGATCTGCCGTTGGAATAATGGCAGCAACTTTTGCAGGAATTTTCCACTCCGGGTAAGCTTCCAGCATTGCTTCTGCTAATTGCCCAGCATGCACACGCTGAATATAGGATTCGTTTACATCAACCTCGATTTCGAGTGAGGTCATATCGACCAGGGTACAAATACCTGTGCGAGTGAAACCACTACCGGCGGAAATAGGCGAAATCATTTCTCCAGGCTGGGAAGTTTTTGCAATGACCACACCAGTGAACGGAGCGCGCAAAATATAATCATCCAAATTTTGTTTTTGTTGCGCTAACAATTTTTCGCTTACATTCACCATTTCTTCACGATTTTTAAGTTGAGCTCTTAGTGAGTCGTGAGTCGCCCTGGCCGAATCAAATGCGGACTGGCTGACCAACTGCCTTTCCATGAGCAAATTGTTTCGATCAAAATTTAATTTGGCTTCGGTAACACGAGCTCGTGTTTCAACAACTTGTGCCTTGGCAGCATCAAGCTCCGCTTTGGTAACATCAAAACTTTTTCTGGCGTTAATGTCCTCGAGGCGCGCAACAATCTGATTTTTTTCAACCGTCATGCCCTCTTCTATAAGCACCTCAACAACCTTACCCGTTACCTTAGAGGAAACGTTAGCCTGGCGTCGCGCGACAACATAACCGGTTGCGTCGAGAACGCTCGCAGACGCCGGATCAACCGTAGCCATACGCGCCATTTGTACCTTAACCGGCACTGGTGCCGCTTCTGAAAAAAGCTGATAGCTAACGAATATCACCAGCAACAATACCGCAGCGCCAGCAATCCAGGGCCAAATCGAACGCGAGGAGCTAGCATTGCGATCAATCCGCAACTGGGACAAAAGTTCACTTTTACTATTCACGAATACCGTCCTAACAAACTGATTGGGCTAAATCGGTGGAGACATTGAGTCTTGAGGCCACCATATAATAGTGAGCGACATTCTAAAGGAGTCCAGCCGAGCATGCATCCCACAAACGCAGGAACCTGCCCGTTGAAAACGTGATTGCAAAATACCAGCTCGTAGGCCACGCCAATAGGTTAAGACCACGTTTTTAACGAACAGTTATCAAGCTTAAAGTTAACAGGTGATTAACCACACAAATCATATGTCCAAAAAACGATCATTCAATGATCATTTTTATGGCGAGCAGACTAATTCTGACAAAGCATAATTTTCAAAACGATGGCGCTTAAATTATTTATAATCCAAACCTGAACCGTAAACTAAAACAATATTGCTGCAAATTTAAACATGCTGAAAAAAATTAGTTAAGGCTTAGTAAGTGGAAATGGACTACGTAGATTTATTTTGTCGAGGTGCAAGGGAGCTTTAGAAAGAATATGAACTAACTATCAGTAGATTCCCGGCAAGCAGATTCTGAAAAATACATTTATGACCCGCTGACATGATTTAATTAAAAGGTCACAACTTCTGCCTTAAGAACTCTCACATTTCCGCTATCATCACGTATTTGTTCCACGCTTTTATAGCGACCATTAGCAGCAATACGTTTTGCCAAAAACTCTCCCTGCCCCAACCCGCACTCAAAAATTAAACATCCGCCAGTGCGTAAATAAGCAGGCGATAGCTCAATTAATTGATTAAAAATGGATAATCCAAAGGGGCCTGCGTTGAATGCCTCCTCCGGTTCATGCAGGGAAATTTCCTCTGCCATATACTTTACTTTTGCGGAGGTAATATAGGGAGGAGCGCTTAAGATGATATCGACCGCACCCTTCAAACTATCAAAGGGACTAAATAAATCAGCGTTATAAAATGTTGCCCGACCCGATAACTCAAAATGCTCTGCGTTAACCTTTGCAGCGGCTATCGCGGGGGCATAGATATCTGATCCTAATACGCGAACGTGTTTGCAATGATGGGCCGCCGCTAAAGCTACAGTGCCAATCCCTGTGCACAAATCTATTAGTAAAGCATCAGATTGATTTGAATGACTTGCCAAAGTTTGGATAGCTACGTTGGCTAAAAGCTCTGTTTCTTTTCTTGGAATATACAATCCTTTATTAACAATATATTCCATACCAAGAAAATGTTGGCGCTCGGTAAGGTGCGCCAAAGGAACACCAGCCAGACGTTGTGCGACAAGTTCATTGAGATATTCAAATTGCTTATCACTTAAAGTTGGTAATTGAAGTTGAGCGGCAACAATCGGCGACACATGGCTATCTGTAGCTAAATGCCACAATGCGCGTAAGGTATTTTCAGGATTCTCTTCACTTTTATCGGGCAGAATAGTTAAATCTTTTAAGCGATCTAATAAAAGCGCAAAGTTATTTTCGTGTGCCAAAATCCTGTTCTCCCAATACACATTATATTAAATTTTATTTGTAAAAATCTGTGTGCTTTTATTGTGATGTTAACTGAAGCTGGATTGATTGATCTCCTATCAAGAGCGAAGTTTTGGAATAGGTAAGTTTTTCACGAATTTTACCTTCCTGGAAATGTAGTACATCAACACCGCGTCTTGTTTCTAGCTCACCTTTATATGAGGACTCCAAAGATGGCCATTCTAGCAACCATCGAAACAATGCCTTTTGAGCTTGATCATCCACGAAAATATCTTCTGCAATAAAACGAAAGTTACCGTGTTTTAGGAACCAGGGAGTCCAGGCGCGCCGTAACGCGGATTTTCCCCTAATGATTTGGCCAGTCCAATTTTCAAAAACAACATCTTCGTGCATCAATTCCATCACACCATCTAAATCATGTGCATCCCATGCCTGCAGCCAGGTTTTTATATTTGCTACTATTTCTGGACTGGAAAGATTCATAGCGCCTCATCTGTGTCGCAGAAGCTCAAGAACCATTTTCTTTCATCGAATACTTCCGCTGGAACTTCGCCTTTTGCGAATAGAAAGAATCCATCATCCAACGAGCGGAGGCTAAAGCCTGTTTTTCGTAAACTATTGCGGGATAGCTGATCGCTGGTCATAACACACAGGGATGGAGCCCCTTGTTTAAGCGCGTAATTTACCGCAGCGCTAAACAACATACGTAAATGTTTTTCATCGCGGTACTCGGGGAACAAGTCCCAATCCATAAGTTGGAAATCTTTAATTATTTCAGAATCATTTAATTTGATGATGGCGTAGCCAACCAAACCCCGTTTGTGATGTAAATGCAGCACACCAAAATGCGACTTGGGATTCAAATCATAACGCCAACGGCAAAATTCTGCGGAACGTAGCGCAATATTTGCTGAACGTGGTTGATAGTGAGAGCTGTTAAAAAAAAGTTTCAACTGTTCAGTATTATCGCTCACCGCCAGTTCGTAATCTTGCGGAAGTGGAACCAAATGCGGCTTACGAAGTAAAAACAATGCCAGCGCAGCAGGTGGTGAAATCAACTTTATTAAAAATGCTGGCCAACCACGCACGCCTAAATAATTTTTTATGGAAAAGAGTATTTTAAAATGATGGCGGCAATTCATTGGCCGAAACAATCGGCGCACCATGGTATCGGACCTTTCATTAGAGCCCATGGCCATAACGATAGGAAAAGTATGCTGCAAATGCAGATTCATCCACGCTCCTATGCCGCGCTTCCCATGATCAGGATGAACAACAATATCGGCCGCACGTATACCTTGGTATTCTCTATCACCGACTTTAATATTTATCGGCTCAGCGCCCACGGCACCTATCAATTGCCCCTGATAACGCAATACAAAAATATCGGAAATATTATGTGTGAAATCAAAATAGCGCCAGGCGATAATTTCCGGACTCAAATTATCAACCATGCCAAAGCCAAGACACATTAGTTCACACAGAGCAGCAAAGTCCGCAGTGGTCGCGCGGTCATAACAACGGACCAATTCCGCCACGCTAAGCCCGAGCGAACTCGCCAGAACTTTGGTAATTTTATCGTAATTCTCTATCATCTTATTCCGTTAGCAAACCTTCTCGTCTGACCACATCGATAATATCAGCTGTGCTTCGTAAATTGGCTAATGCAGCTTCATTTAACGTAATCCCAAAACGTTCATCCAGTTCAGCCATTAACAGGAGAACGCCCATTGAATCCCAAGCGCTAACATTGACCAGACGAGTATCGCTTGTGAGCGACCCCCGGTCGATATTTAAAAGATCTTCTACCAGATTGAGTAACGCTGGAGTATTAATGTGTTGCTTTTCAACTGACATACTTTTTGGCCTTGATGTTGCCTGGAATTTGTATTTAATTTACAGGCGCGGTAAATCTCCAAGCTCACGATGAAAACTAAAAACGTTTTTATCCAACTCTATCTGTGCTGCCCCCCACGAGAGACCCACTCCGTACCCCAACAACATCACTTTTACTGATCGGTCCAGTTTGTTTTCAGCAAGATATTGCGTTACCGTCAGTGGAACTGAAGCACCACCGATGTTGCCGAATCTGTCGAGCGTGAGCGGCACCTTCGCTAAATCTAACCCGCACTTTTTGGCAATATGTTTCATAATAAATTGATTTGATTGATGGAAGAAAAACACATCTAGATCATCGACAGTACATTTCATTAAGGCGAGCATTTCGTCAATAACTTCCGGAACACGAGCTACTGTAAAATTGAATAAATTGGGGCCATTCATTTTCAACTTGGAGTCTCGTTCATTCGCAGGTTTCGGATTTCGAAAGCCACCACCAGGAATAATTAAATCTTTGCAACCGCCCCCGTCACTATGCAAACAAAAACCCCACTCGCTCTCTTTTGTTGATGTTTCAATCGCAGTGGCCGTACCGCCATCACCAAATAACAAATAAGTTGCACGATCTTCTTTGTCAGTAAATAAGCTGGGTGTGTCGCCGTGAAGAACTAATATTCTTTTAGCTGCACCGGTTTGAATCATCATATTGGCAAGCCAAATGCCATAGGGGTAACCCGAACAACCCAGACCCACGTCGAAAACAGCGCAGTGATGGCTCAACGCCAAGTCGCGATGCATGAGGCTCGCGCTCCCTGGCAAAAAATAATCAGGGGTTTGCGTGATAAAAATAAGTACGTCAATAGAATCTGCAGACCAATCCAATCCTTCTAAAAGATCTTTCGCTGCGGCAAGACACAAATCAGAACAGAACATATTTGAAGTAGTCACCCGACGAGTTTTTACACCGGCAAGCGAAACCACTTTTTTCACTTCAGTAGCATCAAATTGCAGAGTATCGCGGACATTATCAAATTCAGTAGCAGGTACTGCGCTTGTGATTCCGGCCAGGCGCGCGCCCCGAAAAATGGTTGCTGTCATAATATTTTCCTACCAGATCCAAACATCATCTACTGACCTACTTCCATTTCTGCAAACACCTGTGCTGACATATGCAAATAGCGAGTTGTTTTACGTTTCGCTTCTATATCTCTGTAGACATGGTTAATCGTGTCGGCAGGTAACTGCAGCTCTGCCGCAAGAATTTCCGCAGCAACACCGTGATTGTAGCTCCAGAGTGCGAGATCCATTTGTTGGTAAGGAAGCGCAAAATAAAATTCGTCTTGCCCTTGTTGAAGGCTGTAGGTGTCAGTAGAAGGAATTGCATTGCAAATTAGATCGGGCAAGCCTAAATGTTTTGCCAATTCAAACACCTGGGTTTTATAAAGATGCGCTATGGGTTTAATATCTGCCAGCCCATCTCCACCTTTCACAAAAAAGCCTTGATCATATTCGAGCCGGTTCGGTGTACCTATAACAGCATAATTGAGTCGCTCTGCATGGAAGTATTCTGTGACCTTACGTACTCGCTGTTTATAATTAGTAGCAGCAACTATGGTGAGGTATTCATTGAGCGGAAGAATAGCGCTGTGTAATTTACCGTGGGAATCTTCAACAATTAATTTGAAATGATTTATTTTACCTTGCATACCACCGTCAATAACAATTTTGTTTTTCCAGGTTCCATCATAATCAGGAAATAGATTTTTAATCGCCTTATCACGCCACTCATAGCATCCAACAGCTGCAAGGCTGGACGAAATATTTTTTATTTCGTAGTCAATTTCAAGTTGTTGCGCAACCAATTCGCCAAGCGATGTGCTATTTGCAGAGGAATCCTGTTCTGGCATAAGTAAACCAAAAACTTTTCTTGGCCCCAACGCTTTTACGCAGAGCGCCGCACATACAGCACTATCAACCCCACCGGAAATTCCAATAACCAAACCGCGTCGATTTATTTTAGTACGCAAGAGTTCGCGTATATTCTGCGTGATATGCGTCACCTCAGCTTCGACATCGAAGGCTAATGCATTTTTGAGGTTCACATTAATATGTCTCATAGTTGTTCCAACCGATGGTGTAGGTTTAACGCAATTCTTTTTTGCTAATTTTATTTGAGTCCGTTTTAGGCAAGGACTCCAAAATCACTATGTCTCGCGGCACCATAAAACCTTCAAGATTAGCCATACAATGTTGACGAATTTTTTTTGAATCGATACCTGTGCTGGTGTCGATTGCTACAAACGCCTTTATGGTTTCACCTTCCAATAAGTCCGGCACACCAATCACAGCAGCCTCGCGAATGCCTGGCATCCGATAAAGTACATTCTCAACTTCGACCGGACTAACTTTTTCACCGCGTGATTTAATTATGTCGTCAACACGTCCGTGGAAATATAAATAACCTTTTTCGTCTATAACAAACTGATCTTGTGCGCATAAAATTTGTTCATTAGGAAAAATGTTATCTATTAACATTTTTTTGGTTTCTTCCGGTTTGTTCCAGTAACCCTGCATGACATGGGCACCCCGCACGTACAGCGTTCCAAGTGTATTAGGCGGCACTGGCTGCAATTTTTCATCCAGCAGAAAAACTTCTGTTCCAGGAATTGCCTTACCCACAGAATTTGGGTAAAGCTCAGCTTCTTCGGGTTTCAAAAAGCTAACGCGCTTACATTCTGTGAGGCCATACATTTTGTAAATTAATGCGTTGGGAAAAATTTGTTTTAGTAAAGGAACATATTCCGGCGGTAAAGCGGCGGCCGTATTGGTTACACGTTTTATGGAAGGAAAACACAATGGGGATTTTTGATGAAGCCCTATCAGAGTAGAGAATACTGTGGGTACGCCAGGGAAAACACTTGCAGCATTTGTTTGGATTTCTTCAAACACCAGACTCGGAAATGCGAACGATTTACTGACAATAAGGCATGCGCCTAAACGTACTGACATTAAAATTTGATAGAGCCCGTAATCAAACGCTAACGGCAGAAAACAGATAATTTTTTCATTGGCATCCAGGCGTAAATATTCAATCAAGCTGTCGGTCGTGAAAACCATATTAGCGTGGGTCATGATCACGCCTTTAGGATCACCGGTACTGCCCGATGTATATATTAATGCAGCGATATCTTTATTAATGACTGGTGATTTAACGACTTGTGTTTTATGTAAGGCTCCGTCAAGCACTTTTATGAGCTGTACCAAGGGCTTTTTGCAATTTTCCGCCTTATTGAGTTCATTGCCAGCATAAATCACTTCGCGCAATGCTTTCAGATTTGTAACGGCTGGCAAAAACTGTTTCGCGACACTCGATTCCGTAAGTAAAAATTTTGCATCGCTATCGCTTAAAATATACTCCAGTTTATTCGACTTGGTTAAATGATTTATGACCAGGAAAACACCACCCGCATAAAGCACGGCATATAAGTTCGGCAACAATGCCCAGGAATTTTCCATAAAAATTGCCACCCGATCGCCACGTTGCAAACCGCGACTCAACAAATAAGCCGCTATAGCCTGGCTCTGTTGGTACAGCTGCTCGTAGCTATAGTTCTCACGACCAACTTGTGCCGCTATTTTCTGCGGATGCTTTTCTCGCGCTATGTCAAGACTGTCGGAGAGAAGACGGCGGATTTCCATGGTTATCATCTATGACGCACGTGTTTTCGTGCTGATAAATTTAATAAGGCTATTGATAGAATCAAGGTTGTCTGGCACCAATTCATCACCTTCAACTTTAATACCGAAGCTTTCATCAAGATGTTCAATCAACTCCAGAATTCCCATGGAATCCAGAATCCCTCCGTCCAAAAAAGAATCTTCGTCTTTCAATGCTGCCTGGTCGTCGGTGAATAAATAATTTTCAAGAATAAAGTGACGTAATTTTTGGCGGGCTTCTTCAAGATTCATTGGGTAGTCCTTATTAACGGCAAAACTGTTTATGTAAAATTTGGGTGGTTAGAATTCCAGTTAACGCCTGGGACTCCGCCGTATTTAATGGCTTATCGCCGCGTGCTTTTTTTAATAGCAAATTAACTTTTTTTGCTTCAAATAACCCTACCTGTTTGAGCTGCGCCTCACTCAGGTATTCGCTAAGCTCACCACCAGATAGCGATTCCTGGTTGGCAGACACATTTGGTGCTCGATAAGGCTGTTTGATTCGCCGGCTTATTTCTGGCGGCAGATAAGTTTGTGCCATTTTTCGCAGAATATTTTTTTCCTGCATTGCTTTCATTTTTATTTTGGGCGGCAAACGATTCGCGAATTCTATTAAGGTGTGATCAAGAAATGGGAACCGGCCTTCAACCGAATGCCTCGCTAACATACGGTCGCCTTGAGAGCTGAGCAGATAGCCAGACATTAAGGTTTTTATTTCGAGATATTGTGCCCTGTGAAAGCTGTGCCATGAGGTTGCTTCACCTGGAAAGATTGAAGCAATGTGCGTTTCGTAATTAGTGGCTCGCTCACGAAGCTCTGCGTTGAGATCTTCGCTAAAAAACATTTTGGCTTTACTGGTTGTTTGCCACCGCGGTAAATGCGAATGCCATAACAAGTCAGGTTGATCTAGCGCAAGCCCAAAAAACTTTTTTAAATAGACAGCCGCATCGCCTTTAGGTAACTCCATGTAAGGATACAAACGTTTCAATAGCAGGGGACGAAACGCGGAGTCAGGATTTTTTGCCCAGAACTGACGAACTTTTGCTTCTTTAAAAATATCGTAGCCACCCAGAACTTCATCCGCACCTTCACCGGTGAGCACAACTTTGTAACCCTGGCTGTGTACAAGTTTGGATAGAATTCCCATTGGCGCAGCCGCAGTGCGCAAGATGGGAGACTCGGTATGCCAAACCGTATTCACCAATTCATTTGCAACTTGTGCGTAATCAACCTGAATACTTGAGTGTTGCGTACCCAAAAAATCAACGAGATAGTGTTGAAAAAAACTTTCATCGAGCGCGCTGTCGGCAAACCCTAATGAGAAAGTGCGCAAACGCGCGTTAGTCTGGGTATGCATCATGGCAACTAACACGGATGAATCTAGCCCACCCGATAAATACGCGCCTATGGGAACATCTGAACGCAAACGTAACTTTGTTGCGTTAAGTAAATGCTCGCGCAACTCTTCGACCAAGATAGATTCGGAGCCTTGATCATATTCTTCAGAACTCGTTGGAAATTTTACATCCCAATAATTTTTTTCTGTAATCCCCAAGTGGTTAATAACCAACAAACAACCTGGTTTTAGTTGGAAAACATTTTTAAAAATCGTCGCCGGAGGTACGCAAGTCCATCCCGTAAAAATTGCATCAAGTGATTGCGAATCAATTTCAAGTTTCTTGGGAATGGCAGGTTTTAGTGCTTTTATTTCGGAGGCAAAACTAAAACTAGTTTCATCGGAATAATAATAAAGGGGGCAAATGCCTACACGATCGCGAGCTAGAACCAGGGTCTTTTCCCGTTTATCCCAAAGGCCTATTGCAAACTGGCCATTGATATAATTAGGAAACTCAAGCCCATATTCGCGGTAGAGATGCAAGATAACTTCGGTATCAGATTGCGAAACAAAAGCATGGCCCTTTGCAATCAGTTGCGCACGCAATTCAATAAAATTAAACACTTCACCGTTAAAGGTAATCCAAAGATTACCATCCGGTGTTTGCATGGGTTGTGCGCCGCCGGCAAGATCAATGATGCTCAATCGGCGATGAGCAAAGCCCAAATGTTCGTCGAAATAAAAACCTTCCGCATCTGGCCCACGATGCTTGATTGCATCGGCCATCGTGCCCAAGAGTTTTAAAGTTGGTGTTCGCTGCAAAGCGCCTGCGCTAGAAAAAATGCCTGCTATGCCGCACATGAATTGCCTCTTATTATTGTAATTGGACTATTTATTTTAATTTGTCTATGAGGACATTCTAGCGGAGGCTTGATGCTTTTGCTGCCAAATCGCAGTAAAAAAAATTCCCCTCGGGTTTTTCCGATAAACCTTTGCTGGAATGAATAAAATTTCTGACGCATCGTAGTCATGGCTAAAAGGTTTTAATGGCAAGGAACTAATTAAATGTAGCAGTTGCTAGTGACTTGGCATTGCGAAATGCGCGGATGAGTAAAATAATTAGGGCTATTTATTTTCTAGCTATATAGCCGCCCCAAATGGGGCTAAATTGAAAGGCCAATTAGTTAATGGTTATATATCTAATGAAAATTACGCATTCATGTAGCACCGGCACCAATAACCAATTGATTTAGAAAGGAAAGCTACCCCACAGGATTGTGGTCGACAGGTTTAGGCCGCCAAAATCTTCGGCACTATTACCAGACCCTGGGCGATTGATCATGATTCTAAATACATTAATCAATAAACGCCTTTTCTAATGGGATTTTTTGTTTGGCATTTTGAAGATGAATTAATAACTCTGCTCCCCAAGGCTTCTCTTCCATGTGTAGGTTCAACTGGATTAACCCTGTAGAAGAACCAAGCTTTTGAAACGCCTGTGCCAGCTCAACGGCATCAAACGTCAGGGTTAAAGCAACTTCGAGATCTCTTGACGCAGGAAATACTTTATCTCGCCCATTTAGCATTAAACGAAAAGAGCTATCCGGCCTAAAAGCCGTCCAGTGAAAAGTAATTGATTTAGGAATTGTTTTTAAAATAGGACTGGAAATTTGATTATCTAAACCAGTCCAATAATTTTGTTCTCTGACGATTACACGAGGTTTATGAAACCAATAATAAATAGGATGGAGTGTCTCTTCAGCAAAATGGGTATGCCCCCAAACAAAGTTATAAGAACGTAATCCGGAGTAACTTAGTTGCCAAGCAGCTGAACTCAGATTGCGACTGTGGGCTGTTTTTTTTCTAATAGCATGAATTCCTATATCCTTTTCGTAGTAAGGCAACAGGGATTCTTCATTGCGATCGGTAAGATTGTGTGCTCGATAATTTACAGCGATGAATGTTGTATCGTTATTGCTTGGGACTCTCTGACCAAGCCAAGCAAAATTCGCAGCGATATCCTCTCCAAATTTCTTGTCTGAAAAAATAGAGAATTTGATCGATTCATTCTCATGCGAGAGCTCAAATTTGGTGTATCCGATAGGGTATCCGTAATCATGACCCCCTTGGCTGCCAAAAATTGCAGAAAGAAGATTCTCAAGGAATGTGCCTAAAACGCTAAACTCTCTATGCGTAGTTTGCTTTTTAAATCCAACAGGCGTCATTTTCCATGGTTGCAATGAATTATTGTTAGATTGAACGAGAAAGTTAAAACTCTTCGCCTTCTTTTGGTAGCCTTTAAACTCACTAACTCTTACTGACGTCTGCTGCCTCCTCAAATTATGCTTTTTTTGAGTTTCTTGAGTTAAATAGAAATCTTCAATTTTGTCCTTTTGATTTGCGATATCCAACACCCAGGCTTGCCCATCCTTATACAAATACGCCTCACCTTTTGAACCATAGGTCTCATTAAATTCAATAATATCGGCCTGATCAAAAGCATCAAATAATTCCTTTTCTGAATAGGTTTTGGCATCTACGGTCTTAACATAAGACTTAAGCTCTTTGTCACCGGTAAAGACCCAATCAATAACTCCCTCTTCTTCAATAATCAAACCAGATGAATAAAGACCAGACGAGACAAAATAATCAATCACCTCTCCACTAGCGTTAACCTTCCAGAGATGTAATCCATTTTGCACAATGAAATCACCAGAACTGTTAACGCTATATACCGTATCTATGGGCCCGTCGATTAACTTTACGATTTCATAATTTTGCGAAAATGATTTATGTTCATGCAATTGAGGGAAATCATCCGAAGCCATTGCAGCCCCCATGTTTAATAAAAGTCCAAATAAAGTTGTCCATCTAATCGATAATACTATTAGCCTCCATGATGTACGCCTTTTGGACAAAACTACATTTAGAGTAAATTTCGACATAGGAACTCCGTTTCATCTTGATAATAAAAAAGCCCCATTATCGGGGCTTATTAATTGCAAATTAATATCCGGGACGCTAAAACGGAATATCGTCATCAAACGAATCGAAACCGGCAGGTTGTTGCGGAGCGCTGTGCGCTGGGGCTTGACCACCGAAGCCGCCACCTTGCTGAGGCGCTTGACGATTTTGTTGTGGTGCTGGAGCACCGCCGCCCTGATAACCTCCCTGAGGCGCGCCATATTGTTGATCCTGATTGTAATTGCCAGCTCCGGAATTATCGCCGCGACCGTCGAGCATTTGCATTTCGTTAGCAACAATTTCAGTAGTGTAACGATCAGTTCCATCTTGAGCTTGCCATTTGCGCGTGCGCAATGAACCTTCGATATAGACCTTGCTGCCTTTTTTCAAATATTCGCCAGCGATTTCACCAAGGCGATTGAAAAACACAACGCGGTGCCATTCGGTGCGCTCTTGTGGTTGGCCGGTATTTTTATCTTTCCAGGTTTCGGAGGTGGCTATGCTGACGTTAGTGACGGCGCCGCCGGAGGGCATATATTTTACTTCGGGGTCTTGGCCAATATTGCCAATGATAATGACTTTGTTAATACCGCGTGCCATAAGAATTTCCTCTTTATTTGATGGTGTAATCGCCCTCATTATTTAGACGCAGGCGACATTCGGAGTTGTTTGTTCGAGGGAAAAAAGAACCCCTCGAAGGTTCTGCACTCTACACGGCCAGGATTAGGCCATCAATCAGGAGCACAACTTTTATTTAAGAGATTTGAAAGGGAATCGCAATCCTCAATCCGCCACAATTGCATGCAATGCTTTTCGATCTACCAGTCGCTGATCAACCTTCAAATAAGCAGTGTTTTCAGACTCAACGATCAGCACTTCAGCTACTCCCTCAACAGCGCGGAGCTTTTCCGCAATTTCTTCTCCGTTATGATGACGCAACGGAATAAGAACGCTGGCGAGGAAACGTGGCGGTTTCATGGACCATGCGACGGCAAGCCACACTGCGGTAAAAATCGCGCCTAGCCCCAGCACCGCCGACATGCCGTGGTGCTGTAATAAAAATCCCCCCACTGCACCGCCGCTGGACACACCAATTACCTGGCTCGTGGAATAAATTCCAGTCGCTGTGCCTTTTGATCCAGCCGGGGCAATTTTACTGACCATGGATGGCAAAGTTGCCTCAAGAACGTTGAAGGCGACAAAAAATAAAAAGATGGCAGCGATGGTCAAAATCATGTTTGGCGGAGCCACAATTAACAACAGTTCCATAAGTGCCAAGAGCCCAATAGCGCCCAGGAATACGGATTTAATTTTCCGGCGTTTTTCCGCGATGATCACAAACGGCAGCATGATTGCGAAAGCAACTACTAGCATGGGCAAATACAGCATGCCGTGATGTCCGCGTTCGATATGAAGTTGCTGTTCAAGGATTTGCGGCAGCACCATAAAATTCGCCATCAATACAAAATGCAGCGCAAAAATTCCCAGATTTAAACGCAGTAATTCAGGGTTGCTAAATGTTTTCCAAAACAATTCTGGTGCTGGAAGCGCTTCGCGTTTTGGTTGGGATACATTATTAACGGAGGGAATCAGCGCAAATAAAATAAAAATTCCGATCACCCCCAACGCGGCAGTAATCCAGAAGATTGCCCCCACGCCGCCCCAATTAGCGACCATAGGGCCGACGGTCATAGCCACCGAAAACGAAACGCCGATTGACGCACCTATAGTTGCCATTGCCTTAGTGCGGCTTTCATCGGAAGTAAGATCCGTAAGCAATGCCATTACCACACCGGAAATCGCCCCACCGCCCTGCAAAAATCGCCCGAGGATTAGTTCATAAACGCTAGTGGCTTGTGCAGCGATAATGCTGCCGATAATAAACACTATCAGACCAATCAGAATGATGGGTTTACGCCCGATGCGGTCCGACAAAATCCCAAACGGAATTTGCAAAAGTGCTTGGCTTGCACCGTAAGCACCTAATGCAACGCCTAGTAAAAACGGTGTGTGCCCTTCATATTGGGTTCCGTAAAGCGCGAGCACGGGCAATAACAAAAACAACCCGAACATACGGAAGGTGTAAAGCGCTGCAAGCGACATTACAACGCGTTTTTCAAATGGCAAAGGAGACGATTGCACCAGCGGATTCCCGAAGATCAATGAAGGCGGCGATTCTAGCAAGACCGTGGAGCTTACGGCTATATAAGAAGGCGTTAAGTAAGAAGTCGATGCGGATAAAGAAGAAGGAGATAGCGGGAGTGACAACTTATATCAGCGCGAGGTATGGATGTTCCTGAAGCACCGAGCCTTGGCACCACTTTTGGTATTAGCCCTAATCTGAACCCGCGTTGGCAGTACGCTGCTAGATACCGGTGTTCGACTATCAGGCTGGGAGGTTTTCTGAGCGTGTGAATTAATTTAATTGCTGATAAAAAAACACCCGCTATACGCAGGCGTTCTTGTTTGGTCTCACTTACAACCAATTAAATTTTTAAACAATTACCGCTCCAACAACGCCAATTTATTTTCAACCTTATCCCACTTCTCGTGATCAACCATGGCGTCTTTCACGAGCGAAATTTCCGGCCATATTTGCGCTAACTCGGCATTCAATGCGATGAAATGTTTTTGATCTTCAGGCACATCATCTTCTTCGAAAATTGCGCCTATAGGGCATTCGACCGGGCACAAATTACAATCGATACATGACACAGGATCAATAACCAAAAAATTGGGGCCTTCCCTAAAAGCGTCGGTTGGGCAAACTGAAACGCAGGTGGTGTGTTTGCAGTTAATGCAATTTTCGGTAACAACGAATGACATGGAAAGCTCCCGAGTACTAGGTCCATGATAAGGATAAATTTGGCGGTCACTCTATAGAAATTACTACCCGCAGGTAAAGCGAATTATATTGATAAGGGATATCGCCTTTACTGATGGGTAAAAGTTTGGCCAAGAGCTTAAGTATTTGGAAAAAATTCAGGATGGCGAGCAATCAAACTTTTTAGACTGGCGAAACAGTCGGGATCAATCGCTGTACCGACCGACTCCTGCATAATCGACAGCGTTTTCTCAATGGGTAAAGCGCCGCGGTAGGGACGCTCTGCTGTGATCGCATCAAAAATATCGGCTGTTGTGATAATACGGGTTTCAAGTGCAATTTGATCAGCCATGATGCCGAGGGGGTAACCTTTTCCATCCAGGCGTTCATGATGTGCGCTGGAAACCTGAGCCAATTCTTTAAATGCGTGCACTCGCTCTAAAATCTTTCCGGTATAGACGGCGTGCAATTTAACAGCTTCGTATTCCTGATCCGTTAATTTTCCGGGCTTATCCAATATCGTATTGCTCACCCCCAACTTTCCTACATCGTGCAGGAGCGCACCACGCTTTAACCAACGTTGGCGCGCCTGGCTAATGCCTAAATCCTCCGCCAGCAAAGAGGTATAAAGGCCAACTCGCGCACTATGGCCTGAGGTATAGGGACTTTTGGCATCGACTACCTGCCCAAAGGCTTCGGCAACATCGTCAAAAAAATCTTCATCCAGCGCTTTCTCGAACTCACCCGGTTCCAGCGCGAGAATTGTTTTGTCGATATCTGCAGAGTCAAGTGTTTTCCAAAAATCTGCGTTACCGGCGACACTAACAAACGCTTCTACCAGTGCTGGATCAAACCAGGTGCCGGAACGAGATAGCACTTCTGCCAATGCGGCCTCCAACCCGTCGGAACAATTCACTACGTCAATCACTTGCGAGAGCAACGCGATGCGCGAGTAAAGTGGAATCTTTTCGCCTTCCAATGCTTCCGGGCGGCCATGGCCGTCCCAATGTTCATCTAACGAGTGGATACCATCGGCAACAGGTTCATCAAAACGCAGCCGCCTCGCTATATCAGCTCCACGCGTGCAGCGGGTCTGAATCAACTCTTGTGCGATGGCATCGCCGTTGGTGAAAATTTCGGTGAGTGCTTTGAAGCGGGAGATAATTCCAGCTGAGGTTCCGGTATGCCGCAAAACAAAACGCAACACTTGCGGAAGGCTACCATCCACCCATTTAAAATCACGCTTGAAGGCCAGATCGTCAGTTAAATAAAGTTCGCAAATACGAGAAGCGTTGCTGCTGCAGCCCAAGTCTTTTAGTAACAGTACGTAATAGAGTTCCCACAAATGTTCTTTGGCCATACCGATTTGTTGGCCGATACTCATGCCGATCCAGCAACAGCGGATACAGTGCCCATGCGGTTGGCCTTCGGTCAGATCCAATGCATAGCTGAGCGAGCCCATGAGCTCCGACAATTTTAAATGTTGCACACTATGCCTCAGTAAAACTCATTTATATCCATGCATTCAGTGAAGTTCAAAAAGCGAGCTTCTGCCACTACACAACCCGCGATTTGCAAACGAAAAAGATATAAAAAAGCCAGCCAAATCAATATTTAATCGTCAATTAACCGTGAAATATGCGATTAAAAGCAAATACTTGGGCATTGTTTAAATTTGTTTACTTCAGCTCACGATCTACAGTTTCTTGTCTACACTTGAATTTTATGGGCTCGATTCAAGCCGTTGCTCACGCTATAAATTTGTGCGAAAAGCCGCTAACCCTAGATGACTATACGATGACAAAAGAGGCTTTACCGCCAGCCACATTGAGTGAAGACCATCTTCACAGGCTGATCTCCACAATCCCCCAACAGGTCTGGACCGCTCGTCCTGACGGTGGGCTAGATTTTGTGAATCAACAGGTCATTGACTATTTCGGCAAAAGCATCCTAAAGGCTGGCTGGATTGAAGTACTCCACCCTGACGATGTCCACGAAACCATTTTGAAATGGACCCGAAGCCTGGCGACCGGAGAAAATTACGAGGCTGTTTTCCGTTTGCGTCGCGCCGACGGAGTTTATCGCTGGCATATTGCCCGGGCTTCTGCGTTGCTCAATCCAGCAGGTGAGGTTATTCAGTGGGTAGGCACCAGTACAGACATTACGGAGCGCAAGGAGGCTGAAGCTGCGCTGGCGGTGAGTGAAGCGCATCTTGCGGCAGCCCAGACGAGAGCGCTGATTGGTAGCTGGGAACTGGATTTAGCGACGGGCATTGGCTCGGCGACGGCAGAGTGGTTTCAAATCATGCAGCGCGACCCCGCCTCTGGCATGCCCACTCTCGACGAATTTGTTGAAACAATCCACCCCCAAGACCGCGACAGAGTACGAGCACATCATCTGCAAGCAATTGCAGACAAAAATGATCGCAAGTTTGACTTCCGTATGCTCATGCCCGACGGCAGCACGCGTTGGATAGAAGCCCGCAGCATTACGATTTTTGATGCGGCTGACCAACCTATTCGCATGGAAGGAACTGCTCAGGAAATTAGCGATCGCAAGCAAGTCGAAGAAGCGTTGCTAACTAGCACAGAGTTGCTGAACGTATCGCAGTCCGTCGCAAAGATGGGTGGATGGCAATTTGATATTAAGACCAACGAACTCTTTTGGACCGACCAGATTTATCATCTTCTGGATTCTGTACGAGAGGATCTCACGCTTGAATCCAGCCTGGAGTTTTTTTCTAACGACTCCCAGCCCTTAATTATCAAGGCTTTCAATGAAGCAATAGAACGTGGCCAGGATTTTGATCTTGAGCTGGAAATGATTAGCTACACCCAGCGAAAAATTGATGTGCGCGTGATTTGTAAAATTACGCGCGAGAACAACATCCCGGTGAAAATGAACGGGATCATCCAAGACATCAGCGAACAGAAGTCAGCCCAGCTCGCGTTGGAAACCGCTAATTACGAGCTCGAGTATGCCAATCGGATCCTAGAGCATATTGCCCATTACGATGCCCTCACCCACCTTCCCAATCGCGTGCTATTGGCAGATCGTATGCAGCAGGCCATGCTTCACAATCAGCGCAGCGGTGAATCGCTCGCGGTAGCATTTATTGATCTGGATGGCTTTAAAGCCATTAATGATCAATACGGTCATGGCACCGGCGACAAATTGTTAATCACCATTGCGCGGCGAATGAAAGCGGCGTTACGTGAGAGCGATACGCTTGCGCGAATTGGCGGCGATGAATTTGTGGTAGTGCTGACCCACTTAAAAAACGTTAATGATTGTGAACCCCTGTTGCGGCGTATCCTTGATGCAGCGGCCGAACCGGTTCAACTCGACGAACTCGTGCTACAAGTTTCAGCCAGTATTGGCGTTACCATTCATCCTCAAGACGGCGTGGATGCCGAACAATTACTCCGCCATGCCGACCAGGCGATGTACCTTGCCAAACAAGCCGGTAAAAATTGTTATCACCTGTTCGACGTTGCTCAAGATGTGGCTGTAAAACATAAACGCGAAAACCTCGAACATATACGCACGGCCCTGCGCAACAAAGAATTCGTTCTCTACTATCAACCGAAAGTGAATATGCGCACCGGAACCGTTGTGGGTGCCGAGGCGCTTATTCGCTGGCAGCACCCCGAGCGCGGCTTGCTTGCTCCCGCCAGTTTCTTGCCCATTATTGAAAATCACTTGTTGAGCGTAGAACTTGGCGAGTGGGTTATAGCGACCGCGCTTAGCCAAATGGCCGACTGGCAATCACAAGGCTTGGACATACCTATCAGCGTTAATGTTGGTGCGCTGCAATTACAACAAAGCAACTTTGCAAATCGTTTGGAAGAGCTGCTGTTTTTGGAGCCTGACGCTAACCCAAAGAATCTGGAACTGGAAATTTTGGAAACCAGCGCGCTGGAAGACATCAATCAGGTGTCTGCCGCTATTCACGCGTGCCAGGCATTGGGAGTTAGTTTTGCGTTGGATGATTTTGGTACAGGTTATTCATCGCTTGCTTATTTAAAACGTCTACCGGCAGAGCTGCTGAAGATCGATCAAAGCTTTGTTCGCGACATGCTTGACGATTCGGACGATCTGGCAATCATTCAGGGGATTATAGGCTTGGCTACTGCGTTCCAGCGGCTGGTTATCGCTGAAGGAGTGGAGACAGTAGACCACGGAAAGAAACTACTATCGATAGGCTGCGAACTTGCCCAGGGTTACGGGATAGCTCGCCCCATGCCTGCCGAAGCGTTTCCAGGCTGGGTAAAAACCTGGAGCACGGATGGTGCCTGGCTCAAATCCGACAACGACTAGATCAACGTGCCTTCTGGCTCGTTGGTTGATTACTTGCAGTTGAAGATTCGCTACTAGCATCCGAACTCAACTCACAAAACTGCTTTACCTTGTCAGCACCTTTTGAAGATGGTTTAGCAGCTTGTTGTTGCGTCCAAAACTGGCATTCCACACTTTCCTTTTTGGCCTTAGCCATCTTTTGATGCGTATAAGCTTCCTGCCGTTCATCGCGCTCCTGAGCGTTTTGCAATTCCACTTTTTCAATGTAATTGGTCACGACTTTATCGTTTACTTCAGGCTCTTGAGCTGCCACAGCGACGACCTTACCTTCACGGGTAAAGATCAGAGTGAAAAGCACTATAGCCAAGGCAAACGAACCGATACTTACAAGCTTAAATGACGGGCGCATTCAAATGAGTTCCTTTTGGTTAAATTCCAGGGGAGCAGGGAAGTTACAGCGGCGCTATGGTAATTTAGTCGTTGAAAAATGTGAAGTTTTTCTATTCTAACTCTGAAAAAGGCAGGAATAGCACCTTAACAGGCTCTTGTGTCCATAGCCGACCCTCTCTCCAAGATCTATCTGTTCTCACCGCTTTACCTAATAACGTTTCAACATGAATTAACCTCATTGAAAACTATCGCCATACTCCTTCAGCCTTTTATGAACAAATTTTAATCACCTTATTGACACAGCTTACTGTGCGGCGCATAGTAATAAAACACTGTGCGGTACACAGTGTATGTCGCACAGTATGGAGTACCTATGTCAGAAGAACATTTAGAGAAATTACGCCAAGAGCTACGCCGCGGAGTCCTTGTTCTTGCAGTGCTCGGCTCGTTGAAGCAGCCGCATTACGGGTACTCGTTACGTAAGCAAATGCAAGACGCTGGAATCGATATCGATGAAGGCACGCTTTATCCCCTGATCCGCAGGTTGGCAGATCAAGGCTTGCTCGACAGTGAATGGCAGCAAGGCGATGGCCGCGAGCGCCGCTACTACCAACTTTCACCTATGGGCACGGAATTGCTCGCCAATTTAAGCAGTGAATGGCAGGCGCTTAACTCAAACATTGCAAAACTTCTGGAGATTTAACATGAAACTCATTGACCGTTATATCAGTGCAGTTGCCCAGCAACTTCCTGTGAGCCGCCGCGATGACATTACTCGCGAACTGAGAGCAAATATTCTTGATCGTCTTGAAAGCTTTGAAGATGAAACAGGCCACCCTGCCACATCCGAGGATGAATCAGCAATATTACGCGAACTTGGGCATCCCCAACGTGTAGCGGCAGGTTTCTTACCACCGCAAACGCTGGTCAACAGCAACTGGTTTCCGGTTTTCAAACAGAGCCTTACCTACGGCTTGCTGATCGTTTTTGTAGTGCAAATGATCGGCTTTGGAGTTACTTCATTAAACAGCGGTGGGTTACACATCAGCGGATTTATAAGTCATTTTGTCCACGCCGCACTTATCATGTTTGCAGTTGTAACAGGCGTGTTTTACACCCTGAGTAACTTGAAGGCGACAGCGAATCTGTCTCCCTACTGCAAGTGGACGCCGGAGCAGTTGCCTCCTGTGCAACATCCATGGCAGCGCATCAAATTGGAAGAGAATCTAAACGAATTTGTCAGCAATTTATTTTTTCTCGTGATCGTTTGTTACGGGTATTGGATGTCTGAAAATGTCTTTGCGAAGTTTTCGATTAGCCCCAACCCGAACCTGTCATATTGGGTTCTTCCACTGAGCCTATGGGCAATATTTTCGGTGGGATTCAGCTTATGGAAGTTTCGTTATAGCTACTGGACCCAATCCAAACTCTTGCTAGCGACGGTGCAAAATCTCTTGGGGTGCACAATTGCCATAGGTTTGTGGCTAGAACCGGAATTGTTTTTGAACCATAGCTTGCGCGCTTCAGTCGCCCAATTTATAAACCAAATAGCTCATTGGACACTGATCTGTTCATTCCTGATGTTTTTATTTTGGGCCGTCCGTAATTTATATTGGTTTAGTTTGATGCGTAAGATGGAAGAAAATTAAGCAACGTATGTAGTAGCTCGCGCGTAGATTCGCTGTCGTCATTCATGCGGATCTACTTGAGCCACTACGAACCAATGGCTCTTTCGCCCACAACAAAATCAACCGCAAAAAAGTTTTTAGCTTTGCCCTTGATAAGCTAGCTAAAGCACAGATTACTGACATCCGCTGACACATGCTTCACGTATAATCCCGCCCTTTGCCCAAACTTTTGAGAAGTAGTAGATGGATACGATTATTGTTCGCGGCGCCCGCACTCACAATCTTAAAAATATCGACTTGGATATACCACGCGATAAATTAGTTGTAATCACAGGCCCTTCTGGGTCTGGTAAATCATCACTGGCATTCGACACTCTTTATGCAGAAGGCCAACGCCGTTATGTGGAATCGCTATCCACTTATGCTCGTCAATTCCTCTCCATGATGGAAAAGCCGGACATTGATCATATTGAAGGTTTGAGCCCGGCAATTTCCATTGAGCAAAAATCCACTTCCCATAACCCGCGCTCAACAGTGGGAACCATCACTGAAATTTACGATTACCTGCGCTTGCTTTATGCACGTGTGGGCGAAGCACGCTGCCCGAATCACGGTGTTCCCCTCTCGGCCCAAACTATTAGCGAGATGGTCGATACAGTTACCGCACTTCCCGAAGGCAGCAAGCTTATGTTGCTAGCGCCTGTTATTCGTGAGCGCAAAGGCGAGCACCTGCACGTCTTTGAACAATTAAAACGCGATGGTTTTATTCGCGCTCGTATCGATGGCTTGCTCTGCGATCTCGACGATACACCAACGCTCGATAAGAAAAAGAAGCACACGGTGGAAGTAGTAATCGACCGCTTTAAAGTGCGTGACGATATCAAATTGCGCCTGGCTGAATCATTCGAAACGGCGCTCAAGCTTTCCGAAGGTATCGCCATTATTAGCGATATGGATGAAAAAGCGCCCGACAGGCTTTTTTCATCCAAACACTCCTGCCCGATTTGTGATTACAGCCTTACCGAACTTGAGCCTCGCCTTTTTTCCTTTAACAACCCTGCAGGCGCATGCCCTAGCTGTGATGGTTTGGGAGTTAAGCAGTTCTTTGACGAAGACAAAGTTATTCAGGACCCAAAACTCAGCCTGTCAGAAGGAGCTATTCGCGGCTGGGACAAGCGCAACGTGTATTACTTTCATATGTTGGCATCCCTCGCCAAGCATTACGGTTTTAACGTAGATACGCCCTGGAATAAACTCAAAGCCAAACAACGTGAGGCCGTGCTTTATGGTTCCGGCGAGGAGGTAATCTCCTTCAATTACGTGAATGATCGCGGCGATGTTTACAAACGTAGCCACGCTTTCGAGGGCGTACTGCCCAATATGGAACGTCGCTACCACGATACCGAATCCAATTCGGTTCGCGAGGACCTCACCAAATTTTTATCGACGCAAAACTGTCCGGAATGCGAAGGAGCACGTTTACGTGAAGAAGCGCGCAACGTGTTTATCGATGAAAAAACATTACCGGAAATTACTACCATGCCGGTATCGGAAGCACATGAATACTACATGCAACTGAGTTTTACCGGTCGTAAAGCGGGTATTGCGGACAAAGTGTTAAAAGAGCTGCGTGATCGGTTCCGATTTTTGGTAGACGTCGGTTTGAATTATCTAACGCTGAATCGCAGTGCCGAAACCTTGTCCGGCGGTGAAGCACAGCGTATTCGCCTTGCCAGCCAAATCGGTGCAGGCTTGGTAGGCGTTATGTATATTCTTGATGAGCCTTCAATAGGTTTGCATCAGCGCGACAATGAACGTTTATTGAAAACCCTCACTCACCTGCGCGACATCGGTAATAGCGTGATAGTGGTTGAACATGATGAAGACGCCATTCGCCTCGCCGATCACGTCATTGACATAGGCCCAGGTGCGGGTGTTCACGGCGGCCAAGTGATCGCGCAAGGCAATGTCAAAGCCATCATGGCTAACAAGGAGTCCATCACCGGCCAATATTTAAGTGGCGCCCGTGAAATTGCCATTCCCGAAAAACGCAATCCGATTAACCCAAAACAAATGCTTAGACTGATTGGAGCCAAAGGCAATAATCTTCAAAATGTCACTTTGGAAATTCCGGTGGGATTAATGACTTGCGTAACGGGTGTGTCTGGTTCGGGAAAATCTACGCTCATTAATGCAACGCTACATCCACTGGCCGCCACTGCTCTTAATGGTGCAAGCACACTCACACCTGCTCCGCATGAAAAAGTTGAAGGCATGGATTTGTTCGACAAGTGTGTGGACATCGACCAATCGCCTATCGGCCGTACACCGCGTTCGAATCCGGCAACTTACACTGGAATTTTTACGCCTGTGCGCGATTTATTTGCAGGCACACAAGAAGCACGCTCACGCGGTTATCAGCCTGGGCGTTTCAGTTTTAACGTAAAAGGCGGCCGCTGCGAAGCTTGTGAAGGCGATGGCGTAACCAAAGTAGAGATGCATTTCTTGCCGGACGTTTACGTTCCCTGTGATGTTTGCAAAGGCAAACGCTACAACCGCGAAACTCTCGACGTAAAATACAAGGGCAAAAATATTCATGAAGTATTGGAAATGACAGTTGAAGACGCGCGTGTATTTTTCGATGCAATTCCTTCCATCGCCAATAAATTGCAAACTTTAATTGATGTTGGTCTTACCTACATTTGTTTAGGGCAAGCCGCGACAACTTTATCCGGCGGTGAAGCGCAGCGTGTAAAACTTGCAAAAGAATTATCCAAACGTGATACCGGAAAAACACTTTATATTTTGGACGAACCAACTACCGGTTTGCACTTTTATGATATCCAACAACTATTAAATGTTTTGCATCGCTTGCGCGATCACGGAAATACTGTGGTGGTAATCGAACATAATTTAGATGTAATAAAAACTGCGGATTGGATTGTAGATTTGGGGCCTGAAGGCGGAAGTGGCGGCGGAAAAATTATCGCGACCGGCACACCAGAAGAAGTTGCAAAAACCCCACATTCATATACAGGAATATTTTTAGCGCCTATGCTAAAAAAGAAAGCGAGCCCAGCAACAAAACGCAAAGCTGCAGCAAAATAAAAGCCTAAAGCGAAAAATATATTATGAAGCTAATCTATTGTGTAACCACGATAGATTAGCTTCATAATAGCCAGCAAAATATTAATGCGTTTTGATAATTTTTAATTTCGCAGTAACGGCATAATGATCCGATGAAAAACCAATTTTAGGATCGTCTTTTATAATTTCAGAAGCTACTACAGTTATATCGCTAGACGTAAAAATATAATCCACTTTACAGGATTCATTCTGTTTGCCGAACTCATGAAAAGTCCCCGTCTTTTCATCGACATTAATAGCGCGATAAGAATCTTTTAAATTGATGGGTGAATTTCCCGCACCAAGCAAGTACTGAATTGAATCTTCAGCCTCACATGCGTTGAAGTCACCGCTCAGAACAACTGGGTCATGCGGATGCTTTCGATCTGCAATAGTCCGCGCCAACAGCGTGGCTGACAATAAACGCTCTCTCGGTACGAGAGGAAAATGCGTATTAAAAATATAAATCGCTCTCTCAGATTTTTTCTCGATAAAACGCCCCCAAGTGACCACACGTGGAAATTGCATGTTCCAGCCGTTGGAACCTGGAATCTCCGGTGTTGGCGATAGCTGCAAAGTTCCAGTGTCATAATTATCAAGTTTCCAATTTTTCTTTTTGTAAAAAATCTGGACGCCTTCTCCACCCGAATCTTGATTGCGACCGCGTCCAATTTGACCGTATCCATCAAAGCTATTATTTATATCCGTCAGCACTTCAGGTAATGCTTCCTGAATGCCGAAAAAGTCAGGATTTTGATGTTTAATTAAAGCTAAAACGCGAGGCTTCCTTGAAACCCAATCATTCGGATGGGGATCCACAGGCACACGCACGTTAAATGTCATTATTTTTGTATTAATTGAATTCGAAGCAGCATTAGCAGGAAATGAAACAGATAAAACTGAAAATAATAAAAATAAAATAATTAGACGGCTGACAAAGAGAATATTCATGAATTAAATCTCAAGGCAAGCGAACAAACTAGGTACATTTATTAACAACTGATTGCTGTAAATAGAAAGGTTAGCATTTCATTTAACCCAAAACAAAAACGCCAGGCATTTGCCTGGCGTTTTTGTTTAATCTGTATTTGCGAATTACTTATTCGGCATCTACTTCAACAGCTTTAGCTGCAACAGGGCGACCAACAAGCTCAACGTAAGCCATTGGCGCTTTATCACCAGAACGGAAACCGCATTTCAAAACACGCAGGTAGCCACCTGGACGAGTGTTATAACGTGGGCCCAATTCGCTGAACAACTTACCTACCGCTTGCTTGCTATTCAAACGAGCAAAAGCCAAACGACGGTTAGCAACGCTGTCCACTTTAGCCAAAGTGATCAAAGGCTCTGCAAAACGGCGCAGCTCTTTCGCTTTAGGTAAAGTAGTTTTAATTAATTCGTGCTCAACCAAAGAAGTTACCATGTTACGGAACATAGCTTTGCGGTGAGAAGAGTTACGGCCTAACTGACGACCACTTAATTTATGACGCATGACAAATTACCTTCAAAAAGGATTGCTAAAAGCAATCTCGTTAATCACCCGCACCGAAGTGAGTTGACGGGCGAACTAATAATAAAAAATAAAGCGGGTATCGCCTAAGCAATACCCGCCTTATTTTTCGGTTTCTTAATCGTTACGCAAACTAGCTGGTGGCCAGTTTTCCAAACGCATACCGAGAGACAGACCGCGAGAAGCGAGAACGTCTTTAATTTCGGTAAGTGATTTTTTACCCAAGTTCGGCGTTTTCAACAATTCTACTTCAGTGCGTTGAATCAAATCGCCAATGTAGTAAATATTTTCCGCTTTCAAGCAATTTGCTGAACGTACGGTAAGTTCCAAATCATCCACTGGACGCAAGAGAACAGGATCAATAGCCTCTTCTTTTTGCTCTGGAGCAGATTGTTTTTCACCTTCCAAATCAACAAACACAGCAAGTTGCTGCTGCAGAATTGTAGCTGCGCGACGAATGGCCTCTTCTGGGTCAATAGTGCCATTTGTTTCCAAATCTAACACTAATTTATCCAGGTCAGTACGCTGTTCAACACGAGCGTTTTCAACGCTGTATGCCAAACGCTTAACTGGACTGAAAGAAGCATCAAGTTGCAAGCGACCAATTGCACGACTTTCATCATCATCTTTACGACGAGAATCTGCTGGCTGGTAACCGCGACCACGAGCAACGGTCAAGCGCATTTTCAATTCAGTATTGCCTGTGATATTCGCAATAACGTGATCTGGATTTTTGATTTCCACATCATGATCGAGTTGAATATCAGCAGCAGTAACAACACCTGGGCCTTTCTTGTTCAAAGTAAGAACAGTTTGATCCTTACCATGCATAACAATAGCAACACCTTTGAGATTCAATAAAATCTCAATAACGTCCTCGCGAACGCCTTCGATGTCACTGTACTCATGCAACACACCTTCGATTTCAGCTTCAACAATGGCGCAACCGGCCATTGATGAAAGCAGAATACGACGCAAAGCATTGCCGAGTGTATGTCCAAAACCACGCTCCAAAGGTTCCAACACCACGCGCGCGTGAGTTGGGCTGCTTTCAGAAACGTCGATGTGACGAGGAGTTAAAAATTCATTTACTGCTGTCTGCATATCCACACCTGTTAGCGGTTCAATTTAGTACCGAGATGTTGTTAGTACCGAGATGTCCCCGACCCTTACTTAGAGTAAAGCTCTACGATGAGGTTCTCGTTGATATCAGCTGGCAAGTCGCTGCGATCTGGAACGCGTTTAAATACGCCTTCTTTTTTCTCAGCGTTAACATCAACCCACTCAACATTGCTGCGTTGGCCAGCAAGGTTAATAGCGTTTTGAATGCGCAATTGCTTTTTAGCTTTTTCACGAACTGCAACAACATCACCAGCAGCAACTTGATAAGAAGCGATGTTAACGGTTTTGCCGTTTACGCTAATTGCTTTGTGCGATACCAATTGACGTGATTCAGAGCGAGTTGAGCCAAAGCCCATACGATAAACAACGTTATCCAAGCGAGACTCAAGCAGCTTCAACAAGTTTTCACCGCTAGCGCCTTTTTGACGAGCAGCCTCTTTGTAGTAACCACGGAATTGCTTTTCAAGAATGCCGTAAATACGACGTACTTTTTGCTTTTCGCGCAACTGTACACCGTAGTCAGACAAACGACCGCGACGTTGACCATGTTGGCCAGGTGCAGTTTCCAATTTGCATTTTGAATCTAACGCGCGCGCACCACTTTTCAGGAAAAGATCTGTGCCTTCGCGACGAGAGAGTTTACAGGTAGGTCCAATATAACGAGCCATTATCTATTCCCCTTACACACGACGTTTTTTCGGCGGACGACAGCCGTTGTGAGGAATCGGCGTAACGTC
>SEBU01000029.1 GCA_004173475.1 Gammaproteobacteria bacterium
ATGGCAAGCTCGTTGGACAGATCAATCATTAATGCTTGTTTTCAAATTCAAATGAATCGCCTTCTTTCGTATCGAAATCCACACCCTGTGCTTTTAAAATCGATTGGGCCCTGATGGCATAAAACGCCAGGTAAGCAAAGCAAAGCACACCAACAATGTATGACCACTGGATTCCTAAAAGATTGTCACCTGCCACATAACCCTGCAAAAGGCTGATAAAACCTCCACCCATAATCATCATGATGAGGAAGCTGGAACCTTCATTGGTATGCCTGCCTAAGCCTGCAATGGCAAGCGTATAAATACAGGGCCATAAGGTAGAACAGAATAAACCTACACTGATAAATGCATACACGCTTGTCATGCCATCGGTAAGCATCCCGATAATTAAAGCAGTAATGCCAAACAGCGAGAAGAGAAGAAGCTGGCGTGCCGGGTTTCCTTTACTTAGAAAATCACCAATAATTAAGGCAATAATCACAAAGGCATAAATGTAGAATGGAGTAATGTCGTGATTGGCAATTTTATTTACCGCCAGAAAAACACCAAAAGCAATATAAGGCACGATGATACGAAGAATTGATTGTGCAGACTTGCTGACACCAAAAGCACCCACTGAAGAGGTCCATCTTCCAATCATCAGGCTGGCCCAAAACAAGGAGACAAAAGGAGCAATGTTTTCGGTTGGAAAAGGCAATCCATTATCGGTTTTTACATGCTGTTTCATGAACTCCGGCAAGTTAGAGGCCGTCGATACCTCTACGCCTACATATACAAAAATGCCGATCATGCCGAGCCATAGTTGCCCGTAATCAGTCGCTCCTTTTCTGCTGCCTGTAAGGTGCAATGAATCGGTAACATCTGTTGGGGTAGATACTTTCGCTGTGTCGTCATCCAGGTTGATCTTGTTGGGAACCGATGAAATCTTAAAGACAAAAGCGGCCAATAAAAAAGCAGCACCAAGAATAAGGTAGGGTGTTTTTACAGCGCTGATATCGGCAACATTTGTTGAACCGGCTGTGATTGATCCAAAAATGGCAATGCTGACAATTACAGGGCCGATTGTTGTTCCAAAATTATTGATACCGCCTGCAAGGCTCAGGCGTTGCGAACCTGTGTGGCGTGGACCCATAACGATTGCCAACGGATTGGCAGCCGTTTGTTGAAGTGAGAAGCCAAGACCAACAATAAAGAGACCGGTGATCATTAAGCCAAATGAAGCTGATTCTGCGGCTGGGTAAAATAATAGAGTGCCAACGGCCGATACACAGAGTCCTAATGCGATACCGTTTTTGTAACCCATTTTGTTCAAGATATCGCCACCGGTAGCCTTGCTGACCAGATAATAAATAATAGAACCCACTGTATAAGCTACGTAAAATGCAAACGAAATCATTTGCGATTGCCATTGCTCAAGGTGCAGTTTCTCTTTAAACACAGGGATAAGGATATCATTACTCGCGGCCACAAATCCCCAGAAAAAAAACACGGAGATTAACACACCGAATTGTGACCATTTTGTTTGTTGATTCATACAGCGGGTGGTTTTTATTTGAGGGCTTGAAAATAGCAAGATTACACAATAGAAAAATTCGTGTCATCAAATTGTTGAAAAAGATTTATCTCTACCTTCAACGAAGGACAGAACAGTTATGGAGATTATACACGTATCGGCAGAATGTTTTCCGATGGCGAAAGCCGGAGGTTTAGGTGATGTGGTTGGCGCTTTGCCAAAATATCAAAACGAGTTAGGGCATGTGGCAAAGGTTGTGATGCCGATGTATCGCACCAAGTTTCTTTACCAGAACGAGTGGGAGTTGGTGCACGAAGGTTCGCAGCGTTCCGGTTCGCACCAATTTAATTATGCCGTGATCAAGGAAAAGACAAACAAGCTTGGGTTTGATCTTTACCTTGTTGATATCAACGGCTTGCTTGACCGTGAAAAAATTTATGGTTATGACGACGACACGCAGCGTTTCCTTGCTTTCCAGATTTGTGTGTGCGATTGGTTAAGCAAGTGGCAACACAAGCCAGACGTTATTCATTGTCACGATCATCACACCGGTCTGATCCCCTTCATGGTGAAGTATTGCTACGATTTTCAATCGCTGGCAAATATTCCTACTGTGTTTACCATTCACAACGCACAATACCAGGGACAATTTGGCTGGGATCGTTGGTACCTGTTGCCGTCCTACGATCCATACCGCTGGGGAATGTTGGATTGGGATAATACAATCAACCCCTTAGCCTCAGCTATGAAATGTGCCTGGCAGGTGACTACCGTTAGTCCAAGTTACCTCGAAGAACTGCGCTACCA
>SEBU01000030.1 GCA_004173475.1 Gammaproteobacteria bacterium
CGTTAGCGCCTGGCATTGACATTCAAATAGTAAAGCTGGTTTCTCCTGCGGTTTCAGTAACTAGTTGCTACGGCACCGAAACAATCACAGTCGCCATCAGAAACAACAGCGTCAATACGATTGACTTCACATTAAATCCAGTTACAGTTACAGTGAATGTGAGTGGCGCCGGGTCGGGTACTTATACCACTACCATAACATCGGGTACTCTTGCATCAGGCCAGGAAATGAATGTTACTATGGCGTCTCCGTCTGGTACCATCAACATGAGTTCGGCCGGAGTCTATCTTTTTGATGCTACCAGCACAGTTGCTGGCGATGTAAACCCTTCGAATGATGTTCTGGCTCAGGTCATGTTTACAAAAGAGGCCCTGTCTGCCGGAAGCATTACAGCATCGCCTGACAACTATTGTGTTATCGGAGGTATGCCCACACTAACAGCAAGCGGAATCACCGGCTACGGAAGTATTCAATGGCAGCAAAGCCTCACGCCAGGCAGTGGGTTTGTAAATGTTCCCGGAGCAACAACGAATCCTTACACGCTAACGACTGCGAATACTCAGAACATGTACTACCGCTTGGTAGCTACCTGTGGGTCTTCAAACGAAATATCGGGTGAATCGGCGGTTACAATTACAAATCCGCAGGTGCTGAGTACCACGCCAGGTGTTCGGTGTGGGCCGGGCGAGGTTACGTTGAGTGCTGCGGGATCATCAGGAGCGGTACTCAACTGGTATAATGCAGCAACCGGCGGAAATGTTTTATTCTCTGGCAACAGTTTTACGACGCCGGTCATCAACAGCAGTACGACTTACTATGTAACAGCATCAGACGGAGGCACGAACACGACAGCGGGAAGGGTTACGCCGTTTGCGAATTCTTCAGGTTTTAGCGGTAATAACTACGGACTGATTTTCGATGCCACACAGGCCTTCAAACTCAAAACAGTAGATGTCTATCCAACCTCCACATCCGCTGGTAACATTACGGTTCAGTTGGTTAATGGCAGTGGCACAGTCGTGCAAACCGCCGGACCTTTTGCTATTCCGGCCGGTACCGGTACTACTTTTGGCGGCGGTGCCACACCGGTTACCTTGACCCTTAATTTTGATGTGCAGCCAGGTACAAACTATGAGCTGCGTTCGAATGCACACACGGCCGCTATTGTTCGCGACAATCCAATAACCAGTACGTTTACTTACCCACTTCCCATTGGAAACGTTGGATCAATTACTTCGGGTTTACTTAGCGGAAGTGTTAGTGCTGCGGCGTATTATTATTTCTACAACTGGCAGGTAAGTACAGGATGTGAAAGTAACCGGATTGCGGTTGCGGCTACAGTAAAAAATACCCCCGATAATGCGACCGTGCTGGCGGGAACAAACAATGGCGTACAGCAATGTGCGACCTATGATGTAAATGCAGCGAATTACTACTTTGCAAATTGTGCTTTGGTTGCAAGGGTCGTGCCCCAGGGAACCTCACCTGTAACAGGAGTGATAACCAGTTGTGTGAGAATTGACGTAACGGTACAAACCTATGGTGCGCAGCCTTACATTCAGCGACACTTTGATGTGACGCCTGTTTCCAATCCATCGGTTTCTACCAGCCGCATAACGCTTTACGCGACGCAGCAGGAATTTGACAATTACAACAGCTTTATTCAAGCTAACGGTCTAAACTACCCTTTGTTGCCTGTTTCGCCATCAGATCCAAATGCAGGAAACCTGCGTGTAACGCAATTTAACGGAACAGGAACAATACCAGGAAACTATACCGGAGGTGCCCAGTTGCTGGTGCCAGCGTCAATTGCGTGGAACAGCGTGAACAGCTGGTGGGAGATTACTATTGATAACAATGGTTTTGGTGGTTTCTACTTGCACACAACTATTGGCGGAGGTCCGCTTCCTGTTAGCCTGCTCACGTTCGGCGGCCAGCGGAAGAACGGACGAAATGAGCTTAGTTGGACAACTGCAAGTGAAGCCAACAGCAAAGGGTTTGATGTAGAACGTTCGATGGATGGACGGGATTATACGTCAATTGGTTTTGTACCATCGAAAGCTATAGGTGGTATCAGCGCCTCTACGCTGACGTATGATTTCTCGGATTTGAATATTGTTGGTGACAAGCAATTCTATCGCTTGAAACAGTGGGATAAGGATGGACGCTTTAGCTATTCTAAAACTGTGCTGTTAAGGGGTAGCGATGTGCGGTCAATTCCTTCGATAATTGGACTTTATCCCAATCCTGTTGCGCAAAGCACGGTAAACGTAATGATTTACTCCCCAGAGGGCCGCATTTTGCAACTGACAGAAACTTAATTTAAGGCTTAAATTTATTTTTCGGCTTAAAGTTTACTGATTATCTTCAAACGCCTTTAACGATTTATTAAGACTGCTTTTGTTCTCATTCTTAATGTTCCAATCCGTATCCTCGGGCTGCTTAAACAGCAGAAAAACAATCCTTCAGTTCAGCATTATTTGTTGTTCTGTATGTAACAAATCTTATAGGTCATAAATCCGGTTGATTTAACCAGCGACTTTATTTCCTATAGCTAATATTTTATTTAACTAAAGCTGCTATGGCGAAAATCTACGCATCCTCTCTTATGGTTAAGAAGTTCTTGCTGGTATTGATGGGTATTATGTCAATATCATTGCTAAAAGCTCAGGCTGACATTGTAATTGGTACTGGCACTACTGGCAACGACGATATTACTTTTCCAGCGCCCTTACAAGATTTTTACGAAGGAAGCCGGGCTCAATACCTGTATAAAGCGTCAGAACTAAATGCCGCTGGCATGGGACCGGGTAACATAGCAGCTATCAAATTTACGGTTACCGATCTGTTTACCTTTTCGGGCACCATTCAGCAGTACACAATTAAAATTGGTACAACCGCTACCAACTCACTTGGGTCTACCACCTGGGAGGCCGGAACCACAACCGTGTACGGTCCCTTTGACTATGTACCTACTTTGGGTGTAAATACGTTCACATTCACAACACCATTTTTTTGGAATGGAACCAGCAATGTTGTCGTTGAAATATGCAACGGCTTACCCGCCAACACAACCGATGGCCTAACACATTGGTCTGATAACGTGGCTGTACCCTGGACGACGGGTCTTTCTTTTAATGGATCACATACTTACCGGGCTGATAATGCCGGTAATTTGTGCGGTACAACTACAACTACAAATACTGGTACGCAAACAACCCGTCCGAACATTACTTTTTCCTGGATACCAGCCGTAGCCTGCAATGGTGCACCAAATGCAGGAACAGCTTCTGCTACGCCAGCAACTGTTTGTTTAAACCAGCCTGTCTCTCTTGCTGCAACAGGCGTAACACTGGCATCTGGTCTTACCTATCAGTGGCAATCGTCAACAGACAATGGAACAACATGGGGTAACATTAATGGCGCCACTACTTTATCAACCAGCACCAACCAAGTCTTCACTTCTTTGTATCGCCTTCGTGTGATATGTACGAATACACACGACACCGCTTATTCAAACAGTGTTCAGGTAGTTAGTCCGCCCGTACCCGGTGGAATTTATACGATTAATAAAGGTGCAGCTACTACCTGGCCAACGGGTACTAATTTCAATTCGTTTAACGCAGCATACAATGCCATCAAATGCGGCATATCGAGGGCGGTTGTTTTTAACGTAGTTCCTGCGGCTACACCTTATAATGAGCAATTAATTATTAATGCTCCAATACCCAATTCGTCTTCAATAAACACGATTACGTTTAACGGAAATGGAGCAATCATTACTTTCTCCTCTTCAAACACGAACGAAAGAGCAGTTGTCAAATTAAAAAATACAAAACATTTTATTTTCGACAGCCTTGTTGTAAACGCAAATGCCGGCACTTATGGTTATGGATTTCATTTAATGAATGATGCTGATTCGAACGAGGTGCGCAGATGTACAATCAACACTTCAACCACCTCTACTTCGCAAAATTTTGCGGGGATTGTGATTAATGGAAGCGATGCAGGACTTACCACCACCGGTACTGTGTTATGTGACGACAATACATTTAGTAATAACATCATCAATGGTGGTTATTACGGTGTTGTCATTGCTTCGCAGTTTAGTGGAGGCGCCAGTGGCGGCAATAAAATCGTGAACAACGACATCCGCGAATTTTATTCAGCAGGTACCAGGTAAATGGCAATGGCGCTCAGGCAGGTATTGCTAACACTTCATCGGGTTATATTTATTATTTACATAACACCATTGCGCTGGATAACACTACCTCTACCTCTGGATCTACGACAAGAGGTTTTTATCAAACAGGAGCGGCCAGTGGTATCAGTTTTCTAAACAACCTGGTTTCTATTACAAGGGGCGGTACCGGGCAAAAGCATGCTGTTTATTTGGGCGGCAATTTGCCGGTTGACCTGGATAACAACAACTATTATGTAAACGCTCCGGGGACAAATAATTTCGTTGGTTTTTACACGACCAATCGCAAAACGCTTGCCGACTGGCAAGCAGCCACCGGGAAGGAAGCAAAATCTTTTGCTGCGAACCCGGCGTTCTTAGATCCATCAAATGAAAATTATTCTCCCGGTAACGCGGCGCTGGATAACAAAGGTATTTATGTAGGCATCGATGTTGATATCAACAACGCTCCTCGTAACACTACGACGCCGGATATTGGCGCCTATGAGTTTACACCGCCTCCGTGTTCTACGCCTCCGGTTACTGGACCTACAACACTCAGCATCGCCAGAATTTGTGAAAATAATCCGGTGTTCCTGACGTTGAACATCGGTGCCTATGGCTCGGCGCAAACCTTCCAGTGGCAGTTTTCCACTACATCGGGTGGTACTTACTCGTCTCTTGGAAACCCGATGTTGACACCCGATACAACTATCCTTGCATCACAAACTTATTATTACCGTGCGGCGGTTACCTGTGGTTCTACGACGGTGTATACAACCCCGGTTCTGCTAACAGTTGATCCGGTGCTTCCTTCAGGCACTTACACAATTAACAAAAACGCGGGTGCTACTTATGTGCCCGGTACTCCTGGTGGCAACTTCATTTCTTTTGCTGCTGCCAAAGCTGCCATGAGTTGTGGTATCGGCGGAGCAGTTGTATTTAATGTAGTATCGGGCTCTGGGCCTTACAACGAAAAGTTGGTCTTGGATAGCATACCTGGAGCGTCGGCTATTAACACGATTACGTTTAATGGTAACGGAAATACCATTACCGGAAATTCTACCGCCAGTAACGACCGGGCTATCATTAAATTAAATGGTGCTGATCATATCATTTTCGACAGCCTGGTAGTGGATGCCGGCACTGGTACATTTGGTTACGGCATTCAATTAATTAACAATGCCGATTCGAATATTATCCGGAAATGCTCTGTTCTTTCCCGCAACACCGGAACGACAAACTATGCTGGCATTGTGATTAATGCTTCGGATGCGTCGGCTATTGCCACGGGCAATACCTTCTGCGATGGCAACCTGATTGACAGCAACAGCATCAACGGTGGATATTATGGAATTACGCTTGTAGGCGGCACCACTGCAGCGACTTACATTGCTAACAACAAAATAACCAACAACAAGATTTACGATTTCTACTCAACGGGCTTGCAAATAACCGGAACAGGCAATACCCTGATTGCGAAAAACACATTTGCCCGTCCAACCATCACCACTACGGCTTCGATTGTTTACGGCATTTATATTACCACTGCGCCTAGCACTGCGTTGCAGATTTCAAAGAATCGGTTTACCGGTTTTTATGACGCCAACACATCTGGTGCGGCAACAACGTATGCTGTTTATCACAACTCGGTAGATGCAACTGCAGGCGGCGAGAACACGGTAAGTAATAATCTTATTTATTCAATTGGCGGTAATGGACAGACCTATGGACTTTATAACAATGGGTCAGATAATGTCCGTTACTATCACAACACCATTTCCCTAGACAATACGGCCAGTACAGCGGCTGGACAAACAATTGGATTCTACCAGAACAC